>NZ_JBBODJ010000001.1:4800000-6976951 GCF_038020215.1 Paenibacillus sp. FSL F4-0087
TACTAAATGTGCCGAAGGAAGATGTGGTTTTTGCATTGGATGCCATCCAGGACCCGGTTTCGCTCTTCGAACCGATCTATCATGATGGTGGAGATCCGATCTATGTGATGGATCAGATCAGTGATGACAAAAACAAGGATGTGTCCTGGATTGAGGAAATTGCGCTGCGTGAAGCGATGCATCGTCTCGGTCAAAGGGAGAAAATGATTCTGTCGATGCGGTTTTTCGAAGGAAAAACCCAGATGGAAGTGGCTGATGAAATTGGTATTTCCCAGGCGCAGGTATCCCGTCTGGAGAAATCAGCGATACAACAAATGCAGAAACATGTGAAGTCGTAACACGGGGTTAGCGAAGAGGCGATCAAAGGGAGGAATATTCCTTTGATCGTCTTTTTGCTTTTTGGATTTCGACATCAGAGAATCTGGAATTGTTCCATTGCCTTTCCTTCGAAAAAGAGGACATTTTTCGCGTATGAAACATATATTGTATAGAAGTGGAGAACGGGCAGAAGCGGATTAATCAGGGGGCGGGACCAAATGAAAGTGAACACAGATGAAGCGGTGGGTAGCGGGATGAAAATTTCGGATTTTCAAACCAAAGATGTTATTAACATTACGGATGGAAAACGTCTGGGTCAGATTAGTGATTTGGAATTGGATCTGAAGCAGGGCCGAATTGAAGCGATTGTTGTGCCAGGTTACAGTCGTTTTATGGGGCTGTTTGGCGGGGGGACGGATCTGGTTATCCCTTGGAGAAACATTGTGAAGATCGGTTCGGATGTGATTTTGGTTAAAATGGATGAAATGAAGGAAACTAACTATGATGAGCGCGACCGTGAAGCCCGCTTGTATGACGAACAGAACGGCCGGATGGACCGGGTGGAACGTATTGAACGTTTGAATCGTAACCAGCGCCGAACGATATAACCGAGACAGAACGGGGTTCATTTGGTACACTGGAAGTTGTGAGGTGAGAAGATGGAACCGTTTATTTTGGATAAGGAAATACGGTCGGGAAGCCAGAACTCAAATTGGGGTCCTGACCCGTTGTTATTATATGTGGAGCCGTGGAAATTGCAGTTTAAGCATATGAAAGCCGGTTTTACGACAAGGCAGGGTGGTGTCGGAAGCACACCTTACGCCAGTCTCAACTGCGCCTATCATGTGGGTGATAATCCGGCTGACGTGCTGAATAATCGCAAACTTGTGGCTGAAAAGCTGGGTTTCCCTTTGGAATCTTGGACTTGTGGAGAACAAGTACACGGTAAACATGTGGCTGTAATCACGGCTGAAGAGCGGGGCAAAGGTTTGCTGGATCGACAGTCTGCATTACAGGATACGGATGGGTTGGTCACTAATGTGCCTGGTGTGCTGCTGACTTCCTTTTATGCAGATTGTGTACCCCTTTATTTCTATGACCCCGTACATCAAGCGGTGGGGCTTGCTCATGCCGGATGGAAAGGTACAGTTGCTGGTATAGCTGAGTCGATGGTCGAAAAGATGGAGCAAGAATATGGAACTCGCAGACAGGATATCCATGCTGCAATAGGTCCCTCCATTGGGGATTGCTGTTATGAAGTGGATGAAGCGGTTATGCAGCATGTACGGGTTTGGCTGGACCACTCCTCGGGTAATGATGAATACAAGAACTCTGCATCCAATCAAGTATATCGACCTGCCGCAAATGGCAAAACGATGTTAAACTTGAAAGAATGCAATCGACACATTATGATGAAAGCAGGAATATTGCCGGATCATATCGAATGTACAACTTGGTGTACAAGCTGCAATCCCGAGCTATTTTTCTCGTATCGTAAAGAAAATGGCATTACCGGGAGAATGGCGAGCTGGATTGGGCTGGAAGAGAGGTGACCCTCTGTGTCATTGGAGGAGCGTATACAACTAGTAAATCAGAAGATCGAAGCCGCGTGTCAGCGCAGTGGCCGTCAACGTGAAGATGTGAATGTGATTGCTGTCACGAAATACGTCTCACTTGAAACAACGGGAGCTGTGCTGGAACACGGTCTTGAGCATATTGGCGAAAACCGCTGGCAGGATGCACAAGCGAAATGGGAAGCATTCGGTCAGCAGGGAACCTGGCATTTTATCGGTCATTTACAGACGAATAAGGTGAAGGACGTCATCGGTAAATTCCGTTACATACATTCACTGGATCGTTTGTCCCTGGCCAAGGAGTTGGATAAAAAGGCGGCGTCTCTTGGCATCCAGGTGGAAACATTATTGCAGGTGAATATTTCGGGTGAAGAAAGTAAGTATGGCTTGCAGCCTGAACAGGCGAGTTCCTTTTTGCGTGAAATCAGTTCGTTCAACAACCTGAAGGTCATCGGCCTGATGACCATGGCACCCCATGAGGAAGATCCAGAGCTTACACGTCCCGTATTCCGCGGACTGCGTGAGCTTAGAGACCATTTGAATGGACAAGCTTTGACAGCGGAGCCATTGACCGAGTTGTCGATGGGCATGTCCAATGATTTTGAAGTGGCGATTGAAGAAGGGGCAACTTGGGTTCGGCTTGGATCGATTCTCGTAGGAAAAGAGGAGGGTTCGCAATGGGCGTAATGAATAAGTTTATGAATTTCCTCGGGCTTCAGGAAGAGGAAGAGATTGTGGAACGTGAGCGTATGGCGGCACAAGAGGAACATGATCCTGATCAGCAGGAAGCTGAAACCTCAAGTCTCGATAAACGTAGAAACCAAAGGGGTAATAATGTGGTGAGCATTCATTCCCAGAAAAATGTTAAAGTCGTCCTTTATGAACCGCGTTCTTATGACGAAGCACAGGAGATTGCTGACCATCTGCGCTCCCATCGTACAGTTGTCGTTAACCTGCAGCGGGTACGTCAGGATCAGGCTTTGCGCGTCATTGATTTCTTGAGTGGCACAGTGTATGCACTGGGCGGCGGTATTTCAAAAATTGGCGGCAACATTTTTCTCTGTACGCCAGATACGGTTGAAATTCAGGGTTCAATTACGGAAATACTGGCTGACAGCGAGCAAGATTATAACAGAATGAGGTGAGCCACTTTTGTATCAGATTGAAAGCGTGTTGTACACGTTATACCAGATTTACTTTTACATGGTCATTGTCTACATATTGATGTCATGGCTTCCCAATGCACGGGAGAGCTTCATCGGTGAATGGCTAGGTAAGTTTGTAGAACCATATTTAAGACCTTTCCGCCGATTTATTCCGCCTTTGTTCGGTGTGTTGGATATTTCACCGATTGTGGCGTTGATCGTTCTTCAACTCGCGCTTAATGGGCTGATCTCCGTCCTCCGATACTTTGTATATTAAGGTAGGGTGAACATAGATGAGCGGTGAGATTTACGAGCATTTTAGTCATGATGAGCGGGATTTTGTGGATAAAGCCTCAGACTGGGTTGAACGGGCAGGTAAGTATCATGACATGAAGCTAACTGACTTTCTTGATCCTAGGCAGGTCTTTATTTTACAAACACTTGTGAACCGTCGAGATGATGTACAGATTCGTCTGGATGGTGGTTATGAAACAGCTGAACGTAAGCGTGCGCTGATTGCACCGGATTATCGGTATCTGGACGATGAGGATATGGGTATGCAGGTGATGAGCATTACGTCTGACGATCAGAAAATCAAAGAGCTGGAGCATGGGGACTATATGGGTGCCCTGCTCGGGCTTGGCATGAAACGTGGCAAGATCGGTGATATTCAAGTGCTGGAGGACGGATGCCATACGGTGGTGGCGTCGGAAACCGGCGCTTTTTTATCGCTTCAACTGAATCAGGTGCACCGGGTACATGTGTTTACGGAGCTGTTGGCACTGGATCAGCTGAAATGGTCCGAGAGCAAACTGGAGACGATGGATATTACTGTCGCTTCACTGCGTTTGGATGGCATCTGTGCAGATGTGTATCGGCTTAGTCGCAGTAAAGTTCTCGTTCCGATCAAGGCTGGCCGCTGTCGTGTGAATTGGAAAGTGGAGGAAGATCCGTCCAAAGCGCTGAAGGCAGGCGATGTGGTATCCATTCAAGGATTTGGTCGATTCAAGGTGATGGAACAGGATGGATTGACCAAAAAGGGACGCTGCCGCGTAAAAATCGGCAAATTTGCCTAAGAGTGTTGCAGGAAAACCCGCTTTCTTGTCGAAATGTTTAAGGTAAAGGTGCAAAAAACATTCGGTGTTTCCGATATACATTAAAGTGCAAAGGTTGATATGACCGCCAAAGGATCAGAGTCTGATCCTGCATTCCGTATTCGTGCCAGGATTGGGCATCACATATACGGCCCCTTGGGTGGAACCCATATGCTGCAAACCTTCTCATTCCGGGAAGGAACTTTTACAGGAGGTGGACAGCATGCCATTAACGCCGCTGGACATACACAACAAGGAATTTTCCCGACGTTTGCGCGGGTATGACGAGGATGAGGTCAATGAATTCCTGGATCAAGTCATCAAAGATTACGAAGGCGTCATTCGCGAAAACAAAGAGCTGAGTAATCAGTTGCTGTCCGTTCAGGAGAAGCTTGATCATTTTGCAACGATTGAAGAGACGCTGAGCAAAACGATCATCATTGCGCAGGAAGCTGCAGATGATGTGAAGAACAATGCGAAAAAAGAAGCACAGTTGATCGTGAAGGAAGCCGAGAAAAATGCGGACCGGATCGTAAACGAATCTTTGTCTAAATCACGCAAAATTGCTTTGGAAGTCGAAGAGCTGAAAAAGCAGGCGTCCATCTATCGTGCCCGTTTCCGTACACTTGTGGAAGCACAGCTTGAATTGTTGACTCAGGATGGTTGGGAAGCGCTGGAGAGCCGGGAGCAGGAAGTCCGTGACCGTGAGCGGGAAATGAAGGAAATTTATTAGTCTATCCGCCTGGTTGACTTTTGCCTGTAAAGAGGCTATAACTATATTCATAATGAATAGTGATTCCATGACGGGTTCAGTACGTTATGATCTCATCCCTCAGAGAGTTGGCGTCTGGT
This sequence comes from Paenibacillus sp. FSL F4-0087, assembly GCF_038020215.1. Lineage (NCBI taxonomy): Bacteria > Bacillati > Bacillota > Bacilli > Caryophanales > Paenibacillaceae > Paenibacillus > Paenibacillus sp. FSL F4-0087. Next base: position 4,804,984 of record NZ_JBBODJ010000001.1, read on the forward strand.
GCAAGCCAATGGATGAGTTATAGCCGAATATCTCCCCGGAGAAGTGACGCTGAAGCGGTGAAGGATTGGCCGTGCGTAAGCGAAACCGTGAGCCGAACGTTACATTGGCACCCTGCTGTAGTTAAGCGGGGCATAAGCGCTGTTGATGACAGAGCATACCCAATTTATATTGGATGTGGTTTGTGATGAACAGAATTAGGGTGGTAACGCGAGCATAACCTCGTCCCTTTCCAGGGATGAGGTTTTTTTGTGTCCAAAAAAAGGCGAACGTACATGAGGCCCGAAGATGCTTCAAGGAGAGAGCCGCTCGCCGGAGGAGCAGAGCGTCCGGCAGCAGGGGTTTCGCTAAGGCGAACGTACAATGAGGCCCGAAGGTGCCTCAAGGAGAGAGCCAGCCGCCGGGGGAGCGAAGCGCCCGGCACCGGGGTTTCGCCAAGGCGAACGCCCATGAGGCCCGAAGGACCTCAAGGAGAGAGCCACCGCCGGGGGAGCGAAGCGCCCGGCACCGGGGTTTCGCCAAGGCGAACGCCCATGAGACCCGAAGGACCTCAAGGAGAGAGCCACTCGCCGGAGGAGCAGAGCGTCGGGCAGCAGGGTTTCGCTAAGGCGAACGCCCATGAGGCCCGAAGGACCTCATGGAGAGAGCCCACCGCCGGAGGAGCGAAGCGTCCGGCAACTCCCTTCTCGCGGTAAGGCCCTGCGGCGTTCCAGAAGGGAACAGCCGCATGAGGGCCGACTCCAACATACACACCCTCGCCAACGCCACCGTAGCTCCCGCCAAAGACAACCCATTCCGGGTGTCCAGAGGGCGGAGCGCCTATGGGGTCCCCCTTGGTAAGGGGGATTTAGGGGGATTGAAACGCTTTTTGTGGACGGTCCACAACTATATCTCGAAAGGAAGATTATCATGCAACGAGTTGACGTCAAAGAGAAAGCACGTGCCAGAGAACTACGCGTGTTAAACAAATGGAAAACCGAGAATACATTCAAAAGATCCATCGAAAACCGCGAAGGTAAGCCGAACTTCGTATTTTACGAGGGACCGCCTACAGCCAACGGTAAACCGCATATCGGTCACGTACTGGGACGGGTCATCAAGGATTTCGTGGGACGTTATAACACGATGAAGGGTTACCGCGTCGTTCGTAAAGCAGGCTGGGACACACATGGTCTGCCTGTAGAACTGGGTGTTCAGAAAAAGTTGGGCATCTCCCACAAGTGGGAAATCGAAGATTATGGCGTGGAGAAATTCATTAACGAATGTAAAGCGAGCGTGTTTGAATACGAACAACAATGGCGCGATCTGACCGAAGGTATTGGTTACTGGACAGACATGAATAATCCGTATATCACACTTGACAACAATTACATCGAAAGTGTGTGGAACATTCTGGCGACGATTCATGAAAAAGGCCTGCTGTATCGCGGTCACCGCGTGAGTCCTTACTGTCCGTCTTGTCAGACTACACTTAGCTCCCATGAGGTAGCGCAAGGTTACAAAGACGTGAAAGACCTCAGTGCTACAGCCAAATTCAAGCTGAATGACAGCGGCGAATTCGTGCTTGCCTGGACAACAACGCCTTGGACATTGCCTTCACACGTTGCACTTGCCGTGAACCCGGATATGGACTACTCCCGTGTTCGTCAGGACAACGAAGTGTATATCATGGCGACTAATCTTGTTGAGAAAGTCATGAAGGATGCCAAAGGTGAATATGAAATCATCGGTGCCTTGAAAGGTTCTGACCTGGTTGGCAAAACGTATGATCCTCCGTTCAACTACGTGCAGGCTGAGAAAGCAAACATCATCCTGGGTGCAGGCTTTGTAACCGATGCAAGTGGTACAGGGATTGTACACATGGCACCAGCACATGGTGAAGATGACTATCGTGTATGTCGTGAGAATGGCATCAGTTTTGTGAACATGGTGGACCTGGAAGGCAAGTTTGTGCCACAGGTAACTGATTTTGCCGGACGTTTTGTTAAGGATTGCGATATTGATATCGTAAGATACCTGTCTGAAAAAGGACGTTTGTTCAGCAAAGAAAAATATGAGCACAGCTATCCGTTCTGCTGGCGTTGTGATACACCACTTCTGTACTATGCAATGGACAGCTGGTTTATCCAAACAACAGCAATCAAGGATCAGTTGATCGCCAATAACAGTGAAGTAGACTGGTACCCGGGCCACGTTCGTGACGGGCGTTTCGGGAAGTTCCTTGAAGATCTCGTAGACTGGAATATCAGCCGTGACCGCTATTGGGGAACGCCATTGAACATCTGGGTGTGCGAAGAGACAGGTGAACAATTCGCACCGCATAGCATCGCTGAACTGCGTGCTCGTGCAATTGGTGACGTGCCTGAGAATCTGGAGCTGCATAAGCCGTATGTAGATGACGTCAAAGTCATGAGCTCTTGTGGCAAATATGAAATGAAACGCACACCAGAAGTGATTGATGTCTGGTTCGACAGCGGCTCCATGCCGTTTGCCCAGCAGCACTATCCATTTGAAAATAAAGAAATATTCGAACAGCAATATCCGGCAGACATGATCTGTGAAGGAATTGACCAGACGCGTGGCTGGTTCTACAGCTTGCTGGCTGTATCTACACTTTTGACAGGCAAAGCGCCTTACAAAGCAGTTATGGCAACAGGCCACGTTCTCGATGAGAACGGACAGAAGATGTCCAAATCCAAAGGTAACGTTATCGATCCTTGGGAAGTTATCGAAGAATACGGTACAGACGCATTCCGCTGGGCATTACTGTCTGACAGCGCACCATGGAACAGCAAACGTTTCTCCAAAGGCATCGTGGGCGAAGCGAAATCCAAAATGGTGGATACGTTGGTCAACACCCATGCATTCCTGACGCTGTATGCTACGATTGATGGATTTGATCCACAGGAGCATCCATTCAAGTTGTCTTCACACAATCTGGACCGCTGGATTTTGTCAAGACTGAATAGTCTGATTCTCGTTGTAGAAAAAGCGCTGTCTGTTAACGACTATCTGAACTCTTCCAAAGCCATTGAAGCGTTTGTAGATGAACTCAGCAACTGGTACATCCGTCGTTCACGTGACCGTTTCTGGGGTAGTGGATTGACAGAAGACAAACTGGACGCTTACCGTACACTTACCGAGGTGCTGGTGACTACTGCCAAGCTCGTGGCTCCATTCACACCAATGCTTGCAGAAGATATCTATCTGAACCTGACTACCGGTGAGAGTGTGCACATGGATGATTATCCGGTTGCCAATGAAACGCTGATTGACTTGAATCTGGAGCAGGATATGGAGACAGCACGCCGAATCGTGGAACTTGCCCGTAATGTCCGTAACGAAACAGGAATCAAGACACGTCAACCGTTGTCCGAACTGATTGTTTCTCTGGATAAAGGCTTCGATCTGGCAAGTTATGAAGAGATCATCAAGGATGAGATCAATGTCAAAACTATTCGTACTGAGCATGATGATGCGGATTTCGTTGATTTCACTTTGAAGCTGAACCTGAAAGTAGCGGGTAAAAAATACGGTAAAAACGTAGGGTTCCTGCAGAATTTCTTCAAGGGAATGTCAGCAGATGAGACGCGTAAAGTGGTGACAGAAAATCTTCTGAACGTTGTTTCTCCGGAAGGTGAAGAGCTGCAAGTGACGGGTGAAGAACTGCTGGTTGAGAAACAAGCCAAATCCGGTTTTGCCTCGGCATCCGGCTATGGTCTGACGGTAGCTCTCAATACGGAGATCACAGCAGAACTTGAACAGGAAGGTTGGGTCCGTGAAGTTATTCGTGCAGTTCAAGACACACGGAAGAAGCTGGATCTGCCGATTGAGAAAAGAGTACGTTTGACGCTGGATGTAGACTCTGCTTTACAAGAAGCGATTAAGGCTTTTGATCATGTGCTGCGTGAAAATGTGCTCGTTACCGAAGTTACCTTCGGAACGAATGATTCAATGCAGCGCATTGAAGCTGGAGGCAAAGCCATCGGTGTTTATATCGAGGGGTAATACTGTAATTCTCACGTAAGGCGTTCCTGAAGAAAGGATTGCTCTGTCAGACTTTAACGGGGACAGAGTAACTCTATTTCAAATAGGACAGTATATAGAGACAGACATGCCAACGAGCCTCAGATGCAGGAGATCAATCCTGTGTCCTGGCTCGTTTGGTTTTTCAGCAAATGGGCAATGATTTCTATTGTGCAGACATTCTATATACATCAAAGGAACTGAGTAAATTATGAACGAACATGATACCCAATCGCCATCTAATACAGGATCCACGACGCATTCCAAAAATGCGGAGGACAAGATTGAAGAACTTCACAAGCTCACTAACCGGCTCGCGAATGAACTTGAACGTTCACGAATCGCACAGTATACGGAATTACTGAACCGACCGTGGAAGCTGATCGGACTTAATCTGTTGTCTGGCGCCGCAAGGGGCGTGGGGATTGCCATCGGTTTTACTTTTTTTGCAGCAACGATCATTTATGTGTTACAAGTGCTAGGCGCGCTTAATCTGCCCATCGTGGGTGATTACATCGCAGATATTGTACGGATTGTGCAGCGACAGTTGGAATTAAACACTTATTAGAGTACCCGTAGATTAATACGTGTCATCTGACTCGACATCCGGTTCTAACAGACCTTCCCCTTCACGGTTCTCCAGATACTGTCGATATTGCCGATTGCGCACGATGGACACGTCATGACCGTAGATATCGGTTGCAACAAAGCTCTCATATGCCTCAACGCATCCCTCGACTTCGTCAGTGGCTTCAATCGCCATAACGTCATAACTGTCGATGTCGCGTCCCTCAGCCATAGCGGGAGTATTGGAGGTACCCCAACTTTCAACAATCTGCCATGCGTCTTCGCCGTCAAAACCGTTCTGGTCATCACGTTCATCTAGGCTTGTGCGGCCAAAGGCAGGGGCGAGGAATTCTTCCTCGACAGGGCGATTTTCGGAAACAACCGTTTCCGGTTGATGCTTTTTGCAGTATTTGGTGTAAGGAACAGCTTGCATGCGTTCATAGGGGATAGGTTGCTGACAGACGGCGCAAGTTCCATAATGACCTTCTTCGATGGAATGCAGGGCAGAATCAATGCGCTCCAATTGAAATTCATCATGCTCCAGCAGGGAAATATCCTTTTCGCGATCATACATCTCGGTAGCTACATCACCCGGATGGTTGTCAATCGGTGATAATTCGCCTGTCTGAAGCTTCATGGAGTCACCAAGACCATAATGTTCGTTCTGCTCCAGTCTATGTTCAATATCGCGCTTTTCAGTTATCAATTGGGAACGTAAGGATTGCAGTTGTTTGGCAGTGAAATGTGACATCATTTTCCCCTTTCTGTTCCGTATGAACTCCGGATTTTAACTCTGTTGTAGGATGTACCATTTGGTGCAGAATTACAGAAGGGAAATGTTATCGTTTTTGCCATGCAGGCTGCGGCTAACCGCGTCGTGGACGATTTCCAAACAGCTGTGCTACAATGAACAAGTCTGGCGTAAAGCCTGGTATCGTTTGGAAAAGACAAGAACGGAGTGACAAACAAACGTGGTGTATTATATCCTCGCTTTTATCGTATTTTTAGTCGATCAGGGAACGAAGTTCCTAATTGCAACCCGGATGGAACTTAGAGATGAAATTCCGGTGATTGGCAATTTCTTTGTCATCACATCACATCGTAACTCAGGTGCAGCTTTTGGTATTTTACAGGATCAACGCTGGTTCTTTATTGTGGTTACACTGGTTGTCGTGGTGGCTTTGGTTTGGTATTTGCAAAAGGTAAAAGATACTCCGCACAAATTGCTGCCTGTAGCGCTTAGTTTGGTGCTTGGGGGGGCTATTGGTAACTTCCTGGATCGGGCTTTGACCGGAGAAGTTGTCGATTTTATCCAGCTTAATTTTGGTAGCTATACGTTTCCCATTTTCAACATAGCCGACTCGGCGATCTGTATCGGTGTGGTACTGATTATTGTAGAAACGTTGCTTGAAGGACGGCGCGAGAAAGCAGCCGCAAAGGTCGAAGGGAATGAACATCATGAGTAAATCGCAAAATGAAGAACAGACTAACGGAGACACGTCAACGCATGACGATGAACTCTTGAATGGCAATGATCGTATGGAATGGACGGTTGCTGCTGAACATAATAAAGAACGAATTGACAAATATATTACAGAATCCATGGATAACGTATCGCGCTCCCAAGTTCAATTGTGGATCGGAGACGGATTCGTAACGGTGAACGGGGCTAAAGTCAAAGCTAACACCAAATTATCTGAAGGCGATCTGGTAGAGCTTCTGATCCCTGAACCGACGACTGTAGAGATTATTGCTGAAAATATTCCACTTGAAGTGGTTTATGAAGATAGTGATTTGATCGTTATCAACAAACAGCGTGGCCTTGTTGTACATCCAGCACCAGGACATACGTCAGGAACACTGGTAAATGCATTGATGTATCACTGTAAAGATCTCTCAGGCATTAACGGCGAACTGCGTCCGGGTATTGTTCATCGGATTGATAAGGACACATCAGGTCTAATTATGGCTGCCAAAAATGATCGTGCTCACGCCTCACTGGCCGCTCAACTCAAAGAACATAGTGTGAATAGACGATATATTGCACTCGTTCATGGGCATCTTAGCCATGATCAGGGTACGATTGATGCACCGATTGGTCGAGATACCAATGATCGCAAAATGTATACCGTGACAGAGCGTAACAGTAAACATGCGGTCACGCATTTTACCGTCACCGAGCGCATCAATGACTACACGTTGTTGGAGCTGAAACTGGAGACAGGGCGTACCCACCAGATTCGTGTTCACATGAAGTTTATAGGTCATCCGCTTGTTGGAGATCCGACGTATGGTCGTAACAAAGGAATCAAAATGCAGGGACAAGCCCTGCATGCCGCGATTCTCGGTTTTGTACATCCAACGACTGGAGAATACCTTGAATTTACAGCTCCGCTTCCGCAGGATATGGAAGATGTTCTGGCCTCACTGCGTAGCCGCTGACAGCTCGAGAAAGTACAAATGTTCGGATAATTTGTCCATGGTTTTGAACGCGCAAATGCTTCATATTAAAGTGTAGAAATTTGCGTCAAATGAGGAGATGAACAAAATCATGAGTATCGATAAATATCAGGAAACGTACATTCAGACTAATTTTGCCGACCGTATTGGCGGCTCCAACTATGGTAAAGACACCAACATCTATAAATTCGAGAAAATCAAACGTGCCAAAGCTTCGGCTAAAAAAGATTTTCCAAATGTAGAACTGATTGACCTCGGCGTAGGTGAACCAGACGAGATGGCAGATGCAGGCATCGTAGCTGCATTGGCGGAGCAAGCCTCCAAACCTGAGAACCGTGGATACGCGGATAATGGTATTCCTGAATTCAAGGAAGCGGCAGCTGCTTACCTGAAAAATGTATTTAATGTTGAAGGTATCGATGCATCAACTGAAATCGTGCATTCCATCGGTTCCAAGCCAGCTTTGGCGATGATGCCTTCTTGCTTCATCAATCCAGGTGATGTAACGATTATGACGGTGCCAGGGTATCCGGTTATGGGTACACACACCAAATACCTGGGTGGTGAAGTGTTCAACATTCAATTGACCAAGGAGAACAACTTCCTGCCAGATCTGTCGGCTATTCCGGAAGATATCGCGAAACGAGCGAAACTGCTCTATCTGAACTATCCGAATAACCCAACGGGCGCGAGTGCTACCGTAGAGTTCTTTACGGAAGTGGTTGAATGGGCGAAGAAATACAGCGTAGTCGTTGTACATGATGCTCCATACGCAGCATTGACTTATGACGGCAAAAAACCGTTCAGCTTCCTGTCTGTACCTGGTGCGAAGGATGTGGGCGTAGAATTGCACTCCCTGTCCAAGTCCTATAACATGACAGGCTGGAGAATCGGTTTTGTTGCAGGTAACCCGCTTGTTGTTAAAGCATTCAGCGACGTAAAAGACAACAATGACTCCGGTCAGTTCATCGCGATCCAAAAGGCTGCTGCTTATGGATTGAACCACCCGGAAATCACGGAAAAAATCGCCGAGAAATATTCCCGTCGTCACGACCTGCTGGTAGCTGCACTGAACGAGCTGGGCTTCCAAGCTGAGAAACCTAAAGGTTCCTTCTTCCTTTATGTTGAAGCTCCAAAAGGTATTGTCGGAGGCCGCCGCTTTGAATCAGGCGAAGACTTCTCCCAGTTCCTGATTCGTGAGAAACTGATCTCTTCGGTGCCTTGGGATGATGCCGGTAACTTTGTTCGTTTCTCCGTTACCTTTGAAGCTAAAGGGGAAGAAGAAGAGAAACGTGTTATCGCTGAGATTAAACACCGTCTAAGCGACGTGCAATTCGAATTTTAGTTTAAATTCACATAATCATAATGATGTAATGTAAAGAAAGAAGAGACCGGAAACGGTCTCTTTTTTTATGCAAAAAAATATAAATTCTTCCTGTAATCCCTTTACAAAATTATACAAGCAACATATGATTAGATCTTTACGTTATTTATATAAGTCAGAAGTTGCTTTTGAAGGGAGTTATGGAAATTGTTATCATCACGTACCAGTACCGTGTCTACACCTGCTGCAGGGACAGGCAATACCATTTCAGGATTGCTAAAATTATTGAGGCCAAAACAATGGACCAAAAATTTGTTGTTATTTGCCGCGCTGCTTTTTTCTTTTGAGGAAATTCGGACGGAGACCATTCTATCGACTTTGCTAGGTTTTATTTTATTTAGCCTGGTTGCAGGCTGCGTTTATATTTTAAACGATTATGTAGATCGCGACAGAGATCGTCAGCATCCGGTGAAGATGTTCCGTCCCCTTGCTTCTGGACAGGTCAATCCGGCTCACGCCTTGCTGTTTGGAATACTGTTATTGATCTTTTCGCTCGGGACAGCCTTCGTAATGAACCCGTTATTCGGAGTGTTATGTATTGTTTATTTCCTTCTGAATGTGTCGTACTCATTTGTACTGAAACATCTCGTTATTTTGGATATGATGACTATTGCGGCTGGGTTTGTACTTCGTGCGATTGCGGGCGGTGTGCTGATCCATGTACCATTTACGCCGTGGTTTCTCATCTGTACGATGCTTTTGTCTCTATTCCTGGCTATTGGCAAACGGAGGAATGAACTTACTCTGCTTGAGGGAAATACCGGTTCACACCGTAAAGTATTGGATAATTATTCGATTACGTTATTGGATCAGTTCAATACCATTGTCACAACGGCGACCATTATCAGTTATTCGCTCTTTACGTTCACATCCGATCGCACCATTCATTTAATGTGGACGATTCCTTTGGTTATATACGGCATGTTCCGTTATCTGTATCTGATTCATATGAAGAACCAAGGGGGTTCGCCTGATCGAGTTCTATTTGAGGACAAGCCCATCTTAATCACCGTTGTTTTGTATGTCATCAGTGTTGTTTCTATTTTCGCTATTTTCGAATAAAACTAGAGTCAAAAAGCTAGAGGGGGATCAGGGTGAAAAGCACGAAAGTTGCCATCTTTGATATTGATAAAACGATTATACGCAGAGATTCCATGTTTCAGTTTGTACATTACGGCGTTCGGCGTTACCCATGGCAGGTATGGAGATTGCCTGTAATTGCATTTCATACTGCGTTGTTCAAGGCTGGTCTGATGACCGTTGAGCGTGTCAAACGTTCCTATTTTAAGAGCATTGAGCGCATGTCCGAAAATGATCTGGAGCATTTTTTTGATACACGATTGCGTACGGCTATTTTTGCAGAGGCAAGTGTAGAGATGCAGCACCGTAAGGAAGCAGGCTATCATGTATTGCTGGTGACCGCATCTCCGCATGCCTATATGAAATATTTTAAAAATTTCCCTTGGGTGGATCATGTCATTGGTACCGATCTGGTTCGTCACTCGAATGGCTATACTTGTAGGATTGAAGGCAGCAATTGCAAAGGGGATGAGAAGGTTCGCCGTATTCAGGCCTATCTGGATGAGAAAAAGATGGTGATTGATTATGATCAATCCTGCTCTTACTCCGACTCCTTATCCGATCTTCCAGTGATGCAGTTGGTGAGTCAGCGATACTTTATTAACAAGCGCGTGCCAGAGATGGAGGCATTGTCGTGGGGGAGATAAAAGGGCGCCACACAGGCAAGCTGTTGATGCTTGTCTCCGCTTTTCTTACAGCGACGGGACAACTGTTCTGGAAGTGGGGTCTGACCGAGTGGATCTATCTGGGCATCGGCTTTCTATGTTATGGGCTGGGTGCCATTTTGATGATCAAGGCTTTTGCTTTGGAAAAGCTGTCTGTGGCCTATCCTTTGATGTGTGCCAGCTATGTGTTTGCGCTGATCTATGGTTACTTTTTGCTAGGAGAAGAAATTACGGTGCAGAAGCTGGCCGCTGTTGTGCTGCTTGGAATCGGGGTGACGTTGACCAGTGTTGATCGATAGCTGGATGATTGCTGTATTAATTGCAATGACCCTGTGTGGAGCGATGGGGGGAGCGGGTTTGAAAGCCTACGCCACCAGCCGCAAAAAGCTGCATGTTCTAATGGGGCTAGGATTTTACGGTACAGGTGCGCTGCTGAATATTGTATTGTTGAAATTTCTCCCCTTAACGGTTGTGCTGCCTGCCAATGCATTAACGTATGTGTGGACGCTCATTATAGCGCGCTTTGCCTTTAAGGAAACAGTGGGTCCTTTGCGCTGGATCGGTGTCGCTTGTATTATGGGCGGGTTGTGTTTATTGGTTTTCTAGAATAATTGAAACTGGATGTGAACGCATGAAATTTTTGGACTTCATATTTTATAATCGCAGGACCAATTGGACGGCATTTTGCCTTTTTGCGGGTTTTGCTCTTTTTTACGCTCTCATGAATGGGCCTTACGTGACATACATAGCGAATCATGCCGAGCTGCTTGGCTCATACACGCCATTTAGTACGACGCAGTTTCCACTTAATTTATTTAACTTCGATCCTTCCATGTATTATGGAGATAACAGTTCTTCGGTAATTCATCCGTTAATTTCATTTCTAGCAGTCGCGCTTGAAGCAGGTGCTCAACTGTTGGGCGGAAATTGGTTCTTTCTTGTCCTGCAGTCCCTTGTGAATGCAGGTTCGGTTGTGCTGGTATTTCTGTTTTTGAATCAAAAAGATAAACAAATCACCACACCGTTACTTTTCGCAGTACTGTTCGGTTTCAGCTCCTATCTGATGTTTACCGCGTTGATTCCGGATTCGTATCCGTACGTACAGTTTGTTATCCTGTTCTCTGTGCTGTATATGCAGTACAACCGTGAACGCAAAGATGTCCGTTACATCCCGAATGCGCTGCTGGCATCCATCAACTTTGGACTGACATCGACGAACATTGTACCGCTTGCGGCCGCCATGTTTTTTAATTTACGTACGTGGCGTAACAAATCTGGTTGGAAAAAGTATATCGGGATTATGGCACTGGCTGTTGCCTTCATTGTAGTATTGACTGGGATACAGTACATCGCGTTTGGCGGTCGCAGTTGGGTCAGCAATTGGTTGCTTGGTATTCAAAATGGGGGAACAAGCTATGCCACTCCATTTCAGTTCGCAGTTCATTGGAAGGCTCTAAGCCTGCTAACAATTAATCCGATGCTGTCACCGAAAGTGCATTTGCTGGACCCGGGCATGGTCGCGTTTGTAACGGATCTATCCCGTTCTAATCCGATCTATGTTCAGCTCACGGGTATTTTTATTCTGCTGCTGGCGCTCACGGGGTTTATTAAAGGGATACGTGAACGGGAAGTGTGGACTCTTGTGCCATACATTCTGTTTGCATTTTTACTTCATATCGTTGTTGGTTTTGGGCTTGCGGTATTTCAATACGATATGTACCTGTATGCAGGACACTATCTGTTTGCGTTTTTCCTCCTCGGTGGGGGCTTCGTCATCGGTCTCCGTCCGGGGCTAGGTAAAAAAGTGCTAATAGGCTTGATCATGTTATGTATTCTCGTCACCGCAGGCAACAACATCTATCGGCATGTAGAAACATTAACAACCATTAAGCAGTCCTATGATCAGTTGGAACAGGAACGTACAGTGAAATAATCAGAGGTTTTAATTATCTATATAATGAGACAAGGCCATTGGACTGTAGATCCAATGGCCTTGTCTTGTTTGGCAAGATTCATTCGATATGTGCATGTTGGTTTCAAACAAAAGACCCACTGCATTCATTACGCAGAGGGTCTCAGGGACACTTTTAAGCAATGATTTTGGTCTTCTTGGCATTCTCGGCTGAACGTTTGGTGAGACTGCTGAGTGGACGTTTCAAAGCGAGTGCAATGATGAGACTCAGCGCGATAAACATGCATAACCACAGAATATCCTTAATGGCAGTCGACCACAGGATGCCGCCGACCGACTCACGTAGCAGGCTGATCGCATACGTGAAGGGCATGAACGGATTCAATGCCTGGAAAAAGGGCGATGTCATACTGATCGGAAACGTCCCGCCGGAGCTTGAGAACTGGAACACCATGAAGATGATCGCGATCCCTTTTCCGATATTCCCAAAAACGGACAGTAGGGTATACGTTATGGTGACAAATACGGCACTCACCAGCATGGCAAATAGGACAAACCACAGTTTATCTGCGACATAGGTGCCGAGGATCAAGATATCTCCCAGGCTGACACAGATCGCCTGAAGCAATCCAATCGTCAGGAAAGTGGCAAGACGTCCAAGATACAACTCGTATCCCCGGAACTTGCCTTCTGGATTCTCAGCTTCGGCACGAAGCAGGGAAATCAGCAGCGTTGAGCCTACCCACAAGGACAGCACGCCATAAAACGGTGACATGGCTGATCCGTAATTCGGAATCGGGTAAAGCTGCTGTTCCTTGATTTGCACCGGACTTGCTAGGAAAGCACTTTCTTCTTCAATGTCGCCGCGCAAAAGCTTGGCGAGCTCGGCAAACTGGTTATTGCCTTCGACTTCTCTAAGTTTGTCTGCTGCCTTGCTGATGGCACTTTCCAATGCAGGCAGATCATCACGTACCAGCGTGGCAACACGATGTACTCCTTGTTCGACCTCCGGAAGCTGATTTTGTACAAAATCGGATGCCTTGCTTATCTGTTTCTCAGCATTGGGCAGATCGTTCCGAACAAAATCAGCCGCTTCATTCAGCTTGGTCCCCAGCTTGGGCAGATCGTTTCGTATTAATGAAGACACTGTGTTCAAAGCTTGGATAAAGCCTTCACTTTTATTTGCGAGCGTCTCTGATATCTCATGAATCTTAGATTGTATTTGGGGCAGTTCGCTCTGGATTTTTGTCAATTCAGTCTGCCCAAACGTAATGCCTTCTTTGGCTGATGCAAGAATGTCCGCAATATCCGGAATTCGATCTCTTGCTCCCTGTAGTGTATCTGCTGAAGTGGAAAGGATAGACCTCAGCTTATCCGTACCAGCCGCAAGAGCCGGCGATATTTCGCTCTCGTAGGTGTTCATGAAATTCCCAATGCCGCTGCTAATCTCCTTGGAGAGAGCATTTAACTGGGCGATGACGTCTGCGGGTGGAGTTGTATTGCGACGCAGAGCATCACTGATAATCCCAGCCAGGCGGATTTGCAACTGAAGTTTATCTGAAATGGTGTTCAGCTGCGTAATTTTATTAGCAAGTGGATGGCTTGGAAGCAAGTTGTCGATTTTGCCCAGTAGTTCTGCCATACTGTCGACGAGTTTTACCGCAATCCCCAAGCGGGCAGCGATCCGGTCCAGATCTTCTGCTGTTGGCAGTTTAGTAAGATCCGTATTCTGCAATTGCCCAAATACGTCTGACGCAGCGTTTGCGATTTGTTGCACCAACAGCAGGTTTTGCCGGATTGCCGGGCCTATGGCCTGAAATGCTTCTTCACTGGAATCCACAAACCGATTCAAGCCTTCGGCCAGCTCAATCCCGTTACCAGCGATTTGGGATACTTTGTCCAGATCTTGCTCAGCGGCGGTTACGATAGAGAGAGCCTTATCGGTTTTATCCAGGGCCGTTTGGATGACACTAGATACCTGACCAAAGTTCGCATCCACTTCTTGAATACGTTCTACGGCTTTTTGAATATCGGGAATCCGCCCCTGAATAGCCAACACCTCGGATGCCGCATCATTAATTTGAGGCCAATACTCCTGTACCTTGAGCACATATTGTGCAGCTTCATTGATTTCGGGTAGTTTTTTTTCGATTTCGACGATCTTTTGAGCATCTTTTACGATACCAGGCATGGCTTTTTCTACTTCCAGTACCTTTTGACCTGCAGCTTGTATATCCGGAAGATTTTTCTCAAGCGTGAATATGCCATTCTCCATCTTGCGCAAAGTTGGAAGCTGGGCATTGATCTCAACTCCGGCTTCCTTCAATTTGGTTAGAACAGCCTGACTGACGGCTTCCGTGAAATTTTCATTGATTTGTGTTGTAATCGCAGATACACCAGAGCCTGTGATTTTTGGAGCGATGGCATTAACCTTCTCGTTAACGGTATAGATTACCTCTGGGCGCTCCAGCTTCCCGTCAACGATACCTGTAATTTTGGTTGAAAAGTCCCCAGGAATGAGCAGGCTTGCATAATACTCTCCTGTTTGTACACCACGATCAGCCTCAGCCTGGTCCACAAAAGTCCATCCCAGCTTTTCGTTCTGTTTAAGGCTGAACACCAATTCGTCTCCAATATTGACGTTAGTTCCTGCAACAGTTGCACCCTTGTCCTCGGTTGTCACCGCAATTTTAATTCCTTGGGTGTTACTGTACGGGTCCCATACGGACTTCACGTTGACCCAGTCATACACCCCGGGTAGTAAAATAATAGCCACAATTAGAAAAATACCTGTGGGAACCTTCAAAATATGCAACCAGTCTGTTTTGTAAACTTGCCAAATGTGACGCATAACTTCCTCCTAAATGTAAATAAATGTAGGTCTTATCTTATTTCTATGTCGCGTATTTGTAAATCCTTATGTATATCGGCTTTATTGAAGCATCAATGAATTGTTTCATGTTTATAAACTTTACCCATTTCACTGGGGACTAATGCAGAGCCTTCATGTATTCCGTGTTTCTGGACGTTGAACTCTAAAATTAGAAGAGATGGATCATATTGAAAATGCCTTCAGAACTTAAAATAGTTATGACAAAACTCATTGCATGTTCCAAAGGGGGAGAGCTTTGTCTCAACTTGGATTATAGTCAGAGGATTATTTTGGTTGTAAGGTTCTCTGCAATTTCCTATGGATAAATATACAGAATTATTGTATAATTATGAATAACGAATGAAATGTGATGTGTTTGGATGTTTTTCAGCCGAACTGCTGATTCTAGTTCTAAAGGGAATACAGTAGTGGAATTTCGCCTGTGATGTTGAGGTGTTGACAGAGGGTTGTCTTTCTGTCATAATTCATGAAGACAAACGGACATATTGAGTATAGAACCCTGTGAGGTCCTTCAATATGAACGACATGAATAGCACCTTTAAATCAGTCCCGTGAGACTGGCAAGGTAACGTGAACGATACATCGTTTTTTTGCTGCGGCAAATGAAGCGATGCATCCCGAGAGTAAACTTTCTTCAGAGCGGTCTGAAGTTCGGAGACTCCTTGCCAATAAACACGGCAAGGAGTCTTTTTTGTTCTCCTCGTCACGGGGCCATGATCTGAAAGGTAAATCCTGAGGAGGCTGAACGCATGAGCACAGAGACACATGTCATTATGGATGAAACCGCGATCCGCCGCGCATTAACACGGATTGCCCATGAGGTTTTGGAAAAAAACAAAGGCATTGAGGGCTGTGTACTGATCGGAATTCGAACACGGGGTGTATACCTCGCAGAACGGATCGCCGCCAAGATTGAAGAAATCGAAGGTACACCGATCCCTTGGGGAGAACTCGATGTGACCCCTTATCGCGATGATCGCTTGGATGAGAATAAAGCGAATCGCAAGGAACTGTTGACGATGACACCTGAATCACTTTCGATTCATAACAAAAAAGTGATTTTGTTCGATGATGTGCTTTATACCGGACGGACGATTCGCGCAGCGATGGATGCCCTGATGGACTGTGGAAGACCACAGAACATTCAGCTGGCGGTTCTCGCAGATCGCGGACACCGGGAACTTCCGATACGACCTGATTTTATCGGCAAGAATGTGCCAACTTCCAAATCAGAGGAGATCGTGGTTGCGCTCATGGAAACGGACGGACAGGACGAAGTCAAGATCATTCAGAACCGGGGGGAACAAGCATGATGATTACACAACCAGCATTGAAGGACCGGAGCTTGCTTGGCCTCAAGGAACTTAGTCGCGATGAGATCGAATCCATTCTGAACAGAGCAGCACACTGGGAAGCGCAGAAGGAGAAACTGGTTCCTGTACTGGAATCCCACTTCGTAGCCAACATGTTCTTCGAGAACAGCACGCGTACTCGCTTCTCATTTGAGATGGCGGAAAAACGTCTGGGTGCACAAGTACTGAACTTCACGGCGGCTGCATCAAGCGTGGAGAAAGGTGAATCCATCTATGATACGGTACGCACACTGGAGTCCATGGGCATCGACGCAGGGGTGATCCGATTGAAACCTTCGGGGGTTCTGCAACAACTGGCTCAGAAAGTGAATGTTCCACTGGTGAACGCTGGAGATGGGAATAACGAGCATCCTACACAGGCGCTGCTGGATCTCTACACGATGCGGAAGGCTTTCGGTGAGCTGAAAGGTTTGCGTGTGTCAATTATCGGAGACATCCTACACAGCCGTGTAGCTCGCTCTAATCTGTGGGCACTGCAAAAGTTTGGTGCAGATGTGCGCTTCTGCGCACCGCAAACGATGCAGGCACCGGAGCTCGCAGAACACGCACCTTATGTAGGTCTGGAAGAAGCTCTCGATGCGGATGTAGTCATGATGCTCCGAGTTCAACTGGAACGTCATAAACATGGCTTGATTACTTCGGCTGAGGATTATCGCGAACACTATGGATTGACGGAAGAACGGGCGTCACGCCTGAAACCAAGCACAATCATTATGCACCCTGCTCCTGTGAACCGAAATGTCGAGGTGGATGACGCGGTAGTGGAGAGCGCAGCATCGCGGATCTTCCCGCAGATGGC
Organism: Paenibacillus sp. FSL F4-0087; assembly: GCF_038020215.1. Classification (NCBI taxonomy): domain Bacteria; kingdom Bacillati; phylum Bacillota; class Bacilli; order Caryophanales; family Paenibacillaceae; genus Paenibacillus; species Paenibacillus sp. FSL F4-0087. The sequence continues at coordinate 4,822,141 of NZ_JBBODJ010000001.1, forward strand.
AAACGGTGTTCCAATCCGCATGGCGGTCATGGAACGTGCGATGAAACTGTAACAGGGTCTGGCTGTGGGTCATAGGCTGACGGGACGGAAGTTCTTATAGAGCAATGTGAGGGTACACGATAAAGAAAATCATCCGGCTTATCTGGCAAGTCGGACAGAACCGAAGCGGAGGGCAATTATGCTACAGATTATAAAGAACGCGAACATCTTGAATCAACAAGGGGAACTTGAACGGAAAACGATCATTATAGATGAAGGAAAAATTCAAAAGATCGCTGGAGTGGAAGACGAAGCGGTACTGAAAGCAGAGCAATCAGCGCATAGCGTAACCGATGCTTCAGGCAAACTGGTCATTCCCGGTTTGATTGATATGCATGTGCATCTGCGTGAGCCTGGATTCGAGCATAAAGAGACGATCGAGACGGGTGCCCGTTCGGCAGCACAAGGCGGTTTTACAACGATTGCATGTATGCCGAACACAAGACCGGTAACCGACAGCGCGGATGTCGTTAAGCTGGTTTTGGATAAAGCCAAAGAAGCCGACCTGGTAAAAGTACTGCCTTATGCAGCTATTACGAAGAACGAGCTTGGACGTGAGCTTACGGATTTCGCTGCATTGAAAGAAGCGGGTGCGATTGGATTCACGGATGATGGCGTTGGCGTACAAAACGCTCAAATGATGAAAGATGCTATGAACCTTGCAGCAAGCATGGATATGCCAGTCATCGCTCACTGCGAAGACGACTCATTGGTTGTTGGCGGATATGTGACAGAAGGCGAGTTTTCGAAGCGTCACGGTATCAAAGGTATCCCAAATGAATCTGAGGCCATCCACGTAGGCCGTGATATCCTGCTTGCAGAAGCAACGGGAGTTCACTACCACGTCTGCCACGTAAGTACGGAGCAGTCGGTTCGCTTGATTCGCCTGGCGAAGTCCATCGGTATTAAAGTAACTGCTGAGGTATGTCCGCACCATCTGGTATTGTCTGATGAGGATATCCCAGGTATGGATGCCAACTGGAAGATGAACCCGCCCCTTCGCTCACCACGCGATGTGCAAGCTTGTATCGAAGGTTTGCTGGACGGAACGCTGGACATGATCGTTACCGATCACGCGCCGCATAGCGAAGAAGAAAAAGCAAAAGGCATGGAGCTGGCACCTTTCGGCATCGTCGGATTCGAAACAGCTTTCCCGCTGTTGTACACGAAGTTTGTGGAAACAGGGCTTTGGAGCCTAGACTTCCTCGTGAAACGCATGACAGCTGATCCGGCACGGGTATTCCGGCTGGATACTGGCAAACTGGAAGAGGGAGCACCTGCGGATATCACGATGATTGACCTGAACGAGGAAAAAGCGGTTGATCCTGCAACGTTCGCAACCAAAGGAAGAAACACACCATTCACAGGCTGGAAGCTGAAAGGCTGGGCCACACAAACATGGGTGGACGGCAAAAGCGTGTGGAATAATACGGTACAACAGTAAAACGGCACCTTGCTGAACCGCTACATCAATTACATCATCAGGTTTTGAATAATTGATCAAACAACTAGTCTTCATAGCTTTAAATTAACAATGTATAGACCAGTAACAACTTTACAACTAACTCGAGGCAGACCATGCCGAGAGTCAAACATACGAAACAAAGAAAAGTTGAATAATGATTTTTGAACTTGGACACGAACGTAACTGCGGAGTGGGCAGAAAGAACCCGAAGAAGCAAAGCGTTCGCCTTTATCACCGGATTACTCCATTTGAAGAATGGGATCAAAGTAATCCGGGGATAACAGCGATCAAAGGGTTTTCTGCCCACGAAGCCGCACCAAACGTAACGTCTCCCAGTTCAACTCAAAGTATTCAACTTTGATAAACACAGAGGAGTGAAATGGGATGCAGGCACAGGCAAGATTATTGTTGGAAGACGGCACACTGTTCACCGGGAAAGCGTTCGGTGCTGAAGGTGAAACAACAGGTGAGGTCGTTTTTAATACGGGAATTACAGGCTATCAAGAGGTGCTTTCGGATCCTTCTTATTGCGGTCAAATCGTAACCATGACGTACCCACTGATTGGTAACTACGGCATTACGCGTGACGACTTCGAGTCGATTCGTCCGTTCGTACACGGTTTTGTGGTACGTCGTCATGAGCCAACACCAAGTAACTGGCGTGCGGAATACAGCGTAGACGATTTGCTTAAAGAGTATGGCATCGTAGGAATCAGCGAGATTGATACACGGATGCTGACTCGTCGGATTCGTCACCACGGCACAATGAAAGGAATTCTCACAACAGGATCGAAACCTGTGGAAGAGTTGCTGGAGATGATGGGAGACACCAGCATCGCTGAGCTGCGTAATCAAGTTCCTATGACTTCTACTCAACATGTTTACAACAGCCCGGGAACGGCTGAACGCATTGTATTGGTTGACTACGGTGCAAAAACAGGGATTTTGCGTGAACTCAGCAAACGTAACTGTGACGTTGTCGTAGTTCCGCATGATGTAACAGCGGACGAAATCCGCCGCATGAACCCGGATGGCATCCAGTTGTCCAACGGCCCTGGGGACCCGAAAGACGTTCCTCACGCGGTTAAAATGATCAGTGAACTTCTCGGCGAATATCCGATCTTCGGAATCTGCCTGGGTCACCAACTGTTCGCACTTGCGGCAGGAGCCGACACAGAGAAGCTCAAGTTTGGACACCGTGGCGGAAACCACCCGGTTAAAGAACTGGAGAGCGGACGTTGCTTCATCACATCTCAGAACCACGGTTACACTGTAAACGAAGAATCCGTGAAAAATACGGAGCTTGAAGTGACACATATCAACAATAACGATAAGACCATCGAAGGTCTGAAACATAAAAAATTCCCGGCGTTTTCCGTTCAGTACCACCCGGAAGCAGCGCCAGGACCATATGATAACAGCTATCTGTTCGACCGCTTTATCGAGATGATTCGGGAACACAAGATTACTCACCCGCAACAGCCGCGTCAAGCCGTACTGGCAGCCGCAGTGAAAGGAGCACAATAACATGCCGATTAACAAAGATCTCAAAAAAATCCTGGTGATTGGTTCAGGTCCAATCGTCATCGGTCAAGCGGCCGAGTTCGACTATGCCGGTACACAAGCATGCCAGGCACTGAAAGAAGAAGGCGTGGAAGTTGTACTCATCAACAGCAACCCGGCTACGATCATGACGGATACCAACATGGCTGACAAAGTATACATCGAGCCAATCACACTGGATTTTGTAACGCAAATTATTCGTCAGGAACGTCCAGACGGTTTGCTGCCTACCCTTGGCGGTCAAACAGGTCTGAACATGGCTGTGGAACTGGCACGTGCCGGTGTGCTTGAACGTGAGAATGTTAAACTACTCGGAACTCAGCTCACTTCCATTGAGAAAGCGGAAGACCGTGACTTGTTCCGTGATCTGATGCGCGAGCTGGAACAGCCTGTACCTGAGAGTGTAATCGTAACTACACTTGAGGAATCACTTGATTTTGCGAATGAGATTGGTTATCCAATCATCGTCCGTCCAGCTTACACGCTTGGCGGAACAGGCGGCGGAATCTGTGCCAACGAAGAAGAACTGCGTGAGACAGTCGTAGCAGGTATTCGGTATAGCCCGATCGGTCAATGTCTGGTTGAGAAGAGCATCGCAGGCATGAAAGAAGTCGAGTATGAGGTTATGCGGGACAAAAACGATAACTGTATCGTGGTCTGCAACATGGAAAACTTTGACCCGGTAGGTGTTCATACAGGTGACAGTATCGTTGTGGCACCAAGCCAGACGTTGTCTGACCGTGAATATCAAATGCTGCGCTCAGCTTCCCTGAAAATTATCCGTGCCCTCAACATTGAAGGTGGATGTAACGTACAGTTTGCGCTTGATCCGCACAGCTTCCAATACTATGTTATCGAAGTTAACCCACGGGTAAGCCGTTCTTCGGCACTAGCTTCCAAAGCAACGGGATATCCAATTGCTAAGATGGCTGCCAAAATTGCAATGGGTTACACACTGGACGAAATCGTGAATCCGGTAACGGGCCAAACATATGCATGCTTTGAGCCAACACTGGACTATATCGTGAGCAAAATCCCACGCTGGCCGTTTGACAAGTTTATCTCAGCGAACCGCAAACTGGGTACACAGATGAAAGCGACAGGCGAAGTTATGGCGATTGGCCGTACATTCGAAGAGTCAATTCATAAAGCTGTTCGTTCCCTGGAAATCGGCGTACACCGTCTGTATCTGAAAGATGCCGAAACCCTTGATGAAGAAACGCTGAACGAGCGTCTGGTCAAAGCTGACGATGAGCGTATCTTCCTGATCGCTGAAGCATTCCGCAGAGGGTATACATTGCAACAGCTTCAAGATCTGACGAAGATTGACTGGTGGTTCCTGGATAAACTCGAAGGGCTGATCCGCTTCGAAGATCGCATTCGTGAGGAATCCGAATTGTCCTCCGAAACCTTGTATCAAGCGAAGCGTCTTGGTTTCACAGACCGTGCCATTGCTGAGCTGCGGGCTGAAGGTCAACCAGGAGGTACGCTAACGAAAGAAGCTGAAGTCAGAGCACGTCGTGAAGAGGAAAACCTTCGCCCAGTCTACAAAATGGTAGATACATGTGCAGCTGAATTTGAAGCAACAACGCCATATTACTACTCTACTTACGAAACTGAGAATGAAGTCATTCCTTCAGATAAGAAAAAAGTAGTTGTGCTTGGTTCCGGTCCAATCCGGATCGGTCAAGGGATTGAGTTTGACTACTCAACAGTACACGCAGTATGGGCTCTGCAAAAAGCAGGCTATGAAGCAGTTATCATCAATAACAACCCGGAGACCGTGTCTACGGACTTTAATACATCAGATCGCTTGTACTTTGAACCTCTGTTCTTCGAAGATGTAATGAACGTTATCGAACAGGAACAGCCTGTAGGTGTTATCGTACAGTTTGGTGGCCAAACGGCAATCAACCTGGCAGCACCACTGCGTGCCGCTGGTGTAACGATTCTCGGAACAGATCTGGAAAACATTGATGAGGCAGAGGATCGCAAGAAGTTCGAGCGTTTGCTCTCCCGTCTGGAAATTGCACAACCAAAAGGAAAAACAGTCATTTCGGTAGATGATGCGGTTGAAACGGCTCAAAGTCTGGGCTACCCGGTACTGGTTCGTCCTTCCTATGTACTCGGCGGTCGTGCGATGGAGATTGTGTACTCCGATGCAGAATTGCTGACATATATGGAGCAGGCGGTTAAAATCAATCCGGAGCATCCGGTCCTGATCGACCGTTACATGATGGGTAAAGAGGTTGAGGTTGACGCGATCTGTGATGGTGAAACGGTATTGATTCCGGGGATCATGGAGCATATCGAGCGCGCAGGGGTTCACTCCGGCGACTCCATCGCGGTTTATCCGCCACAGCACCTGTCCCAGGATCTCAAAGAGAAAATTGTAGAGATTACAATCAAGATTGCAAAAGAACTGAAAACGATCGGTTTGGTTAACATCCAGTTTGTTATCCATAAGGGTGAAGTGTACATCATCGAGGTGAACCCGCGTTCATCCCGTACAGTACCTTTCCTGAGCAAAGTAACCAACATTCCGATGGCGAACTTGGCAACACAAGCCATTCTGGGCGTGAAGCTGAAAGACCTCGGATATGTGGACGGTCTGTGGCCTGAATCGGATCATGTTTCCGTAAAAGTTCCGGTCTTCTCCTTCGCGAAGCTGCGTCGTGTGGAACCAACGCTTGGACCTGAGATGAAATCCACAGGTGAGGTTATGGGTCGTGACCCGAATTACGCTAAAGCGTTGTTCAAAGGTCTCATCGGTGCAGGCATGAAGATCCCAGCCACCGGAGCAATCGTGGTAACGGTAGCCGATAAAGACAAAGAGGAAGCTGTTCCACTGCTTGAAGGTTTCTATAGACTGGGATACAAAATCATGGCTACCGGAGGTACGGCAGCTGCGCTTGAAGCAGCGAACATTCCGGTGACGACGGTAAACAAATTAAGTGAAGGTTCGCCGAACATTCTCGATATGATTCGCAGCGGCGAAGCAAACTTTGTGTTCAACACGCTGACCAAAGGCAAAACCCCGCAGCGTGACGGATTCCGTATTCGTCGTGAAGCGGTAGAGAACGGCATTGTATGTATGACTTCACTGGATACGATCCGTGCCCTGTTGATCATGCTGCAAACGATCAACTTCTCCTCTGAGGCTATGCCAGCTCTTGTACAATAAATAAGACGATTTGTCACTGATCAAGGACATCAGTCAGCCTTCGGGCTGGCGGGATGTCCTTTATATCGGGCAAAAACGGAAAAATCAAGCTTTTGGAAGGAGCGCTGGAATATGAATCACCCGAATTTCAACGAAATGGCTGGTCGTCTGATGGTTGCACTCGATTATCCGGGAGCAGAGCAAGCACAGGAATTGGTACAAGCTTTAGAAGGCATTCCCTGCTATCTGAAGGTGGGCATGCAGCTCTTTTACGCCGCTGGTCCGGACTTCATTCGTGAGTTGAAGTCAAAGGGGTACTCGGTATTCCTTGATGTGAAGATGCATGATATTCCCAACACGGTTCGTGGGGGTGCTGAAAGTATCACCCGTCTGGGAGTGGATATGTTCAATGTGCATGCAGCTGGAGGTACAAGCATGATGCGTGCTGCCCGTGAAGGTGCAGAGGCGGCTCTGGCTGCTGATCCTTCTCTTCGCAGACCTGAGATTATTGCGGTTACCCAGCTGACCAGTACCAGTCAGGAAACGATGAATACCGAGATCGGCATCCAGGGCAGCGTTGAGGCAGCAGTAGTCCGTTATGCAGGACTGGCCCATGAGGCAGGTCTCGATGGCGTCGTTGCTTCCCCGCTGGAAGTACCGGCGATCCGCGCAGCCTGTGGCAGTGATTTTCACACGGTCACACCAGGCATTCGTCCAGCAGGAAGTGGACTCGGAGACCAGACTCGTGTCCTGACGCCAGGTGAAGCCATTGTCAGAGGCAGCCATTACATTGTTGTAGGCAGACCAATTACGGGCGCTCCCAATCCGCGTGAAGCGGCAGAAACCATTTTGAAGGAGATGTTGAACGCATGATCGAACTTACTGAGATTCCTAACCATATTGCTTCCCAACTGTTGAAAATTAAAGCGGTGGCGCTGCGTCCGCAGCAGCCATTCACCTGGACATCCGGCATCAAATCACCAATCTATTGTGATAATCGTCTAACGATGTCTTATCCCGAGATTCGTAACGACATCGCTGAAGCTTTTGCTGCGATGATTCGTGATCAATACCCCGATGCAGAAGTCATCGCAGGTACTGCAACTGCGGGTATCCCACATGCTGCCTGGGTGGCGCAAAAGCTGAATCTGCCGATGGCTTACATTCGCGATAAAGCCAAAGGACATGGCAAAGAGAACCTGATTGAAGGTCTGATCACTGAGGGGCAGAAGGTTGTTGTCATTGAAGACCTGATCTCGACAGGTGGCAGTTCAATCAAGGCCGCTGAAGCAGTACGTGTAGCTGGGGCCACTCCACTGGTAGTACTGGCGATTTTCAGCTATCAGCTGGACAAAGGCATTAAGGCTTTTGAAGAAGCGGGAATTCCGCTGCAAACTCTGTCCAATTACACAGCTCTGATGGATGTAGCTTTGGCTGAGGGTACAATCCAGGAAAGTGATTTTGAACTGCTCAAATCCTGGCGTGAAGATCCTTCTTCATTTGGTAAATAATATCATTCACACCGGATTGAAAGGTTTGCTTGTGAACGGTATCAAAATTGTAATGATTGCCGCCATAGAGGCAAATTCATCGAATATTCAAGAGGCATCCCGCTCGTTGGGGTGCTTTTTTCGTTTGTTCATCAAAATATTAACTTTTTCACGGGAACGTTGTAAAAAGCTTGTAACTTTTAGTTGTGATCCGTCGTTTATAATGCAGTGTAGTATGGAATAGATTTCTATTTTTAGTGTCTTGATGAAGTGAACGGGATATGAAGAAAGGATGAGCGTGATTGCTGGCATGAAGAATTTATTTTCCAAAATCAGACCTGCCAAGAGCCAGTCAGGCGAGGACAGTGCAGTCGGACAAACGGAGCATAGGGAACCAGTCGGGCAGGAGGAATCGGCATACATAAGTGAACCGCAGAATACATCCATCGATCCGCACGACATAACCAGTGAAACAAGCCAGGAGGAAGTTGCGGTTGCAGCAGCTGAACCTGAAGTGAAGTCCAAGTCCTCCAAGAAGGATCTGTTGCCTCCATATGACGGACCTGTGCTGGAGGTTCGCAATGTTCATCGCAGTTTCCAGACGGGTAGCCGTATTATTCATGTGCTCAAAGGCATCGATATGGAAGTGAACCCGCAACAGCTGGTGATGTTGAAAGGGCGGTCAGGTTCAGGGAAAACGACGCTGCTCAATATGTTGGGTGGGCTGGATCAGCCATCAAGTGGAGATATTCTGTTCTCCGGCCAGCCTCTTCAGGATTGGGGCGACCGGCGGCGGACCGCTTTGCGGCGCAGAGAAATTGGTTTTATTTTTCAGGCGTATGCACTTATGCCTTTGTTGTCTGCCTGGGAAAATGTAGAGCTGTCGCTGCGCATGGCGGACGTGCCGCGTTCGGAATGGAAGGACCGTGTAGGTCATTGTCTGGATCTGGTCGGACTAACCAAACGGGTCAAGCACCGTCCATTCGAGATGTCCGGGGGAGAGCAGCAGCGGGTGGCCATCGCCAAGGCGATAGCCCACAGACCGAGGTTATTGCTCGCGGATGAGCCGACAGCTGAACTCGATTCCAAAATGGGAGCACAGGTTATGGCTGTATTTCGCAATATTATTGAAGTTGAACAAGTAACGATCTGTATGACTACACACGATCCTACGATTTTGGAGGTTGCGGACCATGTTTATGAAATGGCGGACGGCAGATTTATCAAGTAAAGGGGCCGCTCCGAAGAGGGGGAGACGCGCAGCGCTTATTGTGCTTAGTGCGATAGTGGCTGCAACGATGTCCGGCTGCTCTTTGCTGCCGGCTGAGACAGAGGAAGAAGTACTTCCGCCGATTACACCGCCAACGATCTCCAAGAAGCCGGAATATGAAGTTCGGACGGAGACGCTGGAGAAGAAAGTAAGCGGAAGCGGCAAGATGATGAGCCAGCGGGAGGAAAAGGTGTATTTTACGCTGGACGGTATGCATATCAAAGAGTTGAATGTAAAACCAGGGGATAAAGTGAAAAAAGGTCAACTTCTCGCTGTTCTTGATGTAGAGAGCGTGGAGAAGGAAATCCGGGCCAAAAACCTTCAGATTCGCAAATCGGAAGTGCAAATGAAGGAAACACTTCGCAAACGGGATGAGATGGACCCGGTAGAGTTCGAAGAGTCCACGATTGCCTTTGAAGAGCTACGTCAGGAACTCGCCGATCTGGAGGATCAGTTGGGTAAAGCCACTTTGACCGCTCCATTCGGTGGAACAATCATTGCTGTGCAGGTGGAGAAGGGTGCGGCTGTCAAAGCTTATGACCCGATTGCGACCATAGCAGATACATCCAACCTGGTTGTCGCAGCTACGTTTGCCAAGGAAGATCTGGAAAAGTTCTCGGCTGGCATGAAGGCGGATGTGGACATTAATGGCGCAGGCAAAGTGGCTGGCAAAGTCAAAGTGATGCCTGTAGCCCAAGCATCGGGAAGTGGAAGTGGTACCGGCGGAGGTTCAGGAGAAGGCGGAACGCCTCCAGCAAAAGAAAGCTTGGATCAATATGTGATCGTCTCGCTGGCGAAAATGCCGAAGGGTGTTGAACGCGGTACACCTCTAACGGTGTCAATTGTCACGCAGCGTACAGAGAACGCGATTGTCATTCCTGTATCCGCTCTGCGCTCCATCGGTTCAAGAACGTACGTGCAAGTGGTGGAGAGTGATGGAAGCAAGCGTGAAGTGGACGTAGAAGTCGGGCAGCAGACATCCACGGATGTGGAGATTCTGAAAGGTCTGACTGTTGGACAGAAAGTAGTGGGCCGCTAATGGGGCTGCCATTGCTTCGACTGTTGTTCCGCAAAATGTGGAACACTCGCTGGATGACGTTCAGCACACTGATCGGACTGATTGTGGCGGTAGCGTTCACCGTTAGTATTCCAATGTATGCCGATGGTGCGCTGAAGCGGGTCGTGGCCCAGACGCTGCAGGATAACAGTGAGGGACTGCCAGCCGGCTCGTTGCTCATGAGTTACCAGGCACCTGGTGGTGTGAAGACAGACACACGTGGTCTGGAAGAGGTGGATCGATATATTCGTGAGGATGTGCCTCGTGACATCGGATTTCCTTTTCATACGTATGTGAACTCCCGTTCCATCCGCAGCACGGAAGTGAACCCGGAAGACCCGACGAAAGTGGATGCCAGCCGGGTCCGCAGCATGAGTCTGGGTACGATGACAGGCCTGGATGCACAGGTTAATTATTCTGCGGGAGTGAAGCCGGGCAACCAGGTCAAGGACGATACGATTGAAGCGGTTATGCTCGAAGAGGGTATGTATCGTAACGATCTGCATATCGGAGATGTTCTGGAATATCCGATTTACAGCGGTCTCGATATTACGTTGCGTGTGAAGATTATAGGTTCTTTCAAAGCCGATGATCCTAGCAGCCCGTATTGGGTACAGGGATTTGACGGTATGATGAATGGACTATATGTGGATGAATCGGTATTTAATAATGTTTTGCTAAAGGAAAAAGGGATCCCTCTTCAGAATTCACGTTGGTATTATGCATTTGATCTGAAAGAGATTCAAACGAGCCAGCTCTCGGGATTGACCTCTGTGCTGGAAAGGCTGGATATCGATCTGTATCAGCGGTTGAAGGATACGAAAGTGGACATCACCTTCGGGGATCTGCTGAAACAATTCCGCAGTCAGAGTCTGCAATTGCAGACCATGCTGTTCACATTGGCAGCACCGATGATTGCGATGGTCTTTTATTTTATAGCCATGAATGCTAGACAGTCACTACAAAAGCAGGAAAGTGACATCGCGGTTCTTCGCAGTCGCGGAGCTTCTGCCCGGCAGATCTTCTCTCTTTATCTGCTTGAAGGTATATTCCTGGGAGCGATTGCTCTTGTCATCGGCCCGTTTCTTGGATGGTTTATGGCGAAAAGCATCGGTTCAGCGAGCGGATTCCTGTCGTTCGTGGATCGGAAATCCATTCCAATCGGAATATCAAAGGAAGCCATCCTGCTTGGCCTTATCGCCGTGTTAGTGGCAATCATAGCCTCGCTCATTCCGGCAGTAACTTATGCACGGGCCACAATTGTATCGGCTAAGCGTCGGCAAGCACGTACAGATCGTGCGCCGGTATGGCAGCGCTGGTTCCTGGATATCGCGCTGTTGGGGCTCGCCGGATATGGATACTACTTGTTCTATGAACGGCAAATGTTGACGTTCCAGACCGGAATGACGACAGATCAGCTTCAGGTGCAGCCGTTTCTGTTCTTTGTACCGGCACTCGCGATCTTTGCACTGGGACTGTTCTTCTTACGGTTGTTCCCGTGGATTTTGAAGCTGATACAGCTGATTGGGCGTAAGTTTCTCCCGGTTCCACTGTATCTGACACTGACGCAACTTTCGCGTTCATCATCTTCTTATTATCCCTTGATGATCCTGCTTGTATTGACACTCGGACTCGGTGTGTATAACTCGGCGGCGGCTCGTACCATTGATCTGAACTCAACCGAGCGTACATTATATCGCTATGGTTCGGATGTTATTATGCAGACGGTATGGGAAGGCACACCTGAGGTTAAGCCAACGGGTTCCGGACAAAACGGAGGTTCAGGCGGTGGACAGGGTGGAGGAAACGGTAGTGGTGGTTCTGGAGGCGGCGGTAACGGTGGTGGAGGTGGATCAGGTGGGGGCGGTGGTACTTCACAACCCACGAAGATGATCTATTCCGAGCCACCTTTTGAAGTGTTCCGCAGCCTGAATGGTGTCGAACATGCAGCGAGAGTGCTGCAAACGAAAGGCAATATTATTGTCTCTGGCAAATCAGGTGGACAGGGAATGCTCGTGGGGATCGACAATGTGGATTTTGCCCAAGTGGCGTGGTTCCGCAACGATCTGTTCCCGGCTCATCCTTATAAGTACCTTGACTTGCTTGGAAAATATGAAGGGGCCGTATTGATCTCTTCCAAATTTGCAGACAAATTCAAGCTCAAAACCGGAGACCTCGTCTCCATTGGTGTACAGGGCCAGGCGATTGAATTTGTGGTCTTTGGCATTATACCTTACTGGCCTGCCCAGTACCCGGATCAGATGCCGTTTTTCATTGCCAATCTGGATTACATCTATGATCAGGTGCCTCTGATTCCATATGAGGTCTGGCTTAAGATGGAGCCGGATGCCAAAGTCGCTCCTTTGATGGAGAAACTTGCAGCTGAAGGCATTGAGTTATCGTCTGTGCGCGATGTGCGTACAGAGCTGGTATCCCAGGGCAAACATCCGTCAAGGGGGGGAGTGTTCGGCATATTGAGTCTCGGATTCCTTGTGTCGGTGATTATTTCCCTGATCGGATACATTCTGTACTGGTTCTTCAATCTATCCGGGCGTGTAGTACAATTCGGTGTTCTGCGGGCAATGGGGTTATCCAGGGCGCAATTGAGCGGTATGTTGCTGCTGGAGCAGGTGTTCACGGCGGGTCTGTCCATCATTCTTGGTATTGGCATTGGTCAGGTATCCAGCCGTCTGTTCCTGCCCTTCCTGCAAACGACAGATAATGTGTCCGCACAGGTACCTCCGTTCCGAATTGTATTTGAAGAGAAAGATATGTTGCAACTGTATGGCGTGACCGTGGTCATGCTGATCATTGGAGCAACGATGCTGCTGTGGCAAATCCGCAGGCTGCGTGTTCACCAGGCAGTCAAAATGGGAGAGGAGAGGTAAACGTGATCCAATGCGAAGGACTTGTCAAAATTTTTAAATCCAGCGATGTGGAAGTCGTTGCCCTTCAAGGTCTCAATCTGACTGTCAATCAAGGTGAAATGATGGCCATTATCGGTAACAGTGGTAGTGGTAAATCCACATTGCTCAACATTCTGGGTGGACTTGATCGTCCAACAGCTGGTACAGCCGTTGTCGGGGATTGGGATTTGCTGAAAATGACAGATGCCCAATTGGTGGAGTACAAACGTCATACCGTAGGGTTCATTTGGCAAAATAACGGCCGTAACCTGCTGCCATACCTTACAGCACTGGAAAACGTGGAAACGCCCATGATTTTGGGAGGCAAGAGAGATCGCGCCTATGCCATGCAGCTGCTGGAGTGGGTTGGACTGAAGGATCGCATGCACAACAAGCTGCATCAATTATCCGGTGGGGAGCAGCAGCGGGTGGCAATTGCCATCTCGCTATCGAATCGCCCCAAGCTGCTGCTTGCCGATGAGCCAACAGGTTCGGTGGATTCAGAGACATGTGATACCATCATGGGCATTTTTCGCAAAATGAACAAGGAGCTCGGGGTCACGATTGTAATTGTTACTCATGATCTAACCCTTGCTGGTAAGGTGGACCGCATCGTGGCGATTCGGGACGGTTTGACTAGCACCGAGTTTGTGAAACGCAATCCGAATCTGGATGACGAACATGGCTTATCGGAGGCTGGAGCCCCGGATATTCATGAAGCTTTTGTCATTATTGACCGGGCGGGACGTCTTCAGGTGCCCAAGGAGTATCTGGAGGCGCTGTCCATTGATAATCGTGCCACATTGGAATTTGACGGTGAACGTATTGTCATTACACCGCCAAGATAATTTTAGAGGGGGAATTGGGAGATGAAGAACAGGTTTTGGGGAAAACGGGTGCTAGCCGTGCTGGCTACAGCCAGTCTGGCTTTGCCGCTGCTTGCGGGTTGTACAGCGAGTGAGTCCAAGGATAACGAGCAGCGTGTACTGCGTGTAGCGACGTTATGGGGGGGGCAGGATGACAGTTATTTCCGTCAGCAGTTTACCGATGCTTTTGAACTGACACATCCAAATATAACGATTGAAGTTGTACCAGCGGTAGATCAGGGCAGCATGTATGGGTATGGTAACCAGGAAGAACAGCAGGACATTCCGGATACGATGGAAAGCTTGAAGAAGATTATGACAGGAGATAACCCGGTAGACGTCATCGTGGCTGATACGGCGACAGTCAAGTCGTTAATTCAGGAAAACATGGTGAAACAACTGGACCCACTGATGCAGGAAGACAAGTTTGATACTACGGATATTGTGCCAAGTGTTCTCGAAGGAATCAAGGATTTGGGAGATCAGAGCATCTACGCTTTGACGCCAACGTTTTCCTCTTCAGCTTTGTTCTATAACAAGGGTATGTTTGAAAAAGCAGGCGTTGAGCCTCCAACGGATAACATGACTTGGGATGATATTTTCAACTTGGGTACACGCCTTACCAAAGGTGAAGGAAAAGACCATGTATTTGGTTTCTCTTTCAGTACCTATCAAGGCGGTTCTCCATACTATACGATGTCGCAGTATTATAACTCTTTGCAGCTGAAAATTTTTGATGACAAAGCGGAGAAAATGACTGTAGATTCTCCTCAGTGGGAGAAAGTATGGAGCACGATAAGCAAACTCGCCTTAGATAAAGTCATCCCTAAAGGAGACGAACCGCAGGATAATCAGGATGAGAGTGGACGTTATAATCCGCTTCAGGGTGATCTGTTCCTGAGTAGCAAAACAGCCATGGTGATTGGAGATTACAGTTACATTAATCAATTGATTGATGCCAATAAAAATGCGGATAAAATGAAAGGTTTTACGAAGGTAGACTGGGATGTTGTCACTCCTCCAGTGCATCCGGAGGCTCCTGAAATTGGAGGCAATATTTATCTGAGCAACCTTATGGCCATTAATAGTTCAGCTCAGAACCCTGATGATGCGTGGGAATTGATCAAGTATATGAACAGTGAAGATTGGGCGAAGATCAAAGCGCGCAGCAGTTACGAGATGGTTTCTCGGAAAAGCTTCATTAAACCGAAGGATGGTTTGGATTACAACATTCAGGCATTCTATACATTGAAACCTGTACCTCCGACTAATACGAACTTGGATAAAATGTATCAAAAAATGCCGAACCTGTGGCAAGTAAGTGATAAGGGTATGGAATACTTCAATCAAGTTCTTGCGAACAAAAAAACACCAAAAGAAGCGCTTGGTGAATGGGCAGCCAAAGGGAACGAGATGCTGGAGAAATTGAAAAAGAACCCTAAAGCCACGTTTCAATAAAAGTTAGATGATCTTGTAATAAAATCATAGATGCAGCCGCTGGAGATTTATATCTTCGGCGGCTATTTTTATGGAATTGGGGTATTCTACAAAAGCAGGGATAAATGATGACTTAAAGAAAGGACGAGTGGAATGCACTGGGTATATTTCAGCAAATTGTATGCAACCAAATTTCAGGCAGGGTGTCTTGCAAAACGGATGGAGCAGGATGGGTGGATTTATGGCCATAACGAGCCGGCTGAAGTGGAAGTATATCGTTCAAAAAAGGGGAGATATGGTGTACGCTTTATCCCCTAAACATTACCCCTTGACTTAATGGGTAGGTATGGTGTATATTAATTAAGTCGCTGTTTTAATATTTCTTACTGACGCGGGGTGGAGCAGCCCGGTAGCTCGTCGGGCTCATAACCCGAAGGCCGCAGGTTCAAATCCTGCCCCCGCAATTTAGTTTTACTGGATGATTCACAGCCATCATCTGAACGTTATACATTTTTGTTCAGGGCCCTTAGCTCAGTTGGTTAGAGCGGTCGGCTCATAACCGATTGGTCACAGGTTCGAGTCCTGTAGGGCCCATTCTCTCAAAACCCTTGCGTAGCAAGGGTTTTTTTCTATTGTTACAAACTCAAAATAAATACTAACTGAGCCTGGAACAAGCCTGCAAAAGCCCGATGGTGATCATCATCATTCTTTGCTGTTTTATCAAGGCTTTTTTATTGTGTTCTCCTTTAACAAAGAACCGGTACTACTTTAAATGATAGGCGCGTACAAATAGTGTAGTTAATTTGCGGTTCAAAGAGGAGGGATGGTTCGATTGCCAAACTCTACAGGATTGATTTACAATTCACCAACAGGTGCAAGTATGGCTACTCAGATTCTTGTAACTTGTTTAAATGATTCACTTAATATTCCTGTGAATATCGAGATTGAAGCGTTTAAGTGGGACACTACTCAGAATGCCAGAATTCCAATTGGGCACGATTTATTTCAATTAGGACCTCAAGCTTCTCGGACCTTGATTTATGCGCTGAATGGTGCAGCTTTTTATGAAGTCCAAGCGGACTACTTTAGTGCTACGAGTACGATCATTCATGTGTACGGCATTGATTCTACGGGTGAGATTATTCAACGCGTTTTACAGTCTGAAATGATATGGGTTGACCGATTTACGAATATTCCTTAACTTACGAATTGGAGGTGAGTGGTTTGCCCGTTGTAAATATTACAGGAGCACTTGGTGGAAATCAGTTCGAACCTTCTATAGCTACCAACGAATTGCTTCCCAATATCATGTGTGCGGTTGCAGTAGATACAAGTACAGGCCCTACGCTCATTGGGTTTTACCGTTCAATTGATACTGGGCAGACATGGACAACGACAATTTTGCAGCAACCTGCCGGATATGCTGGCGCCGAAGCACCAACCATTGATTACACATTTCCGAGTACGTTCATAGTGACAGTCCATATATTTAACGGTGATAATGACGGTACAATTATTAGTTACACGTCCCTAGATGATGGGGTGACTTGGACTCCTCCCGTGTTTGTGAACAGGGGATATGGTCTTATCGTTCATAATGATGAACCGTATATTGCAGTGGATCGAACACCTGGAAGTCCTTATCGGGGCAACGCGTATGTGGGGTACACACCTCTCGCTACCTTGGCATCGTCCATTTTTTTGCAGAGATCATTAGATCAGGGTACAACGTGGCAGACTCCAAGCCGAATTTCAAGCCCGAGAGGTTTTCATGATAGAAGTGCTATAGCTATAGGTTTTACAGGTGAGGTATATGCAGGTTATATTACTACGGGTCCGGACAGTCCGTACGCTTTACTTCGCATCTCGTACGATGGAGGGGCTACGTTTCAGCCACCTATTCAACAACAATCCACGTTGATCGCTTCTGTTGTGCCTGCACCATCTCCCTTACCTGTCACGAATTATGCTTTTCGAGTTCAGACGAACCTGGGCTTGGGAGCTGACATATCCAATGGAACCTTTAGTGGGACAGTCTATGCAACATGGAATGATGCGCGGAATGGATACACCGACATTTTCCTATGCAGTTCACCGGATGGGCTTCTATGGTCAGATCCCGTTAGCATTACCGGAGCACCTGCTGGGTCACAAAATTTCTTCCCCTCCATCACCGTATCGCCATTCACAGGAACTGTAAGGGTTATTTATTATTCCAATCAAATTGACGGGTTTCTTTTAGATGTGTTTGTGGCTGAATCGTTTGACGGAGGAGCAACCTTCGCAAATCGCAGACTCACGACGACTTCATTTAATCCTAATGGCAATTCCTCTACACCTACAGTATTAATTGGTGATTATATCACCGCTACAACGTATGCTCCCGATAATTTAGCAGCAGTTTGGATGGCAACCACACCGCCCACTGGAAAATTGGACGTTTATTTTGGAAGTTGATGAATTCCAAGTTATGATGAGAATATTTCAAATAAACAACGGTAAGAAAGCTCTGTTGGCACAATGCTACGGAGCTTTCTTTGACAGGCTCATGTGAACGAACTTGCAAACGAAACTGATACCATAAATATATGGTATCATTGTTAAAATATATGTTGTAAAGGTGGTGACAACTTAAAGTTATGAATGGTGCTAGTGCTGTCAGTTTTGTAGGGATTTTAACTATATTTATTTTCATTGGTTTGGTTGGTCTGATTTTATATGCTGTGTTTTCTATGGCAATAAAAAGATCTGGTTTAAGAGAGGAAATCTCAGGTTTGAAACAAGAGATTCGATTATTAAAAGAGAAATTGGAGAAAAACGAGCATAAACTTGAATAGTTATTCTAAAATGACGAATATCCAAAATTGAAGATAGTATATTCGATCAGATTGAAGCCGCTACTTTGCAAAATTTGAAAGATAAACGATAGAGGCACTGCCGTAGCAATACGGGCAGTGTCTTTTTAGTGTGCCCTTTTTTCAGAATATCAGTGTCTGTCCATGCCATATAGGAAATCTCACATATACTATCATATTCCAAACAATAGGAGGTAGATTTCATGAGCCAATTTATTGATGCGAGAACGTCCCAGAATGCTAGTTTGGCGAACTCCATTGCAATACCGATTCTTGTTACTAATACGCCACAATTATTTGGCCAGATTGGACTTGTAACTAGCGCGGGTATTGGTGCTAATCCGAGGGTGCAATTCAAAGGAACCGTTTCAGTTCAACTTCCCTTGGCCCTCGTTGGAATAACGATAACGATTGTCAGAGGAACCTTGGCAACGGACCCTGTCATCTATTCTGCAACGTCTACGTTCAGCTTGAGCATTCTGGCTCCTCAGATCATTACGTTCTCTGCGGATGATTTCAATCCACCAGTCACACCTCAATTGACGTACACTGCATTCGTCAGCTCTAACTTGCTGGGTACGATTCGTGTAGGTCCAGAGAACTTTGATGGAGTCTTGTATTCGGACTAAACTTTGAGCGCCCTTGCCAACAGTTCGTTATAAATGAAGCATAAATGTATTAACGAATATGGCCTACCTTGAGAAAGGTAGGTTTTTTCTATTTTACAGGAGTGCGGTTTAGCACTTCATTGGATCAGGCATCGTTTATGATATAATGCGTTAGAGATTAAGGGAACGGTCTATGAGTGCATGGAATTGTAAGTCCAAAAAGTCGATGAAATTATGAATGGAAAGCAGGTTTTCAACCAATGATGCAAAACGAAGGACAACGATTCCGCTTCAGTGAAGCTCCGGTATGGGACTGGCAGCGGGCATACTATGAACAGAAAGGACTGCACGCTTGGACCGAGAATCAGGTTCCGCAATATATTACGAGTAACCCCATGATTGCAACGGCGTATGCAGAGATGATTTTTGGTTTTCTTCAAGATCTCGCCAACAAAGGAAAGACGGCTGAGACGGTGATCATTCTGGAACTTGGAGCGGGCGTAGGCCGCTTGGCTCACCAAATTCTGCTCAAACTGACAGAGTTGAAAGATTTTGCAGGCGTGGAGCTGCCTGCTTTTCGATATGTAATGACCGATCTGGTCGAAGATAATGTATTGGGCTGGAGAGAGCATCCGTCTATGCAATCCTTTATTGACCAAGGAATACTGGATTTTGCACGTTTTGACGCGATACAGGACACTGAGTTGGATCTGGTAGTGGCGGATACAGTTATTCGACCAGGCGATCTGAAGCAACCTTTGCTGTTGATTGCCAATTACTTTTTTGACAGCATTCCACAGGAATTAATTTATGTCGGTGAGGGTGAGATATATGAGTGTGACGTACTCGTCCAATCTCCAAAATCTCCTCTTCATTCGGAGCCTGCCGAGTTACTGCAAAACATGATACTGAGTTATGAATACCGCCGTGCACCTGAGTACAGTGCAGAAGACTATCCCTATCAAGGGCTTATCGCTCTGTACAAGGAAGAGTTGGAGGATTCGCACATTATGTTCCCGGCAATCGGTCTGTCCTGTCTCGAACGATTAAACAAGTTATCTGAGTCGGGATATGTGTTGATTACTGCGGACAAAGGGGACCATCGACTGGACAACTGGAAGTTTGCTGAGCCGCCTGAATTCGTACTTCATGGGAGTTTTTCTTTAACGGCGAATTATCATGCCATTCAATATGTATTGGAAGGGCAAGGAGCCCACACTCGCTTTACAACACATCATTACAAGGATCTGAACGTTGGATGTATGTTGATGGTGGACGAACCGTTAGGGTACGTGAACACACGGCTGGCGTATCACCGATTTGTTGAACGTTTTGGACCCGATGATTTCTTTAGTATGAAAGAATGGATGGATCATCAGGTAGAGCGAATGGAACTGAAGCAGATTATACCGTTCTGGCGTCTGGGCGGATATGATGCTGAGTTTTTGATTCATAGTGCCAACCGAATTTCGAACCTTCTACCGGATGCAAGCGATGAGGAAATGCTTGATATTCAGTCTGGAATCCACATCATGTGGTCTTCATATTATGTAATGGAGCGGCTAGGAGATGTGGCATTCCTTGCAGGTCAGTTGTTATATGGGATGTACATGTATGAGGACGCCAAGCGGTTTCTGGAGCTGTCGTTAGATGCTGATTCGAGTAAACAGGACTCAGCGGTGCTGTATGACTTGGCCGTGTGTTGTTATGAACTTGAACTGGAAGAAGAAACACTGGCTTACACGCGGAAAGTACTGGTTTTGGAACCTGATCATGAAGAGGCAATGGATTTGCTGAAAAGCTTCGAATGACTATAAAATATTGAAACTTACTTCTCTTCATCGTATTATTAGGATGATCACACAAAAATTTCCTGTATACGGAAGAGGAGATGAGTACATGAAGAAGGTTCTGACCATTTTGCTTTATCCACTTGCGGCGGTTGTGGGAGCGTTGGGCACGAATTCAGCTGCGGCTGGCGATATGGTACTTTTTGCGAAAGATATAGCTACAGATCGAGGTTATGACGGGCAGGAGATTTATGATAGAATTGAACACAGAAACTCCTAACTACATATCATTTAAACTGTAAAAGTAATTGTTAGATTAGCGTTATTCCAAAGACAATTACTCTTGAAGCGAAGTGTGATGAGCAGGAATCCTGCCTGTACAGCAGCCTTTAAGCCGGTTTCGTACCTGATACAGGTATGAACCGGTTTTTTTCATGAATGGGGGATAAACGTTGAAGATTATTATTGGACAACCCAGGTTGGAACAACAATTGCTGCAGCTGGAGGCGGAATTGAAACAACATCCAGAAGTGGATGTGTTACTCTTTCCTGAGGGCTACTTGAATCAGAATGTGGAAGAGACTAGACGTCTGGCGGCTGTATATGGAACGATGATTGTGTCAGGTCATCGCAGGTTGGATGAACGTCCCAAGGACCGTGCCATCATCATTAACAAAGCTGGGGAGACTGTATTGGAGAAAGCCAAGTATACCGCTGCTGAGGTCGTTAAGGAACAGGACTGGACCATAAGCACATTGTTATGTGACGAACTGGTGCTGCAAGGATTTCGCAATGAGAATATTGGCAGAGTGGATATCATTATGCATTCCATTGGTGTGGGGATGTTCAGTGAAGAGCAGTATATAGAGTGGATTGAAGAAGCACGGTGGATGGCGATACAAAATCAATGCATTGTTATGGGGACCAGTCATGCGGACGGTTCATATCGTGACAGTGAAATTTCAATACCAATCGCCTATTGCATTGCCCCGGATGGTCAAGTGGTCTTGGCGTCCAGAAACGATACGCGTACTCGTTTGATTGTCCTGGAGAAGCAAAATACAGCAGACCTCTATCGTGAAGTATCAGGAAATCATGTGAACATTCAAGTCATTCCTTTGGCATCATTCAACTGACAGAATACACAATGATTGGGCCGGTTAGCTTGCCGTATAGCCCGGTCATTCTTATTCGAATCAACATATGTTATGGCATACCTTGAAATTTAAAGGAGGCCAATCAAATGAGTCAAGTTGGATACGGTTGTGGCGGCAATGTTGGTGGATTTGGCGGATGGACTTCCACAAGCGCAATTCTCGTACTCTTCATCCTGCTCGTAATCATCACTAAATCTTTCTGGCTGTAAGCCACTGTAGAACAAAGTGAGATGATGGTTACGTGAATGCTCCGCTGAGACTTCAGCGGGGCTTTTCTGCGTTTCTATGAAAAAAATGATATGATGAAAGAGATTTGACAACCGAAAACAATGTGCTTAAAATCACATAAGAGACTAATAATAGAGATTGAAGGGATAGCAATGCCGTTTATTCGTTTTAAAGGATTCACAGGACCGCAACTGGAGGAAGTTGTACCCCGTATCACGGAGCAATTTGCGTTAATTACCAATATTCCGCGGGAGAGAATGAAGGCAGAACGTCATGACGTACAAGCCCTTACTCCTTCTCCGGC
The DNA here is from genome assembly GCF_038020215.1 of Paenibacillus sp. FSL F4-0087. Taxonomy (NCBI): domain Bacteria; kingdom Bacillati; phylum Bacillota; class Bacilli; order Caryophanales; family Paenibacillaceae; genus Paenibacillus; species Paenibacillus sp. FSL F4-0087. Next base: position 4,844,339 of record NZ_JBBODJ010000001.1, read on the forward strand.
TTCAGTAGAGATCTTGATGTTCCAACGTGATCAGGAGATTCATAATCGGATTGCTTCCTCAATGCAGGTTATTTTGGAAGAAGCGGATTTGCCTGATGTGCATATTTTCTTCAATATACTGTCACCAGCGTTGTATTATAAACAGGGCAAACCGTTGACAGATTACCGATTGGATTGAGAATAAAATGGCTGCTCCGATGATATTCGGAAGCAGCGGAGACGAGCAGATGTGTGCTCGTCTTTTTTTGATTCAATCATTTACTCTTTTATTCGATTTAACCGGAAAGAGCAAAGGGAGGAAATGATGAATAAGGCACCGCCAATCAAATACACCAGCCGAACCCCCATTTGGTCAGCGATCAGACCGAAGACTACCGTAGATATGCTCATGGCAGTGGATAGAACAATCCCATGCGCTGCGTATACCTTGGACAAAAATTCGACGGGCACACTACTCTGAAAAGCAGTTTGCTGTGCAATATCGCGGATCTGATAAACAGGACCCATAAGCACACACAATACCAGAGCAAGCCAAGGAAGACTGTTTAAACCGTATGCGATGGTCAGCAAGCTGAAGAGAAGAGAACCTATGGCCATACTGGAGATCAGGTGCTTCTGTATACGAGAGGCCAGGGCAATGGCCAAAATCCCCCCGAGAATGGTGCCGGCAGAATAGCTGGAGTTGATAAGTCCCCACCAACCTTCCTCTTGGCCCAAAGCTTCTTTCACAAAAGCAAGCGTGATAGCGCCGATCCAGATGGAGCCAGCAAGTCCTTCAACCAGGTCCATGAACGTTATCAGGCGCAACGACCGATTTTTCCAAAGAATAAGCCAACCTTCCCTTAATACATCCCATCTGGAAGTGGATTTCTCGACTTTCTCCTGAATATCGTGGGTAAGTGAACTGATCGTAATCATTAGCAGCAGGACAGCCCAGGATAAGCTTGTAGCCGCCCAGAATGTTTGTGAAGCGCCCCAGTGCATAACGATGAATCCTGTCATCGCATATCCAATGATCGTCACGGTCTGAGTAGAGAACGAGAGAAAACTATTCGCCTTCACCAGATCTTCTCCTTGAACCAATCGTGGAGTTAATGTGTTTATTAATGGAGATTCCCATCCATCCAGGAACGAGAGGATCGCTGTTCCCACAAGCAGGAGAGGAATGTGTGCAGTGAGATCGGTAAATGCAATGGCGATTCCGGTAATCATCAAAGTTTTGGCTAAAGGAATGCTAATAATCAGCTTGGAGAATGCGAAACGGTTCACAAGCAGTGGTGCAGTAAACCCTGCGACGATACGCGCTGACATTTGAATGAACGGAAACAACGCAGCGTAAAGGACAGACCCGGTCTGACCGTAAATAAACGTCGTGATAACCATGATATATATAACATTAATGAGAGAAAGCAGCGTTTTGGCAGCCCAATATGGATAAAATGCGATGTTCATGCTAAGGTGTCCTTTCCACAACGATAATTATATATTACGGGGATCGTTGCAAACGCACCACAAACAAAGTTGTCATTTTCCCGTCATTGAAGCAGCAAAAAGCAGCTGTCCCAAGAGACAGCTGCCATTCTGATTTCTATAATTCAAGCCACAACGAGCGTAAAAGCGATAAGCAGCATCAACAGACTGGTCATTCTGGTCATCGCCATATATGGTCTGCTGGGCTCAGCTTCTCCCCGGGAAATCCAGCCATAACGCAAGTACCAGCCAAATTTCGGGAAGCACAGATTAATGATACAAAGTGTCATGAATATAAAAAAGAGGGTTCGCATACCCGATCTTCCTTCCTCATTTACATGACCGGATTAAAATTAACGTTTACGTCTTGTGAAAAAGAAAACAAGCAAAATAATAATAATGACGATTAATAAAAATTTCATAAGTGACCCTCCTGATGACATGATAAGTATTTGTGAATGTATTTATCAGATATTACCCAAGGAACACATGACTTGAATAACTATGTTACAATTAATTATATTGTTTTTATATAATCACATACCATCGGGTTATCGATAGCTGAATAAGGAGTATGAATACAACAAAGTTTGGTGAGATGAAGGAGGAAGCATGACTAAATACAATCAACTCGCTATACAATGGGAATTTATTATCTCTAAAATTAAATCTTCCGTGACCGTAGTCGATGCCACCTTGCCTGATTTTCCGCTAATGTATGTAAATGAATATTTTAGTGAATTAACCGGATATAGTGCAGAAGAGTCGATTGGACAGAATTGTCGGTTCCTGCAAGGGCCGGATACGGACCCGGAAACCGTACAGCATATCCGCGAAGCGTTGAATAAGCAGCAGTCAATCAAGACGGAGATTCTGAACTATACGAAGCATGGACAGAAATTCTGGAATGAACTGAATATTGATCCTATTTTCGATGATTCAGGGGAATGTTTGTTTTTTGTAGGGATTCAATACGATATTTCAGAGCGGAAATATGCTGAGCAGCAGTTGCGGATGGCAGCTTCGCTGACAGAAATGAACAGTAGGGGACAGCTGGAGTTCATTGGGAAGTTAAACCATGAACTTCGCACACCACTTAACGGGATTATGGGCATGATCGAACTTGTCGGCATGGGTGACAACAGTGAGGAGCAGAAAGAGTACCTGGAGCTTGCGCGTCAGTCAGGGGAGGCTCTTCTGAACATTGTCAACAATAGTCTTGATATGGCCAAGCTGGGCAGAGGGAAAATGAGAGTGGAACAAATTGAATTTCAGCCGCTGAAGCTGATTCAACAGATTATTAAAACGCATGAACCTGCGGCGCAGAATAAACAAATTCGTTTGCTCTGTCATGCGGATCTGACTACTCCTGATGTACTCACGGGTGATCCTCTGCGTCTCCGACAAGTGTTGGATAACCTGCTCAGTAACGCCATTAAATTCACGGAACAAGGTGAAGTGCAATTACAGATGGATGTTGAGGAGCGGCGAGGAGATACCGTTATTCTGGTATTCACTATACAAGACACCGGAATTGGTATTGCGGACAATAAAATCAATCAATTGTTTGAAGCATTCACGCAGACAGACATCTCTCATGCACGCAAATTTGGCGGCAGCGGACTTGGACTCACCATCTGCAAAGAGTTGCTCGAATTGATGGACGGTCAAATTTCGGTGGAGAGTATCGAGGGAAAAGGAACGAAGTTTGAGGTAACCTTGCCTTTACTTCGACAACAGGCGATTCCTAACGTGGGATAGTCTATGCAGAACAGCCGTGAAGTGTCGGCTGTTTTTTTTATGTTTTTTATATTGTTTAGCGAACTGGCGTTCTGGTATAATGCAAGTGTTGAATGGGGGAGAAACAGCATGAGTAAAAGACGCAGAAGCAGAAAGAGCAAGGGCAGGCAACGATTTAAAAAACAGATATTGACGCTGGTGGCCATGTTAATGGTAGCTCTCTATGCATGGGTTGGGGGAGAATGGTCTCTGGACATACCGTCCCAATTTGGGGGAAGCAAGGGGAGTGTAGATCATACTATCACATTCCCGGCAGAGCGCTATCCCGAAACGGCCAATCATATCAAGACAGCAATCAAGGCAGGACATTCGGATGTATGCACCATTGATCGCAGTGGAGCTGAAGGTAATCGGGATTTATCTCTCAAAGGTGTTCCGGTCAAGAAGGGGAAAGATCGGGATGAATGGCCTATGGCGATGTGTGCAGAAGGCGGAGCGGGTGCGGATATCCAATATATTAGTCCCAAAGATAATCGTGGTGCAGGCTCATGGGTGGGAAACCAACTAAGTACATATCCGGATGGAACTCGAGTAAAGTTTGTGGTGAAATAACGACACGCTGTGAATGTGAAAGTAATCGATACAGATATGCCCTGGGGCTTTGAAAGAGTGTGGCATACCGTAAAAGGCAAAATAAAACCAGACGTTGATGCGTCTGGTTTTATTTTATGAATGACGAAATAAACACGTCTAGTTCACGTATACATACATGAAGTGCTTGTTCCCTGTTTACAGATCAGCTGTACACAACTGCATTCCACTTAAATGATGAGAGCGGATAGTTAACAAACGAGTGACTTGTTCCACTTCGTCGAATGGAATCCACAGGCTTCCGTGGACGGTCCGTAAGGAAAGAATGGAAGTATCGGCTGTACGTTCCGGAAATCCAGTTACCGTTTGCCCACTTGTATTACGGACGATAATTTGTTGTTTGCGCCGAATGGCAATTTCTACCTCTTTTTTCATATGTCATTGCTCCTGGTTATGGAATAGTAATTCGATATGTCAATAATTTCAATGGTTAATTTGTCTTCTTTATATAGTCTATCAGAACTAGGTATAGATTTCCAGATCAGAAATTATATTTACATAGGTGTAAGGACTTATTACATGTTTTCCGTTTTTGAAGAAGCAGCCAGGGGTTATATAAGGGTAAAAGGAGGGGACGCATAATGACACAATTGCTGATCGGACTTGTACGCACGGAGCACGAAGCCATTATCATGCTGAATAAATTGAAAGAGGAAGGCATAGCAGATAAATATTTGGGCGCAGTAGCCAAAGAACAGGTCAATCTCGAAATGGTAAGTGAGAAAACTAGTTTGCCGCTGCCTCTGAAGGGTGCAGGAACAGATGGAGCTTTAGGCGTGCTTAAAGGGGTACTGGCTGGTCTGGGCAAGCGGATGGATCAGACGATGTCTATTGGAAAAGCGGTACGCAAACTTGCAGGCAACGAGATTGGAAGTGAGACGGATGATCTGGTGCTTACCTTAACCGAAGCAGGTGTCTCCGAAGAGGATGCTAATTACTATGAAGATTGGCTGGTACAGGGGCATATCCTGGTAGTTGTGGAATGCAGCGAGGAAGAGGCGGCCCGAATTGCACCTATTCTTCTTTTTTAGTTTAATTTAAGCCTGATTTTAGGTTTCTTTAATGTTAGGGGGGTATTCTTATTTCACACCTCCCTTAATATAGATGGTTTAAAGAAAGTTCGGGACCGCAACTCGAACTTTCTAGGCACTGCTCGCTAACGCTGGCAGTGCCTGTTTCATTTTTTTTGGATTATTTTATGTTAAGGTATTGCAAAGCTATAAATTTCATGGTAAGATATTTCTTGTCGCCAAGAAATACATACCCATGCCGGGGTGGCGGAATTGGCAGACGCACAGGACTTAAAATCCTGCGGTAGGTGACTACCGTACCGGTTCGATCCCGGTCCTCGGCATCCTAAGAAAAAGGAAACTCCTTGATACATAAGGGGTTTTCTTTTTTTTTTATAGTTTAAATTACGTTAACAACAAGGCTTACGTACCCGTACTCGATCAGCTTACACAGAACCAATTCGACGCATTGGTGAGCTTCTGTTACAACTGTGGTGTTGGCAATCTCAAGACGTTGTGTAACGGCCGTACTGTCGCTCAGATTGCGTCCAACATCACCAAGTACAATAAAGTCCAGCGGAACAGTACTGACTGGACTGGTGCGCCGCAGGCAGGCTGAGCTTGACCTATTTAACACGTCAGATAAAACCGTGAAGGAGGGAACGACAGTGGCACAAGAAAGAGATATTAACGTCCCGAGCAAGTGGGCAGAAGCAGCATGGGCAGAGGTGACAGCTAATGGGTATTTTGATGGGACACGTCCAGGTGCGCAAATTACGAGGGAAGAAACGGCGATTGTTCTAAGTCGGTTGTTAAAAAAGATTGAAGCATAATGGAGATTAGAGTAATATGGAATCAAATCCGAAAGCATCGGTAAAGAGGGCTTCACTGGCATATTGCTGGTGAAGCCCTCTTGATTTTAATTCTATTTACAGATGCAGCCGTTTCTTATATAATAGAACATATGTTCCTATATTTTGTTGAGATAGTACTTTTATCTTAGGTAAAAAGATATAGGTTTGCAGGAAAATGCCTCTTTTTGTTGAATATTGTAGGTTAATAAAAGGAGGTTTTTTGATGGCGAGAAAATATGTTAGATTTAATTACTTTGAGGTTAAATTGGTTCCGGCAAAAGAAGCATTTAAAAAACAGATTGCTGAGGCTGATCAAGAGGATATTACTTTCTCCTCAGCAGATCTTTGGGATATGACGGAGTTTTTAAATTTTCTTGATTCCAATAAAGAAAATTTTGATACATCTGTTCTACTTGGAGACGAACGCGGAGAACTTGAACCGGGTTCCATCATTTACACCGAGAAATATAAGACCTATGGTTTTCAACTTTCCAAACTGGTCGATACGAATATCCCATCCAAGAAGAAGATCGGGAAGATTAAAGAAGAAATAATGCTAGAAGATGATGAATTTATAGGTCACTTTGTAACGATAATATATGATGATGTACACAATGTTGTAATGGTACAATCAAACCTATATGGATTAAGCACTATTCAAATTGAGCAGTATCTTACAGAGATGCGTTTAAAATTCTTGGACGAGAAGGGTTATGATGATGATGATGAAATTTTGGCAGTTAGGCTAACTCCAATCCTCGATCATACCAAGCTAAAATCGGCTCTCCAAGCAGATTATTATAGGAAACTACGAATCAAAGGTTCTGATATTTCCCTCGATGCTGCCCTTAACGGCGATAGCCTGATTAGTGATGCAAGACGTACACTGTTTAAGATGCAAGGCATTAACATTGATATTACTGTATCACTTGGAGTCGCTGAGAAAACAGCTAGCTTAGACGAAGAGGCTGTAAGAGAAGTTCTAAAGGAGTTTCAGAATATTCCTTCTGATCAAAGACCAAAAATTGAGTTAACAATGAAAGAGGATGAAGAAGCTCCGATTGAGGTAATTAACCTTATAGAGCCCAGAATGACAGATAGATTTTCTGTTGAGATTGAACCAAGAAAGACTATTGGACATGAGTTTCTCCACGGAAAAATGCTTGAAAAATATATTACACGTAGATCGGATATCAGGAGAGTCCTGGGAATAGTCTAATAATACGAGGTGAAGAATTTGGCCGAAGACAAAAAAATGTCAGGAAAATTATTCGAGAAACTGGAAGACACTTGGATCAAACATTCGATTTTGATTTGTGTCGGACTTGGTATGTTATCGGGTATTTTGCATTACTTCGGCCTGCTCACAAATGCAAGAACTGTAGCGAGCAACGTAGTAAGTTTTGCTTCTATAGTTATTGGCGTGACCGGAGTGTTCCTGACTCTTATAATAACTCTTCAAGAAAGCCCGGCGTTCTCCCGACTAAGAGAATTTTTCCCATCGTTTCAGAAAAGTTTGTATACAAGTCTGAAAAGTCAAATTTCGTATGGTTTGATAGTTGTTATCCTGTCTATTGTTATTACGGCTTTGCCGCCAGCACCTTTTAAGATATTAGCTTCCATAGGTGTAACGATTTGGTTTTACTTCTTTTGGTATATGTCATTAGGCTCTTTTTACTCAGTAAAACTCATTACAGACATTATCGTTAAAAATTTCGACATTCCTAAAAGGAATTCGAGGAGATAATAATTTTTTTCATAAGAAAACGATCCAATCCTAAAAATGAGGACTGGATCGTTTTCTTATCTACTCAATTTGTATAGACAGTACTGATTTAGCGAAACCCTTTTTGCTGCGGCCCGTTCCACCAATTGCTGGTGCAGACTCCGGGGTATCCGCAAATTGAATTTATCGCTGTTCTCATCTCGCCGACAAAATACTACATATAAAAATGGCCCTCCTGCAAATTAAGCGGGGGAGCCATTTGAAAAACTACTATACTATTATTTAGCTAGTTTTTGTGAATTGAATTGTATAAGGTTCGTTGTAGTTGTTAATGCCGTTATCCATGATTCTGAAGTAAACTTTCTCACCTGGCTTAGCATTCCAACCAATTGCCTCAGCGTATCCAGGTCCATTCCAGTTATCCATTTGAATGGATAGGATCGCACCGCTTGCATCCATTTTAATAACACCCATAACGATATCGAAATTAGCCGGTGGAGTCGCAATAACGCTATATGTGATTTCAGATGAGCCATTTGTGTTGTCGATGACATAATAATCATTATCACTCATGCTATCTAAATACTGTGTTGCGCTAAATCCAGAATTCTGATTAACACTTGAGTACATCACTTCTGCTGTCTCAAAGGTATCAGCCCAACCGGTTTTAGCGAATGCAGAACTTGAACCAAATGCCAATAAACAAGCGGTTGCCATAACAGAAATAGAGAATTTTCTTAATCTTTTCATATTCAAACCTCCCAAATATACTAGAACCAATAAAATAGAGATTCTGTTTGTGTGATTTATTTGAACTTAAAGATGTCGAATAACCTCTTACATGTGACGGTTGGCCAACCATGGTTAAATATACCATATATACTTTATTGTTGTAAATGATTTACATGTAAAATATTAGTGTTGAAAATACTATATTGGAAATTTATAAGCAATTAAGGAATATATTAAGAATAAAACAAAGGCGACAGGAATAACCTGCCACCTTTGTTTACTCAAATGTATTCAGTGATTCGAGAATAGATGAAAAAGATTTTTCTATATAATTTAATCCAGTGTAAACTTGATTCTTAAAATCACTTTCTTTCAGTTTATCTTTGCCATTGTAGTGATCAATAATCTGTTGTATTAGCTCGCCTTTATATGTGTTCAGCTCTTTTAGTTGAGCATTTGTCCCTTGTTTAATTTCCTTAATATTCAGAGAGCATTCTTTTTTTGCGGATGCAAGTAGCTTCTTGTCTGAATCTCTTTGTCCTTTGGCTTTTGCGATCACTTCTTTCGATGCCTTACTTTTCACAACTGCTTTATATTTGTTAATAGAAACTTTATATTTTTCTGCTGCGACCTTTACGTTGGCACATGCTGTTGGAGCGAGTTTTTTCAGAGCTGCTTTGACTTCTCTCACTTGTGAATTGTAGTCTTCGAAATAGGACTTTTCCACTTCTGACTTAGACATATTAAAAGCGAATGCTTGAACCGGTAGTACTAATACAAGCAGAAATACTAACGCTATAGTTTTTTTCATAATTTAAACTCCATTTCATCTAGTAAGATTTACTGTTTAATTGAAGAAGATTCTTTAGTGTGACAATTTTCCTGAACCAACATATTTATCCTTCTTACTATTCCACTTATAGAAGGCCACAGCGGTGTCCCATCCACCTTCAGGGAAATAATTCTTCCATGCTTGTCTGATCTCACCTGATTTAGATATCCTGATACTTACATCACCAATAATGGAGAGTTTCTTTTTAAGCGTCCCATCCTGGTAATTAAAAACAAATAGTTCAGTGTTTGAAGGCGGATAGTCTAGCGTTATAGCAACATGCTTCTCTTTTGAGGAGATATTAATTATATGGAATGTAGGATCTTCTTCGTTATAGTAGTTTGTATCTATAAGTACTATTACACCTTTAGAATTAATGAAATAAAAGTTATTTGAGTCGGTAATCAATAAGTGTTCTTTTTTGTTGTCTCCATTTAAATCGATGGATTTACTTACAGTTACGTGTTCTCTGGGGTATTTCTTTTCTAGAAGTTTCACTGGATTAGTTTCAGCGGCATCCGTTGTAGGTGCAATGAGACAAAATAAAATTGATAGTGTACATAACAAAGAAGTAACTTTACGCAATGGAATTCCTCCTGATATAGTAATAATTAACAACAAAACATAGTCTATCAGACCTAGGTATAATTTTCTATAAAAATGTATTGATGTGGAGAATGAATACATATAGAGTATTACAAACAGATATGGATTTCCTCGCAGCAGCTTTGACTCAGGGGCATATATCCGTCTGGCATGTCCTGGGTGATCGAGAACATATCATTGACTATGGCGGATCAGTAGAAGAGTATAGCCCAGTATCCATTAAGATCATGGGAAAGAGATACTTTCGTGATACGTTTGAGTTTAGGGTACAAAAATAGGAGCCTTATTCGGCTCCTTAGTTAAACATCTTTAGAATAAAAATATCATAACCGTATTCCTCCAAAAATAGGCTTAGGCAATATAGACCACCGAGTAAAAGAAAAAAGCCACTGAAGAAGCAAGCTAGTATAGAGTTAAAAGCACTTGAACTACCATAATGTTGACCACAATGTGGGCATACATAAGCTGTTGTAGATATTTCTCGTCTACACGATTCACATCTCATTAATTTGCTAGTTGGTTTAAATTTTTCTTTGATATTAATGACCATTGTTTTAAAACTCAAATAAGATAAGTAAAACAACAAAAAAATCATTATAAAACCGATCGCATTTCCGAAAATATCACTTAAGTTATCCATTTACTCCTCCAAAAACTATGTAATAAATCTAGATCTATTTGACTCAATTAGTCTATCAGACCTATGCGGCTATTTCCATATATTTCTGAGTAGAAAAAGACTCCGTGCATTAGCACAGAGTCGTCTCATTAATTGGTCATATATTCACTTACTTCAAACGTCAAAATCTTATCGAATATCACGTAATCTGTACGCTTGCTGAATGGACCTTTGTTGTTGCTGTATTTATTGATGGCAAATTTAGCTGGTCCATTTCCTGCATCACGAGTATCGTACCAGTTGAGGAATGCATTTACATCACTCATTGGAAGATCATATTCTTTTTCTAGTCCAATTGTCATTGTTACAACTAAAATTGCGCGATTTGCTACAGGTTCATTTGGGTCTGTTGGGTCTGTAGGATTTGTTGGGTCAGTGGGATTTGTAGGATCGGGTACAGAATCCGGATCTTTACTATAAAAAAAGTCGAGTTCATTAATATTGATCTCTTCTCCAGACATGGTGTACAAAGTGATGTATCTTACTTTACTTAGTACCTTCCCGTTAGGGATTGATTCAAGTGTCCCACTACCACCATTAAGGGTAAACTCATGCAAGTAACCAACAGATCTATCCTGAAAGCTAATTCTCATACTTTTTAAATCACTATTTATTTTAAAGGAATCAATTGTTCTATCTGTGCCTAAATCAATCATCAACATTCTATTTTTGGGAAGTAAGGTTCCTGTTGTTTCGTTGTTATCAGTAATTAATGTCGTTACAACTTTCGAATCATGCGGTTTTGTAATAAAGTAGTTATCAGGGATCATAATTATGGAATCTTTTCCATTAGCATACCCACCAGTATAGGCACTTACAGATGATAAGGGGATAAATACTGATACAATCAGTGTTAGAATTAAAAATAAATTAATCTTTCTTTTCATTTAAACAAGTCCTCCTAATTTTTATTCAAATTTAATAATACAAAATTTAACAAGGGTAGTCTAAACAATAATAACTATATATTCAATTAAGTGTTAGATGTAATAAAAAAGCTCTACCGACCTTATAAGTCGATAAAGCTAATAACTCTTTAACCTATTTTTAATAATTCTTCGTTATTATTACGCACATTGCCAATTTCCTTTGGCACATCGTAAGCTCGCATTTCAGACGCTTGATATGGCTTCAGTAAACTAAGCAGCGACTGAAGATCTTGATTATCCCTTCCGAGCCATTCAGCTTCATTCTCAGGTCTCAGTATAACCGGCATTCGATTATGAATGTCTTCCATTAGACTATTCGGTTCAGTTGTAATGATGGTGCATGTACTCAGTTTATTGCCGTCCTGATCTGTCCAGGTATCATATAAGCCAGCCAGTGAAAAGATGCTGTCATCCTTCATTAAAATGCGCATTGGCTGTTTAGCCGATCCTTCTTTACGCCACTCATAAAAACCGTTTGTAGGAATGATGCAGCGTTTGGAACTGATCAGACGTTTAAAGGCTGGCTTTTCGGAAAGAGTTTCAGCCCGGGCATTGATCATCTTATTCCCAATCTTGTCATCCTTGGCCCAAACGGGTACCAAACCCCATCGGAGCGAACCCAATCGATTACCGTCTTTGCTCCCGATAATCGTCGGGATGTATTGCATAGGTGCGGCGTTGTAATTAGGTTTGTACTGAAATCCTTCAGCAATGGAAGTATAGTACCTGTCCATGATAGCGTCTATGGGGTCAGTGATTGTAAATCTACCGCACATACAAAGCACCTCCTGTATTGTCCTTACAATATATAATCACACAATAAATTGATCAAACACAGGAATACGCAGCAAACCGGATTTTGTCCAGTTCCTCATCTTCACTCTAGCTTGTATCTTTGGTTGCAGATACACAAAATCCTTATCCTGGCCTGTTACGAGCTGCTGGCATACACCGCGAAATGCCTGTTTGTGCTTTTGATTCGGGCCGTGCTCAATTATTCCTGCTGGTCGCAGCTTGCCGGACAGATCGGGCACAGCAGCAAGCCAGCCGAATTCCGCCTTTTTGTATCCAGTAATATAAACATCAGCATAAGACCAGTTGATGACCTTCTGCCAGTCTTTGGAACGCCTGCTGACGTACTGACTATCCTTACGCTTGCCGACCACACCTTCCATACCCATGGCTTCAATCTGAGCGAATAGATCCTCTCCGGCACCTTCTATATGGGGCACAACTCCAAAGTTAGAGGAAGGAAGGGAGAGGCTGTGTAGGATCACTTTACGTTCCATGAGTGGAAGCTTGCGCAGATCCTGGCCTCTGTAATGCAGGATATCAAATATGGCGAATGTGGCAGGAATCGTCTTAGTGAACTGCTGAACCTTAGAATGCTGTCGCGTGCTGAACCTACTCATAACTGCTTCAAAGTCGTTAAGCCCTATCTCTGAATCGGTGCAAGCAACCTCGCCGTCCAGGATAATGTCTGAGTCAAACGGCAGGACTAACTCAGGATACTGGCGAGTACATTCATTATTGTGACGTGTGTATAACCGGATCACTCCGGACTGTTGAGAATAAATAAGTCGGTGACCATCAATTTTAGGCTCAAATATATAATTTGAATGTGAGAAGGGTCCCGGTGACGTTTCTAATAACATAGGGCTGATAAACATAAAAACACTTCAACCCAATTATAGCTGTTTGCTACAAGGATTGAGGCAGTAAGTTATGGAGAGAAATTTTGAAATTATTTCTAAATCATTTCAAATAAAACTTTTCAAGCTCAGCTCTTCTTTGATCCAAGTGGTCTGTTGAAAAATTTAACCTTTTATTGCGTTCTATCATATTATCCAAAGCTCCTAATGCAGCTTTAAGACTAGTATTTTCGCAAGCATGACGATCACAATTATGTTCTATTTCGAACATCTTTTCAGGCGGTGCGAGATGGGTAAATCCATGGATTAAATGACCTTCCTCATGGTGTATGATAAACGTTTGCTCATCACAGGATAGTGTTTTGAAATTAGGACCAACGATAATCTGTGTAGGATTCGGAAGTATCGAAGCAGTATATTCATGATTGGGATCAAAATAAACAGGAATACCTTTTTTTGTTCGCATATAAACTTCAGTCATTGTTATTGTAACTCCAATCTTAACCTATTTTTTTTGAACTTTATAATACTTCGATAACTCAATAAAATACTCCTTCACTTAATGACAGCAGGAGTGGTAACCCATCCTGTACAGCGGTCACCAGGGAAGAACCCATACTTGTCAAACGCCTTTATTCATATTAATTGGATAGATTCGGGGTTATGCTTATTACTTATCAACACATTGTTTGGAGAAGCTTCAGAACTCCATGAAAATTGTAAGGATAAGTATGTAATATGTGTACCGACTAAGAATAAAATTACATAAAATGGTGTAATCTATTATTACTCTCTCCCATGAGTGCTACTATAAATGTACCTGGTCCAAATGACTGGGTATTTTTGTTGTTGATAAAAGAACATATGTTCGCATATAATAATGAAGAGGTGATTTACATGTTAACGGATTATCACAGGAAAGTCCTTCGGATATTATACAACTACAAAGGTGGACGGCGTAGGTTTCCCACAATTCACGAGCTAACGGTTAAACAGGGAAGCGTAAGCCAGATGTCATGGCTGCTTTGGACGCTCTTATAGCCGCCGAATACATACATTGGGATGACAAATCGGATACGTCTAACATAGTGATTTTGGAAGGTTGGGAACGTGAGGGTGAACGACCTAAGGTCGATCACACACCACCACCTGGTAATCTTGATTACTGGACCCAATATTAAGGAGGGATGAACTGTGGCAAGCAAATTAGCGGGTAACGGGATCATTGAAGGATCTCGCATAATCCTTCCTGAACACCGGCAGGCTTACCTTAATGAGATGGATAAGCAGGAGAAACGTGGAAAGCCCGTCCTAGACGATCAGGAAATAGAGCTTATAGAGCGGGCGATTTTTGAATCGTATCAGGAATGCAGGTCTATCACGCTGACTGTATTTAATCCGTTTGATGACGAGGAGTTGCGGGGCGTTATCACAGCTATTGATAAGTCAAGCAGAAGAATCAAGCTTGTAAGAGGCGAAGAGGATTACAGCTGGATCAGGATTGAAGAGATTATTACTGCAGCTTCTATATGAGATTAAATCCGTCAGGTAAAGTACTTGGCGGTTTTTTTTATGACCAGAAACAACCTAAAAACATCCGAATTATCGACGCTGATCCGGCTGGATTCATATTATACTGTGCTTGTATTCGACAATGTGTTTGATATGTACAGGAACGTACGTTCTCGTTATAATGTTAGGTATATCTTTCTTATAAATTCAATTCGTAGTTTTGTGAAGTGCTGAGATGTAAACTTTTACCTTCGGGACGTTCGACATGTTACGACACCATATGTCATAGGAAAAAGGTATTATTTACATATCTGGTTTAGAACAAATTGTTCTAATTTTTCCAGGGGAGTGCGGTAACACCGCCTCATGCACGCTTTACTTTGTACTCATATAGATCTTCCCATTTACAACCCAATAACAGCACGGCAGTATACATATCTTCAGGCAGCATCACACGGGTATTGTTACAAAAATGGGATATCATTCGCTGGGATCGTCCAGATCGATTAGCATACTCGGTCTGAGTTAAACCCTTTGCGTTAATGAGTTCAAGAAGCCTACATCTCCCTCGGGAGATTTCCACTTATTGACCTCCAGTAGCCAGTATTCCCACGATTATAACACTGGAAAGCTCTGGGGGTAAACTGAAACTAAGGGGCGTTCACCATGCGATCACACCAAATTGATGTTCATCAGACGCTTACTCAAGAAGCAGCTAAAACCCTTGCGCAGGTTTTAGTTTCTGCGCAAGGGATAAAAACTCCTGTTCTAGTAAAAGTGGTCTCGCCGTCTTTAGATCACACAGTTTTGCTTGAATAAATCAGGGGACGGGCTGGGGACGAATTGGGGACAGACTGTAGGTCAACCCATAGAAACCAGTCCAAATGAGAACGACACACGAACAGCTTGAAGCCTTGTTATTACTGTGTTTTAGCCTGTCGTTCCATTTCAGACCATTCAAAACTCATGTCTTAAAATCCTGCGGTAGGTGACTACCGTACCGGTTCGATCCCGGTCCTCGGCATCCTAAAAAAAGATCGCATGACACTTGTTAAACAAGTTGTTCATGCGATCTTTTTTTGTTTGAAAATTTTAATGTTTATGACTTTCTGCTGTACCATTCAGTTCATAAACATTAAAAAACGATAATACATATCAGATGACACCTATGGGGCTGCCCATTATGAATACCCAGGATCGATGGTGTATACTATCCGTAGGCATAAATTACCTTTAACTTTGAACTTGAATAACTCAAGGTTGCATAACAAACTAAACAATTTAATGGACGGAGGACTCGACCCATGTTGAAACAGCTTAAGCCCTATAAGGTGCTACAGGAACGCAGAATCGAAGAGTTGAAGTCAGATGCGTATCTCCTGGAACATCAGAAATCCGGAGCCAAAATTGTACTCTTATCCAATCAGGATGATAATAAAGTGTTCAGTATCGGTTTCCGTACTCCTCCGGAAGACAATACAGGTGTAGCTCACATTCTAGAGCATTCCGTACTTTGTGGCTCCAAGAAATTTCCGGCTAAGGATTCCTTTGTTGAATTGCTAAAGGGTTCTCTTAATACATTTCTGAATGCGATGACATATCCAGATAAAACGATTTATCCGATTGCAAGCCGGAATGATCATGACTTCCATAACCTGATGGATATTTATCTGGATGCGGTACTCCACACAAATATTTATGATAATGAAAAAATATTTTTGCAGGAGGGTTGGAATTACAACCTGACCTCAGCTGAAGATGAGCTAACCTATAACGGCGTTGTATATAACGAGATGAAGGGTGCGTTTTCTTCCCCGGAACGGATTGTGCGCAGAGAAGTCCTGAATTCACTTTTCCCGGATACTACATATTCCTGTGAATCAGGCGGATTTCCCGATGCCATTCCCGATCTGACGTATCAAGGCTTGCTGGATTTCCACTCCAGATACTATCATCCGTCCAATAGCTTCATTTATTTGTATGGGGATATGGATATGGAAGAGAAATTGCAGTGGTTAGATGAAAACTATCTGAGTGAGTATGATCGAATTGAGATTGATTCTGCCATTCAGCTCCAGCCTGCATTCGGACAAAGAGTGGACGCAATTAAGACATATTCTGCCGGAAGTACCGAATCAGAAGTGGATAACAGCTTTTTGACCTATAATGCGGTTATTGGAACAAGTCTGGACAAGGAATTAAACATCTCGTTTCAAATTTTGCTGTATGCACTGCTTAACGCTCCAGGAGCGGTTTTAAAGCAGGCTTTGCTGGATAAGGGCATTGCAAAAGATGTGTATGGTACGTATGATGACAGCCTGTATCAGCCCGTGTTTACCGTTGGATTGAAGAAGAGTAATCTGGCAAGCAAAGAAGATTTTCTGGGGACGGTAAAAGAGGTGCTTGAGCGTGTGGTGAAGGAAGGTTTTGATCCAAAAGCGCTGCTCGCAGGTATCAATTCCTATGAGTTCAACCACCGCGAAGCGGATTATGGAAGAATGCCCAAAGGATTAATCTACGGTTTCTCCTCATTGCAAAGCTGGCTGTATGATGTCGATGCGCCATTTACTCATTTGGAAGCAAATGACGTATTCGCCGAGCTCAGAACGAAGATGACCGAGGGTTACTTTGAGAAGTTGATTGATACGTATTTATTGAAAAATACACATACTTCTTTCGTTGCTGTCACGCCGGATAAAGGATTGAACGCACGCAAAGAGGAAGCACTGAAAGCACATCTGAAATCAGTTCAGGCGGGACTGAGTCAGGAAGAGATTCAGCAGCTCATTCAGAGAACCGAGGCTCTCGCCGAGTACCAGAATGCACCGTCAACCAAGGAACAACAGCAGGTGATTCCGACGTTGTCGATAGAGGATATTGAACCGAAAGCATCCACGCTGTATCAGACGGTAAATCAGGTCGAAGGTACAACGGTACTGCACCATAACATCTATACGAATGGAATCGGTTATCTGAGACTGTTGTTCGATATTAAGGAAGTCCCACGGCGTTTGCTGCCGTATGTTGGATTGCTGAAAAGTGTGCTCGGTTACGTCGACACTCAGAATTTCTCATTTAATGAATTGTCGAATGAAATTCACATTCATTCGGGGGGCATTCATAGTGGCATCGGTACGTATGCAAACGCGCATGAGCACCGTGATTTCAAGGCTACGTATGAATTCAACGCCAAAGTACTGTATGACAAACTTGGATTTGCTTTTGACATGATCAAAGAAATTGTGCTTACGTCCAAATTTGATGATTCGAAGCGTTTATATGAAATTATTGCCCAGTTGAAAGGCAACTTGCAGCGTAATCTGATCAGCGGAGGGCATTCAGCGGGAATTGGCCGTTCTACCTCTAAACATTCGGCTGTCGCAAACTTCAGGGAAGCAGTTAGCGGCATCGCTTTTTACCAGTGGCTTGAGGAGCTTCAAGCGAACTTTGAGGCAAGAAAAGAAGAACTGTCGACCAGCCTTCAATCGTTGACTAGCTTTATTTTTAGACCGGAAAACTTGCTTGTAAGTTACACTGCAGATGATCAGGGGTATGCGGGCTTGGAGAAACAGGTATCCGATTTGAAAGCGAAGCTGTTCACCCAGGACGTTGCCAAAGAAAAAGAGGCATTTACACCTGTGCATCACAAAGAAGGATTCAGATCTCCATCTGAAGTCCAATATGTCGTTCAAACAGGTAATTTTATCGATAAAGGGTATTCGTACACAGGCTCGCTGCGTGTCTTGCAGGGGATTCTATCTCTGGATTACTTGTGGAACAATATCAGGGCCAAGGGTGGAGCATACGGCTGCATGTCAGGTTTCAGACGTAACGGAGACAGTTATGTAGCATCGTACCGCGACCCGAATCTCGAAAAAACATACAAAGTATATGAAGAGATGCCGCAATACCTGAAGGATTTCAAAGCAGATACACGGGAAATGACGAGATATATCATTGGCGCCATCCAGGACCTCGATACACCAAGAACGCCTTATGGCGAAGGATCATTCTCTCTGGAATGTTACCTGTCTAATGTCACCGAAGTCGATCTTCAGAAAGAACGGGATGAAGTGCTAAGCACAACAGAAAGTGACATTGTAGGTTTTGCGGAAGTGGTATCCGCCATATTGGAACAGCAGCAGCGCTGTGTTATCGGTAATGAAAACAAGATTGAAGACCAGAAGCAATTATTTGACGAAACTCTTGATTTGATCAAGAACTAATCGAATAATGCATCTAAGTCGAAGTGTGAAGTAATAAACATCTGATCCCAAAGGGCGCTTTTATGAGCTGTAATAGCTTGTAACTGCCGCCCTTTTCTTGTTATACAGGGGGTTCTGTCCAATCCACTCTGATGAATCAGCTTCTGTTGAGGTTTAGGTAACGGCGAGCATATTATAGATCTTTAACGTGCGCAGATCTTCCTTAGACATTTTCAGTTCGTTATATAACTCATGGTTCTCAGGCAAGGGTGTTCGAGAGAATAGCATTTTCAAAGCGATGGGCATAAAGGGACGGAAGGAAACGCCTGCCATCAACCCCCACTTTTTCTCGGATTCCTGAAAAGATGCCAGGATGTTAATATACAGATTCTCCAGCGGTGTAGCCTGATTTTTCAGAATCAGCGTGGTGAGTGTGTCGTAATGCTCGGTGTGGCCCCAATACATATTTTCGCATTCTTGGTAATTTTCAAAATTCTTGACGTTCATATACATCACGGTTCGATAACGATTCGCGTCCGACTGTGCCATCATGTCAATGACACAACGAATGAGGCTGTTATTGCGCCCGTCATAAAAATACGAATAAAACCGCGTGGAATTTTTGAAAAAGCTGGACGGTACCGTATTCATAAGAGGAGAGGCTTGCTTGGGCTCGATATACAGCAGCTGCTCCACCTGAATGTTCAATGAATCAGCAATTTGATGCAGCGTAACCACATCAAGTGTAATATCACCGCTCTCATATTTGGACAGAGTAGCTTTACTTTTGTGAATCTGATCCGCCAGCTGCTGGACCGTTAACCCTTTCCATTTGCGAAAATTACGGATTTTTTTGCCGACTTCTTTGTTGATGGTGTTCATATCGGATCTCCTTCTTTTAAGTTTCTTAAGAATATGAGAAAAGGTGAAACCCCTTGGTAAAATCAATCTATACGAAAAATATAACACTTTTTTCATGAAAATACCTATTCAGAAGAAACATTAAAATCAATTTGTTTCTTCTGAATAGATTGTATTGCGTTTGATGGAACTTCTGAGCCATGAAATAATGTATCTATAGAACCTCATCCCAGGATGGAGAACAGAGAGAAAGAGGCGCAGAAGGCTATGAAATATGATTTTGATGAGATTATTGATCGCACAGGAACCAATGCCATGAATACGGATGGTTTCCGTCAATATATTTTTAATGCAACAGAAGATATGAAATTTCCCTTTAAGGATGAAGAGTTTATTCGCATGTGGATTGCAGATATGGAGTTTGCCACACCTCCCGAAATACGGGAAGCAGTTAAAGAACGTTTGGACCGGAAAATTATGGGGTACTCCCAGGTGTTCGATCCGGCATACTACGAAGCTGTCTCCAACTGGATGAACAGATACTACGACTGGTCTTTTCCCAAGGAGTATCTGGAGACATCACATGGGATCATTCCTGCTCTATATGAATTAGTTGAATATATTTGCAAACCGAATGAAAAGGTGTTGATTGTGACACCCTCCTATGGTTATTTTAAATCGGCTGCAGAGCATAATCATCTTGAACTAGTTTGCTCAGATTTGATCAACGAGCAGGGACATTATTCAATAGACTTTGCAGATTTTGAAGCCAAAGCCAGTGATGAACAAGTCACGTTATGTATTTTTTGCAATCCCCATAATCCGTCTGGACGCGTATGGTCAACAGAAGAGTTACAACGTGTGGGTGAGATCTGTCTGAACCATAACGTGTGGGTAATATCGGATGAAATTCACTGTGATTTGCTGCGTACAGGTAAGAAGCATACACCTCTTGCCAAGCTGTTCCCGGATACGGATCGAATCATTACCTGTATGTCTCCAAGCAAAACGTTCAACATGGCGGGCCTAATGTTCTCCAACGTGATTATTGCAAATGAAGGACTTCGAACGATCTGGCAGAAACGGCATTATGGATTCAAAAATCCGCTGAGCATTGCTGCAACACAAGCGGCTTACGAACATGGCGACGAATGGCTGAAACAGCTGAAAACGTATCTCGATGGCAATTTTGCCTTTGTGGATCAATATGTGAAGCGTTATCTGCCACAGGCAGTCTTTCGTGTTCCGGAGGCTACGTATCTGGCATGGATTGATATTACGGCATACATCCCCTCAAATGTAAACCTGCCTTTATTTTTCGCTGAACAAGCGGGGGTATTACTTGAAGATGGGCATATGTTTGTAGCTAATGGAGGCGGGTGTATCCGTCTAAACTTGGCATGTCCGCGTTCGGTTCTTGAAGAGGGACTTAGAAGAATAAGCACTCTATTGGTCAATAAAGATGAAGGCGTACCCGTTCAAGTCTGAATAGTACAGAATCAATGCGCATCAATTTGCAGCGTTAGGTATTCCATTGTCACTCTGAAGTAACGTTAGTTATACAGGTAACCTATCCCCTGATGTACACTTCTGGTCTGCTGTCCCCGGTTATGTTAAAATGGTGGATAGTCTATGAGTCGTAGGATGCGGCTCACGCAGGTGGCAGTTCGTTATGTGGACTGCACGGATATGTATTCATCAGGGAAAGGAGCCTTTACATATGTTTGAAAATGATTGGGACACGGTACTTCAGGAAGAGACTGAAGCCGAGTATTTCAACAACATTCGTTATGCACTCGCCGCCGAGTACAAAACACAGACCATCTTTCCACCCAAGGAAGATTTGTTCTCGGCTCTTAAACTGACCCCGTATCATAAGGTCAAGGCCGTTATAATCGGTCAGGACCCTTATCACGGAGCAGGTCAAGCTCAAGGATTAAGTTTCTCGGTCAGACCGGGGGTGCGCATTCCTCCTTCTTTGAAAAATATATATAAGGAGCTTCACGCGGATCTGGGTCTGCCGATTCCGAATCACGGATCGTTGGTTCATTGGGCAGAGCAGGGCGTGCTGCTGCTTAATGCGGTTCTGACGGTAAGGGAAGGACAGCCAAACTCCCATCAGGGACTGGGATGGCAGACGTTTACAGACGCTGTTATCCGGGCATTGAATGAACGTTCAGAACCGATGGTATTTATGCTTTGGGGCAGTCATGCCCAGAAGAAAGGGGCATTCATTAACCGGGATAAACACCTGGTGTTGGAGTCTACGCATCCAAGTCCGCTTGCAGCACATCGTGGTTTCCTGGGCAGTCGTCCTTTTTCCAAAGCCAATGAATTTTTGACCTCCAAAGGTATTGAACCGATTGATTGGACGATACCGGAAAACTAGACAAACGGGGGGCGATGGCATTGCGACATTGGGTAGGACGGAAAGTAGCCGTATATCGTGCAACCGGCATACGAGAGCCACTGAAAGGAACGCTGGTCGAGTGGGATGAAGAAGCGGATTGTGTACGAATCGGACCCAAGCGGATCAAGGTATCGTTCGACAATATCGCAATGATCCGGCCTCTGCCTGAAGAGAGCCTTCCCTTGAAAAAAGCGCGATCCGAGGTGCATAAGGTTGGATATGTGATGAAAAAGGCCGTGCAATTTGAAAATGCCATCTATTTCAAATCACAGGTTATGATTTGGCGTCGTGCCAAAATTGTAGCATTATCCACCACGATTATACGTCATGATGATGATCAGGTTGAGCTTGCAGACGGCCGGATACTTCGCAAGGACAAGCATATGTTTGTGGTACGCTCACGGCGTGGAATACGATAAGTCCATTGATATTTAATATTCATTTCATGCAAAGATCATATGGATTTAATGTTCGACCTTTATAGTAAACAGTAACAACCCCTTCTAAATGATGTGTACTAATTATGGGAGCCCGGCCGGCTGCAAACGGTCGGGTGTTTTTTTGTCTATTGGTTCTGTTAACCTGTTGTACATACCCATAACATTCATGTTATATATTATTAAAATAGATAAATTGAACTAAATATTTATACGAGAACGTAGAGAGTGTCATCGAAGTGGCAAGTGTAAATATTCTTAAGTTCAATCTAAAAGATCATGAGAAGGAGTGAAACCCATTGAAACGTATATGTGTTTTTGCAGGCTCCAACCCGGGAAATCACCCCGATTATACACAGCAGGCTATTAAATTGGGTAAACAGATCGCCGATAATGGGTACGCACTCGTCTATGGCGGTTCATGTATGGGATTAATGGGTGCAGTCGCGGATGCTGCTCTGGAGCAAGGTGGAGAAGTAATTGGTGTCATGCCAACTGGATTGTTCCGAGGAGAGGTCGTACATGGAGGTCTTACGCAGCTGATTGAAGTGGGAACGATGCATGAACGCAAGGCAACGATGGCTGAACTATCCGACGGATTTGTGGCTCTTCCTGGTGGTATGGGTACATTTGAAGAACTATTTGAGGTTCTTTGCTGGGCACAAATTGGCATTCATCGTAAACCCGTCGGTTTGTTAAATGTAAACGGATATTATGAGCCGTTGATGAAAATGGTTGAGCACAGCGTGCATGAAGGATTCTCCAATACTTCACATCTCAGTCTATGGAGTCTTGAATCTGATCCGGCTGAACTGTTGAACCGGATGTCCTCCTATATTCCGGCACAATTGACCCAGAAGTGGTCTCAGCTTCAGGATAAGTAACTACCCGCTCCAACGGAAAACTTTCCGATGTGCCCAAGCAAGTTCCCTCTCCAAACATAGTCTATAGTGTACTTTCTTAAAAGAGGGGAGTGTCACTCATGAGCGAAATCAAAGGCACAGGTTACGGTTACGGATACGGCGGCTTTGGCGGTGGAGCATGGACATCAACAGGCGCGATTCTGGTGTTGTTCATCCTGCTCGTTATCATCTCTCGTACATTCGTACTGTAATTCGGTCAGCCATTCCGGGACAGTGACATAGTTGCTGAAGCAATGCCCGGTGAAGAAATGGCCTTTCCAAAGAGACGTCGGTACGGTCGGCGTCTCAGGGGAACGGTTTTTTTGTCTGCAAAAAAAGAACTCCGCCTCTAGGGAAAAGAGAGACAGAGCAGGGCAAGAGAGGTTAGACCGTTACCACAGTATCACCCGGCAAACTGAGTGTTCTCCAGGCAATGTATAGTCCAATAGCAGCCGCAATAAGAGCAAGGATGGCAGCGATAAAAGCCAACTTATCCAGTTGACTCTGTTCATTAATAACAGATGATTGATTACTTGTTTTGTCGGGAACAGACAGCCCTCGAACGGATGCCTTTTTCATGTATTGGCGTGGTCCGGGGGGCGTTCTTGTTTTGCTGCTGGGTTTGCCGGATCTGCTTTTGGCAGAAATTCTGGGTAAGGGAGCTTTTTTGGAGGAAGATTGGGAAGATACAGATCTATTCTTCGTTAGGGGTTTCAATGAACGACCTCCTTACAGCGGAGTGCAGTTGTCTATGACTGATACTATATTATGTCTGCGTTACAGATTGAGTTCACAAAATGAGTGAATCCCCAGCCCCCAAGATGTTGCCCTATACACGGACAGAGCATACAATTAAACGCTCTGTTAATACAGGTATGACAAACTGCGTTTATAGTGATAATCATAGAGTTAATGTTGAACTCAGGAGGCGCTGGAATGAAAAGATTTGAAAATATTGCCCATAGGGGAGCATCCGCCGTATGTCCCGAGAATACGATGGTGGCCTTTGAACGCAGCTTGCAGCTTGGAGCAACAGGCATTGAAACAGATGTCCAGCTTTCCAGTGATGGTAGACTTGTACTGATACATGATGAGACGTTAAGTCGCACTGCTGGAGCAGAAGGCTGGGTCAAGGATAAATCAATTGAAGAATTGCGTACTCTTGACGCAGGAGCTTGGTTCCGTGCCGATTTTGCTGGAGAACGCATTCCATCTTTGGAAGAATTATTTGATCTGGTTCGGGGAAAAGACATTTTACTTAACCTGGAATTGAAAAATGGTATTGTTAGTTATAAAGGAATGGAAGAAAAGTTGATACAAGCGATTCGGGATTGGGACATGGAACAACAGGTTATTCTGTCCAGCTTCAATCATGCTTCGTTAGTGAGATGCAAACGTCTTGCCCCGGAAATTCGCACAGCAATTCTATATATGGAAAAGCTGTACCGCCCATATGATTATGCGGCCAAACTGGAAGCTTCTGCTCTGCATCCCTATAAGCTGGCTGTAACACAAGAAGAAGTTGCTGCTGCACTGGCTCAGGAAATTGCAACACATCCGTTCACGGTGAATGATCCTGCCCAGATGCAGGAACTGATCGACATGGGTGTAATGGGAATCATTACGGATGTGCCTGATGTCTTGGCAGCATTGATTGCGGTGCATAGTCGTTAATTCATTTTAATAACCAAGGTGCTGCATTGGAGTTCTTATACTCCATGCAGCTTTTTTTAGTACAAAAATTCATTTATGCAATAAACATGTCCCATTTGTCCATTGCCAGCGACAGTTAGTTGACATACAATGGTCTATGGGAATGAGAATCAATATCAATATCAGTTTTGTATTAATAGAGAGGTGAATGTTATGTACATAGGATTTGTCTACACCACTCATAACAAGGGTGGGGGCATATGAGTTCGAAAGTTTCACCGGCAAGTCAACCTACGGAATCACCGACAGCCAAAATCCACACTCGTCCCTGGGCTGCCACATTGATCCTGACCGGGGGGATTCTGCTGCTCGCGCTGGGTATGGCGTTATCCATTTCGTTTGGGGCCGCAGATATTAAGCTGGGCGTTGTATGGGAGGCCATTTTCAACTTTAATCCTGAACTGACTCCGCATCAGATCATATGGGAGATTCGGTTACCACGTATTCTTGGCGGAGCGATGGTCGGTGCCTGCTTCGCTGTAGCCGGTGCGATTATGCAGGGGATGACCCGAAACCCGCTGGCAGATTCCGGTTTGCTCGGACTGAATGCTGGCGCGGGATTTGCGCTTGCTGTCTGCTTTGCCTTTTTCCCAGGCATGCCATATATGTATATCATTCTGTACTCCTTCGTTGGTGCAGGACTTGGGGTTCTGTTGGTCTACGGTTTCGGTGCAGCTTCTAAATCCGGACTTACACCTCTCCGGCTCGTTCTGGCGGGGGCGGCAGTGTCTGCGATGTTATCAGCACTCAGTGAAGGGATTGCACTGTATTTCAAAATTGGACAAGACCTCGCTTTCTGGACAGCTGGCGGTGTAGCCGGGACGAAGTGGTCCCAGTTAGAGGTCATGTTCCCTTGGGTTTTGGCGGCGCTTATTGCAGGGATTATTATCTCTCGTTCCATTACGCTGCTTAGCTTGGGAGAAGATATCGCCGTTGGATTGGGTCAACGTACTGGCTTGATCAAGCTGGTTGGTCTGATTGTTGTACTGATCCTCGCGGGTACAGCCGTGTCCGTGGTGGGTGCTGTTGGTTTTGTAGGTCTTATCATTCCCCATCTCACACGTAAATTGGTTGGGGTCGATTATCGCTGGATTATTCCATGTTCCGCAGTGATGGGCAGTCTGCTGCTCGTATTCGCGGATCTGGCTGCACGTATGATTAACCCGCCATATGAGACGCCAATTGGCGCCTTGGTTGCCCTAATTGGGGTACCTTTCTTCCTCTATCTGGCGCGTAAAGAAAGGAGGACTCTGTAACGATGGAATCCTCAACTCTGGTTGGAGCAGAACGCAAAAAGAGAACAAAAAGCACCATTGTCATGATTGTGCTTGGTGCGTTGATTATTACGGCTTTTATTATCAGTATGAATACAGGGTTCACTCGGCTTTCTCCGCTTGAGGTTATGCGGACCTTGTTTGGCGGTGGGACTGCTAAGCAGGAACTGATCTTGTTTGAATTCCGTTTGCCGCGTATCGTCATTTCAGTTCTGGTTGGTGCGGGACTTGCGCTATCCGGTTGTATTCTACAGGGGGTATCCCGAAATCCTCTGGCTGATCCAGGAATTCTCGGTATCAACGCTGGAGCCGGATTGGTTGTTATGTTGTTTGTTTCCTTCTTCCCGACAACAACGGCGGCTCCCGTATTTTTGCTGCCAATCCTGGCTCTGATCGGTGCAACGTTTGCTGCATTTTTGATTTATGTGCTCTCTTACAAAAAGGGAGAAGGTCTCATGCCTACGCGCATGTTGCTTACAGGGATTGGTGTAGCGGCAGGAATCAGCTCAGCCATGATCGTACTAACACTTCGGCTCAGTCCGGAGAAGTATCAATTTGTGGCCACCTGGATGGCAGGTAGCATCTGGGGTTCCAACTGGAAATTCGTAACGGCGTTGTTGCCGTTTCTCATTGTCCTTGTGCCGCTTGTTCTGTATAAAGCCCGTGTGCTCAATGTACTGAACCTGGGTGATCAAACAGCGAGTGGTCTCGGCGCACCGGTGGAGCGTGAAAGACTGATCCTGCTGGCTGCTGCCGTGGGACTGGCCGGATCATGCGTATCCGTCAGTGGCGGCATTGGTTTTGTGGGTCTAATCGGCCCACACCTGGCACGTCGTCTCGTGGGACCAAAACATCAGTTCCTTTTGCCTGCATCTGCATTAGTCGGATCATTGCTCGTGCTTGTTGCAGATACGCTGGGACGCGTAATTTTGCAGCCTTCAGAGATTCCAGCAGGTATTCTGGTTGCCATCATTGGTGCCCCGTACTTCCTGTATCTCTTGAGCAAAACGAAATAGAAAGCAATCATGTGGTATGGTTGCTATAAGGAGGGCTTCAGTCCATGCTTCGCCGTTTCTTTGCCTATTACAGGCCTTACAAAAAGCTGTTCATTCTGGACTTTAGCTGCGCGATTTTCGTAGCTCTGCTGGAACTAGCCTTTCCGCTGGCAGTTAATAGAGTCGTGGATGACCTTTTGCCAGGGGGACGCTGGGACTGGATATTATGGGCATGTCTTGCCCTGCTCGCGATCTATCTATTAAACTCGTTCCTCAACTTTGTTGTTACATACTGGGGACATAAACTTGGTATTAACATCGAGACCGATATGCGTAAAGCGCTCTTTAATCACGTACAGAAGTTATCATTCCGTTTCTTTGACAATACCAAAACCGGACACTTAGTCTCTCGTATGACCAATGACCTCATGGATATTGGCGAGATTGCCCATCATGGTCCGGAGGATGTATTTATCGCAGTAATGACGCTGATCGGTGCATTCAGCATCATGATGAGCATTAACGGAAATCTGGCCGTGTTAACATTTATCATCGTGCCGCTCATTATTTATCTATCCTTGTATTTTGGCAGCAAGATGTCCAAGGCATTTAGCCGAATGTTCGGGGATATAGCAGATTTCAATGCACGTGTAGAAAACAATGTAAGTGGTATTCGCGTGGTTCAGGCTTTTGCTAATGAAGAGCATGAAAAAGCACAATTCGCTGTAAACAACAGCCGTTTCCGTCAGACCAAACTGATCGCGTACAAAATCATGGCCTGGAACTCTTCCATCAGTTATATGCTGATGAAGCTGGTATCCCTCTTTGTGCTGGTATGTGGCACATGGTTTGTCATTAATGGCAGTATGAGCTACGGTCAATTTATTGCATTTATTATGCTGTCCAATGTGTTTCTGACACCTATTCAGAAGATCAACTCCGTTATTGAGACGTATCCAAAAGGGATTGCAGGTTTCAAACGTTATACGGAATTGCTCGATATGGCGCCGGACGTTGAAGATCGACCAGGTGCCACTACAGTATCTCATCTGCGTGGAGATATCCGATATGAGCAGGTGACCTTTGGCTATTCGGACCAGGAGCCTGTTCTTAAAGGGATTGATCTGAATATTCAAGCCGGCGAAACAGTGGCCCTTGTAGGACCATCCGGTGCAGGGAAAACAACGCTGTGCAGTCTGCTGCCTCGTTTCTATGATGTGCTGGAAGGTCGCATCACGATCGATGGTCAGGAGATTCAAGACATGACGCTGGATTCATTGCGCAGTCAGATCGGAATTGTTCAGCAGGACGTGTTCCTGTTCGATGGAACAGTTCGTGAGAATATTGCGTATGGCAAGCTGGATGCAACAGAAGAAGAAATCTGGATGGCAGCTCGTCGTGCACAGATGGAAACACTGATCACTTCCATGCCGGAAGGAATGGATACGTTAATTGGTGAACGCGGTGTGAAACTGTCCGGCGGACAGAAACAGCGTTTGTCCATTGCGCGTATGTTCCTGAAAAATCCTCCGATTCTAATTTTGGACGAAGCTACATCTGCATTGGATACGGAGACAGAAGCGGCGATCCAGCAATCCCTTGCGGAATTGTCCGAAGGACGGACTACCCTGGTTATTGCCCACAGATTGGCTACGATCAAAAATGCGGATCGCATTATTGTTGTTGCCGAACAGGGAATCACGGAGCAGGGCAGACATGAGGAGTTGCTTCAAGCGGGTGGAGTATACAGCCGTCTGCATTATGCACAGTTTGGTGCCTGAACGTAACTGAGCGTTTGTGGAAGCAATATAAGAAAGCTGTATATAAATTAAAAATTAACGCCTTCATCTACTCATTATCCTGAGTAAGCGAAGGCGTTTTTTTTTTGTATTTTTTTATATCACGTTATGCCTGTTGGCGGGAGCAGCAAATTACGTTTACGTATCTAAGTTAGTGGATGCTTTAAAATACGTGGCATGACTTTGAGCAAACGATCTCTGGTGATTGGGTCATCGAAGTTCCATTTTGCGTTTGTCGTATACGTGTGTGCACGGACTGAGGCAGGTAAATCAGCCCAGCTGGTCTGTTCGAGAAGTTGTCGCAGATGGGCGTCATGACGACGGGGGCTGGAGGTTAATACGAAAAGGCGGTCACCTGCATAATCAGCAAGTTCATGCTTCTGAATTTGGAGAAACCGAACCTGGTTCTTCATCAGTGAGGCCACTCTCTCGGGAGGGGTGAACCCAAGAGGATGATAGAGTGTTAGTGGAAATCCCTGAATCCCCATGACATACCATTCTCCTTCCAAATCAAGCAGTACAGTGGCTGATTCTTCCGTTCCGGTTTTTCTGCCCAGCCGTCTCCACATCTGTTCGTGTTTCTCTTCATAATGAGCAATCCATTGTTCCGCTCTCTGCTCTTCACCCACGTGCTTCGCAATACAGCGCAGCTGCTCGGCGGTATTACTTGCAGGATTAATCGTTAGTGTTGGCGCCACCTGTTCAAGCAATTCTTTCATCGCATCTGATCGATGCTCATAGATAATAAGGTCAGGCTCCAGACCTGCAATAACCGAAGCACTGTTGATCACACCGACATCTTCAATCAGCTGTAATTGATTCCGGTACACGACTTGATGACGGATAATGGTGAGCTCTGCGCCAACAGGTCGAATGCCCAGTGTCAGTATGTGTCCGACCATACTGCCCATTGTGACAATTTTGGGAGAGTGTGATGTCGATTTGGATGGCACAAGCACAAGGTGATCAGCAACGGGTTGAGTCGATGGAAAGGATGGAACAGCTGCATGCTCTGAGTCAGATGGTGCCTGTACGGGAGGAGCAGGCCATAGGTTTTCCGAGCGAGTGTCAGGAGAAGTTATAGATGCGTTCCAGGTGGATATAAAACTTCTGTCGCTGCGATGCTGACGAACATATTGTTTGGGTGAACATCCCGTCATCTGGCTGAATCGCCGATTGAAATAGTACTCATCGCTGAACCCTACACTGCGAGCGATCTCTCGTAAAGGATCATCTGTACGCATCAACAGGGTTTTGGCCTGTTCGATTCGTAACCGGGTAATATAGTCCAGCGGTTTATACCCCGTTATGCTCTGGAAGCGTGAACTATATTGTGAACGTGCCATACCGGCTTGTGTTGCAAGTTGTTCAACTGTAAGTGATTCGGTATAATGTTGCCCGATATATTGAATGGTGGCACGCACCGATTCATCCGGATGGGGATTTTTGCGAACGGTCTGGGCGTTTTCCAGCAAAAGCACGATCAATTCCTGTACAATAATCTGTTGTCTGAACTGTTGCAGCTCATCTGATGTGTACTCTTCCAATCCAGCATGTTGTTCAAGCAAATGAACATATTGAGCGAACGGCCGAATAGGAATCGGTTGCCCGTAAGGAAAAAGACTGTTCAAAGCAGTTGCTGGTTGATTGCAGCCTCTGGCAAATACGTCAAAAGAGATATGGATTCCGTCTAACTGTTCGTCGCCGGTTAATTGAATCCGAGTCCGGGGATGCAGGAGCAAGGTGGTTCCCTTTTTGACGGGCACAGGGATGTCCTGTATATATAAAGTTCCTTTTCCCGATGTAAACGAGAGCAGAGAATGCTTTTCAAAAACGGAGGAGTTGTTTGATGTCGGCAGATTGCTGAGCAAATGGGATCGAGAGTTGGCATAGGATAGAGACAGAAGTTCCGAAGTATTCTGGGCCGGTCGTCTCAACACGGAATCCTCTTTTCATGGCGTATTTATTGAGAATAGTTATCAATTATAGTTGATTGTATATAAAGAATCGTTTTTTTTCAATGGCAAATAACCGGAGGGCTCCTGTGTCCAGGGAATGCTCCGGTCATAAGTGGAGGGCAATAGTATTTCTGCAGTTCATGCTGCTGTGGAAAATGATTTATCCAGAGGAACATCACGCTTCGGGAATGGTTGTGTTATTTACCTAGTATTGAAGGCAGCTCGTCCATCAGTCGTTCTTTGGTAATTGGATCATCAAAGTTCCATTTGGTATTAAGATAGTAGACTTTATTATTTTTGACAGCCGGGATGGACTTCCAGATATCGGTCGTCATGATGGAGTCACTGTTATTCCGCTCTTCCTCTGACAGATCCGTGAGCACAAACAAGTATTCTCCTGCAAATTCCGGCAGCAGCTCGCTGGAGATATTGGCAAATGGTTCATTTTTATCAATCAGGGATTCTTTTACTTTGGGAGCAGGGGTAAACTGCAATGTATCATACACCGTTTCGGCAAGTGCGCTGTTGCCCATTACGTACATGTCTTTGCCAAGCTGGAGAAAGACGGATGCGGTAACACCTGTGGGCAAATCAAGCTGATTGCGTACTTGCTCGAATTGCTCTGCATAGGTTTCGATCCAGTCCTCGGCGGCCTGCTCTTTCCCCAGAATGTCACCGAAGACTTTCACACGTTCATTGGTTGACAGACGGTCATAGGTTACTGTCGGAGCAATCTTCGACAACAAGGTATATTGGTTCTCTTCATAATAACTGCCGCCAGCATCCAACAGGATCAAATCAGGACTTAGTGAAGTGATTTTCTCCAAATCACCTTGCAAGTCGCCTACATCTTCAATGCCATCCAGTAATTCGGGATACGCGATCTGGTCACCAATGATCCCCAGGGCCGCTCCTACAGGTTTAACATCCAGGGCGAGCAAGTCTCCAAGATCACTGCCTGTGAAAATAATGCGTTTGGCGTTAACCGGAATCTCTACCGTGTGGCCCAGGGAGTCGGTGTAACTTTTGGTTTCACTTTGTCCGGACTCCGCTTGAGTAGAGGTGGTAGACTCACCTGATTTTGCTTCAGCGGTTGTAGTGGATGGTTCTGCTTGGCTACCACAGGCTGATAACAGTGCTCCAATCAGGGTAATCATGAGTGTAAGGGTACCGAGCTTACGTGTTGCTTTCATCGTTTGGGTTCCTCCCGTAACTGGTTACTTATTGGATAATGATAATCATTATCAATTTAGTTCGAATGTGATCAGTTTATCGAAAGCGGGATGGCAGTACAATGGACAAACAGGCGGAAAACCTTTGTACAAAAATAAGGGGAATTTGAAGGAGAGGAGACAAAAGCTATGTTGTACATTTTCATAACCTGGCTAATATTGATTTTAATGTTGATTATACTGGCTAAAGGCATCCAAAAGAATTCCAAGGATAGAGAGGGATCTGTTAAACGTTGGGGCGGATGGTTAATCGGACTTTTTATTTTAGGTAGCGTCCCATTGGGGTATGCATTATATACGGAGTTACGAGGGGGATATATAGGAGCCAACATTGGATTGGGACTGGCTTTGTTTTTGACATGGGGATACTGTGCTCTCTTGTTATGCGTTGCATTAGTGATCTGGGGAAGGTATGGGTATAAGCAGTACAGAAAGAAGTGATTTTGTTGCCCTCATGTTTATGATAAACGTAAGTTTGCATGCAACTATAAGCATATATTGAACGTTGAAATTAGAAATAGGTTTAAATAAGGGGGATTTACATATGTCCCATCTTCGTCAAGTACTGATATCGCTCTCAATCCTAATCGTATGCCTTACTGGATGTTCAAGACATATCGATTGTAATTCAGTGCAAACTCAAGCGAATACACCAAGTGAAGATGGATTCACTGGTTATGTGGTTGCCCGCGATGGCAATTCTATTCTAGTGGTTGATCCTGCATATGAAGACTTCGGTGCGAACAAAGGAGAAAGTCGGTATTATCCGGCAAAATGGTTCTCCAATGCGCCTAATCCGCAGATCGGCTCCTATGTTGAGATTTGGACGGATGGCAGCCCGGAAAATCAGCCCTATCCCGGGCAGGCCAGAGCGGAAACGATTGCTGTATCTTGCCCGGCCAATCCAGATGGAGCTCATATGAGTGAGGAGGATGCCATCCGGGCTGGATTGTACTCATCAGACGGAGAGCAAGTACGTATTCCTGTAATTGAGAATGTTGATTTCGATAAGCATATAGGAACATGGACCATTCGTATGCGAGATGCAATGTCAACGACGGATACTCAGGATCAGATTGAAGTAAAAGTAGAAGACATTGAGCCAGTATCGGAGCAGGAGTAAGGATCTAGGAATTCAATGTTGGATGAAAAGAGGAGATAGGTCTGAATGTTAGAGAATGGCTTCCCCGCGACAAACATGATTATGAAGCGGTGCGTAAGTTAAGTGAATTAAGTAATGAAGAGTTGAGAGATATCATTCCTGAGCTTATGGAGTGGTTGCAAGATGGGAATTGGCCCATTGCCAGATCCGTAGAAGATTTACTTTTAAGATTTGGAGAAGAACTTATTCCTCATATTCAAAATGTATTTAAAACCAAAGATCCACAGTGGGAATATTTTATGCTTACTGGTTTAATCAGAAGATTGCCTTCGCGATATCTAATAGTAATAAAGGATGATTTGGAAAGAATTTTGAAAAATCCTACAAAAAGTGAGATGCTTGAAGAATTGGATGAGGTTATAATACCACTACTGAATAAAATACAATAACAAGCAATGTAATTTTGTGATTCAGAAAAGTTCATACGAAGCAGCAGTGCAAACAACCTTGAACGGCACAACCTCTCAGGGTTACCAAGAAATCAAGGAGCAACGTGAGTCCTGCAGATTGTAGCGTGGAATGATTTGATGATGTGGAAGTTTATTGAAAAAAAGAAGGTGTGATTTTTATTTTGTATCAAGGAAAGTCAAGAAAATTCATCATCACATTTTTATCTTTGTATACTTGTTTAACATTGTATTTCTTATTCCTGGGCTTCGATAGAAGCTCGGCCAGTCCTGATCAGGGCTGGCGATACAGCTTAACCCCTGAAGGAATTCCTTTACATTTTCCAATGGGGAGAGATTTTAAGATATGGTTTTTTGAAATGGGGAACTTTGTAGCATTCATCCCCTTCGGGATGGTCATTCCGCTCCTCTTTCGCTGTGGGTTTATTCGCTTTATCAGCATATTCATTCTCTGTATTACGATGTTAGAGACATTGCAAATGATTTCTCGTTTAGGTGCGTTTGATATAGACGATATCCTGATTAATACTATAGGGGCTGCCGTTGGATATGGAGCACAGCGGATAGTAAAGCATCATCGGAATACATTAAAAGGACTTATTCGAATCTTCCTGACAGCGATTATTTTTTCAATAGGTACGATCACTGTTGTTGGCGGCCTCAATCATTATTTAGATAACGTTGACGGAAAAAGTGTTGCACTGAATGAAATTGTTTCGAGCGATGGGGCTGTAGTATGGGATGAAGAACTCTCCAGTTTTACAGTAGGCCAAACCAATGTCGAGCCTCAAATCAATCTGTACAGTAGAGAAAAACAAAAAACGAATGAGTTTTCATATCTCTTAAATCAAAAATACAAAAATATGAAAGGTTATTTCGCTATACCGGACGATGTTGTCCGAAGAGCAAGCCATGAGACTATAACAATAAGCTTTATCGCCGATGGCACAGAAATTTATTCTTTGGTTGTATCAGCAAACAGTGGGGAGAACCATCCTGACTCTTTTCAAACTCCGTTAAAGGGAGTTAATGAACTGACTATAAAAGTAATATCCGATGGTTCAAATCCGGTGACCAATATAGTGATGTGGGACATTACACTGACAGAGTCAAACACAGGGCAAAAGTTCATCAACAGCATTAAATCCATGTTTTAATATATCAATAATAGCCCTCGATCCTGCCACTGAAGCAGCAAGATCCGAGGGCTTAATCCATTTTCATGCCATATCAACAACAACTAATACATCCACTACAATAAAGCTTCCTTAATCCGCAATATTTCCTGCCATCTTCAGACGACGTGCAATTTCCTGAAAGTCTTCCTGCGAAATACCTGGTGCGAATTCTTCTTCCACTGCAGGAGCTTCCGGAATCGGGTATCCTTCAGGGACGCCTTGAATGACTTCCAGCGGTTGTCCATCTTCAGGGTGTGTCCCTTTCCAGATCTGACTGATCGCAGTAAAGTCTTTATCACTATAGGTATACAGCTTGGTGTGTAGGCCTTTTTCTTCGTATTTCCACGCTTCGTTAAAGGATTTGTTGCTCAGGGATGGAATCGGCACCAATTTGGTTACATTCACTCCGGTTGCGATTTCAAGCGCTTTAGCATAAGCGACCACATGCACACCACCACGTACCAGCAAATAGCCAACAACTGCCCGGGCTGCAGGGTGATCGGTCATTTCATAAACTTTCATTTTATGTGTACGTGCTCCGCATTCGAGGAAAAAGTTATGCAATAGATCTTCAACCAGATTACCGCTGTTGAAGACATTGGCTCCTGTCCAGGGATTGCCCATGGAGTCGAAAGGCATTGCTCCCTGTGCGCCAGCCAGGAAATGATAGGAGAGACGCGCATCCTTCACGGAACCAAGTGGTGTATCGTCAGGCTCTTTGTACTCAGTGGAACCTCTGAGGCATTTGTTAATGCCATGAGACACAAGCTCTACATGACCCAATTCTTCGGCGGTGATACTCATCACCAGATCGTAGAAGGGTTTCAATTTTTCTTTGGAACGAAAATTAAACGATTGATAGAGGTAATTGTTCAACGTTGACATCTCTCCGAATTTACCACCCAGCAATTCTTGTATCGCTGCCGCTGCATTCGGGTCCGGTCTCTCGACATTGGGGATTTCAATTGCGATTTCATCCATACGTTTGAACATTCGGGTGTAACCTCCTCGAAATGATTGCTCAGAATAATGAAGTGATGCTGTCATGGCCTATTACACGTTTATCGAATACGCTAAACCCATAATTTTGCAAATGAGGCTTAAGGCGTATGTAATTGAGTCTACATTTGTTATTTCCAATCCCGTGTTATTTATGTACAATCAGGACGAATGAAGTTAAGTATGGTAGTCATTATCTGAATTAATGAAGGAGAAACTGAGAGTGCGCAAAAGTTGGATTATGGTGGGATGGGGTGTCCTCCTGCTTGTCGTTTTTGGATGTAGCGATGTGACGGCAGCATATGCAAATTATTCGAGTGAGTTGGATCAACAAAGAAAAGACAAGCTGATAGAAAAGTACGGTTTGGAAAAGCCGGAAGATCCACCACCGCGAAATCTTTTATTGGATGGTGACTGGGGGATAAGCTTCAAATCACCAATAGAACGGTATAAGATGGCGATCAGTACGATTCAATCGATCCAGCAACCGATTACGTTTATCATTCGTCTACTGGTGTAAAATAAACTTCTACAGGGCAGGCTAACGTAAACATTGCCCCAAGGAGTGAATGAAATGAGAATGCTCATCGTAGCCCTAATGACAGTGGTACTAAGTTTAAGTGGACTAACAACCAGTTCAGCAACTGCGATTCCGGATTATGCGAAGTGGGGAATCATTGCAGTGAAAGAAACACAAACCAAGTACAACGTGGACATTTTGGATTACAAACATATTGGCCGCACTTCGTTAACAGCAGACCAGTCCCGTGAACAGTTCAAGTTATGGGTACGTAATAAAGACGGTAAACAATTTGCTGTATTTGTGAATGTTGATTTTAA
Organism: Paenibacillus sp. FSL F4-0087; assembly: GCF_038020215.1. NCBI lineage: Bacteria > Bacillati > Bacillota > Bacilli > Caryophanales > Paenibacillaceae > Paenibacillus > Paenibacillus sp. FSL F4-0087. The sequence continues at coordinate 4,881,104 of NZ_JBBODJ010000001.1, forward strand.
CCCGTCTACCCAGCAGCTGAAAAAAGTACAATTCACGGAATCGGATCGACGTTAAACTGAAGATGATCTGCATAGCAAGGCAGGATAGGAACCAGACTTCCCTATGAAAGGGAGTGAGTCTGGTTTTTTTATTTCAAAAAATCCTTTTTTTAGTTATTGAATAAAGAACTTATGTTCGCATATAATAATAAAACAAACACATGTTCTTATTGGAGGGATGATTATGCTAGGGAAATATATTGGTCAGATGGTGGAGCTCGTCTACATGGATCGTGCAGGGCATATTACACAGCGGCAGATTCGAATCAACAGTGTACGGGAAGGGAAGATTAGAGCATCCGCAGGAAAAGAGGGGTCACCCCGAACATTTCTGGAACAAGGTATTCTGGCATGGCGTCCCGTACTCCATAAGGAAGGGAAGGAAGAAATATGCTGAATGATTTTGAACGCAAAATTTTGCGTATAATTGTGAATTATGCAGGCCAACGGCGCAGAGTGCCACGAATGGATGAGCTGGAGAATAAGACGGGAAGAAGCAAGGCGTTCATTCATGAGTCACTGCTGGAGCTTGAGCGCAGGCAGCATATTGTATGGGAGAACAAGTCTACGCTCGAAGGTATACTCATTTTGCAAGCATGGGAGCAGGCACCACAACCCATTCGCAAAAGCCAGCCTGCTGGCGATGCCGTGAAATATTTTACCGAATATTAAAACGTAAAAAACGCCAACCCGGAATGCCGGATTGGCGCCTTGTTAGGCATCGTAACATCTATTAGAAGATAGGAAGTTGATCAAGGTTATTGGTTGGGTCGCCGTCTGCGTCGCCGCGAATGTACATTTCGCCGTCTTTGCCTTTAAAGACGTTCACACCTGCAATTGCTCCTGCTTTTACTTCTGCCAGTGCCTGTTGGTAATCCAGCACACGTCCAGATGAAGTTTGGAACGCAGTCAGATCGCCGTCACCATTTTTTTGAACTGCTGTGAAGCTTTCGCGTGTCGTTTGATCCATGATGTCACACTCTCCTTATCTGACCAAATAGGAATCTGGTTACCTCTTTAGCCTGTCCGGATCAAAAAAAAGTATGCATAACATAACTTCATATCGCACGCAGAGGATATCTACAAGCTCTTTTGCATACGAACATGCAGAATGTCTGCATCATAAAAAGGCTCTTCCGAAATCACTTCATATCCGAGCTTTTCATAGAACTTCTGCGCCTGGCATTGCGCGTCCAAAACAGAGTAGGCTAATCCCAATTCACGTGCCCGTTCTTCCATGGCTAACAGCAACACACGTCCATAACCGAACGCACGATGAGATTTGAGTACAGCGATGCGCTGCATCTTGGCGGTATCCTTGGTGTAATAGATCAGGCGCCCCGTGGCTACAGCCTGTCCATCTTTACTCAACAATACGTGATGCACATCAGGACTGATAATATCATATTGATCGATCTCAATGTCAGCAGGCACCTGCTGCTCGATTACAAAAACATTATTACGAATATCCAGTGCTTTCTGGAGTTGTTCTTCAGTTGTTACATAACTAATCTCAGCTGCCAATTCCATACCTTCTTTCTGCTCTACGCTATCAGACTGAATTATACAAAAAAATGCTTTTCCTGTATAGTTAAGTCTGGAACATACTGGGAGAGGAGGTGCGAACCATGGGTATGGCGGGAGTGATGGCAATCACACTTTTGATGTCGGCCGGAATGATTGCTTTGTTATATTATGTGACCAAGAAGGCATATTCCAAAAAGTGGGACGAAGATGAGTGAAATGCGACTTAATGCTCCTCAGGGTAAGACTTCAACATTGCCTTGTGGGGAGTAAACGTCATGCACAACAGACTTGGAATACACATCCAGCCAAACGGGCAGGTCATCATTAACCTCATTGGGTACTTTCAACTGTTGGAATTGTACAGTGTGTTCATCCCGTTCCAAACTACAACCGACAGAAACGTATATTAATGCAACAAGCGCAATCAGACAGGCTAAGTTTTTGGCTATGATAAATAAACGCAGTTTACGTTCTTTCATGTTCCTCATATGGAAGTCACCTCGTCATCAAAATGGTAATCTTTCCTTTATTGTGCACCAATTCGAATAAAATATTACCAATATAACGATTGACAATGAACACGGTTACTTGGTATGATACTGTTACTTGATTGGAAAACAATTAGATATCATGATCTGTTAGCTCAGCTGGGAGAGCACTATCTTGACAGGGTAGGGGTCAGTGGTTCGAGCCCACTACAGATCATAACAAAAAGTCCTTGCGCAGCAAGGGCTTTTTTCTTTTGTCTAGTTTTTTGAGATGACATGATGAAGCCTTGGGGGACAATTGGGGGACGAAAATTAGAAGAAATAAGCTATATCCTTCGCTGCGCTATGTTCACTAACTCTTCTGCAAATCAGCAAGATTCTGTTTACCCCAATCGCAGAGAATTTCCAGCACAGGCATCAGCGTTAATCCTTCACGAGACAAAGAGTATTCTACTTTTGGCGGTAATTGTGGATACTCTGTACGGATAATTAATTGGTCGGCCTCTAATTCTTTCAGCTGAGAGCTTAGCATTTTATGCGTAATGCCTTCCAAGGCTCTTTTCAATTCTCCATATCGCAATGTTTCTTTTTTCCATAACCAAAACAAGATATGCATTTTCCATTTTCCGCCGATCAAGGACATGGCATGTGAAAATGGTTTAACGTTTACTTCCTCAGCAGTTTCCATATTCCACTCTCCTTTTAGATAGTATCTACCTTTTAAGTGCATACTATACTCTTTTTTCACCCTACTATACAATAACTCATGAAACAGAGACAAGGGCGAACAAGCCTAATAAAGGGAGAGAATATATATGGAAAATAGTAATCGTAATTTCTTGCAGCCTTATACATTTGCGAATGGTTTTACGCTAAAAAATAGAGTGGTCATGGCGCCGATGACAACGATGTCCAGTTTCTTCGACGGTTCAATTACCAATGATGAAGTCGATTATTATGCCGAACGGGCTGGTGGCCCTGGTATGATCATTACGGGTGTTGCATACGTAACTGAAGGGGGAAAAGGCTTCGAAGGTGAGCTATCCATCGCAAGTGATTCTACAATCAAAGGACTGTCCAAAATTGCAAGGGCCATTCAGAAAGACGGAACGAAAGCCATTGTGCAAATCTTTCATGCAGGGCGCAAAACGAACTCCAAAACGCTAAGAGGTGTTCAACCCACCAGTGCGAGTGCAATCGCTGCCGCACATCCAATCGGCTCGGAGACGCCGCGTGAATTAACACCTGAGGAAATCGAAAGCATTATTAAGGACTTCGGCAGGGCAACCTTGCGGGCCATACAAGCTGGTTTTGACGGAGTAGAGCTTCACGGGGCCAATACGTATCTGTTGCAGCAATTTTTCTCCGTCAATTCCAATCAACGATCCGATCAGTGGGGTGGCAGCTTTGAAAATCGTATGCGATTTCCGCTGGCAGTCATTCAGGAGGTTGCATCGGTTATCGATGCCCATGCGGATAAACCTTTCATCCTCGGTTATCGGATTTCACCGGAAGAAATTCATATGCCGGGCATCCAGCTCAAGGACTCCTTGGCCTTTGCCCAGGCTCTGACAGACACGCGAGTTGATTACATTCATCTGTCGATGGGAAGTTACAAACGAACATCTTTAAATCACCCCGATGACAAGGAGCCGATCTTAACTAAATTCGTTCGTGTTTTGGATCACAAAAAACCTCTGATCGGTATTGGATCGATTGAGCGGCCGGAAGACGCAGAAGAAGTTATCAACGCCGGGGCAACTTTGGCTGCACTCGGACGGGAATTGATTCGCGAGCCGAAATGGGTACAGAAGGTAAAAGCAGGTGACCTTGGTAGCATTCGTTACCAAATTTCTCCGTCTGATATGGACGAACTGCGTATCCCTTTGGCAATGCAGACTTATCTGGAAGGTTCGTTTCGGGAGGTCATGCACTTTACTACCGACAGTCAGAAAGGGACTGACTACCAGAATTCGCTTGCACCGATGGAGGGTTTTGAGAAGAAGATGTAAAAGTTAAACTAAATTAGATAGATTCAACTTTCGGATCATTAATAGATATTTATTAATTCCGGAGCAACCATTTCCTGCTTTTACATGAGGGAATGGTTGTTTTTTTTATTTAATAATAACGATTTACAAACACAATTAAATTGTGTACAATCTAATTGTTAGCAAAATAAAAAGAGATATCATCTTTACAAAATAAAATTTAAACATACAGAGGAGACAATACTCATGAAAACATTATACGAAACTACAGTTATCAATACAGGTGGACGTCAAGGGATTGTGCAATCGCCGGATAACGTATTTATGCTTGATGTCGCTGCCCCGCCTGAACTGGGAGGCAAAGTAACGACAGCTACGAATCCCGAGCAATTGTTTGCAGCAGGTTACAGTGCTTGCTTTAATTCAGCGCTGGAGTTTCAGTTGAAGAAACACAAAGTCGAAATTGAGAGAAGCACCGTATCGGCTACAGTTATGCTAGTAACGGACCCTACGGATAATGGTGTGAAGCTGGAAGTTGAACTTGAAGTTAAAATTGAGGGTCTGGATGAAGAGACAGCACAGAAATTTGTCAAACTTGCTCATGACTACTGCCCATATTCCAAAGGCATCAAAGGGAACGTTAATGTTACCGTGGGACTAGCCTAATCTTTGCCAGAGCGAATAAAACGGTTTTGTTCTGGACCTCACTATTGAAGTCTGAAGCATCTTTCTAAAATAATGTTCAACATACTGAAGGCCTCCGAGAAATCGGAGGTTTTTTGATATGTTTTTAATTCTTTTTGCGATATACAAAAATAGATAAAGAAATCGATCACGATTGAAATATACCCATATGGGGTATATTATAAGAGTAGAAATCGAAAGTTCAAAGGAGTGCAACTCATGAAAAAGTATGCAATGATATTGCTGACTACGTTGATCACGGGCAGTCTGATGTTAAGTGGATGTGGCAAGAATGCTGAGCAGCATAATAGCAGTAGTAACAGTCATACAGCGAGCACAGGAGAGATGCACCACTCGGATTCGGGAGAATTACCGGAAGGGCTTCAGGAAAAGAAAAATCCAACATATCCTGTGGGCAGCCAGGCCGTGATGAGTACGGACCATATGGCTGGAATGAAGGGTGCAGAAGCGACCATTGTGGGAGCCTATGAGACAATAGCGTATACAGTCTCGTATACACCAACCACAGGAGGAGATACTGTGAAAAACCATAAATGGGTCATCCAAGAGGAAATTCAGGACCATATGGATCAACCGTATGCAGCAGGAACAGAGGTTGTGCTGAACGCTGACCACATGCCAGGAATGAAAGGGGCTAAGGCAACGATTGACTCCGTTGAGCAAACGACGGTATATATGGTTGATTACACCCCGACCACAGGCGGAGATCCGGTGAAGAATCATAAATGGGTCACAGAAGAAGAATTGTCTATTCAATAATACTTTTCAAAGAATAATCAAATTCTCACTCAATTATGGGTTATACTGGAACAATAAGATTAAAGTTGCTGGAAAGGGGAATGTATATGATGGACTTCAGCAAGCCGCCCCATGCCTCCGAATCACATACACACAAACAGCGTCATGAAGAAAATGAACAACAGCTATTAGCCGGAGGGAAAAGCATTTGGTGGGAAATCAGCAATTGGCTAATTCTCGGTGGGATACTTGCGGTGATCTTCGTATTGTTTAAATTCGTGTTCTAGAAAAAGAGAAACATTAAAACTTTGGATAAGGGCCATATTAAATGGGCTCTTTTTTTTACGCTCGTACATATAAAATTATCAAGAATAACAAATGACAAAAATTATTATTTGTCATTTGTTATTCGGTATGTTAATCTAATTTCAACGGAGGTGACTAGGGGATGGTGCAACCATCTTAATCATATGGATAAAGACAAAACTTCTGAATTTTTAACCAAGGAACAAATTATCGCAGCAACGCAGGAAACTCTCCGGCGCTTCGGTGTTGCCAAAACATCTGTTACGGATGTCGCTAAATTGCTTGGAGTTAGTCACGGTACGATTTACAGGCACTATAAAAGCAAGAAAGAATTACTTGAAGGCGTGACCGCACAATGGCTCGAAGATGAGATTATCGCGCCTTTGACGGCAATAGCTAAGGATCAGAGTTACAACGGTGAGGGAACACGTCATTTGAAAGTATATATAGAAGTGTTAATCGCTCGTAAACGTCATTATGCCGAATCCGATGCAGAGTTGTTTGAAATGTACGCACGGGTAACCCAGGAATCCGCAGATATTATCGCTAAACATGTGCAACATCTTGTACGTCATCTGAGTGAGATTATCCAGCAGGAGAATCATTTCCAATTTAACAAACCAGATGTGGTTGCAACTGCTATCCTTCAAGCTACAGCTCGTTTTCATCATCCGGCACATGCCTATGAATGGCAAAGCCCTACAATTGATGCGGAATTTGCACAGGTGTGGTTGTTGATCGAAAAGGGATTATTACATTTGGAACAAGAGAGGGAGTAATTGTAAATGAAAAAGCTAACAGGTAAAGTGGCCGTTGTAACAGGCTCATCCCGGGGGATCGGACGTGCTATAGCTGAGCAACTCGCTGAAATGGGCGCGGATGTCGTCATTAACTACACGAGTAGCCCCGACAAAGCAGAGCAGGTTGCAGATATTGCTCGCCAAAAAGGAGTTCGTGCCATTACCGTTCAGGCTGACCTTGCCCGGAAGGAAGATGTGGAGCGTTTATTTTCCGAAACGATTAACCAGCTTGGAAGAATCGATATTCTGATCAACAATGCAGGCATCATGAAGACAACTCCTTTGGCAGATGTGACTGAGGAAGAATTCGATCAGCAGTTTGCGATTAATGTAAAAGGTACATTTTTTGCTTGTCAGCAAGCGTTGAAACACATGGAGGACCAGGGCCGAATCGTTAACTTCTCCACTTCTGTAACTGGACAGATGTTTCCGGGATACAGCGTGTACGCAGGTACCAAAGGAGCAGTTGAACAGATTACTCGTCAGCTTGCGAAAGAATTTGGCTCCAGACAAATCACTATTAATGCTGTTGCACCAGGTCCTGTGAATACCGAATTGTTTTCTGTTGGGAAGACGGAGCAGCAGCTCGAAGGAATGCGTAAAATGAATGCATTTGGTCGTCTGGGTGAACCGGAAGACATTGCAAATGTGATCTCATTCCTCGTCAGTGAAGAATCGCAATGGGTTACAGGACAGACGCTGCGTGCAAACGGCGGTTTCATTTAAGGATATCATGCACGAAGTTTACCCCTTTTGACACACAACCGGGCGAATCCCCATATGATGCATTACATCAGCAAGCAATTGGGGAAATGGGGAATCCGGGATGGCAAAAGCAAAGGGAAAAAAATCTCCCGCGTTAAAGAGTGACAAACTTCGTGTATCCATGAAATTGGTTACTTCGGATGTATGTGAGCGTTGCAAGACCCCCTGTACACGAGGAATGGATTATGCAGCACGGATGCGAACCGATGGAGCTGTGGGCAAGGGCGTACCTTGTATATTAACTCGTCATACTTCGTAGTTAGCAGCATAATAAAATTGACCCAGAAGAAGTTCGTATAATTACGTATTGCCAACAACTATACTATAGGGGCGTCCTTTAACAAGGAACGCCTCTTTTTGATCGTTCCAAGGGGTGGAAAATATTCTGGATAAAAAATGAAAAATGATGAAAAACAGCGCAACTTTGTGGATGAACCTGCAGTATAAATGTACAACAGCTAGCAGCAGGGGAGGGAATATTGACGGAATGAAATGGAAAAGAATTTTGCTGTGTGTCACAGTATTCTCCTTGCTCGGCGGGTCTTTATTGTTTGCAGATTCAGTGAACGAGAAGATTCGGGTTCTCATTAACGGCAAGGAAGCAGCTGACGGTGGTTATCTGATTGACGGAACGACCTATGTACCTGTAAGGGAAGCGGGCGGAATCGCCAGATGGGATAGCACAAACAAGAGAGTAACGGTTATCAAACCGAATGTACATATTTTTCTCTTCAAGGGAGATACCGTGTTTGGCAACGTAAACGTGGGTAAGTTGAAATTTAATGTGTTCTCACAAGTCGACAGTTTGACGACGGATATAGCTGCCGTGAAGGTGACGATTACCAATCCAAGTGGTGAGGTTAAGGATATTCAGTCTCAAGAGCTCAAGACTCAGAAGGATAACTTCTGGTTCCGAACGTACGATTTTACGTATGATTTCAGCCGGGCTGGCAAGTACCAAGTCGGTTTTTATATTAAAGAAAATGCAAATAGTAATTATGTGCTGGCAGCCGAGAAAATCATTACCGCGCTGAACGATTGAAGCAAAAATAACCTTGGCGGTTAAATTGACCTGGACCATTGAACATGTTACGATATGCAAGGTTACACAATTTCTATTTATAAAGCGAGGTATATCAATGAGCGATCACACACATGAACACGGCGATGCCTGCGGATGCGGTCAAGACCACGACCACGACCACGAGCATGAAGAAGTTCTTCTGACACTGACAGACGAGAACGGAAATGACGTGGAAATGGTTCTGGTGGAGACGTTTGACGTGGAGAAGCATGTTTATGCGCTCCTGCTGGAACGTAACAATCCTGAAGCTGACGGCATCATTCTGCGTATGGAAGAAGAAGACGAGGAAATGGTGCTCTACAATATTGAAGACGAAGAAGAGTGGACCCGTGTTGAAGCGGCGTACAACGAACTCGTTGCAAGCCAAGAATAGTCATCCTTTTGGAATAAAGCAAGAAGGCTCCTTGATTACAGGGGGCCTTTTGTTTGCTTTTTATTAGGTGTAAATGCTGTTTTTTCTTGCCATAGGGACAGTGGAATAGGTGGGAAAATGCAAATAAGACAGCGATCATAACACAAGACAGGACAAGTCTGTGTGGAGAAAAAAATAAAAAGGACCAAGCATCCCGCTTGGTCCTTAGAGATCGATCAACCTCATGAAGAGGTGGCTGTTCTAGAAAATCGCATCTGCTTCCACGATGACTTTTACATTGGTTACGCTACGGTCTTCAGGTCCTTTTACAGGCAGTCCAACTTCAACATGATCAATGATGTAGTCGATGTTCTCCTGAGTGATAACCTCACCTGGCAGCAGAATCGGAATTCCTGGTGGATATACGTAGATGAATTCCGAAATAATCCGGCCAGCGGATTCCTTGAAAGGAATGACTTCGGTATCACCATAGAACGCATCACGTGGAGTCAGCATCAGCTGTGGTACATCTGGAACCTTAACCACCAGCTCGTGGGCTGGATTCACTTGATAATACGTACGGGATAGATCTTGCAGGGCGTTCAGCAAGATTTCTACGGAGTCATCCGTATCTCCCGGCGTGATGAGGCACAGAATATTATACATATCACTGAGCTCTACCTCGATTTTGTAATGCTCACGTAGCCAGTTCTCTGTTTCGTAACCTGTAATTCCAAGGTGACGAACATGAATGGTTACTTTGGTTGGGTCGTAATTAAAAGTAGCCTCTGTGCCCAGCAGCTCTCTGCCGAAGCAATACAATCCGTCCATATCATTAATGGAGCGTCTTGCAAACTCAGCCAAATCAATGGCCTTCTGTGCCATCTGATGGCCATTTAGAGCCAGATTTCGTCTCGACGTGTCGAGCGAAGCCAGAAGGATGTAGGAAGTCGACGTTGAAGTCAACATACTCAGAATAGTTTGTACACGTTGCGGATTCACATAACCATTCTTCGTGTTCAGATTGAGTACAGAACTCTGAGTCATCGAACCACCCAGCTTGTGTACACTCGTCGCAGCCATATCAGCCCCGGCGGCCATGGCTGAGAGCGGCAGATCTTCATGGAAATGAATGAGTACGCCATGCGCTTCATCCACAAGTACTGGGACCTGATAGCTATGCGCCAGTTCAACAATTTCTTTTAGATCGGTACATACACCGAAGTACGTTGGGTTAATGACGAGCAATGCCTTGGCATCGGGATGACGCTCAAGGGCACGTCGGATCGCGCCTGTAGTGACACCGTGATCGATTCCTAGATTGGCATCCTGCGCTGGAGAGACGAACACGGGTTTCGCTCCTGAGAAAATGATGGCAGACATGACCGATTTATGCACATTACGGGGCACAATAATCTTGTCACCCGGTTCACATACGGACAGAATCATGGTCATGATGGCACTGCTTGTGCCTTGTACACTAAAATAGGTATAATCGGCTCCGAAGGCATCGGCTGCCAGAATCTGCGCTTCCTCAATGACACCGGTGGGCTGATGCAAATCATCTAGCGGTGCGATGTTAATCAAATCTATGGAGAGGGCATTATCGCCGATAAATTCACGAAATTCGGTGTCCGTTCCCAATCCTTTTTTATGTCCCGGAATATGAAATTGCACCGGATTGAGTGCCGCGTGATTTTTTAAAGCGGTAAACAGCGGCGTACGGCGGTGATCCATCAGTGCTGTCACAACCTTTCCTAATTATAATTTGTAAGAAAAACGTCTTTCGACGTAAATTCTATGAAGACAGACCGCATGTAGCGGATGTTTTTCTTGCGATCACGGATTTAGTTCAGCTTTGCTGATAACTTATCATTTTGTAATCTCAAACAAATTTGAGTATAGCAAATTAAGAACCGAATGCAAGCAGTATTGCTTGACAATTTTTCGAATTGCTGAGATTTGGACACATCCCCGAGGGTTACAGTAAGGATAGGAGATGGGCAAGCAAGCATCGAAAGGGGAAAAAGAATGCAAACCAATACAAAACCAGCCAAAATCCTGCGATCACCTTTCTTTATAGCCATGTGGCTAACGCTTTTTCTAGTTGAAATCATCAAGGGTGCTCTGCTGGTCGCTATTTTGCCCGTGTATATGGACAATATTCTAGGCTTGTCCGCTGGCGTAATAGGTGTGGCCTTTGCCCTTCAATATTTGGGAGATAATCTGTTCAGGGCTCCCTCTGGCTGGGCAGCAGAACGGATCGGGTTCCGCGCTACAATGGTGACGGCCCTAATTTGTACATTAGTAGCTGTAATCATGATTATCTTTTTCAAAAGTGCATTTGGCCTTGCCATGGCTTGTCTCATTCTTGGAGTTGGTACGTCACCCCTTTGGCCTTGCGCCATGACGGGCGTGACCGCGATGTCGGGGCCGCAGAACAAGAACGGTACAGCCATGGGTGCGCTGGAGATGGCGGCACTTGGAGGAACTGGACTTGGGCCGATCGGAATGAACTGGCTATTGGAACGGACGCATCACGATTATCGCACCATTTTCCTGGTGTTGATGGGTGTTGCAATTCTGGTCATTCTGGTCGCTTTGATTCTACCCGGACGTGTCGTTGTTGAGGGTGAGCATGCGGAAAGTGAGACTAAGCGGGCAGACATGAAATATCCGGCTAAACCGAATATTCTTACGCCTTTCATCCGACTCAAAAACAGTGTCCAGGGCACATTGCAACGGGTACGCAGTACACTTAACGTGAATCCGCTCGTATATCCTGCACTGTTCATGCAGTCCTTTGTTATTGGTCTGCTCAGTCCCGTGATTACGTTATACACTCGCACAGACCTGCACATCTCGCCCAACCTGTATAGCTTGTTGCTAATAGCCGGTGGTGGCATCACGGTCATTGCACTGCTGCCTGTAGGGAAAATGGTAGACCGGTTTGGCACGGCACCGTTCCTGAACATCGGTTTTTTAATGGCAGCAGCAAGTCTGTTTGCTTTTTCTTCCATTACGTCTATTCCTGTTGTGTTCGGCATCGTCATGCTGGTTGGTGTCAGCTATGCGATGATTCTCCCGGCCTGGAATGCATTTGTAGCCACATTGATTCCCAAAGGAGAACGCGGAGCGATCTGGGGTTTCTTCCTGACCCTTCAGGGATCAGGCATGGTCGTAGGACCGATTGTATCCGGACTGCTGTGGGATCACATTAGTCATCCGGCTCCATTTATCGGAAGTGCTGTCGTTATGGCTGGACTTGCCGTTGTGCATTATGTCTTATCCCGTAAACCGTATCGTACAGCTCCTGCTAAATGATGCGATGAAGCCTGGTAAGGTTGATCTAATAAGAAAAGGGAGTTCCAACAACCGTACAGGTTGTGGAACTCCCTTTTTATGTAGCATAGTCCATCTATTTAGCTAACGACGTGAAGATTATTCTGACCGCCGTAGTAGTCAACTTCGGGAGCTAACTGTTCACGGTACTCCATGTCTGCTTAAGACATAGACATCTTGTAGAGCGGCAGCAGTGTTTTGAACCTTGAACGAACTGTTTCCAGGAACTTGTCCCGATCTGCAGCCAGCGGATCATTCCGATCAACTCGCAGTCCGCACATGACCTCTGCATACCTCCATTTCGCGTCCGTTATATCATGAAAAAACGGGGGCTTGCCCCTGTGCATCTGCGGAAAGCTGCGATCCTCCGGATCAATCGGTGAAAAATAGTCAAATAACCAAGTACCCTTACATAAAATGAAGTATAAAATAGGGTAAGCCGATTGAGTAGAAGCGATTGAAGAAGATGGCCGGAGCATCTCCGGTACAGATGGAGGGAGTGCCGTGAATAAGAGTTATGAAGTTGAATATTGCAATCTGGAGCTGCGGTTCAACCGTCGGCATATCCAAAATTTGATCAAAGACCTTATTCGTGAGGGGTATTCACTATATTGGAGCGAGGACGAATCCTTTTTTATTCTGTCAGTCCGTACCGGACGCAAGCTGGTAAAGCTCCGTTTTCAACAGACGCGCAGTGGGAATTACAAAATGACGGGAGATTATATTATTAAGGATGCAAAACTTGCGGAATGGTTAGAGAAGCTGATTGGGGATACACGTGGGCATGCCGTTGTGAAACGCTTTAAGGATCAGCAGATGACCGTGGAAAATATTTTGTTCGGTGAAGTCATTCGTCTCGTTGAAGTATCCGGGTTCAAACAGCGTGTTATTTTTCAAAAGGAACCTGCGCCGACGGCGGAAGAGATGGAAGAAATGTTCCTCTCGCGCGAAGGTGAGGAGCGACTCATGCTGCTGCGCATGGAAGTAGATGATGAACTGGAGCGTCTGCATGCCGCCATTCAGACGGATAATATCGAAAAAGCAGATGCCTGTCGTAAAGTCCTAAAGCAGTTGTCAGGGTACATGTTGATGCTGGAAGGCTGAAATATAACGCTGTATTTATGAAAATACGATGAACACCTCAGGTAATTGGGGTGTTTTCTCGCTGTGCGACCATGGTCCGGGGTTCACTTCTATGCGTAAAACCGTTAAAATGGGGGTATTGTTGAGAATTCATTCAATAAAATTAATTGGAGCAAAGGATGGAGGACCAGATGGCGAAACAACAGATCGGTGTCATTGGACTTGCAGTAATGGGCAAAAATTTGGCCCTTAACATTGAAAGCAGAGGTTTCACGGTATCGGTATTTAACCGTTCCCCGGAGAAAACCAACGATCTTCTGAAAGAAGCCGAAGGTAAAAACCTGACAGGCACATTCTCTATTGAAGAGTTTGTGGCATCCCTGGAATCCCCGCGCAAAATCCTGATCATGGTACAAGCTGGTTATGCAACCGACGCTACCATTGAACAACTGCTTCCTCATTTGGATGAGGGCGACATCATCATTGATGGCGGTAACGCATACTTCCCTGACACACAACGTCGCAGCAAAGAGCTGGAAGACAAAGGCATTCGCTTCATCGGTACAGGTGTATCCGGTGGGGAAGAAGGCGCTCTGAAAGGCCCTGCAATTATGCCAGGTGGACAAGAGAGTGCGTACAAGCTGGTTGAACCGATCCTGACAGCCATTTCGGCCAAAGTCGGTGACGATCCTTGTTGTACATATATCGGACCAGATGGTGCCGGACACTATGTAAAAATGGTGCATAACGGTATCGAATACGGAGATATGCAGCTGATTGGTGAAGCTTACCACCTGCTCAAATCCGTGTTGAATGTGTCCGTTGAAGAGCTTCACGCTATCTTTACAGAATGGAATCAAGGAGAGCTGGACAGCTACTTGATCGAAATCACAGCAGACATCTTCTCCAAATACGATCCAGAAACGGGCAAACCAATGGTTGATGTCATTCTGGATGCAGCTGGACAAAAAGGAACTGGAAAATGGACAAGCCAAAGCGCGCTGGATCTCGGCGTACCATTGTCCATGATTACGGAATCCGTATTCTCCCGCTTCCTGTCTGCGATGAAAGACGAGCGTGTGGCAGCGAGTAAAATTTTGAACGGACCTGCGGTTGAAGCATTCTCCGGCGACAAAAAAGCGTTCATCGAAAATGTTCGCAAAGCACTGTTTGCAAGTAAAATCGTATCCTACGCACAAGGTTTTGCCCAAATGCGTGCAGCTTCCGATGAGTACGGTTGGGATCTGAAATACGGCAACATCGCTATGATCTTCCGTGGTGGCTGCATCATCCGTTCGCAGTTCCTGCAAAACATTAAAGAAGCGTATGACAAAGATGCAGCACTGAAAAACCTGCTTCTGGATCCATACTTCCAAAACATTGTAGAATCCTACCAAGGTGCGTGGCGTGAAGTGGTAGCTGCTGCGGTAACTCAAGGCGTTCCGGTTCCTGGGTTCTCCAGTGCCTTGTCCTACTACGATAGCTACCGTACAGAGCGTTTGCCTGCGAACCTGCTGCAAGCACAACGTGACTACTTCGGTGCTCATACGTTCAAACGTCTAGACAAAGAAGGCAGCTTCCACCACAACTGGATGGAATAGTAGTGTATAACGCAAGTCCGTGAGATTAGGCTAAATTGTCCTGAATCAAGGACTTTGGCTGGAACAGAAGCTTGGAAAGGGGACTTGGAGAGTCGGTACATATACCGATGAGCTCCAGGTCTCTTTTTTTTACGTATACTTAAGCTGGTCCTACATCGAGATTCGTTAGAATTTTAAAATCGCCTATATTTCCAAAATAGGCTGATTTGAGTTCTTTAAAATCGTTTGAAGTACATGGACGTGCTTCGATATGATCTGGAAGTGTTTGCGGATGTTTGGAGGGAAGCCAGTCATACTATGGCCTTCCCCCGTCCGCAGGGCTGTGTTATGATAGGACAAAAGTGCTCACGAATTGCTTGAATTAAAGGAGTGTACACCTTGAGCAAGTCTAACAATATTATTCTCATCGGCATGATGGGAACTGGCAAATCAACCGTCGCTGACATGCTCGCGCGCGAGTTAGGTTACCGACTGATTGATGTGGACGCCGCGGTGGAAAAAGAGGAAGGCTGTACGATTCCTGAGTTGTTCACAGGCAAGGGAGAAGCGTATTTCCGCGATGCCGAGAGTCGCATGTTGTGCTCGGTGTTAGAGAAAAAGGCGCAGGTGATTGCGACCGGAGGCGGTGTGGTACTACGTTCGGACAACTGTGATGTCATGTCGAAGAACGGCTGGGTGGTTGCCCTGACAGCTGATCCTGCAGTGATAGTAGAACGCGTCAGCGGCTGTGATAACCGTCCGCTCTTGGCAGGCAATGCGGAGGAACGCATTCAGACCATTATGCAGGAACGGAAGGACGCATATCGGTTTGCGCATTACACGGTGGATACAACCGAGTTATCCGCTTCTGAAGTGACTCGTTTAATTTTAGCGCATTACCGCGTCTAAGCTTGTAATTATTTCATTTTCTCGTCAGTGAGAGTAGGGATAGAACGTACAAATGAGTGTAGGGTCGATGCCTGGAGAGGGATACATTCCGTATGTGGAAGAAGATATGTTGAAGGATTTAAAGTGGTGAATGGGGATGTATGATCGTGAGAGATCGATGTGAAAAACGGGCCGATTGGCCCGTTTGACTGATGGTAAGAATCAGGGTGCATGATGCATGGTGGTTATGGAGAACTGCTGATTGCAGCTAGCTATCCTGACCATATAACCTCGATCCTGATGTTACTTAGTTTTCCTCTTGCCATTGCAGCATGCCGCCAACCATATTGGTGCAGCCATCATATCCGAGCTGCTGTAAGTACTCACAGGCACGTTCGCTACGGTATCCACTGCGGCAGATCAAAACAATTTCACCGGACTTTTGAATTTCGGACAGTCTGTCCGGAATCTGTCCAAGCGGGATGTGTTTCGCTCCCTCGATCATGCCTTGTGCGACTTCATCGTCCTCACGGACGTCTATCATCTGCAGCTTCTCTCCCGCCAGTAAACGGCGGCGTAGCTCAGAAGTTTCAATTTCTGCAATTTGTGTCATATTCAGGTCCTCTTTTCTGTATGGACTTAACGCCTATAATGATACCCAAGCGATGTATGGAATGTCAATTTGGCAGTACAGCATTACCGCATGTATCCTGAGCCAAATACGTAACAGGATCATCTAACGAAGCACATTATAATCAATGAAGGAGAATTTCATCCATGGACGTTATCGTTAAACCGACCCCATCCCTGAAAGGGGAAATTGGAGCTTTGTCTTCCAAAAACTACACCACACGCTACTTGCTAGCTGCTGCTCTGGCAGAAGGCACGAGTACGATCCATTACCCGGCTCACAGTGAAGATAGTGACGCTATGCGCAGATGTATTCGCGATCTTGGAGCAGTGCTTGAAGAAGATGACAGCAAAATTGTTATCCAGGGCTTTGGCAGCCATCCACATGATGTGCGTGAATTAAATGTAGGAAATGCGGGTGCAGTGCTGCGTTTCCTAATGGGGGTAACAGCACTTTGTCCTGAGGTGACGTTTGTAAATACGTACCCGGATTCTCTTGGCAAACGCCCACATGATGACCTGATCGATGCGCTTGGTCAGCTCGGTGTTGAGGTACAGCACGAACAAGGACGCTTGCCAATCACGATCAAAGGTGGTCAGGCTAAGGGGGGACATATCCGTGTATCCGGTTCTGTCAGCTCCCAGTATTTGAGCGCGTTGCTGTTTGTAACTCCACTTCTGGCCGAAGACAGCACAATTGAAGTATTGAATGACTTGAAATCCAAAGTGGTTATTGGTCAGACGCTGGAAGTACTGGAACAAGCGGGTATCGTCATTCATGCGAGTGATGATTACATGTCCTTCCGCGTACCTGGCGGCCAAGCCTATAAACCGCAAACATATACGGTTCAAGGAGACTATCCGGGTTCAGCAGCTGTCCTCGCGGCTGCGGCGGTCACTCAATCAGATGTTAAAATTTTGCGATTGATGGAACAGAGCAAACAAGGTGAGCGTGCTATTGTTGACGTTCTGCGCATGATGGAAGTGCCGTTGACGCATGAGAACGATGTGGTTCACGTGCAAGGTAACGGTACTTTGAAAGCTGTGGAATTCGATGGAGATGCCGCGACAGACGCGGTTTTGGCCATGGTAGCGGCAGCAGTGTTTGCGGAAGGCACCTCACGGTTCTATAATGTAGAGAACTTACGTTACAAGGAATGTGACCGAATTACGGATTATTTGAACGAACTGCGGAAGGCAGGAGCCAACGTAGAAGAACGTCAGGCCGAGATTATCGTACATGGTCGTCCGGAAGGCGTTGAAGGCGGCGTTGAGATTAACGCTCACTACGATCATCGCGTAATTATGGCACTGACCGTTGTCGGTCTGCGTTCCAAAGAACCGCTTCGTATTCGGGATGCACACCATGTAGCCAAGTCTTATCCGCAATATTTCGATCATTTGCAGGCGCTTGGCGCCTCGGTTCAATGGGTAAAAGAGTAAAATAACACGTTAAGCAGAAAAGGATGGTGCTTGAACATGGAATTTAACAATCCTACTCGTGAAGAAATTGGACAACTTTTGCGCAAGGCAGGCAACATCGCAGTCGTCGGCTTATCGGACAAATCAGATCGCACTTCCTATATGGTAGCGGAAGCCATGCAAAGCAGAGGTTATCGCATCATCCCGGTAAATCCGCAGGTACAAGGTGAGATTCTCGGGGAGACGGTATATGCGACTCTTGCAGATATCCCTGAGCCGGTAGATATCGTGAATGTATTCCGCCGTGATGAATATTGTGCCGATGTGGCTCGTGAAGCTGCGGCGATCAAAGCGAATGTATTGTGGCTTCAGCTTGGTATCCATAGTGATGAAGCCGTACAGATTGCTGCTGAGAACGGCATGACAGCGGTAACGAATCGTTGTATCAAGGTAGAGGATTCCATCGTTTTGCGCGGTGCTGGACGCGGTTAAATTTCAATCACTAAAAATCCCGTTAACCTCGAGTTGACGGGATTTTTCTGTTACATACTTGGAATATAGAATAAATTACCAACAGGTTACTGTTTTGCTTTGACAAAACGTTGCGTAAAGCTTACCATCTAGGATAGAAAGGAGAGGTCGCCATGAATTGGCTCGGATCCTTGCAGCAGCTCGGACGAGCGGTAATGCTGCCTACAATGGTCCTGCCCGCCGCCGCAATTTTGCTGAGTGTTGGCAGTTTGCCCTGGGACGCCTGGGGATTGAAAGTTGTTGGTGAAGTGTCTACCGTGGCCGGACACGGTATTTTTTATTTTTTGCCGTATTTGTTCGCTGTCGGTGTAGCGCTGGGACTCTCCAACCAGGCCGGACAAGCGGGACTCGCTGCTCTGGCTGGTATTGTGATATATGATCAGGTGACTCGCAATTTCGGGGATGGCACCGTTCAACCTGCTTCCTTAATCGGAATTATTCTCGGTGCACTTGCCGGGGTGACGCATAATCGCTTCAAAAGTATTAAACTGCCCGAAATCTTACAATTTTTCGGTGGTTCAAGGTTTGTTTTGCTCATCGTAGGGCTGTGCTCGGCACTGTTCTCTTTCTTTATGTTATGGATCGCACCCATTCTACAACATGCATTGAACGCCATCGCCACCTGGGAATACAGTCTCGGCGGTTTTGGGCTGTTTATATATGGGGTCTTGTACAGGGTGCTGGTGGCATTCGGCCTGCATCATCTGCTTAACAATGTGTTCTGGTTCCAACTGGGGACGTATGAAACAGCAGACGGCAATATTGTGCAAGGGGATTTGCCGCGATTTTTTGCGGGTGATCCGACAGCAGGGTATTTTATGGCCGGGTTATTCCCGATCATGATGTTTGCGATTCCAGCGATTGCCTTTGCGATTATTCAGGAGGCAAGGGAAGACCTGAAGCCAAAAATCAAAAAAACATTTCTCACTTCCGCACTTGTTTGTTTTCTGACAGGGGTATCGGAGCAGATTGAGTTTGCCTTTTTGTTTGCGGCACCTTATCTGTTCATCGTGCATGCAGTCATGTCAGGACTTGCGATGTGGATCAGTTATTGGCTTGATATACGTCATGGATTCTCCTACTCGGCTGGCATTATTGACTACATACTCAATTTCCATCTATCGGAAAATGCTTGGAAGCTCATACCGATTGGCATACTATATGGGTTGGTCTATTATTTCCTGTTTAGGTGGGCGATTCGTACGTTCAAGATTCCAACTCCAGGACGCGAAGAAGGGTCCATGCTGGAAGATTGGGTAGGTAACATTCCTTATCAAGCTCCTCTCATTTTGGAAGCATTGGGCGGGAAAGAAAACATTGTACAGGTAGAGGCCTGTATTACACGACTTCGACTCACCGTGCATAATGATCGGTTAATCGATACAGGTGCAATGAAGAGTATGGGGTCGGCAGGGCTCATTAAGCTGGGTGGCGGTAACGTACAAGTGGTATTCGGCACCTATTCGGAATTAATCCGGGAAGAGATTGCGAAGCTGCTCGAACGGGATCTGCAACAAGTTCTGTTCTGTGCTCCTGTGCAGGGCAAAATGCTGCCAATTGAAGAGGTGCCGGATCAGATATTTGCAGCCAAGCTTGTGGGTGATGGAGTAGCCTTTGTTCCGGAAAAAGGAGAGCTAGTCTCACCCGTATATGGAACGATTATGCACATGTATCCGACGATGCACGCACTGGGCATATCAACCCGGGAGGGACTTGAGGTTCTGTTGCATATCGGTATTGACACATCCCAATTGAAAGGCCACTTTGAAGCCTTTGTTCAGGAAGGGGATACGGTGGAGCCGGGTCAGTTGTTAATCAAGTTTGACCTGGCTGTATTGCGAGCCGAGGCGGCATCGCTGACGACACCGATGGTTATCACGAATCCCGATCGTGTCAAATCATGGAGCTTTGCTCCATTTAAGCAAGTTAAGAAAGGTCAGGCATCCGTTATGTCCGTGGTGCTCTATGACAGGAACGTTGGAGGGGTAGAATGAAGATACAAGGCATCAACGGCGCTGCAGGCATAGCCATCGGCAAAGCATTTGTCCTGCCCAGTTGGGAATGGGATCTGCCGGATCAGAAGATGGATTCGGTGGATCTCGCCCAAGAGTTCGAACGGCTGTACGAGGGCATACGGACATCCAAGGATGAGATTGAATATATCAAGAACGAGTTCAAGGAAGTGGTCGGTCCTGAAGAGTCCAGCATCTTTGATGCGCATCTGGCCATTCTGGAAGATCCGGTATTCATGAACGAAATTCGAGGCATTATTGAACGGCAGTACAAAGCGGCAGAAGTAGCCGTCAAAGAGGCTATTGATCATTTTGTCACCATGTTTGATCTGCTCGAAGACGAGTATATGAAGGAGCGGGCCATTGACATCAAGGACGTGGGGAACCGTCTATTAAAGCATCTGCTGGGTGCACCGGAAATTACGCTTCCATCGGATACCCAGCCTTATATACTCGTGGCCAAAGAGCTGTCTCCCTCTCAATTGGCGCATTTGAATCCAAGCCACGTGCTGGGCATTGTGACACTTATCGGAGGCAAAACATCACATTCGGCAATTATGGCTCGTGCTCTTGGCATTCCTCTCGTTTCCGGTTTGGAAGCGAGTCTTGGCATGCCGGTGGAGACCGGAGATATGCTGGTTGTCGACGGAGATAATGGCCTCGTATTTACGGAGCCGGATCGGAAGACAATTGAACGGTACACGATGATTCGTAGCAAACAATTGAAGAAAAAAGAACAGCTGCAGGTACTTGCAACAGTGGATGCCGTAACCAAAGATGGTTCCGTGCTGCATCTGGCTTCTAACATCAGTTCCGTCAAGGAATTGGATATGGCGCTGAAACATGGGGCAAAAGGTGTGGGGTTGTTCCGGACAGAGTTCCTATACATGGACCGTGCTACGTTCCCGGGTGAGCAGGAACAGTATGAGGTCTATCGTCTTGTTGCTGAGAAAACTGCTGGTCAGTCTGTCGTTATTCGTACGCTCGATATCGGTGGTGACAAGCAGCTGGACTATTTTGAACTGCCAGAAGAAGATAATCCATTTTTGGGATATCGTGCGATTCGGATCAGTCTGGACCGAAAAGATCTGTTCAAAACACAGCTCACAGCCATTCTTCGGGCCAGTGCTGCGTGCAATGTCAAAATTATGTATCCGATGATCTCTTCGGTAGAAGAACTTCAGGAGGCCAATGAAATCCTGCGTGAAGCGATGTCTGATCTGGACGAGCGCAAATTGCCGTACGATCCGCATATTCAGGTGGGCATCATGATTGAGGTTCCGGCAGCGGTGATGATCGCCGATTTGCTTGCCGAAGAAGCTGATTTCTTCAGCATAGGTACCAATGATCTAGTACAATATGTACTGGCTGTCGATCGAATGAATGAGCAGATCGCACATATGTACCATCCGTATCACCCGGCTGTACTTCGCATGCTTCGCGCAACAGTCGATGCGGCACATACGGCAGGCATTGATGTCAGTGTTTGCGGAGAGATGGCAGGAGATGAGCGTTCGATTCCCCTATGGCTGGAGCTGGGGATTAGCAATCTGAGTATGTCTCCACAATCCTTGCTGCGTGTGAAGCACAGGGTATTGAATACGACGGCTGCGGCTGCCAAAGAGGCAGCCCATGATTGCTTCACTCTGCGGACAAGTGCAGACATCGAAGAGCGCCTACAGGTCTTCAATGATTCGATGGGCAGTCCAGATGAACAGAGTGGATCGAATGCATCTTGAATGGGATATTTTCAAATAAATACCTTTAAGTGAAAATATTAACTTTTGTACAATTTTGGAAAATAGTCTTATTTTAACGATAAAACCCCCACGCCATTGGCGCGGGGGTTTGTTTTATTTTTCAGCAAGTGCATCGCAGAATGCTTTGCCATATGGCGGAAGGTCAGGTGGACGACGAGCTGAAATGATGTGTCCATCCACAACAACGGCTTCATCTTTCCAGATGGCTCCCGCATTTTCCATGTCATCCCGGATACCCGGTGTAGATGTGACTGTAACCCCGTCCAGTATTTTGGCGGATATCAGTACCCAGCCTGCGTGACAGATCTGTCCAATCGGCTTACGATCCGCATGCATTTCCTTGACGAGCTCAAGTACTTTGGGGTAGCGACGAAGCTTGTCTGGTGCCCAGCCCCCGGGTACAAGAATACCATCATAGTTTGAACTATCCAATTCATCAAAACTGTATTCCGCTTCGGCGGGAACACCATATTTACCAATGTAGGTTTTGCCTTTTTTCTCTCCGGCGAGATGCACCTCAGCACCTTCTTCACGGACACGATGCACCGGATACCACAGTTCTAGATCTTCGAATTCTTCATCGACCAGGGCGATGACTTTTTTGCCTGTTAATCTCATCATCATCTCTCCTTTTGCGGTAATTAGCACATAGCGTCTTTATTGTAACAGATTCTCATGGTGACTTCATCGTCATGCAATCTCGCCAGAAGGGAAGCGATTACAACTCAATGAATGCCTACATTCGACAACCTTCTTCTGGAGACGGTGGTAATTTGTGCAACCTATGGTTTATAGCAGGATTTGAGCGGAAATAGGTCGAATGGTATCTATATAAGAGTATAGAACGAATGAGGTGATGACTGTGCGTAAGACGTGCAGATGCGGACATGTAATGGAATTGGAATTAAGAACGGTGGTATATGCCAAAAAGGTGGAGATTCGTAACGTACCTGTATTTGCTTGTACAGACTGTGTTTCCTATGAGGTACTTCAGCCGGTCAAGCCGGATTTGAAAGAGTGCATCAGTACACTCGGCGAACAGCCAGCGAAACAGGATGTATCGTTTGGAGCGCGTAATGAACTTGCGGACCTCTTCCATGAACAATTGTTGGCCTGGCCGGACGCTTCGGATCGTGAGATGGAGCATCGGATGCAACGTGCTGTGGAGGAGAGAATTAACCTTCTGCTGGATATTATGGGCTATGCTCAAAAATCTAATGATCAAGAATGGATCGAGACAACACAGCGCAGATTAGGTCAATTATCCGGCTTTGTATGGCAGGCGCACTTCTCGAATGCTGTCTAATTTTGACGTGCAAAATGCTTGTTTTCATGAAAATTGGCTTTTTCGCCCGCTTTTTGTTAAGATATCGTAGAGTGAAAACGCTCAACATAGCGGTAATCCTGGTAAAGGAGGATGTATATCAAATGGCTGACATGACTAAAATGACAAGTATTGAACAGCTAAACTCCGCAGTGGAGGCTACCGAGGATCAACCCTTGCTTCTGTTTAAGCACAGTACACGCTGCCCGATCAGCGCGAATGCTTATCAGGAGATGAACGATTATTTGCAAAATAGTCCAAGTGAACAAGTGAAATACGGTATCATTTATGTAGTGGAAGATCGCCCTGTGTCCAATGAAGCAGCGGACAAGCTGGGTGTTAAGCACGAATCTCCGCAGGCGATTCTAGTCAAAAAGGGAATTCCTGTATGGCATACTTCCCACTCGAATATTACTTCAACCACAATCACGAATGCACTGCGTGAGTCCTAAAGCCTATTTTAATTGATTAATGCATAAATTTGTCGTAATATAAATCTTAATGAAAATGGTATGAAAATTTACTGGTAATGGAGAGAAGTACTGTGACGGTAACCATTTATGATGTGGCACGTGAGGCCGGTGTCTCTATGGCAACGGTATCACGGGTTGTTAATAATAACCCTAATGTTAAGCCACAGACACGCAAAAAAGTATATGAAGCCATCGATCGGTTGGGATATCGTCCGAATGCGGTAGCCAGAGGCTTGGCGAGCAAGAAGACAACCACGGTCGGGGTCGTTATTCCGGACATTTCGAACTCAACCTTTGCAGAGATTGCCCGCGGAATTGAAGATATTGCGAATATGTATCACTACAACATTATTTTGTGTAACGCGGATAAGAAGAAAGAAAAAGAAATTCGTGTAATTAACACGTTGCTCGAGAAACAAGTGGACGGTCTGCTCTTCATGG
The DNA here is from genome assembly GCF_038020215.1 of Paenibacillus sp. FSL F4-0087. NCBI lineage: Bacteria > Bacillati > Bacillota > Bacilli > Caryophanales > Paenibacillaceae > Paenibacillus > Paenibacillus sp. FSL F4-0087. The sequence goes on from NZ_JBBODJ010000001.1 coordinate 4,905,385, forward strand.
GTGGAACTGTGACGGACGAGCATATTCAGGCGTTCCAATCAGCGGCTGTGCCGATTGTTCTCTGTGCAACAAGTGACGAGAAGGGCACGTACCCTTCTGTAGATATCGATCATGAAGCAGCGGCATTTGACGCTGTAAATACGTTGATCCGTCATGGACACAAGGAAATCGCAATGATCAGTGGTACACTGCAAGATCCTGCCAACGGTTATGCTCGTTTCCAAGGGTACAAGAAAGCGCTTGAAGCAGCAGGTATGGAATATCAGGAGGATCTCGTACGCATTGGTAACTATCGTTATGAGTCTGGTGTGGAAGCGATGAAGTATTTCCTCGGTTTGAAGAAAAAACCATCGGCAATCTTTGCTGCAACAGATGAGATGGCAATTGGTGCTATTCACAGCATTCAGGATGAAGGTCTGAAGGTACCGGATGACTTCTCCATCATCAGTGTGGATAACATTCGTATGGCTTCCATGGTCCGCCCTCAGTTGACTACTGTAGCTCAACCGATGTATGACCTGGGTGCTGTAGCAATGCGTTTGCTGACCAAGCTTATGAAGAAAGAAAATGTGGAAAACCCACGGGTTATTTTGCCGCATGAAACGATTCTTCGTCTGTCTGTAAGCCATGCAGACGTAGTTTAAATACAGGCTTGGATGATTCATCGTCATTTCCGATTGAAATGGAAATGGTTTAAGAAAGGGAGAAGGCATTCTCTCTACATAGTGGAATGACGGAAGCTCCGGAAACGGAGCTTTTGTGCTGAATGGGTTTTGGACGTAGACTAAAAACATACTTGGAGGGAAACGAGTCCAGGTTTGCATGCAGAATGCTATATAGGAGGTCATAACATGCGTGAAACGATCGGTATCATTGGTGCAATGGATGAGGAAGTAGAACTTCTCTTAGCTGGTATGAAGCAACTAGAGACTGTAAAACAAACCGGTATTACCTATGTCGCAGGTGAATGGCTGGGTAAACAGATTGTGGTCTGCAAATCAGGCGTGGGTAAAGTAAATGCAGCTGTGACGACACAGATTTTAATTGATCGTTTTCAGGTTAACCGTATTATTTTCACGGGTGTTGCGGGTGCAGTTAATCCGGAGTTGAACATTGGAGATATGGTCATCTCGTCCGAATGTGTACAGCATGATATGGATGTGACTCCACTTGGATTTGAGCGCGGGGTTATTCCTTACCAGGAGACGTCCGCCTTTCTGGCGGAAGCATCCCTTATTGCGTTAGCTGAAGAAGCCTGCAAAGCGCAAGGAGCGAACTATCTGATCGGCAAAGTGCTGTCAGGAGATCAATTCATTGCAAACAAGGATACGGTGAAAATGCTGTATACCGAAATGAATGGGGCATGTGCGGAGATGGAGGGAGCTGCCGTAGCGCAAGTAAGCTTCATGAACCGTGTTCCGTTCGTTATACTTCGCGCAATGTCTGACAAAGCAGATGGATCAGCACATGTGAACTTTGCCGAGTTTACTGTGGAGTCTTCCCAGCGCTCTCACCGTATTGTGGAACATATGCTGGAACATATGTAACCCCATAAGGTATACGCATGTTGAGCATGGTATAGGCTCAAAAACAACAAAAACCGCTTCCTCCTTTCAGATCATCCTTGATGAACCTGTTCGCGAAGAGGCGGTTTTTCTATGTATACGTATTCGGAATCTTTCATGCGAATTCGTGATTAATACATAAAACGATGGCGGAATCGAACGCGGTCGAACTGTTCTTCCGATTCCAGGGGTACTTGGCTGCCAATACGGACCATGAGGCAGTTCGCCGGATGTGAACAAATCTCGGGATCATCGGTGGCGTACCAAGTCATGTCTACGGTTTGCATCAATTTTTCCATCATCTTGCGGTAATCCCACACGGAAAGGGCGCTGCCCTTCAAATCCCAATGCCAGTAATATTCCGTTGTGAATATGATATATTTCTCCATCTGTCCATTTTCAAACGCGGTGAGCAGCATTTCTCGCCCAATCCCGAGAGAGCGATAGGAATCCGCAACCTCAATGGCGCCCAGCTCAATTAGATCGGTCATATTGCCTTCCGACCAACGTTCGCATTCATCTGCATAATGGAAAGTCACATAACCGACAATGGTTTCATTCTCCCGTGCAATGATGATTCGACCTTCAGGCAAAGCGGCAATTTCGGCCAATGCCTCCTGTTGTTCCGAAGGGCGCCGGAAGGCATCCAGATCGGAATGAAATTCAAGCTGCGTAATCGTCTCGGCCTGAACTGGTCCCTCAATGATGATTCGGTGGCCGGACTTGAAGATGGAACGCATATGATGCTCCTTAATATGCTCCATAGTTCATGCTCCTCTCTCCCCCTACTTATAGCAAAAAACCAAAAATTTGAAAAGCCATAGACGATGATTGAAAAGATTTGCTATAATTGCGTAGACAAAAAATGTTCACAATTCAACTGCAGTTTGGGTTCATCGGTTTGGCCTGGGCAAGTACATGATGAGAAGTTCTCTCTACTAATGTAAGCGCTAACTGGAAGTTCAGTCAACACAAAGGCAATCAGAAGTGACCCATATTGGGAATCGAAATGTCGAGTTGAAGGAGGCTGGCAAGCATGAGTCAAGCACATGGTGAGATGCTGCAAACGGTTGTGTCTGAATCTAATCTGGGCGATTACACGGAGGCCCGAAGCCGGTTTGATTGGGAATCGGTTGAAAAGCACTTTACGTGGCACGCCAGCGGGAAAGTCAACATGGCGCATGAAGCGATAGATCGTCATGTGCTGGAAGGAAGAGGCGGGAGAACGGCGCTATTATACAGTGATGCTTCGCGTGAAGAGGCATACACGTTTGCTGACTTGAGTGAGCAGTCGAGTCGCTTCGGTAACGTCCTGCGTAAATATGGCATTGCTAAAAGTGATCGGGTATTTATTTTTATGCCACGCAGTCCTGAGCTCTATTTTAGTCTGTTGGGCATATTGAAGGTTGGGGCTGTTGCAGGTCCGCTATTTGAAGCCTTTATGGAAACTGCGGTGAAAGACCGACTGGAGGATAGCGGAGCTGTAGCCCTGGTGACGACCCCTCAATTGCTGGGACGAATCAAACGTTCCGAGTTGCCGGAACTGAAGCATATCTTTGTTGTGGGTGGTGGTCCACAGACGGAAGAAGGACTCATCGACTTTGATGCAGAGATGTCGGCAGCTTCGGATGATATGGAAGTGGAGTGGCTGACTCGCGAAGACGGTCTGCTGATTCACTATACATCCGGCTCTACAGGTAAACCGAAAGGTGTATATCATGTGCAGAATGCGATGATTCAGCATTATTACACCGGCAAAGTTGTTCTGGATTTGCGCGAGGATGACGTATACTGGTGCACAGCTGATCCGGGTTGGGTCACAGGTACATCCTACGGGATCTTTGCACCCTGGTTGAATGGGGTGACCAACGTTATTCGCGGGGGACGATTTAGTCCAGGAGACTGGTACAGCACCATTGAGAAAAATAAAGTCAGCGTATGGTACAGTGCGCCGACGGCTTTCCGAATGTTAATGGGGGCGGGAGAAGAGACCATTGCCCAGCATGATCTGAGCAGTCTTCGTCACGTCATGTCCGTCGGTGAACCTCTTAATCCCGAAGTTGTCCGTTGGGGCTGGAAAGTCTATGGACAGCGAATTCACGATACGTGGTGGATGACGGAGACGGGTGCCCAGCTTATCTGTAACTACCCGGGCATGCCAATCAAACCAGGTTCCATGGGTCGTCCATTACCGGGAATTGAAGCCGCCATTATTGACGATCGAGGACAGGAACTGCCGCCATACAGTATGGGTAACCTGGCTATTCGTACTTCCTGGCCGTCCATGATGGCGAAGATCTGGAATAATCCGGCCAAATACGAAGAGTACTTCCGACTTTCTGGCTGGTATGTATCCGGTGATTCCGCTTATATGGACGAAGATGGCTACTTTTGGTTCCAGGGCCGGATTGATGATGTCATTAACTCTTCAGGCGAACGCATTGGCCCCTTTGAAGTGGAGAGCAAGCTCGTAGAGCACCCTGCGGTAGCAGAGGCGGGCGTTATCGGCAAACCGGATGTAACTCGCGGAGAGATCATTAAGGCCTTTGTGGCACTGCGTGAGGGGTATGAGCCGACACCGGAGCTGAAGGAAGAGATCTATCGATTTGTAAAAGAAGGCTTGTCTGCTCATGCCGCTCCGCGTGAGATTGAGTTCAAGGATAAACTGCCCAAGACCCGCTCCGGCAAGATTATGCGCCGTGTGTTGAAAGCTTGGGAGCTGGATCTGCCGACAGGAGATCTATCGACCATTGAAGATTAAAGCATTAACTAGCAGATGCTACGTGTCTGCTCGTCCATAAATCAAAGCCTGATCCGTATCTCATTGCGGATCAGGCTTTTTGCTTTGGAGTATATGTGAATAACAAAACCCCATCCTCATAATGCGAGAATGGGGTTAAGAGTGGAGCTATGATAACTCTGTATTACGGTTGGAAATGAACGGCTCCGGACGGCTCAGATTCGCCTATGCTGTTGCTGGCGGATACCTTGAACCATCCACTGGTGGATGCAGGCACTCCGTAGTCCATGGAGGTTCCTGAAGTTGTGCCAATTTTGGTGTAAGGGGCAGCCCCTGTTTCACTAAAATATACAGCATAACTTTGAACGCCATCCGATTCCGGATTGGAGTCCCACTGAATTCGCAGCCCTTGGGAGAGCGCCGACACGCTCACTTGGCTCGGCGTAGCCGGAGCCGTAGATGCGGCATTCTCATTCGGAGAGTCTTCCGGTGTAACGACTGTTCCCGGAACATTAATCGGTTCATTTATTTCTTCATCTGCAGGAGGTTCTACCATTCCCGCACTGCTAACTGCTGCGCTAGGAGCAGACTCACGACCCGCTACATCCACTGCTGTAACGTAGAACGCAAAGTTTCCACCCTGTGCATATGCGGTAAATGATCTGGACTCACCAGTCAGGACAACCTGCCCCTGATTCTGGAATCCGGCGCCATTTACTGAGCGATACAGGCGATAACCAACCACGTCACTTTCCGGTGTTGCATTAAACGTAATGACGGCGTTCCCGTTAGCAACGGAAATTCTCACATTGCCTGGTGCATCCGGTGCTTTGCCGTTATCCGTTCTTGGATCGATCTGTGTCGGCATGTCTGCATCGGCATCTTCCGGCAGGTAATATGCAAGTGATTCGTGACGACTCATGCGTGAGAATGCACTTTGCAGTTCCTTGATGAGATCAGAGATCGGTTTCTTGCGCTTAACGACCGTTTTCTCTTTCGTCATATCTCCAGGTGTTCCATCACGCGGAATGTAGTTGACACCATTGTAAGTGATATATTTGGCTTTTGCGACGCCATCATCGCTATCCTTCGGCACAAACTTGCTATTGAAAATATCAGTGACAAATCTGTCAGTCAGAGATGTTGGCAATTTGCCGCTATAAGCGGATACGGTTCGTGTCTCGATCCCAGATGGTTTCTTGAACGAATCTGTTACGAACATCTCTTTGTCTGTAGCGATGACTTGATTCATGATTTGCGTCCACAGCTGCTGTGCACGTTTCTTCTGTGATCTTGTCTCCAGCGTGTTTACCGGCTGTTTGTATCCAACCCATACACCCAACGTGACATCCGGCGTATAACCTTCAAACCAGACGTCGGCGTAGTTTTGAGTTGAACCCGTTTTACCTACGATAGGCACGCTCTTGGAGTACTTGTAATTTTCACGAACTTTATCGGCTGTACCTTCCGTAATAACGGTGCGAAGCATATCTGTCATCAGGTATGCCGTCTGTTCTGAGAAAGCTTGAACAGGTTCTGCATCGTGTTTGTATACGATATTTCCTTTGGAGTCAACAATCTTGCTAATCATATAGGAATCATTGTACACACCATTGTTGGCAATGGCTCCATAGGCATTGGTAAGTTCTTCAACAGTAACACCATACTGAAGTCCACCAAGAACACCAGTCTGGGCTTGGTAGTCAATCGGTTGGATGGTGGTAATCCCCAACTTCTTGGCGAAAGCCCAAGATTTTTCGATACCAACATCTTCGTTGAACAGCTTCAGCGCAGGAACATTCAGCGAGTAGTTGAGTGCTCGACGGGCAGTCACAAGTCCCTGGTAGCGATTGTTGGCATTTTTCGGAATATGGAATCCGGTCTGGCCGTCCTTCAGAATTATCGGTGAATCATCAATAATGGAAGCCGGTTGAACAAGTCCTTCATCCAGTGCAGGCAGATAAGCAGCAATAGGTTTCATAGTTGAACCTGGCTGGCGCACCATCTGGGTTGCATAGTTCATCTGTTCATCCTGGAAATCACGGCCTTCAATCATACCGAGAATGGCGCCTGTTTTGTGATTAATCAACATGGCAGCAGTCTGTTCTTTTCCCTTCACGGGGTCGTCAGCAGCGAAATTACTGTCATCTTCGGCAATAGTACGCATCGTTTTGTAGATACTCTTGTTGATCGTCGTGTAGATACGATATCCACCTGTACGCAATTGCTGCTGAGCTTCTTCCAGCAGGACACTGCTTTCTTTTTGCGGTGTATCTGTATCCGCTTTGGCTGTATCCGCTTTGGCTGTATCCGCTTTGGCATCCGTGCCTTCAGCTTTATCCGAATTGAGTTGCATTAGAATCTGTGCAGCTTGACGCTCTGTTTCCATCATAAGGTATGGATAAGTATTGTAAGCTTTGATGGTTTTGGGTGCGAGTGAACTCTTGATGTCAAAAGCAAGAGCTTCGTCATACTCGGATTGATTAATTTTGCCCAGTTCCAGCATACGGCGCAAGACCAGATGCTGACGATTGATTGCACGCTCAAAATTGTCCTCAACAAAGTCGCCTTTTCCATTAAAGGCAGAATAAGAGGAGGGGAGCTGAGGCAATCCTGCCAGATAAGCAGCCTGAGCTGTGTTTAATGTGCTCAAATCATTAATATTGAACAGTCCTTTGGCAGCTGCCTTGACTCCATATACATTATATCCACTGGAGCCGTTACCAAAAGGAACCTTGTTCAGATACGCTGTCATAATTTCGTCTTTGGTCAGGAAACGTTCGAGTCGGAGCGAAAGTAATATTTCTTTCACTTTCCGGTCCTCGGTTCGATCCAGATTGAGGAATACACGCCGGGCCAATTGCTGAGTCAGTGTGCTACCGCCAGTTTGAACAGATTCTTTTAGCACTTTCTGTTTCACGGCACGGAGCGTTCCGCTCATGTCTACACCTTTATGTTCGTAAAAATGATTGTCTTCAATCGAAATGACTGCATCAATAACGTTCTGCGGAATCTGGTCAAAGGTGACCGGACGCCTGTCTTCTTCTGTTCGTAATTGACCGATTGGGCTGCCGTCGGCAAAGTAAGCAAAGCCTGTGATGGAGTTTTCGCTGACTTTTTGTTCAATCAGCGCCCTTGAACGGACGGGTTCGTCTTTCACAATGGAACTGACGTATCCCATCAGAGCACCGCCTACAAATAGTACCCCCATGAATCCCAGGACAACCATCCATTTGACGAAACTACCCAGTCTGCGGGCGAAGCTGCGCTTGCGGGCAGGCTGTTCATCGGGCTTTTTCTTATTAACATCAACCATTCAGTGTCTTCCTCCTTTTAACAGCACTTATTATAGCATAAAAAGGCTGGTTTGCATGCCTGAGAAATACAAGCAATGGTCGAAAATTGCCATTCTTTCTTGGTTTATGATATATATCATGCGGAATTGAATTACATATCATGAGAAGTCATGGAGAATTTCAGTAAAACGTGGAAGTCTTGAGAATCGAGTTTGGATGAAAATAGACTATTTATAGGAAGGAGGCCATTCCATACATTTGATACAGGGGCATGAACTCCATTTTTTTGTTCTTTGTTTCTCTTAAAATAAAAAAAACAGCTGCCGAGAAAATCTCGGACAGCTGTTTGGTGTGAAGCTTAATGAAATTCCAACGATTAACGGTTGTAGAACTCGACGATTTGTTTTTCGTCGATGTCTTGGGACAATTCCGAACGCTCAGGCAAACGAATAAATTTACCTTCCAGAGCAGTATCGTTGAATTCTACGTATGCCGGAAGATGCGAACGGTTTTCCAAAGCTTCCTTAACGGAAGAAAGACCGCGGCTTCTTTCACGCAGGCTGATAACGTCGCCAGTGCTTACTTGGTAAGAAGCGATGTCAACTTTTTTGCCGTTTACAGTTACGTGACCGTGGGATACCAACTGACGCGAACCAGCGCGGGAGTTAGCGAATCCAAGGCGATATACGAGGTTATCAAGGCGGCTCTCAAGCAAGAACATGAAGTTTTCACCCGCGATACCTTGCATTTTTTGCGCTTTAGCAAAGAGAGTGCGGAATTGCTTCTCGCCCAAACCGTACATGTGACGCAGTTTTTGTTTTTCTTGCAATTGCATACCGTAGTTGCTCATTTTTCTCCGTTGGTTAGCTCCGTGCTGACCTGGAGGGAAAGGACGTTTCAATTCTTTGCCTGTTCCGCTCAGGGAAATGCCGAGGCGACGGCTCAATTTAAATTTAGGACCAGTGTAACGTGCCATGTTTAAAGTAGCTCCTTTTTAGTTAAAGTTCATATAGGGCTCTGTTTGCGCTCCAATTTGTTGATGCGGGCTAAGCCACGCATAAGACGATCAGAAAAGTTCAGCCGCTGTCCTGAAAGCAACAAAAAGAATGAGGGTGACACAACCGGTAATGCCCAAATTTAAAGACCCATTAGTAGTCTTCATCAACAATTTATTTTACAGTTTACTAGAACCAAAGTCAAGCGTGTAATAAAAGCAAAAAAACGTCTAAATTTGTCGATAGGTCCTTAGGCCCAAAATAATGGGACAATTTTCTGAAATATGGATGCAAAAATGCTTTAAAGAGAGTAAAATAGATTGTATCTTAACTTTAAATGATCTTGTACATTAAGGTTATCGCATAGGATTTGCAGGTTTGCGATAACGTCTGCAGATTAATGCATCCGAGTGGATGCAAAAACGGTGCAAAGGAGCGCCTGACATGTTAGAACATCTAAGAAGTAAACCAGCCAGCTTGGATTCGCGAAGTTCGGGCGATTCCGCATCTTCTGCCGCTCCTCACGAAGCGCATGTATTCTGGATGCAAAAAATGGACATCACACCTTTTGATTTTTCATATTTGGGAACCCTGCTGCAGCAAGCATACACCGACTGGCACGCCCAACGGCGGCCGCACTCAGACAGATCATCGATAATATACAACGTATGGAATACAGAAGGGATCTGTATGGGGCAAGGCAATGAAGGGGCTCCATTGCTCGATGTACATTCGACTGTGATGCAATGCCTTGAAACGGGACAGGCCCAGTCGTTACGTGGAACCACTGAAAATGGAGAGTACCATCTAATGGCTGAACCTTTATTCTCCAGGACAAATAAGGATATGTTTGCTGTCTTCACTGCTGTAACCTACGAGCAACATCGAGATGAAACGTCTGAAGCCGTTGTTCGATCGGAGGCATTGCATTATCGTACCTGCTTTTACCGAAGATTTGAATACATATTTATGACGGATCTATTACATGCTCATGAACAAACGGCACGTGAAGAACACCGAAGGTCGATTCTCTTCCAAATCGTTCAACGGATGCATGACAAAATGGATGTGGACGCGATATTGGATGAAGTCTTCGACAGCATTGACTACTTATATCCAACAACTCGTATGACATTGTATATGTCTCAGGATCAGAGCAGCCTCAACCCACGTATCAAACCGTTGCTTGTACATGAACGGGGAGAAGACATCTGTGTACAATCGTTCATGGAGGGCAAGCTCATAGTTGTTCGATCGGATGAAGGTGAACATCGCATTCTGGAGGTTGGCCTTCCTCTAAAAGGTAAACAAGGGATCTATGGTGTATTTCATATTGAGATGAATGAGGAGTTAATGGAAGATTCCGATCTCCAACTCATTACGATGATGGCGGATACAGCAGGAACTGCCTTTGAAAATGCCAAACTGCACGAGCAATCGAATATGTTGATCCAGGAACTTCGTCTAATCAACGATCTGACACAACGTTTGAACAAAAGCCTACAGCTGATGGAGATCTATCAATTCTCCGAGCAGGAGTTAAAGGACATCTTTCAGGCTGAATCATGTTGTATTCTTCAACTGAATGACAGTACGGATCACTTTGAAGTGATGTCTTCCAATGTGAATGAGTTAGGTCGCAAATCGTTTCCAATGGATTATGGAATCGCAGGGTTACTGTATCAAACCGAAGAACCGCTCATTCTATCCAATTATGCGAAATACGATAGAGTGTCATCGGTCTTCATGGATCTTACTGGTTCTATGTCATTGATTGCTTCACCCCTTCGGGTGAATGGTGAAGTGAAGGGTGCCATTTTGCTGGGACATCCCAAAAAGCAGTATTTTTCGTATGACAATTACCGTCTGTTGCAGATGTTGTCCATTCATATTGGACTTGCTCTCTCCAATGCAACGCTTCACGCCGAGGTACGACGTTTGGCTAACCTGGATATGCTGACAGGACTGTATGTGAGGCATTATCTGGATAGTGTGATCCATGAACGTCAGGCTCATGAATTCTGTGGTTCACTCATTGTCGTGGATATTGACCAGTTTAAACAGGTGAATGATACGTTTGGGCACCAAACAGGTGATCAGGTATTAAAACAGGTGAGCGACATTGTGACGAGTTCCGTCCGGCCTGAGGATATCTGTGCCAGATGGGGTGGAGAAGAACTGGCTATTTATATGCCTCAGATTGGTGCTCGTCAGGCACTGGAATATGCAGAAATCATTCGTACCAGAGTCGCTGAGGAGACAAGGCCTTCCGTGACCGTATCCAGCGGTATTGCCGAATGGAACTGGATGGATGAGAAGGTTAGTGTGGAATCGTTATTTTACCGGGCTGATATGGCCTTGTATGATGCGAAGCATGGTGGTCGAAATCGGATCGTCATGGAAGAACAGGAAGTTACACGTTAAGAGAGGACTATTCCGATTGCGGAGTCGTCCTCTCTTTATTTTTTTGATAAGGCGATGCCAAAGGAAGGAAGTATAAGCAAATAAGGGAGGGGCAGGCTATGGAGAAAGTTTGATGGAAAGGTGGAATAGAACATGTTGAACCGTCGGTATATACGTGGGCTATTGTTGATTCTGAGCATTGTTGTGTTGTGTGCTCCTGGTTGTGGATTGTTAGAGCGAGATCGAACCCCCGAGGAATTATTTTCACTGGCTTTATCCGGAATTGCAGGCAAAGAAAAGCTGAGTTTTGACGGGGAAGCGGGATTACGACGCGAAAGCAGCGGGCTGTTCGAAAATCAGTTTAAATTTGAAGGCAAGCTGGAGAATCATGATCGTTTGACCTTGCAAACGAGGCTGCCTGGAGCTGTGACTGCTGCCGGAGCGGGAATAAAAGGAGTAAATGCCGCTGCTGTTAACAATAACGGGCAACCGAGCGGATTCAGTGCATCATTTGAACGAAAACAAGGACAGTGGATGGCTTTAACTGCCCAACATGAGCCCCTGCGTGGTTCGTTGTCCCGTTTTAATCCTATCGCTCAAATGGAAAGTATCGATCGTATGGAAAAAACGATAAAGTCCGAGTACGGTTCAGGCCGTCGAACAAAAATACTGCGAATTGAACTCGCGCCAAAAGACGCCAAAACGTGGGCACTCGCGCAGCTTAACGACGAGATGAATGCGATTCGGGCGGAGTATATGCACAAGGCTGCTACGGTTAAGGGAGGTAGTCAGGAGAAACTGGAGAAGGATTTGAACAAAGTGTGGGAGCAAGGGGAAACATCAATGCAAGAGATGATGAAACAGGCCGAGGTACAGACGGTGTATCATCTAACCGTAGATCGGAAAACTAGCTTGCCCTTGCGACTTTCCTCGGAAAGCCAGGTGAGCTATAAGGACATGAACAGCAAAAGAAATAAAGAAGCTCTTGTCACAGATGTAAACTTCAGGGCCTATGAATAGATAAGTTGTGGGGCTGCCTGCTGACGGGATCGTTGCAGCGTGCTACAATAGTATCGTAATTTACCGTTGTTCAATTCAGGGGATGGCGGATGACAGGAGGAGTTTACAAGATGAAGGACCCAAGAATTCAGAAGCTCGCAGCCAATCTGGTGGGCTACTCTGTAGATGTACAGCCCGGCGAGAATGTGCTGGTTGAGATGATTGGCACAGAACGGGATCTGATTAATGCAATTATTGAAGAAGTAGGCAAAAAAGGCGGTAACGTCTTTGTACAGCTGACTGACAAAACAGTACAGCGTGCCATGCTCAAAAATGCGACAGAAGAAATGGTGAAAACCTGGGCAGAGATCGATCTGAACCGGATGAAGCAAATGGATTGTTACATTGGCATCCGTGCAGGGGAGAATGTGAATGATCTGTCCGATGTACCGGAAGAGAAAATGAAAATGTACAATTCACTTTATTCCCATCCGGTACATAGCGAGCAACGGGTAAAACATACAAAATGGGTTGTGCTTCGTTACCCGAATGCAAGTATGGCACAGCTGGCGAATACAAGCACAGAAGCGTTTGAAAATTTCTACTTCGACGTATGTAATCTGGATTACGCTAAAATGGACAAAGCACAGGATTCATTGGCTAATCTGATGAAACGTACGGACAAAGTGCGCATCACTGGACCGGGAACAGACCTGAGCTTCTCCATTAAAGATATCGGTGCAGAGAAATGTTCTGGCCAAAAAAATATTCCGGATGGCGAAGTGTACAGTGCCCCTGTACGTAATTCCGTGAACGGAACGATTAGTTATAACGCGCCAACGTTGTATAACGGCATTACTTTTGAAAATATTAAATTCACGTTTAAAGACGGTAAAATTGTTGAAGCAACAAGCAACGATACAGACCGCATCAATGAAATTCTGAATTCAGATGAGGGCGCTCGTCATATCGGAGAATTCGCAATTGGATTTAATCCACATATCCTGCACCCAATGAAGGACATTCTGTTTGATGAAAAAATTGCAGGCAGCTTGCACTTTACGCCAGGCCAGGCATATGAAGAAACAGATAACGGAAACCGTTCCTCCATTCACTGGGATCTGGTGTTGATCCAGCGTCCAGACTACGGTGGTGGCGAAATTTATTTTGATGATGTATTGATCCGTAAAGACGGGATTTTCGTTATTCCTGAGCTGGAATGCCTCAATCCGGATCGTCTGAAGTAGGAACAGTATTTTGCTGTTGCTAGGAAAGCGGATTCACGGTATCATGTAGTGGTAATTAATAGATGATACCAAAAGTGAAAAGACGGAGGGATTCCTATGTCGAGTAATAACGCAGCGGTAGTGGAAATTGCTCAAACAGCGAGCAAGTTTACTTCTTCAATCGTGCTTCATTCAGAGAACAAGTATATCGATGTAAAAAGTATTCTCGGACTGTTTACAACGCTGATCAGCACGCACAGCTATGAACTGCATGTTCATGGCCCGGATGCAGCTGAAGCCAAAGCAGCTATGTCAGAAGTATTTGCCAAACATGGACTGAATGTAAGTATCGCATCCGAGTAATGGCACTAAGAAGCATCTCTGCCTATTATGGCAGAGGTGCTTTTTTTGCATGAGATAATTCAGGTGTAAGGCAAGACCACCGTAAAATAGGGGGATTAGGCAGGAATAAAGCTCTTCAAGATCTATGGTTATTTTGGTCAGGTTCTTGTATTAGCTCCTGATTTCGTCTAATATTAGAGGTAGAACGTCTTTACGCGATTTTTGGGACATAGGGGGGAAAAATGCATGACTTCATCTGATCTGCAGGACCAGTTGCACTTGAAAGCGATCAGTCTTCTTCAAGAAGATGCAGATAAAATACAGAAGCTTATTGAAGTACAGATGGAGAATCTGGCTACCCGCTACTGCCCTCTCTATGAGGAAGTATTGGATACACAGATGTATGGGTTCTCCAAGGAAGTCGATTTTGCTGTTCGTGCAGGGCTTCTTCCAGAAGGTGCTGGTAAGCAGCTGGTAAGCGCGCTTGAGCGGAATCTGGCGATTTTATATGAAGCTTTGAACAAGAAGAATGAGCAATAGCCTGCAATAGCGTGGGTCAGAATAGAAGGCATGCAGGTGTTTGCATGCTTTTTTTGTGCGCCTGGATCGGAACAGCTCGTCTGATGTGGTTCAGGCAGAGGGAGAAAAGAAAAAAGCAGTCTGGAAATTGCGATTTCCAGGCTGCCTTTTACGCGCTAATTTTTTTGACTATCAATTAGGATGATCGGAGTACTGTTATACCAAGAAGAACGATACACCCAAAATAACATACACAACCATTAGGAGCAGACCTTCGTACCAGTTCGTTGAACCGTCCTGGGTGATGGACTTGGCGATAAATACGGCTACGCCTATGGCGACCAGCTCAATCGTTGTAAATACAATGTCCATCGTTCTGCCAGTGAAGTAACTGACAAAAACAAGTACAGGAGCAACGAAGAGTGCGATTTGCAAACTGCTGCCAACTGCGATCTCCACGGCGGCACCGATTTTGTTTTTCATGGCAAGCATGATGGCTGCACTATGCTCTGCGGCGTTACCGATAATGGCTACGAGGAACGCACCGACGAACAGTTCGCTGAGTCCGAATTGTTCAGTAAACACCTCAAGGGTACCAACGAGCCATTCACTGACGAAGGCAACCATGACAGTCGCAAGAACGAGATAGAGAATTGATTTTTTCTTGGACCACTCGGGTGCATGTTCATGCGGCAATTCTTCATCTTCATCCACTGTGACATCTGCGAGATAGTTCTTGTGTGTAACCATGGAGAATACCAACCACGCTATGTAGGCAAGGATCAGCAAACCTGCGACAATGAGACTGAGTGTGTTCGTATCCTTCTGTGTGATGGAATGGGTATTCAGGAAGACGGCTGGGATAAACAGGGCAATGATGGCTACAATCATCAGGGAGCCATTTAAACCGGCAAGCGATACGTTATAATTCTGAATTTTGAACTTGAGTCCTCCGGCAAAGATACTTAGACCTAGCACCAGCAGCAGGTTACCGATAATGGAGCCTGTCAAACTGGCCTTAACCATGTCGAACAATCCTTCTTTGACGAGGAAAATGGCGATGATCAATTCGGCGGCATTGCCGAATGTAGCATTCAAAAAACCGCCTAACCGCTGTCCAGCATAATGGGCTACATTTTCGGTGGCTTTGCCTAAAAAACCGGCCACAAAAATAACCGAAATGGCTGAAATGACGAATTGCAGAATCGAATCCCATTTCAAGTAGTGGGCGACGGCGCTGAGTGCAAAGGTGGCAATCAGCAAAATGGATGAAATTCGGTTTCTCACAACAAACACCTCGGTAACGTATTATTTTGTTTTAAACGATATGACTAAACACTTATGAGATTATTTTCATATTTCAATATAACCAAATCGTGGTAGGTTGTAAACGCATCTTTTTGAGTTTAATTTGCTTTTTGGGGTGGAAAGGATTTAAAATACGAGTAACGAAGTGAAGGAGGATGTGGCATGGCAGAACAACTTCAACTAGAGGGCGGAAACATCCGGATTGCCGATGACGTAGTGGCGAAAATTGCCGGAATGGCTGCGATGGAGACACCTGGAATTGCCGCAATGTCTGGAGGATTGTCAGAGGGCTGGGCCAAGCGCCTGAGCGGTAAAAACGTACAGAAAGGCGTAGGCGTGGAAGTCGGCCAGCTGGAAGCAGCCATTGATCTGCGCATCATCGTCCTGTACGAGACACCGATTCATGAAGTTTCCCGCATGCTTCAGCAAAATGTAAGAGAAGCGGTAGAGACCATGACCGGGTTACGTGTTGTTGAAGTCAATGTAAAGGTAGAAGGCGTATCTTTCAGAGGCGACGATCTGTAAACTTGAGCAATCCGTGATGGAAGAACAGCGGTATGTTGACCTGGTTCTTCATCTAGATAGACAGAGTGTACCGAGTACACACAAAAAGGCTGCGCACCCCACCGGATGCACAGCCTTTTTGGTGTTGCTTTTTTCTATTGAAGGGGTACATGATTTGTTCCGGTAGGAACAGTCCCATTTACCGAATTCGACGAATGGATTCACGTGAACGAAGTGCGGGAGAGGTACGGGATGTCTGAACCGTCACCGACTTCGTTTTCTCTTCCTTGATGACGTCCAAATTATTGGTACGCGAAATGCTAAGCAGAATTCCCATGGCCACCATCATCACAAAGAGTGAGGTGCCGCCATAACTGATGAACGGAAGGGTAACCCCTGTCACCGGGATGGTCTGGGTCACACCCCCAATGTTGATAAAGGCCTGGATAGCAATTAATCCCATAATACCAATTCCAACCAGCGTCCCAAATGGATCGGGACAGCGAAGGGAGACGATAATGCCTCGCCAGATGAAGTATAGGTAGACCAACAGAAACAGTGCAGTTCCAACAAAGCCAAGCTCTTCCCCAATGACGGAGAAAATAAAGTCATTATAAGCATTTGGCAAATAATGCAGCTTCATCGTACCTTGCCCGATCCCGGAGCCGGTGATGCCTCCATCACCGATGGCAACAAGGGAGCGATAGAGGTTAAGGCTTCCGCCTGTCGTATCGGATAATGGATCAAGGAATGCCTGTATCCGCCCGATTTTGTAGTTCTGTGTAGCTTCCGTAGCTGTAGTGCTATTGGCAGTATCTGAAGAAGACATGGAAGAAAACAGGGCATTCGCTCCGAGTGCTAATGCTGCTCCCAACACTACCAGCAAAATGGAACCCATAATGTGTTTCATACTTGCTCCACCCGCATAAATGACCAATCCGCACGTAGAAACCAGAATGAAGCAGGTACCAAAATCCGGTTGCAGCATAATCAGTCCTGCAATGAACCCGACAATGACCAGCACGGGAATATATCCTGTCCTAAGATCCCTGAACCGTTCTCCTTTTTTGGTGATGAGCGCTGCAAGGTACAAAATAATGGCGATTTTGGCGAATTCTGCAGGTTGAATACTGAATCCGATAATTTCAATCCAGCTTCGGGCACCGTTTACCTTCTTACCTGCAACCAATACAATTAGTAGCAGTACCGTGGTGAGCAAGAAAAATGGTGCATAAAGTTTTTTGTATTTGTTAAATCGGATATTCATGGCAAAAAACATGCCCACTAAACCGATAACCGCCCACATAAGTTGTTTTTTCGTGAAGAACAGGGCATCATTGTTAAAATTTTTGTTTGCAATTGCAATGCTGGAACTGGAGCTGAACACCATCACCAGTCCGAAGCCCACCAACAATAAAGTGAGGATTAGCAGTTGAAAATCCGGCGTGCCTCTCTTCGTTTTCGTTTGGGCCGTTTGTTGTTTCATGGTTCGGCCCAGCCTATGCTTCCAGCAGTTCTTTAAGCTGCTGTAATTTTTGGGCCGCCAGCTTCACGACTGGCTGCGGTACGGTAGAGTCATAATCCAGACCATGTGGAAAGGTTGCTTTTCCAAGATAAACAGCTTCAACTGCGAGAACCGTATCCGGTTTTTCGAGTTTGCCATCTATCGCACGGGTATTAATACGTACAAAGTATTCCGATTTGGTTTGTTCATCTTCAATTTTGTAGTCATATGTAGCACGATAATATTCCCATTGCCACCGGACAAATCCGACTTTCTCGGCGCTCTCATCCAGGTATGCCAAGTCGCTCTTCAAGCCATCCAAGCCTGTATTCTCAAAAATCATAAGCGTCTGATCCTCCTCATAAGCTTCCGAGAGTATAAATCTCGTTCTTTTCTCTATTTTATGATAGTATGTTTCCCCTTCCCGTGCAAGCTTTCAAGCGGTCATTCGTATCGGTTTTCTTCCAATTCTGCTACAATATACAGCAATAGGTTTCAAGAGGAAGGTTCGGGCTTGATGAAAGTCCCGTATAGAGAGCGAAAGGATGGAGAGACATGACAAATAATATATGGTGGAATGACCTGCAAATCCACATGGTAGAATGGCGTCGTCATCTTCATCGGAATCCTGAGGTTTCCTTTCATGAGGAGAAGACATCCTCTTTTGTAGCGGGTATGCTGGAGAGCTTTGGCGTTGAAGTGAAACGGCACGTTGGCGGACACGGGGTTATAGGTAGTCTTCGTGGGGACGAGCCAGGGCCTGTCGTAATGCTTCGTGCAGATATGGATGCACTTCCAATCCAGGACGAGAAGGACGTTGAATATGCATCACAACAAGCAGGAGCCATGCATGCCTGTGGTCATGATGGTCACATATCCATTTTGCTAGGCACGGCATTGTACTTCAGCCGTCATAAACATGAGATCAAGGGTGAGATTCGCTTTTTGTTCCAACCTGCAGAAGAATTGCTTCCAGGTGGGGCTCTCAAGGTCATTGCAGACGGAGGACTGGAAGGGGTAGATGTCATCTATGGTATTCATCTATGGACCCCGCTTCCTGTAGGCGTGGCAGCAAGTACTCCGGGGCCGATGATGGCAGCGGCAGATGACTTTTATATTGAGATCAAAGGAAAAGGTGGACATGGCGGCATGCCGCAATCCACAGTGGACAGCCTCGTGGCAGGTTCCGCCCTAGTAATGCAATTGCAGACGGTTGTCAGTCGCTCAGTAGATCCTTTGCGTCCCGCAGTATTGACAATTGGCACGATGCAGGCAGGGTCAGCACAGAATATCATCGCCGAGTTATGCAAAATGACGGGTACGGTGAGAACCTTTGATGAAGAGACACGCAGTATGATGAAGGAACGTGTGCATACGATCGTGGCTCAGACCGGAGAGATCTATGGTGCTGAGACGAAGTTGAATTATATTATGGGATATCCTCCAGTCGTGAATGATGAGCAGGAAACGGCGCGTTTCTTCAAGGAAGCGGTAGATGTATTTGGTGCAGACCAGGTACAGAAGTCACCGATGTTGATGCCAGCTGAAGATTTCGCTTATTACCTGCAGCAGATTCCTGGCTGCTTTATGTTTGTCGGAGCAGGCAACCCGGAGAAGAATGCCATCTATCCGCATCACCATCCCAAGTTTGACTTTGATGAGGATGCCATGCAAAATGCTGTAAAACTATTTATAGCAATGGCTAAAGGATATACAGCCGAATGATTTGATTATAGTTGGGCATCCTATTCATACCAAGGTATGGGCAGGGTGCTTTTTTTGTTAGGTCTTTATAAAGCTTAAATTAAGGTCGAACTGTTGTATTATACAGGTTCAATTTCGGAAGAAACCGGAACTGGACTTTTTGTGATGCCTGTTATTCAGAAAAACATATAGATCATTTTTAAATTAGGGAGGAAGCGGAATGGAGAAAACGGGCGCCTGTATTGTACAGCGTGATTTTACAGTATTGCTTGAAGTGGGTCATCCCGGATTTGATCAGGCCAGAGCTCAATTAGGGATGTATGCGGAACTGGTGAAGACACCTGCGGCTTTTCATACATATCGTATTACTGCATTATCACTGTGGAATGCGGCTGCACTCGGATGGAGTGCTGATCAAGTGATAGCAAGTCTGGAATCAGTGTCTCGTTGGAATGTTCCTGCGGCCCTGATTCAAGATATTCAGAGAATTATCTATCAATATGGGAAGCTGCAATTGAAGCCAGAGGCAGTTCATGGGAGAATGCGTCTCGTGAGCGAAGACGAACGATTGCTGGATGAATTAAGCAGTATGAAAACCATCTCGGCTTTTCGGATGGAGCGTGTCGATCCCCATGAGCTTTTGCTTGGCGGTGAGCAACGAGGATTGCTGAAACGGGAGTTGACCCGCTTGGGTTATCCAGTGCTGGATTATGCGGGATATCGAGAAGGAACAAGTCTTCCGTTTGAATGGAAAGCGAATACTCAAAGTGACAGTTCGGACAGCTTCCAGTTGCGACCGTACCAACGAGATGCTGTGGATGCTTTTGAAGGTAGCGAAGGCATGGGAGGAAGTGGCCTGCTTGTTCTCCCTTGCGGTGCAGGCAAAACAGTTATTGGGATGGCGGTATTGGAACGTTTGCAATGTGAATGCCTTATCTTGACCTCGAACACCACATCCGTACGGCAATGGATTCAGGAATTGCAGGACAAAACAACGATAACGAGTGAAAAAATTGGTGAGTATTCCGGTCAGAAAAAACAGGTTAAACCTGTAACTGTGGCTACTTATCAAATTCTTACACATCGAAAATCGAAAGATGCTGATTTTACTCATATCAAATTGCTCAGTGAACGTCAGTGGGGGCTCATCATCTATGATGAGGTCCATCTGCTGCCAGCACCTGTATTTCGGGCTACTGCAGATATTCAGGCTACGAGAAGACTGGGATTGACAGCAACATTGGTGCGTGAGGATGGCTGTGAACAGGATGTATTTTCACTAATTGGTCCAAAATTATATGACATGCCATGGAAAGAATTGGAGCAGCAAGGATGGATAGCTAATGTACAGTGCCAGGAGATACGCATCCCGTTTACTCCGGAACTACGATCCAACTATTTAGAAGCAGAGGTGAAGCATCAATTTCGCCTTGCAGCCGAAAATCCGGCCAAATTAGCTGTGATCAGACGGATATTGGACCATCATGAGGGGATGCCAGCGCTTGTCATCGGGCAGTATTTGGATCAGCTCGAGAGCATTGCCCGGGAAATTGAAGCGCCGCTTATATCGGGTACAATGTCCCAACAAGAACGAGTGAAATGGTTTGCAGCGTTCCGACGTGGAGAGATCAAAACAATTGTAGTATCCAAGGTTGCCAATTTTGCCGTAGATCTGCCGGATGCTGCTGTTGCACTTGAAATATCCGGAAGTTTCGGTTCAAGGCAGGAAGAAGCCCAGCGATTGGGTCGGATCTTAAGGCCGAAGTCCGGAGAAAATAAAGCTTATTTCTATGCCTTGGTATCCGAGGACAGTAAGGAACAGGAGTTTGCATTACGTCGTCAGATGTTCCTGGTCGAACAAGGATATGAGTACAAAATCATTCATGAATTGCAATGAAAAAGTGTGTACACCTTTACTTAAAATAATGGGAAAGGCATGATAAGCAATGCATACACAAGGTAATCTGGATGTAAAATCATTAAAAGAGCTTTCATGCGTTGAAAGAACGGTACTCGGTGTGATTTTCTGCAAATTTGCCGGACAACCCTTTTCCAACATGTTGACATCAGCAGAGTGGGCTATGGATGGTCTTAGCAGAGCTGAAGCAGTAACCGCGTTTATAGCGCTTCGGCATAAAGGCTGGATCAAAGCTGTGCGCAAGTCTTGGGGAGAACGCCTGTATTACATACCAGAATCACTACTTTCTTTGTTAACTATTGCCTATGCGGCACGGGTCGAACAGTTCGTTCAGCAGAAAGTGCATGTATTACAGGATGAAATGACACAAGCTAAGTCCATATCCATTAGTGAAGTCCAACACGTGAAGATTGTTCGAGAGGCTAAGCCAGATATTGCTGCAGAGCTTCTGCATGTATTGGCTTGGATGGTAAGAGAAGGTCAAGCCCAAGGAGGACTTCCATTAACAAGTAAGGGAACGATCCACAAGAAAATAGTGCAGCGATTAAGCCGAATGACAGTTCTGGGTCCTGAAGACTTTGCCGAACTAGGTATTCGCTACGATCATGAAGATGTGTACCCGGTCCATGTAGCCCTTGTGATTGATTTGCTGCTCAGTCTGGGTTTGATTGAACAGACGCATAATCGGATGAATGTGTCACCTGACCGTCTTTCTCACTGGTTAACGATGCCGTGGTCTTCAATGCACCGAGAAATTTATAGCATATGCATGGACCGATACGGTATAGCGGAGCCTAAACTTCAGCATTTTCGTCAGCAATTGCTAATGTTTGCTTCACGTAGAAATGAATGGTTGAGTATTCCAGCAGGAACTTTAGACCACGATGGGCAGGAAGATGTAATTGAAAGCAGAGAGAGTGGAGGTTTTTCAAGATTAAACTTCTTAAAACATATCCGGGGTTGGCTCAATGTTCTGGCAGGTTTAGGATATGGGGAGGTGGGTGAGTCAGTAGCAAGAGAGCTTTTTTTTCGCTGGCAGATTGATCCTGAAATCTTACTGAACTTGGCGAATGATGAGGCGGAACATGGGGAAAAGAATACCATTTTTGTACAGCCTGACTTTGAAATTATGGTCCCGCCAGATGTAACCCCCAAGATCCGCTGGAATCTGGACATTGGTGCAGAACTTATGAGTCGTGATCGAATGTCCATATATCGGATTACGAAGGAACGAATCGTTGTAGCATCCAAGATCGGTCTTACAGCGGATGTAATGATAAACTTCCTTAAACGCTATGCTGGCTCGGGAGTACCTGAGCATGTGGAGCTAGCAATCCAGCAGTGGGGACAGGAGGCAGTGAGACCTCACATGGATGCTGGACAGAACGTTGATCAGGATGAAGCAACGGATGAAGTCAAGAAAAAGGATACATGGATATATGAATCGAGAAGTGAATTACTTGAGAAGTTGAACCGCACAGAGTCGGAAGTCATTGCAGATGAATCCATTGTCGGAGCAAATGAGTTCAAAGACGAACTTAAGGTACCGAAGGAACTCTTTTATATTCGTGGAAGAGTTGGGCTCATTCAAGACGACTCCAAACTTCACACGTATGAACAGGATCATTCCATTACGGAACAATCGGGTCTGTATCCCGGATACGAAGAGATCCCGGAGATGTGGCATAATGAGTGGCGAGGGTATCATGTGTCTACCGCTCGTCAGATTGCTGCAAAAGCCATTGAATGGCAGACAAAACTGGGTCTGAAGCTGGACAGCAATATCGTTTATGTTATCCCCGATCAGATTCAGGGTCATGAAGATTGGACACTAACGGGCTGGTACATATCTGATGGTGGAACAGATCCCGCAGAACGTCGTACTTTTTCGCCTAACGAATGGAACCAGATTCGCCTTATTATTCCGAACCATGCATAAACTTGATCGACTTTGCCAAAGCAGATCGCCTGTTCCCTTTATTTCTATTTGCAGGAAAAACTCTTCTTAACTTTTCGGGGATATGATATGATGAAGTAGTCTACGTTAAGTAGAACTTTATATATAGATAGGATGAATTTCATGAGCGTAGCGGAAATGAACACGGTCGATATGGCCCAAGTGTTAACGGGCGCATATGAACTGGGCGACATGATTAACCAATCAGCCGAAGTATCGGATTATTTATATTGGAAGCAGCAAGTGGAGACGAACCCTGAAATTCAGGCGGGAATACGCAAGCTGGACGCCAAAAAGGAACTATTCGAAGAAACCCAGCGTTTTGGGCATTTTCACCCGGACTATCACGCCGCAAAAGATCAGGTTCAGGCTTTAGAGCTTGAATTGGAACATTTCGAGGCGGTAGCCCGCTTCAAACAGGCGGAGAAGGCATTGGACGATATGTTGTTCCAGATGTCGGAGACGATTGCATTCGCCGTGTCAACGACCATTAAGGTACCGAGCAATGATCCGAATCCGAAGGGCGGCTGCGGTAGCGGAGGCAAGTGTGGTTGTAGCTAAGATTTGATCAGAAAAAAATTCATGACAGACCGGACCTTTCCAAGGCTCCGGTCTCCATTATAGAAAGGCGGGGAAAATGATGTTTGCGGAAAGGACAGGATTCATTATTTGGGTCAGTGATTTGAAAGCGGCTCGTAATCTCGAAAAATATGGTACCGTTCATTACATCTCCCGCCGTATGCATTATGTCGTCATGTATGTTAATGCAGAGCGGGCTGAAGATACGATGAAAAATGTGAACAGACTTTCCTATGTGCGCAAGGTCGAACGTTCCTACCGGAATGAGATCAAAACAGAGTATGCTAGCAAAACGATGGACAAAACGAGTTTTTACGGGATATAACAAAATGGTTTGGAAATGTACAGTGAACTTGTTGCCACTGTACATTTCCAAACGATTAACCAGAGGGGCCCTTCGGGGCCGCTCTTTTATTGAATTATGCATAAACTGGATTTTGTGAAAAATACTGAAGTTACGCCTTGAGATTGCGGGACTTATGTTGTAATATATTGGGTAAACAAATAGATAGAAAGTCCTATCTGGTGGAGAGTGATTCCCATGCGTGATAAGGTGATGCAACGTTGGAGCACGTACGAGCCTTTTTTCGTGGCTCTTGGAGACAAAAAAGTGGCCGACATCGTCATTACCAATCATGCCAAGATGCGGTATGCAGACCGTATTGAGCCGGCACGTAATGATGATGACCATATTGCGGCATGGTTGTGGGAGTGTCTGAAGCAGGACCGTATTACACCATACTACCGTAATGAGCAGGATGTTTACCTGATTGACGAAGATCTGGTCGTGGTTGCTGAATTTTCTGAACTTGAAGGGGAATATGATATCGCTGGCAATCCGCTTCATAAGATGATTGTTGTTACGTTTCTGGGAAAAATGTCCGAGACAATTGAACTGCGGGATTTAAAATCGTATTATTCTTGGCTAAGACATTCAAGACGAATGACTCTTGTCAAGAACAGTCGTAAGCATAAGTAAGTTTGGAATAATCCATATTTTCGAATTGATAGATTCAGGTTACATCGCATGCAGACAAGCTGCATGCTTTTTTTGTTGGAATTCATGAAATCGGCTACAATGGGGAAAGCGTACAGAAGAGGGGCGAAGATATGAATTTTCATCAATTGCATATTTTTTATACCGTAGCAGAGAAGGGAAGTTTTTCAGCGGCTGCGCAAGCACTACATATGACACAACCTGCGGTGACGATGCAGATTCAATCGCTTGAGGATTATTTTGGGACCAAGCTGCTGCATCGTTCTACCAAGAAAATAGAATTATCCGAGGCGGGTCGGACATTACTGCCTCACGCCAAACGCAGTGTAGAGTTGGTCAGACAAACAGATGAAGCGATGTCTGCGTTTACACAGATGCTCCAAGGCAGATTGCAGCTCGGGGCAAGTTTGACGATTGGTGAGTATGTGTTGCCACGAATGCTGGGCCCTTTTGCTCGCCAATACCCGGATATTTCGATCGTTATGAAAGTGATGAATACTACGCAAATTATGGACGATATCCTAAAACATCAGCTTAACTTTGGACTGATTGAAGCGCCAGTTCACCACCCGGATATGATTGTAGAGCCGGTCATGCAGGATGAATTGAAGCTGGTTGTCCCGGCAGGACATGCACTGGCAGATCGTGGTGAAGTAGAGCTGGAAGATGTGCTGAGCTACGCATTTGTACTGCGGGAGAAAGGCTCAGGCACCCGTCAGGTGATGGAAGATCAGTTGCAGAAGAGAAATATAGATCCGCAGGACATGAATGTGGTGATGGAACTTGGCAGTACAGGTGCTGTGAAATCCGCCGTGGAAGCGGGTGTGGGTATCACGATGTTATCCCCGTCGTCGGTTCAGCATGAACTAGCTCTTGGACTGGTTCATATCGTGGATATTCGTGGGCTTGAGTTCAAACGACAATTCTATGCTATACATCTGAAATCTTCATTACTTCCCTTATCGGCAGTAGCTTTCCTGAATTATTTACGTCAGCATGAGCAGACAACATCAGAAGGACGAGCGGAATAAGAGGATTATATAATGTGAAAATTCGTTCAGCTAATCATTTGATATAAGAAGGAGCTGTTATTCATGCATCAATCTAACGGACGTTGTGATCTTCATACGCATAGCCAAGCGTCGGACGGAATGCAGCCACCTGCCGAGAATGTAAAGCTTGCCAAACAAAGAGGACTGTCTGCGGTTGCGCTGACGGATCACGATACTGTAGCGGGGGTAGCCGAGGCACAGCGGGCTGGCCGTGAGTATGGAATTGACGTTGTGGCAGGGGTAGAGATAAGTACCCGAGCGGGTGGCAAGGATATTCATGTGCTGGGGTATTATGTGAATACAGAAGATCAGAAATTTCTGGAACGACTGCGCGGGCTTCGAGAAGCGAGGGAAGAACGCAATCATCTGATCATCGCCAAACTGCAGGAGATTGGCCTTGAAATCAGTTGGCAGGAGGTCATTGATGGCCTTGGCCGACCACTGGAACCAGATGAAAGCATCGGTAGACCTCATATGGCCGATGTGTTGGTACGAAAAGGTTATGCAGCTGATATGAGGGATGCGTTCAATCGTTATCTGGCTGAAGGTCAACCGTGCTATGTGTCGGTTCCCCGAGTTGCACCGGAAGATGCATGCCAGTGGATTAAAGATGCAGGTGGTGCTGCTGTTATTGCTCATCCTGGTTTATACGCAGACGATGAATTGGTTCGTCGTATTCTGGTGGACGCCCAACCTGACGGTATTGAAGTGGTTCATTCGGATCATGGACCAGAAGAGGAGCTCAGATATGCGGAGTTGGCACGGGAATTTGGGCTCATTCAAACAGGTGGTTCAGATTACCATGGTGTAAGACAAGGGGTAGTATTCCACGGGGATCTAGGTAGCAAAACGGTAACCATTGATGTACTCGATAAACTCCGGGCTGCAGCCGGGAAGTCTTGATTCGGAAACTCTCTTCATTTGTTGCATGAGACTGGGGGAGAAGAGATCGGTTGTCATCGTGCTAAAATTGAATATGAAATAAAGAAGGACATAGAGATGGGGTGAGTGTTAGTCGCTAGCCATGTCTTTATGTCCTTTTTGATTGCATATAATTAGGCTAGGTGATGGAATAATTCGCCCATGTGCCGCGAGCAGCTCCAAGACGTTCAAATAACTGCTGTGCCCGCTCGTTGGTTGCTGCTGTGATCCAGGACATGTAAGCACATCCAATCACTAGTTTAAGTCCATGGTTATTTGAGAAACAAAGAAAATCCCCCCGAACAGTCTATTGTTCTGGGGGATTTTACGTTGTCTTACAGGATTGAAGCAAACATCTTATCCATTTTTGATCGTGGATGGCAAACTTTTAACCAGCTCTTCGTTCGGCGTCACAAACAGGGTCTTCTGGTGGTCATAAATGACAAATCCTGGTTTGGAGCCACTTGGTTTGCGGACATGTCGGATAAAGGTGTAATCCACCGGAACGCTGCTGGATTCTTTGGCCTGACTGAAGTAAGCCGCGAGTTGTGCAGCTTCCTCCAGAGTTGCTTCGCCAAAGTCAGTGCTGCGAATGACGACATGTGAACCAGGGATGTCTTTGGTGTGCAACCAAGTGTCATTGGAAGAAGCCAGACGGTTGGTGACGTACTCATTTTGCAGATTGTTTTTACCTACGAGAAGTTCAATTCCCTCTGAAGAAGTAAACTGATGCACGGTAGGGCGGTCGTTTTTCTTTTTCTTTTTGCCTTTTTTGTTGCGGTCACGAAGATAACCCTGTTGCACAAGCTCATCGCGAATTTCCTCTATGTCGTTCATGGATGCGATAGACAGTTGCTGCAGCAGATTGTCGAGATAGTCAATCTCGTCTTTCGTTTTTCCAAGTTGCTCATGAATAACAGCCAGACTGTTCTTGTATTTGTTATATCGTTTGAAATAACGTTGAGCGTTGTCAGACGGTGTAAGTAATGGGTCAAGCTGAATAGTAATGTTCGCTTGATCTTCATCATAGAAGTTCACAAGCTCCACACTTTTGTCCCCTTTACTAACCTGATGCAGGGAGGCAAACAGCAGCTCACCCCATAATCTGAATTTATCCGCATCGTCAGCTTCCAGCAGATCCTTGTTCAGGTTGTCGAGCTTTTTGATGTTTTTGCTGCGCTCATTTTGCAGAAAACGAAGCAGATCGCTCACTCTTTGCTTGACAGTGTCCCGCTCGGCCTTGTCTCCGTAATAATCCTCCATACACTTGCTCATCGTGTCATAGGTTTTCTCTGCGTCCTGAATGCTCTGAAGCTGAACGGCCGAGAAAATCATTTTGCCTTTGGCGTTCAGCCCGGTCACAGGTGTATAACTATTATCTCTTACTGGTCCCATGACGGACTCAAAAGCAGTCCAAAGTGCATCGGCTTCGATTCGAACCTCACCTTCACTTGCAGCCTGATCGTCACCTTTAATAGCAGAAACCCGAGAGGTAATCTCCCCTGCAATCAGGGGACTAAGACCGCTGAATGAATTTACCAGCCAGCGAGAAGCTTCTTCTTCAGCAGCAGTGTAGCTATCTTGGAATTCAGTGCTGCTCACTTCCAGTGGATTGCTTTTATGCTGCTCTGGTGGTTCGGTGTACGAAAATCCAGGCATAATGACCCGGTAACTACTGATGGACGGGGTTACGTGATGAATTCCATCCAGAATCGTTCCTGTTATCGGATCGACCAAAACAATATTACTGTGACGCCCCATCAGTTCAATGATGATCCGTTTGACTGAAACATCACCCAGTTCATCGCGTTGACGCACGTCAATATGAATAATCCGCTCCATGCCAATCTGACAGATCTCCTCGATGATCGCTCCCTCACAGTGTTTGCGCAGCAGCATGCAAAACATTGGAGCTTCAGTAGGGTTAATAAACGTCTTTTCGGTAAAATGCACACGCGGATAAGTCGGGCTAGCCGAAATAAGCAATTTGCTATTTCCACGCTGAGCACGGAGGGTCAGTACAACATCGTGCCCGTTAGGTTGATGTATTTTGCTGATGCGTCCGCCCTTGCAGCCTTGCAGTTCATGTACGATTGCTCGTGTTACGATGCCGTCCAATGCCATTTTTTTCAACGTCCTCTCTATCTATAACTGAAATGAACACCGGGATATGTAAAAAAGAACCCGTTGCAGATTCGTATTCGTTTGCATAGCAAAAACTCGGATTGCAACTGCGTGTATGACCGCTGACCTTTATTTTAGCTTATTCTGCCCATCAGGGAAAGGATTCGCCATCGGGTGCTAATTAGGGTCCTGTCCGAATACATATAGAGCAGGTAGTTTGTCCGGCATCGCGTACAACCTGTTGATTAGCATAGCCGGTGAAGTAGGTGTGACGTTTTACAGAGGAAATACAGACTGGGAGGGAATTTTGAAGCATGGAACATACCAAGTGGCACCAACTAAGCGTTGAAGAGCTTCGTAACACTCTTGGCGTCAGTCTTGAGGAAGGGTTAACCGAAGAAACTGCAACAGAAAAGAGGAAGGCCGCCGGTTCGAATGAGCTGAGCGAAGGAAAGCGCATATCTCCAATTACATTATTGCTTAATCAATTTAAGGACTTCATGGTTCTGGTGTTGATGGGGGCCACACTGGTGTCCGGATTGCTTGGAGAATACTTGGATGCTGTAACGATTGTTGCCATCATCGTCCTTAATGCCATTCTTGGATTCGTACAAGAATTCCGGGCGGAGCGTTCCCTTCGTGCATTGAAACAATTGTCGGCTCCACTGGCCAAAGTGTTAAGGTCGGGTCAGGAAGCTCATCTTGCAGCCAAACTTCTGGTGCCAGGGGATATCGTGCTTGTGGAGAGTGGTGATCGTATTCCTGCCGATGTGCGCTGGCTGTCCACAAATAGCCTCGATGTGGAGGAATCTGCGCTCACTGGTGAATCAGTTCCTGTAAGCAAACATTGCCGTCCCATAGCAGCGGATGACGTACCGCTAGGAGATCAGAAGAACATTGGATTCATGGGGACGATGGTCACTCGCGGTACAGCCAAGGGCGTTGTGATCCGGACAGGCATGGATACCGAGATGGGCAAAATCGCCGACCTGATCCAGAATACGGAGGAACAGGAAACACCGCTGCAACACAGGCTGGAACAGCTGGGTAAAATTTTGATTTTTGTGGCGCTCGGATTAACAGTCATGGTTGTTGTTGCAGGAATTCTGCATGGACAACCGGCAGTAGGCATGTTTCTGGCAGGGGTCAGTCTTGCAGTTGCCGCCATACCAGAGGGTTTACCAGCGATTGTAACGATTGCGCTTGCCCTGGGTGTACAGCGTATGATCAAGCGAAAAGCGATTGTGCGCAAGCTTCCTTCCGTCGAAACCCTTGGTTGTGCCTCGGTCATCTGTTCGGATAAAACGGGCACGTTGACCCAGAACAAGATGACGGTTACGGACGTGTGGCTGGAGGGACGCAGCATCAAGGTCACCGGGGATGGTTATGCACCGGAAGGACAGATGCTGGAGAATGGTCGTACCTTGGAACTGAAGAGTGACCAGACATTGCGGAGAATGCTTCAGATCAGCGCACTATGTAACAATGCCAGTATTATCGAGAGTGTTGCAGATGAGATGCGGAATAAAAAGAAAGGCAAAGAGACAAATAAGGATAGTAAGAAAGAAGCGAAGAAAAGTACAAAGAAAGATCATGTTAATGAAACGGTCAAGGAAGACAGCGTGGTATGGGAGCTGAAAGGCGACCCTACGGAAGGGGCACTCGTAACACTGGCCTCCAAAATGGGGCTTACCCCAGCTGGTCTCAAAGAGTTATATGCACGTGAGCAGGAATTTCCGTTCGATTCTGATCGGAAGCGGATGTCCGTTCTGGTTCATCATCAGGGTGGGCGCACGATCTACACTAAAGGTGCACCGGATGTGCTGATTGGGCAATGCAGTTACATTTTGTGGGAAGGCAATGTTGTACCTTTCACAGGAACGCTGCGGCAGAAAGTCATGGCGGCGAACGAGAATATGGCGGGTTCTGCACTGCGGGTTCTCGGGATGGCTTACCGCGATGTACGGCCAGATGAAAAAGTAGAGAATGAACATGCTGCCGAGAGCCAACTCGTCTTTGTCGGGCTTGCAGGCATGATTGATCCACCGCGGCGTGAGGCACGGGATGCAATTGCGACTTGTCGCAGAGCAGGCATACGTACCGTTATGATTACCGGTGATCATGGCACAACCGCAGAGGCTATCGCCCAGCAGTTGGGTATCCTTCCACGAGGTGGGGCTTCACTTAGCGGCCAGCAATTGGCGGGCATGACGGACGAGCAACTGGATAAACAGGTGGAGGGCATTTACGTGTTCTCACGAGTATCACCTGAGCACAAACTGCGGATTGTAAAATCATTGCAGCGCAAAGGACATGTCGTAGCGATGACTGGAGATGGCGTGAACGACGCACCAGCCATTAAAGCAGCAGACATCGGTATTGCGATGGGAATTACCGGCACGGATGTGACGAAGGAAGCATCGGCGTTAATTCTGAGTGACGATAATTTCTCTACTATAGTAGCTGCAATTGAAGAAGGACGTAATATTTATGAGAACATCCGCAAGTTTATCCGGTATTTGCTGGCATCCAATGTTGGCGAGATTTTAACGATGTTTTTCGCGATGATGATGGGATTACCTTTGCCACTCGTGCCGATCCAGATTCTGTGGGTCAACCTGGTGACGGATGGATTGCCAGCAATGGCGCTCGGTGTGGATCAGCCGGAAAAAGATCTGATGGAACATAAGCCTCGTGGTTCCAAAGAAAATATTTTTGCCAGACGACTGGGCTGGAAAATTGTCAGTCGGGGTGTTTTGATCGGGCTTTGTACACTTGGGGCCTTCTGGCTTACCCTACAGGCGGCGCCAGATCAACCAGGTCAGCTCATTAAAGCTCAATCTGTTGCCTTTGCTACGCTCGTTTTGGCACAGCTCATTCATGTATTTGACTGCCGTAGTTCCCGTTCCATTTTCCACCGGAATCCATTGCAGAATAAATATTTGGTGTTTGCAGTCATTTCATCTATCGTGCTAATGCTGGCGGTCATGTATGTAGAGCCGTTGCAGCCTATCTTCAAAACCGTACCCCTGGGTATGCGTGAATGGGCCATTTCCATCGTTGCCGCAGGTATTCCAACCTTCCTTATGGGAGTGGGCAGTGTGTGGGGAGGTCGTCGCAACCGTCGCCGCATGGGCCCTGGGCGCTTCGTACCGAAAAGTACAAAGTTTTCGGCATAAAATCAATAGCAATTGCTTATCGTTTTCGTTATGCTATCCTCAAAATGATTCGAGGCGAGATTCCTCGGCATTTTGCAGGATAGCTTTTTTTATTGGGAATGTTGGATATGAATATCCAGGGTATCCTGTAGAGAGAAGCAAGAATAACGCTTTGGCAGCAGACTGCCAAAAGGAGTGGGCAAGGTTATGGAATTTACAAAAATGCACGGACTCGGCAACGATTTTATTGTTGTGTTTGGAGAACAACAGCTTCCGGCTGATGCCGCAGAATTGGCTGTAAAATGGTGCAACCGTTTCTTCGGCATCGGCGCCGATGGCCTGGTTTATATACTGCCTTCAGAGAAGGCGGATTTTCAGATGCGCATCATGAACTCGGACGGCTCGGAAGCAGAGCAATGTGGCAATGCCATACGCTGTGTATCAAAATATGTATATGATCACGGCCATGTGACCCAAGAACAGATTACGATAGAAACCATCGGTGCGGGTGTACAACCAGTAAGCTTGAACATTCGTGATGGTAAAGTGGAAACCGTTCGTGTGGATATGGGAGAGCCTATCCTGAATGGACTTCAGGTTCCAACCACCGTGGATGCCAATCCGGTGGTGGATCATTCCATCGAAGCAAATGGACAGGAGTTCAAATTTACGGCAGTCTCCATGGGTAATCCTCA
Organism: Paenibacillus sp. FSL F4-0087; assembly: GCF_038020215.1. Classification (NCBI taxonomy): domain Bacteria; kingdom Bacillati; phylum Bacillota; class Bacilli; order Caryophanales; family Paenibacillaceae; genus Paenibacillus; species Paenibacillus sp. FSL F4-0087. Next base: position 4,937,891 of record NZ_JBBODJ010000001.1, read on the forward strand.
TGCAGTCATTTATGTGGATGATGCTGTGAATTTTGATCTCTCGACATGGGGGCCACTACTTGAGGTTCATCCCATGTTCCCGAAAAAAATCAATGTAGAGTTCGCAACGGTTCGCGATCGCGGCTATGTGGACATGCGTGTGTGGGAACGCGGTGCTGGACCAACACTTGCCTGTGGAACCGGAGCATGCGCAACACTAGTATCATCCGTTCTGAACGGACATACGGATCGCACAGCGGTGATCAGCCTCAAGGGTGGCGATCTTCATATTGAGTGGAACGAAGCCGACAACCACGTGTACATGACCGGACCTGCTGAAGTTGTTTTCAAGGGAGTCACTTCGTAAAAAATACGTTTAAATGAGGAGGCCTTAGGGCCTCTTTTTTTGCAGTTATATGAATTCCTACTAGTCCAGAGGGTTATAGAAACTGAATTTCACGAAAAACCTGTGTTTTTCTTCGTTTTCAGATGTTTTTTGTGGTACATTAGTATGAAATGATCAGTCAGGCGGGGGGAAAAGGGATGAAGGCGGATTTACGCAGTGTAATGCAGGAACGGGTCCTCATAGGGGATGGGGCGATGGGAACTTTCCTGTATCAGATGGGATTCCCGGTAGGGATTTCTTATGAAGAGTTGAACTTGATATCACCTGAAGTGGTGGCAGATGTGCATCGTCGTTACCGCGATGCAGGTACGGAAATTCATGAAACCAATACGTACTCTGCCAATTACGATAAGTTGTCCAAGTTTGGTCTGGAGTCCAAGGTCGAGGATGTCAACCGTGCCGGTGTGCGTATCGCCAAAGAAGTAGCTGGCGCAAACGGTTATGTTCTTGGCGCGGTTGGCTCCATTCGTGGAGGAAAGCGGACGAACGTATCAACAAGTGAATTGAAGCGTTTCTATCAGCAACAGATTTTTGCACTGCTCGATGAAGGAGTCGACGGTATTCTGCTCGAAACCTTCTATGATATCGAGGAGATGGATATCGCCCTCCTGCAGGCTCGCAAGCTGAGTGATCTGCCCGTGATTGGACAGTTCGCTGTTGAGGATGTAGGGCACACACTGGATGGATATACGATGCCAGAAGCTTTCCGAATCATGCGTGAGCAAGGGGCAGACGTCATTGGTTTTAACTGCCGTTCCGGTCCAAACGGAATTATGCGGGCGATGGAGACGGTATCAGGCCGTATCGGTGTCCCAATGTCTGTTTATCCGAATGCGGGTGCAGCGGATTACGTCGATGGTCAGTTCCGTTATGGAGCGTCCCCGGAATACTTCGGACAGACGGCAGTGCAATTCGCTGATCTGGGTGCACGTATCATCGGAGGTTGCTGTGGTACGACACCTGATCATATCGCGGCAATTGCCCAGGCTCTTGTTGAGTACACACCTGTTCCAATACTGGAACCTGACCCATCCGAGTCGAAACCGCGTATTATCCTGCATGAGAATGTAGATGAACGGTCTGGACGGGGTGGGCAGCCTACGATTGTGGATCTAGTCAAACAACGCCATACGGTCATCGTCGAACTTGACCCACCACGTGATCTCGACATTGCAAAGTTTATGAAAGGTGCCGAGACATTGAAAGCTGCTGGTGCTGATGCGTTAACATTGGCTGATAATTCCCTAGCGGTTACCCGGATGAGTAATATGGCTCTCGGCCATCTTGTTCAGGATCGTACAGGTTTGCGCCCACTGGTGCATATTGCATGTCGTGACCGGAATCTGATCGGGACACAATCGCACATGATGGGATTTGATGCTCTAGGCATTAATCATGTACTCGCTGTAACAGGTGACCCTGCACGATTTGGAGACTTGCCCGGATCAAGCTCGGTATATGATCTAACTTCTTTTGAAATTATACGTATGATCAAGCAGTTGAACGACGGCGTATCCTTCTCCGGTAAACCGCTCAAGCAGAAGGCGGGATTTGTTATCGGTGCCGCATTTAACCCGAATGTGAAACATCTGGATAAGGCTGTACAGCGGCTTGAGAAAAAGATTGCTTCCGGAGCCGATTATATTATGACGCAGCCGATATACGATCCTGAACTAATCGTAGCCATGCATGAAGCGACCAAGCATCTGGAAGTGCCGATCTTTGTAGGGGTAATGCCCTTAGCCAGCGGACGAAATGCCGAATATCTGCATAATGAGGTTCCGGGTATTCAGCTGTCGGATGAAGTGCGTTCCCGGATGGCTGGTCTTGAAGGCGAAGAAGGTCGAGCGATGGGTGTGAAGATCGCCAAGGAGCTTCTGGATGTAGCAACAAAACATTTCAAAGGAATCTATTTAATGACTCCATTTATGTTCTATAGTATGACGGCCGAACTGACCCAATATGTGTGGGAGAAGTCGGAGCATCAATGTCCTACTTGTTTCAACCCTAATAATCAATTACAATAGTGTAACGGATGTGATGCCGATGTCATTCAGTATGACCGGATACGGTCAATCCGCCTTTCATTTTGGAGGCTATAAGGTACAATTGGAAATCAAGTCTGTCAATCATCGTTATTGCGAAGTGATGATGCGTCTCCCAAGAGAATGGACGTGTTATGAAGACGGATTGAGGAAAAAGGTACAGAGCCGCTTAAAACGTGGGCGGATTGATGTTTATGTAATGAAAGAAAAAGATGAAGACCAGGCTCTTCCCGCTGTTCTGAATGAGCAGGCGGTCAGGGCCTATCTTCAGGCCGCAGAGCAATTGGAGAGCCGCTATGGTATGCAGGGCAAACCGAGTATTATGGATATGCTGGCACTTCCAGATGTCATGGTTCATTCGGATGGGACGAGTTCGCTTCCGGAAGAGCAGAAAGACGAATGGGAGCGTGTCCTGCAGCAGGGGTTGGAAGAGGCTTTATCCGGTCTGGAGCAGATGCGCGCCCGCGAGGGTCTTCATCTGGCCAGTGATCTGGAACGACGTGTCAGTCGTCTGGAATCACTGCATACCGAGATGCTTGCTCTTGCGCCGACTGTGGTGAGTGATCATCGCAACAAGTTAAGACAAAGGCTTACGGAAATGCAGGAAGAAGGCTCTTTCCCTTTTGACGAGCATAAGTTGGGTATGGAAATTGCTATGTTTGCCGATCGTTCTAACATAGAGGAAGAGCTTACGCGTCTACTGAGTCACTTTGGACAGAGCAGGGAACTGCTGAAAAGTGATGAGCCAGTAGGCCGCAAGTTGGACTTTCTTATTCAGGAGATGAATAGGGAAGTCAATACGATTGGATCAAAAGCCAACCATTTGGCTCTGGTGAACCGTGTTGTCGAGATGAAGGCGGAACTGGAGAAAATTCGTGAGCAAGCGGCGAATATCGAATGAACGGTCATATTTCGGCAAAAGAGTCGCATGTATAGGGGGAAGAACCTGATTATGGCAATCAAACTCATTAACATTGGATTCGGTAACATCGTATCGGCGAACCGGATTATATCCATCGTGAGTCCGGAATCGGCGCCGATCAAGAGAATTATACAAGAGGCAAGAGACCGTCATATGCTGATAGACGCAACGTACGGAAGACGTACTCGCGCCGTGATTATTACGGATAGCGATCATGTCATCCTGTCTGCGGTTCAGCCAGAAACGGTCGCCCATCGTCTTTCTTCGAAAGATGATGACAACGACGAATAAAATGGAGTGTAATATGTCTAAGGGATTACTGGTAGTGTTGTCCGGCCCATCAGGGGTCGGGAAGGGTACAGTATGCAGCGCTTTGCGCAAACGGGTGCCGGAATTGATTTATTCTGTATCGGCAACGACTCGTCAGCCACGTCTGGGTGAGGAACATGGCGTCAATTATTTCTTTAGAAGCCATGAAGAATTCCTGAACATGATTGCTGAAGATCAATTGTTGGAACACGCAGAATATGTAGGGAATTATTACGGAACACCGCGTGATTTTGTGGAGAAAACGATTAACGAGGGCCGGGACATCATTCTTGAGATTGAAGTTCAAGGCGCGTTGAAAGTGAAAGAAAAGTTCCCGGAAGGGATCTTTGTATTTCTGTTGCCTCCTTCATTGGACGAGCTTAAAGATCGCATTCAGGGCCGTGGTACGGAAAGTCAGGCGACGATTGATCATCGGATGTCCGTCGCGGTAGATGAGATCAGTCTGCTGGAGCAGTACGATTACGCTGTCGTTAATGATGAAATTGATTTGGCGTGTAAACGAATAGAAAGCATCATTATCGCCGAACATTGTAAGATCAATAAATAATCCATTTGCCGCCGTAAAATGCGATAATCAGTTGAGCTGCTGTCATAGTATATATGTAGAGCAGCTCCAGTCTGGTTAGTGTATCCAGCGGTGCACCATGATTCCGTCAGGCGGCGAATTGTGATTATACTAATGCAAAGAGGTGTTTTGTAAATATGCTGTATCCTTCTATTGATGAAATGATGAACAAAGTCGACAGCAAGTATTCCCTTGTTGTTGCCGCTTCCCGCCGGGCAAGACAGCTTCGTGAAGGTGAGAAAACGGATTTGAGAAATGCCAGATCCCATAAACAGGTTGGCGTTGCACTTGAAGAAATTTATGGTGATCTGCTCGTTGTCATCAAAGGACAGGACGAAGAGGAAGAAGAGTAAGCCGCCTGCGGCTGCTCTTCAACTGCATACGGCGCAAGCCGGATTTATTTGACAACCGCGAGGTTGTTATTTTTTTCTCTATTCATCATTATAAACGTCGTATATCGGGGGGATAACCATGTTGAACGGTAAAAAAATCGTGCTTGGTGTGACTGGCGGCATAGCCGCATACAAAGCGGCTACATTATGCAGCAGGCTGGTGCAAAAAGGAGCGGACGTTCATGTCATTATGACGAATTCCGCGAAACAGTTTATTACCGAATTAACGCTGCAAACCTTGACCCGAAATGTGGTATATAGTGATACATTTGATGAGCGGGAGCCTTCGGTCGTCTCGCATATCCATCTGGCTGATATGGCCGATCTTGTTTTGGTTGCTCCGGCAACAGCCAATGTGATTGCCAAAATGGCACATGGGATGGCTGATGATATGCTCTCTACAACCTTGCTTGCAACCACTGCACCAGTGATGATTGCGCCAGCGATGAATGTACATATGTATGATCATCCGGCTGTGCAGCATAATATGTGCCTGTTAACGGAGCGCGGAACTATGATGATTGAACCGGGTGAAGGTCAGCTGGCGTGCGGGTATGTGGGCAAAGGACGTTTGGAAGAACCAGAGACAATTGTCGATGTGGTGGAACGATTTTTTGAACAGCAGGAGTCTGCCAAACGGGAACGTAACGAACAGCTTTCCTTGTTGAGCGGGAAGAAGGTTGTGGTCACTGCAGGAGGTACCATTGAACGCATTGATCCGGTGAGATATATTACCAATGATTCCTCTGGAAAAATGGGTTTTGCCATTGCAGCGACAGCGCGTGATCTGGGGGCAGATGTGACTTTGGTTATGGGGAATACCCAGGTTCAGCCGCCAGCCAATGTAAAGGTGATCCCGGTACAGTCTGCGCAGGATATGTATGATGCGGTAGCAGGTGAGTGGGATGATGCAGATATCGTGGTTAAGGCCGCGGCTGTTGCGGATTATCGCCCCAAGGAAGTGTACACGGAGAAAATCAAGAAGAAAGGCGATACATTATCGCTTGAACTTATTAAAAATATAGATATTCTTGAAACGCTGGGCAAGCAGAAGAGCCATCAATTTTTGATTGGTTTTGCTGCGGAGACAAATTCATTAGAAATGTATGCACGTGAGAAACTGGAACGGAAAAACTGTGATCTGATCGTAGCCAATGATGTCACCCAGACGGGTGCTGGATTTGGAACAGATACCAACGCGGTGCACATCTATGACCGTGAAGGTTTGGTGGAAGAGCTTCAGGTGGTGGCCAAGGAAGAGGTGGCCCGCCGGTTGCTTTCGATTGCGGCGGAGCGCATTGCCGGGAGGAATTAATATGGAGATCGCCAAGGTTATTGTCGATGTTCCTGTGAAGGAAACGGACCGGCCGTTTGATTATCTGGTGCCGGAATCCATGCGTGAATGGATTGAGATTGGCAGCAGGGTAGGTGTACCTTTTGGTCATCGGACGGTGCAGGGATTCGTGATTGATCTGGTACCTCGCACGGGAACGGAGACTTTCAAACTCAAACCGATTCAGGAATTGCTGGATATCGTTCCACCGTTGTCTGAAGATTTGGTTGAATTAGCCGAGTGGATGAGTGAACGTTATGCCAGCAACCGTATTTTGTCTTTGCAGGTGATGGTACCGACTGCGCTGAAAGGGAAAGCAGAACGGTATATCTCACTTGGAGATGCCCTGGATGGACAAATGGCAGGTTCTGCGTCAGGCGAAGAAGTTCTTTTTGTATGGGGAGAAGAATCGACTTCAGAAAAAGTGCAGCAAGATATTATTCGTTTTGTGAAGAGTCGTGGGCAGGTTCCCCTGCAACAATTGAGTCGTAAATACCCCAATCATGCTGCGCTGATCAAGAAGTTGTTGCTCAGTGGTGTCCTGCTGGAAAGTCAGGCAATTAAGGACAAGCTGAATAAAAAAACGATGAAATCCATTAATCTAGCTGTGGATGCAGCGGCTGCGGAAGAGGCATTGACTTCATTCCCGGCAAAGGCGCAACGGCAGAAAGAAGTTTTGGCTTTCTTGCTGGAAATGAAAGAACTGTTGCCGATGGCGATGAAAGAATTGTTGTCCACACTTCAGGTATCAGCGGCTACAGTCAAAGGGCTTGAGGAGAAGGGGTTAGTTGTGACGGAGGACGTCGAAGTCTTTCGTGACCCTTATCAGGGACGTAAGTTTCGTGCGACCGAGCCACTGAATCTGACCGACGAGCAGCAGCTAGTCTATAACAATATCAATGGTCGATTACAGGAAAGGCGCCATGGCGTCTTTTTGCTTCATGGTGTAACAGGCAGTGGCAAGACGGAAGTATACCTCCAGACCATTCAGCGCTGTATTGAACAGGATCGGCAGGCAATTGTACTTGTACCCGAGATTGCATTGACACCGCAGATGGTAGAGCGTTTTAAAGGACGTTTTGGTGATCAGGTTGCTGTGATGCACAGTCGTTTGTCTGGTGGAGAGCGTTATGATGAGTGGCGCAAAATTAGGGAAGGCCAGGTGAAAGTTGCCATTGGCGCCCGTTCAGCAGTCTTTGCTCCGTTTAGTCGTCTTGGTCTGATCATTATGGACGAGGAGCACGAGACTTCATATAAACAGGAAGAAACCCCGAAATATCATGCCCGTGATGTAGCGGTAAAAAGAGCACAGCAGCACCAGGCGGTCGTTGTCCTGGGTTCAGCGACACCTTCGCTGGAAAGTTACTATGCTGCTCGTTCGCAGAGCAATGATGATTTTGCACCACTTTTGTTGGAGATGCCTACCCGCGCACTTGGAAATAAGCTGCCAGAGGTACGAATTGTTGATATGCGTGAAGAGTTGAAGGACGGAAATCGCTCGATGTTCAGCCGTGCCTTGCATAAAGGGCTGGAAGAGCGGTTGGAGCGTGGGGAACAGACCGTGCTTTTGCTGAATCGACGTGGCTATTCTACCTTTGTGATGTGCCGCAGTTGTGGATACGTTGCAGGCTGTCCCGAGTGTGATATTTCATTAACCTATCATCAGCGCTCAAACAATCTTCGTTGTCATTATTGTGGTTATGCGGAAGCAGCACCAGAAGTGTGTCCGGATTGCGGTAGTGAGCATATTCGATATTTCGGTACAGGTACACAGCGGGTAGAGGAAGAATTGGCTAAGCTGTTTCCGGGTATTCGTGTTATTAGGATGGACGTGGATACAACGAGCGAAAAAGGTTCGCATGAGAAGTTATTGAAGCAGTTTCGTGAGAAAAAGGCAGACGTATTGCTGGGAACCCAGATGGTTGCCAAAGGGCTTGATTTTCCTGATGTCACTCTGGTTGGTGTCATCACCGCAGACTCCGCACTCAATTTGCCTGATTTCAGGGCTGCCGAAAAAACATTTCAGCTGCTCACCCAGGTGGCCGGCCGTGCTGGTCGACATCAACTGCCAGGCGAGGTATTCGTACAGTCCTATACACCAGAGCACTATTCGATTGGGCATGCGAGCCAGCATGACTATGTTTCGTTTGTCCGTGAGGAATTATTGCATCGGCGCAATTTGCAGTATCCGCCTTACTGTCGCCTGATTTTGGTGACTTTCTCACATGAGCAGCTTCCGGTACTGATCCGGTTGGCTGAGAACTACACACGAATACTGAAAGAAAAGGCAAATGCTGCTGGCTGGTTAGGTAGTTTGGACCGTTTCAGTAATGATGCCTTTGATGTGCTTGGCCCGGTAGCATCACCGATTCCTCGGATCAAGAATAGATACAGATTCCAATGTATGATAAAATGGCGGGGGGATGTCGACGCCATTGGACTGGCGCTCGCGACCGCCCGGCGCATGGACGACGATGTTCAGGCGCAGAAGCTGCAAATTAGTCTGGATGTAGACCCGCAAATGTTAATGTGAGCATTTGTAGTAAAATGCGGATGTAAACAAGCGGTATAAACATAGATTAAAAACAACATGAATGATGGCTCGATCTTAAAATCAGTTTTTGATACCTGCTACATAGCAGAAAATCAGTACTTATTTTTGAAATGAGCTTGATGTCCTGAAATTATGATGAGGATTAGGAAGGTGCTTACAAAATGTCTATTCGTATTATCGTGAAAGAACCGGATGAGGTACTACACAAAAGAGCTAAAGAAGTAACCAAAGTTACACCCAATGTACAGAAACTGCTGGATGATATGGCAGATACGATGTATGACGCAGAAGGCGTAGGTTTGGCTGCGCCACAGGTTGGTATTTTGAAACGCCTGATTGTGATCGATTGCGGAGATGAACAGGGGCTGATCAAGATGATCAATCCGGAGATTATTTCGAGCGAGGGAGAGCAATTTGGACCCGAAGGATGCTTGAGTATTCCTGGCATTAACGGTGATGTGCGTCGTTTTGAGACAGTTACAGTCAAAGGGCTGGACCGTGAAGGCAAGGAACTGATTATTACGGGCAGCGGATTGTTGTCACGTGCATTCCAACATGAGATTGACCACTTGGATGGTGTACTCTTTACGGATATTGCTGAAAAGGTATACGAAATTGCAGCCGATCAAACCGGGCCGCGTCGTAACTAAGGAGTGATTGATTTGAATATTGTTTTTATGGGAACGCCTGAATTTGCAGTTCCGTCTCTCGATATGCTTATAGCCGAGGGATATAACGTGGTTGGGGTAGTAACACAGCCAGATAAACCACAGGGCCGTAAAAAGGTACTTACACCAACACCAGTCAAGGCTGCGGCAGAACGCCACGGCCTGCCTGTATTTCAACCAGTGAAACTGCGTGCTCCAGAAGCTGTAGCCCAATTGGCTGAATGGAAACCGGACCTAATTGTGACTGCGGCTTTTGGGCAGATTCTGCCCAAAGCTGTGCTGGATATGCCCGTTCGTGGATGTGTGAACGTGCATGGCTCTCTTTTGCCAAAATATCGCGGTGGTGCCCCGATTCAACGCTCCATTATTAATGGAGAGCCAGTGACGGGAGTTACACTGATGTTTATGGCGGAAGGCTTGGATACGGGAGATATGATCTCACGTGTGGAAGTGGCGATTACGGATGAAGATACGTCAGGGTCCATGTTTGTAAAGCTCAGCGAAGCAGGCTCCAAATTGCTTCAGGAAGAAATGCCGCGGCTGGTAGCAGGCGAAACAACGGCTGTCCCACAGGATGAAGCCGAGGCTTCGTATGCTCGTAATCTGACTCGGGATGACGAGAAGATGGACTGGAATCGCACGTCGCGTGAATTGTTTAATCAAATTCGCGGTCTTGTGCCGTTCTCGGGTGCATTCACGATGTGGGATGAGCAGGTCTTCAAGGTCTGGGCAGCAGCAAATCCGAAGCAGGCGGATGTACTCTCTTCCTCGGATGCTGGACAAGCTGAGCCGGGAACGGTATTACAATTGGGCAGAAATGGCATTGAAGTTCGCACAGGTGACGGTTCTCTCTGGCTTACTGAGGTTCAGCCCGCAGGCAAAAAAGTGATGCAAGCTGCTGACTTTGCCCGTGGTGGCACTCTGAAACCAGGAACGGTGCTGCAATGAGCGGAAATACACCGGGCCGTCCGTCAGGAAATGGTCATAAAGTCGCAGGAAATACGTCCGGGCGTGGAGGTAATAAACCACGTCCCAACCAGGGGAGATCGGGTCGAGCAGGAAATGCATCTGCGTCCCCAGCTTCGGCCAACGGTACATCACGCTCGGAGCGGCCTAAAACATCTGCTCGTGCACTCGCTGTAAAGGTACTCAGCGCCGTTGAGCAAGAGGGAGCTTACAGCAACCTTGAGCTGAACCGGCGTCTGAAAGAGGCCGAGCTGAGTCCGGCAGATGCCGGACTAGCTACAGAGTTGGTCTATGGTACGATCGCAAGACGGAATACCCTTGATTATTTTCTGGAACGCTATGTAGCCAAAGGTGTATCCAAGCTGCAACCTTGGGTTCGTAGCCTGCTGCGCATCAGCGTGTACCAGATGTTATATCTGGACCGTATTCCGGAACACGCGGTGGTGAGTGAAGCCGTCAACTTGGCTAAGAAATTAGGTCATCAGGGCATCTCCGGTATGGTGAATGGCGTTCTACGGAACATGATTCGCAATCGTGATGAACTGCGCATTCCCGAACATTTGCCTGCAGCTGAACGTATCTCACTGGAGCATTCACACCCGCTGTGGATGGTCGAACGCTGGATCAGCCAATATGGCGAAGAGACAGCGGAAGCGATTTGCCGTGCAAATAATGAACCGCCTGCGGTTAGTGTTCGTGTGAACACGACAATGACTACACGTGAGAAATTAATGCTGGAGATGGAGAGCACGGGTGCTATCGTGGAACCTTCCCGGCTTAGTCCGGACGGTATTCTCGTACGCAGTGGTGGCAACATGGCACTTACGTCCTGGTATCGGGATGGCTTGCTGTCCGTTCAGGATGAAAGTTCCATGCTTGTAGCCGAGGCAGTTGGGCCTGAAGATGGTCAGACTGTACTGGACTGCTGTGCAGCTCCTGGCGGAAAGACAGCCCATATGGCGGAGAAAATGCAGGACCGTGGACGAATTGTGGCCAATGATGTACATGCTCACAAACGTCAGTTGATCATGGATCAGGCAGATCGTCTGGGACTTAGCTGTATTGATGCTGTAACAGGAGATGCACTTGATTTGGATGAGCGTTATCCTGAGGCGTCATTTGACCGTATTTTGCTGGATGCGCCATGTTCTGGTCTAGGTGTTATTCGCCGCAAGCCGGATGTCAAATGGACGAAAACTGCTGAAGATATCCACGATATCTCCAATCTGCAACGTGAACTGCTGGATCGGGTTGCACCGCTATTAAAGCCGGGGGGTATTCTGGTGTACAGTACGTGTACAATCGAGCCTGCGGAGAACGAGCATAGAGTCGCTGACTTTTTGGACCGGCATCCGGAATACAAGGCGGCTGAAGAGTCTGCCTGGTCTGGTCTGGAGACAGCAGAGTGGAAGGTTGTGAACGGTGGTGTGCAGATCCTGCCACAGTACGCTCACAGTGACGGATTTTTCATTGCCAGGTTGACAAGGATAGCGGATTAACAGTTTAATAGAGCACTGAAGGATAGCCGCCGAGGGGAACTTCGGCGGATTTCTTTGTGATTAGACTGAAGGTGTTCAACATCAGTAAAATGTGATGATAGGGTGCTATGCAGGCACTGAGGTGTTATAATGCATGAAGTACAGGCATCAAGGGTATACATGGATGTAAAGTGGTCTTTGTGATAGAATAGGAAGAATGAAAAGAAAAGAAGGAATAGGTGTTGACAACAAAATGAAACCTTTTATATATGATTATTCCCTGGAGGAGCTGCAACAGTGGGCTGTTGAGAACGGGGAGCCGGCTTTTCGCGGTGGTCAGATCTTCGACTGGATTTATGTGAAACGTGTCAATGATTTCAGTGAAATGACGAACTTGTCCAAAGCGCTGCGTGAAAAACTGACTGAACAATTTGAATTCGTTACACTTACTGAAATTACGAAGTTTGAATCCAAGGATGGAACTGTGAAATTCCTGTTCGGTCTGCACGATGATCATGCGATTGAAACAGTTATTATGAAGCACAACTATGGTAACAGCATCTGTGTAACAACACAGGTTGGCTGCCGGATTGGCTGCACGTTCTGTGCATCCACGCTGGGTGGACTGAAACGTAACCTTACAGCTGGCGAAATTGTCGCTCAGGTTGTGCAAGCCCAGAAAATTTTGGACGAACGTGGTGAGCGGGTCAGCAGCATCGTAATCATGGGTTCAGGTGAACCTTTTGAGAACTATGAAGCAACAATGACGTTCCTGCGTATCATGATTCACGAAAAAGGGCTGAATATTGGTCAGCGCCATATCACGGTGTCCACAAGTGGAATCGTACCAAACATTTACAAGTTTGCAGATGAAGATACACAGATTAACCTGGCGATTTCCATCCATGCGCCAAATGATGCATTGCGTTCTAAATTGATGCCGGTAAACCGCCGTTTTCCTTTTGAGGATGTAATGGAGTCGTTGCGTTATTACTTGGCGAAAACGGGTCGCAGAATTACGTTTGAGTACGCACTTATCGGTGGTGTGAATGATCAGCCGGAACATGCGGCAGAACTGGCAAGCGTGCTTAAGAACATGTTGTGCCATGTGAACCTGATTCCGGTCAACCATGTACCTGAGCGCAAGTACGTAAGAACATCCAGAAGCGATATTTTCAATTTTCAGAAGATTCTCTCGGAGCAGGGTGTTAATGTAACCATTCGTCGTGAACAGGGACATGATATTGCTGCCGCTTGCGGTCAGCTTCGTGCAAAGCATATGGAGTTGAGGTGAGAACGTTTTGATCAAAACAGTTCATGTGAGCCATATCGGACGGGTGCGTTCGGTGAATGAAGATTCATCCTGGATTAGAAATCTCGATACAGGTTATATTCTGGGTATTGTTGCCGATGGTATGGGCGGACATCTTGCAGGAGATACGGCAAGCCGTCTGGCGGTAGAGACGTTGGTGCAGGATCTGGGAACGCTTGAGCCGGGTCTTTCACATGCGTCTTTGTCAGCCGCATTGAGCGATGCTATTTTGCATGCCAACGAAGTGATCTTCCGTACTGCCTCCTCGGATGATAATTACCACAACATGGGAACCACCGTGGTTGCGGCGTTATTAAATGATACGGAAGGCGTTATTGGTCACATCGGTGATAGCAGAGCATACAAAATTGCAAACAAACATGTGATCCAGTTGACCGAGGACCATACACTGGTCAATGAATTGTTCAAAAATGGTCAGATCAGCAAAGAAGATGTCTCTCATCATCCGCGTCGAAATGTGCTGACACGTGCTCTTGGGACAGATGCTGAAGTGAAGGTGGATCTGGATACCGTCAAGCTGGAAGAAGGCGAAGTTCTTCTCCTGTGCAGTGATGGGCTTAGTAATCTGGTCAGCAATGAGCAGATCATTCAGGTCGCAGGTAATCTGGAACTGGCATTGGAAGATCGTGCGGATCGCCTGCTTCAGCTGGCTTTGCTTGCTGGAGGAGATGACAATATTACGGTGGCATTATTCGAACTGCAAAAGGAAGGTTCCGTGATATCGGAAACGGGGTGTGAGTCATGATTGGGCACCAGCTAGGCGGACGCTATGAAGTGATCGAGCGTGTCGGCGGTGGCGGCATGGCTCTTGTGTATAAGGCCCAGGACCTGTTGCTCAACCGGAACGTTGCCATCAAAGTGTTACGGCAGCAATTTGTGCATGACGAAGAGTTTATCCGCCGTTTCCGCAGAGAAGCACAATCCGCAGCTTCGCTGTCACATCCTAACGTAGTTAGTGTTTATGATGTCGGACAGGAAGATGATGTTCATTATATTGTCATGGAATATGTTGAAGGTAAAAACCTGAATGAAATTATAAAAGAACGGGCGCCTCTGCAGGTGGACGAGGCCGTTCGAATTGCCTCCCAGATTGCAGATGCTCTCGATCATGCACATCATAATCAGATCATTCATCGGGATATCAAACCGCATAATATATTGATTGGTCGTAATGGCCGTGTGAAAGTAACGGATTTCGGGATTGCCCGTGCGGTTACGTCCACAACGATTACACAGACCGGCTCAGTAGTTGGTTCCGTACATTACTTCTCACCTGAGCATGCCAAAGGCATCGTGACTGGCGAGAAGTCGGACTTATATTCTCTTGGTATAGTACTCTATCAAATGCTGACTGGTCAGCTTCCGTTCCTGGGAGAGAGTCCAATTAGCGTTGCTTTGAAGCATTTGCAGGAAGAGTTTGATGAACCTCGCAAATTTAATCCACTTATCCCGCAAAGCGTGGAGAACGTTATTCTTAAATCCATGCGCAAAAATCCGCAGGAGCGTTACCAATCTGCTAAAGAAATGCAGACGGATCTGGAAACCTGCCTGATGCCGGAAAGACGTAATGAAACGAAAATTGATTTTCCGGATGAGGATGATATCGATCAGACCCGTGTTATGCCGGCGATCAAGCCGGAGCCACGTGGAGTTACATCCACAGGTGCTGTACCCGTGATGGAGTCTGACCAAGATAACAACAAGGGCAAAACCAAAACAAAGAACTGGAAGAAGCCAGCGCTGCTGATCTCGTTGACAGTGCTTATTCTTATCGCGATGGTTGGAGTTGTATGGTACGTGAAAGGCATGCTTGTTGTGCCTGATGTTAAGGTGCCCAATGTCATTGGCCAAACCGAGGAAAAGGCTCGTCAAATGTTGCAGGATCAAGGGCTTGTGGTCAGTGATAATGTCATCCGGGAGTACAAGGAGGATGTGGACCCAGGTATTGTATTTGACCAGACCCGAAATGAAGGCGATGTGGTCAAAGAAGGCTCTGAGGTCCAGCTGAGTGTTGGGGCGGAAAAAGAGTTGTTGAAGATGATTGATCTCAAAGACCTTTCATACGATGAGGCGGTCAAACAACTCACCGAACTGGATATCAAAGAGGATCAGATTCAGCGTAAAGAAGAGTTTTCGAATGATAAATCTGCGGGAACGGTCCTATCCCAAACTCCTGGGGTGAATGTAGAATACGATCCCGCAGAGGTTCAGATTGTTCTGACCGTTAGCAAAGGCTCCGAAACAATAAAAATGCCGGACTTGAAGAACCGTACTCGAAGTGAGGCAGAGAGTATGCTCAAATCCGCCGGTTTAATCCTTGCTCAGGTTCAGGAAGAGTCGAGCTACACCGTAGATGAAGGCAAAGTGACACAGCAATGGCCTGTAGAAGCCGGTGCAGACGTGAATCCTGGTGACAAAATTACCATTTTCATTAGTACAGGTTATCCGCCAGAGGCATTGAACTACGCCTATAACATTAACGTTTCGCCAAAAGAAGAAGGTAAGAACAGCAAAATTCGAATTACTTTCGAGGATGCTCGTGGTAAAAGTCAGGAATGGGGGACCCGGACAATCAAGTCTGCCCAAATGCTGACAATTCCGCTTATTTTGGCTCCAAACGTCGATGGTGTTGTCTCTGTCTACCGGGATGGCCAATTCCTGGATACGTATCTGGTGTCCTACAGTGATGCCAAGAATGGAACGGTAGTTGTGCCTACCATTGAGCCTGAGAAGGGTGCAGAGCCGCCTCCAACAACGGAGGAGCCTGAACAAGGCGGTGGTGGTGATGAAGGCACCGTGGATACACAACAGGAAGGTGAACCGGATACACCTGTTGAGGGTGAAGGGGAGCATGACGAAGCAGATACTTCTGCGATGAAGAACGGAAATGGTCTCGCCAAAGGAAAAGATAAGAAAAAGGAAGTCGTTAACGCATCAAGCCGTCCATAAGGGCGGCTTATTGCCGACGTTCAGGGTAAATGTACTGTAAATTAAAGGAGGGCGACGGAGCTATGCCAGAAGGTATCATCGTTAAAGCGCTAAGCGGTTACTATTATGTCATGCCACTGGAAGACAGCGGGGTGCCTTCGGTTGAGGGCTCCGCCGTTCAATGTCGGGCCAGAGGTATCTTCAGAAAACGGGGTACTTCACCACTTGTGGGTGACCGTGTCAGCTATATGCTGACAGAGAACGGAGAAGGAACAGTAGATGAGATTCGCAAACGTGAAACGGAGTTAATTCGTCCACCTGTTGCCAATGTAAGTCTGGCTGTTCTGTTATTTTCCGTTAAGGAACCGGACATGAATCTCAATCTGTTGGACAAATTCCTGGTACATATCGAACAAGCTGGACTGGATGCACTGATTGTGCTCACGAAGCAGGACCTGGCTGATCCAGAAAACGATGCCCGTGATACAGTAGCAGAAGTAAAAGCTATGTACGAGCAAATTGGATATGAAGTTATCTCTACCAGTTCACGAACCGGTGAAGGCAATGAACTGCTCAAGGAGCGTCTTGCCGGCAAGATTAGCGTATTCTCCGGGCAATCCGGTGTAGGTAAATCTTCGATGCTGAATGCCTTGATGCCAGGTCTAACCCTGGAGACCAGTGCAATCAGCATGCGCCTTGGCCGAGGGAAACACACCACCAGGCACGTGGAGCTCATACCGCTGGATAATGGTGGCTTTGTCGCGGATACGCCGGGATTCAGCCAACTGGACTTCCTGGAGATTGGTGTGGAGGAGTTATCCACTTGTTTCCGGGAGTTCGCTCAATATGCGGATCAATGTAAGTTCCGAGGCTGTACCCATACGCACGAACCAGGTTGTCGGGTGCTTGCAGCCAAAGCGGAGGGAATGATCTCCGAAAGCCGTTATCAGCACTACGAACAATTCCTTACAGAAATGAAAGACAAAAAGCGGAGGTATTAATATGATTAAAATTGCACCATCTATTTTATCTGCGGATTTTGCCCGTCTCGGCGCGGAAGTGGCGGAAGCCCAAGCTGCTGGCGGAGACTGGATTCATGTTGATGTCATGGACGGTCATTTCGTCCCTAATATTACGCTTGGACCTGCGATTGTAAAAGCGATCGCTCCACATACAAGCTTGCCGCTTGATGTGCATTTAATGATCGAGAACCCAGAACGTTATGTGGAGGAATTTGCGAAAGCTGGCGCGGCGGTTATTACGGTTCATGCCGAGGCTTGTGTGCATCTGCACCGCGTTATTCATCTGATCAAAGAACAGGGAGTTAAGGCAGGGGTTGCTCTTAATCCGGGAACTCCGGCGAGTGCTATTCAGGAAGTGCTGGACGATGTGGATATGGTGCTTGTCATGACCGTAAATCCCGGTTTTGGTGGACAGGCTTTCATCTCTGGCACGATGAACAAAATTAAGCAAATTCGTAGCTGGCTGAACGAAAAAGGACGTCATGACGTGCATATTGAAGTGGATGGCGGTATTGCTGCCGACACGGCTCCGCTTGTGGTTGAAGCTGGCGCGGATGTGCTTGTTGCGGGAAGTGCTGTATTTGGACGTGAAGATCGCGCTGCCGCGATTGCCGAAATTCGCAGTAGTTACGGAGGCTGAGCATGAACCTCAAGGAGACGCTGTGGACAATGGCTGCGAGTCTCGTTACGGGACTGGTGCTGGCTATGTTTGCGGTTATTCAATCCCCATACAATGCGATTACGTCATTGATCGGGGTTGGTGTTGTCATTATGTACTTCCGCAAATTTGACCGTACAGGACTTCGGGTTACTTTTGTGATATTCAGCATACTGTATTACTTATTGAGTGTATTCATGATCGCTGTCTATCAATATATCCCTACCCAAACCTAAATGACCTGATAACAGGCTCGTCATTGTGGAATAGGGACAGAGGGTTCCGCATAAATATGGTTACATGAGCAGGTTTCTCATGTAGCCTTTTTTGTCGTGTTTAAGGCAAGGAAGGCCTGGAGCATAGGATACGGCGGATGCATGAGCATGATGGGGAGGGTGAAGTATGAAATTTTACACATTCAAACTGCCGAAGTTTTTGGGAGGGTTTGTAAAGGCGATTCTTAATACGTTTCAAAAGAACTGACATGATTAAAAGGTTCCATTGGCGAATACCGCCGCTTTGGCTACAGGATCATCTGGAATTCGGACCTGCGAAGCGCCATGCGGCGGCCATTCACATGCTGATGTGTGTATTCATGATTTTATTTCTGAATACCAAAAAAGCACCTGCAAGGAACAAGGTGCTTTTTGCTTACCCGATTTATAGTAGCTTTGCGTGATTATACGCGAGTCACTTTACCGGCTTTCAGTGCACGGGTGCTTACGTATACACGTTTTGGTTTACCGTTCACGAGAATGCGGACCTTCTGAACGTTTACGCCCCAAGAACGACGGTTACGGTTGTTAGCGTGGGATACGTGGTTACCGGTGCCCGGTTTCTTACCTGTCACATAACATTTGCGAGACATAGATTACACCTCCTATCCTAAAATAACCAGTTGCCCTAAGGAGACACGAATGTCAATCCAGACGGGCTAAATTGTTCTTCCTGACCGCAATGGTCAGGTTCCAGTAGCTAATGGCGTTGTTCAAGCCGGCATAGCCGGATCATTTCCATTACTAAACCTGCATAAAACAATACTTGAATATAATATCATATTGAAAAAAGCTTCGTCAACTGATCCAAAAACTTTATTTATTTCTCCTGTCTAATATAGTACAATGTTGAATAGTCCATAATACAGCGGTGAACAGGCTGTTGCCGCGGGGAAGCCGGAGAAAAAACCGGCCTTAAAGGTCGGTGGTCTGCTTTTTTGGCAACGCTGTGAGCTGCGGCATTCCATCATTGGCACCAGTCTCCATGCGGCATTCATGCCGGCTCTTGATACCGGTGCATATCCGTATGCCCCGAGTTAGGGGTTACAGAGCAATTGCAGGATATCGGTTGCCCGGCCGCCCAGACCGTTAATCCGGCTGACATTATGTATTATTATGCCTGTGCCGGACAAGGTATGGACGAAGAATAACGCGATAAGCGTTTGCGCATGAACAGACCAGATAACATCTTGGTGCAAGATGTTCGTGTATCAAGCTAGGAAGGGGAATTCTCACTTGAGTATACGTTCTTTAAATGGAACAGATTTCACCGCAATGGTACTTGCCGGAGCGGAACAACTTGGACAGCATGCAGAGCACGTCAATTCCCTGAATGTTTTCCCTGTGCCGGATGGTGACACGGGAACGAACATGAATTTGACAATGAGTGCAGGAGTGGCAGAGATTAAACGTAAGAGTTCTGCCTCCATCGGAGAAGCTGCCGGTATTTTATCAAAAGGCCTGCTTATGGGTGCACGGGGGAATTCCGGAGTAATATTATCGCAATTGTTCCGCGGATTCAGTCGTTCAGCTGCTCCTTACGAGGAACTGAATACACTCCAGTTCGCCGCAGCCCTGCAGAACGGTGTGGACGCAGCTTATAAAGCCGTAGTGAAGCCCGTTGAAGGGACCATTCTTACCGTAGCCAAGGAAGCGGCGAAACATGCCAGCTACTACGCAAGACGGACGAATGATATAACTGAATTAATGAATGAAGTATTGTTAAAAGCAAAAGAAGCACTGGCAATGACTCCGGAATTGCTGCCTGTATTGAAACAGGTCGGTGTTGTGGATTCGGGCGGTCAGGGGCTTGTATATATTTACGAAGGCTTTATGGACGTTCTGCTGCAAACGGATGGGGCAAGTCGTACATCCTTCCAGAGAGACGTACAACCAACCGTAGCGGCATCTGCATTGAAACCAGCTGCACCGTCAGAAGTGGTTTCTGAGAAGCCTGCACAGCAGGTAATCGTGCCGGAGATGCCAATGTCTGCCCAAGCACGACTGGAAACGGAAGATATTGAGTTCCTATATGACATGGAGTTCTTTATTAACCGTGAGCTTGGAGAGAACGCAGGCGTTGCATTTGATGACGAAGCATTCCGGAAAGCGTTGTCAGTTAACGGGGACTCCATCATTATTATTGCTGACGATGAAGTGATTAAGGTTCACGTGCATTCCAAGACACCTGGGGATGTATTAAATCTGGCTCTCCGTTATGGAGAAATCACACAAATTCACATTCTCAATATGCGTGAGCAGCATCGTGATCTGCTGACTGCAGGTATGGACATTGCGCCTTCGCCTGAGCTGTTCGCAGAGATTCCTCCTGAAGCGACGCGTAGCGTGGAAAAAGCTGTGCTCCCAGCAGACGAGATGGCACCATATGGTTTCATCGCGGTATCTTCTGGTGAAGGCATTGCGGAGATTTTCCAGAGTCTCGGCGTGGATGTTGTTCTGTCTGGTGGACAGACGATGAATCCGAGCACTGAAGATTTTGTGAAAGCGGTGCGTTCGATCGCGGCAGAACAGGTATTTATTTTGCCGAACAACTCCAATATTGTACTTGCTGCCGAACAGGCTCGCGAGTTGCTTGAAGATGAGCGTCGAATTATTGTGATTCCGAGCAAGACGATCCCTCAGGGCATGGCAGCGGCTTTTGCTTTCCAGGAGGATGAATCTGCGGAAACCAATCGTGACCATATGCTTGAGGCGATTAGCCGGGTACAGTCCGGTCAAGTGACTCATGCGGTCAGAGATACACAATATGACGAGCTTGATATCAAAGCTGGACACTATATCGGTATCCATAATTCCAAGATCGTGGCAACGGATGAAAGCATGCTGCACGCATGTGAAGGCCTGCTGCAACAGATGATGGAGAGCGGAGATGAAGTAGTGACCATCCTTGAAGGGGACGAGGCCACCCCTGAGATTACCGCTGCGCTTGTCGCATGGCTTGAAGAACAATATCCTGATGCTGAGGTAGAGGTGCATCTTGGAGGACAGCCGGTTTATTATTATTTGTTCTCTGTAGAGTCCTAATAGAGGTTGTTCAAAAAGTTCCCAGTTAACTTTTTGAACATGCACTAATAGCACTTAAGCAAAGAGGAGGAAATCTGATGAGCCACAAGGTTGCGATCGTAACCGATAGCACGGCAGATATACCGGAAGAACTGATCCATAAATACGGGATTCATGTTGTTCCGCTGCGTGTTTTGTTCGGGGAGGAAGCTTATGCAGACGGCGTTGATCTGACTTCGGAACAGTTCTATGCAAAATTGGAGAAGGTATCCGTGCTGCCTACAACCTCACAGCCTTCTCCCACCGATTTTATGAATATCTATAACACATTGTTGGATGAGGACCCAGAGCGGCCCATTGTATCGATTCATTTGTCTTCCGGCATGAGTGGTACCTATCAATCGGCACTGCTTGGCAAATTGTTGCTGGAACGTGAGGGAGACATAACGGTACTGGATTCGAAGTCTGCATCCTATGGATATGGTTTATTGGTCGTACAGGCTGCCGAGCTTGCTGAACAAGGCAAGTCCGCTACGGAGATCGCTGCGGCTGTAGGAGCCATGCAGCAGAGCCGCAAGCTGTTCTTTCTCGTAGATACATTAGAGTATCTGCAGAAAGGCGGTCGGATAGGCAAGGCTGCCGCCATCTTGGGAACACTGCTGAATATTAAACCGATCTTGTCCATTGATGAGGAAGGCGTTATTTACGCAGTGGAGAAAGTCAGAGGTCACAAAAAAGCCATGGCACGCATTATTGAGCTGTTTCAGCAGGATCTGGCGGGTCAACGTGTTAATCTGGCGGTAGGTCATACCGCAGACCCGGGATCAGCGATCGCTTGTGCAGAGCAATTACGCGGGCATTTTACACTGAATGAAGTGGTATATACCAATATTGGGGCCGTCATTGGCAGCCATGTTGGGCCAGGCGTAATTGCCATCTTTATGTGGCCTGTTCCGGAATGAGGGATTAGACATGAAATGGGAAGAAATATCGGTAAAACAAATTAGCGGCGTGAGTGCTCTCAAAGAGGGAGAGCTTCACGCCTTTGGCATCTCTACTGTAAAAGACTTGCTTGAATATTACCCGTTTCGTTATGAGGATTATCGGCTGCGTTCGCTCAGTGAAGTGAAGGACGGGGAGAAAATTACGGTACAGGGTAAAGTGATGGGTATCCCGGTGTTGCAACGTTATGGCAAAAAGTCACGTCTTACCTGTAAAGTGATGACGGAAGAATGGATGATCTCAGCCACCTGGTTCAATCGGCATTTTCTGAAGGAGCAGCTTACGCCCAATCGGGAGATTGTCATTACAGGGAAATGGGAACAGAAACGTATGCAGATGACCGTAACGGATTCGGAATTCCCGGATAAAGGGGAAGGGCGTTCGGGCACGCTGCAGCCTGTGTACTCCGTAACCGGCAAGCTTACGCAGTCCTGGATGCGCAAAACGATTAATCAGGGGTTAGTCCAATTCGGGGAAATGATCCCCGAAATTCTGCCTCAATCACTCATGAAGAAATATGGATTCATGGCTCGCAAACAGGCGATTGCCGGGATTCACCGTCCGCAGGATAACCGGGAAGGCCAGCAGGCCAGACAACGGATGGTGTATGAGGAGTTATTTTTGTTTCAACTCAAGATGCAGGCCTATCGTGCATTGAACCGGGATCGTATGGATGGTGTAGTACACACAACGGATAATACGACGATTCGGGAGTTCGTTCGCAGTTTGCCATTTGAACTGACGGATGCGCAGAAGAAGGTAGAGCTTGAAATTCTGCATGATATGCGTTCACCGTATTCGATGAACCGGTTGCTGCAGGGAGATGTAGGCTCAGGTAAAACGGTTATTGCAGCGATTGCGCTGTATACGACCGTTCGTTCCGGTTTTCAGGGGGCTCTGATGGTCCCTACGGAGATTCTGGCAGAACAGCATATGCGCTCACTGCAAAAGCTGTTTGAACCCTTTGGCGTAACTGTGGGTCTGTTAACGGGCAGTGTGAATGGACGGAAGCGCAAAGATCTGATTGCATCCTTGCAGATGGGGATGATCGATATCGTTGTCGGTACACACGCTCTGATCCAGGAAGATGTATTTTTCCGCGATCTGGGTCTTGTCGTTACGGATGAACAGCATCGCTTCGGTGTGAATCAGCGCAGCGTTTTGCGGCGTAAAGGCTATAACCCGGATGTGTTAACGATGACGGCGACGCCGATACCGCGAACACTGGCGATTACGGCTTTTGGTGATATTGAGGTATCGACCATCTCGGAACGTCCAAAGGGACGGATTCCAATCTCAACGTACTGGGTCAAGCACGACATGATGGACCGGGTACTTGGTTTTATTTCGCGAGAAGTGGACCAGGGACGTCAGGCCTATCTGATCTGTCCGCTCATTGAAGAGTCGGAGAAGCTGGATGTACAGAATGCGATTGACCTGCATATCCAGATGCAGCAGAACTTTCCGAAGTACCGTGTAGGTCTGCTGCATGGACGGATGACGGCTGGCGAGAAAGAAGAGATGATGCGGGACTTCTACAGCAACGAAATTCAGCTCCTGGTCTCCACAACGGTTGTGGAGGTCGGGGTCGATGTGCCTAACGCAACGCTGATGGTTATTATGGATGCGGACCGCTTCGGTCTGTCGCAGCTGCATCAGCTTCGTGGCCGGGTGGGTCGGGGCGCTCATGCCTCCTATTGTGTGCTTATTGCTGATCCCAAGACAGAAGTTGGGCAGGAGCGCATGAAGGTCATGACGGAAACTGAAGATGGATTCGAAGTATCCCGTCGAGATCTGGATCTGCGGGGACCGGGGGATTTCTTTGGCACCAAGCAAAGTGGATTACCCGAGTTCCGTCTTGCCGACATGGTTGCGGATTTTGCCGTATTGGAGCAGGCCCGAGATGATGTGTCCAGCCTGATTGCGGATGCGAACTTCTGGACGTCTGTTGACTACGCTCCTTTACGTGACTTTTTACAGCAGCAGCAAGTATTCCAGGGTGATCTGATCGATTAATCGGGGCTGTAGATGTGTGGTTTTCCACATTTTCCGTGGGAAAATGTCAAGTGTACAGGCCCTCCTGTCATATGAATAAGAAGTGAGTTCATTATTCAGGAGGTGCTGTACGTTTTGGGTTACCAACAATATGGAATCAGTCCGCAGCTGGTGGAGCGGATCAAAACAAAGATGAAAAATCCCGCTGTCAAAGAGCGTATCAAAAAGTTGATAGATGGGGTCACCAAGTCTGATTTGCAGGATAAGGCCAAGGTGAGAAGGTTGGTCAAGTCGTCAGCGGTCATTTTGAACGAGAATTTTTCTACGACTCAGGAGGAACAATTTGTTGCTTTTGTTCTTGCGCAGAAGATTGATCCAAACAATACGTTTCATTTGATTAAGTTGTGGGGCATGTTTAGGTAGGGATTCGATGGAATGTTGGGTGGTATAAAATGAAACAGTTTCATTTACACGGGGCACTACGATGACAGAACAACCTTCCGAGCGCTGTTATCCCCGGATTTTTTTGAATTACCCTTTGAAAGGGTAAAATCCGGTGATAAAGGCGAGCGCTTCGCTTCTCCAGATTGGTTCTGCACTCTCTGTTACTGTGTAACTGGAAGTTCACTTTATAAAAACCAAATTACATCGAATGTGTATGAAGTAATTTTAATGGATGGGGCGGTTCATAAGTCAGCAAGATGACTTGTGAACCGCCCTTTTGTTTAAATCAAGAACATATGTTACTTGATACAAAATACTATTGAATTCAATCTCCTTTAAATTTTCGAATTGGGATTTAATCTATGTTTTCAATACCCCACTCACCTTTTTTGTTTTTAGTAAAGAAATAGGTAATGCCTTGGTTCTCAATACTCCCGTCTAATCAGACTTTCAATGTTTGTTGGTGTAATGTTGGTTGAAGGGGCTTCGCTTGTTATGTTGCTAGGTTTTTCGCTATTGGAAAGGGAGTAATTGTCGTCCGCTTTTCCGCATGTAGAAAGAAGTAAGGCTCCAATTACACATAGAGATAAAATGCCACAAGAGAGATTTTTCATTAAGGAAATTCCTCCTTGGAATGCGAGATAAACGAAGCATGTTGATTATAATCCAGTTCTAATAGGAGAGAGAAAGAAAACTAGTGTCATCCCATCACTCTTTATTCTTAACAAAAAAAGGGCTCGTAGCTATTAAGGATGCAATAAATACTAAAATTAAAATGGCATTAGAAGGTACTGTTTCGTATATGTAGTTTTCAACTATTAGTACGAGGATCGAAATACTTAAAATCACTCTCAGCACATGAGCAGACGAGCGATTTGGGTTTTGGGTACGTTTCGAGATAAAGTAAATGATGTACCACAAACCACTAAAAAGCAGGAGTAAGCCTAACAGTAGCATTACAAACATTTAAATACACCTTTCTTAAATAAATTTCAGTTAATTAATTAGCATAAAGTTCCAATTAATTATAACACAGTGGATTTCTGGAAGTAGAGTTTTATGTGTAGGAAAGTGAAGCTTTGTTGGCAGGGAAGAGAAAGGTTTGGAGAAAAATGAATTCCGTATTGTCTGTTCAATAGGTTAGCGACTTTAGTCATCTTATTTTCACAGGATCGACTTTGCTTTCCTCCTATTGGAGCGGTAAACTGTTGCATACAAGCTTATATGGAAATCAAAGTGAGGAAAACGCTGCTGCGATGAGGGGCGTTTATTTTTGACGGATGTGGAGGAAGTCAGATTGACGGAGATGTTTACGATGCTGCTGGGGCTGTTTGAACGGGCGGCACTGCTGATTATATTTTTATTCTTTCTATCGAGGATACCGCGGTTTAGACAGATTTTGCAAAAGGGAAAATTGAGATGGCAGGAGTACATTGCGGTTACGTTGTTATTCTGTGCATTTGCCATCTTTGGTACGTATACCGGTATTAATGTGGAAGGCTCGCTGGTGAATGTGCGCATTATTGCGATCATGTCTGGCGGCATTCTGTTTGGAGCGCCTGTGGGCATCATTACGGGGATTGTCTCCGGGGTGCATCGGTATTTGATCGATA
The DNA here is from genome assembly GCF_038020215.1 of Paenibacillus sp. FSL F4-0087. Lineage (NCBI taxonomy): Bacteria > Bacillati > Bacillota > Bacilli > Caryophanales > Paenibacillaceae > Paenibacillus > Paenibacillus sp. FSL F4-0087. The sequence goes on from NZ_JBBODJ010000001.1 coordinate 4,963,823, forward strand.
TGGATGGTGTCACGGCGATTCCGTGTCTGATTACGAGTATCCTTGCAGGTCTGGTCTCCGGGTATATACATAAGTATACGCCTAAGTCGAAGCGTTGGATGATCGGTATTGCGGCGGGAATGATCTGTGAGGCGCTTACGATGCTGCTTATCCTGTTGTATTCCTATCCCGATCCTCTGGGTGCCGATATTGTCTCGAAGATTGCGCTGCCGATGATATTGGGTGAGGTGAACATTGGACTGATCGTGCTGCTGGTGCAGAGTGTAGAAGGGGAAAAGGAAATGATTGCAGCTCGTCAGGCTAAGCTGGCGCTGGAGATTGCCAACAAGACCTTGCCGTACTTCCGTTCCATTGATGAAGACTCTCTGCGGAAGATCTGTCGGATTATTCAGGAGGATATTCAGGCGGATGCGGTTGCGATTACGGATACTCGAAATGTACTGGCTTATGTGGGATTTGGTGAGGAACGATATCACATCGGTAATGAAATTATTAGTGAGATGACGAAGAAGACAATCTCCAGCGGAGAGATTACGATCAGCAATGATGTCATTGACGAGAAAACGCCAGATATCCACTCCCTTCTCATCATTCCGCTCAAAGAGCGGGGCGAAGTGACGGGTGCCCTGAAAATCTATTACCGCAAAGCGTACAAGATCACGTATCCGTTGCAAACGATGGCTGTGGGCCTGTCCCAGATTATTTCCACCCAGATGGAAGTATCACGTGTGGAGGAGATCAAGGCTGCCGCCAATAAAGCGGAGCTTCGTGCATTGCAGACCACAATTCATCCTCATTTTCTATTCAATGCGCTGAACGCGATTGCCTCATCGATTCGAACCAAGCCGGATCGGGCGCGCGAGCTGATTGTGAATCTGTCTGGATATATGCGTTATAACCTGGAGCTATCGGATGAGCTTATTGATATCCACAAAGAGCTGGAGCAAGTCCGCAATTATGTGGAAATCGAGAAGGCGCGCTTCGGCAGTAGGCTTAACGTGATCTATGATATTGATGAGGTGGCTGTGCATATTCCAAGTCTGGTTATTCAGCCGCTTGTGGAAAATGCCATTATTCACGGTATTCTCAAGGTAAAGGGATCCGGGACCGTACGGATTCGGGTACAGGACTATCCTGACTTTGTGCGAATTGGGGTCAGTGACACAGGAGCAGGCATTGGAGCCGACATTATTGAGCGTGTATACCATGACCGTATGCCAGCCAACCAGATCGGGTTGTACAACGTGCATCGTCGAGTGAAGCTCATTTATGGACAAGGGTTAACAATTACACGGCTGGAGCAAGGAACTGATATTTTATTTGATGTACCTAAAGGAGATGTAGTGACAAGGTGATGAACGGTCGATGAGAGCTCTTATTGTTGAAGATGAAATTCCGGCAAGTGAGGAACTGAATTACTTGATACAGGAACATAGCCAAATTGAAGTGGTGGATTGTTTGGAAGATGGACTGGATGTGCTGAAGTTTCTGCAGGAGCAGGAAGTCGACGTTATTTTTCTGGATATAAATATCCCTTCGCTGGATGGCATGATGCTGGCACATCATATAGGGAAGTTTGCGAGCAAGCCATATATCGTATTCACAACGGCGTACAAGGAACATGCCGCTGAAGCGTTTGAGCTGGAGGCGTTTGACTATATTCTGAAGCCCTATGATGAGAAACGAATTGCCACGATGCTGCATAAACTCGAAACGGCGTTCAAACGAGATCATGAGCAGGACGAACGTGAACGTGGCAGTGATGATGGACCGATTCACAATACGGCTCAAACAAACGATGAATGGTCTGCATCAAATCTGCAGGCGCGGGAATCCAATGCCCAGACGGGACGACGCATCAATCTGCTGCGCAATGACAATATTATTGTGACTGACACCGCCGATATTTATTATGCGGAAGCTCAAGAGAAAGTGACAAAGGTGTATACCAAAAACGGTGAGTTTACGATGCCGGTCAGCATTTCGGATTTTCACGGTCGATTGCCGCAGGAAACCTTTTTCCGCTGCCATCGTTCTTACGTGGTGAATTTGTCTCAAATTCGTGAAATTGTGCCCTGGTTTAACAATACGTACCTGCTTCGTTTACGTGATCTGGAGGCTGAAGTGCCCGTTAGCCGGGGCAAAGTCAAAGAATTCAGGCAGCTCATGCGCATCTAGAGGCATTTCATTCCGCATCTGATGCAACTCATGCTCAAATCGGTGTAATGAATCCCCTTTCATGTATGATTAGCTTGTGAACGCATTCATATATATGACATCGGCAAAGGGGAGATCACGATGAAAGCAGCTATTTCATCCGCACCTAATTCAGCATCTACAACTATGAAAATGAACCGCTGGCTTATTGTACTGGGTACCATTATTGTACAAATGGGTCTCGGAACCATCTACACCTGGAGTTTATTTAATCAACCGTTGTCTGATCGTTTCGGATGGGACGTCAGCTCGGTCGCGATAACTTTTTCGATTACCAGCTTTGCTTTGGCATTTGCCACACTATTTGCAGGTCGACTGCAAGAACGATGGGGGCTTCGTCGCCTGATTCGGGTAGCCGGAGTTGTGCTTGGTCTGGGACTCGTGCTCAGTTCTCAAGTGAGTTCGTTGACACTGCTCTATATTCTGGCCGGATTTGTGGTTGGATTCGCGGATGGTACGGCGTACATTACTTCCCTGTCCAACCTGATCAAGTGGTTCCCTGAACGAAAAGGTCTGATCTCAGGTATTTCAGTCGGGGCCTTTGGTACAGGCAGTCTGTTGTTCAAATACGTGAACTCGGCATTAATCGGTGCTGTTGGTCCTGCTCAAGCTTTTATGTACTGGGGCATTATTGTACTGGTATTGATTGTAGGCGGCTCGTTCCTGATCCGTGAAGCGGTTGTACGTGAACAAGCTCCGGCAGCAAGCAGCACGGACGGTGGGAAGCAACAAGTAACACGTCATGATTATACGGTCAAAGAAATGCTGCGTACGAAAGAAGCTTATATGCTGTTCGTTATTTTCTTCACGGCATGTATGAGTGGACTGTATCTGATCGGTATTGTGAAAGACATCGGTGTGCAGTTGGCAGGTCTTAATGTGGCTACAGCTGCGAATGCGGTGGCGATGGTTGCCATCTTTAATACCGCTGGACGTATCATTCTGGGCGCGCTGTCGGATAAAGTAGGACGGATGAAAGTTATTGCCGGAGCACTGCTGGTTACGGCTGTTGCCGTAATGACGCTGAGTCTGGTACCGCTGAGCTTTGGCATCTTCTTCGCCTGTGTGGCCGCTATCGCGTTCTGCTTTGGTGGGAATATCACGGTCTTCCCAGCGATTGTGGCAGATTACTTTGGACTGAAAAATCAGAGCAAAAACTACGGCGTGATCTATCAGGGATTTGGATTTGGTGCCCTGGCTGGATCGTTTATCAGCGCCCTGCTGGGTGGATTCCATCTTACCTTTATTGTGATCGCTGTACTGTGTGCCGTCTCGCTCTTGCTGGCGTTGATTATTACGCCTCCGGGTCAAGGACGTCGTACACGCCAACGGGAACAGCAGATGAATCTTAACCCTTCATCCCGGGCAAGCTGATCGTAGTGGGGATTAGTTCTATTTTATAAAAAGCAAGCTGGCGGTCTCTACGGAGGCCGCTTTTTTGGTACCGGCTCAACCTGAGAGGGATGAGACTTCTGTACATGAAGTGGTTGTGTGCAATGCATACTTTGCTTCTGGTATACTCTAGGTGAAATAAAAAGAGCAAGTCCTTATTAGCCATTTGGAGGAGGTATGTACGTCATGAATTTCTTGAAATATGCACCATCTGATTTTGCTGATTATTATGCACTTGTGTCCAATATTGAAGTCATGCAACAGATTACCGAACGTGCTCTGCCTGAGCATGAAGCTACGGCGGAATTTGAATCCATGCTGAACTATAATCTCGGCAACAATTGTGGCTATTATCGGATATCTGGTGAAGATGGGGTAGGCATGGCCTACGCGAAACTGATCCCGGATGAATCCGATCCGTCCCGGGCGGAGATGGGTTACATGATTCTGCCGGAGCATTGGGGGAAAGGACACGGGACTTCCATCGCAGCTCGGCTGATCATTCAGGCACAGGCGGCGGGAATTGGTGTACTCTATGCGGTTATCGATCCGTCCAATGCGGCATCACGTCGAATATTGCTCAGACAGAACTTTGTATCCACATGGGTTGGGGATTATCATGGGTTACCCGGCGAGATTCTGGAGCTGAATCTTCAGGTGAAGCGGTAAGGGATCAGGCTTGCGGGTAATACATACTATACCGGGCATTTTGCATCACTTCGATGGGAAACTGTCATTCAGATGCGTGTGAAATGCTCATACAGAGATTTGGAGGAGATGGAGATGAGCAATGCTGCAATGGAACGTCTGAACCAGTTGCTGCCGGAATGGCTGGAGACCAGCCGTCTGCACACTGGACAGGGGAAAGTCGCTTCTTATATTCCCGAGTTGTTCAAGGCTTCACAGGATGAACTGGGTATACATATCATGAACGCCGAAGGCAATCATGTATCAGCCGGAGACTGTGGTGTCCCGTTTACGATGCAAAGTATCTCCAAGGTATTTACACTCATTCTGGCCCTGATGGATCATGGGGAGGAAGCGGTCTTCTTTAATGTAGGAAAAGAACCTACCGGGGATGATTATGATTCCATGATCAAGCTCGAACTGGTCGAACCGGGCATTCCGTTTAATCCATTGATCAATGCGGGCGCGATTACGGTATCGTCCCTGATTGCTGGGGATTGTAAAGAGGAGAAGTCACGGCGCATTTTGGAATTTTTTCGCAAGCTGGCTAATAATGATCGGCTGGACTATAACGAGTCGGTATACCAGTCCGAATCGGAGACAGGCCATCTGAACCGCTCGCTTGGTTATTTTCTGAAGCACAATGGTGTGCTCAAGGATGACGTCGAAGATGTGCTTGCCGTCTATTTCCGCCATTGCTCCATCGAGGTGACTTGTGCGGACCTAGCCCGTATGGCACTGGTGCTTGCTTATGATGGGACAGATCCCATCACCGGGATTGAGCTTATTCCTCGTCGTTATGTACAGATCGCCAAGACATTCATGACTACCTGCGGTATGTATAATGCATCAGGCGAATTCGCGATTCAGGTCGGGTTGCCTGCCAAGAGTGGAGTGTCGGGTGGGATTCTGACTCTGGTTCCAGGCCAGTTTGGCATCGGTCTTGTAGGTCCGGCTCTGAATCGGAAAGGAAACAGTATTGCAGGTGTGCATCTGCTTGAGCGTCTTTCCAAGGAATTTGACTGGAGTTTCTTCTAATTAAGTCATCTCTATACCCTTCCAAGTAGCCGATGAAACACCAATCCATCCTTTTGCTTCTTTGGAACGACATGGTCTAATAGGAATGGGCTTATCGACTGCTTCAGTCTTGGTTCAGAATGTGTAGGAAAAGGGTCCTGCATAGCAATGGCCATGCTGCATCTATTCCGGTATACCCGCAACCCCAGACCGCATCATTCATTCGCGAGTACCACATCCGTAATAAGATTCATCTGAATGTCCCGGGTTCCGCTCTCCATCAGCAGCTTAAGGGTACGAGCAGGGGAGTCCAATCGGAGCACCTGTCCGGTAAAACGGATATCATCATGTTCATGGAACAGGGTGATGGTGACTGCATCCCCAAGCAGCATGGAGTTACTAAGTAAACGGGACATTTCTTCCGCTGCCTGGGCATCCAGGGATGGACGGGTACGGGGAGCAAGTTGCTCCTGATGAATGATGTAGGCTTCCCGATGTTCGGGAAGCATCATGCGCGATGACTCAAAAATCCCGTTTTGCTGTAATTTTTTACTCATTTATAGTGACCTCCAATTTTATGAGAACGGTCCTGTGCCTGCGCGGACGAGCAGAGCGAGGAGGCCCGCATGATCGCGGTTTCTCCGAACTTGCGCTTGATGTCATCCGTGGCGCGTTCCAGTTCTCTTTTGCGTTCGCGGTCATCGAACCAGGATAGCTGTACTTCGGAATCGGGCACGAGCCCAGTCAATGACACGCTGATGCGGCGAATGGGTAATCCGTCCCAATGGCGCAGAAACAGAGCTGCAGCCGCATCGTAAACTTCATCGGTGATGTTGGTAGGTTCATTCACCTTCATTTGGCGGGAGAAGCCGGTTGGACGATCGTAATCCTGCCCCCGGCATCCTACAGAGACGACATTACCCATGAGCGATTTGTCCCGGGAACGCCGGCTGACCAGCTCTGCCAGTTCGAGCAGCACCACCTTGATGTCTGCCCACGATTCATAGTCCCGAGGCAATGTCATCTGATGTCCAATGCCCTGCTGCTGGTGAGCATATGTCCCGGGTTTTACTGGAGAATCATCGATTCCGCGGGCAATACGCCACAATACCTCACCATTTACACCCCAACGTTCTCTAAGCCGGGACAATGGAGTCTGCGCCAGATCACCGATCGTATGAATCCCCATCTTATAGAGATGCTGCCCCATCCGGGAACCGACCATAAACATGTCTCGAACAGGTTTATTCCACAACGTTGTCTGCATGTCCTTGCGGGGCAGTGTATAGATGCCTCCTGGGACTTTTTTTGCATACAGATCACAGGCCATCTTGCTGACAACCTTGGTGTCGCTGATGCCGACGCGGATATAGACGCCAGTCTCATCCATGACCCTGTCCTGGATGCTGCGGGCAATCGTTTCAGGACTGCCGAACAGATCTAAACTTCCGGTGACATCGAGAAACTGTTCGTCAATGCTATACGGTTCAACCAGATCGGTATAGGACTGAAGAATACGGGTAATGTGTAGGGAAACACGAATATATTCGGCCATCCGGGGACGAATGACGACAACATCGGGGCATTTGGCAAGAGCCTCACCCAGCCGTTCTGCTGTAGTAATTCCATAGGACTTGGCAAGTGGGCAGGCTGCCAGAATAATGCCTGAACGGCGTGCAGGATCTCCCGCAACAACAAGCGGACGGTCTCTGTATTCAGGATGTGCAGACTTCTCCACACTGGCATAAAATGACTGGCAATCGGCCAGCATAATGACACGTCCGTCTTTGCGGGGCATAGTACTTCTCTCCTTTTATTCATGATTCGGCTGCTTCTGTACAGCGATGGGGTTCATTCAGCTAACGTTATTTTACAGTTTATTTACAGTATGGAACAAGTGTTCCTGTTTTATAAGCATATCCGACAATGCCAGATGCGGCAACCGGAATTATTTTGCAATTTGGACACAAATATTGGATGGACCTAATAGAGTCAAAATTTAGGAAATAAGATGTATTTTTTTACATTTCATGTAAGAGATCCGTGACTTCCGGGTGATGACCGGGTGTTCATTGGGCTTTATGTAAAAGTAATATAAATGGGCACAGTCCTATAGGGGGGGACTGATGTCCTTTTTTCATTTTCTGCACTTTTCAGAAAACCTTGATAGGGCGCGGGTTTTCAAGGATACGTTATCGGACTATAGTATCAATTTTGTAATCTTTATGGTTAATACTGTAAAAATGTCCGCAACTTTAAAATATCATTAGCGTTTAATGGGGTAAGCGTTCAAGCGGAAACAGATCTCGCAATCCGCGTTGCATATAACAATAACGGGTAGAGATGTGCAAGGCTGGAAGAACTTCAAAGGACGGTTAAAGTGACATATATTCGTGCCCATGGAACATAAGAGCAAGAAGGGCTTCTGAATGCTAGTTGATGGCGCATTTTACGAATTATGGGCAGAATGTTGCAGTTCACGTTTGCTTCCATCAGCCTAGTTACAAATGCAGACACTTAGAGCTATAGTGAGAACTACACCGCTGACATCTCTACCCAAAGCGGACATCCGATGCGGAATTTCCCGTAGACCTTCATGTCATTTAAGATCCGCAGATGAAGCAGGATGCATACTAGAGAGGTGAGCAATTAAGAGCCATGAGCAGACGAAGACGAAGACGCTGGTTGCTAACGATGTTTGCAGGAGCGGCCGTAGTGACAGGCGGAATATTTGCCGGCTGGCACTATATGCAACCCCAGCTCGTTACGTACACAGCGGATAATGGCACGGAGATGAAATTCAAGACCGATGGAGACCGGTTCATGGAATATGGACCCGATGGTGCATGGCGGGAGATGTTCGTGAAAGGTGTGAACCTGGGCGCAACATCACCAGGACATTACCCAGGCGAGTTTCCGTTGACCAAAGAGGATTACTTAAAGTGGTTCCAGCAGATTGAGGATCTGGGGGCCAATGTCATCCGGGTGTACACGGTACATGAGCCGGTTTTTTACAACGCATTGGTTGAGTATAACCGTGGCCGGGAGCATCCGTTATATTTTATACAGGGCATATGGTCGCCGGAAGAAGAGTTGATCGAGAAGCAGGATGCCTATGCTGACCATATTGAGCAGACGTTCAAGCAGGAGATTGAAAAGGCGGTATCGGCTGTATATGGGGATGCGGACATTCCCGATAAACCGGGAGAGTCAAGCGGCAAATACAAGACGAATGCCGGGAAATATCTAATGGCTTGGCATGTGGGGACCGAGTGGGACCCTTCGATGGTGAACAACACGAATGAGAGTCACCCCGATGTGCCGCAGTACAAAGGCGCTCATTTTTCCGGGACGCAGGATGCATCACCGTTCGAGAATTGGCTGGCAGAGCTGCTAGACTATACCGCCGTGTTGGAGAAGAAATACGGATGGGAGCATCCGATGACCTTCACCAATTGGGTTACCACCGATGTGCTGGATCATCCGGGTGAGCCGCTATTTGAAGAGGATTTGGTGAGTGTGGATGCGCGACATATTCAACCGCAAGAGTGGCAGGGCGGATATTTTGCAGCATACCATGTGTACCCTTATTACCCGGACTTGTTCCATACGGACCAGACACTCCAGACGATCAAGGATGAGAACGGCGAGTACAACACGTACAAAAGTTATCTGCGCAAGCTCAAAGCCGAGTTTTCCGATATGCCTGTAATGATTACAGAGTACGGTGTACCGTCTTCACTTGGAATCTCCCATCTGGGTATGGGAGGTCGGGATCAGGGCGGACATAACGAGGCTGAGCAGGGCGAGATCGACGCATCGCTGACTCAGGATATTTATGATGAGGGGTATGCAGGAGCGATTTTGTTCATGTGGCAGGATGAGTGGTTCAAAAAAACCTGGAACACGATGCCGCTGGAAATTCCCGCTGATCGGCGGGCCTACTGGCTGAACGTGCTGACGAATGAGAAGATGTTCGGTCTGCTCGCCATGGACCCCGGTAAGCAGGAACAGCTGACCATCGACGGGAAGCTGGATGACTGGAATGCGCTGAAGAAGGAAGAGGTCACCGTCTGGCAAGGTAAGGTAGACGGCATCAAGGAAATGAAAATGACCCATGATGAAGCCTACCTGTACATTGGCATGACGCTGGATCAACCTTTTGACCCAGACCAGACTTTGCTGCGCATCGGAACGGATACGCTGGATGGTGGGAATCAGCCGGGTACGAGACTTCCGGATCGAACGCTGAGTGATGGACTCGAAACAGTGATTACATTGGGGCAGGATGATGAATCACAAGTGGAGATCGCCAAGGACTATGATTTTAACCAGCGCCTCTACGGCAAGGACGGTTATGGGATGCTGCCCGAGGAGCAAGAGAATGCAGCAGATCCATTCCATCCATGGAACCTGGCGGTCAGCTTACGGATGACCCCACCGGATACCCGGTCCGCCCAACCGTTCATGAATGAGAAGGTTGGCACATTGAAACGGGGAACAACAGCTCCAGATCAATCCGATACCGATTCGTTAACCGCCTGGCAGTATAACGGTAATCAGGTCGAGATACGTATTCCATGGATGCTGCTTGGATTCGGTGACCCAAGTTCACTGCAAGCGATCAAGTATGGAGCGCTGAAAGGTGGGCGGGAATTCGAAACCGTCGCAGTCAAAGGTGTGACCCTGATTCCGTGGCTAATGGATCGTTCTACTGGAAATATTTCTTGGCCTGGTGGTGAACAGAAGACACTGGATGTGAAGACATTGCCTATATACAGCTGGCAGCCCTGGGAGCAGGTACAGTACAGTGAGCGACTGAAACTGAGCTACGAGGAAATGAAGAAACGGTATGAACAAATTCCAAGTTTTCAGACCGAATAAATGAGTATAAAGGAGGACCTTTTCACATGTTTCCGAATTTGGCTTTGGCTTATCTATTTCTATACATCTGTACGGCGCTCGTCGCTGTGGGTGTAATCCTGCTGTTTGCCATGAAAATGTCCCACAACGGCAAACGGCGCAAGATTGAGTTTTATAAATTAAAGCAGCGTGACTACTTTACGTATCTGCAGACGGCGCTGACAGAGGACAGTCCCTTGAGATTGCCACCTGGGAAGCTGGCCCCACTTGAGCGTCGGGTCATCCAGAGCAAACTTATTGAATGGATTGATCAGTTCAAGGGCGAGTATCGCAACAAATTGATTGTACTCTGCCGTGAAGCCGGATTTGTTGAGCATGATCTGAAGGAACTGAGTCGTATTCGTTACGGACGCCAGATTGATGCGGCTTATCGCTTGGGCGGTATGCGTTGTCCAGAGGCCGTTCCAGGCTTGATGGAATTGCTTAAGGATGAAAAGCCTGGCCCGATGGCCATTATGATTGGCCGTTCCATCGCAAGATGTACTACCCGTCAGGGTGAACTGAAAGACATGCTCGCGCTGCTGTTGACCAAAGGAAAATCGATTCATCATCTGGCAGCAGATATTTTGCTCGAAACCAGTCTGGATACAAGCAGAATTCTGATTGAACTACTGGAAGATCGCAATCCTGACTTTGTCAAAGTGGGATTGGTTGCGATGTGGGGACAAGCTGTGCCGGAAGTGATGCCTGCACTCGACAGACTCGTTGGCGCAGAACATCAGGATGTACGGGCAGAAGCAGTGAAGCTGTATCTTAGCGCAAGTCCGGCACTTCAGGACGAGACCATTCTGAGGCTCATGCAGGATTCGGACCCGGAGGTACGTGCTGAAGTGGTGCAGGCGCTTGGTTCGAAACATGCGGCAGGCAGCATTCCACTGCTGCGCAAAGCGCTGCGTGATGAAGATTGGGGAGTACGCTATAACAGTGCGGAGAGCCTGGGCAAGCTGGGTGAACCGGGATTTGAAGCCTTGTGTCAGGCCGCTGTGGAGGGCACAGGTGCTGAACGGGAAATTGCAATGCAGCAGATTGAGAGTACGATGCAGCACTCAGGAACAGACCACAAAGCCGTTGACCAGATGATTGCACATAACAAAAAAAGGCTGCTGTATGATCGGTACTTCGGTCCCGTACGTGGGAACCGGATAACAAGCAAGAAACGTACAGGTGTGGCTGCGGTAGGAGGGGATTACACTGCTTAGAGATCTACTATTAATCTACGGCATGGTCGCAATCTATTATGTCGTTGCCGTAAATACGCTTTACTTTTCCATTCTGGCCTTATCATTCCGTAACATTTGGACGATCTTCAGGCGATCGCATTATTCCAAATACAATACGTTGTCAGGCTCGGAGCTGGTACCATCGGTTTCCTTGCTGGTTCCCGCATATAACGAGGAACTGACGATTATTGAAAATGTGAACTGCCTGATGACGCTGAATTATCCAACATATGAAGTCATCGTGGTGAATGATGGTTCGAGCGATACCACCTTAAAGGTGTTGCTGGAAGAATATCGTCTAAAGCCGGTACCCAACACGAAGATTCGGGGCAAGATTTCCTGTCAGAAAATTCGCGGGATCTACCACAATCCGGAATTCCCCGACCTGTATGTCATTGACAAGGAGAATGGTGGTAAGGCCGATTCCCTCAATGCCGGAATTAACCTGTCTCATTATCCGTTGATTTCTTCCATCGATGCTGACTCTTTGCTGGAGAAGGATGCCTTGATTCGCATGGCTCGCATGTATATGGAGAATCCGGAAGAGACCGTTGCTATTGGTGGGGATGTACGGATAGCCAATGGCTGCAAAATCGAGAATGGGGCAGTGCAGGACGTTTCACTGCCTCGCAAGATTTGGCCGATGTTCCAGTCTATCGAGTATCTCAAAGCTTTTCTCGGCGGACGGATCGGCTGGAGTCACATGAATGGTCTGATTATCGTTTCTGGTGCCTTCGGCATGTTCCGCAAGGATGCGGTTATCGCGGTTGGGGGATACCGGGACGGTTATCCGGGTGAAGACATGAACATTATCATCAAGCTTCACCGTTATATGCTGGAGAACAAATTGAAATACCGCGTAGCTTTCTGCCCTGAAGCCGTGTGCTGGACACAGGCACCGGATTCCTACCGGATCTTGTCCAGTCAGCGCAAGCGCTGGGGACGTGGAAATCTGAAGAACATGATCGAGAATCGCGGCATGTTGTTCAACCCGAAATATAAAGTCATGGGCATGCTGACCATGCCGTACAACATCCTTTTTGAAGCGCTGAATCCGTATTTCCGCATTACCGGACTTCTCGCTCTCACGGGATATGTACTGATGGATATGACCCAGTGGCCGATACTTGTGCTCTTTGGATCGCTTAACATTGTGAGTGGTTATCTGCTCAGTGTGGGAGCCCTTGTGCTCGAGGAAATTGCATTCAAGCGGTATAACAAGCTATCGGATCTGGTCAAAATGCTGTTCTACTCCGCTCTAAAATTCGTCGGCTATCATCAGCTCGGCGTGCTGTGGAGATTGCAGGGGCATATCCAGTTCATGCAAAACAACAACTCATGGGGTACCATGACACGCCAGAGCTGGTCCGAGGAAGAAAAAACAAGCGAGGCGGCCTAAGCACAGCGTAATCAAAGTAATACAGCAGAAACAATATAGATAACCGAGGGAGAAGGGTGGAAAAGAACATGCCAAATACGGCGACATTGCAGCGTGAGGCTGCCGTTAATGTGTACCGGAGTGTAGAACAGGGATTGAAAGAAACGGGTGCCGAAACATGCGGCTTAATGTTCATCCATTGTGCAGGGCAGTCTCAGCCGGAGCAGCAGGTCAGGACACATCTGGAACAGACCAGTGAGTCTGCATTTCAGGTTTGGAAGGATGGAGCCACACAGGCGATTGCTGTCCTGCTGCCAGGGTTGACACTGGATGAGGTTCATTATGAGGGGCTTCGCATCAAGCATGAATTGCAGGAGACGGTACCTGGTGCCGATCCACAAATCACGCTGGCAAGTTTCCCGGCAGGTGAACGTCCTTCAAAGGCAACCATCCAACATATGGCTGAGTCGGCCAAGCTGGTAGACCCGTCGGAGATTCATATCTACACGCTGGACAAGACGGCAGACGAGCCGGAACGAATTTTGATTGTGGATAACGATCCGACGGTACGCGAGTTTCTGCAATTGCGTCTGAAGATGCAGGGGTACGAAACCTATGAAGCGGTGGATGGACTGGCTGCACTGGAATTGATTGAGAAAATCACACCTGACCTGGTACTGACCGAATTGAACCTATATGGCATTGATGGTCTGCCGTTCATTCAACATATCCAGAACCTGGATGTGGCTCAGCCGCCCAAAATCGTCGTATTGACGGAACAGCGTGTGGAACAAACGATCAGTCAATGCTTCCGCAGCGGAGTCGATGATTATATGACCAAACCATTCTCACCTGTGGAACTGGATGCCCGAATCAGGCGTTGTCTGCATTAAACGCAACCACATAGCAAAGCGAAGAGAAACAGCTATCCTTCATTAATCTTTATTAGACAAACAAGTACATCTACAGACAAACATCTATCAAATGGATTCGTCAATCAACCAAACAAATACACTGCCCGGAGGGAATATCATGGAGAATCAACAATTCCACACATTACTGAATGCGATCGAAAATAAAGAAGCGGTGCTCGGCGTGGTCGGGCTCGGTTACGTAGGATTACCACTTGCGGTGGAAATGGTCAATCAGGGTTTCACGGTAATCGGGATTGATCTGGATGCATCCAAAGTGGAGAGCATCTATCAGGGAGATTCCTATATTCACGATATTTCGTCCGATGAATTGAAAAAAGTGATGCAAAGCGGCCGCTTCCAGCCTACAACGGATTACAGCATGCTGCGCGTGATCGACGCGTTGAGCATCTGCGTACCTACACCACTTAGTGAAAATCAGGACCCAGATACGTCTTATATCGAGACAGTTGTGGATCAGATTAAACTGCATATGAAACCAGGCATGCTGATTACACTGGAGAGCACCACTTATCCGGGTACAACGGAAGAACTGATCCAGGATGAGCTGGACAAGATCGGACATGAAGCAGGCAAAGACTACTTCCTGTGCTTCTCGCCTGAACGTGTGGACCCGTCCAACGGACGATTCACTACTTTTAATACACCAAAAGTAATCGGGGGAACAACTGAAGCTTGCCTCAAGCTGGGAACAGCGTTGTACAGCAAATACGTTGAAACGGTTGTACCTGTATCTTCACCAAAAGTGGCTGAAATGTCCAAACTGCTGGAAAATACGTTCCGCAGCGTAAACATTGCCTTTGTTAATGAAATGGCCATGATGTGTGACCGTATGGGTATCGATATCTGGGAAGTTATCGACGCAGCTGCGACGAAGCCGTTTGGATTCATGCCTTTCTATCCGGGCCCTGGCATCGGCGGTCACTGCATCCCGCTTGATCCGATGTACCTGTCCTGGAAGGCTAAAGGATTCCGTTTCTACAGCAAGTTCATTGAGCTGGCGCAATCCACCAATGACAATATGCCATATTATGTACTGAACAAAACATCAACCATTCTGAATGAGTACGCAAAATCGGTACGTAAATCCAACATTCTGTTGCTTGGTATGTCGTACAAACCAAATATTGCCGATTTGCGTGAATCTCCTGGACTGGAAATCTATGAACAGTTCAAGGAAGGTGGAGCCAATGTCAGCTATTATGATCCACATGCTGAATCATTCCTGGACAAACATGGAGAGACGGTATATAGCGAAGTATTCAACTTGGAACAGTTCAAGAAGTACGATTGCATCGTGCTGATCACCAACCACAGCGATTTGCCTTACTTTGATATTGCCGAGATGGGTGTGCCAATTCTGGATACACGTAATGCGTTCAAAACGTATTCACATCCGCACATTTACAAGATTGGTCATTCGGTACAGCACCCTGTGCTTGAGCCAAGTGAAGCGTTGCTCGTCTGAGGAATATAACGAACAAGTGGGGCAAACTGTCGGTGAAGGCAAAATGGGCCATCTTGGCCCTGCTGTTCTGCCTGCTTCTTCTGCCCTGGCTACTCAAATGGTTTTCACATGAGGAACACAAAGCGACCTGGCTGTGGGACGCTTCCATTATTGCAGAGCAGACGCCTGAGATTATCTCCTTCTCCAAAGCGCAGGGTGTAGACACCATTTTCCTGCAAATTCAGGATGAGGTACCCGATGCGACATACCGCAAATTCATCGCGGCTGCGCGGCAGGCTGAGATCGAAGTACATGCCCTTAACGGTCATGCCGACTGGGCCTATACGGAGAAGCAGGAAGAGGGACTTGCGTTTATTGAAAAAGTACGGGCATATAATGCAGCTTCCGCCAAAAATGAACGCTTTGAGGGAATTCAGCTGGATGTTGAGCCTTATCAGCTAAAACGCTGGGAGAACGAGCAGAATAGCGTTATTGCGGAGTGGAGCGACAACATGAAGGCATGGACCAAAGCTGGTAAGGATGCCGGACTCTACATGAGCGCCGCGATCCCTTTCTGGCTGGATATACGCGAATCGGCAGAAGGCGGAGGTACATTCAGCCGCTGGGTGATTGATCACTTTGATGCGGTAGCCATCATGGCCTATCGGGATAGTGGTCAGCAGATGTATGATCTGTCCAAGGAAGAGCTGGATGAAGCGGATGAGCTTGGCAAGAAGGTATGGGTTGGAGCCGAACTGGCTGATACGCATGAGGGTGATCATCTAACCTTTTTCAGCAAATCTATCACCAATATGGACGAAGAAATGAAGAAAGTGTTTGATCTCGGTGCTTCTCATTCCTCTTTTGCAGGTGTCGCAGTGCATCATTATGAAGCATGGTATGCAAAGGAAAACGGAATTCCGCTGGCTCGAAAGAGCGAGGAGAAGAAGTAGCGGGTGTATATATTAGGTATATGCAGTTTAAGAAAGAGCACTGTAATATGTAATGAGGAAAAGGCAAGTCTCCGATCAAGGAGGCTTGCCTTTTTTGCTATTCGTTAGCATGCGGCTGGCGACAAATCAGCTTTTATTGTTCTCGGCGGTTCGATATCTGTTGGGTGGCAGACCCACCTGCTTTTTGAACGCTTTGGAGAAAGAAAACAGATCAGGGTAACCCACCGAATGCGCTACTTCAGTTAACGTTAACGGGGTCTGAACAAGCAGCCGTTTGGCCTGATTCATTTTGAGACGTTGAATATACTGGACAGGAGACAGGCCGTAGGCTTTACGGAATTGTTTGGCAAAATGGGTCCGATCCACGCCAGCGTGAGAAGATACACCTTCCACGGTAATGCCGCCGGCAAAGTGAATATCCATGTACTCCTTGCCCTTTTGCAGCCAGGGTGTGGCAGAGTCTGGTTGAAGCACTCGGGTAGCAGGGGATTTGGCAATCCGGTCAAACAATCCGAGAAAACGGGTAAGTCGTCCCAGGTCGCTTGCGCCTCCCTGAGGTTTGCGAACCTCTTCCATAAAAGCACGCATGCCACTTGCCGTCTCTGGAGTAAGTACGCCTGAGCGATGCGGTGCGTCCGGAGTAAGCCCGATTCGTGCCAAAAGTTCAGCTGCATGTTTTCCATCAAAGGCAATGAAAATTTTGTGCAAAGATTCCTTTGGGTCAGACCAGTACTCATGGGTAACCTGTGGATACAGGCAGAAAGCATCACGGGCACGCAGGGAATAACGATGTCCGTTCTGTATGAAAGTTCCCTCGCCCTCCAGAACAAAAATCAAATAATGAAAAGGGGTCGTTCGCGGGCCGATATGATAGTTGCTCTTGGCTATATTACGACCGATTCGAATCGGCCATGCTCCCCCGGCTTTCTCGAATTCAGACGGAGTAAAAAAAATAATATCCAAAAACTCGTGGTGGTCCTCCTTCATGCTCTCGATCATCAGGAACACCTCTTTAATATAAGTATAGTTTGTAATCTCTGAAAGTTTCTCTTATAACCTATTATACAGGTGGGTTTTGTAAATATTCAAGATCGAGAAGACCTATTCCTGTGAATTCACCACAAAATGACAAAATAAAATTACCGCGAAATGACATTGATCACAGACAAATCAATTGTTATGATGTCCATACCTATTAAACCAAGTTAATTAATCGGCATTTGGGAGTGTACGTACTTATAAAATGATTAGAAATTAGGCGTACTTTAAAAATAAGGTTTAACGAGTGCGAACGTAGTGAAGGGGACGAAATCGATTCTGAAGAAGCAACGCGTTCACCTTTATCTCCGGATTTTCCCCTTTGAAAAGGGAATCAAAAAAATCTGGAGATAACAGTGATCGAAAGAACGATTCGTAACCGGAACGGCCAATGTGCACAACACCGATCTTATTTTTAACATGAGACTTTATTTATAGAAGGGATTGACTTGCGTGAGCGAACAGGAAGAGATGAAGTTTGGTTGGTTTTTGCCTACAGCAGGAGACGGAAAATATGTAGGGGTTGCCCCGGAGCGGGAACCGAGCCTGGATTATTTGGTTCAAGTGGCGCAGACAGCGGAGACGGCAGGTTTTGAATTTGTATTGATTCCGACAGGTGGAGCCTGTCTGGATGCGTGGGTTGTGGGTTCGGCTGTCATGAGTCACACCAAAACACTGCGTCCGCTTGTAGCCATTCGACCAGGTCTGGTCACCCCTGTATTGGCGGCACGAATGGGAGCGGCACTGGATCAACTGTCTGGCGGTCGTGCCATGATCAATGTGGTGACAGGCAGCTCGGTTCGGGATTTGGAGGAACTGGGAGATCCACTGGCTCATGCCCATGATGAACGTTATGAACGGGCGAGCGAGTACATGGAAGTGATGAAGCGTTCATGGACACAATCGGCCGGGCTCAATCTGACCGAGTTTGCTGGAAGTGGTGCTCAGTCGAATCAGGAAGCATCCGAAGACAAATCGGAGTTTAATGGTAAGTATTACAATTTCAAAGGTCCGGTAGGCATGCCTGAAACGGTGCAAAAGCCGTATCCGCCGTTCTACCTGGGTGGAAGTTCACCGATTGCCAAACGGGTCGCTGTTGAACACGCAGATACATTCCTCATGTGGGGCGAGCCTCATGACTGGATTCAGGAGCAGATCGAAGAAATTGAAGTCATTCGCGAACAGATCAAAGAGGAAACCGGACAAGATCGCCAGTTGCGTTACGGCATGCGGGCACAAGTACTCATCCGGGATACGGAAGAAGAAGCATGGGCGGCGGCTTGGGAGATTATTAGCAAAGTCCCACCAGAGGCCATCGAAAAAGCCAAAGCAGCCTTCGCAGAGACGGATGCAACCAACCAACGCAGACAGAATGAGCTGCGGGAGCTGTCCGAGAAACAGCAGTTCGTTGTAGGGCCAAACCTGTGGACAGGGTTATCCGTTGTTCGTTCAGGCGGAGCGATCCTCATTGTCGGTACAGCGGAACAGGTCGCAGAACGATTGATGGAATATGGAGATCTGGGCGTGACCACATTTATATTATCTGGGTACCCGCATTTGGAAGAAGCCGAAATTTTCGGACGCACGGTTATGCCCATCATTCGTGAGAAGTGGAAAACAAGACAGAAGAAGCATTCAGTTACTACCAACTAAGTTACTACCAAATCTAAGTAAGAGCCCCTTTTTTTACACTTTAACGGAGAGGGTAGAACCGATCTGAAGAAGCGGAGCGCTCGCCTTTATCCCCGGATTTTAACCCTTTATAGAGATGATTCAAAGAAATTCGGGGATAACAGCGATCGGAAGATGGTACTGCACTCGGAGTATCCAATAAAAACATTCGTGCAACTTACATTAATCATCCTTCAGGAGGTCTTTTTTCATGAGAAAAAAACAAAAATATATCCTTCCCCTTGTCAGTATGCTGGTGATGTCCATCCTGCTGTCTGCCTGCGGCGGCGGGGATAACGCGGCATCAGGAGGGAACGATTCCTCCGGTTCGGGCAAAGTAACAATCAGCTTCATGCATTGGCGTGGAGAGGATGTGGAAGCATTGAACAAGACGATTGATGCGTTTGAGAAGGAAAATCCGAACATCCATGTGGAAATGCAGACTCTTCCTTCAGATCAATATCAATCTACTGTACAATCCAAAATCAGTGATGGTTCAGTTGGAGATGTATTTGCTTCCTTCCCTGGTGCACAGTTCGAAGCCTTCACCAAAGCCGGATTGTTCACTGATCTGACCGGGGCATCGTTTCTGTCGGCCTACAATTCAAAGCTGATTGAAGCAGGCCAGCACGATGGCAAGCAATATGCAATTCCCTATCAACTCGTATACAACGATCCAATCTATAATGTGAAGCTGTTCGAAAAATATGGACTGACACCACCTACGGATTGGGAAGGCTTCTTGGCACTCTGCCAGACGCTGAAAGACAACGGCATTATTCCGATTGCATTTGCTGGAGCTGATATTGGTCCGGGCCAATTCATGAATACGATGGTGATGAACAATGCACCAAGTGACGACATTTTTACCAAAGTGGAAGCCGGAGAGGCCAAACTGACGGATGAGTTTTGGGTGAAAACATTAACCCAGATCAAAGAACTGAACGACAAAGGATACTTCCAGCAGGACGCACTGGGAACGAAAGACCCGGCAGCGGGAGCACTCTTTATCCAGGAGAAAGCAGCCATGCTTGCAAGCGGATCTTATCAGCTGGCTCAGAACAAACAGCAGAACCCGAATCTGGAGCAGAAGCTGCTTGCACCGATTACGGTGAGTGCCGATCAGGCGAAGTATGAAGGCGTTCATACCACGACATTTATGCTTGCGGTGAACAGCAAGTCCAAACACCCCGAAGAAGCGAAGAAGTTCATCGAATTCCTGAGCAATCCGGAAGTGGCTGGCGAATATGCGAACCAGACGGGACAGAATGTAACAGTGAATGATGTGAAGTACGATACACCTGAGCTCCAGGTTGCCGGAGATTGGGCGAGCAAAAAGACCGTGTTCCAGCCACGGTTCACTATCCTGAACGGAGATAATCAGAAAGCAGTAACCAACTCCATTCAGGCTGTACTGAGCGGCACTTCTCCTGAAGAAGCAGCGCAGCAGGCACAGGCGATCATTGATCAGCATATCGGGAAATAAACAATGAAGAACCGTATTCAGCTATCCCTGTTTTTGTTACCCGGGTTGCTGCTGTACGTTGCACTGTTCGTATTTCCTACATTGACGGGGCTGTTCTACTCCTTTACGGATTGGGACGGGGTATCCCCGTCGTATGCATTTGTAGGGCTGGATAATTACAAGGACAGTCTCAGCAGCATCGTATTTCGCAAAGCCTTTGGCAACAACGTCGAGTTCATGTTAACGGTTGTCATTGCGCAAACCTTTATTTCACTTGTTCTGGCGCTGCTCCTGGTACGTAACACCAAGACACGCATCGCACTCCGGGCGCTCTATTTTCTGCCTGCGATTCTGTCCTCTGTATCGGTGGGTCTGATCTGGGCATTTATGTACGATCCTTCGATCGGGCTGATTAACTATGGATTGAACGAGGCAGGTATGGGGAGCATGGCCCACAACTGGATTGGTGATCCGAAGATCGCCATCTACTCGATTGCAGCTGTACAAGTCTGGGCGCATGCCGGGCAGATGATGATCGTGTTTATCGCAGGTCTGCAAGGTATTCCGGCAGAGCTGTATGAAGCAGCACGTATGGATGGCGGCAGCAAATGGCAGGTATTCCGTACCGTGACCTGGCCGCTGCTGGCACCTTCGGCAACGATTGTTGTGGCCTATACGACGATTCAATCGTTCAAGGCGTTTGACCTCATTTTCACCATGACGGACGGAGGCCCTAACTACGCTACTGAAATTTTGACGACATACATCTATCATACTGCCTTTGGCAGCTACTCATTTGGCCTTGCTTCTGCGGGTTCGATGATTTTCCTGGTTCTGCTCGCTTTGCTGACGTTATTGCAGTTCAAGGCGCTGCGTGCCGACCGGGTAAGCTATTAACGATTGGACGGATTGATATGTTTGTGAATAGGTGAGTTGTGAGTATTCTAATTGTTAAACGAATTATTGAACGAGTTCTGGATTTCATTACGTTGAAATGACTTTAGGGCAGAAAACTTGAATGAGAACGATGCCTGAGCAGACCTAAAAGACTTAAAGAAGAAGGGAGGGGGTTCCTATGGTTTTAAAATGGTTCAATCGACTGATCCTATTGGTGTACGCCCTGTTAATTCTTGTGCCGCTGTACTTTGTATTTGTGTCATCGTTCAAAACGAGCAGCAACTTCTTCATCAGTCCATTTAGCTGGCCGGACCCGTTTACGTGGGATAATCTCACTGGTATGTTTCGCAATCAGCCGATGTGGCAGTATTTCGGGAACAGTCTGGTCGTGACGCTGGGCACGGTTGCGATTGAGTTATTGCTCAGCAGCATGATTGCGTATGCCATTGTCCGCTGGGGTGGCAGCGTGGGCAAAATTGTGTTTGCTTTGTTTGTTGCAGGTCTAATCGTTCCTTCCCAAGTGAGCATGCTGCCGATCTATTCTCTGACGCGTACGCTCGGGTGGTCGGACAGTCTGACAGGACTCATTGTAGTATCAGCCGCGATGTTAATGCCGGTCTCCGTATTTATGCTGACGGGCTTCATGCGTATGCTGAATGCGGAAATACTGGAAGCGGGCAGTATGGATGGAGCAAGCGAGTGGAGGCTCTATACACGAATCGCTTTGCCGCTGGCTGCACCTTCTCTGGCAGCTACAGCCACGTTCCTGCTCGTGATGGTCTGGAATGACTTGCTCATTCCGATGCTAATGCTCAGCAGTAAGTCCAAGCTAACGTTACCACTCGCACTCATGCAGTTCCGCGGGGAATACGTGACGAACTATCCGATGATGCTCACCGGTGTGCTAGTAACAGCCATTCCGATGATCGTGCTGTTCATTTTGCTCCAGCGTTATTTTGTAGCAGGCCTGACAGCGGGTTCACTCAAGGGGTAAGGTATGGGGAGAAGATCAACGGATATGCGTATTTTACATTGATTTCTGGATCATTCTGCATAATAATGGTTTAGTGTCAGAATGACTACATAGAGATCAAGGGAGCTATAAGACATGAGCAAACTGGAAGTATTGCGGAATCCCAAGCAGCGCAAGCTGCTGTTCAGTGCCGGCATGAGCTGGCTGTTTGATGCAATGGAAGTCGGCATGATTTCCTTCATCGTGGCTGCACTCGCCAAGGAATGGAGTCTCAGTCCCGGACAAGTCGGGGTGCTTACGAGTATCAACTCCATCGGTATGGCGCTAGGTGCATTGCTTGCGGGGGCACTTGCGGACCGTTTCGGCCGAAAGGCAATTTTGATGTGGACCCTGCTGGTATTTACGATTGCTAGTGGCCTGTCAGCATTGGCGACCGGATTCGCCGTATTGTGTGTACTGCGTCTGATTGCAGGTATTGGCCTTGGCGGGGAGCTGCCCGTAGCATCTACGTTGGTATCGGAGTCGATGCCTACGGCAGAACGTGGACGTGCAGTTGTACTGCTGGAGAGTTTCTGGGCAGGTGGCTGGATTGTATCAGCACTCATTGCCAACTTTGTTATCCCGGAATATGGCTGGAGAATTGCTTTTGCCATTGGTGCCGTTCCAGCGTTCTATGCGCTGTATCTGCGCCGTGCCATTCAGGACCCGCCTCGTTACAAGAACAATACCAAGATTAAGAAAATCACGTTCCGCGAAAAGGTTGCGACGGTATGGTCAGCACCACATCGCCGTACAACGTTGATGCTCTGGATCTTGTGGTTTACCGTCATTTTCTCTTATTATGGTATGTTCCTCTGGTTGCCGTCGGTTGTTATGGCAAAAGGCTTTACGCTGGTCAAAAGCTTCCAGTACGTGCTGATTATGACGATCGCACAGCTGCCAGGTTACTTCACAGCGGCGTACTTCATTGAGCGGTTTGGCCGCAAATTTGTACTTGTCGTTTATCTTACATTGACAGCAGTAAGTGCGATTGCTTTTGGACTGGCAACAACGGAAGCGACGATTCTGACCGCAGGTATCTGTCTTTCCTTTTTCAATCTGGGAGCTTGGGGCGGTCTATACGCGTATAGTCCGGAATTGTACCCCACTTCCGTTCGTTCAACAGGTGTGGGTCTTGCCACATCGGTAGGCCGGATTGGGGGCGTGCTTGCTCCATTAATGGTTGGTATGCTGGTTCAGCGTGAGGTTGCAATCAGCCTGATTTTCACGATTTTCTTCGTGACCATCCTTATTGGGGCAGCGGCTGTGCTGTTCCTGGGCCGGGAAACCAAGGGGCTGGAACTGGCCGAATAAATGTCAATAAATACAACGCAACTTTTGTGCGGGTCTGCCTGCCTACGCCTATAATGGGCTGGACAAGCGGCATAAGGTTGATACAAGAAGAGGCATGACCATGGCGTGACCATGGGCTCATGCCTCTTTTTGCTGTGTGTGGAGTGGATTTTCGCCTGCGCCATCGGTCCGATAGACGTCACTTTTTCTATATCCTATAATGACACTCGGGATGTAGGGCCGTGAGGATTCAGGGGGAAGAAGAGGGATCTGGATTCAGAAAAGTGGAGGTTAATCTAATCATGAAGAACATTAATGAAATGGATCAAACGTATGAAATGATTGAAAAGAATATGATGAATGAGAAGAATAAAATGAATGAAAAGCAAATGATGAGTGGACAGAATAGCGTGTGTGAACTGATACGTGTGATTGAGAATGTCGGGATGAATGTGATGTACAGCTATAATGGCAACGATAGGATGAGTGAGATAAACGGGAGATATGATGTGATTGATCTTACTCCTATTAGAGAGATGAAAGAAATGAACCAGATGAAGATGACGAGCTATATCTACAGCCTTGATGAAGAGTTTAGATTAGATAGCGGGGATGAGAGGCTTGATCTGCATGATTTGCACACAAGCACTGACCACATGGAACCTATTAACGTCAGCCGAAAATTCACCCATCGCAGGGGAAGAAAGGCTGGCAAAAGAGCAGGACGAGTCAGTGTGTTTCTTGGTGCCTTCGCGATGGTTCTTGGACTTACGATGGCAGCTCCGTCTGCCGGGGCGCAGAAGCTGGAACAAGGCGTTCGCGGTGAACATGTTCTTCAATTGCAGGAGCAACTAAGCGAACTGGGGTATTTTAAAGCTGGATTGACCGGATATTACGGTTCTATTACCAAAGGGGCTGTCCGTAAGTTTCAGCAGGCTCAAGGGTTGAGTGCGGATGGAATTGCAGGTCCGGCAACGCTGAACAGACTGAACAAGAAGGCTGCAGCCCAAGGTAATACGCTGCGCCAGCTCGCAAAGCTGATCCATGGGGAAGCACGCGGAGAATCCTTTGAAGGACAGGTTGCTGTTGGCGCGGTTGTCTTGAACCGAGTGGATTCAAATGCATTCCCGTCATCAATTCCGAAAGTAATTTTCCAAAAAGGGCAGTTCACGGCCATAGACGATGGACAGTTTAATACCAAGCCAACCCAGACTTCCTATCAGGCAGCGCGTAAAGCCTTGAATGGAACCGACCCGACACACGGAGCGCTCTATTATTATAATCCGAAAATTGCCACTTCGTTGTGGAGTAAGAGCAGACCAACGTTGCTGACGATTGGGCAGCATGATTTTACAAGGTGAGTTTAAGTAGAGATAAATAATGTATTATTTGAAATGATAATGATGAACCTCGGCTGTACGCTGCTGAATGCAGACGTGCTACCGGGGTTTCTTTTATATTTTGATTGTGCAGGCGAGGGGATTGGGGGAAATCTTCCGTATTATTATGTCCCTCTTTTCAATTGACAGCAAAGAAGGATATTGGAATGGTGTCTGAATATCATTGAAACCGAATACGAATTTACAAAGTATATATAAAGGAGGATATAATTAGTTGCTATTTATAAATCTGTACTCGGTTACATCCATAGAGGGGAGGACGAATATGCCATTTATTGGGGGAATCATTTTAATCTTTATCCTAGCATTTATTCTATGGTCATTAATGTTCCCGCTATTCAATAAAATAGGTGGTAGACTGCTGAAGAAATACAATAAATTCAAACAAGAGGAGAATGGTGATGGAAAATTCAAAGACGTTTAAAGTAGGGGCTATTGCGGTTGCAGTAGTTATTATTGTGGGAGTGTTACTGGTGACCTTCTTTTTAACACGAATTCCTAATGGATATGTTGGGGTCGTCTATTCACCAAATGGAGGCGTAAAAGATAGTACACTAAGTCAAGGGTGGAAACTCGTTGGAGCGTTTGATAAAGTGACGAAATATCCGATCCGAATTCAAACGGTTGAATACAGAGATATTCAGATTGCTACTTCTGACGGGAAAAACATCACAATCGATTTTGCTTACAACTACCAAGTAGAACCTAGTAAAGTATCTTCTATATTCAATACATTTGGGCCAATTAGCATTCAAGAAATTGAGGATACATATCTCAAAACACGTTTCCGTGACGCAGCTCGTAAAGGTATTTCCAAGTTTACAGTCATTGATGTTTATGGTGAAAAGTCATCCGAGGCAGGAGTGGACGTTCAACAACGTTTTTCTGATGACGTTAAAGAGTTAGGCTTTATTGTATCTAACGTTACCGTAGGTGTTCCTCAACCTGATGCTAAGACTCAGGAAGCAATCGATAAGCGTGTTGAAGCCTCTCAAGAACTGGAACGTAAAACGACTGAACTTGAGATCGCCAAGAAAGAAGCAGAACGTAAGCGCGTGGAAGCGCAAGGTAATGCAGACAAACTATTGATTGAAGCAGAGGGTCAAGCTAAAGCCAATAAAGAGCTCCAACAATCATTATCGAGTCAACTCGTTGAATATGAAACAATTAAGAAATGGGATGGAGCCCTTCCATATGTAAGTGGGTCAAATACGCCAATGATTCAATTACCGACTACTAAAGTAGAGCAAAATAGCGGCGCGGGGAGCGTATCTCCCTAATAGCAGTTTGAAATGCACGCCTTACTTTTTCAACAATTTAATCTGTTGAATTCTAATGAACAAGCCGGTCCAATCGTGGGCTGACTTGTTCATTTTTGAGTCTTTTCAAAGGTACAATGAGGGATTTAGTTAAGCCTAGACATTGGATTCACCTGTCCAATCCTGTACAATGAATAACGACAAAGACAACGGTAGATTAAGGATGGATCAGCACGATGAGAATTATTATATCACCAGCTAAAAAGATGAAGATCGATACCGATCTTATGGCTATTGCGCAGATGCCGCAGTTTATAAAAGAGTCAGAACAGCTACTCAGTTTGCTTCAAAAGTTAACCTATGACGAACTCAAAGCAATGTGGAAGTGTAACGATGCAATCGCCGAACAGAACGTGGAGCGGATTCGGAATATGAATATAAAAGAAAATCTTACCCCAGCCATCTATGCCTATGAGGGTATTCAGTATCAGTATATGGCGCCAGGTGTTTTTCAAAATGAGGAACTGGCGTATCTTCAGGAGCATTTACGCATATTATCCGGTTTTTATGGCATGTTACGGCCTTTGGATGGGGTTACCCCTTATCGGTTGGAGATGCAGGGCAAGCTGCAAGGTCCAGGTTTCAAGTCACTCTATCAATTCTGGGGCAGCAAATTGGCAGATCAGCTTCAATCGGAAAGCGACTGTATCCTGAATTTGGCTTCCAAAGAGTATAGCAAAAATATTTTGCCGTTTCTGAGTGAGGAAACCCGGTTCATTACATGTGTATTCGGACAAATGGTCGATGGGAAGCTTGTTGAAAAGGCAACGCGGGCCAAAATGGCTAGAGGTGAGATGGTACGGTATATGGCAGAGCGTAAGATTACAGATGTGGAGGATATTAGAAACTTTGATCGGTTAGACTTTGTTTTTTCAGAAGAGAAGTCGGATGGGAGTAATTATGTATTTATATATTCAGAGGGAGAGTAGCCTGTTGTCCGCTGATCACATATCAGAATGATAACTATTTATTTACTCAGAAGTCGCCAAATGGCGGCTTTTTTTATTTTTCAGGTAATAAATCTAAGTTATAGCCCAATTAGGAAAAACGATTAATTCAATTGAAATAGCATTTGAACTGCATTTAATCTTTAATTCTGTTTCGGATCAAGATAATTACAGGTTATATTAATTGTTATCTGAAATGGAAAAGGAAAAAAGTCCCTTAAAGTAGGGACTAATTAACTATATCCTAAAATAAGGGAAATGACGATAATGATTTATTAGACTCCATTTATACATCTGCTTAGGAAGGGAATGGAGAAAAAACATAAAGGAGGAATATAAATTCCATGAGTTTAAGAAAAGGATTTATTGTTTTTCTGATGGCTTTGTTGTTGATTGGAACCATGTATCCGACTAGCGGTTTTGCGCTTTCTGATCAATCAGATGCCATAATTACGACTGAAAGTAGCAATGAGAATGTTGATGTTTCTATGGAGGAATCAGCTTTAACAGACGACGAATATCTGGATGGTATTGATCCAGACGTCCATGAAGAACCGGAAGGTGTAGACGAGGATGTTGAAGATATAGAAGATGCACCGACAGTAACGGAGGATACATATGAGGAGGATATGTTTTCTACCCAAGCCATGGCACTGGCGGGGGAAGAAGTCATAACGATGTATCCTGGTGATTCCTATAGTTTCACTAATAATGGAACCCGCGCTCGCTCCTTGAGCACAGATGCTGCGACATCGAGAAACAGTTCATATGATTATGCTGTTTATAAAGCAGATGGAAGTATTTCATCGGATAACATGAATTCGACGAGCAATTTATCCGTAGGAGCAGGGTACACCACTGTCGTAACCTCAAGTGGAATTAATGCATTTACAGTAACCATACCTGCTGAATTTGCCTATAGTGTATCTGCGAATCCAGCCTTACATAGAGCGACCTTGTCCAAAGGTGAGAGCTATCGGTTCGTCAATGAAGGAACACAAACGAGGGCTGTGAGTGCGGATACCTCCACAGCCCAAGACCGGAAGTATGACTATGCCACGTACAAGGAAGATGGAAGCCTTGCTGGTTCGAACTTTGAATCAACCGGCAAGCCATACTTAGGGGGAGGAAACGAGATCATTTTTACGGGGGCCGGAACACAGCCTGTCACCATTGGACTCCCTTACGAAGTCTATACGGGTGAATGGAGTGATGAACCTGCGTATACCCGAGTGACTCTGAGCCAAGGCGAGAGTTACCAGTTCACCAATATCAGCGCTAAATCAGATGCACTCCAAAGTAATGGTTCCACCAAAGATAAGCATGACTATGTCGTTTATCTTCCGGATGGTACAGAACATTCCACGGGGACGAATACGTCCACCAAGCCTGGGGTAGCATCGGGCAGAACCGCTGTTGTGACCTTGGTTACAGCAACACCAGTGACGTACGGTGTGCCCTATAGGACTTTTGATGTCCAAAAAGCGGGTGGAGATGCCATTACTCGTATTACCGTAAATCCCGGTGAATCTGTTATTTTTCGGAACAATGGTTCGTTAGCTAATCCGGTTAAAAACAATGCGAGCAGTAGCAACGGAGCCATTCTTGACTATGTCCTCTATACAGCAGAAGACGTTGTTCATTCGGATGGCTTCAACAAAACAACCAATCCAATGATTCGATCACAGGGTTACGCAGTTGTGACCGTAGCAGGGAAAGTCCCGATTGAGTTTAGTTACACGGATGATTTCTCGGTTGAAGAAAGCATGGAACCTGCGTACCATCGCGTAACACTCAAACAGGGAGAAAGCGCGACATTTTGGAATAACAGTACCGATCGGGAATATCTCGACAGTGATGCGTCCACCAGTCAAGGTCGAATATTTGATTACGTCACCTATTATCCGGATGGCACAGAACGGAGTACAAGAAAAGCAACAGCGGTTGAACCAGTTGTTTACTATGGAAATAAAGCAGTAATTACAGGCGTATCTGCTCAACCTGTAACCATAGGTGCGATTTACACCATTTTTGATGTAGAGGATCGACCAAATGAAGCACTAACTAAGATTACGGTATCACCGGGTCAATCGGTAAAATTCCATAATGGAGGCTCACTCAGCAACCCAATACGGAGTAACGCCAAAAAATTAGGTGCACTGTTTGATATTGTGGTGTATAAGGCAGACGGCAGAGCACATAGCGACAAATTCAATAGCAATGTAAGTCTCGCTACCATTCCTTCTGGTGGTGAAGCCGTCGTTACCGTAGGGGGAAGTACACCTGTAACATTTGAATACACGGATGATTTCTCTGTAGTGGATAGCCAGGAACCAGCTTATCTGCGCGTAACGTTGAACAAAGGCGAGAGCTATGCCTTTACCAACATAAGCTCAGATTCGAAAAGGGTCCGAAATGATGCTTCCAGCAGCGCGGGGCGGGTGTACGATTACACGATTTACAACGTAGATGGAACAGTGTCAAGCAGTAGAACAGCAACAGCGATCGAGGCGTATGTCTTGGGTGGTAAAAAAGTTGTTGTTACCAACATCTCAGATCAACCCATAACGTATGGTGGGATTTACCGCGTTTTCCGTGGACAAGATGATCAAGTCCCTTCACCAGAAACAGAAATTACCGTTAACCAAGGTGAGAGCGCAGTATTTACAAATCCGGGTTCGAAAACGGCTCAGTTGAATCGGATTAGAGCAACCAATTCCATTGTGGATTTTGTGGTCTACGAAGGAACAAATAAATATCGGTATCTAACAGAAGGTTCAGGTCTTGAAACATGGGAAGTTCCAGCGGGTGGAACGCTTGTCTTAACCGTAGTATCCTCGGAGCCGGTAACGATTCAATATGACGTTCCTGTGACAGCTAATCCCAGTCAAGAGCCTGCGCTCATCAAACGGAGTTTGGCCCCAAATACGACGATGTTATTCTCCAACATATCAACGTATTCAGCACCGCTCGTTACATCTCATGCAGAAGGATTAACCTATGATTACGTTATTCGAGATCAGAATCAAGGGGTTGTCAGAGAAGGGGAAAATGAGACAGGATCACAAAACATACCTGGAAAGTTTGACTTTCAGGTGCATAATGTGTCATCTCAATCGCTGAGATTTGTAGGTCCTTACCGTAACTTTACGGTCAAGGAAGCGGAAGTGGAGTTTCTGACTTTGTATGAAAACACAGAGACGGCGCTTCCCACAGTTCAGCAAGGGAATGTGTACTACCGTTTTAACCCCTATAGTTCTGACAAGTATCGGATTGCCATAAAGGAATCAGGTGATTTTTCCATCGACCCTCGGATCGAATTGTATTCAGATAAGGAACTTAGCATTCCGGTAGCTTCTTCAATAGAGCAAGAACAGGTATATGGTGAGCAATATACCGTTCTTGAATGGGAGCTTCAAGGTGGACAGAATTATTATCTCAAGCTAAGTGAAAAGGATGGAAAACCGATTCAGGGAGTCATAAAAGCAGCATGGATGAACATTCGCAATGACAACAGCTATGAATATGGCTATGGCAATCAATTGCTTAAAGTCGTTCTATTTACGGGAGATCAAATTGTGTTTGAGTATGATCGCAACGGTAATTTAACGAAACGAACGAAAAAGATTTTCCCATTTAATTAATGATTGTCTAAATCTAGGTTGAGGTGATGGAGTGTTTAAGAAATTAACGATTATTTGGTTATGTGCCATATTGGTTCTTAGTGGATTCAGTTCTTTTGGATATGGAGGACAAGCAGCAGCGGCGGCAGAAGGGAAGGATTCAATTCCTTCTGCCACTTACATTACAATCCATAGTTTAAAAGAGCAATTTGGGGTCAAAGAAGACTGGATCGAACAGAAGCTAGATCAAGGTTACTCGTTGTACCAGTTGTATAAAGCTTTACAGACAGATCGCACAGGCGGCGAGGCTGCTGAAAAATGGCTAGAAGCACAAGAAATAAGCGAACCGATTCAAATGGAGGGGCTACGCCCTTCCGGATCATCACAGCAAAATAACTTCTCGATTAATGCTCTTAATGAGGATGCTCCAGGTACAGGAACAACCGTGGACGAAACTGGACTTAACCATGTAGATATCCGAGATGACGCATCGCTTTATATGACGTCTTACGGAGCAGAATCCATCTCAACTGCTACAGGGGAAATGATGATTCGGAGTACTGACCTTTCTCTACTTGGTCTCATTCCGTTTGATCTGACACGCGTCTATGACAGCGCTAGAGCGAGTGGACAGCTGGGCGTTGAATATGACGAAACGACACAGACGTATTCTAATATAGTTACGCCACGCAAGGAAGAACTCTCTGCTGGATTGGGGCAAGGATGGCGTTGGGACATTCCTTTCATGGAAAAGCGTGGCGATCATCAGTATATTCTGATTCCAGGCGTGGGCAATTACCGCTTAAACGCGAACCTGGAACTGGAAGGTTACGTATGGAATGACTTAACCGTTAAGCGAGATGCGACCGTGACTGTTAATGGCGTATCTAGCAGTTATCGTCTATCCATCCGAAACGGCTACGATTATCTATTTAATGAAGTCGGAGAACTGTTGCAAATTACAGATGGCTACCGCAATACCGTGAATTTTTACTATACGATATTGAACGGAAACCAAGCCATTGCAAGAATTGAAAACAGCGAAGGTCAGGCGCTGACATTTGCTTATGACAACCTGAAGGTTACTGTACAGCTTGCCGGAACGGATCGGAAAGCAACATACACGCAACGCGAGGACGAAGGCATTCGCATTTTGCGAGAATACACGGATGCTCTCGATCGGACAACGACGTATACGTATTATTATCCGGAATCCAAATTGAACTTTTTACCTGAGTTGCAAAGCAACCAAAATGCTCAAGGTGTGATGCATACAGCGTTGCTATCGCGTATTACAAGCCCTTCATCAGCTATAACGGATTATGCATATATTCCGGAGTTAAAACAGATTGGCGAAGCTTCCTCCCATTTCGTATTCAAAGTAAGAGAGCGCAAAAGCCAGTTTAGCACAACGGATGGCGAAGGCGTTCTGGACAAGGTTAACTTTGAGTACTCTGGAGAAGATCTGGAAGCATACGGTCAATCCGCAACATGGACAACGAAAGTGAAAGCAGAGAACACCGCAGATACTTGGACGTTCTCCAAAACGTTTAGCGCTGCAGCTCATCCAGATTTGGTTCGCGCAGATAAGCACACGTTAACTGGAGATGACGTGACTTATTCCACGGAGTTGCAGTACGATAACCAGACGAAGCGAAACCTTCCGACTCAAATGACGGAGTGGGTTAGTGAGGGTGGACGTGCAGGCGAGAAGCTAACCACGACCATGACCTATGATACCAATGGAATGGTGACTTCAGAAAAGCGCAGTACCGGACAAGAATCCACTTATGCGTATGAAACGAGTAAGGCTCCATATCACTGGATCAAACCTATTCGTTCGACCAGCAAGATTAATAGTACCTTGGAGAGATACACCGAAACAACCTATAACAGCCAAGGTTCCGTTCTGCGGAGCACAACTAAAAATGGATACGGCGGGCAGTTGCTCACTGAATCGGAAGTGAAGCTGGATGATAAAGGAAGAGTCACCAGCACCACGGATAAAGGCGGCTATTTAGCTAAAGACAGCGTAGCGACGTTGAGTTATCAGGCTAATGCAGGGCATTTGGTGAAATCCAAGTCCATAACCGTGAATGATGCTGCTGGTAAAGCAGAAGCCCTCGTGGAATCGTATCAATATACGAATGCTGGTGAACTGGAAAAGACAACCGATGCATCCGGGGAACAGGAATCGTATCAGTATGATAAGAGAGGGCGACTTCTACAAATTGTCCATGCTGATGGTACGAAATCAACTACGGCGTATGATGATGTTAAGAACATCATTACAAATACATCGGCTGATGGCATTGTCACAACCGAGCGGTATAATCCGTTAGGTCTTTTGGTAGAAGAGCAGACGGCTGAGGCTACGTACAAATACGCCTATGACCGCGAAGGTAATGTTACGGCTGTTGAGGATGCTGAAGGCAATGTTACGAGAGTTGTAGTCGACGCGTTTGGACAAGCGATAGAGACAAAGTATCCAGACGGGACCACCGGAACAACCAACATTGACGCAGTGGCCCAAACGGTGACCTATAAGGACGCTGCTGACAATCAAACACGAGAGAAGATGGATTTACTCGGTCGAGTGACGGCGGTAGAAGAATATCGGAATGGTGCATATGTTCCGTTACAACAAACCGAGTATGATATCGATGGTAACGTAATTGCATCTATCGATGGTAACGGTCAACGAACGACCTATACGTATGATGCGCTTGGACAGATCACAACGGTAACCACACCGAAGCAAGAGACAAGCCGCTACTTCTATAGCTATCAGGGCCAAGTGACACAGATCGTATCACCGAATACGCAAACAGTCACAAAACAGTATGATGAATTGGGAAGACTCATTAAACAGACGCATCCGAGTCCAGCCGGGTATGCGACAACGTTATATTACGATAAGAAAAGTAATCTGATCAAAAAACAGGATCGACTTGGGAAAGTAACAGAGTATACGTATAATAGTGACAACATGCTCACAGGTATGAAAGCACCGGATACGAATGTAACCTATACGTACGACGAGATTGGCCGCAGAACATCGATGACCGATGATCATGGAAAGACCACGTACAGTTATCGAGCAGCAGATGGGATGTTGAACGGACTGACGTTCCCGGATGGGACACGACTTGATTACGAAAACAATACCCAGCAACGTCTAGGGTATACCTTAACGGATGCCAAAGGACAATCCTTGCGCATTCACGGCGAAGTAGATGCCATGAATCGGGTAACCTCCATGGATATTACCACGGGTTCAGGAGGGGCCTCTGCACTCGCAGCATCGGGAACGACGCCTGTGGATCGTATGACATTCAGTTATGCGTCCAATAGCTTACTGGAGAAATTATCGTTTGGCAAGGGCCTCAGCACAAGCTACCAGTTCAATGGCTATGACCTGTCGGGAATCACGATCTCTCAAGGGACATCAGCGGTGCAACAGTTCGCCTATGAATATGATGGTAATAAAAACATCACGTCCCGTACACAGAATGGGGAAACCGATCAATACACATACGATGAATTGAGCCGGATTCAGACCGAAACGGGCACGCAAAAAGAAACGTATACTTATGACCCGAATGGTAACCGGTACAGTACCGGAAGTGGTAAGGTATACGGTCTAAAGGATGCACAGTATACGTATGACAGCCAGAATCGTCTGATTAAAGCTACGGGTGAAGGCAAAACGGTAACCTACAGCTATAATGGAGATGGACTGTTGTATGAACGTACGGAAGGCGAACAAACGATTCGGTATTATTACGATGAAGAAGCTAAACTCATGGCTGAGGCCGCTGCAACGTCTGGAAAAGCAGAGCTAACATATGCCTATATCTATGATCTGTATGGGCAATTATGGGCCCGCCAGGACAAGCAAACAGGTAAACTGGAATACTACCAGTTGAATGGTCATGGAGATGTCGTTGGCCTTGTAGACGATGCAGGAAAAGTGTTGAACAGCTATACCTATGATATCTGGGGCGGACCGTTAACAACAGAGGAAACCGTACCGAATATGCTTCGCTATGCCGGAGAATATTGGGATGATACTGTAGGGCTGCAATATCTGCGAGCACGCTGGTATGATCCAGGCATGGCACGTTTCATCGGTGAGGACACGTATGAGGGAGAATTGAATGATCCATTAAGTTTGAATTTGTACTCTTATGTAAGTAATAATCCTCTAAAATATGTAGATCCGAGTGGGCATGTGGCCGTAGATGTAGATGTTTTCAACATTAACTGGAAATTAAATTCCTTAAAAGCAGATTGGGTTTACTGGGATGGGGTTTTTAAAGGATCCAAAGACAATTCATCAATGTGGGTTCACGCACACAAAAAAAGAAACCAAGCTGCAAATCAAGCAAAAGCGATAAGAAACAGCAACAAAGGTATGCAGGG
This sequence comes from Paenibacillus sp. FSL F4-0087, assembly GCF_038020215.1. Lineage (NCBI taxonomy): Bacteria > Bacillati > Bacillota > Bacilli > Caryophanales > Paenibacillaceae > Paenibacillus > Paenibacillus sp. FSL F4-0087. The sequence continues at coordinate 4,999,079 of NZ_JBBODJ010000001.1, forward strand.
ACTTTTGAAACAGAGTATGCCTGTCTTTAATGCTTTTGTACTGCAAGATGATACTTCAAAAAATATGAAAGTAATGGTAGACCCTAGAGACAATACAGTTTATTATGCCGATTCATCAAAATATAATTGCACTGGTTGCATTTACGATGAGACAACGTACACGAAGGGAAAAGCAGATGCAATTATGGGGGATGTTTCCTCACGACTTACAAGTCTAGTTACCAGTAAAAGATTTGGGAATGTAAACTATTTAGTAGCATCAGTTTTTGGCAATGTTGAAGTAAGTAAAAAGGGTACGGTAACTACTATGATTTATGTGGCCAACCCCAAAGGGTATACTATGCAAACTGTAATTGTTACTAGTGATGGTAAACCTACTGGATGGACTGGTTGGAATCCATACTATTAAGTATTTTGTAGGGAAGAGGTGTTATTTTGAGAAAGGTATTAATAATAGGTGTTTTATTAATGATTACCATATTCATTTTTTTTATTTTCATTAAAGATTCAACTCCAGTACAAACTAGCAGGCATATAATATCAGTCGACCTTAAAGGTAATTCATGCAAGGTAACTGTTAATGATCCACCAAAGCCTATAAACAGGAGTACTCAAACAGAACGATTTGAAAGTCCATCATGTAACAAATTAAAAGAAGGTGATTCAATAACCTATCGGTATCTGAATGAAGGGAAGTATCTATACATCGTTTCAATTAATAAAGAACCAACGAAAGATCCTTTGTCAGGAGTGGTAACTAAAAAGTTAGAAAATGAAGGGGCCTTCTATATTAAAGTTAAATCAAACAGTTTTGGAGATGAAACATTTCCTATAGACAAGAAAGTTTGGAACAAAGTAAATATTAGATCCAATGTTATTTTTTATCTTGATAATTGGGACACCCCTATTAACATAACAAAAATACAGTAAAAGATTGTTTGAAAAATGAGAGAAATGAGTTCATTCTTATATTGCATTTTAATATGGATAATAAAAATTGCCGTATCGTTCTTAAAGAAGATGACCTCGTTATACATCGGGGCATCTTCTCTAATATTAATGAGAGTATGAATTGCAACCATCGGCATATCCGTTGTATTAAGAAGTTTGGAGATACTAACATGATTGAATATAGGTATACAATTGAATCTAAATAACTCAACGCTGAATTTTGGGCTAAGGGTGCGACAGGGGTCACAACTAAGATTCTATTGGGGACTGACAAATTTGAGCAAAATGATTAAAAGCTCAGAAGAGTTTGAGAAAGCATCACGTTTGGTTTCAAAAGTAATTTGTGTTGACGAGAGGTTACCAAATCCAGTATTTAAAGTTTCCTTTCCAAATAAAGTTGTTTTTGATTTTGATTATGTAATGAGCTATCAATTTTGGGATGAATTAGAGAAAATCATGGATACTTTTGGTGACTCCTCTGTAATTATGGCTGTTTTAGATCCAGACCCTGTAAATTATTACTACAGTGAGTTTTCCCAATATAACTGGTGCGTTTTACAAAAGGGTACCACCGCTGATGAGTATTGGAATATCCTTAATCAGGGACCAGAAGAAAGCCCTGCTGATGCTATTCTATCTAACTCTGAAATAGTTATATGGTTATCGTCGTCGCTGAATTGGGCAATATGGGGAGAAAGAAGTTACGGCATTTGTATTTTAGGTTTTAACGATGAAATGAGCAAGTACAGTAGTGACTCATGTTTTTCAATAGACAGGGCTATTACTGATTTGGTGGCCTTAAACTTTACCAAAGGTATACCCGAAGATGTGACTAATAAGTTAATGAAACATTATAGTATTAAGAACTAGGAACTGATAAGACCTTGAGGACTCTAATCCTCAAGGTCTTTATTTTAATATCCCCTCCTTCGTATGCCTCATATAAAAAGGATATGAAGGATCTTGAAGATGGTTTAAGAACGTATTGAACCGTTAAAAAGGGATAGATAAAAAATAATATTGTTAGCATTAAAGCTCGTCGTAGTAAATTCCTCAGTGTCCTATTGTGGTTAAATTTAAGGACAACTCACAAGAATATGTGTACAACTACAGAGAAGAGCAATGGGTGCAACTAACGCTTGATATTATTCCAAAATCAATTGAATGATATGAATTGTAATGTGACATTGAATTCACGTAGCCAATCCTGAAAGTCGGATTAAACGTATTGAGACCATACGTTTAATAATGAGCTATTAAAACAAGTGGAACTGGAAGGTTTGACCCTATTGAACTAGACACTCGGCAATTTCCTTGAAAAGTGGCTCTGCTACTGCTCTTAGGGTAATGTCACAACGGAGAAAAGACGCAGGGGATGTATATCCCTGCGCCTAATCAAGAGTCAAGTCCGTTTACATCAATCCACATAAGATAGAAAAGACTCTAAAAATGCTTTTCTAACTCAAGCTGGGCAGAGCTTTTAGCGCTTGTTAACGGATGATTAGCTCGTTCCAAAACCGCACGGATAAGAGCCTTTGCGGAATCTTTGTCTGCAAACACATTGTCCATGCGTACACGGGCTTCCTTATTACCATAACGAAGCATCAGGTTGTATTTCATCTCCATATGTCGCGCCAACAAGGAGGAACCTGTAAGTTTACCATCAGCATCGGTTAAGGGATTGAAGCCACTGTTTTTTTCCTCTGCTTAGTTCCACGCATCCTGGACCTTCTTGAGACGCATTCTTCAAGGCCGCCTGAGAAAATATACTAATATAATTGTTAGCAGAAGAGTGGGCTGTCATAGCCAATTCCTCCAATATTCATATTACATCCTTACTGTTAACGAACATTAATCCAAGCGGTCCACTGTGTTGGAATATTAATGGAATAGACCGTACCTACAAATTGTCCGCCTGTACTAGGCGCTTCATAAACCCAAGAATGGGCCCAAGCATCTACAACACGATCACCGTCCAGATCAATAGCTTCAGACCGGTTGTTTGTCATTGTATTGCCGGCAAGTTTGCCGTAGTGACTGCTGTCATAACCGATCTGGAAAGTAATACACTGAATCCAAGCCCCACCATGATCATTGGTTGTGGACAGTGGGTTGTTATTGAAGCCGTAAATTTCTTGACCGCCATTAGGAGATACGACACCGTATACATTAATGTGAGATACTTTCGGAGCAGGCGCAAACAGAACTGGACCACCCGCGTTATCAGCCTTCTGTGATTCAAATTCAGCCTTAGCGGCTCTCACAGCTTCACGGAATTCTTTGGAATTAATAATTTCTTCCTTTGTCAACGGTTTGGCTTGAGTCACGTCACCGTCTGCATAGGCAGCAACATTGAACGAAAGCACTAGAACAAGAATAAGAGCTAAACTAATCAATTTTCTCATAGTAATAAATTCCACCTTTCTTGTTATGGGTATTCTTTAACAAAAACATGCGGTACGACAAATAGACCTGCTTGCAGCTTAGATCCTCTTGCCCTCCTCTCTTTTAAAGATGGTTCTTCCCCTTTTTTCTCTACTGAAAAAGAAATTAAGGAGGTAGAACTCTACAGGCTAGAAAACTCTATGAAGTAGGAATGTATATGTAAAATGAATGCCTGCCAATGATTATGTGTTGCAGACAAGATGTAAAACTCATTTATACGCATTGATATCTTAGCTATGATAGGCTCTGATACCCATCTTGAAAATATAAGATTCCAAAATAAATATTTAAATTGTAATATATTCCATTTATACAAACATATAGTACCCCTAATCATTGGCACAGTCAAGTTTATAAATTAATTCTATTACTTATCAAAAATAGATATTAACAGACAAAAAAAGCCTAACCCCTCAGTATCTTGAACGAGGAATTTGGCTAATAATCTTCAGCTTAAACAGCCGCGTCCGATTGGTGATTAAATAATGGTTTATTTGTCCATGTATAAGTAATGAATTTTAACATTTGCCCATCCATTTCAAATTCTTTATCACTAGTTTCTATATGCTCGAATCCGTTTTGCTCTAAAACTTTTTGAGATGCTATATTGTTGGTGGTTGTTTTTGCCTTAACTTCTTTTATATCTAAATCATCTCCTCGAGACGGTACCATTTCCTCGAAAAAAATTCTGTTTTCAATTTCGAATTCATACAAGTCTTCAATATCTGTATATTATATTCATGAATCCTTTCTTCCAATCAACTTTAATGCAATATACTACGAATCTGCTTCTGTAAACTATAATTTGTACTAGGATAGCTCGTTCTGGTTCCTTATTTTTGTAATATTGAATAAATATTGAATTTATTTCATTTTTTTGTACAGCAAGTATAACATCCTATTTTGTTATTCAACATTATGGGCGATTAATGGATATTCAGATCCCTAGTAAATTTTAGCGATTTTTCGATGAATATTATGAAAACCTAGGCTCGAAGATGTGGGCGTAGATTTAAAGGTCAACTGGAACAAAACATGAGCAATTATATAAACAACGATTCTGCGGTCTTACAACTACCCGATGACGATGTACTTACTAATTGACTGCAAGAAAATGGTCAATGACCAGCAAGAGCAAGATACTTCTTGAAAGTAAGAAAGACATGAAGAAGCGTGGATTAAAGTCACCTGACCGAGCTGACGCATATGTTCTCACATTCGGTGAATATTTGATGGGAGCCCCTCAGTCTACTATAGTTCCAACAATAGGCGGTGTATCAATAAAAAGATAACAAGAAACTTTAAAATCATATTAAGAGGGAGGGTGATTATAAAGTAACTTGAATTTTCAATAAAACTGATCTGCTGCGAGCAAGACGGAAAACGCTACGATTCTTATAGAGAAACAGCGCTGGGTGTACAAAAGATATGACTTCTATACACACCAGTTGGAAAGGGCGCAACAGTTAATCAAAGACGAGGAAGCCCGTAAAGCCGTTGACTACAGATACATTCAAGGATATTCACGCAAAGAAACGATACTCTTCTTCCGGCGTGCACTCAGTGACAGCACTATCAAGCGCAAAATCGATGAGGGATTGGAGAGCATCGCAAATACTTTGAAAATTATCGGCTTTTTTGAGCAAGATGATTCTGAATTCTAAAAGAGAAGCTGACGATTAATTCGTCAGCTTCTCTTCTTGGTACCATTATCCTTTTATGAAATCTTGCAGTTCGTTCTTAAAGAATTCCAGTTTTTCTGGATTGTTTTTCAACACCAATGTAGTCAGCTCCATTCCGTGAACTATTTTATTGTAGTGTAAAGAGTGAATTTCAAATAAGCGTTCTAACACTTCACTTCCAACAACATCTTTTAATGCATTTCTGGAATCTTTTTTAGGAAATAACTTAGTGTCATGGGTTGCTAATAATAAATGGTCGATTTCGCTCTTTATTCGATCTGGATTAGTCTCAGCTATAGATAAATTTTGGTTAATGATTTCAGAAATCTCTTGATAACAGTCCAAAAAGTAGTTCTCGTACTCTCGTCGTTCCAAGATAATTATATTATCTCCATAACTTTCTTTTAATGTGAGAAGTTTTTCTTTGGTTTTGTTATCTGCATCAATAATTATTTTATAAGGTATTGGACTTTCCGATATGCCACTTAGAACTAGGTCTAGTTTGTTTTTATACTCCCGCATAGCAGAATTCTTACTAAAATAATTACCAGTTCCCTTCATGTTTAAGATTCTATAGTTATAACCAATCTGTTTTAAACCGAAATGAGAGAGAATTATGGGGAACATACATTCTTCAGTTTCACCTTCTACAAAAATCACCTTATCAGATAGAGCATAATTGCTATTGCTTATACCAATATCAGACAATAGTTCTTGAATTTTTTCGAGTTGTGTGAAGGTACTAACACCATTTGACTTACTAACATGGACTAAGTGTTTTTCCATTGGATAATTAATTAAGATAGGTGAGTGAGTAGTGAATATATACTGGTGCTCACTGTTTTCACTTACCAAATCGTATATGGCCTTTTCTGCAGAAGGATGTAAGAATACTTGTGGCTCATCGAATAGTACTATACTATTTTCTTTTGTATAGAGCACAGATAACAGTAGTAAAACATGAGTGTAACCACTTCCACACTCTGATAAGGGAATAGGGATGTTAATGCCTTCAAAGTATATACTGATGTGAGTCTGATCGTTTTCGTTTACGGGGGTACTAATATATAAAACATCATTAAATATTTGTCTAAATGTTTGATTTATTTTATTGAAGATCCTAGGATCATTATTGTTTAATGTATAAAGTAAGGTATTAAGATTTGTTCCTTCAATTTGTAAAGAATTTTGTAAGTGAATTCTTTCTTTTGATTGAACATACCTAGATCCATTTACATATATAATTTTATCTTTGCACAATTTATGAATATTTGTAAGAAAAACAGGAATCCCAGAAAATCTAATCTTTTTATCGAACTTATTAATAACAAAATAATTCATATTTGGCGCCTCTGTAGAGGCAAAATAAAATTGCGTATATGTACCATCAGCAAATCTTTCTATTGTTTCTAAAAATGATCTATTTTGATTAATATCATATATATAAGTCAATTGTAAAAGATTTGAGTTAATTAATTTATATGGCTCATCTACCTCTTCATACAATAGTGAAAGTTCTTCATCTGATAAGTTAATATCCATGACTATAGTGACTGTATCAGGATCTCTATTGAGAGACTCAGTTAGCTCACCATGAGTAACCTTATATATTGCTTCAATAAAAGCTGATTTACCTGTATTATTTTTACCTGCAAAAGTATTGATTTTATTATGTAAATTAATCTCTCCCGAATCTTTGATACTTTTGTGATTTTCAATAAGTACATTAAGTATTTTCATTATGTATACCTCAATTCTTTGTTCTATTGAATATAACAATATCATTATAGTCTATCTTAGGATGTAATTAGAGAGGGAATTAATTGAACCGAATGTGAACCAATTTTGATCTCATTTTGAGACAACGATGAACCCCACAAGACCATTTTTCCGTGATACATTAGGAGCATAGAAAAAGCGCGAATGAAATGCACGGCTGCACAACGTAGCATTAGACCGGGGCGTTCGTTCCTCTTCTTCTATTCAGTAATTCAACCGATGGGCCAACCGGGAGGCAATCGAGCAAAGGGGAACTCCTGATAAGTGTTTCTGGCTATGATCCTTCGATTTTTTTGCTGTTTACTAGACAAGGAAGCTCTCCACATACTAGTAGTGCAGATGCAATTAATAGTACAGTGTGAAGCTATAAGACTTGCGGATATGGTATTATGAGATTAGCTATTGCTGATTTGTATTTTTAAAGAATTATATCAGAAATTCTCAATAAAAGGGGTAATGCAAAGGCATGTTTGAAGAATTTTCGGGGCTATTCACAACTATATCTGGATTAAGTACAGTTACGACTCTAGTGACATCCGGTATAGCTCTTTTCACTTTAAAAGAGATGAGCAAACAAAGAAAAAGTACGTTTAAGCCCGACGTAGTATTAAGCAGCTCAAATAATGTATATCTCACATCTGAAGGAAATCGGTTTACGAATTTTAATGTTAGAACTTCTCGTGAAAAAGATGTGAGTGAGGAACTTGCTATATTAAGTTCGAGACAGGTGCCTATCAAAATATTTAATTTAGGAAAGGGAGCTGCTAAGGATGTGGAAATTAAATGGTGTTATGATATTGATTTGCTGATTAGTAAGATACATATCGAAGTGGCACACATTCAAAACAACGAAAAGATTCCAATGTTGTCTTATGTTGAATCAGGATTGTTAAGTGGGGTGATCAATAAGCAAATTGATGCAATTCAGATGCATGACTATATATTACCTGTGGAAACTAGTAGTAATACTGTCTATTGTGCGCTCCCCATGGGCTTTGTACTTTTATGTTACCTCGGTACCATTTCATTTATTAGGCAACAAGTAAATAATTCTTTCGAGGGACAATACATACCTAAAATAGAATTAGAAATTTCTTACAGTGATATAGGTCGAGAAAAGCATAAAAAGAAATACATAGGAGAATTCATATTTAATTATGGAGAGCATGATCTAAGTAAAAGAGAGGTTGATTTAGCTTGTCAAGTTGATTTTCATCTTTCCTAATCATGATCTCTTGAATGTTGTATGCATGAATCATGGGTGGCTCTATGAGACTTTATACTTGATAATATTGGAAGTCAAGCGGGAATGAAACGGACAGCTCCATAAGGGGCATATGACTGGGGCGTTCATCTTCTCGCTTTATATTCTCATATTTTATTTTGGAGGAGAACATATGGAGTGGGTTAAAAACCTCGACTCATCTGATTGGATCTCAGTAATAAATGCTTTAGCAACATTGGTTTTATCGTTCTTTGTTTACAAGTCAACTAATAAAGCATCAGAGGCAGCTGTTAAAACGGTACAGTTAACAGAGCAAACGCTTATTTTAAACCAATCAATGGTCACGGACAAAGAAGAAGAAAAACGGATGTATAGAAATTCATTAAAATATCAATACGTAAAAGTTTTAATGAAAAGAAGTGACGATATATTAAAGGCAATAACACATTCAGATGGTATGAAAATTCACAAAAATCTTACTAACCTTGAATATAAGCATTACATCTCCCCGGAAAACTTGGCATTATGTTTTAAAGATTATGAGGTTAAACAAATAGCTGATGCGTGGTATTCTTTTGAAATATACTTGGAGAAGTATTATAAAGTGACATACTCTCACGATGAGTTGAACGTTTTAGCTTCACATGCGGGGACATCAATAGAAAACTTTACTATAATAAACGATTTGATGACCGTCTTACAAAAAGAGATTAATCACTGAACATGTAGCATTATTGTGAATCAGCCGGCTACGGTGAGATAACAGAGGCAATATTGTTTAAATTGTCAAATACTGAGATTTTTCTCTTTGACATAGTTTTGCAACTCTAAGTAAAATGGTCTTGTTCTTCCTTTATAGTTACAAGGTACGTATGCATTTAAAGCAAAGAGCGCAGCGTTTTTGCAGCGACCGTTTCGGTCGCATGTTTTTAGGACGTAACACCAATATCATACATATCACATTAAAGTCGTTCCTTCATTGGATCGACTTTTTTTCATTGGAGAAATTGTAGTGATCAGCAGCAGAAGACGGAAGAAGATACGCATTCGTCCCAACAAGTAGCCAGAGAAATGCAAAGGTTGTGTTTGGGGCAGATGGGATGGAATGAAGCAGTTTTGTAGTAGACCAGTTTGTACTAAAAAATAGCTGTTGTCACATATTGTATCAATTTGGAAATCTGGTTATTATTATTCAGGGGAGTTGAGAAGGTTGAATAATAAAAACAAGGTTCAAAATCCGCTTACAATAATCGCGATATTTGCGGGTATTGCAGAATTAGCTGGTACAACAGTATTGCTTGGACTTCCGCTTGAAATTCAAAGAGTTTTTGTGTGGTTTGTTATGGTGTTCCCTATTGGATTAGTTGCAGCATTTTTTTTGGTATTGCTAAAAAAGCATAAAGTTCTTTATGCTCCAAGTGATTTCGCAGATGAAACAAACTTTATGACTCTTCTACAAGATAAGGTTGGAAGTGAAATTGAAGATGCAGTGAAACTACTTGAAGTGACTAAGGAAAATAACAAAACGAATGTCCAACTTGTTGAAAGAATCGATAAGGCATTGTCTAAATTGGAGATTGCAAAACAAAGTAATGAAATGATATCTACAGATCATGCTCAAAATGGGATTTCTCCAGAGGGAAGAAAAATAATAGGAGAACTTATAAAGAATAATATGATGGAAAGAATTCTGAATGAAATACAGGATGCTGGTGAATCAGGTGTAAATCTAAGGGGATTACTGGATGCCACTAAATTAAAAAAAATGGTCTTGTTCTCTTATTTGAACGAATTGCTAGATAATAAGAAAATCAAGACAGCAGAGGGTAAGTTTTATATTAAATAATAGCAGTTCTTATACTCTTATTTGTCAAATTAAAAACTGTTCTGAGACCTTTTTTTGGTTACATCCTATTACAGGGATCGGTAGTTTGAAGAGCGGAGAACAGCATCTGAAACGAGCGTACGCATGCATATGATGGTCACCCAAACGTTGAAACCAACTCAACTTAATTAGGGCAGAAGGAACGGGCAAGTTTATGTCGAATTTTGATATGCAAGTGAGGTGAAAAATGAATTCAATTCCTATACCACTATTGTCAGCAGGTGTCTCGGCTCTAATAGCAGTAACAACATTTCTAATTCTACATTTCTTTATTGAACCATACAAAGAAAAGAAAAGGAGGAAGTTCGATAGGTTACATAACTTATATAGTCCTTTGTATGCATTGATTGTTGCCCGGGCGTATCTTTTCGAAACATTTAATGTTACTTCCAAGAGTCCGGTTGTACTTGGAAGTATCAAAGACCATGAATTTTTAACCAAAGAATTCACAGATAAGCTTATGTTTGATAAATCTGCATATGCTTCTACTGAGTTATTAGATGCCTGGGGTAAATATGTATCATCTATAGTAAAAACCCCAGACGATGTTGTAGAGCGCTTCGTTAAAGTAGCTGTAAAAGATTATAATGAATTGAAAAAGCAACTAGGCATGGACTATGACAAAGAAGAATATAAAACCGGATTACCTAATAATATCAGAAACAGAACATCCAAGTAATAAACTTGGGTGTTCTTTTGTTCAGAAATATTGGAGGTAGAGAAGATGAACATCAGAATCGTGCCAATCGATCAGATTAATGCAGCAGCCTGTGATGCTCCCGTTTACCTTCAGCCAGGAAATCCAGAATACGAGAAGCTGAAGCGGAGCATTGAGAAATTTGGTTATCTGGGGTTTATCGTCTGAAACGAACCCACTAGGCATTTATTGCCCAATGAGTTAAAGACCTGCAGGCTGGACATATAAAGATGCAGACTGTTCAGGATCTGGAACGGTTAATTGAGCTGGAAATCAATCTTCAGCAGGATGAGTAAAATAATAGAATTATTCATGGAATGTAAATCTTACTTTCTTGCGGATGTCTTTCAACTTCCTCTGCCATTATGAGATGCTTGTTGATAAGTGAGGTTGCTCTTCTATAAGAAAATATATAAATACGTGAGACGAAAGTAATAAAGATGATTGCTATAAATAAACAAGAGGTTATTTCCAGCACTGCTCCGAAGAAAGTAACAAGGGTATCGAGAGTGTCCTTAAAAACAGTTACTGTCAAACTGACTACAATCGCTAAGATTGGTATTATGGAAGAAACCATCTTTAGAATATCATCAAATAAACTTTCATGTGCGTATTGCTCTTTCTGCGTCTTTAAATGTACTAAAGCAGCTCTAAACAATTCATGGTCCTTTTGATGAAGGTTGTTATAGGATGCCAATAAAGCAATGGAGGTGGATATATCTCTTTTCTCAAAAGGAGCTTCAAGTTCCTGTTTTAGTTTTTTATAACGTGTTCGTTCTATTGGAACTGTTAGGGTAGTCAGGACGCTTAAAATTAAAATCATCCATAATAGGTAGTTGCCCATAGAATCCCTCCTATTTTTAATTAATTTTAATATCGGAATAAATGAGAACAGTGTTAATAGATGTTATTAATTGAATTTACTGAAATAGGGGTGCGATGGGTAATTGTCGCGGCCTTCTTTGTTAGGGATGGTGATGAATGTATGAGGATTGCTGATTAAATCTGTAGTAACACTATAGTAACTCGATAATATTATAAATCCATAGGAGTATGAAGAACTTTAGGAGGTAAGGAAATATTTCCTGCCTTCTATTTTTGTTTCTGGGGGTGAGAAATTGAAATGGTATCATAAAGCCATTTTTTCATTTGCGAATTCGGTTCATCCGCCTGCTGTAAAGCGACAGATAATGGGTTTTGGCAGGATGACCTCTCCAATATCATCAAACGGATGGGATATATTCAACTGGCTCCCGAAAAAGTACCAGAGTCTCATAATATTGATCTGACTAAACTACAGAATCATACAGCAGAAGAATTGCTTGAGATTCTTGTGTCTGTTCATCCCGATATTTCGCATGCGCTCTACAATTTTTTACGTATGGGTGACACTCCACTTACATTTACAGCTAAGAAGCAGAGTGGTAGTGACGTCAAGAACGGGCAGCATCGTTAGATGCAATCAAGAACTTACTGGACCCTCCGTCACCTGGTTATCAGCATGGAAGGTCGCTGGACAAGCTTGATACGATTCAGCGATGATGATCATGGTACGTGTGGTTTGTTCTGGTGAAATAGTTCTGAATCAGCGTTATAACATGTGTCTGATATCGTGCCTGTTTGGTTCAGGAGAGAAGAGGATATGAATCGACTTGTTCCTTGGAAATACATCAAAAAATCCACGTCCCCCTTGCTGTTAAGGAATGGTTGGTCAATAGAAAAAGATTAATACGCCGACATTCATCTATAGAGAGTTCGATCTTATGGTTGATGATCCTTACGGACGAACGCCCATAGCAAGTTTGAAAGGGTGAATACATTACCAGGGTACTAGTTTGGCTTTGCTTTCAACATGAGAGGACTTAGCCTCGGGTATGTAAAACTCAAGCCGAATCACTTTGATGGATATGGCCTTCTTACATCCGTCCGGTTCAAAAGATAATCTGTACTGGTCTGATGATAATCAGCCAACTTTATCAATATAGCTGTTGGAATATCCAACTCACCACGTTCATAGTTGCTATAAACACGTTGGCTACATCCGAGATAAGCGGCCATCTGTGTCTGGGATAAGTCTTTGTCTTCACGTAAATTGCGTATACGAGCATACATGTTCATCACCTCAACAACATCATACTTTAGCGTGTTATCCGCTATTGATTTTTAGCGTAAAATCCGCTAAAGTATAGTGAGAATAGTTGGTAAAAAGACTAGGTGGGGATAACATGTCAAACCTGATCGAAGATTTGTTTCACGGAAACCTGCGGTTGGACGAGTCGATTCATCCTGAGCAAGCTGAGTATCAGGAAATCAATCGCCAGATATCGGACCTGATGCAGGACTACAAAACACAGCTTACCGAAAGTGAATACGATGCTTTGGAACAATTGATAGACTTGATCGGACAGTCCACATCTATGTATGTGGAAGCGGCGTTTGAGCAAGGGTTTCGCACAGGCGGCAGACTCATCATTGAGGTTTTAGCCAAGCCGTGAGTATCTACCTATTTCATAAGCCAGCGGCAGACAGTACACAGCAATTCAAAAATCCCCTTCTCCATTACCACCGCTTAGGCGAAATGGGGAAGGGGATTTTGCTTTTAATTACTCTTTTATCTTATTACCTATCACCTACCTCGCCCCAATATTCGTACCCGATGGCGTACCCGAGCCGATCAAATCACTGCCACCCGCAAGCTTGAGGAAATTGCCCAGGACAGGCGTGCCATCCGCGCTACGTGTTACCGAAGGTACGAGGGAGACAAAGTCGGCTGCGCTGGCGAGCAGGCCTTTGGCGTTCTCACTTTTTTTGTTCTTCCACCAGACATTGGTGCTGCTGACATCGGTTCCGCTTGTTTTGTCACTGGCGCCGCCTTGGAAGGACAGGTTGTTGGTGAAGATGTGGGTGCCTACATCAAAGGCAAAGTTGCTTTGCCCATTGTTCCAGGAGGTGTTGTTTTTCATTTGGATGGAACCGGGATTACTATTGTAGGTGAAGCCGTGTTTTTTGTTATTAAACGCAATGCTGTTCTCGACGATGTGATTCACGGCGATTTTCTCGCCACCGAGCTTGAAGCCGTTACCATCACTGTTGGAGGTGGAGGTGCCGTCTGATGTTGCACCGTTCGCGTAGGCGATGCTGTTGCGGATGGTGACCGCCCCAATGGCGCCTGTGTCCGTTTTGCTATACAGATCCCAGCCATCGTCGACATTATAGGCCGCAATACAACCGTCGAAGACGTTGCCCGGGCCAACGGTCAGTTTGGCTGCAAAACCGTCAGCATCCTCACCATTATCCGGGTCATAGTTATCATGGGAATACGAACGAATCACTTCATTATATGCAGGCCATTCACTCTTGGCGGCAGTGGAAGCATAACGCCCCATTTGAATACCCGTATCCCGGTTATGATGAGCTTCGATCTGTTCCAGACGGTTGTAACTGCCTCCGATGAAGATGCCGTTGTCGCCAGCACCCTTCACCTCAAGCCCTTTGACGAACCAGTAGTCTCCGAACATTTGCAGCCCACGGTTGGTGGAAGCGAAGGCTTGGGCCGAGAAATCAAAGACTGGTTTCTCCGATCCATACGCCACCAGGTTTTTACGTTGTCCGGATGTACCGCTATTGCCACGCTCAATGGTAATGGTTTCGGAGAAACTGTAAGTTCCGCCTCGTAGATAGATGGTTTTGCCTGGGGCGATCTGGGTTAATGCGTTAGCGAGTGACGTAGGGCTGTTGAGTGTTCCCGGATTGCTGGCTGAACCCCCAGGAGACACATACAGATCACCCGCAGCAAGTGCGATATTCGAAGTCGCCACCGATTCAGAGGGATTTTGCAAGCTGCTCTCGATCAGTTCCTCAGCACCGACCGATCCACCACCAATCAATAATAGAGGGAACGCGGCGCTCAGACAGATCTGGGCCATTTTCGATTTCAGAGAACGTTCGGAACGTACAGATGAATGAGTGGATCTAGATGGGAATAATTTCATTACGCAAACCTCCTTGGTTAATTGGGAATAGAATGAAGAGCATGTGGTAGCCGTGTACCAGACCGTTACCTATGAGATAGATCATGCCGGCTGGTTAGATGTAATCTCTAGGACACAGCTTTATGGTAAATGTTGTAAGCGTTATCATCAATAATCATCTGATCAGATGGAGGTACATGCAGGCAGGTCAGGCCTGCAAGCTTCCAATGCCTTTAATATCACGTGAATTATGTAATCTTTCCATTGGGTGATAGCTCTCATTTAACGAAGGATCATCTGAAATGAACGTAGAGAAGTACGCTTTTCCATCCCCCGAGCACAAGTCTTACCTTCGATCCACTCATATGAACTTCATTTAATTTAAAATACATAGCTGCATGCATCCTGAAGTGGAGATTACACTCAAACTAGTCATGAAAAAGCCCTGATAGCAGCTACAACGGGCAACTTGACGATCAGGGCTATGTTTAATTCAGAATGTAATCTGCTTACTCAACATACTCGAATGTACTAACAGTGTCAGACTTATCAGTCTAAACGCTGTCCAGCTATTTTAATATCCGTCCGTCTCACGACTGCGTTTCTCTGCTTGCTCCACGCTTGGTTCATGTTTCGGTTGGACCGTTGCGCTATCATCGGTTGGAACAGAGGCCAACCCTTCAGAGACGCGTCGACCGTAATCCGCATCCGCTTGGGTGAAGTAAGAGATCATGCGCTCCCGGATATCTGGTTTGCATTGTGCCAACGCGCCAACCATATTGCTGATCAACTCATCTCGCTCCCAATCTTCGAATGCCCGATACGTATCCCCCGCTTGTCCAAAGTCATTAGTTCGCTCAATCTTCTCGCGGACAAGTCGACCTTCCACCAGTGGTTCATGATCCTTGCCACGTGGGGTTGCTTCTTTTAACCCACCGAGCGACGAAGGCTCGTAGTTCACATGCGGATTCTGACCCGGTGCACGATCCACTTGATACTGCATCTGCCCGCCGCTCTGGTTCGTCGCAACCCGGTTCTTCGGTGCATTTACAGGCAATTGCAGGTAGTTTGCACCCACCCGGTGACGCTGGGTATCCGAATAGGAGAAGGTGCGCCCTTGCAGCAGTTTGTCATCTGAGAAATCCAGCCCGTCCACCAAGACACCTGTACCAAATGCCACTTGCTCCACTTCATTGAAATAATCCTCGGGATTACGGTTCAACGTCATTTTGCCAACGGGTAGAAAAGGAAACTGATCCTGCGGCCACAGCTTGGTTGGGTCTAGCGGGTCAAAGTCCAGTTCTGGATGCTCGCCATCTTCCATCACCTGAACGCACAGCTCCCATTCGGGATAGTTCCCTTGTTCAATGGCGTGATACAGATCCAATGTCGCATGGTTGAAATTCTGGCCCTGAATCTCGCTGGCATCTTTTTGCAGCAGGTTGCGTATGCCTTGATTGAGCGGTTCCCAGTGATATTTAATGAGCACACCCATGCCGTCTTGGTTGACCCATTTATATGTATTGACACCCGACCCTTGCATCTGCCGATAATTCGCTGGAATGCCCCATGGAGAGAAGAGGAATGTCACCATATGGGTAGCTTCAGGACTTAGCGAGACAAAATCGAAAAACCGCTCCATATCCTGTGCATTGGTTAACGGATCGGGCTTGAAGGCATGTACCATATCCGGGAATTTGAGCGGGTCGCGAATGAAAAAGATTTTCAGATTGTTACCCACCAGATCCCAGTTGCCATCTTCGGTATAGAATTTTACAGCAAATCCGCGCGGGTCCCGCAGTGTCTCCGGTGAATGTCCGCCATGTATAACGGTAGAGAAGCGAACGAAAACGGGCGTTTGTTTGCCTTTTTCCTGAAATAGACGTGCACGTGTGTACTTCGATACTGGTTCACTCCCGGCTGTTCCATACGCTTCAAATATGCCATGAGCGCCAGCACCGCGGGCATGGACCACACGTTCCGGAATACGTTCGCGGTCGAAGTGAGTAATTTTTTCGAGAAAATGATAGTTCTCCAGCGTAGTCGGTCCCCGGTTGCCAACGGTTCGTACATTCTGATTGTCCGTAATGGGATGCCCTTGTCGATCCGTTAATGTCTCAGCTGATTTGTCTGAGGAATGCTCTGGTTGTGAAGACTGATGATTCATGGAGTGGAGCACCGCCTTTCCTTAAAGTGGATTCCTGTATATATTTTCCCTGAAAATTGGTTCTATACATTAAACCTCGCAAATAATCTCGTAAAAAAAGCTTGTCACCCGCTTCATCGCGTGAGATAATTAACTTTTGCCCTGCGGCCTTTTTTGAACGGAAAAATGAAAGAGGACCGCGTCTAAGAATGGAGGCTGACCTAGGATTGTCTACACAACGTTATCCTTTTGCATATGATCCGGCTGAACCTTTTGTATCCCGTCTGGGAGAATGGGTCGCCGATGTTTTTTACGATATTTTGCCAGAGTTCGGCTTCGAGGTACGGGATGAACAGATTTTTATGGCGTACCAGCTCGAACGGGCCTATGGAGATAAAAAGACCATTATGGCTGAGGCCGGTGTCGGAACAGGCAAGACGTTAGTCTATCTGCTCTACGCGGTCTGTTATGCACGTTATACGGGCAAACCGGCAGTGATCGCCTGTGCCGATGAGTCCTTGATTGAACAGCTTGTGAAGCCCGGCGGAGATATTGCCAAGCTGGCTGCACATCTGGACTTGGAAGTGGACGCACGTCTGGGCAAATCACCGGACCAATACGTCTGTCTGAACAAACTAAGTGCGATGCGATTTGCGGATGAAGATGCGCCTGTTATTGAAGAAGTACATGAGAGTCTGCCAGATTTTGTGAATACGCCGGGTACACTTCAGGCCTTCCATCCGTATGGTGACCGCAAACAGTATCCACATCTGAATGATCGTCAGTGGAACAAAATCAACTGGGACCCGTTCCAGGATTGTTTTGTTTGTCCAAAACGTCAACGTTGCGGCCTGACGCTGTCGCGTGACCATTACCGTCGTTCCAAAGACATCATCATCTGTTCCCATGATTATTACATGGAGCATGTGTGGACGTATGATGCGCGCAAACGCGAGGGCCAACTGCCCCTGCTGCCTGATCACAGCTCAGTTGTATTTGATGAAGGACATTTGCTGGAAGAAGCAGCCCTGAACGCACTGAGCTACAAATTGAAACACCGCATCTTCGAGGAACTCGTCACTCGCCTGCTCGAAGGTGAGATTCGTGAATCCCTCGCCGAGCGTGTGGATGAAGCGATTGAGAGCAGTGAACGATTGTTCGCGCTGCTGGATACGTATACGGTAGCCATTCCCGGATCGGAACGGAAAGAAGTGCGGGTAGAACCGCCGCTGCTGCGTGAGATTGAACGACTGACCAGCGTATTGGATGCGATCGGCGAAGAATTGGTATTTGAGAGCGGATTGTTCTCGCTGGATGGCTATCAGATGCGTGTCGTGGAAGAACATTTGGACATGATTCAGTCTGCACTTGCGTTGTTCCGTAAGGAAGATGGATACATCTGTTGGGCTGAAGAGAGCGAAGACGAGATAACCTTATCGATCATGCCGCGTACCGTGAAGGAAATTCTGAACGAGCGTGTGTTCAACACAGGTATTCCAATCGTGTTCTCCTCTGCGACGTTATCTGTGGACAGTTCATTCCGTTATGTGGCGGACAGCCTGGGCATTGATGATTTTGTATCGTTCTCCGTGGCTTCCCCATATGACTACGCGGACAAAATGCAGATGAAGATTACAGATGAAACTGTACCTGGTCACCCGGAAAACGAAAATCGGTTGCGTGACGCCGTGACGCTGCTTCAGGAGAGTGGGGGTCGTGCCCTGATTCTATTCCGTACGATGGAAGAACTGCGTGCATTCAAGCAGGACATTGTTCATGTCCCTGAGGCTCAAGGGTTACGTTTTATGTATGAGGGAGATCGGGAAATTAGTGACCTGATTGCCGCTTTCCAGGAGGATGAGGAAAGTGTGCTATGCTCCGTCAATCTGTGGGAAGGTCTGGACGTTCCAGGACCGTCATTATCCAATGTCATGATCTGGTCGCTCCCGTATCCACCACAGGACCCTGTATTTAATGCAAAACGTACAGCGTCAGCTGCACCTTATGAAGAGATCGATCTTCCATACATGTTGCTGCGCGTGAAGCAAGGTCTGGGACGTTTGATTCGGACCAGCAGTGATTCGGGTACCGCCGCGATTCTCGATGAATCGTTGTACAGCAAAAAGGAAGCCAAAGACCGCATTGCGGCTCTGCTTCCCGAAGGTGTAGAATGGACAACCCTGACTCACTAGTTCACATTCATATTTAGAATATTTAATTTAACTGGCTCCCGTTCCAGAATAAGTACTTGTACGCTACGGATTCAACGTCCGGCTGTGATCAAGCGCTCATTTTGGAGGGGAGCCTTTGACTTGTGCAAGAGTTTTCTTTGTTAAAAAATACCCATGCTCAAATACCGTTCCCCGGTATCGGGCGCAATGCAGAGCACCCGGTGTCCCGGCCCCAGTTCCTTCGCGATGCGAAGGGAGGCCCACACCGAAGCGCCAGAGGAAGGGCCGAGCAGCAGCCCTTCCCGGGCAGCAAGCTGCCGCATCGTATCCAGTGCATCCTCATCGGACACCTGGATAATGGCATCCCACACGTCGGTATTCAGAATGTCCGGAATAAACCCCGGACTTGTACCGACGAGCTTGTGGGGTCCGGGCTCGCCCCCGGACAGCACCGGAGAACCTTTTGGCTCTACCGCATAGATACGAATATCCGGCAGCTGCTTGCGCAGTTCTTCTCCCGTTCCGGTGATGGTACCGCCTGTTCCCGCCGTTGCGATAAAGGCGTCCAGCTTGCCTTCCATCTGCTGCAAAATTTCGGGAGCCGTGGTGATCCGGTGGATGTTCGGGTTCGCCTGGTTCTCGAATTGCTGGGGAATGAAACTTCCTGGAATGTCGGCCTGCAGTTCTTTGGCCTTACGAATCGCACCAGGCATTCGTTCCGCAGCAGGGGTAAGTACGACATCTGCACCATAGGCTTTCAGGATATTGATGCGTTCCTTGGACATGTTGTCCGGCATGATCAGAATGGCCTTATATCCTTTGGCAGCAGCATTCATCGCCAGACCGATGCCGGTATTGCCGCTGGTTGGTTCGATAATGGTTGCGCCTGGAAGCAGCAGCCCTGCCCGTTCAGCCTGAACGATCAGGTTATAGGCGGCACGGTCTTTGACGCTGCCGCTGGGGTTGAAATATTCCAGCTTGACGTATACGTCAGCGGAATCGCTACCTGTAAGTCTGTTCAGTTTAACGGCAGGTGTCTGGCCGATCAGTTCGGTAACATCTGCGGCAATGCCTGTATGTGCGGGTTTTTGATTTTTAATTAAATGCGAATTCAAGTCCATGAAGTACAACTCCTTGATTGATAAGACGTTGAAAGCAATTCCAATGAACAAGTCTGTCCGCCGTTAATGGCAGGCAGGTTTGTTGCTTATAGGAATCCATTTTCATTACAAGTCTGAACGGAATGTACAGACAAGTCTATTCCATCTTAATGAACGCAGCCTTCCGGGGTCAACCTGTTTCGATTAGGCAGAAGGGTGAGGATTCTGAGGAGTAAGCGAACTAAGTGGACTAAGAATTGTGAATTCAAGCGATGACGGGTACATTAAGCAGATGAATCAGCTATAACGGCTGGGTCAAGTCCATATCCAAATGCCGACTAAGCTCTTTTTTGACTTCATTCCGTGCGAACGTCCATAGCATATAGAATCGCTGCAAATATCCTCTGCACAGATACTGGGTTTCGATTCCATCAACTTGCCGTTTCTCCTCCAGAACCTTAACGCCACGAGTTCTCATCTGTTTGCGAAGCGTCAGCATTTCCTTAAGTACATCATTTTGAATGCGGGTTAGAGACAGAATGTACACCTCTGGCATTTTGAGCTGCAACGTATCCAGTGTGCGAATATCCCGTTCAAGCACATCCAGCAGCAGGGTGCGTACAACCATGCTTTTAATCAATCGGTGGTCTTCATCCGCAGGGGATGGGGCGGAAGGGGATGATGACATACTTTCACTTCCTTAACCTTGAATTCGGACATGTTCTTATTTACAGAACGTATGTTCTTATATTATAATCAATATATGCAATGATGATACATAATACAACCGAGAAATATTGGAAGTAGTCCGTATGCGATTGATGTTGAGGTTGTAGGCGGTGAAATAGGGACAGGCCATCTCCAAAATAAGGTATAATATTTGGGTTTTGCAGGAAACCTAAGGGCATAAGAAAACGACTTAATGCATCAGAGGAAGAGATGAAGAGCTTTTGGTTCGTTGATTGGGGAAGGTTATGAAGAATTGCCAAGGTGTTGCAACAAAAAAGCCCCTGCCTTGGGCGGCGGGGCCAGAGATGATCTGCCGAACCAGACGGCAGAGTTGTATATGAGCATAAAGCGGTTAAGCCAGATACTGAGGCTTCTCATAAAGAGCCTCTTTTTCCAGAATCACTTTGTAAGGTCTTTCTTTACCCTTCAGTGAAGGGCCAATCGTAGTCAGCGGTACGGCCGGTTTGTGGAAACGATCTTCTTCCTTGGGTTCCGGAACCGGTCGTGATGATTCGGGCGCAGAACTGAGGCGTACCTTTTTCTCGCTGCCCCAGCGCTTGCTTATTTTTTTCGTTTCCGGTTTCATTCCGGTTCGCCTCCTAACAAATCGTTGATGGCGTTGAACAGATGACGATTCTCCAAATCCATCTGCTGAAATATCGCCTCATCCGCTTCAATATGTCCAATAATATGGACTGTGATTACATACCTCTTGGCTACAGGATAGCATAGCAGATACTCTTTCTCAAGGTAGTCGTCGTAGAGATTGATCTTGATTTTGTTCTCCCGGTAAGAATCAATAACCAGAATTCGCTTCGGATCATCAGGCTGTTTGTCGTCGTTGGCGGACAAGTTATATTTTCTCCCCGGTTCCCCAACATTACCACATAATTGTTCAATATGACCACTGTCATCTGTACGGTATATGGCAGTTCCACGCACGGCAAATGGAGGAAGGGATACAAATGCACTTCGAAGTGCATCGCTCATTCGCTCCAACATCACCGAATCTGCTTTGCGGGTACGCAGTAACTCCCTGAAGAATCGCAGTAGCTTGAGCAACTGTAATCGGGCTTCGCCCTCAGACCTTTTATGTTTCTCGATGATTTTTTCCACTTCGGGATCGCTCCATCGTCCCTGTTCTTCGATGCTGTTTGCGATTTTGGAACAGGCCACCGAGACGGCTGGCGCCCATTTCCCGTCTGAACGAATTTCATAAACCAGTGGATTTAATCCCAGGAGGTCTGTAGGCATGCGTAAACCTTCGATCTTGGAAGCGTCTTTGATGTCCGTAATATCTTCAGGGAGAATGAAAAAAATACGCTTTCGTCCTAGCCGACCCATAAACAAACCCATTTCCAGCATTGTATTATCACGGACAGAGGCATAGTACTTCCCGCGAATTTTCGATATATCATCCGGATGAAAAATAAAAATGGCAAAGTCAGTCGTACGCACTTCTGTTTCCAAATCGTCCATGGTATAACTGCTTGGATTAAAAACTCCGGAGTACCAAGGGGTAACTTCGGCCGAGAAACGCAAGTTTTCGTGTACTGCGGCTGCAATCGGCTTCGCTTCCAGCGAGCAGCCAATAAAGACTCTTGGCTTTAACGTTTTCATTAATCCGCCTCGCTTAAACGGGTAGTGGGAATCAATTGTTATATTATACCATAAACAGCAGAGTAAGTCTGGAAACGTTTAGCTGGACCAAGATAAGCCGATTACATTTGCTATAGTGTATGTGCAAGAGGGAAATGATTCCTTTAAAATCCGCGGAAAAATAAAAAATGGACCCAAATTGTCACAGTTGGGTGACTGGATAGTTATATTTGGAAGCTTCAGTCATAGAATGAAGGAGCAGGTAGCACCATTAGTTAGAGAAGCTTGTCCTGGTGTGGCTGTTTGACGGCTTATGCAGGCCAGAGTGTGCTTTTTGCGCATATTTGAAGGGTCTGCTGTTTCGACCCAATCACATCGGTGTTATATAATAGAAGAACAAGCAAGTTAGCTTTGGTGTTTAAGCAGAATGAACGATTACACGTTTTGAATCATGTTGAACTTACATTCACACAGGAACGAAGAGTGCAGAACCAGTCTGTAGAAGCGAAGCGCTCGCCTTTATCAACGAATTTTCCCCTTTGAAATATGGGATCAGAAAAATTCGTGGATAACAGCGATCGAAAGAGGGTTCTGCAATCGAAGTGGGTTAAGTGTGATATCAGACGTTCGACTTTGTGAATAGTGTAATATTTCAATTCGTTTAACCAAGCATAGCTAACCACCAACAGACAGAAAGGATCAGGATACCATGAGTTCCCGAAGGATAATCTCCCCAAGGACGATCTGGAAACGTTACGATCTCTCTTACACTTAGCGCCCCTTGTAGAGTACACCACCGTAAAGAAAAAAACGGCTGACTCTGCGAAAGAGGGGATTGGAATGAATAATATTCGAAGGACAAATACGATGATTTCTTCCAGGCTTGCCTTTTGCAGGGTACGGTCGGTGCAAACCAACCTTTACAAACTGCGAGGGAACCTGAATGAAGAGAACATCGTTAACCTTACAACAAGTTAAGACAGAGGCGGGAAAGTTCGCCATTATGCTGCTCGGAACATTTATTTTGGCATTTGCCTACTATCACATTAATTTTCAGAATCATTTATCGGAGGGCGGATTTGTCGGTCTGGCCCTGCTTGGAAAGTACGCGACAGGCTTATCACCTGCAATCGGCATGCTACTGCTGGATATTCCAGTCATGATTCTGGCCTGGTTCCTCAAGGGCTGGAAATTCATGATTCAGGCGCTGCTGGGTGTGGCCGCATTCTCATTGTTCTATGACGGGTTTGAGCGGTACTCTACCCTGGTCATTCCGTTTCATGGTAATCTGTGGATTCCGGCAGTCCTGTCCGGTGTTATTACCGGCGTGGGAGCTGGCATGGTGCTACGATTCGGAGGAGCGACAGGTGGAGATGACATTCTGGCGGTGCTCATTAGCCGTTGGAAGGGCTGGAAGCTGGGAACGGTTTTCTTTGTCAGCGATGCGTTTGTACTCGGATTGTCGCTTTTCTTTCTACCGGTAAAAGAAACTTTATATACCATTCTGGCCGTATGGATTGCCAGTAAAGTGATTACGTACATGGTCAGTTTCCCGGCTCGCCGGACGGTTACGACCTCAGCTGTGAAACTGCCCGTGTCGACTGCAGCCAAAGTAGTCAGCGGTGCTTCACAACGAGTTCCAGTGGCTAGAGGGGTTTCGCATTAAACGTAACGACCACCCTATTCGAAATGAAAGTTGTTTGAATAAGGTGGGCTTGCCTCATACCACACACAAAGCCCTTTTGCATGCTTGATGGGAATCATTCCATTAGCGGCGAAAGGGCTTTTTTGCTTGCCTAAAAAAATTAACGTAATACATTCACGATATATCCTATTTTAGAACAGATTCACTTAAGGCTTAATGGAAGAGGCAATTTGTCCATCTTCATTATGGATAATAGCCCGAATGTTCTGTTTTTCACTCTTTTCTTTGGCAGCATCCACAGCTTCGGCTTTGGTTCGGAACGTAGCCAGAGATTTGGATTGACCTTCTTCCTTGATGGCCCAGCCAGAGTCGGTAGGAACCACATGAATATTATCATGGCTTTTGGAAGAAGTGACAGGTTCGGAATGACGGCGTGGAGATGAAGATTTTCCATGTTCTGATTTGCTGTCTGATGAAGGTTGTTTCGTACCCTGCTTCGAATGCTTCGATGTGGGATGGTTCTCATCCCATTCTTCCGCTTTGGCAGTAGCGATCGCAATGGAGCGTCCTTCCTCATAACCGTCATCCAGCAGTGCATTGGCAATTTCAATGGCCTTATGTCTGACACGAGGCTCCAGATTTTTCATGGAAACGGGATAATCCTGTTTGTTCCACGGCATATTGATTCCCTCCTGTACAATATAAGTTATTTGTATATTACCCTGTACCCGGATGAATAAACGATTATTGTGGAGAACCTTGAAGCATACGCTGTAGTTTTGGTGCATTCTACTGTTTAGCTTCTCTGCCCTTTTCTATACTTTTATGTGGATGAGGAGTATAATGCTTCCATACTTGAAATTACAATAGAAGCTCATTAGAAAAAGATAAGGAGATTTACATATGTTTAGTTTGAGCCTAGCCATTCCTATGTTGTTTACGATGCTTATTCATGCCGCTGACAGTCTGTCCTATGCGCTGCGCCTTGGGGGATTACGTACTCGCAGAATCGCGCTGGCCTTGTCCCTGTCCGGAATTTTGCTGCTGGTGTCGCGTACCTCCAATATGGCCCAAGGGCCGATGGTAGGTAATCTCGTGGATACTGCGACGAATGGAGGTAACCCACACTTTGCAGCACAGCTGCACTGGCTAATGGGTGCGGCTACGGTAGGGACAGCCCTGGCTATTCTAAGTTTTCCAACGATGGTCAAGCTCGCTTCCCGAATGGTCGTTCATTTTGAGGCGGCAGGATCGATTCCTTCCATGGTTCGAGGTCTGCTGAAGCGCAGCAAGTTCAAAAATGCGATGTATTACATTACTCCGCCATCATGGAAAATGGCAAAGCTATTGGTACACAATGGAATGCCCAGACGTCTAATGACGTTGAACATAGCGGTGACAGCGATCTATACGACTGGAGTTCTGTCCAGTCTGTACGCTGCGTATCTTTATCCGGGGCAGGCTGTAGCTGCTTCGCAATCCACAGGACTCATTAATGGAGTAGCAACTATTCTGTTAACCATTCTGATTGATCCTCGCATTTCGTTGCTCAGTGACAAATCTCTGCGTGGTGAAATCCGGCTGGATCGAATGAATCAGATCTATGGCTGTATGCTTGTATCCCGTTTATTTGGCACATTGTTGGCTCAGTTGTTATTGATTCCATTTGCCTACTGGATCGGCTGGATTGTGAGTATGATGTAAGCTAATTCCAATCTATATACAAAAAAAGAGAAATAAAAAGGGGACTTCCCATGCGTCATGAAGATGACGGGAAGTCCCTTTTTTAGTCTTACTTAATGTCTAACGAACGGAGCACAAGTTAATAGCTCCAGTTCCCTCAAGTCTGCGGTTTAACGAGTCGTAGAGACATTATTTCATCGCTTTACATGTGCTGTCTCAGGCTGTTCCGCAATTTCACCGGAATAACGTGACTGAAATTCGTTAAAATTAGCATACCAAGTGAATTGTCCTCTTAAGATGCGATCGATTCGCTAGCGCTTCTTAAATACGTAAATACGTACTTCAATGAACCATTACTTAATTAAAAAGTACGGCGTATTCGGCATATCCTTCTTTTTCAAGATCTTCTTTGGGTACAAAACGAAGGGCTGCGGAATTGATGCAATAACGCATTCCACCAGCTTCGGCAGGGCCGTCATTGAACAGGTGACCCAGATGGGAATCCCCTTCACGACTTCTCACTTCGGTACGAATCATGAAGTGGCTGAGATCCGTTTTTTCCTTCACATTGTAGTCACGTAGTGGACGGGTGAAGCTTGGCCAGCCGCAGCCTGAATCGTATTTGTCGGTGGAACTGAACAATGGCTCACCGGATACGATGTCGACGTAAATTCCGTCACCGTGGTGATCCCAGAACTCGTTATGGAACGCTGGTTCGGTTGCGTTGTTTTGGGTAACTTCATATTGCAGCGGCGTCAGACGCTCCTTCAGGCCGTCTTTATCCACTTTGCCGGACCAGTTGCGTTCGATAAAGTCTTCACGTCCAGAACCTTTACGGTACCGTTTGTAGTGCGCAGGGTTTTTGTGATGGTAACCTTGGTGATGCTCCTCTGCTTCATAGAACGTTTTCGCTGGCAAAATCGGTGTGAAGATTGGTTTGTCAAAACGTCCGCTTTGTGCCAAAGCTGCTTTGGAAGCTTCTGCGATCTGGCGTTGTTCTTCACTATGATAGAAGATGGCTGTCTGATAAGATGATCCACGGTCATGGAATTGTCCACCCGTATCTGTTGGGTCGATCTGTTGCCAGAACA
Organism: Paenibacillus sp. FSL F4-0087; assembly: GCF_038020215.1. Classification (NCBI taxonomy): domain Bacteria; kingdom Bacillati; phylum Bacillota; class Bacilli; order Caryophanales; family Paenibacillaceae; genus Paenibacillus; species Paenibacillus sp. FSL F4-0087. The sequence goes on from NZ_JBBODJ010000001.1 coordinate 5,025,878, forward strand.
ATTCAATGAGTTTCTCATATGGGAAGATGGCAGGGTCGAATGTAATTTGAACGGCCTCTACGTGACCTGTCGTTTCCGAGCAGACCTCCTCATATGTTGGGTTCTCCGTATGTCCTCCTGTATATCCCGATACAATCTTATGAATACCGGGTAGTTCCTCGAAGGGGGATACCATACACCAGAAGCACCCGCCTGCAAAAGTTGCTTTTTCACTAGTATGTTGTTCCATGCTATAGTCACTCCATTTCTGATGAAGAATGATATTTTGGCTTACTCTTCTATTATATCCCGAATTGGCAAGCCAACCAAGCAGGATCGTAAAGAGGATGAGTCTGAAATGTTTCTGACTGTTCCGACTTAGACTTTTTTACGAGAGCGTAAGCGAAACCAAAGTAATATTATCGTCATGAACACGAGATAACCGGCAAGGATTAACAGGCTCACCCAGATTGATGATTCTGCTTGTGCACCCGCATAGGCAAAAACAAAAATCGCAGGCAATTTGCCAATCGCTGTCGCAACCATGAACACCCAGAATGGGGTGTAGGTAATGCCCGCATAGATATTAACCGCCATTTGCGGCACGATGGGCAACAGTCGCATAGACATGATACCCATGAAGGGATGAGCCTCCATCCACGTTGTAAATCGATTTAAACCCCGAATGCGTTCGAGATAGGTTCTGGCCTGATTTCGGAATATCGTTCTTGCTCCGGTGTATACCAGCAGTGCAGCAAATGTGGTTCCAAGCCAGCATATCCAGGCTGCTGTTGCAGTGCCGTAACTGTAGCCAAAGGCAATAATGACGATTTTGTACGGAATTACGGGTACAAGAGCAAACAACGTCGCCATGGCGAGTAAAAGTGGTATGGACTGATGCAGATCGGTCCAGGCCAGTAGTTCATATCTGTAAATAAACGTGACTCCGGCAACTAAAACATATAAGAGGAGCCATAACCATTTTCGCAAAATCCCAAACGCTCCTTTCAGACCAGGAAGGTCTTACCGTATCCCAATCCGTATTGCTATCTCTCTAAAGTTTACCACGTTCAACCAAAGGATGGACAATTCGTACCGGTTCTAGCTGCAATCACTGGCATGTTGCTGTCTGAAGGGTTACACTATAGGACGTAGAAATATAGAACTCATCTGAAGGTGGAATGATCATAATGGAAACAACCAAGCGAACCCGTGCTGCGATCATCGGACTCGGGGATATTGCACGTAAAGTATATTTGCCGCTGTTGACTGCCCACGCTAACGTGGAAATTACGGGGATTATGAACCGTTCTCCCGAGCCGGTGAAGGAAATACAGTATACCTATAGATTGAACAATGGAACAACGGACATAAAAGAATTGTTGTCCTGGGATCTGGATGCGGTGTTTGTACATACAGCGACAGAAGCTCATTTTGACATCGTTATGCAATGTTTGGAGCGCGGGCTGGCAGTATACGTGGACAAACCGCTGTCCTATACGTTACGGGAGTCGGAAGAAATGACCGCATTTGCTGAAGCACAGGGTCTTCTTTTGGCGGTAGGTTTTAACCGGAGATTTGCACCGTTGTATCAAAATGCGAAGGAATGGATGCAGGCTGGACAGGGTTTTGAATCGCTGACAGTTACTAAACATCGGACAGGAATTCAGGATCGTCCCGCTGCAGAAACCATCTATGATGATCTGATTCATATCCTTGACCTGATGTTATGGTATTCGGATCACAATGTGCAGCTGCTCCATCAGTGGATACGTAAAAATGATCTGGACCGACTGTTGCATGCGGCTGGTTCAGCCAAGCTGGGCAGAACGGCATTTGGCAGATTCGATATGGTACGCCAAGCAGGAGCGGATCTGGAGAAGATTGAGCTGTATGGCGGGGGAAGATCGGTAGAAGTGCTGAACATGGAAATAGCGAAGTATGAGGAACGTGGTGCACAGGAACGCAAGGAAACCTTTGGCAGCTGGGAAAGTATTTTGACCCGAAGAGGATTCACAGGAGCAATTGATCAATTCTTGGCAAATCTTGAAACCCCGGATGACTGTGCCATCAGTGCAAGTCATGTCATGGACAGTCATGACCTGGCCGAACAGCTTATTCGCGGTTAATCTTGAAGAAGGTCGTGCGGGAGTGTGAATGAAGCCTTCCGCACCAATGATTCATTAAACGATATTGGAGGAAGTATAATACCATGGATGAATATGAAAAAGAACGCAACAAACAGATTGAGGAAGCTGTAATTGAGACGTATAAACAGGAAGAGGAAATGATGATTCTGGTATTTGCCCAGTGGTGTGTCAATCATGGACTGGATCCGGAAGAGATGTACCAGCAAGCCTACCCGGAACAACTGAGCAACGAGCGTTTGCAGCAGGTGCTGAAGCTAGTTGTATCCAAGGAGGAAGCCGGTGACATTCCGGACGACACTGTATTGGGCGTGTTATCCATGTTTGGCAATGAAGATCTGGCTATGGTTGTATCCGAGGTGATTGCCAAGCGCAAATAAGTTTCGGTTACGAATAATACGTATACGTATTAATGAAGCGATTACATCTGTTCCCGGTGAATGACGCGGAATTCTTTGGGCGACATGCCGAACCGGGAGCGGAATACCCGGTGGAAATACGTATAATTGTTAAAGCCGGAAGATTCGGCTACATGTTCGAGTGTCATTGGACTAAAAATGATCCGTTCCCTGGCCATGTTCAGTCGTACATCCAGTGTATATTGCATAATACTTTTACCAAACGCTTCTTTGAAGAGATGAACTCCCCTTGATACACTGATTCCAATATGGGTAGCTATATCTTCAAGCTTGAATAGAGAAGAAGCGTTTTCCTCGATGTAACTTTTAATCTCATATGCCACATAGTTGGTATTAGTAATCGTCGGATGCTCCGAGAGCATACGATCCACTTCAAGACAAAGAATTCGCATATAATAACTGGCGATTTCTGGGTAAGGATTGGAAATACGGCGCTGCTCCAGTACGAGCTGACGAAACAGGGTAAGCAGGCTTTCGGTTAGCTGCACCTTGATCCGGTTCGGCCTCTTGTGATGTTTCCACCACTCATCCACCCATTCTCCATTGAAGAAAATATGGTAATCACCACTCTCCACAAGTCGTTCGCCCATCGGATTTTGCTCTTTGTCTATTCTCAGTTCATAGGGCTCATCTGGACTAAACAGAAGCAGATCACCCGCATCAACAAGCGACATCTCGCCGTCTACACGGGCTCGACAACGTCCGTCCGTCTGGAGCCTCAACAAGTAATTCTTTACTCCCTCAGGGTGCAAGCCTATATAAGGTTTGCGATGAAACGAGAAGCCTGCTGTAAGAACCTGGCAGGAATAATCAGTCGGCATTGGCATACTCCTTGCAATTTGAAAATTATGACCAGATAGTTCATGTTTCGATCATATTATTCATTTTAATTGAAGCCGAAACGGAATACCATAGTATTAAATTCAAGTGCAACACTTAAGCGTAAAACCTTCAATTACAAATATGCAAATTTACAGGTTCTCACCATTCATAAGGAGATGAACATCACTGTGGAGAAAATGAAAGCGGGCATTATTGGTTGCGGTAACATTAGCGCCATTTATCTTGAGAATTTTAAAGATAATCCTCTCATTGAAGTGGTGGCTGTTGCGGATTTGATCCGTGAACGGGCACAAGAACGAGCTGATGAATTCAATATCGCAAACGTTTACAATGTAGATGAGTTGCTGCAAGATAACGAAATTGAGCTTGTGCTAAACCTCACGGTTCCTGGCAGTCATGCCATGACTGATCTGGCTGTGCTTGAAGCAGGCAAACATGTGTATGCCGAGAAACCGTTGGCAATTTCTCTTGAGGATGGTCGCAAAGTAATTGAACTGGCTGAGGAAAAAGGATTGTACGTTGGTTCAGCACCGGATACATTCCTTGGATCAGGCATTCAGACTGCCCGCAAGGCTATTGAAGAAGGACTGATCGGTAAACCGATTGCGGCAACTTCATTCTTCATGGGTGGAGGGCCGGAAGCTTGGCATCCGAATCCGGAGTTCTTTTATGTCGCTGGTGGCGGACCGATGTTCGATATGGGGCCTTACTATTTGACCGCGCTGATCACCCTTCTTGGACCGATTCGCAGAATCAGTTCCTCAGCAGGTGTACAGATCACAGATCGCGTTATTGGTTCCGGGCCGAAGGAAGGTACACCTCTTGAGGTACAGACGCCAACACACTTGGCAGGAACGATTGATTTTGAGGAAGGTGCCATTGCAACATTGATCACTAGCTTCGATATCCGGGGTGCTTCGGATTTGCCACGGATTGAAATCTACGGTACCGAAGGTACGATGAGCATACCGGATCCCAACTTTTTTAACGGGGAAGTGAAGCTGCGCAGATTCGGTCAGGACACATGGGAGACTGTGACGCCTGCTTTTGAAAGCAGACAGAACGAGCGCGGAATCGGCGTTACCGAAATGGTTGAATCCATTCGAGCCGGACGCGAACACAAGGCCAGCGGTAAGCTCGCCTACCATGTGCTTGAAGCTATGCATGCGTTCCAGCGCTCCTCGCTTGAGGGCAAACACATCCAAATGGAGAGCACTTATCAAGCAGGAGCAAAAAACAATACAGATGAAAATCAGTCAGAGGCTGTACAGTCACACTAATTGATCTCGGATGAGGTGAACCGGTAAATGTTGAAGGTTGGATTACAGCTATATACGGTACGTGATGAACTGGAACGCGATTTCAAAGGTACACTCGCTAAGGTTGCAGAGCTTGGATATCAAGGCGTAGAGTTCCATAACTTTTACGGGCACAGCCCGGAAGAAGTAAGGGCCATTCTGGATGAATTCGGTCTGGAGATTGTGGGAACCCATGTTCAGTACAATAGTCTGCTTGAGGATCTTGATGGCGTGATCGCTTATCACAAAGCCATCGGAAACAAAAACCTGATTGTCCCTTATCTGTCGGAAGAACAAAGGCAGTGGGATAACGTATTTGCTTCCCTGAATGATATTGGTGAGAAATGTGCAGCGCAGGATATGGTGTTAATGTATCACAATCATGATTTTGAATTTACAGAGCAGGTTGAGGGGCAGCCGGCGTTATACGCGATGTATGATACCGTAACCGCTTCCCATCTGCAAGTGGAGTTGGATTCGTGTTGGGCTCACGCCGCAGGATACCCGCCAACGGAAGTCATCGCGAAGTATGCGGGACGTCTGCCACTGGTCCACTGGAAAGACATGCGCCGTTCAGAAGGTCAAGTCCTGACTGTGGAATTCGGCCAAGGTGAGGTAGATTTGGGTGCTGTAGCTACAGCGTCAGATCAGGCGGGAGCCGAGTGGCTTGTTGTGGAGCAGGATGTATGTCAGAATCCTCCACTGCAAAGCATCGAGAGCAGTATGAACTGGATTAGAAAATATGCCGCTAATGGAGGACTTGTTCATGTCTAAAGTACTTAATATCGCCATCGTAGGTTGTGGCGGAATCGCCAAAGGTAAACATATGCCCAGCCTGTCCAAACAATCTCAGGGCCGTATGGTCGCTTTCTGCGACATTGTGAAAGAACGTGCGGAGGAGGCAGCAGCTGAATTCGGTGCTGAGGGAGCCAAAGTATATACGGATTATAACGAGATGCTGAAGGATGAAAGCATTGATGTGGTACACGTGTGTACACCAAACGACTCCCACTCCGTGATCACGGTCGCTTCTCTTGAGGCGGGCAAACATGTAATGTGTGAAAAGCCAATGGCGAAGACGTCTGCACAAGCGCAGGCTATGCTGGAAGCCGCACAACGTACAGGCAAAAAGTTGTCCATTGCGTATCAGAACCGATTCCGCAATGATAGCCAATACCTGAAACAAATGTGTGAAGAAGGCGAGCTGGGCGATATTTATTTCGGCAAGGCAATTGCACTTCGCCGCCGTGCTGTACCTACCTGGGGTGTGTTTCTTGATGAGGAAAAGCAGGGTGGAGGACCGTTGATTGATATCGGTACACATGCGCTGGACCTGACTCTTTGGTTGATGGATAATTACAAACCGAAGAGTGTAATGGGCTCAACGTTCCACAAGCTGGGTCAACGTGAGAATGCGGCCAATGCTTTTGGTCCGTGGGACCCGGAACAATTCAAGGTAGAGGATTCTGCATTCGGCTTTGTGACGATGGAGAATGGGGCTACAATTATTATCGAGTCCAGCTGGGCACTGAATGTTGCTGAGTTCGGCGAAGCCAAATCACTGCTTTGCGGAACAGAAGGTGGCGCGGATATGAAGGATGGTCTGCGTATCAATGGCGAGAAACGCAGCCGTCTGTTTGAAACTAAGGTAGATCTGGATGCAGGTGGAGTTGCTTTTTATTCTGGTAGTGCAGAAAATGAAGCGGATCGTGAAGCTAGAATGTGGCTTGAAGCGATCATTGAAGACAAAGATCCAGTTGTAAAACCTGAACAAGCCATCGTGGTTACTCAGATCCTTGAAGCGATCTACGAGTCTGCTCAGACAGGCAAAGCGGTTTATTTCGACTAAACCGACCAGATATCATTTCCAATGAAATAACCAGTATTCTTACGTTTAATTTCAGGATAGAATAGCTCTTGATTTTCCACAATAACGATACAATCATGTGATCTGAACGGTATTTTAGGCAGTTCATGGTTCATAAAACCAGCAAATAATATGATATTTAATCTAGGGAGGAATCGCACTTGAAACTCGGCGTATTTTTGGTACTATTCGGAGGACGTAAATTGGAGGATGCACTCGACTATGTTGCATCCAAGGGCTTGAAAGCAGTAGAAATCGGAACAGGTGGACATCCAGGTAATGCACATTGTAAACCGGATGAGCTTCTGAGCAATCCGACAGCATTGAAAAACTTCAAAAATGCAGTAGAATCCCGTGGCCTGACTATCAGCGCATTGAGCTGTCACGGTAACCCGCTTCATCCACAAAAGGATATTGCAAAAGGATTCCACGATGATTTCGTTAAGACGGTAGAACTGGCTGAGAAACTGGAAGTGCCTGTTGTAAACACATTCTCCGGTTGTCCCGGAGACCATGAGGATGCCAAATATCCGAACTGGCCTGTTGCACCATGGCCGAATGACTTCCAGGAAGTTCTTAAATGGCAATGGGACAACAAAGTTATCCCTTACTGGACAGAGTGGGGCAAGTTCGCTGCAGATCACAATGTGAAAGTGGGACTGGAACTGCACGGTGGATTCTCGGTGCATACACCAGCTACCTTGCTGAGATTGCGTGAAGCAGCAGGCGAAGTGATTGGCGCTAACTTGGACCCAAGCCACATGTGGTGGCAAGGTATTGATCCGGTGCAAGCAATCCACATTCTGGGACGTGAAGGCGCGATTCATCACTTCCATGCGAAAGATACAACTATTGATCCAATTAACGTGAACAAATATGGTGTAACAGATATGCAGGATTATACAAACATGCTTGATCGTGCTTGGCAATTCCGCTCGGTCGGTTATGGTCACGATAACAAGACTTGGGCTGATATTATTAGCGCTCTGCGTCTGGTTGGATATGATTATGTCGTAAGTATTGAACACGAAGATGGTTTGATGTCGGTAGAAGAAGGATTCTCTAAAGCTGTGCAAAATCTCCAACAAGTATTGATTGAAGAGCCGCTGGGAGATATGTGGTGGGTTTAGAGTTACACTAGGGGGAAATTGAATATGATTAACGTCACCATTTGGAATGAATTTGTCCATGAGAAAATTCACGATGAAGTAAGGGAAGTCTACCCGGACGGTTTGCATATGGCTTTGGCAAACGGACTGGGAGGCGAAGGCTTTGCCATTCGGACTGCAACACTGGATCAGCCTGAACATGGATTAAGTGATGAGGTGCTGAATTCTACAGATGTGCTTATATGGTGGGGACATATGGCGCATGATCGTGTGAGCGACGAGATTACACAGAAGGTTGCACAGCGGGTCCTTGATGGTATGGGGTTGATTGTGCTGCACTCCGGTCACTTCTCCAAGCCATTCAAAGCGCTGATGGGCACAAGTTGTGACCTGAAATGGCGTGAAGCCAATGAGCAGGAGATTATCTGGTGTGTGAATCCGTCCCATCCGATTGCAGAGGGCATCAACAGCAAGATAATTCTGGAAAAAGAAGAAATGTACGGGGAATTCTTCGATATTCCAGTACCGGATGAACTGGTGTTTGTAAGCAATTTCCAAGGTGGAGAGGTATTCCGGAGCGGATGTACATTCCTCCGCGGTTCAGGTAAAATCTTCTATTTCCGTCCAGGTCATGAAACTTATCCGACCTTCTATAATCCGGAAATTTTAAAAGTGATCAGCAATGGAGTGAAGTGGGCATATCCTACGCGCAACGTTAAGCCGGAATTTGGCTTCAGCGAACCTGTAAGATCACTTGGTAACGTGCTGGTTTAAGCTGCAAATTGGCTGTGTGAACGCATAAAATAAACGATATACCAGAGAACCCTTCTCCAAGTCATGTATGACTGTGGCAGCGGGGTTCTTTTTGGGTAAGATAGCTACATGGGAGTTAGACGATATTTTCCCATGGTTCCGTTGTCCCATGTGATGTATACTGAGTTGTATCATCGAAGTTGAGTTATGCCTTTAAAATATTAACTTTTTAGCGGCAGACGTTTTCTTTGAGACTTAAATATGTTATTATGAAATATACTAACTAAACGTAAGTTGAGTGATCTCTAAAGAGGTGATTAATGTGGAAGGCCAAGATTTGCGGATGTGTCCGCGCTTTGAGACGGCGTTTTCTTTTCTGGGTAAGCGCTGGAACGGTCTGATTATTCAAACGTTGATGAGTGGTTCGAAGCGATTCAAGGATATCTCCAACCTGATACCATCCATGAGTGATAAGATGTTGTCAGAACGGATGAAAGATCTGGAAAGCGAAGGAATTCTGATCCGTCATGTCTATCCGGAGACGCCAGTTCGTATTGAATATGAACTGACAGAGAAAGGCAAGGCGCTACAGCCTGTTATGAATCAAATTCAAGACTGGGCAGAGCAGTGGGTTGAGTAGTAACAGCTTCCCCGGCTCAAACTAAGTGAACTGTTGGGATAAAGGCTCTTGGTTTCCAGTGGAAATCAGGAGTTTTTGTCTTCACGGTCCTGCACATGTTGTCGCGAGTTGTAGTATAATTGTAAATAAAATGGCCGCAGGCGGCCGGAGCGAGGAGGCCAATTGTCATGAGAGAAGAAAGCTTATCCCGTGAAGTACGCTACGGCAAGCAAGATATTGCAGAACTTGAGAGCGCATCCATCCAGGTACATCTAATCTACAAAAAAGCTGCGGAGCTATTTAAACGAACTTCATATTCCGCGTCGGTTAAGGATGATGTTGCAGGAGAGAAGACTCATTCCACGAATAGCAATGGTCAGGTAATGGCTCCGGCGGTACTGCAAAAATGGATTCAGACAGCAAGAGGCTGGAAATGTATCGGATGTGAACTGAGACAACCCGATTCCATCGGAGCACAGACTGAAGCCAACTTTCATGAAGAACGTGTGTATCTGGATGTGGGCGAAGGTCGTTTTGTTCAAGCGGAGATGCTGATTCAGGCGATTGTATGGTCACAATATGAGAAGATCCGCCTGTTCGCGCCTTGGCTGGGTGATGACACCTTCTACACTGTACAGGAGCTGGATGTGATTGCCCGTTATATTGTACCTACCTATTTCTCCGAACGGCCGCTGCATGAGCAGGGCAAGGTATCCAAGGTACACCATTCATATGGTCAGATTCCGTTCTATCAGGAATATGTGGATGCACCTTCGTTCTGTGTACAGGTGGACGGTGGATTACTTGAAGGGCGTTTGCTGACAGGTGTTTATGTGTCGGAGGAACAGTTCTTTGGGCTCAATCCGTATCTGAAGGATGGAGACGGGGGCCGTACCTACATGCAGGCTTGTGTCCAGTAACCATGCTATTCAATAGACCTTAAAGATAATTAGGAGCCAAAGGGCCTGCTTGCAGGCTCTTTGTGCTGTACAAACCAGTTATGGACGCTACTGGATGAAAAGTAACGGCATTGACACTTTTTTTGCATGAATTTTGTGCCATAATAGAGGTTATGGACAACAGGGTGAATGATTTTACGCAGGGTGGTGTTACCTACATGAAGAAGAGAATCCCCGGTTACATAGGTATATGTCTGCTTATTCTGGTTATATTAGCCGGTTGTAGTGAGACACAGCCTTCCGAACAGCCAATCGTCAAAGAGACCGAATCGCAGAATACGATCACTGTGGCAGTGGATGGCAGCACTTTTTTGCCTGACGCAACGAAGTCCATTAAGAGAGATTTTAGTGAAGGTCTGACGCTCAAGAAAGCACTGTTGAACAGTGGGCTTGTCGATTTTACAGCAGATGGAAAGCGGATCCAATCCGTGGGGGAAGTTTCTCTGGACTCCTCACTTAGCTGGGCAGTCAAACTGAATGGCAAGGATATTGACCCGGAAAATTGGGACATGGAGCTTCATGTCAAAGATGAAGTGATCATATATGTAAAAGCCGCTGACAGTGGGGGAGACGATGTTGTTTACCAAACAACATTACTCAAGGTGAGCGGTGGAAATATTATGCCAAATCTCAATCGTCAATATGCCGGGGTGTATGTTCAGGAATGTACTGTGCGTGATGTATTGAAGTCCAGTGGGATTGTAAGAATGTCGGAAAACAACAAGTTCGTCGTTTCCGTTGAAAATGTAATTCCCCGGATGAACCAACGCTGGATGATCATGGTGAATGATAAGGAACTGATGGAAAACGGTTTGGACATGAAATTGAATCCACGTGATGCAGTAAAGCTTGAGTTGACTACTGTATCTTAAGTATAACAAAAGCCCAATCTTCGTTATAGAAGATGGGCTTTTTTCATTTGCGTATCAAATGTTTACAAGATGGGGAAAGCGTCAAATCAAATTCGGCAAATCTCGTTAGGACACAATTCACAGTGACAGATGCCCTGGAGCATGTGCAGATCCTTGATGACAATCATGCCGTTGTCGTATTCAATGGCGTCTTTTTTACGCAGATCGCTTAACATGCGGTTGACACTTTCACGGGTCGCTCCAATCATATTGGACAGATCCGTGTGCGTTATTTTTTTATGAATCATGACATGCTCTCCATGGGGTTCGCCGTAGGAATTGGACAATCGAATTAGCGTGGAGCAGAGTGCACCTGGTTTCCCATATAACATCAGATCACGGAATTTGGTTTGGGTTAACCGGTGATGGATACCCATCCATTTCATAAAGTCGATCGCAAAGTCACAGTGTTGGCAGATCAGCATCTCCAGGTCTTTATGCTCCAGTACACCGATCTCACTATCCTCCAGCACTTCCGCCGAAAAGCTGTGTTTCGATCCGAAGAACGGATCAGCCTGCCCAATCATATCACCGGATTGATACATGTACATAATCAGTTCCTTGCCTTCATCCGTGGATTTGGTGATCTGAGCACGGCCCCGTTTCATATAATAAAGTTTGTCAGAGACATCTCCTTCCCAATACAGATGGGTTCCTTCCGGATAGGTTCTGTCCTTCATCGTTACGAGCAGATGGTTGAAATTCGCTTCCGAGAAACAGTTGGTATTTCCGCGTTTTTCCAGTACACTCAGTTGTTCTCTCATAAGTCTATCTCCCCTTTGTGTCCATCGGACGGCCTTCTGCAGCTTGGACTGGCCCCCGTGGTTCGCCGCAAACCGTTGCCGTCCTGATCAAGGTCATCTCTCGGCCGGAAAGGACGGTACAAATTGCGGTGGTTCAATTTTTAAGTTCAGTATATACCTTATCTTGCCGTTTGAGGGGCGTGGAAAGGGGGCAAAAATGGCGAAATTTCAAACATTGTGATTAAATTCACTTTCTGAAGGGGAGGATGAATCTGACAGCCCTATAGTTTAAATAGGAAGTGTAAATGGCTAAGTGAGGGACACTAAAAAACTTAAATTAAATTTGTTATACTTTGTGAAAAAAATCACATAATTAACTCTTTCCCCATGATACGATGTGAATGTAAAGAAGAGAGACAAACCAATACGAACCTTTAGGAGGATGAGGGAGATGGCTGTAAAGAACGAAGTCGCCCCAGTAAAAGAACCGACAGCAGGTCAGTATATTCAAACGTTAATTGACAAAGCGAATAAAGCACATGCAGCATTCATGTCCATGGATCAGAAACAGATTGACCGCATCGTGCAAGCGATGGCGCTGGCAGGTCTCGACAAACATATGATGCTCGCCAAGATGGCCGTGGAAGAAACAGGCCGGGGTGTGTATGAGGATAAAATCACCAAAAATATATTTGCAACAGAGTATGTATATCATAGCATCAAATATGACAAAACAGTAGGGGTTATTGAAGATAATGAGTACGAAAGTTTCCAGAAAATTGCGGAGCCTGTCGGCATTATCATGGGGATTACCCCGGTAACGAATCCGACATCCACCACAATGTTCAAAGCACTGATTTCCATCAAAACGCGTAACCCGATCATCTTCGGTTTCCACCCATCTGCACAGAACTGTAGCCGGGAAGCTGCCAAAATTTTGCGAGATGCTGCAGTGAAGCATGGTGCTCCAGCGGATTGTATCCAGTGGATAGATGATCCTTCCATGGATCGTACAAACGCGCTGATGAATCATAACGATGTGGCGCTCATTCTGGCAACAGGCGGATCAGGCATGGTACGGGCGGCATACAGCTGTGGTAAACCGGCACTGGGCGTAGGGCCAGGGAACGTGCCTTGCTTTATTGAGAAAAGCGCAGATATCAATCAAGCGGTAACGGATCTGATTTTGTCCAAATCGTTTGATAACGGCATGATTTGTGCTTCCGAGCAAGCAGTCATCATCGAAGAACCGATCTTCGATCAGGTGAAAAAGAAAATGATCGCGAACGGCTGTTACTTCGTCAACAAGGATGAGGCTGCGAAACTGACCGCAGGTGCGATTAATGCTGAGAAATGTGCGGTGAACCCGGCGATAGTTGGTCAATCTGCAGTCAGCATTGCGCAAATGTGCGGTATCGAGGTCCCTGCTAACACCAAAATTCTCGTAGCCGAGATTGAAGGGGTAGGTACAAAATTCCCGTTGTCGGCTGAAAAACTAAGCCCGGTACTGGCTTGTTACAAAGTGAAAACGGCAGCTGAAGGGATTGAGCGTGCAGCAGAAGTGGTTGCTTTTGGCGGCATGGGTCACTCCTCTGTTATTCATTCGACGAACGAAGAAGTCATTGGCAAATTCGCAGATCGTCTGCAAACCGGACGGATTATCGTGAATTCGCCATCCACACACGGTGCCATCGGTGACATCTACAACACCAACATGCCGTCACTGACGTTGGGCTGCGGATCGTATGGACGTAACTCGACTTCTTCCAACGTAACCGCTGTGAACTTAATCAACGTGAAAAGGGTGGCTCGCCGTACCGTGAATATGCAGTGGTTCAAAGTGCCGAACAAAGTCTACTTCGAAAAAGGTGCAACACAGTATCTTGCCAAAATGCCGGACATCACACGCGTAGCCATTATTACGGATGCGATGATGGTCAAACTCGGTTATGTGGAAAAAGTAGAGCACTATCTGCGTCAACGTCAAATGCCAGTAGCCATTGAAGTGTTCTCTGATGTCGAACCCGATCCATCCACAACAACGGTAGACCGCGGTACGGAAATGATGCGTCGCTTCCAGCCAGACTGCATTATCGCACTCGGTGGGGGCTCACCGATGGATGCTGCCAAAGCGATGTGGCTGTTCTATGAATATCCTGACACAGACTTTAACGACTTGAAGCAAAAATTCATGGATATCCGCAAACGGATCTACAAATATCCACGTCTCGGCGTGAAAGCGAAATTCGTAGCAATCCCGACAACTTCGGGCACAGGTTCGGAAGTAACATCGTTCGCGGTTATTACAGATAAAAATCAAGGAAATACCAAATATCCGCTGGCAGACTACGAGTTGACACCAGACGTGGCGATCGTGGATCCTGAGTTTGTATACACTCTGCCTAAAACGGCTGTCGCAGACACAGGTATGGACGTACTGACGCATGCGATCGAAGCGTATGTCTCCGTTATGGCGAATGATTACACGGATGGACTCGCGATCAAAGCGATTCAACTGGTATTCCAATACCTAGAGCAATCGGCGCTGCAAGGTGACAAATTGGCTCGTGAGAAAATGCATAACGCTTCGACGATTGCCGGTATGGCTTTTGCCAACGCATTCCTGGGCATTAACCACAGCTTGGCGCACAAATGGGGCGGTCAGTACCACACTGCACATGGACGTACCAATGCGATCCTGATGCCGCACGTCATCCGCTACAATGCGAAAAAACCGACGAAGTTTGCATCGTTCCCGAAATATTCGCACTTTGTGGCAGATGAGCGTTATGCCGAAATTGCCCGCATTCTGGGATTGCCTGCACGTACGACAGAAGAAGGGGTGACCAGCCTCATCAATGCCATCCGCAAACTGAACAAAACATTGGGTATTGAAGAGTCGTTCCAGGAAATCGGATTCGATGCCAAAGACTTTGAGGCACATGTCGATTATCTGGCAGACCGCGCATTCGAGGACCAATGTACAACAGCCAATCCAAAACTGCCGCTGGTGACTGAACTGGCAGATGTGTACCGCAATGCTTTCTACGGCAAGTTTGAATAACAACTAAATCAACAGCATGATCCAGGCATATAGTCAGGGTTCCCCGTAAGGGGAGCCCCGATTGCCGTCTTTCCTGTAAAAAAAGGTATAACGTAATCTTTGCAGTTGTCTTTTTTAAAAGAGATTACACGGAATCGGTGATGTTACTTTTTGAACTAGGTATTCACACCATAACGAAGAGGGAAGAAAGAACTGAAGAAGCGAAGCGTTCTCTTTCAAGCACGATTTCATCCTTCTATGCTATATAGTTTGAATCATAAATGTACACGATAACGGAGAGGAGAGAAAAAACCTGAAGAAGCGATAGCGCTCGCCTTTATCCCCGTATTTTATCCTTAAAAAATAGAATCAATAAAATTCGGGTTTGAAAATTGATCAGAAGTTGTTCTGTCCGCGCAGTGGCTAAGTGTGAATTTGCAGGGTTCACCATGACACAGCACAGGTGGAGTGAGGATGGTCACAAACTTTGTGATAAAAATCACAGATGATGAAAGAACGAAGTCGTATACTGAAAATGTAAGAAAAACATTCATCCGCGGTTCCGGTTCCCAAGTAGAGAGAACATGTTCCGGCTTACATGTGAAAAATATCACATTAATCGCGGCTCTGGGCACAGATGATACGAGTGAAGCATCCTGTCATGTGTCCGGAAATCCAAATTTGTGGAGGGATTACTATGTCGGTGATCGAAAAAGATGTCAAACAACAAACAGGCTGGAGAAACTTTACCAAAGGAACATGGACGAAATCCGTAGATGTGAATGATTTTCTAGTACGCAACTTATCACCTTACTATGGCGACGAAGCATTTCTTGCAGGTGCAACTCAGAATACAAAAGAGTTATGGGATATCGTATCCGATCTGACCAAAAAAGAGCGCGATAATGGCGGGGTACTCGATGTTGACGTAAACACGCCAGCAACGATTGTTTCTCACCAACCAGGTTATCTGGATAAATCCAAAGAGCAGATTGTTGGTGTTCAAACGGATGCTCCATTCAAACGTTCCATTCAGCCATTCGGTGGAATTCGCATGATGATTGATGCTTGTGAAGCTTATGGTTTTGAAATGCCTCAAGGCGTCATTGATATATTTACGAACATCCGCAAAACACATAATCAGGGCGTATTTGATGCTTATACATCCGAAATGCGTGCAGCACGTAAAGCAGGGATTATTACCGGTCTGCCTGATGCTTACGGCCGTGGCCGGATCATCGGTGACTATCGCCGGGTAGCTCTGTATGGCGTGGACTTCCTGATTCGAAATAAAAAAGGTGAGCTGAATGCACTTGAAGTCGATGTGATTGATGAAGATGTCATTCGCCTGCGTGAAGAACTGTCTGAGCAGATTCGTGCATTGCAAGAATTGAAACAACTGGGTGAAATGCATGGTTTCGATATTTCCTTGCCAGCTACAACCGCAAAAGAAGCGTTCCAATGGCTCTACTTCGGTTACCTGGCTGCGATCAAAGAGCAAAATGGTGCGGCAATGTCGCTCGGACGTGTTTCTTCGTTCCTGGATATTTACATTGAACGTGATTTGCAAGAAGGCTTGCTAACTGAAGAACAGGCTCAAGAACTGGTTGACCATTTTGTTATGAAACTGCGGATCGTCAAATTCCTGCGTACGCCAGATTATAATGAATTGTTCAGTGGAGACCCAACATGGGTAACTGAATCCATCGGTGGCATGTCCGTAAATGGAGAAACCCGTGTTACGAAAAACAGCTTCCGTTTCCTGCACACCCTGAACAACCTTGGCCCTGCACCTGAGCCGAACCTGACTGTACTTTGGTCCACAAAGCTTCCGGAGGCTTTCAAACAATACTGTACGAAAGTATCCATCGAAACGAGCTCCATCCAGTATGAAAATGATGATCTGATGCGTCCGATCTACGGAGACGATTATGGTATTGCTTGCTGCGTATCTGCGATGAAAATCGGGAAACAAATGCAGTTCTTCGGCGCTCGTGCGAACCTGGCAAAAGCATTGCTGTATGCAATCAACGGCGGTCGTGATGAGAAATCGGGAGCACAAGTTGGACCTGAATATCCGGCGATCACAAGCGAAGTGCTGGAGTACAATGAAGTTATGAAACGTTTCAAACCGATGATGGAATGGCTCGCCAAACTGTATATGAACTCACTCAACGTCATTCATTACATGCATGACAAATACAGCTATGAGCGTATTGAAATGGCCCTACATGACCGTGACATTGTACGTACGATGGCTTGTGGTATTGCTGGTCTCTCGGTTGCAGCAGACTCTCTGAGTGCCATCAAGTATGCGAAAGTCAAACCGATCCGCAACGAACAAGGCATCGCAATTGATTTTGAAATTGAAGGCGACTTCCCTTGTTACGGTAACAATGAAGACAGTGTCGATAGCATTGCAGTTGAACTGGTGGAAAGCTTCATGGGCATGATTCGCAAACACAAAGCGTATCGTAATGCGATCCCAACACAGTCTGTACTGACGATCACCTCGAACGTAGTGTATGGCAAAAAAACAGGTACAACACCTGATGGCCGTAAAGCAGGCGAACCGTTTGCTCCAGGGGCGAACCCAATGCATGGTCGGGATAAAAAAGGTGCACTGGCATCCCTTGGCTCAGTAGCCAAACTGCCGTACGAACACAGCCTTGACGGGATCTCTAACACATTCTCCATCGTGCCTAAAGCACTCGGAAAAGAGTCAGACACACGTAAATCCAATCTGGTTGCCATGATGGACGGTTATTTTGGTCAAGGGGCACACCATCTGAACGTGAACGTATTTGATCGCCAGCAGTTGATTGACGCGATGGATCACCCGGAAAACTATCCGCAGTTGACTGTACGGGTATCCGGTTACGCGGTTAACTTCATCAAACTGACACGTGAGCAACAACTCGATGTCATTAACCGGACCTTCCACGGTTCGATGTAACACGGGCTTAACTTAACAGTTCATAGGAGATAGGAGTAGAACCTCCATATTAAACGCACAGCGGATGCGATACAGAAAGGAAGAGGCAGCATGGTTAATGGACATATTCATTCACTCGAAACTTTCGGGACGGTTGACGGCCCAGGCATCCGCTTCGTGCTTTTTATGCAGGGATGTCTGCTCAAATGCCAGTATTGTCACAATCCGGATACATGGGCACTGGATGGTGGCAGGGAAATGAGTGTGGAGGAGGTACTGGCTGAAATCGAGCCATACCTGTCCTACTATCGCAGTTCCGGCGGAGGACTTACGGTATCCGGCGGGGAGCCAACATTACAGGCTCATTTTGTAGCCGAAGTTTTCAAAGAAGCGAAACGCCGCTGGGGATTGCATACTACGCTGGACAGCAACGGTTTCAATGAACCGGATCGGATTCATGATTTGTTAGATAACACGGACCTGGTTTTGTTGGATCTGAAGCACATTAATGATGAGAAACATATCAAGCTGACAGGTAAATCCAACGAGAGAACATTGCGCACCGCACAATGGTTATCGGACAATGGACGAAAAATGTGGATTCGCCACGTGTATGTGCCAGGGATTCACAATGAGGAAGAAGACTTGCTTAATCTGGGGCGGTTTATTGGAACGCTAAATGGAGTCGAGAAGTTCGAAATCCTGCCTTATCATCAGATGGGTATTTACAAATGGCAGGCGCTGGGGAAAGCCTATCCGCTTGACGGTGTTCCTTCTCCGAGTGATGAGGAAGTAGAACGAGCGTATCGTTTGATTGAACAAGGTCGTACGGAAACAGCTGGCGTGGCTTGTTCCAATAAGTAAATATTTATATACAGATCTACCAACCAAGCAGTCTTTGCGAACATGTTTCGCAGGGGCTGTTTTTTTACTGTTATCAATTGTAAATGCAAGATTATTTGTCCAGTGAAGGATTTTATCCCTCTATTGATGAATTGTCATCCTTACGATGTAAGCTACAACTTTTTATAATCAGAGTGTAAAGCCAAATGCTCAATATCTTGAGGGGGGTCATACGAATGAAAAAAGGAATGACATTACTGCTTTCATTATTGCTTATCGCATCATGGACATTGGCAGGTTGTTCGAGCTCAACTAACGAACCACAACAGGGAGCAGGCGATACGCCTGCGGAGCCAAGCAAGGAACCGGTTGAGATGCTTCTCCGTCACACTCAGGTGGGTGCCGACAAACAAAAAAGGCTGGCCATTCTGCAGGACGTTGTGGCCAAAGTGGAGAGCGAAGTACCTAACCTGACCTTTACACTGGACGGAGTTGAATCCGATGTAAACCGTAAGGAGAAGCTTCGTGGTGAGATGGCAGCAGGCAATCCGCCGGATATCTTCGAATTGTTCGGTAGTCCGGACTCCAAAGTATATGCCAAGGAAGGCATGTTGTTAGATCTCACGCCGATCTTGCAAGAACTGGGCATTCAGGACCAATTCTCATCACTTGAACCATTTACCTATGAAGGCAAAGTGTACGGACTGCCTATTGGCGGATCGGGTGAAGGATTCTTCTACAATAAAGAGTACTTTACGCAAAAAGGTTGGAAAGCGCCTTCAACAATGGCTGAGCTGGATAATATGCTCGCTGAGATCAAGGCTGATGGCAAAGTGCCACTTGCTTCTGCTTCCAAAGCAGGCTGGGTTCCACTCATGTTAACAAACCATCTGTGGTCCCGTTACGCTGGACCTGATATTACGGCGAAGTTTGCTACAGGCGAAGCCAAGTGGACTGATCCAGGCGTTGTCGCAGGATTCGCGAAGCATAAGGAATGGGTGGATAAAGGTTACTTCAAAAAAGGCGAGCTTGGCTTTGAGTATGCAGAATATACAACTCAATTTACGAGTGGTGAAGCGATTCTGATGTACGACGGTACATGGAAATCGTCTGTATTCAAGGAAGGACAGAGCGGTGAGTCACTCATTGGCAAGGTTGGTTTCTTCAATATGCCTCCAGTAGAGAACGGTGCAGGAGATCAAACAGCCCTGATGCGTGACGTCAATAACGGATACGGCTTCTCCGCAGCGGTTGCGGATGATCCTCAGAAGCTTGCGGCTGTTAAAGCCTTTATCAAAAACTTCTACAACGAAGATATGCAAGTTCGTGGACTCGTAGAAGACGGTGTGTTACCAGCAATGAAATTGGATGAAAAAGTGCTGACAGACAGCATCACTGACGATTTGATGAAAGAAATCGTAGCTGTTCTGAATGCATCGCAGACTTCATTCCCGGCTTTCGATGCACTCGTTCAAGCCGATGTAACGACAGAGATCAGTAACTTGCAAATTCAGAAGCTGGTTGGTGGACAAACGACACCAGAGAAAATGGCTGAAGAATTGCAGAAGGTTCAGGAAGAGGCTAATGCTTCAGTAGAATAAACGATCTTTAAGCGAAGAAGAGTACCTGCTAACACCATGCTGGTTTACCCCGGTTGGAACACTGCCGGGGTAAAACCCTTGGTCCTATCTGGAGAATTATACTGCTGAGGAATCTGCTCTATATACGAGCATAAGAAGTTGAAGTCACTGAAGGAGGTAGATCATGAATACTTCACTCCGCAGCCCGCTGATCTATACGTTGTTTGTGTTGCCGGCACTGATCTTGTTTATCATGTTTTTCCTGTATCCTATCGGCAGTTCACTCTATTACAGTCTGACCAGTTGGAACGGTGTATCCGCAGAGCCGCGTTTTGTGGGACTGTCCAACTATGCAAAAGCATTGACAGATGAACGTTTTTGGATTTCTACGCGCAATAACGGTTTCTTTATCGCATTTTCGGTTTTGATCCAGGTGCCTCTCATTGTGTTGTTTTCCCTGCTCATTGCAAACGTGAAGAGATTGAAGGGATTATACAAAACAGCCGTCTTTTTGCCGTCCATTATGTCAACGGCAGTCATCGGTATTCTGTGGGGATTCATCTACGAACCTAACATCGGCCTGTTGAATCAATTACTTGAAACGGTAGGAATCTCGCCGGTCTATTGGTTGTCCGATAACCGATTCGCAATGATATCCATTCTCGTAACCAATGCGTGGCAGTGGACGGGATTTTATATTGTCATGGTTTTGGCGGCCATTCTGGCTATTCCCAAGGATCTGGATGAAGCGGCAGCCATTGATGGAGCAACAGCCGTACAAAGAGCTTTCAAAATTACATTGCCACTTATCAGACCTATTATTTCCGTCGTCATCATGTTATCCATTGCCGGGGCGATGAAGGCAGCAGATATTGTTCTGGTTATGACCAAAGGTGGACCCGCAGGCTCTACCGAAGTGCTTGCTACGTATATGATCAAATATGCGATTACCAATTTCAAATACGGTTATGGCAATACGATTGCTGTTCTGATCTTTGCTCTGACGCTTGTGCTCACCGCGGTATATCAGTTGCTGGTGGCGAGACGCAACGAAAGGGTGGAATATTGATGGTAAAAAACATAAAAGGCAGTATACCTCATGTTTTGTTAATGTTGTATCTACTTGCGATTCTGTTTCCCTTTTTATTCGTAATTTTTTCTTCATTTAAGCAGGATAACAACGAAATTGCACTGAATCCGTTCGGTCTGCCTTCCACTTGGGTGTTTAATAACTACGTTGAGGCTTGGGTAAATGCCAAGATTGGAACGTATTTCTGGAACAGCATGTATATTTCGGTCTTGTCCTCAGTCGGAACCATTGTGCTTGGTGCTATGTTTGCTTTTGCTATAACGCGGATGAGACACCGCAAATGGAGCATGTTACTGTACAGTCTCATTCTGGCGGGCATGCTGATTCCAAATAATGCGCTCATGCTGCCAATTTATTTGCTTGTCCGCAAGCTCGGCATTTTGGATACTCATTTGGCGCTGATCATTCCTTATGTTGCGAATGCAATTCCGTTCACAATTATTATTTTGGCTGCTTTTATGCGGTCACTCCCTGGAGAAATTGAGGAAGCCGCGGTTATGGATGGGTTGAGGGCTCCGGGTATCTTTGCTAGAATAGTGATACCCCTTACAGTTCCAGCCATTGTTACGGTGTTTATCGTGAATTTCCTCGGCAACTGGAACGAATTTTTACTCGCCAACTATTTCTTATCCACCGATAAACTGCGTACATTGCCTGTCGGCATGGTCCAGTTTCGTGATCAGTATCAAATGAATTATGCCCAGATGTCAGCAGGCATTGTATACAGTGTTGTACCGGTTGTTGTAATCTACGCCATATTGCAGGAGAAAATCATTGAAGGCGTAACGGCAGGTAGTGTTAAAGGTTAATTAACGATGCGTTATATAGGGAGAACGGGAAATGAACTTGCGGATGAAGCTGGCCATGGCATTTCTGTTGCTCATCATTGTACCGATGTGCACGCTTGGAATCGGCATGTTCTTGGTCACATCACATACGATTGAGAAAAAATACAATCAGCAGTCTGAATATGCACTCCAGGCGATCAGCTATAATATCGAGAATGTTTTTCAGCAGATCAACAATGTCACGGACAACGGCATTGCCACATCGGTATTCCAGATGGCTTTGAACGCCAAAGATCCTAGCAAACAGGACCTTGGAATCGGTAATCAATTGTCGCTGAATGCCAGCCAGCGTAATTTCCGTTCCCTTTTATACAACTACCCGTTTATTAGTTATGCCTTCTTGTATGATTTGCGTCCGCGTTCGTCTCAGGATAACCAGATCGTTTCTATATTTACGAAAGAAAATTTTCAAGCGCTTCCTTTCCAACAATTTAAGGTTCATCCAATATTCAAAGAAATCCAGGAACTCAACGGCGTGCCCAAATGGCTGGCCCCTCTGGAATATCCTGAACTGACGGGCGTAGAGCCTGTCTTTACTCAGATTCGGTTGGTCAAGGAACTCAGTTATTTTCAGAATATTGGGGTCCTTGTCGTTCAGATTAAAAAAGGGGAGATGGACCGCATCTTCCGCCATCTGCAGATAAGTGATCCTGCACAGGATACTTCGTTCCTGCTCATCAATGAAGAGGGTCTGATCGTATACGATCCTTCCGGACGCTACAGCGGAGAGAAGATGGAGAATCTGGGTGTGCGTTCTGGAATTTACGGACCAGGGTTCAGCAGCACCAGAGCAGTGTTCGATGGCAGTGAAAGCATCATTTCACAATATCATCTGAAAAACTATAACTGGAGTCTGGTCAGTGTCACTTCATGGGAAGCATTATCGGCAGAGACGAATGTGTTTGCTGGCTGGTCGATTATTATCATTCTGCTGTGCCTGCTTGCTGCAATGGTTTTCAATGTGTTCTTCATGAACCGGATTACCGGCAATATTGCGGTACTCGTACGATTCATGAGGCGTGTAGATGACGGGGACTTTAATGCCCGGGTCGAAGGAAGTGGCTTTGACGAGATGCAGCTGCTTGCCCAAGGGTTCAACGAATTGCTGGATCGCATCGGCGGTCTGTTCCGACGTGTTCGTGCAGAGCAGGAACAGAAGGCCAAGGCAGAACTACGCGTGCTTCAAGCCCAGATCAAACCTCATTTTCTATTTAACACGCTGGAATCCATTAACGGACTAGCCATGAGGGGAGAAGGGCGTAAAGTAAGTGAAATGGTGACACGTCTTGGCAATATGCTGCGGATCAGTATTCAGGATCAGGAGGAGATCTCGCTTAGTGAGGAGTTAAGGCACTTGCAGAGTTATCTTGAGATCCAGCATTACAGGTTTAGTGATTTGTTCCGGTACGAGATTGACATTCCATCTCATCTGTACACCTCATCTATACTCAAGCTAACCCTCCAACCTCTTGTGGAAAATAGTATTCAGCATGGGTTCGAGGGAATCGAATATCAGGGTGTACTTCGGATCAGTGCATTTGTGGAAAGGAATAACTTGGTGCTGCGAGTTGAGGATAATGGTATCGGTATTCCCCAGGAAATGTTGGCTCGATTCGAATACATGGCAGAAGACCCGCCTGAATACATCATGGCTGAGGGAACGAAGCAGCTGTCTTCAATGGCAGAGCGTCGAGGGCTGGGTTTAAGAAGTGTTGCAGATCGGATAAGGATTCAATATGGGGCCGGATACGGGGTGTTTATATGTTCCTCTCCGGGACATGGCACTATCATTCAATGTATTATTCCACAATATGAGCAGGGGGAAGATGAATGAATCTAACCGCGTTGTTGGTTGACGATGAGCTGCCGATTTTGGAGAATTTGAGTTTTATCTTGCCATGGGAAGACATGGGCATTGAAATTGTGGGTACGGCCAGAAGCGGGTCCGAAGCACTGGATAAAGTTGCTGAATGTCACCCTGACATCATGTTATGTGATATTCGCATGCCCTCTATGGATGGTCTGGAACTAATTCAAATATTGCGGGAACAAGGTGAAACTTGCGAGATTATTTTGCTGACAGGATATCAGCAGTTTGAGTATGCTCGTACGGCCATTCGTTACAATGTCCATGAATACATATGCAAACCAATCGATTACCTGGATCTGGAACAGAAATTGCGTGAGCTTGCTAGTCAGATTCAGAAGAAACGGTTGGAAGTGGAGGCTGAACGCCACCGCAAATCGGAGATGGAAGTATGGGTAAGGCACAAACATATCATTGACCTGATGCGAAAAGAGGAAGATTCATTATATTCTTCCCCTCCTTCTTCCTCCGAACCACAGGCATCTTCGTTACGATATATCCTGCTACTTATCGATGTGTCAGGTTATTTTAAACATTCGATCGGATGGTCTGGGGCTCGGCACCAAAGCTGGCATGGAATGGTCCGTTCCAAACTTAGGGAGATTACAGACCGGATTTGTGAAGGAACTCTGCTGATTTCGGCCCGTAAGGGAGAATGGTGCATGTTGGTGGAGGCGTCAGATGAATGGAGACTGCGAGCAGATGCACTGGCTCAACAGGTCCAGTTGGAACTAGATACGACATTTGAGATAGGTTCAGGCATGAAGACAAGGATCATTCAGGATGTTATGCCTGTGAAACTGAATGATCAGATGGCTGAGCGATACCGGCACTGTCAGCGATTACTAATCATGAATGATTCTAATCAGCGCAGCGATGCGCAGGAACAAGAATCTGCTGAGCACTCTATCATGTCATCCAAAGAACCTTCCAGCAGGACAACAATGTGGATTACAAAAGAGGATTTGGACTTGATCACCCGCTGGATCAGACAGGGAAATAAACAAGGATTGATAGACCTGCTAGTGAGGCTCAAACATCAGATGAGCGAGCATAAAAGTACGCTGGATGGCGTAGCCGAAAATAGTCTGCGTTTTCTGCTGGTACATATGCTTCGTGAATTGCGCGAAGTACATGTCATGGCTGAACAGGACGAAATGCACTTCTGGAGCGCATTGCATTCAGCAACCTCCATCAAGGAATTAATCGAACTGGCGGAGGCACTTGCTTATGTTTGTCATGATAAGAAAAGTGTACCTCGCCCCTCTGTGTCTGAGCTGATCAGTTCTGCGTGCGAGTATATGAACGCCAGATTGGAATGTGATCTGGGCATTGATGAGGTAGCTGATTGGCTGGGCATCAGTCCGGGCTACTTTTGCCAGCTGTTCAAAAATCAGATGGGTGTAACCTTTGTTGAATATATGACCCATAAGCGAATGGAGAGTGCGGCCTTATTATTGAGTACAACGGAATGGAGTATTACAGCCATTGGAGAAGCGACGGGGTATAAGGAACGGCGATATTTCTCCAAGGTGTTCCATAAACATTTTCACATGAAACCATCAGAATTCAGGTCAAACCAAAGAGCAGGTTCATAATGGGGAGGAAAGCATGCGTATGAATTCGATCGATCAGCTTTCGTTGGAACAGCGGGTAGGACAGATGTTTATGTGTGGATTCCATGGACAGCATGCTGATGAACAGATCAATCAACTGATCCGTGATTATCATGTTGGAGGCGTCATTTATTTCAGGCGGAATGTGGAAAGCGTAGACCAGTTAAAACGACTGTCTGCCGACTTGCAAGCGATCGCAGCTGAAGCCGGAGATTTACCTCTGATGATCTCCGTGGATCAAGAGGGTGGGATGGTGGCCCGGATTGACAAAGAGGGAGTGACCCAGGTACCTGGAAACATGGCGCTTGGAGCGACGGGGAATCCGGACTATACCCTTGAATGCGCACAGATTCTAGGTCAAGAGTTAAAAAGCATCGGTATCGATATGAACCTCGCTCCAGTGTTGGATGTGAATAATAACGTTCTTAATCCGGTCATCGGGGTGCGCTCCTATGGCGAGAATGCGGAGAGCGTAGCTTCTCACGGTGCAGTAGCCATCAAAGGATATCAATCCCAATGCGTTGCTGCAACAGCCAAACATTTCCCTGGACATGGAGATACAGCGGTGGATTCACATCTCGGTATGGTCACTGTACCTCATGAACGTAACAGGCTGAATGAGGTGGAACTTCTGCCGTTCCATCGCGCTATTGAGGCCGGAGTGGATGCCATCATGACTGCTCACGTCGTCTTCCCGGCGATTGAACCGGAGCCGATTCCAGCTACATTGTCCCGTAAAGTGTTGACGGGGCTGTTACGCGAAGAAATGGGCTTTGACGGCATTATTATTACAGACTGTCTGGAAATGCATGCGATATCCAAGCCATATGGTGTGGCCGAAGCAGCCATTCGTGCCGTGGAGGCAGGTGCTGATCTAATTCTGGTCAGTCACACACTGCAAGATCAAGTCTCTGCTGTGGAAGCCGTTGTGGAAGCCGTTCGCACTGGGCGAATTGAAGAAGCTACCATTAACCAGGCATTGGAACGTATTATTTCATGGAAGGCAGCGCGTTGTGGTCAGTGGGAGCATACGTTTGTCTCCATGGAAGAGGATGATACTGTATCGGATGGATCTGATGAGGATGGGATCACGTTCTCAACAAAAGAGAAAGATGAATCATCAAGGTCGCTGGCTTCCATCGAATCCAGGTTGGATGAGATTGCCTCCAATAGTATTACTGTAGTTCAGAATGATGGATTGCTTCCCTTAAACCCTGAAAAGAATGTGTATGTCATCTGGCCGGAGGTTGTGCAACGCACAGAAGTGGATGAACCATGGTCTCATACAGATTCGCTTGGCGTGGCGTTATCGCAGCTGAGAGCCGGAGTTCGGGAGCACAAAATAACGACACAGCCTTCTTATGATGAAGCGGACGAGATACTCAAGAATGTGTCGGAGGAAGATCAAATCATCGTATGTACTTACACTTCCGCAGGCCTTCTTCCGAAAGGGCAACATCATTTGGTTCAAAAACTTAGTGAGAAGCATTCCCTGATTGTAGTCGCTCTGCGTAATCCATACGATCTATTGGAGATTCCGACGCCGGGAAGTTATGTATGTACGTACGAGAACACTCCTGCAGTGGTTCGCGCATTGTCCCTCGTTTTAACAGGTGAATTGCAGCCAACAGGACGCTTGCCCGTCAGTTTGCGTTAGCAAATTCGAAAACTCTATATCTCTAAATCTCTCTGTGGCATGGTGCTTATTCAACCATGTCTTGAGGGATTTTTTTATTGGAAAATGCGGCCGGTTTTAATACAGATTTCACTCCAAGTCGAAGGTGTGATAGATAACTATTTTCATAGTATTTTCGCTCTATTAAATGTTTACAATTCTTATCAAATATTTTTAGCAACTTTTCCCGGTACTAAGCGTCTAATAGTATGACTTTTTGAGGGGGATATTTATAAAATGGGAGCAGAAGGAGCCAAAGACAAAGAATGAATTTGAAGAAGAAATTATCCATACTTACCGCTTTAGCTGTATTCCAAGCGTTTGCAGCGATTCCAGCGAATGCACTAGCAGCCGATCAAAGTGATACAACAACAACAAATACAGCCAATGTAAAATCCGTGGAGGTTGTGAAGAAAGAACAAACAATCTCGGAATCGGATGTAAAGTCTGGGTCAGATACAAAACAGCCTGATAACAATGAAGTCGAAGGAACAAACCCGGTGACGAATGAACCTACCGGTACAGATGTTACTCCGATTGACCCTGTTACAGACCCTGCTGATGGAGAGGATGCGGAAGAGGAAACAACAGTTCCGACAGCTCCAGTTGAGGTTGAGCAACCATCTACAAGCGGTCAATCTGTAGCCGGAAGTAAAGGCGGAGATCTGACACTTTATATGAACAGCAACAAAATGGTGCAAGACGGCAAAACATATCTTGCCGGACAGCCGATGGCTGTTAAAAATGGAGTATCTTATGTAGCGATCCGCGCACTGGTTGATCGGGTTGGTTATGAAGTGAAATATGACAATACAACCAAAGAAACCATTATTATTAGTGGCGAAGATGAGCTTCGCTTCAAAACAAATAGTAGCATTTACACTGTTAACGGTGAATCCAGAACGATGAAAGGCCCTGCCTATCAACAAAAAAATACGTTCATGGTGCCACTGACGTCGATTACTCAGGCACTTAATATAACTTATAAAGTCAATCAGTCTGCCAAGACTGTTGTACTGAACCTGAATACCAAACCGGTAGCCAGCTTCACAGTACAAAAAGAAATTTTTGTAGGAGATACGGTGACATACAACACTAAATCCAGCTCTCCAAAGGGATTTGACATCGTAGACGAGCGCTGGACTGGCCGTCAGGATTCGTTTGACCAACCAGGTACATATACGGTAACGTATGCTGTCCAGGATTCGAGCGGACAATGGAGTGATTCGTACTCTGTTACGATTCAAGTTCAGAAACCGAATCTTCCCCCTGTAGCGATGTTTACGACAGACAAGGAAGAATACAAAATGGGTGAAAAGATCACGTACATTGATCAGAGCACTGATGATGAAAATGCTATTGTAAAAACTGAATGGGAAAACAATGCTCTGGCATTCTTTGTTCCGGGTCCAAAAACAGTAACAATTACCGTTACGGACAAACATGGTGCTAGTAACAGCTATACCAAGAATGTCAATATCACAAATGAAACTCTGTATACTATCTCTGATTTTAATCAGTTGTTCACGCCGGTAGGTGATAAGTTCAGCTTCAACGGCAGTGAAGTTCCTGCCATGGAGAAAGTTCCGTACACTTATTACGATGAGCAAAGTGTTCTGATTCGTAGTAACAGTCCGGAAACCGTTAATTCGGAAGGGATTGTGTACAAAGAGTCTTCAATCGGTCAGACCCGTTTCATGATTCACCATGTAAATAACACCGGTAAAAACGTGAAAATGTACGTTGTTGCTACGAATAATAATATGTACGCAGCAACATTAGAGCAGCAAAATATGGGCTTCGCTGGTCCTTCACCATTCGCAACAGTAGCCGGAAGGTTATCGATTGAGCGTTGGTTCCAGTCCATGCAAGATGGCACTGGAAAATTGAATGTTGTGCTGCAGCCAGGCGAGAGCAAATTGATTCTTACTGAGCTCAATGCTCTTCCTATGAAGCAAGGGCAAGTAATTTCACTGTATTCTGATGTTTTCAGCGACTACAGGCTGGATTACAACATTATCATGATCGAAGAAAATAAAGATCCGATGGCTGTATGGTCCACACTGCCTGTTCTGGATCGTGACGGTGTGCACAACCGTGGTACGTACCCGAATGCAACACGTGTCATCACGTATGACCAAGAAGTAGGTTCGAAGCCCGCTCGTCTGCCACTTGGGGATAATGCAAGTGATCCGAATCTGGTCGGCACAGACCCTATGGCCTATACGGAAGCTTCTAACGCGGGTAACTTCGGCGTACTTTACAAAATTACACTGAACAATGTGGCTCCGCGCACGCTGATCTCATTCAACCCTCGTGGTGGTAGATACTCGGGTGTAGCACTTGTTAATGGTCAGGTTGTGCAGATTTCGAATGGCAGCAAATCGTTAAGTGCACCAAATGAACAAAGTGTACTCTACCGCACAGGTTCGTACGGCGAAGCTGTAACAATTGTGTTCTCGGCTGCACCAGGAAGCAATTTGCCGGTTAACCTGCTGTTCACACCGCTTCCGACAGAGAAGTAATTGTTTCACCTGTTACCTAGGACGGACGGTTTGGTGTGAAGTTATATGGTATTATCCTGTCACCCCCAAAGTCGCCCGAAGGATTGATCATCTGAACCGTCAGAAGAACGAGTTGTCCCCAAGTCATGCAAATGACCGGGGGCAGCTCTTTTTTAGTCACGCTTGTAATTAGCGGTATACAAGCGCTTTCGTTGACTATGAACTTCATTTAAGGCATTATTAGTAGTATATAAATCAAGCATAAGTATCAGCATTTGCATAATTTGATTCCACAGGCTAACGGGTACAATACCTAGACGAATAAAACCATTCCGATCTAAGTATTGCTGGAATTGAAGTCTCGCTCTTTGGGGGTTATGCAGAATGCTCAAATGACAGGAGGTGCTTTAGATCATGCTGTCGACAGAACAGATTATTACTACCATGTCCTCGCAGGGGCTCCGCATTACGGATCAGCGGAAGACACTGGCCCGGTTATTTGCCGAATCCCCTGGGTATTTGACACCCAAGGACGTCTATGAATATATGGGTAAGACTTACAGCGGACTGAGTTTTGACACGGTGTACCGGAATTTGCGTGTCATGCAAGAATTGGGTGTGCTGGAGCAGGTCATCTTTGAAGATGGGGTGAAGTTCAGAGCACATTGCAGCGAGGATCACCATCACCACCATATGATTTGTTTGAAATGCCAAAAGACATATCCAATCGTTTTTTGCCCAATGCAGCTTGCAGATGCGCCTGAGCAATTCCAGGTTGTCGATCATAAATTTGAAGTTTTCGGGTACTGTAAGGACTGTGCTGAACATGTGCCAGCCAAAGTGTCATCTGGTCATCAGCACACTCACGGGAAGCACTGACGATGAAGTTATCCCGCAGACTGGTTCAGGCTCCCATTCGGGTGTATCGTAGCTATATCTCTCCTTTGAAGCCGCCGACATGTCGTTTCTATCCTACTTGTTCGGCTTACGCGATGGAGGCGATTGAGGTGCACGGTGCGTTCAAAGGATCGCTTCTTGCGGCAAAGCGTATTGCGAAATGCCATCCATTTCATCCAGGCGGAGTGGATCTGGTGCCGCCCAAGGCTGAAAAGACTGTTATGGTATCGGATTAACAATCCAATGGTCGATTTTACCGGTTTGAGTTGAATCAAGATTGCTGTCCACTTGACAAAGGAGGCAGTATTTCAGTATATTTTTGGTATGTATATCTGATCCAAAAGTTTGGTTTTCAGTAGTTCTATATGATTTCCAGTGAAGGGATAAGTACAGACACACCCCCAGTGCAGAGAGCCGGATGAGCTGAGAACCGGTCTGGGAGGAGGATGGAATATGGTCCCGGAGGAACCTCTTTCGAGCGTGCAGACGTTGATTAAAACGGCTGTCGTAAGGCTGAGGCGTGATCCAGCGTTAATGGGCGGTCGAAGGACCGGCAGAGCCTGTGGTTTGTGAAAAGCACGGGGAATTTGGGTGGTAACACGTGAGAGCAACTCTCGTCCCATACAGGGACGGGAGTTTTTTGTGTTCTTTTTTAGGCAAATGCAATGAAAAAGCACGACTATATGAAGGAGGAGAAGTCATCTATGGCTGATCAAAAAACATTTTATCTGACAACACCGATTTATTATCCGAGTGACAAACTGCATATCGGGCACGCTTACACGACTGTAGCGGGTGACGCTATGGTTCGTTACAAACGTCTGCGTGGCTATGCAGTTCGTTATTTAACAGGAACCGATGAGCACGGACAGAAGATTGAACGCAAGGCACAGGAGAAAGGACAGTCACCGCAGGCTTTTGTAGACGACATCGTGGTTGGCATCAAGGAACTGTGGAACAAACTGGATATTTCCAATGACGACTTCATTCGTACGACGGAGGAGCGCCACAAAACAGTGGTACAGGATATCTTTGACCGTTTGCTGAAACAAGGGGATATCTACAAGGGTGAGTACGAAGGTTGGTACAGTATCCCGGATGAGACGTATTACACGGAAACCCAACTGGTTGATGTGGAGAAGAATGACAAAGGCGAAATTATCTCGGCCAAAAGTCCAGATAGCGGACATCCGGTGGAGCTGGTAAAAGAAGAATCCTACTTCTTCCGGATGAGCAAGTATGCGGATCGTTTGCTGAGATATTATGAAGAGAATCCGGGTTTTATTCAGCCGGAGTCCCGCAAAAATGAAATGATCAACAACTTCATCAAGCCAGGTCTGGAAGATTTGGCCGTATCCCGGACAACTTTCGAATGGGGCGTCAAAGTTAAAGGTGATCCGAAACACGTTGTATACGTATGGATTGATGCGTTGTCCAACTACATTACAGCTCTGGGCTATGGTTCATCCGACGAATCGCTTTACAACAAATTCTGGCCTGCGGACGTGCATCTGGTAGGGAAAGAAATTGTTCGTTTCCATACGATTTACTGGCCCATTATGCTGATGGCATTGGACCTACCTTTACCGAAGAAAGTATTCGCACACGGTTGGCTGTTGATGAAAGACGGCAAAATGTCAAAATCAAAAGGCAATGTCGTTGATCCGGTAACTCTGATTGACCGTTATGGTCTGGATGCACTGCGTTATTACCTGCTTCGTGAAGTTCCATTTGGTTCAGATGGTACATTTACTCCAGAAAGCTTTGTAGAACGTGTGAACTCCGACCTGGCCAATGACCTTGGAAACCTGTTGAACCGTACGGTAGCCATGGTGGACAAATATTTCGAAGGCAAAGCGCCTGAGTTTACTTCTGGTGTGACCGAATTTGATGCATCTCTTGAAGAAGCGGGTCTTGCTGCTGTGGAGAAAGTGGAGCAGGCTATGGAAAACTTGCAATTTTCCGTAGCGTTGACAGCGATCAGTCAGTTTGTTAGCCGCAGTAACAAATACATTGACGAGACTCAGCCTTGGGCTCTGGCTCGTGATGAAGCAAAACGCAATGAACTGGCATCGGTAATGTCGCATCTGATTGAAAGCTTGCGGATTGCTTCTATCCTCTTGCAGCCGTTCCTGACACGTGCTCCGCGCAAGATTTGGGAACAACTCGGCATTCAGGAAGGTGAACTGACGGCTTGGGATACAGCGAAGCAATGGGGTGTTATTCCAGCTGGCAACGCATTGCAGAAGGGTGACCCGATCTTCCCACGTCTGGACTCTGAACAGGAGATTGCTTATATTGCTGAAGCGATGACTGGAAGCAAAAAAGCTGAAGCGCAGCCTGAGGCAGCTCAAGCTGATGGTGGAGGCTCTTCTGAAGCCGCTCAACCCGTCACAGCACCAGAAGGTAAAGAAGAGATCAGTATTGACGATTTCGCCAAAGTGGAACTGCGTGTCGCTCAAGTAATTGCTTGTGAACCGGTCAAGAAAGCCGATAAATTGCTGAAGTTGCAGCTGGATCTTGGCTATGAGCAACGTCAGGTTGTATCGGGAATCGCGAAGTTTTATTCACCTGAAGATATGGTTGGACGCAAAGTCATCTGTGTGACGAACCTCAAGCCTGTGAAATTGCGCGGTGAACTGTCCCAGGGCATGATCCTGGCCGCATCTCATGGCGACCAGCTTACTCTGGCAACGGTACCGGATAATATGCCTAATGGTGCACAAGTAAAATAATACTTTGAGGGTGCAACAAGGTTTTGATTTATATAGTTGTAATAGAAGGTGGCTCGATGAGAATCGGGTCACTTTTTATTTTGGGATGAAATCGGATCTGATAGGAAGAAAACAAGCATATACTGTTATGAACTCCGTGCTCAAGGAAAGAATGGATAGGACAAAGCGGCTTGACAAGTTCGAGCAGGTTACCTATAATTCTTTCAGTAATGTTTACGATTAAGAGATGCGGAGTGAATACTAGTGAAACTTTATAATGGAAGAAATCTAGACCAGTTAAACCGGACTCAAGTGACAGGTAGAAGAATGCATATGAAATTGTTGCTCAGCGGTCTGCTTGTTCTTAGTTTGCTCATATTGTCGGCATGCGGTCAGAATAATTCGGATAGTGCCAAGCTGGTGGAAGGCAAAGTGAATGTGATCACGAGTTTCTATCCTGTCTATGCGTTTACTTCCACTATTGGCGGGGAAGATGCAAATGTCATTAATTTGCTGCCCACAGGTGTTGAACCACATGACTGGACGCCGAAGAGCCAAGATATTGTGAATACATCCAAAGCCGAGTTGTTTCTATACAATGGTGCAGGTCTGGAAGGATGGGTCCCCAACTTCCTGAAGTCACTGAATAGCGATACCAAGGTGAAGTCAGTTGCAGTAAGTGAAGGGGTTACTCTATTGACTGCTGAAGGTGATGATGGACACGGTCATGGTGAAGAACAGGTGGATGAACATAGCGACGAACATGCTGATGAAGCTAACGCAGAGGATATCGCAGACCATCATGTGGACCCTCATACGTGGGTAAGTCCAAAATCGGCAATGGTAATGGCTGAAAATATCAAAAACAGCCTGGTTGAAGTAGACCCTGCACATAAAGAAGGATATGAACAACGTTACGAAGAGCTGCGGACCAAGCTGGAAACACTGGATCAGCACTTTACGGATGAATTGTCTAAAGTACCCAACAAGGAAATTGTCGTATCACACCAAGCCTTTGGGTACCTTGCACGTGACTATGGGTTGACCCAGCATGCCATTATGGGACTTTCTCCCGATGCGGAGCCTACAGGACAAGATATTGTGAAGTTGGCCAAGTTGGTGAAGGATGAAGGGATTAAATACATTTTCTTCGAAGAGTTGGTATCTGACAAACTGGCGAAAACTCTTGCCAATGAAGCGGGTGTAGAGACCATGGTCCTGAATCCGGTAGAAGGTTTAACCAAAGAACAGGCTACCAACGGGGATGATTATTTCACTCTGATGGAGAAAAATTTGCAAAATCTGCTGATCGCATTAAAATAAGATAGACTGAAGGATTCGATTGCAATCCTTATATATAATGAAGGGCGGCTTTGCCATGCAGCAAATCATGCCATTGTGTCATGATCCAATCATAGAGATCGAGAAACTATCATTTTCCTACGGTGACCAGCGAGTAATTGAAAATCTCGATTTTATGGTCCAGGAAAGGGATTTTGTCGGAATTATCGGTTCAAACGGGGCGGGCAAAACGACATTGCTGCGGATGTTGGTTGGACTTTTGCCTCCAGCCGAGGGAGATATCAAGCTATTCGGACAGTCGATCCGCCGATTTAAGGATTGGGAACGGATTGGTTATGTTCCGCAAAAAAATGCGTTTAACCCATTGTTTCCTGCGACGGTAAGGGAAGTTGTGATGTCTGGCTTGTACAACAATAAGAATATGTTCCGCCGAATGTCGCGTAAATGTCAGCAGCAGTGCACAGATGCTATGCAGGTGATGCGGATTGAGGATTTGGCGAACAAACGGATTGGACAACTGTCAGGCGGACAGCAACAGCGAGTGTTTTTGGCACGGGCGCTTATTAATCACCCTGACCTCTTGATTCTGGATGAACCGACGGTGGGTATCGACGCTGAATCCCAGGCCAGTTTTTTCGAATTGATTACCCATATGCATGAACACCACCGGATGACATTCCTGATGGTATCACATGATATGGACCGGATGGAGAGTTATCTCGGTTCCAAAGCAGCGGTGACAAACGGAAAGATACATTTCCATGTCCGTCATTCCCATGAGGTGGAAGACTGCGCCGAGACTAATTTGCAGCATACCACCACCCAGGTACGTTAGACGCGAGTACGCAACCAGATTAGAGCAAGGCCGAAGGAGTCGTGTGTGTTTTGGAAATTTTAATGAGTGATTTTTTTCAGCGGGCGCTTGCGGGGGGATTGTTAATTGGCATCACCGCACCGTTGATCGGATTGTTTCTGGTGCTGCGGCGTCTATCCATGATCGGGGATACCCTGTCTCATGTGACTATAGCCGGGGTTGCACTCGGATTCCTGATTGAAGTGTATCCGATTGCGGTGGGGCTTATTTTCGCCGTGCTCGCATCCTTTGCGATCGAGAAACTGCGCAAGGCGTACAAAAGTTATGCCGAGTTATCGATCGCGATTATCATGTCCGGTGGGGTAGCGCTGGCTTCATTGTTCTTCACGCTGGGCAAAGGTTATAATACAGATGTTATGAGTTATCTGTTCGGCAGTATTTATACACTAGACTCCACAGATTTGAAGCTGGTCGGTGTGGTTACGTTGATCGTGGTCATCGTTGTAGCACTGTTACATAAGGAGTTTTTCCTGCTCAGCTTTGAAGAGGATGCCGCAGCGGTAACCGGATTGCCTGTGAAATTGCTTAACATGCTGATTACCGTGATGACAGCCCTTGTCATTAGTACGGCGATCAAAATCGTGGGCGCATTGCTGGTATCCGCACTGCTGACCATTCCGGTAGCTGTAAGCTTGCTGATGGCACGAAGTTTCAAATCGGCGATTATATTGTCCGTGGTCATTGGCGAAATTGCTGTGGTCATTGGACTGGTTGTGGCCGGGATCTGGAACCTTGCACCAGGAGCAACGATTGTACTTTTGCTTATCATGATGCTGATTCTTACGATGATTGGAAAAAAAGGGTTCCGAGCCTGAGTCTGAACGAGAGCAAGTGAGCCCCCAGGGAAGGGAGATATCCGCTTCATGCCTGATGTTAATGTGTGGCTGGCTTTTGTAGCAGGATTAGCTTCGTTTGTATCGCCATGCTGTCTACCGCTGTATCCATCGTATCTTTCCTACATTACGGGGATGACGGTACAACGGTTGAAGGATGAGCGCAATCAGCGTGAAGTTCGCTTCAAGACATTGACTCATACGCTGGCGTTTATTTTGGGCTTCTCAGCTGTGTTTTATTCGCTCGGACTGGGAGCCGGATTGTTTGGCCAATTTTTCAATGATAACCGAGATCTCATTCGTCAATTATCCGCGATCTTAATCATGTTAATGGGTTTATTTTTGCTTGGTTTGTTCAAACCTCAGTTTCTAATGAAAGAGCGCAAAATGGATATGAAATGGAAACCAGCGGGGTACTTAGGCTCATTTATTTTTGGCAT
Organism: Paenibacillus sp. FSL F4-0087; assembly: GCF_038020215.1. Lineage (NCBI taxonomy): Bacteria > Bacillati > Bacillota > Bacilli > Caryophanales > Paenibacillaceae > Paenibacillus > Paenibacillus sp. FSL F4-0087. The sequence goes on from NZ_JBBODJ010000001.1 coordinate 5,062,586, forward strand.
TGGTTTCTCGGCAGGGTGGTCGCCTTGTATTGGGCCGATACTGACTGCTATCATCGCGATGGCTGCGAGCGAACCAACAACCTGGTTGGCTTTAATTACGGGTTACACGGCTGGATTTGCGTTACCGTTCTTCATTTTGGCCTTTTTCATCGGTTCTACACGCTTGATCTTGCGTTATTCCAATATTATGATGAAAGCTGGAGGCGCATTAATGTTGTTCCTTGGAGTGTTGTTGTTCACGGATCAGATGACGAAAATTACGATTTGGCTACAGCAAATTACACCAGACTGGATGATTATCTAGCACAGAGTAACGACGCTTTTTATTATTTTACTCAAGGGTTATTTTAAATAAGAACAAAGCAGGCTACATGGAAACCAGAATGATTCTGGGCTCATGTAACCTGCTTTTTTAATCAATGGCTCTTTAATATTAGGTATCAGCTCTACGCTTAAGTGAAGTAATCAATGTTGGCCAGTGGGAAATGTTCAAAAATGCGTTCAGTAATAAACTCACGCAGGGCATCCTGCTGATCATCTTTATACACATATTTGTACTGGCCCCAGCGGCCCCATTTCATTTTCCGCTTTTCGATATCCATCTCCAGCTTGGTTTTGGGGTATCGCTTCTCAATGGTGGCTTTTGCCGTTTTGGTAAAACGGTGTTGGATCATCTCAAAAGTTAGATCCTTGGTTGCTTCTTCGGGAAGTGTATCGGCAAGTTTTTGTAAAAGCTCGCTATATCCTTCTTCCCACCCGTCGTACCACATAATTGGGGCAATAATGAATCCGAGCGGATATCCGGCATGAGCAATTTTGCCTGCGGCTTCAATTCGCTCTTCAAATCGTGAGGTGGCTGGCTCAAAATTTTTGATCACATAATCCGAATTCACACTGAAACGGATTCGAGTGTGTCCGTTATGCTTGATGTTTAATAAAGGATCAACATGATGATATTTGGTTACAAAGCGAAGTCGCCCGTGTTCCTCATCTGCCATAAAACGAATTAGGTCACCGAGATTTCCTGTAATATGCTCCAGACCTACGGGATCAGATGTACAGGCTGCTTCAAAACGGGTAAGTTCAGGTGCACGTTCCTCAATGTATCCCTTGGCAGCCTCAATGATTTCTTCGGTGTTTACATAGACACGGACATAGGGTTTGGCCCCAAGTGTCGTTTGAAGATAACAATAATGACAGTGGCCCATACAACCTGTGGAGATGGGAATGGCATATTCCGCCGAAGGCTTCGATTGGTCAAACTTGAGTGTTTTACGCACGCCGACGACAAGGGTGCGCTTGGCCATTCGGTATTTTTCCTGTTCCGTTTCACCAGGGAGATTGGTAATTCGATTATGGGATGTCGTCATCTGATATGGGATATCTCTAGAGGTAACCCATTCCATAATTCGTTTACCTTTTTCATATTCCAGCGCACCGGGTTCAAAATACACCAAATCGGGAATAAAGGGTTTAGTGCCTTTTGCTTTGCGAACGGGTGGCTGCGCTACACTTGTACTCACGAAATCACTCCTTTCAATACGGAACCTGCTTAGTTTGCCTCGTTTAGAGATAAGTCACCCTTGCCAATACTTGCGTAATGGTGAAGGAATTCAAGCCCGAAAAGTGTTTTATGGACTGTAAATAGTGAATGAATTGTGCAGGACTTGCCAATGCGTATTGATAACATGTATCATTATAAGATAGTGACCAGGCAAGAATATTGCAGGTCAGAGAGAAGAGAGGGAAGCAGATGCCAACGCCCAGTATGGAAGATTATTTGGAGCGTATATACAAATTAATTGATGAAAAGGGCTATGCTCGTGTGTCTGATATAGCTGAAGGTTTGGAAGTACATCCTTCATCGGTGACGAAGATGATCCAAAAGCTGGACAAAGACGAGTACCTGATCTATGAGAAGTACCGCGGGCTGGTGCTTACGCCAAAAGGTAAAAAGATGGGCAAACGGTTGATGGAGCGCCATCATCTGCTTGAACAATTTTTGACGACGATTGGTGTCCAAGAAGAAAATATTTACCAGGATGTTGAAGGGATAGAACACCATTTGAGCTGGGATTCCATTACCTGCATCGAATCTTTGGTTGAATATTTCCGCCAGGATGAGACTCGACTGCGTGATCTCAAAAGTATTCAGGATGTCATGAGCAATACAGAATCTTAAGTTTTTAAGCCAGACTTAACTGAAAAATTACAATGAATATCCATTCAAAATCAGAGGATGCACCTGCCGCTAAAACGGTAGGGAGCGTCCTTTTGCATTTTTCTGACCAAAATTTGGCGATTATTCGCAACTTAACAATCATTAGGAGCGTCTATTAAACTAGCAGAATTTGCCGCGAATTTATAATTATTTTGGAGGATTGCACTGATGAAGCTTCGTAAAGGATTAATCCTGCTGCTCATTTTTGTTCTGGGTTTACAAACGTCAGGACTGACGGCGCAGGCAGCTAGTCAAAAGGAAATTGTTATTTATTTGGATGGACAGCGTTTGGAGTCTGATGTTTCACCTTACATTTTGCCCAAAGTAAATGTAACGATGGTTCCCTTGCGTGTTATTAGCGAAGGACTGGGTGCATCTGTGCTTTGGTCACAGGCTACCCGCACAGTTACGATCAAGAAATCCGATTCAGTCATTACGATGACGAGTGGACGCCAGCAGGCAACGGTGGATAGTGCTGTGGTTGATCTTGATGCATCGGTAGAACTGAAGCAAGGCCGCGTTATGGTACCGATTCGATTCGTCAGTGAGAACTTGGGAATTCAGGTCACCTGGAACCAGTCTGAGCAGACGATTAATCTGGCCACAGGCAATGCTCCCAATCCTACTCCAGTGACACCAGCAGAGCCTGGAGGCACGGGAACTACGCCAAATACAGATGAGATGCGAGGAGCCTGGATCTCGACTGTAAACGGAGACTGGCCTTCATCTAGTGCCAAAGGAAATGTAGAAAAACAAAAGTTGGAGTTCATTCAGCAGCTTGATACGTTGAAGGATATGGGGATCAATGCTGTATTTGTTCAAGTACGAGCCAATGGGGATGCGATCTATCCATCAGGTCTTGTACCGTGGAATAGTGTACTGACAGGCACACAGGGGAAAGATCCTGGGTATGATCCACTTGCATTTATGATCGAGGAAGCTCATAAACGTGGCCTTGAGTTCCATGCTTGGTTCAACCCGTTCCGGGCTACCAACTCGGCAACGACAACTGGGCTTGCTGCCAATCATGTATCCAAACTTCACCCGGACTGGATTGTTAACGCATCAGGCAAGCTGTATATTAATCCAGGCATACCGGAAGCGAGACAGCATATTATTGATTCCATCATGGAAGTGGTTAACCAGTATGATGTTGATGGCGTACATTTGGATGATTATTTCTATCCTTCCAATGTAACGTTTAATGATGATGCGGCTTTCAAAGCATACAACACATTGAATACGAGTGACCGCGCAGAATGGCGCCGGGACAATATCAATCAATTCGTCAAGCAGCTCGGAGAGAGCATTCACAAGGTGAAAGCTGGCGTTGAATACGGCATTAGCCCATTTGGTGTATGGCGTAACAAATCGGTTGATATGACAGGTTCTGATACAAAAGCCGGAGTAACCGCTTATGACAGCATGAATGCGGATGTGCGGACTTGGATCAAGCAGGAGTGGATTGACTATGTTGCACCCCAAGTGTACTGGAGCATGACACTAAGTGCTGCCAGATATGACAAGGTGGTTGACTGGTGGGCCAATGAAGTGGCAAATACCGATGTGAAATTGTATATTGGTCACTCTCCTTATAAGCTTGGTACACCAGAAATCGGGTGGCAGACATCCCAAGAAATCATTGATCAGCTTATATATAATGAGAAATATGATACGGTGAAAGGGGATATTTTCTTCAGCTCACAGTACCTGACGAAAAACCCGCTCGGCTTAATCGCCAAATTAAAAGCCTATTATGGACTGTAAAACATTTTAACGTAATATGACCAACCCCTGTTCTCATACAGTGGCAGTAGTAGCATGGACTGCCTGGAGAACGGGGGTTTTATTGTGTTGATTAACGGAGTATTTGAAGGTGGCGGCGTAAAGGGAATTTCACTTGCTGGCGCCGTAAAGGGTGCAGAGGATCACGGTGTTGAGTTCAATCGCGTAGCGGGCACGTCATCGGGTTCCATCGTAGCTGCTTTGTTGGCGGCTGGCTATTCGGCGGAAGAGATGAAAGGCATTATCGAGAATACACCGTTTGCTTCGTTGCTGCGACGTTCTCCCATTTTTGATACGAAGTGGATCGGGCCCGCCGCAAGGCTGTTTTTGAAGAAAGGACTATATTCTGGTGAAGCGCTGGAATGCTGGATTCGGGATATGCTGAAAAAAAAGGGGGTTAGGACGTTTGCTGATCTGCCTCCAGGTAAATTGCTAATCATTGCATCCGACATTTCCAATGGCACCATTTTGGTGCTTCCAGACGATATCAAACGATTCGGGATTGATCCTTCGAAACTGGAAGTAGCCAAGGCCGTACGCATGAGCTGCAGTATTCCCTATTTCTTCGACCCGGTTGCCATTCGCAGATCCCCGATTCTATCCAAAGGTTTACGTTTTGCGGACCAGTTTGTTTACATCGTGGATGGCGCATTACTGAGCAATTTTCCGCTCTGGCTGTTTGATGGAGAGCGTACAGAACGTGGAGGAGACATCATCCCTGTAGTCGGTTTTAAGATGGTTGGCAAAACCGAAGGAGAGCCAGCCAGAATCAGAGGGCCTCTAAGTATGCTTCAGGCATTGGTTGAAACGATGCTTACTGCTCATGATGAGCGATATATCGAACAGGTTAATCGATTCCGTACTGTAAAAATTCCTACCCTTGGAATTAAACCGACTGAATTTCACCTTTCTGTACAAGACAGTACAGCTTTATATCAATCTGGTGTTACCGCTGGTACTGAATTTTTCAGTGGGTGGAATACCAAGATATATGGTGAACAGCTGGACAAACAGAGACGAGAGCTTAGAAAGAAACAGACGGACATACCACCGCTGACTCCTGTATAAAAATGAAAAAGCAATTCTCCGCATGTTTGGAGAATTGCTTTTCTGTGTGTTTCGTCTGTATTAGCGTTTTAATGATACTTGGGAACGTCTTCATCACTTTTACCCTTTTGTCCCTGAATGACTTGGAAAGGATAATCCTTGCGTTTTTTGGAAGCACCGCTACTTTTTCGGGCACCAGACTGTGCGTTAACTTTAGCCATGGTTTTAGCCGAGGGTTTAATCTTTGGTGATGATGTCTTGCGTGCCCAACGGCGGGGCGGATATTTATAGAGCAGGAACACAACTCCGAACACGACGAGGGGGATGATAATTTGGGATATACCTCCACTTCCCAGCCTAGCCAAGATTCCAATAGCAGCGAGTGCGATGAACGTCCAAAATATGATTGCCTGCTTCTTCATATCATTCACCCTTTCACAGGATCAAGTGTTGCAACAGGAACTTCCGACGTGGCCGAAACGTTTGCGAGTTTGGCATCCAATTCACGCATACGGTTAAACGAAGCGATGGATACTTCTACCTGTTCATTCGTTGGCTCTTTGGTTGTCAGCAATTGCAGCCACAGCCCTGGATATCCGAGATAACGAAGTACAGGGATGTCACGAACCGAGTTGGTCATCTTCAACAATTCGAATGAAATACCGAGTACTACTGGCAACAACAGCAACCGCTGTCCCATACGTTCCCAAAGGTTATCGTATGTGAAGAGCGAGTACAAAAATATGCCGATAATGACAGTTAACATAATAAAACTGCTTCCGCAACGATAATGCAGACGGCTATACTTCTGCACATTCTCTGGTGTAAGCTCTTCTCCGGCTTCATGAGCACTAATGACTTTATGTTCAGCACCATGGTATTGGAACAGACGTTTAATCATTGGTGTCTGAGAAATCAGCCACAGATAGGCAAGCAACAGAATCAGCTTAATTCCGCCTTCCAGTAAATTATGCAAAAACTGATTGTCGAATGCATTTTTAAATAGAAAATTTTCAATGACAACCGGCAACAATGTAAGCACAATTTTACCAAAGAGGAACGAAAGGATAGCTACTGCAGTAACGCCGATAATCATGCTAAGGCTCCAACCTGAGCCTTCTTTTTCTTTTTGCTTTGCTTTTTCTTCAGGTTCCAGTTCATCATCAGCATATGCGTCAGCAGAATAATTGAGATGTTTGCTTCCTTTGACGCTCGAATCTATAATGCTGACAATCCCGCGCAGTAGTGGAATCCGCCGCAATTTCATGACCCAGGACTTGTCTTGCTTGGGAACTTCCAGATACGTAATTTCGCCGTCTTTTCTTCGCACAGCTGTAACGTTGACATGTTTACCGCCAAACATTACGCCCTCAATGACAGCTTGCCCCCCGTAGCTGACAGGCTTGGATTGTTGAGGCAAATTATTCACCTTCCTATTCTGTTCTAGGCCTTCATGGTCGAAGGCAGTTTTATAACCCTATTGTATCGAATTTTGAGAGCAATTTCTAGTTTACGAGTCGATACAGGGTCGATGTTGTTAACTTTGTCCTGATTTGTACATACTACCCGGTAGAGTTAGGACGAAAATGGAGATTTATTCACAGTTTTGCAAACTGAACGTGAAGGAGAATATCGATGACAGAGCACACGAGCGAACAAACATCCCATAAGGAAAATCAGCGTGCTGACAAAGGAGAGCAAAAGGACCGGGGTAGACGTCCTACCCAGCGTCAAGGGCAGGCACATTATTTCACCAAGCCCTTCCCTTTTGCAGTGGAGCTAGGTTTTTTCGCAGGTTTTATCTGGGGAGGTTTGCATTGGTTATTCTATCTGCTTCATTTTACGACTGTGCCACTGGGATTTTTGGCTGAACCGTTTTTCAAGCACAATTTTATCTATACTGCAGCAGGGCATTTGACTGGGTGGCTGTTTTTTATTGTCTTTTCCGTTCTCACCTCCCTGATTTACACGTTCACTTTGAAAAAATGGAAAGGGCCGCTTCCAGGCATGGGTTACGGAATTTTTTGGTGGCTCATTATCTTTGTTCTGGTAGGTCCCAAACTGGATATGGTGAAGCCTTTAAACCGGTTAACCTGGGATTCAATCATTACAGAATTTTGTTTCTTTTTGTTATGGGGACTGTTTATTGGCTACACCGTAGCCATGGAGTTCACGGATGAACGAAAACGTGAGCCAGAGCAAGCGGGAGCATAGCCGCAAAAAAGCTTCTCAATCCGGCAATGGCTGTGTTAAAATAGCAGATGGTTATTTGCAGAAAGGGTGGAGCAGCTATGAAACGGATTGTTGTAATCAATGGCCCGAACCTGAACATGCTCGGAGTACGTGAACCCGGCATCTATGGAACGCTTAGTCTGAAGGATATTGAGGACAAAATTCGCAGACAGGCGGAGGAGCTGGGCGTCTCCATCGCTTTTTATCAATCCAATCACGAAGGGGACATCATTGATCGAATTCATGCAGCGATGGGCGATGCAGACGGAATCATGCTAAATGCCGGAGCGCTGACCCATTACAGCTATGCTGTGCGTGATGCCATCAATGCCGTAAAAGTTCCTACAGTAGAAGTACATCTATCCAACATTCATGCACGCGAAGCGTTCAGACATCATTCAGTTATTGCTGCAGAAACAATCGGGCAAATTGCCGGATTTGGCGAAGTAAGCTACGAACTGGGGCTGCTGGCTCTCGTGCGTCATCTGGACAAACAAACCTGAGCCGGGGACCCGGGAATGTGAGAGAAAGAAGGGTTACCGATGGAAAACAAACGAGTAAATAAGTTGCGTGAGGCCATGCATGAACATGAACTCACGGCTATGCTGATTACAAATCCGATTAACCGTCGTTATATGACGGGTTTTACAGGTTCAGCAGGATATGTACTGATTACGGAACAGGAAGCTTATCTGCTTACCGATTTCCGTTACATGACACAGGCGCCGCAACAAGCCAAAGGATTTACCGTTGTGGAACATGGTCCAAAACCGTTGGAATCCGTACGCGAATTGCTTGCATCGGCGAACATCAAACAGGTTGGCTTTGAGCAGGATCATGTCACTTATGGCACGCATACTGCTTATGCCCAAGCGCTTCAGTCCATTGAATTGAAAGCTGTATCCGGTATAGTGGAGCAACTTCGCATGTTCAAGGACGAAGATGAGATCGCTGTAATGCAAAGAGCTGCGGATCTGGCAGATGCAACATTCAGTCACGTTTTGCAATTCGCAAAACCGGGTATGACTGAACGTGAAGTGGATTTGGAGATGGAGTTTTTCATGCGCAAACATGGAGCAACCTCCTCTTCATTCGACACCATTGTGGCTTCGGGTGAACGTTCTGCTATGCCTCACGGTGTAGCAAGTGGCAAAGTCATCGGACAAAATGAGTTAATTACATTTGACTTTGGTGCGCTTTTGGATGGATACTGTTCAGATCTGACACGTACCATCGCAACGGGCACACCTGTACCTGAACTGCGTAAAATTTACGATATCGTACTGGAAGCCCAGTTACATACGCTGGCGAACCTGAAACCGGGCATGACCGGACGGGAAGCAGATGCATTGGCACGTAATATCATTGCAGGGCACGGATACGGAGAGCAATTCGGACACAGCACGGGCCACGGTCTGGGTATGGAAGTCCATGAGGCTCCTCGTTTGTCCAAGCTTAGCGACGATGTATTGAAACCGGGCATGGTGGTAACCGTTGAACCGGGTATCTACATTGACGGCCTTGGCGGCGTGCGTATCGAGGATGACGTGGTGATTACCGAGACAGGTATTCACATTTTGACGAATTCGGACAAGAAGTTCACCGTTATTGGCTAAATTACAGCCAACGGTGATATAAGACGATTTTTAATTTATAGGTACAGGTTATTGCTGATTGTTATGGACCATTGCAAAAGTAGTGAAGGGGGCGGAATCGATTCTGAAGAAGCGAAGCGCTCGCCTTTGTCTCCTCATTTTAAACCTTATTAAAGTCTAATCGGGAAAATGAGGAGACAACAGCGATCGGAAGAACGATCCGAACCCGTAACGGTCACATCGCACATGATCATCAATTCAGAATGAACCCACCTTTAAATTAACCCATCGTCTTATATCACCTACTTTTCAACCATATCAGGAGGGATTTTTTGTGATTTCAGTAAACGATTTTAAAACAGGCTTGACCGTACAAGTAGACAACGACATCTATACCGTACTTGATTTCCAACATGTTAAACCAGGTAAAGGCGCTGCCTTCGTACGTTCCAAACTGAAAAACTTGCGCAATGGTAACACCGTTGAGAAAACATTCCGTGCAGGTGAAACCATTGGTCGTGCCATCATCGAAAACCGTGGCGTATCCTACTTGTATGCAAGTGGTACAGAGCACACGTTCATGGACAACGAAACATATGATCAGTTCACACTCACAAGTGACCAATTGGAGTGGGAATTGAACTTCCTCAAAGAAAACATGAACGTAAAAATCGTTAGCTACCAAGGTGAAATCCTCGGAATTGACTTGCCTACAAGTGTAGAGTTGAAAGTTATCGAGACAGAGCCAAGCGTTAAAGGTAACACAGCACAGGGCGCTACTAAAAACGCTAAAGTTGAAACAGGCTTGAATGTACAAGTGCCATTGTTCATCAACGAAGGCGATGTTCTGCTGATCGATACTCGTGAAGGTAAATACTCTTCCCGCGCGTAACGTTCACATGGTGTAAGCTAAATAAAGCGTTAATTCAACCCTTTGCCGTTTCTGTGGCAAAGGGTTTTTTCGAAAAAAGATTAGCCTATCAGACGCTTTCGTAATATACTGGGTTAAAGTCATTTTTCGGAGAGAATAATGACGATGGACATCAATTATGCATACTGCACAAGGTAGGGAGTGGATTTGCGTTGTCATTGTACGTCATGAAATTTGGGGGCAGCTCGGTCGGAGATACAGAGCGCATGAAGCGTGTAGCCGGACGTGTTGTAGAAAAAGCGGATGAAGGACATCAGTGTGTAGTCGTGGTTTCGGCCATGGGGGATACCACGGATGATTTGATTGATCAGGCGAAACAGCTGAACAGTGAACTGCCTGCACGTGAGATGGATATGCTTTTGACTACGGGAGAACAGATCTCGATTTCATTGTTATCTATGGCGATTCAGGCGCTGGGACGCAAAGCCATTTCATTTACAGGCTGGCAAGCGGGATTCCGAACAGAGCCGGTACACGGCAAGGCACGGATTAACGATATTCATCCGGAACGGGTGAACCAGGCGTTGGCAGAAGGCAACATTGTAATCGTTGCAGGCTTCCAGGGAATGACGGAAGACGGCGAGATTACGACGCTAGGCCGTGGCGGATCGGATACAACAGCAGTAGCTTTGGCAGCAGCCATCAAGGCTGACGCTTGTGAGATTTACACGGATGTAGACGGTATCTATTCCACCGATCCGCGTATCGTGAAGGTTGCACGCAAGCTTAAGGAAATTTCGTACGACGAGATGCTGGAACTGGCCAACCTGGGAGCAGCGGTATTGCATCCGCGTGCAGTTGAATACGCGAAGCATTCCGGTGTGCCTTTGATTGTAAGATCCAGCTTTAACCATAATGAAGGAACGGTTGTGAAGGAGGAAGCAACAATGGAACAAGGTGTGGTAGTTAGTGGAATTGCCTATGACAAAAATGTGGCTCGCATCAGTATTCTGGGTGTACCAGACGTACCAGGAGTTCTTGCTGAAGTATTTGGTGCCCTTGCATCAGAACAGCTGGATGTCGACATTATCGTTCAGAGCGGTGTGATGGACGGTAAAGCAGACTTCTCGTTCTCTGTTGCGCTATCTGACCGGGAGAACGCACTGCGTGTCATTGAAGCTCTTCATAGCCGCCTGCCTTACCGTGAAGTTACTTCTGAAGAAAACCTGGTTAAAGTCTCGATCGTTGGTGCAGGCATGGTTAGCCATCCTGGTGTTGCTGCGAAGATGTTTAAAGTCATCTCGGGCGAAGGCGTTAGCATTAAGATGGTCAGCACTTCCGAAATCAAGGTATCTTGTGTAATTGATGGAGAGAAGCTTCATGACGTAATCAAGGCACTGCATACAGCGTATGATTTAGATACAGCTGAGCAAGCCGTAATTGGCGGACCGCAAGTTCGTAGATAAAAAGCGAAAATTGCAAAGAAACACCAAAGGTGTACTGTGTATTCCCATTCGGGATCGCAGTACACCTTTTTAGATTGTTCACAGTAACTTAAACAGCGGTTCCTTACGCGTTCCTCTGAATGGTTGCATTCGGTTCCCTTCACCCATCTCTGGAACGCAGTCCAGCAAGTTCAATTGGGTACAATACGTTACGTCATGCACCCTCCCTAACCTCTCCAACCTTCGGCCACCAGCGGATACTCTAATCAGATCGGGTAATTTGTCCTCGGCATGAGTAGCAGCCTGATGAAGAGCCAGCCCCAAATCGTTCAGCATAATGGGAAAAGGAGATTGTCGGTACAACTCCTCGATAATGCTGCCTGCACATAAACCATCTTCCAGCGCGAACTCATCCTGATCCCCGGCGCATAACAATAAGATATCCCTACGCAGCTCGCACAGAACAGCCGCCACCGCTTTCACATTGAGAAATGAGCCTGCAAACACATGTCTAGCCTTGGAGGCCTTGATCAGGGCACGCGTACCATCTGTTGTAGTCAGAATAATGGTTTTACCCGCAATATTCGGAGTCATATATTCATAGGGGGAATTGCCCACCTCGAATCCTGTAATTTTTTTATCAAAACGCTCCCCGCCACGAATGGCATCTTTCAAGTTCAATTGTTTCGCTTGAGGAACTGTTTCTACAGCAATGATGTCGGCTGCATCGTATGCCAGTGCCGTAACAATAGTACTGGTTGTTCGCAACACATCGATAACGACCACACATCGTCCTGCAATATCCATTTTTCGAACTTCATTCACATTGCCTACTACATCGACTCGCACTCCCCACAACTCCTTTCTATATTTGGGGATATTTGGTTCTGTCCTTTTTTATCCCGGAATGTTTATCACCTGTCTGCAAGCACTATATGCACTTGGATCTAGACAGGTGCCTAGAACTGGAACAGTAGGCTGATCTATGATTTTTAACTCTCCTCCCTATTTTGAAGAAAATGATAGATTTCAGCGTCATAAATTCAATGTACACACATAAACTTGAGATATGAACAAGCACCAGGAACGCAATAAAACTGAATTCAAGGTTGGAGGGGCCTATTCATGATGGTGAACTGGAAGGATCTCTTTCCGGAACCGATTCGAACCATTCTGGGAAGAATGCCGCCCGCTTTATTAGATAAAGTGGAGGAAGTACGTATCCGTGAAGGAAGACCACTGGAAATCAATGCAGGAGACACCTATCACTTCCTCACACCCCAGGGCAGTCCGACTTCGAAGCCTGATGAAGCCTATATTCCCTTAAAAGAGGTAACACACAGGCTGCTGGATCTGATCAGCAATCATTCGCTTTATACATTGGAAGAGGAGCTGCGTAAAGGGTTCATCACCATTCCTGGCGGGCACAGAATCGGACTGGCTGGCCGGACGGTGTTAAGTGGAGGCCGGGTCGAATACCTGCGCGACATCAATGGATTTAATGTCAGGGTGGCCCGAGAGATTCACGGAGTCGCTGATCGGATTCTACCGTATCTGCTGGACATGAAAAGTGGACAGGTCATGCACACCTTAATTCTTTCACCTCCGCAGCAAGGCAAGACCACATTACTGCGGGATCTGGCAAGACAGATTAGCAGTGGTACTAAACTTACGGGTGTCAATGAACTTGTTCAGGGCATACGTCCACGTCTAAAGGTTGGCATCGTTGATGAGCGGTCCGAAATCGCTGGAAGTTATAAGGGCGTACCCGGATTTGACGTAGGACCTCGCACCGATGTCATGGACGGATGTCCAAAGGCTGAGGGCATGATGATGATGCTTCGCTCCATGTCTCCCGATGTCCTGATCGTGGACGAGATAGGCCGACCGGAAGATGCGGAGGCGGTCATGGAAGCACTCCATGCAGGCGTATCTGTCATCGCTACTGCGCATGGTCGTGATCTGGCCGAGCTTTCTTCCAGACCTGCACTGAGAACCCTGATCGTCGAGCAGATGTTCCAACGCTATGTACAGCTGCAACGGACGAGCCGGGGCATGACCTTTCGATTGGCCGATGGCAAAATGCGTGGTCTCCAGCAGGCGGAAGTGGGAGGTGAGGCCTTTGGTTAACATGCTCGGTGCCGTTATCATTCTGCTGGCCAGTACCCTCGCGGGATTCTACAAGGCAAGGCAGTATGCCTTGAGGCCAAGACAACTGCGAGAATTAATCGCTGCTCTCCAGCGGTTGATGACAGAGATTAACTACGGGCTGACCCCGTTACCTGATGCCATGGGGAAAATGGGAGCCCAGACAAAAGAGCCTGTTCGGACGCTGTTTCTCCACGCAGCCAAACAGATGGAACCACCTCATGGACACACTGCTCGTGAGAGTCTTCAGTCTGGTATAGCAGAGGCGTGGGGGAGATCAGCCATGAAGGCGGACGAGCGGGAAGTCATGCTGCAATTGAGCTTCAGCCTTGGCACCAGCGATCGTCAGGATCAGACCAAGCACATCTCGTTAGCCATTCAGCAACTTATGCATGAGGAATCCCGTGCCCAAGCCGATCAAATGAAATATGAACGAATGTGCCGCAGTCTCGGGATGCTTGTCGGAGCGTTAATCGTCATTCTGATCTTCTGAAATAGCCGGGATAGTGAGGTGCCAAGGTCATGAATTTAGAAGTGAACGCAATCTTTCAAATTGCGGGCATCGGAATCATCATTGCGATGATTCATACGGTGCTGAAACAAATGGGAAAGGAAGATATGGCTCACTGGGTGACCGTGATCGGATTTGTCGTTGTATTGTTCATGGTGGTCCGTATGCTGGACAGCCTGCTGCAAGAGATCAAATCGATATTTCTTTTTCAATGAAAACGGTCATGAAGCCGGGATGGTGGTGACCTGTGGAAATAATCCAAGTTGTAGGTCTGGCGCTCATCGCAACGGTGCTCATTCTAGTTATCAAAGAACAGAAGCCGATGTTCGCTTTTCTGATTGCGGCTGCAACCGGCATCGTGATCTTCATGCTGCTGATTGGCAAGATTGGCGCGGTAATCGAGGTGTTGAAACGGCTTGCTGAAAATTCAGGCATGGAGAGCATTTATCTGAAAACTGTACTGAAAATTATAGGCATAGCGTACATTGCTGAATTCGGAGCACAGATTGTCAGGGATGCAGGCCAGGAGAGCATTGCTTCCAAAATTGAACTTGCTGGCAAGGTGCTGATCCTTGTACTCGCGATACCGATCATCAGCATTATTATCGAAACCGTCATGAAGCTGATGCCGGTGTAGAGGGAGGCGTGCGGACTTCATATGAAAATGATGCATCATAAGCCGCAGTGGCGCCTTACCTTCGTGCTGACGCTGTGTTTTCTGTTTGCGATCATGGGACAGGTATTCGCAGGTTCTCCCTCGGGAGAGTGGATGCAGCAGCAGGCTGACCAGCTTCCCAAGGATCAGGTAGAAAAATATTGGGACCAACTCATGCAACAATACGGCGGTTTTTTCCCGGAAGGAAAAACACCTTCCTTTATGGATATGTTAATGCCCGGCAATGAAGGGTTCAGCCTGAAGTCGGTGTTTATAGCAATTGGAACCTTCATGCTGCATGAGATTTTATATAACGGCAAACTCCTGGTCACGATTGTGATGCTAAGTGTGCTGAGCATGATTCTGGAGACATTGCAGACTGCTTTTGAGAAAAATAACATTAGCAAAATCGCTTACTCCATCTGTTACATGGTCATTATTATCATCGCCATAAACAGCTTCAGTGTGGCGATTGGATACGCCAAGGATGCCATAGCCAGCATGATCAACTTTATGATGGCCATGGTGCCGCTGTTGTTTACGCTGCTGGCTTCAATGGGGAATGTCATTACCGTTTCTGTTACCCATCCGCTGATCATTTTCATGATTCATCTGGTCGGTACATTGATCCACCTGCTGGTGTTCCCGCTACTCTTTTTCTCAGCCGTATTACATCTCGTCAGTTCCTTGTCCGACAAGTACAAGCTTACACAGCTGGCAGATCTCTTACGGAACATTAGTGTGGCTCTGCTGGGTATACTGCTTACGATGTTCCTGGGCGTAATTTCAGTGCAGGGAGCATCGGGCTCCGTGGCAGATGGTGTCAGTCTGAAAGCGGCGAAGTACATCGCAGGCAACTTTGTCCCCATTGTCGGTAGAACGTTTGCGGATGCAACGGACACGGTTATCACAGCGTCACTGCTGGTGAAAAATGCAATCGGACTAACGGGTGTCATCATCATCTTGTTTCTATGTGCGTTTCCTGCACTTAAAATTCTGACGTTAGCCCTGATCTACAACATAACTGGCGCGATCATGCAACCGCTGGGGGATACGCCAATTGTAGGATGTCTGCAGGCGATAGGCAAAAGCATGCTTTACGTATTTGCAGCACTGGCAGCAGTCGGACTGATGTTTTTTCTGGCAATCACGATCCTGCTAACCGCAGGCAATCTGACCGTCATGATGAGATGAGGCATGCTCGATAGAAAGGGGCTGGAAGGATGGGGTGGCTGAGCAGCTGGCTCCGGGAATTGATCATGATCGTTCTGTTGGCGACTTTCGTGGATATGCTGTTGCCCAACCGATCCATGGAACGCTATGTCAAGCTTGTGCTGAGCCTTCTTATCCTGCTGACCCTGTTATCGCCCATAACGAAGCTTTTGAAAAGTGATCCGGTTGGCGAGTTTAAGCGAGCGATGACCGCCATGGATTCGCCATCTGATGGAAATGCAACACTTGAACAGATTTTGGCTCAGGGCAGGCGGCTGCAAACCAATGAACAGGAACAATCGCTGCAATGGACAGCCAAAGAGCTGGCTAACGTAATGAAAGGGCAAATTGAAGAAACAACCGGGGAGCGAGTGCAGTCTGTTGAGGTAAAGCTCGCCATGGATACAAGCAAGCTGGAGACGGATTTGGCCTCTTCGGTGGAACTTCCGGTGATCCAGTATGTTTTGGTGGAGATGTCAGGGGAGACAGCAGCTGGGAAAGTCAACTCCAATACAGCTCAACAGGAAGCAACGGCAACGACAAAACCGATATTCGACTCTGACCCGGAATCCCAAACCACTGAATCTCCTCCAGTTCAGGAGCCAATCGAGATTGGTCAGATTGAGGTGCCTGATGTACAGATCGAGGTGAACAGCGGTAGCAAAAGTGAAAGTAACATGGGTAACGGTAACTCTGGCGAACCCCAAAATGGACAGGTAGCAGACTCTACACCTGTGTCGGGTGAGCAGGCAGAGACAAACACTCAGCAAGGACAGACATCCTCCCGATCTGAACGAGCGGTACAAATTATTACGTTGTTGACAGAGAAGTGGGATATTGATGCAAATAAAGTACAGGTGAAAGAAAATAAGAGCGCTTCGACGCTGTAAGAAGGAGGGTATCCGATGAGGCAATGGCTCAAAAAGATGGAAAGCTGGTTCGGCGGAGGAGAAGGTGGGCAACGGCGCAGTCAAACCTTTCGCTGGCTGATTATCCTTGGTTTGATCGGAGTCGGAATTATGCTGTTCAACTCTTTCGTCAATGTCAAAAAGATTGATTCTGAAAATATCGGTCGTGAGCCTCCTGATCCGGCTACATCCATGGCATCCATACAGACGGATCCGACGGATCAGAATCCATTTCAGGCGATAGAGGTCGCATTTGAGGACAAGATCAAGGGTGTGCTGGAAAATATCGTAGGTGTGGGAACTGTTGATGTGATGGTTACCGTTGATTCTACAGAGGAGCTTGTTGTACAGCGTAATGTGAAGGATTCGCAGCAGCTCACCGAAGAAACGGATGCAAGCGGGGGCAAGCGACATATGACGCAGTATACCCGGGATGGCGAGATTATTACGTATGAAATATCAGGGGATCAGACACCGATTGTCACGAAAAAGCTCAAACCGCAGATCCGGGGCGTGCTTGTCGTTGCCAGAGGTGCAGAGAATAAGGTTGTGAAGGACCTGATTACAGATGCTGTGGAAAAAGGACTGAATGTTGCGGCCTACCGGATTTCGGTTGTTCCGCGTAAGCAGGATTAGTCCGAAACCATGAAACACAAGATTTGATGTCATAAGAATGAAGCCAATTCGAGGAGGAAGTTCTAATGAATAATAAACGTCAAACGGTATGGCTCGTATCCATGCTGAGTCTGATGGTCATTTTGTCCGCCTATTACCTGTTCACTGAAGATTCCGGTCCGGTTAATACACCTGTAGCTGAGAGCACGCAGGTGGATGGTATGAAACAGGGAGAAGCGAAGGAAACGGCTGGAATCCTTGATCCGACAGAAGGTCTGGTTGTGAATGAAGTGGTGAATGGCGGCGAAGTTACAGGGACTGAAGGAGATCAAACGGCAACTGAATCTGTGGATAATCCTGCGGTTGTAGATGGTAAAGAAGCTGGAGACACCGAGAAATCACCGGCTGCGGAATCCGGTGAGAAACAAGGTGAAGCAGGTAAAGACAGCGAGAAAGGGACCGACAAAGGCGCTGCAACCACTCCTGATGCAAGTTCTGGAACAGACAGCAGTGCAACGAAAACCGATGAGGACGTTCTCAAGGAGATGGAAGAACAGAATACCGCGGCGTCTGCGAGTAGCCAGTTCCAGAACTACCAGTGGCAGCGTGAGGAGAGCAACAATCGAAAGTATGAAGAACTTATGACCGTTGCGGGTGATCTGAGCAAAACACCAGAAGAAAATGCCAAAGCAACAGAGCAGCTTCGTACGCTGGAAGAAAAAGAAGCCAAAATCAATGGTATTGAAGAAACCTTGTCGCAGCAGTTTGCCAATGCCATCGTTCAAGAGGATGCCGATAAGTATAAAGTCGTTGTTCTCAGTGACAAACTGGATGTAAAACAAGCGGTTTCCATTGTGGATCTGGTTATGAAAGAACTGGCTGTATCCCAAAATAAAATCAGCGTGCAATACGTGACAGAACAGTAATCTAAAATATGGAAAAGTAGCCCCGAGAGCTGGATTAGATCTCGGGCTCTTTCCATTTTTAATGATTATGATATAATACATAAAGCCATATGACCGTCCTAGTGAGACTGGCATGATGCCGAAGGAGTGAATAATGGAAATGTTTAAATTGAGTGAGATCAAAGAGCTGATCAAACTGGTAGATGAAAGTTCCGTTCAAGAGTTGGAAATTGAAAATGAAGGATCACGGTTGTCGATTCGCAAACCGGGTAAAACCGAGTATGTTCAGGCAACTGCTATTCAACCGCAAATGATTGCTGCACCACAGGTGCAACCGGCTGCAGTTGTAGCTGAGGCTGCTCCGCAAGTCGATACTACAAGTCATTTACATAAAATTGTATCTCCGATGGTAGGTACTTTTTACAGAGCTTCCTCGCCGGAAGCAGGTCCTTTTGTAAGCGCTGGTGATAAAGTTGTTGAGAAAACAACGGTATGTATCATTGAGGCGATGAAGCTGATGAACGAGCTTGATGCAGATATCAAGGGAGAAATCGTTGAAGTGCTGGTTGAGAACGGACAGCTGGTTGAGTATGGACAACCCCTGTTCCTGGTAAAACCGGAATAACGGTTACAGCCGCATAACGTCAACTGCATGAGCTTCGAAGGAGGACAATAACGAAATGAAATTTCAAAAAATACTGATTGCGAACCGTGGCGAAATTGCGGTACGTATTATTCGTGCCTGTCGTGAAATCGGCATTTCGACGGTAGCAGTCTATTCGGAAGCGGATAAAGACTCCCTGCATGTTCGTCTTGCAGATGAAGCGTATTGTATCGGGCCTACACTTTCGAAAGACAGTTATCTAAACTTCACAAACCTGATGAGTGTAGCTACACTGACGGAATGTGATGCGATCCACCCAGGCTACGGATTCCTGGCAGAGAACGCTGATTTTGCAGAAATCTGTGGTTCCTGCAATATTACGTTCATCGGCCCATCTCCGGAAGCCATTACTAAAATGGGTGATAAGGCTGTTGCCAAACAAACGATGAAGGATGCAGGTGTACCTGTCATTCCGGGGTCCGACGGTTTGGTTGAAAATATGAATGAAGCCATTATGATTGCAAGAGATATTGGATATCCTGTCATTATCAAAGCTACCGCTGGTGGTGGAGGTAAAGGGATTCGTATTGCTGAAGATGAAGAAACACTGATCAAGCAAATAACAGCTGCCCAGCAGGAAGCACAGAAAGCTTTCGGTAATGCCGGAGTATATTTGGAGAAATTCCTGACAGGCATGAAGCACGTGGAGATTCAGATCATTGCAGACAAACATGGAAATGCAGTGCATCTGGGTGAGCGTGATTGTTCCGTTCAGCGTCGACGTCAAAAGCTGGTGGAAGAAGCACCTTGTCCAATCATCTCCGAAGATGTGCGTACACTGATGGGAGAAGCCGCAGTACGGGCAGCGCTTGCCGTGGATTACTCGGGAGCAGGTACACTTGAGTTCTTGCTCAGCCCTAACGGTGAATTCTATTTCATGGAAATGAATACACGTATTCAGGTCGAACATCCTGTAACAGAGATGGTTACAGGAGTGGATCTGATCCGCGAAATGATCTCGGTAGCTGAAGGCAATCCACTTTCTTTCCGTCAGCAAGATGTTGTGATCAATGGCTGGTCCATTGAGTGCCGTATTAACGCAGAAGATCCGGACCGCAACTTTATGCCGTCACCAGGCAAAATTGGTTTCTACCTTGCACCAGGAGGACCGGGTGTACGTGTAGATAGTGCAGCTTATCCGGGATACACGATCTCTCCTTATTACGACTCCATGATCGCTAAATTGATCGTATGGGGAGCAAACCGGGAAGAGGCCATCGCGAAGATGAAGCGTGCATTGGCTGAGTTCGCGATTGAAGGCATCTCCACAACGATTCCTTTTCATCAGAAATTGCTGGATCATCCAACGTTTGTTCGGGGTGACTTTGATATCAAATTTCTTGAGGAAAATGAGATTTAAAAGGTATATTGGGCTTGTTTGTCATAATGTAGCCCAAATGATATAGTATGTAATAATAAGAGCGCATGTCTCCTGCAGAGGATAAGCCGCCGCGCATACGCGGATGAAGGTTGCAGGAGTTCCGGTAAAGCCGGACCGGAAGGGTTCTGAAGGCCAGATTGGCCTGAGTACCAGCGCCCTGACGGATGGCCGCAAACTTATTTCGCGAAAGGTGTGTTGAACAGTTATGAGTACACTGCCGACAGAATTTGAACGAACGGATATCGGTGAAATCCAGATCGCACCTGAAGTTATTGAAGTGATCGCTGGACTGGCTACAGTTGAAGTCAAAGGTGTTGCAGGCATGAGCGGCGGATTCGCTGGTGGATTTGCTGAATTGCTTGGTCGCAAAAACCTTTCCAAAGGCGTTAAGGTTGAAGTAGGTCAGCGTGAAGCTGCCGTGGATGTTTCCGTAATTATTGAATATGGTTACCGTCTGCCACAGGTGGCTACCGAAATTCAACAGAACGTGAAACGCTCCATCGAGAACATGACAGGATTGAATGTGAATGAAGTTAATGTGCACATTCATGATGTTCAGTTCAAGAGCACCGAGAAAGTGGAAGAAATCGACCTGAACAGTCAGCGCGTAAAATAAAAGAAGACAGATTCCCCCGGCATCACTGCCGGGGGTTATCCCGTCTTGGACAGGTCTTCATAAAAAGCGGAAACTTACACCTGAGGATCATCTTTTTGCCAGAGGGCAGGTTAAGCCATGTTAGTGAGCAAGGGAGGCTGTGCAGTTCGTGGCTAAAATACTGGATCGGCTTCTGTTGTTTATATACAGCATAAGCGTTGGAGCAATATCGGCAGCAGTCATACTTCTTATCAGTGGTGTGCTGCCTTACGAATTGAATTACCAGCAGGAACAAAACGTCATTATTGCAGCAGTTGTTGCAGCAGCGATTTTGTTTATCCTGAGTTTGCGATTTTTCTACATCTCGGTTCGGCGTGATCGTGCTTCATTGCCGTCTGTAGATCAGCGTACTGAGTATGGTGATGTGCAGATTTCGATGGAAACGATTGAAAATCTCTGTCTGAAAGCGACTTCCCGATTCCGGGGAGTACGTGATGTCAAAGCTCGTATTCGTGTGGTTGAATCCGGACTGGAGATTATGATCCGTGCAGTAGTGGATGGCGAGACGCCAATACCGACGCTGACAGCCGATCTGCAGAAGGCAATTCATGATCATGTACAGGAGATTACGGGTATCCCGGTTTCTTTTGTCACCGTGTATATTGCCAACGTTACCCAGTCGCCTAACTACAAGAGTCGAGTGGAATGAGGTGAGTTTCACTGATGCTGTGGAGAGAGATTTGGGATAGTCACAGAGGCCGAATTACCGGAATTGTCGGCGGCATCTTTTTTGGATTTCTTTATGTATGGATCGGTTTTTGGGATATGTTGTTCTTTGCACTCTTGGTGTTCATCGGTTATACGTTAGGCAGACGAAGCGACTCGAAGCTGGGCTCGTTCATTCCCTGGAGGGAATGGGGGCAATGGCTTGGCGATCGCTGGCGTCCCTTTAAGTGAGCCACCTGAACCCTGCAATATGTTTCTTCCGAAAATAGAGCTGTAGTTTAGGTTGCCCGTTTTTTGGAGGAAACGATTGCAGGTTTTTTTGTGAAAAGGGATAACAATATAATAAGATCTCTGATTCCATCAAAGATTTTATATTTTAAAATAAGCATGATGACGCTCCACAGGGAGCGCTGCAGGAGGCAGGACATGAAAAGACGTTTGGCAAGGGAAATTGCAGTACAAAGTCTGTATCAGATGGAAATGAATGAAGTGGGCGCAGCTGAAGCCGTGAATATGCTGATTAATGAAGCCGCTGAAGACAATGAAACCGAAGTGGTTATTCATGATGCAGATGTAATGCGTACCTACGTGACCGAAATGGTACAGGGCGCATGGAACAATAAAGAAGCGATTGACGGATTATTGGTCGATTATTTGAAAGGCTGGCAGATTAGCCGTCTGTCACGTGTAGACCGCCAGATTTTACGGCTTTCCACGTATGAAATGGTGTTCCGTGATGATATTCCGGCAAAAGTATCCGTCAATGAAGCGATTGAATTGTCCAAATATTTTGGTACAGATGAATCGGGTAAGTTCGTTAACGGCGTACTTGGGCGCATGATTCAGGAAGTCAGCACCATCAAAGCAAAACTGTCTTAAGTTACAATTAACTACAGTGCGTGTTCAAAAAGACCGATTTTCAGTACCGAGAAGATGGGATGAAGCTAGAAATGAAGTAGCGGAGCGTAGGGGAAACTACGTGAGCAACGGACATTTCGGCTGAATTTCATATTCGATGCTGATGATGCCGATAGGCATCCTTCGTAATCAAAAGCGGACTTTTTGAACAACCTCTAAAAATATGTTCACATAAGGGAGAGAGAGTACAGTGACAGCATCTATTATTAACGGAAAAGAAGTATCCCAAGAAATGCGCGCAAGCATGACAACAGAAGTGAAACAGCTTAGCGAACAGGGGGTAGTACCTGGTCTGGCTGTTGTGCTCGTCGGTGAAGATCCGGCATCCCAAGTATATGTGCGTAACAAAGAAAAAGCATGTCATGACCTCGGTTTCTATTCCGAAGTTCATCGTTTGGATGCAAGCACGTCCCAAGAGGATCTGCTCGCGCTGGTGGACAAGCTGAACAAACAGGAATCCATTAACGGTATTTTGGTTCAGCTCCCATTGCCGAAACATATCGAAGAGAAAGCGGTGATTGATGCAATCGCCGTGGACAAGGATGTGGACGGATTCCATCCAGTTAATGTGGGGAACCTCGTCATTGGAGACGATAGTTTATTGCCATGTACCCCTGCGGGCGTAATTGAGCTGATCAAGCGTACCGGTCTTGAAATGTCAGGCAAACATGCCGTAGTTATCGGACGCAGCAATATTGTCGGTAAACCGGTATCCTTGCTGCTACAACGTGAGAACGCAACGGTAACGATGTGTCATTCTCGTACAGCGAACATGAAAGAGATCACGCGTCAGGCAGACATTCTTGTGGTTGCTATCGGACGTGCAAACTTTGTGGATGCCGATTTCGTCAAACCGGGTGCCGTTGTAATTGATGTTGGGATGAACCGTCTAGATAACGGCAAACTGGCAGGGGATGTGGATTTCGAAAGCGTGAAGACGGTATCTGGTCCAATTACACCCGTTCCTGGTGGCGTTGGTCCAATGACGATTACCATGTTGATGCAAAATACACTGATCGCTGCCAAACGCGCTCACGGATTGGCGTAGGTTGAATCTGTGGCAGATCAAAAGATCTACTCCATCAAAGATCTGAACCGATACATCCGGATGAAACTGGAATCAGATCAGGTACTGTCGGATGTATGGCTGCGCGGAGAGATCTCCAATTTTACACATCACTCCAGCGGTCATATGTATTTTACATTGAAGGACAAGGACAGCCGAATTAAGTCCATTATGTTTGCTTCCCACAATCAACGATTGCCCTTTGTACCGAAGGAGGGTGCAAGGGTTATAGCTCGTGGTAATGTCTCGGTGTATGAGCGGGATGGACAATATCAGTTCTACGCTACACACATGCAACCGGACGGTATTGGAAGTCTGTACTTGGCCTATGAGCAGCTGAAAAAAAAGCTGGAGGACGAGGGACTGTTCTCTACATCACGGAAAAGACAGATTCCCCGTTTTCCACAGACGATTGGTGTGGTTACTTCACCTACAGGTGCAGCGGTAAGGGATATCATGATTACATTGCAACGCAGATATCCTTCTGCCCAAGTGATTCTGTATCCAGTACTCGTTCAAGGTAAAGGTGCGGCTCCTTCCATTGTGAAGGCCATCAACAACCTGAACCGAATGGGCGAAGCCGATGTGCTGATTGTCGGAAGAGGTGGCGGATCACTGGAGGAGTTATGGGCTTTTAATGAGGAGATCGTGGCAAGAGCGATTGTGGGTTCGGCCATTCCTGTGATTTCAGCGGTTGGGCATGAAACGGATTTTACAATTGCCGATTTTGCTGCTGATTTACGTGCGGCAACGCCTACGGCTGCTGCTGAACTGGCAGTACCCAATCGAGCTGAGTTGCTTGATCAGATCGCTCAGCGTCAGCGTCAGCTGCAGCACAGTTTACGTCAGCGTGCTGTTCATAATCGGGAGCGACTGGCCAGATTGCAACGATCGCCTGTGCTTGTGCATCCTAGACGTACCTTAATGCAGCATACGGAGCGACTGGATATGCTGCAGCAGCGTCTTCTGCGAACTGTAGATACACGTATGAAATGGACAACTGAGAAACAGGAGCGTTTGCGTGCAGCGCTACAACGGTTCAATCCTCGTGAACAGGTGAACGCAGCAAGACGTGAGAATGCATCAGCTCGGCGTCAGCTGGAGATTGCAATCCGATCTATTACGAGAGCGAAGCAGCAGCAGTGGAAATCATCTGTACGTCATCTCGATGCGCTTAGCCCGCTCAAAGTAATGTCACGTGGATACAGCCTTGTCTATGACGAACAGGAACAACGATTGATCAAATCGATGAAGGATGTACAACCTGGAGATTCGATAAAGATTAAATTAACAGACGGACAGCTGGACTGTCAGGTTTGGGGAATGAAGGAGGACGACAATACCCATGGCGAATGAACCGGAATTGAATTTTGAAGAGGCAATGGCGGCATTGGAAGACATCGTAGGTCAGCTTGAGCATGGTGATGTTCCACTGGAACAGGCCATCGATTTGTTTCAGCGCGGAATGAAACTTTCCCAACTTTGTGGTTTGAAGCTGGAACAAGTGGAACGTAAGATCGAGATGATCGTAGAAGAGGATGGGGAACTTCGCAAAAAACCGTTCGGCGCTGCCGTCGACGAAAGCGGTGAAGTCAATGAGTAATCGTCCTTCGTTTGAAACGTATCTTGAGGAAGTTACAGCTGAAGTGACGGGAGAGTTGAAGCAGACTCTTCCTGTGCACTGGGATGTACCTCAGTCACTGGTTGACGCGATGCAGTATTCACTTATGGCCGGGGGCAAACGCCTTCGTCCACTTCTGGTCGTTGCTGCGGCGGAAGCCTTCGGTGCACAGCGTACAGCTGCATTGCCGGTAGCCTGCGCCGTGGAGATGGTTCATACGTATTCGTTGATCCACGATGACTTGCCTGCCATGGATAATGACGACTATCGCAGGGGAAAATTAACGAACCACAAAGTATTTGGTGAAGCGACAGCAATATTGGCTGGCGATGCACTGTTAACGCATGCTTTTTATAGTATCGTTCAGTCTGGTCGTCGCAGCGGTGTGTCTGCAGATGCATTGTTGTCCATTGTGGAGGAGTTGTCCGAACTGGCTGGAGCAAGAGGTATGGTTGGCGGACAAGTGGCTGATATGGAAGGCGAGCAGGGCATGACAGATCTTGCCCAATTGCAATACATTCATCTGCACAAGACTGGAGATTTAATTGTGTTTTCCCTCATTGCCGGCGCTCGTATTGGTGGTGCGACAGAAGGACAGTTGGAGGCGCTGCGTGTATTTGGTAGAGACCTGGGGCTAGCTTTCCAGATTCAGGATGATATTCTGGATTTGACGGGTGACGAGCAGAAAATGGGCAAGAAAACGCAAAGTGATGTGAATCAGCAAAAGGTTACTTACCCTTATTTTATTGGTATGGATGCCTCTCTTCAAGAGGTGAAGTCCCTGACGCAATCTGCGAAAGATGCACTCGGCAGAGCGGAGTTACCAGACCCTTCCAGACTGATGGAGATCGCAGATTATCTGATGAGTCGAGATCATTAGTTTTGGTTGAGCGTCACTGTTTCAAATCACCCAGAATCGTGTAATCAATTTAATGTGCTTTTTCTGGGTTTCATGAAGAGGGTCTGTTCCAACTGGAGATAGAAATACATATTGAGGAAGATCATACGAACCTTGCTGGCGAAAATGCTCGTTATCTGGAGTATGGTGCCGTAAATTATGATTCTTGTTCTTTTATGTTATAATGTTTTAATGTCATTTAATAAACTGTGTATATATGGATTACACCAAATCAAACAATCTAGGAAAGCGGGGAGATTCTCGTGCTGCTTCCACAAATTAAACAACCCAGTGATCTAAAGTCGATGTCTCAGGATGATCTCGTTCTTTTGTCGGCAGAGATCCGGCAGTTTCTGATTGAGAAGCTGTCCGTTACAGGGGGCCATCTCGCACCCAACTTAGGAGTGGTTGAGCTCACGGTAGCCCTGCATTACTGCTATAACAGTCCAGTGGACAAAATGATCTTTGATGTAGGGCATCAGGCATACGTACACAAGGTGCTAACGGGGCGAATGGATCGCTTCGATACACTGCGTCAGCATAATGGCCTATGCGGATTTGTTAAACGTAACGAGAGTGAACATGATGTATGGGAAGCGGGCCACAGCAGTACATCATTATCTGCTGCGATGGGTATGGCGCTTGCCCGTGATCTCAAGGGTGAAGACAATCAGGTGATCGCGATGATCGGGGATGGAGCGCTTACAGGTGGTATGGCCTTTGAAGCTCTCAATCACATCGGTCATGAGCAGAAAAAACTGATGGTTATCCTCAATGATAATGAAATGTCCATTGCTCCGAATGTCGGGGCTATGCATAAATATTTGAGCAAAATTCGTTCCGATCGCCATTATTTGAAAGCCAAGGATGACGTGGAAGGAATGCTCAAGAAAATTCCTGCCATCGGGGATCGTTTGGCCAAATCGGCGAGCTGGATTAAAGATAGTGTCAAATACATGATGGTTCCAGGAGTTTTGTTCGAAGAGTTGGGCTTTACCTATTTAGGCCCCATTGATGGACACGACATTCCGAAATTGATTGAAACGTTCAAACAGGCGGATAATGTGGATGGACCTGTAATGGTTCATGTGCTGACAACCAAAGGTAAAGGCTATCAGCCAGCTGAGGCGGATTCACACAAATGGCACGGAATTTCTCCGTACAAAATTGAATCAGGTCAAGTGCTTAAAGCTGTAGGAAAACCGATGTACACGGAAGTGTTTGGTAAAACGTTGATTGATCTTGCCAAGCAGGATAAACGAATTGTAGCGGTAACACCAGCCATGCCAACAGGTTCAGGTCTCATTCCTTTCAGTAAGGAATTCCCTGATCGCATGATTGATGTGGGTATTGCCGAACAACATGCAGCAACCATGTGTGCAGCACTGGCAATGGAAGGCTTAAAACCTGTTTTTGCCGTCTATTCGACGTTTATGCAACGTGCGTATGATCAGATTGTACATGATATTTGTCGTCATAACGCCAATGTCATGTTCGCCATTGACCGTGCCGGATTTGTCGGTCCAGATGGTGAAACGCATCAAGGTGTGTACGATGTGGCGTTTATGCGTCATATTCCGAATATCGTTCTGATGATGCCTAAGGATGAGAATGAACTGCGCCATATGATGAAGACGGCGCTTGAATATAATGAAGGTCCAATTGCTTATCGTTATCCACGAAACAATGTTGTAGGCGTGCCTCTTGATGATGAACTCATTCCGATTCCAATCGGTACATGGGAACAGCTTCGTCCATCTGAAGGTTATGCTATCGTCGCTTCAGGATCAATGGTACAGCTTGCTGAAGAAGCTGCAGAGACGGTTAAAAGAGAAGGCATTACGGTTGGCGTAATTAACGCCCGCTTCCTTAAGCCGCTTGATGAGCAGATGCTGCGTGATCTGGCAGTTCGAGGCACGAAGTTAATTGTGCTTGAAGAAGCATCACAAGCAGGCAGTATGGGCAGTGCAGTTCTGGAGTTTTATGCAGAACAAGGGCTACACGATGTTCATGTGCAACTGATGGGCATTCCGGATCGATTCATTGAACATGGCAGTATTGAGGATCAAAGAGCTGAAGTGGGACTCACGGTTGAGAATGTGAGCTCAGAGCTGCGTAGTATGGCAGCCCAATCTTCATATGGTATGTCCAGAACTCGGTTCCCTTCATAGAATGGAACAATCAGAGGAACTGGAGCACATTATTGATTAATCAGGATTACTACATGATAGGAGAAAGACATGTCACTCCCGAAAGAACGAATTGATGTTCTGCTGGTTGAGCAAGGATATTACGAAAGTCGTGAGAAGGCAAAAGCTGCAATCATGGCTGGACTGGTATATGCAAACAATGAGCGGATTGAAAAAGCGGGCATGAAGATTCCACGGGAAGCCGAACTTAAAGTAAAGGGTTCAGTACATCCCTATGTCGGTAGAGGCGGATTAAAGCTTGAAAAAGCGATCCGTCACTTCGATCTCGATATGAATGGACTTGTGATGCTCGATATCGGTTCATCCACAGGTGGATTTACCGATTGTGCCTTACAACATGGTGCCTCTCATGTATATGCCATTGATGTAGGTTATAACCAGCTAGATTGGTCACTCCGTAACGATGAACGGGTTACTGTAATGGAAAGAACCAATTTCCGTTATGTGACTCCCGAAGATCTACATGGACCTGTGCCGAATTTTGCCAGTATCGATGTATCCTTTATTTCGCTTAGAATTATTTTGCCGCCGCTGCTGGCACTTCTAAAGCAACCGGCAGACATTGTGGCGTTAATTAAACCTCAGTTCGAAGCAGGCCGTGAGAAAGTCGGCAAGTCCGGCGTCGTTCGTGATACTAAGGTTCACAAGGACGTTTTGCAGACGATGCTTCGTTTCGCCAATGAGCTTGGATTAAAGCTAAAAGGTTTAACATTCTCGCCGATCACAGGCGGAGAAGGAAATATTGAATTTCTCGCTCACTGGCGTCTGGAAGAACCAGAGGCAACACAACAAGAGAACGTTGAGGCTTCACTTGATGCACTTGCAGATCAAGTTGCAATGGAAGCTGCCCATACATTTACAGGAAACTCATCATAAGATGAGTTTCTTTTCGCTGGAAAGGTGACATTCTAAAAGGAAATCGGTTGTCGAATCTCGAATATGTCTTCGAGGTGAGCGATGATGGATGGGCAATATGACACAATTGTTATTGGTGTACTTGCTGTCTGCTTGATTTTATGGCTGTTCTTTGGCTTTCGGAATTGGGTTAATCGTCCGATTCCAGTAAGCTTGTCGGGTATGCAACTGAATTTAGAAATTCAGGATTCACCGGCAGTGGATCTGCTTGAAGCGGAAGGATATGAAGTCATCGGAGGTAAAATGAAAATCCCTTTAGCCTTTGAAGCGGATGAATCCGTTTATTACAGCAGGCTTTTCATTGATTATGTAGCAGAGCGGGATGATGAGAGATATCTGGTGAAGACGTCCCGTCGCAGGCAACCTCTTGAACTTACTGGACCCTCCCTGCGAGATCGCTTCCTGTATTATTTATTGTTATATCCCGGTTGTGAAGGGTTGCTGTATGTGGACATGGAGGAATCGAATATCAAGGTAATCAGGCTCATGGATTATCAGGAAGACGTGTACGATGGAGATGATCTGGACTAAGGGTATTTATGAAACCTGAGAGTTGTTTATATAACGAATGACGAATTGCAGGATGACAAACTTTAAGGAAATAAGAATTAGCCGTTTTATGTAATACATTGAACTATTTTAACTGGAGGCATGTATGAAAGGACAACGACACATTAAGATACGTGAAATCATTAGTCAAAACGAAATTGAAACCCAGGATGATCTGGTTGAAGCATTGCGTAAATCCGGATTTCAGGTGACTCAAGCCACTGTATCACGGGATATTAAGGAGCTTCTTTTAATCAAGATCCCCATGGATGATGGACGATATAAATATTCACTGCCTACAGACCAACGATATAATCCGATTCAGAAACTGAAACGTGCCCTCGTGGACAACTTCTTACACATCGATCATACAAACAATCTGGTCGTGATGAAATGTTTGCCTGGCACAGCTAATTCCATTGCTGCCTTGCTCGATAATATTGAGTGGACGGAAGTGATGGGAACCATCTGTGGAGATGATACCATACTCATCATCTGCCGGACGGAAAGTAACAGCGTGACCGTAATCGAGCGGATTATGGGTTATATTTCTTAGAATATAATGGTTCAAAAACATAATTTCTGAGTGAGTCATCCGGAGGTGTTTTTGCAGATGTTAGTTACATTATCGATTCGTAATCTGGCTGTTGTAGAAGAAGTTGATGTTGTTTTCCACCCGGGCTTCCATGTATTGTCTGGTGAAACGGGAGCGGGTAAGTCAATCATTATTGATGCCTTGGGTCTAATTGCTGGTGGACGAAGCTCTGCCGATCTGATCCGCTATGGATGTGAGAAGGCCGAGATGGAGGCTCTGTTTGAAATGGAGCCAAGCCATCCGGTATGGGAAACGCTGGAGAAGCTTGGCATCCATTGTGAGCCGGAGGAGCATCTGGTGATTCGCCGTGAACTGAATACTCAAGGTAAAAGTACATCTCGTATTAATGGCCAATTGGTCAATTTGACGATGCTCCGTGAAGTCGGAGAAAAATTAATTAATATTCACGGACAGCATGAACATCAAAGTTTGTTGCGCGCAGAAAGCCATCTGGGGCTTCTGGATACATACGGGGCAGCAATCATCGGTCCAGTCAAAACGGAATATCAGGAACGCTACAGTAAGTTTATTACTGCGGAAAAAGAACTACGTGCACTTCAGGAGTCAAGTCAACGTGCGTATCAATTGCTGGACATGTACCGGTTTCAACTTGAAGAGATTGCAGCTGCTTCTCTAACACAGGGCGAGGATGAATTACTCGGAGAAGAACGGGTCAAACTATCCCATAGTGAGAAAATGATGGACAGTGTTGCTGGCGCATATGATCTGCTTAGCGGTCAACGTGGGTTAGAAGCAGTAAGTATTGCATTGTCACGGATTGAAGATATATCGGGATATGACAGCAAAGGGCTACAGCCTATAGTTGAACAGCTGCAGTCTGCATTTTATCAGTTGGAAGACGCGACGTTTCAGTTGCGTGATTATCGGGAGAAAATTGAATTTAACCCGGGTAGATTGGAAGAAGTGGAACAGCGACTGAATCTGATTTCTGGCCTCAGACGGAAATACGGCGACAGTGTGGAACTTATTTTGAATTATTATGAACAGATTAGCCATGAAACCGATCAGCTGGAGAACAAGGATGAACGTCTGGAGAAGCTGCGTAATGAACGTGACAAATTGCTCAAATTAGTCATGGAGTCTGCCGAGGAACTTAGCCGTGTTCGTAAACAATGTGCCGAGGAACTTGCAGCGCAGGTGGAGAGTGAGCTGAAGGATCTGCAGATGGAGAGAACGACGTTACGAGTTCAGATTACGCCTTTTGAAGACGCAAAAGGGATTGAGTGGAATGGGCGTCGTATTCGTCTAACGCGTCAAGGTGCAGATAATGCGGAATTCTTGATTTCTCCGAATCCAGGTGAGCCTTTACGTCCGCTCGGTAAGATTGCTTCCGGTGGTGAGTTGTCCCGAATGATGCTCGCGATGAAGAGTATTTTCGCACGTCATGACCGGATTCCAGTTTTAATCTTTGATGAGGTGGATACAGGTGTGAGCGGAAGAGCAGCACAATCCATTGCGGAGAAATTATATCGTCTGTCTTCTACTTGCCAAGTTTTCTCTATTACTCACTTGCCACAGGTCGCTTGTATGGCGGATCATCAGTATCTCATCGAAAAGCATGTGTACGACGGACGCACGATGACACAAGTGGAATCGCTGTCAGACGAAGGCAGAGTGAAGGAATTGGCACGTATGCTGGGCGGTGTGGAAATTACAGAAAAAACGCTGCATCATGCACAGGAAATGCTGAATTTGGCGGAAGCCAAAAAAGGGTGAAACGAGCGGCTGGCGTAATGATTGACAGTAATAAAAGCCTGGGGGCGAGGTTATCTTATAGGTACGCAATTGGCGACCACCTTTCGTCAAGCGAAAGAAGCAAAGGGAGTGTGACAGCCATTGAATTCCCCCCTCAGGAAGAAATTGCTAGGTCTTTTATTTGCCTTCTTTCTATGTGTGATTAGCCAGGCCATTCAGCCTGTGCAAAGTTATGCTTCATTGCCTGATGAACTCCAGGTATTTGCAGGCAGGCAGGCAGACGTTCATCTCGCTGTACCGGCTGCTTCAAGCGCTGTCGTGGATCGTCCTGACATCGTCGGTTTTGATGGAAAGGAAACTGCGGTTCACGTAACGAAGCAACAACCTTTGCATCTTCATCCCCAACAAACGGGACGTGCCAAATTAACGTTGAAGTTGTGGGGCAAAATTCCGGTAAAAACGGTTAACGTAAACGTGATTCCGGATTTGCGTGTAGTACCAGGGGGACAAACCATTGGCGTCAAAGTAAAATCCGCAGGCATTCTCGTTGTAGGGCACCATCTGGTTCGTTCTGGACAAGATGAACGTGTATCCCCTGGAGAATCAGCAGGCATTAAGCTTGGAGATCTGATTACCCATATGGACGGTAAACGCCTTGATGGTGTATCGGGTGTAGCTGAAGCAGTTGAGCTTGCTGGCAAGAGCAAAAAAGGAATTGATGTCGTTTTAAAACGCGGTAAAGAAACGGTCAAAACCCGTTTGACACCTGCTTATGACGCTGAAGACAAAGCCTGGAGGCTTGGGTTGTACATTCGTGACTCCGCCGCAGGTGTAGGAACATTAACCTTCTACGCTCCGGATCAAGGCGTATATGGCGCTCTGGGACATGTCATTACGGATATGAACACGCAGACCTCCATCGTTGTCGGTAGTGGTCAGATTGTTCAGTCCAATGTAACGTCAATCTCTAAGAGTGAATCCGGTGATCCGGGTGAAAAACGAGCTCATTTCCTGAAAGAAAGCAAAATTTTGGGCAATATTGAACGTAATACGGCTTTTGGTATCTTTGGTAAAATGTCCGGAAATCCTGAACATAGTTTGTATTCAAAAGGGATTCCTGTTGCTTTCTCTCATGAAGTAAAAGAAGGTCCGGCAGAAATTCTCACAGTTGTTGAAGGTCAGCAGGTTGAGCGTTTCTCAATTGATATTGTTCACGTAGCAGACCAATCCGAACCGGCGACCAAAGGTCTGGTGCTTCGTATCACAGATCCCAAGCTGCTGGATAAGACCGGGGGCATTGTACAAGGCATGAGTGGCAGCCCCATTGTTCAAAACGGAAAACTGATTGGAGCTGTGACGCATGTGTTCGTCAATGATCCGAAATCAGGTTATGGCTGCTTCATTGAGTGGATGTTACAAGATGCAGGAGTCATGATGAAAAAGGAACATGCAAAAAACCTTAAGGCGGGTTAACCTCCTTAAGGTTTTTTTGTCGAATGCAAACATATAATATCGGATAATGAAATAAATTATTTATTATATAGCAATGAGAAAAAAAAATAAAGAAAAATAATTTTCGACAGAAGGAATTTCCTCTCCTATGTCGAAAATTTAACCTGTAAGGAAATGTACGAAACGATGTTTAAATTAAAGGAGGATACCGTTTTGCAAAAAATTGAGGTATTGCTGGCCGATGATAATCGTGAATTTACGAATTTGCTTGCCGAATATATATCCGAACAGGAAGATATGGAAGTAACCGGAATTGCTTACAATGGAGAAGAAGTGCTGCAGTTGCTGGAGCAGACTCGCGATGTACCGGATGTACTCATTCTGGATATTATTATGCCTCACCTGGATGGACTGGGTGTACTGGAGCGTCTGCGCAACTTGAATTTGTCTCCACAGCCCAAAGTCATTATGCTTACGGCTTTCGGACAAGAGAATATCACGCAGCGTGCCGTGCAACTCGGAGCTTCTTATTACATCCTGAAACCGTTTGACATGGAAGTGCTCGCGAATCGTGTACGTCAACTGGTTGGCACGCAAACCACGATCTCCACAGGTGGTGGTGGCGGTTCATCGATGTTTATGAACAAGTCCAACGTGGTGCCGATGGGTAAACACAAAAATTTGGATGCAAGCATTACGTCCATCATACATGAAATCGGCGTTCCTGCGCATATTAAAGGATATCAGTATCTACGCGAAGCCATCACAATGGTGTATAACAATATCGAAATTTTGGGTGCTATCACGAAAACGCTGTACCCAGCGATTGCCGAAAAGTTCAAAACAACGCCGTCTCGCGTCGAACGTGCCATCCGTCATGCCATTGAAGTGGCTTGGACACGTGGCAACATCGACAGCATCAGCCATCTGTTTGGCTATACGATCAATATCAGTAAGTCGAAACCGACGAACTCGGAATTCATCGCGATGGTTGCTGACAAGCTGAGAATTGAGCATAAGGTATCCTGAAAGGATCAGGATTAGTGATCATCTAAACAAATAAATTAAACTTATTTACACATAAAGAACACCACGTTTTTGTTGAGTCTTTCAAGACCAATAAAACGTGGTGTTTTTTGCGCGAAAAATATGTAAATCATTTTTAGAATAATGAAGCATCCTTTATAAAAAAAGGAGCGATTGGAATGAATCTTTCTCAGATATATATTTGAAATGGTGAAATTTTTTACAAACTTTTACTTGCAGTTAACGCTTTCTCAGCTAGAAAGTGGTACGATGTGACCACTGACAAGATCATCATTATAGGTAAAAAGATGAATTATATGAAGAGAACGACTTTTTTTAGTAAATACATAAATGAACCATACAATTCTTTGAAATATTAAATAAATCCCCTCAACAATCTATGCTTAGTTACAGGCAATTCACCGGACTTCAAAAAATTATGCGTAATAAAATGCTTGCTACATATTTTCAGCCAATCTTGAATCTGCAGAATGTGAGCTGTCTTGGATACGAAATATTAAACCGTCCTCCCATCAACCAGATTTTATTAAATTGGACAGAGCACTGATTAGTCGAGTGGACACACTTTCGGATCAGCAGCACATTGTAAGAATTCTTAAACAATTTGCTGTCGACTCGGGGACGAGTATCATCGCTGAAGGCATCGAGCGTTACGAGGAAATTCAATTTTTGCGACATGAAGGTATCGAATACGGTCAGGGTTACGCACTTGGAAGGCCTGACACAGTATTAAGGCCATCTCCATTATCTTTTCCATAGGGGATAATTAAAGATTTAAAAGTAGATGGTATGGCTATGTACAAAGGAGGCGAATGTTATATTAACGCAAATAGGTGAGATAGCCGATACGATTCCTATAGTAACGCCTGAAACAAAATGTGATATCGTCTACCATCTTTTTAAATCCAATCCCAATCTGGAAGGTGTAGCGGTTATGGGAGAACAAGGAGTGTCATTAATGATGCGAGCTCGTTTCTTCCAGCAGATTGGTACACAGTATGGCTATAATTTGTATATGGGACGCCCGGTGGAACTGGTTATGAACGCCCGGGCACTGGTCGTCGATTACGCTGAACAGATTACGGATGTAAGTGTTCTGGCTATGAATCGATCTGAAGAAGAGTTATACGATCTAGTGCTTATAACAGCTGAAGGCGTTTTGTTTGGAGCAGTTAGTATCCGACGTCTGCTGCTCGCTGTGGCTGATGTTCGTGCCGAGATGGCTATTTTTATGAATCCCTTGACAGGTCTTCCAGGTAACCGAATTATAGATGAACGATTGTATCAGTTACTTCAGCTTGATTATTTTAGTGTTCTATACATAGATTTGGATCACTTTAAATCCTACAATGATAGCTATGGGTTCAAAATGGGGGATCAGCTCATTCAAGCTACTGCTAATCTGCTCCGGAAACTTTTTGTTTTTCCTGAGGCTTTTCTTGGCCATATCGGTGGAGACGATTTTATTGTGATATTAAATCATCATGAATTTAGACACGTTTGATCACAGGTTTTGAGCAGATCAAGGGTACGTTTTACAATCAGGAGGACTTGGATAATCAATATGTTTTGGGCGAAGGGCGTTCTGGACTGAACCGACCTATACCGCTTGTTTCGGTGTCGATCGCTGTGGTCACGAACCACAGACAACAGTATGAAAACATTGATCAAATTGTGAGTGAGGCGACGCGGGTTAAAAAAGTATGTAAATCGGTGAATGGCGGCATTATTTGTGCAAATGAGGAGGTCGTATAACCAGTAATGTCAGGAAACACATTAGATACGGAAAAAACCGTTATTTACAGGTAGAAGAGACCTGTAAATAACGGTTTTGTTATTGGAGAATAGTTATTTATTATGTAAGCTATTAAACCCGAATGTCCAGCAATGTATAGGATGGGGCAGGGGATGCATTTGATTGCGTCTCTTGAATTTTTCCTGGTTCTTTATCATTCTGCGTGCCGTTGGAAATCTTCGATTTGTTTTCAGCCTTATTTTCTTTATTTACTTCCTTATCTTCATTTGCAGGAGATTGTGGAGTAGAATGGATAGCTTCTGTTGGTACCGGTTGGTTGATTTCTTTTAATTTTTCCCCGATGGACTGATCAACCTTTCGGATTTGAGAATCAATCTCTTGAACCATCTCACGCTTCATTTGAAAAACAGTTTGTTCAGCGTTCTCCAGCATCATCGACTTGCCCATATCGTTTCCAGCGTCATTATCGAGAACGATCCGGTCGAAGCGGGTTTCCCCTTCTAGTGTTTGAATGGACCCGTGCATGCGATCACGCAAACCTACCAGTTTGCCTAACTGATCATAAGTCTGGCTATGTTTGATTAGATGACCCATTGCCGGAGCCTGATTTTCGCCAGAGAGCTCAGACGGTTGCGGCTCCTGTTTTTTAGGTTGCTCAGACTGCTTCAATTTATTTTTTTCTTGAATCTCCTCGCTTTTGATTTGAGCGATTTGATTATCGACCTGTTGGATGAAACTCGTTATAGATTTAACTCGTTCCGCCTTAATTTTGGAGTCCAACTGATCATTAGATTTGACGGATTGCAATTCTTCATTAAGCCTAATTTTTTGTTTCATAAGTCCCTGAATTTC
The DNA here is from genome assembly GCF_038020215.1 of Paenibacillus sp. FSL F4-0087. Lineage (NCBI taxonomy): Bacteria > Bacillati > Bacillota > Bacilli > Caryophanales > Paenibacillaceae > Paenibacillus > Paenibacillus sp. FSL F4-0087. The sequence continues at coordinate 5,099,697 of NZ_JBBODJ010000001.1, forward strand.
CTTATCTCTACTGGAGACTTGGCTCCCTGAGGTGAAGCTGCTTTTGGATGCAGGTGAAATTGAATTCATGGTCTTTTCCCCTTCTTCGTTATATCGTGGATCTACTTACATATATCGGATGTTACAAGAAGCAAATGAAGACACGCTTGCTAATAAGTTCACTTTCACTTCTTTGTTGCTTACTTGCTAATAATAATTGATAATGGTTATCAATAAGTGAAGGACTGTTTAGTCAATCTATTTAGACGGAGTTGGGTTAATGAAATGTGGAATAATTATTACATACTCTGGAACTATGCTGCTGTGAGTATTGCGGATATACGTTATATGGAGTTGGGGCCAACTGAGGAGCTAACATATAAATTTCCTGCGAGCACGTTTGTATTCACCATCCAGGGTAAAGCCTATGTAACCATAAACGACCAGAAGCATGAAGTAAGTCGTTTTTATGTTCTTCATGGTGGAAAGGGAAGCGTACTGCATATTGAAGCTGGACAATCCGGACTGAATCTGTTTTACCTTATGTACAAAGTAAGTCTGCCAAGTGGAGGAAGAACCGATTTGGGCAACATGATGGAGCGCATGAATCCATTTCAGTTAACCTATGGTTTTGCCCCCAATTCACCAGTTGTGCTGTATGAGCAAGTAAAACAGATACACACGTTTTGGAATCAAAAGAACCCCATACATCATTTTCAGGCAAAGAGCCTGTTTTACCCTTTTGTAGAGAAGGTATCAGCACAAATTCCTCATGCTGCAACTCGCTATTCCGTTACGGATCAGGTCAGTAAAGTCATTGAAATTGTGGAATCCTCTTATGCGGAGTCATTGACGTTGCATGTTTTGGCTGAGAAGGTCGGCAGCAGTCCCAGAAGTCTGTCCCGCAAGTTCAAGCAGGCCACGGGTTATAGCCCAATTGACTATTTGATTCAGTTCCGTTTGTTCAAGGCCAAGGAGATGCTGCTGTACACCGACGCTACATTAGATGAGATTGCAGCAGGTATCGGTTATCCGGACGGATATTATCTGGGACGTATGTTCAAAAAACATACAGGCCTTTCTCCACTTCAGTTCAAGGAGAAAACATCCGGTCCCCTAAAGTGGCCTGATCTGACATCGACCTTGGCTCGAAATGACATTTCCAGTGGAAGAGCTGGAAGGTATGTTTATAACGATGATGATAATCATTATCAATATAAACACGGAGGGTCATTGTACATGAATAGACAGACAAGAACGGGAATGCTGCTTAGTATTTTATTAAGTCTCACTTTACTGTTGAGTGCCTGCTCGACAGGGGCAACTAGTAATTCTGGGGGAGAAAATGCGGGAAGCAAAGGGGCTTCGAGTGCCACCAGCACAGTAACGGCAGATAGCCAATCGAACAATTCCGAGCCTCGGGTCATCTCGACGGTTAAAGGAGATATCACGGTCCCGGCTGAACCCAAGCGAATTGTAGTTGATTTATATTTGGGAAGTCTGATTGCTTTGGGAATCAAGCCAGTCGGTACACCGGAAATGAACTTGAAAAACCCCTATTTTACCAAATCTCTTGAGGGTGTAGAAAATATTGGTGAATACGAAACCATTTCTCTTGAAAAGGTATTGGAACTTCAACCAGACCTGATTGTCACAGGTGATCCTGATTTGTTTGATTCTTTTAGTAAAATTGCGCCTACGCTTGTTGTTCCTTATGGTGAGTTGAAAAATACCCATGAAGAGATCGCTTATTTCGGTAAAGCATTGAACAAAGAAAAAGAGGCCGAGTCATGGTTGGCCGATTACGACGGACGAATTGCGGACGCCAAGAAGCGTGTCAGTGAAGCAATCGAATCAGATGCAGAAGTATCAGTTATGCAATTTTACGATAAAGCACCATTAGCTTTTGGTGATAATTTTGGGCGTGGAGGTCAGGCTGTATACAGTGCTCTCGGATTGAATCCTCCAGCAGACAAAAAGGAGATATTAATGAAAGATCAGCTTGTTGAAGTTTCGTCCGAATCCATACCCGAATTTGCCGGTGATTACATTATTCTTACGGCAGAGAACCTGACTGTAGAGGAATTGAAATCTAAGCCAGTATGGAGTTCACTTGATGCCGTAAAGAATAATCGTGTGTTTATCTGGAGTCCGGATCGTTCATGGTACTTTGACCCTATTGCAACGTTGGATCAGACCGAGGAATTGGCAGCTTGGTTCACGAAGACAGCGGATCAAAAGTAAATCTTTCGGATCATTGGTTGGTGAAATTGAATCCTGGTCAAAATACAGTTGATAATGAAAATTATTATCATCTATAATGAGGGATAATAGTGAACCACTATAACGCTTCGGTTAAGGATGGTTTGCAGAATAATGATCTTGTACAAGGTCTTTATTCCTGGTGAGACTAGGATTGGAGAGTAATCGATGCAATTAAACGAACAGATGCATAGCTGGAATCACGCGGCTGTTAAAATTCTGGATATACGCCGGATCGTCATGGAGGCAGGGGAGATACAGGAATCCTATTTGCTTCCGGCAAACGCTTTTATATACAGCATTCGGGGTGCAGCACAACTTATATTGGATGGGAAAACACACGAAGCACAGCGATTCTGTATTCTGCATAGTGGTAAAGGGTCATCACTGGATATTCGGGTGAGCGAAAAGTTTGAATATTATTTGCTGTTCTACAGAGCATTCCTTGCGTTCCCAACTCATCGTAAAACATGGAGGTTATCACAACCTCCTCAGGTTCAGGTTGCTCCGTTCTCTTTGCAATATGGGTTTACGCCGAGCAATCCTCTTGCTATATTACGCTATTTTGGTGAACTGGAGAAAGCATGGGATCAGGCGAGCAGATTGGACTTGCTGCAAGTGAAAAGTTTGTTCTACCAATTCATTCATGAGCTGTTGTTTCAATTGGCAGAGCAGGAGGTCAGGACAGTGCTTCCAGACCCTATTGAGCAATCACTTCGCTACATTCAGCAACATTATAGGGAACAGGTGACTTTGGATTTTTTGGCTGAACAATTCAACTACAGCTCCCGTCATTTATCTATGCAGTTTAAACGAAAGACAGGACACAGCCCGATTGATTATCTCATTCAAACGAGACTGACCAAGGCCAAGAATCTGCTTGTGCGATCCGATGCAACCCTGCGCGAAATCGCGGCAGAAGTGGGATACACGGATGTGTATTATTTCAGCCGCATTTTCAAAAAACATGTGGGCCTATCTCCCACACTCTATCAGCGGAAAATAAGAGACCAGACCCTGGCAGAGGATCATCCATTACAATTCTCCGAATCGTCCATTGGCTGGAGATGGAAGCGAGGATATATTGATTATGAGAATCATTATCAATATATAGACGGAGGGTCTACATCAATGAAAAGAAGAAAAGCAAGCTCCAGCATGATTTTGGTTGCACTTTTAAGCATCACAATGCTTTTATCGGCATGCTCCGCTGGCACTGCAACAACAGCAGCTACGGGTGAAGGAACGAATACGAATTCATCTACGAGCACAGCCACATCTTCATCATCAGAATCAGGTAATCAAACGAACAATGAAAATGGAACACGCACGATCTCCACGGTTAAAGGTGATGTTGTTGTTCCGGCAAATCCTAAACGGGTGGTTGTACTTTATCTTCAAGGAGATGTTGTAGCGCTAGGAATTAAGCCTATTGCGACGTCTGACGTTTTTGATGGGGCTGCATATAAGAATGAGCTTGAAGGTGTAAATTCACTGGGCACCTGGTTTGAACCAAACCCTGAGGCTGTCATTGATCTGGACCCGGATTTGATCATTGTTCCCTCAGAAGAGACTTACACGCTATTAAAAGATATTGCACCAACGGTGTATGTCCCATATGAGAAAATGACAACGGAAGAAAGACTTCAGAGTATCGCTAGCATTTTCGGCAAAGAACAGGAAGCAGACGTTTTAATCGACAATCTTAACAGTAAAGTTGAAGAGAGCAAGAAAACACTTGCTGATGCAGGCATACTGGACAAAACGGCCTCCATCGTCGAGGGTGGACTGAAAGAGATGGTCATTGTAGAAAGTAAGCAGTACGGCCGAGGATCTCAGGCTATATACGAGTACTTGGAAATGAAAGCACCTGAAGCGGTCCAGAAAAAAATTGACGTCGTTTCCGACGCGGCAGGTTCGACCTTGTCCATGGAAGTTCTTCCTGAATATATGGGAGACTACGTATTTCGTTCAGTATATGAAGGCGCAGATAACCTTAACGATAACCCAATCTGGAATAGCATACCCGCTATCAAAGAAGGCCGTCTAATCGAAATTGACTTTGATTTCTTCTATTACTCGGATATCTATTCTATCAACAAGCAAATCGATTTCGTTGTCGAGCATCTATTGGCAGCTTCCAAAGTTAAGTAATCAACAAATAAATAACCGATAGTAGTTTTGTATAAGAAATGTTTGAATTTTAGCCATTGTAATTTGATAAGTTTCCCATTAGACTAGGAAAAGAGTGATAATGAGAATCGATATCAAATAGTCGAGTGCTTTGGACCGAACTGATGGAGGTAACTACATGGATCAGCATTTGGAATTATATGATGTAACAATTATCGGCGGGGGGCCTGCCGGCATGTATTCTGCATTTTACAGCGGGATGCGTGATATGAAGACCAAGTTGATTGAGGCGCGGGATAGATTGGGTGGTCGCATGCTCTTTTATCCAGAGAAAATGATCTGGGACGTTGGCGGCGTCACTCCAATTCTGTGTGAAAATTTGATTAAACAGCTGGAAGAACAGGCGAGAACATTTGAGCCAACGATTGTGTTTGAACAGCAAATTGAAGGATTCGAGCGTCAGCCTGATGGCACGATTCTGCTGACATCGAGTACAGGAGAACAACACTGGACACGTACCGTCATATTGGCGATCGGGTATGGTATATATAAAATGGCGAAGCTGGAGCTTGAAGGCGCTGACCGTTATGAGGTTACCAATCTTCACTATACAGTACAGGAGCTGGAGCCTTTCCGTGGCAAACGGGTACTGATCTCTGGTGGGGGTGACTCCGCTGTAGATTGGGCCAATGAGCTTGAAGCACTGGCAGAACAAGTGACGGTAGTGCATCGTCGCGACCGCTTTGGTGGATTGGAGCGCAATGTACTACGGATGAGAGAATCCTCAGTAGATATTCGTACACCATACGCCGTTGATACCCTACATAGTCAAAGTGGGGAGATCATCGAACAGGTGACGATATCCCATGTTGAGACAGGTGAGAGTGAAGTCCTTGATGTGGATGCGATTATCGTTAACCACGGCATGAAGAGTGATTTTGGCCCGATCCGGGATTGGGGACTTGATCTTGGTGAATGGCATGTCACTACAACAGAGAAGCTGCAAACAAATATTCCAGGCGTCTTCGCTGCAGGAGACTTTGTAGATTACGGAAGTAAACTGTATCTGATTGCTGGTACATTTACGGATGCTGCCCTCGCGGTAAACAGTGCAAAACTGTATATGGATCCTGAGGCGGATAAAGTTGCCTATGTGTCTTCCCATAACAGCCGTTTCAAGGAGAAAAATAAAGCACTTGGTGTTGTGGAAGAATAGAATCTCTTCATATAATTCAACTCCAATTGTTCAAATCAAACGAAGTAGTTCTGGCTAATGCCGGAACTGCTTTTTTTTGTTTCCATTTTCGGTATGAACCTCCTCGAATTGCACAACATAGAACAGGCACCGGAATTGAACATGCATCATCAACTGTCTATAATGAGCCTTAGAAGTGAGGAGAAACATCAAGAAACGTCAAACAGATTAGAGTGGAGTGCACAATATGAAAAAAGAATCTCAACGTATATCCACATTTATTCATCGGTGGTTCAAAGGCCCTGAGAAAAAACGGATCAAATGGTCGGAAGTCTATCTCGCTGTTGCTGGAAAAATGCATCGACTATTGGTGGAGGGCCGGCGCGCACGTTCAGCGGCCAGAAGACTGCATCAGGATTTGCCCATTACCGCTTTAGGCCAGATGAAGCTGGAGCCGGGAGATATTTTATATACGCCAAGTTCAGAATCAACTTATTACGCTGGGCATATGGGGATTATTGGACTCGACGGTAAAGTGTATCACGTACACCCTTATGGACCTGTGTTTGCTGATTCCTTGGATTGGTACATCACCCGCTTTTATGAGGGAGATCGTTTCATTGTGTTTCGTTCCCATTTCAATCAGGCTGGTGTGAAGGCAGCGCAGTGGGTACAGGATCATTACAAGCAGGTGAAATTTTACCGATTGCAGACAAATCTGCGCAGCATTGAACGAAACTATTGTTCCAAGTTTATATATCAGGCGTACCAATTTACAACTGGACTTGATCTGTGGAGTCGAAAGTTTGTGAAGTTGAATCTGGGATATATCTATCCGTTTCGAATTGAGCGCTCACCTGAGCTGGAGGTTCTTGGAACGTTTTATAAATAAGGCAAGTTAACCGACGGAAGTTCCTTTCTCCTACAAGAGGTTTGAGGCAGGTTCTGTCGGTTTTTTTTGTATGTGTAGAGATCAAAAACAGGAAAAAGGCTCAAAACGTCGAATAGATTATGAGATAGGCATGCACAACTTGGAATCGTATACATAACCAATGCAGGATCAATTTTTGCCCAAGCATAAGCAATTTACCCCTTAGAAGGCAAACAAGGAAGAGAGAGAAAGAGATGAAATGGCTGAACTTTGTACGCAGGTTCAAATCAAACTCAAACGTAGTAAACCTATCCGATTACACTCCTAGGAAGGAAAGGAGGCAATATTGTTCCATCTGTAGTAAAAAAGTGAAGTCCATCGTGCATTATGCGACTTCCCAGGGAAATGTTGCAGGTGTATGCAGTTCTTGTAAATCAGTGGCGGAACATCGAGGAATGTTACCCATTTAATAAGGAAGAGATACGCTCAGGAAATAACATTGCTTTGATTTATGAGCGTTTTTGTAGTACATTAGCAAATGTATTCGAAGGAGGATTCTAATGTACTCAGGTAGACAAGACGATACTTTATACATCATGACCTACACCTTAAACAGCGGTATCAAGGGTACGGTTCCACTGTCAAATAAGCAGATTATTGAGTGGCTGGATTGCTACAGAAATGAGAAGCGCTTCGTGACCGAAATCGGCAAGGAGTTTTTTGGATTGAATGCAGGATTGGTAGCAGATTTTAAAGTTCAGAATCATTTATCGGATTATCAGCAGACAATTATGCCTACACAGCAGCAGGATAACATGGAACGCTTGTCCAGCGCATATAAATCAACCGAGTTATTAATGAAGATTGATTGTAAATGTGGCACGGCATATGTTACGGAATCTCCATATAAGCGCACCAAATGGTATTGCACCAAGTGCAAAGAGATTGTATTTTTGGATGCCAAAAAAGGAATGGTAGAAACGTCGCGTGGCGACGCCTACTACATGACCAACAAATATTTTGTTTCCCGGGACTAGAGGGAGATGACGAATGGAAAGCATCGCTGTGAGGCGGTGCTTTTTTGTGTGCACAGAAAGAGCGCGTGACCGAGATATGGAGAAGTATATTAAGGGCATGCTGGTAAAAAGGAGTTATAATAAAAAAAGCCCACAGGGGCTTTTTTTGAAATCTCAGGAAACCTGTAGCAGCAGATACCGCCGTTCAGAACCTATAGATTGAATATTGAATAACTGAATCAGCTCAGCATTCAACTTTGTGAGGAGGAATGAAGCAGCAGCGACAGCGCGGCTCATAAGCTTCTGAATCGCCAATCATGACGACTGGTCCAAGCGTTACAGGCTCTCCATTAACGATACGCTGGGTGAAAGCCGCATCCGGGCTTCCGCATACGGCACAGAATGCCGACAGTTTCTCAATGTCATCAGCCATGGCGAGCAAACCGCCTACATATCCGAATTCCTTGCCACGGTAATCCATATTCAGTCCATCCACAATGACATGTTTGCCACAGTAGGCTAGCTCGGAGACCAGTTCCATGATGGCACTGCTGAAAAATTGCACTTCATCAAATGCAACAACATCAGCATCTTTGGTCTGAGTCAGGATCATTTCTACGGATTCCGGGGTCAATTGCCGGGGAATGGAATGGGCAGGCAGACGATAGCCGATACGGCTAACGATCTCGTCTTGGGCAAACCGATCATCTTCGGCAGGTTTGTAAGCAACGACCTTTTTACGGCCAAATTGAATTAATTTCTGACAACGGCGAATGAGTTCACCGGATTTTTCACTAAACATAGGTCCTGTAATTACGGTAATTCGTCCTGTTTGCACAGTTCTGCTACTCCTCTCACATGCGGGATTCAACAAAAAAAAGCGACCATTACAGAGTACCACAAAATCTTTAGTAAGAGCCAGAACTAATCTAAGCAGCTTTGTGTTACTATATGGATTGTTAAGCTGTTGGTTACGGCAGTGTAGTGCATAAGCCAGGAGCGATTGAAAAGAGGGGTTAACGATGAGTGAAGCATTATCCGAATTACAAGAGCGATATGAACGTTTAAAAGGGCAGTCAGTCCTTGACGAAGCTACGCAGGCGTTGTTTGCAGACTTGTTCGCTGAAGCGGAGCGGCTGCAAGCCAGTAATCTGACGTTGCGCAGAACGATTCTGAAGTCCTCTTCCAAAGAGTCGCGCATGTCTACCAAGCTGCGGGATGCATTATACGAATAACCCGGAGATTACTCCGGGTTCTCTTCTGTCTGCAATTTGCGGGGAAATAGAATACCTGCTGTAATTCTGGCAATCATGGCGAAGGTGAGGCCGATACCTGCAAACATATAGATGACCGTAAATGCCTTGCCGAATCCGGTCGATGGTACAAAATCCGGATGTCCCACCGTTGTTAGAGTTACTGCGCAGAAGTAGAGGGCATCAATCCAGTGCAGACCTTCAACACGAGTATAGAATAACGTGCCCGAGAGAAGTGTCGCCGCAGTTAATACAAACAGAGCCAGGAACTTCTGGTCCTTGAAGGCATGGAAAATGCCTTTAAGCAATCTTTTTAGTGTAATGATAAACGAGACCATGTTGATCCATCCTGTCTATGGAAGAGTGGGCATTGTGCATATTCAAGATACTAACTCTGAATTTATGCAAAATACCTGTTTGAATAAATAAGCATTATACCTGATCAAGTAACGCATATAAAGGCAGATGTAAGGTTGGGATGTTGAAATGTTGCGGAGCCAGAAGAAATGACAAAAAGCCCGGACTCAGGAAGTCGTACCGGGCGTCTCTGCTTTGTCGGCTGATGGTGTGTTTTTTGAACGAAAACGGGGTCCTACATAATTACGCTTGCGGTCACGGAACAGAATCCAGCCTCCCAGAAAACTCATGCCTGCGGCGAACAGGACAAGTCCTCCACCAAAGGAGAGCCATTGAAAACCTGGTGAGATCTGCTCGTTCCCATGCTCGGCATAATACAGGAAAAGGGCGTCCTTCATCATTAGAAAACCCTTCATTGCCATTAACCCGGGAATGACCAGAACAATAATCGCCACGAATCGTGCAAAGATCAGTCTAGTATTCATCACCATTAAACTCCTTCTGCCTGAGGTTGACGTAAAATAAAGGTTGCGCTTACAGGTCATACCTGATTCCATCATAGCTTGGTTTTCAGAAGCTGTCCATGCGTTTCAGGGTCAAATTTTGAGTTGACTGCTCAAGGGGAGTACAATGGAATATAGATAACGTCTATGAGAAAGAGAATCATTTGAATCATCATCTTACAAATATATTGAAATTGTATTGAAATTATATGGATAGAGGAGAACATTAAAGATGCCAATTACATGTGATGTTGCCATTCTTGGAGGAGGAACGGGAGGGTACGTTGCTGCCATCCGTGCCGCACAGTTAGGAAAACAGGTTGTTATTATCGAGAAGGATAAGCTAGGGGGCACCTGTCTGCATCGTGGCTGTATTCCGAGCAAGGCGTTGCTGCGAAGTGCGGAAGTGTACGCTGAGATACAAGAGAGCGAAATGTATGGGATTGAAACTGCTGGAGCAACACTTGTATTTCCGAAGGTTCAGGCGCGCAAGGATGCAATTGTGGAGCAGCTTCATCAAGGTGTGCAGTATTTAATGAAAAAAAATAAAATTCAGGTCGTACACGCCAAAGGGCGCGTAATCGGACCTTCCATTTTCTCCCCTCAGAGCGGTGCTGTGGCTGTCGAGTTTGAAGATGGCGAGATGGATACGGTTGTGCCAACCAACCTCATTATTGCTACCGGGTCTCGCCCACGGGTACTGCCAGGTCTTGAGCCAGACGGCCGATACATCATGAGCAGTGATGAGGCTTTGCGAATGGATGAATTACCAGCATCTCTGATCATTGTTGGTGGTGGCGTAATTGGCCTCGAATGGGCCTCCATGCTGAATGATTTTGGCGTCGAAATTACAGTTGTTGAAGCTGCTGCTCATGTATTGCCAGCAGAGGATGAAGATGTAGCCAAGGAAATGCAGAGATTGCTTGGGAAACGCGGTGTTCGCTTCCTAACAGGCGCTAGCGTTCTGACAGAGACATATAGCATACAGAAAGACGGTATTCAGATTGATGTCAAGCTGGGGGACGAGAAGCAAGAGACCCTGAAAGCGGACAAGATGCTGGTGTCGGTTGGTCGCCAGGCCAATGTCGAAAATATCGGACTCGAAAATACAGATATCAAACTCGAACGCGGATTTATTGCCGTGAATCAACATCTTCAAACGGGTGAGGGACATATTTATGCAATCGGCGATGTCATCGGCGGATTACAGCTAGCACATGCAGCGAGTCATGAAGGCATTTTGGCAGTGAATCATCTGGCGGGTGAAACGGTACATGCCGTCGAATCACATCGAATCCCGCGCTGTGTCTATACTCGTCCGGAAGCAGCGAGTATCGGATTCACGGAGCGCGAGGCCAAAGAGCGTGGTTATGAAGTGAAGACAGGCAAGTTCCCGTTCCAGGCGATTGGAAAATCTTTGGTTTATGGAAGTCGGGATGGATTCGTGAAGGTAATCGCGGATGCTAAGACGAATGATATATTGGGAGTACATATGATCGGTACCCATGTGACGGAACTGATCGCTGAAGCCTCTTTGGCTCAAATGCTGGATGCCACACCTTGGGAAGTGGGACAGACGATCCATCCTCACCCTACTTTATCGGAAATCATGGGTGAAGCCATGTTGGCAGTAGACGGAAAATCGATTGGAATGTAAGCCGGACAGGCTTATGAGAAAGGTCCTTTCCTTTTTTGGGTAAATGGGATTATAATAAGGTTAAGCCAAGTCTTAGTACCAGGTTATAAGATCGGGTAGTAAGACGGGCATAGGCTCTGATTAAAAGGAGGTACCTCATATGAGTTCAAAAGGTACTGCAGACGCGGTCCATCGGCATGAACAGCTGGGACTTAGCGATGGTGAAGTATTGGATATGTACAAATACATGCTGCTCGCACGCAAGTTTGACGAGCGTTGCTTGCTCTTACAGCGGGCCGGCAAAATTAACTTTCACGTATCCGGTGTAGGACAGGAAGCTGCGCAAGTAGGCGCTGCATTCGGTCTGGACCGGGATCACGATTATTATTTACCGTATTACCGCGATTATGGCTTTGTACTGGCGGTTGGCATGACTCCACGTGAGCTGATGCTGTCTGCTTTTGCGAAGGCGGAAGATCCGAATAGTGGCGGACGGCAAATGCCGGGTCACTTCGGTCACAAAAAGCTGCGGATTGTAACGGGCTCCAGTCCAGTTACGACACAGGTTCCGCACGCTGTAGGGTTTGCATTGGCTGCCAAAATGAAGAAGCAAGAGTTCGTTTCTTTTGTAACTTTTGGCGAAGGGTCAAGCAACCAAGGAGATTTCCACGAAGGTGCCAATTTCGCAGGTGTTCATAAACTTCCTGTGATCATTATGTGTGAGAACAATCAGTATGCCATCTCGGTGCCAATTCACAAGCAGCTGAGTGGGAAAATATCGGATCGTGCACTAGGTTACGGGTTCCCGGGACTGCGTGTAGACGGAAACGATGCGCTGGAAGTATATGGTGCAGTCAAAGAAGCTCGTCGCCGCGCAATCGCTGGTGAAGGACCTACACTTATTGAAGCGATGATGTATCGTTTGTCTCCACACTCCACTTCCGACAATGATCTGGCATACCGGACCAAGGAAGAGGTTGAAGAGAATTGGAAGAAGGACGGCGTGCTTCGCATGAAGAACTATCTGATCGATTGCGGCATCTGGGACGAAGCCCGGGATGCGGATCTGGCTTCCCAGCTTGCGCTGGAAATGAAAGAAGCGACTGAATACGCAGACAACGCGCCATATCCGAAACCTGAGGACACTCTGACGCACGTTTATGCGGACAGCGAAGAAGGGGGACGGTAAGTATGGCGGTTATGGAATATATTGATGCAATCCGTCTCGCGATGAAAGAAGAGATGGAGCGGGATGAAAATGTCTTTATCCTTGGTGAAGATGTCGGGGTTAAAGGCGGTGTGTTCACTACAACCAAAGGGTTGCAGGATCAGTTCGGCGAAATGCGTGTCATGGACACACCGTTGTCCGAATCAGCGATTGCAGGTGTAGCTATTGGTGCTGCGATGTACGGTATGAAACCTATTGCCGAGATGCAATATTCGGATTTCATGCTGCCTGCAACAAATCAGATTATTAGTGAAGCGGCCAAAATTCGCTATCGCTCCAACAATGACTGGAGTTGCCCGATTGTTATTCGTGCGCCGATTGGCGGCGGTATTTTTGGTGGGCTGTATCACTCCCAATGTCCGGAATCGATCTTTTTTGGCACACCAGGTCTGAAAATTATAGCTCCATACTCGGCATACGATGCGAAGGGACTGCTCAAAGCAGCTATTCGCGACCCGGACCCGGTTCTCTTTTTTGAAAATAAAAAATGCTACAAGCTGATCAAGGAAGATGTGCCGGAAGATGATTACATCGTTCCAATTGGTAAAGCCAACGTGCTTCGCGAAGGAGCAGATATTACAGTTATCGGTTATAGCCAGCCACTTCATTTTGTCATGCAGGCTGCCGAAGAGCTGGAGCGTGAGGAAGGCATTACTGCCCATGTACTGGATCTGCGCACATTGCAGCCACTTGATCGCGAAGCCATCATTGCATCCGCTCGTCTGACTGGCAAAGTGCTGATTGTGCATGAAGATAATAAAACTGGTGGTGTAGGAGCGGAAGTTGCGGCTATCATCAGTGAAGAATGTCTGTTCGAGCTGGATGCGCCGATTCAGCGTCTCTGCGGACCAGATGTACCGGCAATGCCGATTAGCCCAACATTGGAGAAATTCTATATGCTGAGCAAGGATAAAGCCAAGGAAGCGATGCGTACACTCGCCGAGTATTAAGTCGTGTAGTGAGATAGTTTAAAAGCAAAGTTTGGAGTGATATAACCAATGAGTATGAAATGGATCGAGGTCATTATGCCGCAGCTGGCGGAATCGCTGGTCTCGGCTACCATTGCCAAATGGTTGAAAAAACCGGGTGACCGGGTTGAACAATACGAACCGATCTGTGAAGTAATTACGGATAAAGTCAATGCAGAGATTCCATCAACCGTTGATGGAATTATGGGTGATTTGTTGGTCGAGGAAGGTACGACCATTGCGGTTGGCGAAGCCATCTGCCGCATGCAGGTAGCTGCTTCTGATGCGGAAGCAGCAGAACAAGTAACCCAAGCTTCGCAGCAACAGAATGGTGATCATGTTCATGCACAACAAAGTGCGAACTACGTACCTGCTGCTGGTGCAGCGAGTACAACAGGTCATGATCCCAATCAGCCGATGCGTAACCGCTATTCTCCTGCGGTTCAATCCCTTGCAGCTGAACATGGTCTGAACTTGCAGAGTATTCAGGGCACCGGAGCAGGTGGACGGATTACACGTAAGGATGTACTGGCTGTCATTGCACAGGGTGGAAACGCGGGCGCAACGTCTGCACAGTCTTCTACTGTAGCAGGACAGCAGGTCTCTTCAGCAGCACCTTCAGGTTCTCCTTTCAGCGGATTGAATCGGGGGAATGCAGACTTGGGCGCATCTGCCGGAGAAACAGTTCCAGCAGCCGACGCAGGCGTTCCTGTGAGACATTCCGGTATACATCTGACCGAAAGTCCGAAAATTCCGCAAATCGAAGTAGAGGGTGGCGGACAGGGAAGATCCGAATACTTCATCGACGTTACTCCAGTTCGTAATGCCATTGCTCGTAATATGCGTCAAAGCGTATCGGAAATTCCTCATGCGTGGACGATGATTGAAGTGGATGTGACGAATCTGGTGATGCTGCGCAACAAACTCAAGGATGAGTTCAAGCGCAAAGAAGGTATTAACCTGACGTATCTGTCCTTCATGATGAAGGGTGTCGTCAATGCCATTAAAGACTACCCAATCATGAACTCCGTCTGGGCTGTTGACAAAATTATTGTCAAACGGGATATCAACCTGTCGATGGCAGTGGGTACAGAAGACTCTGTACTTACACCTGTAATTAAACATGCTGATCAGCGCAACATCGCTGGCCTAGCTCGTGAAATTGATGAGCTGGCACGCAAAACTCGTGAAGGCACGTTGAAGCTGGACCATATGCAGGGCGGAACCTTCACGGTTAACAATACCGGATCATTTGGGTCTATTCTGTCACAACCTATCATTAACTACCCGCAGGCAGCGATTCTTACCTTTGAGTCGATCGTCAAGAAACCTGTGGTCATTAATGACATGATTGCTGTCCGTTCCATGGCGAACCTTTGTCTCTCCCTGGACCATCGTATTCTGGATGGAGTCATTAGCGGACGGTTCCTGCAACGTGTAAAAGAGAATCTTGAAGGATACACCATGGAATCGAACGTGTATTAAGAGAGAGCAAGTGCATCATTTCAATGAGTTACAAATGATGCCAAGCGCTGAATAGATGGATAATGGGAAAGTGTATGTGCCAATGGCCGTGCACTTTTCCCGTTTTCTTCAATAGAATGCTCATCATTATACAATGAACATTGAAACAGAAGGGTGTGGGGGAATCATGAGCAAGCCGCTGGATGTTATGTACATACCGATGCTTGATTATGAAGAGGCTTGGAACCGCCAGAAAGCGATTGTGCAGCAACTGGATGAGGGAGAAGGAGCGGAACAGATGCTGTTGCTCCAGCATCCGCCGACGTATACGATCGGTTCACAGAATCACCCGGAGCACCTGCTTCTCAGTGAAGACGAACTGCGGGAGCAAGGCATCTCCTTGTTTCAAATTGACCGTGGCGGTGATATTACTTATCATGGCCCTGGCCAGTTGGTAGGTTACCCGTTACTTGTTCTTGGGCGGGATGAAGCCTTGGATTTGCATGGCTATTTACGTTGTCTGGAGCAGATGATTATTGATTATTTGGCTGATCAGGGTATTGAAGCGGGACGTAAAGACTCTTACACAGGTGTATGGATTGGAGATTTAAAAATTGCCGCCATCGGTGTAAAGTTCAATCGGTGTAAACATCGGCGCGGCTTCGTGACGAGTCACGGATTTGCTTTTAATATCACCTCGGGCATTCAGCACGCAGGCTTTCAGGGTATTGTTCCTTGCGGGATTGAGCAGTATGGTGTGACCTCGTTGGAGGATATTACAGCCAAGACCTACACTGTAGAACAGGTTGCGCACGATATCGTTCCATATTTTAATCGGATTTTCCCGTATGAGATTACCTGGATTACAGAAAAAGAAGCCCTTCCCCGTCTGTAAATCAGACAGTTAAAAGGCTTCAGGTTTCTATCCGAACAATAAAGGTTCGAGCGCAATGAAAAGGGTGGACCCAATCATGGCGAGCAGCATGAGATAGATAATGATGCGGAACCATTTCTTTTTTTGCATGATGAGAGAACTCCTTTCAACAAATAAATAAACAGACCATAGTAATTGTATTGTACCGTATAGAAGAAAGGTAGGAAAGTCCTATGATAAAACAGCAGCGTGTTATTGATCATTTTATGGAACTGGTGCAGATTGATAGTGAAACAACCCATGAACAAAATATATCAAAAGTGTTAAAAGAACAGTTTACTCAGCTGGGCCTCAGTGTATATGAGGACGACACCATGGAGAAAACTGGACATGGCGCTGGTAATCTCGTGGTTACCTGGGAAGCCGAGAATACTGAAGAAGCAGCACCAATCTTTTTCACATGTCATATGGATACGGTAACGCCTGGACAAGGAATTAAACCTGAGCTGGGTGAAGACGGTTGGATTCGCAGTGATGGCACGACAATTCTGGGTGCAGATGACAAGGCGGGGATTGCCGCCTTGTTTGAAGCGATTCGAGCTATTCAAGAGAACAACCTTCCCCATGGAAAAATTCAATTTGTGATTACCGTAGGTGAAGAGTCGGGGCTGGTTGGTGCACGTGCAATGAATCCGAAGGATATTGAAGCCGAGTTCGGTTATGCCCTGGATTCCAACGGAGCCGTGGGTACAATCTGTGTGGCTGCTCCGGCCAGAGCGGAAATTCAGATGAAGATCTATGGGAAATCCGCACATGCGGGTGTGAATCCGGAAGACGGCATCAGTGCCATTCAAGTGGCGGCCAAAGCAATTGCAGCGATGAAGCTGGGACGAATTGATGATGAGACTACGGCGAACATCGGCAAATTCCAGGGTGGATCAGCACTGAATGTCGTCTGCGATTTTGTGCAGATTGAGGCTGAGGCCCGCAGTATTGTGCAGGAGAAGGTAGAACTTCAAGTGGCCCAGATGCGTGAAGCTTTGGAAACGACATGCCGCAAATATGGTGCAACCGCTGAATTCCGCAGTGAGATCCTGTATCCTGCATTTGGCTTCCATGATGAACACGAGGTTGTTCAGCTTGCACAGCGTGCCATTCGGAGCCTGGGGCTGGAGACGAGCACGTTTGCATCCGGTGGTGGCAGTGATGCCAACATCTTCAATGGGTTCAACATACCTACGGTCAACCTGGCTGTAGGCTATGAGGACATCCATACGACGAAAGAACGCATCCGCGCTGAGGATATTGTGAAACTATCTGAAGTGGTTGTGGCTATTATTCAGGAAACGGCTGCAAGTAAAAAGTAATCCAAAAAGACTGAGGGTGAAACTCCCCCATGCTTCAACTGAAAAGTCCGAATCCGGTACAAACCGAGTTCGGACTTTTTGGCAAAACCATGTTATATTTCATGGGTATTGCAGACCAAGAACAGTATCATTTACGTCCAGCGAGCATATCGATTAATTTGGCATCTGGACCCCACTCACGCACCCATTGTCTGAGTATGAGCTGGACTTGTCTGGCTTGTCCGACCACGTGTACGGATTGCGGTGTTAAATAACTGTTCATTGGTTGTCCCCCTGATTTGCTATATTTGTTTGAAATCTCTATAAGCTCACCATATGCCAAAAAACAGAGGTTTATACGTATAAAGAAAATCAAAATTCGAAGAAGTGGAGTTGAAGAACAGATGAACCCAACCAATCATAAGCATCCTGCCAATCCAAAACTTGACGAAGAGACCATATCGACAAAGCCCATCTTCGAGGGCAAAGTCATTTCCCTTCAAGTCGACACAGTCAAGCTGCCTAACGGTCAGACTGCTACCCGTGAGATCATCCGTCATCCTGGAGCAGTGGCTGTCCTCGCGCTGAATGGAGATCGTATGCTCGTCGTTGATCAGTATCGTCAAGCCATGGGACGTACCGAAGTCGAGATTCCGGCAGGCAAACTGGACCCAGGAGAAGAACCTGAAGTGGCAGCAGCGCGTGAATTGCGCGAAGAAACCGGTTATGTAGCCAAATCACTGCGGCATCTGCGTTCATTTTACACTTCGCCAGGATTTGCGGATGAGATCATCCATTTGTATATCGCGGAGGAGCTCGAAGCAGGGGACATGGCTTTAGACGAAGATGAATTTCTTGAAGTATCCGAGATTACAATTGAAGAGGCTTATCAGTTGATGGATCAGAATCGGATCAGTGATGCCAAAACGATGATGGCTGTGTATGCATGGGATCTTTACAGAACAACAGGACGGTTTTAATGATGAATGAGCAACAGGTAGCGTCTGCAGGGTGGGAGACTTGTTATGCAGACCTCCATATTCACATTGGACGAACTTCGCGCGGAGAAGCTGTTAAAATCAGTGGCAGCCGTGATCTGACCTTCGAGAACATTGCTAGAGAAGCCTCGGATCGCAAAGGAATTCATCTACTCGGTGTCATTGATTGTCACTCTCCGGTTGTACAGATGGACATCGAACAGTTGCTTGAGAACGGCACGATGTCCGAGCTTGAGGGAGGGGGCATTGCGTATCAGGACACAACCATCCTGCTGGGTACAGAAATAGAGCTGCGCGAGCCGGGGATGCGGGAGTTCCATATGCTGGCTTACTTCCGTGATCTGAAAACCATGAAGTCCTTCACGGACTGGATGAAACGTTATATGAAAAATGTAAACCTGAGTTCACAGCGGGTATATGTACCCGCGCTTGAGATGCAGACCGAGATAAAGGCGCGTGGTGGGCTTATTGTGCCAGCGCATGCGTTTACCCCGCATAAAGGCGTATATGGCAGCACAGCCCCTCGTATGGCTGATGTGCTGGATACGAGTCTGATCGATGCCGTTGAGCTCGGGCTAAGCTCTGATTCATCCATGGCCGGTTATATTCGGGAACTGGATCAGGTCCCCTTTCTGACCAACTCGGATGCTCATTCTCTGGGCAAGATTGGACGAGAGTACAATGAGTTGCAACTCGCAAAGCCTTCCTTTGACGAATTTAGTATGGCACTTAAAGGACAAGCAGGTAGAAACATTACAGCCAATTACGGTTTGAATCCAAGACTCGGCAAATACCATCGTACCTATTGTGCATCCTGCGGAAGCATTATGGACGAGCATGCGATGTCGGCGGAACGTTGTCCATATTGTGGTAGTTTGAAGCTTGTGCAGGGTGTACTCGATCGTATAATGGCAATCGCTGATCGGGAGAGTCCGCATGTTCCAGCAAACCGACCTGCTTATCACTATCAGGTACCTTTGGAATTTATCCCGGGTTTGGGAAAAGCCAAACTGCGCCAGCTGCTGGACCGCTTTGGTACGGAAATGAACGTATTACATCGCACAAGCGAGGATGAACTTGCAGAGGTCGTTGGGCCAGTTCTTGCAGGTCTTATCGTTGCTGCGCGGAATGGTCAACTGGAATTGTCATCTGGTGGTGGGGGCACTTACGGAAAGGTGTCCAGCAAGGAAAGTTCAGAGTAGAGAAGTTTGCGGTAGGGTCATAAAGTGAAGTTAGCATCATTGGTATGGGAATGGCATTTTGTCATGAAGAAGAAATTGGAATCTGGACAAGAAGTCATACGTGTGCATTCCGGTTCATAAGAATGACTATGAGGATTTCACTCGACATCCTTGCAGCATGATAACCGGAAAGGGGACTCGTACCTGTATGCGTTCTGCCTACTTCACATTCAAAGGCCAAACCTCTTTATATGTATTCGTGGCTGTCTTGTTTCTGGTGGGTGTCATTTTTGGCGCCCTGATGGTTAATGCCCTATCCCTTGAACAACGCCAGGATTTGGAGGGATACCTCGGTAACTTTTTCATGACGGTACAGCACAGCGGACAGGTGATTGAGACCGGAACCTATTGGGACATTGCCATGCTTCATCTAAAGTGGGTTGGCCTGATCTTCATTCTGGGTTTATCGGTCATCGGCCTGCCGGGCATATTGGTTCTGGATTTTCTGAAAGGAGTGCTCATTGGTTTTACAGTGGGTTACCTTGTCGGACAGTATTCATGGAAAGGGCTGTTGTTTGCCCTGGTTTCCGTTGCGCCTCATAATTTATTCGTGATTCCGGTACTGCTCATTTGCAGTGTGTCGGCCATGACCTTTTCCTTATACATTATTCGGAACCGTGTTCTAATGCAGCGGACGCCAGGTCGTCAGAAGCCTTTTGCTTCATATATGGTGTTAACTCTCGTTATGGCAGCACTGCTGCTAGGGGTTGCGTCATTTGAAACATGGGTTACACCTGCGATGATGCGCTGGGTCACACCGATGCTACTACCAGCTTAGCTTTGCGCGTGATAGTGTAAAATGTTGACTTTAATTATGTACTCCCCCTATAATGAAAGAAGTGGGTTAAGTTGCAGTGTGCAGTGATTTCCTAGGGGGAGGGAGAAAATGGAAGCACGGATCGATAA
The DNA here is from genome assembly GCF_038020215.1 of Paenibacillus sp. FSL F4-0087. Classification (NCBI taxonomy): domain Bacteria; kingdom Bacillati; phylum Bacillota; class Bacilli; order Caryophanales; family Paenibacillaceae; genus Paenibacillus; species Paenibacillus sp. FSL F4-0087. The sequence goes on from NZ_JBBODJ010000001.1 coordinate 5,119,927, forward strand.
AATTAAGCAGCAACTACAGTCCCAAGGATATAAATTAACGCCCCAGCGGGAAGCCACCTTAAGAGTACTTCTTGAGAATGAAGAAGATCATCTGAGCGCAGAAGACGTATTCATGCTCGTGAAAGAAAAGGCTCCCGAAATCGGTCTCGCAACCGTGTACCGTACCCTCGAACTGCTGAGTGAGCTGCATGTTGTAGAGAAAATCAACTTCGGCGACGGTGTAGCGCGTTATGATCTACGCGGAGATACATCCAAGCATCACCATCATCACTTAATCTGTGTTCAATGCGGAAGTATGGATGAAATACGTGAAGACTGGCTTGGACCGCTTGAAGAGCGACTGGAGCGGGAATTTAACTTTTCGGTAGTAGATCACCGATTGGATTTCCATGGGATTTGTTACCGTTGCAAAGCTAAAAATGACCAGAAGCCCAAAGACGAAGAATAACATAGCATATCTTCAAGCTCTCACCGGCGGTTTTGACGGGAGAGCTTTTTTGGTCCAGCGTGTGATGTGAGGTTTACCCTGAATGTCATATTCTTGTGTTCGGTAACATACCCTGATTCTAGACGAGTCGGATTCGAACCAGAAAGGGGTACAACCCATGATTATATCGCTGCGGAGAGGACTCCGTTTTATTCGATTTATCGTATTTTTTGCTGCATTAGTTTATCTGTTCTATCATGTCCTGGATTTGTTCAACGGATGGATCTCACCTGTGGACCAATATCAGATGCCAACAGGAAATGCGGTTAAAGTATTTCAGGAAACGGTTTGGCCAAGTAACGGGGAAGGACGTCCTACAATGGCAGAGCGTCTCCGTTTATTTTATTGGTACGGAGAGTAGCTGGACAGCCAGGGATGCAAATACGGAAGCAGGTTGCCCGTGTGGCAGTCCTGTCAGATGAGGAGCGTTGTGCATGAAGCAGACGATACACGCCTATGCCTTATACTTGGAAGAGGATAAAGGGATGTCGAGCAGCACGCTGGAATCGTATCTTCGGGACGTGGACAAGTTCATCGAATTTGCGGATAAAGAATACGGTATCCGGGAAGCGGAGCAGGTGCGCCGGACGCATGTTATCCTGTTTGTAGGTCAGCAGAAACAGGCAGGACGTGCGAATGCAACCATTGCCCGCAGCGTCGTATCCCTGCGCTCCTATTTTCATTTTTTGATGCGGCGTGGTGACATATTACAGGACCCTACGTTTGATGTGGAGGCTCCAAAAGCAGACAAGACACCACCGCAGGTGTTAACCATCCAAGAGATCGAATTGCTGCTCGCATCCCCCGATACCCGTTCACCGCAAGGGGTGCGTGACCGGGCCATGCTGGAGCTATTGTATGCGACAGGCATTCGTGTATCTGAACTGATTGCACTGGATGTGCGGGACGTACAGCCAGGCATGCGCTTTATCCGCTGTGGAGGTGCCGGTAAAGAACGAATTTTGCCAATAGGTGCGCCTGCAGCAGAGTGGGCAAGTGTTTATGTGAACGAGTACCGCAACCTGCTAATTAAAAATGATACGGACGAGCAGGCTCTCTTTGTCAACGTATCCGGTAGAAGATTAACCCGGCAGGGCTTCTGGAAGCTGCTCAAAAAAGCAGCGATGGATGCGGGAATCTCGGGTGAAATTACACCACATACGCTGCGTCATTCCTTTGCCGCTCACCTGATTGCCAGTGGGGCAGATACCCGCGCGGTGCAGGACATGCTCGGTCATGTGGAGCAGCCTGGGCAACAATATGGACATCATGGCCGCAAAACGATGAAAGAGATTTATGAATCTCATCATCCGCGGGCAAAATAGTTTCTACTTGGATATAAATCTGCAAAAAAAAGCGGAACAATAGTCTGATTTAGGATAAAATAAATTGAACACATTTAAACGCCGTTATACATAAGCGAATGCATCATTTCAGCGTGTAGTTTTGATTGATGCCATTTGCGGATACAGACGGATCGTTTCAACTCAAGGGGGAACATCTTATGACAGCATTAAACCAACAGATGATTTTGGAAGCGGCATCTTACATCCAAAGCAAAAGTTCCATTAAACCGGAAGTCGGTTTGATTTTAGGTTCAGGACTTGGCATTTTAGCAGAATTGATTGAAGATGGCGTCAGCATCGCCTATCAGGATATTCCGCATTTTCCGGTGTCCACAGTAGAGGGACATGAAGGTGAATTGCTGGTAGGAACCATCAAAGGCCGTCCGGTCGTCATGATGAAAGGTCGTTTCCACATGTACGAAGGATATGGCCCGGAACTTACTGCCTTCCCGGTGCGTGTTATGAAAGAACTGGGTGTAACTTCCTTGCTCGTAACGAACGCTGCAGGTGGAGTGAATACCTCTTATGAGGCTGGTGACCTGATGCTGATCTCGGATCATCTGAATCTCACAGGCAAGAATCCATTAATCGGACCGAATGACTCCGCGCTGGGTGTGCGTTTCCCAGATCTGTCCGAAGCGTACAGCCGCCGTCTGCGTGCGCTCGCGAAGGATACGGCCGCGTCACAAGGTTTTGATGTACGTGAAGGGGTATACGCAGGAATGCTTGGTCCAAACTACGAGACACCAGCTGAGATCGTGATGCTGCGTACGTTGGGTGCGGATGCTGTTGGCATGTCTACCGTTTCTGAGGTTATCGTAGCACGCCACGCCGGCCTGGAAGTGCTCGGTATTTCTTGTATCAGCAACATGGCTGCCGGCATTCTGGACCAGCCGTTGTCGCATGATGAGGTTATGGAGACGACAGAACGTGTTCGTGAATCGTTCCTGGCCCTTGTGCTGGCTGTTATTCCACAAATGTAACTGACCATTAAGAAAAGGCGATCTACCCTAATGTGATTCATTGGGGCAGGTTGCCTTTTTTATTTCCTTAACGGCTGTTCACTCATCCAGTAGTTCAGGCTCGTTTTTTGGTGTTTCACATGGATTACATAAAAAGTTCGGGAAATCATTCTTTACATGGAATAATTTACTTCAATCGGGCCGACAATGATTAGCAGTACATGCATGCATGGAACATGCAGTAAGCAAGTCATTTGAGGAGGTAACCTTAGTGAAGAAACGAATAATGGCATCGTTCATGACCCTTTGTATCCTGCTGTCCCTGATGGCATCAACCGCGCTGGCTGAAGAAACTCCCAAAGCAGCGGGGGGAACAGATTTGGCCCCGTCGGCACGCTCCGCCATTTTGATGGATGCAGATACGGGCACGGTCATTTTTGAGAAAAACAGTCATGATCAGCTGCCTCCGGCGAGCATTACGAAGATTATGACCATGCTGCTCACCATTGAAGCGGTCGATTCTGGCAAGTTGAAGCTGACGGATAAAGTGAGAACGAGTGAATATGCTGCATCCATGGGTGGATCACAGATTTTTCTGGAACCTGGGGAAGAGATGTCGGTCGACGATATGTTAAAAGGGATTGCTATGGCCTCTGGTAATGATGCTTCTGTAGCAATGGCTGAGAAAATTGCTGGCTCAGAGGAAGCCTTTGTACAACTGATGAATGAACGGGCAAAGGAGCTCGGCATGAAGGATACTCATTTTGCCAACTGTAACGGCCTTCCGGTAGATAATCATTATTCTTCCGCGCATGACATTGCGGTCATGAGCCGTGAACTGCTGAAGCATCCCGGAATTACGAAATATACTGGTGCATATCAGGACTACCTTCGTAAAGATAGCGAGAAGCCATTCTGGCTGGTGAATACGAACAAGTTAGTTCGTTTCTACTCCGGTGCGGATGGGTTGAAAACAGGATATACTTCCGAAGCCAAGTTTTGTCTCTCGGCTACAGCGATGAAGGATGGTCTGCGTGTCGTTTCCGTGGTGCTGGGCGAACCCAATACCAAAACACGCAACAGCGAAGTGTCCTCGATGTTTGACTATGCTTTTGGGCAATACACGATGAAACCTCTGTACAAGTCAGGGGACCTGCTGGGCAGTCTGAAAATTGAAAAAGGTGAAGTTGCTGAAGTGCCGCTGAATGCAACACAAAATTATAGTGTGCTGATGCGTAAAGGTGCAAAATCGGATGAGATCCGTCATGAATTGCTGATGGCCAAAGAAGTAAAAGCTCCGGTCAAAGCAGGTCAGAGTGTAGGTAAACTAGTCGTCTACCAGGGCAATGAAGTTATCAAGGAATTCGACATTCAGGCTCCGCAGGATGTGGACAAGGCTGGCTGGTGGAAGCTGTTCAAACGCACAACCTCCAATCTGTTCGATTAAACGGCGATTTATGCAGGTTGCGTACATCCTTTGAACATATTTTGTAGTTAAATAGGGGTTTTCTTCTAGTTTTGTCGGGGGGCAGGAAAAGCCTTCGGGAACGTAGAAATCCTTGTTCAAGACAGGGAGGAGAGTGAGCAAACGTGAACTTGCATGTGGAAATGGAACATCACCGCGGGATTCTGATTGTGCGATTATCCGGGGAGCTGGATCACCATACAGCTGACATGGTACGGATGCAGATGGATGAAGCCATCCAGCGCAGACAATGCGAGCATCTGGTACTCAGCCTGAAAGATCTGCAATTTATGGACAGTTCGGGTCTGGGTGTCATTTTGGGAAGATACAAGCTCATTAAGAATAAAGGCGGCAAGATGGTTGTCTGTGATGTCAATCCGCCAGTGTATCGTTTGCTGGAAATGTCGGGTTTGTTCAAGATTATGCCGATTTACGAAAATGAGGGAACTGCTCTCTCGGGTCTGGAGGTCGTCTCATGAATGAAGGAACGGGGACAAATTTCATGAATCTGCAATTCGCGGCCAAGTCGGAGAACGAATCGTTCGCACGGGTGACGGTTGCTGCCTTCATCTCCCAGCTTGATCCTACGATGGACGAGCTTAGCGATCTGAAGACAGTCATTTCGGAAGCCGTAACGAACAGCATCATCCACGGTTATAACAACAATCCGGAAGGTGTCGTGTCCATTCAAGCCGAGATTCGCGATGACATGATCACCATCATTGTGGAAGACCGCGGTGAAGGCATCGAAGATCTTGAACTGGCCAAACAGCCGTTGTATACGTCCAAACCCGAACTTGAGCGCTCGGGCATGGGCTTCACCATTATGGAAAACTTCATGGATGAATTCGAAGTCAGCAGTGAGCCCGGCAGAGGCACCTCCATCAAGATGAAGAAAAGGATTGAATCCAAGAAAGCATTGTATAATTAGGGGTTGATGGTCTTATGGATGCTGAAGTGAAACAGTCTTCACAGACCTATTTGGACGATGCCGAGGTCAAACGGCTGATTGCGCTCAGTCAGTCGGGTGACCATGTCGCACGGGATACGCTGGTGAACTGCAACATCAGACTCGTCTGGTCCGTCGTACAACGTTTTATGAACAGGGGATATGAGCCGGAAGATCTGTTCCAGATTGGTTGTATCGGGCTGCTCAAATCGGTGGATAAATTCGATCTCAGTTATGATGTAAAATTCTCCACCTATGCTGTCCCGATGATTATCGGAGAAATTCAGCGCTTCCTGCGGGACGACGGCACCCTTAAGGTCAGTCGTTCATTGAAGGAGATGGCGAATAAAGTCCGCAAGAAAAGGGATGAGTTGTCCAAAAACCTGGACCGTCTGCCCACGATCAAGGAAGTGGCTGAAGAGCTGGGGGTAACCCCGGAGGAAGTTGTTTTTGCGCAGGAAGCGAACAAACCGCCTACCTCTATACATGAGACGGTTTTTGAGAATGACGGCGATCCGATTACATTAATGGACCAGATTGCCGACGAGTCTCAGGAACGGTGGTTTGACAAACTGGCGCTAAACGAAGCAATTGGCGGTCTCAGTGAACGGGAACGGCTGATTGTATACCTCCGGTATTACCGCGATCAGACCCAGTCCGAGGTCGCCAGTAGGCTGGGTATATCCCAGGTGCAGGTGTCGCGGCTGGAGAAAAAAATACTTCAATCCATCCGCGACCAGATCGCACAGTGATTTTGGATTGCAGGCAAAAATATTGGTGTTAAAACACCAATATACGACAACTAACAACCTTCTATCGCGCGTTAATATGCGAAGAAGGTTATTTGTCGTTAGCCTGGATGGGTTTGGGACGATTCGACTGCAACAATAATATCAATCCAATGATACATGCGGTTCCCAGCCATTGAAATAAACCAAAAGGCTCATGTAACCAAATAACAGTGGTGCCAACGGCGGCAAGAGGCTCCGCACTTCCCATTAAACTTGTTTCTTTGGCTGTCAGGCTTTTTAAACTTTCGATATAGAACCAGAATGCAATCATTGTCCCTAAAATAATGGTAAAGGCCAAATATCCGTAGGTTTCCAAACGCAAGCTGGCAAAGTCCATTTTCCATGGTGGGTGGATGAGACTTAGTGCAGCCCCTCCGATAATCATTGCCCAGCCGACTACGACGAGTGAATCAAACTTTTCAATCAGTTTCACGGCGTAGATGGTATAGAAGGCAGCGGCAACTCCGGATAACAATCCCCACAAAACTGCGGGTAAAGGCACAGACAATTGGGAGAGAGAACCATTAGTCAGTAGAAGAAAACACCCGCTCAGAGCCAGAATCGCTGATATAACATCCTTTCTGGTCAGAGTAGCCTGTTTTCTCCAGATCATATAGACCATGATCATGACTGGTGACAGATATTGAAGTAATGTCGCCACTGCGGAGTTGCCATGTTGAATAGACGCCATGTACGTATATTGAACAGCGAGCATCCCGAATAATCCGAAAGTGATTAGCTGCAAGGCTGTTTTTTTCTGCTTCCACATATCGAAAATTTGCGAGCGCCTTGTAGTAAAGGATTGAACCGTCAGCAGCAGTATACCCGCAATCAGCAGTCGTACCGTTACAAACCAGTTGACTTCGATTCCGTATTGTTGAAACAGTTTTTGTGAAACCGTTCCACCAATGCCCCAGCATATCGCTCCTGTAAGAACGAAGAAGAGGCCTGATTTTCTGGATCTTTGAATAGATATTTTCATGAATAACGTCCTCACCTTAAATATAAGAATAGTGCTATATTAAAACGTAATAGGCTATAATAATATCAATATCGCACAGATAAATATCATTATATTGAGATGAGAAAATATGCTTAAAGTAGAATTCAGGATTGATCAAAACGGGAGGGAACTAACGGAGCATCGTACAGTTACTCTGCCTGTTGCGTGTTATGAAACCACAATTGTACGCAATGTTCACGGGCATATTCCTTTGCACTGGCATGATGAATTGCAGTTTGTTTTGGTTGTCCAGGGCGAAGCTCTTTTTTATGTAAATGATCAAAAGATCGTTGTGCCACAAGGCGACGGGCTGTTTATCAACAGTGGTTGTATGCACATGGCGGAAGAACGGGGGGAGAAGGATAATTGTATTTATCTTTGTCTAAATGTCTCTCCGCAATTTGTTGTACCATCCGAGTTATATTTGAAGTACGTTCATCCTTATATCTCAGCAACCAATTTACCTTATCTTCATATCAAAAGGGAAGTTCCCTGGGGAGCCCAAGTCCTGAACGCCATTCGGCATGTTAAAAAGGACCTGGATGAGCAGGCTCCATTTTACGAAATGAATGTGGCTTCAAGCCTTTTAACGATATGGAAACATCTGATTACAAGCGGATACGCGCTGGAATATGATCCATCCGAAATCATTAGAAGCAGGCGAATGAAGGACATGGTTGAATGGATTCACCTGCACTCCGCTGAACCAATCAAATTGGAGGATATTGCGAGGGCGGGTCAGTTAAGTCGCTCGGAAACCTGCCGTTATTTCAAGCAAATGCTGAAGACAACCCCTATGCAGTATGTAATCGATTATCGCATCCAAAAGAGCGTGGAGCTGTTGCAACTCCAGGAACGCAGTATAACCGAAATTGCTTATGAAGTTGGATTTAATAGCACAAGCTATTTTATTAATCAGTTTCGCAAAATCATGCAAATCACCCCGTTAAAGTTCAGAAGAGAAATGGAGTTGAGGAATAAGGAGGGTTATTGAGCAGTGAAAATGAAGGTATTGTTATCCGCGCTGCTGATAATCATGGCTATTGTTTTTGTACATGCGTTATTTCCCCAAAGATACCTGATCCCCCAAGTTTCTTACCAGACAATTCATAAGATCTTATAAAATCTTCTCTTCTCAGTAAGTCGCTATAATAGCGGCTTTTTTTTGTTTGTTTAACAAAAGGATTGTGAAAAAATAAAGTCTAAATTCACCATCTATTATTTCTCTTACTACAGCCTTCCAGCATATTTATTTCAGTCCTTTGGAAAAAAGGGACCCATGCAGCGGAGGGATGGAATCGGACAAAGGAGCGAAGCGTGAGGGTTCGTCTAAGGATACACACAAGCAACGCAGGCGGCAGATTAAACCTGAAGAAGCGAAGCGTTCGCCTTTGTCTCCGAATTTCTACACTAGTAGAAATCAATCAAGAAAATTTGGAGACAACAGCGATCGGAAGGTTGGTCTGCAGCTGGAGTGCCTGCGTGTAGTTCTCTTACTAACCTGAGAGCAACAGCGACCGATGGCCGATCCATCCCGAAGCGCCCTCAGTGTCTACAAAACCTTTTTCCAACCAGAATGTAATAAATTTGCACATTCTTCAAATACTAACCTAAATTACGCAGTAAAGGAGTGTTCCGGATGTCCCTGACACCCACTCCAACGGTCTATGTTCGATTGCGCAGCCGTATTCGTATCCAAAGGGGCCGAAGTGTAAAGCTTGGAGATGTAGCTCACTTACTCACCTCTCCCGAAGAAAAGGAAGGAAGGCTGCTTGAACTTGAATTGCTGCGCCCCGGACCGGAGGATGGCAATCTGATCCTCATTGATATATTGCAGATCATCCCTCAGATCCGTCGGGCCTTACCAGATGTCACCGTTGAATTGATCGGATCGGGTCATACGCTTGTTGAGGTAGTTGCGGGAAGTGGCAAACCTTCCAAATCCCTGTTTATCCTGGTGTGGCTGCTGCTTTTCTTTGGATCAGCGTTGACCATTATGAATTTTCATGCTGACGTAAACATGCAGGAAGTTCAGATTCGAATTGTAGAGATGATTACAGGCCGCCGGGATGAGCATCCGTATCTGTTTCAGGTGGCGTATTCAATCGGGATAGGATTTGGCATGGCCGTGTTCTTTAATCATTTATTCAAGAAAAAGTGGAATGAAGAACCTACCCCTTTGGAGGTGGAAATGTTCCTATATCAGCAAAATGTAGACAAGTATGTGGTGATTGAAGAAACCGAACGTATGCATGAAGAGGAACGCAGGGAGATGAATGCGGATGAGCGTTCTTAACGGAGCAATCAGCATTGTGCTGGGTATTGCGGGGGGGATCGCGGTCGGAAGTGGTGTGATTGCGCTTATTCTCGTGCTTGATATGATCCCAAGACTAGCTCAGCTTACGCGAACCTATGACAAAACCCATTGGTATGAAGGGGCCTTGATCGGAGGTTCGCTGCTCGGTACCGTTGCGGATTTTTGGCACTGGAAGGTGCATGGAGCGGTGTTGCTGAGCCCGATCATCGGACTGTTTTGCGGTGTGTTCATCGGTCTGCTTGCTGCGGCACTCACAGAAGTGTTGAATGTACTGCCAGTGCTGGCGAAACGACTGGGCATGAAATCGTATCTATTTGGATTGCTGCTTGCCATGATTTTGGGGAAGATGACAGGCTCCCTGTTTGACTTTTTTGTATACCAGCGTTGAAACGTTTGGCCTAAGGAGGATGGGAAATGGACGTAAGATCAGACAACGACGGGCATAACTCCAGCGAAGCAACATCCGAAGAGATGATGCATAAATCTCCTTATGAGATTCAGGAGGAAGAAGAAAAGAAGGCTTACGAAAAAAAGAAGCAAAATGAAATGTCTGACAGTATCGAGGAATCAGTAGAATATTGGCAGGAAAACGACGATATTTCCCCTCGCATGAGTGATAACAGATATACGCTTCAACAAGTGTTGGGACTTGGGGAGTCCTTTGATGTGAATATGAGGGAAATGGTCTTGGGCGGCAAACACGTTGGATTACTGCTGCTGACTGGATTTGCGAAGGATGAAATTTTGCTCGAAGTGTTAAAAAGATTAACGTATCTTACACCGGAGCAAGTGTCTGGACATGCACTGAAGTCGTATTTCGAATGCTACATTCCTCATATTCAAGTTGAGCGAGTGGAGAAAATGAGTGCTGTCATTAACAAGGTCCTCACAGGCATGAGTGCCATGTTCGTCGAAGGGGATCGTTCCGTTATTGTTATGGATACCCGCAGCTATCCGGTACGCTCACCAGAGGAACCTTCGCTGGAGAGAGTGGTCCGTGGTTCTAGAGACGGGTTTACAGAGACACTTCTGACCAACGTGGCGTTAGTACGCCGAAGAATACGGGACCCTGGATTAAAGTTTGAAATTATGCAGGTCGGACGCAGATCGCAAACGGATGTCTGTGTTGTGTATATTGATGATATCGTGGACAAGGTTCAGGTAGATTCCGTTCGTGAAAAAATCAAACGAGTAAATATCGACGGTATCCCTGCTGCCGATAAGCAGCTTGAAGAAGCGATTATTAACAAGGGTTGGCACCCGTATCCGTTGGTTCGGTATTCGGAACGACCGGATGTGACAGCTTCCCATCTGATGGACGGACGGGTGGTTGTATTTGTAGATACTTCACCCAGTGTGATGATTCTGCCCACGACCTTTTTTGACCTATGTGAGCATGCGGAAGAGAACAGACAGACCGCCTTTATGGGAACCTATCTGCGTTGGGTACGATTTGGAGGTATTCTGATTTCACTTTTCCTGTTGCCGTTGTGGTTGCTGATGGTTATTGACCCTGCCATTAAGCCAGCAGGAATGGAGTTCATCGGCCCTCACGAGAATGCACAGCTTCCGCTGATTCTGCAGTTCCTGCTTATTGAATTCGGGGTGGATTTATTGCGGATGGCAGCAGTTCATACCCCGACGCCACTCGCTTCGGCCATGGGTTTGATTGCGGCCATTTTGGTCGGAGATATCGCCGTGAAAACAGGTTATTTTGTGAATGAAGTTGTACTTTACATGGCGATTGCCGCCATTGGTATGTTTGCAACACCCAGTTATGAGCTTGGTTTGGCGAATCGGTTGGTCAGGTTGTTTTTGCTCGTTGCTGTGGCGATATTCAAGGTTCCCGGCTTCGTTGTCGGGACGACGTTCATTATTGTGGCGCTCACCTTGCATCGCTCCTACAACTCTTCGTATCTCTGGCCATTCATACCGTTTAATGCAAAGGCTTTGGGTAACTTTTTATTTCGTTTGCCACTGTTGGAGAATAAAAAACGTCCTTCGATCAACAAAACGCGTGACAATACCAAAATGGACAGTGATCCGGACGGGGAATTGCAAAAAAGTAAAAAACACAAATGATCTGCCGAAAAATCCATTCTTCTCATTCACTAATTTGATATACTGGTGTAAAATCATTGGAATAACAGCTGTTCCAGTATATAAAAAGTGAGGAATGCAGATATGTATTTACATGGTACAAGTAAAATAAATGCACAGGGACATCTGGAAATTGGCGGAGTCGATACTACCGTCATGAAAGAACAATTTGGAACTCCCCTGTATGTTGTGGACGAGCAATTAGTTCGTGAGCGTTGCAGAGAGTACATGGAAGCGTTCCGTGCTTCAGGCCTGGGTTTCCAAGTTGCTTATGCAAGTAAAGCATTCTGCGTAATGGCCATGTGTGCCCTTGCTGCGGAAGAAGGACTTTCCTTAGATGTAGTATCCGATGGTGAATTGTTCACGGCACTACAAGCCGGTTTCCCGGCAGAGCGTATTCACTTCCACGGCAACAACAAAACATTGGAAGAGATCGAAATGGCGCTTGATGCAGAAATTGGCTGCTTCGTTGTAGATAACTTCAATGAACTGCATTTGTTGCAAGCTGTAGCCGCAGACAAAAATCGCAAAGTTAACATTTTGCTGCGTGTGACGCCTGGTGTTGAAGCGCATACGCATGAATATATTTCGACAGGACAAACGGATTCCAAATTTGGATTCGATATCGGAAACGGAACCGCATTTGAAGCCATTGAATTGGCTTCCAAACAGTCGAACTTAGTTTTACTCGGTGTGCATTCACACATCGGATCACAAATTTTCGAAGTTGAAGGTTTCCAAATGGCAGTTCAACGCGTTGCTGAGTTTGCAGCAGCTGTGTATGAGCGTCTTAACGTGGCATTCAAAGTGGTTAATCTGGGTGGTGGCTTCGGTATCCGCTATATTGATGGAGATACACCGCTTGAAGTTTCACAATACGTGAAAGCGATCACGGATGCGGTAAAAAATCATTTTGCTCAAATCGGCTATGCCGTGCCTGAGATCTGGGTTGAACCAGGCCGCAGCATCGTAGGTGAAGCCGGAACAACACTCTACACGGTTGGAACAAGCAAAGATATTCCAGGGGTTCGTAAATACGTAGCTGTGGATGGTGGAATGACAGACAATCCACGTCCAGCTCTGTATGAGTCCAAATATGAAGCTGTATTGGCAAACCGTGCAAATGAGGCAGCTCAGGAAACGGTATCTGTTGCTGGTAAATGTTGTGAGAGCGGTGATATGCTGATCTGGGATTTGGACCTGCCCAAAGTGCAAAGCGGCGATCTGCTCGCAGTAGCTTGCACCGGTGCTTACAACTACTCCATGGCAAGCAACTATAACCGGATTCGTCGTCCGGCAGTTGTATTTGTCAAAGACGGTCAAGGGGATGTTGTCGTACGCCGTGAGACGTATCAGGACATCATCCAGAATGATCTGGTACCTGAGCGTATTGCAAAACAGCCAGTTACCCGTTAATTTAAGTTCAAATAGCGGAGTTCTATATGAAGAAGACAAAAAAGGACACTCTTTTTTGTCTTCTTTTGCATCTTGAGGGCCGGATTTTGAAAAAATCTTGCTGATTATTTTGCGATCAATCCATTTTCGGTGTACACTAAGAAAAGTGCTATAAAGCTTGGCCCAGGGTCATGCGTTCTGGCACCATTAACGATGGTCAATACGAAAGGAGTCATTTACATATGGCGAAACAAGCGAAAATCAAAATGGCAAACGGCGGAGAAGTTGTAATCGATTTGTTCGATCAAGAAGCTCCAAACACAGTAGCAAACTTTGAGAAACTGGCTAACTCCGGTTTCTACAACGGTCTTGTATTCCACCGTGTTATTCCGGGCTTTGTAGCTCAAGGCGGATGCCCTAACGGTTCCGGTGCAGGCGGCCCAGGTTACACAATCAACTGTGAAATCAACCCGAACAAACATGAGCGTGGAACATTGGCTATGGCACATGCAGGCCGTAACACAGGCGGAAGTCAGTTCTACATCTGCTACCAACCGCAACCACATTTGGATGGACAACATACTGTATTTGGTAAAGTAACCAAAGGTATGGAGTTCGTAGACGCTTTCGAAGGTCGCGACAAAATGGAAACTGTTGAAGTAGTAGAAGCTTAATCAATAACTGTATGTAAACCGTTTCGCAATTAGCGAAGCGGTTTTTGTTTACACTTAAGCTTATTAAAAGTTAGTATGTGACAAAAAGGAACAAAAAACAATTGATTTTTTGACGTTAAAGTGCTAACATCCAATTAATAACGCAACGAATCCTTCAGGGCAGGGTGCAATTCCCTACCGGCGGTGATGCAGTATGTGAGGATATCTATCCAGCATTGATGCAAAGTCCGTGACCCGTCTGCCTGTGGCAGATGGCTGATCTGGTGTAATTCCAGAACCGACAGTATAGTCTGGATGGGAGAAGGAGAGGGTGCAGTCTTTAGGGGCCGCATTCCGCAGGAGTGTTGCTGTACAGTTTTTGACGAATTCATTTCCTGTGCAGGGAGAAATCCGGTTACTTCCGGAAATCTTCATACATATGCCACATCATAGAAGCTCTTTACCTGTAATTGAAGTTCATTAAGGTATGTGTCTGCTTTCACTTGCCTGAAATGAAGTTTTGGGCGATGTGTTGTTGGCGATGTATCAATAGTACTGCTGGTGACACATGTCTCTCATCATCCCCATCGAACGGTTTGTTCGACGGGGATTTTTTATTGGATATGGAACATGCCTCTCTGTTGGAAGGGAGGTCTATAACTTAAGATTTTAACCGTGGGGTGAACGGACTTGGAAATGATTAATGATGAATTTTATATGGCGCTGGCACTGGATATGGCAGAACGGGCACAAGGACAGACCGGAATCAATCCGGTAGTCGGTTGTGTCGTTGTAAAAGAAGGACGTATCGTGGGCCTCGGAAGTCATCTCAAACGGGGAACGGGTCATGCAGAGGTTCATGCGCTGAACATGGCGGGCAGTGATGCTGAAGGCAGTACAGTATACGTTACGCTTGAACCCTGTAGCCATTATGGCAAGACTCCACCATGCAGTGAACGTCTCATTCATGAGAAAGTGAAACGTGTCGTCGTATGCTGCGAAGATCCGAATCCGCAAGTCTCCGGCAGAGGGATCAGCATGCTGCGTCAACAAGGGATCGAAGTTGAAGTTGGAGTGCTGCGTGAGCGCGGAAGACGGATGAACGAGAAATTCATCAAATACATTACAACAGGTCTCCCCTTTGTAACTTTGAAGACGGCCTCTACTCTGGATGGCAAAATCGCTACGCGTAGCGGTGACAGCAAATGGATCTCTAACGAGTCAGCTCGCGAGATTGTTCACGCGCTTCGTCATCGCCATCAAGGGATTATGGTTGGTGTGGAAACGGTCATTGCAGACAATCCCGAACTCACGACTCGCTTGCAAGTGGAAGGGATCAGCCCGGTACGAATTGTGGTCGATTCCAAGCTGCGTCTGCCTGTAGGAGCCAAAATGGTCAAGGATGGCCTTGCACCAACTTGGGTGCTTACAACGGATGAGGCGAGCCCTGAAGCGGCTGAGCGGCTGGAAGCCTATGGGGTGGAGATTATACGTTGTGGTCCAGGACCACGTGTTGATCTGTTGAGTGCACTCAGCAAGCTTGGTGAGCGTGAAATTGGTTCGATTCTGCTTGAAGGCGGGGGCACTCTGAATGGCGCCATGCTGGAAGCACGGTTGGTAGATCGACTGCTCATGTTCATTGCTCCGAAAATTGTTGGAGGATACGAAACACCAGGCAGTTTCCGCTTCGAGGGTGTAGAGCGCATGAGTCAGGCAATTCAATTGCATCAGCTGGAAATTGAGCAAGTTGGAGATAATATTAGCATTGGCGGAATTCCGGTTTGGCCTGAATAAATGAATTAACGATTACGAAATAAATAAAGGAGGCGGTAGCATGTTTACCGGTTTGGTGGAAGAAGTCGGTCAGATCCGGCGTATAGGTCGGAAAGGCGAAGCGATGGTCCTGAATATCGGAGCTTCCGCCATCATGAACGACTTGAAGATTGGCGATAGTGTAGCTGTGAACGGGGTATGCTTAACTGCGACAACCCTGGAGGGTGGCGGATTTACTGCCGATGTAATGCCCGAGACATATCGAAATACCAATCTTAGTCAATTGCAATCAGGGAGCAAAGTTAATCTGGAGCGAGCCATGCTGTCAGGTGGTCGTTTTGGCGGGCATATCGTTCAGGGCCATGTCGATGGCACTGGGGTCATTGGAGGCATTACACGTGACCAGAATGCAATTGTTTTCGAGATCAAACCTGATGATACGCAGCTGTTCAAATATCTGATACCCAAAGGGTCTGTAACCCTGGACGGAATTAGTCTGACCGTTGTGCATACTTCACAGAGTGCATTCACTGTATCCATTATTCCACACACCATTGGTGAGACCGTATTAAATGTGAAAAAGACGGGTGATACCATCAATATTGAATGTGATATTTTGGGCAAATATGTGGATCATCTACTGCACTATGGAAAGGGACATCAGGAGACAGGTGCGGGTAAGCCGAGAAGTATCAGTGAGGATTTCCTCGCTAATCACGGATTTGCTTAACAAATCGTAATTGATTAACTACAAATATAAATTGAAATAGAAACTGGAGGGGGACCTATGTCAGAGAAATCCATTCTGAATTCTATTGAGGAAGCCATCTACGATCTCATGCAGGGTAAACCAGTTATTGTGGTGGATGATGAGGATCGGGAGAATGAAGGCGACTTTATCGCTTTGGCGGAAAAGGCTACACCTGAAGTCATCAATTTCATGATTACCGAAGGCAGAGGTCTGGTGTGTGTTCCCATTACGCAGCAACGTGCCGATGAACTCAACCTGAAACCTATGGTCCAGCAAAATACGGACTTTCATGGGACGGCCTTTACCGTCTCTGTAGATCATAAAGATACCACAACGGGCATCTCGGCTCATGAACGCTCCATTACAGTCAAGGGGCTGATTAATCCCGAAGCGAAAAGCGGAGATTTCCGCAAGCCGGGCCATATGTTCCCACTCATCGCCAAAGACGGCGGAGTGCTAAGACGCGCGGGACATACGGAAGCGGCTGTAGACCTCGCCATTATGTGCGGTTCCTATCCGGCAGGTGTAATCTGTGAAGTGATCAAGGAAGATGGCACGATGGCCAGACTTCCGGATCTGCAGGAGATCGCCCGCAAGCATGATCTGAAGCTGATCAGCATTCAGGACATGATTCGGTACCGGAATGAGAAGGAGCAGTTGGTTAAACGAGAAGTAGCTGTACGTATGCCAACAGACTTTGGTGAATTCCAGGCGGTGGCCTACACCAATGCGGTGGACAACAAGGAGCACGTCGCTTTGGTTAAAGGCGAAATTGACGGATCGAAACCTGTATTGGTTCGCGTACACTCCGAATGTCTCACAGGGGATGTATTCCATTCTCATCGATGCGACTGTGGTCCACAATTCGATGCAGCATTGAAACAAATTCATGACGAAGGCAATGGCGTTCTGCTCTATATGAGACAGGAAGGACGAGGCATTGGACTGATCAACAAACTCAAAGCCTACAAACTGCAAGAGGAAGGTTTGGATACCGTGGATGCCAATCTGAAGCTTGGGTTTGCTGCCGATCTTCGAGATTACGGTATTGGAGCCCAAATTCTTAAGGATCTTGGTGTTCGTCAAATTCGTTTGTTAACCAACAATCCACGCAAAATTAAAGGGCTTGAAGGGTACGGACTTGAAGTGGTGGAACGAGTTGCCATTCAGATGGAAGAGAACGAGGATAATACGGTCTACTTGCACACGAAGCAGGCGAAACTCGGCCATATGCTAAAGTTCGACGATATCGAGCAGAATGAAGAAAAAAACTGAGTAGCTTTTCTGAGGTTAAACAGGGTGAACTAGTTTCCAAAAATCAGCTGCGTACATCATATAATACAATTAGGGAGATGACTTGAATGCCACACTTTTTTGAAGGACATTTGGTATCAGAAGGATTAAAATATGGAGTAGTCGTAGGGCGTTTTAACGAGTTCATTACAAGCAAATTGCTCAGCGGAGCACTGGATGCTTTCAAACGTCACGGTGTACAAGATGATGAAGTGGATGTAGCTTGGGTTCCAGGAGCCTTTGAAATCCCGTTGATTGCACAAAAAATGGCTGAAAGTGGCAAATACGATGCAGTCATTACCTTAGGGACGGTTATCCGTGGTTCAACAACACATTATGATTATGTGTGCAATGAGATGGCTAAGGGTGTAGCCGCAATTAACCTGAAAACAGGCGTACCTACAATCTTCGGCCTGGTTACAACAGAGAATATTGAACAAGCCATTGAGCGCGCTGGAACAAAGGCAGGAAACAAAGGCTGGGATTCAGCTACTGCCGCTATTGAAATGGCGAACTTGACGAAACAGCTAAAATAGTGCTTATTTAATATAGTGCCCTGCTCTGCGCAGACGAAAACGGGAGACCGGATTCGGCGGCTTAGCGGGGGTTTTTATTTTTCTGGCGGGAGGATTCGTCTAGTGACGGTAGTTACATACAAACTGGAGACTTTTGAAGGGCCTTTGGATCTGCTGCTTCATCTGATCGATAAGGCAGAGATTCATATCCAGGATATTCCCATCAGCGATATTACCGATCAATATATGGCGTATCTGCATTCGATGCAGGAGCTGGAGCTGGATATTACGAGTGAATTTCTGGTAATGGCGGCAACTCTTCTGTCGATCAAGAGCAAACTATTACTGCCCAAACCACCGGTAATCGAGGACTTTGAGGATTATGCATATATGGAAGATGAAGATTATGATCCACGTGCAGAACTGATTGCGCGTCTGATTGAATATCGCAAATACAAGGGAATTGCGCGTCACTTGCACGAACGGGAGTGGGAACGCAGCCTTATTTTCTCCAAAGAACCCGAGGATTTGCGGCCTTATATGCCTGTAGAAGCGCAATCGAATCCGGTCGAGGGTTTGCATACCTCGGATCTGATTGCAGCCTTTCAGAAGGCGCTACGCAAGGCGGAGAAGCGGACAACCGTAACTCGGATCCAGCGGGATGAAATCTCGGTTAAGGATCGTATTCGGGATGTTATCGGGGCTTTGGAAAGTATGGGACCGGGAGGTAGACTGTTATTCTCCAAGCTGCTGGATAATCAAATTTACAGGCATGAGATTGTCGTAACTTTTTTGGCGGTGCTGGAGCTGATGAAGATGAAGCAGATTGTCTGTTATCAGGAGCGGATGTTTGAGGATATCGTTATGGAGTGGAGAGGGGAAACAAAGAATCATGGATTTTCCGAAATTGAAATCGATTATTGAAGGCCTGCTGTTTTTGTCCGGAGAAGAAGGTCTGAGCATCAAACAAATCTCCGAAATCGTGGATCAGCGAACCGAACTGGTGTCGGATGCGATTGAGGAAATGATCGCTGAATTTGCCAAGCAGGGACGAGGCGTACAAATTCTTAAAATTGCAGGGGTAGTTCAACTGGGTACCTTGCCGGAACATGCGGCTTATTTTGAGAAATTGGCTTATTCACCTGCACGTACGTCTCTATCCCAGGCAGCTTTGGAGACGCTCGCTATTGTGGCGTACCGTCAGCCTATCACGCGGGTAGAGATTGAGGAGATCCGTGGCGTTAAATCCGAACGTGCTATTCATACCCTTGTGAACAAGGATCTCATTCAGGAAGTGGGACGGGCTGAGGCCATTGGACGCCCAATTTTATATGGCACTACCAAGTCCTTCCTGGACTACTTTGGTTTGGCTTCGCTCAAAGATCTGCCGGAGCCAGGGTTGTTTGAAGATTCCGAGAACCTGGAGGAAGAAACACAGCTGCTTTTTGAAAAATTGGATGTGCAGCATGTTGACCTGGACCTGGATAGTACAAATCTCGAAGATGATGCAAATTCAAACGATATTAATAACGAAGATGATCCTTTAAATTCATAACTTTGCAGTCTGGATCGATTCAAAACCGGTGCCCTTTTGGGTTGCCGGTTTTTTTGGCGTGGTATGTGGAATGGAGTGTAAGGTAGCGTTCAAAGATTAAATGGAATTTTCAGGTCAGACGTGAATTTTTTCCTATATAGAGTGTCATACTAGACGTGAAAAGAATTGAGGGCTTGGAGGTAAGGCCTGTGTGGATTTGGCTTGGAGGAATCGGCTTGTTGATCGCACTGCTTCTTGTCGCAGTCCTCATCTCGTATGTTCATGTGCATTTTACATTTAGGAAACACAATCACGATGATTATGCCAAGATTACGGTTCGTCTGCTATATGGCATTGTGCGTATTAACTATGAAATTCCTAGTATTGTCTTTCGTAATATGAAGGAAGGTTTTCTGGTGAAAACGGAGCAGCGAATGAATCATTCAAGGGGAGAAGCCCAGAGCAGCGAGCGTGTTAACAAACGTAAAGTCAAAAAATGGGCTAAGGACGTAAAAATCATGCTCAGGGCAACGGAAGCATTAAAGCTCTGGATCAAGCAAACGCTCACTCGTGTACATATGACTCATTTGTCCTGGTCCACTCGCATTGGCGTCGGCGATGCAGCATATACGGCTGTTCTCATAGGTTGGGTGTGGAGCATCAAGTCGATCATCATTGGATACCTCTCTTATCAAATCCGTTTTGAACAAACGCCACAGTTACAAGTTGTGCCGGTGTGGGAAGACGAGATGGAGTTCCAAACCGAGCTGGATTGGAAACTAAAGATCCGGATTACAGCAGTCATGATCGCAGGACTTACATTGTTAACCCGAGTGCTTCAAGTAGAGGGAGGATGGCGGATGTGGTTCAGACTCTTAAAAGAGCAACGACGCAGACGCAAGATGAAGAAACAACACAGTAAATCGCAAATATGAATGTATGTATTGTCCCCAATTATGCTGAAATTTTCCACAGTTTAATTGCAACTGCCGGGTTATATTTTGCCGAGTCAGCGGTTTGAAGTATTGAGGTTTAGTTAAAAGGCTGGCTTACATAAGTCCCTTCAAGTTTGGGGATGATATGGTTAGATCAAACCTAGCTTAAATTGAAACTGGAGGGAATTTAAATGTCAGATCATCCAATTCAAGGCTTAATGGAAACCGCAATGGAAAATATCAAGGCCATGGTGGATGTCAATACAATCGTGGGCGATGCGGTCGAAACACCTGATGGTACTGTGATTTTGCCGATCAGTAAAGTAGGATTCGGATTTGCTGCGGGTGGCAGTGATTTTCATGTAAGTGATGGAAGCAGCAAAGGTGGAAGTGGCGGAAGCAGCGGTAGTACGACTGAACATGCCAGCTCCGCATCGGTTGCCTCACCATTTGGAGGCGGAAGCGGGGGCGGCGTATCCATTCGTCCAATCGCATTCCTGGTAGTTGGCAAACAAGGCGTTCACATCGTTCCGCTTGATAACTCAACACATCTGTTTGAGAAATTGATTGATTCCACACCGTATGTGATGGATAGAATTCAGGACATGTTCCGCAATCGTAATACAACACAACCGACAGCGTCTGGCATTCCTGTCACACCTGATCCTTCTACGTACAGCTAATTAATGATTCGGTTGAGATCCCTTCCGCAGCATGTGCGAGAGGGATTTTTGCTGTTTGCTAACACTGGGACATACTTCGGGTTGTCCTGTCATAAGCTAGTACAAGATTCCAAGTGACCCGGAGGAATGAATCGATGCGAAAATTAATGAAATTTATGGCATGCATGCTTGTACCCTTGTTTCTGTTTCCCTCAATTGGACTTGCTGAAGCCCAGGGAACCATACCTGGCCCCTCAAATCATGCGCAAAGCGCTGCTCTCATTGATGTTACGTCGGGCCGAATATTGTACAGCAAGGACGGGGATAAGGAACTCAGAATTGCCAGCTTGACCAAAATCATGACAGCAATTGTTGCGATTGAACACGGTAAACTGGATGACAAAGTAAAGGTAACTTCTTCGGCTTTTGCCAAAGAAGGGTCATCCATCTATCTCAAGCTGGGTGAAGAAATGACACTGGAAAACATGCTGTATGGGCTGATGCTTCGATCGGGCAACGATGCGGCCTCGGCGATTGCTGAACATGTCGGTGGATCTGAAGAAGGTTTCGTTCTTTTAATGAACAAAAAGGCAGAGCAAATTGGTCTAACCCATTCCCATTTTATGAATCCCCATGGACTTGACGCAGATGGTCATTACTCCACCGCCAATGATCTGGCACGTTTAACCGCGTATGCGCTCAAGAATCCGGTATTCAAACGAATTGTAGCTACGGAGAACAAATCGGCCCCAAATCCGAATGAGAGCTGGGAGTATTCCTGGCAAAACAAAAATAAAATGCTGCGATTGTACGAAGGAGCCGATGGCGTAAAGACCGGATATACCAAAAAAGCATTCCGTTGTCTGGTCAGCTCTGCTACTCGCAATGGACAACAACTTGCTGCGGTAACCCTGAACGATGGTGACGACTGGAATGACCATGCACGTATGCTGGATTTCGGTTTTGAAAACTTCCCTTTGGTGGAAATTGCAAAAAAAGAACAGCCTGTACAAAACACGGATGTGGTCACTGGCCGCGGGTTCACCTATCCTCTGGCGAAGAGTGAGACATCCTCATTGACGAAAAAGCTGATTTTACTCGATAACCGTGTCCAAGAGAGTACAGAGGGAGATGCAAAAACGACTGATCCCACTTTTGGACTGGCCGGCCGAATTGATATGCAGCTTGACGGGAAACTTGTGGGTTCAATTCCTGTGTATCGCAAAGGAAGTTATATTCCGCCAGAGCCAAAGACAGAGGATGCAACTCTGGGGGGGATCGGTGAAATTTCTACCTGGGCTTCCGCATGGCGTGCAGTATTAAGTCATTTGTTATCTCCATAATGAGGGGAGGGTTATCTTTTGATCAATTTAATCTGGCTTCTCATGATCGTAACCGGATTTGCTTTTGCAGCCGCACAGGGCAAAATTGAAGTCGTTACGCAGGCAGCTTTTGATGGAGCAGCAACCGGAGTCACGGTATGCTTTGGGCTGATCAGTGTGCTCGTGTTCTGGATGGGGATGATGAAAATGGCTGAGGATGCAGGGCTCTTGGGACGAATCGCAAAGCTGCTGGGTCCGGTTGTTGGCTTCTTGTTCCCGGATGTTCCACGGAATCATCCAGCCATGGGCTACATTTTATCCAACATGAGTGCCAATCTGCTCGGCTTAGGCAATGCGGCAACCCCAATGGGGATCAAAGCCATGCAGCAACTGCAAGAGCTGAATCCGGATAAACAAACGGCTTCCCCTGCCATGTGCACGCTGCTGGCTCTGAATACAGCGAGTATCACCATTATTCCAACAACCCTGATAGCCATTCGGCTTAATTATCATTCTGCGAATGCCACGGAAATTGTAGGCACCACGCTAATGGCAACCATTATTGCGACATTTGCAGCCATCGTAGCCGATCGCTGGTACCGAAACAGGGCACTTCACAGGCCGCCGCGTGTACATAAAAGTGACAATCCCGGTATGAAAGGATGAGCAACGTTGTTAACCTTCATCAACTGGATTTCCGTCTGGGCCATTCCGGTTATCATCGCGTTTGTTCCATTATATGCGTTTACCAAAAAGGTCCCGGTCTACGAATCCTTTGTTGATGGGGCCAAAGACGGCTTCTCTACGGCAATTAGCATTATTCCCCATCTGGTAGGTATGATGGTAGCGATCAGTGTATTCCGTGCTTCTGGTGCATTGGATTATGTGATCAGCCTATTCGCACCACTTGTGTCCTGGATGGGGGTTCCGGGAGAAGTATTGCCACTCGGTATTTTGCGTCCTTTGACTGGGACAGGCTCGCTTGCCTTTACAACTGACCTAATTAAAACCTATGGCCCCGACTCGATGATTGGCCGCATGGCTTCCACGATTCAAGGCAGTACGGATACAACCCTATATGTATTGACTGTTTATTTTGGAGCGGTAGGCATACGTAATGGTCGCTATGCGCTCAAAGTTGGGTTGTTTTCCGATGTAGTTGGTTTCATTGCAGCCTTGGTCATTTGTTTGATTGTATTTGGTTAAAAATATGCCCTCTCCTTCCGATATACGAATTATGCTAGAATGATAGCGGAGGAGAGTGAGAATCATGCAAAAGAGTTGGAAACGAATGCTCCGCTTTGGAATGTCAGGCATGCTTGCCATTGCGTTGCTTGCAGGACAGACGGGGTTGGCTGCGGCTCAAGCCGTTAATACGATTCATTTTACGGGTTACTTCGATAAACAACTACGTGCTCAGTTGGCCGTTACAGCGGATTCTTTTCCAGTTGTGAACGTACGTCTGGTCAAGCAGGATGAACCCGATTCAGTATATTATGATGTAGGCACATCTATACTGATCTCCAAGGATGAGGTGCTAACCAACTATCATGTCGTTCAGGATTATGCTGAACTGTCTGATGGGGACGAAGGCACACTTACTGTAGCAAGCCCAGGTCATCTGGACAAGCCGGTTAAAGCCAAAATCATTAAAACAGATCCGGTGACAGATATGGCATTGCTGAAGCTGGACAAAGAAATCGACGCACAACCGGTGACGTTTGCAAATGCCAAAGATAATCAAATTGTCTATACCATCGGATTTCCTAAAAATTCTGCCGGGGAACTTGTGCTGTTGGACGAAGATTTCCCTTCAACTTATAATACAATTGCCAAGAGCCGAGTATTTAATTCACAAGATTCGGACGTTCCAGGCAAGAAGGGCATTGGCAGTATCGTAAAATCTGTGGCACAAGGCAATTCAGGTGGCCCTGTTCTGGACCAGAACAATCGGGTTATTGGCATGATGACCTTTGTATACGGAGGACGTACTTATTATATTACTTCCAAAACGTTGCAATCCTTTATTAAAGAAAGTGCAACCCCTGCGAAAAAACAGGTCGTTGTTGCAGGTAAAGTAGCCAATTAACCTTTTGCTTATTGCAGTGGTTACATACGATTAAAAGTGAACGGCTCACCTTAACGCTCCTGTCGCATACAGGCAGTGAGAGGGTGAGCTTTTTTGGTCTAAATACATAGCTAAATGCAGCTCTAAAGGTGTTTACAACCCCTGCGTTAACAAAATCGATGGATTATCCTTGTGATTTCCGGCCTTGATGGGTATCATTAGTGTGAGGTGACATGACAAACATGGAAAGATTACAAAAAATTATCGCACAGGCAGGCATTGCATCCCGCCGCAAGAGCGAGGAACTGATCCTGTCCGGCAAAGTAGAAGTTAACGGGGAGGTCGTAACCGAACTGGGTACGAAAGCGAACCCCGAAGAGGATATGATTACGGTTAATGGTAAACCGATCCGCAGTGAAAAGAAAGTGTACATGATGTTGAACAAACCGAAGGGTGTTATCACAAGTGCTTCAGACCCTGAAGGTCGGAAAATTGTATCCGACTATCTTAAAGGTGTCAAGGAACGGGTATACCCAGTGGGTCGTCTGGATTATGACACAGAAGGATTGCTCATTCTGACCAATGATGGCGAGTTTGCGCATTTGTTGACGCATCCGAAGCATCACGTACCCAAAACGTATCATGCAACCGTTAAAGGTGTTCCACATGGTTCGGCTCTGGAGAAATTAAAGACAGGCATTATGCTGGACGACGGTATGACAGCTCCGGCAGAGATTGAGTACAAAGATGTGGATACCGCAGCAAATGAATCTGTTATCTCTATTACGATTTACGAAGGGCGGAACCGTCAGGTTAGACGTATGTTCGAAGCGATTAACCATCCGGTAACACGTCTGAAACGGATTTCGTTTGGTGGTATTTTGCTTCAAAACCTGAAACGCGGACTCACACGTAATCTAACCAAAGAAGAAGTCAACAACCTGATTACGCTCGCAAAATCAGAACCCGCCAAAAAAATGAAAAAAAGGTAATGTGAGGACACATAATTTTCATAAAAGCGCCGCAGATTTGTGACGAAATTCGCTATAATTGTTCATAGGATGTTCACAGGTGTCCAAGACCGTTATATGCGAATGCTAGTCACTCAAGCTTTTTGCATAAATCCCTGGAGCGACTTTCAATCAGCAAGAGTTAGATCGAAATGGTGTTATTCGTCTAATTCTTGTACCCGGGAGCGTTTAGAATCAAATTATGCAAAAAGCTGACTTAAAAGGGGAGCAGCACATGGGGAAATCAAGAAGAGCGGTGCAAATCGTCATTTTGTTATTGATCCTGGTGTTGGGCGGATATGCGATTACTACATCGGTATCCGGCTCGAATGGCAAGCCAAAAGAAGGAGACAAAGCTCCTTCTTTTGAATTGCTGGGCCTGGATGGACAAGTTCATACGTCTGAGGAATACAAAGGCAAAGCCATGGTGATCAACTTCTGGGGGACTTGGTGTGAGCCTTGTGTCAAAGAGATGCCTGCGCTACAAGCGCAAGCGGACAAATGGAAGGACCAGGGTGTCCAATTTGTTGGAATCAATGTTGGGGAAGACCAGATGACCGTGGAAAATTTTGTTCGGCAGGTGGGCGTTACGTTTCCGATTATGCTCGACCGTGACAAAAACTCGATCCGGGATTTCGGTATATCTCCGATGCCAACGACATTTTTTGTCTCCGACACGGGTAAAATCTCCACCATTCATATCGGTCAACTTGATTTGAACACACTTGACGCTCAAATTTCACAACTGGCGAAACAGCCCTGACAGGAGGTCTAGTCGTGTTCCAAAATACGAAGTGTGAGTGCGGACACCAGAATCCGGTGGGCACTGTGCTGTGTGAAGCATGCGGCAAGCCGCTGCTGGAGGCTGAGGTCAAATCGGATGAAGTATTGGAAATGCGTTATGATGGCATGGCGCGTCGTTCGCAGCGTACGAATCCCAAAATTATTGACCGCATATGGAACTTTTTCTCATCGGTCAAAATTGCTGTTTACATGATTGTGTTTACACTTGTAGGTTCCATGCTAGGCACGATTTATCCGCAAGAAAGTACATTTCTGAATATTGATCCATCCGTATATTACAAGGACACATACGGTCAGTTGGGTCATATCTATTATCTGCTGGGTCTGTCCCATACATACGAATCCTGGTGGTTTATTTTGCTACTGGTGCTGATCGGTGCTTCATTGGTCATATGCAGTCTAGACCGGGTACTTCCACTATACAAAGCGCTGAATAAACAGAAAATACGCAAACACATGCAGTTTCTTACACGCCAGCGACTGGTGTACCAAGGCTCCATAGAAGAGGCATCAGAAGACTGGATTAAGAAAGCGGTTACGCCGCTTAAAAAGAAAGGTTATCGTGTGCATACCGAGGGTAGTGCATTGCTGGCTGAGAAACAGCGATTCAGTCGCTGGGGACCTTATGTTATCCACATCGGCTTGATTATCTTTCTACTGGCAGTACTTGCCCGAGGGCTTCCCGGGCTGAATCTGGATGAGCATGTTGCTTTTCCCGAAGGTGAGATCAAGAAAATACCGAATACCTCCATGTATTTGAAGAATGAACAGTTTAATGTTGAGTTTTACAGTGAAGATGAGGTTCCAGAACAGTTCAAAAATTTGAACAAAACCGTTCCAAAACTGTTTGAAACCAAAGTGGTGTTGTACGAATGTACGGCAGATTGCTCGGATCCTTCGAAAAAACCTCAATTGACCGAGGTGGACCGACATGATGTTCGAGTGAACCATCCACTGAATTACCACGGATTGAAAGCATATCAGTTTGATTATGATTTGACACCAACGATTCGTTCGGTAACGCCTGATCTGGTCAATGCCCAGACGGGTGAGAAGTACGGAGCAATCCAAATTGCTATGGTGGATACGCAGCGAACGTTTGAAGCTGGACCCTATAGTCTGACTGTGAAAGAAAAATATATGGATTTTGGGCTGGATGAAAATGGAGAGCCCAAATCAAAGTCCCCTTCACCTAATGCGCCTGCCTTTCTATTTAACATCAAGGGACCCAATTTACCCGCAGAAGGCATGCAGTACTTGTATTTTGCGAAGCAGATCGATAAACAGCGTTTTCAACAGGACGCAATTAACAAACAGCTGAATGGAGGAGAAATTCCTTTGCAGCTAGAGGTCGATAGCATGGATAAGGTGGACATCATTCAGTCCGTGAGTTACCTCAATATCCGTATTGATAAGGCCATGCCTTTCGTATGGGTTGGGGCAGGCATCGTTATGTTGGGTCTGGTTATGGGCTTTTACTGGCACCACCGACGTATTTGGATTCGGATTGATGATGGACAACTCACCCTAGGTGGCCATACGAACAAAAACTGGTTTGGATTTAGGCGCGAGGTTGCAGCTGTGTTAAAACATATGAATGTGGAAGTGGATGAGAAGTCGTTGGATAACGGGGGGAACCAAACATGAGTTTATTGGATTTCAGCAGCGACGCATTTATCGTATCTTTTTTTCTATATTGTGCTGCATTTATGTTATATGGCGTTGCCGTCATGGGCAAGAAATGGAGTAATCGTGACCCGCAAGCTCATGTAGAACGATGGGGCAAGCGAGCCTTTATTGCATCAACGGTTGCACTAGCTGCACATCTCATCTTCTTTGGTACACGATGGGCTGGAGCAGGCCATATACCCGTAAGTAATATGTATGAATTTATGAGTTTTCTATCCATGATGATTATGGTGGCATTTATTGTAGTTTACGCAATTTATCGAAAATCGTTGCTAGGACTATTTGCATTGCCACTAACCATCATTATTATGGCATATGCAGCCGTATTTCCTCAGGAAGTACAGCCGCTGATCCCTGCTTTGCAATCGATATGGCTCAAGATCCACGTGACGTTGGCTGCACTTGGCGAGGCATTCTTCGCCGTAGGCTTTGCTGCAGGATTCATGTACTTGTTACGCACAGTGGATTTCAGTGGCAAGGATAAGTCATCCAGACGCCAGCGAGGATGGGTTGAGTTTACATTAATCACTATCGTCGTTGTGGTTGGGTTTATCGGGTCGGTATTTGCTTTCCGTGCATCCGGATATGAAGCGGTTTTTGTTCAGAAAACCACGAGCATTGACACAGAGGTACAGGAAAATAGTACAATAGAGAAAGTGATTTATCGCATGCCTCCTATATTTGCACCTTATAATAGCGAAGTGGAGAGCATAAAACCGTTTCTTGGCATGAAGGAACCTTTGCTTGAGACACCTTCCTGGATGAACGGAGTTAATGCTGGACGTAAACTGAATACGGTAGTCTGGTCTTTGATTGTAGGGCTGATCTTATATGGACTTATTCGTTTAATTGTAAGAAGACCGCTTGGACAAGCTCTGCAACCAATGCTGGATGGCATTGATGCCGACGATCTTGATGAGATTAGTTACCGCGCAATTGCTATCGGATTCC
This sequence comes from Paenibacillus sp. FSL F4-0087, assembly GCF_038020215.1. Lineage (NCBI taxonomy): Bacteria > Bacillati > Bacillota > Bacilli > Caryophanales > Paenibacillaceae > Paenibacillus > Paenibacillus sp. FSL F4-0087. Next base: position 5,148,702 of record NZ_JBBODJ010000001.1, read on the forward strand.
CGATATTTACATTGGGAGCATTAATTTTTGCTATGATCTGGGCTCAGATTGCCTGGAGCCGTTTCTGGGGATGGGACCCCAAAGAGGTGTGGGCACTGATAACATGGTTATATTATAGTGTGTACCTGCATTTGCGTTTGTCCAGAGGCTGGCAGGGCCGCAAGTCTGCCTGGCTTGCAGTACTTGGATTTTTGGTCGTTATGTTTACGCTCGTTGGTGTGAATTTGATCATCGCCGGGTTGCATTCATACGCTGGGGCAGACTAGGAGAGGTAGTTTCGTAAAGTTCCCGAGAGAAATCCATGAAACACATACGTAAGCCCCTACGTTCAATGGGGCATTCAAATATTGTTCGCCAGATCGAACATAATAGAAGTGATGAGGAGTTATTGCAAAGGGGCTGGAGTGGAATGGCTGAACATGAGAACCGTATACTAGTCGTGGATGACGAGGAAAGAATCCGACGGCTTTTGAAAATGTATCTCGAAAAAGAAGGTTATGAAATCGATGAAGCAGAGGATGGGGAAACTGCGTTGCGAAAAGCAACTGCAGGTGACTATGGTCTGATTTTGCTTGATGTGATGTTACCGGGCATGGACGGCGTTGAAGTATGTACCCGTTTGCGTCAGGTAAAATCAACCCCTGTTTTGATGCTTACTGCAAAAGGCGAAGAAATTAACCGCGTTCAGGGCTTTGAAGTTGGAGCAGATGATTATGTCGTTAAGCCGTTCAGTCCACGTGAAGTGATTTACCGGGTGAAGGCGATTTTGCGTCGTTCTTCTGCGACAGCTTATCTGTCTAAGGAAAGTAATTCAAGCAACAATATCGTATTTCCTCATTTGGTCATCGAACATGATGCTCACCGCGTAACCGCAGGTGGGGAAGAGATCAGTCTAACACCGAAAGAATATGAACTGTTGCATTATCTGGCGACATCTCCAGATAAAGTTTTCTCCAGAGAAGAGCTGCTGAAGGATGTATGGAATTATGAATTCTTTGGTGATCTTCGTACTGTGGATACGCATGTGAAGCGTCTTCGCGAGAAGTTAAACAAAGTTTCGCCAGAGTCAGCGGCGATGATTACGACGGTGTGGGGTGTGGGTTATAAACTGGAAGTACCGAAGTAGTTTTAGTTTCTGGAGATCGCTGGTCGGGAAGTTATGGATTACGATTATTTGCCTTGTGGGCTGTGTACTCATAGCATTGGGTCTTTTTTTGCTGCCGTATATTGATACGAATTTTGCGGAGTCTGAGTCGAGAGATATCAAACGTTTGTTCACATATGTTTGTATTATCGGTTTCAGTTTGACGACCTTTTTTGCGCTGTTTCTTTTTACGAAAATTACGCAGCCGATGCAGCAGTTAATTCAAGCAGCCAATGCGATTCGAAAAGGAAACTACGGTACACGTCTCTCCCTTGTAACGAGCGATGAGATTGGAGAATTGGGTAATACATTTAATCATATGGCTGCACAGCTGGAAGATAACATTCGCAACCTTAACCATGAGAAAGAACATCTGGCGAGCGTGCTCCGAAGCATGACCGATGCCGTAGTGACATTCGATGGTGAGGGAAAGGTTATTTTGACAAACCCCCCCGGCGAGAAAATCATGCAGGCTTGGTGTGATTTGGACTGGGCACAGATGGGCGAGAGACAGGACTCGGAGAATGCTGTGAGTTCTTCGCGAGAGGTACCGGAACCACTCGTTCCTTTGTTCAAAAAGGTGATGGAGCAGGGCGGCGATCAGAACTCTAACGTGCATGTGCAGCAGGGAGTCTGGTCTGTTCAGATGGCACCTTTGTACGCGGATAGTGTCGTTCGAGGCGCAGTAGCTGTGCTTCGTGACGTGACGGAGGAAGTACGACTGGAGAAGATGCGTCGTGATTTTGTCGCCAACGTCTCTCACGAAATACGTACTCCGCTATCCATGATGCAAGGGTACAGTGAAGCTCTTTTGGATGGGATGGCGGCTTCCCCAGAAGAAAGTGAAGAATTAATTCAAGTGATTCATGATGAGTCTTTGCGTATGGGCAGGTTGGTTAAGGATCTGCTTGATCTTGCGCGAATGGAAGCGGGTCATACGGATATGGCCGTGAAGGAAGTGGATTTGGTTGAACTATTGGAACGAGTATACAGAAAGTTCTCGGTACGTTCCAAAGAACAGGATATCCATCTTAGGTTTGAGTGCAAACAGTCTTCCATTGAACTTCATCAGGCGGATGAGGATCGACTTGAACAGGTGTTTACCAATTTGCTGGATAATGCGTTTCGGCATACTCCCTCAGGCAAAAATGTTGTCATATCGGCAGAGCTGTTAACTGATGTCCGGACACCTGTAGCTAAAGTGACTGTAAACGATGAAGGTGTAGGCATTCCGTCTTCCGATCTGCCATTCATCTTTGAACGATTCTACAAAGCAGATAAGGCTCGTGTTCGGGGTGAAAGTGTCGGTACAGGACTGGGGCTCGCAATTGTTAAAAACATTGTAGATGCGCATCACGGTACCATTATCGTTAATAGCGTACTTGGCGAAGGTACAGAGTTTATTTTACAATTTCCGGTGGATTCATCGAAATAGCCCGATTTCATACAAAAAGTGCGGAAGCACCCTCATGCTGAGGGTGCTTTTTTTGTTGAACAGTACCGTTTAATCTTGTTCAACGTGGAACAGTATGTTCATTTTTTTGCGTCAAAATATGTGTCCAAGATAAGTTTACCTCTTATGAAACATAAGCTTGAAGAGCGAAGATGTTAAAGGAGGAGTGGATTAGGCATGTCCGATGATAGAAAAAGGGTGAATATTAAAGCTTTCTTAGAAGGAAGATCGTTTCGAGCGGGATCACCGTTTATTCCAATAACATCGAGTGAAGTGGAGCAGTTTGAGTCCATTTTGAAAGCACTAGCAGTGACTATTCCTGCATCTGTCAGTCAGCCTACAGCGTCTAATACTCTCGCGTTGCAAAACAGTTTACGGAGTTTGCTCAACTTTGTTAATACCTCTGGTTTTCGAGCTGGGGTGAAAGCGGAGTTACAATCCGTTCTGGAACTAACCATTGCAGGCTCTGAAGTTGTGCCTGTAGCCGTTATTAATCTAGCTGGAAACTTGCAAAATTTACTCGATGATGTATTAAGTGTAACGTTGCTTCTGGAAGTTCCGCCTGCGGAAAAAGATAAATTGGTTGGTTTGATTCGTTCCATATCCGTATCATTGACTCGTGCTACCAGTTCATTTGGAACATCAGGAACTCCAGGTCCTCCAGGTCCCCCGGGAGTTCCGGGAGTTCCAGGGGTTCCGGGTGTTCCTGGACTGCCAGGTCCGACCGGGTCAGGAGGAACAGTTGGACCAGTAGGTCCGGTAGGACCTCTAGGGCCTCAAGGCGTACCAGGTCCCCAGGGGGCGCCTGGAGTTGGACTGGATGATATATCCGTTTTTGACCCAGCTCAGGCACCTGGCTATGTGCAAGGTCAAGTAGTTTCGTATAACGGTAGTCTTTATGTAGTTAACGTAAATGGTCCCACCGGTATACCTGGAAGTTCTCCAGACTACACGTTGTTTTTGTCAGGAGGAATGACTGGAGCAACAGGGGCAGGTTTAACGGGCTCTGTTCCATTTGATCCAGCGGTAGCACCAGGTTATCCGGCAGGACAAATTGTAACATTTGGCGGTAGTACCTATATTACTAGTGTGGCATCGCCAACGGGAACACCGGGTAGTTCACCGGATTATACTTTGCTAGCAGCGGCCGGAGCTACTGGAGCCACCGGGGCAACGGGTGTGGGACTCGGTGGTTCTGTTCCATTTGATCCAGCGGTAGCACCAACGTATCCAGCGGGTCATGTCGTAACATTTGAGGGCAGCACCTACATTACAAATGTGGCATCGCCAACAGGAACTCCCGGTACTTCAACGGACTATACACTCTTGGCGGGAGCAGGACCTACAGGGGCAACGGGAGCCACTGGCTTAGGTTTAAGTGGAATATTACCGTTTGATCCGGCAGTAGCACCAACGTATCCAGCGGGTCAAATAGTGACGTTTGACGGTAGTACCTATATTACTAATGTAGCTTCACCAACTGGAACTCCAGGTACATCACCAGACTACACATTGCTTGCTGGCGCAGGAGCCACCGGTGCAACCGGAGCAACAGGAGTGGGCTTGAATGGAGCAGTTCCGTTTGACCCAGCAGTAGCACCAACGTATCCAGCGGGTCAAGTTGTAACTTTCGACGGCAGTACGTATATTACAAATGTCGCATCGCCAACGGGAACGCCGGGAACATCACCGGATTATACGTTGATTGCAGGCGCAGGACCAACAGGGGCTACGGGTGTAACGGGAGCGACTGGAGTAGGATTGAGTGGGATTGTACCGTTTGATCCGGCGGTAGCGCCAACGTATCCGGCAGGACAGGTGGTTACGTTTGACGGCAGTACGTACATTGCCAATGTTGCATCGCCAACCGGGACGCCGGGAACATCACCAGACTACACTTTGCTTGCAGGTGCGGGTGTTACTGGTGCAACGGGAGCAACAGGAGTGGGCTTGAATGGAGTAGTTCCGTTTGATCCAGCAGTAGCACCAACGTATCCAGCGGGTCAGGTCGTAACATTTAACGGCAGCACGTATATTGCAAATGTGGCATCGCCAACGGGAACGCCGGGAACATCCCCGGATTATACATTGCTTGCAGGCGCAGGACCAACGGGGCCCACGGGTGTAACAGGAGCGACTGGAGTAGGTCTGAACGGGATTGTACCGTTTGATCCAGCAGTAGCACCAACGTATCCAGCGGGTCAAGTCGTAACGTTTGATGGCAGCACGTATATTGCGAATGTCGCATCGCCAACAGGCACCCCAGGAACGTCCCCGGATTACACGTTGCTGGCTGGTGCGGGAGCCACGGGTGCGACAGGTGCAACAGGAGTCGGTGTATCGGGCGCAACCGGAGATACGGGTGTAACGGGAGCCACCGGTGCAGGTCTGACAGGCGTCGTTCCATTCGACCCAGCAGTAGCACCAACGTATCCAGCGGGTCAAGTCGTAACGTTTGATGGCAGCACGTATATTGCGAATGTCGCATCGCCAACTGGAACACCAGGAACGTCCCCGGATTACACGTTGCTGGCTGGTGCGGGAGCCACGGGTGCGACAGGTGCAACAGGAGTCGGTGTAACGGGAGCCACCGGTGCAGGTCTGACAGGCGTCGTTCCATTCGACCCAGCAGTTGCACCAACGTATCCAGCGGGTCAAGTTGTAACGATTGATGGCAGCACATATATTGCAAATGTGGCATCGCCAACTGGAACGCCGGGAACATCCCCGGATTATACGTTGCTGGCTGGTGCTGGGGCAACTGGTGCGACAGGTGCAACTGGAGTAGGTGTAACGGGAAGTACTGGAGCCACGGGAGATACAGGTGTAACCGGGGCGACTGGAGTTACCGGCGATACAGGGGTTGCGGGAGTAACTGGAGCCACAGGTGTCAGTGTAACGGGAAGTACTGGAGCCACGGGAGATACAGGTGTAACCGGGGCGACTGGGGTTATCGGCAATACAGGGGCTGCGGGAGTAACTGGAGCCACAGGTGTCAGTGTAACGGGAAGTACTGGAGCCACGGGAGATACAGGTGTAACCGGGGCGACTGGAGTTACCGGCGATACAGGGGCTGCGGGAGTAACTGGAGCCACAGGTGTCAGTGTAACGGGAAGTACTGGAGCCACGGGAGATACAGGTGTAACCGGGGCGACTGGGGTTACCGGCAATACAGGGGCTGCGGGAGTAACTGGAGCCACAGGTGTCAGTGTAACGGGAAGTACTGGAGTCACGGGAGATACGGGAGTAACCGGAGCGACTGGGGTTACCGGCAATACAGGGGCTGCGGGAGTAACGGGTGCTACCGGTGTTAGTGTAACGGGAGTCACCGGAGCAACGGGATTAACCGGGGCCACCGGGGTTACAGGTTTAACGGGTGCAACAGGAATCGGAATCACTGGCGCAACAGGAGGAAACGGAATAACAGGAGAGACAGGGGTAACCGGAACCACTGGGGCTACAGGAATAACCGGAGCGACAGGAGTCGGTGTCACTGGATCGACAGGAGCAACCGGAATAACAGGAGTCACTGGAGCGACGGGATTAACCGGGGCCACCGGGGTTACAGGCTTAACTGGTGCAACAGGAATCGGAGTCACTGGTGCAACAGGAGCAACCGGAATAAACGGAGTTACGGGAGAGACAGGGACAACCGGAACCACTGGGGCTATAGGAGTAACCGGAGCCACGGGAGTCGGTGTCACTGGATCGACAGGAGCAACCGGAATAACAGGAGTCACCGGAGAGACAGGGATAACCGGAACCACCGGGGACACGGGCTTAACGGGTGCAACAGGGATTGGTGTCACTGGCGCAACAGGAGCAACCGGGGCTAGTGTAACCGGAGGCACGGGCGCTACTGGAGTCACCGGAGTTACTGGGGGAACAGGGGCTACCGGAGCTACAGGAGCCAGTGTAACTGGAAGCACCGGAGCTACAGGCGTTACGGGTGCTACTGGATCGACTGGAATAACAGGTGCTACTGGAGTGAGCGTCACAGGAGCAACTGGGGCCACCGGGGGTACAGGAGCGACGGGTGCAACCGGAGCCACAGGAACCTCTGTAACATCTAATTCAGCTTTTGGTGAAAACACAAATGGAACCATCGTTGTCATTTTGGGTGGAACACTAATACCATTACCAAACAACCAAAATATAGGCACTGGTATAACCATCAATGGAGCGAATGATACTTTCACTCTTGCCAATGCAGGGCGTTACTATATCTCTTACAAAATAAATCTGACAGCCGCACTTGCTATTCAATCCCGTATATTACTTAACGGGGCAGCAATTCCAGCGAGTGTAGTTTCACCATTGCTTTCCCTGAGTCAGTTACAGTCTGACTTTATTGTGACGGTAACTGCCGGATCTACAATACAGTTCCAACTATTTGGTCTTGTTGGTACCGCTGTCCTCTCTCCACCAGGAGCTACATTAAACATTATTCAATTAAGTTAATGCATGAATTACGCTTTAAAAAAAGAAGTTTGAGTTTATAAAAAGAGGCGAACCCAATAAGGGTTCGCCTCTTTTTTTATCTTATAAGTGAATAGTCCGACAATAATTAATTCAGAACGATTTCAACGGCAGTATTGATTTCCTGAAGAGCTGCAAGTTGCACAAGTACATCTTTTGGAACTTCTTTATCTACAGTCAGAATCATGATAGCCGCCCCACCGATGATTTTACGTCCGACCTGCATGGAGGCGATGTTAACTTCGTTCTCTCCAAGCAAAGTTCCAACACGTCCGATAATACCCGGTTTATCATTATGAGAAATCAGAACTTGGTGACTTTCTGGAGCAATATCCACTGGGAATTTGTCCAGACGCACGATACGCTCTCCATAACCTGCAAGCAGTGTGCCCGCAACACGACGCTCCTCAGCATCCTGATTCGTCACAAGTGTGACGGTAATCAGATTAGTAAATCCTTTCGTCGCCGAAGTTTGGCTAACCACTACATTGAGATCCCGCACTTTAGCCAAATGCATGGAGTTGACAATATTGGCTTCACCGCCTAAATGCCTTGCGAGAATACCTTTTACAATGTAACGAGTCAAAGGCGAAGTATCCACTTCCGACAGATCTCCAGCGTAGTCAATCCGGATTTCCTGAACTGCATTTTGAGTAATCTGAGCTGCAAAGCTGCCCAGTGTTTCACCCAGTTTAAAGTACGGCTGCAGTTTGTTCATTACAGTTGGAGCTACAGCAGGCATGTTAACTGCGTTTTTGAACGGTTCATTGCGCAGAATATGCAGGACTTGCTCGGATACGTCGATCGCTACATTTTCTTGTGCTTCGACTGTCGATGCACCAAGATGAGGCGTCACAATAATGCTAGGGTGATTCAGGAACGGATGGTCAGCTGCTGGTGGTTCACTCTCGAATACGTCGAATGCTGCACCAGCAACGATACCTTCATCAATTGCTTCTACAAGTGCCATTTCATCAACAACTCCGCCACGGGCACAGTTGATAATACGCATCCCTTTTTTCATCACTTCGAATTGAGGGCGGGAAATCATATGGCGTGTCTCAGGTGTTAATGGTGTGTGAACGGTCATGAAGTCGGCATTGCGAATGATGTCATCTACACTAGCCAGCTTAACCTGAAGTTTCTCTGCGCGATCTTGAGTGAGGAACGGGTCGTAAGCCAGAATATCCATTCCGAATGCTTTTGCACGTTTAGCTACTTCGCTACCGATTCGTCCCATACCGAGCACACCCAGCGTTTTATTTCTTAACTCCACACCCAGGAAGGTTTTACGATCCCAAGTACCTTGAATGGTTTTGGCATATGCCTGAGGAATATGTCGTGCCAGTGCCATCATCATGGCAAATGTATGCTCACATGTCGTAATCGTGTTACCGTCAGGGGCGTTAATAACAATGATACCGCGTTGGGTAGCAGCTTCCAAATCAATGTTATCTACACCTACGCCAGCACGTCCGATGACTTTGAGGTTTGTACCAGCCGTCATAATACGATCCGTTACACGAGTCTGACTTCGAACTAGAAGGGCATCATAATCGCCGATAATTGCAATAAGCTCATCTTCGCTAAGACCTGTTTTCTTCTCAACTACAACATCATTTGCATCCACCAGTTGCTGGATACCCAGATCACTAATGGGGTCCGACACTAACACTTTGTACATGGTTTCTTCCTCCTTAGGTATGTGTATCTATATCGTCAAGGTCTCGCCTCACGAAAGAGGCATTCCTTAAAACCATTGAAACTCTTCCTTCCAACAACGCGGTGTCGCAGTAGAGGGGGAGGGTGTAGCAAATAGGGCGATTCCCACGTCTATACTCTAAAATAAATCAAAAAACTCTCAATCCACATACTGCTTGCGCAATAAGGGACGAGAGTTGTCGTGGTACCACCCTAATTCACCGCCGTTTCACAACGACAGTCTTAGCGGTCAATGAAGACCGAAGAGGATAACGGGTCTAAACCGATTGCACCTACTCCAATTTCAATGCAATAACTCAGGAGCGCTCAAGATCATCTGCCTGCCACCGATTTACACCATCCATCGGCTCTCTGTAAGACAAAGCAACGTCTTTTTTCCATCATCGTGTTTAACGTGACTAATTTTTTCATAATGTATCATGGCTGACATGAGCATGTCAATAGGCTTAAATGTTTTAATTCGATTTGCTAATGTAATTTTCTTCAGTGGGGGAGAAGGCGTACAGATGATAAAAATTGATCTCATTAATCGATTGATATAGCTCGATTACAAGCTGTTTTGTGAATCGGATTTTAACACATTAATGAACTAATTCATTGGATAAAACTCTGTTGAAAAACCGGGACTTGGGGCAGGCCTTGAACCTATTTGGTTTTTTGGCTATCATTTAGTATACTATCCGATTGGACAACGAAATTGTTATCCATCAAATATAAGTCAAGAGGACAGACATAGGCGATGAAAAAATTAAAGTTTCCCAAGTTCAAGATTCAGAAGGCTGAACCACAGCAGCTTACCGAGCGTTTGCTTCTGATCAATCTATACTTTACACAAGGGTTAACTTTGATCATTGGGGTTGTATGGATTTTATTGCAGAAGAGAAATCTTTTTGATGTGCTTGCGTGGCCAGACAGTTACCAGTTTATATGGTGGGGACTTGGTCTTGCTGGCATTATGCTTGTTATGGACTTGGTTCTTTCTTATGTTATTCCTCAAGAAAGCATGGACGATGGTGGAATTAACGAGATGCTGTTTCGCAAGCGTCCAATCTGGCACATTGTATGCATAGCAGCTATCGTTGCTGTTTGTGAGGAATTATTATTTCGTGGAGCCATTCAACATGCGATAGGTCCTTACTGGACAAGTATTTTATTTGCGGTCATCCATATACGCTATTTGCGGCACTGGATTCCGACTGGTTGGGTATTTGTTTCGAGCTATGGATTGGGTTGGATTTATATGCAATCCGGCACATTATGGGCGCCTATATTATGTCATTTTATTATTGATTTGGTGTCTGGATTAGCGATACGTTTTCGGAGGGAATCATGAATCAGCAATTAAGTAGAATGAAGACATACGGTAGTCAGCGCCATCGTCACTCGGATAAGACAGAGACATCTGAGCGTCCTGAAGTTTCTCAAGTTAATCTGGTTGTTGAACCAGCTGCTGCCTCAGAGGTGGGAGGACTCACACCAATTACCTCAGTCTCCATACCAAGATCACAACGTAAGTCTTATACATCATCGCTGGAAAGTCCGGTACTTCCCCGGCGGGCGCCAGCGCGTGCCAACAAAGCAGAAAAACCATCAGAAGAATCCGTTTCCGAAGCGGGCACACTTCCTACGCGGACTGAACTTCATCCGTCTCGTCGTTTGCGCCTCAGTAAACGATTTGTTAATTCGCTCATTTTTATATTTGTTTTGCTTACAATCAGTCTGGTTTGGTGGGGGATAAAAGGAGCGCCTTCATTGGATACTTTCCTTCCATGGCCATGGTAATACTGGCCTGGTTCGTTGCCGTTATTTTGGCCGGGATTGCTTTGCTGGTTCATATGTGGCGTGAGGCGCATCTTCATCACATCGTTTCAGAAGAGGTTGAAGTTCCGAATTTGCCCTCTTCTTTTGATGGCAGCAAAATCCTGTATTTATCTGATATCCATAAACGCAAGCTGAAAAAGAATGATCTGGAACATCTTCGCAATCAGGTGGACTGGGTTATCATTGGGGGAGATGTGGCGGAAAAAGGAATTTCATGGCCACTCGTCAGACATAATATGAGCTTGTTATCTTATATTGCCCCTGTTTTTACAGTGTATGGGAACCATGACAAAAGAGCAGGAACTGTGCATCTCGAACGTATATTCCGAGATACGGGTGTTCAACTCTTACAGGATTCTACCACTTACCTTCGTAAAGGCAAAAGCAAACTCTGCCTGGTCGGAGTTGATTATCGTTCACGGCGAGGCGATTCGCTGCTTGCAGAATTGGACACCAAAGATTGCAAGATTGCCATCGTGCATGATCCCTTAGAGGCTCTTCACTTGAATGGACCTGTTGATCTGATATTGAGTGGTCACACTCACGGTGGGCAATTAGTATTTCCAGGCTTTGGCCCCGTCTTTCTTAACAAAGCATACCGCTCCGTATCTAGTGGGTGGTTCTCTCTAAAAAAGGATGGTAATGACACCGAGCAAGAAGGCAAATTGCTGGTTAGCAAAGGATACGGAACCAATCATTTGCCGTTCAGACTTTGTTGTCCCGCAGAAATGCATATTATTACTTTGCGAATGGTCTCAAACAAACAGCCTTGATCCGCATAGGACCAAGGCTGTTTGTTATAACTTTTCAGTTCCTTCGTGTGAGTTTTGGTTCATCAATTAATGATATTAAGCCGAATGCTGGGCAAATAATCGAAGCTCAGCGGGCTTCGAGTTCGATGGAGCGAGGGTCGACAAAAGTGTAGCCTTTCTGTTCAAGTTTGGTTAACAACTCATCCAACGCTTCAACCGTCCATGGCAACTCATGCATCAAAATATTACTGCCGGGATTTAATTGATCCAGTACATTCTGGATAACTTTCTCCGGTTTGTTTTTGGTGCTCTTATCCCAATCCAGTGAACCATTGGACCATGTCATGTATAACATGCCGTTTTTCTTGACTGTGGCCTTTAGTGCATCATTTCCAGAACCGAACGGCGGGCGGAAAAACTGAGGTTCCACGCCAATCGTATCTTTCACAATCTTTTGCACATCGGTTACCTGTTTGGCTGCTGCTGTGGTGGACATTTTTTTCAGGTCTTCATGATCCCACGCATGATTTCCTATTACTTGCCCACGTTTATGAATAATCTCGAGCAACTCGGGATGACTTTTCACTCGGTATCCGTTAACAAAAAATATTGCTTTCGCACTATGTTTATCCAATGTGTCGATTAATCCATTAATCATTTTTTCTTCTTTGGGCCCATCATCAAATGTCAATAATACAACCTTGCTTTCGCTCGTCTTATCGTTGGGTTTGATGTAGTAATTGGCGTTCATGTGATACGTTTTTTCAATATTAACTTCGGCTACTTGTGAATCGGGAGCATTATCAGTTCCTTCTTTTTCTGTCAAAGATGTTTCGTCATTACTTGGTGATGCTTGATCCGTATTCGAGTCCGAGTCCGTTGAGGACGGGGAATCCGTGGTTTGCTTTTCGCTTGTGCCAGTGGAAGTTGGCTCATTCTGCTGCTCCTGCGTTGAAGTAACCGAATCATCAGTGGGCTTCGTGGATTCAGGTGTTGTTTCGACTTTGGTTCCACAAGCTGACAACAGCATGCAAGCGATCATAATTAAGGCGATGGTGTGTCTAATCATGCTTTCAACTCGCTTTCCTGTATTTATGCGGAATGAGATGAGGCACTCCCGCAAACACTAGTTGTGATTTTAACATTAAAAGGAGGTTGGTGTAATGAAGGCGTCATCCTTTTTCTGGGGTGTTGTAATTGGCGTAGCAGCCAGTTCTTGGCTGTCCAAAGGTAAGATGTCAATGCTGTCTTCCGGTTCATCCCGCAACATGATGAATCAGGCCAAACACAAAATGATGGAGATGACATTCCCGGGCATGGACGGTTTCAGCTCCAAGCCAAACGAACAGAGCGGAGATGCCCACAAAAGCACGCATAAAAAAAGTGCAAATCCGATAACTCCGCAAGAAAAAGAAGAGAACATGAACATGCTCAAAGATTTTATTCGCACCAATCCGGATGTTAAACAAGAAGTTGAGCAAATTTTAACTCAAACAAACACAACAGTACCGGGTTTATAAACACAAACCTCCCATTAGAATCATCCACAGTCCTGTTTTGATGTGGAATGATTCTTTTTTTGTCGATTTTACTTCGTGCATTTGCAGGTATAAAATGATAACATAACTACATAGATTTATTTTCAGCACATATTGTTTTGTGCTTCATAATCTGTTATAAGACTTGCTTATAAAGGGGAGATCCTGTATGAAAATAGAACGATTAAGTCACGATAAGATACGGATTTTCCTGACCTTTGACGATCTGAGCGAGCGCGGAATACAAAAAGAAGATATGTGGCAGGAAATACCTAAAGTTCATGAACTGTTCACTGAAATGATGGACCAGGCCTATTCCGAACTTGGATTTGATGCTACAGGTCCACTTGCTGTCGAAGTATTCGCACTTCCCGCTCAAGGGATGGTTGTCATTGTCACCCGGGGGAAATATGATCCGCAACAATATGGTTCAGGTAATGAGGATGATTTGCCTGAAGAAGTATATGAGATGGAAGTTACACTTGAGCAAAGCGATTCCATCGTCTATGCATTCAAAGATTTTGAAGTGTTGGTTGAGGCTGCACATATGTTGCATCAGCACGTAACGGATGCTGGAAGACTTTATTCCTATAAAGACAAATGGTTTTTGCATTTTGAACCGGATGACTTGGATTCCACTAAACATGCAGCATTGATTGCCTTGCTTGCTGAATTCGGTGAAGGATCTTCCGTTACCCCTGCCGTCATGGAAGAGTACGGAAAGGTTGTTATGCCTGAACAAGCGGTTGAGGTTATTTGCACCCACTTCAAGCGTCAGGAGTAAGCTCTCGTTGTAATCGCGTCTTTAGTCAGAGGAGGGAATTTCGGTGCTTTTGTTTTCGGTTTTAGCAGCAGCAGTAGCTCCGGGTCTCGCCTTGTTAACATACTTTTATCTGAAAGACCGTTATGACTCTGAACCTCTTCACATGGTATTTCGAGTCTTTCTCATGGGGATTCTGATGGTATTGCCTGTGATGATTATTCAGCGTGGCATGATGATCTGGCTTGGAGATAATCCTTATGTTGAAGCTATCCTGATTTCAGGTGGTGTTGAAGAGTTCGTCAAATGGTTTGTGATATACCATATTATTTATAACCATACCGAATTTGACGAGCCTTATGATGGGATTCTATACTCCGTTGCTGTTTCACTCGGATTTGCTACAGTTGAGAATGTGTTGTATGCCTTTGCGGGGAATGCTTCCGTCTCAGCTATGTTCATTCGTGCATTGCTTCCTGTATCGGGTCACGCCATGTTTGCAGTAATTATGGGTTATTACATGGGGCGGGCCAAGTTCTCGGATGGTAAGAAAAAACGTTGGTTTCTTATGCTCTCACTCGTTTTACCGTTCTTCTGGCATGCGCTTTACGATGTCATTATGAATACGATGGTGAATCATTGGTTATGGTTCATTGCGCCACTGATGGCGGGTCTATGGTACGGTGCGATGGGCAAGATTACAAGGGCCAACAATCGTTCTCCTTTTCGTTTTGTGAAGCGTGAGGAAGAGATTAAATTATAAAAATACGGACACACTGGTGGACATGGAGCGCAACCTGCGCCTGATGCCCCGGTGTGTTTTTTGTTGCAATAAAATAAAAATTCCCGGGGAAAGACAAATAGAAACGGGGATAAGCGTGATGAGAATCAAAATTAAAATCAGATGCAAGCAATGTGGAGAACGTTTTACGCTGCGAGGCAAGAAGGAACGAGGAAGAATTGAGACTGGTTTTAAACAGTGTTTGTGTGATAATCGCGATCAGTTCGAAATTGAGGAAGATGGCGGCACAACCTGGGTACAATTGAATTAAACAGAACGTTTGAGACCACGCGTGATAAGCCCGTCATTGGACAGACTGGAAATCGCATGCATAAGAGGTCTTTCTTCGATCCACAATAGAGGTAGTGGCTTAGAAGAAAGGAGACTCTACCGATGTATAAACGTTTAAGTTCAGTTATGTTTCCGATATTTGCAGTTCTGTTAATCGGTGCTCTCGTATGGGGTTACCAAGAGAACCAGGAGAAAAATGCCATTCTGATCAAGGCAGAGAATCAATATCAACGTGCCTTTCACGATTTATCTTTTCATATGGACAAATTGCACTCCGAGATTGGGAATACACTGGCAGTTCATGCTACGTCCCAAGGGATGCATCGTAAAGGTCTGATGAACGTATGGCGACTTACCAGTGAAGCGCAGAATGAGATTAACCAATTGCCGCTTACAATGTTGCCATTCAGTGAGACGGAGGAGTTTCTCTCCCGCATCTCTAACTTTGCTTATCAGGCGTCCATGCGTGATCTGACCAATGAACCTTTAAGTGAAAAAGAAATGGGCAACTTGAAAAAGCTGTATGCGAATTCATCCGAGATCACTAAAAATCTGCAGGATGTACAGCAAAAAGTCATTTCTGACCGTTTACGCTGGATGGATGCCGAGTCGGCTATGGCAACCGAAGAGCAAACGATGGACAACACCATCGTGGATGGATTCCGGACAGTCAACAAAAAGGTACAGGAATACCCTGAACTTGACTGGGGTCCTTCAGTCTCCAGCATTTATGCCAAACGTTCGGTGAAAAAGCTGGATGGCTTACCGATGACCAAGGAGCAGATCCAAACTAAAGCTGCAAAGTTTTCCAATGCCGAACACGGCAAGATTCAAATACAAGAGAATGGTAAGGGTACAGACTGGGAATCGTACACAGCTACGATTGATCAATCCAAAGACAGTAAATTGAGTATGGACTTCACGCGTAATGGCGGTCTGCTCATCTCTTACAGTGACACTCGTCCAATCGGAACAAAGAAAGTCACACGTAAGGAAGCTATGGCCAAAGCAGATCATTTCCTTTCCAATAAGGGTTACAAAGATATGAAGGCAGTCAATTATGACGAGTTTGGCAATCTCGGTAACCTGACCTATGTTCGCAAACAAGGCGATACACTGATTTATCCTGAAAAAATGTCTGTTAGGGTTGGCCTTGATAATGGGGATGTTACAGGCTTCCAGGCAAGTGATTTTGTATATGAACATCAGAAAAAGCGGGAGATTCCAAAAGCCACACTCACGGTTGAACAGGCCCGCAAAAAACTGAATCCGGAATTCAAGGAGAGCTATGCTCGTAAATCACTCATTAAGAATGATTACAGCAAAGAAGTTCTGTGTTACGAATTCGGTGGACGCATCAATGGTGCAAAATATAAAATTTACATCAACGCTGATACAGGTATGGAAGAAGCCGTTGAGGAAATCAAACCGGTGAATGAGACCACATAACATCAATAAACCGGTAGGCAGTTGAATTGCAAATAGATAACTGAACAGGCCACGCAGTGGTCTGTTTTTTGTTGTCCACTATGAGAAAGGTCATGGTATAATAGTCCTTGTACATACGATTACGAAGATAAAAAGCTAAGGTGGCGGTGAACAGCTTGTTTCCCAAAATAAATGAAGTTTTATACATCCAGATTGCCTCTGCAGATGAAAAAGAGGAAAGCAAAGAATATAAATCACGTATAGCTGATGTGGATGACAATAGTTTTCTGATCGAAGTTCCGATGCAGCAGGGAAGCAGCCGGTTGAAACGGTTGTTTTTTGGTGAAGAATTGTCCATTTCTTATATTACGGAAGACGGGGTTCGTCATTATTTCAACACGTATGTGACCGGATTTGAGGAAGATGTAGTACGGCTAGTACGAATTCGCAAGCCGTTGCCGGACGACATTACCAAAATCCAGCGTCGCAGTTTTCTGCGTGTTCATGCAAACCTTGAAATGGCCATCCAGGGTGAAGATTTGACCCGTGCAGTGGGCTTGACTGAAGATATTGGCGGCGGGGGATTGTCCATTTATGGAGAACCCAATTTTGCTATTGCGGAAGGGCAGAAGCTGAAATGCTGGTTGCTTATTCCTTATCGGAATGCAGCAATTGAACATGCTAATTTTGAAGCTGAAGTGGTACGTATCAAAACACTGGAAACAGGCAGACAGCTATGCATGTTAAAGTTTGTGCAGATTACGGATTCGGAAAGGCAGAAGATCATCAAGTTTTGTTTTGAACGGCAACTGGATTATCGATCGAAATAAGAGGATAATTGTCTGGTATAGCAATGGACAATGCTGGGCACTGTAATGGAAAAACGGAGGTTCGGCTTGTGAACAATCGCCATGCATCCCGCAGATACGAGCGCCTATATTATGTTTTATCCAAGCGAATGGAAAGAAGGGCTCTGAAGCTGATTACAGCTCTTCTTATTCTGCTTGTGTTTTATCAATTATTACTTCTTGTGCCTAATATGAAAAAGAATATGACCTCCATTGATCGTCTGGAAGGAACACCAATTCAGATGCAAACGGTACACGAACAATAGCATTAAGGATTTGTCTGTTTTTGCATCCATGTGTATAGTGTGGTATAATTTTGACGATGCAGGCAATGCCTGTTTTTTTATTGAGGCTTATCGTTTGAGGAGGAATGCCCCGTTGGCAAGCCAGAACACATCAGAGAACGGGAAAATGAACGTCGCAATTGACGGACCTGCCGGTGCCGGGAAAAGCACGGTGGCCCGATTGGTTGCAGAGGCGCTCGCGTATATATACGTCGATACTGGCGCGATGTACCGTGCGGTAACCTTGCATATGCTTCGAAAAGGTATTTCACCGGAAGATGTGCCAGAGGTGCTTCAGGAAACCCAAAAGCTGGTCATTGATTTACAACCGGATCCCGACGGACAGAAAGTGTTCTGTAATGGGGAAGATGTAACCTCGGAAATCCGCTCCCGTGAAGTGACGGGAATCGTGTCCCGATATGCGCAAATCGAGGGGCTGCGTACGCAATTGGTGGATACACAGCGGCAAATGGCTTTGCGCAAGGGCGTCGTCATGGATGGACGCGATATCGGAACGACAGTACTGCCCGACGCGGAAGTGAAAATCTTCATGACTGCCAGTGTGGAAGAGCGTGCACTTCGCCGCTTCAAAGAACTGGACCCCTCAGAAGGACTGACGTTGCAGCAACTTGAGCGAGACATTGCCACCCGTGACAAACTGGATGAAAGTCGGGAGATTTCCCCGCTTCGTTGTGCTGAGGACGCTACAGTGCTCGATACAACCGAGATGAGCATCCATGAAGTGGTTGACAAAATCGTGTCTTATTGCACAATGGTCAGAGGAGAGATCGGTCTATGATTTACACATTTTGCAGCACATTACTGCGGATCATTTACACCATTCTTTTCCGCCTGGAGGCAGTTGGACGGGAGAACATCCCGAAAGAAGGCGGCGTACTTTTATGTTCCAATCATATCAGTAACTTTGATCCTCCAACGGTTGGTATCAAGATTCGTCGTCAGGTGCGCTTCATGGCCAAAAGCGAATTGTTTGATATTCCGGTCTTTGGCCGAATTATCAAAGCCGTAGGCGCTTTCCCTGTTAAACGTGGAGGCGTCAGCAAGGAATCCATCAAGACCTCACTCAACATTTTGCGTGGTGGTGAAGTGCTTGGCATTTTCCCTTCGGGAAGCCGACACAATGATGGAGGCATCGGCAAAAAAGGGGCAGCGAGCTTCGCTCTCCGAAGTGGTGCTACAGTTATTCCTACTGCTATTATCGGTAACTACAAGGTTTTTCGTAAGATGAAAGTTGTTTATGGAGCACCGGTGAATTTGGACGAGTTCAAGGAAGATCCTTCCGGCGATGCGCTGGAAAGAGCGACGGAGAAGATTATGTCCAAAATTAATGAAATGGTGCAAACGGGCGTACCGAGCAAGTGAGTAAGGTGACGTCGAACAACTGAGTGCATGTTTCCATTTTTTTGTGGGAAGCTAAGCTATGCATTTAGTTCTGAAAGTGTTTTGAACTCTGCTACAGGCAGGTTTGAATATAATGGGGTTTTTGAATTGAGGAGGGTATTTGACATGTCGGAAGAAATGAAAAATCAAGAAGCAACCCAAGATGAGTTGGATCAATTCGTTTCCTTGAAAAAAGGAGATACCGTAAAAGGAACCATCGTCAAATTGGAAGATAACCAAGCCTATGTGAGCATTGGATATAAATATGACGGTGTAATTCCAATTCGTGAACTGTCTTCCCTACACGTAGACAGCGCGTCTGATGCAGTTGAAGTTGGACAAGAAGTTGAAGCTAAAGTACTTAGCATCGACGACGAGAAAGAAAAACTCGTTCTGTCCAAACGTGCAATCGACAGCGAAAACGCTTGGGATCAATTGCAAAAGCATTTTGAAGACCAAGACGTATTCGAAGTTGTTGTAGCTGACGTTGTTAAAGGCGGGCTGGTAGCAGACGTGGGCGTACGCGGATTTATCCCGGCTTCCATGGTAGAGCGCCATTTCGTTGAAGATTTCAGCGATTACAAAGGGCGCACATTGCGTGTTAAAGTGAAAGAGATCGACCGTGAGAATAACAAAGTGATCCTTTCCCAAAAAGACGTACTTGAGCAAGAATTCGAAGCAAACAAAGCTACGGTTATGGCTGGTTTGCAAGAAGGTCAAGTTATCGAAGGTACGGTACAACGTTTGACTCAATTCGGTGCTTTCGTTGATGTTGGCGGAGTAGACGGATTGGTTCACGTATCCGAGCTGGCTTGGACACACGTTGACAAACCATCGGACGTTCTGTCTGAAGGCGATAAAGTAAACGTAAAAGTGCTGAAAGTTGATCCTGAAAAAGGTAAAATCAGCCTGAGCATGAAAGCTGTTCAACCAGGTCCTTGGGAAACAGCTGGCGACAAATTCAACTCTAGCGATATCGTAACAGGTGTTGTAAAACGTCTGGTTGACTTCGGTGCTTTTGTTGAAATCGCTCCTGGTGTTGAGGGACTTGTGCATATCTCGCAAATCTCCCACAAACATATTGGCACTCCGCACGAAGTGTTGAAAGAAGGACAAGAAGTTCAAGTTAAAATCTTGGACATGAATCCTTCTGAGCAACGTGTAAGCCTGAGCATCAAGGAAACTGAAGAAGCTCCTGCTCAAGCGCCAAAATCAGAAAGACCTGCAAGAAACAATGCTCCACGTGAAGAAATCAACAACCCGAACGTTTCCTTGAGCAATCAAGGTCTGAGCATCACGCTCGGCGAGCGCTTCGGTGACAAACTCAGCAAATTCAAATAAGTTATACATGCATGGTTCTTAGTTATATACTGCATATTTTGCTGAACAATAAAAGCAAGATCGGCGAGCCCCAGCGGGTTCGCCGATTGTTTTTATTGCGAGTATAACGGCATGAAACGTTAGCCAAGACAGGCGTTTTTTGCTATGATGATTATCGTAAGTATGGACAGGAGGAGTGGAATGTATGGCAAGACCCGTTGTGGCAATTGTCGGGCGACCGAATGTGGGCAAATCCACCATTTTTAATCGGATCATCGGCGACAGATTGGCCATTGTGGAAGACAAGCCGGGCATTACCCGTGACCGTATCTACGGAATCGGCGAATGGAACGGTAAACCATTTAGCATTATCGATACAGGTGGTATCGAAATCGACGGCGAGGACGTCATTTTAAAATCAATCCGGATGCAGGCAGAGCTCGCCATTGAAGAAGCGGATGTTATTGTATTCATGTGTGATGCAAAAGCAGGGATTACGCAATCTGATGAAGAAGTCGCAGAGATGTTGTACCGCTCAGGTAAGCCTATCGTTGTAGCCGTTAACAAAGTGGATAATATCGGGCGCAGTGAGCTCATTTATGAGTTTTATGGATTTGGATTTGGTGATCCAATCGGAGTATCGGGAAGTCATGGTACAGGTGTAGGTGATTTGCTGGATGCCATCGTTGAGAAATTGCCTGAACTTGAGGAAGAGACTTACGATGACGATGTCATTCGTGTAGCTCTGATCGGACGTCCTAACGTGGGTAAATCTTCATTGGTGAATGCCATTTTGGGCGAAGAACGTGTTATTGTCAGTGATGTTGCTGGTACGACGCGGGATGCGATCGATACACCGTTTGAAAAAGACGGTCAGCGCTATGTGCTGATTGATACAGCAGGTATGCGTAAACGTGGTAAAGTCTATGAGACCACGGAGAAATACAGCGTGATGCGTGCGATGCGTGCCATTGAGCGTGCAGATGTTGTTCTGATTGTAATTAATGGTGAAGAAGGCATTATCGAGCAGGACAAGCATATTGCAGGTTATGCATTTGAAGCAGGCAAAGCCTCCATGTTTGTTGTGAACAAATGGGACGTTGTAGAGAAGTCTGATAAAACAATGAATGAGTTTGAGAAAAAAATTCGGGATCATTTCCTGTTTATGACTTACGCTCCGGTTGTATTTTTGTCAGCCAAGACAAAACAACGCTTACAAAAATTGTTGCCTGTGGTGCAGCGTGTGGCCCAGCAGCACTCGATGCGTGTTCAGACGCATCTGCTTAACGATGTAGTGTCTGATGCAGTGGCGATTAATCCGCCACCAACAGATAAAGGACGCAGAATGAGAATCAACTATGTGACTCAGGTTGCAGTTAAACCTCCGACCATGGTTATTTTTGTGAACGATCCGGAATTGATGCACTTTTCTTATGAACGTTACCTGGAGAATAAAATTCGTGCAGCGTTTGATTTTGAAGGGACGCCAATTCGCATATTTACTCGGAGGAAGTCCGACGAAGGTTAGGGGAGAAGTTTGTGATTTTACAAATCGCAGCGATTGTACTGAGCTATCTGCTCGGTTCAATCAGCTTTAGTGTCCTCCTTGCAAAAGCACTACGGGGGATCGATATCCGTCAACACGGAAGCGGAAATGCAGGGGCTACCAATACTTTGCGGATATTGGGTAAAGGACCAGCAATTCTGGTACTGCTGTTGGATGTACTCAAAGGTATTGCGGCCGTTTGGATTGGGGTTTGGTTCAGCAATGGTTCCGATTGGATTCCTGCACTTAGTGGTATAGCTGCCATTGCAGGACATAACTGGCCGCTGTACTTCCGTTTCCGTGGAGGAAAAGGAATTGCGACAGCGATTGGTGTACTCGTGACTCTTGCACTTATTCCTGCGCTATGCGCCGGGGTATTTGCGATCCTGTCCATCGTATTGACACGATATGTTTCATTGGGTTCCCTTATTTTTGTAGCTTTGACACCGCTCTTCATCCTTGTGTTACCCGGATATTCGATGAGTATCTTCTGGGGAAGTCTGATTATTTGTCTGTTTGCGTTCTGGAGACATCGTACCAATATTGCGAAGCTCGCCAAAGGACAGGAAAATAAATTGGGATCGAAAAACCCTGGAGGGGGAAAACGCGTTGTCTAAAAAAGTTGCTGTTCTGGTTGCTGGCAGTTGGGGTACTGCACTTGCCAGTGTATTGGCTGCCAATCAACTGGATGTGATCATGTGGACACGTGGTGAAGACCAGGCCGCAGAGATCAATAATAAACATACAAACCAACGCTTCCTTCCTGATGCAGAGCTGTCACCTCGTATTCAGGCAACCACGGATATGGCGACGGCAGTTGAAGGGGCTTCTGCTGTGTTAATTGTTGCTCCATCATCGGCGATGCGTTCGGTTGCACATCAGCTTAAGGCCTATTACAAACCGGAAATGTTAGTCATTCATGCAACCAAGGGTTTTGAGACAGAAAGTCTGAAACGTATGTCCACGGTCATTTCGGAAGAACTCGAATGTGAAGAAGGCCGTGTCGTTGTACTTTCTGGTCCAAGCCATGCGGAAGAAGTGGTTAAGCGTTGCCCAACGACGGTTGTTGTGGCATCACTGGATAAAGCTTCTGCCGAGGCGGCTCAAGGTTTATTTATGAATGCTTATTTCCGTGTGTACACGAATCGAGATATGATCGGTGTAGAACTGGCGGGAGCGTTTAAAAATATTATCGCGCTAGGAGCTGGTATGTCAGACGGGCTTAACTTTGGTGACAATGCCAAAGCAGCGTTGTTAACACGCGGGCTTGCCGAAATCACACGCATCGGTGTGGAGATGGGAGCGAATCCGCTCACGTTTTCTGGACTCGCAGGGATCGGCGATTTGGTCGTGACTGCGACCAGTCAGCACAGCCGTAATTGGAGAGCTGGCTCCTTGCTGGGCAAAGGACAGAAGCTGGACGATGTTTTGAATTCCATGGGCATGGTTGTGGAAGGTATTCGGACCACGCAGGCCGCCCACTTTATTTCTCAGAAATACGGTGTGCAAATGCCGATTGCAGATCAGCTTTATCACGTTCTTTTTCAAGAGAGACAGCCGCGGGATGCGGTTGAAGCTTTGATGGGACGTGATCCCAAGACCGAAATGGAAGTCATGACGCTTGAAACATGGGAGCAGTGGCATTCCTGATGGTAGCGTAGGCAGCTTTCCCGAAATGAGAAGCTTCTTCACCTTTTTTGCGGTGCACTCATATTATACACATGAGTATTGCCGGAGGAGGGGAGACGAATGGCTAACAACATTTCCAAGGAAGCGCTGAAAGCGATCAACAAAAAAACAGGGAAATCGATTACGGAAGGTGCCGTCAAGAAATTGGCGAGTACAGTAAAACCGTCCACCATGCAGAATGAAGCTCAATTGCGCCAACTGATCAAGCAAGTATCCGCCATGGCAAAAGTGCCAGTATCTGAGGATACAGTTCAGGATATCGTGAGTGCCGTCAAAAAAAGCGGATTAAACCCAAACAGTATGGAATCATTAATGAAAATGATGATAAAAAAATAATAGATCGCGCCTGCGTGCAGGCGATCAGGCAAGACAAAAAGACGAGTCGGCATCTGCCGGCTTGCTTTTTGTCTTTTTTTTTGGAAAGCTGAGCAATGTTTCGTGTTATAATAGTTGCAATTGTCACAGTGTCAGTGATGAATAACGGACTGAAGGGGAGAACTCTGGATTATGAACGCGATGGACAAGATGTGGCTTTCATTGGTCGCAATCCTTATTATGGGACTATCTGTATTCCTGATTACGTTTGCTCGATCCAAAACGAAAGGTATTGTACGGGGGATTCTTTCTTTAATTGCTTTTCTCATTATGCTGATTGGCTTCTTCGGCGGAATAGCTTCTCTGACCTGATCTTTCTCGCCTGAGAGATAACATCCGCATAAACACATCATAAGAACTGACACAACGAAAACGGATGAAGGGAAGGTGAGCCGATGAGGTCGCATGAAACGGAGGATCGGATAGAGCGCTATCCAGAATTACAAGCGGCTTTGCTGGAAACGGCGAAAGCTTGGGATGCAGAGCCTTATACGTGGCTGCTTGGAGGAAGCTGTGGGTTGTTGCTCCAACAGGTGGAATTACAGCAGGCTCCCAGAGATATTGATGTTTACGCTGACATCACCGCCGCGAAGTTGCTTCATAAATCTGCGCCTGGAATGGTGCTGGACGAGCCTGTCGTAGATAAAACTGGACCTTATGCCTCGCTGCTCAGTCATTATCAGGTAGGGACTTGTGCGTTGGAACTGGTTGGTGGTTTCGAAGTGTGGTCACGTAAAAGTTGGTACCGCATTGAAATTGAGCATATATTGGCCAAGTATGCACCTGAAGCCAAAGTGGGTTCTTACACATTGCGTTTAATGCCGCTTGCTCATGAACTGTTGTTCAATCTAATGAGAGGCCGTGCTGATCGTTATGAACCCATTGCAAGACAGATCCAGCAGATGCCCGAATCACATCAACCTCTAATGACTTTATTGGGGAAGCAAAATATATGGACAAGCCGATTCAGAGCAGAAGTGGAAGAGCTTGTTGGCTTCGAATGGCCTCAATAGGTTGGGAGGAAGAATGATGGATTACAATATTACATTTTTACCGCAAAATAAAACGATTCGGCTAAAGCCGGGTGTAACACTGCTAAATGCTGCACGTCGTGCAGGGGTGAAAATTGCAACGCGATGCGATGGAAAGGCAGCCTGTCTCATGTGTAAGGTGAAAGTAGATTCGGAACATCTTGCAGCGCTTCATCCACCAACAGATGCGGAGAAGCGTAAGCTAGGTTCGCTGCTGGATGCAGGTACTCGGTTGTCATGTCAGGCAAAGGTGCGGGGATCGGTGATGGTTCATGTTCCGGAGGACCCGCTGAAGGCAGCGATTCGTAAACAATTGGAGCGTCAACAGCAGGAAGAGGACGATTGGTTCTAAGAATACCTGAGTGGAACGATTTCAAGGAGGATACGGATGAACGAGAATATGGCGAAGGTCGCGAAACCAAGAGGGCAGAGGCGTCATTTGCAGAAGATGTCCTGTCTACTCTTGTTCCTATTGTTTGCTTTTACAGCAACGGGGTGTATGTATCAATCCCAGAGTAATCCTGATCCCAAAATAGCTTATAGGGAAAGCGTAAGCCGTATTCAAACTGCGGTAGAAGCATTCCAACAGGATCAGGGGATTTTGCCCATGGTCAATGCAGATATAGAAACACCGAAATATGAAAAATTTAGAGTGGATCTGTCCAAGCTGAAACAGCAGGGGTATCTGGATGAAATACCCGGCACTGCGTTTGAAAGTGGTGGGAGCGCTTACTTTCTCATTCAGGATGAAGAAGTGAACCCGACAGTCAAAGTCATGGATCTTCAAACCGTACAGAAAGTAAATGATGTTCAGCGAATGGTCAACCAGTACAAGTCCGTACATAACAATCAACTGCCAAGTGGGGAAGAATTGTATCCGAATCTATACGCTGTAGATATGGAACAAGCCGCACAGGCAGGTGCCCCAGCGGTTACACTGAATAGTGTATATTCGGGTCAGGAACTGCCTTTCATGATGGATGACGAGGGCAATGTCTATGTGGATTATGCTTTTGACATTATGCAGGCTGTAGAGAAGTCAGATAATGCTCCAACAAAAGTGGAAGATATGCGTGAATTCTTGCTGGAGCATTCTTACTTTGTCCCTGTAAAATCGGTCGCCTATACCTGGCAGAATAATACCCCGGTTGCAAAAAAGTAATAATGAACGTTAATTCGATTCGAATGCATGCAATCAATGATTATCCTTAAGGTAAAAAAAGAGATATTCCGCATCACGGAATATCTCTTTCTTGTATGTTGGTTTATAGTTCACATCATAAGGACCATAAACTATATTCAGATTACGTTGTTCAGACCTCCACTTTATAACTCAAGTCAAGTTCATCGCCGGGTAATCCCCGAATACCCCAATGACTACGCGGTGTTTCAAATATGGTGATCTCCACATCATTAGGTGATAACTTCAACTGTTCATTCATTCGTGTGAATAATTGCTGAATGAGTTCTTTCTTGACTTGATCTGTGCGGCCTTCGAACATGCTAATTTCAATAATGGTATATGCTGCTGAACGATCAGAGGGAAAAAGAAAATCATCCGTTTCCATGGGAAAGTAACGTTGAAACTTCTTGTTCTCCGGTAATCCCACAACATCCACCATAACGGAGTGTATAACTTGTGAAAGCTGTGCTTTCAATGGATTCAGGTGCTCACCTAGTCCATATACTTTGATCTGTGCCATGCTCATCTCACCTTTCTCATCTCATTATCTCTGCTCTTCTCTGCTAAAAAATGCCTTACCCTCACAGTATACCTTCTGCACGGCTTGAACGGTACCACGAAAACCAAATCAACGAACCGGCATAAAAGCTTCGGCACGCTCATAAAGTAGATTGAAATAAAGACGCGCAGTCCGAGAGCGGGGCGATTTTCTTAAGGCAACTACCTTGAGAAAAAAACAAAAAATACGCGTCATAATGCTGCATACGGATACATAAGATGATACTAGTCCAATTGCATGTACGAGTTAACGCCGCTTTCGCCGGTTTCATCAGAATGCAACGTTCGGCGGCGGACGACTTCCGGGCACTCACAAAGGCGGCTCTACCGTTGCAGGGATTTCAGTCTTCTGATTGAAAAAACGAAGCGGATGCTCTTTAGCATTTTTCCTTCGGAGTAATTTAGGGAGGGGATTTCATTGGAGAAAGTGGACATTTTTAAGGACATTGCCGAGCGGACCGGAGGGGATATCTATCTCGGGGTTGTCGGCGCAGTCCGGACAGGTAAATCAACATTTATCAAACGTTTCATGGAAACGATTGTACTGCCAAACATCACAAATGAGGCAGACCGCGGGAGGGCAGTGGATGAACTGCCACAGAGCGCAGCTGGCAAAACAATCATGACTACGGAGCCAAAATTCGTACCGAATAACGCGGTTCAAATCAAGGTCGCCGAGGGACTAGATGTCAATGTGCGCCTTGTGGATTGTGTAGGTTACGCAGTGGAAGGAGCCAAGGGATACGAGGATGAGAATGGACCACGCATGATCTCCACACCTTGGTTCGAAGAACCGATTCCTTTCCAGGAAGCTGCCGAAATTGGTACACGCAAAGTCATTCAGGAGCATTCCACATTGGGTGTGGTGGTCACAACAGATGGCACAATCGCTGAGATTGCCCGGAGTTCCTATGTGGAATCAGAGGAACGCGTTATAGCCGAACTGAAGGAAGTAGGCAAACCGTTTGTACTGGTGATCAACTCCACTCGCCCTCGCAGTGAAGAAGCGCTGCAGTTGCGAAGTGAGCTTGCTGCCAAGTATGACATTCCGGTTATGACACTCAGTGCAGCTACAATGACCGAAGATGATGTGACAGGTGTACTTCGCGAAGTGCTGTATGAGTTCCCTGTACATGAAGTGAATGTGAATTTGCCGAGCTGGGTAATGGTGCTGAATGAAAATCACTGGCTACGCAGCAACTATGAAAATTCCGTTCGCGATACGGTTAAGGATATCCGCAGATTGCGTGACGTGGATCGGGTAGTTGCTCAGTTCATGGAATACGAATTCATCGACCGAGCCGGTCTGAGTGGTATGAACATGGGGCAAGGTGTGGCAGAAATCGATCTGTATGCACCGGATGAACTATATGATCAGATCCTCGTGGAAGTTGTTGGTATTGAAATTCGTGGTAAAGATCATCTGCTGCAATTGATGCAGGAATTCTCCCATGCGAAGAGGGAGTATGATCGCTTCGCTGAGGCGCTGGAGATGGTCAAAACGACTGGCTACGGCATCGCGGCTCCATCCCTCGCCGAGATGGCACTGGATGAACCAGAACTCATCCGGCAAGGCACCAAATTCGGCGTCCGCCTGAAAGCAACCGCACCATCCATTCACATGATCCGGGTCGATGTGGAATCGGAGTTTGCACCGATTATCGGAACGGAAAAACAGAGTGAGGAACTGGTGAGATACTTGATGCAGGACTTCGAGAACGATCCGATCAAGGTATGGGATTCAGATATGTTCGGTCGTTCACTGCATTCCATCGTGAGAGAAGGCATTCAGGGTAAAATTGCGATGATGCCAGACAACGCACGATATAAATTGCAAGAGACGCTGGGACGTATTATTAACGAAGGTTCCGGTGGATTAATCGCTATAATTCTGTAAGTCCAAAAGGCCGTAGGGGTACCCCTCGCGGTCTTTTTCTTGTTTAATTTACATGATTCTGGATGAACTGGATAAGATACTTTAGTTTCGGATAAAAACTTAGCGAGTTTTAGCTTTAAATTACTAAAACCCATTTACATACTAGGGATTAGCCGTTATATTAATATTCAACTATTGTGATCGAGATCACAGAGAGTGTGAACAGGGGGAGAAAGAGATGAGAGGGAAAAACACAAAATGGGTATGGTTGAGTGTGCTGCTTGTATTTACATTGGCGCTGTCCGCTTGCGGAATTAAAAAAGAACCTGCTTCAACTACAGCTTCCGGCGCAGCAGAGGACAAGCCTCAAACCGAAGCAGTAACAGGCCCACTCAGTGGAAAACGAATTGCACTGATTATGGAATTTAACACAGGTACGTTCTCACAGCAATATGTGCAAGGGGTTAAAGAAGAAATCGAAAAATTCGGTGGACAACTGACTACGTTTGTCGCTGATAATGATAAAGCCAAAATGGTATCGTTGCTCGATAGCGCAATTAACCAGAAATTCGATGCCATTCTAACGGATCATGGGGATTCCTTGCTGACGCCGGGCGTGAAAAAGGCAGTAGAACAAAACATTCCGGTTGTTGTGTTCGATGCAGACATTAGCGTTCCGGGAGCAACAGTGTTGTCCCAGGATGATCAGAAGATGGCTGAGCTTACGCTGGAGCAAATGAAAAAAGATATTAACGGACAAGGCAATATCGTGAAAGTATGGGTAGCCGGTTTTGCACCAATGGAACGTCGTCAAATTGCTTATGGCAAGTTCCTGAAAGAGAACCCGGACATTAAGGAGATTGCAACGTTTGGTTCAGCACAGAATCCAGCGCTGGATACGCAAGCCAAAATGGAAGCGATTTTGAAACAATATCCAAAAGGTGAAATCACGGCGGTATGGACTGCTTGGGATGAGTTCGCTAAAGGTGCAGCACGTGCCATTCAGCAAGCAGGACGTGATGAGATCAAGGTATATGGTATTGACATGAGTGATGAAGATTTGCAGATGATCCAGGATCCGAAAAATCCTTGGGTAGCTTCCGCAGCGGTTGATCCAACAGACATTGGACGTGTTCAGGTTCGTTATGCGTACCAGAAGCTGAATGGGGATGAGACAGAGGATCAAGTGGTTCTCAACCCGGTTTATGTACAGCGTGATGCGCTGCCAGACAAACAAATCTCCACTTCAGAGCTGTCCGAGTATGTTGAGGGCTGGGGAGGAAGTACACAGGGAATCAAGGATTGGATGTCGGAATACGGAGTTACTGCTAAATAAAACAGCGTAACGGAGGCGCGCCACAAGGCGCGCTTTTTCCAACCATGATGAAAAAACTACATGAGAAAAGTGATACTCCCGTAGGGAGCGATTGGAGGTTGGCGTCATGAGTACTGCACCGATTCTGCTTCAAATGAAACATATCTACAAGCAGTTTGCAGGTATTCCTGCACTGAAAGACGTGGAGTTCTCCGTGAAAGGCGGGGAAATTCATGCGCTGCTTGGTGCGAATGGTGCCGGCAAGAGCACATTGATGAAAATTCTATCTGGTGCCTATCAACTGGATCAGGGCACCATTCAATTAAGTGGGCAAACAATTCATCTGAATTCACCAGGAGATGCTAAAGCGAGTGGAATTCACTGTGTGTACCAGGAAGTGGATGCTGCGCTAGTTCCCCAATTGACAGCTGCCGAGAACATTATGCTGGATCAATTGGCGTCGCCGAGTGGAGGTTGGTGGAAAAGCCCGCGGAAACTGCAACAGCGTGCGGCTGAAGCTTTGCAGCAATTAGGAGCGGCTATATCGGTTCACAAAAAAGTAGCCGACCTGACACTCGCGGAGAAGCAGATGATTCTGCTCGCACGTATCCTGATTCAGGATGCCAAGGTCATTATTTTTGATGAACCAACTGCACCGCTGAGCCAGGAAGAAACGGATGCTTTTTTTCGAATCGTTCATTTATTGAAAGAACGCGGAGTGGCATGTATTTTTATTACGCACCGTATTCCTGAAGTTACAAGTCACTGTGACCGCGTTACCGTTATGAGAGATGGACAACATGTGTTCACGGGTGAGGCAAAAGAGCTTACCATCAATGATCTGGTGACGCAGATGCTCGGAAAACCGTTTGAGGAAGAGTTCCCCAAGACAGAAGCCCCGGTAGGTGAAGTGCTGATGGAAGCAAGAGGACTTCGGCGTGGAGTCCGGGTCAAGGGCGTGGACCTGTCTGTTCGTCGAGGCGAAGTGCTTGCTGTGGTAGGGCTTGTAGGTGCGGGGAAAACGGAATGTTCCCGCTTGTTGATTGGTGCAGATCGGCTGGAGAGTGGAGAGATTCGGCTTAACAATCGTGAAATTCGTCTTTCCCAACCAGCTGATGCTGCGGCTCAGGGCATTGTCTCCGTGCCTGAGGAACGGCGGAAACAGGGGATTTTAATTGAGGAAAACGTAGAACGGAATTTGAGCCTGCCATTGCTTGGACGTCTTAGTAAATTGGGCTTTGTAAGTCGAAAGCGAGAGCGTGAGAATGCGGAATCTTTGGTGCAGCAGCTCGGTATCAAAACATCGTCAGTGCGGCAGGAAGTGAAGTATTTAAGCGGTGGCAATCAGCAAAAGGTGGCCATTGGCAAATGGCTGAATGCGGACGCAGACGTTTTTATCTTTGATGAGCCGACAAAAGGTGTGGATATCGGCGCCAAAAGTGACATCTTTCGCATCATTAACGAACTGGCTTTGGCGGGTAAAGCTGTTATCTATTTCACGTGTGAACTGGATGAAGGATTGGGCATTGGTGATCGAATTGCAGTCATGTGTGAAGGAACTATCGTAAAGGAATTCAAACGGGGCGAGACTAACCAAGAACAGCTGCTATACTATGCAAGCGGTGGACAAGAGGTGGGAGCATGAAAGATAAATCATTGGATTTTGCGTTCCGTTATGGCGCAATTATCGTTATTATTGGTGTTATAGCATTTTTCGGTATTAAATTGCCTTATTTCTTCACATATAGTAACTTGACCGATATTTTGGGTTCAATCTCTATCGTGACATTTGTGGCGATTGGTGTTACCTTATCTCTCATTGTTGATGGATTTGACCTCTCGGTGGGGGCTACCGTCTCGTTAACTACTGTCGTTACTGCTTCATTGATGATTTGGTATCAGCAGCCGCTGGCAGTTGTCATTATCGTCCCACTAATTATTGGGGCTGTGATTGGTTGGCTTAATTCCTTGCTCATTGTGAAACTGCGTATCCCGGATCTGCTCGCTACACTTGCCACGATGTACATTATCGGTGGAATTCATAAAACGTATGCTCAAGGATACACGATCTATAACCATATGCAGTTTCCTGACGGAAGCAAGGCTGCCGGAGAGATGGACCCCACATTTCTGCAGCTTGGGCAGGGAAAATGGCTGGGAATGCCGATTTCGGTCATCCTGCTGCTCATTGCGGTTATCGGTGTGCATATCTTTTTGACCTATACGAAGTATGGGCGCCAGATGTACGTTACGGGGGGCAATGAAGAAGCGGCACGCCTATCCGGTATCAAGGTGAAAAAGGTGCGTACACTCGCTTATGTAGCTGCTGGAGTGTTTGCTGCAATCGGCGGTATTATCTATGCATCCAAAGTAGGTTCAGGGCAAATCGATGCGGGATCACCGTTGTTAATGGAATCCGTGGCTGCTGTGTTTGTCGGATTCTCCGTATTTGGTGCAGGTAAACCAAACGTGATCGGAACATTCATCGGTTCGGTTCTGATTGGTGTTCTGGTGAACGGTCTGACTATGATGAATGTTCAATATTTCACGCATGATATTGTAAAAGGTGGGGTGCTCGTGCTTGCCCTGGCGGTTACATTTTACGTGTTAAACCGCAACCGCACTTGAAATTGTGTGCTGTCTGTATTAGTATAAAATTTGTTCGGCGTCTGAAACAACCTTTGTTTCAGGCGACATTCTGCCAGAAATGACTGTTGACCGCAGGCCGAGATTTCTGTTCATCACGCTCAAGATGTACGTAGATTTTTTGTGTATGAACGTATATTTCGCTATAAAACGGAAACACAGTATAACATTCAGGACATTGATTCAGGAGGTGAAAAAACAAATGAACAAATCAGACTTGATTACACACGTGTCCGAAGCTACTGAATTGTCCAAAAAGGATGTAACGAAAGCGGTTGATGCCGTATTTGAAGCAATCTCTGAGGCTCTTCAAAGCGGAGACAAAGTACAATTGGTTGGTTTTGGGAACTTCGAAGTTCGCGAGCGCTCTGCACGTAAAGGACGCAACCCGCAAACAGGTGAAGAAATCGAAATTCCTGCGAGCAAAATTCCTGCATTCAAACCAGGTAAAGCGCTCAAAGACGGAATTAAATAAGATTTCTACATATTCCATATGTCGACAAAAAGACCGTGACTTGTTCACGGCCTTTTCTTTTGTCCTTTAATTATTTTTCTTCCTGCCATCTTGCGATTCCGGATCATCCGGTTGCTGTGCATAGGCAATCAGAATAAGCTCTTCTCCAGCTGCTGCGGACATATGCTGTTCGGTTTCTTTTAACTGGTGAATATGCTCGTCTGTTAGTGCTGCGGGAATGTACTTCATATAAACTCTCCTTTCTGTGGCAGGATCTCTTGTAGTATGACCTGGGAGTAAAAGATTATTGCGCTCCATCCACATAAGGGCTGGTTGACAAATGAAACAATATTTATCATCATTAACGCTATTGAACTAGGAGAGGGGATGTGCGTGATGGATCATCCAACCGGCAGTGATTATATCGTAATTAAGGCGGAGGAGAACGGTGTTCAGGTGATCGGCTTAACCCGAGGTCAGGATACCCGCTTCCACCATACGGAGAAGCTGGATAAGGGAGAAGTCATGTTTGCCCAGTTTACCAATCATACTTCCGCCATTAAAATCCGTGGAAAAGCCACGCTGATTACGAAGCATGGACAGATTCAGTCGGAATAATGAAAATTGCAGGCATAGCCTGCTTTTTTTCATTGTACAATGAGGTATGAGCCTTTACCGGACAGACTACACTAATAGGTAAGGGCAGGGAGGCATTTATGAAACCGCGGATGATCGTGACTGCTTCACTGCTGGCAACGGTTGCGGCGGTCCTTCTGCTTGTTGCCATACAAACCTTACATATGCGTACCTTGGGCGGTGAAAACGTACAACCCGTTTCTGCGGCGCAGCATCCCGTCCAGCTAACAGAAGACAATCTGGTGGACGTGCTGAGCACCATGAAATTATCGACACCCATTGCCAGGGTGGAGTGGAAACAATCCATTTTGACACTTGATCTAAAGGTTACCGGAACCAGCACAAGTTACACCGAAATCTATGGTAATATGGCTGCTGTGGCAGATCTAGGATTTCGAAGTCTGGATAACGTGGAACAGGTGATGCTGCGTGTTATGGCAGAAGATGAATGGCTTCACAAAAGACATTTGTTGCTCGCTGCCGATTTTCGGCGTGGGGAATGGCCAATGTATGCAATCGAAACGCTTCGAGACTGGAATAGTCCGATCCTCTCGGACGAATTAAAGGACTGGTTTCACATGATGGAGACCGAACTTTGGAAGAAGCAATTCGAAATGTCAAGTCAGGGGTAATAGAATAGCATGATTCAGTGCGTGCCCGATAAACATATGCTATAATATATAAGATTGTAGTGCAGAAATGGTTTAACAATGTAAAGGCTCGGAGGCTGAGAATGAATTCATATCGCGTACCCCAACTAGCAAAGAAATATACGGATTACGACATGATTCGACAACATACGGAAATCCCATCATTTCCGGATAGCCGGGCTCGTCTGCTGCAGGTATTTGTGGGCCGCACAGACGAAAAGGTGCATGATGAGCTATACGCTCTCGCAACCTCGCTCGTTCAGTTGGCCATGGATACGCATGATCGAATCGATACGATATCCGGAGAGCGTAGAGAACTGGAGATGCGTTCACGCCAGCTGAACGTGCTTGCCGGAGATTATTTCAGTAGTCGTTTCTATCAGTTACTTGCCCATGCAGGTAAAATTGAAATGATCGGTAAACTTAGTGGTGCTGTATCCGAAGTGAATGCACGCAAGATGACGCTGTATGAACGGATGAAAAAGCTTCTCGTTTCGGCTGAAGAATACTTGCGTGAAACAGTACAGCTGAAGATGCAGCTGTTTCTTTCTTTTACAGGCATGATCCGTGATAACGAAGTATCGCTATGGAACGACCTGTTGGCCGAATTCAGCTACTGCGAGGCAATTATGGAAGAGCTGCGTCGGTTGAATGACGAACAGAGGTTTTATCACAGTTATGCTTTCTGGCATATTTACGAGTACGGTAATGACGATGAGCGAAAAATGCTGCGTCAGCCCGAGCCGGATACAAGAGCATGGAGCGGTATGGTGCTGAAGTATCGGATCGGCGAGTTTTTGCTGGACAAGCTTCGTGAGTGTACACACCGTATACAACTGTTGCTGCAAGACGAGGAAGATCAACTGGGCCTGCATGAGATTAATGCAATCCTGGAGCCTTACCTGACGTATTTGCAGCCTTCACATGCGGCAGTTAGGGAAGATTGAGGGGGAGACAGACGAATGGGGAGCGGAGAGACCAAACCTAAAGAAGAATTTGTCCATTCTGTTTTTCAGAGTATAGCTGGTAAATATGACGTCATGAATGATATTCTGAGTTTCCGCAGGCACAAAGCTTGGCGTAAATTTACCATGAAGAAAATGAATATGTCCAAAGGCGATACCGGTCTCGATTTGTGCTGCGGCACGTGTGACTGGACACTTGCCATGGCCCAAGCAAGTGAAACGGGTCACATGCATGGACTTGATTTTAGCAGCAATATGCTGGAAGTTGGGCAGACCAAAGTTGATGCTGTAAACCGTCAGAAACAGATCACGCTGGTTCAAGGCAATGCGATGTCACTTCCCTTTGAAGACAATTCGTTTGATTATGTCACCATTGGATTTGGACTTCGCAATGTACCGGATCTCAGACAGGTTCTGTCAGAGATGAAGCGTGTAGTGAAACCGGGAGGCATGGTAGTTTGTCTGGAGTTGTCTAAGCCGACATGGCAACCATTTAAAGCTATTTATTATTTTTATTTCGAACAACTATTACCGAACATTGCCAAATTGTTTGCCAAACGTTATGAGCAGTATAAATGGCTGCCGGACTCACTGGCACTTTTTCCAGGGAGGAAGGAACTGGCCGACATTTTTGCAGAAACCGGATTAAAGCAAGTGCAGGCCTATCCTCTGACCGGAGGTATTGCGGCATTGCATATTGGAACCAAGGAGAATCAGCATGTTTAGGAAAATTCGCATCTTTTTAGAAATGATTAAGATTGAACATACGCTTTTCGCGTTACCTTTTGCATTTATGGGGGCCATTCTCGGTTCTATGGTAGTGAATGATACATTCCCGACCTGGATGCAGATAATGTGGGTATTACTGGCTATGATTGGTGCAAGAAGTGCTGCTTTTGGCTTAAACCGCATGATTGACCAAGCCATAGACAAGAAAAATCCACGTACCGCAATGAGAGCAATTCCTGCCGGTTTGTTGAAAAACGGTGAGGTCGTTATTTTTATCATAGTATCATTTGTGCTCTTGTTCTGGGCTTCATCCAACCTTAACGTGTTATCCATGCAGCTGTTGCCGATAGCTGTATTTATGCTGGTATTGTATTCATATACCAAACGTTTCACCTGGTTGTGCCACATAGTGCTCGGTATGACCATTGGTCTGGCTCCACTGGGGGGCTGGGTAGCGGTAACGGGTACGATGGATTGGACAGCGATTGTACTGTACGTTACGATTGTGTTCTGGACTGCAGGGTTCGATATCATCTATGCATGTCAGGATCTGGATTTTGATCAGGGCGAGGGTCTTCATTCCATACCTTCCCGTTTTGGTCTTAACAAATCATTGCAGATCGCAAAGTTCTTCCACGTGATTACCGCAATCGGTTTTCTTGCTTTGTTATTGTTGACTGATCTGAGCTGGTGGTATGGTGCCGGAATGCTAATTACTTATGGTATCCTCTTCTATGAACACTATATTGTATCGCCAAATGACATGAGCCGCGTGCAGACCGCATTCTTTACAATGAACAGTGTGCTAAGTCTGGTTGTATTTACATTTACTTTAATTGATCTGGCGGTGAAATAAAGATGCAGCAGCCGGACAATAAACGACTAGTTGTCGGAATTACCGGGGCCAGTGGAAGTATATATGGCATCAGATTAATTGAAACGCTGCTTGATCTTGAATACACCGTGCATCTGGTGATCTCCAATGCCGGGTGGCGTGTATTAAAAGAAGAAATGGACTGGGATGTTACGAATCGGGACCGTGTGCTGGAAGAAAAATTCGGCGGCCGTGCGGGTTCCCTGATCTATCATCCCGTTAGTGATATTGGTGCCTCCATCGCAAGTGGTTCTTTCTTGGCAGAAGGCATGATTATAATGCCGTGCTCCATGGGTACTCTTTCATCCATTGCACAAGGTTCGTCGGACAATCTAATGTCCCGGGCTGCAGATGTCATGATGAAAGAGGGAAGAACGCTGATTTTGGTGCCACGTGAGACGCCACTGCATGCAATCCATCTGGAAAACATGCTGAAGCTCTCACGGCTTGGTGTCCGAATGATACCAGCCATGCCTGCTTTTTATTACAAACCCCAAACGATGGACGAGTTGATTCTATTTCTGGTGGGTAAAGTGCTTGATAGTCTGCGCATCCCGCATCAACTGTTTACCAGATGGGGAGAACCGGATGAACGGGGATAACTTCTTAGCTTCCTGCAATTTAGAATCTGCTGACCGAATTGCAGGGGCAATTTGTTGTCCCCCAATCCCGGGGTATTGGTGAGCGCTGATGGTGACCTTTGGATGGAACCACAGCCTTGACCCATGCTCCGGCAACTTCTGTACTTATGTTTCAGAACAAGTCGCAGAGTTTAATTCCCGGATGTCGGCCTTGACATTCGAAGAAGAGTAGTACGTCTCAGAAGAACACAAGCAGGAAAGGCAAGCCCTGGTTTTTCGTTATGCCTGCAGGCCCGACTTGCTGGAGGGGAAGGTAAGCATGGATTTATGGACTGACAATACGCTGACACGGGTGAACGAATGAAACTATTGGATATTTTCGGGTTGTTAAAAAAAGACATGGACTACATTGAAAAAGAGTTGTATCGCAGTGTTCAGGGAGAACAGAAGCTGCTAAGTGAAACGTCACTTCACCTGCTCAAGGCAGGGGGTAAGCGTTTGCGTCCGGTATTTGTGTTACTCGGTGGGAAATTTGGTACATACGATATTGAACGTCTGAAGCTGGTAGCGGTTCCGTTGGAACTAATTCATTCGGCTTCACTGGTTCACGATGATGTTATTGATAATGCCGCGACACGAAGAGGTAAACCAACGGTGAAGTCCAAATGGGATAATCGGATTGCCATGTACACCGGAGATTACATTTACGGCAAGGCGCTTGAGATGACTGCGGGCCTATCCGATCCGGCGATACACCGTATTCTGGCCAAAGCGATGGTGCAGATGTCCATTGGTGAAATGGAGCAAATTCGGGACTTTTTCAATACGGGACAAAGTGTACGTAACTATCTCTTACGAATTCGTCGCAAAACGGCGCTTCTTATTGCTGTCAGCTGCCAGCTGGGGGCGCTTGCTACTCGTGCGCCGGAACATGTATCTTCGTTGCTGTACACCTATGGTTACAACGTGGGTATGGCGTTCCAGATACAAGATGATGTACTTGATCTGGTTGGTACCGAGAAGCAATTGGGCAAGCCTCCAGGGAGTGATATGAAGCAGGGAAATATCACGCTGCCTGTACTTTATGCATTGCAGGAACCTAATTTGCGTGAACCATTGCTGGAGGAGATAACCCGCGTTCAGCACGAGGAGGGACGGGCGAGTGCATCCGATGCAATTGGCATGATTCGCCAAAGTCAAGGAATTGCTAAAGCAGAAGCCCTGGCTGACCGATATATGAAGAAAGCGCTCGATGCTCTGGATCAACTACCTAACATCAAGACCACCAAAAACTTGCGTGATATCGCTCATTTTGTGGTCAAACGTACGCATTAATATGTTTGAACATTAGACTGCTATGGACGGGCATCTTTTCATGAATGCAGTTCCTCGTGTAGCTGTCTCTTACTCAAAAATAACATTCATGTGATTTTCCTCATTGGGAGGATTTGGACATGTATGTTACAATCAAAGGGATTGCGTTTACATAATGAAATAACTTTGAACCGTGAGTGAGGAGTGAGCCTATGGATCGTACATTTTTGATGGTGAAGCCGGATGGTGTGCAGCGTGGATTGATAGGGCGTATCGTTAGCCGTCTGGAAGACAAAGGGTTTAAGTTGGTGGCAGGCAAGCTGGTACAGATGTCTGAAGATCAGGCCAAACGCCATTATGCTGAACATGAGGGGAAACCGTTCTTCGATGATCTGGTTCGTTTTATCACATCTGGACCTGTATTTGCTATGGTCTGGGAAGGTGACGACATCGTGGCACTTGCGCGCATCGTAATCGGGAAAACCAATGTGAAGGAAGCGGCTCCGGGTACAATTCGCGGAGATTTCGCCAGCCACACACCGCATAATCTGATTCATGGGGCGGATTCACCGGAAAGCGCCACTCGTGAAGCAGCAAACTTCTTTACTCCGGATGAGCTGGTAACGTACGACAAGAGCATCGCAGCCTGGTTGTAATTTTTTAGCCAGAAGGGTGATACGATGCTGGAGCAGGAACAACTACTAGACCCGGATTACGCCGGATTTATTCGGAAAATCAAAGAGAGCACAGGCATTGATCTTGCTCAATACAAGGAAGGCCAGATGAAAAGACGGCTGACCACACTTCGTAACAAAAACGGATTTCATACGTTTTCTATCTTTTTTGATGCCATGCAAAAGGACAAGTCCTTGTTTTATGAGTTTCTGGATCGCATGACCATTAACGTCTCGGAATTTTGGCGTAACCCTAATCGCTGGGAAGTACTGCGGGATGAAATCCTGCCTGAGTTACTAGGTCCGAAGCGTGGCGTTAAAGTGTGGAGTGCCGCTTGTTCTACAGGCGAAGAACCGTACACGCTAGCGATGATTCTGGACACGATGGGCATTCTTAAGGGAAGCTCCATTACGGCAAGTGACTTGGATGAAGGTGCTCTCGCTAAAGCCAAGGAAGGGCGTTATATGGAACGCTCGCTTAAAGATGTTCCGAAGGAAACAGCCAATCGATACTTCAAGCAGGATGGCTTGGTGTACCGTATTGATGAACAACTGAAAAGTTCAGTTAAGTTCATGAAGCAAAATCTGTTACTGGATCGTTTTGACGAAGGATATGATCTGATTGTGTGCCGTAATGTCATGATCTATTTTACCGAAGAAGCCAAAAACCTGTTGTATCACAAGTTTGCAACAAGTTTGCGTCCAGGTGGTATTTTGTTCGTGGGCAGTACGGAACAGATTTTTTCCCCGGGACAGTATGGTCTGGAGACAGCGGAAACATTCTTTTATCGCAAAAAATAATTTTAATTATTTCATAACCGTCTGGCGTGCACATGTATATGTGTCCAGGCGGTTATTTGCATAATGAATGAATGGATACTTCTCACAGTCGTCGACATCTCAATCAATCACCATTCGAGTCCAATCCAGTTTAGGACAAGAAACGACCAGTTTTCTTGTCAAAGCCGGTCAGCTATACTATAATAAGCAAAGAAATTATGGGATTTTAGCAATGTGAAGTTTAACAGTTTAAAGGGGGAACGTATTATGAGTTTACGCTATTTAACCGCAGGGGAGACGCACGGACCCCAATTAACCGCAATTATTGAAGGATTGCCAAGCAATCTGAATATTGACTTTGAAGAACTGAATTTTCAGCTTCACCGCCGCCAGAAAGGATATGGCCGTGGACGTCGCATGCAAATTGAGAAGGATCAGGCCAATTTCGTTGGTGGTATCCGTCACGGATATACAACAGGTGCTCCTGTAGCATTGGTTGTTCAAAATAATGACTGGAAACACTGGCAGAATATTATGAATATTGAGCCGATTGAAGGCAGTGACGAAGAGAAACGTCGCGTTCATCGTCCACGTCCGGGACATGCTGATTTGAATGGTGGGCTCAAATATAACCTGAAAGATTTGCGTAATGTACTGGAGCGTTCCAGTGCCCGTGAAACAACGGTGCGTGTAGCATGTGGTGCTATTGCACGTCAATTCCTTGCTGAATTCGGAATCAAAGTAGCTGGACGTGTGTTGCGTATCGGAGAAATTGAAGCTCCTTATCAAGATCTGCCGATCGATGAACTGATCGAAGTGACAGAAGCTTCTTCCGTACGTGTAACCGATGCTGAAACCGAGAAAAAGATGGAAGCCTACATTGATCAGATCAAGCAGGAAGGCGACTCCATCGGTGGAATCGTGGAATGTATCGTTGAAGGTGTACCTGTAGGGCTTGGTAGTCACGTGCAGTATGACCGTAAACTGGATGCACGGATTGCTCAGGGTGTAATGTCCATTAACGCATTCAAGGGTGTGGAAATTGGTATTGGGTTCGAAGCTGGAACGATTCGTGGTTCTCAGGTGCATGATGAAATCGTGCATAGTGAAGAGCGTGGTTATCACCGAGCTACCAACCGTTTGGGCGGATTCGAGGGCGGAATGACTAACGGTATGCCAGTTGTGGTACGTGGGGTTATGAAACCTATTCCTACGTTGT
The DNA here is from genome assembly GCF_038020215.1 of Paenibacillus sp. FSL F4-0087. Taxonomy (NCBI): domain Bacteria; kingdom Bacillati; phylum Bacillota; class Bacilli; order Caryophanales; family Paenibacillaceae; genus Paenibacillus; species Paenibacillus sp. FSL F4-0087. The sequence continues at coordinate 5,189,819 of NZ_JBBODJ010000001.1, forward strand.
ACAAACCGCTTCAAAGTGTGGATATCGATACAAAAGAAGCATTTACAGCCCAGGTTGAGCGTTCTGATGCATGTGCTGTTCCGGCAGCTAGCGTCGTAATGGAGCATGTGGTAGCCTGGGAAATTGCAAAAGCTTTCCTTGAGAAATTTGGCGGAGACTCCATGGAGGAAATTCGCGCTAACTTTGCTAACTACAATAATCAACTGGAGAATTACTAAGATGCGCCAGCTGACGGTGCAGTTGGAGGAACGCTCTTATCCAATCCTAATTGGCAGCGGCCTGTTGGCTCAAGCACCTCAATATTTTGAGCAATATGGCTTAACCAAAAAAAGCCCCTTACTCATTATTACTGATGAACATGTGGCACCCAAATACTTGTCCAATCTGGAAAAAACGCTGAGTACGGCTGGTTTTACAGTCGTCTCCGCAATTGTTCCATCGGGTGAAACATCGAAATCCCTTTCGGTATATCAGGATATGATGACTGTCGCCATCGAAGGCAAACTAGATCGCAGTTCGGCGATTGTTGCTCTAGGCGGGGGTGTAGTAGGGGATCTGGCTGGTTTTGTTGCTGCTACATATATGCGTGGAATCAAGTTTGTACAGGTGCCTACGACGATCCTTGCGCATGACAGCAGTGTTGGCGGCAAGGTAGCTGTCAATCATCCGCTGGCTAAAAATATGATCGGTGCATTTCATCAGCCAGAGCTGGTACTCTATGATGTGGATACTCTTCAAACCTTACCGCCACGCGATGTCTCGGCTGGTTTGTCAGAGATGCTGAAGCACGGACTGATTCGGGATGAAGCTTTTGCATACTGGTGTGAGGAACATGCAGATGAGCTGCTTGCTCTTGATCCAGAGGCTCTGGGATATGGCTTGGAACGAGGCTGTGGTATTAAAGCAGAGATTGTGTCACGTGACGAACGTGAAAATGGAGAACGTGCATTGTTAAACCTGGGTCATACGATTGGTCATGCTATTGAAGCGATTGCCGGTTACGGCGAATTTCTGCATGGTGAAGCCATCTCGATTGGTATGGCGGGCTCCGCATTGCTCGGCGAGAAGTTGGGAGCTCCAGCAGGACTCTATGACGATACAGTTCGCATGTTGCGTTCATTGCGCCTTCCGGTGACGATGCCAAAACATTTGGATACAGATGCATTAATGGATGCAATGATGCACGACAAAAAGTTCCGTGAGGGCCATATGGTCTTCATTATTCCTGACCGGATCGGCGCTGCCAGAATTGTAAAGGATGTATCGGTTACGGCAGTACGCGAAGTCATTGAACTGCTCAAGAAGGGAGATTAAAAGCGATGGTTACTCGGGGAATTCGCGGGGCTACTACGGTCACGCATAATAACGAAGAACATATTTTGAAAGAAACGGCTGTACTTTTGCAGGAAATCGTGGATCGTAACGAGATCCAACCCGAAGATATTTGCAGTGTCTGGATTACGATGACTGGAGATCTAGATGCAGCTTTCCCAGCAAAGGCAATTCGCCAGTTGGATGGCTGGGAGCTTGTACCTTTGATGTGTGCATTAGAAGTTCCGGTTGCAGGCGCCTTGCCACAGTGCATCCGTTTTATGGTACATGTTAACACTGCAAAAGGTCAGAATGAAATCAACCATGTGTATCTTAACGGTGCACAGTCTCTGCGTCCCGATTTGGCGGCACCTTCCAATTCGTAAGATTAGAGTGGTTGTCAAATCATTCGGAATGATGTATAGTGAGAACCAGTTGAGTAGAGTAGAGATTGAGCTGAGAGCAGCTGAGATGAGTGGAGTATATAGCAGAGTCCAGCGGGTGGTAACCGGAGCAACAGAAGCCGGTCAACTGATTCGCGGTACGTCGAGCTACGGAATTATTAGAAACAGGATGAAGGAATGCAAACGTGTCTAGCGACATCGTTTTGTTTAGGTATAACACGACCGATATCCTCTTGCATTTCATGAAAGAATGAGTGCTATGGGTGAGAATTAGTGTATGCCGGTACATTTCCTTGTATTTGATGGATTGATATTACATCGATACAACAGCCTGTGTGATAATTCGGTAAGGATGAATGTATAGGGACTTGTTATTTATGAAGCACCAACCTGTTGAAACAGCTTATAACCAAACCTCTACCTGATGGTAGAGGTTTTTTTGTTGTATATATTACTTTTTCTTCTACCCTTATAGATTCAACTAAACTTTTATACACAAAAACGGAGAGGACAGAAATAACCTGAAGAAGCGGAGCGTTCGCCTTTATCACCGGATTTCCCCTTTAGAAGGGGAATCAAAAAATCTGGGGATAACAGCAATCTGAAGGGTGTTCTGTCATCGGAGTGCTCAGTGTAAACCTCTTTAGTTGAACTTATATAAATCTGAAAGGACGTGATCTGATGATAACGCCAAACGTTAATCAAGTACTGAAAATGTCGAATGAATATAATCTGATTCCGGTAGTCAAACGGATTCTGGCAGACATGGAGACCCCGATTCGGATTTTCCGCCGTTATGCTGACAACGACCGGGCATTTTTGCTGGAAAGTGTGGAGGGTGGAATTCAATGGGCGAGATATTCCTTCATCGGTACAGATCCGTTCCTGATGATCTCGGCCAAAAAAGGGCGGATCGTGGTAGAAGAAGCGGGACAGATTCGAGAACTGCCAGGCAAGCCGATTGAAGAGCTCAAAGCGCTATTGCGTAAGTATCGCAGTCCGAAAGATGATGAACTACCGCCATTTACAGGCGGGGCCATTGGTTTCTTTGGATACGATCTGTTGCAATATTATGAGAAGCTTCCGGCCCACGCGCTGGATGATCTGAAAATGGATGATATTCGCTTCATGTTCTGTGACCAGATTATTGTGTTTGACCATGTGAAGCAGCAGATGCTGCTTGTGGGCAATGTACATGTGAAAGACGGTGCAACGGATGATGATATCCGTCAAGCTTATGCTTTAACTTCTGAGAAGCTGGAACAGGCGGCTGAACGCTTGCAGCAGCAAGGACCAGGGGAAAACCTGAATCCGCGTTCCATTCCAGGAGACGTGGAACTGGGGGATATTCGATCCAATCTCACGAAGGAACAGTTTATCGGAAATGTAGAGCAAGCCAAAGAGTACATTCGGGCAGGAGATATTTTTCAAGTGGTATTATCCCAACGTTTCCATATAGATACCGAAGTTTCTCCGCTGCATGTATATCGCGTGCTTCGGACGTTGAATCCATCACCCTACATGTATTATCTGAAGATGGACGATGAAATTATTGTAGGGACTTCACCGGAAGCGTTGGTAAAAGTGGATGGAAACCGCGTAGAGACACGGCCGATTGCTGGGACTCGTCCAAGAGGAGCTACGGAAGCAGAAGATCGTGCATTAGCGGCAGATCTGTTGCAGGATGAGAAGGAACGTGCGGAACATCTGATGCTTGTCGATCTGGGGCGTAATGATCTGGGACGTGTGTCTAACTTCGGAAGTGTGAAATGTGACATGTTCATGGAGATTGAACGATATTCCCACGTCATGCACATGGTGTCCAACGTTACAGGTGAGCTTAGAGAAGACAAGGATTTCTTTGATGCATTTCTTTCATGTTTGCCAGCGGGGACGGTATCCGGTGCGCCGAAGCTGCGTGCGATGGAGATTATCGCGGAACTGGAAAAAGAAGCGCGGGGTGCTTATGCAGGTGCTATCGGTTATCTTGGTTTCTCAGGAAACATGGACTCCTGTATTACAATTCGAACGATTATTTTCAAAAAAGGAAAAGCTTATGTGCAGGCTGGAGCCGGAATCGTATGGGATTCGGTGCCTGAGAATGAATATGAAGAAACAGTAAATAAAGCCAAAGCGCTGCTGAAAGCGATTCGCACAGCAGAAGCGATGTTTCCTGCCAAAGAGAAGGATCACACCTTGAAACTTGCCAACGCCGATTATTTTGTTACCCCAGCCACGGCTGCACAAAACTGAGAGAGGAGAGACCGGAAATGAATATGAACCCAGTCATGAATGAAGAATCAGAGCGATTTGTAACTAAAGATAGTCATGCGGAAGGGATGAAGAATGGCCTTGCCAAAATTTTGGAGGGAAGCCATCTGGAGCAGGCAGAAGCGCGCGACTTAATGTACTCCATCATGAGAGGTGAGGCCACTCCGGCTCAAATCGGAGGTTTGCTTATGGGCTTGCGGATGAAGGGGGAAACGGTGGATGAAATCACGGGGTTTGCCGAAGCCATGCGTGGACAGGGCGGACGGATCCTAACCGACGGCAATGGACTGCTGGACACCTGTGGAACAGGTGGTTCAGGTATTCATAAGTTCAACATTTCAACGGCATCGGCCATCATTGCTTCAGCAGTTTCTGTCCGGGTGGCGAAGCATGGTAATCGCTCTGCCTCAGGTAAAGCGGGCAGTGCGGATGTACTTGAAGCATTGGGCGTGAATATTCATCTGGACGGAGAGCAGGCGAGACAATGTCTCGATGAGATCGGAATCTGTTTTTGTTTTGCTCAGGTGTACCACCCTTCTATGAAACATGCTGCTGCGCCAAGAAAAGAGCTGGGTGTGCGTACGATCTTTAACATGCTCGGACCTCTAACCAATCCTGCGGGAGCGGATCGACAATTGCTTGGTTTATACGACCGCAGCCGGACACCGATGATCGCTGAAGTGCTGAATCGTCTAGGGCTGAAAAGAGCTTTGGTCGTAGCGAGTCATGATGGACTGGATGAAATCAGCATCTCTGCACCTACACAAGTATCCGAACTGCGTACTGGTGAAGTGCATACGTATGACATTGATCCACGTGATATGGGATTATCGTTACATCCGCTGGAATCGGTTCTTGGAGGAGATGCGGCTCAGAACGCCGAAATTATTAAAAGGATCTTCCAGGGAGAACGGAGCGCATACCGTGATGTCGTTCTGTTGAATGCCGGGGCGTGCATCTATGTATCCGGTCTAGCGAATACCATTGCAGAAGGTGTGTTGATGGCGAAAGAAGCTGTAGACTCTGGCAAGGCTGCTGGGAAGCTGGAACAGTTAATTCATACAACGGAGGCGTACAGTCATGTATCTTGATCGAATCGTAGCAACCAAACATAAAGAAGTTGAAGTTCTCGCACAAACATTTCAGATGGACGATGCGCTGAAAAAGATAGAGGCATTACCCAATACTCGTGGATTCGAACGTGCTTTATCAGAGAGACGTAACCGTAAGCTGGGTCTCATTGCCGAAGTGAAGAAAGCTTCTCCATCCAAAGGACTGATTCGTCCTGATTTCCATCCAGTAGAAATTGCTTCCGCATACGAACGGGCTGGAGCAGATTGTATATCCGTATTGACCGACGTTTCTTATTTCCAGGGAAATAGCGAATACTTGCAGGCCATTCATGAAGCTGTGAACATACCGTTACTGCGCAAGGATTTTATTATAGATGAACGACAGATTGCCGAGGCAAGGCTGCTTGGCGCGGATGCCGTTTTGCTGATTGCGAGCATTCTGACACCCGAACAAATGCGTCAATATCTGACATTTGCCAAAAGTCTGGGTCTTGATGCATTAATTGAAGTCCATGATCGTGCTGAACTGGAGCAAGTACTTGATATTCCTCAGGCAACACTTGTGGGCATCAACAACCGCAATCTGAAAACGTTCGAAACGAGTCTGAACACCACATTGGATTTGATGAATTTGATTCCGGAGGGTGTAACATTAATCAGTGAAAGTGGAATTGACGGTCCTCAGCCATTGGAATCTCTTATTGAGGCAGGTGTGCATGGTATCCTTGTTGGGGAGCATCTGATGCGCAAAGACAATGTTGAGGCTGCGGTATATGAACTGATGGGACCAAAAGCATGAATGCATTCAATCATGACGGCACAAGCAGCAGAGACGTGGATCTGCGAAACCAGCCGGCAGCGGCTGTAAAAATATGTGGACTTCAGGACGTTGAAGTGCTAAAATCGATGATAAACTTGCCTGTGGATTACGTTGGTGTTGTTTTTGCCCCATCCCGTCGCCGTATTACACCTGAACAGGGTGCGGAGCTAAGAACGGTTCTCTTGGACTGGACGATGTTCGATCGGCCGAAGCTGGCGGGTGTTTTCGTGAATCCCACGCTCGAAGAGCTGGAAAGCATCATGCAGATTTCACGCCTGGATGTTATTCAGCTGCACGGACAGGAATCGCCGGAATTTTGTGAACAGGTGAAACAGCGCTTCGGTATCGAAGTGTTCAAGGCTTTCTCTTTTCCAAAAGATGAAACAGGTTCATTAGCTGACGATACCGCCTTACTGGCACTTGATCCATATAAAAATGTGGTGGACGCCATATTGCTCGATACGTTTGACCCGCTCTATGGAGGGGGTTCCGGTAAAACCTTTGCCTGGGAACGAATTCCATTCTACGCCGAGTGGGCAAGAAAACATGGAATCGCGTTGTTCGTGGCAGGAGGTTTACAGCCGGATAATGTGCAACAACTGATACAGACATATGCACCGGACGGCGTCGATGTATCCAGCGGCGTAGAGTCCGAAGGTGTGAAGGATATTGCGAAAATAACAGCATTTGTAGAAAGGGTGAAGCAGGCATGACACATCAATTGCCGGATCAACACGGGCGTTTCGGTCCCTTCGGAGGCCGCTTTGTACCTGAGACACTAATGAACGCTCTGATCGAACTGGAGGGAGCGTATAGCCACTTCTCCGAAGATGAGGAATTCAACAAGGAACTGAATTATCTGTTAAGCGAGTATTCTGGTCGGGAAACGCCTTTATACCATGCAGAACAATTGTCCCGCCGCTTGGGTGGACCCAAAATTTATCTGAAACGTGAAGACCTGAACCATACAGGAGCGCATAAGATCAATAACGCTATTGGACAGGGATTGCTGGCTAAACGGATGGGGAAAAAGAAAGTCATTGCCGAAACAGGTGCAGGACAGCATGGCGTTGCCACGGCAACAGTTGCTGCATTGCTGGGGCTTGAATGTAAAGTGTTTATGGGTGAAGAAGATACGCAGCGACAACAATTGAACGTATTTCGGATGAAGCTGCTTGGAGCAGAAGTCATTCCGGTGACATCTGGCACGCGTACATTGAAAGATGCGGGTAATGAGGCGCTTCGCTACTGGGTTAGTAATGTGGAAGATACCTTCTACGTGCTTGGATCCGTAGTCGGTCCTCATCCGTACCCAATGATGGTACGTAACTTCCAGCGAGTGATCGGTGATGAGACACGGCGCCAGATTCAGGAGATTGAAGGACGGTTGCCGGATGTGATTGTTGCAGCTGTAGGCGGCGGAAGTAATGCAATCGGTATGTTCTATCCGTTTATTGGCGATCAGGATGTGAAGCTTGTTGGAGTTGAAGCCGCAGGTAAAGGGGTGGACACCGAGTTCCATGCGGCTACGATGAGCAAAGGGACACATGGTGTATTCCAGGGTTCGATGAGTTATCTGCTGCAAGATGAATATGGACAGGTTCAGCCAGCCCATTCCATTTCAGCGGGACTTGATTATCCGGGTGTTGGTCCTGAGCATTCTTATCTCAAAGATATTAAACGTGCCCAATATGTTCCGATTACGGACCAGGAGGCATTGGATGCCTTGCAGTTGCTAAGCCGAACAGAAGGCATTATTCCCGCTTTGGAGTCAGCCCATGCTGTTGCGCAGGTCGTCAAGCTTGCGCCTGAACTCAGCGCTGATGATATCGTTGTGATCTGTCTTTCCGGTCGTGGTGACAAAGACGTTGAATCCATTATGAAATACACAGGAGGGGACTTGGCATGAACCTGATGGACCAGACCTTCCAACAATTGAAAGAACAGAACCGGACAGCACTTATTCCATTTCTTACGGTTGGAGATCCAGATGTGGACACCACGGTGGAGATCATTAAGGAACTGGAACAGGCTGGAGCGGACATTTTGGAACTCGGTGTTCCCTATTCTGATCCGCTCGCAGATGGACCGGTAATCCAGCGTGCTTCCGAGCGTGCATTGAAAAGTCAGATCACAATTCGGACTTGTATGGAGACAGCAGCAAGAGCGCGTGCTGCGGGTGTGAAACTACCTTTTGTATTGTTCACCTACTATAATCCGGTGTTACAGACAGGACTGGATGTATTTTTTGACGAGTTGATCAAACATGAGATCAGTGGCATGATCATCCCGGATCTTCCGATTGAGGAAGCGGAGGATATGCGACGCCGTGCGGATGCTGCAGGTGTGCATTTGGTTCCGCTCGTAGCCCCTACGTCCAACGCGAGAATCGAGCGTATTGTTACGGGAGCACGTGGTTTCATCTATTGTGTCTCTTCTCTGGGTGTCACGGGAGAGAGAGCTTCCTTTTTCGATGGAGTAGAGAGCTTCATTGAAACTGTAAAGAGCCTGACAGATCTTCCGGTCGCTGTTGGCTTCGGCATTTCCAGTCACGAGCAGGTAACTCGTTTCTCCCGCATCTGTGATGGTGTTGTTGTTGGTAGTGCTATCGTTCGTCAGGTGGAAGAAGCTATACCTCTTCTTGGAAATCCGGATACGCGTCAGGCGGGACTGTTGCAAATTCGCAACTTTGTGGCACAATTAAAAGGATAGGGATTCAATGATGTTACATCCCCAGGGCATGCTTAGCACAGGCTGAGGCATGTCCATAACTATTTCAATAACAGGAGGCGGTCGGGTTGAAACCGAAGTCCCAGATTGTCAATCTGCCTGTATATAAACCGGGCAAACCGATTGAAGAAGTGAAACGTGAACTGGGTTTGGAGCAAGTGATCAAGCTGGCCTCCAACGAAAATCCATATGGGAGTTCTCCTGCTGCGCTTGAAGCAATCACCAGAGAGCTAGTCAATGTAAGCATATATCCGGATGGAAGTTCCACGGAACTGACTGAAGTGCTGGCGAAGCATCTGGGAGTGGAACGGGATAATCTAATCTTTGGTTGTGGATCGGATGAGATCATTGCGTTGATCACTCGTGCATTCTTTCTCCCGGGAGACGAGAACATCATGGCTGACCAGACGTTCTCTGTATACAAAAGTAACGCTGACATCGAAGGTGCTATCAGCATTGAAGTACCGCTCAAAGATGGAACTCATGACCTGACTTCCATGCTGGCGCAAATCAATGATAAGACGAAAGCAATCTGGGTGTGTAACCCCAATAATCCAACCGGTACAATTATCTCTGAGCAGGAATTGACGGCATTTATGGATCGTGTACCTTCTCATGTGATGGTTGTGCTGGATGAAGCTTACTATGAATTTGTAACAGATGAGGCGTATCCACAAAGTGTTCCTATGATTGAGCGTTATCCTAACCTGGTTATTTTGCGGACATTCTCCAAAATCTATGGATTGGCTTCATTGCGTATTGGATACGGTATTGCACGCCCAGAAGTAATCGATCTGATCAACCGTGTGCGTGAACCGTTTAATACTTCACGATTCGGTCAGGCTGCGGCGAAAGCTGCACTTGAGGATCAGGCTTTTGTCCAAGAATGTGCGGAGCGTAATGCAGTAGAACGAGCGTATTTACAAAATGAATTCACACGGTTAGAACTGCCGTTTTTCCCTTCGCAGGGTAACTTCATCATGGTTGATCTGGACATGCCATCTGCAACGGCATTCCAGTCGCTTTTGAAACAAGGCATTATCGTTCGTCCTGGATTCCATGTATATCCAACATACATTCGTGTGTCCGTCGGAACATCAGAACAGAACCGTGCGTTTGTCACGGCACTGAAGAACACGCTGGCTGAGAAGGCGGTAGCACGCCCTTAAATCTGGCGATGAAAAGAGTGAGGACCCATGAAACTAAAAATTGCAATGATCGGTGTAGGGCTCATCGGCGGTTCACTGGCGCTTTGCTTCAAAGGCAAGCCTGGTGTAACGGTGATGGGCTATGCCCACCTGCCTGAACTGAAGGACAAGTACATAGCGAGTGGTGTAGTGGATGATGCTACGCTCTCTCTGGAGGAAGCGGTACAGGATGCCGACTTTATTTTTTTGTGCGTACCTGTTGGGCTGCTCGAATCCTATTTTGGACAATTGGCCAAGCTTCCCTTGAAAAAGGGATGTATCATTACGGACGTAGGAAGCACAAAGGCATCCATCGCAGCTTGTGCTGAGCATGTCCGCATGAGTGATGCATACTTTATTGGCGGTCATCCGATGGCCGGATCTGAGCGTGCAGGTGTGGATGCAGCCTCGTCTGTATTATTTGAGAATGCATACTATGTCTTGACCCCTTCAGAACAAGTACCTGAGGAAGCTTATGACAGATTATCTGATCTTCTTGCGTACACACGTGCACAGATTGTTCGTGTAGAGCCGCTGCTGCACGATGACATAGTTGGAGCGATCAGTCATTTGCCACATGTTATTGCAGTTGCGCTGGTGAACCAGGTGCGTGAATATAATGAGTCGAACCCTTTGTATAAAATGCTGGCTGCAGGCGGTTTCCGTGATATTACTCGGATTGCCTCCAGTGATGCCATTGTATGGAGAGATATTCTGCTGAGCAACCGTGAGGTGCTGCTGGGCTTGTTGAAGGACTGGAACGGCCAAATGACGGCTTTCACCGATATGCTGGAGCAACAAAATGGTGAGGGCATTGAGGAGGCGTTTCGTCAGGCACGCGAGTTCCGCAGTGTGCTGCCAGAACGACGGAAAGGCATGATCTCGTCGTTGTTTGATCTATATACGGACGTACAGGATGCACCGGGGATGATCGGCAAGATTGCCACCGAGCTTGGGGCGAATGATATTAACTTAAGCAACATGGAGATTATTGAGAACCGGGTCGATGTGCCGGGCATTATGCGTTTGTCGTTCCGGCAAGAAGAAGAAATGGAACGTGCCAAAACGTTGCTGGATTCCCTGGGGTATCAAGTGTGGGTTTAGGTTATTGGAAGGGGGCGAAAGCCCTCTTTTTTATGTTGATAATCGGCTGTTACAGGACATGTTCTAAAAAAGGACAAAAAAAAGACCGCTTACATAAGCGGCCATTGCTCACGTGGAGCAATACAGTTATTGGATAGGAGTGGAGAGAAACCATACTGTACTTTTATTATATGTATCCGTTTTCATTTTGTCAACACTTTGAGTAAAATTGTTTAAGTTAATTATAACATTCGTAAATTAAGGAAATATAATCCTTGCATAAAGTGAGTTGGAAATGCATTTTGTCTATTGCTCGATGATCGGAAATAAGGTTTAATGGTGCAATTGCTAAAAATATGTTATGACGAAATTCTGCTGAAATTTTAAAATTATTTCTTAATTCACACAAACTTTTTGAGGCCTTCGTTCGTCCAATATATGAGTGGCTTCACAAAAGGGATCAAATTGAAGTCATGGACGAGAAAATGGCTGCATAATAATGACTGGTCGGGCTTCAACGGAAGCCATGGATTTGCCAGGATGATGCAGACCGTTGTACAATAAATACTGTTAATGTAGAAACGTTGGGGAAATTGCCATTACATAGGGGAATTTGGCGGGAAGGCCTGTTTTGGCGCTGAACGCTGTTTTATGCGGTGAAAACCGCAACTTTTTTGTGCCTGTTCGGTAATACATGGATAGAGTCGAACGGGGAGAAGCACATGGATGGGCGAGGAGGGGTCGCACTCAAATGACGGATTCCCAGTTGATTCGAGAGATCAAGGAAGGTAACCTGGAGTTATATTCCGAGCTGATGAGTCGTTATCAGCGTAAAATACTGGCTTTCGTATATCATATGTTGAAAAGTTCTAATATGGAGCTGCTTGCGGAAGATCTCTGTTCTGAGACTTTCTATAAGGCGTTCCGCAGTCTGCACTCATTCCGAGAGGTGGATGCCTCATTCTCAACCTGGTTATATACCATTGCGAGAAATACGGTACTGAGTGAGCTTCGCAAACAGCGTAGTGGGAGTGTTCCACTTGAAGAGAGCGGTATTGTACCTGTTGCTCCTTCTGAGAATGCGCCAGAGCATGCTGTATTGCGCAGTGAGCGGGTGATGCTGGTTAGGGATGCAATTAACAATTTACCGGAGAAGCAGCGTTCTGCCATTATACTCCGTGAGTATGATCAACTAGATTACCAGGAGATTGCAAATATTCTTGGGCAGAGCGTCAGTTCTGTAAAATCGTTATTGTTCAGAGCAAGGTCAAGCGTAAAAACTCAATTGGAACCTTATTTCTTCGAACCGGTCTACGAGCCATATGAAGGGATGAAGAACAGATGAATTGCAATGAAGCCCAGGAACTGTTTGCACTGGTCTGGGACTTGCCGGAAGCTCATCCTCAGCGAATTGCATTTCATGCTCATCTCGCTGGTTGTGAAGATTGCTCGCAGCAATTTGAGGTTTGGGAAGAAGCTCAAATTCTGCTGCACAGCATACCGGTCCCAGTGACAGAACAACAAGCAGAGAAAGTGAACCGTAATGTTATGGACCGGATCTATGCGGAGTCTCCATGGCTACTGCCGGAAGAGGCAAAGGTTAATCGTTTCTCTGCTGTGATCCGCAAGCATATGTCTTTGTGGATTGCTGCGTTCCTGGCAATTTTCTTATGCAGCTTTCTGTACATGGCGATGTTTAAGCCGGACGTATCAGAAGCTGAGCAGACCAGCGTGGTCTCTACGGGTATTTTGGAGACAGGAGTAGCGGGCAGTGAGCCTTCTTCCTCCGGATTGTACAAGTACAACATGACGGGAGCAGATAGAGGGAGTATTATTGAGCCCTTCGTTGTGAGCATGGGCCCAGCGTATCCACAGTACTGGATGGCGTTGTCGCTGCTTGCAATAGGTATGGCTCTGTTCTCTCTTGGGCGGATGCATCGTTCAACAAACAAACGCAAACAAGGTGCACGTGCTTAGGTAAAGCTTTCGTTCACCGTATAGAGAAATGAGGGATGAGATGCGCATTGGGCTTATTCGTCACGGTCTAACCGACTGGAATGCAGCAGGGCGTATTCAGGGACAGACAGACATACCTCTGAATGCGGAAGGTCGTGAGCAAGCTGAGCGTCTGGGTAGACGTTTGCTTACCGAAGAGTATCGCTGGGACCATATCATTACGAGCGGGCTGTCCAGAGCTCAGGAGACGGGAGAGATTATCTCCGGGCTATTGAATGTTCCTTTGCTTGAGCCGGATGCACGCTTGAAAGAGCGTGCCTTTGGTCAAATTGAAGGTCTGACATCCGAAGAGCGTGTGGCTCGCTGGGGCGCTTCCTGGGAGACGCTTGATTTGGGACAGGAACAGATTGCTGATATTCAGACACGTGCATTGGGCTTTCTGGAGGATTTATGGGAGGCTCATCAGGACCAAAATGTGCTGATTGTCTCCCATGGCGCTTTTTTAGCCAGTTTGCTATCAGCTTTGTATAAAGACCGCTATACGGAACGAATTGGAAACCTATCGCTTACGATCCTGGAGAAGGAACGTGACGATTGGAGTCCATTGCTTTATAACTGTACACGACACCTTTCATTAGATCTGGCAAAACAACCTGAGTAATTAACTCAGGTTGTTTTTTTGCGTTATAGCAATGTGTAACTGGCATTCTATAGAGATTGAAATAAACATTTACACAAGAACGGAGAGGACAGAATTAACCTGAGGAAGCGGAGCTAAAAGCTTTCTGAAAGAAAGCTGCGTCGGAAGCATACGCTGCGCCTTTGTCCCCAGATTTTCCCCTTCGAAAAAAGGGAATCCAAAAAAATTGGGGATAACAGCGATCAGAAGGTTGTTCTGTCATTGGAGTGGCAAGTGTAAATATTCTCTAGTTCAATTTCTATATGATTTTGAACCTCTCATTCTTCTTCTGAGCAGGCAACTTCGGGCATAGTATGGTTAAAACATAAAAGATTTGCAAAAAAGAGGTTTAGATCATGGGAATTCCGTCAACGATGTTTACAAAACCAAACTACTCCAGGCCCCGAATCAACAGCCAAAAAGTAGTCAAGGGCGAGGCGATGGACCCATGAATCTAGCGGATATGCTTACTTTTGCCGATATCGGCCAGCTTAATCGAATAGCAGACTATTACCAGTGCGAGTGTAAGCCCAATTCCAAACATGAACTCATCCAGAGTATTCTCACTACATTGGGCAGCAGACCTTTTTTTGAGCAGCAGGTTAGGGAACTAAACCAGGTAGATCTACGGTTTTTGAACAACTTGCTGTTTGATACCCGCCAATACTTCGGTATGGAGGAACTTGTCGCCATTGCTCGTCAATCGATGGATAAAAAAGATAGCGAGGCTGGAGCCAGTCCACGTGATCTTATCGTAAGCTTCACGAAGAGTGGATGGTTATTCAATGGCACAACTCAGCAGACCAGATACCTGTATCAGGTACCTAAGGATTTGCAAATGAGATTTCGTGATGTGTTATCCACTCACCTGAAAGCAGGCATTGCACAGACGAGCGAGCCGCCCGTTTACAGGGATGAATACCATCTACTCGCAGATGATCTGAAACTGTTTCTGCAATTTGTCCAGCAGCATGAAATAGCACTGAACGCAGAAGGCATGATGTATCGTCGTTCTCAACAGCAGATCATGGAGCATTTGCATGTGAGTGAGGCGCTGGTGGGTAAGGCAGGATGGAGATTCGGTTATGGTCGTTCGTTCAAAGACTACCCCGACCGATTTGCGTTCATCTACGACTATGCTTTTCATCATCGTCTGGTCCGTGAGGAGCAGGGCACGCTGAAATTGTCACCTTCTGGTGAAGACAAGCTGGGTGCGGAGAAAACAGCCGAGATGATACAGCTATTTCGGTTTTGGTTAAGACTTTATAAAGGTGCTATTCCCAATCTGTCCTCCATAGTGTACTGGACAGGGGAATGTGCAGCTGGCTGGTCCACAGCAGAGTCTTTGTTCCGCCAGATTGGTCCCTACATTCAGCCGTTCTATTATGACACTGCCGAGACGATTTATGACAACAGGATACTCAAAATGATGCTGCACCTAGGCATGCTTCGCATTGGAGAACATGCAGATGGGCGAACAGTACAAATGACAGCATGGGGTTCACGGCTTGCGTCATCCTGTCGCTCGCTGTCCGGGGATATTAGTCCCGTTATGTTTGACAAGTGAAGGACAAGTTGCTAAAATCACTCCCAAATTAAGGAGTGATACTAATGATAATTCCATACAAAGGTATGCAACCCCAGTTACACCCTTCGGTCTATATGGCTGAAGGCGCCAAACTTATAGGTGATCTGACAATGGGTGAAGAATCTACGATCTGGTTCAATGCTGTGCTGCGCGCCGATCTGGCACCCATTGTGATTGGACGGCGCTGTAATATACAGGATAATGCTGTTGGGCACGTCAACACAGATCAACCTTTGATTTTGGACGACGATGTATCGGTAGGGCATTCTGCGATTATCCATGGATGTCGTATCGGAACAGGTTCGCTGATTGGTATGGGCGCTATCCTTCTCAATGGAGCCGAAATTGGTGAATATACGCTGATCGGGGCCGGTTCTGTTGTAACTGAAAATACTAAAATACCGCCCTATACCCTTGCTTTGGGCACACCAGCCAAAGTGATACGTGAGTTGACTGACGCAGATCTTGAGCGGATGTCCAGAACTACACTAGGTTATGTTGCCAAAGGAAAGGAATATAGGAGCTCTTAAATCCGTTTTGGAGGTGCATCCTATTGGATAAAATGAAAGTTACGTATGAAGTCATGTTGGGGCTGGCTGCTGAGATGGTGTGGGACGACGCGCTTCGTAAACAGCGCAGCGAGAAGCTGTATATGGAAATCGATAAGGCATTGGCTACCGGAGACGAAGTAGCTTTCCGGAATCTGACGGATGAACTAAAGGCCATAAACTGATGAGCATGTAAAATAATATATACGACAGGAAATGCGTGAAACACGCATTTCTTTTTTGTATTCTTCATCATTCTTATGCGGAAAAAGTATGAATCTCTGGATTTATAATATACGCTCATATATAATATGGGAATAAAATGGATAGAGAGGGGAATTAGGGAATTGAAATTCAGTGAGATGACTCAAGACAGCTGGGCGGAACTGCAACTCTATCTGGATACATGCCTTATTCCATATACAGCCCTGACGGGCAAGCAGTCCCCGGTTGAAGCAACTGAGGCGTTGGAGCGACTTAGAGATTTTTTGGATCTGGTGGAGATTCCTTTTAAAGGACGTATCATGACTTACCCTGCATTCCATTATGCGTGTCCAGATATGTCAATGGCATTAAATACCTTATCCGAACAGCTCAAATCCTCCGGTTTCAAATATGTGGTTATAATGTCATCTGATGGCGAGTTGGAACATACCCAAATTACCTCTGCAGATTTGGTATTAAGTCGTTCTACTTTAATTCAAGAGGTTGGAGAAGAAGGGATTTCGCGTTTTGTCGGGGAAAAAATCCGTGAGTTATGGAAAAGGTGACCTACCTGTGACAAATGTGACAATTTACCAACATTTTTTTAATAACGCTTACAAATGAACCTTAAAAATGTGTGACAAATTCTTGACGGTGTTCTAGGGCTACTATATGATTATGTATGTTCTAGTAAGTCGTGGAATTTCTGATAATGAAAACGATTGAGAGAGTTGGCTGAAAAAGGGGGTTGGAGACAGTATGAGCAGTGAGCATGACCAGCACGAAGCTTCGATGAAATTGCCAAGCCGCATGGAAATGTCACGCAGGCAGTTTTTGACGTACACGCTTGGTGGAGCTACAGCCTACATGGCCGCCGGTGCAATACTCCCCATGGTCCGTTTTGCGGTGGACCCGATTTTGCAGCACAAGGGAGAAGGCACCTCTGTCAAAGTAGCGGAAATCAGCAAAATTACGAATGAACCTCAAGAATTTACGTTTGAATTGAAACAGCAAGACGGTTGGTATTTGAGCAATGCTTCGTTAATCGCCTGGATCAGGAAAGATGAGCAGGGCAAAATCTATGCGCTTTCACCCATTTGTAAACATTTGGGATGTACCGTAGGTTGGAACAGTGATAAGCAATATCCTGACGAATATCATTGTCCGTGCCATGGCGCGCATTATAACAAGGAAGGCAAGAACCTTGCCGTAGCCCCGAAGCCGCTTGATGAGTATGTGGTTAAAGAAGATCAGGGTTGGGTTTATCTGGGCGACATTATTCCGAACACCCGAGTCAAATAGGAGGCGTGAACGCAGATGTTTAAAAATGTCTATGACTGGATTGACGAGCGTCTCGATATCACGCCAATTTGGAGGGACGTTGCGGATCATGAAGTTCCAGAGCACGTAAACCCGGCTCATCACTTTTCCGCATTCGTGTACTGCTTTGGTGGATTGACGTTCTTTATCACTGTTATTCAAATTTTGTCAGGGATGTTCCTGACCATGTATTATGTGCCTGATATTATTAATGCTTACGCCAGTGTTGAGTATTTGCAGACTAAAGTAGCCTTCGGCCAAATTGTACGCGGGATGCACCATTGGGGAGCCAGCTTGGTTATCGTTATGATGTTCTTACATACGATGCGTGTGTTCTTTACCGGCTCTTACAAAGCACCACGCGAGATGAACTGGGTTGTCGGCATGCTGATCTTTTTTGTCATGCTGGGTCTGGGGCTTACCGGTTACCTGTTGCCTTGGGATAACAAAGCCTACTTTGCAACCAAGGTTACTCTGGAGATTGCGAATACGGTTCCTTGGCTGGGACCGATCATTAAGGAATTCCTGCAAGGCGGAACTATTGTAGGTGCGCAGACGTTAACACGATTCTTTGCCCTGCACGTCTTCTTCCTTCCGGCTGTGCTTCTGGTGCTTCTGGTCGGTCACTTTATTATGATCCGCAGACAGGGCATTTCGGGACCACTATAATCTGAGAAGGGAGGAATCGACATGGCTCACGGACACAAGTCAGATGACCAGGAAAAGATTATCTTCGTCGGGGACTCACGCGTCCGTAAAGGAGCGGGGTTTATAACTCCACCGGATTACACGGCGTATCCCGGCAAATCAGAGGCTTTTATTCCTAACTTCTTGCTGAAGGAATGGATGGTTGGTGTCGTTGTACTGGTTGGTATTCTGGTATTAACGATTTCGGAACCTGCACCACTGGGCTATCCGGCCAATCCAAGTGCATCGGTTATCCCGATGCCGGACTGGTACTTCCTTTTTCTGTATCAGTATTTGAAATACCCATATGCCTCAGGTGATTATGTCCTGCTCGGGGTACTTGGAGTCAGCGGAGTTGCTTTCGGTGCTTTGTTACTGGCCCCTTTTCTGGATACAGGCAAGGAGCGGCGTTTCTACAAACGTCCGATTGCATCATCACTTATGATTCTATCGGTGATGGCCGTTTTCTACCTGACCAATGTTGCATGGACACACTACGCGCATGAGTTGGAAGCAAGCGGCCAAAAGCCGGAACATATTCAGCGTGAAGAAGAAGCGCGTGAGAAACACGCGCAGGGTCTTCCTACGTCGAATGCGGCAGGTCAAAAAGAAGAAGTGGCGATTGTTGAGAAGGATGACCCTGCGATGGAAACCTTCAAAAAGGCCGGATGTATCGGATGTCATGCGGCTGATATGAAGGGAGCAGGAGGGCCTTCGCTTCGGGGTGTGGGCGACAAACACAGCCAGGAAGAAATTCTGACCATTATCAAAGAAGGATATAACTCAATGCCCGCAATGTATGATCAAGCCATCGCCCAAGGTTTGACAGATGATGACATCAATCACTTGGCGGAATGGCTTGCGAAACAGAAGGCAGAACAGTAAAATCGAAATAAGCAATGAAACCTGATCGTTTATGCGGTCAGGTTTTTTTGAGGCGTTTTTCGCAACATCATCTTTTGGAACGCAGAATACACATAATGGAAGGGGCAGAGCATGTGGCTTTATCGTACTTTTGGAGCCGGGAATTTCTAACAAACCGTTACTTCCTGTGGCTTCTTTTTTGGTGTAACGCATTAGGAACAGTATATGGATACATATGGTACGGGGATCAATTGGAATATACGCTGGCACAGCAACCACTATGGCAAATTGTGTTTGTGCCGGACAGTCCGACAGCGAGTCTGTTTTTTACACTATCCTTATTGTGGATTTTGTACAAGCCGAAATCGAGGCTTCTGAATCGGATTGGACATGTCATACAGGCGCTTGCTGTGGTTACTTCGGTAAAATACGGCGTATGGGCAGTCTCCATCATTTTTGCAGGCTGGATGCAGGGGGGCGCACAGAACTGGCAGGATTGGATGTTGATTGCGTCGCATAGCGCCATGGCTATCGAGGCATTGCTGTATGTGAGGTTCTTTGGGTTCCGTTGGGGTGCTTTGGTGGTTGCTGCCTTGTGGACACTGCTAAACGATACAATGGATTATACCTATGACATCTTCCCTTGGCTGCCCGCATCGCTGATGGATCATCTGGATGGTGTACGCAATTTCACCGTGGGACTGACGCTAGTGAGCATTCTCTGTGCGTGGCTTGCCTTGAGACAGGCCAAACGGGCCTGATTTCATCATGTAAGCTTGTTCTAAGGAACTCTTCCCTGCCATACATTGATGGTGGGAGGGATGTCCATGAAGAGAACGTTCAGGATCAAAACTGGATTTATGGTGGTGTCGTTCATGACTCTACTGTTCTGGACGAACTTGTCATACAGCGTATCAGCGGAAAGTACAGATGCGAACGGAAATACAGATCAGCAAGTATCAGCCAAAAATTCAATTGAGCAATTAAATGAAGAAGCGGCCCTGCTGTATCGACATGCCTTGGAGAATGATATTGAAGAGGTTAGAGGCAGTATTTTGCGAATCAGTAAAGGTCTGGAGCATATATCCTTTGAGGGTCAGACTACTGTAGAAGGCATTCATGCCCTATCCGAGACCATTGTTGAAGTAAAAGAAGCTGCGGTCAGGGTGAAAAGTGATGATGCGTCTTTGCAGCAGGCTTCTGCCAAACTTCGACTTGCGGCAGATAGTCTCGCTAACCCGGCCAAACCCCTATGGCTCCAGTATTATAAAATCGTAAAAAATGATATTGATGCGCTGTCAACCGCGGCAGACCAGCAGTTAAGTTCGACGATAATAGCAAGCCGCTACGCCTTGCTGGAGGAGCATTACGAGACGATTCGACCTGCGGCGATGATCCGCCGTGAACCTTACGAGATCGCCCAACTGGATGCCTGGTTGTCTCATACCAAAGGTCTGACTGCGGCCAAGCAGATTGACACCGCACAATTAAAGAGTATGGTAGCCCATGGTGAAGAGTTGGTGAACCAGTTGTTTGGTCGAGAAAAGGACGAAAGTGCCTTTGTACCGTTTGTTCAGGGGCCCAATCGCAGGGCGGCCGGATTGCTGATTACTTCCATAATCATAGCAGCACTAAGTTATGCGGGTTACCGTAAATATCGGGCACAGCAGCAAGGCATTTTTCCGTTTCGTCGTTGAGCCATTACTGTCATCATGATATGACAAAGACCTCTGTCTACAAGGAAGGCCAGCTGGTGGCGCTTCTCTTGAAGATAGAGGTTTTCTTTTGTACAAGTATAAAGTTCAGCTTTCCTTAAACCCTTCTCCATGTACGTCATGCACATCGCTAATAATAACAAATGCTCTAGGATCAACCGAACGCACAATCGTCTGCAAACGTCTGAATTCCTGCCTGGAGATGACACAGTAAGCAACATGTTTGGCTTGTTTCGAATACGCACCAATGGCTGGAATGAGCGTTACGCCGCGATCCATATCACGGGTAATCAAATTTGCAATCTCAGGTGCATGATCACTGATGATCATAAATGCGCGGGCCGAATAAGCCCCTTCCTGAATGAAGTCGATTACTTTAGAGGCGATAAATACAGCCACAAGGGTATACAGTATTTTTTCTTTGGGAATGTAGACGAGGGAGATACCAATAATGATGAAATCGATACCTAATAGTACTCGTCCCATACTCCAGCCATATTTTCGATTAAGAATGCGGGCTATGATGTCAGAACCACCTGTCGTTCCGCCCCAGCGGAAAACGATTCCAAGGCCTGCTCCCAATGTAACCCCAGCGTAAAGCGCCGCAAGTAAAAGGTCATTCTCGGTATGCAGCGGTTCAATCCAGCCAAGATCAATCATTTTTTCAAATAACCAGAGGAACACCGTAAGCGCTCCTATACCCACGCCTGTATAAATCATCTGTCTGCCGCCCAAAATCTTGAGCCCCACTAGAAAGAGTGGAATATTAACGACCAAGGTTGTAAGCGAAGGAGAGATGTTGAATGCATAATTTAGCAGGACCGTAATCCCGGTTACGCCGCCTTCCATGAGCTGGTTGGGGATGATGAAGTACAGAAGTCCAAAGGCATACAATGCCGTACCCAATAGGATGGGGAGAATCAATTTGAATTGAACCCAGGTTTTGGAAGTGCTCATAAGTTCCCTCTCCGTTTTACAAATTAGAATGAGAAAGCAATCATTCCCATCTTAGTATACCTGTTTATTGATTCTTTAAAAATGATTTGTCGTTTATGATGGTGGAAGTGAATCTAAATAACTGATATATTAGGAACAAATACGACACAATTTCAAAAGGAGAATCCGTTCTCATGGAGAAAAGCATTGCAGAAATGCAGCGTGAGGTTGATCTGTATATTTCCCAGTTCAAAGAAGGATACTTCAGCCCGCTGGCCATGCTCGCCCGTATGTCTGAAGAGGTGGGAGAGCTTGCAAGGGAAGTGAATCACGAGTTCGGTGAAAAACCGAAAAAATCTTCCGAAGCAGACAATTCCATTGAGCTTGAGCTCGGGGACATTTTATTTATCACGATTTGTTTTGCTAACTCTCTCGGGATCGATCTGGCAGAGGCGCACGACAAAGTCATGCATAAATTTAACACACGCGATGCAAATCGGTGGACGCCAAAAAACACCGATTAGGCGTAGATTACATATGCTGTACCATCACCTCAATGGGGGAGGGACAGCTTGGATGATGAAACCGGAAGAGTATATGCAGCATGCTTACCGCTGTATTTTGCAAAATGATTTTGAGCAGGCGATTCGTTGGTTTGAATCTGCCATTAATGCTTACCCGGAACATGCGGAGCTCTATTATCGTTGTTCCATTACACATGCTCGTAGTCAACACCTTGTTCCAGCGCTTGAATATGCCCGTAAGGCTGTTGAACTGTCACAAGGGATAGAGGAGTATGTTTTGCATTTGCAGACCCTGGAAGCCAAACAGATAAGCCTTCAGGCAAAGGTGCTGCTTGAACAGGCCGGAAACGGAACGCATGAACGATATGTGCAGGCGGCCGATCTGCTGAAACAGGCAGTAAAACTTGACCCGTTATATGTGGAAGCGCATATCATGCTTGCTCTTGCTTACAGTGATCTGAATGAGTTCGACCTTGCAACCCGTTCCGTTCGTGACGCATTGTTGCTGGACCCGCAGAATGATCAACTGCATCTATTGTTACAGGAAATTAAGCAGCGTATGAAATCCATTCAATAAGATGCCGTTTCAAAGCGGGATGGAGATCTTTTGAATGGATTTAACCAATCGAACCAATATAGTGAGGAGATGCAGTCAAGATGAGTGAAGTAATAAGAGTTGCCGTAATCGGAGCAGCTGGCCGGATGGGCCGTGAAGTAGTGAAACTGGTGCTTCAAGATCCTGAACTGGAGCTCGCCGCAGCGGTCAACCGCTCCGGAGTAGGCACGGACGCCGGAACACTTGTCGGTCTACCCGAATGTGGGGTGCTTCTGACCGATGATATTGAGATGGCTTTTGCAGAGAATAAACCACAGGTTATGGTGGACTTTACAGTCCCTCAATATGCCTTTGCTCATACAGAGATTGCGATCCGGCATGGGGTCAGACCTGTTATGGGTGTTACCGGCTTTACGCCGGAACAGATCGAACAGCTGGACAAGCAGTGTCAGGACAAAGGCATTGGAGGGTTGATTGCCCCGAACTTCTCAATCGGTGCTATTCTGATGATGAGATTTGCCGCACAGGCTGCCAAACATATGCCGAATGTGGAGATCATCGAATATCACGGGGATCAGAAGCTGGATGCTCCTTCGGGTACAGCAATCAAAACAGCCGAGCTAATTGCAGCAAACCGCGAGGAACTTCGTCAGGGTAATCCGAATGAAGAAGAGACGATCGAAGGATCGCGTGGTGGATATTATAATGGATTCCGAATTCATAGTGTCCG
This sequence comes from Paenibacillus sp. FSL F4-0087, assembly GCF_038020215.1. Lineage (NCBI taxonomy): Bacteria > Bacillati > Bacillota > Bacilli > Caryophanales > Paenibacillaceae > Paenibacillus > Paenibacillus sp. FSL F4-0087. The sequence continues at coordinate 5,213,005 of NZ_JBBODJ010000001.1, forward strand.
GTTGCCGGGGGTATTCGCCCAGCAGGAAGTGGTATTTGGAGACTTTGGCCAATCCCTCAAAATCCGTCATGATTCCTATGAGCGTGCAGGTTATATGCCTGGTGTTAAGATTGGTGTACAGAAGGTTATGGAATATACAGGACTTATCTACGGATTTGATCACTTTATCGACTAAAAGAGGTAGTTCAAAAAGTCAACTTTTGATCACGAGGTCACTCGAGAAGCGTATACGACATCGAATCTTGAATGAAGCCAGGCCTTCCGTTGCTCACGTAGGTTCGCAAGCACATGCTTCCGAAGCCGTTTTCTCCGAAAACGTGTAGCTCCGCTACTCAGTCCCTAGCTTCATCCAACCTTCTTGTTGCTGAAAACCTGACTTTTTGAACACACACTAAAAGGAGATTGTCATGTTGAAAATTGCATTTATTGCCCATGATCGCAAAAAAGAAGAGATGGTTAACTTCGTGACAGCCTACGAAAACGTATTTACAGACCATCAATTATACTCGACAGGTACAACAGGTCTTCGTATTATGGAAGGAACCTCACTACAAATCCATCGGTTTGAATCCGGTCCACTGGGCGGAGATCAACAGATCGGAGCCTTGGTTGCACAAAATGAGATGGATTTGATTATTTTCCTGCGTGATCCATTGATGGCACAACCTCATGAACCAGATATTAACGCTTTGCTGCGTCTGTGCGATGTACAGGGGATTCCGCTTGCTACGAATATTGCAACTGCAGAAATTCTCGTCAAAGCGCTCGATCGCGGTGATTTTGGCTGGAGAGAGCTTGTACATAAATACAAGCCTGAGGGTGGATTGAATTCGGGTGATGCTCAATGAGTTTGGACATTCTCATATTTGGTGCACACGCGGATGATGCAGAGATTGGGATGGCAGGGACGATTGCCAAACATACTGCAGCTGGACTGAAAGTAGGCGTGTGTGATCTGACCCGAGCGGAGATGTCTTCCAACGGGACGGTAGAGCGCAGAGCCGAGGAAGCGGAGCAAGCCTCCCGCGTCCTCGGTCTTTCGTGTCGAAGCAATCTCGGTTTGCCTGATCGGGGGCTGTATATTACTCCTGAACACATCGAAGCTGTGACTGCCGAGATACGGCGTCATGCCCCTCGAATCGTGTTTGCGCCATATTGGGAGGATCGTCACCCAGATCATGTAATGTGCAGCAAGCTGGTGCAGGAGGCTGTCTTTAATGCCAAGCTTAGAAACTATAAGCCGGACATGCCCGCAGTTCAAGTGAAAGAATTGTATTTTTACTTCATTAACGATATCGGACCAACGGATTTGATTGTGGATATTACGGAACACTATGAGCAGAAGGAAAATTCATTGCTAAGTTATCGTTCCCAGTTCGAATTGGGAGAAGGCTCAGTTGCCACTCCATTGACTCAAGGATATATTGAACGTGTGAAAGCCCGGGATTCTTTGCTCGGACAGCGGAGCCTCATTCCTTTTGCAGAAGGGTTCGCTAGCATTACACCTTATGTAGTTCATCAATTTGGCCAAGCAGCCAAGTCATAAAACGATCGAACTTGCTCGTATAAATCATTTATCAATTGCATTTCCGTTGCATTACATCAACCTGCACACGCGGGAGATTAAAGGAGCGTCCACCGGATGGATCAAAAGCTAAAAATTGGTATTACCTGTTATCCGTCCCTCGGAGGGTCTGGCGTTGTCGCAACGGAGCTGGGCAAATTGCTTGCCGAACAGGGTCACCAGGTTCACTTTATTGCCAATAGTATCCCGTTTAGACTGGGTAAATTTCAGAAAAATATTTTTTATCATGAAGTTGAGGTCAACGATTATTACGTCTTCCGTTATCCACCGTATGACCTGTCATTGGCCACGAAAATGGCGCAAGTAGCCAAAGCACAGCAGCTGGATCTGCTGCATGTACATTATGCAGTGCCCCATGCGGTGTGTGCCTTCTTGGCAAAACAAATGGTTGGTGAGGATTTAAAGGTGGTCACAACGTTACACGGAACAGATATTACCGTACTGGCGCAGGATGAGTCGCTGAAGGATCTGATTCGACTTGCCATCAACGAGAGTGATGCGGTTACGGCCGTATCCCAGGATTTAATTCGTGAAACGGTTGATTTGCTGGATATTAGGCGTCCAATCGATCTGACCTATAACTTTATTGATAAAAGAATTTATTATCCACGTGATGCAGCAAGTCTGCGTAGAGACTTCGCAGCACCTCACGAAAAAATACTGATGCATATTTCCAACTTCCGTCCAGTGAAGAGAACACAGGATGTGGTGGAAGTGTTCCGTCAAGTACAGGAGCAAGTACCAGCCAAACTGTTATTTGTTGGAGAAGGACCGGATTTGCCGAAGATTCAATGGAAGATTAATGAGCTTGGACTGAATGACAAGGTCCATTTTCTAGGCAAGCAGGATGATATTGCTCAAGTCATTTCAATGGCTGATGTGCTTATGCTGCCGTCGGAGAAGGAAAGCTTTGGTCTGGTGGCACTCGAAGCCATGGCTTGTGGTGTACCTACCATTGGTTCAATAGCAGGGGGGATCCCTGAATTGGTATTGCACGGCAAGACCGGATTTTTGTCTCCAATCGGTGACACGCAATCGATGGCGGAGAACACGATTCGTTTGTTGACAGACGACCGTTTGACAGCGGACTTTAGAGAAGCGTGCCTGAAACGGGCACACCATGATTTCTGTAACGATGCTATTCGGCATGAATATGAACAAATATACTACCGGGTGCTGGGACGTGAAGTTCCGAATCTGAAGCCGGTTTGTGGCTGATTGTCAGATAGGATTGTTCCATCTTGGAAATATATCTGTGTAAGCCACACCAAGCAACACGTAGTTATGGGGTGAGAGTAAGTGGTTCAATGGACACAGGTAGATCATGAAATGGCAAGACAAAGTGAACAGGTGCTGCGAACATTAAATGAAAAAGGATACGAAGCTTATTGGGTCGGTGGTTGTGTGCGTGATGAACTGCTGGAACGTAGCGTGGATGATATGGATATCACCACGTCCGCTTCTCCTGAGCAAGTCATGGAACTGTTTGCGGATTGCATTCCTACGGGCCTCCAGCATGGAACGGTTACTGTACGTTCAGGAGGTTTTTACTTTGAAGTTACAACGTTCCGCACTGAATCTGAATATAAGGATAATCGAAGACCCGCTGCCGTTCAATTTGTGCAGGATGTCAAAGAAGATTTGCAGCGGCGTGACTTTACTATGAATGCTCTCGCTATGGATCAAGACGGAAATATCGTTGATCCTTTCGGTGGACAATCGGATATCCAGGATGGACGGGTCAGATGTGTAGGATCGGCGACAGAACGGTTTGGTGAAGATGCGCTGCGGATGCTTCGCTGTGTTCGTTTTGCTTCGGTATTTGATTTCAAAATTGCCTACAACACCTGGAAAGGGCTTGTTCATCAAAAGGATCTGCTCCAACATATCGCCATGGAGAGAGTACGTACCGAAATGGTGAAAATGATGGCAGGCCCCCATCCGCTGCGCGGTCTGGAATTGCTGTTTCGCAGTCAGGCACTGGAGCATGTGAAGGCACCAATCCACAGGGAACGATTTAATAAAGCCCTCATGTCTAATATGGAACAATTAATGGAAGAGAACGTTTTGTTGCGCTGGTCCATGATACTGATTGCAGGCCATTATACCAAGGATGAAGCAGATGCTTTGCTTCGAAAATGGACGTTTTCTAATGAAGATCGTTCCCGCATTAATGGAGTTCTGCAGGTCGAAGAGTTGATCCAGAAAGTCATACAGGAGCAAAAGGATGAAGAGACACTGCGATCAGAATGGATCGTAACTGTGCTGTCTTGCGGACGTCAGGCAGTAGAGGACTGGCTCATTATTCAACCACTGCTTCCATCAGGTTGGCGAGATCAAGAGGTCCTACACGAAGAGCAGATCGTGGTAATACAATCCCACGGCGCTGCATGGAGCCAATCCATGAAGGTGCACGAACTGAAAGATTTGCAAATTACAGGTGAGAACATCCTACAGCTGCTTGGACGTAAGGGTGGACCATGGCTTGGACAACTGATGAAACATCTCTTAAGAGAGACTGCGATCGGAAATATAGCGAATCAGCATGACATGCTGACCAACGAAGTAAAGCGGGTGGCTGCAGATGACAAAGCATGAGGAACTGTTACATATGTTACTAAATGCAGAAGGAGAGTTTGTGTCTGGTGAAGAGATCAGTCGCAACCTTTCCATTAGCCGAACGGCCGTGTGGAAGCACGTAAACAAACTGCGTGACATGGGTTATGAGTTTGAAGCCGTATCTCGCAAAGGGTATCGCTTGGTCACGAAACCGGACAGTATCGATGCCACAGCGCTTCAACTGGCACTGGAAACGACAGTGTTTGGTCGGAAGGCAATCATTCTGAATTCCACATTGTCCACCCAAGGTGATGTTCAGCACATGGCTGAACAGGGGCAGGGTGAAGGGACAGTGGTGCTGGCAGAAGAACAGACGGGTGGACGAGGCCGCTTTGGACGTAAATGGTTCTCACCACCGGGAAGAGGCATCTGGATGAGTGTTCTAATGCGTCCGGAGCTTGCACTGCAAAATACACCACAGCTTACATTATTAACGGGTGTGGCGGTGTGTCGTGCGATTAGATCGTATACAGGCGCTGATGCCGGTATCAAATGGCCTAATGATCTTTTAATTGATGGTCGCAAGGTATGCGGGATTCTGCTTGAATCAACCGTTGAAGACCACGAATTACGGTACTGTATCGCAGGCATAGGCGTAGATGTGAACTTCGATCCCAAGGATTATCCCGAGGATCTGATATCAATTGCTACTTCACTTAAGATGGAGACCGGACAAACGATAGACCGAACCAAACTTGCAGCGGCCATTCTCTCGGAGTTGGAGCGTTTGTATTTTTTGTATCAAAAGGAAGGGTTCGGTGTGATCTCTTCGCTCTGGGAAGCTTTGTCCGTATCCATGAACCGTGAAATTAAGGTGGCTAATCCGCAGGGTATCATCGAAGGTACAGCCATAGGGCTTGATCCTTCTGGTGCATTGATTTTGGAGAAGAAAAACGGTGAGCGTGTATCGGTATACTCCGGTGAAGTTTCATTGATAAATTAAACAATTTGTCGAATTTACACCGTTAAAATGAACATAAGACGTGAACTTTGGGCAGAACTTTGGTATACTGTGTTCGTGAGGCGATATCGGCTAATGCAGACCGAATTGCACTCCGGCAATAGTATGCTTTGTTCTGCTTTTAAAATGTTACAGTGACAAGGCAGGAATAGTAGTAAAGTGAGTTGTTGGATTCTGCTCTGAGCCGAAGAGGACCGAGACAGAAGGGACGATCGCAAGTGACTCTTTTTTGACTTTTCGGGACTTTTTAGTGGAAACTAAAAGGTTTTTTTGTTGCGTTTAAATTGAAAAGATGAGAGGAGCCATGACGAAAATGGCAAACAAACATGCATTGAATATTGTGAAAATGAAAAAATATAAGCAGGACGGCGTGCCGCTTAGCATGATTACAGCTTACGATTATCCGACAGCCCAATTGGCCGAGGAAGCGGGTATCGATCTCATTCTGGTTGGTGATTCACTGGGAAACGTGGTATTGGGTTTTAACTCGACCTTGCCTGTTACGATCGACGATATGGTGTACCATACACGCTCTGTAGTACGTGGAGCGGGAAATACGTTTATCGTGGCTGATATGCCCTTCATGACGTATCATGGCAGCTTGGACGAGACGCTCAAAGGGGTTCGTCGCCTGATGCAGGAAGGTCATGCACAAGCGGTCAAGATGGAGGGCGGTCTCGAAATTGCAGATACGGTAAAAGCGGTTGTGCAAGCCGGTGTACCTGTACTTGGACATATCGGGCTTACCCCACAATCCGTGAATCAAATTGGCGGTTATCGTATTCAGGGCAAGGATGCTGCTGATGCCAAACGGCTGATGGACGAAGCCAAGGCGCTTGAAGCTGCGGGAGCCTTCGGCATTGTACTCGAACTGGTTACGGAAGAAGTGGCAAGAGCGATCTCGGAAGAACTTTCTATTCCCACAATTGGTATTGGCGCAGGTAGAGGGTGTGATGGTCAGGTACTGGTATTCCATGATGTGGTTCAGTATGCTTCCCCATACACGCCAAAACGCTTTGTTAAATCGTATGGAGACGTAGGTACATTGATTCGCAATAGCATTGAGTCCTATGTGAAAGAAGTCAAGGATCGCTCATTCCCGGCAGAAGAACATGTATTTACCGCCGCTGACGGCGTTCTGGATCAACTATACGGACATCGTAAAGAAAAGGTGGAGACAAACGCATGAAAGTGATACGGACAATCGCAGAATTAAGACAAGAACTGAGCTTGAAACGTCAGTCGATTCAGTCCAGAGAGTCCATTGTAGGACTCGTGCCTACGATGGGATTTCTTCATGAAGGCCATGCAAGTTTGATGCAAGCGGCTAAAGAACAGAGTGATATCGTGGTTTTGAGCATATTTGTAAATCCAATTCAATTTGGTCCGAATGAAGACTTTGACAGTTACCCAAGGGACGAAGCCAGAGATGTGGAAACTGCACGAGCAAAAGGGGTAGATATCGTATTTATTCCCTCTGTTGAAGAGATGTATCCACAGCCTACACAAACGACTGTATCGGTTTCTCGTCTAACGGATCGCTTATGCGGTGCATCACGTCCAGGGCATTTTGACGGAGTGACTACAGTCGTGTCGAAGCTTTTTAACATTGTACAACCACAGCGTGCATTTTTTGGCATGAAGGACGCACAGCAGGTAGCTGTGATCCAGCAGATGGTTAACGATTTGAACATGGCAGTTGAGATTGTGCCTTGTCCTATCGTTCGTGAGAGTGATGGCTTGGCGCTTAGTTCGCGCAACGTGTACCTCAGCTCAGAACAGCGTCAGGAAGCTCTTGTACTGTCCAAGGCACTACGAGAGGCACAGGAAGCTGTAGATGCAGGGACGGCGATGACAGCAGCGGATATCCGCAGTATATTGCGTCAGAACATTGAACGTTCACCAATGGCTGTGATTGATTATGCTGAAATTCAGGCTTTTCCAAGCCTGGAGCCACTTGCTGATCAGGAAAAAGTTCATGGTCGTGACGATCTGTTGATCGCACTTGCAGTAAAATTCGGCAAAACAAGATTGATTGACAATATAAGGCTGCAAAAATCGGAGGTACTGTCCCATGTTTAGAACACTAATGAAATCCAAAATTCACCGGGCAACCGTTACGGAAGCAAACCTGAACTATGTGGGTAGCATTACCATAGATGAAGATCTAATGGAAACTTCCGATCTAATGGAAAATGAGAAAGTGCAAATTGTGAATAATAACAATGGTGCACGTCTGGAAACCTATGTCATTCCAGGTCCGCGTGGAAGTGGAGTGATCTGCTTGAACGGAGCAGCAGCTCGTCTGGTACAGCCTGGGGATACCGTGATAATCATTTCATATGCAATGATGTCTCAAGAAGAGGCAAATAATCACAAGCCTACCGTTGTATTTGTGGATGGACAGAATAAACCTGTGCAAACGATGAAGCACGAAGTTCATGCGACGATTATGTAATCGACTGGTAAGGGGAATGAAATCGACCCATTCTACAAAAAATGAGTACAGGTCACTGCACTAATCCATTTTTTCAAGGGTGGGGATGCATCGATGTTCCAGCATGTTTTCGCAGAAATGAACGACATGTTAGATGAAATTATCAAGCGCTACCCTTCTGCTGAAGGCCTAAGCAAACAAGAATTGCTGCAAAAGTGGAATTTGCTGAAGCGGATGAGTGACGGGATGATTGATGAGTGGCTGATGTTTGAAGAAAAAATGAGCCAGGTGAGGGAAAGGGAACTGGATAAGCCTGCTTCCCTCGAACCTGAACAGGAAGCTGTTACCGCACTGCCAGAACTGCATCTGGAGTGTTTCAGTCGCGGTCAGGGATATTTCAAACTGCAAATGTACCCGCAGGCGATTATGCAATTTTCTAGGGTTGTGACCGACTATCCGGAAAGTGCATTGACTCGTTTTTACCTGGCTCTTGCTTATCTCAACCTGGAACAAACCGAGGAAGCCGGAATACACTTGCAGCGGATCATGCATCTGAACGGTTCGCCGAGATTGAAGGGGCTAGTATGTAACGTCCTGGGCTGTATCGAGGCCAAGCTCGCGAATCCTGAAGGTGCATGTTCATTATTTGCGCAGGCGCTTCAGTATGACCCATCGTTGACCGAACCGCTGTATAACATGGAAGCATGTCGATTAAACAGCGGAAAACTGCAATATGCAAATCAGCTGACTGCCTTAAATTAAGGCCAATTCGGCGGCATAAAGACGGTGTTCCCTCCTCTGGCATAGCGGCGGGGACACCGCTTTTTTGTCAGTTAATTTTCAAATGCCCTTTTTTTTGCTATGCTGTAACATAGACTGGAATGGAAGGGACCGTACATTGCAATGAAATTTGCCGTATTGGATTTCGAAACAACCGGCACGCAGTCCGACGGTGAGATAATACAGGCCGGACTTGCCATCATAGATCATGACTACAGCATAACTCAAATATATAGTTCTTATGTGAACCCAGGTGTACCGATTCCTCCGTTTATTACGGGGTTAACCGGTATTACTGATGAAGATGTGGCGAATGCTCCCTCATTGGAAGAGATGATGATGGAGATGGTTCCGCTGCTTGACGATGTTGTTCTTGTTGGACACAACGTTGCTTTTGATTTTCATTTTCTTCAAAATGCACTCGATCGATGCGGTTATCTGCCATTTACCGGACGGATTCTGGATACGATTGATTTCCTGAAGATCACTTTTCCGTCACTGGGGTCTTATCAACTCGGTTATGTGTCTTCGGAATTCGGATTTCAGCATGACCGCCCTCATCAGGCAGACAGTGATGCTCTCGCAACAGCTTTTGTATTACTGAAGTGCCTCGATGAGCTGCGTGCACTGCCTCTGATCACGATTCAGCGCCTCAGTGACCTGTTTGCGCCGGAAGACAGTGACTTGGGTTGGTTCTTTGATGGAATGCGTACTGAGAAGGAAGCAGAGCCGATTCAGGATCTGGATGGTCATACGTATTACCGCCAGCTCGCCCTGAACGTGAGTGACTGGACCGATATAGGCTCACCACGCGATGAGCGAGAAGGTAATCCGCTGGAAGGCGTAAGTTTTGAGCAGTTCATGGATCAGGTTAGAGATAACCTGAAGGAGACGCTGGACCATTATGAGGAGCGTGAGGCGCAAACTCAGATGTTCAGCAGTGTACGACAAGCTTTGGATGAAGAGAAACATCTCTTGATTGAAGCTGGAACAGGTACAGGTAAATCACTTGGGTATTTGCTGCCTGCCATCTATGAAAGTGTGAAACAGGAACAGAAAGTCATGGTCAGCACACATACCATCAACCTGCAGGAGCAATTGAGAGAGCGGGATATTCCTATGCTGACCCAGGTAGTTCCGTTCCCGTTCAAGGCAGCAGTGTTCAAAGGACGTGGGCACTATCTGTGTCTGCGTAAGTTTGAGCACAAAATCAATAAACGTGAATTCGCTACACCGAAAGAGGATTATTTTACAGCGGCTCAGATGATTGTCTGGCTTACTCAGACGGAGACTGGAGACGACGAGGAGCTTAATCTAAGCGGGCGCGGAGGAGACTTCTGGGAGACAGTACAGAGTGAGTCTGAGTCTTGTCTTGGACGTTCCTGTCCTTGGTTCCGCAAATGTTTCTATCACCGGGCCAAACATGAAGCCGGGCTGTCTGATATCGTCATTACCAATCACTCGAAATTATTTACGGATGTCAAAGCAGCACATCAGCTACTGCCGGCCTACGAAAGTCTCGTCATCGATGAAGCACATCATTTGGAGGACGTAGCAGGTAAGCATCTGGGTCTTCATATGAAATATTTCACGTTGGTTCATACTCTGACCCGACTGTTTAAAGATAGCCGTAATGGCCAACTGCCGATGCTTCGTTCTCAATTATCGGGTCACGAAAATTCGGTACAGTGGGGCTCCATGATTGATCAGATGTTCCCGCTTGCGGTCGAAGTCAAAGAGATGTGGGATCGACTAAGTGATACATTGTTTGGCCTGCTGCCTGAACGCAGCGATGCTTCTCCAGGCGAGACAGGACAATTCTCTCTTAGACTGAAGCCTTCACAAAAACCAGCTAAATGGCAGGAATTGCAGGATGCTGAAAACCAAATCTATGTCACTCTAGGTGATTTGATTCGTAAAGGTGACAAGCTGCTGCTTGAAGTGAAAGAAGATCAGGATGATTATCAGTCCGATAGTCTGATTACGGATATCTCAGGTCTGCTCAAGGACTTGGCAACGATTAAGGATAATCTGCGTTTCTTCATGCGGATGGATGATGCCAACACCGTGTACTGGATGGAGGCCAGCGGCCAGTTCCGCAGTAAATCACTTCAGCTCTATGCTGTTCCTGTCGATGTCAGTGCACAATTGAAGGATATGTTCTTTGATAAAAAGAAAAGCGTTGTGCTTACATCGGCTACGCTCTCCGTTGACAAGTCATTTCAATTCATGATCGAACAGCTGGGTTTGCAGGAAGCTGCCGAGAATAACCGTTTGTTAACGTCCATGTTGCCGTCACCGTTCAATTATCGAGAACAGGCGCTGCTCGTCATTCCGCGTGATTTCCCAAGCGTGAAGGGCAGTGTAGGCGATGCCCACTTTGTGGATATGCTCGTGCACTCCCTCGCGGAAACGGCTATTGCCACTCGTGGACGTATGATGGTGTTGTTCACCTCCTATCGCATGCTGCGCCAGGTCTATGACCCACTTAAGGAGGCCTTGTCAGGCAATGATATCTCTTTGCTTGGGCAAGGGGTGGACAGTGGCAGCCGTTCCAAGCTTACACGCCGCTTCCAAGATGCGAAAGCAACGGTGCTTCTTGGCACAAGCAGCTTCTGGGAAGGGGTGGACATTCCAGGAGAGGCTCTGACTTGTCTCGCGATTGTCAGACTGCCGTTCCAGCCACCGAATCATCCATTAGTCGAAGCGAAGAGCGAGCTTTTGCAGCAGCAGAAGAAAAACCCGTTTATGAAGCTGTCCGTGCCACAAGCCGTCATCCGTTTCAAACAGGGATTTGGCAGACTGGTTCGTACAGGCAAAGACAGAGGCATTGTAATTGTATACGATACACGCGTTATTGAAGCGTATTATGGCAAGTACTTTTTATATTCATTACCTGGTCCTAAAATGGAGCACATGCTCACCGAGCAGATGGTTCCTCGTATTTCGGAATGGCTCGAGAGACCGACCGAAGAGCAACAATAACAGATACGCTCTGTAGCTTCCATTATTGCAAGACGCCAGTGGTTGGCGGTAAAATTAAGTAATATGATTTTTGTTTCGTGGATATGCGAGTAAAGCAATTAAAGGAATAAAAGCAATAAAAGCAATTATCCATTATATAACAACGAGCATCCTGTTTAACTCAGTAATCTTTTTGCTCGTTTTAGACAGGGTGCTCAGCTTTTTCATCTATCTATCGTGGCCTTTGTAAGGGGGAGCAATGAATGAAATCAGATAAAATTTCGGAAGCCGTGGTGCGTAGATTGCCTGTTTACTTGCGTTATTTGAATGAACTGCATCAGCGCGAAGTCAATACGGTCTCTTCACAAGAACTGGGACTGAGGCTGGATTTGAATCCTGCCCAGATTCGTAAAGACCTGGCTTACTTCGGTGACTTTGGTCGTAAAGGGATCGGGTATGACGTTTCATATCTCATTGAGAAAATCCGCCATATTTTAAAAATAGACCAGCAGATCAATGTAGCTCTTGTCGGAGCAGGTAATTTGGGACATGCCTTGTCTAATTACAATGCCTATCTCAAAGACAACATGAAGATCGTCGCTGTATTTGATGCCTACGGTCCGAAGATTGGGAGTCAAATCAATAGTTTGACGGTGCAACCAATGAATGAATTAACGGATTCGGTCAAAAAAGACAACATTCGTATAGGTATTATCACGGTTCCCGATACGGAAGCCCAAAATGTTGCAGATCAACTGATTGAGTCAGGAATTGAAGCGATTCTGAATTTTGCACCAACGATTCTGAAGACTCCGCCGCATATTCGTATTCATCATGCCGATTTTACGACGGATTTGCTTAGTCTGGCTTATTACTTGGAGAATGGAAAGGACGACGAGGAAGATGACGACAAATAGATGGGTAATTCACAACGGCAAATTTGCCGTGTGTGAGGGTACGAATTGGAAAGTGGTTCAAGGTTTTATGGTTGTTGAGAATGACAAGATTGTGCATATTGGTGAGACATTGCCGGAAGGAGACGAAAGTCTGACAAAGGTGGACGGGAAAGGACTGTTCTTCTTGCCGGGTCTGATCAATACGCATGGTCACGCGGCCATGTCGCTTCTGAGAGGCCATGGAGACGATCTGGCGTTACAAGTATGGTTGCAGGAGAAAATGTGGCCAATGGAAGCCAAAATGACGTCTGAAGACGTATATTGGGGCACATCACTATCTGTTCTTGAAATGTTGAAAGGCGGAACAACAGCTTTCCTGGATATGTATGATCATATGGATCAGGTGGCGAAAGTGGTGGAACAATCCGGCGTTCGGGCTGCTCTGGCACGTGGGGTAATCGGACTTTGCTCAGAAGAAGAACAACTGCGCAAGCTCGAAGAGTCCGCAGCATTTGCCCGTCAATGGAATGGACAAGCAGACGGAAGAATTACAACTGTAATCTCTCCACATGCCCCTTACACTTGCCCTCCGGATTACATAGAGAAGCTGGTACAGGTTGCTCATGACCTGAATCTGCCTTTGCATACGCATATGTCTGAAACGCTTCGTGAAGTGGAACAGAACGTGGCTGATTACGGACTTCGTCCGGTTGCACATCTGGAGAAACTAGGATTTTTCTCCCGTCCATCACTGGTTGCACATGCGGTACATCTGAATGATGAAGAGATCGAGATTCTCGCAAAGCATGATGTAGCAGTTTCCCACAATCCAGGTAGTAACCTGAAATTGGCTTCGGGTGTTGCACGAGTACCTGATCTGTTGAAAGCAGGCGTGACTGTGTCCCTGGGAACAGACGGACCAGCAAGTAACAATAACCTGGATATGTTCGAAGAGATGAGATTGGCTGCGTTGATTCATAAAGGTGTATCTGGTGACCCTACTGCAGTGCCGGCAGGGGAAGCGCTTCTGCTTGGAACTTCATATGGTGCCAAATCCATATTCCTGAATAATACAGGCGCTCTGCAAGTTGGCATGAAGGCTGACTTCTTCGCGTTGAACATCGAACAAGCCCATTTCTATCCGCATACGGATCTGATTTCCCATACAGTCTACTCGGCATCGGCCAAAGATGTGGAGCATGTGTGGGTGGATGGTAAACAAGTGGTTAAACATGGCGAATGTCTTACGATGGATGAAGAGCGCATTCTGCGTGAGTCTCAGCTGGCATTTGACAGTTTGCTTGCCCGATAATTACAAGGACAGCATCGTCATAGGGAAAGGAAGTTCGGCTTTTGAAGAAAAAAAAGAAGTGGATATGGATTTCGCTGCTGCTCCTGGTTCTGATTCTGTTTGGACTTCAGCGTTATTATGTCTATGTTACCCAGGATCAGCGCAAGGAAGAGGCGTTGGCCATACAGGCGGCCCAGGAACAGCTGGGGATTACGTCCCACGAAGAGCTGCGTAAGTATGTTTGGGGACAGAAAGACGGCGGAGACAACATATACTGGACCCTGATCGGCAAAAATAAGGATAACCAGGATGTCATGGTGTGGGTGAAGTTTGATGAGAATAACAAACCGGTGACGGGAACGAATGCGGTACACGGGGAACTGTTAAAGAACGGCATGAATGAGGCTCAGATTCGAAATCGGTTCAGCTCTGAAGTTCCGGGCGGGGAGATCAAACGAATCATGCCAGGCGTTGTGAATGGAATCTATGTATGGCAAGTGTATTACAACGATGATACGCACAACTATTATCGGTTTTACCGCTTCAGCAACGGGGAACAGGTGGACCTGGTCTATACGATACCGAACAGCTAGAATTAGCAGACGTACTAACGTCTGAAGAGAATACATTAAAGAACCGGCAGACGGAAACCCGACTGGTCCGGTTCTTTGGCGTACTTTGTTGATCATTTTGGATTTGAATAGTTAAAATTAATAATTTATTCATATTTTCGCCTTAGATATTGTATATACGATGTGATATACTCAAATATGTATTCAAGGATACATCATACACAAATAAATCCTGTTAGGCACATCACAGGACATTACGTACACATATTTATATTCTTGCCTACAAGTTATAGGATGGGCCAAAATTTAGGAGGGGTAACTCACTTGAAAATAAAAGTATTGCCTATTGCTCTGACTGCCGTCATTTCAGCCGTTGTGTTGTTTGGAGGTTGGTTTGTGTATCGTCATGTGGCTGTGCAAAGCCCAATTGAAAAGATGGTTACCCAGTACGATGGAGTTAATGATGTTCAATTAACTATTAACCGCAATGATGTACAGTTGAAACTCGATCTGCAGCCGGATGTTGATCTGGGCAGGTTGGTACAATATATTCACAAAGAAGGACAGACCTTGATTGGCACTCGTTCGTTGAAGTTGGATGTCGTGGATCATTCCAACGAAGCGCTGGAGAGCTGGTGGGGAAGCGCGATGTTTACCGTAGCTCAAGCGATGGAAAACAAGCAATACACCGAGATTACACCGACCTTGTCTAAAATGGCTACAAATGGGATCAAGGTAAATACAGCCATGGATGACAATAATGTATATGTCAGTCTCAGAGATGGAGATGCCAGCAAGTTTATCATTCTGCCGCGTGTGCCCGGTCAGATAGGAGTGTGGCCTAATGCCTAAATGGACGAAAGAAATTGCCATTGGATTTGTACCCGTATTAATTATCTTTCTTGCTTTTATCGGTGTAAACATGATTCCCATTCTGATCGCTGCAATGCTTGTGGGTGCTCTGCTGCTTATGATGCAAATGCGTGGCGGAATTACGGTGGGCGCAGGTCAGGAACGTAAACGCAAGAAAAAAGGACCATCCAAGCTGACTTTTGAAGAAATCGGGGGTCAAGAGAGTGCCAAGCAGGAACTGCGGGAAGCGCTTGATTTTCTCATTCGACATGAAGAAATTCAGAAGTTTGGTATTCGTCCTTTGAAAGGTATCCTGCTTACTGGCCCTCCAGGAACAGGTAAAACCTTGATGGCCAAAGCTGCTGCTCATTATACCGATTCTGTTTTTGTTGCTGCTTCAGGCAGTGAGTTTGTTGAGATGTATGTTGGTGTAGGTGCAGGCAGAATACGGGATTTATTCCGTGATGCAAGAACACGTGCTGCTAAAGAAAATAAGGAAAATGCCATTATATTTATCGATGAAATTGATGTGATCGGTGGAAAACGGGAAGGCGGACAACAGCGTGAATATGATCAGACGCTGAATCAGCTGTTGACGGAGATGGATGGCATATACTCTTCCGACACACCGCGCATCCTTGTGATCGCCGCTACGAACCGAAAAGAGATGCTGGACAGCGCGTTGACACGTCCAGGACGCTTTGACCGTCATATACAGGTAGACTTGCCGGATAAGAAAGGCAGAAAACACATACTGGAGCTGCATGCAGTCAATAAACCTCTTTTGGAAGGGGTAAGTCTTGAGAAGACAGCAGAAGAATCCTATGGTTTCTCTGGAGCACAGCTGGAAAGCGTGATGAATGAAGCTGCAATTTACGCTATGAGGGACGGGCTACCCAACATTGAACAGCGTCATCTGTCCCTTGCGATTGATAAAGTAATGATGGGTGAGAAGACAGACCGCGAATCCAGCGTAGAAGAGAAGAAAAGAGTGGCTATTCATGAATTGGGACATGCCATCATGGCTGAACTGGTTCGTCCTGGCAGTGTGAGTCAGGTTGCACTCAGCCCTCGTGGACAGGCCCTGGGATATGTACGTCATAACCCGCAACAAGAGCAATTTCTGTACACGAAGCGCTTCCTTGAAGAGCAAATCATGATTGCCCTCGGAGGTGCAGCAGCGGAGGAAATGTATTATGGTGGACGCAGTACTGGATCACGCAATGACTTTGAACAAGCAACGAATGTGGTACAGACGATGATGGCTTCCGGGCTCACAACGTTGGGTATTGTTAACATGGATATGGTCACAACGGAAGAGCTCATGCGGGAGAACAAATTGATCCTGCAAGACCTGATGGAACAGACCAAACGATTGCTTGAAGAACAGCGGACAATTTTCGACAATTCCCTCGATACGTTGCTCAGGGAAGAAGTATTGTCTGGCGATCAATTTCGTTGTCAATTTCGTGACAGCGCCCTTCTACCGGCATAATTTATTTATGTCGGTTATTTTTTTTTACATTTCAGTCGTGCTAAGATATTATTATATGTTGGGTCGAAATTTGTAATTTTCGGCGAACAGGGTACAATAGAGAAATAGAGAACCGAAAGGATGGAGCAGAACCATGTTTTTCAAAAAGATAGGAGTTGTCGGCGGCGGCACGATGGGGCAAGGTATTTCCCAGATGCTTGCAGCCAAAGGACTTGATGTGCTTCTGGTGGAACACACAACGGAGAAGCTGGATCATGCATATAACATGATTGAGACTAACCTCGATAAACAACTGGAGAAATGGGCTATTACGAAGGCTGAGAAGAAATTGATTCTCTCCCGTATTACCAAAGTTGCTCATCTGGCTGAACTCGGAACTTGCGATATGGTCATTGAGACTATTTCTGAAGATCTGGAAGCGAAAAAAGCGGTATTCAGTCAACTTGACCAAGTTTGCCCAAGCAACGTAATTCTTGCAAGTAATACATCCACGCTGAGTTTGACTGAGCTTGCAAGCTCAACCAAATACCCAGAGCGTGTTATTGGTATGCACTTTATTCACCCGGTTTCCCGGGTTGATCTTGTAGAAATTATTCGTGGTCTGAAAACATCCGATTCCACTTTTGCAGAAACTAGACGTTTTGTAGAAGAAGTAGCGGACAAAAAAGGCGTTATGATCTATGAATCACCTGGATTTGTTACGTCCAGATTGATCTGTCTTTTGATCAACGAAGCGCTGCATGTACTGCAGGAAGGTGTCGCTTCCGCTGAAGATATTGATGACGCTATGCGTATCGGATACAATTTCCAGCACGGACCGCTTGAGATGGCAGACCGTTTCGGATTGGATTCTGTAGAAGCTGCACTCGAAAGAATGTTCCGTGAATTCGGTGAATTGAAATATCGTCCTTCCACAGTCCTGAAGAAAATGGTACGTGCAGGACACCTGGGTGTCAAAACAGGCGAAGGATTCTTCAAGTACGACAAGGATGGTGACCGGCTGTGAAAGTACTCGTAATTAATGCGGGGAGTTCCTCGCTCAAATATCAATTGTATAACATGACGGATGAATCCGTATTGGCAAAAGGTCTGGTAGAGCGGATCGGGATGGATTCTTCCATTCTGACTCATAAACCAACCGGCCGCGAGGATGTTACGGAAGTTAGCGAAATTCTAGAACATACTACAGCGATTCGTAAAGTTATTGACATCCTGACAGACAAAGAAAACGGTGTGCTTGGTTCCGTTGATGAAATTCAGGCTGTTGGACATCGTGTGGTTCACGGTGGTGAAGCATTTAAGGAATCAGCATTGGTTGATGATGCTTCCAAAGCAGAAATCCGCCGTCTGTTCGATCTGGCTCCACTGCATAACCCTGCAGCAATGATGGGGATTCGTGCGGCTGAATCCAATATGCCAGGGGTACCACAGGTAATGGTCTTTGATACGGCTTTCCATCAAACGATGCCTGAAAAAGCATATCTGTATGCCATTCCACGTGTGCTTTACAAAAAGTATAAAGTGCGTCGTTATGGAGCACATGGTACTTCCCATGATTACGTAAGCAAGGCAGCAGCTGAATATCTGGATCGTCCATTGGAAGATCTGAAGATCATCACATGCCATGTTGGTAATGGTGGTAGCGTAACGGCTGTACAAGGCGGCGTATCAGTGGACACGTCCATGGGTATGACTCCACTCGAAGGATTAATGATGGGAACACGTAGTGGTGACCTGGATCCGGCCATTGTACCTTATGTTATGAACAAGGAAGAACTGAGCGTGAGCGAAGTAAACTCCATGTTGAATAAGCATAGTGGACTTCTTGCAATCTCCGGTATTAGTAGCGACATGCGTGAAATCACGGAAGGTATGGAGGCTGGCGATGCTAACTCCACGCTTGCATTTGAGATGTACGAATATCGTTTGCGCAAATACATCGGTTCTTATGCAGCAGCAATGAACGGTGTAGACGTGATCGTATTTACGGCTGGTGTAGGTGAAAACTCCGTTGTTCTTCGCCAAAAAGTATGTGAGCAACTCACGTATCTGGGTGTTGAGCTGGATGAAGCGCTGAATGCAATTCGCTCTGGAGAACCACGTCGCATCACAACAGCGAATTCCAAAGTAGACGTTCTCGTAGTTCCTACGAACGAAGAATTGGTGATTGCAAGAGATACACACCGAATCGTATTGAATTCTCTGTAATCTAATTGTAAAGTGAATATAGCATGACAAGGAAGTGCAGGGGACAGGCATATGCCTGCCCGCTGCATTTTCAAATTCAGGATTCCAAGGAGAGATATGTGCATGAGTACGGATTGTGTAATTCGTAATGTGAGTGAGCATGTGGGCGAGACTGTTAAGATCGGCGCCTGGATTAACAACAAACGTTCCAGCGGCAAAATTCAATTTTTGCAACTGCGTGATGGAACCGGATATATTCAAGGGGTAGTGGTTAAGAGTGAAGTCAGCGAAGATATCTGGAATGCTGCAAAGAGCTTGACTCAAGAAAGTTCATTGTATGTAACAGGAATTATCCGTGAAGAACCACGTAGTGCATCCGGTTATGAGATGACGGTTACTGGTGTGGAAATTATCCATCTGACTGAAAACTATCCAATTACTCCAAAAGAGCATGGGGTAGACTTCCTGATGGATCATCGCCATCTGTGGCTGCGTTCGACAAAACAACGTGCGATTATGCTTATTCGTGCGGAGATCATCCGCGCTGTTCAGCAGTTCTTTGATGGTAACGGATTCACACAGGTTGATCCTCCGATTCTTACACCTTCATCTGCTGAAGGAACGACGAACTTGTTCCACATCAAATACTTTGATGAAGATGCCTATCTGACACAAAGTGGACAGTTGTATATGGAAGCTGCAGCAATGGCGCTGGGCAAAGTGTACTCCTTCGGTCCTACGTTCCGTGCCGAAAAATCCAAAACACGTCGTCACCTGATCGAGTTCTGGATGATTGAGCCGGAAATGGCTTTTGTGGATCATGAGGAAAGCCTGCGAGTGCAAGAGAAGTTTATTGCACACGTAGTTCAAACGGTTCTGAAAAACTGCCGTGCTGAACTGGAGTCCATTGGACGTGATGTATCCAAGCTTGAAAAAATTGTAGCTCCATTCCCGCGGATTACGTATGATGAAGCGATTGAATTCCTGAATGGACAAGGCTTCGATATTCCTTGGGGAGAAGACTTTGGTGCTCCACACGAAACGGCGATTGCCGAGAAATACGAAACACCGGTCTTTATTACCCATTATCCGGCTGGAATCAAGGCATTCTACATGAAACCTGATCCAAATCGTCCTGAAGTGGTCCTCTGTGCAGATATGATCGCACCCGAAGGATACGGAGAGATCATTGGCGGTTCCCAGCGTATTGATGATCCGGAACTGATGCAGCAGCGCTTTGATGAGCATCAATTGTCGGAAGAGGCATATCAGTGGTATCTGGACTTACGTAAATACGGATCGGTTCCTCACTCCGGCTTCGGTCTGGGATTGGAGCGGACGGTAGCATGGATCTGTGGATTGGATCACGTACGTGAAACAATTGCATTCCCACGTATGCTCTATCGTCTGTACCCTTAATGCTTAACCGCGAGTCCATGGAAGAAACCGGCTCCAAAGCCTGGTTGAATGGAGCAGCTTACGGTATGGCATCAGGGACAGCGCAGCTCCCATATGCTTTATTGCGCTATTATCATCAGCTGGGGTTAAGTGATGCAGAGGTGCTTCTGCTGATTCAATTGTTTGGATTCCGGCAAGTCGAATTCAATGAGTTCCCAACGCTTGAAGAGCTTGCAACCCGTATGGGTCTTGCTCCTGAAGGCATCGCCAGAATGCTACAACGTCTTATGAGAGACGGGTACATTCACATTGACGAGCATCGGGATGAAGAGCGTGACATTCAATATGAACGGTATGATCTTCATGGATTATATGCCAAGCTTGCAGGTTGTACAGCAGAGGATATGGCCGTTGCTCGTAAGCAGCAGCTGGACAGTAATGCATTGCGCCCGGATTCGAACAGTGTTCAAAAAGAAGAGGAAGAACGAAATATGTTCTCTATTTTTGAAAAAGAATTTGGCCGCCCGCTTTCCCCGATGGAATGCGAGACTATATCCAGCTGGTTGGATCAGGATCGCTATCAGGAGGAACTGATTCTCATGGCATTGAAGGAAGCGGTGTTTGCTGGTAAAGTGCATTTCCGCTATATAGATCGAATCCTGCTTGAATGGAGTCGTAACCGCGTGAAGAATGTGCAGGACGCCAAGGCATATACGCAGCGGTTTCGTAACGGAGGACGTTAACACCAATGTTAGATTAGGCAACAACTTCATTCAGAATAAATCAAAAACAGGCCAGAATTTATTCTGTGCCTGTTTTTTTTAGATTATAGAGATGTTAAGTAAGATGCATTAAGTTCCCGGTAGGACTGACTTTTCAGGCAATGTAAAACCTTTTTATAAAAAAATGAATGAATACGCAGGGGTCAACAAACAAGTTGTCGTCTATTGTAGTGGAGAGGAGGGGAGAGTTATTGATGAAGCGCGCTTAATCGAACAAATCCGTCAAGGCGATACATCCCAGATGCGCTTGTTGATCGAAAAGTACAGCCAGCATGTATACCATGTGGCCTACTCCGTATTGCGGAACGATCAGGATGCACAGGATGCAGCGCAGGAGGCGTTCATTCAGATGGTTAAATCTCTCCCCGATTACCGATCCGAAGGTTTCAAAACGTGGTTAACCCGAATTGCCTTTCACAAAGCAATTGATGCCAAACGCAAGCTGGGCAGACGAAGCGCTGAGGATCTGGGCGGAGAAGAAAAAATAATAAACATGCCCGGTCGTGAAGAAGATGTTCTTGCCCGCCTTGTACGTGAAGAGCGTCAGGAGAAGTTGCGCGAGCGTATCAATCAGCTGCCTGCCCAGCACAGGGACATTATAACTGCGTATTACTTAAGCGAAAAAAATTATGAGCAGATTGCCCGTGATGCACAGGTGGCAGTGAAAACCGTGGAGTCCCGTCTGTATCGTGCCCGGCAGTGGATTCGAAATCATTGGAAGGAGGATGAGTGGCGTGAGAAATAAAAGAATGTATACCGTCCAGGAATGGACTGATTATATTGAAGGCCGAATGACTGCAAACCAGGCAAGTATGATGGAACAGGTGCTTATGGACGTTCCGGCAGCAATGGACAACTATCTCGAAGCACTCGGCATTCATCGGGAGCTGCCACAACTGAAGGACCCGGTAGGCTTCGCCGATTCAGTCATGAATCAAATTACGGAAATGCAATCCTCCAAGCCAAAGCGCAAATCGCGTTCCGGACGAAGACGTCTCTGGCTGGATCACAAAGTGTTTCATTATGCTGTAGCGGCTTGTCTGACGTTAATCTTCCTCTCCTCAGGGCTATTTGACAAGGTTGCGCCTTATCATAAGTTCCAGGATGGTGATCACAGAGGTTCATTTACGGAAAAATGGACGGAGGCAGCTACTTCATGGCTGGATCACTTCAAGCCTGGACCATAAATTAAATTTATTCGCATTGCCTGAAAAGAAAGGATGAAGACTGTGCAATCAGATCGTAACAAATTACTTGCATTCTTATTAAACCTGATTCCGGGTTTGGGTTTTCTCTATTGGGGTCGACCTGCCAGAGCTGTAATCTATCCATTACTCTTTTTTGGGACAGCTGTTGGTTCGTTTATGCTGGCAATTCTGGTGAGTGAGCGGGAATTAATGATTCTTGGGGCTTTGGGGACCATATTCTTCTGGTGTGTCAGCATGCTGGATATGATTATCGTTCTGCTGCGTGCCCCATCGCCTAATGATGCCCGATACCATGGATATGGCGCACATTACAGTGGACCGCATCAGGGGGCGGCATATCAGGGAGCATACACTGGTCAGGAAGGTCATCTGGGACAGATGGAGATGGACATGGAGGGAATACATCAGCATCAGGGTAGTGAGTATGGTGGCCCCGAAGGGGCTTACGGTCAACCCATGTATCAAAAAGGCAGTGAAAGCGAACGATTTTTTACGATTTTGCTTTCTTTTGTTCCAGGTCTGGGACATCTTCATCTCGGACTGTTACATCGCGGTTTATCATTCCTGATCGCGTTCTTCGGTTCATTTGCCATGATGGTTTTTGTAGCTTCCATTACGAATGAATCCGTATTTCTGATGTTCTTGCTCATTCTGCCTGTCATTTGGGTATACTGCATGTTTGATGCCGTCCAGCACGTGCATCGCAAGCAGGCTGGTGAGGTATTGCAGGATCGTACGTTGTTCGAGGAGCTGGAGATGGGCAGGGCTTCTGGACGGAGAAGCAAAGTGCTGGCAACCCTGTTGTCAGCCTTCCCGGGTGCGGGCCATCTGTATCTTGGACTGCAAAAAAGAGGCATGCAACTCATGTTCCTGTTTCTCGGCAGTATCTACGTTCTGGACCTGCTTCATTTATCGGTGTTCCTGTTCATGATTCCGTTGATCTGGTTCTACAGCTTCTTTGACGGACTTCAGTGTTCAAGCCGGTATGGCCGCGAACCGTTGACAGATCAACCCATTTTCAAGGATTGGGCTCGTCACCAGCGCCTGATTGGATTCGGAATTGCTGCGTTGGGATTGTACTATCTGTTTATCCGTTTGGTCATTCCACAGCTGAATGAGATGTTCCCGGATGCATTTATGACGTACGAGATTCGTTCGTATGTGAACACCGTCATTGTGTCCTTGCTGCTCATTTTTGGCGGTCTGAAGCTGTTGTTTGGCAAGCAGAGGGGGACGGGTATCCCTAGTGCGGCTCATCGAAATGATGAGGGAGCAGACAGTCTCTTTTTATTCAAGGATCGGGATGATCGATTGTAGAACTTTACAGATTTTTTCTGAATGGGAACAAAGAAATCATAGAAAACAAGAAATTCCCCAAACATAAAAAACACGCCAAGGCCTATGTATATCAGCCTTGGCGTGTTTTGGTTGTGCAGCTTTGATTTCGAATAAATGATTGCTATTTCGTAGCACCCTTTAACAGAAGCTGACGGTACATCACTTCAAATAGGAACTCGAACGCTTCCAAATGACGTTTGGCTTCAAAAGCATCTTTGCCCCAGGCATAAATACCGTGGTTACGCAGTAAAATTCCCGGTACGTTGGCATCAAGTACACCTGGCACCAATTCAGCGATAGATGGAATATCTGCAAAGTTAGGTAGAACCGGTACACGAATCTCCGCATTTTCTTCCCAGATGTTGAAAGCCTTGATCAATTCGATGCCTTGAATCGGTACGTGCCCGTCTGCTCCAAAGAATTCACTGATCAGGTTGTTAAATACGGTATGCACGTGGAACACCGCGCCGCAGCCGGTTAAACGATAGATTTCGCAGTGAATTAACGTTTCAGCGCTCGGTTTCAGGGTTGTGGTCTCAATGGCTTTACCATGCTTGTCCACAAACAGAAAGTCTTCCGGTGTACGGAGAGATTTGTCTTTGCCTGATGCAGTAACTGCAAAGTAGAATTGCTCCGGGTCGAAGTCGCCCACACGCATCGAGAGGTTGCCACTTGTACCAGGGAACCAGTTACGGCTGGCAAACAGCGCTTTGATATCAGCCAGCTCTTCGAGGACCTGGCGTTTATGTTCCAATGTAATCTTTTCAAAACCCATTTTTACAGCACTCCTTGTGTTTGCTTCTGTTTCATATCTTCCATAATATCGTAGAAGGTTGTGAATGGGACATGGTCCACACCCAGCTCTATACACTTATCCGTCAGAATAGAACGGGAGTAGACAAGATCAGCGATTTTGGCACCTTCAAAATCCGTTAGACTGTCTCCAATGAGGATACGATTATATTGTTCTTCCGGGAATGTACGAATAACCGTCGTTTTACACATGCCGCAGCCATTCTCACAAGGAGGCTGACATGGATTAGGCCATTCAATACGTATGAATTCATCTGTGAAATCTGCCCCGTTGCAATAAACGTGATCCTGTGGAATATCGAATGGAGCGAGCAAAGGCTCAATAAAAAAGTCCATTCCGCCACTGGTGACATTGAATTCAATGCCCTCGTCCCTAACATATGCAAGAAATTCGCTGAAACCTTCTCGGATGCCGGCCTGTCCAAGGACAAATTCCACAATCTCATCTTTCTGCGAAGAAGTCAACAGAGCGAACATCGCTCCCACACCTTCGCGGAGCGAAATTCGCTGTTCAATCGTGTCTTTCATAATCGCTTCAATACCTTCGGGTTTAAAATGTTTCATAATCGCTACGATATTGTCCGAAAGGGTGATCGTGCCATCAAAATCACAGAAAATAACTGTTTTTTTATCACTTCTCATCGTTCGCCACCCCACAGATCCAGTGCACTTTTCAGCTCGGGATGTTCGACTGCATATTCTGCCAGTGGAATGGAACGTTGGGCTGCCTCGATAGCCTGCAAGAATGCCCGTCCGCCTGCCTCAGTGCCCATGGGATGTCCATGGATACCTCCGC
The DNA here is from genome assembly GCF_038020215.1 of Paenibacillus sp. FSL F4-0087. Classification (NCBI taxonomy): domain Bacteria; kingdom Bacillati; phylum Bacillota; class Bacilli; order Caryophanales; family Paenibacillaceae; genus Paenibacillus; species Paenibacillus sp. FSL F4-0087. The sequence continues at coordinate 5,237,979 of NZ_JBBODJ010000001.1, forward strand.
CGGCATTAACGATGACATCAGTGCCGAAGTCACGCAGAATAAGCGGTACAAGCCCTGGATGTATACCAGCCGAAGGCACAGGCATGCTGGTTCTGACCGGAAGCTCAGGTGAAAGCAATTGTTCTGTAATGGCCATATTCTCTTCCTTCGGCATCGTCACCGATCCGTAAGGGGAAGGGAAGAGCACCAGATCCGCTCCGGCAAGTCGCATCAGCTGCCCCAGCAGGACGGAAGCTGAGATTCCATAGTGTGGTGAAGAATACAGTGCACCTGCAAGCGCAGGGTGAGCCATGATTGGTACGTTGATGTCCGGATCACTGCTTAGTTCGTGCAGCACGTCATATCCGTAAGACAAGACATTGAACAACAGCGCATTTGCTCCTGCCCCTATCGCGCGTTCAGCCTGTTGTTTCAGGCGTGAGGTAGGTCCAGTTAAATTTGCGGCATAAAGAAGTTTCTTACCCGTCTCCTTGCGTACCTGTTCCGCAGCTTTCATGCAGACCTCGACTCTTTTCTCAATCGGAGTCAGTTTGTTCTCAAACAGAATTTCATCATCTTTGATCAAGTCTACTCCACCAAGAGCTTGGCGAATAAACTGTTCCCTCAGTTCTTCAGCATCCAGTCCAATGACTGATTTAAAGATACTCATTAACAACGGACGATCATGTACACCTAACAGATCACGAACACCATTCAGTCCAAACTTGGGACCGGGGAATGCGCTGAGGAACCCGTCCGAGAATCCAAGCCGTGTCAGTTTGATGCGTCCGTCCATTGAAATTTTGCCAAAGACCGTCACGAGTAGGGCAGGAATGTCACGGCTGAAATTTACATCCGGATAACCGATGGTAATATCAGCGTAACGCTCACCTGGGGCCATGTCCTCAGCTTCATGCACCTCAACGCTGATGACCTCACCCAGATGTTTCTGCATCGCCTCACGCTTGGCCTGAGGCAATTCAGTCCAACTGCCAACGGTCATGCCGACAGCAATGGACTCAGCTTTCTTGCGGAAGTCTGCACGATCATCATGCAGACGATATGTGGCTGTGCACATATTATTCATTTTAAATCTCCTTCCAAAGCAGCTCCCATCTCCCGTGAGCGCTCTGCACAGCGGTTGACGGCTGCGATTACATTTTCAAAGAAATCTCCCTCATCCAGCGTTTTTAGTGCTGCCTGAGTTGCACCTCCCGGGGAGGTCACATCACTACGGAGTTTCATTGGCTCTAAGCCAGTCTGTTGTACCATGCGTGAAGCACCCAGCACGGTCTGAACAGTCAGATCGCGGGATTGTTGGCTGGATAGTCCGCCACGAATACCTGCGGCAATCATGGCCTCCATCAAATAGTATACATAAGCCGGACCACTTCCGGAAATACCTGTGAGCACTTCGAGTTTATCTTCAGGCACGATGGTCACGATTCCAACAGCTTCGAACATCGTCATGACTGTACTGCGCTGTTCATCCGTAATCTCTTCGGAAAAGGCAAGTCCGGTTGCGCCGAGCCCGATTGTACTGGACGTATTCGGCATGGTGCGGGCGATCGGTTGTTTACGTCCCAGTAGGGATTGCATCGTACGGATCGATAATCCGGCAATAACCGAAACGATTAATTGATCCGGCGACAGGAGCGGCCCAAGTTCACGCAGCGCTGCGGCAGCATCCTTTGGCTTCATGCAGAGTACAATAACCGGAGAAGCAGCGAGATGATCCAGCGATTGTGCAGCAGTTCCGGTATGTACGGCATAACGGGTGCTGAGCTCCTCCTGACGTTTCTGGTTGCTTCGGTTCAGCATCGTAATATCCTGAGGACGAACGACAAGGCGGGAAATTAATCCGCGCACGATGGCTTCAGCCATCGCACCTGCTCCGTGAAATGTAATCTTCTGTTGTAATAACGTCTGTTGTTCTTGACTCATATTTATCGTTCCTCCTATATAACTGTAGCTGCGATATTATTGCCGGATTTGTCCATTTCCAGTGATACGGTATTTGGTTGACGTTAATGCAGGCAGACCCATAGGTCCACGAGCATGCAGCTTCTGGGTACTGATCCCAATTTCGGCTCCATAACCGAATTCAAATCCGTCTGTGAAACGAGTAGAAGCATTATGGTATACAGCAGCCGCATCGACATCATGTAAAAAACGTTCTGCATTGCTGGTATCCTTGGTGACGATACACTCTGAATGCTTTGTGCCATAACGGGCGATATGCTCCATCGCTTCATCCAGGTTCTGAACTACACGAATATTTAAAATATAATCATTGTACTCTGTAGCATAATCTTCTTCCGTCACAGAAAGGGCAGAGGGAACGAGACGGCGGACCGTGTCACAACCCTTCAACAGGACATTCGCCTCACGGAGTTGTTCAGCCAGAGCCGGCAGATGCTCCTCCGCGTATACAGCGTGCAGCAACAAGGTTTCCATGGAGTTGCATACGGATGGACGCTGTGCCTTGGCATTAACGGCAATCTCCGCTGCCATGACTGGATCAGCAGATTCATCCACATAAGTATGACAGATACCTGCACCGGTTTCGATCACAGGCACTGTTGCATTGGCGACCACATTGCGGATCAGTGAAGCACCGCCGCGTGGGATGATGACATCGAGCAGTCCATTTAACTTGAGCATTTCGTCCACGGAGGAACGGTCTGCATCCTCAACAAGCTGCAATGCATCAGCTGGCATATCTGTTGTTGCCAGTGCCTGATGGAGTACCTCCACAATTTTGCGATTGGAGGAGAGGGCCGAGGAGCCGCCTCGTAGCAGTACAGCGTTACCTGTTTTGAGGCAAAGTCCGGCAGCATCTACTGTAACATTTGGACGTGCCTCGTAAATGATGCCGATTAGACCGATGGGCACTCTCAATTTTTCAACATGCAATCCGTTCGGACGAGTGAAAGTCTCCAGCACTTCGCCCACAGGGTCCTGCAACTCCACGATCTGACGCAGTCCTTCAGCAATACCGGCGATACGCTCCTTATTCAAAGCGAGGCGATCCAGCATCGATTCTGGCGTACCTTGATGTCTGCCACGTTCCAGATCGTCAGCGTTTGCTGCAATAATGGAATCCGCTTGGGCAATTAATGCGTCCGCCATGACCAGCAGGGCGTTATTTTTTTGTTCTGTGCTCAGTCGATTCAGCTGCGGAACCACGGCTTGGGCCTTGCTCGCTTTTTCCCTGACTTCACTCATCATAAATTCCTCCCATATATAAAGTGGAAACAAAAGAATATTTAATAGCTGTATCATATGATCCTGAGTAGTAAACTCGGTAGGATTATAGGTGTTCTATTTTAACGTAATCCACTCGTCTCGATGGATAACCTCAAGTCGATGGATGCTGTTCAACTGCTTCATCACTTCGCCACTTGGCAGTCCTGCGATGAGCCGTAGCTGGTCATCATCATAATTGACGATACCACGACCGAGCAAAGTGTCATCCATACCCAGCACCTCTACAACATCTCCGGCATGGAAGGTACCCAGCACACGTTTGACACCTACAGGCAGGAGACTATGACCACCATGAACCAGTGCTTCTTCGGCACCATTATCCACAACGACGGTACCGAGCGGAGTAGACATGAAGCCAAGCCATTGTTTTTTGCGAGAGAGAGCGGCAAGGCGAGTTTCGAAATACGTTCCTTTTCCGGTGCCATCAACCGCTCTTTGCATATCTCCAGGTTCCTTCACACTTCCTACAAAGACAGGTACGCCTCCACGCGTTGCCACTTTGGCTGCATCTACCTTGGATCGCATGCCGCCGGTACCTACGGATGATCCAGAACCGCCAGCATAGGCGTAAATTTCTGCCGTAATTTCGGGGATACGGTCATAACGAAACGCAGATGGATCTTTTCGAGGATCAGCCGTGTACAGACCGTTGGTATCTGTAAGAATGACCAAATGCTGTGCCTTGACCAGATTCGCTACCAGAGCAGACAGGAGATCGTTATCTCCGAACTTCAATTCATCGACAGATACGGTATCATTCTCATTAAAGATCGGAATGACGCGCTGTTTGAGCAGTTCTTCTACCGTCATGCCTGCATTGCCCATACGTTTCCGGCTGTGAAAGTCGGTACGGGTGAGTAGAATTTGTGCTGTAGTAACGCGGTGCGCTGCAAAAGCCTGTTGATATGCCTGCATCAGCAAAGCTTGCCCAACAGCCGCTGCAGCTTGTTTTTCATGCAATTGCTTGGGACGCTGGGGGTAACCAATCTCCCGGAATCCGGCAGCTACCGCTCCCGAAGTGACCAGAAGAACCTCGTGGCCCTGTTCGGCCAAGGCAGCAATTTCTCCAGCAAAAAAAGTAATGGCACTCCGATCTAGCCCGCCTTCTTCCGTAGTAAGCGAACTGCTTCCGATCTTAACTACAATACGTGAGGTCATAATTTCACTTCCTTAAACAATATTAATGATTGACCCTGGAGCAGACCGTTGGGTACAAAAAAAACTCCCGCCCTTTTAATTAAAAAGGACGAAAGTTCGTTACTTCCGCGGTACCACCTTTATTGATGATTGGATCATCCGGCTTCATGCCCTGTAACAGAAGGCACTGTCCTGTGCATCACAGGCCGCTCAGGGGTAGGTTTCGGAGAGAAGCCGCGGTAAATTCTTGCAGCCCGATGGAATTTACTCTCTGGGCGCGGCTGATCCTCTCGTACTGGTCCCGTCATCACGTTTCGTTCAATATTTCCTTATAACATACCATGGAAACTTGGCAGATGCAAAGGGGTTATGCACCTGTAAATTACTTGAATAAATTCAACTTGCCAATCCGCTCCGCTGCTTCCCTTAATCGATCTTCATCACTTAGCAGTCCTGCGCGCACATAGCCCTCACCATGTGAACCGAAACCAATACCCGGTGCTACGGCCACCTTAGCTTCACGCAGTAATACGTCAGCAAAGGAAGCAGAAGTAAAGCCTGCAGGTACAGGCAACCAGCTAAAGAAGGAACCTCCCGGTTTAGGAGCCTGCCAGCCGATGGATGAGAGTGCATCATAGAAAGCGTCGCGACGTGATTCATAACGTGCAACCAGTGAAGTCACACATTCCTGGGAAGATGTCAGTGCTGCCGCAGCAGCGGCCTGGATGCCTCCGAAGAGGCTCACGTAGATATGATCCTGCAGCAGATTGATTTTGGAGATGATCTCCGCATTACCTAGAGCAAATCCGACGCGCCAACCCGCCATATTGTATGTTTTGGATAATGTGTAGAACTCAATGCCCACCTCTTTGGCACCTGGTGCCTGCAAAAAGCTCACTGGACGATGTCCATCGAATCCAATTGCACCATAGGCGAAGTCACTGGCTACGACGATTTTATTTTGAATGGCAAACTCTACCGTATCTTCATAGAAGGAAAGAGGGGCAGTTGCTGAGGTTGGATTGTTAGGATAGTTCAGGAACATCAGCTTGGCCTTTTCTCGATCCTCAGTAGAGATTGCTTCATAATCAGGCAGGAATGCATTGGACTCCAGCAGTGGCATAAAAGACATGTGCGCTTTCGCCAGAGCCACACCAGACCAATAATCCGGATAACCTGGATCAGGTACAAGACATACGTCGCCGGGATTGAGCAATACCTGAGGTAACTGGACCAAGCCCGTTTTTCCGCCAAATAAAATCGCAACTTCCGTTTCGGGGTCCAGGTCCACGTTGTAATCTTCCTTGTAACGTTTCGCAACGGCTTCCTTCAGGAAAGCATGCCCGCTAAAAGGCGAATATTTGTGATAGAGCGGGTTCTCAGCCGACTCCTGCAATGTTTTGACAATGTGGGGTGGTGTAGGTGTATCCGGGTTCCCCTGACCCAAGTTAATGACGTCGTGACCACTTGCAATTTCTCGGTTTACATTTTGAACTAGGGAAGCAAAAAATTGTGTAGGAAGCTGTGTCATTACATCGGATGTAGGTATGGTAAAGGCTGAACGACCCGATGATTGAGGTTGATTAGTCATGCTATACATCACTCCGGTTATTAAAGATGGCAATATAGTATTCATTAATTTATCACGTCAATCCCGAGCTGTATAGGGGGAAAACACTTCATGAATACTTGGGAGGAGCCAATATTTAAGTTTTTGTACAAAACTGAAATGAGATATTTTGTTTTGTCCATTGAGATTAGGGGAAATCCTGTTTTATGATAATATTCGATAATGATAATCAATATCATTGGTGAATAGGAACGAAGCACTTATTAGGGGGAGAAATAGAAATGAAAAAGGGTATACGAAATACGGCAGTATTATTGACGGTTACATGGTTATCCATTCTTCTGCTGGCTTGTGGAAATCAGACTTCAACTCCGTCTGCCGGAACGGATGATTCCAAAACGGTCAATGAAACACAGACAAACGAAGATCAGTCCAATCAGGAACAGACGGCATCCGCAGATAACAGTGAGGGTGAAACCCGGATGTTCAAGGACTGGACAGGCCATGATGTAGAGGTTCCGGTTACGCCGAAGCGTGTAATTTATCATGGTGAAGTTACAGGGGACTTGCTAGCGCTGGGCGTTGTACCTGTAGGTATTCTTCGTCAGGAGGGAACAGTATATGATGATCAGGTCGCCCAAGCGGAAGATGTGGGTTTCCCGTTGAGTGTTGAAAAGGCGCTTACCTTGAATCCTGATCTGATCATTTTCTCGAATAGCGATGAGGCACAATATGATCAAATCTCGAAGGTTGCGCCAACGGTTACCTTTGATTCATTTGCGTCATTGGACGACCGCATGCGTATTCTTGGCGATCTTTTGAACAAAAAGCCGGAAGCGGAAGCTTGGATCACGGCACATCAACAAGCAACGGAAGAGATGTGGAAGCAGCTTCATGAGAATGGACTGAAAGAAGGGGAAACGGCTTCGGTATTCACCATGTATCCTGGTAATCGACTGTTTGTAATGGCCGGAGCAGGATTGCCACAGTTATTATATGGAGCCGATGGGATGAAGCCAACCGCGGAAATTCAGAAAGTGTTAGATGAAGGAATGGGCTTTGCTGAGATTTCTACTGAAAAGCTGCCTGAAATAGCGGGTGATCGCGTATTTATACTGGATCCAGTAACGGATGATGCGAAGCAGTCCACCAAAGAATTGCTGGATAGCCCGATTTGGAAGAACCTGCCCGCTGTAAAAGAAGGAAAAGTATATCGCTTTGATCTGGTCAAGGCTTCAAGTGACGCAACTTCAAGAGAATGGCTTTTGAAAGAGTTGCCGAAACAGATGATTCAATAGTCGTTTATAGATAGATACATCATAATATTGTATTGGATTAAGAACGAAAATGCCGACTAAAAAAGAGCCTTCAACATTTCGTTGAATGCTCTTTTTTGTGCTGAGTACAGCCAGATCTGGATTAATGACAAAAGCTCGCTTATAATCAGTTCATACAGATAGAATGATAATCATTCTCATTTTAAAAAACGAGGTGAACCACCATGCAGGCTTTGAATGCCGATGCCAGAGGGTTGTATTTTTCAGCATTCATGTTTCGGCTGGATCATCTGGAACAACGAATTGAACAACCAGAACAGGTGATGCTGGAAGTGGCATGTGATAAACATACATTTTTGATCTGCGAAGAAGGGGAAGGTCGCTTATATATAGGATATGAACAGTTTCCTTTTACCACCGGATGTGTTTACCCGCTTTCTCCGGGTGAAGGGTACCAGATTGAACATGGAAACCGATTAAAATTGAAATATATGGTGATATCATTTGATGTTATTCATGTGTTGACGGGAGATCCGGAACAGTATACGCGCCCTGTATTCGAACATAGAAATCAATTGAATGGCTATCCTTATGCCCCGTTAAGTGGGCTGTTGGAGCAATTGTATGCCATTCGGGATTATCAAACAGATGCCGAATATAGCCATTTGAATGCACAGTTTCAGAGATGGATGGAGATGATCATCACCCGGTACACTTCACCAAAAACAGAGCAGAGCATGGAATCCAGACTACACAGTACAATTCAATATGTAGAAGATCATTACGCTGAAGAAATCACAGTAACGAAACTGGCCCGTCTTGCAGATATCCGACCCGTGCAATATACAAACTTGTTCAGACAATTAACAGGCCACAGGCCGCTTAATTATGTGAACCATGTACGAATTAAACATGCTAAGGATTGGTTGCGCAAATCCGATGAACCGCTTCGGGATATAGCAACCCGGGTGGGTTTTAAGGATGAGTATTATTTCAGCAGGCGTTTTCGTCAAATGACCGGATTATCGCCTCGTCAATATGACCGATCTATTCAGCAACAAACACTGGTTCAGGATTGGTTGGGTCATGATGTGAATATTCCGTCACAGCCCAAGCGAATTATGTTTTATGGTGATTCCGGTGGAGATTTGCAAGTGCTGGGCATTGGTTTATTAGGAGATCAGGCCTATGATGCGGTTGCCCCGGTTAATGTGGAAGAGGCAGTCCGGATGAGACCAGACCTGATCATTTTCGATAGCACTAACGAACAACAATATGAACAATTTTCCCGAATAGCACCCACACTGGCATATAACTCTCATGCAACGCTGGAAGATCGAATTTGTAGGGTGGGAAGCTGGTTTGGCAAGCAATCAGAAGCTGAAAAATGGCTCTCCTCCTATCAGCAACGTATGGAAAAGATGTGGATGAAGATTCATGCTTCAATTGAACCGGGGGAAACGGTGTCCGTATTCACCTATCATCGGGGTGCCCGATTATTTGTCATGGGCAATATTGGTCTGGCCTCACTCTTGTATCATCCGATGGGATTCAGACCCGTTACGAAAGTGAAGGAGGCGCTTGTCGCGGGCAGAGCGTATAAGGAAATTTCGTCTGAAGCGATTCGTCAGTATGCCGGTGACCATATATTTGTCTTGCTTCCTGAAGACGTTATTTCAATGCAGGCCACAGAGAAGTTGATGCAGAGTCCAAACTGGCGAGCACTTACAGCCGTGCAGAAGGGGCAGGTGTACGAAGTGGAAGAAACAACATGGAATTTGGGCGATGCACTGACGAGCAACCGTTTGTTAACTTTGTTGCCCGAGTTATTATGTAGGAGTTCAGAACGAAAACAGGTTGCAGATGTTTGAATGATCAAGCTATGATTACAGGTATTACGGTTCAGAGGAGTGCTGGTTATGACAGAACAACAACAAGGGGAAATGCGTGTAGCCCTGATTCAGGGCGATATTCAGATCGGAGACCCTGAGGCCAACCATAAACATATGCAGTCTTTGCTCGAAAGAGCGGTAGAACAGGTTCCCGACTTGGGATTGGCTGTGCTGCCCGAGATGTGGAATACGGGATATGCTTTGGAACAAATTCATGAGCTTGCTGACCCGGAGGGCCAGAAATCAAGAGAGTGGCTCGCGACTTTTGCCCAAAAACATCGAATCTCCATCGTTGGCGGTTCCATTGCGGAGAAACGTGATGGCCAAATCTTCAATACAATGTACGCCTATAATAGTGAAGGAAATCAGGTGACACGTTACGATAAATTGCATTTGTTCCGCCTGATGGATGAAGAGAAGTATTTGCAGCCTGGTGCAGAACCGGAAATATTCGAATTGGAGAACGGCCTCACCGCTGGAGCTTCAATCTGTTACGATATCCGTTTCCCTGAGCTTGCTCGAACACTTGCCTTGAACGGAGCCAAAGCATTAATTGTCCCCGCTGAATGGCCGAACCCGCGCTTGCATCATTGGCGCACACTGCTTACAGCAAGGGCCATTGAGAATCAGATGTACGTTATTGCCTGCAATCGCGTAGGGAAAAGCGGAGACACCGAATTTTTCGGGCATTCCCTCATTATTGATCCTTGGGGTGAAATTGTGGCTGAAGGTGGAGAAGGAGAAGAGATCGTGACCGGAATTATCCGTCCTTCACTTGTGGATGAGGTACGTGGCCGTATTCCGGTATTCGAAGACCGTAGACCTGGCATTTATTTTGGCAGCAAATAAAAATCTGTAATTTTCCAATAAAGTGTTTATTCATCCGGGAGGCGGGTAATGATAACTATCCCGTCACCAAGGAGGATGATCAATCAATGGACAACCATGTGAAAGATACGCTCAGGAGACTGGAACAGGAAAACACTAGGGTAGATCACTTGAGGCCATTCTTAGAGAATGGGGCAGGAGGGCTATCACCACCTGAACAATCTGTTCAGGACGAAGGCCGCCTTGTGAATCAACAGAACAGGCTGACAAGTGAACGTAATTTGCGAAAATAAACCGCCAAACTTGAAATTCCCATATGTACGTTTTTACGTTAACAATTCAATGATGATTTAGCAACATTGTACTGTAACGATGATGTACTGCTAATACCATGTAAGAACTTTATCCTGCGGATGCGGGAGACGAGTATAGAACAAAGGCTTGGCCCTTATGGGTCAAGCCTTTGTTTATTTTGTTGCCATGTATGGCGTGCTATTTCGCTGACCGTCCAATTATTCTCCTTGAGAGAGCTCGGCTACGGTTTGTTGAAACGTATGAATGAATGCCTCCGCGGCTTTGGAGAGAACCCGTCCTTGGCGGTATGCAACTACAAGGGTACGACTGGGCGTTGGCTCAGCTAGCGGTACGTAAACAGGAACAAATTCACTGCGGGGCGCACGGGCAATAAAGCGCGGAACCAGTGTAATCCCCATACCTGTAGCCACTAGTGACTGCACCGTCTCAATATTTGTACTCTCAAATACCACATTGGGGTCAAACCCAGCTTCCTCACACAGATCAAATGTAAGTTTGCGGAAGCCTTGTCCTTTCTTCAGCACAACAAAGGGTTCATCTCGAAGCTCTTCCATCCGTACTGGAACTGGATGCTCCGGATCTCCTCTGCGTGCTAGAGGGTGATTTGGGGGAACCGCCAAGTCAATTCGCTCTTCACCAATCGTTACATAAGATAGGCTTGGCTCCTGCAATGGGAGCGAGAGCAGGCTTAAGTCAGCCTTGCCACTAGCCGTCAACTTTTCAAGCGTCAGCCCGGAGTCTTCCAGCAAGGTTACTTCAATCTCGGGATAGGCCTGCTGAAATGCGGGAAGCACATGCGGAAGCAGGTGGGAGCCAGTGATTGGCATGCTGCCTACAACGACTTTACCTTTGCGCAGCTGGGAGATGTCCGACATTTCCTGTCTTAGCAGCTCGACTGCATCAATTATTTTCTGAGCCTGCTCTACAAAAGTCACCCCTGCATGGGTCAGTTCCACGGTGCTGGTATTACGCTGAAATAACAGTACGCCCAGTTCCTTTTCAAGTTTGGATAGCTGCTGACTTAAAGAAGGCTGAGCAATGTGCAGCTTCTCAGCTGCCCGGGAGAAATTCCGTTCTGCTGCAATCTGCAGCGTATATTGAAGTTGTCTGAATTCCATATCCACACGTCATTCCTTTCGTTATGCCATTATTATATCACTACAAATAAGAAATGATTAGTTTAACTGAAACGCTTAAACTGCTTACAAAGAGTTAATGCAACACAGGCAAAACTATAACAAAAAGAACTGTCCCAAGGGAGTGAAAAGCGTGAAGTCCAATTCTGCAACGAGCATTAAAAAAACCTATTGGGAATCGATTGGACTCAAGATCGAATTGGACAGATACAACTTAAATGTAGATGTTAATAATACAGAGCTTGTTTATCGGCAGAATATTCAATCAAATCTATTATCGGTAGCCTTTTTGCCTAATGCTGATCATTCCATGCTAAAAAAGAACACGGCTGCATCTAAATGGCGTACTAATCTGATAGCCATTTTCTTTCCTAGAGCGCTTTTTGATGACAAGTATCTGATTGGTGTAAGTCAATTTGTTTAGCAAATGGCTCCGAAATCCTTTCATTAATTTTTTCTTAGCAGTAAATCTTAACTTATGAAGACGTTAACGGATGTAAATTCATCTGGATAACGTCTTTTTTATTGAAAAGTCAGGAATAAATACTTGCACTTACTTAATATTTACTTATAATAACTTGATAAAATTAAAAATAATGCTTATAATTACTTAAAAGGAGGTGCATGTACTGTGTATCAAGAGGAAAGATTGTTAAAAATACTCGAATACTTGAAACAACACCAATCGATGAGTGTTACAGATATATGTACGCTGTTTGAAGTATCAAGGGATACTGCACGAAGGGATATTGTTAGATTAGTACAAGAAGGCGTTGTGATTCGAACTCATGGGGGGCTATCGTTACCTGAGTTACAGAAAGAAATGCTGTCTTATCAGGATCGTTTGATTGATGAATCCGAGAGTAAGAAAAAAATAGGGAAGTTTGGGGCAAAACTTATCCAAGACCATGAGACTGTGATTTTAGACGTATCAACCACGGTGCAATTTGTAGCAGAACAAATTAGCGCAAAAAATTGTACGGTGGTCACGCACTCGATTGATAACGTAGGGATCTTGTCCAATCGAGAGGATCTTCAAATCTATATTCTCGGTGGTTACTTGAATGTAAAGCACCGCTTTTTATATGGTTCTTCAATTATCGATAAACTAAGTGAAATTCGTGCTGATAAAGCCTTCATTGGAGCATCGGCGATCCGGTCTGATGGACTTTATTATCCATATGAAGAAGATGCCCGGGTAAAGAAAGAAATGGCCAGAAGATCTGATCAGGTTATCGTAGTAGCTGATCACACAAAATTTAACGGCAAATCTATTCATCGGCTGGACTTTGATTTCGTTGATATTTTAGTCACAAATCTGGAACTCCCGAGTGAGATCAGAGAAGTTCTGGATCAGAAGAACATCACTGTTATTGAGTGTCAGGAAGAAAATGAAGAGGTTCGAAAGCAAGACTGATAACCATCGGGTAGAGGAGGATTTTTATGGATTATATTTTGCATAATGTACAAATGGCACTTCGCAATCGTATCGTTCCATCAGCCAATGTGTGGATTTCTGAAGGGAAAATCATGAGGGTAGACACAGGTGATCTTCCTACGCTAGAAGGAGAGTATGAACGGATTGATGGGAGAGGACATTTGCTAGTACCTGGGATGATAGATGTTCATATCCACGGTGCCAACGGCTTTGATATGATGGACGGTACTGAAGAGAGTATTCAAGAAGTTTCACGCCAATGTGCTTTAACGGGGTGTACCTCATTTCTGGCTACATCTGTTAGTTCTACGATGGAGGATCTTCTGGAAATGATTCGTAGTGTCAAGCGTGTAATAGGACAAGAAGTGGGAGCAAAGATCGCAGGGATTCACTTAGAGGGACCGTATCTGAACCCGAAGCGAAAAGGAATGCAGAATGAAAAGTATTTGCGGCATCCCAACATAGAAGAAATGAAGATCATTTTCCAGGAAGCAGGGTCACTCATTAAGATGGTTACTATTGCTCCCGAGCTGCCGGGAGGAATGGACTTGATTTCCTTTTTGAAAGAACAGGGAGTAGTTATAGCGATCGCTCATTCGGATGCCACATATGAGGAAGCCAAACAAGCCTTTGCATCAGGTGCGAGTCATGTGACGCATTGTTTTAATGGCATGCGGCCGATCCATCATCGAGATCCGGGTCTAATCGTGGCTGCTTTTGAAGAGAAACATGTAAGTCTTCAAGCTATTGTGGATAATGTCCATCTGCATCCTGCTATTATTCGACTGATTCATAACCTGAAAGGACCGGAAGGAATGGTCTTGATCACAGATGCTTTACAAGCAATGGGTATGGGCGATGGGAATTATCTATTTGGAGGCCATCATGTCACGGTTTCGGGTGGCATTGCAAGACTAGAGGATGGAACACTGGCCTCCAGTACAGTTACCATGAATGAAGCCTTACGTTATACTGTCGAAACCGGAATACCCTTGATAGATGCCGTACAGATGGCTTCAACTACGCCGGCCAATATTCTTGGATTTCAACAAAAGGGGGAAATTTCCTCTGGTTTCGATGCCGACCTGGTCCTATTGGATGATGAATTTCAGGTTCTCTGGACGATGGTGGGCGGTCAAATTCTATAAATCACTATTATTTGCGAATCCACAGAGAAAGCCCATTAGATAAGTCTAGTGGGCTTTACATAAATAAACCCAAGAATTGTGAGAGGTAGGGGCTTGACGCCCCCACCTACTCGATTATGGGTATTTTTCAAAAGGTATCCATAATGGCGAATGAGTATATGAGGTAATCTCACTAACCGGAATGTTAGTATTCTATCGTTATACATGTCGGCAGGGTACGCTAATATGCTTTCGAATACAGCGATGCCCTGTTTATGCAAATCAATTCCCAGTACGAAGGGGAGGTCAAGCCGTACAAAGCGGATATTCAGTTCACGAAGCAATTGGAATGGATGCGGAATCAGGTGGCAAAGACCGACAAGAAGTGGAAGTTCGTCTCTATGCATAAGGGAGATTATTCTTCAGGAGATAATGCTTCGGCAGAAAGCGAACGGGTAGAATTTTACCGAAAATATCTGATTCCTGTATTTGATGAGCTGGGTGTGGATATGGTGTTTGAGGGACATGACCATATGTATATGAGATCTTTTCAAATGCTTAATAACGTTCTGATTAAAAATGTCATTACCGATGAGCATGGAAATGTGCTGAATCCCAAAGGAACCGTGTATCTAATGGGCAACTCGGCCGCTTCAAAATTCTATGCTCTTAATCCAGGTGCAGACACGTTTTTTGCAGCAAAAAACGATCAGCCCAACAAGAAAATGTTCATGGATGTCTCCATTACAAGAGACGTGCTGAAAGTTACATCCTACACAGCAGTTAAAGATAAACCTCTTGCCGTCTATGATGCTTACAGTATTAAACGGACTGACGTCAAACCCGGAATAGTCGAAAATCCAAGCGCAGTAAGACAGTCAGCGAACCGTGCAGTTCTTTCGTGGAAAGCGCCAGCTTCTAGCTCTGAGCCGGTGCGAGGTTACCGGATTTACGAGAAGAATGATAAAGTAAGCACGAATTGGAGCGTGTATGTGCCGGCGGTCAGCGGTCAAACAAGTTACAGCTATACTTTAAACGGCATAGATTCTGCCAAAGCCTACAATTTCGTTATTAAAGCAGTGGGGATAAGAAGTAATTCACTTCCAGCAGAGGCAGGAATGCAATGAATGGATAGATGTGGGGAATACGGGAGGTAGCGATCGTACTTTTTTTCAAGACCTCAATCTGCAGATCCGTTGTCTCATTTATTTCATTCGGTTATTCATATGTCGTTTGTACTGTGTGTGGACGGAACGTCTAGCGCTGGTGAGAATTAGTCATCGCAGCCCTGATATCAGGGCTGTTTTTCTGTTTAACATAAAAAGCATTGACAGCGAAGAAGCTGGAACGTAGTATAAGACTTATATGATAATGATAATTGTTATCAATTGATACCTCTGGATAGAGCAGTGGTTTATTTGCTTTTCCCTCATTATAGGTTAAACCTATTACATCTATAGATATTATATCTTGGAACAATGAAGGACAGGGTGATATATTTATGTCATTCAAGAGCTTCACTTTTAAAGGAACTACTGAGGCTCTTCCAAGGACCGAACTTATGATGAGGTGAAAATGATGAGTAAAAAAACGATGTTTGAGAAAATTTGGGAAAATCACGTGATTCATCAGGAAGAAGGCAAACCAAGCATTTTGTATATCGATCTGCATCTGGTGCATGAAGTAACATCCCCACAGGCGTTTGAAGGTCTGCGCCTGAGTGGTCGTAAAGTTCGTCGCCCTGAGTTGACGTTCGCAACAATGGATCACAACGTTCCAACGAAAGATCGTTTTAACATTACGGATCCAATCTCCAAACAACAAATCGACACACTTTCACAAAACTGCCGTGACTTCGGCGTAAAACTGTATGACCTGGATACCATTGATCAAGGTGTTGTACACGTTATGGGTCCTGAGCTCGGCCTGACTCATCCAGGTAAAACGATTGTATGTGGTGACAGCCACACGTCCACACATGGTGCATTTGGCGCACTCGCATTCGGGATCGGAACGAGTGAAGTAGAACATGTTATGGCAACCCAATGTTTGCAGCAAGCCAAAGCCAAAACGATGGAAGTTCGTTTTGTCGGCAAACGTAACCCTGGTGTAACGGCGAAGGATATGATTCTCGCAGTCATCGCCAAATACGGTACAGATTTTGCTACTGGATATGTTATTGAATATACAGGTGAATCGATCCGTGAACTGAGCATGGAAGAGCGCATGACCGTCTGCAACATGTCCATTGAAGGTGGAGCAAGAGCGGGCATGATTGCTCCAGATGAAACAACATTTGAATATCTGCGTGGACGTGAATACGTACCTGCCGATGGTCAATTCGATGAAGCGGTTGCTGCCTGGAAAGAGCTTGTAACCGACGAAGGTGCTGAATTCGACCATGTGGTTGAAATCGATGTAGAATCCTTGATTCCGCAAGTGACTTGGGGTACTAGCCCAGGTATGGGAACCGACATTTCTTCGAAAGTTCCTGTTCCGGCTGAACTGCCAACTGAAAACGAACGTAAAGCCGCTGAAAAAGCGCTTGAATATATGGGCTTAGAACCTGGAACACCAATCTCCGAAATTCCGGTTGATTATGTATTTATCGGTTCATGCACGAATGGACGGATTGAAGATTTGCGTGCTGCTGCACAGGTAGCCAAGGGTCACACCGTATCCAGTAATGTTACAGCGATCGTTGTACCAGGCTCGGGACGTGTTAAAATTCAGGCGGAAAAAGAAGGTCTGGATAAAGTCTTCACAGAGGCTGGATTTGAATGGCGTGATGCTGGATGCAGTATGTGTCTGGCAATGAACCCGGATGTATTGAAACCAGGACAACGTTGTGCATCGACTTCCAACCGTAACTTTGAAGGACGTCAGGGACGCGGAGGACGTACTCACCTCGTATCTCCTGCAATGGCTGCAGCAGCAGCAGTTAAGGGACACTTCGTAGACGTACGTGACTGGAATTTCAAAACGGAAGCAGCTATCTAACAACGAACGGATTGAAGGGAGAACGAATGATATGGAAGAATTCAAAACACTGCAAGGCATCGTTGCACCGGTAGACCGGGTCAATGTAGATACAGATGCAATCATTCCGAAACAATTTTTAAAACGGATCGAACGGACCGGATTTGGACAATTTTTGTTCTACGAATGGCGTTTTGACGAAGAGGGTAACAACAATCCTTCTTTTGAAATGAATAAACCACGCTACGAAGGGGCATCCATTCTGATCTCACGCGCAAACTTTGGTTGCGGATCTTCTCGTGAGCACGCACCATGGGCAATTATGGACTACGGATTCCGTTGTGTAATTGCACCATCCTATGCGGATATCTTCTATAATAACTGTTTCAAGAACGGGATCTTGCCGATTAAACTGTCGGAAGAGCAGGTTGAGGATCTGTTCCAGCGTACAGCGACACATGAAGGCTATGAGATGAATGTGAATCTGGAAAACAAAACGATTACAGATGCATACGGACTGCATATTGATTTTGATCTGGATGAGCATCGTCGTCAATTCTTGTTGCAAGGGCTGGACGATATCGGTTTGACTCTTCAACATGATGATGAAATCGCTGCATATGAACAGCGTCATGCGGCAAAGCTGTTTGGACAAACGGCCTCAGTCTAATCTTTCATCTGTAATTTGTATTTCAAACCTCCAATTGTGCAGGGAACTTCACCGTTCCTTGGATCGAATTGGAGGTTTTTTTGCATTTGGCAATGATGCAATTATGTTTTCGAGTTATAGGATATTCCGACTAAATATGACAACGTTGTAACCGGATGACGTGACAATATCTGATAAACTGATTAGTAGATTATGGAAGGGTAGATAGAGTCGAGTGTTGCATCACAGCGAATCAGGTCGAAGGTTCAAAAGACAAACAGAATGGTGGTTGATGTATGAAGAAATGGTCGGCAACAGTCTTTGTTTTTCTGTTCCTGTGTTTATTTCCTGTCATGGCAAATGCCGATTCGTCTCCCTCGATTGTGCTGGACGGTGTGACCATTAACCAGCAGTCGGGAGCTCCAGCCGAGAATACTGGCAAAACCGTGATGGTGCCCATTCGGATCGTCTCTGAAAACCTCGGTTATCAGGTGAAATGGGAGAAAGCCACTCAGACTGTTCGTATTCTCAAAGGTAACAGCAGTATCCAGATGACGGCAGGCGAAGATGCGGCCACCGTGAATGGAAATCGGGTGAATCTCGATTCTCCGCCTCTAATTAAACAGGGGACTACACTGGTTCCGTTACGTTTTGTCGGTGAAGGCATGGGTCTTCAGGTGGGATGGGACAATGGAACCAAGACAGTAAGCCTATTAAGTATTCCTCCTGTAGCAGGTATGGAAGGTGAAAATGACCCGGTGGAAGCTCCTGTACCAAAAGGTCTGTCAGAGCTTCAAAGTATTAGCTTCGGCGGGGATCGTTTGATCTTGGCGACGAACGGGAAAATCACACCAAAGGTTTCCAGTCTCAGTGGACCTGATCGTATCATCGTCGATCTGCCCGGCACCACATTTGCTAAGGAGTTCATCCAGGGACAGGCTTCCAATCCGGATGGTAGCGGAACTCTTCTGGTTACGGATTCATCGCTGGTATCCAAGGTGCGATATGCAATGTTCAGCCAAACACCTTCAACGGTGCGTGTGGTCCTTGATCTGAGTCAGGTGGCGACTGCCAAATGGTCACTGGGCGAGAACAGCGTGTTGCTTGTTGACCTTGCGGCGAGTAATGGAGAACCAACAAGTCAGCCTGCTGTTCCAACCAATGATGGCAAAAAGGTTGTCATTATTGATCCAGGACATGGTGGACGACAGTCGGGGGCCGTCAGTGTGACAGGCGCCTATGAGAAGGACTTTAATTTGGCTGTGGGACTCAAAGTTCAGGCACTTCTGCAACAACATACGGAGATTCAGACGGTGATTACAAGGCAGGATGATACCGAATTATCCCTGCAGCAGCGTGTAGATATCGCCCAACTGAATCAGGCGGATATTTTTGTGTCGATCCATGGAAACAAGTTTACAACTCCTGTTCCTAATGGAATTGAAACGTTGTACAGTCGTAAAGATAGCAAGGATTTGGCCGACATTTTACACAAGCATGTGTTGCAGATTACAGGATTTAAGGATCGGGGAGTCAAAACGGCAAGTCTGCATGTAACCCGTGAAACAACGATGCCCGCAGTTCTGATTGAACTTGGATTTCTAAGTAATCCAGCTGATGAAGCAATGATGCTGACTGAAGATTATCAGAACAAATGTGCACAGGCCATCGTAGACGGAATTGTAGAATATTTGGGTCTTTAATGTGGGTTGTGCGCAAATATGAAGGTCAGGGTAGTCCGTTGTTTCGAGATGCATAATTGATAATTAAGGAAAAATTCAGACAATAAAATGTAGAAAAAGCTTGATTTGACAACGTTTTTTTTCTGTTATGTTGGAATATATTCGCAACTTTTGAGAGTACGAGGCGTCTAATAGGTGTCTGGTAATGCCTCAGTGGTCAGTCGGAGCTGAAGGTTCACAACATGCGGCAAAAAAATATGAGAATGGTAGGGGTGAAGGATGAAGAAGTTCGGTTTTTTGGTACTGTTATTTGTCTTTGGGCTCGTTTTCCCGGGCTATAGTCATGCAGCAGCAGATACGCACATTATCCTAGATGGGAAAGAAATTGTGCAGCCTTCGGATGCCAAAGCGGAAATCATCAATAGCAGTGTGATGGTTCCGATTCGGGTTATTTCGGAGAGCCTGGGATATGGTGTGGACTGGAAACAGGCAACAAGCACCGTGACTATTAGCAAAGACAACACTGCCATGCAGATGATTGTTGGACAGAAGACGGCAACGGTGAACGGCAGTAACGTGAACCTGGATGCCCCGCCACTCGTGAAAAATGGAACCACACTTGTGCCTTTAAGGTTCATTGGTGAGCAAATGGGTCTTAAGGTGGGTTGGAACAATACAACGAAGACGGTAACATTAGTTACCCAGAATTCAGGTTCCGGAAACGGGACAACCACTCCTCCGAACTCTGGTAATGATGGTGGAGGATCGGATCAGGAAGGTCTTGTACTGGTGAACGGCATCAGCTTCAGTGACAACCGCTTTTTGATTGCAACAAGCGGAAATACGAAGCCGAACGTCTTCACGATGACAGGACCGGATCGAATCGTTATAGACTTGCCAAATACCGCATTCGCTGACTCTTTTAGTGAAGGACAAGCTTTGGATAGCAACCAGAATGGACAGCTTGTAGTGAGTGGATATCCGGATGTGTCGAAGATTCGTTATTCCTTGTACAGCAATAGTCCTTCTACTCTTCGTTTTGTCATTGATCTGAGCAATGCCAAAGGTTATGACGTGCAAAGTGACTCCGGTCTGGTTATGATTGATCTGAACAAAGAAGGCACTACAACAC
Source organism: Paenibacillus sp. FSL F4-0087 (assembly GCF_038020215.1). Lineage (NCBI taxonomy): Bacteria > Bacillati > Bacillota > Bacilli > Caryophanales > Paenibacillaceae > Paenibacillus > Paenibacillus sp. FSL F4-0087. The sequence goes on from NZ_JBBODJ010000001.1 coordinate 5,258,390, forward strand.
CGCAACCACCTGTTGGAAACAACGGCAAAAAAGTTGTTGTTGTAGACGCTGGACATGGTAATCAGGACCCGGGAGCCATCGGTGTAACCGGCAAGAAGGAAAAAGACTTCAATCTGGCAATGGCTCTGAAAGTGGAAGCATTGCTGAAAAAAGAATCTAACATTGACGTTGTGCTGACGCGCAGCGATGATACATTTTTGGCTTTGAGTGAACGAGTAAAGATCGCAGAAAAATTGAAGGCGGATATCTTTATTTCCATTCATGCGAACAGCGGGTCTGCAGCGGCAAACGGTGTGGAAACGTATTACACCCGTTCGAATAGCAAGGCATTGGCTACGGTGATGCACAAGTATCTCTTGCAATCATCTGGCCTGAAGGACCGCGGAGTAAAAACGGCAAGTCTCCACGTAACCCGTGAAACAACGATGCCGGCCGTTTTGCTGGAAGCCGGTTTCCTGAGCAACAAGAGCGATGAAGCCGCATTGTTCACTGAAAGTTTCCAGAACAGTGTAGCCAAAGGGATTGTTGCAGGGATCAAGGAGTATCTGGGAATTAAATAAGGGTTCAACCCTTATGATCAGGAGGCGGAGTTAGAATGAACAAAAAATTATGGATTGCAGCGCTGCTGGTAACGGTTATGACAGTTGCTGCTGGATGTGGAAGCAAGCCAACAGCTGCTCCAGCTCCAAATCAGACTCAAGGTGCGGGAACAGAGAATAATGCGCCTGAGGATCAGAATGAGACGGATATTACTGAACCTGTAACTGTGGATCCGGAGGATACAACGACAACGACACCGGATACCACTGAAGGCACTAATACGGAGGGTACAACGACTCCATCGGGTGGAACTACTTCAGAGAAACCTGGAAGTTCCGAAAGTAATGAGAAGAAGACCATTGAAGTGTACTACACAGATCTGGAAGAGTTGGAATTGCACAAAGCATCCGCAGATATTTCTTATGCTTCTGATGAAGCCAAGTACAAGGCTGCATTTGCAGCGCTGCAACAAAGCAAGGACGACAAGCTTGTTCCGCTTTGGGCTAAAGAAATTGAATTGAAATCTGTTCAGTTCAAAGACGGTGCGCTTACCCTGGATATTCACATGCCGGATACAGCACGTCTTGGTGCAGGTGGCGAAGTGTTTGCCATTGATGCTTTGAAGCAAACGTTTTTCCAATTTGATGAAGTTAAATCACTTGATTTGCTGGTAGATGGCCAGCAATCCGAGAGTTTGATGGGCCATGTGGATCTTGAGCATCCAATGACACGATCCGAATAGGTTGTACAGCATGTTGTTTTACCGTGAATCTGCGGAATATCGGCCGTTTTACATGAGAGAGGGGAATCACAGGTGACTTTTAAATATAACAATCCATCACACTCTAAAAAAGTAGTTTCAGCCGTGCTTGCAGGCATGATGGCCCTTAGCGCCGGCGGAGCTGCCATGGCAGCAGAATCAACAGATACGGGGCAAGGTCAGACTGCAACTGTAAGCAATACAGCTGCACCAACCGGTTTGTTCAGTGATATCAAGGTCGGATATTGGGCCGAGAAACATGTGTACAAACTGGCCTATCAAGGCATTCTTCTCGGTAACAACGGCCTGTTCCGTCCGGGAGACGCGGTAACGCAGCAGGAAGCTGTGACGATGGCGATCCGTTTTATGAACAAGGAGGACCAGTTGAACGACAGCACGGCTACGGCATTACCGACAAATATGGAAGTGGGAAACTATTTCAAGCCATATGTCGCTTTGGCGCTTCAACTGGGACTGATTGATAAAACTGAAGAATCTACAGTGGATGTGTCCAAAACATCCTGGGGGCAGAAACAGGCATCACGTGAATGGATTACAAAATTGCTGATCCGTTCGTTGAACAAAGATGCTGAAGCGAAGGCCCAAAACAATCAATCTACCGGATTCGCTGATAATGATAGCATTTCCGAAAGTGGCAAAGGGTATATCAATCTGGCTGTAAGTTTGGATCTGGCCAAAGGTGTAGATGGCAACAAATTTAATCCAACCGGTTCTGTAACTCGTGCCCAACTCGCTACATTCTTTAGTCGCGGCGAAACCTTAACGGATACGAAGTATGCGAACACATTCACGGGTTATGTAACTGGATTAAAAGATGGGCAGATCACACTGGTTGTGGACGGAAAAGCTGTTAACTTCGCAGTGAACAGCAGTACGCCTTACTTTACAAAAGACAGTGAATCCCGTGCATCGTCTGCGGATGTGAAGCTGTATACAAAAGTTCAGATTGTAGGTACTACGGGTACAGCCTCATATGTAGAAGTGGTCGATGCTACACCGCAGGTAGAAAGCATTGAAGGTACATTTGCTCGTTCATTGTCAGGTAATAAAATTGGCTTGTTTGTAGGCGAGAATTATGAAACATACGGCTATGATGAGGCAACAGCATTTATCGATCAAAACGGGAATGCAATCAAACTGTCTGATATTACAGCAGACAGCACCATTGAAGTACAACGTGAGACGTTCTCGGCTGACAAAAAGACTGTTGTTATTCGTGTGAAGTCCGGTATTGTCAACAAAAATGATAGTGGTGTCGTTGCTGAAGTCACGACTTCTGCCAAAACGATTAAGCTTACCAATGCAACCGGAACTACAGAGCAATACACGTATAACGATAATCTGATCATTCGATATCAAGACCGAATCCTTTCCTTGGCTGAGCTCAAAGCGGGAAGTGCAGTGAAGTATACGGTGAAAGACAGCATCCTGCAAACAATTGAATTGTCGCAAGGTGTAGAGCAGTCTTTACGCGGTACACTGGTGGAGATCGGTGGAAACCAATCGACACTGACGTTTAAACGTGAAGGTGGATCGCTGGAAGCGAAGCTGCTTGCAGAAAAACCGGAAGTAGTTATTAGCGGAATCCAGGATGCTACGCTGAATGATCTGATTACAGACGCAACTAATGGAGATCAGGTTGAACTTACGCTAAACTCTGAAGACCGTGTGACGCGCATTCAAGTGATCGGACGTCAGATGGAGCCAATGAACGGAGTTTCCGTTGTATCCTACAACAGTAAAACAAAAGTTTTGACGGTTCTGGACGGCAATAAAAAACCGTTTGTGTTCACGCTGGATGACAAAACGAAGCTGGACTACAACACATCGAAGCCTACACTTGCTGGATTGGAGTCTTTGTTGAATGATGGTCGCAAATTGGATCTGACGTATGTGGGAACTCGTGCGTTATCCGTTAAAGTGATCTATAAATACGAAGGCACAATCAGCAGTATTGATACTGCGGGTAGAAAAATCAGTTTGTTGTCTGGAAACCAGACGATCACGGTGCCGTACTCTACGGTTCCAACAATAGAGATTTACAACAAATCTGGAGCAAGTCTGAGTGACCTGAAGATCGGTGATAGTGTCACAGTTACGCTGGGTTCGAATCAGGACTATGTACAGAAAGTGGCTTTGAACACCGTGGCTCAATTTGAAGTAGTTTCTGTAGAGACGAATGGTCGTGTTCGTGTGAAATCGGATTCGCTGACAAGTCAGTTCTATGTCGATCAAGCGGTTCTGACAGGAGAAAGTGGTCAGACCATTACGGTCTCTCAATTGACAGCCGGAAACCTGATTAACGTTACATTTGAGGGAACTACGCCTAAAGCCGTTCAAGTCGTTAAACGTACGCTAGCGGAGGTTACATCTGTTGACGCTTCGTCAGTTACACTGAAACTGTTCAATGGTCAAAGTGAGACGGTTCCTGTTAGTGGTTCTGTAAAAGTGGTTAAATCGGGATCTACGTTAACCACACTTGGCAGTCTTACTGTAGGTGATCGTGTTGAAATGACGAAAGATACGGATAATTCTACCCGTTTTAGAGTGTTGACAGTCATGAGCAAACAGTTCTGGTCTTATGATGGAGTAGGCAACCAAATTTTGGTTAAACGCGAGTCCACATCTGACACAAATTATCGTTTTGCACTGGGTACAGGCGCATTTGTTCACCAGGGTGACAACACTTTAAGCGTGCAATCTCTCAAAGATAATGATAATATTGTATTGTATCTCCTGAACAACGTTGTACTGGAGATTCAAAAACAGTAATCGTTTCTTTTCGAGGATCAAAAGAATGACCGTCTTGATGCGGGATCTTTCCCGTATCAAGACGTTTTTTTTGCAAGATTTTTGGGGTCCCCGCAAAGTACTCGAAAAAAGCTTCGAAGTAAGGCTCCACCGTGTGGAGTCATTTTGTGGGAGGTAGCTCTTCATGAATGCAGCCACTGTAAGACATATACTCGAAACAATGGAAGCGATGTTTCCTGATGCACATTGCGAATTAAATCACAGCAATGCGTTTGAATTGACTGTAGCCGTCCTATTGTCTGCCCAGTGCACCGACGAAACGGTAAACAAGGTAACCGCAGACTTGTTCAAAAAGTACACCAGTCCTGCGGATTATCTGTCTGTTCCTCTCGAAGAACTGGAACAGGATATCCGGCGTATCGGTTTGTACCGAAACAAGGCCAAGCATATTCAGAACATGTGCCGAATTTTAATAGAGCAGTATGGCGGTGATGTACCGCAGGAACATGATCAGCTTGTGACGCTACCTGGTGTCGGGCGGAAAACTGCAAATGTCGTTGTATCCAATGCATTTGGAGTCCCGGCAATTGCGGTGGATACGCATGTTGAACGTGTATCCAAAAGGCTGGCACTGGCAGGTTGGGATGACTCCGTACTTGAAGTCGAGAAAAAACTGATGAAGCGCGTACCCCGGGATGAGTGGACTTTAACTCATCATCGGTTCATATTTTTTGGACGCTACCATTGCAAGGCACAAAACCCTCAATGTCATGTCTGTCCATTACTGGACATATGCAGAGAAGGTAAAAAGCGTATGAAAACGTCCCAAATCAGGAAAGATAAGGAACGTGTCACAACCCCAAAACGAAAAATAAATTAATGAGTAGAAGAGGATGAGTAATCATGAAATGCATTTCCGTGTACACTGACAATTTTGAGGCCTTCTCCGATATTTTTGAACAAATCGTTGAACAGGAAATGGCTGAAAACGAAGAAAAAGAAGTAGAAGGTATCACTGTAAGCCATTCTGGCGATGTGCCTGAACATTATCTCGAGCGTATGTCCACGAAACCAGAAGTGGTTGTCATGAGAGACAAAGGTCGTGACATTACGATTTTGCAGCATGGCCAAGTATTTGAAATTTTGCTGCCTTCGATGGAGAATGCTGTTTCTTAAGAGGTTTGGAATAATAAGATATGCTGCTTCTATGTCACTGGGTTATCCTTTTGAAGTTGATCCAATTGGGCATGGACGCAGCATGCTTCTTATGGAATACAATCGTTTCACAGATAAAACCGACAGGATCGGTTTTATTTTTTTATGTGGAGAATTGCGATGTGTAATTTTCGATGTCAGTCATCTTGCATTCAAACCGTTCAATTTCAAACTTGATAATGGTAAAATAAATGAATTATAAGATAAAGACATCGGACCAGATGTCAAATTAGAGGAGCCAGGGGGAAGGCCAGTCATGTCCAGAACAGATTACCCAGTAGAGATGGCCAAACCTCTGCTTCCACTGCGAGAAGCGATGGAGCAGACAGGGGACCATACAGCTGTACAGGCTTTAACGGATTTGATCAGTAAGGCGGAAATGAAACAGTTAACGATTGCGTTTTGTGGACACTTCTCGGCAGGTAAATCGAGTCTGATTAATAGTTTATGTGGCAAGCGGGTGTTGCCTTCGAGTCCTGTACCTACAAGTGCGAATGTAGTATCCATCCGTAATGGTGAGCCAAGAGCACTTATTTATACGTCATCGAACGTAAGCGCTGACAATTCAGCGGGAGTTCTTGAGGTTTCGCCAGAACAATTGGAAGAGTATTGCAAGAATGGTGGGGCATACACCTCCATTGAAGTATGGGATGACATTCCCCTACTGAAAAATGATGCGGTATTACTTGATACGCCAGGTGTGGATTCGACCGATCAGGGGCACAGCCTAGCAACACATTCAGCACTTCATCTTGCTGATGTGGTGTTCTATGTGATGGATTATAACCATGTGCAATCGGAAAGCAACCTTTCTTTTGCCAAAAGTCTATCCGATTGGGGCAAACCGTTGTTTCTTATCGTGAACCAGATTGATAAACATCGGGACCGGGAGCTATCGTTTGACCAATATGTTGAAGGTGTAGAAGCTATTTTTGCAGCCTGGGAAGTTCGGTATGATGGACTGCTGTTTACTTCGCTTCGGGACAAGGAGCATCGTTACAGCCAGTGGAAGCAGCTTCCTCAACTGATTGAACATATGATGAAGGAGAAGGAAGGGTTAATCAAGCATAGCCTTGCAAGCTCTGCGAGCCATGTGACCGAGCAGCATCTGACAAGACAGGCAGAGGAACGCGAAGGGGAAGAGGCAGCGCTCTTGGAGGAAGTTGGGGGCAAGGAAGGTATTGAACGCTTGGAACGGGAACTGGGTCTCCTGGATCAAAAGGAAGCAGAACTACGTTCCAAACCATCACGTGAACGGGAGAAGTTTCGGGCAGAGCTGGAGCCCCTTCTGGCGAATGCGAACCTGACACCGGCCGATATTCGTACCTCTGCGGCGGCTTATTTGGAGAGCCGTAAACCCGGTTTCCGGGTAGGCTTATTGTTCTCTGGTGGCAAGACCGAGCAGGAGAAGCAGCGTCGGGCTGCTGAGCTTGTGAGACTCTTGCAAGATCAGGCATCAGGACAAGTTGAGGTGCATATTCGTACCATGCTTAGACAGTTGGGTGAAGCACATCAGCTGTGGGGTGCTGAGTGGGAGCAGGCGCTGAACGCGGAGCTGCCTGCGGTAGATGAAGCACTGCTGGAGATGAAACGAAGCGCCAGTGCAGAGGTATCTCCCGAGTATGTGCTTCAATTCAGCAAGGATATACGGGGCGAGATTGAGGCCCGTTACCGCAGGGCGGCCATGATGCTGGCCGACCGCTTGCTTGAAGCGCTGGGCGCGCAGGGCGAAGCCGCTCTCCAGGCGCTGGACGCCAGCCGCACCGCGCTGCTGGCGCAATCCGCGTCGGCGGCGCGCTACACGGCGCTACAGCGCGCCGCCGACGCCGAGGCAGCAGGGCTGCGCAGCCTGCTGCCTCCGGCGGGCCCCCTCACCTCCGGGCTGTTGCCGGAGGTGCAGGGCCCGCCCGTGCCCGCGCACGAGCCGGGTGAAGCACCCGGCCCTTACACGGGCACGGCAGAGTCTGTGGCTGCGCAGCCACAGACTCCAGGGGCACCGCCACCGCGCAAAACGGCGGTGCCTGGGCCGCCGGCGGCTGGCGCACAGCGCCGCCGGCGCCTGGATGCAGCTGCGGCACGGCTGGAAGCCGCCGCTGCGCTGGTAGAGCCGTACCCCGCCATGGGGTCGGCGGTACGGGATCTGCGTGCACGCGCGGCTTCGCTTGCGGGCGGCACGTTTACGCTGGCGCTGTTCGGAGCGTTCAGCGCCGGCAAGTCCTCCTTCGCCAACGCGTTGCTGGGCGAAGCTGTGTTACCGGTCTCGCCGCATCCAACGACAGCGGCAATTAACCGCATCATGGCTCCGTCCGGTGGCGCGGAGCATGGAACTGCCCGGGTCCGGATGAAGACCCCGGACGCCTTCCAGGAGGATCTTGCGTATTCCTTCCGTTTGCTTGGACTGGGTGAGCCTGGGGCAGACTGGCAAAAACGGGTCAAAGCCCTTTCACCACAGGATGTGCATCCGGCAGGGCGTCCGCATTACAGCTTTTTGCAGGCAGCCGCAGCAGGCTGGGAGGATACCGCAGCTCAACTCGGCCAGGATGTGCTGGTGGATCTGAACGGATATCGTAACTTTGTCGCTAATGAGAAGAAGTCTTGCTTTGTCGACAGTATTGACCTGTACTACAGTTGTGATGTAACAGAACAAGGTATAGTCCTTGTCGATACGCCTGGGGCTGACTCCGTGAATGCCCGTCATACGGGTGTCACTTTCAATTATATGAAGAATGCGGATGCACTCATTTTCGTAACGTATTACAATCATGCCTTCTCTCAGGGAGACCGACAGTTCCTGAATCAATTGGGACGCGTGAAAGACAGCTCAGCGATGGATCAGATGTTCTTTGTGGTTAATGCGAGTGATTTGTCTTCCTCTGAAGAGGAGTTGGAGCAGGTTCTTGACCATGTGAGTACTCAGCTGCGCAGTAATGGCATTCGGGCACCACGCTTATTTCCTGTATCCAGCATGCAGGCAATGGAAGGCAAGACAGGCAACGATGCGACATTGCTGGAGCAATCCGGCTTCATTCGGTTCGAGGAAGAATTTAACCGGTTTGCAGGAAGTGAGCTTGCGGACCTTGCGGTTGGTGGGGCTTCTGAAGAGATCGCACGGGTGATCAAACGACTGAAGACACGTGCCGAGGATGCGACCCAGGGGGAAGAGGTTCTACAGCGACGTCGGGATGAGCTGGGCTCAATCCAGGAACAGTCCCTTCAGAGGGTACATTTGCTCGCGGAACGGTCCATGAAGGCAGAACTGGCCCAGGAAACGGCTGAACTGTTGTTCCATGTGCGGCAGCGCCTGGGTTATCGTTTTGGGCTGTTCATGGCAGAAGCGTTCCATCCATCCGTTCTTCGTGAGGATCGCGGGAATCTGAAAGCAGCCTTTGCTGCCTGTGGTCGAGAACTGTTGCGCATGATTGCCATCGAACTGGAGCAGGAACTGCTTGCCACTACACTCAGACTCGAACAGGCAGGTCAGTCCTGGCTGCACAAGCAAGTGACCGAATGTGTAGATGAACTGAAACGATTGTCCGGAGGCATGGATCTGTCGTTGCCGCTGAACGAACGCTGGAGTACACCTGTTTTGGAAGAGGTGCGTTTGGAAGAACCTTCGGGTTGGAAAGCGTATCTGAGTTATTTCCGAAATCCGAAACAGTTTTTCGAAGGAGATGGACGACAGCGGCTGCAGGAGACACTTGACCCCGTTATTAAGCAGATGGTGATCGATGTTCTGCCTGCTGCGGAGAATAAGCTGGTCCAGTTCTATGACAACCAGCTTAGTCAGTCTTTGCAGCATCAATTCCGTCAATTGGAAGAGAGACTTGAGGAGGCCGTTGGTGCCCTACATGAGACAATGACCAGTGGAATTCCTGCCGAAGAATGGGAGAGTCTGTCTGTACAACTGGGGCAGATTGAACGTGAATAAAAGGTATTCAAATCCATGTCTGTATGTAAACGGTTGGAAAGCGGAATGAGTTATACAGTGATATTTTGAAATGTTGTCGTTGTACCAAAAAAGGCCCCTGCCTCTAAAGGCATACAGGGAGCCTTTTTTGGTACGAACAACCTGAAAGGAAGAGAATATTCAAACATTTGATTGATAGGAGGGTATCTACCTTCCTTAATGACGCATTAAGGTGAAAGTAGCCTGAATATGGTCGCTTATTCGCTTTGCCGCGAATGGGGGACGGTGATAAACTTCATAAATGTTCATACTGTTTTTGAACGATATAAGAGGAGGAGAGACATGGATGTTCTCAGGCAATTGCAGATTTTTTTCTGGGAGAAGCGCACGTATTTATTTTTATCGATCTTATGCCTCGCCATAGCGACCGCGCTTGGACTGGTGTATCCGAACCTGCTAAGGATACTGATTGATGACGTCATCACTCCGCGCAATTTTGAAGACGTTCCCAAACTTGCTTTAACGGTATTAGGTGTCGTTATTCTGAAAGCGGGAATGCAGTTTTTACACGGTCTTTTTGGAGGGCGTCTCGGGAACTTCCTGGCGTACCGACTTCGTAACGCTTGTTACGAAAAGCTTCAATTTTTATCCTTCCGGTATTACGACACGGCCAAAACGGGAGATTTGATGTCCCGCCTCACGGGAGATCTCGAAGCGATCCGTAACTTTATCGGATTTGGCTTCGCTCAAATTCTCAACATGGTTCTGATGGTCGTATTCGGCGCAATCATGATGATGACCATGAGTTGGAAGCTTACCTTGCTAACGCTCATATGTATTCCTCTGCTTGCCTTCGTTGCGCTGAGATTCGAATCCCGAATTCACCCTGCATTCCAAGAAATGCGGCTGGCACTCAGCTCTCTGACGACAGCAGTACAGGAGAATATTACAGGTGTGCGTACTGTAAAGTCATTTGCACGTGAACCTCACGAAGTGGAGAAGTTTTCCGTTCGTAATGAGCGTTACAAAACGAACCAGATTCATGCAGCAACATTATGGAGTCAATATTTTCCGATCATGGAGATTCTCGCTTCGGTCAGCGTAGTTCTTCTGCTCCTCATTGGTGGGAACATGGTTATTCAGAAATCGTTAACACTCGGTCAACTCGTTGCCTTTTTCAGTTTGATCTGGTACATAATCGGTCCAATGTGGAACCTTGGTTTCCATATCAATAACTATACGCAATCCAAAGCATCGGGTGAACGGGTGTTGGAACTTTTGAATACGCCGGTAGATGTACAAGAGACAGAAGATCCGGTCATTGTAGAGGCTGATCAAGTTAAAGGGCATGTGACCTTTGAATCCGTTACCTTTGCCTACGGCAATAAAATGCCGGCAGTGACCGATATCAACTTTGATGCGCCACCAGGCTCCGTCATTGGCTTCCTGGGAGGAACAGGCTCGGGTAAATCAACTATTATTCAGCTCCTAATGCGTGCATATAACGTGAACTCGGGCACTATCAAGCTGGACGGCAAAAATATTAAGGACATTGGAATTCGCAGCCTGCGGAGTCAGATTGCTTCTGTGTTCCAGGAAACGTTCCTGTTCTCTTCCAGCATTCGCAACAACATTTCATATGGACTCAAAAATGTAACCATGGATGAAATTATCCGTGCTGCCAAACTGGCCAAAGCGCATGAGTTCATCATGGAATTCCCTGAAGGATACGATACGGTTGTAGGGGAGCGGGGAATGGGCTTGTCGGGAGGACAAAAACAGCGGATTGCAATTGCTAGAGCTCTCCTGAAAAACCCGAAAATTCTCGTTCTGGATGATGCAACCAGTGCAGTCGACATGGAGACCGAACATGAAATTCAATCCGGATTCCAGGAAGTCATGCGTGGAAGAACGACGTTTATCATTGCGCATCGGATCTCTTCCCTGCGTCACGCAGATGAGATTTTGGTACTGGATGAAGGACGTGTCGTTCAACGTGGAACACATAAAGATCTCATTGAAGAGCCGGGGCCTTACCGGGATGTATATGAGATTCAATACGCAGATTATATTGCCCGCGGTAAGCGGGAGGCTGGGGAGCAGGTGAATTCATGAGTGCGGAAACGGTAGCCGATAGGCGCGAGGTCAAAGAGACCTCTGACAAGAAAATGAATGAACGTTTTGTATATCAGGACGACGAAATAATTGAAAAACCGTTTAACTGGCGTGAGTTCGGACGTCTGTTCTCTTACATGAAACCTTATGCAAGACAACTCTTGCCACTCATTATCCTAATGATGATTTTGGGTACCATTACGAAATTGTCCGTTCCATTTTTGATCAGTTTGGCGATTGATAAAGCGATTGCACCTGCAACGGGGTTGCCAAGCTTGACGATGCTCTATATTATTGCTGGTTCTGTGCTTGTGTTATACCTGATCCAATGGGCGGCTAATACGTACCGAATCAAATTAACGAACATTATCGGGCAACGTGTCATTTATGATCTTCGCTCGGATTTGTTCAAACATATCCAGAAGTTGTCCTTTAACTTCTTTGACAAAAGACCTGCGGGTTCGGTATTGGTGCGTGTCACCAATGATATCAACTCCCTGCAGGACCTGTTCACCAACGGTGCGGTCAATGTCATGATTGACTGTGTGCAGCTGCTCGGTATTATCGTCATTTTGCTGCTGATCAACTGGAAACTGGGCCTCGCGGTCATTATTACAGTTCCACTCATGTTTATTATTTCGACCAAACTGCGTGTGTTGATCCGCCGTGCCTGGCAGGATGTACGCATGAAGAACTCACGCATCAACTCCCATTTGAATGAATCCATTCAGGGGATTCGTGTGACTCAGGCCTATACGCAGGAAAAAGAAAACATGAAGTATTTTGACAACATGAATCTGTCGAGCAAAAAATCATGGGATAGAGCATCGGCCATGAACCAAGGCTTTGGTCCTCTGATTGAAATTACGGGCGGCTTCGGAACGTTAATCCTTTTCTGGTTTGGTGCTTATCTGATTCAAGAGGGGCAGCTGACAATCGGATTGCTCGTAGCTTTTGCCAACTATGTCGGCAACTTCTGGGACCCGATTAACCGTCTGGGACAGATGTACAATCAATTGCTCGTTGCCATGGCTTCCTCCGAACGGATCTTCGAGTTTATGGATGAGGAGCCAAGTATTGCAGATAAACCTGGAGCCAAGCCGCTTGCTTCTATTAAAGGAGATATTGTATTCGACAATGTGGTATTTGAATATGAGAAGGGCAGACAGGCGCTGAAGGGAATCAGTTTCGCTGCAGCTGCCGGACAATCGATTGCGCTTGTAGGTCATACGGGTTCAGGTAAAAGTACCATTATCAATCTGATCAGCCGATTCTATGACATTTCAGGCGGACGTCTTACCATTGATGGTCAGGATGTAAGAGATGTAACGGTCGAAAGTCTGCGCAGCCAGATCAGTATTGTGTTGCAGGATACGTTTATCTTCTCTGGCACCATTCGCGATAATATTCGTTTTGGACGGCTTGATGCAACCAATGAAGAAGTGGAAGAAGCTGCGAAGGCTGTTAATGCCCATGAATTTATTATGAAGCTGCCGGGTGGATACGATACGGAAGTCGAAGAACGTGGGAATGTATTATCCATGGGACAACGCCAATTGTTATCCTTTGCCCGTGCCTTGCTGGCTGACCCTCGAATCTTGATTTTGGATGAAGCGACTGCCAGCATCGACACCGAAACGGAGCTCAAAATTCAGGAGGCTTTGAAAGTGCTGCTGCAAGGAAGAACTTCCTTTATGGTTGCCCACCGTCTCTCGACGATCCGAAATGCAGATAACATTATCGTGCTGGATCATGGTGAAATCAAGGAAGAAGGAAACCATGAGCAACTTATCCAGAAACAAGGAGTTTATAATGGATTAATAGAAGCTCAATACAGATTTTTGTAAAAATTGATCGAAAAAACACAAAAAATCTTGTAAAATTCACAAGAAAAATAGGGAGCACTCTTGCATTCTTTAACCAAAACCCCGAAAATAGAGAGATAGATATAGAAGATTTCTCTTTGGGAGGATTGGAAAGAACATGTGGGGTGCTCCATTTTCGGCTCAAGCCAAAAAAATGCTGCTATTGGGCAGCGGAGAATTGGGAAAAGAGGTCGTTATTGAGGCCCAACGACTGGGAGTAGAGACGATCGCTGTTGATCGTTACGAAAACGCACCTGCCATGCAGGTAGCGCATCGGTCTTACTGCATCGACATGTTAAATGCCGAAGCTCTGAAACAATTGGTCCGAAAGGAACAACCTCATTACATCGTACCTGAGATTGAAGCAATCGCAACAGAAGCATTACTCGAGCTTGAGGAAGAAGGATTTTGTGTCGTTCCTACGGCGCGTGCTGCCCGTTTAACGATGGATCGCGAAGGCATCCGCCGTCTGGCAGCAGAACAATTGAACCTTCCGACAGCGGCCTATCTTTTTGCGGACAACTTGGAACAACTTCAGGAAGCTGTTCGTGAATTGGGTACACCATGTGTCATCAAACCATTAATGAGTTCTTCCGGTAAAGGGCAGAGTGTATGCCGTACATCGGATGACGTAGAGGATTGCTGGAACATTGCTCTTTCGGGAGCACGTGGCAAATCCGTACGAGTCATTGTGGAAAGCTTTGTGAAGTTTGACAGCGAAATTACGCTGCTCACTGTTAGATCTGTCTCAGGGACTGTATTTTGTCCTCCGATTGGTCACATTCAGAAAGATGGGGATTATGTCGAATCGTGGCAGCCTCATGCGATGACACCGGAGCAATGGGAACAAGCTTGTCATATTGCCAAGTCTGTTACGGATGAACTCGGTGGTTATGGACTGTTCGGGGTCGAATTATTCCTTACATCAGATGGAGTCGTGTTCAGCGAGGTATCGCCACGTCCGCATGATACAGGCATGGTTACTATGGTAACGCAAGATAGTTCCGAGTTTGCGCTGCATGTGCGTGCAATTCTTGGTTTTCCGGTCACTGGTGTACATTTATTGACACCCGGAGCTTCAGCAACGCTGAAGGCTAATGATGAAACATCTGACTTTACTGTAGGCGGGATTGAAGAAGCACTGGCGCTTCCTCGTACTCAGGTTCGTGTATTTGGCAAACCTGAGACCAAAGTGGGACGCCGAATGGCCGTAGCATTAAGTGCCGGCCAAGATGTGGAAGAAGCTCGTAAAACAGCGGTACAAGCCGCTAATATGCTGAAAGTGGAGGTAAATCATGTCCAATAATGTTGAGGCCCCTGTACTGATGATCCGAGAGTGTGAACTGCGAGATGCTGAAGCGGTAACGGGACTGATGCGAGAGGTCAGCTATCCCACAACAGCCAATGTCATGAAAGAGCGCATTGAATGTTTGGAAAGTAATCCAAACGCATGCATGCTTGTTGCCGAAGTGGATGAACAGATTATTGGTGTGATTGGCTTGCAATGTGTGCAAAGTCATGCCTATCCAGAACCTGCCGCACAAATTACGTCCTTGATAGTAGGGCAAGAACATCGTGGGGGCGGAATTGGCCGTCGTCTGATGGCTCGTGCCGAGGATTGGGGCAGACAGCAAGGTGGGAAACAATTGTTTGTCACCGGAGCGAACCGTGAAGTGACTTCAACAACCTATTCTTTCTACGAGCATATTGGTTTCCAGAAGAGAGGCTACCGTTTCAGTAAAGTCCTTCTATAGAAAAAGAGTTTTATTATATCGCGATCTTCACGTTTTTCGTGTGGTGAATGATAAATAAAAGATAAGTGGCATTCGGCGATTTTTTGTCCGGATGCCATTTTTTTATGCCGTATTTTAAGGTTGATGGTTAGAGTTTTAGTTGATATACCAGCGTTTTAAGAGCTGATTGCAGGATTGGGTGCAATGTACTATAAACCGTCTACACCCACTTGAAACAGCTTGTAAAAATGACAAAAAAGTTACTTTTCCATAATTTATGGGTTCACAATCTACTATTCACTTGATATACTCCTAGAGTATTAATTACAAAGTTGTCATAACTAATATTCCTAAGGAGATGAATGAATTTGAAGAAGAAATGGATGAAAACCGTGGTAACCAGCAGTCTGACAGCCGTACTCGCCGTAGGGGTTATGCTCCCTGCTTCCGCTGCAGATGCATCATATAAAACAACAACGTTTAAAATTACGAGTACGGATAGCTTAAAAGCGTACATTGAACAGTGGCTGAAAGATAATGGTTACACTGTATCCACTGGCGAAGGGCAAACAACGGTAGAGAAGCCTGCAACACAGCCTGATCAAACAACTAAACCTGCTCAACCAACAACACCTGCAAAACCGGTAACACCTGCAAAGCCAACTCAAGAAGAGAAACCGGCAACTACTCCAGCCAAAGATCCTTCAAATACTGGAACTGGAACTGGAACGACTACAGGTAATACAGGTAACAGTGGTAGCGAGAGCACACAATCGGATTTTGCAGCTCAAGTTGTAAAACTTGTGAACGCTGAACGTGCCAAAGCTGGCCTGGGCGCATTGGCTTCCGATGCTCTTTTGGACAAAGTGGCTGTAGCCAAAGTTAAAGATATGAGCAACAACAATTATTTTGATCACCAATCACCGACCTATGGTTCTCCGTTTGACATGATGAAACAATTCGGAGTAACTTACAGCTATGCTGGCGAGAATATCGCGAAAGGGCAAAAAACACCTCAAGAGGTTGTTACAGCTTGGATGAATAGCGAAGGCCACCGTGCGAATATCCTAAGCAAAAACTTTACGAAAATTGGTGTTGGATTCTACAACGGATATTGGGCTCAAGAATTTATCGGTAACTAATTCATTTTATTGAAGAATATTTTGATTTTAGTTCAAAAAAAGGTTATGTCATCACAGCCCGAAGCTGTGCGTGACATAGCTTTTTTTTGTAAAAGCATATTTGAAACTGAATTCTGCTTAATACAGCGGCAAAATTTGCAAATTAACGACAGAACATTTATGTTATTTAGAAAAAGCGTCATCTTAATGTAAAATCATTTTAAATTTTAAGCACCCAGCCAGGTGTACATGAGCGGAGATGTGATGAATGAAAAAAAGAAATCTTGATTCAGCGCCATGGATCTGGAGAACCATTAGCACTGTATCTATATTGACAACATTACTGCTGTTATTTGGATTTGGATACGCCATTAAAGACGTCATTTTTCCTGAGGGAGATGCCCAATTAGGCACAGGACAGCAGACAACGACACCTGCCAAGGATAGCGGGCAATCAACACCTGTGGTGAAAGATGGCAAAATTCGAATGGCTGTAATCGGTGATTCCCTGGCAAGAGGTACGGGGGATGATGAGGGACTTGGTTTTGTAAGGCGGGCAGGTAATTTGCTCAAAGATCAGGGATATGATGTGCAAGTGCTTAACAATATGGGTGTGAATGGTTTGAGAACAGACGCATTGTTGAGCAAGCTAGATGAACAGGGCGTACGTTATGTCTTACAACAGTCCAACTTTATTCTGTTGTCGATCGGAGCCAATGATCTGTTCCAGGGTGGACAGGTTCTACAGGGAGAAGACGCTCCAACGGCAGAGACACTTGCTGCGGCATTACCGGAGACGTCGAAGCGTTTGCAGGAGATTTTGAAGAAAGTGAAAGAAATTAACCCTGATGCACAGATTGTCTACATAGGGTTATACAATCCGTTTGGGGATGTAAAAGAACTCAAAGAGCCAGGAAATGCGGTTGTAGCTGCATGGAACGATGCTGCAATGAAGGTTCTGAACAACGAGGACAAAATGACACTTGTGCCTACATTTGATCTGTTTGAAAATCATCTGGGACAATATTTGTCGTCAGATCATTTCCATCCCAATGGAGTAGGGTACGAGCAAATTGCGGTTCGAATTGCACAGGAATATCAGGCAGAGACTCCAGCAGAAGGGAGCGGAAAATAAATGGCACAAGAACATACTGATTCCGTATTGTCCGTGCAGCATCTGAAGAAAAAGATTGGACGCAAATGGATTATTAAGGATGTTACTTTTGACGTTAAACCAGGCGAAATTTTTGGTTTTCTGGGACCTAATGGTGCCGGGAAAACAACAACCATTAGGATGTTAGTCGATCTGATTAAACCGACAGAAGGTAAAATTCAAGTTTGTGGGTATGATGTCAACCGTGATCCTGAACGGGCCCTGAAATATGTGGGTTCCATTGTTGAAAACCCGGAAGTGTACACGTATTTGACCGGATGGGAGAATCTTGAACATTTTGCACGTATGCAACCAGGGGTGGATAATGACCGTATTCAGGAAGTTGTAGATATTGTACGCCTCGATCAGCGGATTCATGATAAAGTAAGAACCTACTCTCTGGGGATGCGTCAACGACTTGGCATTGCACAGGCATTGCTTGGTCGCCCACGGCTGCTGATTCTGGATGAGCCAACGAACGGACTTGATCCCAAAGGGATTAAGGAACTTCGTGTCTTTATCAAACAGCTTGCAAGCGAAGGCATGGCAGTATTCGTCAGTAGTCATTTGCTCAGCGAGATCCAGCTTCTTTGTGACAGGGTGGCAATTATCAGTGCCGGGCAAGTGCTTGCAGTTGGCGGCGTCAATGAACTGATTGAAGACCATTCCAAATTGGCAATATGGCATGTTACTCCGTTGGAGGAAGGTAAAAAAATGCTGTTGAATGCAGGTATTTCGCTGGTGGATCGGCCTGCTGATGTTATGGACGATACCATTGTTGCAGGGCTTGGTCTGAATGCGGTCGTTGCTGAAATGCATGAAGATCGGATTCCGGCCCTAGTCCAGCAAATGGTGAAAGCCGGAATTCAGGTTGAAGGAGTGCAGCGGATTCAGCCTACGCTGGAACAGCTATTCTTAAAAATGACAGAAGGTGAATCCATTGAGTAACATCATGCCGCTGATCCGAAACGAAACGATCAAGATGGTAAAGAAAAAACGTCTTTATATTATTTTTATCGTACTTGCGGTCCTGGTTCCGATGTTTACGTATGCCCAGATGAAATCTGCGGAAAATAATCGTGACAAGTTTGGCGGCGACTGGCGGCTTGAACTGCAACAAGCCATTACGGATAATCAGAACTCGCTTGGCAGTGACCGGGTACCTGAAGAGTACAAAAAGTACAGGACTGTGTACATCCAGCAAATGCAATACTATCTGGAGAATGACATCAATCCGAAGGAGCCTGGTGGTGTAACTTTTACGCGGGAATTCATGAATAACGCCGTTGGATTGTTTATCCCACTGCTCATTATGGCGATTGCTTCGGATCTGGTATCTGGTGAGCGCACCACAGGTACGATTAAAATGCTTCTGACCCGTCCCGTCAAACGTTGGAAAGTGTTGCTGAGTAAGCTCATCACGTTGATTATGTTCGTGTCGATTATTGTGGTGTCGGCGTACGTTATCTGTTATGTCATCTCGGGAGCGGTATTCGGATATAAAGGTTTCGGTATGCCGATCTTTACCGGATTCAAGGTTGTGGGTACAGATGTCGATATGTCAGCAGTCCATGCTGTGGACCAGTGGTTGTATATGCTAATGCAGGCAGGGCTGATCTGGTTTGTCAGTATCATTGTGGCGATGCTTGCCTTCATGGTCTCTGTATTAGTGCGAAGTACAGCAGCAAGTATTGTCATCATGATGGCAGCACTCATAGCAGGAACTATTCTCACCAGTATGGCTGCATCCTGGCAGTCAGCCAAATATTTGTTTATGGTTAACCTTGAACTTCCGAATTATTTGTCTGGCGGATTGCCACCAATCGAAGGGATGAATTTAGGTTTTTCCCTTATTGTGCTTAGTGTTTGGGGCATTGCTTCACTCTTTGTGTCATTCATTGTCTTTACGAAACGGGATATCTTGAATTAAAATGGACAAGGATAAGAAAACATCTGTTTGCATTTCAGGCATTTTTTTAGTTGCAAGTTAAGAAGGGGGAGCATGAATGGTCGAGCAAATCGATATGTCGGCAGGTTCGACAGGCGGAGGACAAGGGTCTTCAGGCTACGACGCGGACGACATTCAAGTACTTGAAGGACTGGTAGCGGTACGGAAACGGCCGGGGATGTACATCGGCAGCACCAGTACTTCGGGTCTACATCATTTGGTATGGGAAATCGTGGATAACGCTGTCGACGAACATCTCGCCAAATTCTGCTCCAAAATCGATATCACGCTGCATAAGGACGGTTCTGTTACGGTTCAGGATAACGGAAGGGGAATTCCGACAGGTATACATAAAACAGGGATTCCTACTCCCCAGGTCGTGTTTACGATTTTGCACGCAGGCGGAAAGTTCGGTGGATCAGGATATAAAAAATCCGGCGGTTTGCACGGTGTAGGTGCGTCAGTTACAAACGCATTGTCCGAATGGCTTGAAGTCGAGATTTTCCGTGATGGCAAGATTCATCGTCAACGATTCGAGTATTGGCAAGACAAAAAAGGCGTTGAGCATGTCGGAGAACCGGTGTCTGGTCTCGAAGTATTGGGCAATACCAATCGAACGGGAACCAAAGTTACGTTTAAACCGGATATTCGGGTGTTCCAGAACGGCATTCAATTTAATTATGATACACTGGCAGAACGTCTTCAGGAGATTGCTTTTCTGAATTCGGGTCTGAGAATTGTGCTCAAGGACGAACGGTCAGGCAATCAGGATGAGTACATGTACGAAGGCGGAGCAAGCCAGTTTGTTGCTTTTCTTAACGAAAATAAAGATGTGCTGCATGATGTCATTCACTTCTATGCGGAGAAGGATGACATTGAGGTCGAAGTAGCGATTCAGTATAACGCGGGTTATACTGAAACGCTGGCGTCGTTCGTGAACTCGATTCCCACTAGGGGCGGCGGTACACATGAGACCGGATTCAGAGCAGCTTATACACGTGTGATGAATGACTACGCACGGCGTACCAGCATGATTAAGGAAAAAGATAAAAACCTCGAAGGTAATGATCTTCGTGAAGGTATGATGGCAGTCATCAGTGTCAAAATGTCGGAGGTTGAATTCGTAGGACAAACGAAGGATCAACTCGGTAGCGCTTCCGCGCGTAGCGCAGTAGATTCTGTCGTGTCCGAGAATATCCAACGGTTTTTGGAAGAAAACCCGCAGGTTGCGCAAACGTTGATTCGCAAAGCGGTTCAAGCTTCCAGAGCCAGAGAAGCTGCACGAAAAGCTCGGGATGAGATGCGAACCGGCAAAAAACGTAGTGAAAGCTCCAACCTGAACGGCAAACTGACTCCGGCACAATCCAAGGATTTTACCCGGAATGAATTGTTTATCGTCGAAGGGGATTCCGCAGGGGGGTCAGCCAAACAGGGGCGTGATTCCAAGATTCAGGCGATACTCCCGCTTAAGGGTAAACCACTCAATCCGGAAAAAGCGAAATTGGCTGATATCCTCAAAAATGAAGAATATCGTGCCATTACATCGGCCATTGGAGCAGGTATTGGAACCGAATTTGCAGTTGAAGACAGCAATTATTCCAAAATCATAATTATGACAGATGCCGACACAGATGGCGCACATATACAGGTATTGTTGCTGACTTTCTTCTACCGCTATATGAAACCGCTCATTGATGCAGGCAAAATATATATCGCTCAGCCGCCATTATACAAACTCACACGCAAATCAGGAAAAATGGCTAGTGTACGTTATGCCTGGACTGATGAAGAGCTGGCGAATTACATGAAAGAATTTGGAAACAATGTGGAGCTTCAACGTTATAAAGGACTTGGCGAGATGAACCCGGATCAACTGTGGGAGACAACGATGAACCCTGAAACACGCGCATTGCTCAAAGTAGAAATTGTCGATGCAGCAAAAGCGGAACGTCGTGTATCTACACTCATGGGTGAAAAGGTTGATCCGCGCAAACGCTGGATTGTAGAGAACGTCGACTTTACAGAGTACGAAGAATAGAAGGTGCTTGGAATGAGTCTATCAGAACAATTTATGCCGGCCTTTCTCGAAGAGGTCGTAGGTGACCGTTTCGGTCGCTACTCCAAATACATTATTCAGGACCGGGCCATTCCCGATGTACGGGATGGATTGAAGCCGGTGCAGCGGCGTATTCTTTACGCTATGTACGATTCAGGTAATACACCGGAGAAACCATATCGGAAGTCCGCAAAAACAGTTGGGGATGTTATGGGTAATTACCATCCTCACGGGGATTCCTCCATCTATGATGGTATGGTACGGATGGCACAGCCATGGAAAATGGGGCATATGCTCGTGGACGGTCATGGAAACTGGGGGTCACAGGATGATGACCCGGCAGCGGCCATGCGGTATACGGAGGCCCGTTTGTCGCCCATCGCAATGGAGATGCTTCGCGATATCGAGAAACGGACTGTTCTGTTTAAGGATAATTTTGATAATACCGCCAAAGAACCGGTTGTATTACCATCTCGTTATCCGAACCTGCTGGTCAATGGTGTAAGTGGGATATCGTCTGGTTTTGCAACGGAGATTCCTCCACATAATTTGCGTGAAACCATTGATGCTTGTATTGCTGTGATGGAGAAGCCGTCGATTGAACTGGATGAGATCATGATGTTTATGAAAGGTCCGGATTTTCCGACAGGTGGGCTAATCATGGGCGGCGACGGCATTCTGGATGCTTACCGTACAGGTAAAGGCCGGATTTATCTCCGCTCCAAAACCGATATCGAGAATATGCGCGGTGGCAAACAGCAAATCGTGATTACCGAGATCCCTTATCAGGTCGTAAAATCCCGTCTGGTTACAGCGATGGAGAACATTCGGCTTGAGAAAAAGGTTGAAGGAATTGCCGAAGTACGGGATGAAAGTGGGCGTGAAGGCCTGCGGATCGTGGTTGAGCTGAAAAAAGAAGCAGATGCACAAGGTATTTTGGCTTATTTGCTGAAGAAAACCGACTTGCAGGTCACTTACAACTTCAATATGGTTGCGATTGTAAACAAAGCCCCTCAGCAATTGGGATTGAAATCAATCCTCGAGGCTTATATTGCCCATCAGCGTGAAGTTGTGACGTTCCGTACCCGCTTTGAGCTGGAGAAGGCGGAAGACCGTGCACATGTCCTGGAAGGTCTGGTAAAAGCTCTTAACATCCTTGATGAGGTCATTGCGGCTATTAAAGCTTCGAAGAACCGTCAGGATGCTCAAAATAACCTGATGTGGATGTTTGGTTTCTCCGAGCGTCAAGCGGATTCCATTCTGACTTTGCAATTATACCGATTGACCAATCTGGAGATTACTTCTCTGGAAAAGGAACTCGGCGAACTGATGAAGAAGATCGCGCAATTACGCTCGATTCTGGATAGTGACCGCAAGCTGATCGGAGTCATCCGTAAAGAGCTGATGGAGATTCGTGAGAAATACGGAATTGACCGTCGCTCAGCTATTCAGGGCGAAGTGGAAGAACTCAAGGTTAATCTGGAAGTGCTGGTGAACGCGGAAGATGTATTTGTCACTTTGTCCAAAGAGGGATACATCAAGCGTACAGGCATGCAGTCATTCACACGATCTGGCGGGGAACGTAACGCAAGTGGTGTGAAGGAAGGCGATTATATCGCTCAGGTCCTTGAAGTTAACACGCTGGAGAACTTGCTTGTATTTACGAAAAAAGGCCAGTATTTCCTGTTACCTGTGCATCAGGTACCGGAATTCAAGTGGAAAGACCCGGGGACGGCGATCGTCAACGTTATTCCGCTGGCAAAAGACGATCGGATCTCAAGTGTGCTTGCTGTTAAATCCTTCGAAGAGCCGGATCATAGTCTGGTCTTTGTCACCCGCAAAGGACAGGTTAAACGTACCGAGCTGAAGGAATACGTCACCAAGCGTTCCGGCGCAGTAGCCGCATGCAAAGTCGGCAAAGATGATGAGGTATTATCCGTTCATCTAAGTACAGGTGGCAAGGATATCATGCTGATCACCAAAGAAGCCATGGCTATCCGTTTCCGTGAGGATGAAGTAAATCCGATGGGGCGTGTATCTGGAGGCGTACGTGGTATTCAGTTAAAAGAAACGGATGAAGTTGTATCTGTTCTGTGGGTGGAAGGCGATGAAGGTGAGGTTGCTATATTGTCTGACTTGGGTTATGGCAAACGCTCGTTACTGCTGGATTATGCTCTGCAGAGCCGTGGCGGCAAGGGACTGGCAACATTTGAATTCAAGGAAGGCAAACGGGTGAAACCGAACGGTAGCCGAATTGCTGGAGCGTTCTATTGTCGGGAACAACGAAATGTAACGGTGATGACCAAGGAAGGTCAATCACATCATATTTCTTCCGAAGCTGTACCTATTACTGAACGGAAACATATTGGTAAATTGCTTGTGCATGTGGACAAACAGGATGAAATTGTGGAGCTTATCATGGATCTTACAGAGAATCAGGCAGCTTCTTCCTCCTAATCAGGATTCAATAAAGACTCTTTACAGAGCAGGGAAACCTGTCATGTGAAGAGTCTTATTTTGTTGTTCAGACGCGGATTAAAAGAGGACCACCATGCGAAGTTTAACAACCTTCGTCGATTACGGTCGATCGCTAGGAAATTGAAAAAAGGCAGCAGGAATGCGGCTTTGAAGGGCGAAAACTTAAGCAGGTGAAGTGATAACCGGTTGCAGAGAGGAGCGATTCAAGATGTATAATTCCGATTTTGCCAAGTGCTGGTCGAGGCTGACCAAGGACTACAAGCTGCATATGGATCATGAGCTGGCACCCTCGTTAACAGAGGCGCAGCTGGCCGTACTGGAGGTTCTTGAGGATCACGAGAAGATGAAACCATCCGATCTGATTCCTTTTCTGGCTACAACACCCGCAGCAGTAACGATGTTGTTGGATCGTATGGAGAAAAACGGACTGATTCGCCGGGATCGGGATGATCAGGATCGACGAATTGTATGGGTATCCCTATCTGATAAGGGACGCATGGAGACTGAGCGCGGAATTACCATTCGCAATGAATTTATGAATTCCGTTCTCAGCAATATTTCAATGCATAACCAGCAGTTGCTGGTATATCTATTAGGCAAAATGACGACACCAAAAACAAAAGAGCATGCCTTGTCCACATCTTAACGACGATGGACAGGAGAAATAATAGTAACCATGGAACTCTTGCTGAACATGCAGGAGGGCTATGGTTATTTTTTATTGATGTGTATTTTAAAGAGTTTTGCCTGCTTTGAATGCCTGAGAATAATCTCTAAAAATTTATATGTAAAGAGTTGACTATGTAAATATTTTTGTTATAATAAGTAATTGTTCCCCTGATATTTCGTGTACGAAATATTATATTCCATAAGTAAAAGGGTGAATTAATGTCTGACACATATGAAGTATTCTACATTATTAATTCGTTTAGGCAGGTCAATCAAATGCTCTTCCGAGCATTCTGGAATGAAAACAAGGAAATTGAGCTCACTTCGATTCAATTTATGGTGTTATCCATTTTGAGAGAGCGCCCTTCGATCGGTATCAATGAAGTGGCTGAGCTCTGTCATATGGGCAGCAGCTCCATGAGCGCTGTGGTGGAGCGTCTGGTCAAGGGTGAGTACATTGTTCGAACCCGTTCAGACTCGGACCGTCGATCCGTAAAGCTTCAGATTACGGGCAAGGGGGAACGGGCCCAGCAGGAAACACACCAATTGTGGATGGAGCGAGTGTCACCTATTCTGGATATCCCGAAGGAAGACCTTGAGCACCTGCTAAGAATTCATAATCAAATGATTGAAAAGTTAGAAGGAAGAGAGATGAACAACCAATGAGTACTACTGCAGCAGCAGCGCCATCCTCAGCGATGGACAATATTAAGAAAGGCCCGATTGTGGCCGCATTGTTAATCGGTGCATTCGTCGCCTTCCTGAACCAAACGTTGATGAACGTAGCTCTTCCTAAAATTATGGAGGACCTCGGCATCGGCGCGAATAAAGCCCAATGGCTGACTACGGGTTATATGCTCGTCAATGGTGTGTTGATTCCGGTTACGGCGTATCTGATCGCCAAATTTTCGACACGTCAAATTTTCATTACGGCTATGACGCTCTTTACATTAGGAACCTTGGTCTGCGGTCTAAGTCCGAACTTTAGTATTCTGATGGTAGGTCGTGTTATTCAAGCGGCCGGTGCAGGAATTCTGATGCCTCTGATGACAGTTGTATTCTTGACGATCTTCCCGATTGAGAAACGTGGTCAGGCCATGGGTACGATGGGGATCGCGATGATTCTCGCTCCAGCCATTGGACCAACACTGTCAGGCTATGTGGTTGAGCATTATTCCTGGAGACTATTGTTCTATATCATTTTGCCATTCTCCGTTATTGCAACTGCAATCGGTATTGCGTTTGTCAAAAATGTAACACGTCAATCGAAACCTAAATTGGACTATCCAGGTGTTATTTTATCTACACTCGGTTTTGGTAGCTTGTTGTACGGCTTCAGTGATGCGGGTACAGACGGATGGGGCAGTGCAATTGTAATTGCTTGTCTGGTCGTAGGGGCCATATCCCTGATCCTGTTCGTAATTAGACAGATGACAACCGATCACCCGCTGTTGGAGTTCCGTATTTTCAAATACAACATGTATACATTGACAACGATCATTAACATGCTTGTTACAATGGCGATGTTCGCAGGTATGATTTTGCTTCCGATTTTCTTGCAAAATATTCGTGGATTCTCACCAATTGAATCTGGTTTGCTGATGATGCCAGGCGCCATCTTGATGGGGATTATGTCTCCAATCACAGGTCGCATCTTCGATAAAGTCGGAGCACGCTGGTTGTCTGTTGCCGGCCTTGCAATTACGGCTATTACAACTTGGGGGCTTAGCCGCCTGTCGATTGACACTACTTATAGTTACATGATGTTTATCTACACAGCTCGTATGTTCGGTATGTCGATGTTGATGATGCCAATTCAAACAGCGGGTCTGAATCAGCTTCCACAGCGCCTGAATGCACATGGTACAGCGATGTCCAACACATTGCGTACGGTTGCGGGTGCAATTGGTACAGCCATTCTCGTTACGATTATGAGTAGTAAACTGAAATCTCATCTGGCAGATACTCTGGCTACAGGCCAAATCGCTACAGATGATAAGGCTGCAATGCTTCGTGCTACCGCAGATGCAACAATCTACGGCGTAAACTATGCGTTTGTTGTAGCGACTGCTATGACTGTAGTTGCTTTGCTGCTGGCGTTCTTTATCCGTAAAACAAAACCGGCTACAGAACCTGTAACAACTGAGCAACAAAAAGTGAATGCAACAGCATAAATCAGGCTAGATTACTGTTATTATTTATTCAATAAAGGTCTTATATAAACAAAAGAGAGTTCAGGCAGATCACACTGCTTGAACTCTCTTTGTTTATGCCTTGTGTTGACTTTATTCTTGATCGGTCGATAGATCAAGGAGGAAGGTAGGACCAGGATCATGACCGAAGAGTTTGAGGTTGATGCTTCCATCCATCTGGAATTCAACGCCTTCGCTAATGAGCTCCGTTTCTTGCATGAGGCGTGAATGCTCGTCAGGAATGGCTATCAGACCTTTGGCATTGACGACGCGGTGCCAGGGAAGGCGCTCCTTCCGACTCATGGAGTGCAGAATGCGTACAACCTGCCTGGCAGCTCTCGGGCTGCCTGCATGAGCAGCAATCTGTCCATACGTCATGACTTTTCCCTCCGGGATTGCTGCGATGATGGCGACGACCTGTTTCGTAAAAGGTGTCATAGTAGGTCTTCCTTTCCATTGGAGTAAAAAAACCGCGCCATTCAGATAAGGAATCTGGATGACACGGTTTACGGTCAGATTTGACCTGATCCTGTGAATGATTATATTAAATATCAATTAATGTTCTGCTTTAAATACGTTATCATACACAGCTGCCGGCCACTCTGCCCATGGGAATTCACGGGGAGGCAGGGACTGCAGGACAATTTCTTCCTTTGTTACCGGGTGGGGAAAAGCAGCGATGGCAGACCAGAGAGATATTTGTTGTCCAGGCTTATTCACACCTGCACCGTACTTTTGATCTCCGAACAGCGGGCAGCCAATCTCTTTCATTTGGACCCGAATCTGATGTGATCTGCCTGTGTGAAGTTCGATGTGGACCAGACTGTAACGGTCGGTTTCGCCGATGACCCGGTAATCCAACACAGCATCTTTACCGCCGGCGGTACCTTTAGGCACAACGGTAACGGTATTGGTACGTGCATCTTTCAGCAGCGTGTGTTTTAACGTTCCTTGCTGTGCAGGCAGCTTGCCATGTACAACAGCCGCATATATTTTGCGGAAATGACGTCCCCGAACCGTCTCGGATAATCTTGAAGCCGCCTTCGATGTTTTGGCAAAAATCATGGCACCACCAACGGGGCGGTCAAGACGATGTACTAATCCGAGATAGACGTTGCCAGGTTTGTTATAGCGTTCTTTCAAATCCTGTTTTAGCAGTGTAAGCAAATCCGGATCACCTGATGCATCTTCCTGGGTAGGTACATTGACCGGTTTCGTGATGCCTAACAGATGATTGTCCTCAAACAGAATCGGAATATCTCCCATTGTTTGCGAATGTTCGGACATAATCAGGACTCCCAGCGGCCTAAGATGCCGCATGGCAGATCCAGACCACTACGGGTAATTGGAAGACCAATTTCACCAGCTGTAATTTGACCGCCGTATTGGGCAGACATCGTCATTGTCAGCATGTTGCGCAGAACGGTAGACGAAATCCCGGTTGTGTAGGAATTGACCAGCATGAATAATGGGTTATCGGACAGAATTTCCATACAGGATTTAAGGAAAGGATAGAGGTTCTCTTCCAGCTTCCATGTCTCTCCGTTAGGGCCGCGGCCATAGGAAGGAGGGTCCATAATAATCGCGTCATACCGATTGCCGCGACGTTGTTCGCGCTGTACGAATTTGAAAACATCATCTGTAATGAAACGAACAGGACGATCCGCGAGGCCGGATAATTGAACATTTTCTTTGGCCCACTGTACCATGCCTTTAGCCGCATCCACGTGAACAACTGAAGCTCCGGCATAAGCTGCAGCAACTGTTGCGCCGCCTGTATATGCAAACAGGTTCAGTACAGAGATGGGACGACCTGCTCCTGCGATTTTATCCATCATCCAGCTCCAGTTAGCCGCTTGTTCAGGGAACAGACCGGTATGCTTAAAGCTGGTTGGTTTAATATGAAATTTCAGGTTCTCATATCCGATGGTCCAGCGTTCTGGGATCGGTTTTTTCATATCCCAGCTGCCGCCGCCCGAAGAACTGCGGTGATAATGGCCGTGAACCTGGCGCCATTCATTGGTTTCTTTTTCAAGGGGCCAAATGATCTGTGGATCGGGTCTACGCAAAATCACATCGCCCCAACGCTCCAGCTTTTCGCCGCCTCCTGTATCGATTACTTCATAGTCCTTCCAGTTCTTTGCTACGTACATAATGATTTATCCATCCTTCAAAAGTCATTTGGATACTATTGTACAACAAAAAAGGGCCTGTACGCCAGTTGTGGTAGGCGCCTGAAAGGGTGCAGTGCCTAATATGGTGTTGAATTTGGTCCATCACCATATACTGAAATGGAAACCGATTGAAAATTTAATTTGACAATGATAATCATTATCACATATGATTTTGATAAATTCAAATGTTACTTCTTCAGGAACAGTATGACATGATCAATAAAAAGTGAGGGAAAAATAGATGGCTAAATTGTTAGTGGCTTATGCAAGTATGACAGGAAATACGGAAGAGATTGCGGAACTGATCGTCGAAGGAATTAAACAAGGTGGGCATGAAGTGGATCTCAAGTCCGTAACGGATTGCAATGCAGCTGATGTACTTGATTATGACGGGTTTCTCATTGGAGTATACACGTGGGGAGACGGTGAACTGCCGGATGAATTCCTCGATTTTTACGAAGAGCTGGATGAGCTAGATCTGAGTGGCAAACGGGCAGCAGTGTTCGGAAGCGGGGATACTTCTTACGAGCAGTACTGCGGAGCCGTTGATCTTGCGGCAGCAAAGCTGGTGGAACGTGGGGCGGAGGTATCTCCAGAGATGCTGAAGATTGAATACAGTCCGATGGAGCAGGAGAAGGATACGTGCCGTGACTTTGGCAAACGTTTTGCTGCTGCCGGATTACAGGTGTCCTAAGGACTCATGTTAAGACATAATGTTCAGGCGGCTCTTCAGCCGGGAATGTCAGACACCCCGGTAAGGCTGCTTGAAGATTACAGATTGGAAGAGATGTTGCGCAGCCCGCATCGGTTCATCCGCCCGGAACCGGAGGCTGAACAGCGCTCACCGCTGCAATGGAGACACCGTGTACAATATGCAGTCAGCCATGCAGTTAATGCTTTTTACAGTATGGACCTGGAAGTGCGCAAAGAGGTGCCTGTACAATATTTACTCGAAAAGTGGTGGCCTAGAAAGGCAACCGGATTTGAATCGGTACTTCATTACTGGGATGTAAAAAACAAAATTACGGATGAATTATCCCTTGCAATTGCGATGAACGATGATCTGAAGCATCCGACCATTCTATTTGAACAATGGCGAACGGAGCTTCCTACCTTGTCGATGCATCTGTCCATGATCTTCCAGGCTGCCTGGCAGCCAGAGGGCTGGGATTCACTGCTCATCCAAAAATATATGGTTGTCCATGATCCAAATGTGGTTGAGGCGTTCCAGCATATGGTGAGTGTGTTCTGCTGGGAAGCATTTGGCAAGCTGCCAGGCATGATCGAAATCTATTGTTTGCTTGAAGGGCGCAAGATTCGATATATCCCGGGACGTCAATCGCTTGTCCGTTCGATGGATTATATTCGACTGATTCGTGACAGCATTCCGAGCACAGAGAAGGTGGAGTCTGACCAATTTACGGTTCGGGATAAAGCCAGAGTTCATGAAGA
Source organism: Paenibacillus sp. FSL F4-0087 (assembly GCF_038020215.1). Taxonomy (NCBI): domain Bacteria; kingdom Bacillati; phylum Bacillota; class Bacilli; order Caryophanales; family Paenibacillaceae; genus Paenibacillus; species Paenibacillus sp. FSL F4-0087. The sequence continues at coordinate 5,288,540 of NZ_JBBODJ010000001.1, forward strand.
GGTCGATCGGTGGAGAAGTGAGACTGAACCCAAAAAAAACTGGTTGATGTAAGCAAGACAATGGATGTTGTGATATATCGTGCAGATTAGGGAGGGATGATCCATGTCTACCGGTTTGAGACAAGATGCAGTAAACGGCAAGAAACGTACAGGAACTTGTGAATTCAGCCCGTTGCCTGTACCACAGTCGGTTATAAGACGGTTGCTGGATGAAGCAGATCCATCTTTATATGTGATAAGTTCAGAGCCTTGGCGGTTTATGTTGTTCGCGAATGAAGGACGTCAACTGTATCTGGAGGCGGTCAGACAGAGTTACCCACCACATTTGGCAGATCGTTACGGGGACTGGGCTACATATCAATATACAGAAGCTATTCCGGCACATCTGGTTGTTGTCGCCCCTTCAAGTGCCAGGGAGGACAATTTATTGCCTGCAAAAGCCTGGAGCAAACGTTTTTGCATCCTGGCAGCGGAACAAGGTTTGAATGCCGTCTGGAAGATCAATGATTATCAACAGCATCCCGTATTTATGAATTTGATGGGTTTAACTCGTGAGGAAAAGGTATTGGGTGTATTCCACATCGGTTACGGAGACCAGTCTGCACTTCGGGATACCGACGCAGGCAGACCAGCCTCTGAACTGATGACGGTCTACGACCATCTGGTTTAAACGAGGGAATCAGTCATTCCTCATTTATTTGCCGGTTTTGGCAATAAAATTACGAACGAGTTGACGATACGATTGATCTGCAAAGACTGCTGAATACATCCGGTTCGAGACGGTGATCGAGTTGCCAAAAAAGAACCGTTCAAACTGGGTCTGTCTGCCTCCGAATGATCCTGCTCCAAGCTCCCAGATCAGACGAAACAACGCTGTGCGTTCCTGAGATACCATATCGGTTCCTCTAAGGTACGTATCCAAGTGAGGTGCGATATTCGAGTGGAACTCTTCTTCCTGTGGCACCATAATTACACCGCTGGATCCTAAGAGTTGTAAAATTTCAATCATCTCTGGATACAGTTTGGGGAATAAAAGGTTTGCTGCCATTAACGGTTTGGGGGCAGGTATTATAAATCCCCGTCCATCTTCCATAGCACCGGCTTCTGCTGCCAGAGCCAGTGCTTTTAACGTTTCAAGACCGGCGAGCACCCTGGCTGTTTTCTCTATCACATGCGTTTCAGCAGCTTGGTCGAGCGTGTCAGCGAGTAACTGAATGGTGCCCAGAACAAATTCCGTTTTGGCGATATACCGGCATACGACCTGATGTCCTGCGTGGATGTGAAAATGGCTTCCGCTAAAGAGTCGGCCAGACATTTCCTCATTACCGGCGAAGAATATCCGTTCATGAGGAACAAGCACATGATCAAAGATTACAATGTTATCCATCTCTTCATATCTGGAACTGAGTGGATAGTTGAAATTGGACTCGGCGGCGTAGGTATCCCGGCAGATCAGACTAATACCAGGCAGGTCATTTGGTACAGCAAAAGCAAAAGCAAACGGATTTTCTTCGTCGAACGGTGCCGGTGAAGGGGAAGGATAAACCAGGATTTCGTCTGACGTGGCGGCCTGAGTGGCCATCATGAATGCACCATTAATGATCAGACCTTCTTCAGTGCGATCAACCACTTTGGCGGCAATGGCATCTTCGGTCGCGTCCAATTGTCCCGAAATTTTACTGGCATGGGGCTGGATAAAGGCATGGGAGAGGGTGATATCATTATCCCGGCAGTAGGCATAGTAGTTTCTCAGATTTTCGGCGTATTGTGGCGATACTTCTTCAAGGATATCTGCCCCAGTATAAAAGGCCATAATTGCTGTGTTCATATAATCGGGTGATCGTCCCAAAAAACCATGGTGAGTCCCTGACCAAATATTCATTGCTTCTCGGCGTCTGCGCAAGTCATCCACACTGGTTGGAGGCAGAAAGGACATCCCTACTGGTTTTCCGTCAGCAGGAGATGCATAAGTCATCGTATCGATTAAATGTGGATCAGACTGAAGATCGTACAACTTCGCTTGTGTTTCCATCAAACCTGCAAACGCAAAATGTTCAGAACGTTTTCCAGTAACAAGCTCCCCTTTGTACCAGCAGGGGACCGTCTGTGCATCGATCCGTTCGATATACTGTTTGCCACTTTTTACGGGCATCGTTACTCACCTCTATGATCTATTCGTTCATGGGCAGTTTGACTGCTCTCGTAGTGTACGTCAATAGGCAGTCCAATGTGCATGAAGAGAGGGAGTTCAGATTTTGTAGAAAAGAGCTTGATAATAATTATCATTCTTGTTACAATAGAAAAAGAAAAAGGAACCGCGAGGGCTCCTTTAACTTGTACAATTTGAATTTTTATTTTACTTCAAATGTTTTGCAATCCGTTTCAGCGGATTCACTTACTTTTTTGGAACTGTGACTCACGATGTAGATTGAAGATGCGTTGCATTTGTTTTCTTGAGCCCAGTGACGACATGAATTAACCTCACATAATACGTCTTTTGCCATGATTGATAACCTCACTTTGATTGGATTACATTCGTTGGTATAAAAATGACATCCGGAATTGGCAAGTTGCCGCTTGCAAATCTGGAAAAATTTTGTGCTCTCTCCAGTAAATAGAGGGCTTTTTTGCGTTATACACAACGATGCACATTTAGAATAGCAAATTTTACTGCCGCTTGCAACAAATTGGACGAGACCTTACGCAAAATGATGGACAAGTCACATAAACTTTGCAAAGAGGCCATATTATGTTATGATTTAATAGTAATAATTACGATTAAAAGATCATTAACTTATGAATGAGATTGAATCGACAGTATTTAATTTGGATGATCCCTTGAGACATAGAAGAAGGAGAACGATCAACGATGAGCAAAACCAACCATATAAATCGGATACCCCGAGCTAAAGGCATCGATATGGCCGCTTTTTATTCACCGAAAGAGTGTGGGCGCAAGGCAAAACATATTGTATTCTCCGCAGACAATGAACGGGTGGTGGAGGAGTTTATTACCATTCTCGGCATGAAAGATCAGTTTGCAGAACATGATGTGCCAATGCCGAACAAAATGGTGATGTTTGGTCCTCCGGGAACAGGCAAAACACTAACTGCTTTCCATCTTGCACACCGACTTCAGCTTCCGCTGGTTCTTGTGAGACTCGATGCCATTATTCATAGCCATCTTGGGGAGACGGGAAGCAATGTCCGTAAACTATTCCAATATGCACGGGCTAACCCCTGTGTGCTATTTCTAGATGAATTTGATGCCGTAGGTCGTACACGTGAAAGTAATGATGAGGTTAAAGAAATGGCTCGTGTCGTCAATACATTGTTGCAGTGTCTTGATGAATTCGATGGAGACAGCATTCTGGTTGCCGCTACAAATCTGGAGACACAGCTGGATCATGCGATATGGCGGCGAGTTGATACCAAAATGACTTATGGGATGCCGGATGACTCGAGCCGTAGATTATATATTAACAAGCTGATGGGGCAGTTTGAGCAGGAGAGCCGACTGGAAGAATTCATGTGTGAACGCCTCACAGGATGCAGTTATGCGGATGTGGAGCAGATTGTTTTAAAAGCCAAGCGGAAAGCCATTATTGCCAGCAGTCGATTACATGAGCAATTCATTAATGACGCGTATGCAGAATATATGCCGCGAGTACTGACCACTTAGCTTGTATATGAATATCACCGACCACTGTCACATTATGAATAGCCCGGTTCCTATGAAGGAATGTCGGGCTATTCGATATTTCAGCAATTTACATGGGGCGTTTGTTCTTGGTTCTGTGGCAGATGAAGAAAGTCCGTTTATAAGATGCAGACATCGTGTCCTGCTACGCGTTAGCCGTTGCGCGGTAAGATGGTTCTATCTCTGTTTTTTCAGGACCAGACCATCGTGGCAAAGTTAAGGTGAAAAGGCTGCCTTCAGGACTGCTGGAGGTCAGGGATAAATCCCCTTCCTGAGCTCGAGCAAGCAAGCGGCTATAGGTTAGTCCCAGACCTAACCCGCGGGTACGGCGTTTTTTGATCTCACCACGGTAGAAACGTTCGAAGATCTTGGGTTGATCTTCTTTAGTGATACCCGTACCGTTATCCTGCACATCAACAAACAAGTTGTCCGCCTCAGCGCGCAAACGGATATGAAAGACGGCAGCTTGATCGGAAGCGGCTGCTTGCAGTCCATTATTGAGCAGGTTGACAATAATCTGCTGAATGCGAAGGGCATCACCGATGGTATAAAGCGTACATGAAGGTGTGTGCAATTCAATCTCGGGAGACTTGTCCTCATAAGCGATTTTCCACTGATACATAATTTCACCCACCAGCAAATTCAGATCTATGCGTTCCCGACGAACAGCAACACTTCCAGCGCTCATCGCATTGTAATCCAGCAGGTCAGCGACCATACGCTCCATTCGTTCCGATTCTTTGAGTGCGATGTCCAGGAATTCCTTCGCTTCCTCCGGACTGACAATATCGTCCCGGACAGCCATCACGAGTCCTTTAATGGACGTTACCGGTGTTTTCAATTCATGGGTTACCCCAGCAAGTGACAGGGCACGCCATTCCTCTAATTGCTGCAAACGGATAGACATCTCGCGAAAAGATTCAACGAGTTCATTCATCTCCCGTTCTCGTGTGTTCAGATCCAAATTGACTTCATAGTTTCCGTTTCGAATCTGCTCTGCGGCATGGGCGACTTGACGAATAGGCCTGGAGAGCTTGCGGGACAGGAGGTAGATTGTAAACCAACCACACAGAATTAAAGCCACGAACAGGATGCTTACCACAAGCATCGTTTCCGGATTGTATGCAATGGACTTTTTGGACTGCATGACCCACACTTTACCGAGTGTCTGATCGTCATCTGTGACGTTGACCGTCACCCCGGCGAATTTTTTGTTTCTTGGTTCGCGTAGGTCATCAGACAGCCGATTATATACATCTTGCTGCGTCATTTTTGGTTTGGAGTAGATCAATTGATTATTGTTGTCAAGCACCATAATACAAAAGTAATTATCTGTATTGAAAAGCTTGGTTCGCTTGTCTACGAGCCTGTCGAGATCCGGGGGAATATGCAGTTTGTTTTCCGCTCCCGTTACCTTTTCGGCAATTTCCAACCCTAGCAGCTGGGCCGTTTTGAGACCTTTTTCAATGGAAGTAGTTCTGATCCAGTAAAGTGCCCCTGCAACAATAATGGTGAAACCAAAGCAGAGGATTAGAAAATATCGAAGCGTCCAGTAGGACAGAATGGATGTTTTACGTTTGGTTGTACTTCGTTTTAGTTGGCGATCCAAAATTGATACCCCATTCCCCGTAAAGTCCGGATTTCTCCCGTTTCAGGCAGCCAGTGGGATAACGCCTGACGCAGCCGTTTGATCGACAGGTCCACAGCCCGGTCACTTCCGTCATAATCCATGCCCCATACCTGTTCAATCAGATGGTCCCGGGTGAATGTGCGGTTGGGGTATTCTGATAGAAACAGGAGCAGTGACAAATCACGTGGTGTGAGTGCAACCTCGGCACCGTTCAAAAGTACCTGTTTGGCAGCCAGATCAATGACCAGATTACCAAAATAACGTTTGCCTTCACCTTCAGCTGTCCAGTGTGGATTGCGGCGAAGCACAGCATTGACTCTGGCGACCACTTCCTCAGGCACAAAGGGTTTGCTCATATAATCGTCAGCACCGGCATTCAGCCCATTAAGACGGTCCTGAATATCATCCAGTGCTGTTAACATGATGACGGGACAAGCACTTTTTTGGCGGATGATTCGTAGCAGATCCCAACCGTCCATTCCGGGCAGCATCACATCCAGCAATACCAAGGAAGGCACATCCGAATCAAATAAAGTTAGGGCGGTGGGGCCATCCGCTGCATGACGAACGTCGAATCCCGCTTTTCGAAGATAGGCAGCCAGCACACGGGCAATGGCTTGTTCATCTTCGACGATAAGTATGGATTTCAAGAAGGTGTCTCCTTTCACTTCAGAAGCTTGTGTACTGATTTTACATGAGCGGAAGCACAATGCCAATGAGGCAATTATTTTCAGAAAAAAATGCGTTGCACATCATTTCTTGACGTCATCCTGACACATTGGGCTGGTAAGATGCTGATAAATAACCAACTTATACAGTTACCCATTGGAGGAAATAGAGATGAATAAGAAGACAAAAACATGGATGATCTCAGGAGCGGCAGCAATCGTCATTCTTGGGGGCGGAGGGTACTATTTCGCGAACAGTTACCTGGGCAACAATGTTGAGATTGAACAGGTGCTGCCTGCCAGCACTGCAGCTTCCACAACGGAAGCCGGATCGGATAGCGGTACAAGCGTTTCTAACGTTGCAGCGGGAGCAGAGCAATTGAATGGAGACTGGAGCATCAGCGAAGGTTCGAAAGTATATTTTTCGGTAACGACATCCCGGGAGACGGTCAATTTTGCGGACGAGCAGGTTAGTGGTAACTTGACTCTTAATGTAGACGATGCGTCCCAGATGAAAGCGGATGGACAGATCGAGATGAGTGACATTGATTCAGGCAATAGCCAGCGGGATGGACATGTGAAAGAAGCTGATTTCTTCGATGTTTCCACCCATCCACAAGCTGCATTTACGGCTACCTCATTTGAAGGTGTACCAACGGAATGGCCGGCAGGGCAGACCGTAGACTTTAAAATGAACGGAACCCTAACGGTAAAAGGGATTGAGAAAGAGGTTACGTTTGACGTAAAAGCTGCTTACGAAAATGATCAGGTGTTGTTGTCCGCCACAACGATGGTTACCTTTGAAGATTTTGGTATGGAGAATCCACATTCGGTGGTCCTTTCTACTGAAAATGACATTCAGGTTCAACTGGAGCTGAAGCTCAGCAAGTAAGCATATAGTAAGGCTAAAATCTGTTCCAATCTGCCTAATCAGGCAGAGGGACAGATTTTTTTTGTTAGGAATGGGAATCGATCCACAGTGAGCAAGGAATTACCATTCGATGTGTTAAAATAACTGCTGTTTCCTTGGCATAATACCGTGTCCTCGTTTGATGTAAAGCGCTTACAATGATAATGATTTACAACATTCATTGTTCAAAGGTGACCAAACAAATGATAAGGGGGAGATCAAGCGTGCACAAAAGATACATAAGCGGCTGTCTCGTATTACTGATGTTGTTCTGTGATTTGGGTCTGGTAGTTCGGCCCGCAGCGGCAGCGGCGAAAGTAAACGTTGCGCTGAATAAGGCGGTTACGGTCAGCTCAGAAGATCTACAATGGGAGGGCTATAAAGAAAAAGCGGTGGATGGCAATGGAAATACAAAATGGAGTGCGGACAGTCCTACTTCAGTAGATCAACCGCATTGGCTGACGGTAAACTTGGGGGCTTCATACAACCTTTCCGGTGCGGAACTAAAGTGGAAGGATGAAAACGAGGTTGTGAAGTTTTTGGTTGAAGTTTCTGAGGACGGAAATACATGGACATCTGTGGCAGATCACTCTGCCAACGATAAAGCGGAATCACAGGTCAATCTGGATTTTCAGGCAGATGCGGTTCAGTATGTGAAGGTCACGATTCCTTATTATGCTGGTACCGACTGGTGGCCTGGCATTTCCGAGTTTCAAATCTGGGGAGAGGAAGAGGTACGGAACCCGGCAGACATCGTGAAATATGATCCAGTCAACGTGTCTACCGTAAGTCGTACTGCTCCTGTTCTGCCAGCAAAAGTCACGGCACATTACCAGAACGGGAAATCGGGCCTTGTCCCGGTGGCATGGGAGGAAGTTGCCCCTTCACAATATGCATCAGCAGGCAGCTTTACCGTTACGGGTGATGTATATGGGGCTCCCATTCAACCTGAAGCTACCGTTACGGTAGAAGGATATCGCAGTGATTTTGTCAGAGGGGTGGATATTTCCACGTTAACAGCCATTGAGGATAATGGAGGTTATTATCTGGACAGCAATGGAGCAGAACGCGATCTGCTCGATATTCTCAAAGATCGTGGCGTGAACTATGTGCGGCTTCGACTGTGGAATGATCCACAGAAATCCAATGGGTACAACGACAAAGAAGATGTGATTCGTCTGGCCCAGCGGGTAAAAGAGAAAGGCATGAAGATCCTGCTCGACTTCCATTATTCCGATGAATGGGCTCATCCCGGTCAACAGCTTCGTCCGAAGGCCTGGGAAAACCTTTCATTTGATGAACTGAAGACAGCTGTATATGATTACACGCGTGAAGTGGTAGGCGAGATGAAGGATGTGGGCGCGATGCCCGACATGGTACAGATCGGTAACGAAATCAATAGCGGCGTGTTAAATGGATTGAAGAGTAATGTCGACTTTGATGAGAACGTTGCCTTACTTCAGCGAGGAGTGGATGGCGTTCGAAGTATCCAAGGCGGAGATCAGGTTCAAATCATGATCCACCTGGCTGAAGGGGGGAAAGCCGATACATTTGACTGGTACTTCGGTGAATTGCAGAAACGTCATTTGGAGTACGATATTATCGGCCTTTCCTATTATCCATTCTGGCACGGAACATTCGCAGATGTGCGCAAAACGATGAATGAGGTATCCGCGAAATATGGAAAAGAAGTCATTATCGCTGAGACGTCCTACCCTTTCTCGTATAAAAACGGGGACGCTCACGGCAATATTATTGGCAATCCGGAAACGCTGAATGTGGGAGGTGCTACCTTCCCGGCAACTGTGCAGGGACAATATGATGCGATTGCAGGCATTATGGACATGATCTCACAAGTTCCAAATCAGAAGGGAGCGGGGTTCTTCTATTGGGAGCCTGCATGGATTGCGGCCAATGTAGGCTGGATTGCTTCCGAGGGAGACGCATGGGAGAATCACGCCATGTTCGATTATGACGAATATCCGGCGAATGGCGGTTACTCGTATGAAGGGCGTGCCCTGCCATCGCTGGATGTGTACAAACGCGGCCTGGACAATCTGCCCGCAGATCGGAAAGAGCTGTCGGCAGCGATTACACGTGCAAAGGCGCTGGAATCCAGTGATTTTACATCTGAAAGCTGGACCACACTCGCTCCAGCCATTGCAGCAGCTGAGAATACGTACAAATTGGCTTATACATCTGGTGGTATAACCCAACAGGATACGGACGCTGCGACTGCCGCTCTTCATGAGGTTATGCAGCAGCTTGATGTTATAGCGGCGAATCGGAACGGTCTCGAGGCAATCATTGCCGAAGCCAAAACATATAAACAAGCAGATTGGTCTGCTGCAACATGGGCTGTTCTGACCAAGGCTCTTACTCGTGCAGAACAGGTTATGACAGATCCAAGAGCCACCCAGACCGAAGTGAATACAGCAGCAAAACAAGTGGAAGCAGCCATCCATGGGTTGTCCAACGTAGACAAAACGGAGCTGACACAGTTTATCGGTGAAATCCAGCAGCTGACCGAATCTTCGTATACTCAGCGAAGCTGGGCAAACCTGAAAGCGGCATTGTTATCGGCAATCACGGTCAGAGACAAGCAGGATGCCATACAATCGGAAGTGCAGGAGGCTCTGACAATACTTCAGAAAGCCCATAACAACCTTGTTTTGCTGGAGGCATTAACAACAGGTAAAACAGCTACCGCATCAAGCAGTGCCGGTACTGGTGGTGGAAAAGACAACTCGCCTGGGGGAGCGATTGACAGTGACCCCACTACTTCATGGGGAACAGACCAAAGTGTGGATAGTTGGTGGCAAGTGGATCTGGGGGCGACCGCTGTGATCCGTAAGCTGGAAATGTCCATGTGGAGTGGAGGCATTAAATACAAGATCGAAGTATCCAACGATAACAAGAACTTTGTCAAAGTCGTGGATACAACAAGTGATGTGGTTGTATCCACCAGTCCAAGACATATCCTGCCCGCAGGCACGGAGGCACGTTATATTAAACTGACCATTACCGCTGGTTCTCAGTGGGTAGGCTTTATGGATTTTGAAGCTTATGGCATGTTCCCGGCTGACAAATCTGCCCTGGAGGCTACATTGAATTCCGCTGCGAAGCTGCATCAAAGTAATTACACGGCCGCAAGCTGGAATGTGTTTGCACAGGCATTGTCGTTTGCTCATGTGCTTATGGATGATGCAGAAGCCAGCGCACAGGAAATCAGTGCTGCGGATAACGCATTGAAAGAGGCGGTTAGTCAGCTTGTACGGCAAGAGCTGACCCCGGGTCAGCCATCACAGCCAGGTCAACCTGCACAGCCTTCCACGCCTGGATCATCCCAGAATTCCGGCAATCCTCCTGTAACGCCACCTGTCGAATCCGGTAATCCAGGAGAAAGTGGTTCCATTACATTCAAAGGGACAAGTACCGGAGCGGGCACCTATGTGATTCAACCTGAGATGAAACAGTTGTCTCAAATGATTGAAGGAATGGGAGCAGGCAGCAAAAAGCTAACCTTGATTGCAGATGTTCCCAAGGATACAAAGGCTGTGACCTTCCAGCTCAATGCAAATCAACTTCAGGAATGGGCACGTACTCAGGCATTACAGTCGCTGGAGCTCGTCATGAAACAGACATCTGTCCGTATCCCGTTAAATTTATTGAAGGATGCTCGTAATGAAGATGGGGATACAATGGATGTCATTCTAACCGAAGACTCCACAGCCAATCTGTCTGAAGCGCAACAGGAAGCCATCGGTAACCGCAACGTGGTGGTCAGCGTGGATCTCTTGTTAAACGGACAGCTGTTACAGTGGACTGACAGATCCATTGAAATAGCGATGTCTAATGTGCAAAATTCAAATGCAGAAGACAATGTGCTGGCTATCCAATCCCTTTTGCCAAATGGTGAAATGAAACCGGTAACCTTTACTCAATATGATGAAATGACCCAAAGTCTTGCTTTCAAGCCGCTTCAATCAGGCCGTTTCGTGATTACTGAAGTGCAGGTGCCGTTGAATGATTTGCAATCCTACTCCTGGGCCATTAAAGAGATTCAGAATCTGTATGGAAAAGGAATCATTTCAGGCATGACAGATACCCGATTCAGTCCGCAAGCAGAACTGACACGTGTACAATTTCTGCAAATGATCATGAAGGGAATTGGCGAATCACGTTTGCCGGATACATCCACTTCAGCTCCAATGGATGTGAAGAATGATCAGTGGTATTCAGATTCCGTACGTCTTGGTTTGGAGATGGGAATCGTGCAAGGCCGAGCAGACGGTTCGTTTGCAGCAAATGAACGTATTACCCGTGAGGACATGGCGGTAATGTTAAACCGTGCGGTACAGGTCATGAAGCAGAACACCAGTACAACCGTTGATACAACAACCAACAGCACCACATTTAATGACAACGCAGATATCGCTGAATATGCAAAACAAGCTGTTGCAGCGATGCAGGAGCAAGGCCTGCTTAAAGGAATGGCAGATGGCTCGTTTGCGCCTAAACTGCATGCTAATCGTGCACAGGGTGCAGTCGCTGTAGCCAGAATGATGGAGCAGATTTATAAATTTTAAGTGTTTATATGATATAGGGATCGGGTCTTTCTGACTCGATCCCTATGTTTATGGATTTCAATTAAAATGGTAGACAGTTAGTAATCAATTCTGCTATGATTCCAATGATAATGATTACCATTATCATAAAAGTGTTGAATTATAGGGGGCATCATGTTTATGTTTAAATCCAAATCGATTCTTTCCATTTGCACGTTATTTATTGTGTTTACGCTAGTTCTTGCGGGTTGCGGAAATGCAGAAAAGACAACGGATGAAACGGGGAGCGGCTCAGGACAGACGACTGAGAATCAGGAATCCACTGGAACCGATACAGCTCAGAATGAATCAGCGGAAAGTGAAACACGTGAATATGAGACGGATAAAGGGACGGTTACCATTCCTGCACACCCGAAACGCATCGTGACCGATTACTACGGGGGCGAGATTCTGTCTGTAGGCGGTAACTTAATTGGTGTAGAGCCAAGTGCCTTTGATAACCCGTTCATTAAGGACAAGCTGAAAGACACCACAGATGTGGGTTATCCGGTGAACGTGGAGAAGACGCTGGAATTACAGCCTGACTTGATCGTTGTCATGTATGATGATAACTACGAGGAACTATCCAAAATCGCACCAACAGTGCATATCCCATATGGTACAGCGACAGATATCTACAAGACCGTGGAGCTATTTGGTGATTTGATTGGTCAACCTGATCAGGCGAAGGCGTTCATTGCCGATTATGAGAAAAAGGCGGCAGCAGGACGCGAGAAGCTGAAAGGCATCGTGGACGAAAATACGACCGCTGGATTATACGAGTTGACGGACAAAGGAGATCTATGGATCTTTGGCGACAACGCAGGCCGGGGCGGACAAGTTGTATACAATGCTTTGAAGCTGAAAATGCCTAGCAAAGTGAGCAAAGACAATCAGACCGTGCAGCTATCGCTCGAAGTATTGCCTGAATATGCTACTGATTACATGTTCATGACGGTGTACGATCCTGAGAAAAAAGGCGAAGCGCTGAAGGAATTCAAACAGTCCAAAGTATGGAATGGGCTGGATGCGGTGAAGAATCACCGATTCTTCGAGAATGATTTTGACACATTCTATCGATATGATCCAATCGCCATTACTGCCCAGATTGATTTGTTTGTTGATCTGATCTTGAAGAGCGCTGAACAAAACAAATAAATGATGAACGTTGTTTAACGAGGTGATGACTTCTAATATAGGCTAGCGCCTCGCATAACTTAACCCATAATGAGTTGTCATTACTGACTATAATTATAGAAAATCGACCTGCTTTAAGGCTTCTGCCTAAGGTAGGTCTTTTTTTGATATAAAAGCAAAAAAAAGTTGTTAATGTCATATTGACAATATCGAAGTTGTTTGTTATCATTTCGATAATATCAAAACGACAATATTAAGAAATGGGGAATGAGCGATGTTTGGATTCCGATTCGTGAAGTTTCAACCCAGTGAGTACGTAATGAAAGTGAAGAATGGGCAGGTGCAACGTCAAGGTGTAGGTTTGTCTTTCTACTATTATGAGCCGACGACATCGGTGGTGGTTCTGCCTGTATCTTCGGTGGATGTGCCCTTTATGTTCGAAGAAATAACAGCCGATTATCAAACAGTTACGGTTCAGGGTCAACTGAGTTATCGTATCGTTGATTATATGAAAATCACCCAAAGCTTGAACTACACGTACAATTTGCGCAAAAACAGATATATCTCCGACGATCCTGGCAAGTTGGATCAACGTGTAATTACGACCGCCAAAGTTCTGACCAAAAAACATCTGGAGCAAATGCCCCTGAAGGAAGCCATTCAATCGAGTGAACGGCTGGCTAGCAGCATGAAACGGGAAGTGGTGCAGAGTGAGGAACTGGAGAAATTGGGCGTAGAACTGATGAGTTTATCCATTCTGGCTATTTTGCCTAATAAAGAGACGATGCGTGCACTGGAAGCACAAGCGCGGGAAGAGATTTTACGCCAAGCCGACGAAGCGCTGTATGTACGTCGTAATGCATCCATTGAACAGGAGCGGAAAGTGAAGGAGAACGAACTAAACACGGAAATTGCCGTTGAGACGAAGAAACAGCAGATTCGAGAAACGCAATTACATGCCGAGCGCTCAGTGAAACAGAAACAGAATGAGATGGAACAGGAACAGCTTCAATTCAATACGGCGATGGAGGAACGGAAACAACAGCTTATAGAATTAACGATTGCCAATCAGAATGCCGAAGCTGATGCCAAAGCCTATGAAATTGCTGCCGTGATGAACTCGTTACAACAGGTGGAACCTAGCGTGCTACAGGCGATGGCTAACATGGGTATGAACTCGGATAAACTGATTGCCCTTGCATTCCAGGAGCTGGCTGAGAATGCCGGGAAAATTGGACAGCTTAACATTTCACCTGATCTGCTGCAAGGATTGATGAATCCACCGACAAGAGAGCAGCAGGGAGGTCGGGCACGATGAGACTTGGGAAGGCAAGCCAGTCTGAAGCTGCACACACTGCGGGAGGAGAACCTATGACCGAATACAAGTTGATTCTGGTCAAACGCAGAACGAGGCTGGAAGAATTGGTGGTCCGTTATAACACGGTCCAACAAGCCCAGTTCTATATCGAACGCCTGGGAGCAGACTTCAGTGATTACCTGGAGGAGGACAGACGTTATCATCATTCCGTGAAGCAGGCCCAGCAGCAGCTCAGCCAACTGGGCCGGGTTCAGACTATTGATCGGGAACATGTGCCCAACTTTATTTTTGGAGCACAGGACATTGTGGTAGTAATCGGACAGGATGGACTTGTTGCCAATACGCTCAAGTATGTAACCGAGCAGCCGCTCATTGGTGTGAATCCTGACCCCATGCGTTGGGACGGGGTATTGCTGCCATTTACGGTAGAGGATCTGAGCTTCATAATTCCTGATGTTATTCGTAAACGCCGCTCCCTGAAAGAAGTGACGTTGGCCAAAGTGGAGCTGAATGATGGGCAGTATCTTTATGGCGTCAACGATCTGTTCATTGGTAGAAAGACGCATGTATCTGCTCGTTATGAAGTTCGCATGGGTTCATCGGTAGAACAACAATCCTCCAGCGGAGTAATTGTATCCACGGGAATGGGATCGACGGGCTGGTTCAAAAGTGTGCTGGCAGGTGCTGCTGGAGTCGTGGGCTCGGAAGCATGGCTGCACATCCAATCGGGTGAAGCGTTCATCCCCGATAGAGACAGTAGAAGCTCTCATTCAAACTCGAACCCTAGAGGGAAAGGTTATTCAGAAGCACATATCGCCGCGACAGCATCTGCACAAGGGAGCATGAGCGACATGAATCACTTTGGCTGGGATGCGCCTTATCTGTATTTTACTGTACGTGAACCCTTCCCTAGCCGGACGACTGCAGCCAATCTCGTGTTTGGACAGATTCATCCAAAACAGCCTTTGCAGATTGTCTCCCAGATGCCGGAGGACGGTGTTATTTTCAGTGACGGGGTAGAACAGGACTTTCTCGAATTTAATTCCGGAGTGGAGGCGACCATTGGCTTGGCAGAGAAACGTGGACGTTTGGTGGTCTGATCCTTTATTTCCAATCCGTTTTTGACTAGAATGGTAAACTAGATGTAGAAGATATGTCAGGGAACGGAAAGAAGGTTGACGATGCAATCGATATTGCTGGTTGAAGATGATGCGAAGCTCGCAGGATTGCTGGGTGAATATCTGATCCGAAATGGTTTTCAAGTGCAGATTGTGGCAGATTTCCGTCATGTTCTGGATGAATTCATGCAGTTCGGTCCGGATTTGGTATTGATGGATGTAAATCTGCCTCAATTTGATGGCTACTACTGGTGTAGACAGATCCGTTCGCATTCCATATGTCCCATTCTATTTATTTCGGCTCGTGACAGTGGCATGGATCAGGTTATGGCGCTGGAGCATGGGGCGGATGATTATATTACGAAGCCTTTTCAATATGAGGTCGTACTTGCTAAAGTTCGTAGTCACCTGCGTAGGGCATATGGGATGTATGCAGCTGTTCAACCAGAAATGAAAGTGAAAAATGGCTCTATGCTGCTGTACCCCGAAAGATATGTACTGGAGTTCGATGGTCGTTCCGTGGAGCTGACACAGAAGGAATCCGTATTGGTCGAGGCACTGATGGCCAAGGCAGGCCGGGTAGTGGGCCGTGAGCGTTTGCTCGAACTGATGTGGGAAGATCAGCATTTTATTGATGATAATACGTTGAATGTGTACATTACTCGTGTTCGCCGCAAGCTGAAGGATCTGGGAGCTGAAGAGGTTTTGGAAACTGTTCGCGGAGCGGGCTACCGATTGCTTGATTTTGAGTCACCTGTCCAAGAGGACCGACAATGAAACTGTTCTTAAGAGATCAGCTACCCCTCATCGGATTTTATTTGTTGCAGATGCTGCTTGTCCCATGTGTATATTGGCTTTCAGGTGAGGGTCGCCCCATGAAGATTGTACTTTATGGCATGTTTCTGAGTACAGTGGTATTGCTCGTGTATCTGACCGTACGTTATTTCCAGATTCATCCATATTACCGTGTGCTCCAGCAGCCACAACGGCTGGTACAGGAGCCTTTCCAATCACTTGGTAATGCCCCTGTGGCTAATTGTTTACAGGAATTGATGCATGAACTGGAGCGTAACCGTCAGCATGAGATGGGGCAATTGCGCATGCATAGTGAGCAGCAGGTTGTATTCATGAATCGTTGGGTCCATCAGATGAAGACACCCTTGTCCATTATTCAGTTGACCCTGGAAGATGTGGATGATGATAAAACTGCAGGCAGTATACAGGATGAGGTGGATAAAATGCGCAAAGGGTTGGAAATGGTACTTCATTCTTCACGTCTGGAACAGTTCGAAGGGGATTTTCGCGTAGAGCTTTTGTCTCTACCCGAGGTGGTTCGAAGCAGTGTAGCTGAGAATCGACGTTTGTTTATTCGCAGAGGAATTACGCCGGTTATCCAAATGGACAACGAACTTCTAGTTTATAGTGACTCCAAATGGCTGCGGTTCATGTTAACCCAGATTTTGACCAATGCCGTCAATTACTCAGATAGCAAATCAGGAAAAAAAGTCATGATTACTGCCTATATGAAGGAAGAACGAATCGTATTAGATATTCAGGATCAGGGTATCGGCATATCGGCTGAAGATATTCAACGTGTGTTTAATCCTTACTTCACCGGAGAACGGGGAAGACAGTATCATGAATCTACAGGGATGGGACTATATCTGGTCCGTGAGATCAGTGCACGTTTGGGTAACCAGATTGAATTGTTCTCCAAACCGGATGAAGGAACATTGGTCCGATTCAGCTGGATGAATCGAAAATAGAAGTGCTTTGCCTATGGGCGAAGTGCTTTTTTTATGGAATAGGAAGAAGGGGGAACATAACCTTAAACGCTGTGTAAGGAAAGTTTAAGGTAAATCGATAGCAGGGTTGTAGGAGGTCGTTTAGGATAAGGATATGAAAAGAAAGCATAGTTTAGTTGGAGGGGAAACACCATGGAAATGTTACAAGTTTCGGCACTAAACAAAGTGTATCAGGGCAAAGTGCAGACTCAAGCCCTTAGTGATATTCATCTGACCATCAAGCAGGGTGAATTTGTAGGGATTATGGGACCATCGGGAAGTGGAAAAACGACGTTGCTCAATATGGTCTCGACCATTGATGAACCAAGTTCAGGCAAGGTGCTGATTAATGGCATGAATCCGTTTGATATGAAAAAGAAAGAACTTGCCATGTTCCGACGCAGGGAACTCGGGTTTGTATTTCAGGATTTTAATCTGCTCGATACCTTGACCGTTGCTGAAAATATAGTACTCCCCTTGACGCTGGACAAAGTCAAGCTGAAGGAGATGGAGAGCAGACTCAATCGGATTACCACTCACCTTGGAATTGATCATATTCTGGATAAACGCATTTATGAAATCTCGGGTGGACAGCGGCAGCGTACAGCCATTGCCAGGGCCATGATTAATATGCCATCCATTGTACTGGCCGATGAGCCGACTGGTGCATTGGACTCCACCTCATCTCAAGCGGTAATGGAATCGCTTGAACAGATCAACCAGCAAGAGAAAACAACGATTATGCTGGTCACGCATGATCCACTTGCCGCAAGTTATTGCCATCGAATTGTGTTTATCAAGGATGGCAAGCTCGCAGCCGAAGTGCATCGTGGAGATAACCGCCAGACGTTCTTTCAACGGATTATTGATACATTATCCTTCTGGGGAGGGAATTCGCATGAGCTTTCCTCAGTTCGCCTTTAATAACATTCGCCGAAACGGGCGAGCGTACATCGCCTTTTTCCTAAGTAGTGCATTCATGGTCATGATATTCTTCGCGTATGCAATGTTTATCTATCATCCGTTTGTTGAGAAATTGCCGATTGGCAAGACTACGGCAGCGGGAATGCAGGTTGCCTCCGTCATCGTGTACGTATTCGCGATCTTCTTTGTTATGTATTCCATTAGTGCATTTCTGAAATCACGGAACAAGGAATTCGGTATTCTAACCATCTTGGGCGCGGAACCGGGCCAGATTCGAAGGCTGGTCATTCTGGAAAATATGTTTATCGGATGTCTGTCCATTGTGGCTGGAATAGGTGGAGGCATGTTATTATCCAAGCTGTTCCTGATGTTAACCACCCGATTTATCGGTATGGAGGATCTGCCTTTTTATTTCCCTGTGAAGGCCATGTTGATTACGGTGATTGCTTTTTTAGTACTGTTCTTTTGCATTTCCCTGTTTACATTGGTCTTTATCGGGAATAAGCGAGCTTTGGAGCTGCTTACGGGTTCGAGCAAACCCAAGAAGGAACCTAAAGCATCTTGGATATTCTCTATTCTCGGGCTTGCGTTTCTGGCTACGGGATTCCTTGCGCTTTACGGTAGTTTGTCGAGTGAGAGTATTCTGATCGCTGCTGTGACAGGCATTGCAGGTACGTATTTTTTTTACTCGCAGCTTTCCGTGCTGGGTATTCGTCTGTTGAAACGTAACCGCAAACGGGTGTGGCATGGTACACGCTTGCTATGGATTTCTGAGATGAGTTACAAAATAAAAGATAACGCACGCATGCTGTTTATGGTGACGGTGGTTATTGCAATTGCTTCCATGAGTGCAGTGGTCATTTTGTCGCTGGATCAACAGAATCGACAAGTATTTAGAGACAATCATTTTCCGATTCGTTATAACGTGTACAGTGCATCGGAAGAACCTAACATGGCACCCGTCAATGAGGTTCTTGACGCTGCGGGTCTTCAATATCAGAATGCTTATCTGGAATATTTTTGGACAAGTACGGATGATAGCGGCATCAGTGTGATGTCTCTAAGTGATTTCAACCAGTTCAACACAATCCAGAACAAACCGACCTATACGCTCTCAGCTCATTCCAGTATATTCATTGATTCACGCAATGTGGAGAAGCCTCGACATGAAGAAAGATTTCGTTCCTATGCCAAGGGCGATCAGTTAACGCTGGATATGAATTCAGGGCCTGTTACACTCGACATTAAATATACTGAAAATGAACCGGAATTCAATGGACTTCTGTATACATCAGCCCTAGTTATTGTAAGTGATGAAGAGTTTAAAGCTCTTACCGGACAATTGGACAAAGATGCTGTTTCCGGTAAATATCTTTATCATATCCCTTCATGGGGGGGATCGGTGCCCGATCGGCAATCATCTGAAGTGATGGTAAGTGATCGGCTGAAGGGCATGGATGAGATTATTAGAAATAACTCTAATGATAAAGATTTTTCAGGTTTTTTCACGACGCGATATGCTGACTTCGAAGAATTCAGACAGACAACGGCACTCTTTACCTTTTTGGGGATATTCATTGGACTGATCTTCTCGATCTCCTCAGCCAGCTTTCTCTATTTCAGGCTGCACACGGATCTGGAGGCAGATGGGAAAATGGTGCATTCCTTGTCTAAAATGGGTCTCAGTTTTCAGGAGATGAAACGATCATCCACAATTCAGATCGCGGTTCTCTTTTTCTTCCCAATCCTGATCTCAATTGTTGAAACGCTTGTTGTTGTTAAGCCGTTTCTGACTGAATTCGGTATTACGAATTATACTGTTCCGGTATTAACCGTGTTTGGTGCATTTCTGCTGGCACAGACCTTCTATTTCTTCGTCATTCGTTCAAGATATATATCTTCACTACGCAAAATGATGGTTTAAAGTTAGCGGTTTTATATTAATCTGGTCATGTCCCCTGTTTTTGTTGTCTATGCTCCGGTTAATGGAGTGATAGATCATATATGAACATGAGAGGGGTCATCCCGGATGTGGACTGCATTCATGTGGGGCGGCATCTCCGCCTCAGCTGTTGTCATAGGAGCACTTGCTGCGCTGTTTCTGAAAATTCCGAAACGAGTTATTGGCTGGATCATGGCTTTTGGTACAGGGACCCTGATTGGTGCAGCTGCATTTGAATTAATTGGGGATGCTCTGAATGATGGGGGGATTGTGCCGACGGCCATTGGATTTACCTCAGGGGCCGTCGTGTACACGCTGTTCGATTTGCTCATTTCCAGTAAAGGGGGAGCAGGGCGCAAGCGTTCGGAAATTGCCGGGAAGGGAGATTCCAGCCAGAGCGGACTTGGTATTTTTGCAGGGACGGTCATGGATGCTATTCCTGAATCAATCATGCTGGGGGCCAGTCTACTCGCCGGGAACGGTGTCAGTGTGGTGTTGGTTGTTTCTATCTTTGTGAGTAATATTCCGGAGGGTCTGTCCAGTACGGTTGGACTTCAACGTAATAAATACTCCCGCTCCAAGATTATTCTCTTGTGGCTGGGTGTACTGATCATCTCTGCACTTGCAGCATTGGGAGGATACCTGTTCCTGGAGCAGCTTCCTGATGAGATGGCCGCGGCTATTGGGGCATTTGCCGGAGGAGGCATTATTGCAATGATCTGCTCCACCATGATGCCGGAAGCGTTCGAAGAAGGCGGGCCGGTAGTAGGTTTTATCGCTTCGATGGGATTGCTAGTATCGCTTTTACTTGATCTTTGATTCCTTGAGTTAAATGGGGAGAAGAGTACCTTTCAGATAATGATCTGGAATAAGGTGCTCTTTTTTACGTTGTGTTTTCTTGTGCTAATCACTGGATTTACATATAATTTTAGGTAGAACAACTGGGAAATGCTGAGTGATTGCTTTTAGCGATTATCTTCATGCAGGGGAAAGGCAGGGATTGAAAATGAAACGTTTCGAGGATGAAGGGGCTTATAAATACAGCTTCTACGCTGTTCTTCGCCGGGGAGAGCAGGTCGTTGTGAGATGTAAAATGCAGCGGGCACGCCTTTATTATCTTAGAAGAAGATCATCTAGCATGGAAATGTTCGCAATGTTATGCTCATGGAATTCAAGAGACAGAATATCAGTACAATGCCAAGAACAATTGCCTCCGGTGTGAGCGCTGGTTCAATGTTGAAGTGACGGATGAGAAAAAGATAACTCACAAATCGTCACATATCGAATGCCCGCACTGTGGGACTATTAATCATGTCGAATTACATAAAAAGCCAGCATTTCAAGGGTGTTATCCCGATTTACGGGATGGACGCGACCCTGTGTTTGATATGGAATTGTACTTTCTGGATTATGTTAGAGGTAAGGTGGTATGGGCTGTTAATCGGGAGCATTTAAACTATCTGATCTCATATATTTCGGCTGATTTGCGCGTGAAACCTGGAAATGTACCTGTGAAAACGGCTTCACATTCCATTCCCGCTTATATTAAGAACGCCAAGAACAGGGAGCTGGTTGTCCGCACATTGACCAAACTTCAGCATAAGACTGGATAAACCAGCAGAACGCGAGTCGTAAAGGAGGATGATCATGAAATTCCGTTTAAAGATTATGATATTTGCAGTGATAATAGGCGTATTACTCATTCCAGCCTATTTCATTTTACAGACGTATGGTGTGTTTCAAAAAGAGAAGGTACTCTCTGATTATGCTCTTGCTGTCGACGTGAATGGCAAATCCTATGAAGCCTGGCCGCTCATCAACAGTTTCGCTGCCATGGACAAGGAGGAAGACAACAGGCAGTTATATTACCGTGTAGATATGAATCATATTCAATACCTTTTTCACATCGCTTATCAGGAGTTTGATGTTCGACCCAGTGAAGATAATCCCTATCTGGCGGGTAAAGTGAGCTATCAATCCACAAAAAATGAATATGTAAAATCCGAAAAGCAATATACCAATGCCAAAGATTTTACAACGGTGTTGAATTTTTATAATAAGGACAAAGAGGTGATTTATACTTATCAAAATACTGGGAAAGGGGATGGACAGCTGGTCCAATCCATCATTCATCAGGGGATGAGTCGTTCTAGTAATGGAGGCAGCGAAGCTGCTCGTGATCCTTATATCAACGTTACGGCTTTGTTCCATGATAAGTTAGACATCGATGTGAAGCTGGATGTAGATGAAGAACATAAAGTCGTAACCATTCGAATGAATAAAGCGGAGGCGAGATGATGAATTTATTTGGTGTACATAAAGGACCTACATATTTGGAAGGTTTGGTTCGGGAGATTTCGGATGTTCAGATTCATGAAGTCGAATGGAAAGGCAAGTTGCAAACGAGCGATGGACATGACAAGTTCCATATCTTTTATTATGGTGACTTAACCGAAGATGATCTGATAACCTGGCATGATTCGACACCACTCATTGTATATGCAGAGCATACCGTAACAGGGGAACGTTACTTGCTCATCGATTCAGCCAAACATGGTTATGATGCGATGTTGTGTGAGACATATCCAGAGGAAGACCTGAATAACAGGCCGTTACGGCCCTACCTGGACGTTGAAGGGGAAGACATATTTGAAGTACAGCTATCTGCCTTTTACAACGTGCCGTGGGATGATGAGTTCGGGGAAGATGTAGATGAAGATGGAACCTACGAATTAATTACGGGAGAGCGCATGGATTTTGAGCAGGTGAAACGTGACGGCTATGATGCATTTGCCATTAGCATTGTCAACCGCAAGGGTGTACTAACCGAAATTGTGCAGGAAGAATTGGCTTAGCCTTTACCTGGTTGAATTGCTGACCGATTGAATGAACTATCGTGAATTGAACGAAACGATCGTAGGGAGATGTCGTGAATGTATATAGTAACTCATGCGTTGAAGCCCGTACCGGCTAAGGAACTGGATCATTTTGAAGAACGGCATTCCATCTCGTTACCTGCGTCATATCGCCACTGGCTGGAACAATACGGGGAAGGCACGTATACGGGCTGGATGAATGTGCAGCGGCCGGATCAGGAGGTACTGAAGCCTTTTGCTGAATATGATTTTTGGATGCACACGGAGGATACACCCGTTACTCAGGATCAGCTTCAGGAGTGCATCAGTATTGGCAGTTCGGTGGATGGTGATTTCCTGGCGATTCATCCAGATGTGAAGGGATTGTTGTGGCTCCCGCGTCATGATGAGCATATTATTCTGTGGACATGCTCTGAAGCAGACTTTGGAGAGACAATGGACCAGATCTATTGCGAATATTACCATCAGGACAAACCGCTGACCCCGGCGTATTTTGAACCGTGGAACGAGCTGCGAAACCATACGTTCTACCACTTGGTTAACGTTGAGCGTGAAGGCTCCATGAAAAAACTGGCCGATTTGTGTAAAAGTAAATTCAAGTGGGATGCAGTGATGGAAAATGAGTATACATGTAAGCTTTTTAGGGTCTCCATGGGTGGATATTTACGTTTTAATTATGCGAACGGCAGGGAAATTGCGCTTTTCTATGAAGAAATGCACGGGATGGAAGGTGCAACGGATCATGATCTGGATCAATTTTTGCTGGCACATCACTGTACAGTTATGGACAGAGGCGGAGTGGAGGAATAATCATTGAGTTGGATAAACGAAGAAATTGCGGAAACATGGCGTAATGAAGGCAAACGATACGCAAAAGATGTCAATGCATTTGTACGCAGAGGCATGGCAGGAGAACAACTGGATGAATCGGAGCTCGCGGAGGATGCCAGAACGCAGATCAGCACTAAGGTGTGGGAGATGGTGAAGCAAGCCAATCTTCAAGGGGATTTGGAACGGCTCCGGCTTGAACTGCCTGCTGCAACATGGCCAATGAACGAACATTTTCAATCTGCCATGCAGGCCGTTCGGGTGGTAGGTTATCTGAACACAGAAACAATAGTATTCACAACCGGCACCTTCACGGAGAATGGCTGTGTATATACGGCTGATCCAAACGGATGGTTGCCATTCTCTCAGTATACCTTCGCAGGTTGTTCGTCAGATGGTGTAGATTATGCGCTGGCCGGATCGGAAGGTATTCGTATCATCAGACAACCAGATCGTCAACTAGAAGGACACGAGCTTGCGGTGTATCGCTGGGAAGATATTCAATCCAGTATTCAGAAGGCTTTGCCACGCATTGAATCCCTTGCTGACTGTGAGCATCCGGAACGCACACTTGAAGGACTTATTCCATTCAATGATGGGAAATCCGTTCTTATCTTCTCCAATTATGGAATCTACCTGGTAGACCAAGATCAGGTATCCCTGCTGCACCCGGATCCGGCAGAGATCGAAGAATATGAGTTGGAAGATACACAGATTGATATGGGCCATGCAGCAGTCTCACGTGACGGTCGCTGGATTGCCTACGGCAGCCAGGTCAGTAACCATATGGTTCTGGATCGCAAACAAAATAAGACGTATTCCCTTTATCCTGAATCCAGCTATCCTCATTATGCGGTATTCACTGCAGACAGCTCAGAGGTATGGTTTAATGCCTGTCACTTTTATAACGGTACTACAATACAAGTTCAGCTGGAAACGATCGATGGTAATGAGAGTAAGGAAGATTGGCCTGTAATGGATGAGAATGCCCGTGTTTACGCTGCAGTGGAGTTGGGTGCAGGCATGGTGCTTGGTGACGCATACGGATATTTATATTGTGTGAATGGTGATGGGCAGGAAGTGTGGAGACATTTTGTAGGCAGCACCATCTATTCCTTGGCGAGCTCTCCTGACCAGTCCAAGCTTGCAGTGGGTACGTTCGGGGGCATGCTGCATATTCTTGATCTGCACTCTGATCAGATGGATGAGTATGGCATAGGCACAGGCACCCTCCGTGAAATTGAGCGCTACGTGTTATGGCGTGGAGAAGAACCTTTACGTTGGTGAACACCAGTGATTGAAGATCACAGATTGGGTAAGGTGGAGGTTGATATGAACCGTGAAGAAGCAGCTCCTGAACTAAAGCAATTTATCCTGGATCGTGAAGTTATGGTTTCACTGTGGGGAATCACCCACCTTGGACGTGCTTGGGCCGTCGAGCCTGAAGGAATGTTGCGTAGTAATCGATTGATATCAGATGCACAGGTCGCGTTGATGGAACGTTGGCTGGATCTGTTTTCCTACGCTGTTATGGTGCTGATCGAAGACGGAGGGGAAGAAGAGGCGTTCTGGGGATATCAGGAATATGTGCGGGAACGGGTTGTTGAAAAGAATTGAAAAGGGAGGGGGGTGTATGACACCTGAGGCTAATGCAAAATGGAATGATTTGTTTGATGCGTTGAATAAGCTCCTGAACGAAAAAATCCATGATGATGAAATTCGGCAGTTATACGAGGAATACCAGCATCGGGAGGGTGTCTCTGAGGAAAGTCTAAATGCATTTGAAACGGAGTATGACGTCCGGTTGCCGGAGGATTTTCGTGCCTTCTATAAGCGGAAGGATGGCAGTGGTTATGCATTTCATATCTTGTATCCGGGTGATGCGGAGGCAGAGGAATGTAATCCGTTTTATCTGATGTCATTGCAGGAAATTCGGGAAACCAAACAATACTTCTGTGAAGTAGATGAGAAATTGGACGAGTACTATTCTGACGAAGAGATCAGCGAACTGGACCCGGAGATTAAGCCCTTCTTATTCCATAAAGCGTGGATTCCTTTTGCAACGATGGCGGGAGGCTCCCTGTATTTGATGCTTGATTTTGATCCGACAGAGAAAGGAACCTACGGGCAAGTGATTATGTATGTGCATGATCCGGACTTTGTCTATTATGTATCTGAGACGTTTACTGACTTGCTGGAAGTGTCCAACCGTAATCTGAAGATTATGAATGAGATTGAGTATTGAGCAGGCAGGATGCTGTTCGAAAGAAGGACATCATTGGATGTTTTAAAAGAAAGTTGAACAAAGACAGGAGCTGCCGGTAGCAGCTCCTGCATTGCTATTTTACCATTGGAAGAAACGATGGCCGTGGAAACCTCCGCCAGGTCCACCAGGGCCCCCGGGTCCTCCGCCATGTGGACCGCCCGGATAGCCGCCTCCAGGGAATGGACCGTGTGGACCACCCGGGTAACCGCCATGCCATCCTGGGCCTCCAATATGTCCGATGGGAAAGGGCAGCGGAAACGGCACGATGGGTGGATAGGGATATGGATAAGGGTAGGGGTATGGATAGGGTGGCGGTGGATAATAAGGGTAAGGATAACCCGCAGTTGGCGGGATAGGAACTGAACCAGGTCCGTATGCCATGATGCATGCCTCCAGTGTTTGATTGATGATATTAGCCTATGCTGCGATGCAATGGAGTGACACAGAGGGCTTAATAGAACGTGGTACGGGTAAAGGTGGATAAGATTTGGTAGCTGTATCATAACCCTTCAGCAGAAATGGGCTCACGCATAGAAGCCCAGAGCATAAGCTGGCGTTATAGGTTATCACCTAAACCGAGAGCGAAGGGCAGGCGTTTATTTTGGCAACTTCCTATATGGACTATACCTTACCAACCACCCAAT
Source organism: Paenibacillus sp. FSL F4-0087 (assembly GCF_038020215.1). Classification (NCBI taxonomy): domain Bacteria; kingdom Bacillati; phylum Bacillota; class Bacilli; order Caryophanales; family Paenibacillaceae; genus Paenibacillus; species Paenibacillus sp. FSL F4-0087. Next base: position 5,314,892 of record NZ_JBBODJ010000001.1, read on the forward strand.
TTACATTTGACGTGAACCAGAATCCTTTCTTCCATAAAGACGTAAATAACTATATTAACTTTCTCTCCATTCATCAATTAAACACTTTGGGTAACGTATCCTTACTGGACATTTTTCTTAGCACAGGCAATGTGGTTGAACCCCATATTCATCAGAATGCATCCGAGCTGGTGTATTGCATCAGTGGTTCCGCCGTCGTTTCCCTTATAAACCCGTTTACTAATGAGTTGCTGAACTTTACGATTACTCCGGGTCAAGTAGCTAATGTTCCGCAAGGTTGGTGGCACTATGAAATTGCAACGGTAGATCAGACCCATCTGCTGGCTATCTTCGATGCCCCGGTTCCTGAAGCTATATTTGGTTCGGATATTTTACGACTGACACCTGCGAGTGTTCTGGCCCATACGTATTGTCTGGATGAGAACAAGGTGAAGGAAACACTTGCTCCAATTCAAAAAAAAGTAATCGTTGGTCCGCCAGTGGACTGTGTTACTCAAGTTTCTCCGGCAACAAACATGCCGCAGCCAAATAGTCAGCCTAACGCACAGCCGTATGTAAATCGCCTTCCATATTGGGGAACATGGGTTGATCCCCGTATTATTCACGAACCAGGCTGTCCGTATTATACAGAACCTCCTGTGAACACCAATAATCAAGGGTAAGTGTCCGATATAAGGCATTTATATGGGGTAAAACCCAGTACATTGTCACGAGTGAAAGTGTAGCAACTATACAAAAGAAGCGTTCGTAGGAACGCTTCTTTTTGTATTCATTTGTATTTATTTTATGATGTGTAATTCCGTCCCAAACCAAGCTCTGTCAATAACTGACGATAAGCGATAGAGGTACGGTCTGCGGGAATATGCGCTTCTGCATGCAGATCCAGTGGCAAATCCTCTGGCTTTTGTGATTCCACCATTTCCCGATCTTCCTCAAATACTTGCAAGTTAAACTTAATGGTATCTTCAATCGGAGCATCCTTGTCAAAGTTACGGGTAATCGGACAGAACAACCGCGTAAAACGTGCTGAGATGGGAGAGGCACAGTTCAGAATGTTCAGCTTATCGTTCTCCGGGAAGTGAACCGTCAGTGATGCGGCGAATGGTGGAAATACGCGGAATTCACGCAGCCACTGAAAACCTTTGGGTGCTACATTATCTTGACCTTTGCCATAGTTGCTAACAGAACTCCAGTATTCTGCAAGCAGTTCTTTGCCTTCGCGTTTTACTTTGTATTGGGGCACTTCCGTGTTGTTTCGGTCCCCGAACGTCTCGGTATGCACGTAGGCAAAATGGGATACATCCAGAAACCCTTCCATTTGACGCCCAGCAGAACCTGCGATATCAAAGTTCGGGGGCAGGATATTAATATAATCTGGATCATCCCATCCCGGGAATGCAGGAATCTGCTCGTCGGTACCCGCAAGTGAAGTCCAGATCAGGCCATAACGTTCAACCGCAGGATATACGATAAGTTTCAGTTTGGGGGAGATTTTGGAGCTGGGGTGTGCAGGTACGGCGGTACATTTACCCTCACAGTTATAACGGAAACCATGATATGGACAGACGATTTCCCCATTTTCTACCCAGCCTTTACTGAGCGGAGCGCCACGGTGAAAACAAAGATCCTTAGCGACTACAACTTTATCGTTGCTGCGATACAGGACCAAACGGACATCAAGCAATTGAGCGGCAAGTGGTTTATCTGTCACTTCGCTTGCCTGAGCAATCGGATACCAATATTGAGATAATACATGCCAGTCTTCAGCGGAGAACGTACAACCGCGAGGCAGTTCGAATGTAAGTTGAGGATTGGAATTGGAAGTTATCATGGAAGTCACTCCTTGCTAGGATAATGAATCGTTCATTTGTTTATGTCAGGAAAGTTTACTTTGTAGCCGTATGTTACTACTCTTTTGTTTCGTGTATCAATATGTATAAGGATTATTTGTTTAAAATCACAAACAATACATCAAACAGCTAACATAAATACGGAAAATTCTGTTTATACATAACGCTTTACGTGAACTATATTCATATCGGGCAAGCTCCACGCAAATTAATTATCTTAATTATTGATCGAGCTATATTCTTTGCCCTAATATGTTGAAAATTTTTTTTATAGAAAAGTGTCACATATGTGAGCCTTTATTTGTCTTAAGGTTGTAGACCAAAATACGGAGGCGAATGCAATGAGTTTAAGAGTGAATTATAGAGTGGCTAACCAGGGTGCTTTCAAAGCAATGATGGCATTGGAGCAGCACATTTCAGGTCAGTTTGAAGACAAACCGTTATATGAGCTGCTGAAAATCCGTGTATCCCAAATCAATGGTTGTGCGTTCTGTCTTGATATGCATGCCAAAGATCTGTTGAAGCTTGGAGATTATGCCGATCACATTTTGCTGCTGAGCGTGTGGCGCGAGATGCCTTTGTTTACGGAAAAAGAACGTGTTATGCTGGAGCTGGCTGAGGCCGTAACACTTATTTCCGAACAAGGGGTACCACTTGAATTGTATGAAAAAGTTAGAGAACATTTCAGTGAGGCTGAACTTGTGGATCTGATCATGGCGATCAACACGATTAATAGCTGGAACCGGATTGCCATTACAACAGGGATGTATCCAGGCTGCTTTAATTAAGTAAACATTCGACCATCTGCCAGAGGAGGCCATTCTCATGAAATTCAATCCCCTCACCAATGAGCCAGAAGTGTCTTCTCTGGAAGTTGGTGAATTGTATATTCGTTATAAGGCCTATGCCTTTTCCATTGCTTACCGCATGCTTGGCAGTGTTGTGGAGGCTGAAGATATTGTGCAGGATTGTTTTGCAGAGCTTCAGAGCAAGTCTCTTGATGATATCCGTAATGCCAAGTCCTATATTGCTAAACTAATCGTAAACCGGAGTCTGAATCTGCTAAACTCTGCCCGTAATCAAAGGGAAAGTTATGTTGGAGAATGGCTTCCCGAGCCGATAAGTTATGGTGAAATGGGGAACATTCCGGAAGAAACCGTGCAGCAGAAGGAGATGATCTCCTATGCTTATTTGGTTATGCTGGAGCAGCTTTCCCCGATAGAGCGTGCCGTTTTTGTACTTCGTGAGGCTTTCCAGTATGAATATACGGAAATAGCGGATTGGTTGGGCAAATCAGAGAGCAACTGCCGTCAGATCTTTAGTCGGGCCAGACGCAAGCTTCCCGATAGACTTCCGCCGATGGAACAGAGTTCTGCAAATTATGCTGCAAAAAAGCAATTGCTGGCTCGTTTTACAACCGCTTTTCTAAATTATGATGTCTCCGAGATGCTTGAGCTGCTTGCCGAACAACCCGTTTTTACGGCAGATGGCGGTGGACGTGTGCATACGGTCATGAGAACGATGAGAGTTCATAAAGGTGTACTCGCTTTGTTGACCTCTCGCCGGGTACTTACCCGATTGCGAGAACGAGAGTGGGTGCCCACATATATCAACGGAGAGCAGCACCTTGCGTTACTGGAAAACGGACAGTTGTCCGAAGTTCTGTGTTTGGAACTGGACTCTCTTGGAGAAAGAATAGAGGGGTTCTATCTCGTTGTGAATCCAGACAAACTTACATCGGTATCGAGATAATACTTTTCTGAAATGATATAAGAAGGGCTCAAGGCATGTTAAAGCGGCACACCCTGTAAAGAGGAGTGCCGCTTTTTTAGCTTTAAGACTGTAGCTAATTTTATTGTAAACTAACATTCATCCACTTTGGACCGGTTAATATTTATTAATCATTGGCAAATAGGTTTTCAACATGGTCAGTGATTTCTTTGATTTCTGGGGTGAGTTCGTCGTTACTCTCATCGAGAAGATGCATTATCCTCTCCACTGTATCCAGAAGTACACTCTTCGTATTGCGCTCCCTATTTGCCACAGCCTTTTCATATGCTTTTTTCACTTCTGGATCGATAGTACGAATTTCTTCTTCCGTGTACCAGTCATAGGCAGGAGAGTTATCACTTCCATAAAACAGGTAACCAACGTACAGTGAATTCTTGACTGCTGACGCACGATTAGAGCTTGGAAAGTTATTCAGAAAAGCTTCCTTCTCTAGAGTACGCTGGATGAGTTCATCCCAGGTTATGATAAAGGCCGCATCGGAAGTTGTGGGCTGGTTGGATTCCGCAGCCATAATATCAATGTAAGCAACAATGTCAGGTTTCACGTAGGGCTGAAACTTTTTGTACATCTCATAATTGATGATAGGATAGTATAGACCTTCACTGGTTTCCAGTTTGAATCCCAGATCGGAGGCTTCCTGCAAGAGCTTGCGAACCGCCGGTTCTTTAATCACTTTGAGCAGACTGCTATATGTAAGCTTTTGTTCATAACCTATGTTGGTATGGGCTTCATAGAGAACGCTTTGAAACGGTTCCGTATACATTTTTTGATCCAAGTCAGCCAGTCTGATCTTTTGCAAATTCTCCAGTTGAAGGGTCATCAGGGTGGCCTGCCAGGGGCCGACTTCATCGATATGATTCAATAGATATTTACGTGCTTGAACCAGACTGGGCGTGGATTTCACTGCATTTTTTAAATACATTTGAAATTGATGATATACCGCTTTGGAAGCTGGGACAGGTGCAGCCAATGTAGTTTGAGATGTTATAAGAGTTGCACAGATGGTTGTAAAGCTTAATGTAATGGCTAGAAAACCAATTTTAATCGTTGGATTCAATCGCATTCAAAAACCTCCCATGTTACATAATGAGTAGTTGTGACCACATTCTGATTAAACCAGTTTTTGGTAATCGAATCAAGGTAGAATTCCTTGAAAATAAAATGTGTTATTCAAGATATGCTGCAAACATGAGATGATTCTGGAAATAACAAAGAACAGCATCTTTCAACCTTGAGTGGGTTGAAGAAGCTGTTCTTTGTTGATTAAGCTTATTTTAGATTAATGCAGAGGTGGTTTATTGTTCTGTGGCATCTGAGGGGCCCCATTTGCAGGGACGTAGGCCTGAAGCATCTGCTTGGTATCATTTGCATTCAGTTGCGGAACTTGGTAATAGGCGTGTTGATTTTGATACATGAAAATTTCGTAGGCCATCTCAATAAAGTGTTGCACTTGGGAAGCGATGACTCTCCGCACGGCTCCGTTTGTAATTTCAGGCGCAGACATGGCCAGTAGAGAAGCGTGTGATTTGATCAAACCCAGCATATGACCGCTGATTCCAGCATCTTTGACATCGGTGAGGGATTGATTCGGCTTTTTCGGTGCGGACGGCTTGAGGCCATATACAGGCGGAACGATATTTGGGATCATGTAAGTTGCTGTCTCCTGATGAGGTTTGTGTCCAGTGGAGAAACATTCTGCAGTCAGATTGTATTGGGATAACATGAAATTGTATTGACGATCAAGGATGCCGAGAAGTTCAGTGTCTTGTACAAATGTTCTAAACATCATGTATTGATCCAATACGTTGATGGCCCCTGACAGAATTTCATGCATATCAAACATTTCATGCCCGCCATGGTTCAAGTGGGATGTGAAGTCTGAATTTGCGTTGTTAGCAGGTTGCATTCGGTTTGGAGGCTGCATTGAATTTGGATTCATTGTGAATTTGATTCTCCTTTGGGAAATGGTATGATCCTAGTATGGTCTTCAACAGTAAATTTATGTATTGTGTGCCGGTTATAAGCGAAAATAGAGACAGGTATGGTGGTGGTTGGATGGAAACCGATTGGAGTGTTCCCAAAGGGATATTCGTTAAACATTATGGGAGCGCTATTCAGATGCATCGTGGTGGTGTTTATACAGACTATAAGCAATGGGATGTGCCGCAAGAGCTGGAGCAGACATGGATGGATGAAAGAATAGGTCAGTTAACCGCTGGATTATCTATCATGAACTGGGACGCAGTTGATGAGCTTACGTCAATTGCCAAATATCATGCAAATCCGCTGATTATTACTGCAGTCACAGCATTCGCATCAAGACAGCTGATGAGTGCGGACAGTATGGTGCGTCTAGTGTATGCGGAACGGCTGATTGAGTTGATCAAGCGATATGAATCGATTATTCCGGTGGATAAACTGCGTGAAACCTATCAACTGACAATGAACTTGTTGGAAGATGTAGTAATGAAACCGTTGGTGCTTGATCCGGGACATGAACTACAGCAATATGGGTTAAAGGATAAACGCGGACTAAATCTGCGTGTGGAAAAGAACAAGGAAGAGATCATCCGATATTTTCGGAACTGAATGTATTTCAGGATCAAGTGAGGTAAATATCATTGAGAAAACTGAATTATATTAAAGTATTTATTTTTCTAAGTGTGGTCACAGTGGTGACCCTGGGTTTGTATTACGCGGCTGCGGATTGGCTGGATCAGCGCTATTTTCGCTTCCTTATCTGGAACCTGTTCCTGGGCTGGATTCCTTTTGTATTCTCCTATATGGCTTATGGTTTTAGCCATGTTAAATGGAAAGGGGCAGCATGGTTTGCCGTTGCAAGCGGACTGCTCTGGTTATTGTTCTTCCCGAACTCTTCCTACATTGTAACGGATCTTGTTCACCTGACGGCACGCAGTTCCCGCTATTATGGCGGAGCCAATGGATTGGATTACAAGTACTGGTATGACTTAATTGTTGTCTTGATGTTCGTTTGGACGGGTTTATTGCTAGGATTCCTTTCGATGTATCAGCTTCAGGAAGTGATCCATCACAAAATGGGACGATGGGTTTCATGGATCTTTGTGCTAGGGGGTTGTGCACTGGGGAGTTACGGTGTTCTGCTTGGACGTGTATATCGCTTGAACAGCTGGGATGCGTTAACCAATCGTGAGACGTTGGTTGAACTTATGCATGAAAGTGTAAGTCGTCCATCGCTGGCTTTCTGTATGTTCTTTGGCACGTTTATTCTTACGATCTACGCGACGTTATACTATTTAATAAATACGAGATCTTCCCGTGATAGGAAGACGGAGGTTGGAAGTTCAGCGGCTGATCTGCAAGGCTTGCGGTAATGGACTCCTTAACATTGAAACAAAAACGTGATTGAGCAGCATCTGAGCATGGAAATCGAATTGAAAAAAGTTAGGTGGACGATGATGAAGCGTATAACGGATCTGACACGCAGAATAACAGAAGTGATGGAGAACGTTGATTTTTCGGGCGTAGTATTGATAAAACAAAACGGACATACCCTATTAAGTACGACTCGTGCATATGCCAATCGAAGTGATGAACGTTTGAATCAGCCACATACACGGTTTGGCATTGCATCTGGATGCAAGATTTTTACGGCAGTGAGTATTTGCCAATTGATTGAACAAGGAAAATTATCGTATGATTTCAGATTGGCAGATGTCTTGAGCATTAAGTTTCCTCTATGGGATCAAGGAGTTACAATTCATCAGCTGTTAACCCATACTTCAGGCATCCCGGACTATTTTGATGAAGAAGTGATGGAGGATTTCGCTGAGTTGTGGAAGGAACGACCCGTCTATTCGATGCGGCAGTTGAATGATTTTCTGCCAATGTTTCAGCATCAGCCCATGAAATCAGCCCCGGGTGAACGGTTCCATTATAATAATGCGGCATTTATCGTATTGGGTCTCATTGTTGAAGAGCACACGGGGCAGTCGTTTACAGACTACGTAGAGCAAAATATTTTTAACAAGTGCGGCATGTCGGATTCGGGCTACTTCGAGACAGATCGTCTTCCCCGTAATACTGCGATCGGATATATGGATCAGGAGGATGGCTCCTGGACCAGTAACATTTTTTCCATTCCTGTTAAGGGTGGGGCTGATGGTGGAGCTTATATAACAGCGCCGGATATGATTCGTTTCTGGAATGCGTTATTCAGTAATGAACTGTTGGGCGAAGAAACGACGGGAAAGTTAATCACGCCATATGTCCATGAGGATGATGAAACCTATTATGGGCAAGGGATCTGGATTAATCGGAGAGGGGAAGCGTTATTTAAATATCATGTGATGGGTTTCGATCCTGGCGTGTCGTTCATGTCTTCCGTATATCCAGATCACAACCTGCAAGTTGTTGTCCTCTCCAACAAAGAATCCGGTCCGTATCCCATAACCATGGCTGTGGAAGAGGCTTTGGTGAGATGAACTTGGCTGAGGATCGATGTACGAAGTAATGGAATAACCCTATAGTTACCGGTGAATGCCGGGTAAGCTATGGGGTTATTTGGTTTGATTCACAACTCAAAGAAAAGGTCTATAAGAATTTCACCAATTGGGGTGCAATTCGTTTGGGGAACACATCCAGCGGAGGTTTTTCCTTCTTTCTTTTGTCATTGGTGAGTACGGCAACGAGTTCCAGGGACGGGACGATATATACAAATTGTCCACCAAATCCACGGGCGTAATAATAGTGGAGTATGGAAGTGGGCTGTTCCGCAACCTTAGCTTCTGAAGTTTCGTTGGTATAAGCATCCACCCACCAATGCCAAGCGTAACTACCATGATTGGGTGGAGTAACCGAAATGGCAGGTTTTGTAGAGCGGCTAACAAGATCACTCGAAATCAGCGACTGCCCGTTCCACATGCCTTGTTGCAAAAACAGTTGTCCGAATTTCAGTAAATCCTCCGGCAACATCTTTAAGCCGAACCCTCCGGTATGTACACCCTGTGGGTCGCTTTCCCATTCATACTGTTGTATTCCCAAAGGGCCAAATAGATAACGTTCCGCGAACTCGGCTACGGACATTCCTGTACTTTGCATGAGGATGGCAGACAATATTTGTGATACCCCCGAATTGTATTCCATATATGTACCTGGCACATGACTTAAACGTTGCTCCAACGCAAAGTTCACCCAGTGATCCGTACGAGTCATACGAGGAAATGAATTCTGTCCTCCGAATTCGTCCCAGTTGAATCCAGCCGTCATCGTTAATAACTGCTCTAATGTAATCTCCGGTTTGCGGGAGTCAGGGTCTGACACCAACTGCGGGAAAAAGGTGGAGATTGGAGTAGGAGCTTCGGGCAGCCACCCGTGATCTATCGCAATACATATGAGTGCGGACAGCACACTTTTGGTGCAGGAATTGATTTTGGCAATATGGGTTGCTGCTTCTTGATTGCGGTAGTGCTCGTAAATGATTTCGCCACGTACACTGACTAAGCAACTGCGCAGATCCAGCGGCGGGATGATTTGATGCAACATGGATGGTATGGATGAAGGATTCATAGTGTCCTTTCTTATTTGGGACTTACCCCATAAATTGAGTATTCATTAGAAAAAGGTTTGAATCATTATCTTAGCATAGGAATAAATAAGTTCTCAATTCATTCATCTCAGACTCAGGGATTAGTAAGAACTGGACCACAGACTGATTCAGTTATTGAATGCGTTGAACGATGGGCTAGTCGCAGCTGTAGTCATTCTGGTCATGTTGCTATACATGGGGGCAGCTCCTCCCATGACATGGTTGCACTAGGGCATAACATTGTTTGCGCCTGTCTTCATATTTGCCATCGTTGTATTTTTTGCAACCGTGTGCTTTGGCGTTTTAGTCACATCTCAGCCGCTGAAGCATTTACGTTCGGGCAGTATGGGTGAGACGAGACTAAGTCAAAACAGACTAAATTTGTCCTAAAATAAGGTTTTTGGCCTCACTGCCTTTTGTCAACATGAGTGCAGATGTATTGGTTCGCAATAACATACCCAAAGAGAAACAAGGCAGGGTGTGGGGAATCATCGGCATTCTATCCCAATTGGGTTTTATTGTATCCTATAGTCTCGCAGGATTTTTGGCAGAACGTGTCTTTAACCCGCTTTTGGTGGAAGGTGGAGCACTAGCTTCGACCGTAGGATCATATATCGGCGTTGGCCGGGAAGAGAATTCAGCGCATGATTGATTGTGTAATTTAAAGGATGATATTGGCCCCGGAACTTTATGTTTCGGGGTTGGTTTGTATGAAAGGCTTTAGGACTGGAATCATGATTTTGGTAGAGGTTTGTACAAATGAAAAGGATAGCAGGTATACTAATAATAATGAGCATTACAGGACTAGTAGTCATGAGATATTTAACCAGAGGGAGGTAACACCTTTTGTTCAAAATCGGAAATCAAGGTACGTTTGAAACGTTGCCTGATCACGCCACAGCGATTTACAAGGGAGATGTTATTGGTGTAGAAGAATTTATTAAACAGGGCATGGATCTCGAAAGAGAAATTACGCTCAGTAAATACATAGCGTTGACGCCATTGGATATTGCTCTAATCACCAATCAACAGGCAGTGGTCAAGCTGTTGGTAGATAACGGAGTAAACCTGAATGTGAAGGATAATCCAGCAATCCTCAAGGCGGTCAGATATGGCGGGGAAGAGATCATCCGATATTTGCATCAGAAGGGTGCCAGATTGAACGGTTTGAGCAGGGTGAAGTCGAATGCGTATGATGAAGCCTATTACGGTAACAAAAAGAACATCGCAGTGCTGAAGGACCTCGGACTGGATATTCGAAAATATGGTGGGAAAACATTACGAAAAGCCGTTTCGAATCACGATATGAAGATGGTTCAGTATTTGCTGGACGAGGGCGTGGACATCAATTACAACGAGTCCGATATGGTGTATCCATACAAGGCTACACCGCTTACGGTAGCGGCTCGCAACAACAATATGAAGATGGTTCAATTTCTGGTAGAGCGTGGAGCGGATGTAACTATTCAAGAGAAGGATGGGGAGCGGGCATATACGATTGCGATCAGTCAGAAGAATGCTGAAATGGCAGAGTATTTGAAAGCTCATGAGCCTCAAGACTTTCACAATCTGAGCAATAAATTGCATGTGCTCAAATCGTACAAGCTGCCTGATGCATTAATCCGTTTTCTAACGGAAGGTCCGCGAAGAATCGACTTGCCGGACAATTCGTCCGGCGTGGGATACATCGAATTCTTCCATCTGGTCGATACGGTTGAAATGAAGATGGGCAGAAAGAAACTGCTGCGTATATCCTCTGACGTGGATCAGTACTCCCATATCCTAATCGTCTGGAATCCAAGCAAAAAAATGATTGGTTACGCAGATATTGAACATCAGGAGATTGGAACGATCTCCACATTCGAAGCGTTCATGGCCAATCCCGCATCATATATGGATAATCTCCTGAATTAACCAGAGGGACTCCACCATCACAAGAACCTCTGTATATTGTCGATATACAGGAGGTTTTTTAGTGTCTATACCATTCATCTATAGGAAAAATATCTCATGAAATATGAACTAAATTAGTGCGAAAGGAGGTTATAAATGGTAAAATAGCAATGCCTAAACATGAAAAAACATTTTTGTTGAAAGATTAGCAGATAAATAAGATTTAAAATAGTTTAACTTTAGATTGTTAGAAATCGATTGTTAGTACAATTGTTTCAATGAAATTATAGTATTCTACTACTGGAGTGAGGAAGAGAAATGGCCATTATTGACGTAATCAAGTATGACGGTTCACCAGATGTATTTGCTTGGAAACATCCTGAGAATGAATTGGGAACATGGACCCAGTTGATTGTGAATCAATCCCAACAGGCGATCCTCTTTAAGGATGGAAGAGCGCTTGATATGTTCGGGCCAGGAAGACATACGCTAAGTACAGCGAATATCCCGATCTTAAACCGGCTCGTTAACCTTCCGTTCGGAGGTAAATCACCTTTTGCAGCAGAAGTGTGGTACGTCAACCAAGTAAGCGCACTAGACGTGAAATGGGGAACAGCAAATCCAATTCAGGTACAGGACCCAAAATATAATATTATCGTTCCCGTGAGAGCATTTGGACAGATGGGAATAAAAATAGCAGACTCTCGCAAATTTCTGGTCAAACTTGTGGGAACACTGCCTGAATTTAACCAGGCTAATATGGTCAATTACTTTCGCGGACTAATTATTATGAACATTAACTCCATGCTGTCTTCCTATCTAATACATAGAAAAGTAAGTGTACTGGAAATCAATGCTTATATCGCAGAAATATCACGACATTTTGCTGATACGATTGCATCTGCTTTCGAAGAATTTGGTATTGAATTAATCAACCTGTATATCCACAATGTCAATCTGCCTGAAGAGGACCCTTCGGTCATTCGTTTGAGAGAAGCGTTGGCACGCAAAGCTGAAATGGATATTATCGGGTATACCTATCAACAGGAGCGTTCATTCGATACGCTTGAAGGTGCAGCCAAAAATGAAGGAAGCATGCAATCGGATATAATGGGTGCAGGGCTTGGTATGGGGATGGGTGTTGGACTGGGAGGATCATTCAGCAGCGAGATGTCCCAGATGTCCAAAGTGATGGCTACCACGGAAACACCTGCTGTACGCATATGCAAACATTGCAGTCATCCGAACCAGGAGCATAGTTCTTTTTGCAGCAAATGTGGCAATTCACTTGCCGAAAAATCAGCAATGACCGGTTGTAACAACTGTGGACATGCCTTGCAAAAAGGGACCAAATTTTGTCCTAATTGTGGTGACAAATATCATGCATGCCCATCCTGCGGGGCAGACAATGCGGAGAATGCTTTGGAATGTGTTCAGTGTCACGAACCGATGCCTAGCCCATGTCCCAAGTGCAATCATATCAATTCGGGCCAAACTAAATTTTGCGGCAATTGCGGCTCCAGTCTGTCCTTGAAATGCAGTCAATGTCAACACGAAGTGAAGCCCGGTCAGAAGTTCTGTCTGGATTGCGGAAACAATCTGCAAGATGGAGGGCAGGCATAGTGATAATTAAACGGAGCAACCTTTTCATTTTGGATGCCATCTATCTGATCAGCATGCTTGTAGCCTCAGTCGTTTCTTTTACAGTGTTTAATCATGCCATTGTATCGTTTTCTTTCTGGATGAATCTTGTGGCTACTTATGTCGCGATTACGGCGATTTGGATTTATATTAGGTATGTCATGCTACATATGGATCGCTTTAAACAATTGGTTCCTGGTTACACAGCGTTAGGCATCGTGTTGGTGATGTATCTGATTTGTGTAATGATATATTCTCTGTTTACAGGTTTAGCAGATCATGGTCTACGCTGGTTCGTTTTGTTACATACAGTAACTTTAGCTATCGCCCTCATTCTGTGTGGCATCATTTTGATCTTTATTAAAAGTACACGTCGTAATGAAGCCGTTGAGCAAACGAAATTGGTCAATCTACATTTGATTGAGAACGCGTTGCAGCAGCTGCTTCACACGATGGAGCGCCATACCGTTCTGACTGCGGAAGAAGAGAGGAAGACCGTTCAAACATTAATAGAACTTGTAAAATATAGTGACCCGATCACTCCACATTCACTTGAATATAATGACCGCCAGATTTTGATGGATATTGAAAAGATAAACAGTGAGCTTTCAACTCATTACGAAGCAGGGGAACTGGTGAATAGCGAGCATCTTGCTTCACAACTATTCCGATTAAAGTCCCGTTTGAAAGAGCGGAATCAACAGATCGTGACAAGCAAATCATAAATTCATAGGAGGAAAAGCTGTGAAGAAATTTTTTGGAATTATATTCATTATACTTTCATCTCTGACCATCTTATTATCTATATTATTAATATCCCAGGGAACCGAAATGGCTATTATTAGTACGATTATTCTTTTTATACCTGGCGTTATCGTACTTGTTACAGGAATTAAAATGTGTAGTCGACCTAAATTCCATCCCAAGGCTGATCATTATCACTACCATTATGACAATGAAGAGGAATATGATGATGAAGGGTATTATGAAGATGAGTACCACAATCATGAATACGAGGAACCACAAGAACCTGTATCTGTGAATTGTTCGGGGTGTGGGGCAAAGGTAAAGGTTTATCCGAATTTGTCTTCGGACTGTGAGTATTGTGGAACAACGATGAGGATCTCCTAAATTACATAATAGACACCATGACCATTTTGTTGATTCCCGATGGAAGGTTTCGGTGAGTTGTCCGGGATGTGGGGCGAAGGCGAAGGTATATCGGAAGCAATCGACGGATTGTGAGTATTATGGAACAACTGTTGAAGCACCGTAGAATGATTGAGAATGGATACGAAAAGGATAAAAGGCTGATTCCTACATGGAGTCAGCCTTTTATCTTTGAGCCCGTTTTACAGATAAAAGTAAGAGAAAATCTTCTGGTACTCGCAGTTTGGAGAGAGTTCATGAGAATCTTGGTGCCTTGCACGTTTCTTTCACCAATGATGAATGGGCTGAGATTGAACGGATATCTCCCAAAGGATTTGCCGCAGGGGGAAGATACCCAGGTCTTGCTTAATTTAAGCCAAGCCTATAGATAAAATAAAACAATTAACGCCCCAGACCTGTTTTCAACAGGAAAAGGGTGTTTTTGTATTTTACTTGAGAGTGGATGATTTTCACCTAATGAATGGATGTAAGTTACACGGTTCGATAAAAATTACATTGGAGCCGTGTCCTCGGTATTATCTCCGCTAATTAGCGCATACAGTACAACAATGAGATGTATGCCTATAAGGAGGAAACAGCGGTATGACTAATCCGATTCTGCAAGCCCCGAATGTTCAGCTGGCGGCCGATTCCACAGCGGTGTTGAATTATCAGCGAGATTCGCGCAATTATATTACCCAATTGTTTGGACCGCAGCTGCCTACAATCAAAAATGGATTCTTCAATGTACACATGAGCAAAGGTATTATTGTGCAGCCACACTGGCATACAAATGTGACCGAGATGGTCGTTCTGATCAATGGTGAAATTACCACCTCTGTCTACGATCCGTTCAAGCGGGAGCGGATAAGTTATCACTTGAAGCCAGGTCAGGTTTCGATATTCCCTCAAGGATGGTTTCACTGGTTTGTGGCAGAGACCGATGATGTGCACTTGTTGACGATTTTTGATCAACCTACACCGGACATTGTGCTGGGGGCTGACTTCCTGGCTGCAACACCGCCTGAAGTTGCCCATCGTGCATACTGTATTGATGAGGAGGCGTACAGGACGGCAGTGGCATCCATCAAAAATGACGCGATTTTGGGACCGCCGATTGGATGTGTGGATTCTGTTTCCGATCAGGCGATCAAAGCTTCCAAATCTTCCAAAAATTCAAAGGGATAACGTTATTTCGTTCTCCTATCAAATGACCGATTTCAGGCCCGTGACCGGAAAATTTTCCGGTTACGGGCTTAAATTTTGTTCCAATTAACACATTCCGGATTCTCTGTTAAGATAGGCATAACATTGGCTTGTTACAGTAGTAGCACTCAAAGAATGTGGAGGGACGATCCATGACCATGACTGAGCAGGAAATGCTGGAAACCGCGATGAGCTATGCACCTGTATTGATGTTTGATCGAAATGAACCCTTTTACCCGGATTTTGTAGGCGTTTCCATTCTGAATCAATCAGGACCTTCACCGTCATTTCAACGGGAGATTCATTTTCCGGTTGAGGCGGTCCAATATGTGATTGAATTTTCGATTTGGTGGGATTATGAAATTGGGCATTTGTACGAAATGGAGCATGTGTGGATATATGTGGGCCATGACGGTGAAGTCGTGGACTGTGAAGCCAGCTTCCATGGGAGAGTACTTCGGGGATTGCTGAAAGATCGAGTTAATGTGGTTGGACGCCATGTGTGTTTATACTCGCAGCCAGGCAAACATGCTTTTTCTCCGATCCCTGTGGTGTTTGAACTGTTGCCAGATTTGTATAGTGCAGCAGGCGCCAATGCGGGTTGTGATGGTCTGCTCGTAAACGAGATGTTCAAAGATTATTTCCAGACCAATGAAGAAATTGACGCCAGCGTGCGGAGTTTTCTGCAGACCAAGGCGTTTGTTCCCTCTATGGAGTTTGAGGAGTTTGTACTTGAGCCGAGTGTATTCATGCCCTGGCAGCAACTGTTTGCTATGATTCCTGAGAGAATTGAGATCAGATTGAGAGAGCTTGAATTAAGATGAGAAAAAGTGCTTCATCATCCTTTTGGGATGACGAGGCACTTTTTTTGTACACCAGCAGACCGACGAATCTTAATCCGCCTTGAAAATGAGATCCATAAACCGGTTGGCTGCCAGTGAAATTGGCATATTACGCTTGGTCATGATGCCCACATGTGAAGGGGGCAGAGCAACATCCAGCTGAATTTCGAAGAGAGAGCCTTCTTCCAGCTCTTTGGAAATAAATTCACGGGTGACATACGATATGCCCAACCCCCTCCGTGCAAATTCGATTAACAAATCCACACTGCCGACCTCAATTTCAGGTTTGAGTGTGTAGCCATAGCTGTTGAACAGCTCCGTAATTGCCATCCGAACCCGGCTGTTTCTGGAGAAAAGAATGAGCTGATGCTCCAGCAGCATTTCCAATGTCATAACTTTATCCTTAAGTTGAGCATAACGTTCGCCCGCGACAAAGCAGTCTTTGAGCTGGATACTTTCCCTGACCTCAAGTTGTGGGTCAACGATAGGCATACGCACAACACCCAGATCAATTTTGCCTTCTTTCAAAAACGTGATAACTTCCGGCGTTGTCCCATGACTTAGATGCAGCTTGATGTTGGGGTAGAGTACATGAAATTCTTCCAGATAGGACAGCATGTAATGCTTGAACAGCGAATCACTGCCACCAATCCTTAGTTCTCCGTTGTCTAAACTCTTCAATGCAGCCATTTTCTCCTCGGCCAGCGAGATCAAAATCTGGGATTGTTCAATATAGGAATACAAACTTACACCTTCCTGTGTTAACGCAACTCCCTTGGAATTCCGGTAAAACAGCGTGAGACCAAAGCTTTCTTCCAACTGTTTGATGGCATGGCTGACACTTGGTTGAGTAATATATAGCGCTTTGGCGGCTTGGGTCAAACTGCCTGTTTTGGCAGCCCAATAGAATACCTTATATAGTTCATAATTTGTTGTCATAGATATCGTCTATAGCTCCTGTGAAATATATTAATTACTTGTATGGCTATGAAACGTATTATAGTGTAACTACAGCAAAGAAACCAGAGTTACTTGGAAGGAGAATAGTGAGATGGAACCAACGAGCATTATTTTATTTGGTGCGACTGGCGATTTAGCCAAAAGAAAAATATATCCAGCCTTATATAATTTATACATTGAGCAAAAACTTCCGGCATCCTTCTCGCTGATTGGCTTGGGACGCAGAGAATGGTCTGATGAATTCTTTCAGGCACAAGTGGAAAAATCATTAAATGAATTTTCCAGACGCCCTGCTGATCCTGAACTTGTAAAATCATTCGTACAGGCTTTCCGTTACAGTGTATTGAATATAAGCCATAAGGAAGATTATATAGAGCTGTTAAAGTTAGTGGAACAAAGAGAGGCTGAACTTGGCATTCCATCCAACCGTCTGTTCTACCTTTCGGTTGGCCCAGAATTCTTCGAACCCATTGCAGAGAACATTCAGGGTAGTGGACTTGGATCAACTGAAGGCTGGAAACGCCTTGTGATCGAAAAGCCATTTGGACATGATCTACAATCGGCTCGTGACTTGAATCGCAAGTTAAGCGAAGCATTCACGGAAGAAGAAATTTATCGGATTGACCACTATTTGGGCAAACCGATGGTGCAGCGTCTTGAAACCTTGCATCAAAGCAATCCGATCATGAAGGCATTGTGGAACAACCGTTATATCTCCAATGTGCAGATCACCGCTAATGAGACTGTTGGTGTGGAAGAACGGGCATCCTATTATGATCATGTAGGCGCCGTGCGTGACATGTTCCAGAATCATATGCTGCAATTGCTTATGATGATGGCGATCCAACTTCCATATAACAGCACCACGGAAAAAGTCGGTTTGAAGAAAAAACACATCATGGAATCGATCGAGCCACTGCAAAAGCAAAACGTGGGTGCAAGTGTCATTCGCGGACAGTATGCTGAAGGAAACATTCAAGGCAAATCCGTTAGCGGATATGCAGCTGAACCGGGTGTTGCCGAGAATACGATGAATGATACTTTTATTGCTGCAAAATTGCAGATTGATGACTTTTTCTGGCGCGGAGTACCTTTCTATATCCGTACCGGTAAACGAATGAAGGAAAAATCAACTCGCATCGTCATCGAATTCAAGGAACCATCTGGACAGGCTAACGTGGTTAACGGTTCCAAACCGAACCTGCTTGTGATTGAGATGAGTCCTGACCAGAGCATGACGCTGCAGCTGAATGCGAGCGACCCGCAAAACAAAGGGGAGTTCAAACCTGTTCATATCGATCTGTCACCAGATCGTGAGGATCTGGCCGAGGCTTATGAGAACTTGATTCATGACGCATTGCATGGTGATCCAACGTTCTTTGCCCATTGGGATGAAGTAGAACTTTCTTGGGCTTGGGTACAACCTATTCTGGATGCATTCCAGGAGAATTTGCTCCCACTTCATCTGTATCCGGCTGGAAGTTATGGACCAGCAGAGTCGGATGCGATGCTCGCTGCGGAAGGGCACCACTGGTGGTTTGACCAACCTGCCGATCAGCAGGCTGAAGATGATATTGAAGTTCCTCTGGCTGTTAATGCAAATCTGTAACATAAAAAAACAAAAAAACATATCCCTTGGAGGTAATTGAATATGAAATTTTTCATCGATACAGCAAACTTGGTAGACATCAAAAAAGCATACAAAATCGGAGTCCTGTCTGGTGTAACAACGAATCCTTCTCTGGTAGCCAAAGAAGGCGTGAAATTCGAAGACCGCATTGAAGAAATTTTGCGTGAGGTACCTGAAGTTGAATCCGTATCTGCAGAAGTAACACCAGATGCAATCACAGCTGAAGAGATGATAGCTCAAGCAGACGAACTGATCAAAATCAATAACAACGATAAAAACATCACAATCAAGCTGCCAATGACACTTGCAGGACTGGAAGCTTGCCGTTACCTGACTAAAAAAGGTGTGAAAACCAACGTAACGTTGATCTTCACAGTGAACCAGGCGCTGCTTGCTGCTCGTGCCGGTGCAACATATGTATCCCCGTTCCTTGGACGTCTTGATGACATCTCCGAAGATGGCGTGCAATTGGTTGCCAAAGTTGCTGAGCTGTTCCGTACACATAACCTGGATGCACAGATTATTGCGGCTTCTGTAAGACATCCGGATCACGTTACACGTGTAGCAATGGCAGGAGCACATATCGCTACTGTTCCATTCTCCGTCATTGAACAAATTTCCAAACACCCGCTGACAGATCAAGGGATGGACAAATTTGCAGCAGACTGGAAAAAAACAGTTCAGTAATAAAGATTGTTGATCTCGAATTTTAACCTACTATATATAAAGAGTATTGGGAGGACATAATGAGTAAACAACAGATCGGTGTCATCGGACTTGCAGTAATGGGTAAAAACCTTGCCCTTAATATTGAAAGCAAAGGATTCTCGGTATCGGTATTTAACCGTTCCCCGGAGAAAACGAATGATCTTCTCAAAGAAGCCGAAGGCAAAAACCTGACAGGCGCATTCACGATTGAAGAGTTCGTAGCTTCCCTGGAATCCCCACGCAAAATCCTGATCATGGTTCAAGCAGGTAAAGCAACGGACGCTACCATTGAACAATTGCTGCCACACTTGGACGAAGGCGACATCATTATTGATGGAGGGAATGCATACTTCCCTGACACCCAACGCCGCAGCAAAGATCTGGAAGCCAAAGGTTTCCGCTTCATTGGTGCGGGTGTATCCGGTGGTGAAGAAGGGGCGTTGAAAGGCCCGGCAATCATGCCAGGCGGACAAGAAAGTGCGTATGAGCTTGTTGAACCCATTCTGACAGCCATTTCCGCTAAAGTAGGCGACGATGCTTGCAGCACATATATCGGACCAGATGGTGCCGGACACTATGTGAAAATGGTGCACAATGGTATCGAATACGGGGATATGCAGTTGATCGGAGAAGCATATCATTTGCTCAAATCCGTGCTGAATGTGTCCGTTGAAGAATTGCATGCAATTTTCTCTGAATGGAACCAAGGTGAGCTGGATAGCTACCTGATTGAAATCACGGCAGACATCTTCTCCAAATATGATCCGGAAACGGGCAAACCAATGGTTGATGTCATTCTGGATGCAGCTGGACAAAAAGGAACAGGAAAATGGACAAGTCAAAGCGCACTGGATCTCGGCGTACCATTGTCCATGATTACGGAATCCGTATTCTCCCGCTTCCTGTCTGCAATGAAAGACGAACGTGTGGCAGCAAGCAAAATCTTGAATGGACCAGCAACTGAAGCATTCTCTGGCGACAAAAAAGCGTTCATCGAAAATGTTCGCAAAGCACTGTTTGCAAGTAAAATCGTATCCTACGCACAAGGCTTTGCCCAAATGCGTGCAGCTTCAGACGAGTATGGCTGGGATCTGAAATACGGCAACATCGCTATGATCTTCCGTGGTGGCTGCATCATCCGTTCGCAGTTCCTGCAAAACATCAAAGAAGCATATGATAAGGATGCAGAACTGAAAAACCTGCTTCTGGACCCATACTTCCAAAACATTGTTGAATCCTACCAAGGTGCATGGCGTGAGGTCGTTGCAGCTGCGGTAACTCAAGGAATTCCGGTTCCTGGATTCTCCAGCGCGTTGTCTTATTATGACAGCTACCGCACTGAGCGTTTGCCTGCGAACCTGTTGCAAGCGCAACGTGACTACTTTGGCGCTCACACATTCAAACGTGTGGACAAAGAAGGTTCATTCCACTTCCAATGGATGGACACTAACGAGTAATATGTAATTCGAGATCATTCAGCATTCCTGTGCTCGTTCATGATGTTAGTCAGTCATGAGCGGACGCAGGAATGCTTTTTTTATTCAGATGACAGGCTATGGGTCGACGTATCGCCTAAATAATGATTGGAATTTAAGTATTCCAAATTGTAATAAAATGTACGCATCTGAGGAATGGAAACAGATGTCCTCACCCCTTTAACTACGTTATACTTGTTCAGATGGACTGGAATTTGGTTAAGAGAAAATTCAGCAATCAACTTATTGACGTGGAGGTTAACAGAGGCATGTTTGTACTTGCAGGCATCTTGTTTTTGGTTGTGTATGGTTTATTAGTGTTTTACATAGGACGGAGCGGATGGAGCTGGATGAAGCCGGTTGTATCTGCGAGATTTCGTTGGTTTTACATCGTTGCGCTTGTATTTCTTGCAATTTCTTTCATATTGGCAAGGTTGTTTGGAAGTATTTCCTTCCTGAGTGTTATCGGTTCATACTGGCTTGCAATCTTTTCTCTGCTGTTATTGATCCTGCCGGTGGTTCATCTAACGTTATGGTTACTTAGACTAACCCGTATTCCAAGACATTACGCTCATAAATGGGCAGGTGTGGTCACTCTCGTGCTGTTGCTGTCCACGTTGGGCTATGGTATCTATAACGCCTATAGTCCAGTCGTAAGACAATACAGCATTCAGATTGATAAAAAAGTGGAAGGTGTCGACAGCCTTAACATTGTTATGGCTGCGGATATGCACTTTGGCCTGCTGTCCGGCCCTGCTCACGCTAAACGAATGGTGGAAGAAATTAACGCGTTGAAGCCGGATTTGGTACTGTATCCTGGTGATATTATCGATGACAACCTGGATATGTACCTCAAGAGTGGAATTGCGGATATTATCAGCGGTATTCAGGCCCCTTATGGAGTTTACGCCTCACTGGGCAATCACGACAAGTATAATGGTCCGATCGAGGATCTGATTGCTGCTCTGGAGAAGAGTAATATGCAAGTTCTGTATGATGATAAAATTACATTGGACGATAAGATTACGCTAATTGGACGGAAAGACCGAACAGAGAAGGATCGGGCAGAAGTAGCGACATTGATGCAAGATACCGACTTAAGCAAACCTGTGCTCATGATGGATCACCAGCCTTATGATTTGGATATTGCGGAGCAAAACCATGTAGATTTAGTTGTGTCTGGTCACACCCATCGTGGTCAGATCGCACCCGCTCAGTTTATTACTAAGGCTATCTACGAGAATGATTGGGGTTATCTGCAAAAAGGGTCCATGCACTCGATCGTCACCTCGGGATTTGGCTTCTGGGGACCTCCGATTCGTACTAGCAGTCGTTCGGAGATTGTACAGATTCATGTGACGTTCCAGCAATGATTAGCGATATGAGTAACAGTGAGTCCTTCGGAAGAAGGGCTCCTATTTGTGCTCAAGGCTGAGAGTTACCGTGAAAAGAAAAAAATTCCATTTTGAGTAGAAGACTTCTCCAGTTTGTTTGTGTATCAACATGTACATATTAAGACAGCATACCCTCACTCGTGGAACTATAGGGAAATATTTGTTGAAAGCAAGACAAAGTAAAATAACAGTGGTAGCATTTTGGGTTGACACCGTTTTCAGGTTATGATAGATTATATCCGAGGCTTGTTACCGGTAATGCGGGCAAAACCACTATGGAAATGATTTTATTATTTCTATTTTGGTTTTGCCCTTTTTTAATCCTCAAAAAAAACAGGTGGGTCCAACATGATTATTAAACAGATATTTAATAACAATATTGTCAGTACCGTGGATGACAAAAATCAGGAACTGCTGATCCTCGGCCGGGGTATCGGGTTTAAGTTCAAGGCGGGCGATGAGATTGATGAAGAACGGATTGAGAAAGTATTCCGGCTTCAGGATGCATCGATCTATGAGAAGTTCAAGTCCATCGTCACGGAAGTGCCGATTGAAATTCTGCAGGCGACAGATGATATTGTGACACTGGCACGTACACAATTGAACAAAACCATCAGTGACGGGATTTATGTCTCACTGTCGGATCACATTCATTTTGCTGTCCAGCGTCTGGAAAAGGGAATGATTACACGAAATCCGCTCTCCTGGGAAGTGCAGCATTTCTACAAGGCCGAGTTCGACGTGGCCCGGGAAGCGCTCACCCTGCTGAAGGAAAGACTGGATGTGGAGTTTCCGAAGGATGAAATATGCAACATAGCGCTGCATTTCATCAATGCGGAAGTCAATGATTCCATGAACGATGTCACTCATTTGATGCAGCTGCTTCAGGAGATCATGAACATTATCAAATATCACTTCAATGTCGAATTGGATGAAGATAGCGTCAACTATTTCCGTTTCATTACTCATTTGAAGTATTTCTGCCAACGGGTAATTACTCACTCGTCACATGACGATGCGGAGGAGTATTTATACGAGGTCGTACGGAAAAACTATCCCGAAACCTTTAAATGTATCGGCAAGATTGAGACTTTTATCCATAAGAACTATCAGTATGATATGACGCATTCGGAACAGTTGTATCTGACCCTTCATCTGGAGCGGTTAATGAAACCGAAGCGTGACCAATGAAATATCAGCACATGAACCAGAACCTAACTAAATATCAATTGGGCTTGTTACTGTTCAATCAGGCAATACCCGAATGAATGACACGTAGAAGACGTGGCTATTTGTTCGGGTATTTTTTATTGGAAAAATGAGGAGGAAATGATCATGAAACATCAGGAAACGGCACAGGAAATCATCAAAGCCGTTGGGGGAACAAACAATATCAACTCGGTGTATCATTGCGTCACACGACTGAGATTTGATCTGAAAAATAACGATAAAGTGGACAATAACTCACTTAAGAAACTGGATAAAGTCATGGGAACAAATATCTCAGGAGATCAATTCCAGGTGATTATCGGGAATGACGTGTCCAAAGTATTTGATGCTATGGTGAAGGAACATCCGGCAATACAGCAAAGTACAGAAAATAAACAAGCTAAACCGGAAAAAAATAAAAATGTAATTCTTAATATTTTTGAGACGATTGCGGGTGTCTTCGCACCAATGCTGCCAGCGATTACAGCTGCGGGTATGCTCAAAGGATTACTTGCATTATTCGTATCCCTGGAGTGGATGTCAGCAGGTACTGACACGTACCGTATCCTTTCCGCCATTGGGGATGGCGTATTCTACTTCCTTCCATTGCTGATTGCGGTTAGTGCCGCTCGCAAATTCGGCAGTAATCCGTTTGTTGCCATTGCGCTAAGTACTGCGCTGATGTATCCCGATATGGGCGCAATGCTATCCAGCGGTGAATCGGTTGCGTTTATTGGCATTCCGGTAACGGCTGTCAGCTATGCCTCATCGGTTATTCCGATTTTGCTTGCCATATGGCTGATGTCTTATGTTGAGAAATGGGTTGACCGCGTTATTCCGGCAGCATTGAAGTTGCTGCTTGTGCCACTGATTACCTTGCTTGTTATGGTTCCGGTAACGCTGATTGCGATCGGTCCACTGGGTACATTTGTAGGTAGCGGCTTGTCCGGTGGTATTAACTGGCTGCTGAACGAAGGCGGATTAATTGCAGGGATTGTTCTGGGCGGCGCGATGGCGCTCATTATTATGACAGGTATGCACTATGCGCTCGTACCGATCATCCTGAGCAATATTGCTACATTAGGCTTCGATAAATTTTTGCCACTGACGTTCATCTCCAATATGGGACAGGCCGGAGCGACGTTGGGCGTATTCTTCCGTGCAAAAGACAAAAAGCTCAAAACCGTTGCATTGTCCACCAGCTTTACAGCTCTGATGGGTGTAACCGAGCCAGCTATGTACGGCGTGAACATGAAATATAAAAAACCGTTTGCCGCTGCGATGATTGGTAGTGCCGTGGGTGGCGGATTCGCTCTTGCTTTTGGAGCCAAAGCTTATGTGCTTGCAGGTAACGGTGGTCTTCCGGGTCTGCCATCCCTGATCGGACAAACCTTCTGGTACTCCTTTGGCGGTATGATTCTTGCCTTTGTTGTGGGTGCAATTATGTCTACTGTGTTCGGGATCAAGGAAGAAGAGGGCGATGCCGAGGCGTTGGCTCAATTCTCACCAGGCGCTTCTGCGGCACCAGCGGCAGCACCGTCCAGCAATGCTGTAACCGTGAACGTGGACGATATGGGTGCTCCAACACCGACAAGTGATGCAGTAGCCTTTGCACCGATGACGGGTAAAGCGATCGCACTCAAAGAAGTTAATGATCCAACGTTTGGCGATGAATTGATGGGTAAAGGTGTGGCATTTGTTCCAACGGTGGGTGAACTGGTGTCACCAGTTACAGGTACCATCATGAATGTGTTCAAAACGAAACACGCGATCGTGGTCCGCAGTGATAACGGAATGGAGCTTCTGATCCATGTGGGGATTAACACCGTGAAACTGCGCGGACAGTATTTTGAAGCCCATGTCGCTACGGGAGCACGTGTACAGGCTGGAGACAAACTACTCACGTTTGAACTTGATCAAATTGCCAAGGAATATGACATTACAACGGCGATGGTCGTTACGAATACAGCAGATTACAAGCAGGTTCTGCCTGTGAAATTGGGAGCAATTACGACAGGTGAAGAAGTATTGAAAGCTGAAATTTAAATTCTAAAGACGAACTTAAGACGAAATAGACGACATCAATAAGAAGAGGAGAGATACGCATGATCAATCGACAAGGGTTTCCAGAAGGTTTTCTGTGGGGCGGCGCAATTGCCGCCAACCAGGCTGAAGGTGGATTTGATGCAGGGGGCAAAGGCTGGTCAACTGCGGATATGGTTCCTTATTTTGAGAAGAAGGATTACACCAACCTTAGAGAACTGATGCACGTGACCAGTGCAACAGTTGAGAAAGCGATGGCTCACCACAGCGCGAAGGGATACCCGAAGCGTTACGGTATTGATTTCTATCACCGCTTCAAAGAGGACATTGCGTTATTCGCTGAGCTGGGTTTTAAGACATTCCGTCTTTCCATCAACTGGCCGCGTATTTTCCCGAACGGGTATGATGCGGAGCCGAATGAAGAAGGATTACGTTTCTATGATGAAGTATTCGACGAATTGCGGAAGCACAATATTGAACCTCTCGTGACGCTCTCTCACTATGAAATGCCAATGTCATTGGTATTGAAATACAATGGCTGGGCAGGACGGGAAGTGATCGGACATTTTGTAAGATACGCCGAGACTGTCATGAATCGCTACAAAGACAAGGTGAAGTACTGGTTGACGTTTAATGAGATCAACACAACCATTATTGAGCCATTCACGGGTGGAGGCATCATTGAGGATCGTGTCGATAACGTGATGCAAGCTTCCTATCAAGCACT
This sequence comes from Paenibacillus sp. FSL F4-0087, assembly GCF_038020215.1. Lineage (NCBI taxonomy): Bacteria > Bacillati > Bacillota > Bacilli > Caryophanales > Paenibacillaceae > Paenibacillus > Paenibacillus sp. FSL F4-0087. The sequence continues at coordinate 5,340,976 of NZ_JBBODJ010000001.1, forward strand.
TCACCATCAGTTTGTTGCCAGCAGTCTGGTAACGCAGAAGGCGCGTCAGATTAACCCGGACTTCCAGATTGGCTGTATGCTTGCGCGCATGATTCACTACCCAGCAACGTCGAAGCCGGAAGATGTACTGCAAGCTCAGATCGATAATCAACTGAACCTGCTTCATACTGATGTACAAGTGCGAGGCAGTTATCCAACCTTTATGGCTCGTTACTGGGCTGAGCATGGCATCTCCATTGCGATGGAACCTGAAGACGAAGCGATTATGAAAGAGCATACGGTTGATTTCATCTCGTTCAGCTATTACACATCGCTGGTATCCGCAGTGAATCCGGAGGAATATGGAGTAACTGGCGGCAACCTGTACAGTACGATCAAGAATCCGAACCTGGAGCGTACAGAATGGGGCTGGCAGCTTGATCCGATCGGACTTCGTGTGGCGTTAAAAGAGCTGTATGACCGTTACCAACTGCCGTTATTTGTCGTGGAGAACGGACTTGGTGCCAAGGATACGGTAGAGGACGACGGTTCCATTAATGATGATTATCGGATCGATTATCTGAGAAAACATATTACACAAATGAAAGAAGCAGTCATGGATGGGGTAGACCTTATGGGTTATACCAACTGGGGTGCGATTGATATCATCAGTGCGTCCACTTCGGAAATGTCCAAGCGTTATGGCGTAATCTATGTCGATCAGGACGACAACGGACAAGGCACATTGAATCGCTATAAGAAAAAGAGCTTTGGTTGGTATCAGAACGTCATCGCTACGAATGGCGAAGATTTGGGTTGATTTCGGGGGCAGTCCTTGCGCAGCAGTTATTGCGGCGCAGGGGCCGCTTTTTATTTTGAGCTCAAAAAGGATAGCGCTGTTACATTGATGATGATATACTGTGATCCTATTGGAGGGGATAATGATGAAAAAACCTATTATTGCTGTAGATATGGATGATACCATATGTCATCTGGTCAAGCGAGCCATCTATCATAACAACATCAACTTCCCAACCCATCCGCTGCGATATGAGGATATGATACATTGGGATACATCCCATCTGCGCCATCCGGATTGTACGCATGATGTATTTTATGGTCGGCCAGGGCTGTTTGAGGAACTGGAGATTTACGATGAATATGTAGTAGAAGAGGTGGAAAAGCTCCATCAAGCCTATGACCTGCTGATCCTAACAGCGGCTGAGCCCAAAACGGTTGTAGAGAAGTGGAATTGGCTCCAGAAGCATATGCCATATATATCTCCAGAACAGTTTATAACATGTAAACGGAAGAACTTGATTAACTTCGATCTGTTAATTGATGATGGGGCACATAACCTGATACCCGCGCTGAATGACGGAAAAAAAGTCATCTGTATCCCTCATCCATGGAATATAAATGAACGGGAGCAACATCAGTTTCCGTTGATGACCTCTTGGAAAGGTGCAAAGGCTTATGTAGATCGTCTGCTTGAAAGAGAACATGAAGAGATTAAGTTTGATCCTGTAAAGAGATGAGCCTTAAGAAAGGAACGGAAGACAGGAACACACTTAATTCAATGGTTCTGCTCTGAAGTTCCTGCGATAGCCTTGAGGGGTTTCTCCCGTAATTCGTTTAAAGACGGCGTAAAATGAATCTACATCACGGTAGCCTACAAGTTCAGCAATTAAACTGACTTTATGTTGTGAATTCTTCAGCAATTCACAGCTTTTTTGTATGCGCAAATGTTGCAGATAAGCACCAAACGTCCGCCCGGTATGGGTCACGAACATGCGTCCAAGATGTCTTTCGCTCCAACCAGAAATATTCACCAGTTCGCTTAGACGGATTCGTTCGTTAACATGTTGGTCCAGGTAATGAAGGATATGTTCCATATCAGTCCCATTTTCCTTCTCATTGCAGGTAGCTTGATGAATCTGTCTGTACGTTGTCACGACGAGTTGGCTAACAAGTGTATACAGGATCGTGGAAGAGCCAATTCCCGGAACGGCAGATTCGCGATACAGCTTTACCATTAATTCTTCCATCCGCTGGCTGTAATCTGTGATGGATACATAAGGAACCCGATTCTTTTCCAGGTCTGTCAGATGGTTTCGAATCTCCTGCTCCTGAATAATAATGGACAAGGTGTGGATCAGTTCGGAATTGAACAGACAGTTATAAATAATGAGTGGGTGCTCTGATACATTCGCGGTAGCTGGGCGGAATACATGAGGAACGCCGACCGGAATAACAAATAACATCCCTTTGTGTACCGGAATAATATCTTCACCAATGTGATGAAAGCCCTTTCCTTCTGCCACATAACTATACTCAACAAACTCGTGTGCGTGAAAAGGAACCACAAAATCTTCGGAACATCGGTTCACGAACAGCTTCAGATTATTTTGGAAAAAGGATTCACTCTTAAACAGTTGTACGGTTGGATTCACGGAATAGCCTCCTTGGTTGGCATGACCAGATTACCGGGTTAAACTGTCCTCATTGCCGGGTATTTCCGATCATAGAATCGATATAATTATATCGTAACCTTGATTTGGAAACCACGATGGAAAGGGATGTTTCTCTGATGTTGACTGTAAGTCATCTGCGTTGTGAGTATAGAATAAATCCGATTGGACTAGATATCACGTCACCCAGATTAAGCTGGCATTTGCATTCCGATCTCAGAAATTGTGTACAATCAGATTATCAAATTCAGTTGTCACGGACGGAAGATATGGCTCAAATTGAATGGGATTCCGGCAAAAAGAGCTCTGATCAATCCATTCATGTTGAACTGGAGCACTGGGTGCCCGAAGCACGAACCCGCTACTATTATCGCATTCGTGCCTGGGATCGTGCAGGAGATGAATCGGACTGGTCGGAGATAGCGTATTTTGAGACGGGATTCATGAGTAGTGAAGATGCCTGGCAGGCGGAGTGGATCACAGTCGATCCTTCCTCTAAGCAGGATGAGTCTTGCCCACGACTGCGTACCTTGTTTGAACTGAAAAAGCCTGTCGCTTCGGCCAGAATATATGTGACTGCACTTGGATTGTACGAACTTCATCTGAATAATCAGCGAGTGGGCGAAGCATACTTCACCCCGGGCTGGACCAGTTATAGTAAGCGGTTGCAATATCAGGTCTATGATGTTACCGATCAGCTTCAGAATGGACAGAATATACTCGGTGCTTATCTGGGAGATGGCTGGTACAAAGGACATTTGGGATGGGAGAAAAAGCAGAAGATATACGGTACGAACGCAGGTTTGCTGCTGGAACTTCATATTCATTATACCGATGGTTCAGAAGAACATATTATTTCGGATCGAAACTGGAAGAGTTCCCCCAGCGCCATTCGAAGCTCGGACATTTATATGGGCGAAACGTATGATGCACGTATGGAATCCGAATGGCAGGATTCATCCTCAGTCCAATGGTTGCCAGTACGTGTGCTGGATTACTCGAAGGAGATTATTATTGCACAAGAGAACGTTCCCGTAACGCCAATTGAGCAAATTAAACCTATCGCTTTGCTTACAACTCCACTGGGAGAGCGTGTGCTGGATATGGGACAGAATATGGTCGGTTGGGTGAGATTCAGCATTCAGGGTGAAACGGGGCATACGGTTGAGTTGCTACATGCCGAGATATTGGATCATCAGGGTAATTTCTACACTGACAACCTGCGTGGGGCAACGCAGTGTATCCGCTATACTCTAAAAGGCGCTGGAGTAGAGACGTACGAGCCACGTTTCACATTTCAGGGATTCCGTTATGTGAAGTTGATTGGATTCCCGGATGAGATTCGGCTTGAGGATTTCACAGGTGTAGTTCTGCATTCCAATATGGAGCGAACCGGTGATTTTAAAAGCTCCAGTTCACTCGTGAATCAGCTTCATCACAATATATTGTGGGGGCAAAAAGGGAATTTCGTTGACGTACCGACAGATTGTCCGCAGCGTGATGAGCGGCTGGGCTGGACGGGAGACGCGCAGATGTTTATACGAACATCCTCATACCTGATGAACACGGCGCCTTTTTTCACCAAATGGCTGAGGGATCTGCAGGCGGATCAGGGAGAGGATGGAGGCATTCCTTTCTACGTTCCTGATTTGAGGAGTTCGACGTCAGACGGGTGGGCGGATACGAATCATTCTTCCGCTGCCTGGGGGGATGCCGCGGTGATCTGTCCATGGACGATTTACGAGATGTACGGGGATGTCAGGCTGTTGGCTGAGCAATATGACAGCATGAAGCGCTGGATTAATTACATTCACGCTCAAGGAGAGAATCCTTACTTGTGGAATACTGGCTTTCATTTCGGGGATTGGCTCGGGCTGGATTCCAAGCCGGACAGCTATATTGGGGCTACAGATAAGGATTTTGTAGCAACTGCTTTCTATGCCTATTCTGTTTCTCTAACACGGAAGGCTGCTGAGGTGTTAGGGCAGGCGGAAGATGTAACTTATTATGATAATCTGCATGACAACATTGTTGCTGCATTTCAAAATGAATTTGTGACACCTGCGGGCAAACTTGCAGTTCCCACTCAGACCGCGCATGTACTTGCTTTGCATTTCGACCTATTGGATTCAGCAGCTCGGAAACGTACCATTGATCAGTTGGGAAAACTGGTTGCGGACGCTGGAAACCACTTGACCACCGGATTTGTTGGAACACCTTATCTGAATCCGGTATTGAGTGATACGGGACATCATGATCTGGCCTATACGCTACTCTTTCAGGAAGACTATCCATCCTGGTTATATCAAGTGACACAAGGTGCAACTACGGTTTGGGAGCATTGGGACGGAATAAGGGAGGATGGCAGTCTGTGGAGTGCAGACATGAATTCATTCAACCATTATGCTTATGGAGCCATAGGGGAGTGGTTATATCGTTATGTTGCCGGAATTAACACAGATGAGCAACAGCCCGGGTTCCGGATCGTACACATCGAGCCCAAACCAGGACCAGGACTGGAGTGGGTGGAAGCGAGTTTCGAGACCATGTACGGTTCTGTCACATCCAACTGGTATCTCCGCGGTAATAACGAGATGGAGGTTCGTGTGACCATTCCTGCCAATACGACGGGCACGGTCCTTCTGCCTGGAGCAGATGTACAGACAGTTCTGGAGAACGGAAAAGCGGTGGACCAAATAGCGGACATTCACGAAATTCAAACGCAGGGATCAGATGTACGAATTGCTCTGGGATCAGGAAGCTATCAATTCACTTACAAGGTAATTCAAGCAGATCAGGAAGTGCACGCACAACAGGTGGAATCCGTATAACTAGTGTGCATTAGAGGAATAAGCAAGCAGGATCGTGAACTAATATAATAGCGAAAGCTGGACCCGAGTAGAGGATCTGCACACGCAGGTTCTCTTTTTTACTTGGATGGAGAAATTATGAGTAAGGAGGAAGTACGTAAAATGAGCAAAGAAAAAGTTAGATTGGTTAAACCTTCAGCGCAATATAAAGAAGCGTATGTAGCATTTTATGAAGACTGGGTTGCAAGCGGAGAATCGATGGTGCCGTGGGTCATTTCGAAAGAACCCTATCCTTTTGAAGAGATGTTAGCTTTTTTGGAACGTAGCGAACAAGGCATCGATATCCCTGAAGGCTGGGTCAGGGACAGTACATACTGGCTTGTGACGGAGAGTGATCGAGTTGTTGGAGCCGTAAACATACGACATGAATTGAATGAGAAGTTGTTCCATAGCGGAGGGCATATTGGTTATGGAGTTCGTCCAGGTGAGCGACAGAATGGATACGGTGCGGAGATCCTCAAGCTTTCCTTGGAAATTACCAAAGATCTCGGAATTACCAAAGTATTAGTCGTATGTGATGCGCATAATGAGGCATCCCGAAGAGTTATTCTTCGTAATGGGGGTATCCAAGATCAAGACTATGTAGAGCCTGACGGGAATATCGTTGAGCGGTTCTGGATAGGCAATTAGCTAATGTCGAATGATGCTGAATATTGTTGTAATTTAACAAAAATAATATAGATCATGATTGTAATACCCACGTCTGCTGATTAAAATAAAGGTTAGAATCTGGATTGCGGCCGGAAACTATCATCCTATCAGGCATAAGTGAGGTTTTATTATGAATCAACCGGTTAATCGGCCCCGGCGTATTGAGTATCTGGATCTCTATCGTGCTTTTGCAATTATGGCAGTGGTCGCCATTCATGCGACTTCAACAGCAGTTGCACATTATCCCAAGCACACGTTGGATCATAACTTTTATTATTTTTGGAACAGCTTTTTGCAATTCGCCGTACCTGCATTTTTGTTTCTGTCCTCATTGGTGTTGTTCTACAATTACAGCTCCAAGATAAAGGAACAGGGCTGGATGCCCGCTTTTTATAAAAAGCGATTATTTTATGTTTTTGTGCCTTATCTGGCCTGGTCACTCATTTATTTTATCGTCAAACAATGGCTAGCAGGCAAAGAGCCTCTGGCACATGTAAAGCAGTTCTCGGGGCAATTGTTAACCGGTACTGCACATACGCATTTATATTTTTTTCTGATTATTTTGCAATTTTATGTGGTTTTTCCACTGCTTCTTTCGTTAACACGTTATCGTGTATTTAATCGATATTTACCGCTGTTCTTTATTGCGGCGCAGGCTGTTTTCTACGCGCTACATTTGCAGTTTCATTTCTCACGGATGGGAAGTTTGCTGCCCAGTTACCTGATTGTTATTGGATTCGGTGCCTGGATTGGGTTGAACTTCGATGCGGCATTGAAGAAATTGTTCTCGTACCGTTATGTGCTGATGGCTGCATTGTTGAGCGGAGGAGCAGTGTTTATTTACGGTAATACTTATATAAAAACGGCTTTCGCCGCAACTCCGGCGCTAACCTATACGTTGCTATTTCTATTCCGTAATCTGTTTACCCTCTCGGCCTGCTTACTCTTGTTGATCCTATGTGAACGGATGGGTGCATGGAAACAGAATGGATCTTATCGGACAACTCGTATTCTGAACTCTTTGGGTACGGTGGCGTTTGGTGTATTTTTAATACATCCGTTAGTGCTCTTGTTCTGGAGAAGAGAACTCACCGTGGAACTCGCCCCACACTTCAGTCTTGGCATTATGCTGTCTTATGTAGTGGCGATTTTGCTCTCATGGATTATTGCCATGGGACTCCGACGAATGAAGTGGGGATGGGTTCTGATCGGACGTTAACGTTGGGCAGACTATGAAACAATGGATTTAAAGTAAAACCGAAGAAGAGATTTCAAGCCCTGAACATTCAGCGGATGGCTTGAAATCTCTTTTTTATTTGTGCAATAGGCGTTATTATGGACTAATGTCCAGAAAATTCAAGTAATGGTATACATATCGCTGATGTCAGGAGTGATGGGATGAAGTTCATCATTATTTTTGGTCCACAGGCTGTGGGGAAAATGACGGTGGGTCAGGAATTGGAGAAGATCACCAATCTAAAATTGTTTCACAATCATATGACGATTGAACTGGTTTCACCTTATTTCAGTTATGGTACACCTCAAGGAAAGAGACTTGTTAATCTGTTCCGTCAGGAGATTTTTGAAGAAGTAGCGAAGAGTGAGCTGCCCGGTTTGATTTTTACATTTGTGTGGGCATTCGATATGAAAGAGGATTGGGAGTACATTCGCAAAGTCAGTGCGTTGTTTGAGTCCAGAGGTGCAGAGGTATGTTATGTTGAACTGGAGGCTGAACCGACGGAACGACTGGAGCGTAACAAGAGTCCACATCGGCTTCTGCACAAAGCAACGAAGCGTAATGTCGAATGGTCAGAGCAGGATCTGCTTTCGAGTATGGAGAAATATCGATTGAATTCCGAGCCTGGAGAAATTACGCATGAGCATTATATTCGGATTAATAACACTGACAAGAGCCCGAAAGACGTGGCACAGCTAATCCAAGATCGATTCAAACTGTAATTTAAAGTGGAGGGGAAAAGCATGTATATGATTTTGGCTTTAATAGTAGGATTTGTTCTGTGTCTTCTGATGCCATATGGTACGATTCTGGCAGGCGCGATTATATTTGCACTTGTTGCAGACAATTATCGTCAGACCATGAGTATGCGCGAGGATATTCGATCCATTAAGCATCATCTAGGATTGATGCACAAGGGCGAAGCGGAAGAGTACCAGATCGATAAACAGTTAACGGATATCGAACACTTGAATTCGGACCAGTTGAAGATCATTAATCGAAGAATCGAAGCAGAGCTGGAGAAGGAAAGCAAAAAGAATAAATCATGATCAAATGACTGCACGAAAATGAAGAAATAGAGTGCCAATGGATTCGAGATTTTATATCTTTATAAGGATTGGCAAGGTACGCCGTTGATTGATGAGAGTTATGGGATGATATTTACGTCTGCAAAAACGCGCGAAAAGCGTGACGAAATAAAAATAATTATTTTTTTGTATGCAATTTTTCATCATTCGGACACATTAAGTCCTTCTCTACGGAGGGCTTTTTTGTTTATTTATGATCCGAATTCTACAGGATTTTAAGAAGAATATAATCAAAAGTATAGTAAATAAGTGCAAACACTTTTTGTCTGCAATGATATGGATGCACTCATGAATGTAATTATAAACCTCAGTTTATTAATGGTCGAAGTGGCAGGCGAGTAGTAGGCTTTCTGATACCGATTGGATACAGACAGGTATTGAAATTCTGGATTTGGAGCTCTGGGTACAAGTATAATTCCATGGATAAGTCGTCATGCTAAGGAAATGCTTATATTGGGAAGATTTATAGATACAGAATGATTACTTCCAAACAGAAAAAAATACAAAGCAAATATACAGTATCATTTATGCATTCAGGAAGTGATTTGTTAGGGATAAAACATCATCGATTTTTTTGTTGCACAATGTAGAAAAATGTAATACCATGAACGCAAATATAGTTAACATTGAAGTGAAATGGGCAAGGCCAGTGACCTCATGGAAGGCACGGTTTGCCTTTTTCTGTATATTGGAGTGGATAAAGTGAAGATCGAGAAGGTGTTAAACAATAATGCTGTAGTTGCGATTAAAGACGAACGCGAAGTCATCGTTATTGGCCGGGGAATTGCTTTTCAGAAGAGAGCCGGCGATGAGGTGTCGGAGCAGCATATTGATAAGATATTTACTTTACAGAATGAAAATATTCAGGAAAATTTCAAGGCATTAATCGCGAGCATACCGTTGGAATACATGAAAGTGTCTGAAGAGATTATCGCCTATGCCAAGCTGAAGCTTGGGAAAAAGCTAAACGAGAGCATCTATCTGCATCTGACGGATCATATTCATTTTGCCATTGAACGTTATCGTAACAATCTGCCTATCCGTAATGGACTGCTGTGGGAGACCAAGCAGCTCTACAAAGACGAATATGAGGTAGGGCTGGAAGCGTTAAATATGATTTGTGATCAGTTTGGTGTACTTTTGCCTGAAGATGAGGCGGGGTTCATGGCACTTCATTTTGTAAATGCAGCACTTAACGAAGAGATGCCTAACATCCGAAGCATGACTCAGGTCATGCAGGAGATTTTGACGATCATCAAATATCATTTCAAAATGGACTTTGACGAGAACTCGTTGAATTATTATCGATTTGTGACTCATCTGAAGTTTTTCGCCCAACGGCTGGTAAAAGGCAAGCATTATAAGAGCAACAACGACGATGAGTTATTTGAGATGATTCAGAAAAAGTACCCTGAAGCGCACAAGTGCTCGGAGAAGATTAGAAAATTCATTGAAAATAACTACACGTATCAACTGACTAACGAAGAAATGATGTATTTAACCATTCATATTGAACGCGTAGTGCATGCCACTTCAGAGTAACGATATTACAAAATAAAGATTCTTAAAAAAACGCTTGCAAAAGGTTAGAAGTTATTATATTATGAATCCATAAAGTAAGCGCATACATCAATCGGATTGTAACTGTTCAATCAGGCAATTCCGATACTTCCGACCACTTTGGGTCCGTAAAGATGGGTTGCAACTTACTTTAAGATGAAGTTGTTAATGCTACAACTGAATATCGCTGTGTACAGCCTTACAGGGTTGCAACCGTTAAGGGCAAAACCTGAATTGCTGAATATCACGACTTGTTTCCGGATTTTCCGGTGCGTTGTGTATGTTCAGTAGTTCAGGTTTTCTTTGTTTCACAAGCATCGGGAGTCTACTTAGAGAGGGAGAATTACTATGAACTACGATCAACTGGCCAAAGACATCTTGTCTGGTGTAGGCGGAGCTAAAAACGTAAACAGTGTATTCCATTGCGTAACGAGATTACGCTTTAAACTTAAAGATGAAAGCGTTGCTAAAACGGAAGAGCTTAAAAATCTGCCAGGTGTCATTACCGTCATGCAGAGTGGTGGACAGTATCAGGTCGTAATCGGCAATGAAGTGCCGGATGTATATAAAGCTGTTGTAAAGGCAGGTAATCTGCCTGCTGAGGGACAGGTTCCTGAAGATCAGGATAGTTCTGGTAACAAGGGTAGTTTGTTCGGTCGTTTTATCGATATGATCTCTGGTGTCTTCACGCCGCTGCTTGGCTTACTGGCTGCAACAGGGATGATCAAAGGTTTTACAGCCATGTTTTTATCCTTCGGATGGATAGCGGACACATCAGGTACGTACCATCTGCTGAATGCAACGGGCGATTGTCTGTTCTACTTCTTCCCGGTATTCCTTGGTTATACGGCCATCAAAAAATTTGGCGGTTCACCGTTCCTCGGTATGGCGATTGGAGCTACACTCGTATATCCTACGCTGTCCGGTTTGACTGCGGGTGATCCACTGTATACGTTGTTCGCAGGTACATTATTTGAATCACCAATTCACATTACGTTCTTGGGTATTCCTGTAATCCTGATGAATTATTCATCATCGGTTATTCCGATCATTATCGCTACATTCTTTGCAGTGAAAATAGAGAAATTCTTCAAAAATGTTATTCCTAAAGTGGTTAGTACGTTCCTGGTTCCATTCTTCACACTGCTGGTTATCGTTCCTGCAACATTCCTTGTAATTGGTCCAATATCCACATGGGCAGGTCAATTGATTGGTGCAGGAGCAACAGGCATCTATGAATTAAGCCCACTCGTTACAGGTTTGGTCATTGGTGGTTTGTGGCAAGTGTTTGTATTGTTTGGTCTTCACTGGGGACTCGTACCAGTTATGCTTCTTAACCTGAGTACGTCCGGAGCTGACCCAGTGGTTGCAATGTCTTTCGCTGCTTCCTTTGCCCAAATTGGTGCGGTACTTGCTGTTATGTTAAAAACCAAGAATGCCAAATTGAAATCATTAAGTATTCCAGCTTTCATCTCGGGGATCTTTGGTGTAACTGAGCCAGCCATCTATGGTGTGACACTTCCACTGAAAAAGCCATTTATCATGAGCTGTATCGCAGGTGGTATTGGAGGCGGAATTCTAGGGTTATTCGGATCGAAAATGTACATGTTTGGCGGACTTGGCGTATTCGGCTATCCGACCTTCATCAACTCAAAAACAGGCGTTGATTCCGGATTCTACATGGCTCTTGTAGCTACAGCGGTTGCATTCATCCTTGGTTTTGTCCTTACGTATGTTGTTGGTTTCAAAGACAAGGCAGATGCAGTTCCAGCGCCAACACCTGTACTTGACCCAAACCCGAACAACAGATATGAAATTTTCAGCCCAATGGCTGGTGAAGTGGTTGAACTGAAAGAGATCAATGATGTTACCTTTGCAGGAGAGCATATGGGTAAAGGGATTGCGATTCGTCCAACCAGTGGCAGAGTCGTATCTCCAATCACGGGTGTCGTACAAACGGTATATCGCACCAAACATGCCATTGGACTTGTCACTGATGATGGTGTTGAGATGCTGATTCATATCGGACAGGATACCGTGCAATTGAAAGGTCAGCATTTCACAGCTCATGTAAAAGATGGCGACCGCGTTAATGTGGGCGATCTGATCATGGAATTTGATCTGCAAGCGATCAAGGATGCCGGATATGAGACAGTTACACCGATTATTATTACGAACACGTCCAATTATCTGGATGTAGTAGGTACGAAGGATGCATCTGTGAAAGAGAAAGACAAATTGCTCACAGTGCTCGGTTAAGTGAACGTTCATTATGGATAGGAGGTAGACGTGAATGTATGAAAAATTAACAGCCTTCCCGGAGAAATTTCTCTGGGGAGGAGCAACGGCAGCGAACCAGCTTGAGGGAGCCTATCTTGAAGGTGGCAAAGGGTTAACTACGGTTGACCTGATTCCCACGGGGGCTAATCGCTTCCCTATTGCTTTGGGAAATCTCGATTCATATGAGCCCAAAGATGGAGAGTTTTATCCTTCGCATGAAGCGATTGATTTTTATCATCGATACAAAGAAGATATCGCACTATTTGCGGAAATGGGATTCAAGTGCTTGAGGCTCTCTGTAGCCTGGGCGCGGATTTTCCCTAATGGCGATGACGCTGAGCCGAACGAGGCGGGATTGCAGTTTTACGATGATGTCTTCGACGAATTGTTGAAATATAATATTGAGCCTGTGGTCACAATCTGTCACTTTGATGTCCCTGTACAACTGGTCGAAACGTATGGCGGATGGAAGAACCGTAAGATGATAGGTTTCTTTGAGACTTATGCAAAAACATTGTTCGATCGTTACAAGGACAAGGTCAAATATTGGATGACGTTTAATGAAATCAATATGCTGCTGCATCTTCCGTACATTGGAGCGGGTATTGTTCTTCAGGAAGGTGAGAATAAAGAGCAGGTTCTCTATCAGGCAGCGCATCATGAATTGGTTGCTAGTGCTTTGGCTGTGAAAGCCTGTCACGAGATCATTCCAGGTGCACAGATTGGTTGCATGCTGGCAGCAGGCATGGTTTATCCGTACACTTCCAATCCAGATGATGTATGGAAAGCCATGGAGCAGGATCGGGAGTCGTTCTTCTTTATCGATGTTCAGTCCAAAGGAGCGTATCCTGGGTATACGAAGCGTTTCTTCAGAGAACATGAGATCGTGATTAATATGCAGCCGGAAGATGCAGATATTCTCATGCAGAATACAGTTGACTATATCGGATTCAGTTATTACGCCAGCCGCTGTACAAGTACCGATCCGGAGATTTTGAAGGATTCGACCGAAGGCAATGTGTTTGGCTCAGTGAAGAATCCGTATCTTCAAGCTTCCGAATGGGGCTGGACGATTGATCCGAAAGGTCTTCGAATTACCTGTAACCAGCTGTATGACCGCTATGGCAAACCATTGTTTATTGTGGAAAATGGACTTGGTGCAACGGATGTGTTGCTCGACAATGACACCGTTGAAGACGATTACCGTATTGATTATCTGAATCGTCATTTTGCCGAGATGGCTGAAGCCATTCAGGATGGGGTTGAGCTTCTGGGTTACACGAGCTGGGGACCGATTGATCTGGTCAGCGCAGGTACTGGGGAGATGAAGAAACGGTACGGTTACATTTATGTAGACCGGAACAATGACGGAAGCGGCACACTTCGCAGAGTGAAAAAGAAAAGTTTCCATTGGTACAAAGAGGTTATTGCCAATAATGGGGCGCAATATTTTTAACTCCAGGTGTAGTCCCTTACGTATACACAAAGAGCAGTCTCGTTGACACAGGATTGCTCTTTGCTTATGAATGATGAATTTGACTCATGATTTGTTTCATATATAATGAAAAGATCAAGAGAATCTTGTCACTTAAGAAGGGAGGAGCATCCAATCATGAAGAAAAAATCACTTGCGTTTATATCTCCGGGATATGGATACTCCACTGCTGTCTTTTTCTAGAATCTATTCCAAGGGAGAAGTGTGCCCAAATGAGGAAGAAAACTAGGGAATATCGCAGAAAAATCTTAAGAATGACGAGGTAATCAACATGAAAACCGACAAAATTACTAGAAAAAATCCAGCTAATATGCCAGCTCCTGTAGGACAGTATACGCATATTACAAGAATTCCGAGGAATGCAGAGTTGTTCGTGACGTCGGGTCAGATTGGAGCAGATCGTAGTGGACACTTTCCAGACAGTCTGAATGAGCAAGTCACGAATACATTCAATAATATTAAAACAGTACTCGAATCCGAGCAGTTAGATGCTGAACATATTATCAAAGTTAACGTATGGGCGACGGAGAAAATCGATTGGGATTTCTTATACGCTGAGTGGGGACAATTATTCAGCCATGATTATCCTGCGATGACAATTGGATATATTACGGAGTTGGGTCTACCCGAAATTAAAATTGAAATCGAAATATGGGCAGCAAAAGTGTAGAACCAAATAAAATTAATAAACCATGGAGCTTCGATAGAAGTCCCATGGTTTTTTTGATTTCTTTATTCGTGAGAAATGGAAGTGGCGATGATCCATGCCATTACGAGTGAATGTAATTGTGTTATGGCACTTGCAGACTCTGATAGGCATTCAGTCTCCCATACGTCCAGTACACACCAGAGCCGGATACGGGATCGGATGCGAAGCATAGGGCATCACGAATCTGCGCATTAGTTTTCCCGCGTGCAGCGAGTAATGCAGCCACTCCCGCTACATGAGGAGCCGCCATGGACGTTCCGCTTAGATAGGCATAGGAGCCACCCAGGTATGTGGACAGAATCGTATCACCTGGTGCAGCCATATCAACCCACGATCCATAGTTTGAAAAATTGGATTTGAGGTCGGAAGGATTGGTTGAAGCTACCGCAATGACGTTTGGATAAGAGGCAGGTACAATCGGATACGAAGTATTATCATTACCTGCTGCCGCGATGATGACAGCACCCCGATCCCATGCATACTGCACGGCAGCCTGAAGAAAAGCTTCTCCCGTTGGCCCACCAAGACTCAGGTTAACGACTTGAATACCGTTGTTGGCCGCGTAAACAAGTCCGTTTCCGACGTTACCCGTTGTACCTTGTCCATTGTTATCCAATACACGTAGCGGGACAATCGAAGCGAGCGGTGCCACACCAGCAATGCCAACTCCGTTATTGGTTATCGAAGCTGCAATTCCAGCTACATGAGTGCCGTGCCCATTACCATCTTCGGGAATATTATCATAATCAATGTAATCGTATCCGGGAAGGATCTTGCCAGCAAGCTCAGGGTGGTTTAACTGCACGCCAGTGTCAATGATCGCGATTTTGACCGAGCTGTTACTCTGGGAAATGTCCCAGGCAGCGGGAGCATTGATTTTTGGCAGGTTGTATTGGTAAGGAAAAAACGGGTCATTTGGCGTAAACGATGCCTGAAGGTAGTAGTTCGGTTCAACATGCTCGATGAGCACATGGTCCTTGTAGTGCTTTAACATACGCTGCATTTTCTTTCTTGATTCAATGCGATACCAGCCCAGATCTTCATACGTTTCGGCTACGTTACATTTTGCTTTTTTATGCAGAGTGTACATCTCGTCGGCTGTCGTACCTTCCTTGAACTTGATTAACAGCTGCTTGGGTGCGTGGGGATGAAACTTTTTGGTTGCAAGTTTATCTTCCACATAACGATAGATGAACCCAATTGCCAGCAGTGCTGCAGCAGAGATTCCAAGCGATAACCACATATGTTCTTCCCCCTCGAAGTTGATTGATGACACGCCTTATCGTATGCGATCCCTATCAAATCGCGCGGGCTTTCTTCTATTTTGGTTAGTCGTTTAGATAGATTGATAGGAAGAGCTTATATCGGTAGAATTGTAAGCAGAGAGCGAACTTGCGGTTAGTTGGGTTCGTATACGGAGCTGAAAACGGGCTCGAATCTAAGGATAAGGAATGTGGATTTTGTGACACAGCTTCAGGCCGTACCGAAAGTGATAGCTATTCAAGAGCACCAAATCTATGATGCAATTGATTTTGCCATGCGTGTCCGCAAAGAAGTATTTCCAAAGCTGGATCATGAGGAGTTACCTGTAGATCTGGAGCAATTCAAAGAACATTATCTGGATTCAGCCGATGCTGTATTTCTGGTTGCTGTCACCGAAGAAGAAGAGATTGTGGGTTCCATTGGCATCCTGCCTTATGATGGGCGTATCGAAGTTGTGAAAGGACGATATCCTGAACAGTCTGCCGCCGAAATTGTGAAATGTTATGTGGATCCTAAATATCGCAGATACGGTATTGGTTCACTCCTCGTAAGAGAACTGGAGAAAGTGGTGGCGGAGCTGCACTACACAACGTTGTATTTGCATACACATCGCTTTTTGCCTGGAGCCGTGGATTTCTGGAAACGTCAGGGATATGTGGTTGTTATGGAGCAAAACGATGATTGGCAGACGGTGCATATGGACAAATTGGCAAGTAAATGACCATTTTAAATGCTAATTTGTGTTAATACAGGCTCGAATTTGGGAGCAAGCAAAGGGATCAGCCTATGGAGATGTTTTTTGACTCAGCCTCACAATTAGACTGGGGAAGTATAGTGAAATAGGTATCTGGAATAGAATGAATACTTTAACGCAGGCAAGATACATGATGGGGGCAAACGCAGATGAGTACAACGAATCGAAAAATTGTTTTTATAGATATTGATGGCACATTGGTAGATGATGACGGCAACATTCCGGTGTCCGCACAACAGGCGTGCAAACAGGCACGTGAAAATGGACATCTGCTCTATTTATGTACAGGACGATCCAAGGCGGAAATCTACGATTCTATATGGGAAGTAGGATTTGACGGTCTGATCGGTGCCGGCGGTGGCTATGTTGAGTTCGGTCAAGATGTGCTGTATCACAAAAGGGTAACGGCAGAAGATGTACGGCATATGGTCGAATTTTTCAATGAACACCAGATTGACTTCTACCTCGAATCTAATTCGGCCTTGTACGCCAGCTCCAATCTTCAATCTCATCTGGAACGTCGCATCTATGGTGATATAGAGAATGATCCCGATGCCAGAGCGAAAAAAGAACAAAAGCCACATCCGTTTATTGCTGGTCTGACGTATGGTGAAGCCGATTTATACAAGGACGACGTAAACAAAGTTTGTTTTCTGGAAAGCTCCACGATTCCGTTCGATCGAATCAAGCAGGAGTTTGAAGGCAAATTCGAAGTCATTCAGTGCACGGTACCTATCTTTGGTGAAGGAAGCGGTGAACTGATGATTCCGGGCATTCATAAAGCCATTGCTATTGCAGATTTATTGGAGCATCTGGGTATGTCACGTGAAGATACACTCGCCATTGGGGACGGCATGAATGATGCGGAGATGCTGGAGTATTGTGCTGTAGGGATTGCGATGGGTAATGCCAAGCCGGGTCTCAAAGCCATTGCAGATGATATAACTGGAACTATTGAAGAAGATGGCTTGTACCACAGTTTTGTGAAATATGGATTGATTGAGTCCTAATCAGTCTTAAACGAGTAAAGAGGTGAAACCAATGTCGGAAGGAATAAAAGTTGAGCTGGAAATTAGTGCATTCGGTCAGGAAACAGTTCCATCGTATGATGATTCTTTTCGTAAACATGAGATCGCAAGAACTCGTATTTTACCTAAAGAAACAACATTAGCGCAACTGGAAGAGATGGTAAAGGAATTGATGGAAGAGATCAAAGGGGATTTTCAGCAACCGGAACAGTTATTAGCCAAAGTCACCCTGAGAGCCAAGGAAACAGATGGGGTATTGAAATACTTAGGTTAGGAACTCTTTTCATAGAAATGTTCTAGACTCCTGACAGGACCCAATAGATAAATCCACCAAATAACCCGATACAAACTCCGGCAATGACTGAAAAAAGAATAACAAATTTTCTCCCGTTCATAAGCAACCCTCCTTCATGATTTTAACATATACGTATTAATAGATGTTTTGTTTTGCTATAGCATCTTCGAAAGGATTGGAAGAGGGCGAATGTTAAGCTTTTGAACATGAAGGAGAGAATTACATATTTCCTCCCATCTGACCGATATAAAATAGGTATGCCTATTGACCAGAAAACGAAAGGAGTGCAGAACATGGATATTGCAGCATTATCAATGGCTATGAGTCAAGTCTCAGTAGCGCAGTCGGCGAGCTTGCAAGTCATGTCCATGTCGAAAGACATGGCAGAGCAGCAAGGTCAGCAACTAACAGAAATGTTAAAGTCGGTTCCGGCTCCTCATCCCAATCTGGGTGGAAGTCTGGATATTTCGGTCTAGACGATATTCGAGTTTGTGTTATCGCGTTAAATTTGCAGCAAGCAAAACCCAAATAGCTCCAATTCCAAGGAATTGAAGCCATTTGGGTTGTTTTTTTTCGTGTTAGTTTATTTCCGACAAGCTTGGCGATCGGCCTTCCAACGGAAGTGTATCTTTCAGCGTCCATAACTCATCGTAACTGGAAATCTGAAAATCGGCTTTGGATAAGTCCTGGTCACCTGATCCCGGATTGCGGTATCCGATGCAGCGCATACCTGCACTTTTGGCGGCCTGAACACCATTGCGCGAATCCTCAATGACAAGACAGTTCGATGGGGATGCTCCAATCATCTCGGCTGTAGTCAGGAATATATCCGGAGCCGGTTTGCCATTCGTGACTTCCTCACCTGTCATTCGGACCTCGAAGTATTTTCCAAGTCCGGTCTTGTCCATGATCAGATCGATCAGTGCACGTGGAGATGAAGAAGCAACGGCTATCGGAATGTGCTGCTCATGCAGCCAGCTTAACCAGCGTTCTACGGAAGGCATGGCTGTCAGCTTCGGGTGAGCCAGCATCGTCTGCATCACATTATGTTGATGGTATGCGAGGGCTTCTTCCACGGTAGCTGTTAACTGGTGCTTGTCCAAAACTTGCCGCCACATCGATTCCAGCGTGACTCCAACATAGGTGTGATGTTCTTCCTCCGTCATTTTTGCGCCAAAATGGGCAAAAGAGCTGCGTTCAATCTCGAAATAAATCGGTTCGCTGTCAATCAGTACGCCATCCATGTCAAAAATGACCGCCTGAATGCTGTCATTCTTTGACTCTCCCAGCCCGTCAAACTCCTTGTTTGCTACCATGTTGTATTCCTCCTCCAGGATTCTGTAAGCAATTATCTCTAATTTATCTCAATCATGATTAACTTGCTACATTAGATACTGGAACCGCTGGATTGCAGCACCACTTTGATGGCATGTGAAGAAGCTTGAAGTGTACGCCCCTGAATATCGCAGCCAAGCGTGCGGAATGCCTCTTCGTAATCCTCCAACGGGAACGAGTGGGTGATAATTTTTTTCGCCGGGATAATCTGTTGCTCTATCATGTAGTGTGCTGTTGCGAAAGTTCCCAGGGAGTCGATGGAGCCAATGATTTTTAGACTGCGGTCCACAACTTCCTTGGGATTGAACGATGTGTTACCATCTCTCAGACCGACCAGCATGAGATAACCGCCGCTGGCGAGTTGCGAAAGCACTTGTGTACCCACGACGCCTGTCGTATCCACAATCATATCAACCTGATTGGTTGTGGGTGCCAGTGATTCTATCGCATTTTCAAAGGATGAATGAACCTCCCAACGGTCCGGTGCAATCGAACCTGCAATAGCCA
This sequence comes from Paenibacillus sp. FSL F4-0087, assembly GCF_038020215.1. Classification (NCBI taxonomy): domain Bacteria; kingdom Bacillati; phylum Bacillota; class Bacilli; order Caryophanales; family Paenibacillaceae; genus Paenibacillus; species Paenibacillus sp. FSL F4-0087. Next base: position 5,360,498 of record NZ_JBBODJ010000001.1, read on the forward strand.
AGCGTTCTTCCGAGATATCGACGAGACAGCCAGTGACGCCTTTGGAAGCGAGGGCATAGCTGTATAGAATACCAATCGGCCCTGCGCCGAGGATAATTGTTCTGAAATTCGGCAGCAGCTGGATCTGATTAATGCCTGTAAGCATGCAGCTCAGCGGTTCAGTCAATGTAGCTTCCTCATAGCTCACATGGTCCTTCAATTTATACAAAAAGCGGTCCTCTGTTACATAATAATCCGTAAATGTACCATCAGCACTCACACCGGTCTCTGTAACCGACTTATGTGTACAGTGATTTTGTCTGCCTGTTCTGCACATGTCGCATTGCCCGCAATAATAGGTAGGATCGATGACAACCCGGTCTCCCGGTTGCAGTGTTGTTACAGCTGTGCCCACAGCAATGACTTCCCCGGCAGACTCGTGACCAAGTATGACGGAAGGAACCGCATGATATTTACCGCTGACAATACCGAGGTCGGTACCGCATACACCCGTTGCCCGGATTCGAACCAACACCTGGTTATCTCTCGCGATTTCCGGAACAGGCCGTTCCTCAAGCGCTACATCCCAAGCCGATTTGTATACCAATGCTAACATGTTAAAACCTCCTTATAATAATATGAAATGTAACTATAGCGATTCATTTTAAAAACAGTTTCTGACAAGATACGAAAGTAGTGAAGGGGACGAAATCGATTCTGAAGAAGCGGAGCGTTCGCCTAAAAGCTTTCTGGAAGAAAGCTGCTTCGGAAGCATATGCTATCAACGGATTTTCCCCTCGGAAAAGGGAAATCAAATAAAATCCGGGGATAACAGCGATCAGAAGAACGATTCGTAACCGAAACGACCACTTCGAGCAATGGCATTGAAATGTTTTAATGGACGCTTGCAAGCACCGAATCGAGTCGCTCTACAATTTCAACCAACTCATCTTCTGTTGTGGTAAGCGATGGTCTGACCTTTACTACGTTCCCGAATCCGTAACGTGATCCTCTTAAAATCAGATGCTCATCCGTGAAGGCACGGTCGATAATGGCATTGGTTTTATCCGTATCCGGTTCATTATTGTCACCCACCATTTCCAATCCCCACATCAGCCCGACTCCGCGAGCTTCACCGATGCTTGGATATTTCATGGCCAAATCTTGCAGTAATCCGCCTAAGATTTCACCTTTGCGTTTCACGTCATCAAGGAATCCAGGTTCGGATACAACCTCCAGGGTAGATTTGGCAGCGGTTACGGAGATCAGATTGCTTCCAGAGGTGAAGGAATGTTCATGCTTTTCCAGTACATTCAATCGGGACTGCATCAATACCGCAGCAACAGGTACACCGATTCCGCCGAGACCTTTGGCAAGGGTAATCATGTCAGGTTGAATATCGAATAGTTCGCTGGCGAACATGTACCCGGTGCGTCCGATTCCCGTCTGTACTTCGTCGGCAATGAGAATGATATTGTACTCATCACACAGTTTACGCAGGCGCTTGAAATAACCTGCAGGAGGAATGATATTGCCGCCATTGCCGAGAATCGGTTCAATAATCATGCAGGCGACTGAGCCGGAGCTCGCATATTCTATAGCATCGGAGATAGCTTCAACGCATTGATATCCGCAGTCTCCGCTTGAAGATTTGAATGGGCAACGATAGCAGTATGGTGCAGGCACATGAACGGAGTTGGGAACAGCCGAATTTGGAAACCGTTTCCGTCGGAAGGCATTTCCCGAAATCCCTGTTGCAAACTGGGTCTGACCATGATGGGATAGGTACAGGCTGATAATGTCTGTGGATTGAGTGTATTTCTGTGCGATTTTGGTGGCACATTCATTGGCGGTTGAGCCCGTAATATCTCGCATCCAACCCGCATTAATATCGTTTGGAGCATATTCAATCAGATGATCGAGCACTTCATCCACATACGGTTCTGTGAAGGAGGAAGACATATGCGTCAGATTGCCGACTTGTTCCTGAATTTTGCTCACGACATGCGGGTGATTGTAGCCCAGTGACAGATTGAATGTACCGGATACGCCATCCAGATATTCAACGCCTTCATCGTCAATCAACTTAATCCCTTGTCCGGTTCTGAAACGGTTTTTGGTTAAGGTTTGCATATGATTCCCTCCATAAATGTAATGTTCTAGCCTGAACGAAGATCAACAATTCTGGTTTACGCAGGCATCACCCCTCTCAAGAAGCAACGTTTAAATCTCTTTACTTTGATGTGCGAGAGTTCCACTTACGGTGCTGTTCCTTACGTTCCAGAGATGAGAGAGAACGAGAGTGAGGAGTAGAATCAGACAAAATCCGGCCAAAATCCAGATCGTGTTTACTACAGGCCACGAACTCATGCTCCATCCGGTTACATACTGCAGGATGGCGCCACCGATACCGCCTGAGGCAATCAGGATGCTGGTTGTGCGCTCAGTCATGCCGGGAATCAGAATGTTGGCATAGACCAGTGCGATACAGAACAGTCCTGACATGAACAATCCGGTTCCGAAGATTAGCAGGTATGTTGCCCATTGGCCTGTTACGAACACCATGGCAACGGCGAACAGAAGTGTACCTACCGTACTCCAGATCAGGAAAGGCATGTAGTTGACGGCTTCAGCAATTTTCCCGGAAAAAAGACGACCGATAATCATGGCAATCCATAGAATGGATACGCTGAGTGAAGCGACAGATTCCTGTAACTGCAATCGTTCGACCAGAATGGAAGGCAAGAAGTTCATTAGGCCTAACTCCAGACCCATGTAAACGAAGAAAAAGACGACGAAGATTGTGAGCAGCCCCAGATGTTTTCTGGAATACTGGGATCTGCCCGTTGCATGTCCAACGGTATTTTCACCAGCTTGTTTCAGATAAGAAGCGGCGGAGGTGGGCATGGTCACCCATAACAGCATGAGAATAAGGGATAACGCGGAAACGGTATAAAACGTAAGATGCCAAAGATCCAGCCAAATGTATAAGGCAGCGACTGCCGGAATGAGAAGTGCTCCAAGGGCAAAATACACATCAAGCTTTGACATTGCTACTGCTTTCTGATTTTCCGTAAATTCTATCGTAAACGCACCAACGGAGGGTTCAATGATGCCAGACCCAAACCCGACAATAATGGTTAAAAGAAGAACAACTGTCCAGGATGGCAAGAATCCGAGAACAACATAGGCAGTAACGATACAGATCAGGGCGATGGTTAACATGGATTTTCTGCCGATGCGAGCAGTCATGGAAGGAGCAACGAGCACCCCGACAAGAAAACCGAGGAACTGCAAAAACAACAAAAACCCGCCATCACTATAACCACGCTCATAATGTGTCAATAAGACGGGTAGAAGTGCACCAAGTACAACGCTGGTTATGCCGATTAATAGATAAAATCCGCAGCTTAAAGCGAAAATTCTTCTCATGTGTTGCCCTCCCTGAGATGGATATAAATTTTATATTATGTAAATAATGTTTCTTTCGTATATAACTTATACCATAATTATGCAATTGTACATGCTTTTTATTGTAAAATAATGTTAACTTTTGGCGAATGAATGATCTTTCTCACACAATGTTCAACCTAAAACGATTTCGTGTCGAAGCAAAAAAAGTTTCCTTGTCTGTAATTGACAGGAAACTTTTTGATGATCAGATCCTTATGAATAAACTTAAGCTATCGTCCCCACTAGGCAGTCTGCACAAAGAAAATTCCTTCCAAGGGTGCCTGAGCAGACGCAGAACCAGTTCGTAATAACAAATATCCGTTTGCATCGGAAAGTCCCAGTATATCCTGATAGGGATCAGGGAAATCCCCGGAATAAATCTGACAAACGAATTGATAGTCCTCTAACAAATGGCTAATTCCGTTCACACCGTTTGGTAGCATGGAAGAGAAAAATGAAAAGGCAGGGAAATCCTGTTCCTCTATCTCTATTTCCGTCAATCCTACTCCGCATAAAGGAATGGATTGAATGGGACATACGGAAGTTAGTGGCTCTGAAGATACGGATACATATGTACATCCAGCGAGAATATTCTCCTTCCATTCCAGCTCATCCCCCGTATAGGTTACCTGATCCAAAAAGTAATCCGAAGCGGAATAGGTGGAGAAGACCGAAATATACTTCCCAGGGGGCAACGAAGGGACATGCAGCTGTTGTAAAAGTGTATTGCAATCAATGGAGAACAGATGCAACAAGGGCTGACTCTCCTGATTAAGCGGCCAATCTGTAACATATGCGATTTCTCCGCCAATCCATATACCAGTATTTTGGTTCAGATGATCAGGGTCAATTAAAAGTTGGGTAACTTTGTGCATGGGAAACTCCTTTTTATCTGGATTAAGCTGTTTATACAAACAATAATTATTAAATATGACAGGGGACTGTTCAGTCTTTGAATTGAATCGCGTGTCCAAACAGCTTGTGTGCTTTGTCCCAATCGACGCCTAGTTTACCTTGCCAGCCCGCCCAAGGCATCTCCATATCAGAGCGGCCTTTGGTATTGTTAAGCAGCAATCCCCCGTTCAGGATATGCTCGTTGTTGGTCCAATGGTCTGCACTGAGGGAGAGAACTTGATTAGGCAGCACACCTACTCTGGACAGCGCTTGAAGGATACTTCTGCGAATTCCGGCGTGTCCTTTGACCAATTTCTCCGCAGTGAGTCGTTTCTCAAATTTTCCCGGAGACTCTTCATCGTCAGCCTGATCCAGCATATAAAGCAGTTGATTGAATATGTTGATATCCTCGGGAGTCGGTTTAATAGGTTCCTTCTCAAGTAAGTTGATGAATTCTGTTAGATCGGCGTATGCACCTACGCTTGACCCACTGTAATCATAACCCTGGTGAAGAGCGTAACGGATATTGGATAGATTCTCCCAGCCCTCATCGCTATGACTGAAACCGCAAACTCGGCAAGCAAGGAACTGTTCAGTTTCCTCATAAGCATGCATCTGCGAGTGAATCATCATATGGTAGCTTGCGAGCGTAGATATGCCTCGTGGATAACTGCCCCCGACACCTGCAATAAATGCTTGAGTAATCGTCGACCAGGAAAGAAGTTCATGCTGCTGGAAAGCGATTAGTTGTTGAAGGATATCATCATGGTGGATCAGTTCGAGATCATTAGCCACCCAGCCCTGTGCAGTCAGTAGCTCCTGTTCTGCTGCAGTTAGTGTATCCGTTTGATAGATCATTACTTCTCGTGCTCTGTCATAATCACCATTGGCGTGTAAATATAACTTTTTAAGCACTCTCATACACTTTTTGTCCATGGTTAACTCCTTTTCTCAGTTTAATTTGGGTTTCCTATGTACCTCCGTATAACAATTCATTTGCTTCGTTTCATTATAAGTGAGATGATGTGGGATGAAAATCAGTACAAGGTACTACCCTATTGAACGAAGCCGATGAACTGACAACATAAGCTCGCTAATGAACAAGTGGCAATATTACAGATGAGAAGTGGTGGAGCATGCGAATTAACAAATACATAAGTGAAACGGGATATTGCTCCCGCAGGGAAACGAACCGATTAATTGCAGCAGGGCGCATCACGATTAATGGTAAAGTGTGTGAAAAAGGTGCGGACGTGGAGCCCGAGGATATCGTGCTCATTGATGGCCAGGAGATTCCTTTCAATGATCGCGAGCCTGTTTACCTTGCTCTGAATAAACCCATCGGCATTGTCTGCACCGCAGCAGAACAGGTGGAGGGAAACATCATTCAGTATGTGAATTATCCCTCGCGTATCTTTGCGATTGGCAGGCTGGATAAGGCATCTGAGGGTTTGATTTTTCTGACCAATGACGGAGATATTGTGAACAAGATGATGCGTTCGGAGCATAATCACGACAAGGAATACGTAGTGACCGTTGACAAACCAGTGACAGACGAATTCGTTCGAGCGATGTCGCAGGGGGTTGAGATTATGAATGTGGTGACGAAGCCGTGTGAGGTATATAAGCATAGTGAGAACGTATTTCGTATCATTTTGACTCAAGGGCTTAATCTGCAAATTCGCAGAATGTGCAAAGCCCTGGGTTACAGAGTGCTCAAGCTGGAGCGCATCCGAATTATGAATGTTACGCTGGATGGACTGGAACGTGGACAATGGAGACATCTGGAGAAGCAGGAGTTGGAGAAACTTCTATCCATGTTGAATTAGAGAAAGGCATCGATGCAATGTCCTTGGCAAAATGAAGAGAGGCACTAATCCGTCAGGATTAATGCCTCTTTTTTGAGTTATGGTAGACGGACCTTGCACTATTGAAGTTTCGGCAACGTACTACCGTAGTCTTTTCTTTGTACTTTTTTCTCTGAAATGAATGATCCGACCAACGTTAACAGAGCCCCGAGCAGCGTTATCCAGGTAATCCGCTCATGTAGAATCAGTGCAGAAGCGACGACAGTAATGACAGGCACCAAATAAATGTACACACTTGTTTTGACGGCTCCCAGAAGAGTCACTGCCCGGTTCCAGGTTACAAAACATAAGGCAGAGGCACCCAGCCCGAGAAAGAGAAGGTTTGAGAGGTTGGTCATGTTGGCGAAGCGCCCAAGATCGAAATGGAATTCGAATAGGAACAAAGCCGGAAGCATGAATAATAGTCCATAAAAGAATACTTTGCGTGTAGCACCGATAGTGTGATAGGGAAGTTCACCTATTTTGCGCATGAGTACAGAGTAGACCGCCCATACAGCAGGTGCCACGAAAGCGAGCAGATCCCCCAGCGGATTCAGTTGCAGGATGAAACTGCCGTTGAATCCAATCAGGATAATGCCAGACAAGGCAATGACGAAGCCCACGATAAACCGCTTGTGCAATCTCTCTCCATCCAGGTAGAAATGTGCAAGGACTGCGGTAAAGAATGGGGCAATTGAAACAATAACACCTACATTGGAAGCGAAGGTATACACTAGTGCAATATTTTCAATGAGAAAATATAACGTAACCCCGCATAATCCAGCACCGATAAACAGCATTTCTTCTCGAATTGAGGTAATTCTCATCAACCGCGGATAGATCAGGAAGAGCACCACATAGCCTATCACGAAACGGAAAAACAGAATCTCCACCGGGGTGAATTCGATCAACAGCACCTTGGTGGAGATAAACGTTGTTCCCCAGATCAGGATCGTAAGTAAGGCCAGCAGATGTCCAGTGGAGATTTGGTTCTGACTTGTCATGACTGATCATCCGCTATACGCTTTGAATCCACTTCATGGTTGAAGATGCGTCTATATTGCTTGGGCGTCAAGCCAATTAGCTTTTTGAAAAAATTCGTAAAGTGACTCTGGTCACTGAAACCTGTCTGCGCGGCGACCTCGATTGGGAGCTGGCCTTGTTCCAATAGCCGTTTGGCCTGATTGATGCGAATCGTTTCTAGGTAGCGGTAGGGAGATATCCCTTTTTGACGAGTAAATAAACGCAACAGATGGTATTTGCTCAGCCCTGTTAACTCGACTAACTGGTTCAGCGTAATGCTCTCCATATAATGAGTCTCTATGTACTCGCATACGCGTCTAATCTCGATGGTGACGTCCTGGGTGGAAATAGGCGGTTCGGCATCCGCATATTCTCTCATCAGCTGTTCCAGCAGAAAGAGCAGCAGCTCTTCTTTGTGAAAGTCAGCTTGCTCTTCCAAAATCATCTGATGCAGCTCATACAAGGAAGTAACATGTTCGCTCTGATAGAATACAGGGGAAGTAAATCGTGGCAAGTAATCTTGTCCAGTAATTTCCTGTACATATTGGCGCATGACCTCAGGTTGAATGTTGATGCAACGATAATCCAGGGTTCTGCCGTCCACCTGTTCGCAGGCATGGGGATCATGCGGATTAAAAATAATCATGTCTCCAGTGTTCAGCATATATTCTTCGTTATTACATACAAGATGGCGATTGCCTTGCTCAATAAATCCAATGACGTAGTAGTCATGAAAATGATTGGGGAATTTCTGCATAATGCCTTCGAATTGATAGGCTTCGAGTTGTAGATCGGTATCGAACACGACGGTTCGCACTTCACGAGTCACCTGCTGCACCTTCTTTCTGGTAAGTTAAATGTCATTATAATATGAAAAGAAGGGACTTTCTTGGATGATATTGCTCGCCTGTTTTGTGTACACATGTAAAAAAACCAAAATACCCGCTGTCCCTAACTAAATGGATGACGAGTATTTTGGTTCAATTATAGCTCATTCAACGGATAACCATATGAATTCGGTCCTAAATTAATCTTATAGCAACGTAACAAGCGCTTCTGGCGAAAAGGCCTGAATTTCATTCACGCGGCCATCACGGATCTTCACAGCCCATGCCGGATCCGCGAGAAGTGCGCGTCCAACGGCAACTAGATCAAATTCCTCCTGTTCCAACCGATGAAGAAGATCATCCAAATCCTTGTGTCTTGCACCTTTACCTTCCGTATAGAGACTGGTAAATTCATCATCCAGACCGACAGAGCCCACGGCTATCGTTGGTTTGCCTGTCAGTTTTTTCACCCAGCCGGCAAATCCAAGTTCCGAACCATCATATTCCGGCTCCCAGAAACGTCGTGTTGAGCAGTGGAATATATCGACGCCGGCCTCTACCAGCACATTCAGGAATAGCTCCAGCTTATCCGGTGAGTCCAGCGGTTTGACGTAATAATCACTCATTTTCCACTGCGACAAACGAATGGCAATCGGGTAATCAGGACCCACGGCAGCACGAATCGCTTGAATAAGTTCGGTAGCGAATTGCGTACGCTTGATAAGATCGCCGCCATAGCGGTCTGTCCGTTTATTTGTTCTGTCCCAGAAGAATTGGTCAATCAGGTAACCATGTGCTCCTTGAAGTTCGATGCCGTCAAACCCAAGCCGTTTGGCATGAACTGCTGCGTCAACAAAAGCTTGAATGATGTTGGTGATTTCTTCGTCTGTCATCGGTTCACCCGTCAGATTTCCCTCGAGATCAATACCCGACGGCCCAATGGACGGAGCTTCCGGATAAGGCTGTGATCCCGCTGGACGAGCCATACCCATATGCCAAAGCTGTGGAAAAATCTTGCCCCCGGCTTCATGGACTTGTCTGACGACTTCTGCCCAGCCGTTTAATGCTTCTTCGCCATGAAAACGGGGCACTCGTGGTTCGCTGGTTGCCGCCGGATGGTCAATAGTTACACCTTCGGTAATAATAAGTCCGACGCCATTTTCCGCACGTCTGCGATAATAAGCTGCTACATCGGAGCCCGGTACACCATCTGGTGAGAAAGCCCGACCCATAGCGGGCATAACGATACGAGACTGCAATGTTAAATGATGAATTGTATAAGGTTGAAACAGATTTTCCGTCAATTGAACTTGTTGCTGCTGACGACTACTCAAGTCAAACACCTCCATAATAGTGCACCTCCAAGCGGGGTACGAGTGCAATATTATCAATGGAGAAAGGCTGCATCAACCGACGATTTAGCCAATGTGTTGCTTAAGCGAAGCCACCATAATAATGTCGGTTTAACCCTGGATTACTTGTTGACCTAACAGTAGCTATCTATAATAGAAGCATTGAGAAGTATGATTACAAGATCGATTAAAAGGGGTACTTTGTATATGTCAGGTGAGTTTTCTCCAAATCCCAATGATCCACGGGTGATCCGAACCCGTCAATTAATTCAGGATGCGTTTTTTTATCATTTGAATAAAAAGGATTTCTCAGCTATTACGGTTCAGGATATTACGCAAAAGGCGACGATTAACCGGGCCACATTTTATGCCCATTTTGCAGACAAATATGAACTGCTTGAATCCGTTTTGTCCTATGCTTTCCAAGAATATGTGCTCAAACAGATTAATGTAGGGGCACATATGACAGAAGAGACCCTAAAGCAACTGGTGATCTCGTTATGTAATTATCATGATTCAAGCAACCAATGTATCAAGAAATATGAATCCGTAGCGCCAATCTTTGAGGAAAACATTAAGGCTCAGTTAGAGAAGCTTGTTCTGGAGCTTGCCATGAGTCAAACAGATGGTGCGGAGCCACCCAAAACATTGGCGTATTTGGCAACGATGCTGAGCTGGTCTATCTATGGGGTGGCGTATCGTTGGAATTTGGAGGAGAGGCAGGAATCCCCGGCTGAGTTGGCCGAGCGAGTGGTGCCGTTTATGATGAGTGGGACAGGTTTGTTGAATTAACGAACGGTAGAATGGAAGGATACAGGTTATTTATAAAGAAAAGAGTAGAGAGAAAGAGCAGATGGGATCTGCTCTTTTTTGTTTTGAGTGTATCCATAGAACTTATAGTGAAGATTATCAATTTATAAATGAATTTACGTCAGATGTATTTACTTATACAATTTCATCGGAAGACTTGTTAAAGATTGTCCAGCCGCAGAAGGGATCAGGTTTTCCTCCAGATTGAATCCTTGCAAAGGTTCAATGCTGGTGAACGTTTTTAGAAATGCGGTCAGTACAATTTTGGCCTCTAGACGGGCCAGAGGAGCCCCCAGACAGAAGTGAGTACCAAAACCAAACGCAAGCTGTTTATTATTGTTTGAACGATGAACATTCAAGGTGAACGGATCTTCGAACATATTCTCATCCATATTGGCTGCACTCATCCACGCTACGATAGCGTCTCCCTTTTTCAGTTTAACTCCGAGCAGATCGTTATCTTCTTTGACCATACGGTCCATTTTGCTGATGTGAAACCTGTATCTCAGCATTTCCTCTACCGCGGCTGGGACAAGCTCAAGGTTATCCCTGAGTTCGGCATACAGTTCCGGTTGGTCATATAGAAGGGCATAGAACGAGTTGGCCAGCAGGTTGCTTGTAGTTTCTATGCCGGCGCCCAGAATAAACATGGTGGTTCGCACAATCTCTTCATCTGTAAAGTGCTCGCCATCGAGCTCAACCTGGATCAGGTCTGATATGATATCTTCTCCCAGATTGGATCTTTTGGACACAACGAAGGGATACAAGTACTTGAAGTATTCCTCCCCGGCAATCTTTTTCATTTCGTTAATTTGATCAAAAGTGGCATCGGTAGTAGGCATAAACATGGTGTCCACCCAATCTTTGAACAAATGACGATCTTTGGAAGGGATGCCGAGCAGGTCAGACATGATAATGACAGGAAACATGCTCGTATAAGCTTCAACAATGTCCACTTCCGATTGACCTTCAAATTCTCTGATCAGCTCTTCGGCCACTGCCTCTATTCTTGGTTCCCAGAGCTTGAGACTTCTGGGTGTAAATGCACTTGCCAGCAATGATCTCCGCTTGCGATGTTCCGGCGGATCTACATTGTGAATATCCAGCTTGTCCGGCATATGATGCTCGCTGTCCGCACCTTTTTCTTCGCTTGAATATCCCACATTAACAATTGATCTTTTTCTCACACTGGAGAAATGCTCGTGATCATTAAGCACGGTTTTGACAAGATCATACCTGAATACATGCCAGGAATCGGTCTCTTCATTGTAGATGACGGGTTCCTGATTCAACATGCTGCGATACCAACGGTAGGGACTGAATTCTTCTTCTTTCGATTGGAAATTCGTAATTTCTGACAGAGAAATAATAGAGCTCTTCGTCATTCTTTTCGCCTCCTTGGTTGGTCTCATTGACAAATATAACAAATAAGAGTACTTTAATTCAAGTAGTTTAAATTGAGACAACAAGGTGGAGTAGAGAGTGAAGAACATACTGAAGCACGGCGGAGTCAAGGCAGGCATATTCATGATCGTTTTTTATCAAATTGTAATGTTGACCGTTTTTATGTCGGGGTATAGCGCAATCCCCAAAAATGTAACGAATCTTACGGTTGCCATTGTCAACGAGGACCAGCAGTCCGGTACAGGATTTGTACAAAAGTTGCAAGAACAATTGCCATTTAAGGTAGTTACCAACGAATCATTAGAACAGGCGAAGACGGGGCTGGAAGACCGGGATATTCATATGATCATACGTATACCAGGTGATTTTACGGAGAAACTGTCTGAACAGGATGGTAAAGCTCAGTTACAGTACCTGATTAATGAATCGAACCCAACAACAATCACGAGCTCCATGAAAAATGTTGCAGCTGAAATCACCGCGCAGATGGGTGCACAGGTTCAGGCACAGAGCTTCGAGGGTGTGCTGAGCAGTATGCAGGTTCCTGCAGAGCAATCGAAACAGATTGTGGAATCCACTATGGGCAAAGTGTCATCTGACATTGTTCTGAGCAACCCGCAGCCAGCAGGCATGCAGAATCAGATGGCACCGATGTTCATCACCATGGCGCTCTATGTTGGAGCCATGATCTATGCGATGCAAAGCATTGGCGGAATGAAGCAACTGCAAGGACAGATGGGGAAATGGAGAGCATTCTTTGCCATGCGAGGTACAAACCTGCTTGTTTCCATCCTTGCTCCACTCGTAGGGATCGGCATTTATTTTATGGTGCAGGGGTATGGCGTGGAAGTATTCTTGAAAATGTGGATGGTACACAGTTTACAGCTGTTTGTGTCAATTGAGTTCACCAGCATCTTTATCATGCTTCTCGGTCAAGGCGGAATGCTGATCAATATGATATTTGTACTCAGCCAATCTATTGCAAACGGGACGTCCATGTCACCGGAGATGATGCCAGGATATTTCAAATTCGTGAGTCACATCACACCGATGTTCTATTCAACGCATCTGGATTATAATATTCTCTTCGGCGGAGGGAAGACGGTAGAATATGCGGTTGGACTGGCATTGGTGGGCTTGGGAGCCTTTGTTATCAATACGGCTATTCATCATTTCAAAAAAGCCAAGCAAATTGATACCGTACAAGAACCTGTACAACAGCCCGTTATGATATAAAATAGAAGTTATGAGGGTAGGCGATCAGGAAGAAGCTGTACCCTTGGAAGAGCAGAATGGGGGCAGTCACAATGTCGATTCAAATATTTATACTCGGTGCACTAAGTGAAGGGAATTATTATCCCTATGATATTAAGAAGCGAATTGGTAAACATCTGGATCAAACGGATGCCAAGATTACCGAGGGCACCATTTATTATAATTTTGAAGTGTTGCTGAAGAAGGGTCTTATCGAGAAGGTAGAAACAATCCAGACTGAAAATCGACCGGACAAAACGACATATGGAATTACCGAAAAAGGACGTCAGTCCCTGGAAGAGAGCATATATAAGGTGTTCCAGAAGTTTACGAACGTACAGTCCTTATACGCTGCGTTGGTCCATTTGGATAAGGTGGATAATCAAAAGATTGCTTACTTGATTGAGGATATTATTGAGAAAATGAATAAGAGGCTGGAATACATTGATTCTCATACACCTCAGGAGATTGATCTTCAGGAGGATTTGAAAGATGCATTGTTCTTGATGAGAGATCATGCCTACCACTCGATACAGAGTGATGTGCTCTGGCTTCAAAAGTTGCTGCATCATGTTCAGCGCAGAGTATTAAAAAGCTAAATAACTTGTTACAGGAATGAGGAGGAGCAGGTAATGTATGAACACTTGGTTGTATTCAAATTGAACGATAAAATTACTACGGTCAAACAGCAGGAATTGGTAGCTCAATTACTCGCCTTACAGGAACAGATTCCTGGAATTGTGGATCTCACCGCAGGCATTAATGTAACCGAGGAGACCGATCATATTCAGGGCTTCACACTTGGCCTGAGAGTGACATTTGAAGATCAGGAAGCGCTGCGTGCTTATGGTCCACATCCTGCTCATCAGGCATTTGTAACCTCCCTGAATGAGTGGGTGGAGAATGTGATTGTTGTCGATTATCCGATCCCCTCAAGATGAGGGGCTTGGAATCACTGTTTGCCTGAAATAGCTGTTTAATGGTTTATTGAAATAACAAAAAGCACTGAACCCGGTTCAGTGCTTTTTGTTATATATCAGTGTTTCTGATGTTATCCCTCATAAGGTAAAACCGCGTAGATTTTCCAGGTGTTATCATCCATTTTCTTGAGCCTATACAACCCGTCTAATGAAATGGTTTCTTCGTTTAGGTCCTTACCTGCATTGATGCTCGTTTTAATTTTGCCGCCATTCGCTTCCAATACGGCATATTGATTGGAGCGCTCCACAATGGAGAAAACAGGTTTGGAGATCCATTCAATATCCAGCTGGGTTTGCTCATCCAGAGCGGATGTCAGATCATCAAGTGAAGTGAGATTAAAGGAGAGCTGATAACCGGTGTAATATGTAGCATAGATATCAGAAACTTGATCGTAGCTGTGTTCAGACATCGCCGTAATCTCCTGTTCGGTTGCGTTGGAAGCCAGAGTTATCAGTTCAGTTGTATCAGGGAGCTGGGTTTGTTCCAAACGTAAAGCCCGCTCTAGCATGACAACCGATTGGGCGCGAGTGGCTTTCGCAAACGGTTGAAACGTGGTGGTCGTCATACCCGAAACGATCCCTGTTTGGCTTGCTTTTGCAATGGCCGAGGCTGCGTAATAGTTGGGGACATCCTTAAAGGTTTTGGCAGAGCCTTCAGATTGGATGGAGCTGGAGAAAGTCCGTACAACCATAACGGCAATATCTCCGCGGGTGATAGGGAGATCTGGACCAAATTCAGTACTGGATATGCCTCCAACTACGCCAAGTGAACTAGCGATCCGGACCGCATCGGCATACCATTTGCCTGCGTTCACATCATTAAAGGCTTTCCCTTGAGCAGTGCTATGTAGCCCTGCCGACTGTACAAGAATAGAAACAAATTCTGCACGGGTAATGGGATGATTGGGCTTGAGAGCCACTTCGCCAGTACTTAGGGGATACCCGTTTAGTAAATCAGCATTAACGAAGTTGTCAAGGGTATCGTATGCCCAGTGATCGTCAATGTCTGTTGGATAGTATAAGTCCAACGATTTGTAGGAATCGGCAGCAGCGGCCTTATTCCAAGGACAGGCTAGTAACACTAAAAGCATGCTTAAGTAAAATAGGGTGATACCTTTAAAATTTTGTCTCATCTAGGAAGTTCCTCCCGAATTTCTCAAATTTGCCGTTAATCATCATAACAGAGATCAAGAGATTGATCTAAAGGAAATCTTTACTACTAAATCGTGACGTGTAATTATCCTTAGCGAAGAAGTATGAAGAGTGCAACGTTATTCAACCTTTGTTGTTATATTAACTGACATGTAATAGATCGGGTTATGTGTTAATTTTGTATAATGCGCATAAAAAGACTGAATCTATTTATGTTTTGTAACAATTCCGTAACATGAATCATGGAACTTGAAGCAATTGTTTATATAATGTGAATCAACATAACATGATTTTTGCAGCGGTAAAGTGATTCTAAATTACAGGGGGCAGGTAGGGATGAGAGAAACCAAGAGAATGAGGATTTTTTCACTGGGAATTCAGCACGTATTGGCGATGTATGCCGGGGCCATTTTGGTTCCGCTGCTTGTGGGAAGGGCGTTAAACCTGACTGCAGAACAATTGGCGTACCTGGTATCGATTGACCTGTTAACCTGTGGTGTCGCGACATGGCTTCAAGCACGTAAAGGGAAGTATTTGGGGATAGGCTTGCCAGCAGTTCTTGGAAGCTCATTTGTTGCTGTGACTCCGATGATTGCGATTGGATCACAATATGGAATTCCAGCCATTTACGGTTCCATCATTGCAGCAGGAATATTCATCGTTATATGTGCTGTCTTCTTTAGTAAAATCGTCAAACTGTTTCCTCCCGTAGTGATTGGAACAGTCGTAACCATTATTGGTCTGGCGTTGATTCCAACAGGTATCAAAAACATGGCAGGCGGAGCAAACAGCGAAAATTTCGGAAGCTTAGACAATCTGGCTCTCTCATTCGGGGTATTGCTCTTCATTCTGGTGCTGAATCGATATGCTCGCGGCTTTGTCAAATCCCTCGCAGTTCTCCTCGGTATTATTGTGGGTACTCTCGTCGCTGCCCTCATGGGAAAAGTGAATTTCAGCTCTGTTCAGGAGGCCTCCTGGTTTCATTTGCCCCAGCCCTTTTACTTTGGATGGCCAACCTTCGAAATCGGCCCCATTATTACAATGATCATTGTAGGTACGGTAGTTATCATTGAATCAACAGGTGTATTTATGGCTTTGAGTAAAATTTGTGATCAACCAATCAACGAAAAGGATCTGGCACGAGGATATCGCGCAGAAGGTCTAGCGTTTGTGCTTGGTGGAATCTTCAATGCTTTTCCGTACAACACATTTGCCCAGAATGTTGGTTTGGTTCAGCTCTCCAAAGTGAAAACGACCAATGTGGTTGTTGCAGCCGGAGGTATTCTGGTTTTTCTCGGACTCATCCCCAAAGTTGCGGCATTCGCAACGATTATTCCCAGCGCGGTACTCGGCGGGGCAACAGTGGTTCTGTTCGGCATGGTGGTCTCATCTGGGATTAAAATGCTGCAACATGTGGATTTCAGCAAGCAATCCAATCTGTTAATCGTTGCTTGTTCGGTCTCACTCGGTCTTGGCGTCACGGCTGTGCCTGATCTGTTTGCCCAGCTGCCTCAAAGTATCCGCATTATTGTTGGTGATGGTATTATCACAGGCAGTCTATGCGCCATTCTGCTCAATATCTTCTTTAACCTCGGATTTAAAAAGGAGAGTCTGCCCGTACAGCCTGTACAGGCTCAAGAAGCACATACGTAAGATTGTCTTGTTAACTTGCATGCGATCTGAATAAATTGAACAGACCCAAGATGGTAATCATTGAGGTGGAATGATCGGAATGACTCCCCCTTACGAATAAACCTCTTGGGTTTTTATATTGGGTTGAACTGTGGAGTACGAGTGGCTGGTTTGGTTTTATTCAACATACCCCGGAAGCTTTTCACCTGTGATTAGTTCGAAAAGCTTGGCAGATTTCTCCTTAGTTAATTGAACATAGGTAGGCTTGCTTTCAATGATGATTTCAACCTGATCCTGATGGGGACTGATCCAGAGATTATAGATGTCACTTTTATCTGAGGAAGTTGTATTCTTTTTCTCAAAAAAGAATTTATAATCCGGAGGCCGTACCATATCCGCTATAATGTGGTTCGATCGAATGGAGCGGGTGATGCTCCTAATGGCATGCACCTGTGCTGGATCGGTAATTTTTCTATACAGAGTGTATTGATTGGAGTTCTCAACCGGTTGTTGAACGATAACCTGATTTCCCTTTGATTGTATGTTGTCCGCTGAACACCCGGTAAGGCACATGAACAAAAGTGTCATACAGCCAATCACATAGATATATTTTCTCAATCTGATCCCCCCTTTGAAACTTAAACGGTGCCTCGGGTATTAAAGTTACAGCAGGATGAATGCAAAAGGGATATAAATATGCTAAAGTTTCATCATGAACATGCTACATGTTCTTCCCGTTGAATTTCCATGCGACTACATAAATGAGCATTGGTTCACAAGGCTAAAATAAAACGAAGAGATATCCTGATATCGCTTGGTTACAGAAAAGGAGTTGTGATCACCATGCAACAAGAAACGTTGAAAAAAGGCTGGCACTTTGACAATAGTTATGGACGTTTGCCACAGACCTTTTTTACAAATCAGGGTGCGGCACCTGTTCAAACACCGAAATTGATCATCTTCAATACATTGCTTGCGGCCAGCCTGGGGCTGAATGTTGAGGCTCTCAACAGTGATGAAGGAGCGGAGGTGTTTGCAGGTAACCTGATTCCGGAAGGTGCCGAGCCTCTGGCTCAGGCCTATGCAGGTCATCAGTTCGGCAATTTTAACATGCTTGGTGATGGACGGGCTTTGCTGCTGGGAGAACAGATCACGCCACAAGGCGAGCGAATGGATATCCAGCTGAAGGGTTCGGGAAGAACCCCATATTCTCGCGGAGGCGATGGACGTGCTGCTGTTGGGCCAATGCTGCGTGAATATATTATTAGTGAAGCGATGTATGCACTGGGTATTCCAACAACGCGAAGTCTGGCGGTTGTATCTACTGGAGAAAACATTACACGCGAAACAGAGCGACCTGGTGCAATCCTGACTCGGGTGGCTTCAAGTCATTTACGTGTAGCAACCTTCCAATACGCAGCCAGATGGGGATCGATTGATGAGCTCAGAGCATTGGCTGACTATACACTGAAACGGCATTTTCCCGATATTGCCGAAGCCGATAATCGCTATCTCCAGTTACTTCAGGAAGTCATTCGTCGACAGGCTTCACTTATCGCTAAGTGGCAACAGGTTGGTTTTATTCATGGCGTAATGAATACAGATAATATGGCCATCAGTGGTGAAACCATCGATTATGGGCCGTGTGCGTTTATGGATGCCTACAATCCAGCGACGGTATTTAGCTCCATTGATACGCAAGGTCGGTATGCATATGGAAATCAACCGTATATTGGCGGCTGGAATCTGGCTCGGTTTGCCGAAACGCTTCTGCCACTGCTGCATGAGGACGAAGAACAGGCTGTACAAATTGCTCAGGATGCCATTGCACAATTCTCCGAATTGTATCATCACCACTGGCTCTCGGGAATGCGGAGCAAACTGGGCTTGTTTAATGAAGAGGCTGAGGATGAAGTGTTAATCAGAGATCTTCTTGAATTGATGGAGAAGCATAGTGCAGATTACACGAATACGTTTCTCGCACTAACCTTTGATACGCTCAACGGAGCTCCCTTGTTCGACACTTCAGAGTTTGCAGAATGGAATGAGCGTCGCCAGGCAAGATTAGGCAGACAGCAAGAAGGGAAAGAAGAATCGCAGCAATTGATGAAGTCTAACAACCCGGCGGTGATTCCTCGTAATCATCGGGTGGAAGAAGCACTGGACCGAGCAGAGAATCACGGAGATCTTAGTGTTATGGAGAAACTTCTAGCTGTTCTTTCCAACCCGTTTGAACATTCTACCGAACAGGCTGAGTACGCGGAACTGCCTACGCAGTGCGATACCTCCTACCGGACTTTCTGTGGGACCTGATTGAAAACTTGTTATGAAGAGGCTGCCATTGGCAGCCTTTTCATTATCATGTCAAAAGGAGATTTTATGTCCAACATACTAAGCAAACCAGAGATTGCAAGAACTCTTTTTCAGTTGCTTGAGCGGACATCCTTCCGCAGGCAGCAGATAGAGAACGATGTTAACCGCTTGTTTGAGAGCTTTAAAGGGGAAGGTGTTCCATATGTAGAGAGTGAAAATGATGCATATATAGTTCGTATATACGAGCGTGGCATGGTCATGTTGGAAAAAAGAATGGAACAGACGGAAGAAGTGATCTACTGGCTGCTGGAGGATATCATTTTTACGGCAGCGCATGTGGAATTGCTGAAACGATATGGTGTGGATAATAAACAGACACATTTGAATTACACAAACGCAGTGATGCAAGAATTGACCCAAAGTGTTGAGAAGGCTTTCCAACAGCTTGGAGATCCTTACTTGTATTGGCATCAGTCGGGTAAACGGCAAGATCTGGAGAGGCTGGAACCAAGAAAAGAGAGGTGATTGACATGAGTGAATAGGATATTAATGATGTGTGGTATGAATATGCGTTAACCTTTGTGGGGAAAAAGAATGAATCCGCTCAGGGCTGGGCTGCGTTAACAACGAATGAACAGGAAATTGCTGCTTTATGGCTGCTAGAGGTGGACGTCTTTAACGGTGGTTTTGTTCAGTTTTTCTGCAACTGGGGCGAAGAGGCGTACCTTTATGCGTTGCGGGCATTACATACGATTGGTGCGACTCAAGTAATGGACATCATAAAGTCAGCATATGGCTGCATTAAGCATTTGGGAGAGGATGAAAGACTTGCTGAACTGTGGGATATTCCTAAGTTTCTAACAATAGAGGAGGAGCAACATCTTGATGCGCTGGATCAGCAATTTTGGAACAATGAAGATCAGATTGCAGAAAAGGCATATGCATATTATCACGGGAAGTTGAACATGATGTCTTTATAAACTTTGGCGTAGGCACTCATCTGTTGCTCTATATAAAGATTAAATACTTGGCCTTGCAATGATATTAACGTTCGGCTATACTGGCTATAAATTGAATACATGAATTACGTTGATAGAGCGCAGTAGCGGCTTTGTCCCTGTTACAGAAAGTCAGGGGTTGATGGAACCTGATACATACAAGGGCTGCGAATTACACTCTGGAGTACTTGGGTAATGCCAAGCGGAATGGCAAACGATATTTTGCTGAAAGCGGTATGGACAGCGTGTGAGTTGTTGTCTGTGCAAGTTGGGTGGTACCACGGTTATGATAATCGTCCCTTATGTCTATTGAAGACAAGGCGGCGATTTTTTTGTGTCCAAAAAAGCCTCGCCCGGCTTAGCTCCTTGTGAATTAACGTAGATCATGGCCTAATACCAATGCATAGAGAAGGGGTTGTTTGTTTTGAATATTATTGATGAACTGGAATGGCGCGACGCCATTAATCAACAGACAGATGCGGAGGGTCTGCGTGAGCTGACCGAGACCACGTCGGTTTCATTGTACTGCGGGGTTGACCCTACAGGAGACAGCATGCATATCGGACATTTGATCCCGTTCATGATGCTGAAACGTTTCCAACTTGCTGGGCACCGTCCAGTGATTCTAATTGGTGGGGCAACAGGAACCATTGGTGATCCAAGTGGTCGTCAATCGGAACGCTCCCTGCAAACGTTGGAAGAGGTACAGGCCAATGTGGACGCTCTGACTGCACAAATGAAAAAGCTTTTCGTAACGGATGGTGACAATCAGGTGCGTATGGTCAACAACTACGACTGGACACACAAAATCAATGTGATTGAATTTTTGCGTGACTACGGTAAAAACTTTAACCTCAACACAATGCTGGCTAAAGATGTAGTTGCGAGCAGACTGGAAGACGGAATTTCATTTACCGAGTTTTCGTACCAGATTCTCCAATCGCTCGATTATCTGCACCTGTTCCAACATGAGGATGTACAGCTGCAAATCGGCGGTTCCGATCAATGGGGCAATATTACAAGTGGTCTGGACCTGATCCGTAAAAAAGAAGGGCCAGAAGCAAAAGCTTACGGTCTGACAATCCCACTTATGCTTAAATCTGACGGAACGAAATTCGGTAAATCCGCAGGAGGGTCCATCTGGCTGGATGCGAATAAAACGACTCCATTCGAATTCTACCAGTTCTGGGCGAACACGGATGACCGTGATGTCATCAAATACCTGAAATACTTCACGTTCCTCAGCAAAGAGGAGATTGAAGCTTTGGCTGAAAAGGTAGAAACGGAGCCGCACAAGCGTGAAGCACAAAAGGCACTCGCTGAAGAAATGACGAAATTTGTTCACGGCGACGATATGTTGGAGCAGGCGAAACGCATTACCGCAGCACTCTTCAGCGGAGACATTCGTTCCCTCACAGCCGAGGAAATCGAGCAGGGCTTTAAAGAAATGCCGACCTTCGAAACCGATGGTGAAGCAAAAAATATTGTAGACTGGCTCGTGGATCTTGGCCTGGAGCCATCTAAACGTCAGGCGCGTGAGGATGTCACCAAAGGGGCTATCTCCATGAATGGTGAGAAAGTGACGGAGCTTGAGTTCACGGTCTCTGCAGAGCACGCAATCGGCGGTAAATTCATCATTATCCGCAAAGGCAAGAAAAACTACAGTCTGGTGAAATTGAAGTAGCCATAGGATTACAGTATGAATCTTGGGAAGGTAGATACAAAGGTTTCATCTTCCCAAGGAACACAAAAAAAGGACCGTCTCCAATCATGTCAATGACATCATGGAGACGGTCCTTTTTATATTCCATCCGCAAATGGCTTATTAGTTATTCATTTATTGATTCACAATCGCTGTGATCTCTTCATCCAGATCCAGTCTTACATTCTCACGGTAAGCCCGAATGTCGTATTCACTGTGCAGGTAGCGCAGGATCGCTTCAATCATGTTGGATTCGACCAGATACTGACTGCGGCCTTGAATCCAGACTTCTGCGGAATATCCCGTATCTTCTTCCCAGCTCAGTTCCACATTGACATCGGTTGGGCGAACACCCTTGCGTTCAGCCATGTGAATACAGATCGCGTTTACAATTTCATCCATGCTTAGAACCATAGAGATTAGTACCGTCCGTTTCTGTTACGGTCATCATCATCACGATCATTACGGCGGTCATAACGACCATCTGCTGCTGGTTTACGGCGATTTGTAATGGCTCTGAACAGGGCCATCGCGAGCATCACGATCAGCATGATTGCAGCTACGTTTACGAGCAATCCAAGAATGTTACCCAGAGCGCCCATGCCACCGAACAATCCGCCGAACATCATACCAGCAAGACCGCCCAGCATCATACCTTTCATAAATCCACCGCCACCGCCGAAGAATCCGCCACGGTTCGTTGTAGCTGCTCCATTGGAGTTGTTATTCGTATTAGATTTGCTCACATTACTGTTGGAATCGGATTTCTTAGGTGTATTGGTATAGCTTTTTGTTCCTGATTTGAAACCGCCACCACGTCTAGCATCAGCAGAATCCGGATTCGCGACTCCGACTGTTGCAAACAACAATGTAAAGGCCATGAAAACCATCATGAGATGTTTAATTCCGAATTTTTTCTTCATTGTAAAGATCGTAACCCCCCGATTAATTTGTTTGATTCGCCCAAAAATGGGCCTTACTCAAGTAATACGGTCAACTTACAGGAACGTTTCAAATTTTGTTTAATTTTCTGAAATACTTGGACAAGGGTCCTGAATTGCCGCTTGACCATCGAGTAGTTGGGTTACCCAGTTACACCATTCGATGCCTGTTTGCGCGTTCATTAACCCTTTTTGTACCAGAATGTAACTTCCGAATTCCCGACTGCCTACTCGCAAATTATCCTGAGGTATACGGGATTTCAAATCCTCGAAATAACGGATGCGTTCCAAAAACCAGTTTTTGCGCTCATTCAGAATGCGTCTCATGCTTCCATCTTCCGCAATGCCGACACATAAAATACGCAGATTGAACTCGTCACGCGTAACCGGAGCGGTAACGGGAGTGATCATCCATCCCAGCAGTTTTTCAATACCTTTTTCCGTGACTGCATACATTTTTTTGTCCGGTTTGTCAGACTGTTGCACCCAGCGGGAGGCTAAAAGCTCATCGTTTTCCATTTTGGAGAGGAGCGGATAGATCTGACTGTGTTTAGCCTGCCAATGGGGCTGGATCTTCAGCATTAGATCATAACCTGATGACTCCTCGCGGGTAAGAAGCCCGAGCAATCCGTAGGAAAGTATGTTCATGCACATGTCTCCTTAATATTAGGGCTGGGCCAGCAAAAACAATGTAAATTGCTTTCTTTGACCGCTTTCATAAAAGTGTACACTGAAACTGTATGGTTTGACAACCTGACAGAACAACTGCCTCAATTTAGACAAAAAAAGAGTGCGGACCCTGAGGTCCGCACCCAAAACCATTTAGAGAGATGTCTATTGCCCATACCCATCTGCGACAAGATCAAGTTCACCTGTGTAGGAGTCGATGACCATGCCGTGAACGGGTACAGTAGGTGGAAGCAATGGATGTTTCTTGATCACTTCCACAGTATGTTTTACCCCTTCTTCAACGCTGTCAAACCCGCGTAGCCACTTTTGTAAACGTATGCCGGAGTTCTCCAGTGTGCTCATGACTTCCTCAGATACACCCCGTTCAACCATATGTCCAATCATGGTCTCTGCGTGTAGGGAAGCCATACCGCATTCCGTGTGTCCAACAACCAGTACTTCGTCGGCACCAAGCTCATAGATGGCGACGAGAACACTACGCATAACAGACCCGAAAGGTTGAGAAATGATTGCGCCAGCGTTTTTGATGATTTTCACATCGCCGTTCTTCAGGTTCATGGCCTTGGGCAGCATTTCCACCAGACGAGTGTCCATACAAGTGATGATGACCATCTTTTTGGTTGGAAACTTGCCTGCCGTATACTTTTCGTATTCTTTAGTCTCGACAAATGATTTGTTGTAAGCCAGAATCTCTTGAATGTTGTTCATGTCTATTGCCTCCTGTTATCCAATACGATGAGCACGGCCACTTGCATCAAATGCAGCTTGTCCTACGCCCTTTGGTTTTTTATTATACCACGGTCAGCAAATTGCATTATTCCTCGGATTGGAGGAATAATGCAATTTGCATCTGTTAAAAGTTGATTATACGCATTGCAAAAAGTATCATCAATAGGGAAACCAACATTTTTTTGAAGAGGTGAACGTTAACAATGGAACAACACACGCAGCAACAGCTGGAATCCTTCCGTAATCTCGCTCGCAAAATCAAGAGTTATCATGAAGCCATTGGTTTGCTTCACTGGGATCTGCGCACAGGTGCGCCCAAAAAAGGTGTCCCGACACGTTCGGAAACACTGGGAATGCTGTCAACCGAAGCATTCAAACTGCAAACCTCAGCCGAGATGAAATCCTACCTGGATACATTAACAAATCCAGCCGTACTGGAACAGCTGGAAGATATCGACCGTCGTCAGGTGGAAGATTGCCAGAAAGAATATAATCGCAGTCAGTCCGTACCACCAGAAAAAGTACAAGCGTATACCGTACTTACCGCCAAATCAGAGACGGCTTGGGAAGATGCTAAGCATAACAGTGATTTTGCAGGTTTTTCGCCCTACCTCACCGATATTGTGAAGCTCAAACAAGAGTTCATTGACTACTGGGGTGTGAAAGATACTCGTTATGATACCCTTCTGGACATGTATGAGCCGGAACTGACTGTAGAAAAGGTGGATGCGGTATTTGCCCGTCTTAAAGCCCGTTTGGTTCCGCTGCAAGAGAAGATTAATGCTTCGGCGAACAAGCCGAACACGGAGTTCCTGAACCAGCTGTTTGACAAGGATCAACAGGAGAAATTCAGTCTGTTTATTCTGGGACAAATGGGTTATGACTTTGAAGCAGGAAGACTTGATGAGAGTGTTCATCCGTTCGCAACGGGCCTGAATCCAGGTGATGTGCGGATCACGACGAATTATTTGCAGGATGATGTGACGAGTGCAGTCTTCAGTTCACTCCACGAAGGCGGACACGCCCTGTATGAGCAAAATATTGACGACAGCCTGGCTGGTACTCTTCTTGCGGAAGGAACGTCCATGGGTATCCACGAATCCCAGTCGCGTCTTTGGGAAAATATGATTGGTCGCAGTCTTCCATTCTGGACGCGTTATTATAAAGATTTGCAACAGCACTTCCCTCAATTAAACGAGGTTGAGCTGGAAGACTTTTATCGGGCGATTAACCGGGTTGAAAGCTCTCTGATTCGGATTGAAGCTGATGAGCTGACGTACAATCTGCACATCATCATTCGTTATGAAATTGAGAAACTGCTGTTTAACGAAGGTCTGGAAGTCAAGGACCTGCCGGAGACCTGGAATGCAAAATACAAGGAATATCTTGGCGTTGTGCCACCAAATGATGGTGTGGGTGTGCTTCAGGACGTTCATTGGTCGGGTGGTGACTTTGGTTACTTTGCATCATACTCGCTCGGCAATATGTATGCTGCACAGATTCTACATACACTGCGCAAAGAAATGCCGGAGTTCGATGCCCATATTGCTGAAGGTAACCTGATCCCCATTAAGGAATGGTTGACTGACAAAATTTATCGTTACGGCAAAAGCCGTACACCTTCTGAACTGATTGTGGCCGTAACGGGTGAAGAGCTGAATCCGGACTATTTGGCTGATTATCTGGAAGCGAAATATGCCGAGATTTACAAGCTGTAAACAGCTATAACATCATTATCCAATTTTTGAAGAGCGGGGCATCATTGCCCGGCTCTTCTTTTGCATGCAAGTTCTTAACCTTTTGCTGGGCATCAGCATATCAATAATAGAGAGAACAGCTGAAACCAGTGAAGGAGGGAAATATCATGAAATACACGCCCTGGTTCATCCGGGCCATCGTCATTTTGCTCATTATCATCGTGGCTCTCACTAGCTGCAATAAAGATAAGGATGAAACCAAAATTACGATCGGTGAGGTCACACGTTCTGTTTTTTACGCACCTGAATATGTGGCCGTGGCCCAAGGTTTTTTTGAGGAACAGGGGCTTGAAGTGGACATTCAAACGACGGCTGGTGGAGACAAAACGATGGCTGCACTGCTTGCAGGCTCAGTAGATATCGCGTTGGTCGGAGCTGAGACGTCTATTTATGTCTATCAACAAGGCGCAGAAGATCCGGTCATTAACTTTGCCCAGCTTACACAGACGGACGGAACGTTTCTGTTTGCCCGCGATCCCGAAGGCGACTTCAATTGGGATCAATTGAAACAGAGTACATTCCTTGGACAAAGAAAAGGCGGCATGCCTCAAATGGCAGGTGAATTCACACTGAAAAAACATGGCATTGATCCGCAGAATGATTTGGAATTAATTCAAAATGTGGATTTTGCCAACATCGCTTCTGCATTTGCTTCAGGTACGGGGGATTATGTGCAACTGTTTGAACCTCAGGCTTCCATCTTTGAGAAAGAGGGTCGCGGCAAGGTTGTAGCCTCGTTTGGAACGGAAAGTGGCCATCTGCCTTATACGGTCTTCATGACTAAACAAAGTTACATCAACGACAACAAGGACATCGTTCAGAAGTTCACTAACGGCTTGCACAAAGCACAAGCATGGGTGGATTCCCATACCGCTGAAGAGATCGCTGAAGTCATCAAACCTTATTTCAAAGATATCGATCCAGCCATTCTGGTAAGCAGTGTGAACCGTTACAAAGAACAGGGCACATATGCAACCGATCCAATCATTGATGAGGACGAATGGAATAACTTGCTGGACGTCATGAGCGCAGCGGGAGAACTGAAACAACGTGTGGACTCTCCAACGATTGTCGATAATTCCTATGCAGAACAAGCAACAACGAAGTAACCAGGTATTCGGGAAAGGACGTGAGCATGTATGCCTGAATCCGAAACGGTGATCAGACTGGAAGGGATTTCGCAAGTCTATGTCAGCGAACGTGAAGCATCACTGGTTATTGAAAATTTGAATCTTCAGGTCGAGCAGGGAGAATTCGTTAGTCTTGTTGGCCCAAGCGGATGTGGTAAAACGACATTGCTGTCGATCATCGCCGGGCTGCTCACACCAACCGCAGGCGAGGTCAAGGTAAAAGGAAAACGCATCGAAGGTCCGTCTGCCCAGATTGGCTATATGCTGCAACAGGATTATCTGTTTCCATGGCGTACCATTTTGGATAATGTCCTGATCGGACTTGAATTGACAGGTGGGCTCAATGACGAGAGTCGCGAGCGCACACGTGAGCTGCTGGCAGGTATGGGTCTAGCTGGAACCGAAGCCCAGTATCCTTCAGAGCTATCCGGGGGGATGAGGCAACGGGTGGCTTTGGTACGTACACTGGCTACGGATCCGGGAATACTGTTGCTGGATGAACCCTTTTCTGCACTCGATTATCAAACCAAGCTGCAGCTGGAGGATCTGGTCTCAGACACATTGAAGAAATCCGGCAAAACTTCGGTGCTTGTCACCCATGATCTGTCCGAAGCCATTGCCGTCAGTGACCGCGTCATTGTGCTTGATCGTAATCCGGGTCGCATTCGGAAGGAGTTTATCATTCCCGAAGATCTGCGGAACGCACAGCCTTTTCACGCGAGGGAGCAGCCAGGGTTCAATGAGCTGTTTCAGGCGTTATGGAGTGAACTGGATCAGTCCGGAGGAGGTGAGAAAAACGGGTGAATCAGACGAACCAGAAGCAGGAAATGCGTGATGATTGGATGAGACAGCTGCACCAAAGTCATATTCAGCAGGTTGCCAGATGGCGACATAAAGTGCTGGCGGTGCAGCTGTCCATGCTGGTGTTTATGTTTCTGCTGTGGGAACTGGCAGGAAGACTGCGCTGGATTGATGTGCTTTTGTTCAGTTATCCCAGCAAAATTTTCAATCAGATCTGGAAGGACATCGTCAGTGGAGAACTATGGGCGCATGTTGGGGTAACCGTTGGGGAAACGGCAGTCGGCTTTTTGCTGGGGACACTCGTCGGAACACTGCTTGCGGTTCTGATCTGGTGGTCTCCTTTTTTGTCCAAAGTGCTTGATCCCTATATGGTTGTGTTCAACAGCATGCCCAAAGTAGCGCTGGGTCCAATCTTTATCGTCATGTTTGGTGCAGGATTTACGGCTATTGTCATGACGACGTTATCCATTACAGTCATTATTACTACACTCGTCGTGTATAACAGTTTTAATGAAGTAGATCAGAACTATATTAAGGTTATCCGTACGTTTGGTGGCGATCGTTCCGAGATTTTCAGCAAAGTGGTATTACCCGCTTCCTTTCCTGCCATTGTCTCTACCTTAAAAGTAAACGTGGGCATGGCCTGGGTCGGTGTGATCGTGGGTGAATTTCTGGTCGCCAAGCAGGGATTGGGCTATCTGATCATCTATGGATTTCAAGTGTTCAACTTTACCCTTGTTTTATCGAGCCTGTTGATCATTGCGGCTGTAGCTACAGCGATGTACCAACTCGTTGTATATGTAGAACGCAAGCTGCTGGCAGGACGCAGGTGATTTTGCGAACCATGCGTGTGC
This sequence comes from Paenibacillus sp. FSL F4-0087, assembly GCF_038020215.1. Taxonomy (NCBI): domain Bacteria; kingdom Bacillati; phylum Bacillota; class Bacilli; order Caryophanales; family Paenibacillaceae; genus Paenibacillus; species Paenibacillus sp. FSL F4-0087. Next base: position 5,389,020 of record NZ_JBBODJ010000001.1, read on the forward strand.
AAAATAGAATGCCTCATGATATGTATACAATTTCACAAGAGGTGTCACGTTGCCTGAACCCGTAAAATCAAGTACCATACTAATACGAATATTCCGCGCAGTCCGGAATGAATGCGACGATTGGAGAAGAGGGCCTAGAGGCTTTTGTCGCATCAATCAAATTGCCAGCGTCCCTCATCCGGGGCGCGTTATTGTGACCGACATGCATATGCATGTCGGTTGATGCCGTTTATGAGTGTAGCAGCGAAATAGATATACGGTTCTTCCAGAATGATTCTTTTGATTAGATAAGAAATGGTTTATGGCAGGATGTGTAATACTAGGGATATGATATATGACGACACACGCTGTCAGGCATTGGTGGACAAGTGCTCACCCGGATAGGTATGGCTCGCTGGCTTTGCCATTTTTGCAGCTTAGAGGAGAGGGAGTTAGATGGGTTTTAGGGTAATTAAAACCGCAATAGCCGCGCTGATGGCCGTGCTGATTGCGGACTGGTGCGGCTTGCCCGGACCAACATCGGCGGGCTTGTTAGCCATACTCGGCGTTGATGTGACACGAAAAAGAAGTATTCGCACCATATCTGCGAGATTTTTCGCTTCCGTAGTGGGGCTTTTATTTGCAAGTGTACTTTTTCACTTTCTTGGCTTCCATTACTGGGTGCTGGCGGTTTACATACTGATTGCATTCCCGGTTATCGTTCGGGCCGGATTCAAGGAAGGCATTGTGACGGGTTCTGTCGTGGTGTTCCGGGTATTTAGCGGCGGCGAAATGGACGTACAGGTGGTTTTGATCCAAATTGGGCTGCTGCTGATTGGTCTCGGTTCCGCGATGGTTGTCAATCTGGCCTATATGCCGGCTGCGGACCCGCAGATGCTGCGTATTCGCAAAAGAATTGATGAATTATTCTCGGTTATCTTCCAGGAGTTTGCAGCCACGCTGCGCAATCCAAACGAAGTATGGGCAGGGAAAGAGCTCATTGAAGCCGACAAGGCTGTACTAGGCGGCATTGAAGCGGCCAAACGTTCATTGGAAAATCAGGTCATCCACCCGAACGAGGGATGGAGTGTTTACTTTTATATGCGCAAAACGCAATTGGATTCCATCCAGCATATGATGCATCTGGTATCCCAGATCTATCAGAAGATGCCGCATGCGGAAATGGTATCGGAGCTGTTCGACCAGCTCAGTCAGGATGTGCTCACTGAATCTTACACCGGACGTACAGAAAAACTTCTCGCAGATGTGCAAGAAGAATTCAAGCGAATGGAGTTGCCGGATACAAGGGAAGAATTCGAGATTCGTTCCGCGATTCTCCAGCTGTGCCGGGAACTCGCGCTGTATCTGAAAATAGCCAAGAAGGACAAAGCACCGTCTCCAGTATCGGACCGGTCCCAATCTACAAATGAATAATAGAAAATAGTTGTCACCCTAGACGGATGCCCTGCATACACTTGTAAAGAATGATTGTATGGAGGAGGTTTAAAGATGTCATTGAGTCATAAACATCAATGTAGAGAGATCATCACGAAGGCGATCTGCGGCAAAGGTCGTAAGTTCTCTACCGTAACACATACCGTGACTCCGCCACATGGTCCGACCAGTATTTTGGGGGCTTGGATTATCAACCACCAATATGAAGCCGTATCAGCGGGGGACGGAATTGAAGTTATTGGTACTTACGATATCAACATTTGGTATTCCTATGACAAAAATTCACAGACGGATGTAGCCAAAGAAACGGTGTCGTATGTAGAACATGTACCTTTGTCCTATCTGGACCCGAAACACCGGGCCGCCACTGTAGAGGTATCTGCGGATGCAACGCAGGAACCGAGCTGTGTGGAAGCCACGGTGTCGGCAGGTGGAGGCAGCGTAATTATCCGGGTAGAACGGGAATTCGCTGTTGAACTGGTCGCCGAGACCAAAGTATGTGTGAAAGTGTGCACGGATGGCTGTGGAGATTACGAAGACAAGGATTATGACTACGGCAGTGGCGATGGAGATTATGACGATCTCGATCCCGACCTGCTTGACGATGAGCTGTAAGCTCAGTGATCCGGATTCATAAACTTAAGGTATTATATGCGCCGCAAGCGGCAGTGAAGAGGGCGTAAGCCCTCTTTTTTTCATTTTGGGCGAGTATCGGGAGGTGGGACAGAATGAATGTGATAGATGAGGCCGAGGAGGCGGTGCGCCGATATGAACGCATGCTCCCTCGTGAACGGGCAGATCGCCTGAAACGATCCGGGATTGAAGTGCTGGCATCGCAGGGCAGACGTGACCGGGAGTTGGGTCTACGTGTACGTTACGATGTAGAGATATGCTGTCTTCAAGCGATTCGCATCAAACGTAGGGACACCAGTGGCATGGGGGGAGCGCAAGAAAGTGTGCTGGATCGTGAAGCGGCATCAACGTTATTCAAACGCATTGAACGGCTTGCCACCAAAGCATTGTATACGGTTGGATTGGATCACGGCGCTGTAAGACTGGAAGCGTCAGGAAAGAGCGGTTGTGCTGTCATCTCGATTGACCCAAGGCCATGGAAGGGCATGACGGATCTCTCTGCCATGTACCGTGCAGGCTGGAAACAGCTTCAGTCCGAACTGGATGAAGAGCGGCATCTTAATGCAGCCCCAATACTTGGAATGGACCCTGAGTTCCTGCTTGTGCAAATGCCAGAATCCAAAATTGTGCCCGCCTCCAGATTTCTCGAACGAACAGGTGTAGCCGGCTGTGATTCCGTGACGATTAATGGACGACGAATATATCCTGTTGCCGAACTACGACCTGCACCCAGCTCTGAGCCGCGCGAGTTGTTGGCTCATCTGATGAGAGCCTTTGCGGCGGCTTCCCGTAGTATTAGTGATCACTCGCTGATCTGGCAGGCAGGGGGAATGCCCCAGCGTGGCTTGCCACTGGGCGGACATGTTCATTTCAGTGGCGTTACATTAAACGGGGACCTGCTGCGTGCGCTTGACAATTATCTGGCGCTGCCGCTTGCCGTTCTTCAGGATCCGCGAGGATCAGGCCGCCGTCCACGTTATGGGGCATTGGGTGATTTTCGACTGAAGTCTTACGGTGGATTCGAGTACCGCACGTTGCCCAGTTTTCTGGTATCTCCTCTCGTTGCCAAAGGAGTTGTTGCTCTGGCTGGGCTTATCGCGAGAGGTTACCATCAATTGCATCAACGTCCATTGGCGAAGGCTGTTATTCATACTGCTTTTTATGAAGGCAACCGTGAGGTGATGCAGGTGCATATTCCGGCACTGTTGGATGACCTGATGCAAATGGACGGTTATGAACGTTATGAGCGTTACGCTGCTCCATTAATTAGCCAGCTTAGACAAGGTAAGACGTGGGACGAGAGTCGGGATATACGTAAACTCTGGAATATTCGAGCAGGTTCATGAAGAGTGGGCACTTTTTTGGTATAATGAGAAATAAGTCGATTTTGATCATCGTTACGGAAGAAATGGAACAGCAACCTGTGAGGGAAGCGGCAGATGCCGAAACATGAGGCGGTGGCACGATTAAGGTGCCTAACCGCCTTATTGCTCCTTCCGGGGCAGCTTCTCTTCCTGATAACATTGGAACGGATGGAGGATACTCATGGCTCAGTATACGCCAATGATTCAACAATATTTGCAAGTGAAGGCCGAAGCGCAGGACGCTTTTCTTTTTTTTAGATTAGGTGATTTCTATGAAATGTTCTTTGAGGATGCGGTCAATGCTTCCCGTGAGCTAGAGATTACATTAACAGCACGCGCAGGAGGGGGAGAAGATAAAATCCCGATGTGCGGTGTGCCTTATCATTCGGCTGACAATTACATACAGCGCTTGATTGAAAAAGGATACAAAGTAGCCATCTGCGAGCAGATGGAAGATCCAACGGTAACCAAGGGCATGGTGCGGCGTGAAATTGTACGAGTTATAACACCCGGAACGGTAATGGAAGGCAAGACCTTGGGGGACAAGTCCAACAACTATATGGTTTGCCTGACAGGGAATCAGAACACACTTGCACTGGCTGCCTGTGACTTGTCTACAGGGGAGCTCTATGTGACTTCTGTTCCATACTCGCAAGAGTGGCTCAAGGATGAGATCGGGATCTATGAACCTTCGGAACTGGTGGGGGATGCTGCGTTGCTGGATACGGTGGCTACCCAGGCATCTCCAATTGGTCGGCCTGTGGTATACACACCATGGACGAAGAGCAAGGAAGATTTGGTGCGTCAGCAATTCGGCGAAGCGGTGTGGGCACGTCTGGAGCCTGAACGTCAAGCTTGTATAGCGCGTCTTTTCTCCTATTTAAGTGAGACGCAGAAGCGTTCACTTGGCCAATTGACACAGGTTTCAACGTATGAGCCGGATCACTTTATGATTTTGGACCCCTTTACTCGGCGCAACCTGGAACTGGTGGAAACGGTACGTGAACGTTCGAAAAAAGGTTCGCTGCTCTGGCTATTAGACCGCACAGAGACGTCCATGGGTGCCCGGATGCTGCGTCGTTGGGTGGATAAACCCTTGCTGCAAAAAGGCAAAATCAATGAACGTCTGGAAGCGGTAGATACGCTGTATAACCAGTTTATATTGCGGGAAGATTTGCGTGCAGAACTCAAAGACATCTATGATCTGGAACGCTTAGTGGGCCGAATTGCCTTCGGTAACGCCAACGGCCGGGATCTGAACGCACTGAAGGTGTCACTGGATAAAATTCCGGGACTGCGTCAGTATTGTGCAGGTTCGCCTTCCACGACGCTTCAGCACATTGCTGGCATTATGGATGATTGTAGTGATCTGCGAGATGCAATCGGTCAGGCTATCGTTGATGAGCCGCCGGTGTCCGTGCGTGATGGCGGCTTAATTCGTGAAGGGTACCACGAGCGGCTGGATGAGCTCCGGGAAGCCTCGGTGAATGGTAAGCAGTGGATTGCTGAATTGGAAGCCAGAGAGCGTGAAGCAACCGGCATTCGCTCACTGAAAATTGGTTACAACAAAGTGTTTGGGTACTATATTGAAATTACCAAGTCGAACCTGGCTTCTCTGCCAGAAGGCCGTTACGAGCGGAAACAAACCCTTGCCAATGCTGAGCGTTATATTACACCGGAGCTGAAAGAAAAAGAGACGCTGATTCTGGAAGCTCAGGACAAGATGGTTGATATTGAGTACGGCTTGTTCGCGGAATTGCGGGAACGGCTTAATCAGGAGATCGCCAGGCTGCAAAAGCTGGCTGAGCTGGTGGCGGAAATTGATGTGTATCAATCCTTTGCCGTTATCAGTGCAGAGCGCAATTTCGTACGTCCTACATTGACCGATGGTTACGATCTGGTCGTGGAACAGGGGCGCCATCCGGTAGTTGAAGCAGTGATGAGAGATGGAGCTTTCATTGCCAACAATACTGCAATGCAGAAGGAAGAGGCGCGCATTCTGCTGATTACCGGCCCAAATATGGCAGGGAAAAGTACGTATATGCGGCAGGTAGCGCTGATTTCGATTCTGGCGCAGATCGGCTGTTTCGTGCCAGCCGGGCAAGCTGAAGTACCGATTATGGATCGTATTTTCACACGGATTGGTGCGGCAGACGATCTCATCGGCGGACAAAGTACGTTTATGGTGGAGATGGCCGACATTCAGGTCATGACGGATAAAGCAACACCACGCAGCCTGATTATTATTGATGAATTGGGCCGGGGGACGTCTACTAGTGAGGGGATGGCGATTGCCCAGTCTGTCATTGAATATGTGCACGATATCATTGGGTGCAAAGCGCTGGTATCAACCCATTTCCATGAGCTTGCTCATTTGGAAGAGAGTTTGGACAAGTTGGCGAATTACTCCATGGCCGTTCAGGAGAGCGGGGACAAGGTTAATTTCCTGCGTAAACTGATCGCCGGGGCTGCGAGCAGCAGCTACGGAATCTATTGCGCGCGGCTTGCAGGTCTGCCTGACAGCATCATTGAACGAGCGAATGGCTTGCTGCACGGTTTCGAACATGCGGCGGCTCAGGTTGCAGTTGGAAGTGAATTTGCCGGGAGGGACAAGCAGCAACTTGATGACCATGATCAGCGCGTGGAGTTCCAGCCGACAGATTCTTCCTCATTAATCCGTGAAGGTGAGTCTGCGGAAACTGTTGAATTGGCTGTTGCAACTGAAGCTCCAGTACAGAAACAACAGGACAAAAAACTAAATGGCAAGCAGCAGTCAGTCTCCAAACATGCGGATGTGGTTCAACTGTCCATCTTTGGGGATGAAGAGCCAAGTGTAACTCCGAAAACCGAGGTTGTTGCCCTTGACAAGCCTGCCAGTGAGTTTATTCGTAATATGAAGGATATTGATGTAATGAACATGACGCCGCTTCAGGCGATGCAAATACTGAATGATCTCAAATTAAAGGCACAACAATTATCCTGAGTATAGGGGAGGGGAAAACCTGTGGCGAAAATTCATGTGCTTGATGAACATATTGCCAACCAGATTGCGGCAGGTGAGGTGGTCGAACGGCCTGCTTCAGTCGTTAAAGAGTTGCTCGAAAACTCGGTGGATGCAGGCGCCTCCAAAATTGATGTTACGGTGGAAGAGGGGGGACTGCTCCGTATTCGGGTCAAAGATAATGGTTCCGGTATCGAGCCGGAGGATATGGAAAAGGCCTTCTATCGTCATGCAACCAGTAAAATAGCTCATGGCCGCGATCTGTTCCAGATCACAAGTCTTGGATTCCGGGGAGAGGCCTTGGCGAGTATTGCCGCTGTCTCCAAAGTGGAAGTATTATCGGCCAGCGGAAATGACGGGCGAGGACGCCGAATCGTGATTGAGGGCGGCAAACTTCTCTCACATGAGGATGAAACCTCACCCCAGGGCACAGACTTTGAGGTAAAAGAACTATTTTTCAATACGCCGGCTAGACTTAAATATATGAAAACGATCCAGACTGAGCTGGGACATATCTCGGATGTTCTCTATCGCATGGCGATGTCTCATCCTAATATCTCGTTCACGCTGCGACATAATGAAAATACGCTGCTTCAGACGCTGGGCAATGGGGATCTGCTGCAAGTGGTTGCAGCAATCTACGGTACAAGTGCCGCTAAAGCGATGCTCCCCATTCAGGGAGAGAGTCTGGACTATCGTGTGAGCGGGCTGATTAGTTTGCCGGAATGGACTCGTGCCAATCGTGGCGGCATGTCAACCATTGTGAATGGACGCTTTATTCGGAATTACGGGCTCAATCAGGCTATTCTGAAGGCGTATCATACATTGCTGCCCATTAATCGATTCCCACTTGTCGTGGTGCAATTGGAAATGCATCCATCCCTGGTCGATGTGAACGTGCATCCGGCGAAGTTGGAGGTTCGTTTTAGCAAGGAAGCGGAGCTGTACGAGTTTGTGGAAACGACACTGCGTGGAATCTTACGGAAGGAAGTGCTTATTCCTCAGGTAACCAAGCAGCAAATCAGACGTGGAGATAACAGTTCCTTTATTCAGGAACAGTTTCTGTTCCCCAGAGGTCCTTTAAAGGACGAATCGGAATCTGCAGGGTATGGGCAACAGGGTCCACTAGGGAAAAATGCTGGCCTCGATAAAACGACTTCAGAGGACGATGATCTGGATGCTCCGGCTGATGTGGCTCCGTCTAATGTGCAATCAGTTCCTGATGGAAACGGTGAGGGTCAGTCGCTGCCATTGCCTGAAGCCCCACCCGAGATACCCCCATCCTATGACCCATTCGGGATGTTGAGTGGGGACCTAGGATCAAATGTCCTGAAGCAAAATTATAGTCCTGATGAAAACTCCAATACCGATGAAGCTTCTGCTGTGAGTGGGGGTACCGGTGCTAACGCAGATCGTGCTGCGCAAGATGCCTTACCTTTAGCTGAAGATAAAGGGCTATCTACTTCACAGGCTCAGGCTTCTGCGTATCGTCCCAATTCGGTGAATTCTCCGGTTAGAGAAGGGCGTTCATCTTATAATCCATCTGCAGTGGCTGCAAAAGGAGAGCGGAACTGGAAGGCTCCAAGTTTACCAGACCCGGCAAGGCTGGCATCCGCCATTAAGTCGGATGTTTCCATGCCCGCGTTTCCCGAGCTAAGTCTGATTGGGCAGCACCACGGGACGTACTTGATTGCACAAAATCAAGATGGTCTATATCTGATTGATCAGCATGCTGCCCATGAACGGGTGAATTATGAATATTACTACGAGCAGTTTGGCAATCCGGCTCAGGCTTCGCAGGAGTTGTTGTTGCCCATTACATTGGAGTTCACACCATCCGAGACCGAAAAGCTCAAAACAAGACTGGCTTGGTTCGAGCAGGCAGGTGTCTATTTGGAACATTTCGGTGGGCAGACTTTCCGGGTGCGTTCTCACCCGTTCTGGTTCCCTAAGGGGGATGAGAAAGACATTATTGAAGAGATGTCAGAATGGGTGCTGAGTGAACGTAGTATTGATGTTGCCAAAATGCGAGAAGCAGCCTCCATTATGTGCTCTTGCAAAGCTTCCATTAAAGCCAATCAGAAATTGACGGATCAGGAGGCGGAAGTGTTGATTCAGCGCCTAGGTTCTTGCCGTCAACCATATACTTGTCCACACGGGAGACCGATTGTGGTGTCATTTTCAACCTATGATCTGGAGAAATTGTTCAAACGGGTCATGTAGCTACTTAGGAGGAAGTTATGTATATTACAACCGGTGAAAAGGAAGCAGGCCACCTTGTGGAACGTGCACGAAACCTGGCGGAAACAACAGGAGGGACCTATGTACCGCGCAAAAAAATGTCTTTACCTGCACTGACTGCACATTATGGGATAGATGAAATTGTAGTTGTGCTTCAGGGTAAAGTTCGTTTGTTTCGTCCGGATTCACCGCTGCTTGAGTTTCACCCCAGTATGGGATTTGTTCGGGCCAAACGTGTGTTAAATGGAGAAGCTGATCCGATGCTGGACGCAGGGGCGATACTTGAAGGGGATACTGTTATCGATTGTACAGCAGGATTGGGCACCGATGCACTGGTATTCTCGGTTGCTGTAGGCAAAAGTGGTCGTGTCATCGCCTGTGAAAGCTCCCTCCCACTGTATACGTTATTAGTAGAAGGCATGTCTCAATATGAGAGCATTAAGCCTGCGGTAAACGAAGCTTTCCGGCGCATTGAGCTGCGGCATGCAAATCATCTCGATTTGCTGCGTTCCTTGCCAGACCGAAGCTGTGACACGGTATATTTCGATCCGATGTTCCGTGAACCAATGCTTGATTCAAGCGCCATTCAGCCTTTGCGAGATTATGCGAATCCAAGTGCACTGGATGAACAGAGTATTATTGAAGCGAAAAGAGTTGCCCGCAAGCGGGTAGTTATGAAAGAGAAGCGCGGCAGCGCGGAGTTTACGAGACTCGGTTTTGAAGTGCATGACCGGGGCAATGCAAAAACACTGTACGGAGTGATTAATGTTGAAAGCGGAAGTTAAACCGAAGCTGCTTGTGCTGGTTGGACCAACAGCGGTAGGCAAAACAAGAATGAGTATCGAGCTTGCAGAGGCGTTCAATTGCGAGATAATTTCGGGGGATTCAATGCAAGTATATCGCGAAATGGATATCGGAACGGCCAAAATTACTCGCGATGAAATGAAGGGTGTGCCCCATCACCTCATCGACATCCATGAACCGGAATATCCCTATTCCGTGGCGGAATTTCAGGAAAGCTGCACACGTCTGATTGGGGAAATTCATGAGCGTGACAAGTTGCCTTTTATTGTTGGTGGTACTGGTCTGTATGTGGAATCGGTATGTTACGGCTTTCAATTTTCGGACAGCGGCTTAGATGAAGCGTTCCGGGATGAACAGTTCCGTTATGCAGAGCAACATGGCCCGCAGGCGTTACATGATAAGCTGAGGGTCATTGATCCGGTTAGCGCAGAACGACTGCATCCGAATGACCAACGCCGAATTGTTCGTGCACTGGAGATCTATCACCTCACAGGTGAGAAGTTATCCGAGCAGCTGGCTTCCCAGACAAAAGAGTCTCCATATGATCTACTTATTGTGGGTTTGACAATGGATCGTCAGAAACTGTATGCCCGAGTGGAAGAACGAATTGATCTTATGATCGAGCAGGGTTTGGTAGATGAGGTCAAGTCTTTGCTGGAGCGAGGCGTAGCGAGAGGACATATTTCCATGCAGGGGCTCGGCTATAAGGAAATTGCGGCTTATCTTCAGGGTGAAGTAAGCTGGGAGGCTGCGGTGGAGTGGCTGAAAAGGGATACGCGTCGTTTTGCCAAGCGGCAATTGTCCTGGTTCCGGCATATGAAAGATATTGAATGGGTAGATATGACGGATACCGAAGATTTTGCAGGGAATTATGCCCATGTAAGTGAGATGATCAAACGTAAGTTTGACTGAATATAGAAGGTGGGATTTGTCACCTATTAGGACTTTAGAACCTCTATCTTTTTGAAATAAAAGGTAGAGGTTTTTACTTTTTTGATATGAAATGACGTCATTAAAAGAGGCAATAATCGGTGGTGTATACAGATTTAAGCAGAGAAATTGATTGTAAAAAAATAACATAAATATTAAAATGAATTCACATGACAGGCTAATTGTTTTGATTCAAAGCTAAAGTGGAAGGGGGAAGATTTTATGAATGCAGAACCGAGCGGAGTGGCAAGTTTATATCTCTTTTTCTCAGGATTGATTGGAATTGGTTTCGCCATTGGAGGTCTTGTCGCATTAATTTGGTTAATTATTGTTCTAATCAATACCAATACATACCTGAAACTCTTGATCAATGATAAGAAGAATCGGAAAAATATTACGTTAGTCAAAGAAGAAGAGAAACCGTATACAAATCCAGAAAAATAGAAGGGAAACGTGGGAAAAGGTAGAATTTGTCCCTCTTTTGCAATTCTGACAAGCGGTGTATAATGGATAAGTCTTCTAGTTGCAAGCGAAGCTCAGGCATAGGTGCAAAATAGCAGACAAGGGGTTTTTGTGGATTATATGAATCCGTTCATGATATAATAGCACGAAAGCTACTCAGCGATATTGAATATTACTTATAACACGAATTCAAATGAACCAATGGGGGTACGGCTAATGAACAAGTCCATCAACATCCAAGATACGTTCTTGAACCAACTGCGGAAAGAAAACATTCCAGCTACAGTCTATTTGACTAATGGCTTTCAAATCCGCGGAACGATCAAGGCATTTGACAATTTTACGATCGTCATTGACAGCGACGGACGCCAGCAAATGGTCTACAAGCACGCCATCTCCACGTTCACGCCGCAACGCAGCGTATCGCTGATGCAGCAAGATAATAGCGGCGAAGCTTAAAAAATTACGAAACCTTTTTATCAACCATTTCGTCTACATGTATAGGAATTGAAACAGAGCAACCTGAATAAGGGTTGTTCTTTTCATTCCGGGCAAAATAAGCTCTATAGGAGTTTGAGCCAGCAGACGAATAGAAATTATGCAACTGAAAGGGAGTCAGGAGGTAACATGCCAAACGATCCGTTGTCGAGGTCTAACAATCGCAACAGTAATAACAAGTCAGCCAAAAAAGCGAAGCCAAAGACCTCTAAAAAGAAAAAAATTACGGGTAAACGCGTTGGATGGACACTGTTTTTCACCATGGCAATCGCCATATTCTGTGCACTGGGTGGATATTTATTTATTATGGTGAGTGGCGAAAATCTGCTCAAAGCCAACAAGGACAAAACAACAATCAATGAAACTTCAAAAGTATATGATCGTAACGGACAGTTAATGGGCGAGTTGTCCATTCAAAAGCTGGAGCCGGTCAATGAAGAAGATATTCCGGAATTGGTAAAGGAAGCTTTTGTTGCTACGGAGGACAGACGATTCTACGAGCATCAGGGCGTGGATATCTGGTCCATCGGACGGGCGGCAGTTAAAGACGTCATGGCCCGCTCCATGGTGGAGGGTGGTAGTACACTGACTCAGCAGCTTGCGAAAAATATGTTCTTGTCCCGTGACAAGACATTCTTCCGGAAAGCAACGGAGGTTTCCATTGCGATGGCATTGGAGCGTAAGTACTCAAAAGACGAAATTCTGACGATGTATCTGAACCGGATTTTCTTTGGTCATCAGCGTTATGGAATTAAGGCTGCGTCTGAATTTTATTTTGGAAAGAAAAATTTAAATGATCTTGAATTATGGGAAATTGCCACATTAGCAGCGATGCCTAAAGGGCCTTCAGCTTATAACCCGCTGAGCAATCCCAACGATTCCAAGGCACGTCGTGCTGTCGTATTGCAGCTGATGTATGAGCAAGGTTACATCACCAAGGCGGAAATGGATGAAGCCAAAGCAGTAGATTATGACTATACACCGCCTGAGAAAGATCAAAAGTATCAAGCCTTTATCGACTATGTTCTTCGTGAAGCAGAAAAAGTGACTGGTAAAACGGAGGATGATCTGAATATCGGCGGGTACAAAATTTACACGACGATGGATGCTCAGGCTCAAACAGCCATGGAAAGTGCTTTCTCGGATGATAGTTTGTTTGAGTCAAGTAAAGACGATCAGCCAGTTCAAGGCTCCATGGTCATTATGAACCATGAAAATGGCAGTCTCGTCGCCTTGATGGGCGGACGGGATTATCAAACAAAGGGCTATAGCCGGGTAACACAGAGCCGCAGACAACCTGGATCGGCATTTAAACCGATTGTGACTTATGCACCGGCTCTTGAATCAGGTAATTACAATGCAAACTCAGCTCTTAGTAATGAAAAGCAATGCTTCGGCAATTACTGTCCGGGTAACTTGCATGGGTATTCTTCTACCATTAGCATGACGGATGCCATTACCAAATCGGAGAATATCCCGGCTGTATGGCTCCTAAACAAAATTGGTGTGAATACAGGTGTTCAGTTTGCCAAAAGCGTAGGTATCCAGCTTACGGATGAAGACAAAAACCTGGCGATCGCGCTGGGTGGTCTTAGCAAGGGTACGAATACGCTGGAAATGGCGCAAGCCTATAGTGCATTCGCTAATCTGGGTGAGTACCAGCAGGCGTATTCCATTAAGGAAATTAAGGATAGCGCTGGGAAAACGACCTATAAACACGATAAATCGGAAACAACACGTGTCATGAGTGAGCAAAATGCTTATTCCCTGACTAAGATGCTGCAAAATGTCGTGAATGACGGTACAGGTCGTTCAGCACGTCTGGATCGACCAGTTGCTGGTAAGACGGGAACCGTTCAAAGTGGTATTTCCGGCAACAGTGCCAACCGTGATGTTTGGTTCGTCGGATACACGCCAGAATGGACTGCGGCAGTATGGATGGGTTACGACAATCCAGATGCAAACCATATGCTCAAAAATAGTAGTAAGCTGTCAGCGGCGTTCTTTGCCAAAGTTATGGGGGATGCGTTGAAAGGAGTTCCTGTGAAGGACTTCAAAGCTCCAGCAGGTGCCCAGACACCTCCACCGGAAAAAGAACCAGAGCAACCAACGCTTTCAGTGAGTGGTTTGAATGGAGCTTATGATCCATCTACGCAAACTGTATCGTTGAATTGGACTTCAACGGGGGATTCCTCGACACAGTATCGGATTTACAGAAAAGAAACATCTGAGGGCCAGTTCACCCACCTCATTGATGCAGTTGGTTCGACCAGTGCGCAGGATCTAAGTGCGCTCCCTGGTCTCACTTATGAGTATTATGTAACAGCATATGATCTGGCTTCCGGACAGGAAACGGATCCTTCCAATACCATATCGCTTATGATTGAAGCGGAGGAATTGGAACCGGAACAGCCAGATACGGGCACGGAGCCAGGAACGACGGAGCCGGGTACAGAACAGCCTGGAACAGAAAATCCAGACAACGGTTCGTCGGGGAATGGAAGTTCTGAAGGTAACAATGGCAACGGAAATGAAAATGGTAACAATGGTAACAATGGTAACGGCAATAATGGAAATGGAAACAATGGCGGGACAGGTCAAGGGAACGGACAGACCGGAGAAGGAAACACACCGCCGGGACAGGGAACAACAGAACCTGGAGGTACGGGGGAAGGTTCCAATGATGGGTCTGTAACGACACCAGGCGAAGTGGTCACACCGCCAGATAGTGGAAACAACGGTAACACTGGAGAAACGGATACACCCACTGATTCTCAAGCTGGAACTGGCGGTTAACAAGAATAAGCCGCATTAAATAATTACAGCCTAAAACCTGCTCCCTGATGTTGGGGAGCAGGTTTTTTGGTTTGTGTAGCGTTCGGCGTGGAACCAAAGCTCTCCGATAGATGGGGCAAAGCTTGATTTTGAGTGTATAACTTAAATATGGTAAGCTGTAACTATTCGTAATACGTTGTGCAAAGCGGATTCAGGGGCTTGTGGAATCGGTAATGCGGACGTTATTCGCTGTTCACCAATATCAGCAGGTCACGGACCTGTGGTCGGCAAAGAGGGGTTCGTATGAAACGGAAATTCGGGGACCGCGCGAACTGGCGCCGGATTACGAACCGACAATTTACATGCCGGTTCGTTCAATCCAAAATTTTTACGGGTTACATTACGCTGTATACGATACAAGATTTGAAAGAGCCTTTGTGGAAAACCTATGGAGGAAGTACCTTCTGCATTGCGGATAAAGGTTATTCCTGGTTGCAGTATTATCCAAAAGGCGAGCATTTTGTTGTTACGGCGATGTTTGATGATCAGGAGCGGATTGTTGAATGGTACATTGATACATGCCGCAGCCAGGGCATAACCGATCAGGGTGTTCCATGGTTTGATGATCTGTATCTGGATGTCGTTGTCCTGAAGGATGGAGAAATATTTTTGCTGGACGAGGATGAACTTGAAGATGCTCTTTCTCGTAAGCACATTACGACTGGGGATTATGATCTGGCTAACCGGACAGCAAAGGAATTGTTGCATGCTATTGATGCTCATGTGTTTCCCTATTTCCAACTGTCTCTGAAGCATAGACAAACCCTGTTTGAAAATGGGGAGTTCAGAAAAAATATTCAGATTTGAGTCATGGAAAAGTCCCATAATTCTTCGCCATACTTCTAATATTAGAGCACCTGATAGAATACATTAATAATCAGGAGAGTTCAGCCCGATAAAATAGAGGTGATGGCGAATGAACGGACGGGTCATGGCTGCAGGAGGGCAACCGGGAGGCAGACCATCCAGACAAATTAATGTTGTTTTGCGTAACCAGGAACCTCAGATGCTGGTCAAAGAAGAAGAGACAGCAATACAAGCAGCAAAAGGTTTAGCCAAACATGCGCATTTTCAGGAAATTCAAGGTGAGTTAGAGCAACTGGTTGGACTTGAAAATATCAAAGATTTAGTATTTGAAATCTATGCTTTCTTACAGATTGCCCAGATGCGTACCGAAGCTGGTTTGATAAGTGGGGCGCACGTGTATCATATGATTTTCAAAGGCAATCCGGGAACCGGAAAAACAACGGTAGCACGAATTGTTGCGAAGCTTTTTCAGAAGATGGGTGTATTGAGTAAGGGTCACTTGATTGAAGTGGAACGTGCAGACTTGGTCGGAGAATATATTGGGCATACGGCACAGAAAACCAGAGACTTGGTCAAGAAGGCACTGGGTGGAATTTTGTTTATTGACGAGGCGTACAGTCTGGCTCGCGGGGGCGAGAAGGATTTTGGGAAGGAAGCGATCGATACACTTGTAAAGTCAATGGAAGATAATAAGAATCAATTTATCCTCATTTTGGCGGGTTACTCGGAAGAAATTGATTTTTTTCTACAGACGAATCCCGGATTACCTTCCCGTTTTCCGATCCAGGTTGAATTTCCAGACTATAGCATTGATCAATTGATTCAAATCTCCGAAATTATGGCCAAGGAACGTGACTATATTCTCATGCCACAGACCATACTCAAACTAAAGCAGCATCTGCTTCAGGAAAAAAATGAGTCTCTTCATGCGTTTAGCAACGCCCGATATGTCCGAAATGCCATTGAACGATCGATTCGCCATCAGGCAGTTCGACTATTGGAACAGTATACCCAGGGGAATCCGGGAAAACTGGAGCTGATGACTATCCGCACAGAGGATTTGAAGTTTGATCAAAAGTAAGCGATAATATAATTTTTAAAGCAGCCGGCCGGGTTAACCGGTTCGGCTTAAAGCATGCCATGGAACCATGGTGGCACAGAATATATGCGGAAACGTTATAGAAGGAGTGAATATACACGATGACAAATGGCACACATGATACCGATATGGTAAAGAAGGATCGCGCCGTGTTGGTGAGTCTGGTTACCGATGAGGTCAAACGTTCAGGTATTAACCCGGAGTACTCCCTTGAGGAGTTGGTAAAACTCGCGGAGACGGCAGGCGTGGAAGTGCTGAGTGTATTGTCACAGAACCTGAAAACCCGGGACACCAAATGGTTCATTGGTAAGGGGAAAGTGGAAGAACTTCGTGCAGTGGCTGAGGAAATGGGAGCAACAACAGCTATTTTTGACCAGGAGCTGTCCGGTGCTCAGGTGCGTAACCTGGAAGAAGCGTTGGATCTCAAAATTATTGATCGTACCCAGCTGATTTTGGATATCTTTGCGCAGCGCGCCAACACGAGAGAAGGTATTATTCAGGTTGAATTGGCTCAGTTGAGCTATTTGTTACCACGTTTGTCGGGTCACGGGAAGAATTTGTCCAGACTTGGTGGAGGAATTGGAACGCGGGGTCCAGGTGAAAGTAAACTGGAAACGGATCGTAGACATATTCGTGGCCGCATAGATGACTTGAAGCGTCATTTGGAAGAAGTGACACGTCATCGCAAGCTGCACCGGGAGCGTCGCAAAAAGACAGGGATCGTTCAGGTAGCCCTTGTAGGTTATACGAATGCGGGTAAATCCACCTTGCTTAAACAATTAACGGCGGCAGATGTGTATATTCAAGACCAGCTGTTTGCCACACTGGATCCAACCTCTCGGACGATGGAACTGCCAAGTGGTAAAGAAATCGTACTCACTGATACGGTTGGGTTTATACAGAACCTTCCTCATGATCTGATTGCGGCTTTCCGTGCAACGCTGGAGGAAGTGAATGAAGCGGACCTTATATTACATGTGGTCGATGCATCGTCTGCAATGCGTGAAGATCAGATGAAAACGGTACACACCATTTTGCAGCAACTGGGTTCAGGGGACAAGCCTCAATTGGTATTGTATAACAAAAAGGATGCTTGTACACCGGAGCAACTTGAAATGCTCCCTTTGGATAAAGAGCATATCAAAGTGAGCGCTCTGGATGCCGATGACTTGCAGAAAATTCGGGAGCTTATCCAGGCTGAACTGACTGGTGACACGAAACGCTTCCGTATTCCGGCTGAGCGTGGGGATCTTACATCTGTACTTTACAAAATTGGTGATGTTGTTGAGACCACATTTGAAGATAATGATGTAATTTATGAAGTGGAACTGCAAAAAGGCGAATATGAGAAATTCGGTTATTTACTTGAAGATTTCATACAACTGTAACATCGATGACATATTTGTATGATAAGTTGACACGATAATTGATGTTTGACGTCAGATACGTGCTATGAAGGGGAATGAAGTAAGATGGCAAGCTTTGATTCAGAGATTATTGAACTTCAACGACAAGTTGAAAGTCAGATTGCGGGGCAATTGCAACAGATTGACCGGATCACCGATCATAACCAATGGAAAGTAATCAATGCTTTTCAACGTAGAAAAGTCAGCGATTTTCACTTTGCGGGTTCAACGGGTTACGCGTATAACGATCGGGGGCGTGAGGTGCTTGATGAAGTATATGCCGATGTGTTTGGTGCAGAGGCGGCACTGGTGCGTCCCCATTTTGCGTCTGGTACACATACGATTGCTACAGCTTTGTTCGGTGTGCTCCGTCCAGGTGACGAGTTATTGTACATTACGGGTAAGCCCTATGACACATTGCATAAAGTCATTGGCAAGCCTGGTGATGGGACAGGATCGTTACGGGATTTCGGCATTGGCTATCAAGAGACGGCTTTGTTAGAAGATGGAGGAGTAGATTGGACGGCAGTAGAGAAAAGTATCAATGCAGCGACAAAAGTCATTGGTATTCAACGCTCCAGAGGATATGATTGGAGATCTTCCTTCTGTATTGAAGAAATCGCTGATATGGTTGCACGTGTAAAGGCGATCAAGGAAGATGTCATCGTATTTGTGGATAACTGTTATGGTGAATTCACGGAGGAACGTGAACCAACTGAAATCGGGGTAGATCTGATGGCAGGTTCACTGATTAAAAATCCCGGTGGAGGTCTGGCTGAAACCGGTGGATACATATGCGGGAAGGAAAAGTACGTACAATTGGCTGCCTATCGTTTGACTGCTCCTGGAATTGGCGGTGAAGTTGGCGCGATGTTGGGGACAACTCGTGGCATCTACCAAGGACTTTACATGGCTCCGACAATTGTGGGACAGGCCATTAAAGGCAGCACATTCGCTGCGGCGATGTTTGCTGCATCTGGATTTGTAACCAAACCGGCATGGAACGAGATACGTACAGATCTGATTCAGGCTGTTCAATTCAGTTCGGCCGAACATTTAATTGCCTTTGTACAAGGAATACAGCGGGCTGCTGCGGTAGATAGCCATGTTGTTCCTGAACCGTGGGATATGCCGGGTTACGAGCATCCTGTCATCATGGCGGCAGGTACGTTTATACAGGGTGGAAGCCTTGAATTATCTGCAGATGCGCCTATCCGTGAGCCTTATATTGGCTATATGCAGGGTGGTTTAACATACTCTCATGTTAAATATGGCGTTTTGATGGCATTACAAACGATGAAAGAACGTAAATTATTGTGAGTTTATCTAACACATCATTGACACTTAGTAATAACTAAATGTACAATAGAGTGAAGAATAGATGACTGGAAGGTTGATGAATGATGGGTGACGAAATTCGCAGAAATATGGCCTTATTTCCGATAGGTATTGTAATGAAACTTACGGATCTGTCCGCGCGTCAGATTCGTTATTATGAGCAGCACAGTTTGATTGTTCCTGCGAGAACGTCAGGTAATCAGCGTTTGTTCTCTTTTAATGACGTAGAACGATTGCTGGAAATCAAGGCTCTGATTGAAAAAGGAGTTAACATCGCGGGCATTAAACAAGTGATGAATCCTGTATCCAAAGAGTCAGAAGAAGCAACGGTTATTACAGCCGATACGGAAGTAAAACGCAGAGAGCTGTCGGACTCCCAACTGCATCGTCTGCTTAAACAACAACTGGTGTCAGGTAAGAGACCTGGACAAGTATCTCTCATCCAGGGAGAGCTTTCCCGATTCTTTAATAAAAAATAAGTTCGTATAACCTCGTAGGTCAGGGGAAATCCTGCTTTTGGGTAGGAGGACTCCTTGACCCGTGCAATATTCTAATGTACAAATATAACAGGCAAGCCAAATACGCAGAGAAGAAAGGGAGAGGGTATCGTGAGTTTTACTAAAGAAGACATACTACGCATCTCAAAAGAAGAAAATGTACGATTCATTCGTTTGCAATTTACCGATCTGCTTGGATCAATCAAAAACGTTGAAATTCCTGTGAGCCAACTAACCAAGGCTCTGGACAATAAAATGATGTTTGATGGTTCTTCCATTGAAGGTTACGTGCGTATCGAAGAATCTGATATGTACCTCTATCCTGATCTTGATTCTTGGCTCATTTTCCCTTGGGTAGCCGAGAACCGTGTTGCTCGACTGATTTGCGACGTATATCTTCCGGATGGTAATCCGTTTCCAGGAGATCCGCGTGGCATCTTGAAACGAAACCTGAAAGAAGCCGAAGAAATGGGATTCACTTCCTTCAACGTTGGTCCTGAACCAGAGTTCTTCTTGTTCAAAACAGACGAAAAAGGAAACCCGACTAACGAACTGAATGACCAAGGTGGATATTTCGACCTTGCGCCTACCGATCTTGGTGAAAACTGTCGTCGTGACATCGTTATCACACTTGAAGAAATGGGCTTTGAGATCGAAGCTTCCCACCATGAGGTAGCTCCAGGTCAGCATGAGATCGACTTTAAATATGCTGATGCTCTAAAAGCAGCAGACCAGATTCAAACGTTCAAACTCGTTGTTAAAACGATTGCACGTCAGCATGGTCTACATGCTACCTTTATGCCGAAACCGCTGTTTGGTATGAACGGTTCTGGTATGCACTGTAACCAATCCTTGTTCCAAGGCAAAGTGAACGCATTTGTAGACGAGTCTGACGAGCTGGGTCTGAGCAAAACTGCACGTCACTTCATGGCTGGAACTTTGAAGCATGCGCGTGCGTTTGCAGCAATTACGAACCCAACTGTGAACTCATACAAACGTCTTGTACCAGGTTATGAAGCCCCTTGTTATGTAGCATGGTCCGCCAGTAACCGTAGCCCAATGATCCGTATTCCAGCTTCCCGTGGTCTGAGTACACGTGTTGAGGTTCGTAATCCGGATCCGGCTGCTAACCCATACTTGGCTTTGGCTGTTTTATTGAAAGCAGGTCTGGACGGAATCAAACGTGAGCTTTCCTTACCTGCTCCGATTGACCGTAACATCTACATCATGTCAGAAGAAGAGCGTGTGGAAGAAGGCATTCCAAGCTTGCCGGCTGACCTGAAAGAAGCATTGAACGAATTGATCCGCAGCGAAGTTATCTGTGATGCTCTCGGCGACCACGCCCTGGCTCACTTCTACGAGCTGAAAGAAATTGAGTGGGACATGTATCGTACACAAGTCCACCAATGGGAACGCGATCAATATATTACTTTGTACTAATAGCTGAATCCCTTGGCGCTTTAGCGCTGAGGGGTTTTTCTTTTTTTTGGCGGGAGATATAAAAAAGCTAGGTAGAATAATATTCTACCTAGCTTTATATCTATAGGAACTCAGTCCTTAATTTCTGATAAGTAGTGCTCATATAACTCGTTAATTGAAGAACTAGAAAGTAAGTGAGTGACTGCTTCAATTGATTCTCTTTTCCAATCAAACCAGCGCATTTCTTTTAACTTCATGATTTCTTCTTCTGAGAAACGCTTCCTAACTTCTTTTGCAGGATTGCCACCAACTATCGTGTAAGGGGCGACATCTTTTGTTACAACTGAGCCTGCTGCAACAATCGCACCTTCACCAATGGTAACACCAGGCATAATCATTGCATTCATGCCGATCCATGCATCGCTTTCTATAATGGTATCTCCCTTGGGTGAGAAGGAATGGCTAATTTGATCAGCGAACGGATAAACAGTGATCCACTCCGCATGATGATTGTTATTTCCTCCCATAAGAATAACGACACCGGCTGCGATACATACATAATTACCAATAATCAATCGATCTATTTGCCATCCAAATTCCTCAATGGGGTTGAATAAGCTCCTGGATTTGTCATCTCCCCATAAATATCTCACACATCCGTCTTCAAAAGATGAATTGTTATCATAATAACCGGAGTAATAAGAGTAATCGCCGACTTCGATTAATGGATTGGTTACAATATCCTTTAAATACTTAATTTCAGACCAGTGATTAAATTGGTTTATATTCATTTTAGTTTCCTCGCTTCTAAGTTTTATTTCTGAGTAACTTAGAAGCGTGATGCGGTAGCCACATTCTTTAGTTTTTTTAGACGACGAATCATCTGAATCATCCTTCCTTAAGATATGAGGGCGATTATAACAATGACCTCCTTTTTTGTCAATCCTATTCTAATAAAGAGATGTCAGTGTGGATCCTCCCTCAAAGTATATATAATGAAGAAAAAATTCAGTGAGAGAAAATATAGACAGAACACGTGCCCATCATTTGGAAGGAAGGATACATTATGTTTGACTAAAACGGGGACGGGAATAAGAATGTAAAGAGGAAGCTGGCATTCGTAGCATAAGTTTTGGCATATTAGTGTTGAGGCTTTTTATGTAGTCAATAAGAAATAGAATGGTTAATTAAGATATGATCATATCGTTGAAGCGAGAGTATGTTTAAATTGTTTGCTCTGTATTTACAGTATCTATATGTTGATAGTTTCATATAATTGCGTTATAATTCATTTATGTTTTTAAAAATTAAATTTTGAACAATTAATTGGAGATGTTAATATGGAACAAGAGAAGCAACTGGTTGCCGCACAGCGGACATTTTTTTATACAGGACAAACGAAGTCTATTGAGTACCGAATTCGTGCTCTTCAGCAATTGAGACAGGGAATTGAGAAGTATCAGCAACGTATTCTTGACGCACTTCGTGCGGATCTAAATAAATCTGAAACAGAGGCTTATGGCTCTGAGATTCGGATCGTGTTAGGTGAACTGGATTTTGCATTGGAACATTTGAAGGAATGGGCTACACCAAAACCTGTACCTACAAATTCTGCTATACCCGATGGCACAAGCTTCATTTATCCTGAACCTTATGGAGTTGCTCTTATTATTGCACCATGGAACTATCCGTTCCAGCTGGCTTTCGGCCCTCTAATTGGAGCCATTGCTGCGGGTAACTGTGCCATTATAAAACCGTCAGAATTAACCCCAGCCGTGTCACGTCTAACTTATGATTTGATCCATGAGATATTTCCTAGTGAGTACATGGCAGTTATGGAAGGGGAAGTTGAGACGAGTACGGCATTGTTGAAAGAAAAGTTTGATTATATTTTCTTTACAGGCAGTACAGGTGTTGGTCGTATTGTTATGAAGGCAGCTGCTGAGCATTTGACTCCAGTTACGTTAGAACTAGGCGGTAAAAGTCCGGTCATTGTTCATCAGGATGCGGATTTGAAGCTGGCGGCTCAGCGCATTGTCCGCGGTAAATTCCTGAATGCTGGGCAAACCTGTGTTGCTCCGGATTATTTGCTTGTACACGAGCACGTACATGACAAATTACTTGAATTGATCGCTGCAGAAATTCAGGATAAATTTGGAGATGACGTGATGAAAAATGCTGATTTTCCGCACATTGTCAATGCACGTAACTTTGATCGTTTATCCGTTTTGCTCCAAGATGGCAAGGCAATAATCGGTGGGCGTTCTGAGCGTGATCAGCTGCTCATTGAACCAACAGTTCTCGGGGAATTGGATTGGAAATCCCCAGTGATGCAAGAAGAGATCTTTGGTCCAATTCTTCCTGTATTTAAGTATACCGACCTCGATCCCATGCTAGATGAGATTGTTCGTCGTCCAAAACCACTGGCATTATATCTCTTCACTCAGGATGAGGATCTGCAGAATCAGGTTCTGAATCAAGTTTCTTTTGGTGGTGGTTGTATTAATGATACCTTGTCTCATATGACATCACATTATCTCCCGTTTGGCGGCGTAGGGGAAAGTGGAATGGGTTCTTACCATGGTCAACAGAGTTTTGAAGTGTTCTCTCATCATAAAAGCATTCTTAAACGCAGCGAATAATCGACTAACGTAGAACAATATATATTGTATAAGAAAAAAAGAGGTTGTCCCGTTGAACGGGACAACCTCTTTAAGTATCTTATTGTGAGACTTCTGTAAAACTAGAATACATATTAATGAATATCACGGAAAAGGCCGATGACTTTGCCCAGGATGCTAACGTGTTTCAAACGCAACGGTTCAAAAGTCGAATTTTCCGGTTGAAGACGAATATGATCTTTCTCTTTGTAGAACGTTTTTACCGTTGCTTCATCGTCTTCAGTCATGGCTACTACGATATCGCCGTTATCTGCAGTTTGCTGCTGACGTACGATAACATAGTCTCCGTTAACAATGCCTGCTTCTACCATACTGTCTCCTACGACAGAAAGCATGAATACTTTCTGTTCGCCTACATAATGCGTGGGAAGAGGGAAGTAATCTTCGATATTTTCTGTTGCTGTGATCGGAACCCCTGCAGTAACTTTACCCACGACAGGAATGCGAGCAACGCTGTGAGCAAACTGATGTGAATGCTCTGACTCTTCCTGGCTGAGAAGTTCAATGGCTCTTGGTTTGGTTGGGTCACGTCTAATCAGACCTTTCTTCTCCAAACGATCCAGATGTCCATGTACTGTAGAGCTGGAAGCCAATCCAACGGCTTCACCAATTTCGCGTACGGAAGGAGGATACCCCTTCAACCGGACTTCATTGCGTATAAACTCCAGAATAGCCTGTTGCCTGCTGGATATCTTCGACATACCGTATCAACCCCATTTTAGTAACGTTTGGGAAAATTATAACATAGAACCTCCGTTCGTACAAACATAAGTTCTAAATAAAATGCCATAAAATCAATGTTTTTTTGCGAATTAAGATGAAAATTTTCTTTTGGTCTAATCAAATACTGCAAATGACAGTTCCCTTTTCAATAGAAGAAAGATATTGGAATGTAGGATGCAACAAAAAAAAGCGAACAATTGTTCTAAAAAGTTATTGTGCAAAACAAGTGTTCGTGTTATATTGATTTCAACGGATAGGAACAAACGTTTGGAGGTCGATATTTAATGAGATATTCTACTTATCAAAGCATTTACGAACCGGTGCGTTCAGAAGTGGTTGAAACTAACATAAGGAATTTTAAGAAGGTTTTTGTAAAAGGTAATGTCCCAACTTGGGTCTTGAAATTAATAATCGTAAGCTTAATTATACTGGTTGGATGCAGTACAGTACTCACTGTGTTCGCTGGCAATGAGAACGATTTATTGCCTGGAGGGAAGATGGCAGTTTCACAAGGAGATACACTATGGAGTATATCATTAGATCACAAACCTGAAACAATGGATACACGTGTATATATAGAAGCAATTAAGAAAGTGAATCAACTTCAGTCAACTTCAATACAAGTGGGGCAAGTCTTAATACTGCCTCAAATCACAGAATAAGACTGCATATCCACACGCACTAATGCATGTCAGCTTGACAAGCTGCCCTTATCATGTCAAAGTTAATAAGACTTTGTATTTTTGGAGGGGACAAGCTTGGATATAGATAGTCTGGTAGCACGTATTAATGAATTGGCCCGTAAGCAAAAATCCACTGGATTGACAGAGGAAGAGCTTGCAGAGCGTGCCAAGCTTAGAGAAATCTATTTGAATAACATTCGAAGCAATTTCAGACAGCAACTGGATTCGATTGAAATTGTAGATGATGAGAACGATCAGGGCCACCAAGGCAAACTCAAACATTAAGGAAACCTAATGATATCAATATGATATTTAGGTTTCTTCCTGTTATCTAGAGGTTGCAAATTATAGGGGGAAATGTTGGTTTGCAGTTATGTAAGCCGATACAAAGAACATCTAAGGGGGATTCTCATGTCGCGTTCGTTCGAGAGAACGGTTCGGAAAAATTCTAAGCAGTTGAATCAGCAACGCAAAAAAAGCGGTAAACCGATTTCCGGTACACCAGGTGAGGACGTATTTAAAGGACGCAGCCTTCTGTTTCCTATTTTTCTGATCGGACTAGCATTCCTGTACCTCTTTATGAGTACATTTCTTGTCAAAGCTCCGATGACCACTTGGGACTGGGTGACCATGTTGCTGTACGTATTTTTGGCAGTCATCTTCATGCTCCGTCGCCCTTATGTCAAAATAGGAAGTAATCGGATTTTGACGACAAAAGGGAACCGCGAGCGTTCAATTGGAGTCGATGATATCGTGAAATTCAGAATTGAGCCAGGTACGGTTGTAATTGAGCATAATGCACGAGGTAAGAGATGGGTATTTACCAAACTACTTAATCGTTATGATACCGATGCAATCACTGAACGTCTTCTGAAATTCGCCAAAGCACATCAGATCACCGTGGAAACATACGAGAAAAAGTAATTATTGCATAAAGGGGAAGATGACCGAAATGGCGTTAAAAGCGATTTTGTTCGACCTAGATGATACTTTACTGTGGGATGAGCGCAGTGTTCGAGAAGCCTTCCATGAGACTTGCCTGATTGCAGCTCAAGAGACGGGTATTAAACCCGAAGACCTTGAAGAGGCTGTTCGTAATGAGGCACGTAATCTGTATGAATCTTATGAAACTTTTTCGTTTACCAAAATGATTGGGATTAACCCGTTTGAAGGTCTTTGGGCTAACTTCACAGGTGGCGATCAGCCGGAGTTTCGCCAGTTGGAGCAACTTGCACCCGCATATCGTAAAGAGTCATGGCGTCGCGGCTTGTTAAAATTGGGTGTTGATCGTGAAGATCTGGCGGAACGACTTGCCTCACAATTTGGGGCTGAGCGGAGATTAAGACCCCATGTCTATGAAGAAACGATGGAAACATTGAGTCATCTGCAAGGGAAGTTTAAGCTTTTGCTTTTAACCAACGGCTGTCCTGCTTTACAACAAGAGAAACTTGATGGCGTTCCTGAATTGGCTCCTTTTTTCGATGAAATTATTATCTCGGGTACGTTCGGTAAAGGAAAACCTGATCCTTCGATCTTCGAACACGCATTGAGTAAGCTGGGAGTTCAACCTGAGGAAAGTATGATGGTTGGAGATAAGCTTACAACTGATATCCGTGGAGCGTTGTCTGCAGGTATTCAATCTGTTTGGATTAACCGCGAGAATAAAGAGAACACCGAATCGTATGTGCCTGACCATCAAATCAAGCATTTATCCGAATTGGAACGAATCATTGCTGAATTCTCAATAAGTGCATCATAAACCGTATTTTTAGTGCACTACTCAAACATTGTTAGGTTTTGTGAGATGTATTTTATCCATAAAACCTAACAATGTTTTTTTGTTTTGGGACAGTTTGAACTATACCATAATAACAAAATATAATTTTTTTTACTAAAAGTTATTGAAATTATAGAACTACTGATTTAGAATATAACTAACATACTAGTATGACTAGTATGCGAATGAATACAGCGAATATCTGTTGACTTACTTGAATGAAGTGGAAACGGGAGTTATTCGCTATAATTTTCACATCTTTTGTAAGCGCTTTACATAATCGAAGTAAACTATCTAGTTCTGGAAAGGCAACATGAAGTGGTTAGTACGAAAATGAGGGGAAGCATCTTGACCCTCTAATGATTTTCAAAATTGATATCGCTTACATTGGTTTGGTTTATTCTGCAGGTGGGGGTGAAGTGCATCTGATTACTTGTCTTCTACAAAAAGAAGAGATGATAAGCATTGATCGAAAACGCTTTTATTTTATTAAGCTAAGGATCGGAGTGAAATAACATATGGAGTCGGAAACCGCTAAAACCACGCTAACGATGACATCTTTACGTAAAGAAAGCAGGTTGAGAACTATTACAGCTCTGCTTCGCAAAGATTGGCAGCTGTACTCACTGTTAATTCTTCCAATTATCTATCTTATTATTTTCAAATATGGGCCCATGCTCGGTAACGTAATCGCATTTAGACGATTTGTACCGGGAGGCAGTATTTTTGGAGAGACGTGGGTTGGATTCAGGTATTTTCAGATGTTCATTCAAGACCCAACCTTTTGGAAAGTATTTGGGAACACACTTATGCTCGGTGGACTTGCGTTACTTTTCACCTTCCCAGTTCCGATCATTTTTGCATTGCTGCTGAATGAGGTGAAAAGCAAACGTTTCAAAAAGTTTGTGCAGACCGCATCGTATCTTCCGCACTTCTTGTCCATCGTTATCGTTGCCGGAATGATTCTGCAATTAACGGCAGTTAATGGCTCTATTAACGGAATGGTATCATTCTTTACTGGAGACAGCATTCCTTTCATGCAACGTGCGGAATGGTTCAGAACAATCTATATCACCTCTGAGGTTTGGCAAGGTATGGGGTGGGGAGCCATTCTATATTTGGCTGCATTAACAACAATTGATGATTCTTTGTATGAGGCTGCGCGGATCGATGGTGCGAACCGTTGGAAGCAAACCCTCCATATAACCATACCAGGCATTTTGCCAACGATCGTTACATTGCTGATTTTGAACATGGGTAATTTCCTTGCGGTTGGATTTGAGAAAATCTTGCTCCTTTACAATCCGCTGATCTACGAGACATCTGACGTGATTTCTACTTATCTGTACCGGGTAGGTTTGCAGTCCAGCAATTTTAGCTATGCTACCGCCATTGGTTTGTTCGAATCCATTATTGGACTGATCCTGGTATTCTCGGTTAATGCCATTTCACGCAGACTGACACAACGAAGCTTGTGGTAAAGGAGGAGCAATATGCTGGAATCAAAATCATACAAAGTATTTAAAGTTTTCAATGCCATCTTTTTGCTGCTTGTGGTATTCATCACGCTCTATCCGTTTCTGAATGTCGTGGCCCAGTCTTTCAGCAGCGAGGCTTATATCAATTCAGGCAAGGTAAGCATTATCCCAAGAGGATTTAATGTGGAAACCTACAAGACCATCTCTCGTGATAGCATGTTCTGGACCAACTACAAAAACACAATTATATATACCGTTGTAGGTACATTAATTTCCATGTTCATGACGACCATTTTCGCTTATGCCTTATCCAAGAAAAGATTAATGGGACGAAAATTTTTGACGATGTTCGCCGTATTCACGATGTTTTTCAGTGGCGGCTTGATTCCTAACTATGTCCTGATTAACTCTCTGGGCTTCAATAACACGATGTGGGCATTGGTTGTGCCTGGGGCAATCAGCATTTATAACATGTTAATTATGAAATCATTTTTCGAAAACATGCCTGAAGAGCTTGAGGAAGCGGCAGCTATTGACGGTTTGAATACGTATGGCATTTTGTTGCGGATCATTCTACCGCTGAGTAAAGCGGTCATGGCAACGATGGTTCTGTTTTACGCTGTGGGACATTGGAATTCCTGGTTTCCTGCCTTCCTGTATCTCGACAAAAAGGAACTGTTTCCCGTTACGATCTACTTGCGCAACATGATTGCAGGTGCAACAGGCGGTGCTTCGGCTGGTGCTTCAGCGGATAATCTGACTCAAATTTCTGCAAACATCAAATCGGTCACGATGGTACTCACCATTTTGCCTATTTTAACGATTTATCCATTTGTTCAAAGATACTTTGTAACCGGTATCATGTTGGGATCTGTTAAACAGTAAAACAGTAATCCTAGCCCAATATAGTTCAACATCTTGATTGTAAGGCCAATCTAAATCACATGCAGGGGGAGAATTGAATGAAACAGAGACCACGTAAGCTGGTAGGCAAGATGGTATTGGCAACAATGATGAGTGTCGTTCTGGCAGCATGTAGCAGCGGAGCTGGTGGAGACAAAGTCGAACCAGAATCCAAGGGAGCCATGGAGTCCTATGGTGTAGGGGAGACCTTCAAAGCAGCTGAACCATTTAATCTATCTATTCTGTACAGTGACCAGCCAGCATACCCGTATAAAAAGGATTGGCTCCTGTTCCAAAAAATCACGGAAAAAACCGGAGTCACGCTGGAGCCTACCATCGTTCCGATGAGTGACTATTCCCAGAAAAGATCCCTTCTGATCAGCTCTGGAGATGCCCCACTGGTTATTCCGAAAACCTATCCGGGTGAAGAATCTGCTTTTGTATCCTCTGGTGCAATTTTGCCAGTGAGTGATTATGTTGATTTGATGCCAAATTTCAAAGATAAGGTTGAGAAATGGGGACTTCAGGATGAACTTGAGGGTCTTCGACAAGAGGATGGGAAATATTATGTACTCCCAGGTTTACATGAAGAGGTTTGGCCGGACTATACCCTTATTGTGAGAACAGATATTTTTGAGAAAAATAACATTGCCATTCCAAAGACATGGGATGAATTGTATGATGCAGCCAAAAAGCTAAAAGAAATCTATCCAGATTCCGTTCCGTTCTCAGATCGTTTCCAATTTAACAGTACATTGAATATTGCTGCTACCAGTTTTGGAACGAAAGCTGGATGGGGATTTGGCAATGGTTTAACGTATAAAGAAGATCAGGATGAATTTGTATATACTTCGACTACGCCGGAATACAAGGAAATGTTAACTTACTTTAACAAGCTTGTATCGGAGGGGCTGCTGGATAAAGAAAGCTTCACCCAGGACGATGACCAGGCTATTCAAAAGTTTGTTTCTGGAAAATCCTTTATTATTAATGGTAACTCGCAAACGGTAGTGCTTCATCGTAATGACATGAATAAAACGTTGGGAGAAGGAAATTTCTCCATCGCCAAAATTACAGTTCCTGGTGGCCCTAAAGGTCAATTGATGTCCGGCTCCAGACTTGAAAACGGTGTCATGATTTCCGGGAAAATTAAAGACAACGAGAATTTCAAAGCAACCATGCAATTTATTGACTGGTTATACTATAGTGATGAAGGTCAAGAATTTGCCAAATGGGGTGTAGAAGGCGAAACCTTCACCAAACAGGATGGCGTTCGTAAGTTGGCCGAAGATGTGAACTATAACGGATTGAATCCAAAAGGCACAAAGGACTTGCGCATCGATTATGGATTCTCCGGTGGTGTGTTTGCCTATGGAGGAACGACGGATTTGTTGCACTCCATGTTTAGTGAGGAAGAATTGAAATTCCAGCAAGACATGAAAGATGTCAAAGAAGTGGTTCCTGCGGAGCCTCCAATTCCTTACTCGGATATCGATCGTGAACAGGTGACACTGCTTAGCACACCGCTTAAAGATTTCTCTGATCAAAATACGCTTAAATTCATTTTGGGAGAACGTAAACTTTCTGAGTTTGATGCATTTGTAAAAGAGCTGGAGAGCCAAGGCTTGCCTCAGTATATGCAGCTTTCCAATGACACATATAAGAAGTACAAAGAAAACAAGCAACAATAGTTCTGAACTGAAATTTGCCCATTGCCGTTTCATTTAGGGAATTTTAGTGGAACGGCAAATTGTGCTAAGATGGATGAATATGGCTGAGAGGAAGAGGTTAAGGCATGTCACTTAATCAAAAGATTAGAGGTTCGACCCGGGCTTATTCATACAATCTGATAAAGGAACGAATTCTGCACCTTGAACTTGAGCCTGGTACCAAGATTTCCGAGAAGGAAATTGCGGATGAATTGCAAGTAAGCAGAACACCAGTACGTGAAGCTTTCATGAAGCTTGCCGAGGAAGAATTACTGGATATCATTCCACAGAGTGGAACCATTGTCTCCCATATTAATCTGGAGCATGTTGAAGAAGGCCGGTTTATGAGAGAGAAGATGGAGAAGGAAATTGTCACTCTGGCTTGTGCCTCTTTTCCCGAAGAGTTCAGATTTAGACTTGAAACCAATATCGCCATGCAGGAAGTATGTATAGGGAAAAATAATTTCTATCGGCTTTTTGAACTAGATGAAGAGTTTCATCAAATATTGTTTCAAGGCACAGGAAAAATGAGAACTTGGAAAATGCTACAGCAGCTCAATATTCCCTTTAATCGGCTTCGTTTATTACGTTTGTCTGAAGATTCCGATGCAGAGGTTATTATTTCACAACATAAAGAAATATACCGACTTATTACGGAACGTGAAACCGAGCGAGCTGTTGAGGTTATGGAAGCTCATCTCAGACTAGTTGTTGTTGAACAAGAGAAGATGAAGGCAAAATATCCACATTATTTTATATAGAACATCTAATGTTGTATACTATCTGAATATGCAGAAACCCCTGTTCGAATTGAACAGGGGTTTGTTGAGCAAATAATAGAATTAGCTTATTATGCTTGTTTGATAAACGTTGGATCCGGGTAAGGATCTGCGATCCAGCCATCTTTTTCAATAAACAGACGTACGGCAATGATTTGTTTGTTTTCCATCAAAGTGAAGAAGTGTGGGGTGTTCTCAGGTACTGAGATAACGTCTCCAGGAGACAATTCTACATTAAAGTAACCTACATCATCTGTAGCTTTGATGACAAAGATTCCTTTGCCGGCTACAATAGCTCGGATTTCATCTTCAGCATGAGTATGAATCTCTTCGAATTTGGCAAGCTTCTCTTCAATATCTGGTGTTTGTTCAGACAGCGTAATGACATCCCAGATTTGGTACCCGCGACGCGCAGCCAAGTCTCTGATTTCATAGTCATATGTTTTTAGTACATCTTCTTTTTGTTCATCGGTGAGTCCAAAGTTGTTTTGCAGATCCGTGTTTAATTTGGAAGCGTCCCATTTTTCAAATAATACTTCATATTTGTTTAAGAAATTTCGAACATTTTCGTCTCCAGTGATACGTTCGTTCGTATTTCGGATTACAATTTCAGCCATGTTCTTTCCCTCTTTTCCACTTGGTTTAATCGCTATTATATCGGATTCCGCTATTTTTGTCGATTCACAAATTCCTTCGACCTTCATAAAAACCGCCTGGGGACTGATCAAACCCGATCTTTCACATTAAGTTAGTTTCTGTTAAACTAAGATTTAACGTTTTGCGGAGGTGACGATATTGGATAAGCTTAGCCTACATGATGCATTAAAACAACGAATATTGATCCTCGACGGTGCAATGGGGACCATGATTCAACAAGTTGATCTCACAGGCGCAGATTTTGGCGGAGAAGACCTGGATGGATGTAATGAAATGCTTGTACTTACACGTCCAGAGCTAATCCAGCGTATTCATGAGGAATATCTGGAAGCCGGTGCTGACTTAATTGAAACAAATACGTTTGGTGCAACATCTGTTGTACTTGCTGAATATGACATTCAGGACCGTGCACGTGAAATTAATCTCGAAGCAGCCAGAATTGCAAAAGCAGCCGTGGATCGATTTTCGACACCGGAGTCTCCACGTTATGTGGTAGGTGCCATGGGACCTACAACCAAAACGCTGTCAGTAACAGGTGGAGTTACTTTTCAAGAGCTCATTGACAGCTATTTTGAGCAAGCGCTTGCTTTAATTGAGGGAGGCGTTGATGCGCTGCTGCTCGAAACCTCACAAGATACGCTCAATGTAAAAGCAGGTAGCATTGGAATTCAACAGGCATTCGAGCAAAGTGGTATCAAGCTTCCTCTGATGATCTCAGGAACGATCGAACCGATGGGTACAACCCTCGCTGGTCAGAACATTGAGTCTTTTTATATATCCTTAGAACACCTTAACCCAATTTCAGTGGGACTAAACTGTGCTACAGGTCCGGAATTCATGCGTGACCATATTCGCTCTCTTTCCGGCATGGCTTCAGTTGCGGTAAGTTGTTATCCAAATGCAGGTCTTCCGGATGAAAACGGTAATTACCATGAATCGCCGGATTCGCTTGCTCAGAAGATCGGTGCTTTTGCCGAACAGGGCTGGTTGAACATCGCGGGTGGCTGCTGTGGAACAACACCTGCACATATTCGGGCAATGCGGGATACACTTGCCAAGTACCCTCCCAGAGAAATGAACGGAACACATCCACCAGCGTTGTCAGGAATAGATCCAGTCTACGTTGAACAGGACAATCGCCCTTATATGGTTGGGGAACGTACGAACGTACTTGGATCACGGAAATTCAAGCGTCTTATTGTTGAAGGGAAATATGAAGAAGCTTCAGAAATTGCTCGGGCTCAGGTGAAAAATGGGGCACATGTTGTCGACGTTTGTGTTCAAGACCCGGACCGTGAAGAAGCAGAAGACATGGAAAAATTCCTTGAACTTGTTGTCAAAAAAGTAAAGGTGCCACTTATGATCGATACGACAGATGCAGCCGTCATCGACCTTGCACTGCAATACTCTCAGGGTAAAGCGATAATTAACTCCATTAACCTTGAGGACGGCGAGGAAAAGTTCGAGCTGGTCACTCCGCTCTTGCATAAATACGGCGGTGCTGTCGTTGTCGGAACGATTGATGAACGCGGTCAGGCCATTAGTCGTGAGGACAAGCTGGAGGTAGCCAAGCGGTCTTACGATTTGCTGGTGAACAAATACGGGTTAAAAGCCGAAGACCTGATTTTTGATACCCTGGTGTTTCCAGTAGGGACGGGCGATGAACAGTATATCGGTTCGGCCAAAGAAACAATCGAAGGTATTCGTGTCATTAAAGAAGCAATGCCTGAATGTCATACAATACTGGGGATCAGTAACATTTCATTTGGATTGCCTGAAGCTGGGCGTGAAGTGCTGAACTCTGTATTTTTATATGAGTGTACCAAAGCAGGTCTCGATTATGCCATCGTTAACACCGAGAAGCTGGAGCGTTATGCATCCATCCCGGAAGAAGAGCGAAGACTCTCAGAAGAGCTGTTATATAATACAAATGACGAAACACTGGCTGCTTTCGTTGCGGCGTTCCGTAACAAAAAGGTTGAGAAAAAAGAAAAGATTTCGAACCTGTCGTTGGAAGAACGTCTCGCATCGTATGTTGTTGAAGGAAGCAAAGAAGGTTTGCTGCCCGATCTGGAGCAGGCACTCGCCAAATATACAGCCCTTGAAGTAATCAATGGCCCGTTGATGCGGGGCATGGAAGAAGTAGGACGGCTGTTTAACAATAATGAGCTGATCGTAGCAGAAGTGCTTCAGAGCGCGGAAGTTATGAAGGCTTCGGTAGCTTATTTGGAACAGTTCATGGAGAAGAATGAGACGTCAGTTAAGGGAAAGATTATTCTAGCAACGGTCAAAGGCGATGTGCATGACATCGGCAAAAACCTGGTGGAGATCATCCTTTCCAATAACGGTTACCGGATCATTAATTTGGGTATAAAAGTACCACCAGAGCGAATTATCGAGGCATACAGAGAAGAGAAAGTCGATGCGATCGGTCTATCCGGTCTGTTGGTAAAATCGGCACAACAGATGATTCTTACCGCTCAGGACTTACGTACAGCAGGAATTGATGTACCTATTATGGTTGGTGGAGCAG
This sequence comes from Paenibacillus sp. FSL F4-0087, assembly GCF_038020215.1. Classification (NCBI taxonomy): domain Bacteria; kingdom Bacillati; phylum Bacillota; class Bacilli; order Caryophanales; family Paenibacillaceae; genus Paenibacillus; species Paenibacillus sp. FSL F4-0087. The sequence goes on from NZ_JBBODJ010000001.1 coordinate 5,423,711, forward strand.
CATTGACACGCAAATTCACCAAGAATCGTATACGCCCGGAATATAACGGCATGGTTGTATATGCAAAAGATGCGATGGACGGTCTGGATTTGGCTAACAAGCTCATGAACCCAAGCACTCGCGAAGTGATGCAGCTGGAGATGGACGCTGAGAAAGAGGCGGACGCAGCTGGTGCAGAAAACGTTACCTCACTTCCCGAGCTTACACGGGTAGAGCGTTCGGATATCGCAATAGACAACCCGGTTCTCGTTCCACCGGATCTGGAGCGACATGTGATGCGGAACTATCCGCTATCACACATATTACCGTATGTGAACATGCAGATGTTGCTAGGTCACCATCTTGGTTTGCGTGGCTCAGTAGAGCAGTTGCTTGCTTCGGGTGATCAGAAAGCCACTGACCTGAAAGCGGTAGTGGATGAGATTATGCAGGAAGCTGTTCGTGACGGGATTATTCAGGCGCATGCGATGTATCGTTTCTTCCCGGCTCAGTCCAGCGGTAACAGCGTTATCATCTATGACCCGGAGAATACAAGTAATATCTTGCATACATTCACGTTCCCTCGTCAAAAAGTTGAACCATACCTCTGCCTGTCCGATTTCTTGAAGCCAGTGGAATCCGGACAAATGGATTACGTTGGTTTCATGGTCGTAACGGCTGGGCACGGTGTACGGGAGTTATCGACAGCTTGGAAGGAGCAAGGTGATTATCTTCGCTCACATGCTCTGCAATCCGTAGCGCTTGAAGTAGCAGAGGGATTAGCTGAGCGAGTTCATCATATGATGAGAGATATCTGGGGATTCCCAGATCCAGCACAGATGACCATGAAGCAGCGTCATGGAGCACGCTATCAGGGAATCAGGGTATCATTCGGATATCCGGCTTGTCCCGATTTGGAAGACCAAGGGCCACTGTTCAAGTTATTACAGCCTGAGGATATTGGTGTGGAGTTGACTGAAGGTTTCATGATGGAACCTGAAGCATCCGTATCGGCGATGGTATTCAGCCATCCGCAAGCGAAGTATTTTAACGTGGATAAGGCTTAAAAGTAAAAGGTCAGGCAAAGCCCTCCGCATTGTCGGAGGCTTTTTGCTGGCAGCAGAAAGAGGTGCGATCCAGATGGAACTATATTTCCTGGGAACTAACGCTGGTGTACCTACGCTTCAGCGGAATGTAACTTCCATAGGGCTGCGCATGTTGGATGAGCGCAGAGCATTGTGGTTGTTTGACTGCGGGGAAGGAACCCAGCATCAGATTTTAAGTTCTCCGCTTAAATTAAGCAAATTGGAGAAAATATTTATCACCCATTTACATGGAGATCATGTATTTGGACTTCCAGGTCTGCTCTCCAGCAGAGCATATCAGGGTGGTACTACACCGCTAACGGTGTATGGTCCGCCAGGAACTGAACGAATGATCATGACAACCATGGAGCTGAGCCAATCACGTCTAAACTATGATCTAAGCATTGTAGAACATACAGGCGGAGTGCTTTTCGAAGATGAGAGCTTCATTGTGGAATCTGCGTTGCTGGAACATCGTATCGACAGTTATGGGTATCGGATTACCGAAAAGGATCGTCCAGGCAGTCTGGACCCTGCAAAACTGGCTGAGTATGGATTGAAGCCTGGGCCGCTATTTGGTCGCTTGAAGCGGGGAGAAACGATTACCCTCGACAATGGGGACTTCCTTCGTCCAGAAGATGTGTTGGGTGCACCCAAGCGAGGGATGGTGATTACCATCTTGGGCGATACGCGCCCATGTGACAATGTACAGCCACTTGCACTAAATGCGGATGTTCTTGTACACGAAGCAACGTTTCTGCATGATTTAGCTGATACGGCTCATGAGTACTATCATAGTACATCAAAGCAAGCGGCTGAGGCGGCGAGAGCGGCAGGTGCAGGACAGCTGATCATGACCCATTTCAGCTCTCGTTACAAAGATGAGGATCAGTTGCAGCCACTACTGGAGGAAGCGCAATCGATATTCCCGAATACGAAACTTGCGATTGAACACGAGCTTATTCCAGTTGTTCACCGTAAGAGTGAATCCTAATGATGGATGCGCGAAACAGTACAGCCAAACACGACGGGAGAACAAGCCGTTAATTGCACGGGACTAAGGGGAAGTTACTCCCGAGGTCCCTTTTGCAATCTGACCGGAAAGCGTGTAGGATGGGCAATATGAGCAGGGAAATGATTCAAATTATTTTCCGGGAAAGCGCAGGAAATGACAAGCTTGTACAGAAGACGCGCGGGGCCAAACGTCCGTGTTCGATTCGGTTCGACGTGTTGCGTGCAGATGCGAGCTAGCCATTTTTTTTGTACTGTATACATAGAGTGGCATTGAAGTTCGAGGCAAATGATTAATGACATGAAATGTTAATGGAATAAAGAAAGGAAGTGCTGTATATGATTAAGGCCTATCTGATCGACCTGGACGGTACGCTCTATCATGGCAGACATCGTATTGAAGGAGCCGATAAGCTTATTCAGACATTAAATGAACAAGGCATGCCTTATTTGTTTGTGACTAATAATTCTTCGCGTACACCGCAAGGTGTGGCAGATCATCTGAACGGGATGGGTATCCCTGCCGATGCATCACAGGTATGTACTTCTGCGGTGGCGGCTGCGGAATACGTGGCCCAAGAGTCTCCAGGTGCGAAAGTGGCTTGTATCGGAGAAGAAGGGCTGTTGCAAGCGATAGAAGCTGCAGGGCTTACACTAACGGATGATGAACCTGAATACGTTATACAAGGAATTGATCGTGAATTTTCCTATCATAAATTGACTAAAGCGCTTCGCTGGATCAATGGCGGCTCTAAATCTGTCATGACCAATCCGGATTTGCAACTACCTTCTGATGATGGGCTTACGCCCGGAGCGGGGACGATTGGGGCAGCGATAGAAGCAGCAACTGGAGTTCATCCTACTGTCATTGGCAAACCGTCAAGTATTATTATGAAGTCTGCCATTAGCCGATTGAACTTAAAGTCTGATGAAGTTGCTGTAATCGGAGACAATATGCGTACAGATATTGCCGCAGGAGCAGCTGCAGGCTGCGAGACCCTACTGGTTCTGACTGGAATAACGACACGGGACAATATGGATAGCCACATCCAGGCGACCAAGGTTCGTCCTGATCATGTGTTTGAAGATTTGCATAAACTGATTGAGTGGCTGTCGCAGACGACAAGCCAAGCATCCAAGAAGGGGTAGATGTACGATGCCGGAATTGCCGGAAATGGAAAACTACCGGACCTTGCTGTCCGAGAAAATACTCGATTTGCCGATTACAGGTGTGTTGGTTAACCGTGATAAGTCGATTAATACCGATCCTGATGTGTTCACCCGTGAACTGACAGGCAATCGTATCATATTTGTAGAGCGCCGGGCCAAACATCTGATCTTTCATCTGGCTAATGGTAAGCGGCTTGTGCTACATCTCATGCTGGGCGGAATGATTTTCTGGGGCACGGAAGCTGAACGTCCTGATCGCTCCACTCAAGTGGAAATTCAATTTGGAGAATATACTTTATTCTTTATTGGGCTCCGTTTAGGATATCTGCATCTGCTTACTTCCAAAGAGACGGAAGAGGCTATGTCTGATCTTGGACCTGAACCTCTTGATCGGCGCATGAATGCAGAACGTTTTGCTGCCCTATTGAAAGGACGTCGGGGTACACTCAAAACTACACTGGTCAATCAACACATTATTGCAGGCATCGGAAATTGTTATTCGGATGAGATTGCATTTGCAGCAGGTCTGAGACCAAGCTCCAAGACGCAAAATATTGCTGCATCGCCTGAACTCACAGCACGTTTGTACCATTCTGTGCAATCCGTGTTGCGGGAAGCTGCTTCGGAAGGCGGTTATATGGAAATGCCGTTGATGCAGGGAGATACAAAGACGGGAAGTTTTGACGAGCAGTGTCGAGTGTATGATCGTGAAGGGGAAACTTGCCCTCGTTGTGGGGGAACGATAGCACGCGTGGAAATTACGGGCAAGAAGGCTTTCTTCTGTCCAGATTGCCAGCATGAGGCCTAAAAGCGGAATCGGGGCACATGTCAGCACCAGAGGTGGATTTCTACAGGCAGCCAAGCGGGCAACTGAGATGGGGGCTACGGCATTTCAATATTTTCCGAAGAACCCGCGTAGCCTTGGCTTGAAAGAATTGGACCTCAAAGATGCTGAACAGTGTCGGGACTGGTGTGAGAAGCAGGGGATATCTTCCATTGCCCACTCACCCTATCCCACGAATCCGGCTTTGGGCAAAACCCGAGGAGAGGCGGGTTTTCATGCAACCATCGCTTCGATACAAAATGATCTGCATATTGCAGATGCCTGCGGTTCAGTAGGAACTGTAGTTCACTTTGGACATCTCAAGAGCAATGAACCACTTGAAGGATATCAGAATCTCATATCCTGTCTGGATACCGCTTTAGCAGATTGGAATGGACAGGCTAAGGTTCTGCTTGAAAATCAGGCTGGAGATCATGGTCCCATGGGTACCACGATGGAAGAGTTGATACAGATTCGTAAGCTAAGCCGGTATCCTGAACATATTGCTTTTTGTTTTGACACATGTCATGCTTTTGCTTCAGGCATGTGGACGACAGGCAATGAGGCATCAATGCTGGAGAAAGGCAGACTGCTGGGATACTGGGATGCTCTTGCAGCTGTTCATTTTAATGATTCGAAATATCCTTCCGGTTCATGCAAGGACAGACATGCACGGATTGGACAGGGTTATATAGGGAAAAAAGCGATGCAGGAACTGTTATGTGCGCCTGAATTTCAGCAAGCGGTAGTTGTGCTGGAGACCGAATCAGGCGAAGATGGAACACACCGTGGAGACATTGAGCTCATGCGTTCCTGGCTTTAAATGGGGAGAGGAGCGATTGTAATGCATGTTTTTTTGGATGATTACCGGGCATGTCCGAAAGGGTTTGTTCTGGCTACCAATGCAGAAGAGTGCCTGATGCTGCTTAGAGAAGGTGACGTGGACATTCTATCCCTGGATTATGAATTGGGTCCGGATTCGCCGAATGGCGGTGAAGTTGCTGCTTCGATCGTCCGGGAAGGTTTATTTCCAAGTCAGATCTATTTGCACACGTCCAGCATGTATGGCAAACGTCAGATGTACGAATTGTTGTACAGCAATAAACCAGACTCTGTTACCGTCCATAATGGTCCGATGTCAGGTGAGGTTATGATGCGAGTTGCTGCGGGAGAAGAAAGCTGATGAAGCCGATTACGACCAAAATGTTAATGCGTGGTGTGTGGGAAGGCATGCCTCAGGCTGTATTTATATATACCCCGCTATGCGGAACTTGCGCAGCAGCGCGTCGAATGCTTGAGATCGCCGAACATTTGCTGCCCGAAGGGATTTTGACCGAGATGAATATTCACGATATCCCGGAACTTGTACAGCAGTTTCAGATTTCGAGCGTGCCTGCGGTTATGCTTTTTGATGGAGAACATGATGTGCCCAGAATGGTTTATCGTATGAACTCTGTCGAGCATCTGTTAGGGGAAATCCGAAAGGCGGTGCTAAAATGAGTGTAATCTCGATGGAGCATGTCTCTCTTAGACGGGAAGACAATCAGATTCTGGATGACGTCCATCTGCATGTTAAAGAAGGCGAGCATTGGGTGATTCTCGGGCGCAATGGTTCAGGTAAAACAACGCTGCTGGAAATGATGAATGGATATATGTTTCCAAGTCAGGGGCGCATTGAAGTATTGGGCAACCTGTATGGTCAATGTGACGTGCGGGAAGTTCGAAAAGAAATTGGTTATATCAGTCAGACATTAATTGAGAAACTGACACCACGAGATCCGGTGTGGGAAGTGGTCGCAACAGGAGCTTATGCTTTTTTGCGTTTCTATCAAACGATTCCGGATGACGTGAAGGCCAAAGCATTGAACCTGCTTGATGAAATGGGGTTTGCAAAACTGGCTAATCATCCGCTCGGCACCCTTTCTCAAGGGGAGCGCAAAAAAGTAATGCTGGCTCGTTCATTGATGGCAGATCCTAAATTGTTGATTATGGACGAGCCTTGTGCCGGACTAGATCTGTATGAACGTGAGAAAATGTTGGCCGAAATCGATCTTTTGCGTAAGCGTAATATCACTGTCGTTTATGTAACTCATCACGTTGAAGAGATCGTACCTTTGTTCACACATGTGGCCTTGATCCGCGATGGACGTATTGCTGCGGCAGGGCCCAAACATGAAGTTTTAACACAAGATACAATTAAGCATACGTACGATGTTCCGGTTGATATCCAGTGGGAAGATGGACGTCCCTGGATTCGCGTACGTTCTGGAGGGTAACACATTTTGAGTACACAGTCATCTTGGGGTGAAGGAGACTTCTCCCGTTTTATCTGCACAGCCAATCATGGCTTTGCGCCCTATGCTCAGGAGGAATTGCGCCGTACGTTTGGGGCAGTAAAGAGCACGGTACTCGTACCAGGTGAGATTCTGCTTGCCGGTCTTCCAATTGCGGAAGAAGAGGTAGCGATTAAGCTTTTGGAAGAAAGCCCGACGTTTTTACGTCATATTCAACCTGTTCAATTTCAGGAAAATACGGAAGAATCAGCGCAAGCTATGGAAAAATTGATTTCATTTGTGTTGAACCATACAGAGTTAACGGGCACTAAAGTTGCATTACAAGTTCGAAAAACGGAAAGTGCCTTCTGGCAGGAGAACGCTGCTTCATTGAAACAGCTCTTGACCGAGAAGCTGGATGACCTTGGTTGTGAGTGGGTTGTCCGTGATGCGGATCATGTTATATCTGTCTTTGTTTCGGATGATACGTTATATGCCGGTGTATCAAGACCGGATCAAAATCTGTCGGACTGGAGTGGCGGAGCAGTTCGTTTTCAGAAGGAAGAGGGCCAAATCTCTCGGGCCAAATTCAAATTGCTTGAAGCGGAGCAGACATTTGGCATAGACTTTACTTCTTTCCACAAAGCCTTGGACATCGGTGCTGCACCAGGTGGATGGACCTCTTTCCTGCTAGAGCGAGGGCTTGAAGTTACTGCTGTTGATCCGGCCAAGATGGATGCGACCCTGCTGAAATCGCCCAAATTGACCTTTTTGAAAAAAAATGCCGGTGATGTACGTTTCCGCGAAGGAGAATTCGATCTGCTCGTATGTGATATGAGCTGGAGTCCAAAGCTGATGAGCCGTCTTATATCGGATCTGTTATACAGCCTTCAATCAGGGGGAACAGCAGTTGTGACAGTGAAGTTGCTGCATAAGAAGCCGCTTGCGTTGATTAAAGAAGTCATCGATACATTTGAGCGCTCCCGGATGCAGATTCAACGTTCCAAACAGTTGTTTCACAACCGTGAAGAAATCACGCTATATATGATTAAGTATTAAGATATTAAAGGCGTTAAATTTTATGCTTTACAATACCTTATTGCCTATACTATAATGATACCAATATTAACCATAACAAGTTGAGGGAAAGCATCCCGAAGTGAAGAGTCCGGATATCCGGTCTGTTCCGCTTCGGTGAAGCTTTCCCTTTTTTGTTATGCACACAAGGAGGAGTCTATATGAGACATCCGGCCAGGCTCGAGCGTGGAAGCCTGCTGGGAGGAAGGTATCGTATTGTGTCCATTCTAGGTTCAGGTGGCATGAGCCATGTATATGAAGCAGAGGATTTGAAGTTGCCAGGCAAAACCTGGGCGATCAAAGAAAGCGTGACGGCGATGCCATACGAAGGCAGTATGGAGTCAGAAGCTGCTCTTCTTACATCTCTGAGGCATCCCAGATTGCCGCAAATCGTAGATTTTTTTGTTCCTGATGAGCACGGGTATACCTATCTTGTGATGGAGTACATTGAGGGATTGACACTTGGTGACTATTTCAAGCAATGTCGTGGGAAGATTCCGCTTGAACATATGACTGAGTTTGTGCTTCAGCTACTGGATGTATTAAGTTATTTGCACAGTCTGGACCCACCTGTCATCTACCGGGATTTGAAACCATCCAACATTATGATTACACCAGAACATGAAGTCAGACTGATTGATTTTGGTATAGCGCGGAGTTATAAAGCACAAAGAGTCGATGATACGGTTAAATTGGGAACGGCCGGCTTCGCTGCACCAGAACAATATGGTTCAGGACAGACGGATGCGCGTTCTGACCTTTATGGGCTTGGAGCATTGCTGCTATATCTCATGACTTGTGGGACTTATACGGAATGGATTCAGGGAGTAGAGAGTTCCATTCGCAGCGATGTTCCGCGTACCTATATTCCTGTTGCGAGAAGATTGTTGCGACTGAATCCAAATGAACGCTTTCAATCGGCTGATGAAGTTCGTAAGGAGCTGCTGCGCAGACCGGGAATAGCGTCTGTTGGTACAGAAACGACGGTGACGATAAGCGGAGGGACAAGAGTAATCGCTTTGACGGGGGCATCATCTGGTGTTGGGGTTACGCATACGGCCATAGCCATCAGTCACTATCTGGAGCGGCAGAACTTCAAAGTGGCCATAATCGAGATGTCACCACGTTCCCAATCGTTTGCACGGATTCAACAAGTGGCGCATGCAGGTAAACCCGTGCCAGCAGGCAGACAGTTTGCAGTGGATGGTGTACATTACTGGAAACAATCGGGACGTGCAGACATCCTGTCTTTATTAGGAGGCAGCTATCAGTTCATTGTGATGGATCTGGGCAGTGGTCAGGATCAGAACCGGCTTGAAGAGTTTCTCAGAGCTGACTTACCCATTGTTATAGGTTCCGGTGCCGAATGGAGACAAGCGGAGATTGGATCTTTTGTCCGTTCACACAACCGATACCCGAGAGACAAATGGATCTACTGCCTACCACTGGCAGCAGCTGATGCCGTTCAGCGCATGCGCAAGACGTTGGATACTTCCAGTGTCTACGGTCTGCCTTTACATATCGATCCCTTTGATCGGGAACCGCAGATGGATAAGGTTTTTGCTCATATTCTGACTCATATGATGGGGCAGCTTCCCAAGAAACGTTCATTCTTTGCAAGAAAAAGAGTACATGATTAGGAGAGATTGCGAAAGGAGAGCCTCTTTTGTCTAAATTAAGAAAACAAAGCCGTCAACTGATTTACGCTGGATTGACGGGAGCAGGAGCAATCGGTTTATTGTTTGGGGCATATGTCATTTACAATGTCAAAACTATGAGTGATACGAGGGCTGAAGTGGAGGCCCGTTACTCATCAGCCTACGAACAAAAAGAAGCTGAATTGATGCAACAATGGAACTCGGGGGCACAGGGATGGGTAACTATACGGGATGTTGAAGCAGGAGAGCCGATATTGCCCGAGGATATCAAACTGATAGCCGTTCCGGATGCACAGGCACCAAGGAATCTGTGGTCTAGCTCCAAGCAGATGGATGGTCAAGTGGCGAAAATAGAATTAAAAAAGGGAACAGCCATTACAACTGAAATGGTGTATGAAGATACCCCGGCACCGCCCGATTTAAGAAATCGTGAACTACAGGTTGTGTTATTACCGTCTTCACTTGCTAAGGGAGATATCATTGATATTCGTATTCAGTTTCCAACGGGTCAAGACTACATTCTCCTGTCTAAAAAGAAAGTTGAAAGATTAAATGCAGCTACGCTATGGATTACGATGACGGAGGAGGAGATCCTGTCCCTTTCAAGTGCAATTGTAGATGCCTATTTACATAAAGCTTCAATCTATGCCCTAACCTATGTAGAACCACAGTTCCAGACACCAGCAATCCCGACATACCCTGCCAATAATGAAGTGTTAAAACTGCTGGAGAGTGATCCTAATCTTGTGCGGCGTGCTGAGGTGGAGTTGGCACGGCAGGTACGGAGTTCTTTAGAAAGCTCACTCGCCGCATCCATCTCAGCGCCATCCCAAGGTGTGGAGCAGGACGTTGCGCAGTCGTCCGTTTCATACAATAGTCGCCCTGGAGCGAATAATTCTTCATCTACTGATGGGGTCATCTGGAATGACGGTTCAGGTAGCGGTGGAGCGACTGGAAATGCCAGCAATGATTCTTCAGCATCAACTTCAAGTACGGATGAGCAGAAAAGTTTACTGACGGGTGGGGAGTAAGACGGAGAGGAAATAATTTTTTATACATGTAACAATGCATAAAAGAACTTAAAAGGGGATTCGATAGCTATGCAAACATGGATCTTTGCTGGGTTATGCGAGAAGAATGACCTGATGCTGTACCTTTGCAAAATACTAGCGTCGTCCGGAAAACGTGTCTTGCTTGTTGATGGAACATTACAGCAGAAATATGGATACGGCGTTGGGGAAAGTCAGCAATCTCTGCGTATTACAGAATTTGAAGGTTTTGATATCGCTTGTCAGTTCGTAACTTCAACAGCGGTTGAGAGTCATCTTGAAGCGAATGGCGAGAAATTAGAGAGTTATGATTACGTCCTTTACGACATGGAAACATCACACTTTGCATCACGTGACCTATGGCTCACGGCAGATACTCGTGTCTGGGTCAGTGACTATGAACGTTACAATCTGGAACGCGGTAAAGGGTGGCTCAAGCGTTTGCTTGAAGAACAGTCCCTGCCCGCAGAACTACCATTTCAGCGCATTTTGATTAATGCCGTTGATTGCAAACTGGAAGCTCGATATTTGTGGGCGTATCTGGAAGGTAGTCCATTTGTATGGACAGGGGAATCGCTGATGTTGCCTTGGGATGAACTGACTGCAGCAGTGAAACTGGAAAACGAGCATCATCGCCGTATTCGCCTGGGGTCATTGTCACGGAACTATAAAAAATCGCTATGCAGGTTAGTGGAACAGTTGACCGGATGGGAAAATGTCCAGAGTCGCCGGGCCATTAAAGAAGCAGAAAGGATGAGAGCATGAGCACCATTACGTTTTGGAGTCCTTTTGCAGGAACAGGCAGCACCTCAAGCGCGTTAATCGGCGCCTATGCGATGGCCCTTCAATATAGGACAAGAATTTTGCTTGTAAATACAGGTCCAGTTGGGAGCAGTACGGAAGCTGCCCTCCCACCTAAAGAAATAGAGGACACAGGATCTGTATTTACATTCGAGGAGGGGGGATGGGATGCTGTGGAACGGCTGCATATCAGCGGAAGTTTGAACAAGCATAATTTGAGGGATTATACCAAGCCGCTCCTCAAAGACCGTTTGGATTTGTTGACTGGCAGAATTAATAGGTTGGAACGTTCAACAGAAGAGCATGTGGAGACTTTAAAAAGGCTGCTGCACGTAGCTAATGAATATTATGATCTGGTTCTTCTGGATGCAGACCGCGCAGGCACCAGTAACCAGGTTCTGCTGGAACAAGCGGACTATGTTGTGGTGAACCTGAATCAAAATATGAGGGATCTGGAGTATTTTTTTGAAAAAATCAGACCCGAAAGCCTGGGTGATCAGAAGCTGCATGTCGTACTGAATAAGTATGACCCACATTCACGCGCAACCATTACCAATATTCGTCGGCGTTTTCGATACAAAGGCTCGATATCGGTGTTGCCGTATACCACCGGATTTATGGATGCCTTCAATCGTCGTGATGCGGCCGCGTATTTGCAATTGGAAGGTCTAAGCAACAATAAAGATATACGTAAAGGGAGCTTTGCCGCAAGTATGGCTGAACTTGCTCGCCTAATTATGGACGGGGCAGGGATGCGTACCGTACTAAAGAGGCTGGAAAGGGGAGCCTGACCTCTGATGCTCTGGAATACCCTATGGTTAATTTTAATTTTGCTGTTATGCCTTGCGTATGTTTGGTTCAAGTACAGAGCTTCTCATCGTGAAAAAAATAACCGTGCTCCCGAGCGTGAATCCTTCACCATTGAAGTGCTGACGGAGAAAGTAAAGAACTCGCTTCATGAGCTTAGTCATAGTCAACTTGCGGATGCAGGATTGCATGAAGAAGAATATCGCCGAAGAATCAATCAGCGTGGCGAGATGCGCAAGGCGCTTAAAGGTTGTGTATCAGGAAGTATCAGTGACAAAACGTATGTCAAAAATCTGATAGGTGATCTGCTTACTCGCAGTATAGGACTGAATAAGTCAAATATCGATGAGGTCATTTATTTCGGAGACACTGAGTTACTGACGGTCCAGGATCAATTCGAAATCGTGTTTTATCTATACCGGCAGCAATTTGGTGTCGATGCCTTGTCACGCATGATTGACACTTATGATCTTGGCAGATTGAGGCTGAGTGAGGGTACAGACGACGGAGGAAGTTACTATATCTCCGAGGAGGACATCCGGTATGTTTTTGAGTGTGAGTATAGAGAGCTTGGATTCAGAGAAAAAACAGATATCATCGTTCAACGGATTTACCAACATTATAAAGGCTTCTCGGTGGTTGATGAAATAAGAGATCAACGAATAGATGGCGTTAGTGGTGGTGTGAGCGGCATGCTGGATGCCCTTCAGGATATGGGGCTACGGCAGCCGGCTTCGTGGAATGATCTGCTCGCGGATGGACTTGAAGATGCTCCCCTCGAAGAACCACTTAGTGGTATGAAAAGTGTCTGGATTTTCTATAAAGGTAAGTCCATTCACCTGTCCTTCCTGTCATTTGGCAGTATCCGTGAACTAAAGAGGGTATGTCAAAATATTTATAAATACAACTATCCGGGACAGCTTTCGGAGGCGAATGGATACAAGGTGAACGAGATGAAGGACGGATCACGTGTCGTTGTTGTACGTCCTCCCTTTGCCGAATCATGGGCATTCTTTGTCCGGAAATTCGATATTCCCAATGCTTCACTGGAACAGTTGATTACTGGTAACAACGCAGATCTGCCAATCACCTTGCTGCAATATTTGATGAAAGGCAGTCGAATCACAGCTGTAACAGGAGCACAGGGATCAGGTAAGACGACTCTACTTATGGCGATGGTGAAGCATATTTACGCTTCGTATACGCTGCGTGTACAGGAGATGGCTTTCGAGCTACAGCTTCGGCGTATATACAGTCGGCGTAACATACTAAGTTTCCGGGAAACGGAGCACATCTCAGGTCAACAGGGACTGGACTTACAGAAAAAGACGGATGGTACTGTAAATATTCTTGGTGAGGTGGCAAGTGACGAAGTAGCCGCATGGATGATTCAGATGTCCCAGGTTGCCAGTCTGTTCACCTTGTTTACCCATCATGCCAAAACGTTTCGTGATCTGGTTTTCTCCCTCCGTAATTCACTGCTCAAAACAGGTATGTTCCAACATGAACATATTGCCGAGGAGCAGGTAGTAAGTGTCATTAATTTCGATGTACATATGAAAAAGGACGCAGAGGGACGAAGATATATCGAACGAATTACGGAGTGTCTGCCACGTGCGAATAAAGGGGATAGCGTGGAGGAACGAGCGGGATTTACGTTTCGCAATGTGATCGAGTACAGGGATGGCAATTACGTCGCTACAGCTCCAATCTCCATAGGAAGCATTACGGATATGCGGGATCAGATGACACTGCAGGACGCTGCGCGGTTCGAACAGTTCATCAAGCAACATTGGGGTGATACCTATGACCGTTAAGTTTGTTCTTCTCTTGGTGCTGGGGATATGTGCAGGTGGCTTGATAATCACGCTACTTATACTGAACCTGTTACGTCACAGAGGAGGAGACAATGCTGGTAAATCTATCGGGATCGCTAAGCTAAACGGAAATCGTACGCTGCGGTGGGGAGCGTTCCTGTTACAGTCTTATCGCTGGGGCATGAAAGTGCCGCTTCTCTCTTCCTATATTCTGCAAGTACAGAAACGAATTTCATTCCGGCATGTCGGCGACGAACCATCATTAAGACGAATGACGATGAGCGTGGTCTTAATGATCCTCGGAGGATACGGGAGTATCAGTGTAATCCTTTTCCTAATGCAACCGGGTATCGCCTTTGTCATATTGTCGGTACTCTGTGCTGTAGTTCTAAACAGCCTTGTACTGGATATGTGTCTGAATCGTATGGAGAAACGACTGTTGGTACAGATGCTGGACCTGTTTGCCGACGTGAGACATCGGTATCATCAGCATGGAATGGTAGAGGAAGCACTGTATGAAGCGGCGGAAGCAGGTAAAGGAGAGGCTGCCGAGCAAGTGCTGTTGATCTATGAAGCATTGACTTCTCCAGATCCGAACGAAGCTTTGGAACGATACTACGAGATTGCGCCAAATCGCTTTCTTAAAGGTTTCGCCGGTATTTCATATATGGTGATGGAGTTCGGGGATAAAGACAGAGCACAGGGTTCGATTTACTTGAAAGGCCTGGGGAATCTGACACAGGAAATTCATTTGGAGATTTTGCGGCGGGACAAATTGGACTATTTGTTAAAAGGGTTGAATTTCATCGCTCTGGCTCCCGTTCTTTTCACAGCTCCAATTGAACGTTGGGCCAGAGGAAGTTTTCCAACTATGGATGAATTCTATCGCAGCAAAATCGGGTTTGTAACCAAAATATCGATCTACGTCATTATCATACTTTCCTACCTGCTTTTGCAAAGACTTCAGCAATATGATGAAACCCGCTATCGGACAGGTCGCAAACACTCCAGAATGGATCAGTTTCTATACAAGCAGACGTTCGTTCGTAAGGTGGCGATGTTGTTCGCGGCCAAACCTGGTAGTACCAATTATAGTCAAACCGTAAGACTGATGCGGGAAAGTAGCTCGGAACTGAAATATGAATGGCTGGCTATACGAAGGCTGATGTTATTTGCAAGTTGTTTTGTCCTGACCATTGGCTGTGTCTTGTTGCTGCATCAGGTTGAACGAAATCATATCTTATATGATCCCGTGAGAGATGACCGGATGTTTGGCGCGATGGGAGAGGCCGAGTTGAAGCAGGCTACAGAAAAGACAAGCTTAGATCAAGCTGTACTCGAACGCATCGAAATGAAGCGAGGAGCAACTTTTGATGAGATCTCCAACGCATTGCAGTCCGTGAATCCCGTTCCACTGGATCATGATGCACAGACTGAAACTATTGCACGCATCCTGCAGAAGCTGGAAGGTTACAACAAGCAATATCTCCACTGGTGGGAGTTAATTATTGCAATGATGATAGGTATAGCGGGTTATCACATGCCGATCTGGCTCATGATGTTCCAGCGCAAGATGAGAAGCATGGACATGAGGCATGAGATCTATCAGTTTCAGACCGTTATATCGATCTTGCGGGAGATGGACCGTATGTCTGTAGAGGAGATATTGGAATGGCTTAATCGCTTTGCTGTTATTTTCAAAAGACCACTGCAAAAATGTCTGTTGCATTTTGAACATGGCCCGGAGCATGCACTTGAACAATTGAAAGAAGAAGCAGGGCTGCCTGAATTTCAGCGTCTGGTTGATAAGCTGCAACTTGCACTTGGGAAAATTTCGATTCGAGAAGCATTTGATGATCTGGAAAGCATGATGGCATTTTATTTTGAACAAAGGAAGCAGGAATACACCAAGATGATTGATGTTAAAGCATCATGGGGAAGAATGATCGGGTTTACACCAATGTATGCCCTGATCTTCCTCTATCTGGTCATTCCGCTGGTAGGTATGAGTTTCCTGCAAATGAACATGTATTATGAACAGATTCAGAAACTGTAACGACCATTACGTCACAGTCTGAAATAAATTAAAAACGATATAGGAGGATTTATCATGAACAATGCATCAAGCGCTTTAAAGGTGGCAGCAGGCATCTTTCTGACCATTGCCCTTATTACAATTGTAGTTTTGTTGTTTATTTCGGCTCAGGAGGCGACCAAAACGGCACAGAACAATTTTGCAGATATCCAGACCGAGCTGTCCCAAGCTGCATTTACGGTGTATGACGGAACTACCATTAGCGGATCACAAGTTACAAACGCGTTGCGTAAATATGCGGACAAAGACCAGTTCGGGATTCAAGTTATTACAGGTAAAAATAAAGGAGGACAATGGTACGGTAATCAGTTGAACATCTCCCAGGATCTCAATAATGCAGATTATGGTTCTGTTATTAAACCTGACGAGAAAGTGGGTGTTATCAACCAGACCATGAGTGAAAAAGACAATCAATATGTCAATCCAAGTGGTAAATTCAAAGCAATTATCGTAAAAGACAAATCCAATGTGGTAAGAGGACTTATTTTCCAGCAATCCTGACAGGAGTTGGTTCAACATGTCCCAGAATACACAGCAGCTCATGTTGTTCTGTACGGCGGTTGTCCTATTTGTGACAGCCTGCCTGTACGGGCAGCAGAATGTTCGGGTTCTATCAGACGCTTTGAATCACTTGGTGCAGACGACAACAGACATGGAAGGACGGCTGAATACCACGCTACGTATAAGCGAGCCAATCCGTTATAGCGGTGCGGAAGTGTTACACACTGTGAGGCAAATGACAGGGACAACGGTCAGCGTGCAGGTGGACGGGATTGCATATGTCATTGATCCCCTTGTAAACAGAAGAGGAACCATACCTGTGCAACTTGCAGCTTCGTATAGACCTGAGTTCATAAGAAGTGAAACTGGCGAACTGCTGAAAATTGCATTTTGGAAGGAGGCCAGTACACCTTGATTAATGCTGCATCCAAGTTGCTTGCTGTTTTGCTGGCAGCGATTTTGCTTTATGTATACCCGGCAGCAGAGACTGCAGATCGACAGGATGATATGGCACGCATGACCGTTGTTCAGACGGTTACCCGTTTTGTTGATGCAGTCAGAACAAAGGGATACATTTCCCCTGCCATGTATGCAGAGTTCGAAGAACAGATGGCCCGAACGGGGAATGCCTATGAGATTTCCATGGAACATTTGCACAAAAAATATGTTCCTCATTACTCAGATCCGATGGATCAGAGCACATTTTCTGGTACTTATGAAACCGTGCAGGATGGCTATTATTCAGCCCAGATTAAAGCAAAGCTGTTTCCTTCGTCTGGTGTGCTGGCTTTAGACGATCCTGGGCGCAGATATACACTGGCAATGGGGGACTTCTTCACAGTAACCGTCAAAAACACCAATCGCACACCTGCCATGCTGATTCGTGAGTGGTTAAACGGGTCTGCGCAAGCTGCAGCTGTGTTTACCACATATGGGGGTATGGTGCTTAATGAAGATTACTGATCTTTCTATTGTGTTTGTACTTATCTTTTTACCTATATTCTGGGTTATTTCTCACAATACAGACAATGCCCAGGAGGCTCAATATTTAAGCAATCGATATAAGATGGCACTTCAGACTGCTGTACTGGATGCAGGGGCCGTGATGCATCAAAATGAGAAGCAAAATGACGAAGCAGGGTATGATTCGACCAAATTTGTAAAAGCGGATAAAGAGCTTGCCTTGACTACATTTACCCAAACAATGGCGCTAAATATGGGGATCCAGGATGATCCTGCTGCTATACGGGCCATGTTTAATTACATTCCAGCAATGGTCGTGCTGGATTATGATGGTTACTACATTTTGGCGAATGAAAATGAGATGACTGGTGATCTTGAAGATTCAATCCGGCAAGTTTGGAGTCCAAAAAAGCCCTATACATATTCTGATTCAAATGGTAACAGTATTAACTTCACACTTGATGGGTATGTGTATGCCTATGATGCAGGCTTGGGCATGTGGGTTGAAGGTTTCCAGAAAGAACTCGCCTCCAGTACACAAATCCCTCTGCTTCAAAATGCCGAGACGTTTGAGCAGATCAGACGAAGTCGTATCGTGACAAGTGTGCAGGAAGATTTGGCAGATGTTATTAACCGGCATAATGAGTTTGCAAGAAGGAATGGTGTTTCCTATACCTTTACCATGCCTTTGATTTCTCAGGAAGACTGGTACAATTCGATTAATGA
Organism: Paenibacillus sp. FSL F4-0087; assembly: GCF_038020215.1. Taxonomy (NCBI): domain Bacteria; kingdom Bacillati; phylum Bacillota; class Bacilli; order Caryophanales; family Paenibacillaceae; genus Paenibacillus; species Paenibacillus sp. FSL F4-0087. Next base: position 5,441,546 of record NZ_JBBODJ010000001.1, read on the forward strand.
CACGGGGCTTATGGCTTTTATTCAGGGAATACCTGTAGGTAACCAAAAGATTAACAATTATGCCATTGGTGGTGGCAGACTGGTGAAGAAAACAGCGATCGTTGGCGGAGTGGATCCGGTGAGTGGAATTAAATACTACTATCCTTCCACATGTAACAATGGCTACAGAGCAGAAGAAGTGTTTACAAATGCTAAACAAGCGGCAGCGCAAGGTTATTTTGAGTATAACTGTTCCATAAAATAAAGGCAGTTTGTTTGTAATATAAAAGCGAGGTTGCGTGAGATGTTTACATTACTTTCAGAAAAGGCGACACCTGTGCTAAAATAGGGTTTCGGAACGATAGTAATGTCCAATAGATAGGAGCAACCTCATCTTATGAGTTTATTGTCAGTAGAGAACGTGAGTCACAATTTTGGAGACCGCACGTTATTTAAAAATGTATCTTTTCGTTTACTTGCTGGAGAGCGTGTTGGCCTTGTTGGTGCAAATGGTGTAGGCAAGTCCACACTGATGAACATCCTTACCGGGAAATTGTTAAAGGACGAAGGGAAGGTTGAATGGACCCCCAAAGTTCGTTATGGATATCTGGATCAGCATACCAAGCTCACGCCTGGAAAAACGATTCGTGATGTGCTTAAGGATGCGTTCCTGCCCTTGCTTGAGTTGGAAAAGGAAATGATGTCCATCACGGATCAGATGGCAGACGCCGATCCGGACAAGCTCGAATTGTTGCTGGAAGAAATGGGTGACATTCAGGAGCAATTGGAGCAAGGTGATTTTTATCTGATTGATGTGAAAGTGGAAGAGATGGCAAATGGACTGGGCTTGTCCGCCATTGGGCTGGATCGTGACGTGGCCGCGCTTAGTGGTGGTCAACGTACGAAGGTATTGCTTGCCAAGCTCTTACTGGAGAAACCAACTGCACTTCTGCTAGATGAGCCGACGAACTATCTTGATGTGGAACACATCGAATGGCTGACGCGTTACCTGAAGGATTACCCGTATGCGTTTATTCTGATTTCGCATGATACGGAGTTTATGAATGAGGTCGTTAATGTTATTTATCATCTGGAATTTGCCAAGTTGACGCGTTATGCAGCGAACTATAACAAATTCCTTGAAATGGCCGACATGAATAAGGCGCAGCATATTGATGCTTATGAGAAACAGCAGGAGTTTATCAAGAAGCAGGAAGATTTCATTCAGCGGAACAAAGCCCGCGCTTCTACTTCCGGTCGTGCCAAGAGCCGTGAGAAGCAGCTCGGCAAGATTGAACGGATTGATCGTCCAGACGAAGCAGCTAAACCCACATTCAAATTCAAGGATGCCCGGGCGAGTAGTAAAACCGTCTTTGAGGGTATTGATTTTGAAATTGGATATTCATATGCATTATTGCCTAAAATGACGATGACGATTGAGCGTGGCGAGAAAATTGCCATTGTTGGATGTAACGGTGTAGGTAAATCCACATTGCTCAAGACTATTCTGGGGAAAATCCCACCTATCAGCGGTAAGACTTTCTTGGGTGATTATCTGGAAACAGCCTATTTCGAACAGGAAGTACGTGCAGGTAATATTACTCCAATCGAAGATGTGTGGAACGAATTTTCTCATCTGACACAGAATGAAGTCCGGGGGCATCTCGCACGTTGTGGATTGAAAAATGAGCATATCACCCGCCCGCTTAACGCGCTTAGTGGTGGTGAACAAGCCAAAGTTCGTCTCTGTAAACTTCTGATGCGTGAAAGTAACTGGATTTTGTTCGATGAGCCTACAAACCATTTGGATGTAACGGCTAAAGCAGAGTTGAAACGTGCCTTGCAAGAATTCAAGGGTACCGTACTGCTCGTATCCCATGAACCTGATTTTTATGAAGGTTGGGTTACCAAAACGTGGGATGTTGAAGCTTGGTCCGAAAAACAATAACGTAATAAATGGAAATGTACGGTGACAAAAAAAGGTGTCTATGGTAACATAGGCTACAGCTTCATATGAACACTAGGGGGGCCGCACGATGCGGCTGAGATGGAAGAATGCGATTCCGGACCCTTCGTACCTGATCTGGATCATACCAGCGTAGGGAAGTGGCGCGTTTCAACTAATGACAAAGAGCTTTATCGATGACTTTGCGATATTGCCTGCAAGATAAATCATGCAACTCTATGTAACAGCGTTGCGACTATGGATGATTTCTATAGTTGTTATGCGTTATGTATAAAGTAATTGCATTGAACAGTCATTCAGTTGATCCATGAATTCTAAATTCGTGGCCACTCCCTACGGGAGTGGCTTTTTTTGTTTTGTATTAGCTTAAATCATGCAAAAGGAGGGCGAACGGGACGGCAATCTTCCACGAACATGTAACTACAAGATCATTCGAACTGCATGTGGTTTCACCAGATACAGGAGACATGGACTCTTTTCTGAATATTGCTAAGGATATATGGCGGTGGGTCGATTATATCCACATTCGGGAAAAAAAGCTTCCTCTTGAGCAACAGATGTATTGGGCGAAAAGTCTAAAAACAGAAGGTGTTCCATCTAGCCGAATCATTATAAATGGCTCAGATCAGCTGTACCAACATACGTCGCTTGGTGGTGTGCATTGGGGTCAATCAGTTATTCGCAGTTACGATAAGGATGAGTTAAAGAGAGACGATCGGCTCCGCGTAGGCATATCGGTTCATTCTCTGGAAGAAGCAAAAATTGCTGAAGAACGTGGAGCGGATTATCTTTTTTATGGGCACGTCTATGCTTCAAATAGTAAACCTAATTGCGAATCAAGAGGGCTTAGTTCGTTGGCTGAGGTATGCTCCAATGTTTCAATTCCGGTGATCGCGATTGGCGGGATTAGTCCTGAGAAAATTGCTGCCATTCGAACTGCTGGTGCCAGAGGAGCAGCTGTGATTTCAACGATTTGGTCGAACGATGAGCCGAAACTGGCCGCGGCTTCATTGCGACAGGCGATCGAGGATTCAGAGAGGTATGTTGAACCAGGGAGATGAGACCATGAGAGAGGAAGCAAGAAGTCGAAGCAGGAATCGTTCAGGCTATCATCCAGGAATAGTATCGGGAAGTAAAGTTGGAGCGGAAGTTCGAGGCAAGCTTCATGCAGAAACCATTATTGTAGGCGGAGGAGTTATCGGTTGTGCCATTGCATGTGAACTTGCTAGCCGAGGTCATGATGTTCTTCTGGTTGAGCGGGCGCGGATTGCTGGAGGAACTTCCTGTGCAGCTGCCGGGATGCTAGCTGCTGACAGTGAGGAATTCACTCATGCTGTAATGGCGAAGCTTGCACAGAAGAGCAGAGCTTTGCTTCATGAGCAGAAGGAACGAATCAGTTCGCTTAGCGGAGTGGAGATGGGGCTGCAACAGCATGGTTTTATTACTCCTTTTCGTTCATACAGTGAGGTCAGCAGTTACAAAAATAATCGATCGTCTACCTTATCTACAGAACATATTTGGTGGGATCGAGTCGCTGTCCAACAGGAAGCTTCATGGTTAAACAGGGATACGTATGGTGCATATTACAGACCTTCCGAGAGCGAGGTTCTTCCCGTCAATCTAACACAAGCTTATATCAGATCAGCTCAAGCCATGGGTGCGAGGGTGATGGAAGGTGTACAGGATGTCCGTTTGTATACGGATATGAACGGTGTGCAAGGGGTTGAGACTTCAATAGGAACGATGACATCGAGAAATGTCATTATTGCTACAGGGTTACATGGTGAAGAATTGATGAGACAAGTGGGTCTGAAATCGCCTGTTTTGCCTGTGAAAGGGGAGATTGCAGCGGTGCAGTTTTCACCCCATCATGTCGGTTACAGACCTGACAAAACGGTGTATGCAGAGGATATATATATTGTTCCCAAAGCCAATGGAGAAGTATGGCTCGGTGCAACAAGCCTTCCAGGAAGAACAGACATGAAAGTTTCGGTCCAAGGTATTCAGAAGTTGCTTACAGCTGCGACAAATTGGGTTCCTGGCATGAAGGAAGCGCATTTTATCCGAGCGTGGGCTGGTGTTCGTCCCTCGACTCCGGATGGATTGCCGTATGTAGGGGCTTGTGAAAGTGTTCCGGGTTTATTCGCTGCTTTTGGACATTATCGTAACGGAATATTGCTTAGTGCAATTACAGCCAGCCTCATGGCTGACTTGATTTGTGGCAAAACCTCGGAAGAACTTGGGATTCAAGCTCTTAGTCCAGAACGTTTGAACAGAAAGGAGATGTTGCAGTGAACATCATTGTCAACGGACAAACCATGTATATTGAAGATAGCTTGAATCGTGTAGACAAATTGCTCCATTCATTTAATTTGCAAGTGAAAACCGTCGTGGTTGAATTGAATCGTCAAATTTTAACGCGGGAATATCATGAAACGACAGCGTTAAGAGACGGAGACCGAATTGAAATTGTACATTTTGTGGGAGGCGGTTGAGCTATGTTGAGGATTGGAAATTATACGTTTGAATCTAGATTGCTGCTAGGTACAGGCAAATTTTCAGACTTGGAGGTGCAGGGCAAGGCGGTTGAGGCCTCAGGTACGGAAGTTTTAACGTTTGCAGTTCGGCGATTGAATCTGGAAGATCGCAACAAACAGCACTTTCTGGACACACTGGATTTGAAAAGGTATACCCTGCTTCCCAATACAGCCGGTGCTTCAACAGCAGAGGAAGCTGTGCGAATCGCTGAACTTGCTCGAGCGTCAGGACTTTGTGATATGATAAAAGTAGAAGTTATCGGCGATGGAATCACTTTGCTTCCTGACCCAATTGAAACCTATAAAGCTTGCGAAATCTTGCTTGAAAAGGGCTTTACGGTACTGCCTTATATCTCGGACGATGTTATTCTGGCCAAGCGATTGCAGCTACTCGGCGTACATGCTGTTATGCCTGGAGCTTCACCCATAGGGGCGGGGAGAGGGATTATTAATCCCTATAACCTGGAGATTATTATTGAACAAGCCGTCGTTCCTGTTATTGTGGATGCAGGACTTCGTGCACCTAAAGATGCTGCTCATGCGATGGAGCTTGGAGCTGACGGTGTATTGTTAAATACGGCTGTCTCCGGATCCGGAGATCCCGTGAAGATGGCGAAGGCAATGCGAATGGGGGTTGAAGCAGGCAGACTGGCTTATGAGGCAGGCATGATTCCCGTTAAGCGCTATGCAGCAGCGAGTAGTCCGGCGGAAGGAATGGTTCATACATGACTAATCAGACACAATCTTCTGAACAGGGAGACCGCTATTCCAGACAGGAACGGTATGCACCTATTGGTAAGGAAGGTCAGCATAGATTGAATAACAGTAAAGTATTAATTGTTGGAGCGGGCGCGCTTGGTACGGGCATTGCTGAAACACTGGTACGTTCAGGAATTGGCCATATTACCATTGCAGATCGTGACTATGTGGAGTGGAGCAACCTACAGCGACAGCAATTATATATAGAGCAAGACGCGATTCATCGAATGCCCAAAGCGATGGCAGCAAAGAATCGTCTATCTGACATTAATTCTACTGTTGAGGTTGTAGGCAAAGTGATGGACGTCAGAGTAGATGAACTGGAGGAATTGGTTCAAAACGCAGACTTGATCATGGATGCAACAGATAATTTTGATACCCGGCTATTAATAAATGATATGTCACAGAAGTATCGTATTCCCTGGATTTATGGGGGATGTGTGGGGAGTTATGGAATTACCTACACGTTTCTGCCTGGAGAAACGCCTTGTTTAAACTGTTTGTTGGGTGAGGTTCCGTTAGGTGGGGATACCTGTGATACGTCAGGCATTATCCCTCAGGCGGTGCAGATGGTTACGGCTAATCAGACTACCGAAGCGATGAAGCTTCTCAGTGGTAATTCAGGTGCATTGAGACGCAAGTTGTTATCATTCGATGTGTGGAGAAATGAATACATATCCATTAACGTCGACGGTGCCCGAAAAGAAGATTGTCCTTCCTGCGGAGTAAAGGCTAACTTTCCGTACCTCTCTGCCTCAAATCTGGAGAAAACAGACGTATTATGTGGCAGGGATACGGTTCAGATTCGCCCTTCACGGCGGATGAATCTGGATTTACAGAATACGGCTGATCGTCTCGGCAAGCTGGATGAAGGCAACGTGGAGGCTAATCCGTTTTTGGTTTCATTTACAACGGGAGCGCACAGGATGGTCATTTTTCAGGATGGTCGCGTCCTAGTTCATGGAACAAAAGACACGGCAGAGGCGCGTACGCTGGTTCACCGGTACTTTGGTTAGAAAAAAATCAAATGATTGTTCCGAGTCCGTTCCTTCCGGGAATGGACTTTTTCATTTTACGGCATGATAAACATACAACAATGCTGCGATGCACAGTGGTCACAAGTATGTATGTGGAGACTAAGTGTAGTCTTAACCAGCAAATGTAGCAGCGTATAAGACAGGCCGGGTGAAAAAAATGAAAACATCCATATTACTGGTTGGCAGGGGCGATCTGGTTTCTTTTATTCAAGGCATATTGTGTGCTGAAGGGTACCAGGTCGAGCAAATGGAATGGACAGATCTGAACCGTCTTTCTGAACCAACACTCACGAAACTCAATATGATCATATTAATAAATGAAGGATGTCATGAAGATGCCCTGAAAAATGGACTAGAGTCATTTGTGCACATAGGAGTCACATCTCCGTTGCTTGTAATAACTCCCAAGATATCACCTGAATTAATTGTGGAATTGCTCGATTACGGCGCTAATGATGTGATGGAAGCACCTATTCACGGCAATGTGATGATGGCCAGAATACGGAATCTTTTACGTGTATTCTCACATGTTTCACAGGAAGATGAAGAAGTCATTGTAGTTCATGACCTCAAGGTCAATCTGCGTTCACGCCGTGTAAGTCGTGCAGGCGAATACCTGGTATTGACTCCGAAAGAATACGAATTGCTGGAATTTTTGGCCCGTCATGTGAATGAGGCGTGTCCCCGGAGCATTATTTTAAGGGAAGTATGGGGGTATGATTTTGCAATGGATACCAATGTGGTGGATGTGTATATCAAACATTTACGAGTGAAGGTGGATAAGGGGAGGAGTGTCAAATTAATTCATACCGTTCGTGGAGTGGGTTATATGCTGCATACCCAATAAAAGAGGTCGTCTCAACGAACTGTAGAGTCTGTTTTCCACATAAATCCTGTTTGTACAGAGAACTTCATTGGGTAAATATAAAAGGACCGGATCATTAGATCCGGCCCCACTCGCTTCGTTATTTCTAAAATATGAGCTACAGTACGCGGCGAGCTTTAATATATGTTTTCTTCCAGTTCCCCGAGTTCAAGTCGGAGAGAGTTACACCTGGTGATCCGTACGTGTGCAGAACTTTTCCGTCGCCTGCATATACGCCTACGTGAGTAATATTGGAGCCTGTGGAGCGACTACCGCTGGAGAAGAAGACCAGATCTCCAACTCGCAGATTTGCTTTGGACACAGCTACGCCTTCTTTGGATTGCTTAACGGATGTACGCGGCAAATCAACACCATACTTTTTAAAGATGTATTTCATAAATGAAGAGCAGTCAAAATTTTTGGTAGTAGAAGTTGACGCACCAAATTTATATGGAGTTCCTGTAAAGGTTTTACCATAGTTCACGATTTGTTGTCCTGTGGATACAGAAGCGCTTGCTGCCTGTGCAACAGGTGCATTAGTCATTAATACAGCTCCAAAACCTAGTGTAGCGCACAACCCGACGGTTACGGCCTTTTGGACAAAGATGTTTGTTTTCATGTGAGTACCTCCAAAATTCGTTTTCGTTTAGTTGCTAGAGCGAGTATAACAGCTTTGTAACAGCCTAGAAATTGGATGGAACCTTCTCCTCCCTAGGGCCGCAACGTTTTGGGTTTGTTTATTAAAATACCATTAAAAATGTCAAAAAATTAATCATTGACGAACCTCAAATGCTACAAACATAAGAAAGACCCTTGATATATCAAGGGTCTTTGCTGTTTTATTTGCTTATTTTTAATCTAAATCATTGGTTACAAAAACGTAATAAGTATAGGCAGAAGGTTAATCTTTGCTCTGAATAATGAGTAATAACCCACTATCGATTGATACGGTGCCAGACTTTCCAAGCAGTTTGTTGCTAATCCCCAAAGACTGTCCCATGCGTATAGTAGCTTGATCTAGCGGGTACATGAAACCTTCCAGTGTAATACCTGTTACTTCATTAGTAAGTGGGAGCAGGGAGATGTACTCATATCCACGGTCTTCCACAAAAGCTTCGGAGGTCGTTAGCATCATATAATTGTGTTCATCCTGCAGAGTACAGGAAATATGATGCTGCATAGCACGGACCATAATATGTACGTTAGCCAGCGTATGATCCATGCGTGTGCCCGTTGCGCCCAACATAAGAATGTCCGTAGGCTCAAGATCGAGTGCTGTTTCAAATGCCATTTCGGTATCCGTCAAATCCTTAAGCACAGGATCGCAGGTGATTATCCGTTCACTGTTATCTCGCACACGCTCCAGTTCCTGCTCGGTAATAGAATCGAAATCTCCTACTGCGATATGTGGCTGAATTCCGTTTTCTATTAAGAATAACGCCCCACGATCGGCTGCGATAATGATGTCATCCTTACCGATTTCTTGTAGAAATTGAGGAGAGAGGTTTCCGCCTGTGAAAATAACAATTCGTTTCTTAGTCATTCTATTTCATCCTTCCTAATCAATAAACAAACAATTCACTTCTAATTAAGGTGTTAGAATGATGCAAAAATCATTCACAAAACCAGTATAATCCACAAAATGTGGTTGCACAATTTCGGCATGCGCGGATACAATGGGTAGAGCGACATGGAGATGACTTGAAAAGTGAGGTTTGAACAGGTTGGACTTGCACATTTTTGAAGTATTCAGCATTATAGGTACCATTGCATTTGCAATGTCCGGAGCTTTTGTGGCGATGGAAGAGGAATATGATATTTTGGGCGTACTGGTACTGGGACTCGTAACCGCATTTGGAGGCGGAGTCATTCGTAATGTTCTCATTGGTGTACCCGTAACGATGTTATGGAGCCAGGGAATGCTGATTATGCTCGCCCTAATATCTGTAGCGATTGCATTTGTACTACCTCTTAAGTGGATTGGTCACTGGAAGCGGACAGAAGCGCTGTTCGATGCGATTGGACTTGCAGCATTTGCGATTCAAGGGGCATTGTACGCGGCCAATATGGGACATCCCATTAGTGCGGTTATTGTAGCCGCAGTAATGACCGGTATAGGCGGAGGAATCATTCGTGATCTACTGGCAGGCAGGAAGCCATTGGTACTGCGCGATGAAATTTATGCGGTGTGGGCAATAACAGCTGGTTTTGCCATAGGTATGGGATGGTTCACAACGAACGTTGGACTGTTAATATGTTTCGCTGCAGTTGTGTTCTTCCGGATGTGTTCTGTTCATTATAAATGGAAGCTGCCACGTCGTTCTCTGGTACAGACGGAGAGTGTGAAACCTCAGATAGCACCAACGCCACTTAACCGCACCTTGAGTAAGGGGGAATAACATGATTAACGTTTTGTTTGTATGTTTGGGTAACATATGCCGCTCACCAATGGCTGAGGCTGTCCTCCGACATAAAGTGAGTGAAAGAGGACTTGATCAGCAGATTTCAGTGGACTCAGCAGGTACAGGAGACTGGCATGTTGGCAAACCACCTCATGAGGGGACTCGATCATTGCTGGATTCATATCAAATTTCTTATGCCAATATGGCGGCAAGGCAATTTGCGAGTGCGGACTTCACACATTTTAATTACATTATATGCATGGATGATTCCAACGCAGCTAACGTAAGAAGTGTAACAGGTGGTGAAGATGCGGAAATTATCAAGATGATGGATCTGCTGCCGGACGAGACGCTCCGTGAAGTACCCGACCCGTATTATACAGGGAATTTTGAAGAAGTGTACAGGCTGGTTGATGCAGGTTGTGACGTGTTGCTGGATCGGATTGAAAAGGAACATTCATTGACATAACAATTTTTACATTTGCTTGAAATGACAAGTTTGATACAAGAGAAGAAGCTGGAACGGACAAGCAGGAGAGAACCTGCTTCTTTTTTGAGTGTTGGTGTAAGCGTTATCATAAAATTGTAAAACAAAAGCGGCATTTCAGCCGCCTGTTCAATAATTCAATTAATTTTCTTGAAGAAAATAAAGCAGTGCTTCCGGCAGCTCGTTCTGCCAGAATCCCCATTGGTGATGCCCGTCTTTCTCCTGATAGGAGACGAGTGCACCTCGTTTTTCAAGCAAATCCCGTGTATCCCGGTTTAATTGAACAAAATTATACGTGCCGGTATCTGCCTCAAAGGCAGTCTCCTGCAGACCAACAATCATCCAGATTGATAACCAGGACAAGTCTTCAGCTGCAGCGTAAATTTCCTGGGATGCGGAGTAGTAAGCTCCAGACATACTGATGACACGGGTAAACAGGTCTGGATAGAGTAGAGCAAGATGAAGCGAAACGCTGCCACCCAGTGAGTCGCCGGCAAGAATACGTTCCTGCGGAGAGCGGCGAACAGGATATTTCTCTTCTACATAGGGAATAATCTCTTCAGCGAAGCATGAGGTATACGCCTTGAACCGATCGCCGAAAGGGGCGTATTCCTGAGTTCTTACAGACACATCAACCTGAACTCCTACTATAATGAAAGGTTCGGCTCCCTCGTCGAGAATGATGCGGTTGGCAGTGGTGGCGATACGTCCAAAGTTGAAGAATTCTTCACCATCCTGACAATAAACGACAGGGTAGGATAACAATTCGTTATAGCCTGGGGGAAGATAAATTCGTAGTGTGCGCTTCTCTCCCAGATAGCGGCTCTCAATCTCTTCCTTCACAATCGTGCGTTTCAAATAGCGGGAATCCGTCATAAAACGTCACCTTTCTCGGTTAATTTTTGCATTCGACCGCGCAATACGGTAAGATTAACCTTGTGCGGGGATAGGTCAAATACGCAAACATGTATTATGCTGTTATACCAATATTAAGCCCCTGTTATACATACAATCCGGAAGGAAACATAAAAAAAATACGGATATCTTTGACGTATGCAGTGAAACAGGTGTATAATAATATTATAACAGCGGAACTTGATATTCAAATTTTTTGTTGAGGTGAAGAAAAAAATGAGCAAGGTTCCTTATGAAGTATATACGGAGGATGTAGAAGCTCTGTCCGTGCTGTCTCCTGATGGCGAAATCGTTAACAAAGACATGATGCCTAAACTTTCCGACGATCAATTAAAAGAAATTATGTACCGCATGGTATTTACCCGTACTTGGGATGACCGTGCAGTAAACCTGGGCCGTCAAGGTCGTCTTGGTTTCTATGCTCCAGTATCTGGTCAAGAAGCTACAATGGTTGGTAGTGAATTTGCAATTGAAAAAGAAGACTTTGTATGTCCTGGCTATCGTGACATTCCGCAACTCGTGTGGCATGGACTTCCTCTTTATCAAGCGTTCCTGTACTCCCGTGGACACCAACATGGTGGACAAATCCCAGATGGCGTTAATGTATTGATGCCGCAAATCATCATTGGTGCACAAATCCTGCACGCAATGGGTATTGCTATGGGATACAAATTGAAGAAACAAAAACAAGTTGTAATCACGTATACAGGTGATGGTGGTTCTTCAGAAGGTGACTTCTACGAAGGTCTGAACTACGCTGGTGTTTACAAATTGCCTGTTATTTTCTTCGTACAAAACAATGGTTATGCCATTACAACTCCTTTTGCCAAACAAACGGCAGCTCTGTCCATCGCTCACAAAGCGGTAGCAGCAGGTATCAAAGGTGTTAAAATTGATGGTATGGACATCTTCGCAGTTATCAAAGCGGTTCAGGAAGCTGCTGAACGTGGTCGTAACGGTGAAGGCGCAACTCTGATCGAAGCAGTAACTTACCGTTTCCGTCCTCACTCCCTTTCTGACGATGCTTCCAAATATCGTACAAAAGAAGAAGAGGCTGAATGGAATGCTAAAGATCCAATCGCACGTTTTGCTAAATATCTGGAGAAAAAAGGTCTTTGGACTGAAGAAGATACAGCACGTGTGAAAGAAGAAGCAAAAGCAAAAGTGAACGAAGAGATCAAAAAAGCGGAAAAAACCGAGAAAATGACGATTTCAGGCTTGATCGACAGCATGTTCGAACAAACGCCTAAGCACTTGGAAGAGCAAAAAGCTGATTTCCAATAAGTTTTTTCCGATAAAGCATAAACATCCGGGATGGGTTCCCGTGTCCCGGTATACATGTATGAATTCAAATGTGAACTGTCAATGTTTAAGGAGGAAATGAAGCAAATGGCACAAATGAACATGAAAGAAGCAATCCGTGATGCGCTTCGCGTTGAGTTGAAACGTGATCCTAACGTTCTGCTTTTCGGTGAAGACGTAGGTAATGTAGGCGGCGTTTTCCGTGTAACGGAAGGTCTGCAAAAAGAGTTTGGCGAAGAGCGTGTATTTGATACTCCACTTGCTGAGTCCGCTATTGGCGGTCTGGCTGTAGGTTTGGGTGTTCAAGGTTTCCGTCCGGTTGCCGAGATCCAATTCGTTGGTTTTATCTTCGAAGCCCTTGACCAAATGGTAGTTCAAGCAGCTCGTATGCGTTTCCGCTCCGGCGGTAAATATAATTCTCCAATCGTATTCCGTACACCATTCGGTGGCGGTGTAAAAGCGGCAGAATTGCACACAGATTCCCTCGAAGGTTTGCTTACGCAAACTCCGGGTATTAAAGTGGTAGTACCTTCTAACCCTTACGATGCAAAAGGTCTGATGATCGCTTCTATTCGCGATAACGACCCTGTATTCTTCATGGAGCACTTGAACTTGTACCATGCATTCCGTGCAGAAGTACCTGAAGAAGATTACACAGTTGAGCTGGGTAAAGCGAACGTTGTTCGTGAAGGTTCTGATGTAACTATCGTTACTTACGGTATGATGGTTCACACTTCTGTGAAAGCAGCAGAAGAACTCGAAAAACAAGGAATCAAAGTTGAAGTTATCGACCTTCGTACGGTTAGCCCAATCGACATCGATACTATCGTTGCTTCCATTAAGAAAACAAACCGTGCAATTGTTGTACAGGAAGCTCAAAAGAGCGCAGGTGTTGCAGCTGAAGTCATTGCCCAAATCAATGAAAAAGCAATCCTGCACTTGGAAGCACCGGTTCTGCGTGTAGCTGGTCCGGATACTGTATATCCATTTGCACAAATCGAAGATACATGGCTTCCTAACCCAGCACGTATCGTTGCTGCGGTTAACAAAGTCGTAAATTTCTAATTTAATCATCTGACATGCCGCAAGGCGCAGTATGGTGATCCACACCGCAGCGCAAGCTGCACTGTAAACAGCCATTAGCCCCTTGAGTAACAGTTTATTGCACTAGCAGTAACGGTTGTTTCTTGGAGTTAAGGGTTGTTTTCAGGATTGAGACATAATCAAGGAGGTTTTTCAGTTGGCTAAATTTGAATACAAATTCCCTGAACTGGGCGAAGGCCTTCACGAAGGCGAAATCATCAAGATGCACATCAAAGTCGGTGACAAAGTAACTGACGACGACATCATCATGGAAGTACAGAATGACAAAGCGGTCGTTGAAGTACCTTGTCCGGTTAACGGCACAGTAACAGAAGTATTCGCAAAAGATGGCCAAGTTTGCCACGTTGGCGAAGTTGTTGCAATCATCGATGCTGAAGGCGAGCTTCCTGAGCAAGACGACGCTCCTGCAGACGATCAAGAAAAAGATGCAGCTCAAGGCGGAGCTGACACAAGCGGTTCTTCAGCAGCAGCTTCCAGCTCGGATGCAGCTAAAGAAGGCGGAAACAACAGCGTTCCGGCAGTACCTGCCAAAGACGTTCTGGCAACACCAAGCGTGCGTAAATTTGCTCGCGAACAAGGCGTAGACATCGCTCAAGTTAACGGTACTGGCAACAATGGTAAAGTTACTAAAGAAGATGTTGAATCCTTCAAAAACGGTGGCGGTTCTTCCGCAGTGGCATCTTCCGAAGCTCCGGCTCAAGAAGAGAAAAAATCCGCAGCACCAGCAGCAGCTGCAGCTGATCAACGTGTGGAAGAAGAGCGCGTGCCATTCAAAGGTATCCGTAAAGCGATCTCCAATGCGATGGTTAAATCAGCTTACACAGCACCTCACGTTACAATCATGGACGAAGTGGACGTAACTGAACTGGTTGCTTTCCGTACTCGCATGAAACCTATCGCTGAGAAAAAAGGTACAAAAGTAACTTATCTGCCATTCATCGTTAAAGCTCTGGTTGCAGCTTCCCGTGAGTTCCCAGCATTGAACGCTATGATCGATGAAGAAGCTAATGAAATTGTATACAAAAAATACTACAACATCGGTATCGCTACAGATACAGACAACGGCTTGATCGTTCCTGTTATCAAAGATGCTGATCGTAAATCCATCTGGATGATCGCTGATTCCATTCGTGATCTGGCAGCTCGTGGTCGCGATGGCAAATTGAGCGCGAACGAAATGAGAGGAAGCACAATCTCCATCAGTAACATTGGTTCTGCTGGCGGTATGTTCTTTACTCCAATCATCAACTTCCCAGAAGTTGCAATTCTCGGAACTGGACGCATCAGCGAAAAAGCCGTTATCAAAAATGGCGAAGTAGTTGCAGCACCTGTAATGGCTCTTTCCCTGAGCTTCGACCACCGTATCATCGATGGCGCAACAGCACAAAACTTTATGAACTACATTAAACAGCTGCTCGCTAACCCTGAGCTGCTTGTTATGGAGGTGTAAGATATGGTAGTAGGCGACGCTTCTCTCAATATCGACACATTAGTAATTGGTGCGGGTCCTGGTGGCTATGTGGCTGCCATCCGTGCTGCTCAACTGGGCCAAAGCGTATTGATCGTAGACAAATCCGAACTGGGCGGCGTTTGTTTGAACCGCGGATGTATTCCATCCAAAGCCCTGATCTCGGCTGCACACCAATATGAGTCTGCATTGCATGGCGAAGCTTTTGGTATCTCTGCTGAGAACGTAAAAGTGGACTTCAGCAAAACTCAAGAATTCAAAAACGGCGTTGTTAAGAAAATGACTGGCGGCGTAGCTGGTTTGCTCAAAGGCAACAAAGTTGAAGTTTTCAACGGTGAGTGCATGTTCATCAACGAAAACGAAGCTCGTGTATTCAACGATCACGAGTCACCACGTTACAAATTTAAAAATGCAATCATTGCAACAGGTTCCCGTCCAATCGAGTTGAAACCTTTCCCGTTTGGCGGACGCATTCTGTCTTCTACAGAAGCTCTGAACTTGCCTGAAGTTCCAAAAAGCATGATCGTTATCGGTGGCGGTTATATCGGTGCTGAGCTTGGCCAAATGTACTCTAAATTCGGTGCTAAAGTAACAATCATCGAAGGTTTGGATACTGTACTGCCAGGTTTCGATAAAGACATGACTAGCCTCGTAGCTAAAAACATGAAGAAAACAGGCATCGAAATCGTAACGGGTGCAAAAGCTGAAAGTGCTGAGCAAACGGATAAAGATGTAACTGTTAAATATTCCGTAAATGGTGAATCCAAAGAAGTAACTGCAGATTACCTGCTGGTTACTGTAGGACGTCGTCCAAATACAGACGGAGAGCTTGGTCTGGACCTGATTGGCGTAGACGTTGACGAGCGTGGATTCGTTAAAGTTGATCACCAAGGCCGTACTAGCATTCCTCACATCTTTGCAATCGGTGATATCGTATCCGGTCTGGCACTTGCCCACAAAGCTTCTTATGAAGGTAAAGTGGCTGCTGAAGCGATCGCAGGACAACCATCTGTAGTTGACTACAAATGTATGCCTGCAGTTGTGTTCACAGATCCTGAGTGCTCCAGCGTAGGTTACACTGAGAAAGAAGCTAAAGAAAAAGGCTACAAAGTAAAAGCTGGCAAATTCCCATATGCGGGTAATGGCCGTGCTGTATCTTTGAACCACGCTGAAGGCTTCGTGAAAATCGTTGCTGACGAAGAAAGCGGCCTCGTGTTGGGTTGCCAAATCGTAGGTCTGGAAGCTTCCAACCTGATTGCTGAGCTTGGTCTCGCAATTGAAATGGGTGCTACTCTGGAAGATTTGGCGCTGACTATTCACGCTCACCCTACTTTGGGCGAAATCGTGATGGAAGCTGCGGAACTGGTTATGGGTCACCCGATCCACATCATTTCCCGCTAATATCGTCTAAGCTTCGGATTCGTCCGGCATTATACGTAAATCAGAAGAGACGAATGACGTTAACGCGTTGTTCGTCTCTTTTTTCTGAGCAAAAGCGGAGAAATTCAACATACGAGCGTATATGATATGATGAAAAGTTACACACTCAAAAGTTTTAGTGAATTGATTTTATCCAACAACTCAATTGTGGTACACTGTAGTAATGATCAGTTATGATGTGGCTCCAAGCCAATCACGGTCTATATATTTAGTATTTAAGTTAGTTAAACTAACCTTTTACACGAGAACGTAGAGAACAGAAAAAATCTGTAGAAGCGGAGCTAAAAGCTTTTTGAAGGAAAGCTGCATCGGAAGCATACGTTTCGCCTTTATCACCGGATTTTATACTTTTGAAAAAGGAAATCAAAAAAATCTGGGGATAACAGCGATCAGAAGGTTGTTCTGTCATCGGAGTGGTAAGTGTAAATATTCTTTAGTTTAGTATGAATAAAAGTGCGGGGGGAATATAATTTGAAAAACTATCTCGATTTATTACAGGATATTCTGGATACAGGCGTGCATAAGGGAGATCGCACTGGCACTGGAACACAATCGGTATTTGGCAGACAACTTCGATATGACCTATCCGAAGGGTTTCCGCTGGTAACCACCAAACGAATCCATCTGAAATCAGTCATTCATGAGTTGTTGTGGTTTTTGAGCGGGGATACGAATATATCTTATCTCAAGGAAAACGGCGTGAAGATCTGGGACGATTGGGCAGATGAGAATGGCGACCTAGGTCCGGTGTATGGATCACAATGGCGTACCTGGGAAGCACCTAACGGAGAGAAGATCGATCAGATTGCAGCCGTTATTGATTCGATCAAAAATAATCCGGATTCGCGGCGTCACCTCGTTAGTGCCTGGAATGTGGCGGAGATTAACAACATGAAATTGCCTCCTTGTCATTTCGCGTTTCAGTTCTACGTGGCTGAGGGTAAACTATCGTGTATGCTTACCATGCGTTCTGTAGATACGTTCCTCGGGCTGCCATTTAACATTGCCAGCTATGCGCTGCTGACACATATGATTGCCCAGCAGTGTGATCTTGAAATAGGGGAGTTTATTTGGTCCGGTGGGGATGTACACATCTACTCAAACCATGTGGAACAAGTAAAAACTCAATTGGAGCGTGAGCCATTCGCGCTGCCTAAGTTGGTTATCAAGCGCAAGCCGAATTCTATTTTTGATTATACGATTGATGATTTTGAGTTTGAGAACTATCAGCATCATCCGGGAATTAAAGCCCCGATTGCTGTATAAGAACGTGATTTTCAACAACCTCTAAACAGATGCGGATTGAAGGAGTGTGTAATCTTGAGCATTGAACTTGTATGGGCGATGGGCGAGAATGGCGTCATTGGATTGAATAATTCCATTCCGTGGCGTTTGCCTAAAGATATGGCCTTTTTCAAGCAACGTACGTTAAACAAAACGATTATTATGGGACGCAATACATGGGAGTCCTTTGGAGGCAAGCCGCTTCCGCAACGTCGGAATATTGTTGTAACCAGAGATCTTAACTATCAAGCGAATCAGGCTGAAGTGGTGCATACGATTGAAGAGGGTCTGGAAGTTACAAAAGGTGAAGAGCTTTGCGTCATTGGCGGTTCTCAGGTCTATCGTGAGTTTTTGCCGCTCGCAGATCGTCTGGTGGTAACCAAAATCCATGAGAATTTTGAAGGGGATACCTTTTTCCCGGAAGTGGATTGGTCGGAGTGGGAGCTAACAGAACAGATCGAAGGCGAGCAAGATGAAAAAAATGTTTATGCGTATACGTTTGAGTTCTACGAACGAAAACGGTAAGAGGGACATAAGATGAAGTAAAAGAGCCCAAACTTACGCTATAAACGAAATATAAGGGCGCTGATTTACGAAATATTCGTGAACAGCGTCTTTTCTTTTAAAAATAAAATGAAATAAATACGAAATCACATAAAGATGACATGAATATAACATTTAATTAACGAAGAAAATGATTGTAATACATAGCCTCTAATCTCTCTTTAGTAAAAAAGTATAAAAATTGTAGGGTTTCAACGTTGTAAAGCCCTAAAATCAGTTATTGTTCGGATTTGGTAGCCTAAAACAATAAAAAATGTTGTTTTCAATGATAAATTACCTTACATTTAAATAACGTTGCTGTCGTTTTTTCATTAATTAAACGCCTGGTTTGGTATAGTCAGACCTCAGAAATAACCATTTTAAGGGTATTGACCATGGGTAGACTTGGACGATATGATGTATAAAATACAAATAATTATTCGGATAATCCATTTAATATTCAGCATGCAAAATGCTACTATAATTGAAATATCTTCGAGAAGATTTTGTGATACAATATACAAAAACTCAAACATGAGTAATCCATTTCATATAGAACCATGCAGATGAAGGGATTAAGACAAGAACGGATGGGGGAAAACGTAAGATGTCTACACCTACTGGATTTATGGAATACAAACGGCAGCTGCCTGCGGACCGCCAACCAGCGGAGCGGGTTAAGGATTGGGAAGAGTTTCATAAACATATGGCTGAAGAAGAGCTCAGAACACAAGGTGCACGATGCATGGATTGTGGTACCCCGTATTGCCATACAGGTATAGATATGACTGGCGGAACATCGGGCTGTCCTGTGCATAACCTGATTCCAGAATGGAATAATCTGGTGTATCGTGGTTTGTGGAGAGAAGCACTTGATCGTCTGCACAAAACGAATAATTTCCCTGAGTTTACAGGTCGTGTCTGTCCTGCTCCTTGTGAAGGATCATGTACAGTGGGACTTATCGGTGAACCTGTAACCATCAAAACGATTGAAGAAGCGATTATTGAAAAGGGTTTTGAAGAAGGATGGGTGGTTCCTCAGCCTCCAGAGAAACGTACGGGTAAACGTGTAGCAGTTGTAGGTTCAGGTCCTGCAGGCCTGGCTACGGCAGCTCAGTTGAACAAAGCAGGTCACTCGGTGACGGTATACGAGCGCTCCGACCGTGTTGGCGGACTGCTGATGTATGGTATTCCTACGATGAAATTGGACAAAAACGTCGTTCAGCGTCGTGTTGATTTGTTGGAAGCAGAAGGCATTCAATTTGTAACTAACACGGAGATCGGTAAAGATATTGCTGCGCAGCAACTGGTGGATGATTATGATGCGGTTGTTTTGTGCGGCGGTGCAACCAAACCACGTGAGTTCAACATTGAAGGCAGTGACTTGAAAGGCGTACATTACGCCATGGATTTCCTGAATGGCAGCATCAAAAGTTACTTGGACTCCAATCTGGAGGATGGTAATTACCTGTCAGCACAGGACAAGGATGTTATCGTCATCGGTGGCGGGGATACAGGTTCCGACTGTGTAGCTACATCACTTCGTCATGGTTGTCGGAGCATTACACAATTTGGTACACATACTCAGGCTCCTATGGAAAGGGATCGTATTAATAACCCTTGGCCGCAATTCCCGAACGTATATACTCTCGATTATGCACAGGAAGAAGCGAAAGCATTGTTCGGTGACGATCCGCGTGAATTCTCCATCATGACGACCAAATTTGTGGGTGATGATGAAGGGAATCTCAAAGAACTTCACACCGTTCAAATCGAGCGTATTGTAGATGAGACAGGACGTAAAATCTATCAGCCGATTCCGGGTACAGAGCGTGTCTTCCCAGCTCAAATGGCCATGATTGCTATCGGTTTTGACGGACCGGAACAGACTTTGGTGGAACAACTTGGTCTTGCAACAGACCGTCGTACCAACGTTAAGGCACGTTACGGTAAATACAATACCAATGTGGATAAAGTATTTGCAGCAGGTGACATGCGTCGTGGTCAAAGTCTGGTTGTATGGGCAATTAATGAAGGCCGTGAAGCTGCCCGTGAAGTGGACAAATACTTGATGGGTGCTACAGTTCTCGTATAACGAGTTAATGAGCCGCATATGGATATGGATTTGCAATTATTGAATAAAATATATAATTGATTCAACAAAACTCTCGCAATTAGCGGGAGTTTTTTGTTGTTTTTATGATTACATGAGTCGTTCAGCTACAATTATTTTAGACAACTGTGAGGTATAGCATTGCTTTTTATCTCATAAAGATTTATTATTACATTATAATGATTATAAATAAGAAGCATAATGACACTTACTTGAAAACTACACAAATTGTGAAATTATAATATCCGGAGGTGCAATCTTTATGGCAAGTAACCGGGACAAATCCATTTCAGAACAGATTGATGACATTAAAAAACAGTTGGTTGCAAAAGGTTATAAGCTGACACAACAAAGAGAAGTTACGGTACGTGTGTTACTTGAACATGAGAAGGATCATTTTAGCGCAGAGGAAGTATTTCTGCTGGTCAAGGAACAATTCCCGGAGATTGGCTTGGCTACCGTATATCGTACGCTTGAACTGCTTAGTGACCTGCAGGTCGTAGAAAAGATTAACTTTGGGGACGGTGCTGCGCGCTTCGACCTGCGAAGTACGGATGGTTCACATCACCACCATCATTTGATTTGCACAGAGTGTGGCACTGTAGAAGAGATTATGGAGGATGGTTTGCTTCGTCTTGAACAACAAATCGAGCGTCAATACGGCTTTGCCGTTACAGACCATCGGCTTGATTTTCAGGGCGTATGCAAAGAGTGTAGAGCGAAGCAGGCTTTGAATGAACAGGCAGCAGGGTAAATCTAATGGGGAGGATGCTCCCGCAACCAAAATCTGATATAATAAGTTTCAGAAGCAAGGGGCTTCCGTGGGCGGAAGGCCCCTTTTTGCCGTCATCTGGACGGTGAAGGAGGAGAGATGGACGGATGAAGACACTGGTTATTGCGGAAAAGCCCGACATGGGCCGAACCATTGCCGCCGTCATAGAACCAAGAGCCAAGAACAATCGCAATTATTTGGAAGGTGAACATTACATTATCACCTGGGCGATTGGTCATCTATTGGGACTTGCTGAACCGGATGCCTATGATTCAAAGTACAAGCGCTGGAATATCGGCGACCTGCCGATCATTCCGGATCAGTTTAAGATCGTACCCAACCCCAGAACGAAAGATCAACTGAAAATGATCGGAGAACTTGCGAAAAGGGCATCGGCCATTGTTAATGCTTGTGATGCAGGGCGAGAGGGACAGTATATTTTTGCCTTAATTCAACAACAGTTGAAGCTGCGTCAGCCTGTCAAACGTCTGTGGATATCGGACCTGACCGCTGAGAGTATTAAACGTGGTTTTGACGGTTTGAAAGATGCCTCGGAATTTGAGAATTTGACCCATGCTGCCAGGGCTCGTAGTGAAGCGGATTGGCTGATTGGCATGAATGCGTCCCGGGCTTTCACTACAAGACATAATGCCTTGCTCTCTGTAGGCAGGGTGCAGACTCCGGTACTGGCCTTGATCTATGATCGGGAAATCGAGATTGAAGCGTTCCAGTCCCAGACTTTTTATGAAGTAGCCGCATGGTTTCGTCAAGAAGGAGTGGAGTACAGGGGATTACGTCAAGGGGACAAGCTGACCGACCCCGCCATTGCTGAATCGATTGCGACTAGTGTGAAGGGGAAAACGGGACAGATTACCAAGTACGAAGCAAAACAGACCAAGGAGTATCCATACCGGTTGTATGATCTGACCCTTTTGCAACGTGAAGCAAATGCGAAGTATGGATATGGAGCGAAGAAAACGTTGGATATTGCTCAAGCGCTTTACGAGAAACATAAAGTGATTTCTTATCCACGGACCAATTCAAACTATGTTACAGAACAGAATATTGAAGGTATGCACAAAACGCTGAATCTGCTTAAAAATGGACCCTATAGTGAACTGGCGCAAGGAGCGAAACCTGAACTTGTTCATAAAGGTAACAAGGGTGTATGTAACCCGTCCAGAGTTGAGGATCACCATGCGATTCTGCCTACATTGAAACGACCGGGTACGTTATCCAAGGATGAACAGAATATCTATGATCTGATCGTAAGGCGTTTCTTATCTCATTTCTATCCGCCAGCAGAGTATAAGCAGCATACCGTGCTCACTGACGTTGAGAAACACCAGTTCAAGACATCTGTGAAAGAACTGCTGTCACTGGGGTGGAAGGTGGTATTGGGGTCTTCAGATCAGGAGCAGACAGGCAAGAAAAAGACAAAGAAAAACAGCAACGAAGAAGAGGAAGCAGAGGAATGGACAGACAAGGCATTTGCTGTTCAACCTGAATTGCCTGTTCAATGTACCAAGAGTGAATTCAAGGAGAAGGCGACACAGCCTCCCAAGAGTTATACTGAGGGAACGTTGCTAAAAGCAATGGAGAGTGCAGGGAAACAGATCGAGAATGAAGAGTTACGTGATGCAATGAAAGACAGTGGACTAGGGACACCTGCGACACGTGCGGCAACGATCGAACGACTCAAAAACGTGGGTTACATTACGATGCAGGGTAAAAAGATGCAACTGACGTTGAAGGGCCGGACAGCCATTGAGTTGATCCGTAAGGCAGGCGTAGATCTGTTAACCTCGCCTGAAATGACGGGCCAATGGGAAAGAAGATTGTACCAAATTTCCAAAGGTGAAGCGGGCCAGGACAAGTTTATGGAGAACGTCAAAAAATTTACGATGTCCATTATTGATAAAGTACGTGTGCAGGCACCGGCACCAGCGGATGCTTTTGGGGAAGATACACGTGGGGGGCGGGGTAAAGGCAAGGGAGCCAAAACCCAGAAAACCAGCACCAGGACAACTTCTGCCAAGACATCAGGTACGGGCTCAAGTACCAGTGCGGGTTCGAAGACTTCACGTCAAACGTCAGGAGCTTCATCCAGAACTGGCAGTGTCGCGAACGCGATAGCACAAACTCGATCTTCGACTTCCAGTCAATCGGGCGTTCGAGAAACGCTGGCATCTTGTCCATCACCGGGTTGCACCGGTCAGATCATTGAAGGCAAGAAAGGCTATGGCTGTACACGTTTCAAAGAAGGCTGCGGGTTTGTCATATGGAAAGAGTACGTCGGTAAGAAAATCACCAGTACGATGTTAAAAGCGTTGATTGAAAAGGGAAGTACTCAAGTATTAGCTTTTAAACGAAAAGACGGAAGTACGGTGAAGGCTCGTATTATTTTGCAAGATAAGATAACCGGCAAGCTATCTGCGGAAAAGCAGGATGCATAGGTTAATTGGATGTTAAGGCTGTAAGAAGAATGTGATGCCTGATGGGCCAGCGTCAAATTCAATTACAATAAAATAAAAAAAAGGACCCTTATCCAAGGGTCCTTTTTTGTTGCTGCTGTTGTATATTTTCATGAATGACCTTCGGTACCTCTTCCAGGGCCGTGATGGTATACATCGATGTCTCGGGATTAGGTTGAAGCTCTACCATGTTGTATTGCCATTCGTTCGGCTGTTTGATATATATGCTATGGATGCCGGCCGTCACTGCTGGCATGATGTCTGTACGCAGTGAGTTTCCAATCATCCACGTTGCACGACGCTCAAAAGGTCCAGTAGAGAGTATACCTTCAAGCGCTTCAATGTTCTTATGTTGCCGAATGTAGATCCGGTCATCAAAATAAGCCGAAAGCTTCATCTGGTCAATCTTCCGCTGCTGAATTACGGTTTCTCCACCTGTGTACAGGTAGAGGGCATGTCCAGCCGATTTAAGATTCTCCAGCGTTTCGACCATATGAGGATAAGGCTCAACCTCTTGGTCATATACACTCATCCCCAATTTGGTGAGGTAAGACTCTTCTTGTTGAGAGGTGGGTTTTGAGAACTTCTGGGAGAAGTAACGGTAGGTATCAATAAGGGATTGTGGGAAATGGTGACTTGCAAATCCCAGTTTGTTGACCCCGGTTACATCAATCTCCAGCTGTTTCTCCCTAATTTGTTGAACTGTTAATGCGTGTCCGTCAAACCACTCCTGCATGTTCTCGAAGAATTCACCAAGCACCAGGTTGAAATATTTATTGCAGTACACGAGTGTATCATCTAGATCGAACAAAATATGTTGTTTTATTATTTTCATATCCAATTCACTCCTTGCAGCCAGCAGCACAGTTGTTCATATTTTATATGCGTATATAAGATTCCAGGAACATATTCAATTCAGATACGCCATCTGGTCGAATACTGTATTTCTCTTTACGATTACTGCCGAGCAGATGGGTTCGTAGCAGTCCGGCGATGCGTAATGCCATAACCTGATCTTTAACCATATCCTCGTCTTTACCCAACTCCTCACACATCTCAGAGAGAGACTTCGGTTCACCTGACACGTAACGCAGCAGACGGAGTCTTTCCGGATCAGCCAGGGCATGTGTGAAACGAAGCAGACAGGTTGGTGGTTGGTCTTCATCCTCTTCGGGTGCGTCTACAGGATACTGCATGATCATCATGCCCTCATAGAAGCAGTACATATTAATAGGACGATTGTGGACGGTTGGAAACAGGATAACTTCATCCAGTCCAGGCATCGGTTCAACCAGAACACCCGCAGTAGCGTATTCAATGAGGAGTTCAGGGCCCATTTTATCAAGCAGTACGCGTTTCTCTTCTGCGTCTTCCTCAAGCCAGGTACGATAATCCTCACTCATATTCTGGCAGTAATGCTGATCCCAGAGTCGTAAAAGTGGTACATAGCTATCCCGAATGCGTGTAGATTCTTCTATGGTAAGATGGGGCAGCAGAACAGATACGCGTGCGAACAGCTCTTCGGCTGTTAGTCCAGCAAGCATATCCAGAAAATCAATATTCTCATTAGAAGTGTTCCGATAGGCCGCCCATGCAAATAATACATCAAAGTCATCAAAAGGCCAGGTGGCAGCAGGTGCGAGCGCTGCACGAACGTTGGAACTTAGTTTGCCTTCCACCTCAATGATCCATTCGGGGCCAACATCCAGATGTTGAATCCACTTCTTCGTTACATAGACCAAAAAGCTGTTGAGCATTTCATATATCGGTGAAACATCGATTTTAACATGATAAGCCATATGATGCAGAATCCTCCCGTCACATCTAAATGTACGCAGCGACTTAAGTACTATTATGGCTTGTTTTGCAGGGCGTTGTCCACTATAATGTTCAAGTCCAGGGCAAAACCCCTGGCTTAACCATGCATGATCAATAGAATAGATATAACATCTGAAAGGTCGTCAGTGATGGCGATTTTTCTTTGTATGCTTGCAGGAGGAATGATTTTTGTGTCATCTATAACCACCCCAAAATTATCACATTCTACATCTAACTATCTCATTCTGATTACCGTTATTGTTGTGGCGGGGATCAGTCAGGGCCTTTTATTACCGGTGCTCTCGATTTTTTTGGAGCAAAAGGGAGTCTCACCGGGTTTAAACGGTTTGAATGCAGCCGCACTGTACGTTGGCTCTTTTGCCATGACCTTGGTGGCGGAACGATTGCTGGGAGCTATTGGTTTCAAAAAGTTGATTATCGGCGGACTGTTATTTGTCATGATTCCCCTCATTCTGTTTCCTTATTTTCCGGATATCAAAATTTGGTTCATATTGCGTCTCGTCGTCGGAATCGGGGATAGTGCACTCCATTATTCTGCCCAATTATGGGTGCTACTGGTGACCGCACCCGAAAAACGCGGACGTTACATCTCTTTATACGGCATGTCTTATGGTTTAGGATTCAGTATTGGCCCATTGGGAATCAAACTACTTGGGTTTGGAGATGCCGTTCCATTCTGGGTATTATTCGTATGTATGGCTGCTGTACTTATCCTTGTATTAATGAAGCTTCCCGATACGAAGCCGGAAAAGGCCGAACATGGACAACTGCCTGAACGCCGTTTCCGACGAAGTCTGGCCTGGGCATGGTATGCGCTGTTGCCTGCGTTATTGTACGGGTACATGGAAGCCGGGATGAACAGCAATTTTCCGGTATACGGCCTGCGTATTGGTTTGGATGCCAATCAGATATCGTCATTACTGCCTTTTGTCGGAATAGGTGGTCTATTCCTGCAATTGCCTTTAGGCATATTGAGTGACCGTTATGGACGTAAGCAAACATTAATGTTTGCTGGTATTACAGGAGGTATCATCTTTATGCTGGTTCCTGTTGCGGGCACACATTTCTGGTGGACACTTGTGCTGTTGACCATAGCAGGAGGTCTGGTAGGTTCATTTTTCTCGCTTGGCCTGGCCTATGCCGCCGATATTTTGCCAAAAGCGCTACTGCCTGCAGCGAACGTGGTGGCCTCATTTCATTTTACAATTGGAAGCATCATTGGACCGAATCTGGGTGGCCAAGTGATCAACTGGATTTCACCAGGAAGCATGTTTATTTTGCTTGGATTCATGTATCTTCTTTTTGGTGCAGCAGGTGTATTATTTCGTCGTAAACCTATGCTCGAATCTGTGGTAAAATAGAAGCTGGTGTTCGCATGGAAATTGATGTCCATTTCCGAGTACACTAGTAGTAGGGAAAAACATGGACAAGAGGAGACATCGCGATGATCAGAGTTGAGGGTTTAAGCAAATCCGTTGGAGCGGACCGGGTTCCGGTTCTGCGGGATATACGATTCGATATGCAACAGGGAGAAATGATTGGAGTAGTGGGTTCAAGTGGCAGTGGGAAAAGTATGCTGCTTAAATGCCTTGCTATGATGGAAAAATGGGATAGTGGTCAATTTACGGTGGACGGAGCCGAGATTATAAAAGAAGGTTGGTCCGGAAAACGGAAAATTAAACGGGAATGGGCATACTTGGAACAGAATCCGCAATTGTATCCGAGACGTACAGCTTTGAAAAATGTATTGATCGGTCGGTCCGGTCAAACTCCTTTGTGGAGAATGGTAACAGGTATGGTTCGTTCCGATGATTATATGGGTGCGATGGATTATCTGGAAGGGCTCGGATTGCTGGATAAAGCCCACCAGACGGCAGAGAAGCTCAGTGGTGGCGAGAAGCAGCGTGTCGCGATTGCCAGAGCGCTTGCGCATGGCGCCAAAGTTGTTTTGGCAGATGAGCCTGTCATCGGACTTGATCCTCATACAGCAGATACAGTGCTGGAAACGCTGCGCAAATTGTGCGAAGAGGAACGGGCTACCGTGATTGCAGTATTGCCGATTGAGATGGCAGAGAAACATGCGACCCGCATCTGGGGTCTTGCGGAAGGCAAGATTGCTTTTGATATACGTGGACGTCGGTTGACACAGCAAGAAAAAAATATGATTTAAACTATTGAAAAGAGTGATGAATTTGCTTAATTCACGGTGGGGGCGCCTGTTAGCGGGGGGAGCAGCTATGATTGTACTCGGCTCCGTTCTTAGCGGATGCACTGTCCTGAGTGATCCCAAGCTTTTAATGAAACAACCCATGATGTCGATGGACAAGGAGAGACTTCTTACAATTGTACAGAAAGAACAACCTCCTGAAAGCCAATTAATTCGGCCCAAAGACTTGAACAATACAAGCATGATACGTGTAGCAGACTTGGATGGGGATGGAACCCGAGAAGCCATTGTTTTCTACGAAACTCCGAGCGAAAATGTACGGATTCATGGCATGCTTCTCGAAGAGCAGGGTGATACTTGGGTGAAAAAACTTACTTTTGATGTTCCGGGAAATACCTTGCAATCCTTTAAACTGCTGGACATCACGAACGATGGCAATCCTGATATTGTTCTGGGAGTGAGCCTTGAAGCACAGAAAGCTTTAATGGCCTATTCCTATAAAGGAGGGGCCCTTGAACAGGTGATGGGCGGAGTACCGTATAATGAGTTAATTATTGATGATTTACAAGGGAATCCTTTGGATCTGAACGGGGACAAAAAAAATGATTTTGCTATCGTTTCCCTCAATACCAGTGGATTTGCCTCCATTGCCCTTTATCAATATGATGATGGCAGCTTCAAGGAAGTGGACCGTATACAGACGGACTATACAGTAAAAGAATTTTATAGTGCACTTGGTGGTCAAATTGCCAAAGATAAAGTCGGCTTCGTATTGGATGCCGAATTGGATGACCGAAGTACCTTTACACAGATTGTTTATGTAAAGGACAACAAATTAGTGTACGCATTTAATTCCCCTGACCAAACCTATAGAGATGACAAAATTTTAAGCGGTGATTTTAATAATGATGGTATTATTGAATTTGGATTGAAGGAAACGCCCAGAGGCTGGGAACATTACGTATTTGATGCTCGGATGTGGTTCTATACTTTCTATCAATGGAATGGTAAGGATGGCAAAGATTTTGTATCCTTCCAGTATCGTGATGATGCCAATGCATTCCATCTTAACCTGAAAACGGATTGGTACGGAAAAGTTACTATAGATACCAAATCGGAAAAGGGGAAATATATTCGTTTCAAAATGATTGATACGGATGAAACGGTGGGTGAAATTAAATATTTCACACTTACGCAATGGGAACAGGACAAAGGTAAAGGGTGGAAAGAAATTACCAAATCGAATGATCGAGTGATTGCTTATCGTGGCGCGCAATCTGCGAATAACGATGGTGGATTACTGGACAATATGTCGCATCTGAACAGAAAGGAAGAACTTAATGAGTAAAGTACTTATTCTTGAGGATGAAGAATCCATCCGCAGTTTTATTGTTATTAATTTGAAGAGAAACGGGTTCGAAGTGCTCGAAGCGGGAGACGGACATGAAGCGCTTCGCATTCTGCAATCCGTACCAGATATTGACTTGGCTTTGCTGGATGTTATGGTTCCTGGAATTGACGGGTTTGAAGTGTGTCGTCGTATTCGTGAAACGAATGAACGTCTGGGTATTATTTTCCTTACAGCCAAAGTGCAGGAGCAGGACAAGGTATATGCGCTATCCGTTGGAGCAGACGATCACGTAAGTAAGCCGTTTAGTCCAACCGAGCTTATCGCCCGTATACAATCTTTGCTTCGCCGGGTCAATGTCCACCGGGAGACAGCTGCAAAGGTAACGTTTCAATCAGGACCGTTCTCGCTGGATCTAATCTCCAAGCAATTTAAGAAACAAAATGAATTAATTGAGTTAACACCAACCGAATTTTCTTTGATTCAATTTTTCCTAGAAAAAGAAAACACACCGCTTAGTCGAGATGTACTGCTGGATCACGTATGGGGCAAAGAGTATATGGGTGATCCCAAAATCGTGGACGTAAACATTCGCCGCTTGCGCCAGAAAATTGAGAACAATCCTTCCGAACCTGAATACCTGCAGACTGTATGGGGTCACGGGTACAAATGGAAGGGCCGGGATCAATGATCAAAAAAGGCATTACACGGCAGATCGTACTACATTACTTCATTGTAGTTTTTCTGGCTCTGCTGTTGGTAGAATTCGTATTTTTGATTGCAGTACAAAGGTATTATTACGAGAGTATTTATAATACGATTAATCAGCAGATTACTTCGACGAATGATTTTAAAGAAACGTTATCTCGTACGGATGAGGCTAATAATTTATCGTATTTGCTCGCTAATTTACAATTGGGTAGTACTGAGCTGCAAATCCTTGATATGGATGGCCGAGTCTTGGCTAGTTCAACTGCTTTTGAGTCCGAGCATGCCGTTCTTCAAACGAGTGATATATCACAGGCCATGAACGGAAGCATTGGCCGTTGGGTGGGTAGACAACCCCTTACGGGTGAGCAAGTCATGGCTGTATCCCACAAGCTAGATTTGGGTGGCGAAAATACTTATATTGTGAGGTATCTCACCTCGCTGGATATGGTTAATTCCAAACTTCTGGTTATGGGACTGCTTGCCGTTGCTGTAGGTGTGGCTGTACTAGTCATTGTTTTAATTATCAGTATCGGAATGGCGAATTCAATTGTGCGACCCCTCAATAATATTACAGCCGTTTCGGCTCAAATGGCCAGGGGACGTCTGGATGTCAGAGTTAAAGGGAATTACAAGCACGAGCTTGGTGAACTGGCATCTACATTGAATTTCATGGCACATGAGATTGTACGAAGTAACCAGATTAAAGACGATTTTATTTCATCTATTTCGCATGAATTGCGTACACCTCTGACTAGTATCAAAGGGTGGAGCGAAACCTTGGATTCAGGCGGGTACGATCCCGATGAGACGAGAATTGGAATGAGTATTATCTCCAAAGAAACCGAGCGATTGATCGGTCTTGTTGAAGAAATGCTCGATTTCTCCAAATTGCAGCAAAATCAGATGAAGCTTGTAAAAGGCTCGGTCAGCATTCGAGAAATTGTTCAGGAAACGATGTTAAACGTTTGGGCCAAAGCGGAGCAAAAGCAAGTTCATCTCAAGCTGGATACGGATGAGTCGCGTGCGTTTAACGTATTTGGTGACGGCAATAGGCTAAAACAAGTCTTTCTTAATTTGGTCGACAATGCGATTAAATTTTCTCATGAAAATTCGTGGATTTTCCTTTCGGTTAAAGAAGAGAAGGGGCAGATCATAGCTGCTGTTCAGGATACTGGTATCGGAATCAGTGAAGAACACCTCATAAAAGTACGTGACCGTTTCTTCCAAGTAAATCACCAAAACGGGGGAACAGGACTAGGGCTTGCCATTACGCAGGAACTTGTCGAACTGCATGAAGGTACAATTACGATTCAGAGTGAGCTTGGGTCGGGAACCACGGTTACCGTTTCTTTGCCAGCACTGCCTGAGGAAGAGGCTGTGATAGGTGAAGCTCCCAATCATAACAGTGACTCTGAAGAAGTGCAGGAGACACAGGCCCAGCAGACAAACACCGATAAGAAAGAAACGTAATTCCAAATTGCAAAGTTAAGGCAACGTTTATTGTATGGTTTGAAATAACGTTTGAATTTAACGCAGTAAAAACGCAACAAAAAGGCGAGCCATATTATGGCTCGCCTTTTCTTTATGCTTATGAAGAAAGTTCACCAGCGCGCAGACGCCCGCTTTTTTCGTAAACATCTTTCAGCATGCGTACAGGTTGTGTGCGCACAGCCGGTTTGGCGGAGACAATCTCATTCGGTCCGACAACCACGATTTCATCCGCCGTTCCTTTGACAATGGCACCATCTTTGATAATGGCACCTTCACCAATGATGGCGCGTTCGATGTGAACACCGCGGCCTACCCGTGCATTCGGCATGATCACGCTGTCTTTAACCTCAGAACCTTTACCAACTTCGGCTCCGCAGAAAATAACAGAACGTTCAGCCCGGCCATCAATGGCGCAGGATTCATGGATCATGGAGTGCAGGAGCTCAGCACGTGTCTGACGTGCTTTGTATGCACTTGGTTTAGTTCTCCACTCACGAGTAAACATCGGCCAGTCTTCTTTTTGCAGGCTCCAGTCTTCATCGTTATGAAGCAGATCCATGTGCGCATCCCATAAACTCTTCACGGTACCCACGTCTTTCCAATAACCATTGAAGTTATATACGAAGAGAGGGGTGTTCTCATTCAACATTTGAGGAATCACATCTTTACCGAAGTCATGGCTGGATTCCGGATTAGCGGCATCTTCGAGCAAGTGGCGCTTCAGGTATTCCCATTTGAACATGTAAATGCCCATGGAAGCCAGATTACTTTTCGGTTCGGCCGGTTTCTCGGCAAACTCGGTAACTCTCAGATTCTCATCCGCTGCCATAATGCCGAAGCGATGGGCTTCTTCCCATGGAACTTCCATAACGGAGATCGTCGCTACCGCTTCATTAGCGGTATGAGCTTCCAGCATTTCACGATAATTCATATGATAGATATGGTCACCCGACAAAATTAGAACATTTTCGGGGTTTTGTTGGTCAATATAGTCAATATTTTTATAAATAGCATCCGCGGTTCCCAAGTATTCGTCATTTCCTGTATGATAAGATGGAAGTAAGGAAATTCCTGCCTCACTTGAAGTACCATGTCCCCAAGGTTCTCCTCCACCAATGTGATCATGTAATGAATCAGCTTGATACTGCGTCAGAACACCTACGGTGTCGATGCCTGAGTTTACGCAGTTGCTGAGAGGAAAATCGATAATCCGGTAGTGCCCGCCAAACGGTACAGCGGGTTTTGCGATACTTGAGGTTAAAGGGGCTAATCGCT
Source organism: Paenibacillus sp. FSL F4-0087 (assembly GCF_038020215.1). Taxonomy (NCBI): domain Bacteria; kingdom Bacillati; phylum Bacillota; class Bacilli; order Caryophanales; family Paenibacillaceae; genus Paenibacillus; species Paenibacillus sp. FSL F4-0087. The sequence continues at coordinate 5,473,824 of NZ_JBBODJ010000001.1, forward strand.
TCCCTTCTCCTCCCGCCAACAGCATAGCGATGCAATCTTTATTAAACATAATCGTTTCCCTCCCAAGATATTTGTCCAGTGTAGTACATACATAAACGCAATGCGGAGCTATTGAAACGATGTATACTGTAAAAATCCTGAAAAATTACAACATTTTTTTACACACCGCATTTTTCTTTTCAACTTGGCTAGAATGGGGTAATGGTTAATGTTATATCTATTTTCTGGAGAAGAAGGTGATCTCTTGGCCATTCAACCGTTAACAAACCCGGAAATTTCACCGGAGCACATTTATTTGTTTCATGAAGGAAACCTTCATCACAGTTATCGAATAATGGGCGCACAGCCTGCGATCGAAGATCATCGTCAGGGATATCGTTTTACCGTGTGGGCTCCGAATGCCACAGAAGTTGGACTGGCTTTAGACCGTAATGGTTGGAAAGGTGAACAGGAACCTTTATATAAGATACCCGATTCTGGATTTTGGAGTCGTTTTATTCCGGAAATCAGTGAAGGAACTTTATACAAATTCCGTATATTAACGGAAGATGGTACTGAATTGCTTAAAGCAGACCCTTATGCTTTCCAGGCGGAAGTTCGTCCGCGTACGGCATCGGTCACCAGCTCCATTGAAGGTTACAAATGGAATGATGGCGCATGGAGACGCAAACAACGAGGCGTGTATAACAAACCTCTACATATTTATGAAATGCATGCTGGAACCTGGAAACGGAAAGAAGACGGAACTCTTTACAGTTATCGTGAACTTGCGGAATTGCTTGTTCCTTATTTATTGGAGATGAAATATACCCATGTTGAGATGATGCCCCTGAGTGAACATCCTTACGACCTTTCGTGGGGGTATCAGAACACTGGATTCTTTGCGCCAACCAGCCGTTATGGGCATCCTAAAGATCTGATGTATTTGATTGATACGCTACATCAGGCAGGTATAGGCGTATTGCTCGATTGGGTCCCCGCGCATTTTGCCAAGGATGCTCATGGCTTGCGTTTGTTTGATGGAACGCCCTTGTATGAATATGCAGATCCATTGTTAGCAGAGAGACCAGGTTGGGGCACACTTAGCTTTGACTACTCTAAACCTGAAATTCGTTCGTTTTTGATCTCGAATGCGTTGTACTGGATGGAGATGTACCATTTCGACGGACTTCGGGTCGACGCCGTAACCAGTATGCTTAAGTTGGATTTCGAAAAGCAGCCAGGACAATACCGAACGAATAACGAAGGTGGTCTGGAAAACAAGGAAGCTGTTGCTTTTTTGCAGCAGTTGAATGAAACAGTCTTCAAGTACTTTCCCTATGCGCTGATGATGGCAGAAGAATCCAGTGCATGGCCTATGGTTACTTCACCAGTAGATCAGGGTGGGCTAGGTTTCAACTACAAATGGAACATGGGTTGGATGAACGATACACTTGATTACATGGAATCCGATTTTCACGAACGTCCTTCCAAACATCATTTGCTGACATTCCCGGTCGTATACTCCTTTGCTGAAAATTACGTGCTTCCTCTGTCTCATGACGAGGTCGTTCATGGCAAAAAGTCGCTCCTAGACAAGATGCCAGGAACATACGAGCAGAAGTTTGCCGGCATGCGTGCCTTCATGGGGTACTTTATGACTTTCCCAGGCAAAAAACTGCTGTTTATGGGTGGAGAATTCGGCCAGTTTATCGAATGGAAAGATGAAGATCAACTGGACTGGTTTTTGCTGAACTACGACAGTCACCGTAAACTCCACAAGTTTGAGCGGGATCTGTCCGAGCTATACTTGGGCGAAAAAGCTTTGTGGGAGCTTGATCATTCCTTTGACGGTTATGAATGGATCACTCCGGATGATCAGGACCAAAGTGTCATTTCATATGTGCGCAAAGGAAAAAAACCTGCGGATACACTCCTTGTGCTCATTAACTTTCAGCCAGTCAAGCGGGAGCGTTACCGGATTGGTGTCATGCGTCCCGGTATGTATACCGAAGTTCTGAACAGTGATCATTCCGATTACGGCGGATCAGGCATTATCAATGATATGCAGCTTACTACTGAAAAGATTCCTTTTCATGGGCAACCACATAGTTTGGAAGTTGTTTTGCCACCGCTAAGCGTAGTTATTTTAAAAAAGAACACACGTCGGAAAACGGATGCATTGCCCCTTGAAGTTCAATCCGTTAGAGCAAAAGCCAGTACCACTAGAACCAGTAAAACCACAGAAAGCACTACAGTTAAACCCAAAAGGAGGACGAAGGCATGAATATTCTATTTGCTGCTGCTGAAGTACATCCATTTATCAAAACAGGAGGCCTTGCTGACGTCATCGGCGCATTACCACAGGCATTAAAGAAGAGTGGGGCAGATGTTCGTGTCATTTTACCCAAATATAAGGGCATTCCGGATGAGTATAAAGAAGCAATGGAGCCTGTCATTACGACAGATATTCCTCTTGGTTGGCGCAGACCGTATTGTGGAATAGAGATGCTTGTCCATGACGGGATTCCTGTCTACTTTGTGGACAATGAATACTATTTTGGACGGGATGGCGTGTATGGGTATATGGATGACGGGGAGCGTTTTGCCTTCTTCAATCGTGCTGTTCTCGAGGTGCTGCCGCAAATTGAGTTTAAGCCGGATGTGCTGCACAGTCACGATTGGCACGCCGGGATGATTCCTTTACTACTGGAAGCTCACTATGCTCATGATCCTTTTTACAGTGAAATGAGAACGGTTTTTACGATACATAACCTGTTATATCAAGGTGTGTTTCCACATGATTTATTCAGTGATCTGCTTGAGCTGGATGATCGGTATTTCACGGTGGATGGGGCAGAATATTATGGCAATGTCAATTTCCTGAAGGCAGGAGTCGTTTTTGCGGATCATGTAACAACTGTCAGCCCTACCTACGCCAAGGAAGTACAAACCTCCTACTATGGCTATGGTCTGGATGGATTACTCAGTTCCTTGGGCGATCGTTTCAGTGGGATTGTTAACGGTATTGATACCAAGAGTTACAACCCTGCAGCGGACAATAAAATTGCGGTTAAATACAGAACCAGCCTGTCCAAGAAAATCGAGAACAAGATCGAGCTGCAAAAGGAATTAGGATTGCCAGTACGTCCGGATGCTCCACTTATGGTGATGGTTACAAGGCTAGTGGATTCCAAAGGTTTGGATTTGGTATGTCGTGTACTGGATGAATTATTGTACTATGACGACATTCAATTCGCAGTATTGGGTACCGGGGATCCGGCTTATGAGCACTGGTTCCGTGAGGCAGCTAATCGTTATCCGCTGAAAATGTCTGCTCAGATTACCTTCAATGATGGGTTATCTCGTCGCTTCTATGCCGGCAGTGATCTGTTCTTGATGCCATCGAGGTTCGAGCCATGTGGCATTAGCCAATTGCTTGCACTCCGTTATGGCAGTGTACCACTTGTCCGGGAAACAGGGGGTCTGAACGATACGGTGCAGGCATACAATGAATTCAGCGGTGAGGGGAATGGATTCTCTTTCACCAGTTTTAACGCCCATGACATGATGAACACCATTCGCCGCGCCGAGAAGTTTTACCGTCAGCCCGAGCACTGGAAAAAGATCGTGAAAAATGCAATGAGCGGAGACTACAGCTGGAACGTCTCAGCTGAAGAGTATATGGATATTTATCGCCGAATAACGCTTGAATCTGTGAAATAGTTTTGCACAAATGAGCCGCAGTATATTTGTACTGTGGCTTTTTTGTACGATCATAAGAGGAGGCGAATTTAAAATGAACAACTACATTAATTTTACCTCTGATTACAATCCTAATTTGCAGGCTCTAAGCAGTGTCGACGGATATAATGCCGTCAAAATGAATGAAATGTTTGGCCAGATCATGGGAAATATTGCCGCTGTGCAATCCACGCTGACAGGCAGTTTTATTAATGTGAGGAGTTTTGCTCCCGGAGATGGAAGCGATCAGACAGCCCAGATTAAAGCTTTTTTTGACTCAGCACAAGAAGGTGATGTTTTATTATTTACGCCAGGGCACTATAAAGTTGTCAAGACGGGCTGGTTCTATACGTTTAGTGGAAGGTCTGTTATCATCAAAGCGTTGCCAGGCGCAATATTGGAGGTCTCCGATCAGGGAATCAGAATCGAAGGAAGCAATCATGTAGAGATAAGTGGCTTGACCTTGGTTCGTACGACTCAAGCAGCTTGGAGTAAAAGCAAGACAGGTTTATACATCGAGAATTCGAGCAATGTACTGTTGCAAAATAACGATATTAGTAAATTTACCGATGGGATTGGAGTCAATGGTTCCAGCAGTCAAGACAATCCCGCCCGAAATGTCGTCATAAGAAACAATAAGCTTCATCACTTGGGAGAGGAACCGATTGCAGTTCGGAGTCATTTGGTTTTTGTGGTGATTCGTGAGAATGACTGTTATCGCTATCTTGGGGATGGCATCCTGGTCAAGGGAACATGGCATGTTTCGATCATCGATAACTTTCTACACACGCCTGTATTATCCAGTGATTCGGATTTTGCTTCTTTTTCAGGCGGACAACAAGTAAATCATATGCCTACAGTCGGTGGTGGGATTACCTGTAACAATGAGGGAGGAGAGACTGGAGCCAAAAATCTGCACATAGATGGCAATAGCCTGATTGGAACAGCATTTGGTGTTGGGCTTATCGGTTTCGAAGGTGCCTTTGTAACCTCCAATGTCTTTAAGAATATCAAAATCACGTCTGTTATTTCAGTATCTTTCCTTCCCTCCCAATATAATCCCAACGATTTAAGCAACCATCTGTTTGTAATACAGGGAAACCTGATCGACACCATCTCAAGGCCAAGTGCTACTGCTGCCATAGAAGCGAAAACCAGTACAGGTGCAGAAGGCATGGACATCGGAATTATATCAGACAACATTATTATTCCAAGAGGTAAACACTGGGGAATTGTGGCGGATGGTCATATTATCGTAAAAGGCAATTATATTGCCCAAGCGGGGATAGCAATGGATATTGCCAATGGAGTGATTGCATCGAGCAACATCATTGAGCCAGGCTTTGAGACGACCAATCCTGACCGGATGGTCAGTTTGCATAATGATTGTACCTTTTCTCACAATTCAGTTGCAGGAAAAGGCACATGTATTCAAGTTCGTGGCTCCAACAATATCGTCACTGGAAATCGCTTGAAATATGAGGGAACATGGTGGGCAGTGCATCTGGACATGGTTAATAATACGGTGGAGGGCAACATCATAAGAGATAACATGCTGATGGCTGCGGCAAGTGCGACGGGACGTTATCTCTTTGGTGCAAGTCCCTTTACAAATGGGAAAAACATAGTCGTTGATCTGGTTAAAGACAATAATGGAACGTTATATCAATTAATAAATGAAATTGTCATGCTTGGTCCAAATTCTACGCGGTGGAAAATAACCATAGATGCAAATGGGGATTTGAAAACGACGAAGTTATAGCCTAAACTTCAGCTCTTTGTCAGAAAACTCCTGAGCATCCGATGATCATTAAAAGGTTATTCAATTCTTCAGGAGTTTTTCTGGCAAGTAGTTAGCTCGGTTCCAATTGTCTATACAAAATACGGTATCCGTAAGGATCAAGTTTAATATTCATCACTCCATTGGTGGGAACAACAGCATCTTCGGTTAGAGCATCCTTCCAGTCCTTGGTTTCCATCGGATGTGAGAGTGTACGTTCTAGCGGAGTATTGTTCATCCACACCGTAAAGTGAAGAGAGTCATCCATACGTTCATAAATGATGCATGGATCATTGTGATCGGCCTTCAAAAAACGGAAGCGGCCTTTGCGAAGAGCCTCATTACTTTTCCGCAAATCAATCATCAGGCGATAGAAGTCATAAAGCTCCTTATCTTGCTTGGCAGGGTCCCATTGCATGCATTTACGGCAATCCGGATCACCTTCTCCACGTATACCAACCTCATCCCCATAGAATATACAGGGCGTACCAATATAAGTGAAAAGAAACACAACCGACAATTTTAATCTGCGTTTGTCTTCTCCGGCCCGAGTAAGCAGACGTGGGGTGTCATGACTGCACAGCATATTGAAGATGACTTCATTCGTCTGTTGCGGGTAACGCATAATGAGTGAGCCCATCTCGTTAGCGAAGTTATAACCATCCATCGAACCACAAAAGAATTCAAGCACCTTGTCAGCAAAAGGGTAGTTCATTACGGAATCAAATTGATCTCCCATAAGCCATGTCAGGGAATCACTCCAAACTTCGCCTACAATATAGGCTTCCGGATTGGCGGTTTTGACTACTTTGCGGAAATCACGCCAGAAATGGTTATCCACTTCATTCGCAACATCGAGTCGCCAACCGTCTAGTTTAATCTCCTTGATCCAGTATTCAGCCACATCAAGCAAATAGTCTTTTACTTCGGGATTGGCGGTATTGAACTTGGGCATATTGCCATAAAATCCAAAGGTATCGTAGGTTGGTATACCATCCTTGATCTGCACCGGATATTCATTAATATGAAACCAGTCTGCATATTTGGAGTTTTTGCCGTTCTTCAGGACATCCTGAAAAGGAGGGAAGTCTTCGCTGCAATGGTTAAATACCGCATCCAGCATGACACGGATTCCGCGGCGATGACATTGTTCTGCTACTTTTTTGAGCATTTCATTGTCCCCGAATTGAGGGTCTACTTTTTTATAATCAACGGTATCGTATTTATGGTAGGAGTTTGCTTGGAACAGAGGGGTAAAGTAGATGGCGTTAACACCGAGTTTAGTCAGATCATCCAGGTGATTGAGAACACCTTGCAGGTCTCCGCCAAAGTAGTTATCCAGTTCAGGTCGACCGCCCCATTCCTGGGTTCCTTCCGGGTTCAGATCGGGATTACCATTGGCAAACCTTTCGGTCATGATTTGGTAGAACACAGCTTCTTTAGCCCATTCGGGAACCTTAAATACATCAATTTCATGAATGTAGGAAAATTCATAATATCCTCCTGTAGGATACGGGGGAGTATAATGAATTCCGTTATCAGCCAAATAAATATTTTCGGTACCGGCGGTTATGCGAAAGATGTAAGTCAGACGTTTGAATTTGGGCTTAACTGCAGTTTCCCAGTAATCAAACATATTGTCGGAAGCCGCTTTTTCCAATTGAATTTCCTTATAGGTTCCATTCCAATCGTATTTATCACCAGTCAGTGCAGTCACATATTGTACATCGTCTCTCTTCGTTCGTACACGCAGGTGAATCGTCGAGGGATTATAAGCATAAGCCCATTTATCGCGTGGAACGTGATACATCGCTTCGAGCAGCATGACAACACCTCCTGAGCTCAAGATAAAGTTATAGCTATAAATAACCAAGTTAGACAGCATGTGAACCATTAGTTCAGCCGCTAAATGTAAAGATTTCAACACTTTTCAACGTTTTCTTTTCACAGCATTTCCAGCTTGTGTCCGTATATACGTATTTATGACAAAACAAAAGGGTGCTCCTTAAGACCCGAAATGCAGGTCCTGCAGAACACCCTGCTGCAAATACGCAGCATTTTGCGAAAAACTTAGCGACTTGCTTGCTTAAACTCTGTTTGAATGGTTTGCAGCAGCCCAGGCTGTGTAAGAACATCATAAGCAGTTGCAGCAATTGCCTTGGCTCCAAGGATCATACCGTCCAGGGCCCGTTCCTGTAACGCCAGATCCCGGAATTCAATGGAATGAAGCGTATGAACTTCGTCCACAACACGGATATATGGGTGGATCGCAGGACAACGCAAGGATACGTTACCAATATCCATAGAACCATGGTCGTTACCACTTACGATCTCCTCTTGAGAAATACCCAGTTTAAGCAGATTAGCACTAAAAGCAGCAGATAACGATTCATTCGTGACCATCTCATCATAGGAAGTCTCATAATTAGATGTAACAAGCCGGCATCCCGTTTGCAAAGCAGAACCTTCCGCGATCTGAATTACGCGTTGAGTGAGAATATTCAACTCTTTTCTCGTCGAGGCACGTACATAGAATTGTGCTGAAGCGTAGTCAGGTATGATGTTGGCTGCCTGTCCTCCGCTATTGATAACCCCATGAATACGAACCGTGCTTTTCACTTGTTGACGGAACGCATTAATGCCATTAAACGTCTGGATTACTGCATCCAGGGCGTTAATGCCTTCATGTGGACTTGCAGCAGCATGTGAAGATTTCCCATGGAATTCAAATTGTACAGCATCAATAGCCAGGGAACTGCCAGATTTCTCATAGGCGTAATAAGGGTGCGCCATTAGTGCGACATCACAGTCATCAAACAATCCTGCTTCAGCCATAGGCACTTTGGCCCCACGCGTTTCTTCCGCTGGCGTACCGAACACTTTTAATGTTCCGCCGACTTCATCCAGTATGGACTTCAGACCTACCGCAGCTCCGAGGCTCATCATACAGATTAGATGGTGCCCACAAGCATGACCGATTTCCGGAAGTGCGTCGTATTCACATAACAGGGCAATCGTCGGACCTGGTTTGGAAGCAGCATACGTACCGATAAATGCGGTGTCCAAACCAAGGACAGGAGCTTCTACAGAAAAACCATGGTAGGCAAGTTCTTCTTTTAACCGAGCAGAAGCAAGGTATTCTTCGTTACCAAGTTCGGGATTGGCACCAATGTATGATGAAATCTCCTTAAAACGGGAAGCATATTGGTCAATAACAGTTAGTATTTGTGTTTTGGTATGTGTCATGATGGACTCCTTAAGCAAAAATGAAAATAATTCAATAATTATATCATAGTTGCGGTTATTTTTCAGAAACGGGCTGTAATCGAATCCTGTCGAAATGCATTGCATAATCATGCATTCTACTTTATAATGACTCAGGCATCAACAACAGAAAGCATACAAAGTATTATAAGGGGAGAACAGGGTTGAAATTGATTAGTCGTTACACCATGATGCTGCTAGCTTTTGTGGTCTTGCTAACTACGGTTGCACCTGTTGCGATGGCAACGGGAACTACAAGCAATTCAGGCAGTAAAAAGCTGGTGCTCGGTACAAGTGCCGACTTTGCACCATATGAATTCCATAAAGTGATTGATGGTAAAGACCAAATTGTCGGATTTGATATTTCGATTGCTAAAGAAATTGCTGCCGATCTTGGCGCAGAACTTGTAATAGAGGATATGGGTTTTGACGGACTTCTTCCTGCGTTGCAGAGTGGTCGGGTGGATATGGTCATCTCGGGAATGACGCCAACGGATGATCGTAGACAAAGCATTGACTTCTCCGATACCTATTATAAATCAAAGCAAGTCATCATGGTTCGCAATGCGGATAAAGATAAATATCCAACCATGGCTGATCTGGAAAATGAAAAAATTGGTGTCCAAAAAGGCTCCATTCAGGAAACGATTGGCCAGGGAATCCCAGGCGCAAAATTGACAGCACTTGATAAAATATCTGATATCGTACTGCAATTGCAGACCAATCGTGTAAATGCTGCAATCGTTGAGGATACAGTAGCTGCCGGTTACCTGGATGACGTGATTGGATTAGCTCCAGCTATTCCGGATGAAGAGCAGGCCGAAGCGGCAATCGGGATTCGTAAGGGCAATACGGAATTGCTGAGTGCAGTGAACGGAACGCTCGAGCGTCTGAAAAGCGAAAATAAAATCGATCAGATGGTTACTGAAGCAAGCAAGTTGATGGCAGACAAGGTGAAAAAAGACCAAAACATTTTCCAAGTGTTCTGGCAGTACAAAAGCTTTTATGCAACAGGTGTGGGCTACACCCTCTTACTGTCTGCACTCGGTGTAATCTTCGGGGTAATTATCGGTTTGATCATTTGTTTGTTCCGTCTGCATGACGTTTCCATTCTGCGTTGGATCGGAACAGCTTACGTTGAAGTTATTCGTGGTACACCAATGCTGGTTCAGTTGATGATTATCTATTACGGTCTTGCTCTAACGTTGGGGATTAATTTCACGCCACTTCAGGCGGGGATTATCACACTATCCATTAATAGTGGTGCCTATCTTGCCGAGATTTTCCGGGCAGGTATACAGGGTGTGGATCGCGGTCAACTGGAAGCAGCTCGTTCCCTGGGGATGGGCAGAGGTGCGGCCATGCGCTTCATTGTGCTTCCACAAGCGTTCAAAGCGGTGTTGCCGGCGATCGGTAATGAGTTCGTGACCATTATCAAGGAATCCTCCATCATCTCGGTTATTGGTATGGTGGACATTATGTACCAGGCAAGTGTAGTCAAAAACATTACGTACCAAGGAATGAATCCATTCCTGATTGCAGCGGCCATTTACTTTGTGCTGACGTTCATTTTGTCCAAGCTGCTGGGTCGACTGGAAAGGAAGTTGAGTGCAAGTGATAGACGTTAGACAATTACACAAATCATATGGAAATAACGATGTGCTCAAGGGCATTAATGTAACAATTGGCAAAGGCGAGGTTGTCGTGGTCATCGGTCCGTCCGGATCGGGGAAAAGTACATTTTTGCGCTGTTTGAACCTGCTGGAGCAGCCGACTTCAGGCGAAATTAATTTTGAAGGTGTATCGATCACTGACCCCAAACATAACATTAATGCAACACGTGAAAAAATGGGGATGGTATTCCAGCATTTCAATCTGTTTCCGCACAAAACGGTGCAACAGAATATTACGATTGCTCCCATTAAAGTGAAAAAACAATCTGCACACGAAGCGGAACAAATCTGCTCAGATTTGCTCAAGACGGTTGGCCTATCTGACAAAAAAGACGCTTATCCAAATCAGCTGTCCGGTGGACAGAAACAACGGATCGCTATTGCAAGAGCGCTTGCGATGCAGCCGCATGTCATGCTGTTTGACGAGCCTACTTCAGCACTGGACCCTGAAATGGTCGGTGAAGTACTGGATGTCATGAAGCGGCTTGCAGAGGGCGGCATGACTATGGTTATTGTAACCCATGAGATGGGCTTCGCACGCGAAGTAGGAGACCGTATCCTGTTCATGGATGGTGGGGTTATTGTAGAAGAAGGAACGCCTGCTGAAGTGTTTGGCGAGCCCAAGCATGCACGTACACGTGACTTCCTCGCTAAAGTGCTCTAATACCATCCAATAATAAGGATGAAGATCAAGATGAAAATGCAAAATCTATACTTTGGATGAGAATTTCATCCCCTCAACAATCCCTGTCGACGAACCGTCGGCAGGGATTGTTTTGTTATGTAAGGATACGCACGGAATTACATAAAAAGTAACGTTTCTGTCATCAATGATTAAAGCTCAAATAGACATTTATTTGAAAAAACGGCTTGAATTCAGCCTAAATATTAAAGTGAATTAGCCAGATGGTAACATTTACTACGACCCCTGGTTACAAAATTGTGATATATTTGTTCCTGCCGAAACTTCCGGAGTTGGGAGTGTGGGATGTAATGATGCAGAGTGTGCTAGGGGAAGAATTATTTGCACACGGCTTGGGGTGAATTAGGGCTACATAAATTCTTAAATGTAATTGAACCTATAGGGTGGTTTCCTCCATCCGAATCCGACAACTAACTTCGCAGGCATAATGAGGGAGGAAGACCATGATTAACAAGAAACGTATAGCCAAAACAGCAACAGCTTTGCTGACAGCAGCAATGCTCATTCAGGCCGTTCCGGCTCATGCTGATTCAGTTCATGTGGCCAAAGAGGGGGATACCTTCTACACCTTATCCAAACAATATGGAGTTGGACTTAACTCTCTTATTAAAGCTAATAATGACATTTCAGCTTACAACATTTATGGTGGTTTGAAAATTACGATCCCTGGTAAAACAACAAACACAGCTTCTGCTGCAGCAGCAAAAACGGAGGCCAAAACGGTAACTGCCGCAAGCCTTGACGTTAATGCAGATAGTAAAGTTGTACAAGCCTGGGGAAAAACGTTTGATTACAGCAAAGCTGTCGACGTCAAAGCAACAGCATACTCCGCTGATGCTTCCGAAAATGGAGGATGGGGTGCTGTGGATTACTTCGGTAATCCGCTTGAATTGGGTACCATTGCAGTAGACCCAAGTATCATTCCATTGGGTACAAAGGTACTGGTGACAGGTCATACACATCCAGGACTGCCAAAACAGGCATTTGTCGCTACGGCTCGTGATGTGGGCAGTGCCATTAAAGGACACAAGATCGATATCTTTATTCCTGGCAGCAAGCAATCCGTGAGCACATTTGGTATTCAGGATGTGGAACTTTACATTTTGAAATAAAATCAAAGCAAGCTGCACATCATCATATGTGACTCCAACTTAATCTAAATTAAACAATAAAGGGTGCTCTCCAATCACAATAATGTGATTGAAGAACACCCTTTTGAATATCCATTGCCGTATCAAATCTATTTACCCTTTGGCAGTTCCAGCATTTCGTCCAAAGTCACCAGCTCGTACCCGCGGTTTCGCAATTCTTCAATAACTTCAGGCAACGCCTCGATCGTACCACTCAGCTTCGATCCTACACCGCCTCCTGCATGCTGCAGAACAATGGAACCTGGTTTGACGGCGGACAGGATGTTTTGTTTGACTTCCTCTTTGGAGAGGCCCTTCCAGTCCAGAGAATCAACGTTCCAGTTCACGATGCTGTAATGTTGCTTGGCTGCCCATTGGAGCTGTTGCTCGTTAATGTCACCATAGGGTGGACGAATCATTTTGGGAGTGTAACCCGCTAGATTTCGAATAATATCCCCGGTATGTAAGATTTGTTTGCGAAATGCATTCATGGTTAGCTTGCTGAATTCCGGGTGATTGTAGCTGTGATTGCCCACAATATGCCCTTCTTTTATCATACGTTTCACCAGATCCGGATGTTTCTCAGCGCGATTTCCTACAATGAAAAACGTAGCCCGCACCTTGTATTTTTTTAGAATATCCAGCACCTGCGGTGTGAACCGTGGATCAGGAACATCATCAAAAGTCAGAGCGACCTTTTTTGTTGAGGGGCCATTGGTTTTGAACGTATCCGCATATTTCTGTCTGAGTTGTCCCAGAGTCAACTGTTCTTCTTCAGGAGAATCAGACTTCGAAGCAGGTTCGGTTTGCGGGCTTGAAGAAGCCCATAACTGAGCAGGAGCATAACTTCCTCCCAGAAGAATGACCATGATGGATAACATGATGAGGCGTATACGCATGTTCGTGCCTCCTTTTCCCAAATTGCGTTCTCTTTGGTATGCCCGGGGCCATCCGTATTTATGCATGATGTGAGATGTTTCACTGCTGATTCATTAAATCGGAGCCATAATTCCACCATACATATACATATTGAAAAGGACAGGTGGAGCAAAATGAGTACATACGATTTAAACTCCGTTCGTTTACAGGTGATTGAGGCAGGGGAAGACAAAGTGTTTATGGTAACTGGAGGAAGATCACATATTGGAGCAGTAGCCACATTTTATCCAGACCGTGAACGAGTGAGTGGGGCTACGGTGCATATTCCAGGGCATAAAGAACAAGAGTTGTGTGAGAGACTGGCACGTAAGGCTGCCCTTCATTTAAAGGTAACCGTTACCGTAATAATGGGGATTCACTTTGATGAAATTACGCGGATGCAGATTGACGAGATTGTGCAGACTGCAGAGAAGCTGCTTGATGAAGAGCTGTGCCAAACGGGTCGATTGATTCAATAGTTCCATTTAGGCTAAGCAGGCTAAAATCGTTTTTTATGATTTTTTTTGTTAAAATTGAAACGAGTAGAACATTGCCACGTATGTATGATTATATACAAGGATGAACTATCGACTAGGAGGAATACCATAATGTCCATTTTCAAACGATTGCGCGATTTAACGATGTCTAACATTAACTCTATTATTGACAAGGCAGAAGATCCGATCAAAATGACGGATCAATATATCCGGGATATGCAGGAAGATCTGGAAGATGCGGAGAAAGCTGTTGCTGCACAGATCGCCATTGAGAAGAAATTCAAGCAGCTGTTTGAAGAACAGGAAGCTCTCGTGAAGAAACGTGAGGAGCAAGCACATACAGCAGCGCGTGCACAGAATATGGATTTGGCTCGTCGGGCATTGGAAGAGAAGAAGGTCGCTGAAGAGAAGATGGCCGAGTACAAAACAAGCTATGATCAAAACAAGGCTTCTGCCGATAACCTTCGTGGCAAGCTGGACGAAATGCGCAAACAATTGACGCAAATGAAAAACAAACGTGAAACATTGGTTGCGCGCTACAACGCTGCAAAAGCTCAAACCGAAATCAACAAGGCGCTGAACGGATTTGGCTCCGACACTGCAAGTGCCGGCATGAAGCGCATGGAAGAAAAAATGATGCAGATGGAAGCACAGGCCGAAGCCAGCAATGAGATGTCGTCCAAAGGAAAATCGCTGGATGATGAGTTCGAGAAGCTGGGCAAAGATCAGGCTGTTGAGGATGAACTGGCAGCACTGATGAAGCAATACGAAAATAAGAACTAAAACCTTGTAAGCAAGCAGGGGCACCAGCGGAGGAGAGACCAGCGTTTCTCCTTCGCTTTTAATTGCGGTTCATGTTGAGATGTGGGGGCTATGTAAATGGATTTGAACATTTTGGCAATGCTGGTCTGGACGTTATCGGGTTCGGTTTTGCTGTTTGTCTTAATGTATGTGGATTCTTTGTTCACGAAGTATAAGGATTTTGCTGAAGTGAAGGCGGGCAATATGGCCGTTACAACACGTATGGTTATGAAGCTGTTTGCTCAGGGATATGTACTCGCCACCTCCATTTCGACAGCCGGTCATCTTGGAGAAGCGTTGTTGGTATCCGTTGTTTCATTTATTATTTTGCTGATTCTGGAGAGTGTGGTTCACTTTATGATTCGGAGATGGGCCAACCTGGATCTGGATACGGGAATACAGCAGGGCAAGACTGGTTATGGTTTGTTCTCGGGTGCACTACATATCGTGGGCGCATTAATTATTGCAGCTTGTTTATAAGATAAAGAACAGGAGTAATGGGTATGAGTGTGTGGAAACGGATTAAAGGGATAATAGCCAAACCTGAACCGCCTAAGGTAGAGAAAACAATGCTTCAGCTGGCACCTGGTGATATCTGTGAAGTTTCGCTGGTCACCTATGAAGTTGTTGGGCGGGTACATCATCGAGCGCGAAATGCAGCTGTACTCACGTTGCAGGATGGTACGGCAATCCGACATTTGCATATTGAAGAACGGGAAATGACCCGGTATGCCCTCTATACACCAATTGATGGCCGTCTCGATGCACCAGACGAGGTGCCTACGTTGCTGGATCTGGATGGACGTGCGTATCATTTGGAGGAAGAATACGGAGGAATGGTAACCACTGCAGGCAGGACACCCTATGGTCAGGCTGGGGAACAATTAGTATGGCAATATCAGTCTGATGATAACATGCTTTTGCGTGTGGAGTGGCAAGACAGAAGATTTACGCTGTATGAAGGTGAGTCCATTCTTCCTGCGGATATCAAAGTGATTCGTTCGAGCTAGGAGAGGTTCCAATGAAAAAGCGCTTGGCACATGCATTAAAATTAATGCTGGTCCTCAGCCTTGTGATGTCGCTGCTGTCCGCGTGCGGAGCACCATCCGTTCAGGACACATATCCGCTTGAATCGGTCAGCGGCAGTGGTAATACGACATCCTATGTGTACCGAGCTGCCGATCGTACCGTTCCAGAGGTTGCTCAGGATTTATCTGAACAGCGGAAGCCGGATCAGATCTCGGCGGAAAATACAGAGCGGATGTTCCTGGTGTATCAGGACCAGTATTATCATTTGCAGCAAGACCCGAATAAAGCGGAAGACACCTTGGTTGAGGTGGATTCAAAGGAATATGTTCGGCAGAATTATGATTCGTCCTTTTTGCAAGGTTATTTAACCGCAACATTAATCGGTAATTTGTTTGATTCGTTCGGGGGTAGAGGGTCCGGTACGTATCGGGGTTATACGAACAAGGACACGTACAAACCAAGAGAAGGTTCCTATCGGACACCGACGAGCAGCGATAAAAAGGTTGCGCCGCCCATTACCGTTGACCGGAAAGGGTCGATTACCCGTCGTGGCAGCGATAAGGATTCAAGCGTAGGCTCCGGTGGAGGATTATTCAGCCGGAATAAGGAACAAAGCAAAGGCACAATTGATCGTAATAAAAGTAGTGGCGGCCTTGGAGGATTATTTGATTCACCGAAGAGTTCCTATAAAAAACCCAAAACGAGGGTTGGCGGCGGCCGAATCATGAGGCGTAGGTAGCACTCCTCATGAATGGGGCCCGCAATATTAAAGCATTAGCAGAAGAACAGTGAAAAGGTAAGGTGGAGCGAGCTATGCCACTGAACATGACCTTGGACGCTGTTCTTTTTGTTTTACGATTTGCGGACATGATGGGACTTTCGAACACGAGGAATGGTTGTGGCAGGTTGTTTGCGAATCCAGCGGATATAAGGAGCGATGCGTTCATCTTTCCTTAGAGCCTGTATCTCAGTTAAACCTAAGGTAATAATATCGCGATTGGTATACAGAGAATGAATCTGTTTGTGGCAAGGGATACAAAGATCTGCAGTAGGCATATGTGTTCCGCCCATTTCTTTCGGTGTCAGGTGATGTACTGTTGTCTCGACAGGCTCCCTTCCACATAATTCGCATCGTTGGTTCATAAAGGTCAGCTCCTTTCTCTTACATATTATGGTCTGTCCATTCGTCTTTCATGTGAATGATATGTTGGAGAGTACTTGTCATGACCTAGCTTTCGGGCTACACTTTTTAAGATGAACAAATGATCCAGGGAGGTTCTATCACCATTGAAAATAAATTCACATTCAACGGATATGACGACTGCGAAATTTATCCGTAAAGCTATACAAGTACCGGATGCGCAGGCGAAAGTTGCTGCTCATGTCAGTTCGGGTTCAATAGAAAAAGTAACACTTGAGCAAGCACATGGTCGAACGCTTGCTGAGACGATTCATGCTCCCCATCCTTACCCATTCTTTCGTCGTTCCGGAATGGATGGGTTCGCGATTCTAAGTTCGGATACGATTGAAGCATCAAGCGAGCAGCAGATTTGGCTCCGTATCATTGATGAAATTCCATGCGGGTATACATCGGATCTTACGATTACATCGGGTACAGCTGCTCGGATCATGACAGGAGCTCAGGTACCGGAAGGTGCAGATGCTGTTGTTATGATGGAGATGACTGAAAGTAAAGAAGAGCATGGGGAACAATGGATTGCTCTGAAGCGCCATATTCAGACTGATGCTAACATTACCCCAATTGGATTGGAAGTTCATGAGGGCCAATTGCTGCTGGAAGCAGGAACGATTATTCAGGCAGGTGAACAATCCGTGCTGGCGACATTCGGCGTAGGTCAAGTGCCTGTATACAAACGCCCCAAGGTAGCCATTTTTGCAACAGGTACAGAGTTGTTGGAAGTGGACGAGCCATTGCAACCCGGGCGTATTCGGAACAGTAACAGTTATATGCTTCGGTCTCTGGTCGTTGAAGCGGGTGGCGAGCCGGTTATGTATGGTTCGATTGCAGATGATGTGGATACCGCACGTACGAAGCTTACAGAAGCGCTTGAACATAATGATATGGTGGTCACAACAGGTGGAGTATCGGTTGGAGATTATGACATTATGGGGGACTTGGTTCGGGAAGGGAATATGGAGATGCTGTTTAACAAAGTGACCATGCGTCCCGGCAGTGTTACGACGGCTGCAGTGGTTAATGACAAGCTGCTATTTGCACTTTCGGGCAATCCGGGGGCTTGTTTTGTCGGCTTTGAGTTGTTTGTTCGGCCAACAATTCGTTCGATGCAGGCTGATGCTCATCCATATTTGGAAGAATGGACAGCCATATTGGATGATGACTATACAAAGGTCAACAATTTCACGCGCTTTGTACGCGGACGGACAGAGATACGTAACGGAATGGTATATGCTAAACCTTCTGCCTCGCGTGTGGACGAATCCAGTGTCATGATTACTATTAAAGATAGCGATTGTCTGATCGTTGTTCCGCCCGAGAAAAAAGGCATTCCTGCGGGGGAACAGGTTCGAATTCTCAGACTCCCCACAGGTCATGTCAGGTAGGTCATACATGTCTGAAATAAGAAGTACTTCACCACATATCATACAGATTGTTGGATATAAAAACTCAGGCAAAAGCACTTTAATTGCTGCGCTTACCCGGTACCTTACCTCTGCTGGACGAAGAGTGGCTGTAATAAAACATGATGGACATGATCATTTTGAGATGGATCACGAAGGAACCGATTCCTACAGCTTTGCTCAAGCAGGGGCCGATGCAATCGTTGTTATGTCGGAGAAACGTACTGCACTCATTGAAAGACAAGCGACGCCGTTGGAAAACATGATAAAATATCTGTCTGCCTACGACTGGATTCTCATTGAGGGATACAAACTAGCACCATATCCCAAATTGATCATGGTCCGTGAAGAGAAAGATCTTTCTCTAAAAGACACGTTACAGGATGTAATCGGGATCGTTTCATGGCTGGATCTGGAGCATGACAAGAGAGAATGTATGGAGGATAGTGAGGGCCTCGTTTGGCATTCTGTTCATGAGGCAGAGGATATAGCAAGATGGCTGGTTTCGCGTGAATGTCATGAAGAGAAAAGAAGATTATGACGAAATAATTATTATGTAAACTGAATGATATGAAATGTAAGGAAAAGAGTGTGTTTTCATTAATCTTGCGAAGCCATAGATATGAAGAAGCGATCCTTACAGGACATCCTCCTGGAAGAATCGCTTTTTAAGTTACATTTTAATGAGCTAATGAATCGAATTTATGCTGAACTGCATAAATAGGCTAGATCCCATCATCTGTACGACGTTCAATTGCTTCAGACATCGTTTTATCTGTGAGGTGCGCGTAAATTTCGGTTGTTTCTGTAGAAGCGTGTCCAAGCTGTTCTTTTGTTTTATAGATATCATTTTGCAGATAATAGTCGGTTGCAAAAGAATGGCGCAATTTATGCACAGTCAGATACGGCTTGCCGAATTGTTTGGCGTACTTCATGATCATGGCTTGTATGGCCCGTTTGGTCATCCGACTTCCTTCGGAATCTCCATTGCGAAGAGCGATAAACAAGCCTTTTTCCCGTTTGGGTGTGCGGTAACGTGACTGACGCAGATTGATATAAGTTGCGAGTTCATCCTTGGCTTGTTCTCTAAAATACACGGGCGTCTTAAACGTCTCATCATTATTACCTTTGCGATATACATATAGAAGTTTATTGTTCAGATCCAGATCATCCACGTTCAGGTTCACCACTTCAGATACACGCAAACCTGAATTCAGAATGAGGCTGGCAATACAGGCATCCCGTTCTTTGTTTAGCTCATGTGAGTAGATCGCCTGTTTGTTCTTTTCCATATCCACGGCATATCCTTCAAGGATGTATCCGATAAACTCCAGTAACTCTTCTTCTTCCAGAAGTTTACCCTTTAGTTTGGCTGCTGTATCTTTGGGTTTATGGGTACGTTTGATCTCAATTTTCGCCATAATGTTTCGTTTCAGCAGGGGGTAGAAATCTTCGTCTTCCGCAATCTGACTTAAATAATGAAAGAGCGAACGCAGAGAAGAAAGTTTACGGGAAACCGTGATTCTGGAGTTGGCTCCTTCACGCTTGGTGGCCAAAAATAATCGATATGATGTCACTGATTCCATTCGAAGGACTTCTAGTTCAAGCAATGTAACTTCCTTATTAGAGCTTGCCTCGGATAATCCTTCTGCGCGTAACCAGCCAAAGAAGGCTTCATAATCCCTTAAATATTCAAGCAGAGTAGAAGGAGATAAGTCGGGTAATTTATAGTCAATGAATTGCTGAACGAACCAAGGCATGGAAGGCAGTTTGTCATCCAGCTTGCGTCGGTCAATCTCTTTTTGCACATTGGTCAAGTTCGGCACCCCCATGTTAAAATAATTTCTAAAATATGCTATATCCTAGTTTACCATATTTAGATCGTCACAGCCTGTTCACGGAACCGGAATAACACACATCTATGCTTCCTTGCCCTTGGCGGTGTAACGCTTTAAAGTATGAGTTATAAGTAGAGCAGAGGAGGTGAACCGGATGAATATAAAAATAGAGCTGGTTCCCCGGGAACGCAGTCAGGTGATTAGGCACTTAATGCAATTTTATCTGTATGATTTTACTAAATATTTGAATATTGATGTGGATAGTAACGGTATTTTCCCGGAGTATCCCGGATTGGACGCTTTTTGGTCAGAGGAAGACCGTAAGTTTCCTTTTTTGATTACAAGTGATGAGGCACCAGCAGGGTTTGCGTTAGTAGAGCGTTGTGAACCAGGCAGCAAGGATAATGACTACTATTTGACTGAGTTTTTTGTCATGCAGAAATACCGGCGTAGTGGAGTGGGTACCCGGGCAGCTTATGAGCTGTTTGAACGTTTTCCGGGAAGGTGGAAAGTAACCCAGGTTCGCAACAATGTCATTGCTCAGGCATTCTGGCGAAAAATCATAGGGGAATATACGGGAGGCCGCTTCCGTGAGAAATTTCATCCTGAACTGGGGAACCCGAGTCAGTTCTTCGTAACCTGATTCAACGGATGTATCCGTGTTGGAGGAAATAGAGTAAGATGAACAAGTGGGTGTAATACCCAACAAAAGGGTAATACATACCGAAGACTAATTTGTACTATATGTACATTCATTATCTGTACCCAAATTCACGAAGCTTGGAGGAAATGATCCATGGAACTGCGTAATTACGGAAACACTGGCATGAAAGTAAGTACACTTGGGTTTGGTGGAGCGGAGATCGGCAAGAACGTATCCAAAGCAGATGTAGAAACATTGCTTAACAGTGCGTTGGATGCAGGGTTAAACGTCATTGACACGGCTGAATGTTATGGGGATAGTGAAGAGTT
Organism: Paenibacillus sp. FSL F4-0087; assembly: GCF_038020215.1. Lineage (NCBI taxonomy): Bacteria > Bacillati > Bacillota > Bacilli > Caryophanales > Paenibacillaceae > Paenibacillus > Paenibacillus sp. FSL F4-0087. The sequence goes on from NZ_JBBODJ010000001.1 coordinate 5,494,753, forward strand.
AATTGGAGATGTGCTATCACATCGCAGAGACGATTATTATTTGTTTACCAAATGTGGACATGCCGCTGGGGTAGATGGCCCAGATTGGGACGCCAAAGTATTAGAGCAAACGATTGACCGTAGTCTTCGACGACTAAAAACGGAATACGTTGATGTAATCCATCTTCATAGTTGCTCTGAAGAAGTACTTCGGCAAGGAGCAGTCATTGAAGTGCTGCAACGAGCCAAGGAAGCTGGGAAAACAAGATTTATTGGATATAGTGGCGATACGACAGATGCACTTTATGCGATTCAGACAGGTGTGTTCGACAGCTTGGAAACCTCGCTGAACATTGCTGATCAGGAAGCCATCGATCTGACGTTGCCAGAAGCGAGAAAGAGAAATATGGGGGTTATTGCCAAACGTCCCATTGCCAATGCGGCATGGACGTATGACTCGCTTCCGGAAGAAGCATATCCCTTTGTATACTGGAAGCGCTTGAATGAACTTGGTTATGGTTTTCTGGGCGAAGATGCACAAGCAGCCGTTGAAACGGCATTACGTTTTACGCTCAGTACAGAATGGGTAGACACGGCGATTGTGGGTACAGCCAAACCTAATCGTTGGCAGCAAAATGCGGATCTTGTCGCCAAAGGAGCTCTGAGTAAGGAGTTATATGACGAGATTAGAGAACGTTGGAAAGAAATAGCGGGAGCTGATTGGACTGGACGAACTTGATTTTTTCAGCTTTCAGCTATAAAAATAGCATGATAACTACAAAGTCGCCTTAAAGGCGGCTTTTTTATTGGCAACAACCTTATATTTTCACTATATGAAAAATTCACAATAAGAAGAGCGTACTGGCTATGTCCATAGGGAGGGGGTGCTTTCGCCAGATTTCCATCCAAGAATTAAAGGGGAATTTAATCGTGTAGCTTCAAATGTTAACTCACGGCACCTTGTCTTCGTACACTATATTATTATTTCAGTATATGAAAAATTCACAATAGTAAGATCAGTTTACGCTCCCCAGTTCATATCTGCATCTCCACTGCATCATCACCCCAGCTCGTTATAACGAACTGCTTTATCCTAAGCTCAATGTCAACACTGATTTGTGATTAACATTGCAAGATTTAGAATTGAAATGGGATGGCTAAAATAAAACGCAAAACAAATCTTCGGATAAGCAGAAAGAAATCCCTACGCGCGGCTGTACGTCCAGCGTAGGGATTTGGTTGGCTCATATGCTTAGAGCGATTTATAGTCACGAATAATGACATCTATGACATGCTTTCCCCAGTTCGAGGCTTCGGAGCCTGGTTCATTCCAATCGTAGGAGATGAGTGCTTTCCACAAAGCCCAGCCACGGGCACGATCAACCGTATCTTGGTCAACATTCATGCAGCTTAGAAAAATTTCGCGACTTACATCATCAAAAAAGTTCCAGGCTATCACAAGATCACTAGAAGGGTCGCCCACACCCATAGTTCCAAAATCAATAACCCCGCATAATCGTCCATCTTGCACGAGCAGATTACCTACTGCAACATCACCATGGATCCATAACGGTGCAGCTTGATATTTCGTTGCCAGGGCAAGCTCCCATATTTCAGTCATGAGCTTTGGATCGTATTCGCTGGATACCTTTTCAATGACGGTTCTTGTATCTGTATCGTAAACCGCTAAGTCCCCGCCGCGATGAAAATTTTGAATGCCTGCGGGTATTCCTTGACTAGCATCATTGGCTTCGAGTTCCCTCAGAAATTTAGCGAGGTCTTCGGCAAAAACGCTTAGGTCGAGTACGTTGGTATGTGTGACGGTCTCACCTGCAATCCATTGGTTGATCGACCAGGGAAGGGGATAGTCGTCCGAAGGTTCACCTTTTGCAATGGGAGCTGGAATGGGCCAGGATAGTTGAGGCTTGAAAACTGGAAGCCACTTCAGTTCTTTTTCTACAGCAGAGGCGTAACGTTCGTGACTTGGTAAACGAATCGTCATTTCGTCACCCAATCGATAGGTGCGGTTATCGTGCCCGCTTTTTTCTACGGGTGTTATCGTTAAGCCTTTCCACTTCGGAAATTGACTATCAATTAATTGACGTACCAATTCAATCGTAATTTCAATCATGTTCTCGCCTCATTTCCTATTAAATGGGTGGCTTTTAACGTTAGTACATAAATTTTAACAATTTGTCTTGATCTTATCAAAGGGAGAAAATCGTTCAAAACAAAATGAGGAGGGTCGACCCGGAAAAACCCTTATAAATAGCGATTTTTTAGTTGGTAGTAGCCATGTTATGAGTAGAATATCAGAGGTTTTTATCCCTTGACATAAAATGTCATTATAAAGATAATAATTGTAACTTTGGAAGAGGAAGGAGAAATAAAAACCAAATTCAGGTTTGATTTGAATGCATATGTAAGCGTAATAATTTCGGTTGTACCTCACACAATGTTAGCTTTAAAGGAGTGTAGTCATGTACGATAAAATCGTAGATATTTTGTGCGCTATTAAAGAAGACCAACCGGAACTACGCCAATCCTTGTCCCCAGCAACGGAACTGAATAACGATATTGGTCTCGATTCTCTGCAAATGATCCAGTTTATGCTCAAAGTCGAGGATCAGTTAAACGTAATCATTGACTATGACGAATTCGATTATGAACATCTCCAGTCTATCGACACATTTATTACCTTTCTAAAAAGCTGCCAGTCTCAAGAGCAATCATTGTACGAAGATGTCCAGAAGTGAGGCCAGAGTAATTCCAACGATCGTTATGGGGACGTTTGATCCGGAAACGCGATGGAGGGATCCGGACTTAGCCAAGTTACCTGCTATTCCTGATAAGGACAGGGAATCCATTGTCCTATGTATGGACGAGCTGTTATTTCCATTTTGCGGACCTGACGATATCCTCTACACCCGCTGCAAAATCGATCCAAAGCTGTACGAGTATCTGAACGGGTTAGGTTTTTCCTTTCATAGCCATTACAACTTTGATTTGAACGATGAACAGAGTTCCTTACCCGAACCGGACGTTTTCAAGCAGTGCATGTTCAGTCTTGCTTCAGACGATCAACAGCGTGAAGTGATGTTGACCCACAACGAAAAACAGCTCTCTCCTTATGCCATTACGGCTGATATTGAGGAGTACCTACGTGCCGAAGGATCGTTGGGTTCTTTGCCCAACCTTGAGACGGTTAAACGTGTAAATTCCAAATTCTACTCCAACCGACTGCTGAACAGAATCGGAGAGAAGTGTTATGGCACGGAAGTGAACAGTGTAGTAGAAGTGCAGGCTGTCGGAAATACGCTGCTGAAGCGGGGGGCGTATTTGCTGAAAGATCCATTCGGTGTTTCCGGCAAGGGCAACATGCTCATTGAAAATGAATCCATGCAACGAAGGATAGCTGAACACCTGGACAAGCAGGAGAGAAGAGGATTGCGCTCGCAATTCCTGCTGGAACCACTGCTGAGAAAAGCGATCGATTTCAGCTCACATTGGTTCATTCATAAGAGCGGTGAGAGAGATTTCCTTTCGGTTCAGTGTATGCTGAATCAGCAGCAGAATTACGGCGGGTCTATTAGAGCAGATGAGGCTTTGCTCCTTCTGCTGGAGAACGCGGGTTATTTTGATACGATGGAAAAGGCACTTCGGATATTATTCGAGGATGGATACCATGGCTTCGTGTGCATCGACTCCATGATTCTGGAGGACGGCGATATTGTACCCATTGTTGAGATTAACGCCCGTAAGTCCATGGGCCTTATTAATACTTATCTCGATAAAGGCTGGAAAACGTACGGCCATAGCGGCCTGCTTACCTTCCTTTCTCTCGGTCTACCTGAAGGCTTCACGTTCGGAAAGTTGCTCGACGATTTGCGTGTATCCGGTCTTCTATTCAAAGGGCAAGATGAGTATGGAATTATGCCTATTTCATCTAACACCGTGATAGTGAATGAAATTCTGACCTCTCGACGTATTTCCGAGGGAATCCAGAGTCATCGGGGTATGCCGAAGGGACGATTGTATATCTCGGTGGTGGGCCGTGATGACGAACATCGCAGTGAACTGATCGTGAGTCTGAGGCAGGTACTCGCTGACTTGTCCATTAAGGTGTACAACTAATTCTGGAATGCGGAGGCTGCGCATGAATTCATCTTCGGTTACCCTGCTTGCGTCAGGCAATTCGCTTGGTGCATACATTCCGGCTATGCATCTGAACACGTACCTACAAGATAGAGGTGTTAGGACAGACGTTCACGTTCTGGAGAACCTGTATCATGAAGAAATCAGGTGCAAGATTAATTCCACTAAAAAAGCATTTCATGCCGATTTCTCTGTTGCCCTTATGGGGCATAAACTGGCTAAGCCTGTAGACTCTTCCCTGGATGAAGAGGAAGTCCAGTTCCTGTTGGACTCCTGGATACGTAATGAGGTATCTCATTTTGCTGTGTTTACCGGTTTTTGGCTCCCAATCCTGGAGAGGTACAAAGCCATTGCGCACATACCTCTGGATATTCAACTGATCCGCTTGGATGTATGTGATACGCCATCGTTTAAAGTACACAAGTCCTTGTATCCGGACTACAAAAACGTTTGGCTTTACGAGCCATCAAGGTTGTCTCCAGATAGCTATATTGCCTCAGATGAAACGGAACTCCTGCCTTATGCACTGCGTGATGGGCGCATTCTGATTCATGGCGGCGGTTGGGGGATAGGAACATACGCGTCAACGATTGCAGAGCTTCGTCAATGTGGTTACTTGTTGGATGTGATCGTCTATGATCCTTCCGAGGTCGAGGAAGACGATGGGAGCACACGTTACTTCGGAACAGAGGTTTCATGGAACCCGTGGAGTCGGGATGCCCAAGGGCGGCATTCGTTTCCGCCAATGAACCGATATGTGCGTGAAGAAGGCATTCTTCGGGTCATTCCTCTCAATAATTACTCTGATTACACGGAATTGATGCGCAATTGCGCTGCCATTATCAGCAAGCCCGGAGGAGCGACACTGAACGATTCATTGTCCTACGGAATACCTTTTGTCATGTTAGAGCCGTTCGGCGACCATGAGCTTCAGAATTCAAACTATTGGGAATCCTGTGGTTTCGGTATCGGATTTGCGGAATGGAAAGCCCTAGATTACTCGGAACAACTTCTCGAAGAAATGTACAGACGTTTGCTGGAGCAGCGATCAAAAATCAATCATTTGGGGAGGAAAACGCATGCAGCCGAAAACAGCAGTTACGTTTGATAAGCTGACATTCCAAAATATGAAAAGAACCCTCGTTCCGCTCGCAGAAACGGGAAGGAAACGCCGGGAGGACCCGACCTATGCGGCACCCGTGCCTTATGAGATCGGAATCAAGCTTAATAACGGCTGTAATCTTCGCTGCAAGCATTGCTTTGAATGGAATCCAGATGGCTTCCATCACGGCTTTGCCAGTGAAGTGAAAAGAGACGAAATCGAGATTCCCGTCGTGGAGAAACTGCTCGCCGAAACGAGAGAACGCAAATCACGTGTGTTCCTATGGGGGGGAGAACCGCTATTTTACTCCAAGTTCGATGAACTGGCAGAACTGCTGGCTAAGGAAGACCGGCATACGACCATTTGTACAAACGCGATTCTCATTGAACAAAAGCTGGACTCCATTTTGAAAATGTCTAAAAATTTAGTCATGCTGGTCAGCCTGGAAGGATTCGAGAAGGAGAATGACGCGATTCGGGGCAAAGGCACATTCAAAAAAGTGATTCACGCCATACAGCTGCTGTTGGATCTGCAAAAGCAGGGCTTGTATAAAGGTAAAGTGTCCGTAGCTCTGACCGTAAATGACCAAATGGTTGATCAGCTGTATAGCTTGATGGAATTTTTTGAAGAGCTTGGCGTTGATTCCGTGTACTTCTGCTTCCCATGGTACATCCCTTCCGATACGGCGGGAAAAATGGACACCTACTTTGATGCGCACTTTCCGCACCTTGCCTCTCGTTTTGCGAGCGACCACAAGAATAGCTGGCACTCTTTCACGTTTCACATCTCACCGGATCGTTACGACACATTAATTGAGGAATTTAAACGGGTCAATTCACGAGTGTGGAATGTACGCATCCGTTATCAGCCTGCGTTGGAGCCCGAAGAAGTAGAAGGTTTTATTCGAGGTAGCGAAAAGCCTGCCATGAATCGGACCAAATGTTTCTCGATCTCGAATCGGATGGACGTGATGCCAGACGGTAAAGTCAATCCATGCAAATTTTTTCCGGAATTCAGTGTCGGTAATTTATACGAAGAAAGTGTGGCTGATATTTTCCACGGAGAGGATCTGCGAAAACAACGCGAGATTCTGGCCTGCGGTCTGACACCGATTTGCTCCAAATGCGTGCTTCTGTATAACAACGGAGTTTAATCGCTTTAACTTTAAGCCGCTAATAAAGGAAAACATGCAATCATTCAGGAGGAGCGGGGATGGACTTTATCCGTGTACGGGGACTGCACAAATCGTTCGTATATTACCGGAAAGAAGCAGGACTCAAACATTCACTGAAAAACTTGTTTGCTCGCAAATCACTTGTGAAGGAAGCGGTTAAATCCGTTTCCTTCGATATCGGCCCGGGGGAGTGCGTTGGATTTCTGGGTCCGAACGGAGCAGGTAAAACCACAACGCTCAAAATGTTGTCGGGCATTCTGTATCCCACAAGCGGAGAAGCCGACGTACTTGGCTATGTGCCTTGGGAGCGAAAGAACGAATTCAAACGGCTGTTCTCCATTGTCATGGGTCAGAAAAATCAACTTTGGTGGGACCTTCCCGCGAGCGATTCGATTTATTTGAACAAATGTATATATGACGTCGAGGATGATGTCTATCGTCGAAGTCTTGCCGAACTGTCGGAAATGCTTGATGTGCAAGACCTGCTGGATGTACAGGTTCGCAGGCTGTCCTTGGGTGAACGTATGAAAATGGAACTAATCGCCGCTCTGATCCACCGACCAAAGCTGCTTTATCTTGACGAGCCAACGATCGGCCTGGATTTCCCTTCTCAGAAGAGGGTGCGGGAATTTCTGAAATACTATAATGAGCAGTTTGGTGCCACGATTCTGCTGACGAGCCACTACATGAAGGACGTGGAGGATTTGTGCAAGCGGACAATCATTATTAACGAAGGAAGTCTTCTGTATGACGGAGATCTTCATAAGATTAACGATCTGTTTGGTGAGCACAAAATTGTAAAGTTGCAGTTCTCGGAACCGGTTGCCGAGCAGCGGCTGGCCAAATTCGGGAAAATGATCAGTGCAGACGACTACAGCGTTGTTCTGGAGCTGCCCAAACACCGTCTAAAAGAAGTGTCGCGCGCTATGCTCGATTCGTTTCCAATCGTTGACTGGACCATTGAGGACGTGCCGATCGAGGAGAGTATATCGATGCTCTACCAAAAGGAATCCGTCGGATGACTGGACGAAAATTGTATACGGCTGTTTTTTCGATGGGTGTGCAGCAATCAATGGAATACCGATTTCACTTCTTTCTCGGTCTTCTCGGCGCCGCGTTTCCGATCCTTGTTCAGTATTTTATATGGACAGCGGTGTACCAGCATTCCGGCGAATCGGCGCTATTCTCGTATTCATATCATCAAATTATTTTGTATACGATCTTGGCGGGCTTGGTATCCAAACTAATCGCTACCCAGTTCGAGCACCAGATTGTTGACGATATCAAGAACGGCGGCCTCAACAAGTATTTGATCAAACCGGTTAGTTACTTCGGATATCGGCTTGTATCTTTTTTCGGACAGAAGGCGATCTATTACGGCGTTACAGCTGTGCTGCTTGTCGGGATTATCTGGATATCATCTGTCGGTGGTGTGCTTGAGTTCCAGGTCATACGGCTGATCTTGTTCGTCGTTACGTTGTCGGGGGCGCTATTGCTCAATTTCTTGATCTCATACTGCATCTGTGCAAGTGCTTTTTATCTAAATGAAATCTCTTATTTTTTCGTTATTACGAGTCTGCTTGTGAATATTCTGAGCGGAGGTATGTTCCCATTGGAGATTTTCGGGGATTCGATCGTGGAGGCACTTCAGTACACGCCGTTTCCGTATACCATTTATTTTCCGGTCAATGTGCTCAGCGGCAAAACGGAAGTGGCGGTGATGTATCAAGGATTGCTTATCCAGTGCGGGTGGATACTTCTGTTTTTATGGTTATCTCGTCTCACGTGGCGCATATCCATGAAGAAATATTCAGCGGTTGGGGGGTAGCGGAGATCCCATATGTTTAGAGCCATGAGAAAATACGCACATTTGTACGGTATGTTCATCAAAAATTGTCTCATTGCCCAGATGGAGTTTCGGGGTAATTTTATGATGAGCCTGCTCGTGGAATCCGTCTACCTGCTTGCCAAACTGTTATATGTGCTCGTTGTGTTCCGCACCGATCTTCACGTCGACGGCATACCGCCCGAAGGGTTGCTTCTATTTATAGGCATGCACACCGTGGTGACAGGAATGTACGTTGGGCTGTTTTTCACCAATTTCACGAAAATTCCGGAATATATTAAGGACGGCTCACTTGATCTAATGCTAACGAAGCCTGTTTCTCTTCAATTTATGGCTTCTTTGCGTTATGTCGATCTGGCGCTTCCAATCCCCGATATTTTAGTTGGTTTCGTCATGATTGGTATTGGCTGGCATGCCATGGACATTCCCCTGACGTTTCTCCAGCTAGCCGGGTTTATGTTGTTATTATTAGTCTCCGTTATCATCACATATTGTCTAATGATTATCCCTGCATTGCTGTCATTTCGGTTCGTTCAGACGGGCTCTGCATCGGAGATCGCTCATTCCGCTTGGGACGCCAACAATTTTCCAATGGCAATATACCCAACTTGGGTCCGGCGGATCGGTACCTTTGTCATTCCGCTGTTCCTGATTACCAATTTCGGACCAATGTTTCTGCTAGGACAGCTCAGCTGGCTCTATACAGGACTGGCGCTGGTCGCTTCAATTATACTCTTCACAGTTATACGATTGCTCTGGAAACAGGCTGTGAAGGGATATAGTAGTGCAAGTAGTTAAGGGGGAGAAAGAATGAATGCTGTTCAGCTGCCCGTGTTAAATCCGCCGCTTAAAGGATTTCTGCGGTGGGCTTACACGCTTTCGATTACCAGTGCACATGAGGAAACGATTCCTTGGTATTACAGCAATTTCATTCAGTTGTCCTGCAAGAAAACCTTTCTGGAGGATGGCAGACAGTTTTATATCGATTTTTTTCGGGGCAAACCCAACGAACTGAATTTTAATAATCCATTTCTACTCACTTGCTCTGTGAATTATACGATTCTGGAGCATTTGGCACTGGACGCCTGGCCCCATTTTTTCTCAGATCAGATACGAAGCGGCTATTATTGCGTCGTGTTTTTGGACGAAGCCAAGCTACCACCAGCAGCGGCCTATCAGCAGGAACCGTTTCCTCATCATCTTTTTCTGTACGGTTTCGATTGGGACAAACGTTTTTTTGATGCTTCCATGTTCGACCATACGGGAGTTTACCGCAATGTACAGATTCCGTTCGCGGAGTTCCTGGATGCTGTCCATTCCATGAGACATCTGCTCAGAGAGGGACTCACGGCGGATCATCACACTTATTTTTACAAATACGAGCCGCATTCTCCTTATCCTTTCGATAGAATCGTAGCACTCGACCAACTGCATGATTACCTGAACGGAGAGACTCATCTGAATCGCATTAATTACATTCCTGATGACGAACAGGCTTTCGGAATTGACGTCTACGACTATTTGCAAATGTACTATGATGCAGTAGAGAGCAACGATCCTCGTCTCGGTGACCGTAACGATGTGAGGCATCTTCATGTGCTCTGGGAGCACAAAAAAATGATGAGTGAACGGATTACCTACTTGATAGATGAGGGTATAATCCCTTACGACGAAGAACTTGTGAATGGTTATCAGGATATAACTACCCGGGCAATGAAGCTAAGGGATCAATACATCCGTCATGAAATTCGTGAAGACAAGGCCGTGTATGCGAAGGTAAGACTTCGGCTGGAGCAATTTCGCAAGGAAGAGCCTGTTCTACTGCAAAGATTGATTTCATTGCTCGAAAAGTAAATCAAGAAGGCTATTCCTCTGGGAGGAACAGCCTTCTTGATTTATATTCATAGGCTAGACGTTAGCCTTATTAAGATTTTTTATGACTTATTCAAACTTGAAATCATCATCCGTCAGAGGTTCTACATTCAGAGTACGAATATACCCATTGCCTTTTTTAGAGAAAAAGTCATGCTGTTTGGTATGTGTACTGATTCCATTTAACACAATTGGGTTGACTTCCTCGTCATCAAATAATGGCTCAAACCCGAGGTTCATCATAGCTTTATTAGCGTTATAACGAAGGAAGGTTTCCACTTCTTCGGTTAAATGAATGGGCGTATATAATTCTTCCGTATACTTCAGCTCATTTTGATGAAGAAGCTGTACAAGATCAACCAAACCTTGATACACATCGTTCCGCTGCGTTTCATCAAAGCTTGCATATATTTCCTGGGCCAACACCCCCACATATACTCCGTGAATACTTTCATCCCGCAGAATCAGATCAATGATCTCACCACTGCATGTAAGTTTGCCTTGTCCGGCTAAATAGAGTGGATAGAAAAATCCACTGTAAAACAAATAACTTTCCAAAAGAACGGAGGCAGCCATTGCCATATACAGATCTTTTGATGTTTCAATATTCATGTAATACTGACGTATAATCGTCGCTTTGGTTTGCAGATATGGATTTTCTTCCACCCATTTAAATACACTGTCAATTTCTTCGGTTGATGCCAATGTGGTGAAAATACTACTGTATGATTTCGCATGAATTTGTTCCATCATCGCCATAAAACTAAGTACGGCCTTGCGTTGCAGTCCATCGACATGCTCCATAATTTGCGGCATACCTACACCACCCTGGATCGTATCCAGAAGGGTTAAGCCTCCCAAAACTTTCATATAAGCGTCTTTTTCTATATCACTGAGCGTGCCCCAGGTCATTTTATCATCGGATAAAGGAATCTCGTCATCGGTCCAAAATTGCATAATATTCTGATTCCAGAACATCAGAGTGAAATCATCATCCGCCCGATTCCAGTTCACAGCTTGAATTGCCGGCATGGTATATCAAACTCCAATCGTAATACCCTAAAGGGAAATTATTTATATTGAACAAGCAATGCATTCTTCCATCGTCAGCTTGTTGGTTCTTGTGTAATACAGAGATTTCAACCCTTTATGAGCAGCATACAGATAGCAGCGAGCCAACTCTCGCGTGGATACATCACTGTTTACATGCAGAATGGTTGAGATGCCTTGGTCCACATGTGGCTGAATCTCCGCAATCAAATCAATCACCTTGAATTGATCCATTTGATACGCTGATTTGTAATAGAAGACATTATCTTTTTGCAAATAGGGCATTGGATAATATGTCGTTGAATTGGCATAGGTCCGTGTCTCAATCTGTTCTACGATGGGCATTACACTAGATGTTGCGTTTTGGATATAAGAGATGCTGGCTGTTGGAGCAATAGCCATGCGATAGGCATGATAGAGGCCATTTTTCATCACTTTAGACTTAAGCTGGTTCCAATCCTCGGGAGACGGAACAGCAATGCCGTTAAACAATTCTTGTACTTTTGATGTGGTGGGACGGTAATCCATAGTCACATAACGATCAAAATATACGCCAGTCGCATAATCCGATTGCTCAAATCCATAGAACCGTTGACCCGTTTGCTCTGCAAACTCCATACTTTTCTCCAGAGAATGATAATTCATGGTCATAAAGAAGGTACGTACAAAATCCTTGGCCTCTGAGCTTTCATAAGCAATCCTGTTTTTGGCTAAGTAACCGTGCAGGTTCATGGCACCCAAGCCAACGGAATGCATTTCGGAATTGGCTTTTGCCACACCGGGAGCATTAGCAACATGCGTCATGTCGCTGACGGAGGTCAGTGCGATCATGCCCTCATGAACGGATTCCTTGATCTTGCCACTCTCCATAACATTAACAATATTGAGGGAGGCCAGGTTGCAGCTGATATCTTTGCGGATAATATCCGGTTGACCATAGTCTGTAATTTCAGAAGTTTCCTGGAGTTGGAAAATCTCTGTGCAGAGGTTGGACATTTTGACTTGTCCTACGTTTTTCAAGGCATGCGCTTGATTGGCATTGGTTTTATTAATGATGTAGGGATAGCCGGATTCAAGTTGAGTCATCGCTATTTTAGTTAGCATATCCCGTGCGCTCATCGATTTTTTCTTCTTCACCCGGTCGTCAGCCAGCAAAGTATCATACATTACGTCCAGATCCATATCATCCAAATGTGTTCCATACGCCTTATAGACACTATAAGGTGCAAAGAGGTACAGGGGCTCATTATCTTGAGCCAGCTTATAGAAACGATTAGGAACAATAAGTCCGATAGAGAGAGTTTTCAGCCGAATTTTCTCATCCGCATTAATCTTTTTGCTATCCAGCAGTTCCATAACGTCCCAACCAAAAATATTATAGTATGCTGCACCAGAACCTTTACGTTGCCCCATCTGATCGGCGTAGGAGAAGCCGTCTTCCATCAGCTTGAGAACAGGCGTGATGCCTTTAGCAGCACCTTCAACCCCTTTAATGACTTCACCACGAGCACGCAACTTCGACAGATTGACAGCAACGCCACCACCGATTTTGGATAACTGCATACAAGTGTTCAGTACATAGTTTATGGAGTTCAGTGAATCATCCATTTCAAGCAGGAAGCAAGAAACGAGTTCTCCGCGCCGACTTTTTCCTGCATTTAGAAAAGTAGGGGTTGCGGGTTGAAGGCGCTGCTCCATCATAGAACGAGACAGCAAACAAGCCGTATCAAAGTGTCCTCGACCCAGATGAAGAGCTACAGCTGCTACCCGATCCGAATATTGCTCCAGGTATGTTTTGCGGTCAAATGTTCTCAATGCATAATCAGTATAGAATTTAGACGCTGCCATATAGGAAGGAAAGGTATACTGATAGCCACGCGTAATTTCAAATACGTTTCTAACTTGGTCAGCTGTATAGGAAGCATAGAAATCTTCGTAATAATCATGATCAATCATGAATTTGACTTGATCATTAATGTTGGCGAACGCCATACTTTTATTTTTGATTTCTTTCATAAATTCCTCTACAGCCTCTTTATCCTTATGTAACTGGAAGAAGCCATCAGAGTCACGCTTTAGCAGCATGTTATTCAATTCAATATGTCGCAATGCGGCTCACCTCCTGTTCAAAATACTCCACGTCTTTCTTAGAACCCGATAATTCAAATTTACTGATAACCGGGACGTTATAAGATGCAGAGATCAAATCTGCACTTTTGGCAAAACGCTCACCCCAGTTACGGTTACCGCTGGCAGCCACGCCAATCAGGTATTTAGAGTTTTTTTGCAAAAAAGAAGACACCTTATCAGGTATCTGTCCAAAACCTGTTGTATATGTCACAAGTACGTACGGTTCATCAATCGTCATTTGATTCTGAATCTGAACAGCCGGCAGTTGAAGCTTGGAAATAAACCTCTTAACATTCCCGGTTATTGAATCATACACAATTAGCACTATCATATCCTCCTTGACAAATGAAAGGTGATCAAAAAAACACTATATATAGATCTATTTCTTAATTTTATATCAATATATAGCTTTGTCAAATGCTTATCGGTATCCATTTTGTGAAAAACCTGATGAATGGGCTCTATTACTAGGTTTAAAAAATTTGTGGCTTAGTAGATATCCATATTCGAATACACGATATTTGGTGCATGAGAGAATTATGATTGACATTGAGAATTGTTATCATTTAGAATTTTGAAGAAGATTCGAAAAGAGGGATGCGCTACGATGACACAATTACAACAAAAACACCCGCAGGGTGAAGGACAGACAGCAGCAGATCTCGCATGGTATGGATTAAAGAACGTATTCAAGGATTCGGTCGGCAAGGCCTATCGCTTGGTATACGAAGAAACACCAGATCATGTCATTCTTGTTGCTGCAAATCGTCACGGCAAAATCGTCATTGATGGCATACCGCATCCTTTCGTACCTAATAGTGCCCATTTTGTATTACCAGGCCAACGGGTCGAGACCGTTTACTTAACGGATGGAGTGCAGATCGTGTACCGGATTCATATCGGCATCATTCCATATGGTGGACAGAAGGTGTCCTCTGAGTGTTTGTTAACGGAGCTTGGTGGGCCAATCACGGTTCCAGATGCACAGGTGCAGCAACTTTGCGAAAAAATCGTCAATTACTGGCATACGGGTGATTCAACAGATCGTTTCGCAAGCCAAGCGGGTCTCCAGGACCTGCTGCATCTGCTGTTCAAGAAGCAGAACCAACACGAGAACGCACTCGAGAGAGCACGGGAATACATGCTGCATCACTATCAGGATACAATCACAGTCGAGAACCTGGCCGATGAAGCGGGCATGAGCCGCTATTATTTCATGAGATCATTCAAAGAAAAGTTCGGTCAGAGTTCGATGGACTATCTGGCAGAAATTCGCACCAACGAGGCCAAACGTCTGATGGAAGCAGGACAACCACTGAAGGACATTGCACTATTGGCGGGTTTCAAGGACCAACACTATTTCAGCAGCCAGTTTAAGAAGCAGGTCGGATTGCCTCCTCGTACATATATGGCAAACAGGAAATGCAAAACAGCCGCGTACAGCTGGCCCAATATCGGACATTTGCTGACCCTGCAAATCATCCCCTTCGCAGCACCCATTGATCAGTTTTGGACAGATGATTACCGCCGGAAATATCGTTATGATGTCAAGGTAGCACTCAGCCATGACTATGATTTCAACCTCAAAGCATTGATGCGGGCCAGGCCAGACCGGATTGTTGCCTTGGACGAAATGATCCCCGAAGAGGAGAAGGAGAAGCTGCGGCATATCGCACCAGTGCTGTTTCTAAGTTGGCACGGTGAGGATTGGCGGCAACATCTGCGGCGAACAGCCCGTTTTTTGGATCGGGAGAATGAAAGTGAAAGATGGCTTCTTCGATATGAGGAAAAGGTGGAAACCGTTCTTCATCATATGCCTGATTCGTTTCAACAAGGTAAGCTAATCGCACTAAGTGTGTCACCCCGGGGCATTCAGATCTGGGGCAGAAGAGCAGGCACCGTATTTTATGACGATTTGAAAATCGCCGCGGCTTCAGGTGTGGATCAGATCGAATTTACCAGATATGTGGAAGCCGAACAGCTTGCCGCATTCGATGCGGACGTCATCATCGTTAGTGTTATGAAGGACCATCATTCCCAGATGGTGTGGGAGAGGCTTCAACATGCGGAAAGCTGGAAGCAGCTGCATGCCGTACGAAACCGGCACGTCTATCTGACACAGGGAGGCCACTGGTTAAGCGAACCGATCCTGGAACATACAGCTAATCGGCATGAACTTCTGCTTCAGGAAGTAAACTTGCTATTTAGTGCCCGGTAATGGGCGAAACTAGACATCTTCTTCTATTTTCTTCGCTGAGGAACATCTGTATAATCATCATGTGATAATCATTCTCAATAAAGAAATGCGGAGGGGAACTCATGTCTCACACAGAAAATAATGATCTCTTTAGACGAGGTCGTTCAAAAAAGGCTACACCTGGAAGGAAACGCGGATTTGCAGGATTAATGCTACTGCTGTTGGTTCTTTCACTTATGGTTGTAGCCTGCGGAAATAAAACAAATACAGCAGGGGAGCAAGCCACAACAGAAACGACCAAGACAAACGCAGGCGCAGCGACGCAAACTGCTGAAGAACCTCAGACTCAGGTCATCGAACATGCGATGGGCAAAACGGAAGTTCCGCTGCATCCAAAACGTGTTGCCGTATTTGGTCTTGAGGATCTTACGTTGTCCCTGGGCGTACCGATGGTCTATGCTTACGACTTTGATGGCTATTACTTGGATGACCAACTCAAAGCATTGAACATCCCGCTCGCTGGAAATGCGGATTTCAATCCGAATCTGGAGGCTATCCTGGCAACCCAGCCCGATCTTATCGTGGTTCAGCGAAACGCCATTGACGAGAAAGCTTATGAGGAACTGAGCAAGATTGCGCCAACCATTGCCTATTCACCGGATGATTGGGAGAAAACCATTGTGGAAATAGGCAAGGCAACGGGTCTGGAAGATAAAGCACAAGAGGTGCTTCAGGCGAACACTGACAAACTGAAACAGGCCAAGGAAGATATCATTTCGGCAGTGGGCCCGGACAAAACAGTTGTCTTCATGCGTCCATCGGACAAGGATCTGCAGGTGTTCTTCCCGAGCTTCGCTCCACTCATTTACACTGAATTGGGATTAAATCCAGATGAAAGCGTTGCAGCATTCCAAAAGGATACTAAGGACGATTGGGGAGTCACGACATCTCTGGAGAAGCTGCCCTCCATTGGAGCTGATTATGTGTTTGCCATCTACGGAGGATCGATTAGCACGGAAGAAGAATTCAATGAGAACAGTGCCGTTGCAACGGAAGTCGAGAAACTTCATGTTTGGAAAACGATGCCTGCTGTGAAGGCTAATCATGTGTTCAAAGTGTCTGCCAGACATTGGATGATGTCCGGCCCAATTGCAGATGGCAAGGTTGCCGACGATGTGGTAGCAGCCGTCACTGGCAAGAAATAAGTCTAAACATAATCGTTCATACATTGTCTACAATTCAGAGATAGATTATTAAAGGCATGGCTCTATGGAGTCATGCCTTTTGAGTACGTTGAAGGTATGCTGATTACATCAAGTTCACTCACTGGCTTGAGGTTTTATAAGAAAGAGAAACTAAGCAATCGACCCGAATATCGCAAAGATTTGGAGGTAAGACATGAGCGGGACCCTGCAGCAAAATAGAATATTGATTGTAGATGATGATAAACGGGTCCGTGGACTTCTTCGAATGTATTTGGAGAAAGAACAATTTATCGTTGAGGAGGCTTCGCTGGGCTGGCAAGCCTTAAGCAAGCTTCATCATGACTCGTATGCCATGATCATTCTGGATTGGATTCTCCCTGATATTAAGGGGATTGAAATATGCCAATATCTACGGACCAACTTAAGCATACCCGTCATGTTTCTGACAGCCAAGTCAGAAGAGGGAAATCGGCTTGAAGCTTTCAAAGCCGGGGCGGATGACTTTGTCATGAAACCGTTCAGTCCGAGGGAAGTTGTGCTGCGCATCAAAACCATGATGGCTCGTTATAACGGATTAATCAAACCTGCGCCTAAGGACCATTCAGCAAGCGAGGTGTTGATCTCCTCTATTTTAATCAATCCTACTTCCCGAAGAGTCACAGTAGAAGACGAGGAGATTCATATGACTCCCAAAGAATTTGATTTGCTATATCATCTGGCGACACACGCGGAAATCGCATTCTCCAGGCAGGATTTGCTGAGAATTGTTTGGAAAGTGGAGCATGAGGAAGATCTGGATTATCGAACCGTAGATACCCATGTGAAACGGTTGCGTGACAAACTATCCGAGCATGTGCCGAATCGGGAAGATCTGATTCACACCCTGTGGGGGTTCGGTTATATTCTTCGTTTGCCTCACTGATTCTTATCTTGCAGTTCAGGAGGGGAATATGTCTTATAAACAAATCAAGTGGATGATCTTGCTCATTCCCACCTTAACGGTTGGTCTCTGGGAATATGTACGACATCAGTTTCTACTCCCCTATATATCAATGAATTTGGGCAACTGGCTTACGCCTGTCATTGTATATGTTGTGAGTATAACGTTGTTAACTCGGCTGTTTCTTATCCTGGAACGTATTCAAAAAGAACTGGAGCATGAGCGTGCTGCCAAAATTGCGCTTGAATCCCGTGAAAAGCTGGCCAAGGAACTTCATGATGGAATCGCCCAATCTCTTTTCTTGTTATCGGTGAAAGTGGGGCGTTTGGAGGAACAAGCCAAGCAGGATCAACAGCTGGACGATGTGTATTCGATCAAGAAAACGGTCCATGAAGTCAATCGTTATGTGCGTCAGGCCATTGCCGATTTACGTTATGATCCTAACGTTGACAATACCTTCACTATGAACGAATCGGTCACACTACTTGGCCAAATTCGAAGAATTGCCAAAGATGTCCCCGTCCAAATCGAACTGGATTGGAGCATCCCGGATGATGCATTTACTGACAAAGAGAAAGTAGAACTGCTCGCTTGTATTCGGGAAGCTCTCTTTAATATTCAAAAGCATGCATCTGCTTCACAAGGGTGGATTCAGGGGAACGGGCACAAGAAGTGCTGGAATATCACGATTCGAGATAATGGAAAAGGATTTGAGATGAATCCCTTTGAACGAAAGGATCGATATGGACTGAAAATCATGAGAGAGCGGATGAATGAACTGAACTTTAACTTGCAATTCCGAAGGGAGCAGCAGCTTACTGTTGTCGAATTTTCAAAGGATGGTGAGATGTTATGAGCCATACTCGCGTACTTGTGGTAGACGATCACGCTCATGCGAGAGAAGCCATATGTGAAATTTTATCCATGGATCCCGGCTTCGAAGTGATTGGCGTCGTATCGGATGGTCAACAAGCGGTTGATTACACAGAACAGTGGCTGCCCGATCTAATCCTCATGGACATTCAGATGCCGATTATGAACGGTCTTGAAGCAACACAGCGGATCAAATTGGCCTTTCCTTATGTGAAAATTGTCATGATTACCGTCTCGGATGATGTACTCCACCTTCTGGAAGCGTTGAAGCGGGGAGCTCAGGGTTATCTGCTCAAAAATCTGGAACCGTCCATGTGGCTGGAATATCTTCATTCCATTGTTACAGAAGAGGCTCCATTGAGCCGCGAGGTGGCTTACCAAATCCTGAAGGATGTCTCACTCACGGAGAAAAAAGAACCTGATGTTCCGCTAACGACAAGAGAAAAGGATATTCTGTATGGCGTGGCTGCAGGATGGACCAACAAAGAAATCGCTGTGAATTATACAATTTCAGAGTATACGGTCAAGAATCATTTGAAAAACATTTTGCAAAAACTACAGGTTCAAAATCGTGTTCAACTGACACGTTATGCATTGGAGCAAGGGCTTATTACAGACCACAATCGTCTGTAATAAGCTCTTTTTACTATATCGGAGCGTTCTTTCTGTTTTTATGTATAAGTGGATGTCACTTTATTTGCTTTTCACCACAATGAACTCACAATTTGGACACAAAAGGTCCAACTCTATAGCCAGCTTGAGCTATATGGTAAAAATTTGTTTTTATGTACACTATGAGCAGTGTGTTTCATGAAGGAGGTTATGATGTTTCGCGAACGGATTGTCCTGAGCATGTTGCTGTTTATTGGGATACTGTCGATCCCGCTATCTTACCCGTTTGACACTGCAAACGCTGCTCCTGAAACCAAAGATGCTATTCCACTCCAGTCCATCATTGATGGTTCTAGCCCTGGAGAAGTGCTTGTGCTTGAGCCGGGTATTTATTCTGGTCCCGTAAGTATAGACAAGAATATATCTATTCGGGGGGACTCCTCCGTAACGCTATTGAATACGGAAGCTGAATCCACAATCACCATTCGTTCAGATGGAGTGACATTGCAGGGGTTCACGGTTCAACACTTATCAAACGAACCCACTGCAGCGATTCAGGTTGAAGGAGATCGTGTAGAGATCACGGGCCTGGATATTCAGAGTCAAAGTTTTGGAATCGTGCTGCGGGGTTCTGTCGATGGGCTCATACATAGCAATACCATTTCATGGGCTGGTCCGGAGTCTGCTTCCAGTGGTCAAAAGGGGAATGGCATTGATCTCTACAATTCCCATCGTACCCACATCGAAGACAACAAAATTACGGGTATGCGGGATGGTATCTATCTGGAGAACAGTCGGAATCTTATGGTGAAGGCTAACACGCTGTTACATACCAGATATGGAATTCATTGTATGTATATCGATGGCTCCTCTGTTGTGGACAATGTGGGAGAGAACAACAGTACCGGAGCCATGGTCATGGGCGTCAAGAATACGGTTGTATCGGGAAATTCCTTTCGCAAACAGAACGAAAATGTGCATTCACAAGGGATTTTGTTGTATGACGTACAGCAATCCTCGGTTCATAACAATGTCGTGGAAGGTAATCGTGTTGGCATGAACATTGCTGAATCCTCAGGAAATGAAATTCGCGGCAATGTGGTGCTCCGGAATTTCATTGGAATTCAGCTCGTGCTTGCGGAGGATAATCAGTTTACCAGAAACCAATTTGTTTCGAATGTGATCGAAGCTTCAGCGATGGACAGCCGGAACAATGAGATGATGGAAAACTACTGGGATTCCTTTCAAGGTCTTGACCTGAACGAGGATGGAATTAGTGAATTGTCCTATGGGATTAATCCTTTTTATGAGCAAGTGGTCAACCGAAATTCGGCCTATCAGCTTTTCTTTCAATCTCCAGGCATGATCTTTATGAGCAACTTGTTTACGGAAGGTAAGGTAGAGTGGACAAGCGACAGATCGCCATTAATGAGTATGGAAGCGGAATCACAGACGACGAAGTCAGGTACACAAGGTTCACAAGCGATCAAAGAGACAACTGGGGTTTGGATCGTCGGATGCATTCTGCTGGGCATGGCCACTTTTATTATGATCAATATGGGGGTATTACGAAAATGAGAATGAAAACACATTGGAAAACAGTCATGGTACTTCTCTTTGGGATGCTGTTATTAACAGCTTGCGGAAAAAAATACGAGGCATTGCCTATTAATGAAGACGTGGATATCTGTGCCATTTGCAAAATGCAGGTGAAAGATGATGCTTATGCCACGCAGCTTACCACGAAAGACGGTAAAAATTATAAATTTGATGACATTGGTTGTATGCACCAGTGGAAAGAAGAGAACGGAACAGATAACATCGGGATGGATTTCGTTCGTGATTATAATGACAAGGAATGGATTGAGTACAGCAAAGCCACGTATGTATATGACGCTTCACTGCGTACACCGATGGCTTACGGGATCCTCAATTTCAAGGATAAACCATCTGCCGAAGCATTTGTTGCCGAGCAGGGTGTAGGAACGATCATGACCGCTAAAGATCTCGCCTCCCACGACTGGAAACAAAACACAGAGACGATGGATATGATGGGTGAGCATGGGCATTCCGAAGAGGGAATGAGTGAAGGCGTACATGAAGAAACACATGGGGAAAGTGAATCAACGGAAGATTCAGGCCATAAGTAAATGTCCAATGAAGATGGTGATGCATGATGGGAGATATGTTACAAGTCGTTCGACGAGAAATGAAAATGGGATTTCGCAACCCCTGGTCATATTCATTTTTGATTCTTTTCTGCATATTTAGTCTGAGTTTGCTAATCATTAATTCTCAGAATTTTGTAACAGGCTACTCTGGCACGACAGGTTCCATGTTAAATCTTATTCTTTATCTGTTGCCGCTGATGACGCTTTTTCTGGGCTCGTTCTCGTTGACTTCTGAAAAGGAAGAGGGTAGCTGGCAGCTGTTGTCCACATACCCCATCGGTACGATGTCTTTTATTGTTGGGAAATATCTGGGTCTGTCGGTTGTATTAGTGACTATAGTAACATTCGGTTACGGCCTCATGGGACTTCTTAGCGGATGGGTGGGTAGCCCTTTGGATGTTATGACGTACTTATTGTTTCTAGTATTCTCCTGTGGACTGGTGCTGCTATTTCTGACTATTGCACTGTTCATTGGTTCGTTATCCAAAAATCGGTGGCAAGCGTTAACAATATCCGTATCCGTTTGGTTTTTTGCTGTGATCGGATGGCCTACACTTCTAATCTCCGTGCTGGGACTCATGCCTTATCAGTGGGTAAAACCCTTACTCACCGTTCTAACCTTCATCAATCCGGCTGAGCTGGTACGTTTGTTTGTTGTGATCAAACTTGGCGGGGGCTCTATACTGGGACCTGAATATTATCAGTGGGTAGATTGGGTGCAACCATCCAGTGGAAGCTGGATTTTTACAGGGATATGTCTGCTGTGGATTGCATGTTCTATCGTGGTAGTCTACGGGATCTGGGAAAGGGGGCGTTCCCATGGATAACGTGGAAGCAGAGATTATTGGACTGTATAAATCCGTAAAAAAACAACAGATCGTTGAAGATATATCCTTTCGCGTTTCTTCCGGTCATGTGCTTGCCTTATGTGGCGGAAATGGGGCCGGAAAAAGCACTGTTCTGCGTATGCTCGCAGGTATTCTTCAACCTACCTCCGGAGAAATCATTGTAAACAAAATGCGCTGGTCCAAAGAACGAAAGCGATATTCGGAACAGATCGGATATATGCCGGATGATTATCATTTCAACCAGGGTCTGACGGCAGAGGAAGTGCTCCAGTTCTGGGCGGCGCTTAGGAAAGTGTCCAGAGAGAGAGTAGCGGAAGTGCTGACTATGGTAGGCTTGGCCGATCAAAAAAAGAAGCGGGTCACGACCTTTTCCAAAGGAATGCGGCAGCGTGTGTTATTTGCCCAGGCTCTGCTGTCCAAGCCTCCGCTGCTGATCATGGATGAGCCGACGAATGGACTGGACCCCTTCTGGATGCAAGAGTTTACAAATCTGATAAAACAGATCAAGGAGGAGGGACATATGGTCGTGTTCTCCACCCACCAGCTTGAAATCGCAGATGATGTTGCGGATCAGATTGTTTTTATGAACCAAGGACGTAATGTGGGAGATGGCTCTACTGAGGAGTTTCGTCAACAGTTCGGGTCGCTTCATGCTGCATTTCATCATAGTCTTGGCTTAAAATGAAGGTGAATTTATTGGAAATAAAAAGTGAAAAAATGAGTGCGAAAATGAGACGTTTGCTTACTATCCTGATTGGAGTGGCTGCAGTGCTGGTAGCTGTGTGGGCAATTTACCAGGAGACTTCATCATCCGAGCCCAAAAGAACCGGTGCCATTGAAGCCGGTGCAATTGCTCCTGAATTCACTGCGATTAATTCAGCCGGAGAACAGGTGAAGCTCTCCGATTATCGGGGTAAAGTCGTCATGATTAACTTCTGGGCTTCATGGTGTACGCCCTGTGTGAGGGAAATGCCAATGATTAATCAGATCGCTCAGACGTATCAAAACGATGTAGAGACCCTGTTTGTCAACGTGGGGGAAGCGAAGGGCACCATTCGTGAATTTATGGAGAAACAGGAATTCGATTTCCCTGTTATCATTGATGTGACCGGAAAGGTCTCCGGTCTGTATCGTATCACCGGTTTGCCAGCGACTATGATCATAGATCAGGAAGGTATATTCAGTCACATTTTGCTCGGTGAGTTGACTAAGGATATTCCTTTGCAGCAATGGCTAGAGGAGACCGTACAGCAAAAGAATTGAAGCTTCGTTAGACTTATGAACAAAAAAACTAAAGAAGTCGCTCGCTATACGAGCGGCTTCTTTAGTTTTATTTTTCCCGAACATCTTGCACGCATAGTAGAATTGAAAATCGCAATACCACGGTTGTGTCCAAAGAATCAATAGCTCCTTTGGGTATTTTTTACGCTTTTCACCGAGTTGTCAGAAAGAGTTGATCCTTTCTTGAACATTTAGGGACGAAGACGTGTCAGTGATTGAATTGCTAATTCACAAAGATATAATAATTTTAACTATTAGGTCCTGTTAAGTACTTTGGCCCTTCAGTATCAGGTAAAGCTTCCTCGTCTCTTACTTTGTGAAAAAATTCTCTTTGTACATACAATGATGGAGGAACGCTTTATAGACAAACTCTGAACCTATTTCGTGGGACTTCTCTAAACCTGATATTAAACGCAGCCCAAGGGATGACTGACCTAATAATTAAAAGTTTCAAATCAGTACGAAAATCGAACAGAGTTTGAAAGGAGGCAGTAAAGGATGGCAATCGATACGGTGATGTGGAGCAAGCTGGTGACAGGTATGACGCTGGGCTTCCACGCTATTTTTGCGACGCTTGGCGTCGGTATACCTCTAATGATCGCAATTGCAGAGTTCATGGGGATTCGCAAGAAGGACCCCCATTACACACTGATGGCGAAGAGGTGGTCAAGAGGGTTTGTCATTTCTGTGGCGGTTGGTGTGGTGACCGGTACAGCGATTTCACTGCAGCTGGCCCTGGTGTGGCCGAATTTTATGAAACTGGCTGGCAATGTCATAGCACTCCCGCTATTCATGGAAGTGTTTGCGTTCTTTTTTGAAGCCATCTTCTTGGGCATTTATTTGTATACGTGGGATCGATTCAAAAATCCGTACATCCACTGGCTGCTGACGATTCCCATCGTCACCGGTGCAGGCATGTCGGCTGTGTTTATTACGACGGTGAACGGCTTCATGAACCAGCCTGGAGGCTTTGTCATGGAAGCAGGCCAATTCACTGCGGTTAACCCGGTGGAGGCGATGCTGAATACGGCGACATTCTCCAAGGTGTTCCATGTGTTAAGCTCGGCCTATTTGACAGGAGCTGCCCTGTTAGCCGGAATTGCAGCCTTTGCGCTACTGAGAAAAGGGGCATCCGCCTACCACAAAAAAGCCTTGAATCTCATGATGGCGGTGGTTCTGCTGTTCGGCTTACTGAACACATTAGCGGGAGATGTGTCCGCCAAATTTCTGGCCGAGCATCAGCCGGAGAAACTTGCAGCAGCAGAATGGCATTTTGAGACAGAAAGTGGCGCAGATTTGATTTTATTGGGATGGCTGAATGCGGAGCATGAAATTATAGGAGCGCTTCACCTTCCGAAACTGCTTAGCTTCCTGGCCTTTAGTGACTTTAATGCCGAAGTAACCGGACTGGAGGAGTTTCCGGAGGACGAATGGCCGCCGCTGCTCGTTCACTACCTGTTTGATTTAATGGCGGGAATCGGATTTACGCTACTGGCTATCTCGGTTCTGTACTTCCTGTTTGTGTTCTGGAAAAAGCGCAATGAGCTGAACAAGTGGCTGCTTGGGATTATAGCACTAGGCGCACCCATGGCTTTTCTCGGAGTTGAACTGGGCTGGTTCTATGCTGAACTGGGGAGACAGCCGTGGATTATCCGGGGATATATGCGTGTTGAGGAAGCCGCCACTTCATCACCCAACATCAGAATGATCTTTTTCTTCTTCCTGCTTCTCTACATCGTTCTGGGAGTCATGTGTGTTCTCGTACTAAGACGTTTGTTCAACAATAATCCGGCAGAAGTCGAGATGGAGAAATGGATGAAGGAGAAGCGCAATCCGTCTACAGAAAAGGGTGAGCGTACATGAGTTACGAACTGATTGGCATCTCGGTGCTCTGGTTGTTCCTGTATGGCTATTTAATTGTAGCCTCCATTGATTTCGGGGCGGGTTTCTTTGCCTTTTATGCACGCTTGACGAAACAGGATCACCTGATTAATCGTCTGATTTCCCGTTATTTATCACCGGTATGGGAGATTACGAATGTATTTTTTGTCTTTTTCTATATTGGCATCGTTGGATTCTTTCCGGACACGGCTTATTATTACGGATCAGCTCTGCTCGTACCGGGCAGTATTGCGGTCATTTTGCTCGCCATTCGTGGGTCGTTTTATGCCTTTGAGAACTATGGTTCCAAAAATAATATCGTGTATCTGTTTCTATATGGAGCTTCGGGATTGCTTATTCCGGCTTCGCTATCAGTGGCGCTAACGCTGTCTGAAGGTGGTTTTATCGTGAAGCAGGGTTCGACGGTTTCGCTGGATTACTGGACACTGTTTACCAATCCGTTATCATGGAGCATCGTTGGACTCGCGATTGTGTCCGTATTGTTCATTAGCAGCTCATTTCTGACCTTCTATGCGTCGCGGGCAGAGGATCACTCTGCATTGAAGCTGGTGCGTAACTATGCCCTGTTCTGGAGCACACCGACGATTATCATCGCACTGACTGCATTTATTTATTTGGGACAGCACAATGAGCGACATTTTCAAAATATGATGGATTTATGGTGGCTACTTGCGCTTTCCGTTGCCTTCTTCATGATTGCGATGTGGCTGATCTATAACGGACGCCGCTACGGATTAGCGTTTATATGTATCATGCTGCAATTTTTCTGTGCCTTTTTCGCTTACGGAATTGGTCAATATCCTTATATCCTTGATCCGTTTATTACAATTCAAAACAGTGTAACCTCACCAGCGATGGGCTTCGCACTGGTTGTTGTGTTTATCGGTGGCATGTGCATGTTGATTCCTTCCTTAATTCTGGTTTTCAAACTGTTTCTGTTTGATGCGGATTATGTTAAGGGAAAAAAATAAATTGAATTTAATATGTGATGTAAGGGAGTAATCTCACAGGTTCATTGAAAGGAGGAGAGCTTACATGAAGAGGAAGACAAACCTGATCTCTCAACAAATGTCTGGGCAACGAAAACGTCTCGTGCTTCTTGCAGTGATTTCACTTGCGCTGGGTGCAGCGATTGTAAGTCAGGCTGCGCTGCTTGCTGAAGCAGTACAACGGATTTTTGTGGAGAAGGCTTCCCTTTCGTCGGTCGTCATGCTGCTCGGGATACTTCTGGCTGTCATGGTCGTACGTACAGGGTTGTCTTATGGGAACGGAAAAGTTGGTTTGCATATGGCTTCCAGTGCGAAGACGAATATGCGAGCAGCCGTGCTGCAACATTTGACCCATGCCTCGATGCCATCAACCCTTCGTGGACAAACAGGCGGAAAGGTCAGTGTTGCTCTGGATGCTGTGGATGAGGCTGACAGTTATTTCAGTCAGTACATGCCGCGTATGATGGAGGCTGCCATCATTCCGATTCTGATTTTGGTGGTAACGTTTATGCAGCATGCCAATTCAGGCTTCATTATGCTGTTTACGGCACCGTTTATCCCCTTGTTCATGATTTTGGTGGGACTGAAAACAAAGAACAAATCAGAGGAGAAATATGCGCAGCTGGCCGAGTTCTCCGGTACGTTTCTGGACTCTCTTCAAGGGCTGGTTTCGTTGAAAATATTTGGACGGGCTCACCGTCAGCAGCAGGAGATTGAACGCGCTAGCCTCGGTTACCGCGATGCCACGATGGGCATTTTGCGGATTGCGTTTACCAATACGTTCATGCTGGAATCGATCGTAATGCTAAGCATCGGTATCGTGGCTCTTGAGCTTGCAATCCAGCTGCTTGTATTCAAATCGATGGCGTTCCATACCGCGTTTCTCGTGCTGCTGCTCGTTCCCGAGTTCTACAGTCTGTTGAAAAATACGGGAACGGCTTTTCACAGCGGTCGAACAAGTATGGGAGCAGTTCGTAAGGTAGAGCAGATGCTTGAGGAAACGGCTGGGGAGAGTATATCGGTAGATGGCAAAGAAGGATCAGGTACATCCGATGGAATTGACGAGGTCGATAACATGGATCGGATGGAAAGAGGAAACGGGATAGGGACATTGCAAATGGACCGTTCCAATGGCAGTTCCATACCGCCGACCATCATATTGAACCATCTCCGATTTCGGTATGCGCCCGAATCATTCGAGCTTGAGACTGGTCGAGCACAGCTTGATCCGGGAGAATACATTGCCATTGTCGGCAAAAGTGGTTCAGGGAAAACGACGTTACTCCATCTCATTGCGGGTTTGCTGAAACCAGCATCAGGAGAGGTTCTGGTAAATGGACAGCCGCTATTCAAATATGATGAGACTTCATGGTTCGAACACGTTAGCTACATTACACAGCATCCCTATATTTTTGCAGGTACATTTGCTGAGAACATTGCGATTGGTGCTGGGCGAAATGTATCCAGGACTGAAATCGAGCAGGCGGCAGAGGCTGCCGGGCTTGCCGAACTTGCTGCCCAATTGGAGCATGGCTTCGATACCTTGGTTGGTGAAGGAGGAAGGGGGCTGTCTGGTGGGGAAAAGCAGCGACTTGCCTTGGCACGTGCTTTTTTGAAGCGCCCATCCATCATATTGTTTGATGAACCCACGGTAGGACTGGATCTGCGCACAGAGCAGATATTGCAACATTCCATTGCCACATTGGCAGAAACCGCGACGATGATTACGGTGGCTCACCGGTTATATACGATTCAACATGCTGATCGTATATTGTTTATGGACGACGGTGTGCTAGTAGATTCGGGACGCCATGAAGAGCTTATGGCGCGCCTACCCCAGTATGCCGAGATGGTTGATGTTCAACGAAAGGGGGGCTTATCATGAATGAGCTAGCGATTTTGTCCAAAGCCATGATTCAGGAGCGCAAGGATATCATTCTTTCTATTCTAGGTGGGTTTATTGCCGGGATAGCAGGAGTGGCCCTCTTCTCGGCTAGCGGATATCTGATTTCGCAGACGGTCTTCGCGCCACCGCTTTACACCTTAATTGTACTCACCTCGCTGGTCAAGCTGCTTGGACTGCTTCGGGCGGCGAGTCGTTACGGAGAGCGCTTGTATTCACACCGGGCGACATTTTCCATGCTTAGCCGTTTGCGTACATCCTTTTTTGCCCGACTCATTCCTTTGACGCCGGGTATATTGAACAAAAAACGAAGCGGGGACCTGCTTGCGCGCATTGTTGGGGATGTGGAGAGTCTGCAACATTATTTTTTGCGCGTCGCTTATCCACCGATTATTGTTGTTATGGTCTTTTTGGCTACAGTGTTGTTTACTTCTGCTTTTTCATTCTGGATTGCGGTTTTGTTTGTAGTAGGTATGCTCACAACGACATTGGTTGTACCGGGAATAGTTTTGCTTGGGCAGCGAAAAATACATGGACACGTTCGCGAACAACGGGCGCTGCTTTCCACAGAAGTCACCGAAGTATTGTATGGGTTCCGGGATTTGAAAGTGTACGGACAACTGACTCGACGGGAGCAGCAGCTGCAGAAGGCTTCTGCTGCGTTGACGGTCCAGCAGCAACGGGCTGCCGGACACCTACTGCGCGGGCAATCCATGCATGCTTTGGTTACGTTCCTTATTTCCTGGGGCGTGCTGACACTTGGTGCTTATCTGATTATCGATGGAGCGCTGGCTGGCGTGTTTCTTGCAATGCTGGTCATGGCCTCACTAACCGTATTCGAAGAAGCTGCGGCAATGGCGACATTACCTTTGTATAAGCAGGATAGCGAGCACGCAGCCAAACGTCTGACGGAAACCATACAGACTTCCGACAGGCAGTCTGTGTCTTCACAGCCAGAAGGAGCGTTACCTGCCAATCAGGCTGTTTCGATTGATCTCTCCGATGTTACGTTTCAATATGAAGGGGGGTGGAGACCAGCGTTAAAGGACATTTCGCTGCATATTTTACCCGGCTCCAAAACGGCGATTGTCGGACCGAGCGGATCAGGCAAATCAACGATTATTGAACTGCTGCTTAAACTGCGTACACCTACAACTGGGGAGATTCAATTAAATGACATTTCGTTGAAGGAACTGGATGAGGCAAGCATTTGGCAGACGGCTAATGTTGTCTTGCAGCAAAGTCATTTCTTCCGGGGAACGATCCGGGATAACCTTTTGTTAAATGATGAAGAACATTCGGATGAACAACTGGTAGATGTGCTGGAAAAAGTACAGCTGCCGAATACAGCTTTAACCGATGTAGTATATGAAAAAGGGGAAAACCTGTCGGATGGTGAGAAGCAAAGACTGGCTTTGGCACGGGCCATGCTTCGTAAGGGACGGTTATGGCTTCTCGATGAACCTACTTCCTCAATGGATTACGTTACAGAAGAACGTGTGATGAAACATCTCTACGCACAAGCAGCTGAGGATACGCTTCTCTTGATCTGTCATCGGCTTACTGGTCTGGAAGAGATGGACCGCATTGTAGTGCTGGAACAGGGAATGGTAGTGGAAGCAGGTTCCTATGCGGAGTTAATGGAGCAAAAAGGTTATTTTTATGAGTTGAAAAAGATAGAGCGGCAAATGATCGGAGAAGTTGGAGTATAGAGAGCAAGATACACACAGATACGAATGAAAGAGTATGCGTCAATGCAGCTTAAACATTCACCTTACAAAAAAATACACTCGCACACGTTTATACTGTGTGGAGTGTATTTGTATTACCGTAAAGAAATGAGGGTAAGCATCAGTCAATTGAAGCTTCGATTAACAGCTTGTACTCCAGTACAATAGACCTTAATGGCCTCCTGTATTGGAAGCCCAGACAGGATACCAGCCTGCACTCGGTGTTTCTGTATTGTATAGCACCAAATTGCCGTCGTTTTGAACGATGAGCACGTTACCCCTGAGGTTGGGTGGCAGATTGTCCGCTCCATAGTACGATGTAGACCATGCCTTGTTGTCTGACGTCCAGTAAGGTGTGTTTTGGGGATCCTGGAGCACTAGTTTTCCACTCCAATAATCAATCTTGAAGTGATTTATTCTCGTGTCATTGGTCTTGGTGTTCCATAACATCGTGTGTGTGCGGTTATCCCAGAGCTGTAGGTCGCCGTAGACGCTGTATTGCAGTGAAAACCTGACGTTGTTGGATACGAGTGGAATCGAATTGTTATACATGATGTCATAAATGAGGCGGTCTCCAGCTGCAGATGCTGATGGAGCGCTGGAAAGCAAAAACATGAAAATTGCAGCTAATAGCAAAACAGCTTTTTTCATAAGATCCTCTTTTCTGGGATATATTTTAAATTACATACCAAATATATCATATCTTCCTATCAAAAATGTATAAAATTTCAAGTGGGAAGAAAATATTTTTGGGAGTTTTATATTTTTTCTTAACTTCGCGTAATAACTTATATTCGACATGGAAAACTAAAGGATTATTCTACCTAAATCAATCTATTTTAGGATAATCCAACTTCTATGTTACACATCGTTATCGTTGACATGTCAGTTTGAAAATTGAGAAAGAGCTGGATACATTAGGCAGTAACTATTTAAAGATTTGCCATTATAATCAGATATGCCTAAGAGAGAAATGTGTGTTCCAAAATGATGAATAAATAAATTTTTAGAGATCGCTTGATTTTTTTTAATGTATCTGATATTGTAAGACCTGTGATTTTGGAAAGCAGATATATCAACATGAATCAGGTCTTTCCAGCAGATAATTTTTGACCACTTCTCTTAAGGAAGTTAAGGCCATACGGACAGCCGGGTCAAACGCCGATTGGCAACTTATGTTGCCTTATTGATTGAGTTAAAAGCTCAAATTTTATAAGTTGGTTACTTTACAACCAGTGCATCTGCACATCAACTTGTGAAACGGTCAATAAGAGTGGTAAAGGCGAATTATTTGCTATATAGACTCTGATCTGATATTGATATACATGAAGAAGCTTTCCGCTAGAGGAGTTCTTTTGAACTTTTTTAGTTATGGAAACTTTGCGTCTTTTTAATGATGTATATCGACAAGCAAGTGTGATGATGCGCGTTTGGGGCATTTTTCACCTTGCTTTTTTTGTTGGTTCAGAACGGGCGAAAAGTTGAAAAATGAGAAAAATAATGAAGTTAATTTAAAAAAAATTCATATTGGGTTAGGAGAATGGAAAATGGGAAAAGCACTAATCATCGGCGCCGGCGGCGTAGCTTCAGTAGCAGTTCATAAATGCGTTCAAAACAGCGAAGTATTTGAGGAAATCTGCATCGCAAGTCGTACGAAATCCAAATGTGACGATCTTAAAGCGAAGTTGGACGGCGGTAAAACAAAAATTACGACAGCTCAAGTGGATGCCGACAACGTTGACGAACTGATCGCACTGATCAACGAAGTTAAACCGGATATCGTCATGAACCTGGCATTGCCTTACCAAGACCTGACAATCATGGATGCTTGCCTTGCAACGAAAACGAACTACATGGATACAGCGAACTATGAGCCGGAAGATACGGCAAAATTTGAATATAAATGGCAATGGGATTACAAAGAGCGCTTTGAAAAAGCGGGAATTACAGCTTTGCTAGGCAGTGGATTTGACCCAGGTGTTACTGGTGTATTCTCTGCTTATGCCCTGAAACATTACTTTGACGAGATTGAATATATTGACATTCTGGATTGCAACGGTGGGGATCACGGCTATCCGTTCGCAACCAACTTCAACCCTGAAATCAACATCCGCGAAGTTTCGGCTAACGGAAGATACTGGGAAAAAGGTGAATGGATCGAAACGAAACCAATGGAAATCAAACGTGTCTATGACTTCAAAGAAGTTGGCGAGAAAGACATGTACCTGCTTTATCATGAAGAGCTGGAGTCCTTGGCTAAAAATATGCCTGGTCTGAAACGCATTCGTTTCTTCATGACATTTGGTCAAAGCTACCTTACGCACTTGAAAGCACTTGAAAATGTGGGCATGACTTCGATCGAACCTATCGAATACGAAGGCAAACAAATCATTCCGCTTCAATTCCTGAAGGCGGTACTGCCAGATCCGGCGTCCCTTGGACCACGTACTGTGGGCAAAACGAACATCGGTTGCATTTTCAAAGGTAAAAAAGACGGCAAAGACAAAACGTACTACGTTTACAACATTTGTGATCACCAAGAATGCTACAAAGAAGTTGGTTCCCAAGCCATCTCTTACACAACAGGTGTTCCAGCTATGATTGGTGCAGCAATGGTGATGATAGGCAAATGGAACAAACCAGGCGTATACAACGTTGAAGAGTTCAACCCAGATCCATTCATGGAAGAGTTGAACAAATGGGGTCTCCCATGGGTTGAAGATTTCAACCCAGTACTCGTTGACGAATTGCCAGAAGAAGTCAAAGAATCGGAGCTTGTTCGTTAAGATGCGGTTTGAGCAATTACCGACGCCATGTTTTGTTGTTGACGAAGGACTTATCGAAAGAAATCTCAAAATCCTGAACGGTGTCATGCAACGTACAGGAGCCAAAATCGTGCTGGCTCAGAAAGCATTTTCCATGACCACGATGTATCCGCTCATTGGAGAATATCTGAGCGGTGCAACGGCAAGCGGGCTGTATGAAGCCCGCCTGGGTCATGAGGAGATGGGTAAAGAGAACCACGTCTTTGCCCCGGCTTATCGCGAAGATGAGATCGATGAAATCCTTTCGATTACTGATCATATTATCTTCAATTCATTCTCCCAACTGGAGAAATTCAAGGGCAAAGCGCTTCAGGCTGGTCGAAAAGTAGGCCTGCGTATTAACCCTGAATGCTCGACTCAGGAGGGGCATGAGATTTACGATCCATGTTCTCCTGGTTCAAGGTTCGGTGCAAAGCAAGAAGATTTCCGTGCTGAGCTGTTGGAAGGAGTCTCCGGACTGCATTTCCATACCTTGTGCCAGCAAAATTCAGATGATCTGGAAACGACGCTGAATGCGGTAGAAGAGAAGTTTGGACAATGGC
Organism: Paenibacillus sp. FSL F4-0087; assembly: GCF_038020215.1. Taxonomy (NCBI): domain Bacteria; kingdom Bacillati; phylum Bacillota; class Bacilli; order Caryophanales; family Paenibacillaceae; genus Paenibacillus; species Paenibacillus sp. FSL F4-0087. The sequence goes on from NZ_JBBODJ010000001.1 coordinate 5,528,079, forward strand.
TGCCACAAATGGAATGGATCAACTTCGGCGGTGGACACCACATCACACGCGAGGATTACGACATTCCTAGACTGGAAGCCTGCATTAAACGCATGCAGGAAAAATATGGTCTGGAAGTATATCTGGAGCCGGGCGAAGCGGTTGCGCTGAACGCGGGCTTCCTGGTGACTTCTGTGCTCGATTTCCACAAGAACGGTATGGACATTGCCATTCTGGATACCTCGGCAACATGCCATATGCCGGACGTGCTGGAAATGCCGTATCGCCCGCCGCTTATCGGTTCGGGAGAAGCAGGGGAGAAAGCCCACCTGTATCGTCTGGGTGGACAAACTTGCCTGTCAGGTGATGTGATCGGCGATTATTCGTTTGACCAACCGCTCAAAACGGGTGACAGACTGGTATTTGAGGACATGGCGATCTACTCCATGGTCAAAACCAATACATTTAACGGTATGCCGCTGCCAGCCATCGCAGTGAAAAGAAAAGATGGCGATTGCGAAGTGGTTCGCGAGTTCGGCTATCAGGACTTCAAAATGAGATTGGCTTAACTTCATTATTCCTTACTTTATACTGCGTTTTCAGACAGAATGGTCTATTTTATAATAAATCCGTTTCTGTTAGGAAATGATCCAATATAAGACGCTCCTAGTACCAATCCAATTGGGTACTAGGAGCGTCTTTTTTGTGTTTGACTTGAGGTATATTATTCCCGACTAAAAGAGCCAACGGTTACATTTTTATTTACATAAAATAAGTTTTGTGGACTAACTTTGAAGTAGATTTCAGTGATATGCATATCGTCTCCAATAATCGTCATAATAAGGAAAAGTTGCTGGAAGAAGGGAGGCTAGGGTAGTGGATGAACAATCTGCCATGATCAGGAAAGATGAAAGCATCACCAAAAGTTTAGACGAATCCATCCTTAGAATTGAAGAAATTTTCACAGATACTCCCGATCTGATCATTCGAAAGCTATATATAAAACAAACTGGAGAACAAGCTACCATCATCTATATGGAAGCATTGACTGACAAAACGTCGCTTAATCATGATGTTCTTGCTCCGCTTCAGCTCGAAACCGGAAACCCCTCCGAAGACTTCATAACAACGGTTGGATATATGAAGCCGTATACCAAGTGGGATGATCTCAAACTTTCCATTATCCTCGGCTATAGCGTACTGTTTATCGAAGGAAGAAGTATCGCCTATGCACTAGATACAAAAGGTTTGCCGCAGCGAGCGATTGAGGATCCTCAGCAGGAGCCATCACTGAAAGGAGCTCATCAAGGATTTACTGAGACCGGTTCTCAAAATATAGCCATGATCCGCCGTTATATCGCGGACAAAGAGTTAAAGCTCAAACGGTATATCGTTGGGAAGCGAGGCCAAACGGAAGTATCCTTGCTTTATTTGGAAGATGTGGCGAAACCGGAGATGATTAAAGTACTCGAAGAACGGATTCAATCCATAGATGTGGATGCCATTATTAACACTGGAGAATTAGCAGAATTTATTGAAGACCAACCCCTTGCTTTACTACCCCAAATCATTACGACAGAAAGACCGGATACAGCTGCTTCTCAAATACTGCAAGGACGATGTGTCGTTGTGGTCGATGGTTCGCCCAGTGTGTTGGTAGCGCCTGTTACCTTCATGTCCTTTTTTCAGACGGTTGATGATTACAGTTCCAGATGGTCCATTTCGTCGTTTCTTAGAGTTTTACGTATGTTTGCCTTTTTCATCGCCATTTTTTTGCCTGGATTTTTTATATCAGTCATTTCATTTCATTTTGAGATAATACCGATGAAACTGTTGTTAACGCTTGGTGAATCAAGGGGCCAAGTTCCATTCCCTCCATTCGTTGAGGCAATCATTATGGAAATCACACTTGAGATGCTAAGGGAAGCGGGGGTTCGGCTTCCAGCTCCGGTAGGGCAGACCGTAGGGATCGTGGGAGGTATTGTCATTGGACAGGCGGTTGTTCAGGCTGGGCTGATCAGCAATGTGATGGTTATCGTCGTCGCTTTTACAGCTATCTCATCTTTTATTATTCCTAATCCAGATATGATGGCAGCTGTACGCCTCATGCGTTTCATGATGATGATACTCGCTAACTGGTTTGGGTTCATCGGACTAGTCGTGGGTATGATGACCATCATCGGCCGATTAATAACATTAAACTCGCTCAATACCTCCTATAGCACACCTATAGCTCCATTTAGAGCTGCGGATTGGAAGGATACCTTATTACGGGTACCGTTGTGGATGATGAACAACCGTCCAGTAAGCACGCAATCACGTCAGTCAAGACGCCAGGGGAAAAGTAGAGGATGGAAGGAGAAAAACTAGCAAATGAAGACTTTTCGTCCGGTAACTATGCTTCAATTCATTCTTATTATTTCTACTTTCCAAATCAGCGTTGCTTTTTTGTCTCTTCCAAGAGAACTCGCAAGACATGCGGGGACGGATGGTTGGCTAGTGATTTTCTTGGGCTGGGGACTGGCGACGTTGGCCTCCATAGCGATCGTCAAGGTGATGAGATATAATCCAAACAGCTCAATACTAGAATTGATTCAGCGTTATATTGGCGTGTGGGCAGCAAAAATGGCTGCTTTTATATTTATGGCCTATTATTTGCTTCTGGCATATGACGGTTATATGGTTGCTTCACTTGTCATTAAATTATGGTTATTGCCGAGCACATATATTTATATTCTAGTCCTGCTGCTGCTCATACCCACATTTCAGATTGCGCAACATGGTTTCCAGGCGATTGGCCGGTATAGTGAAATTGTCACGATGCTCTCCGTTTGGATTCCGTTCATTTATGTATCTACGCTGAGTCATGCCCATTGGCTCTATTTACTGCCCATCTTTAAAGAGGGATGGTTTCCGGTTCTTTCATCCATAAAATTTATGATCTATCCGATGCTTGGCATCGGTTTAGTTTTGTTTCTCTATCCCCATCTAGTTAACAAAGAAAAGGCATTGCCTGCCATGATGATATCAAACACGCTTACTTGCATGGTTTACTTGGGAATCACGCTGATTTGTTACGTGTATTTTAGCCCAGATGAGATCGGGGAGTATAACGACCCGGTGATTAGCATTATGAAGTCCATTGAATTCCAGTTTATAGAGCGGGTGGAAGTGCTATTTATTGCATTTTATCTGTTTGTGTTCTCATGCATATGGATTCCCTCCATGTATCTGGTGTCGAAGTGCTCTGCATCGCTGGTGGGAAAGGGTCAGGAAAGATACCACCTTGCAGTGTGGTGTGTTGTCATTGAACTTAGCTTTTTCCTCTATCGGCCTAGCTTTATTGAATCAGCCCAAATAAACTATTCACTTAATTACATTGGATTTATGATGGAGTTTGCTCTGCCTGCGGGCATTCTTCTGTATGTAGCGATCCGCAAAAAGATGGGACGGGGGCGAGACTTATGAAATGGGGCGTAAAATTCATGATCTCGAGTCTGTTTTGTATTTTATTGGCTGCGCTCACAGGTTGCTCCAACGACAAAACCAATTTAGAAGATGCAACGGTTCCATTGGCTCTTGGTTTGGATGTCGTAGATAAAAAGCTCCATTATTATATATCTGCACCTGTATTCAGTAAAGACATTCAAAAGAAAAGCCGGGAAGGGGGAGGAATAGCAGAAGGTTTAAGGCAGTCGAGGAATCAGCAGGATGCCCAATTTCCGGGTTCGCTTGCGGGACGTAATTATCAAGTCATTATTATAGGAAACCAATTGCTTCAATATAAGGATTGGTTTAAAGTCCTTGATGTTACATTCCGTGATCCTCGGAATACGATTACCGATCGCATCGTTGCTTTTGATGGTTCTATTGCGGATATTTTTCAGTTTCAAGCAAAAGACCAACCGCCGTTACCTTTATTTGTAAAAGCGATTGTGGATTCAGGCAGTAGAAGTTCAGCTACTGTGAAAACAACCGCGCAGGAGCTGCATAGACAATTGAATGACCGAGCGATGACGCCTTCCATCTCGGAGATCAAGATCGAAAATAACAAGATTATGCTAAAAGGAACGACTCTTTTATCCCAAAAAGGGCAATACAGAACTTCTCTGTCTTATCAGGAAACGTCACTTCTTCATATTTTGAAAAATCAAGCTGAGCCAGGGGTCAGTTTAACTTTTCAGGTTGATGACCTACAACAAACATTGCCCTTTAACATCGACAAGGTGAGTTTTTCTTTAGGCGATATTTCCGTAAAAACTAAATCCTTTTATGAAAATGGCAGATTTCAATACAAAATTAAAGTAAAGTCGATCATTATTATAACTGAAAAGTTTCTTGAATTTGAACTTTTGGAAAATTCTGAGGAAATGGAAAATAAATTGAGTAAGGAAATGAAAAAAAACATTGAGGCGCTCATCAAAAAGTGCCAGGACTATGAAATTGATCCTTTCGGGTTTGGATTTTATGCCAGGGCATATCAATACCCCTTATATAAGGAAGCGCAGTCTAACTGGGGGCAAGAACTATCCCGAGCTGATTTTGATGTGGAAGTTGATCTTCGAATCGGCGCCACTGGAGCTGTGGAGTAATTGATACAATCAACAGAAGCAGTCCTGCTAATAAAGATTATTAATTTGCCAAAATAGTGATATTTATTATAGACTATTTTTTATCGGTTAATTGTCCAAGGGGGAAAAGGAATGAATCAAAGGAACGTGCAAAAATCGAACAAACTGAAAATCATCTCCAAAGTATTATTGATTATGATCGGGGCTTTTATCACCTCGTATGGACTGGAAGCCGTATTAATTCCAAACAATGTATCAGACGGTGGTGTGACAGGTCTTAGTATCGTTGGTTCACAACTGTTTGGTTTACCGTTAGGGATGCTGATTGGTATCATCAACATTCCATTTGTATGGTTAGGTTACAAACAAATAGGTAAGAGCTTTGCTATTTACTCCATTATCGGTATTGCCTCGCTAGCTGTGGGTACAAGCCTTATGCACCATGTACCCACGATTATTCAAGGGGATACACTATTAATTACCGTTGTGGGCGGGATTATCATCGGTTTTGGTATGGGTTTGGCGCTACGTAACGGTGGAGCATTGGATGGAATCGATATGTTGGCTGTCCTGCTTTCACGCAAATTACCTTTTGGAACCAGTGATCTAATCTTATTCTTGAACATGTTTGTCTTTATTGTCGTATCAACTGTATTTGGTCTGCAAGGGGCGATTTTGTCCGCACTTGCATATTACATCGCTTCCAAAGTGATACATATCGTTGAAGAAGGTTTGAGCGGCTCCAAAACCTTTAAAATTATCACCAATCAACCGGAAATCATGGTCGAAACCATTCGTGACCGATTAGGTCGTGGAGCAACCTATACCGATGCTTACGGTGGTTATTCCAATGAACAATTCAAAGAGATTACCTGCGTAATCAACCGTATGGAAGAAAGCAAAATCAAGGATATCATTCACGAAATTGATCCCAACGCTTTTATTGTAGTGTACGACGTAGCCGAAGTGAAGGGCGGCAATTTCAAAAAGAAAGATATTCACTAATCACTACAATGAGTTGGAGTTACAGTCGCAGAGAAAAGGATTTAACATACTAACATAAAAAAAGTCGCTAATAATTTAGCGGCTTTTTTTATTATAAGGGTAGAAGTTATAGTATCAAGTCGTCGTATCCAATAACTTCTACCTTAAGGAGTTTATCATTCTTTGACAATCCGCAACTGTATTTCGGTCAGAAATTGCTCGGTAATGATCGTATCACGATTATCAATTTCATAGATTTCAAAAGGATCCCCCATTACACAGAGCCCTTTTTCATTCGCATAAGCAACGACCTCAAGCATTTTTTCATAACTTTGACGGTAGTTACCCCGATAAAAAAGGGAAAGATACTCACCAGCTGGCAGCATGTAATCGTAATCGATCGTTCTGGCTTCGTCAGGATCGAAGATAAAGAAGACGGAGTTAAAAACATCCTTCACGCCATGTTTTAGTTCCTCAAGCGACACGGATGCACCATATAATTGGTTTCCAAAGTCCGGAATATGACTTTTATGTTTTTGATGTAGCTTTTTAATGGCATAATCCATCTCCTCATCCCGAGTTATGCGTGTATTGAGCTGCAGACACGGCCGGTCAGGATACGTTTTGATACAGAAAACTCCTGTATGAATTTTGCTGGCATCAGTTAACACCTTGATTCTGCCTTGAATAATACGCTGGGTAGTTTCGAGTTTGGCTATTTGTTCCTTAATCAGTTCCTGTTCAGTCAATAACAGTTCAAGTGTATTTTCGACACTTTGCTGATCTAAATACGCTTTGATCTGTTGCATGGTAAAATCCAACTGGCGCAGGTCCCGAATGATGTTCAGCTTATACATATCTTGAAGGCTGTACAGACGATATCCGTTTCCGTCTCGCCGAGGCACGAGCAATCCTAATTTTTCGTAATAACGCAGCGCGTCAACACCTATTCCGTAAAGCTTCGAGATTTCATTGATTTTATAATCGTTTTTCATCGGTTTTCTTCCTCGTTTGCATTTAGCTATTATATGCGTGCGCGTATGCTGAAGTCGCGCCATACACTTCCTTATACAGCAATTTTCTCACCATTTCAAATTGTGTCGGGGTCAACTTTGCCGGATAACTCATGATCTGTAAAGGTAAGGTTTGCTGACTTACAGCACGAAGGGGTGGCTGAACATAAGAATGATCTCCCAGGCAGAATCCCAGGCGCTCATAAAATCCAATCCTTCTCCGCTTCAGCTCATCTTCTGGCAATTCAACTTCCAATATAACCGGCTTGTCTGACAGGTTCATGAAACGCTCCATTAACCGCTTGCCTATGCCGCCTCCACGAATGTTCGGAGATACAGCCAAATGCTCAACATATCTGAACGACTCGAACTCCCAGCCTGCGAGAAAGCCAATCACTTCATTCTGCTCATTTTCCTCTGTAAGAAGGCGATAGCATGAATGGGACAGCAGCTTCTTCTGTTCTGAATATTCCCGATATTCGGCTGTGGGAAACGATTGCTTCATAATTTTAAACACTTGGTCAAACTGTTTTTGCAACATCATCTTCATCCACTCCTGAATTGTAAAGCCATATTTGTTATACATCACGATAAACCCTGGTACGATACCAGAGTCAAGCCTATGGCGGAAAAGGTGGGGCAGACCGAAGTAAAGAGGAGCATTGTGACTGGAGAAGGGGTGCGATTCACAATATCTAAAAGTTTACTTATCGCAACTTTTTTTGGCCGAGGTCAAACTCTTTCGTTGTACAGACATTGTTTTACTTGGTTCAAAACGTTTCTCTAGACCCACACAACATCGTGATGATACCATCGTAAAGTGCTAGAAAACAGTTGGGATCAGGGGGATTACGTTTCGTGGAGCAAATAAAGTATGACAACTTAAAACTAGGTGAAAAGGGAGCAATTATCAGTATTATTGCTTATATTTGTTTGACTGCAATTAAAATGATTATCGGTTATATGTCTAATTCTGAAGCTTTAAAAGCCGATGGGTTGAACAATGCTACCGATATTATAGCTTCGATCGCGGTTCTTATCGGTCTGAGACTTGCTCAACGACCTGCTGATAAAGATCATACATACGGACATTGGAAAGCAGAGACCGTTGCCTCACTGGTTGCGTCTTTCATAATGATGGTAGTTGGGCTGCAAGTGCTTTACGGAGCGATTACATCCGTCTTCCAGGGGAAAAGCGAATCTCCGGACATCATGGCAGCCTGGACAGGCATTTTATGTGCCGCTGTGATGTATCTCGTATACAGATATAACAAGAGACTTGCTTTGAAGATCAAGAGCCAGGCGGTTATGGCGGCTGCAAAAGATAATATTTCTGATGCCTGGGTTAGTATAGGGACAGTTATAGGGATTATTGGTTCACAATTCGGCCTACCATGGCTTGACCCATTAACAGCTGTAGCAGTGGGCTTTCTAATATGTAAAACCGCTTGGGACATTTTTCGTGAAGCAACACACCATCTTACGGATGGATTTGACGAAGAGCTAATCAAGGAATACAGGAGTACAATTGCCAGTGTAGATGGCGTAGAGGCGGTAAAAGACTTAAGAGCCCGAAATTACGGTAATAATGCCGTTGTCGATGTGGTAATTCTGGTACGATCGGATTTGGATCTTCAGAAAGCTCATGATATTTCAACAAATGTAGAAGACGAATTGTTAAGGGAACATGAGGTATACACTGTCCATGTTCATGTTGAACCAGACTCGGATGAAGCCTCTAATGAAGCACTTCAATTATAAAAAAAGGAGTGGCAAAGATAAGGACTTGCCACCAGTAAACGTGAACATACTCTCTTCTTATATGACAGAACAGGTAGCCCTTCGGTTACCTGTTTTTTAGTTGGAAGGGTCACCGAACATGTCTTTTTGGTTTCTTTTGCGGAAACTTCTCGGAGATTCACCGACTGTTTTGGTAAATAGAATCGTAAAGTAGTTTGGGTTCTCGTACCCAACCAATTTGGAAATTTCCCATACTTTTTTCTTGGTTGAAACCAACAATCGGGTCGCTTCTCCCATTCTCCGCTGAATGAGGTAATGATAAGGGGAGGTACCGTAGCAATTTTTATACATATGAATCAAGTAATAGAAGTCGATATGGAATTGATCAGCCAAGTCTTTCAGCTTAATATTTTGACGATAATTCGTGTCCAGATAATCTTTGATACTTTCAGCGAGGGTATTGCTTCGAACGATCTCATTTGCTGTGCGCTGATGGTGAGACATGCGATTGATAATCAGCAAAACGGCATTCAGCAGATGATGAGAGATAGAGTTGTATCCTTCTTCCCGGATTGAAAATTCATTGAACATGGTCTGCATTAACGAACGGATCTCTTCGGAATAACGATTGGCACGAACAACTGGATCACTACCAGGTGGAACAACCCAATCATTGTTGACACGAGTACCCTCTTTGAAACGAAAGCCGCAATAAAAGGTGGATAAAGGGAATTCCGGGTCCGATCTTTCTTCGTGAAGTGTTCCCTTATTGTATACAAGAACATCTCCCTTTTGAGCCGAGTGCTTTGTCCCATTAATCGTGAACGAGCCCTGTCCCTCATTAACATAAATAATCTCATGCAAATCGTCATGCTTATGGGTAGGAAAACTCCAATGGGGATTATCTGCCAACTTCCCTACATAAATAATAATGCAATCTTGATCTTCATGCAGTCGGTCTGGCTCATGGCGTGTATTCATTAATATCTTCCCTTCAAGATTCTATGGTGAAATGACAACATACATAATGTTTTGGATGAAGATCACAACAACCTTGATTGTCGCTTAGCATGTCTGACAGTACAATTTCACTATTCAATAATATGTACTATATATCGAATTGAAGGGATGTGAAAGCAAAATCTGTTAAGAAAGGAATCCATTTAAGAAAATGAAACGTTTGCAACATTAGAGAGAAATGTGAGGGCTTATTTTTGACTAGAAAAAGAGAAAATTTACTTATTTTAACACTTACATTGGTTAGTTTTGTATTGGGAACAACCGAATACGTAATTGTGGGCGTATTGAAGGAAATCGAAACTTATATGAAAGTGTCGCTGGCTGCCGCAGGCGCGCTCGTATCCGGCTTTGCTATTGCCTATGCGATCGGAACACCGTTTGCCGTTGCTTTCTTGGCCAGAATTCCCCGAAGAAACTCCATTTTAATCGGGTTTGCAGTCGTGCTTGCCTTGAACGTACTTACCATTTTCTCAACGACGTTCTATTCCTTGATGGTTATTCGGATCGTTTCAGCCGTAGCATGCGGACTTACGATATCGCTTTCGATCTCGATTGCAAGCGATGCAGTTAACCGGGAACGGAGAGGGGATGCGATTGCCTGGATACTGGGTGGCTTTTCCATTGCCAATGTGCTTGGCGTTCCGCTCGGAACCTTCATCGGACAGCATCTGAACTGGTCCATGACGTTTGTTGTTACAGCAGGCATCGGGGTTGTGCCATTCATATTCATGTTCCGGATTCTTCCGCGACAAACGACGACCATTGCGGGTTCATTCAGTGATCAGATGGCGCTATTTATGAAGCCGCGCATATTGCTGGCATGCTTGATACCGGTTCTTGGAAACAGTTGTATTTTTGTAATTTTTACTTATATTACTCCTTTGCTGGGGAACTCCATGGGTGTATCTGCACGTTGGATTAGCGCTATACTCCTCATCTACGGTGCCTGCAGCATACTGAGCAACTGGATCGGTGCCAAAATAGCCAAAGGTGATTTCTTGCCCAAGCTCAAATGGCTTTTCGTCATTCAAGCTGCAATCTTTCTGGGACTTAGCTTCACCGTGTCTCACCTGTGGTTGGGCTTGGCGTTCCTGTTCCTGATCGGTTGCCTGTCATCATCCATGAGCGCAGCGTCCCAGCTCTATCTGTTCGACGTCTCCGGAGCGATCGCGCCGAATTCCAGACCGTTTGCGTCCACATTGCTACCCGTGGCAGCAAACGTAGGGATAGCACTCGGTTCCGGAATTGGCGGGCTTGCTGTCAATTTAGGTGGTGTAAACTGGGTGCCACCAGTAGCTGTGCTACTAGCTCTGATGGCTTTTGTGATCACAGCGATCTGCCAGCGGTCCATTCAATTAAAGCCGGAGGGAGCCACTACTCCAAAAGTAGACTACTCGATTCCAAGTACCAATTAGTGGATCCTGAAGTCTGCTTCTTTGGTCCACAATCGTGACTATTCATTGAGTAGGCAATTGAAACGACATAATCATACATGTTCGAGCACGGAAAGCCACTAATTTAGCGGCTTTTTTTGTTTTTTTGGATACATTTCTAGCACAAAAATTATTGTGAAATTAAGCTGAACAGCACCTTTTTCCCATGGATCACTTTTTGTTCAAAAGCAGAATTGAAAAGGAAGAATTCAAAAAAACGGTTGACGAAGGAAGGTATCCTGTATAGAATGAAGCCTTGATTTAGTAAATTAGTAAATTACTAAATTACTAAATAGAAAGTTGGGGGATAGGAGGAATAAAAATGAAAGAAGCAGTTGCTTTATGATGGAATGAATAGTGAAAGGCTGCGAACGTTAGCAAAAATCTTAAAGGATATGGGGTATTAACATGTTTGCCAATCCATATGTTCGAACAATTATTTTTTCCCGGGTGCTCTTGCAGCTCGGAATTTGGATCCGTAATTATGCGGTGCTTCTTTATGTTTCCGAATTGACGCATAATAATCCGGTTGATATTTCATTGATTTCGGTAGCGGAATTTTCACCGATCTTTATATTTGGTCTGATTGGCGGTACCTTTGCCGATCGATGGCGGCCGAAAAAAACAATGGTATGGAGCGATTTATTATCAGGTTTGTCCGTTGCCGTTGTATTGCTTGCAGTCATAAATGGTGGATGGATTGCACTTCTGATTGGGTCTTTCGTTTCTGCCAGCTTGTCACAGTTTTCTCAGCCTTCCGCGATGAAACTGTACAAACGGCATGTACCAGCCGAACAATTGCAGGGTGTTATGGCGATGTCCCAAACGCTTGTTGCTGTCTTTATGGTTTTGGGGCCAGTCATCGGCACGTTTATTTTCATTAAGTTTGGCATTAGCGTATCCCTCATCCTGACAGCGGTCATGTTTCTGGGCTCTTCGGTTGTATTATTATCGCTTCCCCGAGATGTAGAGGAGGAGAAATCAGGGAATCGTGGCGGCTTCGTTAAAGAGCTCACGGATGGCCTGCGTTATATCGGGGCGAATAAATCCTTGAGAACACTGGGATTAACCTTTTCGGCAGTTGGTTTGGCATCAGGATTGACTCAGCCGCTTCAGCTCTTTCTTGTCATTGAAAATTTGGGTCAGGATAAAGAATTCTTACAATGGCTCGTAATGGCAAATGGGGCGGCCATGTTGGTCGGAGGAGCTGTAATTATCGGGATCGCTAAAAAAGTGAAGCCACAGTTACTGCTTTTAGTCGGCTTACTTGTTAATGCGATCTGTACGGTCGGAATGGGCGCATCAACACAAATTTGGTTAACCATTATTCTGCTCGTAATCAGCGGATTGTTCTTCCCGTGTATCCAAGGTGGGATTCAGACGCTTCTTGTGCGGAATACGGAAGGGGCATTTATTGGCCGGGTGTCCGGAGCGATCATGCCGATTTTTATGGGAATGATGGTGGTTGGCATGCTTACCTCCGGGTATCTCAAGGATACGTTTTCCCTGCTTAGTGTATTTATAGCGAGTGGTGTTTTTGTGATTATTGGTGCGCTACTATTGCTCCCTATTGTCATTGAAAGAAGAAATAAAGTTGCCGAGGGAACTCCATCACTATGACGGAAAGAGAATTGAAACGATAAGGAGAGAGAGACATGGATATGAATAAGCGCAGGGAGCTACTGGAGGAATATAAGCAGATCAAGACGTATATGGGCGTAGCTCAAATTAAAAACAAAGTAAACGGAAAAATCTATATCGACAGCTATCCCAACTTGAAAAACAAATGGTTTACTCTGCAGATGCAACTGGATCAAGGAAGATTTGCGAATGCCGAGTTGCAAAAAGAATGGAGAGAATTCGGAGAAGCGGCATTCACTTATGAGGTACTGGAACAGAAGGACATCGATAAGGTGACGGATATACGTTGGGAACAAAAACAAATCCTGAAGCCGTGGCTTCAGAAGTTACAGCCATACGGAGACAAGGGCTATAATAGACCGCCAAAGAATTAAATCATGTAACAGGAAACTGATTTGACTAACGGTTAAAATCAAGATAAGATGAAACCGTCGTTTAGTAAATTAGTAAAAAAGGTAAACGGAATGAGGGAATAAATTGAAAATACCTACAACGTTAAAACATAAACCTGTTGTCGTATCGGATAATTATGAAAAGGTTGACGGCCGTATGGCCGGAAACACGGACGCAAAAGGTCTTTCCCTGGGATTGGCCCAGTGGAACGATAGAGGAAAGGTTGATATTTCAGCCAAAGTATGGAGATATACCGGAGAAAAGTGGTCCAGACAATCTGAGGAACTGCCTCTCCATCGCGTGCTGGATTTGTCCATTCTGATCTGTCGGTCTTTGGAACATTTTCGTGAGGCCTACAGATATGAGAATTTATATGACCCAGAGCAGCCTGTCATCGATCGTGTTGGCCTGCAAGGGGATGCAATGTCCGTGGAAATCTGTACAGATAATGAGAGAATTAATGAAGATATTAAACTGTTCAGTCAAGCTTTGAGTGATGACGATGAAATGATCGGCGAGCGTTTGCGTACATTATCCAAAATATTAAAGGATATGGGTTATTAACAATATAACGTCAAGCTAAAGTGGATTGAACAAAAAGAGCCTAAACGTCTATAGACGTTTGGGCTCTTTTTTGTGAGTTAAACATAACGATTTTAGTTAGCAATGAAGTTCCCCATTCGATTGCTTTTATGAATCTCTTCCGTTCCAGCATCGAGAGCAGTCCTGTAATATGCACGTTTATGTTCAATAACTTCCATAGTCTTTCTAAGTTCTTCCATTTGTGCTTCTACACTAGCCTTGCGTTCGGTAAACATGTCATATCGCTCCTGCAAGGTGGAGTCACCCTCGGAACACCATGCAATAAAATCTTTGATATCCTTGATCGGCATCCCGGTAGATTTCAGACATTGAATGATCTTTAAAAAATCGATGTCTGATTCTTTGAAGTTTCGAGCTCCGCCAGGGGTACGTTCTACAAAGGGCATGAGTCCTTCCTTGTCGTAGTAACGCAATGTATATACGGTTAGATTCAATTCTTTAGCAACTTCGCTAATTGAATATGTCATTTATGTTCCTCTTTTCGTACTAATATAGACTTCGAGCTAACTCTAATTTCTTTTGGGATTTTACCACGCAGGTTGTAGGATGTCAAAATCTCAAAAGACATTTGACCTAGAGTTAACTAGAGGGATTAAGATAGTTTTGCAAGAGAAAAGGAAGAATGACAATCTTAGGAGGTTTTATGATGATAACTGCTAAAGCACGAGCTGTTGACGGTCCGGACCAATCATTCCGGGCGGCTGAGATTAAACGACGCGATCTGGATTTGCACGATGTTCTGATCGAGATTAAATATGCCGGTATTTGCCACTCTGACATCCATACTGCTCACGGCGAATGGGGTCCCGTAAACTATCCGCTCGTACCTGGACATGAGATTGCAGGAATAGTCACCGATGTAGGAGCCGAAGTTTCAAAGTACAAAGTTGGTGACCGAGTAGGGGTGGGGTGCATGGTTGATTCCTGTGGCGAATGTGAGAACTGCCGCCAAGGAGAAGAGCAGTACTGTCTCAAAGGAAATGTTCCTACCTACGCGGGTGTCGATAAGTACGGCGAACCTACACAAGGTGGGTACTCCACTCACATCGTCGTAACCGAAGAGTTCATCGTTCGTATTCCGGACAACATCGAGCTGGATGTCGCTGCCCCTCTACTATGTGCAGGTATTACAACATACTCGCCGCTAAATCATTGGGGAGCGGGACCAGGTAAAAAAGTAGCGGTTGTAGGTCTGGGTGGACTGGGTCATATGGCTGTCAAAATTGCACATGCCATGGGCGCAGAAGTAACTGTTCTATCACAATCATTGAAGAAAAAAGAGGATGGTTTGCAATTCGGGGCAGATCATTACTATGCCACAAGTGAACCTGATACGTTCGCAAAACTCGCCGGGTCTTTTGATCTGATTATTAACACGGTAAGTGCAAATATCGACATCAATGCTTATTTCTCACTGCTCACACTGGATGGCACGCTGGTAAATGTGGGTGCTCCTGGAGAGCCGTTGGCAGTGAACGTGATGTCCCTTATCGGTCACCGTCGCTCATTTGCAGGTTCAATGATCGGGGGCATCCGTGAGACTCAGGAAATGCTTGATTTCTGTGCAGAACATAGTATCGTTCCTATGATCGAAGTCATTTCAGCTGACCAAATTGACGAGGCATACCAACGTGTATTAGCTTCAGATGTGAAGTACAGATTCGTAATTGACACTAGCACAATTTAAATTGTTTTATAATAGATTGTATGGGCCTTTACCATTTGAACTGCAACTATAAAAACAGAAAATCCAATCGCTCATAACATTGCGATTGGATTTTCTGTTGTATTAATGATACGACGAATTTATCAAAATATCGAGAATCATACCATTAACCCACTTGAACCGTTGGGCGAATGATCATTTCATTAATCGCTACATCCGATGGTTGCTCAATTGCAAATGCGATTGCACGTGCGATGTGATCTGCATCAATAGCGGATTTGTAGAACTCATCTAAACCTGCTTTGGACTCAGGATCACTTGTCGTTTCCAGTAACTCGCTGCTGACAGCGCCTGGAGAAATATTGGTGACTCTGATATTTGTGCCGCTCATGGCTTCTTCCTGGCGCAAACCTTCGGAGATGGCTGTAACGGCATGTTTCGTTCCACAGTATACGGTTCCACCTGGATATATGTTATGTCCGGCAACAGAGGAAAGGTTCAAAATATGACCTGATTTCTGTTCTCTCATGGACGGAAGAACTGCTGCAATAGCATAGAGGACACCCTTAATGTTTACATCGATCATATTGTCCCATTCATCAACTTTTTTCTTGAAAAGAAAGGCTTGAGGCATGATTCCTGCATTGTTGATTAGAACATCAATTTTTTCAAATTCGCTTAGTGCATATTCAGCCAAATCTTCCATTTGAGTATGCGAAGTCACATCTGTTGGTTTGATAATAGCGTGACCGCCATTGTTCTGAATTTCTCTTTGCAATTGTTCTAAACGTTCTTCCCGGCGAGCTGCCAATACCAGGTTGGCTCCTTTCGAAGCAAGAACTTTCGCGGTAGCTTCTCCAATCCCACTGGATGCTCCCGTAAGAATTACAACTTTACCCGCAATATTAGACATATTCAATTTCATTCCTTTCATTTAGATACAGATTCCTTCGCCTTAGAGCGCGTTGTACCACTCATCATTCACAGGCTCTAACCATTCCGTTTGTCCTGGTGTCATAGCCAGATGCACAAACCAGCTTTCGGCTGTTGCCCCATGCCAGTGCTTAACGTTCGGAGCAATATTTACAACATCTCCGGTTTTAAGTAATTGTGCAGGTTTACCCTCTTCCTGGTACCAGCCTTCACCACCTGTAACAAGTAACACTTGACCTACAGCGTGTGAATGCCAATTATTGCGTGCTCCTGGCGCGAAAGTGACATTTCCAATGCTAGTGTTTAGTGGAGTTTCATCTGTAAAGACCATCTCCAGATACGCGTCTCCAATAAAATTGGCTTCTACTTTTTTTCCCAGCGGGAAGATGGTGCTATTACTCAAATGTTCGTTTGTCATAATGGTTCCCTACTTTCTATTTTATTTAAAAATATCTTTTGCAATATTGAACGCAGACCATGCCTTAGGCCAGCCCACATAGAAGGAAAGGTGAGTAATCATTTCGGACACTTCATTTCGAGTTACTCCATTTTCCTTTGCTCTATGAAGGTGTGGGGTTAATTGTTCGAAATTTCCACCGGCAATAAGTGCAGAGACTGTTATCATACTGCGATCATGACTAGATAATTCTTCTACTCTTGACCATACCTCGCCAAACAGAATATCGTCATTCAACTCTGCAAATTTGGGGGCGAAGTCACCCAATATATCTCGTCCAGCAGTTTGTTTTTTTTCCATAGCTATGTGATCCTCCATTCGTTGTACATTTAAGAATTATTTAGAATTTCCTTCTACTCGATAAGTCATCCACAATCCGTTATGTTCCATTGGTTCGACTCTTATCAATTCAAAATGAACGGGGAAGGTTTCTTTGAAACTCGAACCATTCTCAAACATGGTCAAAGCTGGAGAGCTTGCCTCTGCAAAAGGAACGAATACGAGACTCAGCTCATCGATCAAACCTTCGTTCAGGAAAGAACCGTTTAAGACACCGCCGCCTTCAAGCAGTAATCGATCGATGGAGAACAATGCTTTCAATTTTTTAACAACCGTCACAACGTTCAGCTCTTTCGTTCCACCAAAGATATAAGAGATGCCCAATTCTTGCAGATATGCGAGATAAGCATCGGGAACTTCTTCAGTCAGGACTTCAATGATGTGATCCGTTGTTCTGTTGCCATTCTCTTGAGATATATAATTGTGGTTCCAAGCCAATTTGCCGTGTGGATCTATAGCGACGGCATAAGTTTCAACGTCTTTCTGCGCAATATAGTCCGTTCGAGGAATGGGGGACTGCTTGTCTTGATTGGATGGAGGAATATATTCATGTGCAAAATGCTCTTGCATCGTGATTCGTCCGCACATCCAAGCATTACACTCGTAGCGGTCATGGATACGTTCATACTCATGAATGAAGTAGGCTGACCGATCATCTTCCAGAAAATCCCCGATAATTTTGCCATCCAACGAACTAAGCATATGACAAATCGTATAGGGTCTGTCCATCGTAGCATCTCCTTTCAACATGAATGGATTGCATGGGATAAAATGAATGGCATCCATTACTGTAGTAACACTGATGTGTAATTTAAATTTACATTTATACAATAATGAACATCTATCTATTATTATATAAGGGAGAAATGTATAATCAATTGTTAGATTCATTGAATTTGTTCAGAAATAAACAAAGAAGTGTGTATTGTAAATAAACGTCAAGATAGTATGACAAAAAACGCCTTGGGAGTTGATTTCCCAAAAGCGTCCTAAGTTTATTTCTATTTAAATACCAATGGTCACCCTTTGACTGCACCTGCAGTAAGTCCGCTAACGATATATTTCTGTCCAAACAAGTAGAGGATAAACACAGGAAGTGAAGTCAGTACAAGATTTGCAAAAATCAAATTCCAATCGCGGCTGTATTTGCCGTAAAAATTATAGATCGAAAGCGGCATAGTCCACGTTGAACTATTCGTAAGGAAGTACACCGGAATCGTAATATCATTCCATACCGACATAAACACCATGATCGCTACCGTTGCGTTAACGGGCAAAATGAGCGGTGTAACAATACGGAAAAACACGCCGAATACGCTGGCACCTTCCAGAAACGCGACCTCGTCCAGCGCTTTTGGAATGGTTTTGATAAATCCGCTGTACAAAAATACGCTAAAAGCGGTATTAAGCGCAGCATAAATCAGGATGACACTAGATATGCTGCCGTAAAACCCCAATCCCTGTACGACCCGAATCGTCGTAATGATCGACATCGGCGCAATCAGTCCCATGAAAAAATACATATATATTGTGTTTGAAAGTTTTGTGTCCCGGCGTGCCAGAATGAAGGATGCTGCTGAGGAAGCCACAATGTTGATAATGGACGAGATCCCTGTAATCCAGATGCTGTTCAGGAATGCTCGGGACAGACCGCCTTCTTCAAATACTCGGACATAGTTTGAAAACTGCCATTTATCCGGCAAACTCAAGGAGAAGCTGAGTACTTCAGCGCTCGTTTTAAACGAACCTAATATTAGAATCACCAGAGGCAACAGAATGAGCAGAGAGGCGAGGAGCAGAAATCCTTCAACAACATAGTTGCGAATAGCGAGTTTGCGTGTATATCCCATGTTATTCCGTAACCTCCTTGCGCCGCATGAAAATCAATAGCGGTATAGCAATAATCGTGACCGCCACAAACAGAAGTGTGTTGACTGCGGTACCAAGTCCCCAGTTTCCTTCGCCGAAGGAGCGGAGAATAATTGTTCCCACAACTTGTGAAGCGTTGCCTGGACCTCCGCCAGTCATGACATACACTTCCGAGAATACTTTAAGCCCACCAATCAGCGTCAACATCAGATTAATATTGATGGCTGGCAGCAAAAGGGGCAGTGTAATTTTGAAAAAACTTTTCCAGGAGCTTGCTCCATCAATCGTAGCGGCTTCATAGTATTCTTGAGAAATGGATTGTAAACCAGCCAGATAGATGGCCATTTGGAATCCGGCGCTTTGCCAGATGGATACTATGGCAATCGTCCAGATGACAAGGGAAGGATTGGTCAACCAAGCCTGGCTCAACGAATGTAATCCGACTGCTTCCAATACACGATTGATTGTACCTTCTGTACGCAGCATTGGTGTGAACAAGATGCTGATGACCAGAATGCTCAGTATGGAAGGGGAGTAGAAAATTGCGCGCAGCAGGTTCTTCGTTTTTAATCTCATATTTAGGGCCACGGCTAATAGCAGACCAATAATATTTTTGCCAGCAACCGTAACAACGGCAAAAATTGCCGTATTTTTAAGCGCCAAAATAAGCGTTTTGTCTGAGAAAATTTTCTCGAAATTGTCCCATCCGATAAACTTCAGATCAATTCGATCCAGACGCCAATCCGTAAAGGAGTAGTAGAAAGCAGCAATTGCTGGAATGACAAAAAAGATAGAGTAGATGAGTAGTGCCGGAAATACCATGTAATACGAATATAAATTTTTAGCCCTTTTCATGTCTCACACTCCGTTATGGCTAGGCAGCACTTCATTCAGGAATGACATGCTGCCCTGTATTTCATTTCTTAGAAACCGGAAACGCCTTTATCCTGCATAAGTTGACTGAACTTCTCATCCCAGGATTTCAGAACTTCCTCCGGAGTCAAACCGCCAGCGAATTGATCCTGTAACAGTCTGTATAGCTCACTTCGATCTACCAGCATGTAAGCATCCGTGGTCAACACAGTTTTCTTGGGCAGAATGTAATTGTCGACGATATCCTGTTTGTAAGCAGGTAACTCCGGTGTAGTAACGTCGCTAAAATTGGATACATAGCCCTTGGAATCGACGATCTGTTGCGCAATTTCCTTGGAGGCGATGAAGTCCAGGAACTGTTTGGCTTCATCCAAATGCTTAGCCTTTTTCGGAATGAACAGCTGTCCTCCAAGCGGACTTGCACCCAGTTTGGCATCATCGGAAGACGGAATTGGGAATACGCCGAGTTCCATGCTTGGATCCTGTTCTGCTACGCCTTCGATTAACCAATCTCCCATAAACATCATGGCGACTTCCTTGTTCAGGAATTTGCCAACCGCCATGTCATAGCTGTCGCTCAGCACATCCGTATTGGTATACCCCTTGGTGTAGACTTCGTATTGCTGCTGCAAAAATGTTTTGAACTCGGGAATATCGGACCACTTTCTTTTGTTGCTGTTGAGTTCATCAAAAAAAGACGGATCATTTTTGGCTACAAAATCGGCAAATGCTGCCGCTGGCCAAATGTTCGCAGCCCATGCATCTTTATAAGGCATGAATACAGGGGTAATGCCGCCAGCTTTAATTTTTTCACAGATCGCCAAAAATTGTTCGTAACTTGTAGGGATGGACAGACCAAGGTCAGCAAAAATCTGTTTGTTGTACACGACGCCTTGCATGCCCGTATCTTGGCTGACATGGAAGCTGTAGATATGACCGGCAGCGGAAAGTACATCTTTGTTTACAATTCTGCTGGCCCAGGACTCGTTATCCAGTATTTCGAAATTGCGCTCAAGATTCAAATCCGTAACCGCACTGGCCAAATTGTATTGAATGATGTCGGGCGTTTCGTCTACAGCCAGCTTGGTTTGTAGTACGGTCGTTGTTTGCTCAGCCGGAATGAGCTGCAGATTAACAGAAATATGGGTCTGTTTTTCAAATTCATCGAGAATATCCTGCTGGATAAAGGCAGAATCCTGTGAACTCTTCGAAATGGCCAATTCCAGTGTGACCTTGCTGTTCTTATTTCCACTGCTTGCAGACGTATCAGAATCAGTGCCACCTGATCCGCAAGCGGTCAGTGAGATGGACAACAAGCTCGCCAGTACAATGGATGCTGCTTTTTTTCTTTTATGCATGTTCAACGTAAATCCCCCTCTGAAACATGTAATGAATCCGTTTACAAATTCAATTATAAAATCCACTTCTTCTCCGGTACATGTCTGTGCTTGAATATTTATGTGTAAAATCCTGAACTTGAAATCGCTATCATTTCATTCGAACCCATGCTACATTAAGACATGATCCAGACGAGTTTCACAGCATGACAAGACAGGAGGCTTCCCGAAGCATGGGTAAATTTATACATAGAGCCACACAATTCAGCTTGCAGACAAAAGTATTATTGACATTTCTCGCCCTTCTTTTGTTCGTGCTGGGCTGCTTTATCGTTTATGTGAACCTTGTCGTTATCCGCCCGCTTACACAAAAGACAGAGGAGGATATACTGGTCACTGCCACAAAGGTACGAGAACAGGTTGACCTATACGTAGAGCAGCAAAACCAGATGTCCCAGCGCATATTGTCCAATAAGGACATCTTCGCAACGATGGACAAGAGCTCTTCAGCACCAAGCAATTATGAAAGACTGAAGCAGATTCGGAAACTAAAAGATATCATGTTTCAGGCTATTGGCCCCAGCATGAACATCAAGGACATGTCCATTTATGATAAACAAGGTGTGCTGCTCACATCGTATCTGGGTTCAGGGCATCCTCCAACAATCTTAAGTGCCTTAACGGAAAAAAGTAGAAGTGGACGAGAGTGGACAGGGAACGGTTTTATTCTGCTTCGAGATGCAGACACGATCTCCTTTGTCCGTACGGTCAACGATCAGAATGGCAAGCTATACGGATATCTTAGTATTCAAATGGATCAAGCTTACATTCAAAACCTTACGGAAGGAATTACTGCAGGAGATGTATTCATTTTGAACAAGCAAGGTGAGCAAATGACTGGCTTGGAAATGAGAAAGAACGAATTGGAGTGGAAAGAACCATTATCCGACGAAGGACTGGCAGTTGATGAACAAAATAATTACGTTACGCATTCTACATCTCACCAGACGGGTTGGATTACTTTTATAATAACGCCGAAAGATTCGGTATTAGGCTCGATCCGTTCCGTACAAAGCATGTCCATTTTGCTGATTACAGCCTTAATGCTCATTTCTTTCGTGTACATTTTCTTCTCCACACGCAACCTGTTGCTTCCCATTCGTAAGCTTCGCAGCCAGATTTGGCGCATCAACTACAGCAATATGAAGCTGAAAGTTGATGAACGACCTAAAAATAACGACCTGCTGCTGTTGAATGAAGCTTTTCAGGACTTGATGGAACGTTTACAGCAGTCCATTGATCGTGAGAAGAAGGCGTTACATGAAGAAGTCACTGCGCGGAATTCCGCATTACAAGCTCAGATCGCTCCCCATTTCCTTCATAACGTCCTTTATTTGATCAGTATTGCTGCTCAAGAGGGGAGAACCCAGGTCGTGTCCGATATGTGCAAACATCTGTCAGACAGTTTACGTTATATTGTTTCATCTCCTTATGCACATGTGACGATGACGGATGAGCTTGAGCATACAAGACATTACTTGTCGTTGGTACAACAAAAGTATGAAGAAGATTTGGAGTGGAACATCGATGCTGATGAACTGACGAGTGAAATCCGGCTGCCGCGGCTGGTCATTCAGCCTTTTGTTGAAAACTGTATTGAGCACGCTTTCTTTAATACCACACCTCCCTGGCGTATCCAAATTACCGTGAAGCAGTATAACGGATTATGGGCATTGGAGATTAAAGATAACGGAGAGGGCTTCCAGCCAAACAAAATAGAAGAGATTTTGTCCAATATACAGAAGTCCGGCTCCGGAATGAATCAAACCCCTGATCGTCAGACAGCTCTTGGCAACATGGGGATCGTCAATAGCGTGAATCGACTTAAACTGATGTATAGCAATCGGCTTTTATTTAACATCTACAACAATCATTCAGACAAGGAAAAAGGAGCAACCATTCAAATCATCGGATCGATGACGAGGGATTTTTACTGAGCACAGGAGGGATAGACTATGTACAATATCATGATCGTTGAGGATAGCAAACCTATATTGCGCAATATTAAAATGCTGTTGGATAAGCTGGATTTTCCCATTCACGTGGCAGTTACGGCCACAAATGGGGAAGAGGCGTTAGAAGCACTTCAGAAGCAGCCTATCGATCTCCTGTTGACAGACATACGGATGCCCAAGATGGATGGCTTATCACTAATTGAGCAGGCGAAGCTTGCCCAGCCTGAGTTGAGGGTCATTCTAATTAGCGGGTATAGCGATTTTGAATATACACGAAAAGCATTGAATTTGCAGGTGTTCGACTATTTGCTGAAGCCCGTCGAGCCTGAGGCGCTGGAGGAAGTCATGGGCAGAGTTATTAAACAGCTTGAACAATCGAGGTCTAGGTACTTCCATGAGCTGCAGGAGATCGTTGATCCCCATAGTTATGCTGAACTTAAGCCAGGAGACCATGCTGCTTTTTTGGCCCAAATGATGATCATTCTGCGCAGGCAGCCCTTCACCTCGGAACGGGAACGATGGGGACAAAAGACGTTACAGGCTTCTTTAGAAGATTTTTTTGCTCCTCGTCCATGTAAAGTGTTTCTAAGTCAAACTCCGCAGCAATTCATCGTTTTTGTAAACAGGGGGATTCTTGATTTGTATTCTTCTGTACATGAGTGTCTCGAATCGTTGCGGCGTCATTTAGATGTACAAGGTATGGACACTACAATCGCGGGGCAGCTGCTATGGTCTCAAGATGCAAATCTGTCTGAGCTTTATCATCAAATATCGTCCATCTTATCGATTCACCAGCGATTGAACAATGGATTGGTGCTGGATAGCGGAAATCCGGTTTCCATAACAAGAACTGAAGCAGGTTGTCTGGATTCCACACTGGAGTTGGCTTTTGTCCACATGATACAAGCTCGTCAGAAGGAGCAGTTTGCCCTTAAGCTGTCCGAGTTGATGAATCGATGGACGGAGGATAACGTACATGTGAAAGAATTGGAACGATTTATCAATTTAGTAGTGGATACATTCGCACATTTGGTTGAAGAGCAAGGGGCGGGAATTAGGCTTGGTTTGGAGCTTAGAGCAAAAAAACTGTTCGATGAAGAAACATATGGTGATTTCTGCCGTGAATTAACGGAATGGATTGGACAATGTTTTGATATGCTTCAATCCCATGGTCGGAAAAGCAGAGAAGATCTGTTTATGCAAATGGATGAGTACATCAAACGGAACAAGTACACCCAAATATCCATCAATGACATTGCAATGAAGTTTCACGTCAGCCCCTCCTACGTTAGCAGAGTCATTAAAAAAGTAACGCAAGTCACATTTGTTCAGTATTATACAAAGCTTAGAATCAAGGAAGCATGCAGACTAATGGAATGTCAACCGGATATGAAGTTTAAGGAGTTATCAGATCTGTTATCGTTCAGTGATCAGCATTATTTCTCCAAGGTGTTTAAGGAATATACAGGACTTAGTCCGACAGAATATAAAGAAATACTGCTTAAATAGACTGACCGAGGAAAACTTATTAAACATTCCGAAAACGTTTGCTACGTATTATAATCTGCCTGGTCTCATTATTTTATGTTGCAAACTATACAAATTTGGAGTAGATTAAAAATATAATAAATGTTGTATTTGCAACAAAAAAACTGAACTGTTTTTAAATTAAGTAATTGATTCATAGAAGGAGAGATACATCAGAATGACAGTGGAAATAAGAGCATGCAGTCACGAGGATTTACTAAAACTACAAGAAATAAGTATAGAAACATTCAACGATACATTCAAAGATCAGAATTCCCTTGACAATATGAGGGCCTATCTCGAAAGAGCATTTAACGCTAAACAGTTGGAAGCCGAGTTATCTAATAGCTGTTCAGACATCTTTTTCGTCTACTACAATGATGAACTTGCCGGATATCTAAAAGTGAACAGAGATGGCGCCCAATCCGAACAAATGAGTGATGTTTCACTCGAAATTGAGAGGATTTATATCAGGAATAAATTCCAAAAGCAAGGACTAGGTAAATATCTGCTAAATAAAGCGATGGATACCGCACTGGAACACAAAAAGAAGGAAATCTGGCTCGGAGTATGGGAAAAGAATGACAATGCCATTGCTTTTTACAAGAAGATGGGATTTGTGCAAACGGGCTCACACTCTTTTTATATGGGGGACGAGGAACAAATCGATTTTATCATGGTCAAGACACTCTAGTAATCGTACCGATTCTAAAATCGGTACAGATTGTCGAAAAGTTGCTTTCTATTAGATATGGTCAATGCATGTGAATGGTCGTATATTAATACTATGTGGGTCATGTGTATGAACACAGATCCACTATGTGCATTGATAAACGATTCTACATAGAAGGACGGGGAAATATGGACTTTAAACCGCTTGCGTCATTTATTGACCGCATCACATCATGGAGAATTCCGTGGGCAGAAGTCCTTGTGATGCATCAAAATGATACCGTTTTCCGTTACCGGAATGGTTACGCCAATCTGGAGGAGCAAACGCCCATCGGCGAGGGGGCGATCTTTAATCTCTACTCCATGACGAAAATTATGACCTGTGTGGCAGCACTTCAACTTGTAGAGAGAGGGCAAATGCTGCTGAGCGATCCGGTATCTGATTATCTGCCGGAATATGCCGAGATGACGGTGAAGAAAACTTTATCGAGCGGCGAGGTCAGATTGGAAAAAGCGACAAAGGCGATTACAGTACGCGACTTGTTTACGATGACTGCCGGGTTCTCCTATGATGTTGGCTCGCCAAGCATTCAGGAAGCTGTGCAGAGCACCAACGGAATATTATCGACAAGAGACTTCGCGAAAGCGCTTGCCAAGGAACCGCTTCTGTTTGAGCCAGGTACGCATTGGAACTATAGCATGTGTCACGATGTGCTCGGAGCTTTGGTGGAGGTTGTGAGTGGCAGACGTTTTGGTAAATATCTGCAAGAAGAAATTATCGGACCGCTAGGTATGAACGATACGACATTCGACCTGAACGAGGAACAGCAGACTCGCCTGATTCCGCAGTATGCTTACAATGATGAGCTTGAAAAAGCCGTACGAATGGACGGAAACGGATTCCGGGTAGGCACGGATTTGGAGAGCGGCGGTGCCGGACTATTGTCCACCGTTAGCGACTATGCACTGTTTCTTAGTGCGCTGACGGGAAAAGGAACAAGTCCAAAAGGCGTTCGCATTCTGTCACAGGCTTCAATTGAGCTGATGCGCACAGACCATCTGAACGATCTGACCCGTAATGATTATTCCTGGGATCATATGGGCGGGTATGGTTATGGGCTGGGTGTACGTACGCATATCTCCAAAGCGGGCAGCGGTTCGTTAAGCCCACTGGGTGAATTCGGATGGAGTGGTGCTGCCGGCTGCATGGCCATTATTGATCCAGACTCTGAACTTACGGTTATGTATGCGCAGCATCTGCTGAACAATCAGGAGCCTTATGTTCATCCCCGCTTGCGTAATGTTGTTTACTCCTGTTTGTAGTGCGAAAAGTTGAGACTTAAATACAAAAAAAGGTCGCTCATTAGCGACCTTTTCTTGTATTTAGAGAGTACGGTCTTATACCAAATCTTAGGTGGGGAGTCCCCATTCGTTTGGAAAGAAAAATATTATTTTGTTGAGATTACTCTATTGACCATATAAATACCGATGGATACAAAGAGCAATGCAATTAGGTTTTTGAATTCCAAAATCGTTTCTCCCAAAAACAACGCCGATAGCAATGCACCAAAGACAGGGATAAGGAAGTTATACACAGATACTTTTCCCACTTTGTTGTATTTCAGAAGTAGATTCCACAAGCAAAATGCGGCTGATGAAAGCAAAACTAAGTAAATCAAGATACCCGTTGATTCAAGTGTAAAATGTGTAACCCGGCCGCCAAGCAGGAGTCCCAATATGGTGAGTGCCAGTCCGCCGACAAACAAGCTAACTCCGGTAATAACCAGGACGTCGATGGAGCCTGTTAAGTGCTTTGCATAGATGGCCGTAATGGAAAAAATAAGAGCCGCAATAATAACGAAACCTTCACCTGTGAGAGAGAAGGAGAATTCCAGCAGATTGGAGTGGAAATTTACAATAATTACACCAATAAATCCTAGCAAACAGCCGACTATTTTATTTTTGCTCAGTTTATCATTTTTATATAAAAAATGTGCTAGAACCACACTGAAAAAGGTCGTTGTCGCATTCATAATCGAACCTTTGACACCTGTCGTATTGGCTACACCCACATAAAAAAACATATACTGCAGACCCGTTTGGAACATGCCAAGCAATATTAAGCTTGAAAATTGTCGTCCAGACAGTTCAAATTTCCGTTTACTAATGACACGAAACAAGAATAGAAGCAGTAATCCTGCTAAAATAAATCGATAACCCGCAAATACAAATTTGGATGGAATATCTTCTGCCAAGATATCAAAAGCACTATATCCAAGCTTAATAAACGGGTAGGCACTCCCCCATAACAAGCAACATAAACTTGCAACTAGTGTCACAAATAAAGGATCACTAAACTTGTTCGGGTTCTCCAATGCTTTTATTTCATTCAATTTCAATCTTCTCCTCGCATGATATGTAAATGTGTACGGGCTGATCGCACCTCATTGACCATATCACAAACTGCGAGTAGCTGTAACAAATAAAATGAAAGTTCCGTTTGATAAACATACTTAGAGGCTATAATTAACGTTGAAAAAAATGATTGAGGGGATGAGAGCATGTTTAAATCTAAAGAGCTAATAGATAGCTTACTTGCTAACTTTGATAATATAGAGATTACAAACATCATTGAAGAAAAGCATAATAGAGAATATGAAGGAATGATTATCTATATTGGAAATTATACATATCGAAGTCGCCTCGCCAAATTAACTCCTAAGAAAAAAGGATTTTTTGTTGTATTTTGGGAAAAAGACGAAAACAATCAAAATCAACCGTACTCCTTTTTCGAAAGTCCAGACAAACTAATAATCTCAATTATGAATGGAAATATGAAGGGACAGTTTGTTTTTCCAAAATCTAAATTACTCGAAAAAGGAATTTTGAAAAACGAGGACACTAAAGGGAAGATGGCTATTAGAGTTTACCCCTCTTGGGAAAAAGAGTTAAATAAATCAGCTGCGCAAACACAAAAGTGGCAACAAGAATATTTTATTGATTTATCTGATGGAATAGATGACCAAAAATTAATAGACTTATATTTTGGTCAAATTTGAATGCTTAGATAATAACTGCCGTTCCGCTGACAGCGACCATGAGCATACCTTGACGAACAACTTCGTAGTTCAGATCCACACCGATTACGGCATTGGCTCCCATCTGTGCGGCTTGCTCGGTCATTTCTTCAAAGGCAGCGTCTCTTGCTTCCCTTAGCTTATTCTCATAGGTACGAGAACGGCCCCCTACAAGATCTCTAAATGAAGCGAGAAAGTCTCTCCCGACATTGGCAGCGATGATGACTTCACCTGTTGCAACGCCGATATACTGCCTGACCGGGGAACCTTCAACTATTGCTGTTGTTGTAATAATCAAATGTTTTCCTCCTAAAATAAAATAGATTTGTCGCGAATCAGGTTTCTCATTTCCTATGCTAACAGCGTTATTGAAACAGAGCCTAAACGAGTTGCTGAACAATCGTTTAAGTTTGCCCAAGCCGTTTAGGTTCTGTTAATGTCAGTATGCTACTATGAAATGGGTGAAAACGATGACCAATCAAACGGATATTAAAATCGCAATTGTCGACGACGAACCCTCGATTGTCACCATGCTGCAAATGGTGCTTCGCAGGGCAGGGTTCCATCAGCTTTACGATGCTTCCACCTGTGCGGAAGCTCTCGATCTGGTACAGCGGGTTTCCCCGGATATCGTTCTGCTCGATATCACGCTCCCGGACGGGAGTGGTCTGGAGCTTTGTTCCAAGCTCCGTGAATATGGAAATCCGCATATTTTGTTTCTGACGGCTAAGGCATCCGATCTCGATGTGCTGAGGGGATTCGCCATGGGCGGGGACGATTATATCACCAAGCCCTTCAATCCTTTGGAGGTAGCTGCAAGAATTCAGGCGCGCATACGCCGTTTGGAGCCTGAAGCTCCAACTGTGAGTCAGGTGAAACGCCCTGAACCAGGGGTTTACCGATTCGGCCGCTTCACCGTGAATGAGGCGGAGGGGGAGTTAATCGTGGAGGGACAGCATGTCCCTTGTCCTGCACAGGTTTTCCATCTGCTGCTGCATTTCTGCAAGTTTCCGGGGGTCGTATTTTCCAAAACACAGCTCTACGATCAGGTTTGGGGGATCAACGGACAGGGAGATGACTCGACAGTAATGGTACATATTCGGCGCATACGAGAGAAGATCGAGATCGATCCAGGAAATCCAAAGCTACTGCTGACCGTACGCGGGCTCGGCTACAAGCTGTCAAAGGAGTTTCAGGAGCAATGAAGATACAACAGCGCATGACATTTCACTTCACGTATCAATTAATCTTTTATGCCCTGATCATTCTGGCGATTACTCTCATTGCTTGCATTATATTCTTTCAAAACACGACCAATAGTGAGTTGCGCCGGAACTTTCCGGTGGGGGCCTTACAACTGATTGCTCAAGAAGCTTCTTCAAAAGACGGAACGATTCAAATCTCCCCCAAGTGGGATAAGCTTATTGAGGAAAAAGGAATGTGGATGCAGGTTGTAAATGCCGAAGGAGGGGTCATTTACGAAGTAAATACAAATTCGTATGATGGGCTGTCGCCATCGTACTCTATCGCCCAACTGCTCGATATTCAGGAGACACGGACACTTGGGACGTATGCTGTTCAAACTCATCTGAACTTTGCCTTTAATGTGCCGATTCTGTATATCCTTGGCTACCAAAGTTCTGACCTTGATCAGCTCATGGCCTGGTTCGACGAATATGGGCAGCAAGGGATGATATCTAGCGAAAAGCTTACTTTTCTGGATCAGCGACTGCGTGAAACCGGCAGTTATCTCCAGGTAATCAATTCCACGGGTCATACCGAACAAGCCATCGGTGCTGGAACGTATTTGCAGAAGGGGTACCGTCCACTGGACATTCTGGCAATCCAGCAATCACCCAGCAACTATGATACGAATATTGTCGCCCATCGGGACCAGCGCAGTGGAATGACCTGGATCCTGTATACACCCAATCCAGCGGGAGGACCTTTGAAACATCCGGCGATGGATACGGCAACGCGCGGACTTATGTGGTTTGCAGGTCTAGCTCTTCTCTTGGCAGTACCCTTATCGGTCTGGCATGGCTACCGTTACGGTCAGCCGCTGATTCTGTTCGCAGGCTGGTTCGAACGTATGGGGCGTGGGCAGTACGATCAGGTACTTACCAACAAGGACAAACGCAAGATATTTCGCTCCAATGGCACAATGCGACACCGTTACAGGCTCTATAAGGAAGTCATTGAATCTTTCTATCAAATGGCTGATCAATTGGCCCGAACCGAGAAGGAGCGCGAGCGGCTGGAGAAAGATCAAAGAGAGTGGATGTCAGGAATTTCACATGATCTGCGTACGCCTCTGTCCACAATTCAAGGTTATGGATATATGCTGGAGAGTTCACCGGAACAATGGAGCCAAGAAGAGATGCGTACCATGGGGGCGACAATCCGGGAAAAAGGGGATTATATGCTTGAGCTGATCTCTGACTTTTCCATGATCCATCAGCTTAAGCAGGGCGATTCGATTATGGAGATTCGAAAAATCGATTTGGTTGAGCTGGTGCGCTGCTCCGTGCTGAAATATGTCAATGACGCTACGCTGTCTGAATACCAGTTTCACTATGTCGGGAAGGAGCATGCCTTGTGGGTACAGGCTGATGAAACCTGGCTGCTGCGGTTAATGGATAACTTGCTGTCCAATGCCGTGAAGCATAACCCGCCAGGCGTGAAGGTCACCGTCTCCATCGGCAGAATGAACAATAAGGCATGTATTCGCGTATTCGATAATGGCAAAGGGATGGACGAGGAAACGCTGCAGCATTTGTTCAATCGTTATTATCGGGGAACAAATACTGAGGAATCGACGGCTGGCTCTGGACTCGGAATGAGCATTGCCAAAACGATCGTGGAAGCACACGGCGGAGAAATTCATGTACAATCCAAAGTACGGCAAGGTACGAAAATTGAGATTTTTTTACCCTGTTGAACTGTTAACCATCTTTAGAAAAATGCATTACTGAAAAAAGCAGCCCAACCTCATTTGAGGGCAGGTTGCTTTTTTTGTTGGCTTCTACAACTGTGATACATAACATGCTGCACGACAGAAATCTGGTTGAGGAGAGCCATGCTTCTATAGAATTAATAGTATTTGAAATCAAAAAAGAACCTGGGCAATCATCCCAGGTTCTTCGATATTGTATATAAACAAACACAATGATATAATCAGATTACATTTCTTCGATTTACGAAGGCATAAATATCTTATCTTATATTTAAATCTTATCATGGCGGTAAACTCTTTGTCAAATGTTTTTTTCTCAATTTATTGGTTAGGGGAGATACGGAATGAGTTCTTTGGTTATCGGATTTCAGGAATTGGAAAAATTGCAGCATGCGCTCGTTGGTGGAAAAGGATTAAATCTAGCGAAGTTATCAAAGGTGGAAGGAATTCACGTCCCCGAAGGATTTTGCGTTACAACCGTTGGATATCAAAAAGCCGTTGAACAAAATGAAACATATCATGCTTTGCTGGATCAATTAACCTTGTTGAAAGTAGAAGAACGAGAGCAAATTGGTGAAATCAGTAGGAAGATCAGGGAACTCATTATGGGCGTAGACATTCCAGCCGATGTTGAAAAAGAAGTCGCTCATTATCTCTCCACATTTGGAGAGGGTCATGCGTATGCAGTGCGTTCCAGTGCGACCGCTGAAGATTTACCACATGCCTCATTTGCCGGTCAACAAGACACCTACTTAAATATCATTGGGAAAGAATCAATCATGCACCATATCAGCAAATGTTGGGCTTCTCTGTTTACGGATCGCGCGGTAATCTACCGTATGCAAAATGGATTTGACCATGGTCAGGTTTATTTGTCCGTTATCATTCAAAAGATGATATTCCCAAAGGTTTCAGGAATTTTATTTACGGCTGATCCGATCACATGCAACCGGAAACTGCTTTCCATCGACGCAAGTTTTGGACTTGGTGAGGCGCTGGTGTCCGGCTTGGTATCTGCTGATTGTTATAAAGTACGAGAAGGTGAAATTGTCGATAAGAGGATAGCCGTCAAAACGTTGGCTATTTATGGAAGCGAAGATGGTGGAACGTATACACATCAGATCGATCCCGTGCTGCAAAAGACGCAAACACTTACCGATCAACAAATTTTAGAACTGGCACGCATAGGAAGACAGATCGAAGCTCATTTTGGTTTCCCGCAAGATATCGAATGGTGTTTGGCGGATGATATGTTTTATATAGTCCAAAGTCGGCCAATCACAACGTTATACCCGATCCCTGAAGCGAGTGACCAGGAAAATCATGTGTACCTGTCTGTAGGTCATCAACAAATGATGACTGATCCCATGAAACCGCTGGGCTTATCTTTCTTTCTATTAACGACTCCGGCACCCATGCGTATAGCTGGTGGAAGATTGTTTGTTGATATTACGCCTAGGCTGGCTTCGCCTGTCATGAGAGAAAACTTCATAAATACCATGGGACAATCCGATCCGCTTCTTAAGGACGCACTTACAACTGTAATCGAGCGCGAAAATTTCATTAAATCGTTACCTATTGAACAGCCATCACCAACTCCACGTAATAACCATAAACAGAGCGTGTCGGATGGTTTTCAAGCACATATTGAAAATGAATCGACTATCGTCTCTGAGTTGATTAAGAGTAATCAAGCCTCAGTAGAAGAGCTAAAACGTAACATCCAAAACAAGTCTGGATTGGATTTGTTTGATTTTATCCTTGAAGATCTGCAAGAATTGAAGAGATTTCTATCTGACCCACGAAGTTCAAATGTATTTATGACTGCCATGAATGCTTCAGCATGGATCAATGAAAACATGAAAGAGTGGTTGGGTGAGAAAAATGCAGCAGATACGCTCTCTCAATCTGTACTGAACAATATCACCTCGGAAATGGGTCTGGCATTACTGGATGTTGCAGATGTGATTCGTCCGTATCCGGAAGTCATTGCATATTTACAGCATGTGAAAGAGGATGACTTTATGGATGAACTGCTTAAGGTTGAGGGAGGACAGGAAACAAGGGAAGCTATCCATGATTATCTGGACAAATACGGCATGCGATGTGCCGGAGAAATCGATCTGACCAGAACCCGTTGGATTGAAAAACCCATTACACTTGTGCCATTGATTCTGGGTAACATCAAAAACTTTGAGCCTAATGCAAGCAAACGGAAATTTGAGCAGGGACGACAGGAAGCGTTGAAGAAAGAACAGGAAATATTGAATCGATTGAAGCTATTGCCGGATGGTGATCAAAAAGCCAAGGAAACGAAACGAATGATTGACCTGGTTCGCAACTTCATCGGTTATCGGGAATATCCCAAATACGGCATGATCAATCGTTACTTTGTATATAAACAGGCTTTATTGAAAGAAGCTGAGCGACTTGCACAAGCGGGTATTATTGCCGAAAAAGAAGATATATACCTCCTCACTTTTGAAGAACTTCGTGAAGTTGTACGCACCAATAAACTGGATGAGATGATCATTACCCAACGGAAAGAAGATTATAAAATCTTTGAAAAGCTAACTCCACCTCGCGTGCTCACGTCTGATGGTGAGATCATTACAGGTCAGTATAACCGTGAAAATCTGCCAGCCGATGCTATTGTTGGTCTGCCTGTCTCTTCCGGGGTGATAGAGGGCCGTGCACGTGTCATCTTCAATATTGAAGAGGCTGATCTGGAAGATGGAGATATACTGGTGACTCCCTATACGGATCCGAGCTGGACACCATTATTTGTTTCTATAAAAGGCCTAGTTACCGAAGTAGGTGGACTGATGACACATGGAGCTGTGATTGCGCGTGAATATGGTTTGCCGGCTATTGTCGGAGTGGAGAAGGCAACTCAACGAATAAAAGATGGGCAGCGAATTCGGGTACATGGGACAGAAGGATATATCGAAATATTGTAAATGATTGATACACGAATTGAGAGTGTACAGCAATGATCGCGCATCAGACCTGATGTGCGATCGTTTTTTTTTCAAAGTCAACAACGGAAACGAATTGTACAAAAATCAATTACTAATCAAAGCACTTAATTCTGCCTGAAAAACCTTCTCATCATTTTGGTTAAACGTAGTGAGCCGCACCGTGACTATTCCACCACTACTCCTTCTTGGAGATAATTCAATCACTTCTGATAGAACACTAATTTCATCATCTGGAAACACAGGTTTGATAAACTTTATGTTATTCATACCGGTTCCTGCGACAACTTCTTCACCATATAAACCAAGTTCCACCCATAGCTTGAAAGACGTGCTCATCGTCTGCATACCCGAAGCAATGAGGCTGCCGAAGCGGCCTTTTTTGGCTTTTGCCTCATCTATATGCATATATTGAGGGTCATAAATTTTTGCAAAATCAATAATATCCTTCTTTGACAATTGAATAGACTCTGTTCTATAGGCCTCGCCTATAACATACTCGTTAAATTTCAATGATGTACACCTCCAATATCTACTCTAAAGGATAAGTCTTCAAAGTGTCCAATTAAAACCATGTAGGGGTTGCACCAAAACTAATGAATTCTTTAGTGGATAATGAACATTAAGTATTTTAACATGGATCAACTGGGTAGACATTTGATTATTATTCATATATCACGTTGCTAAAAAACAGGACTACCACGGACAACCCAAAGCTTATTTCTAAGTATTTATGTCAGAAATCGATATAGCAGGTAAAGGGAATATACTTTTATACTCCGTGCTAAATCCCCCCGTACTTTTCGTTAATGAGAACATTTTTCAAAATTGAATTAGATAATTATACATATTGTATTCGGAATTTGTGTATTTTCATTTTTTGTAGTAATTGCTACACTGTGCATATTGATAATGAGAATCATTATTAGTTGTTTGAGCGCAACATAACAGAACTAAAGGAGTGTAAATAATGCAAGCTTCTACAGCCACATCCGGTGCTGAATTTAAAGCAGCCAAGAAAGACATTAAAGTATTTCCCATCGTTCTCGCTTTTTTGATGAGTGGGTTCATCGGTCTGTTCGGCGAAACGGCGTTAAACGTAGCGCTTACCGATTTGATGCAGATCTTCAACATTGGGTCGGCCACCATTCAATGGCTGACAACAGGCTATTTGCTGACCATGGGGATTCTCGTTCCGCTATCAGGCCTGCTAATCCAGCGTTTTACAACAAGACAGCTGTTCATAACGTCACTTCTATTTTCATGTCTCGGTGCTTTGATTGGAGCCGTTGCTTCAAGCTTCGGTGTGTTAATGGTTTCACGCATTATTCAAGCAGTAGGTACTTCGCTATTACTACCACTTATGTTTAATACGATACTGCTCATTTTCCCGGTCGAAAAGCGTGGTGCAGCCATGGGACTGGTTGGACTCGTTATCATGTTCGCCCCTGCGGTTGGGCCGACAATTGCCGGACTGCTCATTGAAGCATTGAACTGGCATTATATCTTTTGGCTTTCATTCGTTTTTCTTGTCATCGCTCTGATCATTGGGATTTTCACGATGCAAAACGTTTCCGAAACGACCAAGCCACGTATTGATTTATTGTCCATGCTACTGTCGACCCTCGGCTTTGGAGGTATCGTTTATGGTTTTAGTAGCGCTGGTGAAGGAGATGGGGGATGGACCAGTTCTACTGTCGTAATATCTCTTGCAATCGGTCTTGTTGCTCTTATTCTTTTCACGATTCGCCAGTTGAAAATATCCAATCCATTGCTTGATCTGCGCGCTTTTAGGTACCCGATGTTTGCAATCGGGGCCCTTATGGTCGCACTTTGCATGATGGTTATATTGTCTTCGATGCTCGTACTGCCCATGTACCTGCAAGTAGGCCTTGCATTCTCCACGCTTAGCGCAGGTCTGATCCTGCTGCCCGCGAGTGCATTGAACGGACTTTTGGCTCCAATTATGGGCAGGCTGTTCGATAAACATGGACCCAAATGGATCGTCCTTCCTGGGATTGTCTTAATAGCAGTGGCACTCTGGTTGTTCTCTGGAATTACACTTGCTTCCTCGGTGGCCTTTATTATCACGGTTCATGTTATTATGATGATCGGCGTTTCAATGATCATGATGCCTGCCCAAACGAATGGCCTCAACCAGCTTCCACCGCAGCTATATCCGCACGGAACGGCAATCATTAATACGATGCAGCAGGTATTTGGTGCGATTGGTACAGCTGTTGCGGTAAGCGTGATGAGTAATGGACAAGCGAAATATATGAGTCATGCCACGAATCCAAATGACCCTTCACTTATCCCGCTTTCCTTGACTGCCGGTGTACAGGATGCGTTCATATTTGGCATGATCATTTCCCTCGTTGGGTTTGTGCTCTCCCTTTTCATCAAAAGAGTAGTGGTCAATCGCTTGCACTAGCATTTGACAAAACAATGCCCCCTTTAAAAGTCGCTGATTTAGCGGCTTTTTTTTCCGAAAACCACGATCCCTAAAAAGAGAATCCCCTACAATCCGTTTGCTTATTCGAGTTTAGCAACTTCTCCCCGAGGTAACGGAGTACCTTAAGACAATCGGAGTCCCCCTCGAAATAGGGGATAATCTGGCTAATAGCCTGATTTGCAACGATAAGAGTCATCTATTTTGCTTCAATATATGGATTGGTCAAGATGACGCTATGGCATAATGTTACTGCGTTTATTAGGTCTTTATCAGATGACTAGGATAAATTTCCAGTAACAAAAGGATTGTCAAACTTAAAAAAATATGATAATTTCATATCTGTAACCGGTTACACACATAGGAGTGAACGTTCATGACAACAATAAAAGATGTAGCTAATTTGGCTAACGTTTCAGTAGCCACCGTATCAAGGGTCATTAATGAAAGAGGTTATGTTCATGCGGACACTCGTAAGAAAGTGGAGGAAGCGGTCAAGCAGCTTAACTTCTCTCCCAATGAGGTGGCCCGCTCTTTATACAAGCGTAAGTCCAAATTGATTGGCCTGCTGTTACCCGATATTGCAAACCCTTACTTTCCGCAGCTTGCACGCGGCGTAGAGGACCGGATGCAAGAGCAGGACTTCAGACTGATTTTCGGAAATAGTGATGAGGATGAACAGAAGGAAAAGGATTACATCCAGACTTTTGTCCAGAATAATGTTGTCGGCGTAATCTCTTCAACGAATTACCCTCATTCTTCAATATATGAGAACTTGAAAATTCCCGTGGTGTTTCTTGACAGAACACCTCTGGACAGTCCCTCCGTATTTGCGGATGGAAGAGAGGGTGGACGTCTGGCTGCACGGGAGATTATTAAGCGTGGAAGCCGCCGAATTACGGTTATGCAGGGACCAGCACATATCAAACCTGCGCAGGATCGTTTTGAAGGCGCAATCGAGAGCATACGTCAGGCCGGCCTGGACTACCGTGTAATCCAAACGACATCCTTTTCCTTTAACGATGTTGGGTTATGGGCGAATGAGCTTTTCAGCAAGTATGGCGATAGCGACGGAGTCATTGCTAGTAATGATATCGCAGCTATGGCGGTATTGCACGAGGCATTGCGCATCGGAAAAAAAGTTCCGGAGGATATGCAAATTATCGGCTTCGACGATATTCCGATGAGCAGCCTGCTATCTCCTGCATTGTCGACCATTCGCCAACCGGCATACGAGATGGGAAGAGAAGCTGCCGGCTTGCTTATCAAACTGGTGGAACAAGCTCCAATCGAAAACAAACACATACAGCTTCCGGTCAGTTTCATTGAACGGGGCACAACAAGAAAGGTGAATTCAGATGGCTAAAATATGCGTAATTGGCAGCAGCTCAATGGATTTGGTTGTTACTTCTGCAAGGCGCCCGGGGGCGGGTGAAACCGTCCTTGGCGACAGTTTCAAAACAGTTCCAGGCGGCAAAGGAGCAAATCAGGCAGTCGCTGCCGCAAGGCTGGGGGCCGATGTTTCCATGATCGGCCGGGTGGGCGATGACACTTTTGGTACAGCCATTTTAAATAATTTTAAAGCAAATGGTGTAAATACGCAGAATGTGAAACCGGTTACACATCTAGAGAGCGGTACGGCTCATATCGTGCTGGCTGAAGGTGATAATAGTATTGTGGTCGTGGAAGCGGCAAATCGCGAAGTTACACCAGCCTATGTTGATGAAGCGACAGAAGTGATCCAATGTGCCGATATTGTATTGATTCAGCAAGAAATTCCAGAAGAAACCGTTGTTCGTGTCAGCGAGATTTGCGCCCAAAGCGGAACGCCCCTGTTGTTGAATCCTGCACCAGCAAGAAAAGTACCGGATGAGGTCATTGACAAAGCTGCTTATATCACGCCTAACGAGCATGAGGCCGAGATATTGTTTCAGGGTATGACTCCGGCTGAGGCGCTACGCAAATATCCTAACAAGTTGTTTATTACGGAGGGCAGTAACGGTGTTCGATATTTTGACGGCGAACAGGAAATCGTTGTACCTACTTACAAAGTGGAACCAGTGGATACGACTGGAGCGGGTGATACCTTTAACGCCGCATTTGCGGTCGCCCTTGCGGAAGGTAAACCGCTACAAGAGAGCATCAGATTTGCCAACCGGGCTGCATCGCTATCCGTGACCAAATTCGGCGCACAAGGAGGCATGCCGACACGGGATGAAGTGGAGGAAAGCCTGAAATGAAGAAGCAGGGTATATTGAACAGTCATATCTCCAAGGTGTTGTCTGATCTGGGTCATACGGACACAATAGTTATCGCGGATGCTGGTCTCCCTGTTCCAGAAGGGGTACCCAAAATCGACTTGTCCCTGAAACTGGGGACACCAAGTTTTCAAGATGTCGTGGAGCTTATAGCGGACGATATGGTCATTGAGAAAGTGATTTTGGCAACAGAGATCAAGGCAGGGAATCCAGAAGCTATGCAGTTTATTACCGAGAAATTTGGCGATGAAGCCATTGACGTTTCCATTAGTCATGAACAATTCAAGGTGTTGACCCGGAATGCCAAAGTGGTCATTCGTACGGGCGAAGCTACGCCGTATGCTAATTGCATTTTACAATCGGGCGTCATTTTCGGTTAAAAGGGGGACGGTATCATGCATATTCAGATGCAAGACATATATAAAGCTTTTGGCACCAACCAAGTGCTAAGCGGGGTGGATTTTGAACTAAAGGAAGGCGAGGTTCATGCTCTGATGGGGGAGAACGGGGCCGGCAAATCCACGCTAATGAACATTTTGATCGGTCTTCATGGGCGGGATCAAGGAACCATCTCCATTGACGGGAAAGAAACCTATTTTGCCAATCCGAAGGAAGCTGAGAAGATGGGGCTTGCTTTTATCCACCAAGAGTTGAACGTTTGGCCGGAAATGACGGTGCTTGATAATCTCTTCATAGGTAAGGAAATAACTTCGTCTTTTGGATTGCTGAACACAAGACAAATGAAAGCGCTTGCCACTGAGCAATTTGCCAAGCTTTCCGTACAGATTCCGCTGGATCGTCCTGCCGGGGAATGTTCTGTCGGTCAGCAGCAAATGATTGAAATTGCCAAA
The DNA here is from genome assembly GCF_038020215.1 of Paenibacillus sp. FSL F4-0087. Classification (NCBI taxonomy): domain Bacteria; kingdom Bacillati; phylum Bacillota; class Bacilli; order Caryophanales; family Paenibacillaceae; genus Paenibacillus; species Paenibacillus sp. FSL F4-0087. Next base: position 5,567,716 of record NZ_JBBODJ010000001.1, read on the forward strand.
GCACTAATGACCGACGCCAAAGTAATCATTATGGATGAGCCCACGGCGGCGCTTACGGAGCGGGAGATTCAGAAGTTGTTCGGCGTGATCACTTCGCTTAAGAAAAATGGTGTTTCCATCGTATATATCTCGCACCGGATGGAGGAGATTTTCACCATTTGCGACCGGATCACGATCATGCGTGACGGCAAAACGGTAGACACCAAGACGATCCCGGAGACCAGTTTTGATGAAGTGGTGCGGAAGATGGTCGGACGGGAACTCACGGAACGATATCCGGCACGAAATCCTTCGTATGGAGAAGTGGTCCTTGAAGTACGGGACGCAAGCAGCAAAGGATTGTTCCAGAATATCAGCTTTACGGTGAGAGCAGGTGAGATCCTCGGGTTCTCCGGGCTGATGGGCTCTGGACGGACAGAGATCATGCGAGCGATCTTCGGTTTGGAACCTTTGGACGGTGGCGAAATCATGATTCGAGGCAAAAAGGCTCATATTCGGAAGCCAGCGGATGCGGTTAAACATGGAATCGGATTTATTACGGAAGACCGCAAGGATGAAGGCTTGGTGCTCGATTTTTCTATTCGTGAGAATATGGCCTTACCCAATTTGTTCAGCTTCTCAAGTAAGGGATTCATCTCGACTCAGAAAGAACAGGAATTCGTCGATACGCTCATCAAACGTTTGCAAATCAAGACACAATCTTCTGAGACGGCAGCACGAAACCTGTCAGGGGGTAACCAACAGAAGGTGGTTATCGCCAAATGGGTCGGTATCGGTCCGAGTGTACTCATCCTGGATGAGCCAACACGTGGCGTGGACGTTGGAGCGAAGCGGGAAATTTATCAGTTGATGAACGAGCTGACTGATCGCGGAGTTGCCATCATTATGGTATCTTCTGAGCTGCCTGAAGTACTCGGTATGAGCGATCGAATTGCGGTTGTACATGAGGGACGTATTAGCGGTGAACTGGCAAAAGAAGAGGCAACACAGGAAAACATTATGACATTGGCTACAGGGGGACAATGATATGACAACTTTGCAGGAAAACCAATCCGCCAAGAGCGGTTTCCGTTTGACAAATGTGACACAGAAATTAGGTCCATTGCTCGGACTGATCATCTTAATTATCATCGTATCGGTGTTGAATCCAAGCTTTTTGGAACCGCTTAACATCTTGAATCTATTGCGTCAGGTTTCGATTAACGCGCTGATTGCTTTTGGCATGACATTTGTCATTCTGACAGGTGGTATCGACTTGTCGGTTGGCTCCATTCTGGCTTTATCTAGTGCCTTTGTAGCCAATATGATGCTGTCTGGCCTGGATCCGATTTTGTCGATCATTATTGGGGTTGCACTCGGTGGTGTCATGGGTATGGTGAACGGGTTGATGATTACGAAGGGTAAGATGGCTCCGTTTATTGCTACATTGGCAACGATGACGGTGTTCCGGGGATTGACGCTGGTATATACAAACGGTAATCCGATTACCGGATTGGGCGATAGCCTGCTGTTCCAACTGTTCGGTCGTGGTTATATGCTAGGAATACCGGTTCCAGCAATCACAATGCTCATTACTTTCGTAATTCTGTGGACGATTTTGCATAAAACGGCTTTTGGCCGTAAAACGTACGCGCTTGGTGGCAATGAGAAAGCGTCCATTATCTCAGGTATTAAAGTGCATCGCGTGAAAATCATGATTTACTCTCTGGTAGGTATGCTGTCAGCGCTGGCAGGCGCGATTCTGACCTCCCGTCTGAATTCCGCGCAGCCAACAGCAGGTACTTCATATGAACTGGACGCCATTGCAGCTGTTGTTCTGGGTGGAACAAGCCTATCAGGTGGTAGAGGACGGATCGTCGGCACACTGATTGGGGTCCTGATTATCGGCGTACTGAACAATGGTTTGAACCTGCTCGGAGTGAACTCGTTTTATCAAATGGTTGTAAAAGGCGTCGTTATTGCCATCGCTGTCCTGTTGGACCGCAAGAAAACGGCTTAAGGAGAGAAGCGAACATGAAAAAACTAACCATATTGCTTGTAAGCGTAATGATGATCGTTCTGGCAGGATGCTCTCTGGAGCCTCCGGGTTGGGCTAAGCCCGACTCTGCCGGTAGCAATGGACAGAAAAAAATTGGACTGTCGGTTTCCACGTTGAATAATCCCTTCTTTGTTTCCCTCAAAGATGGGGTTGTTGCAGAAGCCAAAAAACAAGGAATTCAGGTCATTGTTGTGGATGCTCAAAATGATTCAGCCAAACAAACCAATGATGTGGACGACCTGATTCAACAGGGCGTGGATGCCCTTCTGATTAATCCTGCGGATTCCGCTGCAATCTCTACGGCTGTTCAATCGGCCAATAGCGTGGGTATTCCAGTGATTACATTGGACCGTTCCGCAGACAAAGGCGACGTGGCAGCATTGGTCGCATCCGATAACGTCAAAGGTGGACAAATGGCGGCGGAATATTTCGTGAAACAGCTAGGCGAGGGAGCAAAAGTGATTGAACTTGAGGGTGTACCCGGAGCTTCCGCAACAAGAGAGCGGGGGAAAGGTTTCCACGAGATTGCCGACCAAAAACTGAATGTGGTTGCGAAGCAGTCTGCGGATTTCGATCGCTCCAAAGGTTTGAATGTAATGGAGAATCTGCTGCAGGGTAATCCTGACGTACAGGCGGTATTTGCCCATAACGACGAGATGGCGCTTGGCGCGATTGAAGCAATTCAAAGTTCTGGTAAAGACATTCCCGTGATTGGATTTGACGGAAACGATGATGCAATCAAATCCATTAAGGATGGAAAGTTGACAGCAACAGTCGCTCAGCAGCCAGTACTGATTGGCCAGCTGGCGGTGCAAGCTGCTCTGGATGTGCTGGGCGGCAAGCAGGTAGAGAAATCAATTCCGGCTGAATTGAAGCTGGTGACCAAGGAAAACGCAAACGATTAATTCAACAAGTACTTCCCGTTCTGGACAAAATGTCCAGGGCGGGATTTTTAATTTATCCATCTGCTACGGTGAAAAAGACAGTTAACATTGAAACCTGCGGTAGTTTTTGCCTGTTATATTATTGATCACATCTCGCCGGGAATGTAAATTAGTTGTATGCATGAGAAAAGGAGAGGTTAACACTACATGGAAAATGTATCAGAGGAAGATAAATTGCAATCCATCCAAGCCTTCCAATCGACCATACGCAAATCCGAAAATGCATTGACTAGTTTGACTCAGAAAGGGAATAACACTACTTTATTAAATAAACGACTCAACGCCTTATATATCGGTTTGGCGATGCTTGAAACGGCCTGGAATCAAAAAGCTCATCATTACACTAAGGAAGAGTTAGCTGAAGCTCGCAATGTTCTGATCGGTTTATTCCCGTCCCTTGAGAACAGTTATACTAAGTCAAAAACGGGCAGCCCTCAAAAAACGCTTTTAAGAAGAAGAATTAAAGCATTTGAACTGGCTGTTCAGGCCATGGATGACGTTGTGGAAAAATAAATTGCTGGAACAAAAATCGTGTTTGCCATACTTGCACTTCTTCAAGAAACATCAATAGTTCGTGTAAATAAGGTTTAGTAAGATCCAAAAAAAACCATCTCAATTATTGAGATGGTTTAATTTTTGTTCATATGTTTCAACATATTGACTCAATCATCAGAATAAACAGTTGTATTGAAACTTTCAGGACCCAAACGTACGTTATTCACATTATAAATGGGGTTATAGGAGAATGTAGCGTACGCTGAGTAGACAAGCTGCCCATTGCCTGGGGCTGGGACATTGTACTCCGAACCGCTAAAGCTTAAAATGCAAGGACTGAAAAATGGGTTGGACAATACAGTTGTATTGGCCCGATATACAAGCTGTTGCGAACCGCCTAATCCTCGGTATACTTCGATAATAAGATTTCCGTTAACTGGCAACTGACTTGCTGTAATTTCGACGATCCCCGAAAAAAAAGTCCGAATCGACATACCCGGGTTACTGATTTGCAATCCAACCTGGGCAAACAATAGCGGGACACCATTCGTGAAGCTGGGAGTTAAAATCTGCTGGCCATTGGAGCCTTGGGAAGTCCGTGCATCTAACGTTTTAACCATGAAATTTCCTCCTTTCATATTTTCATAGAATCCTGTTAGCCATGAGTTAATCGTCGCTGTATGAAACCGCATTGAAGCATTCTGGACCAACGCGGCTGGCTTGCTCTGATGGGGATGCCGGAACAAATGTCACAAAACAAGAATAGATAAGCTGCCCGGTAGGAGGAGGAGGCACATTGAAATCAGAACCATCGAAGCTTGCCAGTATGCTTCCCACAGAAGGGAATATAGGCTGGGAAACGACATAAATCGGCGTGCCTGTATAGGTCGAACCTCTGAAAATTTCAAATCGAACGGAAGATGGTTGTGAGGACAAATTTGCTACCGAAATCCGATAGGTTCCGTTAAACTGAGTGCGAATAACTGTTCCTGGATTGACAATGTTTAGACCAAGGATACCCACCAAAGTAGGCGTATTTGGAGTAAGTGGAACATTAAACGGAGCAACACCGTTAGACCCAAGTGAAGTACGAGCGTCAAGCGTACGAACCATAACAATTCCTCCAATCTATTATTTTGTTATATCTTATGTAGCTAGTTTCAAAGAGTTATCAGCTAATTGGTAAGGATTTTTTCGTGGAACTAACCTTATAGCTTCTGGAACCATGTAAGTTTCCCAATCGGGGGCTTCAATGTATAATGATTATTCGAGGTGATGAAGATGGCAAGATCCAAAGAATTTGAAGTTAATGAAGTATTAGATAAAGCAATACAACTGTTCTGGGCCCAAGGATATGAGAAAACTTCGATGCAGGATTTGGTTGAATATATGGGCATTCATCGAAGAAGTATCTATGATACCTTTGGGGATAAGCATGCTCTGTTTATGAAAGCTCTTGAACGTTATGAAACGAAGCAGACCAACAAAATGAGTTTTCTAATTGATACCCAAAAACCAATCAAAGAGATTATTAGGGTATTGTTTGAGTCAACTATAAGAAATGAAGGACAACCTATAGGCTGTTTTCTTATAAACTCAGGCGTGGAACTGGGCGTATTGGATCCTGAAGTTGCATCCTTGGTTAATGAGAGTTACTTGCGAACAGAGGAATTCTTGAGAAACCTTGTTCTGGAAGGCCAGCAAAAGGGTGAAATCAAGGCTGACGTTGACCCTGAAGTTATTTCACATTATTTGATGAATGCATGGGTGGGGATACGAACGTTGGTTAAGACCACTACGGATCCGCAAAAATTAACAAATATTATGGATATGACATTATCCGTTTTAGATTGAAAATGGAGTTAAGGCATGGCAGGCAAAGAGGGGGGTGTCTCCATGAAGGCTGATTTGTTTTAGTGATACAGGTTCTTGTCCTGTTAATGTTATAAAGAACTTGTATCGCATGTCTGGCATAACTCATAGTTCCCTGTCCCAACATCATTATATAGCAGTCAGAAAATAATTCTTTACTGTTCGTTCTAGAAATGCTATTCTAAATAGCAAGTTAGATCTAACTGTTTTTTTTGCAATATTAAGAACGATCGTTCTAAAATTATTTTAATAGCTTACTTATACTAAAATATATGTTGATAAGGAGAGAATAGGATGAAATATACAGTTATTACAGGTGCAAGTTCAGGGATTGGATATGAGACAGCATTGGCGTTTGCTGCACGAGGCAAAAACTTAATTTTGGTCGCAAGAAGATTGGACAAATTAAAAGAACTCAAATTAGCAATTCAGAATATTGACGCTACAGTACATGTTATTGTTCAAACTAGTGATCTATCGGATACTGCTCAGGCATATACACTTTATAACACGCTGAAGGAATACCAAATCGAGACTTGGATTAACAATGCGGGGCTTGGTGAAGGTTCTTTTGTAGCAGAACAGAATCTGGAGAAAGTTGAAACCATGCTGCGTGTGAACATTGAGTCCCTGACGATCCTTTCCACACTGTATGTGCGAGATTATGCAGACATAGAGGGAACTCAGTTAATTAACGTTGCATCCGCACTTGGATATGCCATTGCTGTTGGAAGTGTTGCGTATTCGGCAACGAAGTTTTATGTTAGTGCCTTCACAGAAGGGCTTGCCAAAGAACTTGAAATAAAAGATGCAAAACTAAAAGCAAAAGTGCTAGCTCCAGCTATAACGGAAACGGAATTCGTGAATAAATCATTAGAAACAGAAAATTTTGATTACAAAGCAAACATGTCTAAATACCACACTGCCAAAGAAATGGCAGGCTTTATGTTAGATCTATATAATAGTAACGAAGTCGTAGGGATTGTAGACCTGAACTACAATTTCAATCTGAGAAGCCCAATCTATCCAATCATAGGCGCATTGCATTAATATATTGATAAAACAATTAAGAGAATGACTCTACTGTTGAGTGAAGTGCACCACCCCTTAGAATGGACATTGGAAAACCCATGGGTTTAGCCGATGAAATTCTAGGGGGTGTTTTTTTGTACGTCTAAAAAAGAGGCAATTCGTCTACATATTGTTGAGGGGTGGTCTTACCGTTTGTATGGACGTCTTCAGATGTAAGCGTGTACAATGTGTAAATAAATATCATTCCGTTTAAAAAAATGGGGGCTGGATATGAGGAAAACGTTATTTAATCGATTGCTGTTTTCTTATATGCCGATTTTTATTGTCGTAGTCACGTTTACGTTTTTTGTTTTTTTTCAGATATTAAGTGAACAAAGCCGTAAGGAGGCGCTTAACGCCAACAAAATGCTATCATTACAGGCGATGCGTCTGATCGATACTTCCCTGAAGGCGATAGACAATATGGTAATGTCCGAAACAATAAATAATAAGCAGTTGATTGATTTCTTCAATAATGAAGAGAAGAATAACATTTTCATCAACATAAGCGCAGTTAAAAAAATGCAGGATATGATATCCTATTACCCCATGATTGATTCGATCTATTTTGTGCGTTATGAAGACAATTTCGTGCTCAGTAATGCGACAAGTGATCAACTTAGCAACTACAGGGACGAGCCATTTATTAAAAAGGCTATGGATCCGCTCGCACCCAAGCAATGGTCGGGCATAAGAACCTTCGAGCAGTTTTCTACAAAAGGGAGTAAGCCTGTCGTTAGTTTGGTACGGGGAGCGCCATTTATTACAGGCAAGAAAGGCATGATCGTCGTCAATGTGGCAACTGATTCGTTGCAGAACAGTATTGCTGACCTATACGATTCAAAAACAAGCTTTATCGGTATTCGGGACGCCGCGGGAAATGATTTGTTTAGTGACTTGCATTCTAAAGAACAATCAAAGATTTTCTCCAATTATGTATCGAGCTATACCGGATGGTCCTACCAAAGCGGACTTATAAATGGCAAGTTGTTCCATGTAATCTCTTCATTATATAATGTCTGGTTTATCATCGGGATTGTGACGATTGGGGGTGGTTTTGTATGGCTGCTCTATGTTACCAGACGCAATTCAAGACCGCTAGAACAGATTGTGGCGCGAATCCGCGGTTACCGTCTCCCTTTGTCCAAGGAATTGGGAGATGAATTTTCCTTCATCGAATCGGCCTTGTCCAATATTATTGAGCAATCAAATCAGTATCAGCAAAAGCACGATGAAGATCGGCATCTGCGAAAAAGGTACTTGTTCCACCAACTCATTGAAGGTGACATGGGTTTAACCCATGAGGAATGGATAGGAGAAACAAACAGTCTTCAGCTTCCATACTCGTTTAATAAACAAGTCGTACTTGTGATCGAAATGGATAAATACAGTGATTTTTGCTGCCAATACTCCCGCAGAGACCAAAATCTTCTTAAATTCGCGCTACGCAGTGTTATTCAGGAGCTTGCTCCAAAATATGGGCTCGTGCTTTGGTCCGAGTGGACTTCGCCATTTCAGCTAAGCGTCATGGTATTTGTGGACAGCGAAGAGGAAGCAGGTACTTCCATAACACACAAACTTTTCGAGAGCGTTCGTATGTGGGTGCAAGAAAATCTGAAGTTTACGGTAACGGTAGGTATCGGTGAGCAGGTTACAGAGCTTTCAAGCGTCGCAAATTCTTATAAAGAGGCACTCAGGGCGCTTAAATATAAAATAGTGTTAGGAGAAAACAGGCTCATTACTAGCGACCACATCGCAAATCACGGTCAGGTTGAGGTGTTCTCACAATTAAATGTAATTCGATCCATCATCCAGTCGTTCAGACTACTTGAGGACGAATGGAAGACGAAATACGATAAGCTCATGAATGAAATGAAGCTAGGGTTGTTAACGAAAGATGAAATTACAAATCTGATGAATTATTTAATTTACTACTTGGGACTGGAAATCTCCGGGATGACAAAAGAGGTCCAAGAAATATGGATGCGAGACGGGTTACCGAGGCTCAGTAAGATCATAGATGAGTGCCATTCACTCGAGCAAATGCGGGAAGAATCTTTGACCGTGTTGAACAGCTTTTACACAGATTTGAAGGGAGCGCAAAACAGGCGTCTGCATGCAGCTACCATTCGAGATATGCGGAAAATGATCGAAGAGGAGTATGCCAATCCGAACATGTCGCTTGAATATCTCAGTTCAATCTTTAACATTAATGGAAAATATGTAAGCAAGCTGTTCAGGGAAGAGACCGGACAGAAATTCGTCGACTTCTTGATTGACATCCGCCTGCAGGCCGCAAAGCGCTTGCTCACGGAAACACAAGTTTCCATGCAGGAGGTAGCTGAGAAGGTAGGTTATACAAGCGCGATCTCATTCAGCCGTGTGTTTAAGAAAGTGGTAGGTTACTCCCCAAGCGAATTCCGCGAAGAAGCAGCGCGCAGACAGATCGGTTGAATTTGGTTAACTGGTTGAAAATGGTTTGCTACGCCTGCTTACCCAGCATTTTCATAATGTATTTCAATGCAGCAGCTCCGGCTAAACACCGGAGCTGCTGCGCATTTTCATGCCATGCGAAGACGGTTAAGTTAACGATTATTGTTTCTTGCTGCACCTCGTTATCTTACTTTACTATGTAGAATGTAAGCGCAAACAATTAGATCGAACGAAAGGAGAAGGAGCATATGTCAAGCATGCAAAAGAGAATCAGGAAACCCGAAACTTCAATGCAAGGCCAGCCACATGGACCAGTATTGCCTGACAGGAAATCGTCATTACACTTCATTGGGAAAAAAATGAAGCGTCACTGGCAGTTATACTTGGTCGTATTTCTGCCGTTGCTGTATTTGGTCATTTTCAAGTATATACCTATGTCTGGCGTTGTCATTGCTTTCAAAGAGTACAACGTCATCCAAGGTATTTGGGGTAGCCCATGGGTCGGACTGAAATATTTCGAACAATTTTTTGAATCACCAAACTTTTGGCTGTATTTGAAGAACACGCTTGGCATTAATATGTACGGTTTGCTTGTTGGTTTTCCTGCTCCGATTCTATTGGCACTTGCATTAAATGAAATTCGTAACGGTTTTTTCAAAAGCAGTGTACAAATGATCACCTACGCGCCTTACTTTATTTCAACGGTTATCATGGTCTCCATTCTCATCGTAACTTTGTCGCCAAGTGTAGGGATTATTAGCAAGTTCACACAACTACTCGGGATTGAAAATACAAATTTCATGGGAATTCCCAGCTTGTTCAAATCGATTTATGTCTGGTCGGATGTATGGCAATTTTCAGGTTATGGTGCCATTATCTACATTGCAGCTTTGGCAGGAGTCAACCCTGAACTGTATGAATCGGCAAAAGTGGATGGTGCGTCCCGGATGCAGAAAATAATCAATATTGACTTACCGAGCCTTATTCCAGTATCCGTCATTCTGCTCATATTGAATTTAGGGAATTTCATGAAGGTTGGATTCGAAAAAGTATATTTGATGCAAAATCCACTAAACATCAGCACCTCAGAGGTCATTTCTACCTATGTGTACAAGGTAGGGCTGCTCAGCTCCAGCTTCAGCTTTTCGACTGCAATCGGTTTCTTCAACTCGATCATCAATCTGATTCTTCTTGTGAGTGTTAACTACATTGCCAAGAAGTTATCCAATTCGAGTTTATGGTAACAGCAAATCAGCAGAAAGGAGGAACAAATATGTTCAAAGCGTCAAGGATTCGGGAATCGTATGGTGACCGTTTGTTTCTAGTCGGTGTCTATACTTTTTTGATCGTGGTGACGATTGTCGTCCTTTTTCCGCTCATCTTTATCATTTCATCATCGTTTAGCTCACCGCAAGCCGTCGTATCCGGCAAGGTGTGGCTGTTGCCCGTCGACTTTACGCTGGAAGGTTATAAAGCGGTGTTTCGAAATCCACAAATCATCTTCGGTTACTTGAACTCGCTCTATTATACTGTCATAGGTACAGCAGTTAACGTTGCTTTAACTGTTATGCTTGCTTATCCGCTCGCCAGAAAAACGTTCTACGGCCGTAATTTCATCATGGTCCTTCTAGTCATAACGATGATGTTCGAAGGAGGGCTTATCCCCTTATATCTCGTAGTAAAAAACCTTCATATCCTCGATACACGTTGGGCGATGATTTTGCCAGGAGCCATGGCGGTGTTTCAAGTGATTGTTGCTCGGACCTTTTTTCAGACCACGATTTCCGAGGAAATTGCGGAAGCTGCCGAACTCGATGGCTGTAGTGACATCCGGTTCATTACCAGTATGGTAATTCCGCTCTCCAAACCCATTTTGGCTGTGCTGACGCTGATGTATGCTGTGGGCCACTGGAACGCTTACTTCGATGCATTGATTTTCCTGAAATCTCCAGATTTGTTCCCGTTACAGATCGTGTTGCGTAATATTCTTATTCTGAACTCGATCGATCCGACCATGGTGACCAATGTTGATCAGATGTTGGCGCAGCAAGGATTGAAGGACTTGCTTAAATATTCGCTTATCGTTGTCGCAAGCGCACCTGTTCTGATCATTTATCCGTTCGTGCAGAAGCACTTTGTTAAAGGTGTCATGATTGGTTCATTAAAAGGATAGTGACGGGCAGGTAGCTCAATTTGCATTTAAGGAGGTGAGGGGTTGAAGACCAGATAGAATGCTTCTGTAATTGAAATTTATGTTCGATAAATGGGAGGGGTCATAACTATGAAAACATGGAAAAAGTCATTCTCTTGCGTCCTCGGGGCTGCACTCTGTTTATCATTCGTCTTGAGCGCCTGTAGCGGGGATTCGAGCACAACTACGAATACATCTTCTGCTAGTGCACCAGAAGCAAGCGACGTGTTTACGCCCGTTGGAGAATATCCGATTGTCAAAACGCCCATGACGATCAAAATGTTTGCTCCGCAGTACGCCGTCATAGAGAATATGGAAACCAATACATTCACGAAATACCTCCAGGACAAGACGAATATTCATATAAAATGGGATCTCGTACCCGAAAAAGCGCTAAACGACCGCAAACAATTGATGCTGGCAAGCGGTGATTATCCTGAAGTCATTTTGCATGGGAGCTTAACCAAAGAAGAGCAGATGAAGTATGGCAAAGAGGGTGTGTTTATTCCACTGAACGACTTGATTGATAAATATGCGCCTAACTTCAAAAAAGCAATGGCTGAACTGCCGTACCTTGAAAGTTCTATCACTTCACCGGACGGCAACATTTATGCACTTCCGCAAGTGAACGAGTGCTATCACTGCAACTATGCACAGAAGCTATGGATCAATCAGTCTTGGCTGGATAAGCTTGGGTTGAAAATGCCGTCAACAACGGACGAGTTTTATGAAGTGCTAAAAGCTTTTAAAGAAAATGATCCGAACGGTAATGGGATAAAAGACGAAATCCCGCTTACCGGCGCTGACGACATGTGGGCAGGGAACGTCGCTTCCTTTTTGATGAATTCGTTCATCATCGACGATCAGGTGGACAAAGACAACGGGACTTTTCTCCAGGTAAAGGACGGCAAAGTGGATTTCGTTGCCAATAAGGAAGAATGGAAGCAGGGGTTATTGTACCTGAAAAAGCTCTATACGGAAGGCCTGATCGATCCAGCATCATTCACACAAAACTCCGATGCCATCCAGCAGTTGGGCAACCGTCAAGACGCAAATGTGATTGGCAGCATTACAACTGCTTTAATCAGTTACGCCCACAGCCCAGATGACAAACACCCACGTCATAAAGAGTATGTCACTGTGCCTCCCCTCAAAGGACCGAACGGTGTGCAGCAAGCAGGATACTTTGCGGGAGTAAGTGTGTCGCAGATGGCTATTACGAACAAAGCGACCGATGAACAGAAAATCGCCGCAATCCGTTTGGCCGACTACTTATATACAGAAGAAGCCATTGTGAATCAAGAGCGCGGTCCGAAAGGCGAAGGATGGCGCAAAGCGGAGGAAGGCGAGCTGGGTATGGACGGCAAACCGGCAACTTATGCAATTATTTCTGATGGTGAAACCATAATTACGTATAACGATCGCTGGGATCAGCTTGGACCGTCGCTCCGCACATACCAGTATCGTGACTCATGGGCAGCTCTGCAGGATCCGCTTGCTGAAGGCGCGTACGAGGTTCGTCTGAAGCGTGAATCAGCCAAATATGAGCCGTTCCAATCGAAGGAGAATTATCCGTCCAGCGTATTCATAGCATTGGAAGACACTCAGGTTGCGGCTCAACTGAAAACATCAATCCGAGATTACGTCAAGTCGAACATGGCTCAGTTCATTACGGGCAGCAAGGACATCGAGAAAGAATGGGATTCTTATGTAAAAGGTCTGGATGGTCTGCAGCTTGGTCAGTATATAGAAATTTACCAGAAGGCAATTGATACGAAATAATTCGAAATTTTCCCTAAATAATTCTACCTTCAAGTCTGAACTGGAGGAGGACCTGAAGGATTTCAGATTAGACTCGGAGGTGCAGATTGGAATGAACTGTGGTTTGCAAAACATGTTCTATAAGTATATGTGGTCGTCCAATTGGTGGAATCAGGGACGTGAAGACACGCAGGTGAAACACTTGGAACTTCGCTGCTGTAAAAATGACAGCGCCGCCTTTCAGGCATTGGTCAGCTCAGATCAAGAGGATATGCTCGTTACGATTAACCGGGATGCATTGTTATGGAAGGGCGGGCCGATCAAAATCGTGCGCTGCGAGGTGGAAACGGATGCTCCCTGCAAGATCGATCTTCAGCTTATCGGGTTGATAGAGGACGATAATCGCGTTATGACTTCAGATGTTCTGCTGGATGAACCCTATCAATGGCTTAGGAAGCGTCAGATTCAACCTTTGTGGGTGGAGCTTCATGCCGATGATTCCGTTGTAAGCGGTCAATATGAAGGCAAGCTGAAATTCTACACGCATACGATGTTCGAGGATGAGGTTTTGGAGAAAGAACTGACGTTTCGTTTAACGATCAGTGAACAAGTGCTGCCAGAGCCTCAAAATTATACGTTCGTTTTGGACTTGTGGCAGCATAACTGTAATATTGCAAGAAAATATGATGTTTCCTATTGGTCCGATGAACATTTCTTGCTTCTTGATTCGTATCTTCACAGCTTGTCTCAGCTCGGACAAAAGGCGTTGACGCTTGTTGTTTCAGAGGAGCCATGGAGCGGACAACGATCATTTATCGATGCTGAGCCATCCGACTTGAATGAATATAGTATCGTTCAAATCGTGAGACGGAGCGACGGTCGATTTGACTATGATTTTACGAACTTGGATCGGTATGTTGAGATAGGAGAGAAGCACGGAATATGCAAAGAAATAGAAGTATTCGGCTTGATCAATATTTGGAAGCATGAGGATGAAGGGTTCGGGGGAGTTGTGGATGATTATCCCGATGCCATTCGCGTCCGCTATTATGATGAAGAAACCGGGAGCTATATGTTTATCCGAAATAAATCAGATCTTAGTGCTTATATTGTGGCATTAGAGCAGCACTTTATCTCGAAAAAGTGGATGGACCGCGTTCGCGTTGTTGCGGATGAACCGGCTGATATCAGCTTATTTGAGGAAAGTTTAGCATGCTTACGCGAGATGGCGCCATCATTCCGCTATAAAGCAGCAATCAATCATACCGAGTTTATTCGTAAACATATCGAAGGAATCGTTGATTATGTGCCTGTCCTTGACTGTGCTGCAGAGGAATTTGAACAGCTAGAGCAATTAAGAAAGGACGTGAAGGGGACATTTACGTTTTACGTTTGCTGCTCGCCAGATAAACCCAATACGTTCCTCAGTTCGCCGTCGATTGAGTCTCGGGTGATCCCTTGGCTCGCAGAAAAGCTGAAATTGGATGGCTTTCTACGGTGGAATTATACCGTGTGGCCCGACAAGCCACTGGAGAGGCTTTCCTATCGTCCTATGATATGGAAGGCTGGGGATACGAATTTCGTTTACCCGGGAAAAAGGGGCAAACCGCTGCTTTCACTGCGTTATAAGTGGCTGCAGCGAGGCATCCGCGATTACGAATATATGCAGATAGCAAAGCAGAATGGACAGGAAGAGCAGGTTGAAAAGATTCTCCAGCGAGTATTTCGATTCGATCATCCGAGAGACCTTGCACCCTCCTCTGGCAAAACGGCCATGCAGTTATACAGTTTTAATATCGAGGACTACGATCGATTATATGAGATTGAGAACGGACAAACAGAATGAACAGCGGTATTTTAAACAATGGGATGAGAAAGGTGTGATCATATGAGTCTTGTTCAAAAATTAACGCCATCAGCCAAACAACTTGCTTTTCAAAAATGGGAGTTTGGATTGTTTCTTCATTTCGGACTTCGCACTTTTTATGAAGGATATGTCGATTTCGATGAAAGGCAGATGGATCCGGCTGCTTTCAATCCTGTTGACTTAGACTGTGAGCAGTGGATCCGGTCGGCCAAAGAAGCCGGAATGAACTATGCTGTGTTAACTGCGAAGCACCATGACGGCTTTTCCAATTGGCCTTCCGACTATAGTCGATTTAGTGTGGCGGCTTCTCAGTGGAAGTATGGGCAAGGGGATGTCGTACGCGAATTTGTTGATGCTTGCCGCAAATATGATATGAAACCCGGCTTGTACTATTCACCGTATGATGGTTCAGCTGATTATTACACCCAAGATGCGAAGGCCTACGACGATTATTTCGTCAATCAAATCACAGAGTTGCTCACGCAATATGGTGACATCGATATTCTATGGTTTGACGGTTGTGGCTCTGAGGGACATTCATATGATTGGGAACGTATTATTGATGAAATTCGCCGCTTGCAGCCTCATATTTTAATTTTTAATATGGGTGACCCCGACTTTCGGTGGGTTGGGAACGAGGATGGTATTGCACCTATTCCATGCTGGAATGAAGTGGACTCAACGGAGTTTTCAATTTTGACAGAAAAGAAAGAGCAATTGGTTGAACACCTATGGCTGCCAGCGGAATGTGACGTCCAAATTAGGGGAGATTGGTTTTATAGCGATAGCAATGAACTTACCCTGAAAAGTACGGAAGAACTTATGGGCATTTATTATCATTCCGTTGGCCGTGGTGCAAACTTGCTCCTGAATATTGGACCGGATCGCAACGGTCTGCTTCCACAGAAAGACGTAGAGAGACTGTTGGAATTCGGATCGGAAATTCGCCGTTTCGAACATCCATTTGCAACAATCGAGCAATGCAGAAGAATTGAAAAATCGTGGGTTTACGAGACAGAGGTGCCCCAGTTGCTCGACCACGTTATCATCCAAGAGGATCTTACAGCTGGTGAAAATATACGAAGCTTCAAGATTGTCATCATTACTCAAAAGTCAAGACGACCTGTGACCATTTATGAAGGGCAGCATATAGGTCATAAGGCGATTATTCGTATCCCGGCGATCAAAATCCGCGGTGTTATTGTTGAAATCACCGAAAGTGACCAAGAGGCAGCACTTCAGGAACTAACCTTCCATCATGTTGGGAGCGGGACTCCAAGTCCATTAAGCTAAAGCAATATGACAAAAAATAAGAAACAGCAGCCGGACGTGGTCGCTGTTTCTTATTTTCCATCCAAATGAATTCAAATCAAAATATTATGCTGTATCAAGACTTGTGATGTTCGTTATCTTTTGCATTGAGTGAAGCAATCAGTTTCTCGCCTTCGACATCAAGGTTGGGCAGAATACGGTCGAGCCATTTCGGAAGCGCCCACGCTTTATTACCGAAAATAGCCATGATGGCTGGGACCAATCCCATTCGAATAATGAAAGCATCGATCAAGATTCCTACAGCTAATGTAAAACCAATTTGTTTGATCATGACATCATCCGTGAAAATAAACCCTGCAAAAACAGAAACCATAATTACAGCGGCTCCTACTACGACACGACTCACCTGTTTGTAACCGTGAACGACGGATTCAGTCCCACGATGACCATGAACATACGATTCCCGCATGGAGCTGACAAGGAAAACCTGATAATCCATTGCGAGTCCATAAAGGATACCCGTGACAATAATCGGCATAAAACTTAGCAGCGGACCACCTGTATCGAAGCCGAAGAGAGAGTGGAGCCAGCCCCACTGAAACACAGCTGTCGTGATCCCGAACGTAGCAAGAATACTAAGAAGAAAGCCGATGGTTGCTTTGATTGGTACGATAATTGAACGGAATACCAAGAGTAGAATGATAAGGGACAACAGAATAATAATTCCTACATATATAGGGAATACCTCTGCCAGCTTAGTCGACATATCAATATTTACGGCAGTGAATCCGGTAACTCCAAGTTTAACGTCATACGTCTGTGCAATACCCGACTCAGAAGAACGTAAATCATTTACCAGATTTTTGGTTGTTTTATCGTTAGGGCCAGTTTCAGGAATCAGACTAAAAATAGCCATATCCTCAGTCATGCCTAAAGGTGACACCTGAGCAACATTCTTTTGACTTTGAAGTTCTTTCACAAGATTGCCTAAGAGTTCTGGAGAGACCGGCGTTGAAGAATCCTTGGGCTCAGCGACCAGAATAAGTGGTCCGTTAAAGCCTTCTCCAAATCCTTCGGATATTGCATCATAACTTTGTCTTGCAGCCGTGTCCAGATTCGCTGAGGAAGCTCCAGGAATGCCCATCTCCATTTTCGTAATCGGAATTGCTGCGACACCAAGAAGTACGATGATGGTGACAATTGTGGCCCAACGATATTTGATAACGAATTTAACCCATTTGTCAGCTACGCCACGATCACCCGCTTTGTTAGACTGAGCGCTTTTCTCACGAGCTTTAGGCGAACAGATACGCTCACCCACCAACCCGAGCAGCGCTGGTAAAAGGGTTAAGGCAACAAATACGTTGATGAGTACGGTTGCAGCAGCTACCAATGCCATCGTTGATAAAAACGTAAGACCGATTACTAGCATACCGCATAGAGCTACGATAACCGTCAAACCTGCAAAAAATACAGCACTGCCCGATGTACCAATAGCTCTGGCAGCAGCTTCTTGTGCACTCAGACGTTGATCGATAATCATTCGGCGTTGACGATTTACAATGAATAGAGCGTAATCGATTCCAACTGCTAGTCCAACCATAAGAGCCAAAACCGAAGTGACACTAGGCATTTCAATGAATTTCGAAATGGAGAATGCTCCGCCCACTCCGATGCCGACACCAAGAAGTGCAGTTACAAGAGGCAGTCCTGCCGCTACAACGGATCCAAGTGTGGCCAGCAAAACAATCGCGGCAATAACAAGTCCAACGATTTCAGCGGATCCTACACCGATGGATACGGTTTTAAGTGTTTCGCCTGGGAGGACCGTAATATGGGTTCCTTTCTCAACAGTCATGACGGAATCTATAACAGAGTCAAAAACATCCTGCGTGATAGCAGACTGCTCAATGGTAAACTGGAATTGGAATAAAGCAATTCTGCCGTCGGGAGAGAGAAGGACACCAGGCACTGGAACACCATCCACCATCAGAGGACCATAGGAGGGAGCAGCCACTGTTGCAGACTGATCGGTACTGGCAGCCTGAGCCATCTCAGCAGTTGCGCCGCTGGCTTCAGCAGCATAATCAGCTGGGTTAATGACATCTTTTATCCCGTAAACATCATTAACACCCTTTGTGATCGCTGCCAATCGTTCTGGCGTATCTAGACGCTCGTTTGGAGGTGCTTCAAACACAACACTTCCTTGACCGCCTGAGGCCGCAGGTAATTCTTTAGCTAACTGGTCCAGAACTTTTTGAGATTCTGTGCCTTCAATCTTCATTTCGGAACTGATATGCACACCATTCACACTGATCATCGAGACGACAATTCCTAAAATTAAAATCCATCCGAGTATAAAGTACCCCGGTTTGCGAAAAGCGGTTTTCCCCACTCTATATAATAATGTAGACATATCTTTATTTTTACACTCCCTCTATGGTGAATATGGATTGCTACAGTATTAGAATCCTTTGCGCAAATGACCAAACATGTTTTCTAAAAACTCATCGAACAATACAGCCCCTGTTCTTTGGGGGTCACTTATGTTTTGTCCTGGTAACAGCACATTAAGTCTTCCGTCAATTAATGGAAGAATGGTTCCGTAGACTGCGTTTATAAGTAGATAAGTATATACCTCGTCATTTTTCCCGTTTGATAAGTCTAATAATGTCTCTTGAGCAGTCGTCTGCATTTGATGTACTACTCCAAGGAAATGCGGTTCGAGAACAGGATATTTTTGGGAAAGCAACAGAAGTTCACGCAACCTTCCAATAAGATCTGTTGTAAGTTGCATCTGGATAAGTTGATACAGAACGTCAAGTAAGGAGGCATCTGATGGAATTCTGGTGAGCAATTGTTCAAACTCACTAGTGTTATTAACTGAAGTAGCTCCCATGGCTACTGCTTCTTCCTTGCAAGTGAAATAGTTTGCGAAAGTTCTTCTGGAATAACCGGCTTTTTGCACGATATCATCGACAACAAAACCGTCCAACCCATGTTCAAGTGCTAGTTCAAATGCTGTAGTCGCTAGCGCTTTTTCAGTGGCTTCTTTTTTTAGATGTCGCAGGGTTTGCTTGGCCATCAGATGCGTACACCTCCACATGCATGCTTCTGGAGAAAATAACTCTCTCGATAGTAGATTGTTTTCATTTGGTATTCACTCAACTCCTTAGCATTTACTCGAAATTATCATAACTTTAATTTGCCCATTGTGCAAATTTACTCAAGAGGCAAATTTATTGATAGGGTTGATTGAGAAATTAACCACCTAATAAATTCCATAAGAAAAAGAGAAAAAAGACAAAGAACGGAGGATAAGATTCCCCGTCTTTGTCTCTAAATGAAATTAAACTAATCTGTTGGTATAAATAACAATAAATCATTTGCTGATCTTGAATGAAAATAATCCATAAATGACATCATAAAGAAGTAGTATAACTCTAATTTTCCAGAGGAGGAGATCTTTTATGGCTCGCCAGAAGAAAAGGCAGGAAGCTGCTTGGAAGTCACGAAAGGAAGAACAGCATCCTCATGGCAAAATCAAATCGCTTAAACAATTATCAAGCGAATATGATGAGAAACATACTACGATTTAAATGAATGACTGCCTGTGAATTTTGCGGGCAGTCGTCACCACAACTGCCGCAAATATTAACCTGTAAAGTCGCTAATTTAGCGGCTATTTTTGTGTTATTTTTTCCAGATCCCCTGAAATTTAAAAGTTCATCGGTATAATCATTCCAAATTGTCCCCCACATAATGAAAAGAATGAATATGTGTTTTGGATAGTTCGATCACGTTCTTGATAAACATATCACGTGATTCGCGAAAATTGCTTAATATCCAATTGTTCAATATTCCAAAAAAGCCGTAAGCCGTATAGTACTTAAAATACTCCATGTTAACAGGGGAATCGTTGATCGTCTCGAAGATAAACTGCTCCTCATAGATTTTCAGGATTGTCTGAGGAAAACCTGTATGTAGTCCTGGTAAGGTGTCATCATATCGAATCAATTCGAAGAAGTCTCGATTTTCATAGATATAATCGATGATTTGAAAGGATTCAAAATTAAGCTTGTTGGTGTAGACCTTTTGACCATGCGAATATGGCTTGCCTACGGCGAGTCTCAGACCTTCGAGCTTCGTATTCAACAATTCTTCGGCGAGCACGAATTTATCTTGGTAGTGTAAGTAAAAAGTACTGCGATTATAACCTGCCTGATCAACGATGTCTTTGACAGAGATGGCATGATAACCTTTTTTCTTAATGAGCTGGATCAGAGCGCTTTTAAGATGTTCTTCTGTTCGATTGCGCTGTTGAGATTTCAAAATTTGTTCATCATTCATACATAAAAACTCCTATAAAAATAGACATTGTTTCACCAAGTGTCTATGTAGTAGACATATCATCATATCTTAATGATTGGATTGTTACAATTTTAAGCATACAATTATATTTGTAAACGTCATATAGCACTTATGCGAATAGGTGCTATTCAAAATAGTATACTGGAGGATTTAATCATGGGCAAACTTCAAGACAAAGTGGCAGTTATTACGGGAGGGGCATCCGGAATCGGCGCAGCGACAGCACGCTTATTCGTTTCAGAAGGAGCCAAAGTGGTTTTGGTGGACCTGAATGAAGAAAAAGGTCAGGCGTTTGAGCAAGAACTGAAAGCGCTTAAAGCTGATGCTCTGTTTTTTAAAGCAAACATCACGAGTGAACAAGAGGTTGCTGAGATTTTCAAAAAAACCGTAGAGGTTTTCGGTAAAGTGGATATCGTATTTAACAATGCAGGAATCGGGCGTGTTCATCCTTCGCATGAGCTTGAATATGCTGAATGGCGCAATACGGTGAATGTAGATCTGGATGGCGTATTCTTGGTCGCACGTGAAGCGATCCGAGAAATGCTCAAAATTGGCGGTGGGACTATCGTCAACACGGCTTCCATGTACGGATGGGTTGGTTCACCTGGTTCTGCAGCCTACAATGCAGCAAAAGGTGGCGTTGTGAATCTGACTCGTTCGCTCGCGCTGGAGTATGCTGAGAAAAATATTCGGGTGAACGCACTTTGCCCAGGATTCATCGATACACCGATTATTCCAGAAGAGAGCAAACAGGCTCTTTCTTCGGCAACACCAATGAAGCGGCTCGGTCAAGCGGATGAAATGGCCAAAGCCGTACTGTTCCTAGCTAGCGACGATTCATCCTATATGACAGGAAATAGCCTGATCGTTGATGGAGGATACACCGCCCAATAAGAGGATTAAATTTTCAGAAAATGAATGGATGAACATATTGAAAGCCGCAGATTGCGGCTTTTTTCCGTCCAGATATTTGCAAAAATTGATACATATGCTATGTTTACAATGAAAGCGCCATCATGAGTAAACAGAGGGATCATTCTTTATCATATTTTAAAATGGGAAGGAAGATGATGATGAAGATTTTGCTCAAAAAGACAGGCGTATTAATGCTGGCATTAACTCTGCTTCTTGGATTGATGACAGTACCCGTTCACGCAGATTCACCACTTTTCACGATCGAAAGCGAAAACGCTTTACTTTCCTCCGATCTTCAAGTGACGACAGAAATTTACGGACAACCCAAGCCTGGATTTTCTGGAAGTGGATTTGTCTGGATGCAAAATTCCGGCACGATAACCTTCACTGTAACTGTCCCCGAAACAGGCATGTATGCAATTTCCACTCGATACATGCAGGAGCTAAGTGCTGACGGCCGACTTCAATATCTATCCGTTAATGGTGTTACCAAGGGCTCATATATGCTGCCATACACAACAACATGGTCTGATTTCAATTTTGGTTATCAGAAGCTGAATCAGGGAAGCAACACGATTCAATTGAAGGCTGGTTGGGGCTTCGCTTATTTCGACACCTTCACTGTGGACTATGCCAATCTTGATCCCCTGGATGTTCAGCCTGTCCTTACTGATTCTCAAGCCACACCGGAAACACAACTTCTGATGAATTATTTAACGGAGGTTTATGGCAATCATATTATCTCAGGTCAACAGGAGATATACGGTGGTGGAAACGATGGCGATACGGAGTTGGAGTTTGATTGGATTCATAATTTAACCGGAAAGTATCCGGCTATCCGTGGATTTGATTTTATGAACTATAATCCGCTCTACGGATGGGAAGACGGTACAACCGATCGTATGATCGATTGGGTGAATAACCGGGAAGGAATTGCGACAGCTTCCTGGCATATCAATGTGCCCCGAAATTTCACGACCTACCAGCTTGGGGATCAGGTGGATTGGAAAGAGGCTACTTACAAACCAACAGAAACCAATTTTAATACAGCCAACGCCGTAATTCCTGGTACGAAGGAATATCAATACGTAATGAGTACGATTGATGATCTGGCGGAACAACTGCTGATTCTGCAAGATAACAATGTGCCCATTCTTTTCCGTCCTTATCATGAGGCGGAGGGCAATGGTGGGTTGAATGGGGAAGGCGCCTGGTTCTGGTGGGCTTCCGCAGGTGCAGATGTGTACAAACAACTGTGGGATATGCTCTACACTGAACTTACAGAAACATACGGTTTGCACAACTTGATTTGGACTTACAATAGTTACGTGTATAACACTTCTCCTGCATGGTACCCTGGTGACGATCAGGTAGATATTGTCGGTTATGATAAATACAATACAATCTACAACCGGAATGACGGTTTGTCCGGCGTACCAAATGAGGATGCCATTACCTCGATCTTTTATCAACTGGTTGATCTAACGGACGGCAAGAAAATGGTGGCCATGACGGAGAACGATACCGTCCCAAGTGTACAGAATCTGACAGAGGAAAAATCGGGATGGCTCTACTTCTGCCCGTGGTATGGAGAGCATCTCATGAGTTCAGCCTTTAATTATCCGGCAACTCTGAAAACGCTTTATCAAAGTGATTATGTCATTACGCTGGATGAACTGCCTAATTTGAAGGTTAACAATCCAACATCAAACGCGTCTCTCACACCTACAACCGTTGAGTTTGACAAACACACGCCCAATCCAAGCGACAAGGCCATTACCGTGAACTTTAACGGTAATAGGTTAACCGGTCTACGGATAGGTACCTCTGCATTGACTGCAAATCAGGATTACACGTTAAGCGGAAGTACGTTGCTGCTGAAAAAAGAATTTTTGGCCGGACTGTCAGTTGGCGAACATTCCATCGTTTTTGATTTTAATCAAGGGCAAGATCCTGTATTAAAAGTTAAAATTGTTGATTCAACACCTAGCACAAGTGCTGTAATTTCGCCCGTGAATACAGCTTTTGATAAAGCAGCGAATCTAGCGCAGGATGTTTCCTTGACCCTTACCTTAAACGGAAAACAGCTTACAAGCATAACGAATGGAAATTATACACTTGTATCGGGTCAGGATTATACGGCATCAAGCGCTGCCATCGTTCTGCGCAAATCTTACCTTTCCACGCTGCCGCTAAGCCAAAATACGATAACGTTTCATTTTAACGGAGGAGATAACGCTGTTCTTACAATCAACGTGGTGGACAGCAGTGTTACTGCACCCTCTGGGGCTTTGACAATCCAAGCTTTTAACGGTAATACAAGTGCGTCCACCAACGGAATCTCACCTAAATTCAAAGTGGTCAATACCGGTAATTCGGCGATTCAATTAAGTGATGTAAAGGTCCGGTATTACTATACAATTGACGGTGAAGAAGCGCAGAGTTTCTGGTCTGACTGGGCCAGTATCGGGAGTGCAAATGTAACCAGCAAATTCGTTAAATTGGCATCGCCGGTTGCGGGAGCGGATTATGTTTTGGAAGTTGGTTTTACGAATTCTGCCGGAACGCTTAATGCCGGACAAAGCGCTGAAATTCAAGCACGGTTCTCCAAAAATAACTGGTCCAATTACAACCAGGCTAACGATTACTCGTTTAAGGCGTCCAGTACGCAGTTCGCAAACCATGAACAGGTTACCGGGTATATCAATGGTCAACTGGCGTGGGGGATTGAGCCGTAAGAATGCAATCATAATAAAGGTTGGAGCGGGGATATCCCTGTTCCAGCCTTTTTCTGTTGGGATGGATGATTGCCGCGAGAAACGAATATAAAGAGGAGTATACGAAAGGAACATGTTATGATAGGGATGATGCTAATTTTTCAGAAGGAGATCAAAATCAATGGTTGTAAAAAAATGGTTAGGTGTTTTACTTTTTATTCTGGTGACCATCCTGTTTACAGGCTGCTCACTCGAAACGGTTTCATTAAATGGCTCATCTCAAGAGAATGCAGCTCTAACGCAATTTGATGAAGTAGCCAAGTATATTTCGGAGCATAATGAACTTCCGGAAAATTATATAACCAAGAAAGAAGCTAGAGAATTAGGATGGGAGCCTAGTAAAGGTAATTTGGAAAAAGTGGCTCCAGGCAAAAGCATCGGCGGGGACGTTTTTCAAAATCGAGAAGGGCTGTTGCCCAAGAAAAAGGGAAGAACTTGGTACGAAGCAGATATTAACTATTCGGGAGGAACGCGGGGGAGTGATCGGATTTTATACTCCAATGATGGATTAATCTATAAAACAACGGATCATTACCGTACGTTTGAGCAAATCGAATAGGGAAAAGGTGATCATATGAATACAGTAGTCATCAATGGAAAGGACATTCATGGAAAAGAAGGATTACATGACGTCCTTCAATCCAGTCTTGGATTAGGTCAAACCTATGGGCGGAATTTGGACGCGTTATGGGATTGCCTGACTGGATTTCTCCCTATGCCACTTACCATTCAGTGGATTGATTTCGATGCAAGCCGAAAGTCTCTTGGAGAGTATGCAGATCAATTGCTGGACCTGATGCATGAAGCGGAAGAAGAAATGGAAGGATTTACACTGGAGTTAATTAAATAATTTCCTTCTGCAGGGCAAGAAGATGGACCCATCAATAGTCGCTATTTTAGCGGCTTTTTGTTTTATCGAATGAGGCTGAAGTGATACAAGAATATGAAATCAATAGATGAGTTGGATGCAATTCATTTCAATTCATTCAATTCAGGGAAAAACCTATATAGAATATTGGAGCGAGCCGCTTTCGGCTGGCTTTTTTTACTGCGCCTCGTACCTGTTTTGTTCAATTGAAGTTAAAGGATAAATAAAAGAGGGAAGCGAAAGTCCCGTCATTTAACGATTGGAGTACTCAAGATTTTAGATGAAATAGCTATAAGCTGTGACCGCTCCGTCTCGCTAAGACCTGCTAATAATGCCTCAATCTGGCGCTCAATCTCAACACCGACCACTAACGATCAGATCGGCTTCGAAAATTGTTTTGGATTCAAATTGGTTCTGTTGCTGGCCCGACAGCCGCTATCCCTTCCGTCGCACTTCGATCTGCTAACCTAGATCAGCGCCAGCATGATTCTGAAGCAATTGGTAAATAATATAATTTAAAACCAAGGGAGAATAACTGGCATGCATCGTAAGCAAAATTTAAAAATGAAAAAAGTAGATTTGTCACATTTAGAACAATATAGTCAGCTGTTACGCTATGTATTTCAGGTTACTCATAATGATCTTCACAAACATGGCTGGAAAGAAAGCGAAATTCTCCATGAAAAATCACCTGTCTTACAACAAGCAGATGTACTTGGATGGTTCGATGGAGAAAAACTGATTTCTCAGGTATCCATATATCCATTTGAGGTTCGGATTTTTAACCAAACTTATGCTATGGGTGGCGTTACTGGTGTGGGAACTTTCCCTGAATATTCGGGTCAAGGTTTAATGAATAAACTCCTGCTGCAAGCTCTCACCAATATGCGTGAACAGAAACAATCCATTTCTTACTTGTATCCTTACTCCATACCGTATTATCGCCGTAAAGGATGGGAGATTATATCTGATAAAATCGTGTTTGAGGTTCAAGACTTCCAATTACCCAAAAACAAACCTGTTCCTGGCGATGTGGCACGTGTAGAACCCGACAGCGAAGATGTGAAGGTGGCTTATGAACGCTTTTCGATGCAAACCCATGGAGCGATGCTGCGGAAAGAACTGGCGTGGAGTGAGTATTGGCGGTGGGATTCAGATGATTTAACTGCAGCTGTCTATTATGGAGAAGACGGTCAACCGGATGGATATATTTTATATTGGATTGAAGAAGAAGTGTTCCACGTCAAAGATATGATCTTCATTCATGAAGAGGCACGAAGTGGGCTGTGGAATTTCATTAGTGCGCATTTTTCAATGATATCTAAAGTGGTAGGCAATATTCATACCGATGAACAGCTTGCCTTTTTGCTGGAAGATGCTGATATTAAGGAAACCATTTCGCCTTACTTTATGGCACGGATCGTGGACATTGAGCAATTTATCTCGAAATATCCGTTCAAACCCGCAGCGATGGATAGAGAGTGGACCTTTACTTTGCAAGATCCGTTGCTTTCATGGAATCAAGGCACATTTACTCTACAAATTGAACCGAATGGAAGCGGAAGAGTAATTCGGAGTCAAAATCGACGTAGTGAAGACAGCATAAGTATCCAAACCATGACGACCATGTTGTTAGGTTATAAGCGTCCTGAGTATCTGCATAAGATTGGCCGGATTAAATGTGATCCAGAAACGCTTGATTTGTTAGAAGATGCTATTGAGCAGCAGGCACCTTACTTTTCGGATTACTTTTAATATTCAAAGTTGTGCTCAGCATTCCTTGATGAATGGTGAATTAGCAATATCTAGTTCTTCGTCTGAAGATCTGTGTTTAAAGTTAAAACAACCAGTATTGATGTATCAATACTGGTTGTTTTTTATTTCCATTCCATGATGTTTCATTAAATCAGACTGGATGTACTCATAAATTGTAGCAAGTTTAAGAAGGTACGACCATCTCTGCGAGTGTATCCGCCAACCTTTGTTTTGCTTTTTCCGATGCGGCAGTCAGCGGCAGACGCAGTTTTGCAGAGGCAATCAGCTGTTGCTGAGCAAGCCACCATTTGATCGAGGCTGGAGCAGGCTCTGCAAACACGTCACTAATCAGTGGCTGCAGCTGCTTAAAGCTGTCTCTTGACGCATTCACGTCACCAGATACAAAGCGTTGATACACGTCCACATACCGTTGGGTATGAATATTAGCAGATGCTACCATCCCGCCTGCAGCACCTTGACATAGCATCGCATGGAAATATGCATCCTCGCCGCAAAGTACAGGCTTCGTCTCATGTTGGGTTAGCGCCAGCAGCAGATCCAAACCGCCAGTGCTGTCCTTCAGGCCAATAACCCCGTCCAGATCCATGACTTTTCTCATCGTATCCAAGGTCATGCGACTACCGGTTCGAGCCGGAATCTCATAAACTAGGATTGGCAATCCTGTCCGGGACGCGTTGGAGAAATGCTCTAGAATTCCTTCTTGCGTCGGTCTGTTGTAATAAGGAGTGACCACCAGAGCAGCATCTGCTCCCAATTCAGCGGCCATTTCGGTCCGATGAACCGTCGAATAGGTATCATTGGTTCCTGTTCCCACAACGAGGGGGATGGTTTTGTTCAGACTGATCAAAATCTCTTTCGTTACTTCCACCATCTGCTTTACTTCATCCCAGGAAACAGTCGGAGATTCTCCGGTCGTGCCGTTTACGACCAATCCCTGAATGTCGTGTTTGGCAAGATGGGTAACATATTTGCGATACGATTCAATGTCGAGTTTGTTATCATCCGAAAAAGGGGCAATTACCGGTATATAAATTCCTTGAACATGTTGTTCATTCATCATTATCAACTACCTCTTCCCGTTATATTGAAACTAATGTAACATAGGAATCAGCATCACAGTTACCTATAACAAATGATAGTTGTCATCAATATTTTCGATGAGGTGAGCAAGTTGGATTTAATCTATCTTCAGACGTTCAGAGAGGTCGCAATTCGTGAGAGCTTCACCCGAGCCGCAGAGGTGCTGGGTTATGCACAATCCAGTGTTACTACGCAAATTCAGAAGCTGGAAAAAGCATACCAAGTCAAACTGTTTGAACGCTATAGCAATAACAAGATTCGTCTGACTTCTGCCGGGGAAGAGCTGTTCAAGCTTGCCGGACAGATGTTGGAATTGTTTGAGCAGTCCAAGGAAAAAATGGCGAAGCAGGGTGGTGGCTCCTTAACGATCGGTACGATGGATTCTATCGCTTCTTACTTTTTACCTCCATATATGCAAGCCACCCGTAAGGAATACCCGGATCTGAACATACGACTGCATACGAACCGTGAGGGGTTAATTTTGCATCAGGTCAGGGAAGGTGAAGCCGATATCGGACTTATTCTCGCAGATGATTCGAGCGATCCGGCTTTGCAGTGGATTACCATTCGCCAAGAACCGCTTTTGCTGATCGTCCATCCACAGCATCCGCTGATCGCCAAAACGCAGATTGAATTGAAGGATCTAAAGGATATGGAATGGATCATGCCTGAAGATACCTGCAATTACAGGCAGCTGCTTGAAAGAGTCCTTCGCGCGAATTCAATCCCTTATCGGATCGGTCTGGAACTTGGCAATCCGGAAGCGATCAAAAGAAGCATTAAGTCAGGGGAGGGCATTTCGATTTTGCCGCAAATGGCTGTAATGGAAGAAATCGAGCGGGGAGAGTTGAAAGCCTTACCCCTTGAACATGCAGAGCTCCAACTCGAAATACAGCTCGTCCTTCATCCGAAGAAGTGGGTATCCAACGCACTGCATGATTTTATGGAAAGCTTGAAAAAGTAAAAAGTTGCAGTTATCTCATTAGCCAAATACAGGATAAATATGTTAATATAAGATCCCATAAAATCAGCGAGCCACATCAAACGGGCTCGCTGATTTATATTTGAACGCCCAATAAAGGAGGTGCCATATGAGTTCCATTCTAAACGTTATAGAAAAGCTGAAGTTGAATGTCTTGAATATTGAAGATGTTCCGGAATCATATAGTTCTGATGTATTTAAACTTACTCTTGTTAGTGGAGAAGATGTATATGTGAAGATTCCATTTAACAAGGATAAGCTGTTTCGCGAATTTCAGGTGCTTGAAATATTGAAGGACGTCATACCTGTTCCTAAGGTATTGGACATTTGGTGTGGGGATGAAAGTAATACTGGAGCATTACTTCTCTCTGCAATTCAAGGGGTTCCTTGTACAGAAAATATGGATGAGAAGCTATCTTTTCAAATGGGTGTGTATCATGCGATGCTCCATGAGGTAAAAACACAAGGATACGGTTACCATTCAACCGACGGATTTAAATTTCTTGACCAAAATAATTGGCGACTACATATCAAAAACAATTTCGAAAAGTGGAAAGAGCCCTGCAAAGAGCTCCTCGAACCAGCATTGTATGAACGATGTATTCTTCATTTTGATGGCGTGTTCTCTGCTTTACCAGATCCTGACGGACCCTGTTTTGTACATATGGATTTTCGACCTGGCAATATATTGGTGAATGGTAACAGGGTTACTGGCATTATTGATTTTGAGAGTGCCCGGGGTGGCTCCTCTGAAATAGACTTTACTAAAATCAATAGATATATTTGGGAAGTAAACCCGAGAACGAAGTCCCCGTATTTCGAAGGTTACCAAACCATTCGGAACATGTTAAATCTCGAAATTGTATTGCCGTTCTATAATTTCTATGATGCTTTCGGGGCCGTTGTTTGGTGTAAAAACAGAGGAGTTGAAAGAAATCAATCGTTCCTTCAGGAAAGTATAGAAGTATTGAAGAAATCAGTCAGTTACTGATTACTATTGGCTTTTTCCTAAACTGAATGAATCCATTCGGAAATGTCATTGATCACGTTCTTATCTACATGTTGCGCAACTTTGTACTCTTTTTTCATTTTTAATATTTCTCCATAAACAGCTGGCATAAATAAATGATTTAGGTGGGGATAAAGTTTAAACGTAACGTTAGGCCTTTCTCCCAATAAGTCTTTGTAAACCTTAAAATCTTTTTCTACGGATACATGAAAATCTTGATCTCCTTGCAAAATGAGTACGGGTTTATCTAATACGTTAAGGTAATTAATGGATGGATGTTCTCCCATCTCTTTGAAGTAGAAGGCTCTAGAATATTTCCCCAAAACCACATTTGATTTCGCTTCTTCATCACTTAATGTATAAATTTTATCAAACTTAGTTGATAGTGTTGCTATTTGTTTTTTCGCAATCATTTTCAAAAACATATTTAATGAGTCTAAAACATCGTTGTTTTGATCCATCAAAATCTCTTCTAACTTCCGTGGGGACCCACCCATAATGATGATACCAGCAAAATGGCCGCCTTCTGCATCAATTCGTGGAGCTAACAT
This sequence comes from Paenibacillus sp. FSL F4-0087, assembly GCF_038020215.1. Lineage (NCBI taxonomy): Bacteria > Bacillati > Bacillota > Bacilli > Caryophanales > Paenibacillaceae > Paenibacillus > Paenibacillus sp. FSL F4-0087. The sequence continues at coordinate 5,597,989 of NZ_JBBODJ010000001.1, forward strand.
CCCGCCTAAACTATGACCTATAATGAATATTTGGTTGGTATCAATACGTGGATCTTTGCGCAATAAATCTGCTGCGAGGATAGCATCTTCAATCGTTTCTTCCATAGGAGCGACTAACTATTATTCATGAGATGGTCCGAAGTAATTAGAAATATGCTATACTGGCAACGTAAAAGGGAGGTGCTTTACTGATGGAGAATCTGTTAAGATTGTCTGTGACTTGCTTCACTTGTGCAAAGCCAGTATTGGAGAAGCGTTACTTTGCATGGGGCTAAATCTTTTCTAACGCTAAATAAGCTTTTCTAATATTTTGGCTTTGCACCTTATTTTCAAAAATAAGGAGTGAAGCAAAGTGAAATATACAAACGCTAAGAAAATATTACCCGAAAAGTTAATTATAATGATTCAAGAGTATGTCCAGGGAGAAACGATTTACATTCCGAAACAGGAAAAGGAATATAATCATTGGGGAAGTTTGAGTGGTGGAAGGCAATGGTTAGATCACCGAAATGCCACTATTAGACAATCTTTTAAGAATAATAGCAGTGTTGAGCAGCTTGCTAAGGACTACTTTCTCTCTATCGAAACCATTAAGAAAATTGTTTATTCCAAAAATAAGTAGTACACGCACTGATGAAGAAATTCATCAGTGTTTTTTTATGTCAAAAACGATTCTAACTTATTGTTTTCATTTAATTAGCTTATTGCGCTCTTTACAATAGGATTAGGCAGAAGAGGAGTCGAGACGGTGAGAGAAAGTGTAACTTTTGATTTGAATTCGAATCGGGAATACTGGACCATTGGAGAGAAAGCAGCACTTCATTGAACATGATTAAGAAAGCGAGGAAACGGTAAATATGAATGAACCAACAAGCAGAAGCAAACATCTGATCGATCAGGAGATAATAAGTGCGATTGATTTAATACCAACCACCGATCTTTCCGCTGCCACACTATTGGAAGCACGGAAAAGTCAAACAAACATGATGCAGCAAATCGATGTAACGCAGCTGTTTCCAGTCACATTCGAAGAAAGGGTAGTGCCAAGTTATTTTGGCGGTCCTGATATTCGTATAGAAATTATTAAACCCCGCCAACCAAAGTATAGTAAGATGCCGTTATATTATTCGATTCACGGTGGGGGAATGGTTATGGGCAGTCCGGTCGGTGAACGTCAAGGCAATGCGGCACTGGCTGTGCAACATGGTTTTTGCTGTGTATCGGTTTACTATCGGCTAGCGCCAGAACATATTCAGCCAAGTCAATTACAGGATTGTTATTCCGGCTTGAAATGGTGTATCGAACATGCCGAGGAATTAGGGATAGATACTAAGAAAGTTGCACTTGCTGGTAGCAGTGCTGGTGGTGGATTAGCGGCGGGGTTAGCTCTGTACATTCGCGACCAGAAGGAATTCGACATCCATCATCTAAGATTGCGCAGCCCAATGCTTGATGACCGTACAAGTATTTTGCCAGACCATCCTTATGCCGGCGAGTTTGTTTGGACCAAAAAAAGCAATTATTTCGGCTGGAAATCAGTCTTAGGTCAGGAACCCGGACAAGAGGAAACAAATGAGTATTACGTGCCAGCGCGTGCCAAATCTCTTACCGGTTTACCACCCACTTATATGAGCATAGGCAGCGTTGATTTGTTTATAGACGAAACCTTATTATTTGCCAAACAACTTGCCTTTGACGGTGTATTGATCGAATTGCAAGTACTTCCTGGATATCATCATTTGGCTCCAATGATTCCGACTGCACATTTTTCTCAAATAGGTGCCACCTCTAGTGAGTATGCCTTGTTGAAAGCTCTGGAGTTACTTTGACTATGAGTCTAATTTAGAAGTGGCATCGGTGCAGAGACAGCAGTGTGTCAAACAGTACAGATGACACAAGTTATAGTGTTAAAAGATCAAAGTCGCATCGATGCGGCTTTTTTTGTTTTGTCGTGAGGCAAGGACCTAACCTTTAGCTGTCCAACCATAGTTTAGATAATTGTGCATATCAGATTTGTAACTTGTGTATTTAAATTTGCTTGAATCCTTGCTAAACTTTATTTTGATAATGAGAATCATTATTACTTAGAGCGGCTCGATTTTGAGCGGGAGGGCTTTCTAGGAGCAAACAATGATAAGAACTAAGAAAGGTTGGTAGAAATGACTTCAAACAGACAACTATGTATTGGATTGTCCTTGAATGCAACATGGAATAAAGGTGACGGTTGGCGGCACCCGGATAGCGGAGTGGAGCAGACAGGAACCATTGACTATTATATTCATTGGGCAAAAATGGCGGAGAACGCTAAGCTCGATTTTCTTTTCAGAGCTGATTATCTGTATATTAGCCCGCAGATGTTAGGCGATTCTTCTAATTTCGGTAGCCCAGATCCTACTTTGTTTTTTGCAGCAATAGCTCGTGAAACCAATCGGATCGGACTCGTTACGACCATTTCTACCACGTTTAATCCGCCTTATGTTGTTGCCCGGCAGCTTCAGTCCTTGAACTGGCTAAGTAATGGGCGTGCCGGCTGGAATATTGTCACTTCTATTGAAGGCGCCGATAACTTCGGAAATTCGCCAATGCCATCACCGGAAGAACGGTATGCGAAGGCAATCGAATTTACGGATGTGGTATGCAAGCTTTGGGATAGTTTTCCGAATGAGGCTATTGTTATTGACCGTGAGTCAGGCATGTTTTCTGATAAGGAAAAAGTGACTGCTATCCATCATTCCGGTGAATTTTTCAATGTAAAAGGGCCACTTACTTTACCTTCTCATCCATCGGGAACCATTCCTCTGTTTCAAGCCGGTGCTTCGGATATTGGCCGAAATTTTGCCTCATCCGTAGCGGATGCTATTTTTGCGGCGATGCCGGATCTTGAGTCGGGCGTGGAATTGCGAAGTGATTTGAGAAAACGAGCTGTAGAACATGGGCGCGATCCAAGCACGATTAAAGTTTTGCCGGGTTTATATTTTTTCCTGGCTGATACGCACGAAGAAGCGCTTGAATTACATAAGGCTGCTCATGCCCATTTAAGTCTTGAGCGCAGACATGCCTCTCTGCAATCGTTGATGGGGCTTGATTTAAGCGGTTTCCCCTTGGATCAACACGTAACCGAGGATATGCTACCTGATCCTGATCAGGCTGTTCGCAGCCGCACACATGCCGAACTGTTGCGCCGATATATTACCAAATACCAGCCTACAGTGAAAGATATTCTGAATCGGCCGGAGGTTGTCGGATCTGCTCACTGGGTATCTGTGGGAACAGCCGAGGCCGTAATGAATGATATTATTGAGCGGGTTGAGGCTGGTGCTATTGATGGATTCATTGCCCTGCCAGGCGGTTCAGAAAAATCGATGGAAATATTTTTTGATAAGCTGATTCCGAAGTTGGTTGAAAGAGGACTGTTCAGAAGTGAATATACCGGGGAAACATTGCGCGATCATTTAGGGAATTCATAAAACATTGTATACACAGTAATTGGGGAGGACATATGAAAAGACTAACTGGATTGATTTTAACTGTAATTTTACTTGCAGGGGGGATACTGGCTGGGTGCTCCGAAACGCCCGGTGCAGTTACTCCTGAGGCCAGCAAGATCGACGGTGAAGCATGGCCAAGAACCATTGCGGATGCCAGCGATAATGGGGTGGTGCTTGAGAAACAACCAGAGCGTATAGCGGTGCTGCATCCATTATATTTAGATTACTTTTTTGCTCTGAATACGCCTCCAATCGCATCAATAAGCGCGGTGGAGGCGATGGAGAAGTTTGCTACTTTACAGCCTTACGCCGGGTCTGCTGATATTATTGATTTGGGTAGCGACTCAGCGAATTTGGAAAAGATTATTGAGGCCCGGCCTGATGTGATTGTAACCTTTAAGGGGTCTGTGGATACCATTTATGATGAGTTGAACAAGATTGCTCCTGTCATTTTGATCGACTACACCGATACCTGGGAAAAAACAACGATGCTTCTCGCTGAAGTTGTTGGAAAAGAAAAGCATGCAGAACAATTGATTAAGGAAACCCAAGAAATGATAACAAAAACGAAAGATCAGCTAGGTACTCTTGAGGATAAGACCTTTGCCTTGTTGCGGGTTGATGGAAAAGCCAATTTTAATGCTCAAGGATCTAAAAATACAATGTATTACAATCAAACTGCAGGCTTTGGATTGTTGGCACCGAAGGGATATCCTGAGGGTGGCGAGGCGCTTACGCTGGAGGGGCTATACGACATGAATCCCGATTATATTATTATCCAGCATGATATTGACGTTGCAAAGGCAGCCGTGAAGGAAAAGGAATCTTCGAAGGTATGGAACTCACTGGAGGCCGTAAAAAACAACCATGTTCTTATATTTGATAACTCTCTCAATAGTGCGAGTGTCCTGGCTGTCCGTTTGGCATCAGAGTATTTTCTGAAATTGGCTGAACAATAAAATTTATACAAAAATCCGATTGCTGATACTGAACGCAATCGGATTTTTGTATGTCAGGAGCAAAAGCATAATTTAAACCTGCACCACAGCATGCTGTTTCTTAGCCAAGATAGAAGGCAGAACAGTCAGCAGCCTTTCGCGAGTTATAGGATCGTCATAGTTCCAGCTGGCCTCCACCACATGGACTTTGCTGGGTGCCAAGTTTAAAACTAAGGTTAACAGCGGGCTCGGAGCGTTTAATTGCATCTCCTCTTTGGGTACCAGTACAAAGTTACGGCCGGCGGTGTAATGTCTGATTTCGTTGTGCCTGATTTGTATCCAGGGCTTTTTATCTTCAATCAGACGATGGACTGGCAGGGAGGGACGGAAGCCGAGGGCTTCATACAAAGTAGCCGCAAATCCGGTTTTCCCCATAACATAAACGTTCGTACCAAGCAGCAGATAGACGGTTGCATACTCACCTGCGGCATACTGGTCTTCCAGCTGTCGCCGTATTTGCCTCATACGGTTCTCGTATCGATTAATCCATTGCTCGGCTGCTTTGTCACGGTCAAAAAGGCTGGCAATGTAACGAAGACGCTCATAGGTGCTGTTTGTTTCATAATATACAATCGTTGGTGCAATGGCGTCCAACTCGGGGAGCTGCTGCTCGCAATAATTGCCTAGCAGCATAAGATCCGGCTTCAGCGGTGAGACTTGCTCCGGTGCCGCTCGCAGCCCAATATCAGAAATGTTCTGTAGCCTGTTTCTGAATATGACTTGTGATTTCATAGTCGCAATTCCTGCTCCGACGGGGCAAATGCCGAGGGCAAGCAATTCACCGAGGGTATTTGTACCAGTTGCCACTACACGCGTCGTCACTTCCGGAAGACGAATCTGCCTACCAAGCGAGTCGGTTACCGTTCGCCTTCTGGAACGCAGCTGGGTATTGGCATACTCGCGTGGAGGAGAGCCAGTCAGTTGCTGAAAGCGACGGCTGAAATAATATTCATCCTTAAAGCCGACTTGACGGGATATTTCGCGCAAGGGCTCAGTGGAACTGATCAGCATCCGCTTGGCGTGTTTGACCCGCAGTTCTGTAATATAATCGGTCGGCTTCTTGCCAGCGATAGCCTTGAACAGTTTGCTATATTTCCAGCGGACCATTCCGGCCATTTCGGCCAACTGCTCCACAGTCAAATCTTCGTTGTAGTGCTGCTCTATGTAGCTTAGCGTACGTTGTACTGCTTTTTCATTGTGGACTGGGGAAGAGGAGGTTTGCTCCAATTGGGCCATCATGCCGAGCACCAGTTGCAATCTTGCCTGTAGAATAGCCAACAGTGGAGGGGGGACAGGGCTGCTTTGCACAGGTTGGAACGATGCCAAGTCCTCGTTCCCTAATACGCTTTTTAATGTGGAAAAAGGCAGACTATAAGGATAGCTTGGTATGAGGGGTGGGCTTGCGACATGACGCAGGACCAGTCCTTCCACTTCAAAAGCCTGAAAAGTAAACCGAATCACCCTCGGTTGCTCACAGGTCCCTTCCAGGCAGAAGGTTTGCTGCGGCAGTAGCAGTATACAACTGCCTTGCCGCAAATCTTGGGCGATATTGTTGATATGCAGGCGAACGCCCCGATCCAGTGCGATGAGCAGCGTGCAGCAATCGGCACCGATGTTCTCCGCTGGTATACTTGGGCTGTTGGATTCCGACAGCCGGGCAAGCTGAAGCAGTTCATACTGCTGCAGTTGAATGTAAAGGGAAGCCATTCGCATTCGAGAGCCCTCCCATCTAAATGATAATAATTCTCAACTTCAATAGTGTATCATATTTTTTTGCTTCACAGACCGTTAATTATGAAACAGGTACCAAAACAAGGTGCCGATCTTTGCATAAAAAATCCCCCACAGGCGCAGAGCCAAAATGGGGGTCAACAATATTCGACGTTAGTTATTACCGGTTCATCCACTTCGGCAGTTCATCAAGCAACTGCTCCAAAGCCAGCAGGTTATCGGTGTTCCATTCAGCAGAGGTGGTATAGACGTTCCCATTCTGAACTGCAGGTAACGTTTGCCACAATGGGCTTTGCATCATCCGATCTGACTCTGCCTGGCTCTCGTCGTTGCCGAGAACGAGTACAAAGAGATGATCCCCCGCGTATTCCGGCAGCAGTTCTTCCGACACTTCAATGAAGGTTTGGTCTTTGGCGATAATATTCTGCTGAATGGCCGGCGGGATTGCGAATCCGCGCTCTTGATACAGGACTACGCCCAGCGAACGATTGCCCATAACGTAGAGTTTTTTGCCCAATTGCAAGAAAATCGTTGCCGTCTCACCGTCTTCCAATTGCAGTTTGTCCCACATCAATTCCGATTTTGCATCAAATTTGGTTATCCATTTTTCTGCCTCATCTTTTTTGTCAAATATGGTACCGAGCTCTCGCACGCGTTCTTTGAACGGCAATGCTGAATTAAAGGGGATGGTAGGAGCAATCTTTGCAAAAGCCGTATTTCGGTCTGCATCTTCTGTGTAGCCATTTAAAATCAAATCAGGCTGCAAGGCAGCTATTGCCTCCAGGTCTCCAGGATTCCCAACATCCTCAATACCTTCCAATCGGCCTTCCGTATAGCTGCCCGTGGCATGAACCAGATTGGCTCCAACGACAGGAATGTCCATTGCGAGCAGATCTTCTAGTGTAGAACCAAGATAAATGACCCGCTGTGATTGCGCCGGAATCTCAACCTGTTCACCTGATTGGGTTGTATAGCTTATGGTTTGCTCACGATTCTCCTCAAGCTCCTGAGAAGGAATGCTTTCCGAACGACTGCACGCTGCCAACACAGCAAGAAGAAGGAAGCTTGCTCCCCATATTGTTAGTTGTTTCATTAATGTGCTGTTCATTCCTGTTGCCCCCTGCTTTTTTTGGTTTATAAATGATAATGATTATCAATTACAAATGTTATTATAGGCATCATTAAGAGGGGAGACAATGAAAAAAAAGCAACGAATTTGTTTGGACAAATGTCAATGGACCGATCTATTTACCATAAAAGCAATCAACTCTGGATTGCCTTTTTGTTATGTAAACGTATAATGAGAGCTTGAAGGGAGAGGAACGCCATGACCATCGAAGCCAGCTTCCGCCGGGCCAATCACATATGCAATCGTTATATTACAAAAGTGGAGCAAACAGGGCTTTCATTGTCCATTTTGTATTGGGGATTCATGCCCGATCATTTCGACAATGCCTTCCACCGGCATTCCTTTTTTGAGGCTTGTTATGTGGTAGACGGTGAAGGAAGCTACATAGAACAAAACCAGCATTATGCTTTAAATAAAGGAACAGCATTTCTATCTCTTCCAGGCGTATGGCATCAAATTCGCAGCCAGACCGGACTGACACTTTCTTATGTGGCTTTCGAACTGGATGAAGCCCACACAGATGTTTATTATACTGAATTTTTCCGTCGACTTGCCGAGCTTGGACAAAGCGTATCCCAGCAAGCGGACCTTACGCCAACTGGCCATTTATGGCAAGCGCTCATTACTTCTTTCGACCAGCCTGGGGCAACTCTTCCACTTGCTGTAAAGCAAATTTCCGCTTCTCTGCTGTTATCGATAGCAGATTTGCACGTTCCGACTCGAACAGACTCGGCCGATACGGGAGAGCAGCCCATGGAACAAAATACGTTGTTCCGACAGGCCAAACGATACATTGATGATAATTTGATCAATGAGCTTACACTTATGACGGTGTCGAGGCACCTCCACATTTCATCCCGTCACCTGACCCGGTTGTTTCAGGAAAATCTGGGGCAGTCCTTCGTCCACTACATTCAGGAACGACGTGTGCAGCAAGCCGCTGGGCTCTTATTAAATGAACAGACACCAATTAAAGATATCGCCATCAAGTGCGGGTTCCAATCCGTGCACTATTTTACCCGGATATTCACCCGCGAGCTTGGTGTTTCCCCGGCCAAATTCCGACGCAATCAGTTTGCCGAAGGCCGCTCTGGCAAAATGCATTACCCACCCCGAATGTCCTGATTGTACAAAAACACAGCTTGATCGTTTAAAGACAGCACCTCCAACTCCCTATACAATGATGAACATAAATCGATATAGAGTTGGAGGTTTTAAACATGCCCCGAATAGCCCCTTTGGCCTTTCAAACCAACCCAGTCAATTTCATTCAGCTTCAGCCCGACCAAGAGACAGAACCGGGGATCTGGAATGCGTATGAAGAATGGCTTGATCAAATTTGGCCTGAATGTGTACAGAATGATTTGCTTCCTTTTTATATGGTCATTGATGGTACACATGGTGCCGCATTCAACGAATGTCTGGCAATACTGCGGTCGCGCTGCCACCTAGAGAGCAGGGTTTTAATTGAAATAGACAGCGCTGATTATTTAAAGTCTTCTACAGATTTGCTTCAGCAGTTTCACACTTATCTGACGGATAACCGTGCTTTTGGCGTTATAGCCTCGGACGTCAGCGTTAAGGATTATTTCCGGCCACATGCACAGTCGGTCTGGCTCAGTGATGTAGACGATCAACTTCGGCTTTATCATTCCGCTGAACATGCAGAGGTCCAGTCGCCAAACATAGATCAGTTAGCCCCCATCGTTGTGACCTTTGGGTCTGGATCTGGTTTCCTTTCTACAGCATCAGGTTTAACGAACGTTTCTCTGTTTTGCGACTTATCCAGAGAGGCACAGCAGAAACTGCATCAGCAGGGGATGGGTTCTTTGGGGTTAGGCACTTGCCGGGATACGGTCGAAACCTATAAGCATGCCTTGTTTCTGGAATGGCCCGTCTGGGAGGAATATCGCAAACGCCACTTGTATGACTTTGACTACTATGTGGATACGAACAACCGGGAACGACCCGTTTTGGTCACCGTCCCTATGCTGCGCCGACTTTTGGCTTCAGCAGCCCAGCAGCCTTTTCGAGTAAAACCGTTTTTTGCACCGGGGATTTGGGGCGGACAGTATTTAAAAGAACTATGCGACCTGCCTAAGGATTGGAATAACTGCGCATGGGGGTTTGAACCTATCGCACCGGAGAACACGCTATTAATCGGTTATCGGGATTTTATAGTGGAGCTTCCTTTCCCGCTGCTGTTGTCTGCTCATCCAGAAGCAATTATGGGCGAGCGGAATGTGCAACTGTTTGGCGACTATTTTCCGATCCGGTTTGATTATCTCGATACGATCGACGGGGATCATCTGTCTTTGCAGGTCCACCCCCAGCAGGCATACATCGAGCAGACGTTCAACGAAACGATGACGCAGCAGGAATCCTATTACATTATGGAACAGAAGGAAGGCGCCAAACCTTTTGTGGGACTGGGTTTCACGGAGGGTACAACCGGGGAGGAGCTGCTTCAGGCGGTTGAATCTGCCCACACCTTGGGACAACCGCTGAAGATCCCAGAATATGTGAACATTTGGGATGCGAATAAGGGTGACCTATTTCTGATCCCGCCAGGCGCCGTACATTTTTCGGGCAAAAACAATCTGGTGCTGGAGATCTCTTCGACAACATGGTGGTTTACCTTCAAAATATACGACCATTTGCGGCTGGACAGAGACGGGCGTCCGCGTCCGATCAACGGCGATCATGCCAGTGCCAACATGCAGGAACAGTTTGACACGGATTACGTTCAGAAGCATTTGATAGTGGTTCCAAAGGAAAGCCGAGTACAGGGAGACAGCAGGGAAGAGCTGCTAGGCGAACGGGAGGATCTGCTTTTTCAGATCAAAAGATTAAAACTGGACGGAGAGTGGATCGACGATACGGCTGGCGAGTTTGTTATGTTTAACCTCGTAGAAGGTGACCGTGTGCGGCTGACTCCGCTGGATGATAAGACAGCGGCTGTGGAGTGGGGGTACGCCGAAGCGTATATCGTTCCTGCCTCCGTCGGAGGTTTCCGTCTGGAGTCTCTGGGTGACCGATCGTGCACTCTGATCCGGGCACAGGTTTCGCCAGACTGGAACACGCCTCTGCTTCCGCATCACTGGAAATCTGGTGAACCTTTATGAACCCTGACGTCACGATTGCCATTGATGCCGGGGGGACCTTTTTGAAGGGTGCCGTTGTACTGAGTGACGGGAATCTTCTACCACAACTTTATGTCAAAAGGTCATCGCACTCCGACAGTAGCGCGTATGAAATCGCCTCCAATCTGGCTGGCGTGATCCAGGAGCTTGCCGCGGCATACGTCGCCTACATGGAGAGGCTAAGTACCGATAAAGGGACCCGGGCCACTTTTGCCAATTTTCACATCGGCTTTGCTTTCCCCGGACCTTTTGAATACGACACAGGGGTTTCCCGTATCCAGGGATTGAATAAATACGAGCAGCTTTATGAATTCAATCTAAAAACACTGCTGCGGTGTGAATTAACGGCGCTTGCAGCGGAGCCCACTGCTCCTACATGGATGACCCAGCTTGCCAACGCAGATATTCGTTTTGGCAATGATGCTACTCTGTTCGCTCTGGGGGTCAGCAGGCTTTTTCCACAGGACAGATTGCTTTGCCTTACATTGGGAACGGGCCTTGGCTCAGCTTTTGTTGAGAACCGGTCCATTGTCAGCGGAAAATGGGGAATTCCCGACTCAGGCATGTTGTATGCCGAGCAATACAACGGAGGAACCGTGGATGATCTGTTCGGAAGCCGAGGCATTTTGGCCTTGGCAGATAGCCATGATGCTCGAAGCCAGGGAGAGGACGTGTACCATCTAGCCATAGCGGCCAGACAGGGAAATTCCTCCGCCATCCGTGTATGGCAGCTTTACGGTCAGCGGCTTGGGGAAATGCTGCGTCCGTACGTGGCAGAATTTCGCCCCGCTCGTCTGATCTTGGGGGGGCAAATTGCCGAAACCCATGATCTATTTGGCAGCGCGCTTTCTGAAGCGCTCTTGCCCGAGAAGATTGCTCTGCATAATGAGAAACAAATGCAGGAGCATGTGTTCCACGGGATTTTCCAACTCGTAAAAGGTACCTAATCCATCAACAAAGGAGAAAAAAGATGACACTCGAACAACAAATCAAACAGGCAGCCATCCCAACGCTTGAACGGAAATGGAAAATATACGTCATTCACCATTCCCATACTGACATTGGTTATACGGACCGACAAGAGAAGATTGAACAATATCATATCGATTTTATCCGTCAGGCGCTGCGTATTGTTAATGATGCTCATAACGGTGTAAACCCCGAGTGGAAAGGGTTCCGTTGGACCTGCGAGACCTTCTGGGCCGTGGAGCAATTCCTGAAGCAAGCTGGAGACGAAGAAAAAGGTGCCTTTGCCGAAGCCGTGCGACGGGGCGATATCGAGCTATCCGGCACGTATTTGAATATGACCGAGCTGCCCGACCTACAGTTGTTGAACAAAATACACAGCAAAGCTCAGACATATGCCAAATCTATCGGTCACCCAATAGACAGTGCGATGACGGCGGATATCAATGGCTACAGCTGGGGATATGCCGATAGCCTGCTAAATAACGGAATCGGACATTTATTCAGCTGTATACATACTCATCACGGCATGTATGCGCTGGGCCGCAAGCAGTCCCCTTTCTGGTGGGAAGCTCCAAGTGGGGAACGCCTGCTGGTCTGGAATGGAGACCACTACATGCTTGGCAACGAGCTTGGTTTCTGTCCTGGTGCGCTTGGCAAATACATGATTCGTGATGAATTCGGCCACAGACTTGTGGAACCAGCGAACATTCATAATCAAATCGCCAATATTCGCATCCACCGGTACTTGGCCCAGCTTGAGGCGGAGCAGTATCCATACGATTTCGTGCCGATGATGCTGTCTGGATTGCCCACAGACAACGGATCGCCCAATAGCTCAATTATGGAATGGATCGATGTATGGAACCGTCAAAACGGCGAGGGGATTTCCGTGGAGATGAGTACGTTGAGCGGCTTTTTTGCACGCTTGAAGGAGGAAGGGACGGATGGTCTGCCTGTGCATAAAGGGGATTGGCCAGACTGGTGGTCGGATGGTGTAAGCTCCACACCGATGCACACTCAGATTTACCGTGACGCACAGCGGACACTTCGCAAGGTGGAAAAGCTCGACCCTGGAAAGAAAAGTGTTAGTCTCCAGGAAATCGAGGCTGTAGAGCAGGCGCTTACTCTTTATGCCGAACACACTTGGGGGTATCACTCCTCTGTTTATGAACCGTGGCACAAAAATGTGCAGATGCTTGAGGTTCGCAAGACAGCTCACGCTGCAGAGGCAAGCAGGCTTGCTTATCGCGCGCTAGATCAGGTGCTGCTTGCCGATAATGCCGCCACCTTGTACCCGGGGCGTCCTTATCGCTTCAAGGTAACGAATCTCTCGGAGCGGGAGGTAACCGAGTTGGTTCAGTTGAAGCTTGAAGGATGGGAACCGGATGAGCTATTGAACGGAGTAGAAGTAATCCGGGAGGATACGGGACAGGTGCTGATCCAGCAGTCAAGCCACCCACAGACGATTATTGCGGAACTTAAGCTCCAAGGCATGGAGAGCTGCATATTGATCCTGCGCCCAATACTGGCAGCGCAGAATAGTCTTTCTTCCTTAACGTCAACCTCCAATTCGAAGCTGATCGGTGCTGACCAGGTGTACGATATGGAGGATATGTATTCCTTAACGGCAGGCAGACAGCAAGCGCCGGTCTCCGTTTGCCAAACGGGGCTGGAGTCACCTTATGTACGCTTGACTTGGTCGAAAGAGCGCGGCATCGTGTCGTGGATCGATAAGGAGACAGGCCGCGAACTGCTGAAAGCAGATGATCTGTATGGGGCGTTTACACCCATCTATGAGGTGACAAATCCAGCGAACCCTGCAGATGCATCTCAGGTATGGAGCGTTCGTTCCAAAATGGGACGCAATCGTAAAGGCCTTAACGTGGAGCGTTCGGTTGGTCAGCTCATCTCAGTGCGCGCGGTGGATAATGGACCGCTGTATGCTACCGTTGAGCTTGGTTATCAGCTCAAGGGCATCGCCTATTTTTCACTACACTTGCGGATCTATACCCGTCAAAACCGAATGGATATTTCGGCGCGGTTCCATAAAGAGAGCATCTGGAATCCGGAGAACGTTTATCTGGCTCTGCCGTTCACCCCAGGAGGCACTGGGCCAGTTACCCTGTTAGCCGACAAGCCAGGAGGCCTCGTTCGCCCCTGGAAGGATCAGATTCCAGGAACTTGCCTGGATTATTCCGCTGTACAGTCGGGCATTGCCTGGCAGGATAATGACCGCAGTCTGCTGCTTGCTGTCCCGGACACACCTCTCGTGCAATGGGGAACGCTGGATTACGGGACCAGAAAGGTCCACACGCAGCAAGCGCCTGACGCTCAACCGGAAGCTTATGCCTGGCTGATGACGAATTATTGGGAAACGAATTTCAAAGCAACATTGGGCGGCTTCTATGAGTTTCAATATCATATTTCGGCTGGTGGCAGACTTTCGGTTGAAGATATGGCCGCAGCCCTGCATGCGTTGAACGAGCCATTTGTGGTTACACGGGTTAATGAAAAATAAAGATAACACCTAACAGATATAAACTTATAGTCGATAAAACAACAACCAGCAGGCTTCCACATGGAGGCCTGCTGGTTGTTGGCGTTCGGTCTTTTAGTTCGCGTAAGATTTGGTATTTTTGCTTAATGATGTTGTTAAAGCTGAAATGTATTTAAGCCTACTCTTGAGCTGCCTCTAGCTCAGTAATTTGCGCTTTGTATTGCTTCAGAAGGTCGGCAAGGGAAGTCTTGATTGCCGCTTCGTCCTTAGCTGTTACAGCATTATTCAAATTACTTTGTGCTAAGAAGAATGCACTGGCAGCTGTAGTACCGCTAAATTGAAGACTTTCAGCATTCGCTATAACCGCACTTGTTGTTCCGGTTGATTTTTCGTCAAGATTCAGAGAGCTGACGGCAATTGGCACTCCAGATTCTGCATTCTCAACTAATCCTTTCAGATCCGAACTGTTTGTGGTAATGGAGAAAGACAAGGTGTTCTTATTTTCGGAATCAGGTAATTTTTCGGCTTTTACACTCTCAACTGACGTAAGTTTGCCTTCCTCAACCTTTAAGGCCTGCATTTCTTTGATCTCACCTGGTTTGGCGTTCTCGGAAACTTTCTTCCATTCGTCAGAGTCTACATCAACAGCAACCAAAGTGGCCATTACTCGGGATGTATAGTTTTGTGAAAGCAGTTTATTGTAACGGGCCAGCGTTTTTTCCCATTCGCTTACTGTTTCTGGCGCGTACTTTTTGGCCTGCTCCACTGGATTAGCCAATGTAAAGGCTGCAATAGCGGGTTTCGCATCTTTCAAGGTGGCTGCTCCGTTTGTAACAGCATTTGCGTTAGCGGCGCTGTCGGCATTCGCGACAATCGGTGCGGAGATCGCAGTGAGCAGCAGGGCGGACAGGGCAACATTTCTGAATTTAAAACTGTAGTTCATTTCGTAACACTCCTTATGATTTGGTTTGTCTTACAGTTATCAATTTACCGAAGGAGTGTGGCACAATATTGGTGTAATTGTGGAAAAACAATGGCAAAGCTCTTCCCATATAAATACCTTTGGTATACTCACTATAGAGAAAAGTACAGGAGGCCCCGTTCATGAATAACGATTACCTCATCGCGGTTGTAGACGATGACGAGAATATACGCACACTGATTCAAGCTTATTTGCACAAAGAGAACTATCGAACGATAGGCCTTGCTAATGCCGAGGATGCCTGGTCTTTATATAGAATAAGTCCGCCGAGCATGTGGGTGATGGACATTATGCTGCCCGGAATGGATGGCTATGAATTATGCAAACGCATCCGGAATGAAGGAGAGGTACCCATTATTATGATCTCGGCGAAGGATAATGAGGTGGACAAAATACTTGGCCTTGAGCTAGGCAGTGACGATTATCTAGTGAAGCCTTTCAGCCCCCGTGAGCTGGTAGCCCGCATCAAGCGGCAGCTGGAACGTTGGATTAGACTTACCGGTGCGGAAGAAAGAGCTGTTGTAAGCGAAGCTGCGGCGCCACGAATCGATACCGGAGAGCTTCAATTAATGTTGGAAGAGAGGCGGGCCATATGGCGAGGGGAAGAAGTGGACCTGACCAGCAAAGAGTTCACCATGCTCAAGGTACTGGCTGAACATCCAAATCGTGCGTTTACGAGGGACGAGCTGCTCAGTTTTGTCTGGGGAGAAGATTATTTTGGCAGTGACCGTGCCGTGGATCATTTAATTAAGCGGATTCGCAAAAAGATTGAGGAACTTCCCGTCGAGTCGGTGTGGGGACACGGGTATCGTATGCGTACAGATCGGAGTGAAGTTTAATATGAAACTTGTTCATCAAATTAATCTTGCGTTCGGATTGTCACTGGTTCTGATCCTCTCCGTCACGGCCGTTTTACTTCATTATGTGCTGCTGGATCATTTCATTGGGACAGAGAAGAATGATCTCAAGACGTTAAGTGCGGCGATGTCCGCTTCTATAACGAAAGCAGGGGATATCACAATGAGTCCTGTACTTACGACTGGAACTGCTGTCACGATGCCTAATTTGAATATTACGGGTATGCAGTCCGTCCAGTTGGTTACGGGAGAGGCTACGAGTGCTCCTTCAACACTCATTCCTGCGGATGTTGAAGCCTTTGTCACTGATTTTAACGGAAATGTGCTGTCAGGGACTTTGTCTGTGAGTGGTACAACCGGAATGGCGAGCAGTAACACATTGACTGAAGC
Organism: Paenibacillus sp. FSL F4-0087; assembly: GCF_038020215.1. NCBI lineage: Bacteria > Bacillati > Bacillota > Bacilli > Caryophanales > Paenibacillaceae > Paenibacillus > Paenibacillus sp. FSL F4-0087. Next base: position 5,614,173 of record NZ_JBBODJ010000001.1, read on the forward strand.
CGTACCAGCAAACTTGTCGAAATACACAGCGGTCACTTCATCCAGCATCAAGGACCTGTGGAAGGGAACGGATGGACGTTATGTGATGGATGTCAGTCCCATCCCCCAAGGAACCCTGACTCTGTTGACGCCCATGAGCAAGATCAAAGCAATCGAACAGGCGCTTCTGGGGCGTCTCATCCTGGTGATCTGTATCGTTGGAGCTATTATGTTCCTGCTCAGTTTGTTTATTACGAAAAGGCTGATTCAGCCATTGATGAATCTAAAGCAGGAACTTAAGAAGGTCAAACAACGTCATTTCACGGATGTGCAGCTGGTCAAGGCTGGCGGTGAGATTGGAGCTGTAGCACAGACGGTATACGAGATGGCTGGTGAACTGAACAGGTTCAATGAGGTGCAGAAGCAGTTTTTCCAGAATGCTTCTCATGAGCTGAAGACCCCACTGATGTCCATTGCAGGCTATGCGGAGGGCATTCGAGATGGGATCTTTGAAGGTGAGAACGTTCGTAAAGGGCTGGACGTGATCCTGGGGGAGAGCGGCAGATTAGGAAAGATTGTTACCGAAATGACGCTGCTCGCGAAGCTGGATAGTGAAGAGGATATTTTCAAACCTTCCAAGGTCAGTCTGAATGAATTGTTGACGGAAACGTCCGAACGTGTCAATCCGCTGCTTGTAAAGAAAGGACTTACACTCCATATCGCTTGTCCGGACAATAAGGAGCTGTTCGTCATGGCTGATCAGGATAAACTGCTACAGGCACTGCTCAACGTCGTGACGAATGCTGCAAGATACGCCAAAGAAGAAATTCACATCACTGCGAACTTGGAAAAAGGGAAGATCGCGCTATCCGTTTCGGATGACGGTCCCGGCTTTCCGCAGGAGCTGCTGCCCACCTTATTCCACCGTTTTGTCAAAGGAAAAGACGGTGAATCCGGACTAGGTCTGGCGATTGCCCGGGCTATTGTGGAACGCTGCGGCGGGCTGATTCAGGCGACCAACCGTAAGGAGGGAGGAGCTGTAATCTCGTTTGGCTTCCCTGCGGCTCAACGTGTCTGAAAGGAAAGGGCGGCAACAATATCCTTCTAGCTGCACCAAACCTCGAAGTGAGAGATATAGTGGAAATGCTCGAGTGGGTTTGTGTCGCCAATCGCCAATATAAATACTTCGCATAAGTGGCTTTGTGTGTACCCTGCTCTCCCTGCACTATAGGGAGAGCTTTTTTAAATTTTGGATTCGGATATGATGGATGGCATGCTGCTGATATCACCATATGGATGCTTTGAATTCCTTATGGTAGCAGCGATTCCTTATTCATTGTCGCGTTTTTACGGAAATCTAGCGGAGCTTGATTATAGTATTTTTTGAACTGATGGTAGAAGTGGCTGACGTTCTCAAATCCCGCTTCCAGTGCAATCTCAAGCACACGAAGCTCAGTCGTGAGCAGCAAGTTTTTGGCTACATTCAGCCGAAGCTGATTAATATACTCTGTTGGTGTCTGATTCAGATATTGACGAAAGGCGCGGTTCACATGACCAACGCTTCGACCTGACAATTCATAGAGCGCATGAAGACCACGAATCATGTTTTCTTTCAGCTGCATTTTGGAGATCGCATGCTCAAGCCACAGCGGGAGAATGGGTTGTTCAATGGTATCCAACTCAAAGAAATGCTGCGTAAAAATCTGAATAATTAGCCCTTTTGCGTATACGCGAGCCTTCTTCTTATCCACTGTGGAGAGCATCATAATCCGTTCAAAGCTTCGAACCATCTCTGTCATTTCTAACTGAGATAACATGGCAATCTGGGGAACAGGAGCCTGTAAGAGTCCTTGCGCATACTTCTGTTCATTCAAGTAGGCCAAAGCTTCTTCTATTACTGCGGATCGACACGGGCTATTCAGAAAACGGCAGTCCTGAGCGCCTTCCGGCTCATAACGGTGAATATCATGCGGTCGAATAAAGACAAGGCAGCCCGGCCTTAAATGCTGGGTTGTTCCATTGACGATATGTTGGCACTGCCCTTCACTTAGAATGAAGAACTCGTAAAAGTCATGGGTATGCTCGGGTGATACTTTCGATAAGGAATCGACCCAGAATGGATCTACGAGCAGGTCGGGATTGATGTGAGTAGACGCTGTGTATTTGATCATGGCTCGAACCTCTCCAATTATTGTTAATGTCAAAATAGCACACGAATTCCGTGAACACAACATAAGAAAGTATGGAGACCTCTTGATAGAATGAAATAGATTACAAAGACATCAGGAGGTATCGCAAATGTTGCTTATCGATCTCAATGGCAGGTGGCAAATGAAGAGAGTGGATCATGCCGAATGGCTTCCGGCGACGGTTCCAGGCTCGGTCTTTAATGATTTGCTTCAAGCTGGACAAATGGAAGACCCTTACTACCGCGAGCAAGAGCAGGCGGCACTTGAATTGTGTAATTATGATTATGAATACAAACACTCTTTTGAAGTAAGCGCAGCGGATCTCAAGCATGACCGGATTATCCTGTTATGTGAAGGGTTGGATACAATTGGTGAATTGTTTCTGAATGGAAAAAATATCGCGAATGTAAGTAATATGCACAGTACTTATGAAATCGATATTACCTCCTTTATCAAACAAGGTGAAAATACCATACACATTATTCTTCGTTCCCCGGTGGAGTATGTACTGCGTAAACAAGCCGAGCGCCCGTTGATTAACTGCAGTGATGCAGTGGAAGGAATCTCCCATTTGCGTAAAGCACACTCCATGTTCGGTTGGGATTGGGGTCCACAATTACCTGATTTGGGAATCTGGCGAAATATCTCCATTCAAGGCTATGATCATGCCCGTTTGGAAGATGTCTACGTTACACAAATGCATAGCGAAGGCAAGGTAACCTTAGATGTACGAGTAAAGGCATCAGGTTGGGTAGAAGAAGAGCGAGAGATCACGGTCACATTAGATACTCCTTCCGGGGAGACATTGAAAGGATGGACGTCCGTCGTGAATGATGCTAATCATCATATCTGGATTGAAGTGGACCATCCCGAGTTATGGTGGCCGAATGGTCTGGGCAAACAGCCATTGTATCAGCTAAGCGTTGCGCTTATGGAACAAGGCGTGGAGCTGGATCGTGATGCTAAGCGCATTGGACTGAGAACATTAACTGTGAAGCAAGAGCAGGATCAATGGGGTGAGTCCTTCGAATTTGAAGTGAACGGTGTATCCTTTTTCTCGATGGGTGCTGACTATATTCCGGAAGATAACATCTTGCCGCGCTGTAACCCAGATCGGACAGAACGATTGATCAAGAGCTGTGCGCAAGCCCATTTCAATACAATTCGTGTCTGGGGTGGGGGACATTATCCGGAGAATTATTTCTATGATTTGTGCGACGAATACGGCTTGATTGTATGGCAGGACTTGATGTATGCCTGCGGGGTATATGAACTGACTGAGGAATTTAAGCAATCGATTACTAAAGAGACCATCGATAACATGAAACGCTTGCGTCATCATGCCTCATTAGGAATCTGGTGTGGAAACAATGAGCAGGAGATGGCTTGGGTTGAATGGGACTGGGCGAAGAAAACATCCTTACAGTTACAAGCAGACTATATTAAGCAATATGAGGTATTACTTCCGGCTATTGCGAAGGAATATGATCCGAACACGTTCTACTGGTTAGCTTCACCTTCATCCAAAGGCAGCTTTGACAATCCGAACGATGAAAATTACGGAGACATGCATTACTGGGATGTGTGGCATGGCAAGAAACCTTTTACCGAATTCCGCGCATTGTTCCCGCGCTACATGTCCGAATTCGGATTGCAATCCTTCCCGAATCACAAGACCATAGAAACGTTTACGTTGCCGGAAGACCGCAATATCTTCTCACCGGTCATGGAATCTCATCAGAAGAATGGTACGGGAAATGAGAAAATTCTGTATTACATCGGGGAGACGTATCGCTTGCCAAAAGATTTCAATTCCCTGTTATACGCTTCACAGCTCATTCAGGCTGAAGGAATCTCATGTGGGGTTGAGCACTGGCGCAGACATCGTGGACGCTGTATGGGAGCACTGTACTGGCAGTTGAATGATTGCTGGCCTGTTGCTTCCTGGTCCAGTATCGATTACTTTGGTCGCTGGAAAGCACTGCATTATGCAGCCAAACGCTTTTTCGCGCCTGTTCTTGTATCGGCTCGGGAAGATGGTTCGAAGGTAGAACTTCACGTATCGAATGAGAGTAGGAATGCTGTAAAAGGAGCATTGAAATGGAGTCTCATGGATTCGCAATCCAATGAAATCGTAGCTTCTTCAAAAGTGATTGAGTTGAAAGCGTTATCAACCTCGTTATTCGAACAGCTTGATTTCACTGAGATGCTCGATACAACTACTAAAAAACGGAATACGTATTTACAGTTTTCCTTTGTGGTGGATGGTGAAGTTGTCAGCGAAGGTACAGTGTTATTTGTGAAGCCAAAGCATTTTGGTTTTATTGATCCTGCAATTGAGACCACGATGACAGAAGAAGAGGATCGTTTTGTTATTACGGTTGATTCGAAAGCTTTTGCACGGTTTGTGGAGCTTGATTTCAGTGAATTAGACGGTATTTTCAGTAACAATTATTTTGACTTGTCAGCAGGTGGAAGAAAGACCATTTCTCTGAAGAAAGATGATCTCAACAAACCGGCATCCCTTGAAGAACTGCAATCACAGCTAATCGTACGCAGCGTATTTGATTTGTAAGTTGTTCCTTCGCTTTTTTCTGATATTGCCAATCCAATCGATAGAAATCCGATCGTTGTTGTATGTTACCGCTTTCAAATGATCTCTATACTGATGGCAGAGGTGGTTAAATGATTGAACGACTGGCAAAATACCGTTGGCAATATGTAATGATCCTACCTGGTGCGATCCTGCTGCTTCTCTTCAGCTACATTCCGATGGTGGGCATCCAGGTGGCATTCAAGGATTTTCACATCGGCAGCACGATGTGGAGTAGTGAATGGGTTGGTTTGGAAAACTTCTCATTCTTGCAAGATGAACAGTTCTGGATTGTGGTAAAGAATACAATTTACATCGCAATTCTCAAGTTTGTATTCGGATTTCCAGCTCCTATTATTTTGGCATTGCTCATCAATGAGGTGAAAAACAACAAATACAAGCGGTTTGTCCAATCCGTTAGTTATCTTCCGCATTTCTTTTCATGGATCGTGGTGGCTTACATTCTGCAATCCCTGCTAACGTTGGACGGCGGATTGGTCAATCAGTTGATAGAGAAGCTCGGGGGAGATTCAATTTTTTTCTTGGGATCCACGGAGTGGTTCCGGCCCATGATCGTAGTGAGCGGTTTATGGAAGGAGGTCGGCTGGAATACGATTTTGTATTTGGCGGCAATTACAACGATTGACCCGCAGCTCTATGAAGCCGCTAGGGTAGAAGGAGCAGGACGGCTTGCACAAATTCGCAACATTACACTGCCGGGTATAATGCCGACCATCTCTATCGTGTTGATTCTCAGTATGCCTGGACTGATAGCAGTAGGCATGGATCAAATCTATCCTCTGATGAATCCGGCCAATCAGCCAGTCGCAGATGTGCTAGACACATATATTTTACGAAATGGCTTGCAGCAAGGTTATTTTGGAATGGCCACTGCAGTGGGTCTCCTTTCTTCGGTCATCAGTCTGGTGTTGGTACTATGCACCAATCAGATGGCGCGAAAGTTCAACGGAGAGGGGCTTTGGTAATATGAGAACTTCTATGAGGGAACGGGTGGGCCAGACAATTATTGTGTTTCTATTGGCCCTTCTCTGTATCTCGGTAATCTATCCATTCACGTATATGCTCGCCGTTTCCTTAAACGTTGGCAGCGATGCGGCAAAGGGCGGTGTCTATCTGTGGCCTAGAGAGTTTACTTTGTACAATTATGAGGTTGTGCTTGGGAATTCGGTTATTCAACATGCCTACTTAATTACGATATCCCGTACAATCGTAGGCACTTTTGTCGGCTTACTGATCACACTTCTGGCGGCTTATGGCTTGTCCTATCGGCAGCTTCCTTTCAGGAAATCCCTCCTGGGATACGTGCTGATTACGATGCTGTTTAGTGGCGGATTAATCCCTTTGTATATCCAGCTTAATCACTTGTCATTATTAAACTCATTCTGGGTGTATATCATTCCGTCCGCTTTCTCGGCGTGGAATATGTTTGTGATGATGAAATTCATCCAGGGGATTCCGGAAGCACTGATCGAATCGGCTGAGATTGATGGTGCCAATCCTGTCCGCATTCTCTTCGTTATTATTATGCCGCTTTCGAAACCCATGCTTGCAGCCATTGGCCTTTTTACTGCAGTGGGGCACTGGAATGACTGGTTTTCTGGCGCATTTTATGTTTCAGATCAGAATCTGATTCCGGTTCAAACGTTTTTGCAACAACTGCTGTCTGCCCAGGATATCTCGACTGTCCTCGGGTCCAACAATAATCAGGAAGCGCTTGCCCGGGGCACCATGCTCTCTAACGTTACACTGATGTCCATCAAAATGGCGACAGTTATGGTAAGCGCGCTTCCGATCCTGTGTGTGTACCCATTCCTGCAAAAGTATTTTGTAAAAGGTGTGCTTATCGGCTCAGTAAAAGGATAACCCAATGTAAAATGAAGCAACAGAATGGGTTTTCTAATCCTATACAATTTCAAAATAACCGAGGGGGACGTATGTGATGAGTTTACGTCAACAAAAGGGAAGAAAACTGGTGCTATTATCCTTGGCTCTACTGATGTTTGGGATAACGGCATGCTCAAGCAGCAGCACAGAGAGTGGCAGCAGTTCTGCAAATTCCTTTAAGCTATGGCTGGGATGGAATGCAACAATTAATAACCAAAGTATGGTCCAAATGTATTGGAAAGAAAAGGAGCCGGGCATAGACGTTCGGCTGGAGGCTACGCAGGGCGATGTAATGACAGAGCTGAACCTGAAATTGAATACTGGTGGCTTTGATGATGCAGCTCTGTTCTCACGTAGTGATGTCGTGACCACTGCGATGACGCGTTCGGGCAGCGTTCTTCCGCTGGAGCAATACTTTGATATGCCGGATAAATATCCTGGATTGGCCTCCATTCCGAAAATCTATCTGGATCAGATGAAAGCTTCGGACGGACATATCTATTCCATTCCGACATGGTTTGATCAAAATCCCGATGATCCTTGGCCTGGTTGGGCTTCCTATGGCTGGTTTGTCCGTACAGATGTACTGGAGAAAACCGGCATGACGATGGATGATCTGAAATCGTTGGATGGTATAGAGAAGTATTTGAAATTGTCGGCTAAGCAGAAAGATGAAAACGGGAAACCGTTGATTCCCCTTAGTTTTCTCTCTGACGCAAGCGATGAAAATGTCATCCTGAGTACATTTGGCGTTACGGTCAGCACAGCGGGCGGCGTCATTCCAGTAGAGAAGCAAGGTAATGACTATCAGTTTATCTATGACAATCCACAATATAAAGCGGCTTACCAATGGATGAACAACATGTTCCGGGAAGGGCTTCTGGACCATGAAGCGATTACAGACAAGAAGGAGCGTTACAAAGAGAAAAACAAATCCGGACGTGTAGCCATGAATGCAGGTGGGTTCTTTAATATGGACGCACAGTTATGGGAGGTTCTTGACGGGCCAACCGATCCGGCATGGTACTATGATGTCATTCCCTATCCGAAAGTGGATGGCGTGAGTGAGATTGGCGCTAATCAGATTATCAATCCTTATCCTGCCAATGACGTTTTTATCAATAAAAATACTAAAAATCTCGATTCCATTCTTGCTTTCTTTGATTACACACTACAGCCTAAGCCCGAACAGCAGCAGGTTGTGAATGAAGGTCCGCCAGGAGTGTTCTGGGACTGGGTGGATAAACCGTTGGGAAAATGGGTGTACACGGATGAGAATTACAAGGCCTTGCATGATTCCGGAGATCAAGCGAAGAAGGCAAGCACGACGCCAGAGCTATACGCAGCTTCTTCCTATAGTAATGACTGGTATCCATGGTGGAATTATGGGGTTACTGATCCGAAAGGAAGATTCAAAACGATTGAATTCACCGAAAAGATTGGCAAAATGGGTGGGACCCGGGTTGCTGAAAACTATGATATGGTGAAGGCCAAACCGGGTGGCTTATGGGAGAAATATTTGCCTGAACTCGATAATGTGCGAAAAGAGTATAAAGCCAAGCTGATTATGGCGAAGGATGACTCACAATTTGAACAGGCTTGGAGTGATTTCCAGGCTGCACTGGAAAAACGAGCACATTGGAGTGAGCTCAAACAGGAATGGCATGAGGAGCTTCAAGGCAAGCAGTAAATAGGAGACGGGGACTGTCGAACGTGGCAGTTCCCGTTTGGTATAAAAAAGTATACAATATCACAAATTTTATCCTATAGAACAAAATTGTGCGTACTATTTTCTGAAGGTTATATGGTTTATCATTGCCTTTGCAACTGAATATTGGATATTTATGCGGAGGTCAGGAAATGAATAAATTTGAATCACATCTGGGCTATACAAACATGTTTAAAGAAGAGCAACTTACGCTCGGGATATATTTTCCGATAGAGTCTTATAAGGGTAGTATCCCGGAGATGCAGTTAGAGCAACAAATGCAATTGGCGAAAAAGGCAGAAGAAGCGCGCTTTGCTTCCTTATTCGTTAGAGATGTTCCTTTAAATGTTCCAAGCTTTGGGGATGTGGGACAAATATATGATCCATGGGTTTTTCTTGGCTACTTGGCAGCTCATACGAAAAAGATTTCATTGGGTACCGGAAGTATGATCACCACACTACGCCATCCGTTGCATGTAGCAAAAGCAGCAGCTTCTGTTGATCGAATTTCCGGAAAACGTCTTGTGCTGGGCGTTGCTACGGGGGATCGTCCTAGCGAGTTTTCGGCATTTTCAGTGGACCGAGAACAACGTGGTGAATTATTTCAAGAATCTTTGCAAGTCATGAGAAAAGTCTGGAATGAAGATTTCCCGGTAATTCATTCACCAAGCCTTAACCTTCAGGGTGGCGATTTATTACCCAAACCGGAATTAAAGGATATTCCTATTTTGGTAACAGGCCATTCTTCGCAGACGCCGGAATGGATAGCAAAACACAGTGATGGCTGGCTGTATTACCCACGAAATATCATTGATCAAGCATCACTTATTCAACAATGGCGTACATTAACGGATGAATTTAAGCCTTTTAATCAGTCGTTATATATCGATTTATCAGAAAATCCAGATGAAGATCCAACTCCTATTCACTTAGGGTTTAGGAGCGGATATAAATTTTTAATTGAATACCTCAATGCTTTAAAAGGAATCGGTGTGAATCATCTTGCATTTAACTTGAAATATGGAACACGTCCGGTTGACGAGGTGATTCAAGAATTAGGGGAGGAAGTGGTTCCATATTTTCCGGCGTTATCTAATAAATAGGTGCAATGTATGCATTTCGGTGCTAGACTACCAGTAAGATTAATTGTAAAGAAGGAGAGGAAAAGGATGATTAAACATTTAGGTCGCATTAATGAATTGGCGAAAAAAGAGCGTGAAGAAGGTTTGACCAATGCGGAACGAGTTGAACAACAAGTATTACGAGAAGACTATTTACGGGAAATTCGTGGGCAAGTTCTAAACACTTTTTCAGTGCTTACCATACTCGATCCAGATGGAAATGATGTAACACCGGACAAAGTACGAAACGAAAAGGGAATCAGTTTGTAGGGAAAATAAACGTTGTTGGAAGATCGAAAAGCCTCCGAGTATTCATTGACAGAAATGGTGTGGATAAATACACTTGATTTGTAGTTGATTTCGTAGGATGCTTTTTGCTCACTTTATAAATATTCATTATAAAGGTATTGAATAAAGTGTGTTTTATTATTTATCTTAGCAGTTTGATGGTTTCATGTATCTAAGTATTTATAACAGGAGTTGATAACATGACTGAAGAAGAACGAATTTTTAATGGGATCTTATTTAGCCCGGGCCATCCTGACCTTAAGGCGATTAAGCTTCGCTCTCACAATCTTAGTAGTCAATATAGTCGTACTTTTGAGGATCAAACGGAAGAACGCGAAGCATTACTCATGCAGATTCTGGGTCGAAAAGGAGAGCGTTGTTTTATACAAGGCCCCATTTTCTTTCATTATGGCGTTCACACAGAAATCGGTAACCATTTTTTTGCGAACTACAATCTGACCGTCCAGGATGATGCTAAGGTTACCATTGGTGATCACGTCAGCTTTGGACCTAATGTGACCATTGTTACACCGGTTCACCCATTCATTGCTTCAGAACGTCGACAAATGCTGGACCAAAACGGGGAACCTAAGTCGCTCTGTTATGCTAAACCTGTCACCATCGGAAATGATGTTTGGATTTCGGCTAACGTCACCGTATGCGGAGGTGTTACCATTGGCGACGGATGCGTCATTGGTGCTGGAAGTGTAGTGACCCAAGATATCCCTGAAGGATCTTTTGCAGCGGGTGTACCCTGCAGAGTCATTCGACCCATCACAGAATCGGACAGCATGCGTTATAAACCAGAGATTCTTGCCGATTGCAGCATAATTGAATAAAAACACATAAAAAAGAAACCGTTCCTAGACAAGAGGAACGGTTTTCTTATTTTGATTAGTATTTCGTTGATTAGGTGGAAAGCGTATTAACTATTTTCTAATGCACTAGATTCTCTAGATCTGGCTGCAATTTGTTACGAAGAATATACAGCATGATGGCTCCAACAAGAAACGCGACGACATCCGCAATGACGAGTGACCATACAACCCCGTGAAAGCCATTCAATCGGTTCGCGATATAGAGTACAGGAATCAGAGTAATTCCTTGAATGACTGACATAACAAACGCGGCCGTTCCTTGCGCAGTTGCTTGGAAGATCCCCACAAACAACGAGGTCATTCCTGTAATGAACAAGGATAGGAACGTCACATGCAGAATGTAGCTACCCATTTCAATTAATTGCGGGTCATTCGTAAATAAACCAATTAAGTGGTCGGAAATCAAATAGACGACAACGCCGAACACAACAGCTAACGCCAAAATCGCTTTGATCGTAAATCCAATGGTATGTTTCATGCGTAATTTATTCGCTGTAAAAGAGAAGGCAATCAATGGCACAACTCCCTCACATAAGCCCATCAGAATAAACTCAGGAAATTGCAACAAGCGTGATGAAATTCCGTACCCCGCTATGGCCTGATCTCCATATTCGACAAGAAAATGGTTCAAAATGAGCGACATTGCACCCAAGAAGATACTCATGATAAAGACGGGAACTCCGATTTTGAAAACATTACTCATAATTTCCTTGGAAGCCTTGAACCATTTTACGGAGACAGTCAAGTACTGGCTTTTATACCCCATATGGAATGCGTAAAAAACACTGGCAACCAAGTTAGAAATGACCGTTGCAGAAGCAACGCCGATTATACCCCAATGGAAGATGAAGATGACGATTGCATCAAGAATAATATTTACAACCACACTGAGAATCATACCGATCATGGATGTGATTGCCGCACCTTCCGAGCGCACGATGTTCTCCAGTGTGAAGAATAATATGACGAAAGGTGAACCGATAAGCATAATCGTGACATAGTCTTTAGTAAATCCGAAGGATTCAGGCGTTGCTCCCAGGCTATGAACAATTGGGTCGATCAGCGGGAGGCCGATGGCCATTACGATAAGTCCAAGAACTAAACTGCTGTAAAAGGCGAATGAAGAAACATGTTTTAGATCCTCATATCTTTTTTCTCCTAACAAACGAGAGATGAATGTACCGCTACCCATACCAATCAAGTTGCCGAGCGCCATAATCACTGCGAATAATGGCAAGGTTAGCGCAAGTGCGGTTAACATGGCAGTATTGCCCAATGTACCAAGGAAAAAGGCGTTCAGGATAGAATAGATGACACTCATCGACGTACCTAACATCATCGGTACAGCGAAGTGAGCTACGGCTTTTGCGATCGGTGCTTTTTCAAAATAATGGAGGTTTTCTGCATCCATGTGTGAGTCACTACTTTCTTCATTTATTTTTTGAAATGATTTGGAATTCAAATGCTATTCCAGCTTCCAATCTAACAGTGTTAGTTTGTGCCTTACAGTGTTAGATGGTATCATGAACTTATGAACCTGTAAAGCATAATCTTACACTGTTAGATAAAAGGGCGGATACGGATGAAAAAACAACAGCCTCAGATTTCGGAGGATAAGATTTTGGAAGCCTCTTGGGAGCTTCTTGGGCATGAAGGTATTGAGAAATTCAGTATGAGGCGATTGGCCGATCGGCTGGGTATTCAGGCTCCTTCTCTGTACTGGTACTTTAAGAGCAAGCAGCATCTCTACCAGCATCTGGCCAACCAGATATCGAAAATGATCCTGAATGAATTCCAATCCGATGGGGACTGGAAGGTGCAAATGGAGGGCCTTGCGATATCGATACGGAGTGTACTCCGCCGTTATCCCTGCTCCACGCAGCTTATGATGCAGACGCTGCCACATGAGCCGGACATGATTCGCTTCACCAACCGTATGCTTCTCTGCATGGAATCGACGCCACTTGAGCAAGAACAGAAATTGCAAGCCGTTCTTACGCTTGTGAACTATGTTTTCTTCTTTGTTCTGGATAATTATGAGCATCAGCGCACAGTATCCGTAATGATTAAGGATCAGGGAGAGCTTCCGGGCGGGGAGATGATTCAGCTCTTGGACTCCATGAGCGAGACAGAAGCAGGGTTGTTCCGAAGAATGCACAAGAGCGGGCTGTTTGAGATGATGGGGAGCGACGGAGCGTTTGAGTTCGGCTTGAAGCTGATTTTGTCGGGAATTGAACAGGTGATACAGGAACAAGGGAATTAGAATGTAAACAAAACCGTACATCCGGATATCGGATGTACGGTTTTTGAAAAAAGGCTTGTTGTTAATCTTCCACTGTTACCTTCAAAATCGAATGGATGAGGCAAGATTACTTAGCAACAATTGTTATGAGAAAAACGTTTATAAACGTATCCTTTTGAATTATTATTGGATCTACAGAGAATGAAAATAAGGAATTAGCACAGGAGGTTTTTGCGAAAACGGTTACATAATATATATTGAATGCAACACATATAAGGAGGACAGCTAGCGTACATGAGTTTATATCTGGAGATCCCGGAACTTGACAAACGACTCCCATTTCGAAGCTTTATTCACAAAGGGGATGTGCTCTGTTATCCTCACTGGCATAAGGAAATTGAAATTATTTATGTTACCCAGGGAAGCCTGGATTTGGGGTTGAATGACAATGTAATCCGTCTGAAGCAGGGGGAAGTCCAATTCATTAATGGCGGTGACGTCCACTTTTTTTTGTCATCGCCTGATAGTGAGCGAATTGTTATTCAATTTGATCTGAACCTGTTCCAAGACGTATCCACACTAATTTACGATGATCGATCGCTTCGTGACATTTTTACTCAAATAGAGCAATCTAGCAGGAACTGGCCTCGTGAAACGGCAACCAAGCTTCTTCCTCTTCTGCAAAACATAAGCACAGAAGATTACGAGCGCAAAGAGGGCTATGCATATATGATCAAGGCCAAACTTTATGAAATGTTGACTTTTATTCTAAGAGAAGTACCAAGGGGGAGTGAGAAACATCGACCCCAAATCTCGGAAAATATCCTGACTCCGACCAAAGAAATGCTATTAAAGCTGGAACGAATATTTGAATATGTAGAAAGCCATTACCAGGAATCAATTATACTAAAAGACGTTGCCGACTATATAGGGTTCAGTCCTTATTATTTCACTAAGTTTTTCAAGAAAAATACAGGAATGACCTTTGTAACTTTTCTAAATGAATATCGACTTAATAAAGCGAAATGGATTTTGCTCAATGAAAACTATTCGATTACCGAAATAGCAGAGCAAGCCGGATTCAATAGCGTTAAGACATTTCATCACTTCTTCAAGGAAGCGACGGGGACATCGCCTTTAAAGTATCGCATGACAATATCCGGGAATAAAACAGCAAGAAAATAGGAAGATAGTCTTTTATGAGACTTGTATGATAAGGGTATTAAACAAGTTGAGGTGCTATACATCTTGCATAAATCAAGGTCGCAGCCACTCATCTTTTTTACATAAAGTTTGCTGTGAGAAATCTAACATGTAGGCATATTCAAAAAGGGAAAGGACGATGAAGATGAATAACCGAATTTATAATATAGCAATTGTTGGCTTTGGAGGGATGGGCAGCTATCATTGCCAGTTAATTGAGCCTGTATCACAGATTTCCGTAATTGGGGTATACGATACTGTTGAATATCGAATGGAATTGGGAAAGGAAGCCGGCTATAAAACATACGCAAATCTGGATGCTGTGCTAACAGATGATCTGGTGGATATCGTTTTAATTGCTACGCCTAATGATGTTCACAAAGAAATAGCAATTCAAGCTCTGCAGGCTGGAAAACATGTGATTTGCGAAAAACCGGTTACAATAACCAGCAAGGATTTTAATGATATCGTTAAGGTAGCGAACGAGGAGAAACGTGTGTTTACGGTCCATCAAAATCGTCGCTGGGATGAAGATTTCCGGACTGCCAAGGACATCATCGATAAAAAGAAATTTGGAGAGCTGTTCCATTTGGAATCCCGGGTTCAAGGAGCCAACGGCATCCCTGGCGATTGGCGCCAGCTGAAGGATTACGGTGGAGGTATGCTGCTGGATTGGGGCGTGCATTTGCTGGACCAACTGCTACAGATTACAGATAGTCAAATTGAAAGTGTTGCGGCTAATTTAAGTTATATTTTGGGAACTGAAGTGGATGATGGTTTTACGAGTTATATAACGTTTAAAGATGGCCTGACAGCACTTATTGAAGTGGGAACAACCAATTATGTGAAGTTACCGAGATGGTATCTCAAAGGAACGGAAGGTACAGCAGTGATTAGGGACTGGGATTTAAGTGGAGAGATTATCACTCGAAATCCGGATGTTGCTCATATAGAGCCGAAACCTATCCAAGCGGGACAGGGATTGACCAAAACGATGGCACCGCCGTCCGAACAGTCCACGCTAAAGTTTGCGATAGAAAAGCCGGACTTGGAGGAGCAAAGCTTCTATGAAAATTTTGTCTCTGTACTCGAAGGGAAATCTGAAATTGCAATTAAGAATGATGAAGTTCACAGAGTACTTGTACTGATTGAGACCATTTTTGAGGCAGCAGAGACCAGAAGTGTGATCCATAGAAGTATTTAACACGCTTTCTGTTATTGCTGTAACTACCATAGATGCGTTAAATCGTGTAAGCCGTCATTATGACGGCTTTTTTGTCTGTCTACATTTTCTGTAAGTTTAATCTTTGCGAAAAGAAGCTCCGCTCTATGATGAATCCCAATCGGGGTTTTAATCGTCAAAGTCGCTATTTTAGCGGCTTTTTATTATTTTTCTTACAAATCTATATCCGTCCTTGAGAACAAGAGGTTGATCTGGTCACTCGTTTGAAAAATATCTAAATATTAAATTTACAACAAAATGTGACCAAATGCCGTCCTTGAGAGTGTTAGAGATATAAAGGAGGGCAGAACAACCATGCAGCGATCAATGCCCCAACGGGGAGATCATATGATGAAAGTCTATGAGACTTACGCGGATACGCTGTTCCGGATTGCCATGGTGCACCTCGGCAGGAGAGAGGACGCGGAGGAAGCCACTCAGGATACCTTCATCAAGTTAATGGAAAAAGCCCCTACGTTCAACGATGCAGAACATCAGAAAGCATGGTTGATCCGGGTCATCACCAATCATTGTAAATCCTTATTAGGCAGAGGCTGGCGCAAACGAGAGGTCAAGCTGGAGGGAGCAGATCCCCTTACGACAGACGACCCCGAAGATCAGGCACTGATTGAACTCGTGCTGTCACTGCCCGTCAAGTATAGATCGGTGGTTCATTTGTACTATTACGAAGATTATCCGATCCGGGAAATCGGCGAGATTCTGCAGATCAGCGAGTCTGCAGTGAAGATGCGATTGAAGCGGGGAAGACAGCTGTTAAAACTGGAGCTGGAAGGAGAAGAACCCCAATGAACGAGGAACAATTCAAACGAAATTATAAGAAAGCGGTGGACCATATGAAAACAAATGACCAAATGAAAAAACGGATAGAGCAAACCTTGAACACACAACGTCATGAACAAAAGCGCCGGCGAAAACCTCTATACATTGCAGCGAGCGTTGTCATTGCTGCCAGTGTTGGACTCGCGGCGCCAAGCATATGGCAGCAAGTGAGCGGACCAGCCGCGCCAGCGACGCAGGTGGCACAGGTCACTCCGGGTGCATCATTCGACCCTGTGGTGATTCCGAAGACAGAGCTGCCGGATTCCAAGAATGGCGTGAAAGCCGATATGCTTCAACTGGTGGTTTATCAGGGCAATGTCTATACACAGTCTGCTACATCACTTGATGGTGCGGATGCGCTTGCCCTGCGAGGCGAGAAGCTCGGTACTACGACCGGGGGCATTCATGAGCTGAGTGACAAGGGGGAGTACACGGAGCTGGCCTCCAACATTGGAGAAGCAGACATCTATGCGGTCAACGGCTATGACACGAAATTCCGCATCATGTCCTACACCGAGATCGATGGTCAGGGGTATGCCCAACTGTTTGACCAGAGCAACGGCATCGCTATCGGCAACGGTGAAGACCTGATCGGCAAGCTTCATCTCGAAGGCAACGTCACTTCGGCGCAGTGGGAGACCTTCGCCAGCTGGAACAACGGCTTGCAGCAGCTGCAACCGTTCGCAGCGGACAAATCGCTGAACAGCTTTATCTCAGCGCTATACGCTGCCAAACCGGTAGCGACAAGCCCTGAACTGGAGGAGCGCCTATACGGGCAGGAAGATCGCAAGATCATCTACCTGACGCTCGAAGATAAGACGCAGGTCCAATTAGTCCTATTTGGGGAAGGTCTGGTGCGTTATGGCAATGTACCGGTATTCTTCGAAATCGAGAAAGGCGCCTTCCAAGCGTTCTGGAACAGCATGGGCAAGTAAGGCGAAGCCAGCGATGGATGAACATTTGGATTAGGGAGATGACTTCATGCTGAATCCAAAAATACCGGAGAAGGTCACCTAACTGTTCAGATGAATTAAGATCGTAAAAGCCCACGTATTGCTCAATTTGGAGCAGTACGTGGGCTTTGGGTTATTTAAATAATCATGGAGATTAAGTTTGATAGCTATCTTTTATAAACTGAATAAAGTGTGCAGTAGCTGAACTGAATATTTTATTCTTTTTCCATGCGAGTACATGGCTAGTGGTTCGTTCAGGTTCAAATGGAACAAAACAAGTACGACTACTTTCCCGGATCGTATAAGATCCACTCACACAAATGGCATATCCAAGTTTCCGTTCTACCAACAGCATAGCATTCGTCAGTAAATTATGTGATGCAAAAATTGACAGGCTATCATTCTCAACTCCAAGCCAGCTTGCAATCTCATTTTGTACAATTGTACGTCGGGGTGGAATTAAGGGTAAAGCAAGAATATCTTCAATACCAATAGATTTTTTCTGAGCAAGAGGATCATCACGTCTCATCAGAATCCCCCACTTTTCCTCATAGGGTAATCGAATATATTCATATTTTGCAGCTTCAATTGGTTCCAAAAATATACCGATATCGATATTTCCTCGATCAAGTTTCTCTCTAATGTCATCTCCATCTGCGCTGTACAATTCATATTGTACCCTAGGGTGCCGATTGGAGAATTCCTCTAGTAATTCTGGCAACGCTCTAGAAACGGTGGACTCAACACATCCAATAGAAACAACCCCACCAATCAAATCTTTTTGTTCTACCAGATCTCTTTCTGTCTTATCTAGAAGGGAAATAATTTCTTTTACTCGTTGTTGAAAAAGTAACCCGCTATCAGTCAGCGTAATTTGCCTCTTGCCCCGTATAAACAAACGAGTACCCAGCTCTTCTTCAAGATCCATAAGCTGTCTGCTTAGTGTTGGTTGTGTAATGTGAAGGATTTCTGCTGCTTTTGTTATATTGCCTACGTTAGACACAGTTAAAAAATACTTCAAAACACGAATATCCATTCTAATCATCCTTCCATAAGTCCACTAATGGATAACTTACAGATAATTATACGATACACATTAGGCATGATAAAAAATTCATCATAGGTATTAGAAATCTTTCGCTTTGGAAATTACCATAGGAGTAGATACTCTTATACAAATTTATGAGACTGATAAAAAATACGGTTAAGAAAGGAAACGATGATGAAGAAAAGAATTTTGGGAATCAACGGTTTGGAAACCTCTGAAGTTGGATTTGGATGTATGGGGCTGAACTACCATCGGGGACCGGCAAAAGACCGGGGTGAAATGATTTCCGTTGTACGCTCAGCTATTGATGCTGGCATCACGATGTTTGATACAGCGGAGGTTTATGGGCCATACACCAATGAGGAGCTTGTTGGTGAGGCGCTAACAGGTCATCGGCATAAGGTACAAATTGCAACGAAAGGAGGCCATAAGATTGCTAGCACAACAAATGAACTGGACAGCCGACCAGAATCCATTATTCGTTCAGTTGAAGGATCATTAAAAAGATTAAAAACGGATTATATCGATTTATACTACATCCACCGTGTTGATCCAAAGGTTCCAATTGAAGATGTGGCGTTGACGATGCAAAAACTAAAAAAAGAAGGTAAGATTCTTCACTGGGGGTTGTCAGAGGCGAGCGCTGCAACGATTCGTCGTGCGCATACCGTTGAACCACTAACGGCAGTGGAAAGTGAATACTCGATTTGGTGGCGAGAGTTGGAAACAGATATTTTTCCTGTACTCGATGAGTTGGGGATCGGTTTGGTAGCCTATAGTCCCCTGGGTCGTGGATTTCTTACCGGAAAATTAGACAAGAATGCTTCATTCACAGAGAATGACAATAGGGGCGAGCTTCCGCGATTTACAAAGGAAGCGATGGAAGCAAATCAGGTGGTTGTTCAGTATCTGAGTAAGCTGGCTGAGAAGAAAAATGTAACCACAGCGCAAATTACGCTAGCATGGATTCTTGCTCAGAAACCCTCTATTGTGCCTATCCCAGGGACAACAAATGTCAGTAGAATCACAGAAAATGTTGCAGCAACCGAGATCGTCTTCACCGTGCAAGAATTGATGACAATTAATGATGAGATTAGCAAGATCCAAATTGTTGGTGACCGCTATCCCGAATCCGAGAAGAAAAAGACAGGCAATTAAAAGGTAAACACCTCACCTTGAATATTCAAGGTGAGGTGTTTTGGTCATAAAGGCGTCCATTGTCATTCCAATTACCATACATTTTATTTTGTTTGGTGTTTGTTATAAATTTATCTAATCTTTTGTTAAATAACTCAGGTTGATTTTTATAGCTTTGGATGGTGTCGATTCGAATTCTTTTATAAAGATCTGGGAATGCCGCAAAATTCTGATACACATCCGTGTCCTCTTTTAACCTCTGCTCAATAATAGGGTCAATTTTAAATGATTCGTAACTGAGATCAGGGAGAGCCTTTCGACCTTCATCTGTCATTAATCCCAACGATTCAAGGCGACGGGCTCGTTCTTTATTCAATTCAGTCCACGAACTTTTTTTACTTCTCGGAGATAGTCTTTGAGCTAATTGAGTCAGGGAAATTTTCTTTTTTTGTCCATCAATCCATCCAAAACACAAAGCTTCTTCAACAGCATCCAGATACAACAGTGTACCTGGTGTTGATTTCATACTCACAACGATCCAGCAAGAATTTTCAGTCAGGTAATGTTCTTGAAACCAAGATCTCAATTCGCTTTTTGACTTTGCTGGAAGCAGTTCATTAAGTAGCATTAGAAATTACGCTATCCAGGAATGTGTAAGCGTCGCTATTAAACTTCCAAACGATACCAAATTTATCAACCAACATTCCGAAGCAGGAAGACCAAGGCATCTCTGATAATGGCATGATCACATAGCCGCCTTCAGACAAATTAGTAAAGTAGTTTTTCATTGCCTGTTTATCATCAATAATGATACTAATGATTATATTGTTGCCTTTAACCAGCTCACCCGTTACATTCTTCATCGAAGGAAGAAGATCCGACATCATTATTTTCCCACCAGCGAATTCTAACGATGACTCCATAATCATATTTAACTCATTTTCTGGTAAAGGATAGTTTGGATCTTGTGGAAAATCCTTGAATTTCACTTTTTTTACCTCACTTGCGTTTAAAGCTTCTGAATAAAACGCGATGGCTTGCTCAGTGTTCCCATCAAAATTTAAATATGCAATAACTGACATGATAAAACCTCCTTCTTGTAATACATGAAGTGTAAGCTATAATAGGTGACAGCTAGATTGTCACCTATTAGTGCTACGTTCAAAATTTATTTACCTAAAGAGGACTATCATGAACAAAATTGAAAGATTAATATCGATCATAATGATCTTGTTGCAAAAGAATGTGGTATCAGCCACCGAATTTGCGAAATTATTCAATGTGTCCAAAAGGACGATTCTACGTGATATGGAAACACTCGGATTATCTAACATTCCCATTTATGCTATAAATGGAGTGAACGGTGGATACGGGATTATGGATGAATACAAAATAGACAAACGACTTTTAAGTAGCAAAGATTTAGAAAATATACTAACTGCACTGGGTGGATTGGGAAAAATTCTCTTTAGTGACGAAATAGAATCAACGCTTAAAAAGATTGAATCGATGATAGGTTCAACGATTTCAGGAGGTACAATTCAACTGTCTTTTTATAATTGGGATGGTCGTCCTGAAATTGTCCAAATCTTAAAGACCTGCCAGGAAGCAATAGAGCAAGGAAGGTTACTTACATTCGATTATATAGATCAAAGTGGAGTCAAGTCGCAGAGACGGGTCGAGCCATACCAGCTTCGTTTTAGTGAAATGAGTTGGTATTTGAAGGGGTTTTGTTTAGATCGAATGGAATATCGAACTTTTAAATTGTCCAGAACGGATAATCTGAATATCGATATTAAAACATTTGTTGCTAGAGATTATATGACTGAACAGAAAACAGAGCAATATTATCAACCGAAACTAATTACAATTAAAGTATTGATCTCACATCGAATAAAAGATCAATTTATTGAAAGGTACGGTCACAAAAGGATTGAAGCTTACAATTCTGAACTCCTTATAGCCGAAATAGATATGCCACAAAACCACTTTGGATTTCGGTTTTTAGCTAGTTTCGGGACGGATTTGGAAATCATAGAACCTAAAGCATATGTTGAAGAGTTTCGAGAGTTTCTAAATGCTATGTTAAATAAATATTCCTAAGAGCTCATTCTTATTTATGTTGAGTGTTTCTGTTTTGTATAGGGTTGTTTCTTTTTATGAAAAGAAGGAGGTACTTAGTTATGGAAAAAGCGATCTACTTAATTACAGGCGTAATGGCTTCTGGTAAGTCAACAGTGTCGGAGCTGCTGGCTTCCAAGCTGGGAAAAGCCGTGCATCTGCGTGGTGATATATTCCGTCGCATGATTGTATCCGGCCGCGAAGACATGTCCGCTGAACCGTCGGATGAAGCAGTCCGTCAATTATATTTGCGTTATCAGTTAGCCGCAAATGCCGCAAAAACCTATTATGAGAATGGTTTTTCTGTAGTTTTGCAGGATAATTACTATGGTGCGGAATTAGTCTATATGATGGAGCAGTTAAAGGATTATCCGGTTCAGTTAGTTGTGCTGTGTCCTAAGGTAGAGGTGGTAAAAGAGCGTGAAAAGTCAAGAGGAAAGGTAGGGTACACTGGCTTTACGGTAGAGAATTTGTATTCAGACTTTTTGAAGGAAACGCCTCAAATGGGATTTTGGCTGGACAGTTCGGAGCAGTCACCTGAGCAATCAGTGAATGATATATTACAGCATTATAGATGAAAAACAATGACTAATTTCAAGTCGCAAAAAGTCACAGAATGCTCCGAATGTGTAGTTTTTCAAACTTTGTACAATGCGTAATGATCATTAAAATATGCAATAATAAAGTCCCGGAAATTTTGGGCCGAAGAAGTCAAATGTCTATCCTTCACCCAAGATAGTCCCACTGGATAGGTAGGATTAATATCCACAATTCTGACGTAAATCAAATCCAATTTTCTACAGACCGAAATTGGGAGCAGCGCGATACCCTGATTAACCTTAATAATTTCTGCCAGTAAATGAGAATCAACCTCGAATATATTCTTGGGAGTGAATCCTGCTTTTTTGCAAAGCTCGGTTGTAAAAAAGCTATATTCCTCATTATTAGCAAGGGAAATAAAAGATTCATCAGCCACTTTGCTTAGCGAAATTTCAGATTTTGTCGCAAACTTGTGAGTGGATGGTAAAACTAGCACGATATCTTCATTAATAAGGACACAACTTTCAATCTCATCGTCCGCTATAGGTGGACCTGCGATCCCCAAATCAATATCCCCTTTTTTTAAGCTTGCAAGGATGTCATTTCTAGCTCCGAGTCCTTGTTGTATATTGGTATCCGGCCACTGGGTAATGTACCTGCTGATCAATCCAGATAGGAATCTAGGATTTGAAATCGATATTTTGACGGTATGGTCAATTGCCATATCCTTCGTCTGTATTTCCATTCTTGCATTTTCAATTTCGGTGAAGATCCTGTTGACATGGTTCAAGAGGATTTTTCCGGAAGCATTCAATTGAATATTTCTTCCTTTCCGATCAAATAAGGTTGTACCCAACTCATCCTCAAGTCTCTTTATCGTCAGGCTTAAAGAAGGCTGAGCAATATTTAATTGTTCGGCAGCCTTAGAAATATGTTCTGTATAAGCGACGGTCTGAAAATATTTCAACTGAAGCAGCTCCACTATAGTGCACCTCCTATATTTATTATAATAAATGAGTTTATATATTATCATGTATTAGATTAAATGTAAATTGAGATGTAAAATGGGTTTTGTAATCATCATTTCGATAGAGAAATCAGACAACAGAATGAAGAAATTAGAGATCGGAAGGTGTCGTTCAGATGAGAAAGGAAGAAGTGGTTAAGCAATTTACAACTCCGCTAGATGCAGGGGCATTTCCTTTGGGGCCATATCGTTTTTATAATCGCGAATATCTGAACATTTTATATAGGACTGATCTGGAAAGCATAAGAAAAATCGTTCCGGAGCCATTGGAGGTTACCTCTCCGCTTGTAAGGTTTGAGATTATGAAAATGCCGGATGTAACAGGCCTTGGTTCCTATACAGAGTGTGGTCAGGTGATACCTGTGAGCTTTGAAGGGGAGGAAGGAGATTATCTCCACGCCATGTACGTAGACAGTTTTCCTGCAATCGCATCAGGCAGGGAGATAGGTGCCTATCCTAAAAAAATGGGCAAACCCAGTTTGTATGTAGATTCCGACACATTGGTTGGACTTATGGATTATGGCTCTTTGAGAGTGGCTACCGCGACCATGGGATATAAGCATTTTCCACTTGATCATTCGGAGGCGCTACAAGAGATTGTTAAACCAAATTATATGCTGAAAAAGATGCCTGGTTATGACGGATATCCAAGAATCTGTGAATTGGTCCGGAGCCAAATTACGGATATTAAAATACAAGGTGCCTGGTCAGGCCCTGCAAGACTGGAGCTATTCGCTCATGCTCTTGCGCCGATGGCAGATTTGCCTGTAATTGAGGTTGTTTCGGCTTCCCATATCATCACAGAGCTTTCACTGCCTTCTCCAACAGTTATATATGATTATTTAGCTGATGAAAAATAAACGTCATTAAAAGCAATCAAAAAGAAAAGGTAGGGGAATTCATATGAGAATTGCAATTTTAGGAGCAGGTTCCTTAGGAACCATTGCTGGTGCATATATTGCTGCCGGCGGACAAGATGTAGAGTTGATCGATGTCTATCAAGCACATGTGGACGCATTAAACCAGACAGGGGCCCAAATTACTGGCACTACGGATTTTCAGGCAAAGGTGAAGGCCATTACTCCTGACGACATGTCAGGAACTTATGATCTAGTCTTGCTTCTAACTAAACAGCTATATAACGAGTCCGTACTAAAAGACCTGTTGCCGTATTTAGATGACCAAAGTGTTGTGCTTTCCTTGCAAAACGGTATCCCTGAAGAAAAGGTGGCTTCCATTGTTGGCCGAGAACGGGTCATTGCCGGATCTGTTGAATTTGGTGCTACGTTTATTGAACCGGGAGTATCAAGACTTACAACAGAGTTCAATCGCTTTAAGCAGTACGCTTTTCAAATTGGCGAATTAAATGGTGAAACAACCGAAAGAATTCAACAGATCAAATCTATACTAGACCTTGTGGGTGGAACACATATTTCCGATAACCTGGTTGGCACGAAGTGGTCTAAATTGCTTATTAACAATGCATTTAGCGGCCTATCTGCAGCACTAAACGTGGAGTATGGCGTTGTGCTTGATCATGATATTAGTATTGTAAGTGCCGTCCGTATTGCCGATGAAACAATCAAAGTTGGACACGCAAATGGTGTGAAATTTGCCACGATGGGTGGCTTTGATATTGAATCTTTGGAAATACAACGTGATAAGGATATCCCGGAACGAATTGAAACACTTCGGATTCTCATGGAGTCCTCCAGACTGTTAAAAGCAAGCATGTTACAGGATCTCGAAAAGCAACGGCAGACCGAAATTGATTATATTAATGGAGTAGTTCCACGGTCAGCTTCAGGCAAACAAATCTCAACACCTTATAATGATATGGTTGTAAAATTAGTTAAACAAGCTGAAGAATCTCAAACCGTGCCTGATTTCGAGACTAATATTAAGTTCTTTGAAGAGCTTAATAATAACAGATGATATAAGCGATTTGTAGATCGCCAGAAAACGTGTTGAGGAGATAATTCCTCAATGCGTTTTTTTATCGCTAAACGTTTCCTTAAAGCTTAGGGCAATTGGGATAATGTCCCATAGTAGATCTCAGTAGAAACAGCAGATAATAAAAAGCAAGATCAAGTTCAAAATTATTTGGGTTTAACTATCCACTACTACTTATGGGCAAAATAAGCTTAATTTCTCTTGTACACCTGCTAAAATTTCTTCTGGCATCTCCTTAACCTGGATATCTCCACCCAAGAAAAGCAACCAATTGGTTATTTCGGTTAATTCTTCTGCATGATGAACGTTGATAAACGTCTTTATAACGGCTGTAGTTTGGTAAGGGTTCGTATAAGAAAGTGAAAGCTTTAAAGGGTGATATTTCTTGAACTGTGCAATCGCCTTTGGACCTAGTTCAAGGACAAGGTTGATCATTTCTTCCTGCTTACTTAATTTTTCTAAAATTTTTTTCTTACTTACCTTTTTCTTCGTAGGAAAGGGTTCTATATGGGTGAGATTGTCGACAGATAAAATCCGCCGCTTTTCTTCCTCTAAGTCGAAGGCCTCAATGATCCATAGGCTTTTCTCACGATAAAGGTGCAGGAGATATATGGGATACGACTTTATTTCCCTTTCTTCCTGGACGGTAACCAACAAAGAGCTTTCTATTAGAAGAAGCTGGATGAGTTTTTCCAACATAGGGTGGGGCAGGTCTGACAGATCAAGCAAGTCGGGATTATGGGGGTTTGTCCCTTCAAAAAGCAATATTTGATTTAAAAGAACAAGGTCATCTTGCTGATTTTTGGAGATGAGGCCCAGTAACTTTTCGGTTAAAGACTGACGGCTCTTTAGATAAGGGAGTTGTTGATTTCGGGTTGCCATAAAGGCGAGGAAAAGAGCTTTAATTTCATTATCCGTAAAGCGGACCGTAGGCAAGACAGAGTTGTTCATGACAAAATAACCCCCATCTCTCCCAACTTCAGCGACAAGTGGCATGCCCATAGCTTCAATTTCTCGGATATCTCGAATAGCAGTCGAACGAGAGATGTTAAATTCCCGCATGATTTCAGAAATGGTAAAGTGAGCACGGTTGTTAATATACCTCATGATGATATTAATCCGTTCAACTTTTTTCATCGGGTCCTCCTAAACAGTATCATAATTTGACATGATTTAAGGTTATTATAAACCCATCAAGTGAAAAGACAAATGCATTGATAAATTTAAAGAGGATGGTGTTACGAATGAGTAATTATAATTTTGAAGAAAAGACAGCTTTATCGTTTTGGGTATTGGAACGGAGCTTAAGAGCAACTACACAGACTATGCTGGTATTAACAAAGAAAAGGCTGATTTTTGGTCGGCTGTGAAAGAAGATGGAAGTCTGGACTCTTTAAAAGCAATAGCGACAAATGACTATATTTTTGCTGTGAACGAAGCGGTGAATAACAAGATGATGCATTATGCTGGCGTCATGACAGAAGAAACACTGCCAGAAGCAACCAGAGTGATCCAATTCCCTAAAGGTGAGTACCTAGTCGTTAAAGGGGAAGGGGCAACATCTGATGAGTTAAGTAATAACCTTACTGGCGTTGCTTTTGGTCAAGTCCTTCCAACGGAAACGAATTATGCTTATGTCGGTGGGCCAAATACTACGGTTGAGATGGGACAACGAAACGGCTTGTTATTTGGTGAAATATGGATTCCTGTTATTAAGAAATAAACTTGAAGGAGAGATCGGAATGTCGTATATCGTTGATTTTAAAAATGTGTCTACGGTCGGATTAGAGTCTTCACCAGTAGCAGCAGCACTTGCAGGTTTACGTGCGAATGAAGCCCGTTATTTTATGAACAAATATAAGCATGAATTTACGGTTGTTCCTGCTAGCGAAAGTCAGGACACCCTTGACTATGTAACACGAATTTTGAAGGAAGAACGTGATATTGAGTTTGCAGCCAAGCCCTTGGAAACATCCGCTTTTCAAGTAGAAAACATTCGATTTTCCTACGTCTTTTATGAAGATGGTCTTGGACTCAATGTCATGTATACGGTGGATGACCCTAAGAAGCGGGCCGTGGGTTTTAAGCTTTCTGAGGGGATGGAAGTTCCAGCGGAGTTGGAAGGCAAGTTTAAGTTTGCCAGACAGAAATCTAAGTTAGCTGGAACGATTCGGGGTTCATTTTTTGTAATCAAGAGAGAGTATTGAAGTGGGCAAAAGCGTAAGTGGAGGAAACAGAGCATAGCCCCATTGAAAGTCGCTGTAATAGCGGCTTTTTTTGTTTTATCGGTACAGCTAGCTTTGGAGAATTTCTTTCTTAGTTTCATCTAAAAAAGCAGATAGTGCCGGTGTAATGAGGGTGTCTTTTCGTTTAACGAACATGGTTGTTACTGAAGAATACTTCTCCGGTAAGGAGTGGCAGGTTACCTTGTCACGTACTTCATAATCCGAAATGATGGAATAAGGCAGTAAAGTGATACCCATACCTGCGCTAACACAAGCAATTATCGTTTCGAGGGTTCCAAATTCCATTAATTTCACAGGCAATAATCCTTCTTCTTGTAAGAGAGTGTTAAGCTTGGCTCGGTATGAACATCCTTTGGGAAAAACCAGCATCGTATGATTTTGTAACTCATGAATCGATTGTATCCGGGGATGCTTGGGTGAAGTAACAAGAACAAGCCTCTCTTCAATGACTTTATCTTGCGTGAGATCTGGGTGTTCTATCGGACCGGAAACAAAAGCTCCATGCAGTTCATAATGCAGGACTCCATGAAGCAGCCTTTCTGTTGGCCCTGTAACTAAAGAAAAATCTACATTCGGATATTTCAAATGATATTGCGCGAAAACGGAAGGCAGCCGAACCGCTGCAGTTGTTTCCATAGAACCGATAATGAGAGGACCTGAAGGAATGGAGCTGCTTCCTACTGCGGCTTTGGCTTCGTTAATGGTATTTAGTATCTTTTCGGCATAACCTACTAAAACTTGTCCAGAAGGAGTAAGTGTAACTCCCTTTTTGTGGCGATAGAATAAGACGGTTTGAAGATCGGCCTCTAACTGTTGAATTTTGTGTGTAACATTGGATTGAGCATAATTTAGGCTTTTAGCTGTTTTGGAAATACTCCCTTCATGAGCGGTTTGAATGAAAATCTCCAGCAAGTGAATATCCAAGTTGACCCTCCTTTAGAAAACAATCTATCTGAAATCATGATATATAACATCTGATTTACGGATTATACAAGATGGATAAACTCGATGTAAACTATAAAGAATGGAATCCGAATTGATGAGGAGGGAACCTCGATGTCTATTCAATTAAACAGTAAGTTCTGTGAAAGCTTCAATATTCGTTATCCAATCGTTCTTGCGGGGATGGCGGGTATTGCAAACATGGCACCCCTGGTCGCTGCGGTTTCTAATGCAGGTGGGTTAGGGACGTTAGGCGCTGCCTATATGAGTCCTGAGGAACTAAGAGGCGCGATACACGAGGTTAAAAAATGGACGCAAGCACCGTTTGCCATAAATATTTTTGCTCATGTTGGACCGGATCACTATACGAATTTTGAGGCGGTAAACGAAGAGTTGACCCCAATTCGAGAATCCTTGGGTGTGAAGCAGCGTGCTCAAGATGAAATACGTACACCCAATCATTTTGAAGAACAGTTTGCCATCTTGCTGGACGAAAAAGTTCCGATTATTAGTACAACGTTTGGATTATTTTCCGAGCATCATATGCAGAAGGCAAAATCGTTAGGGATCAAAATTATGAGTAAGGTCACCACGGTAGAGGAAGCTATTCAAGCGGAGAAGCGCGGATGTGATGTCATCGTTGCACAAGGTAGTGAAGCAGGAGGGCATCGAGGAACTTTTGATGTATCATCTCAGCCTAGTGGAGCAAATATCGGAACCATGGCACTAGTCCCACAAATTGTAGATCACGTTCATATTCCAGTCATTGCTGCCGGCGGAATTATGGATGGCAGAGGACTGGTGGCTTCACTCGCTTTAGGAGCTCAAGGTGTACAAATGGGAACTCGTTTCTTAACATCAGTTGAGTCTGGCGCACATGAGGTATATAAACGTGCATTGCTTGATAGCACAGAGGAAAGCACCGTAATTACAAATGCCTTTTCTGGCCGGCCGGCGCGTGGCATCAAGAACGACTTTATACAACATTGGGAAGCATCCAGTATTAAGCCGCTAACCTTTCCTACCCAAAATACATTAACTCGCGAGATTAGAAATGCTTCAGCTAAGCAAAATAATCCCGAGTATATGGCCCTTTGGGCAGGTCAGGGAACGAGAATGTTAACAGATAACCAATCTGCAGGCGATATCATCAATCAAATTGTAGAAGAAGCCAGAAATATAATTTAGTTGGGATTATAATTTCACATCCAGCGAATAACGATCGCGAAGTACTGATAAATGGTGAAGCTCATGTCCAACCAAAATATAGGCGATCGATCGAGCTGAAGCAGGATTATCACTGACGATCCCTCTACAGAGCCAAGCTTCCGGCGTGAGGTGACGGAGCATAAGAATGGTAGAGCGGCGTGTGATGACATATTCTTCGTTCAAATCGGCTACGGTATACGCGTTAAAAGGTTGGCTCTGCATAAGCACGTCCTGATCGTAGCCAGGATGATTCGCTTTGTCGCCTCTGGCGATGCGAAGCAATCGACTGCTCATGATGCGTTCATTATCCAAAAGGTGGCCGATGACCTCCTTCACGCTCCATTTGCCTTCGGCGTAACGATAGTTTGCTTGCTCCTCTGTTAATGAAGAAAGCAAAGTTTGTACGATGTTGGCCTGCTGCTCTAACTGTTCGATGATGTTCCCTTCAGGAACAAGCTGGATGTACCCTTCATAAAAAGCTGCATACTCCTCTGTAGTCGGTCTTTCAACCATGTAATTGCCTCCTTTGGGATTCTTAGATCTGGAATATATTGTAGCATATATCTTACTTCAAGCATTGAATAGGCCCCTCCGCTTTATGGGTGGAAGGGCCTATTTCATGTGATTTGCAAAGTTATATGGTTGGGTTGTTCCACGATCAATCCGTACGTCGTATCCCTTTTTGTTGAACAAATTTTTCCAAAGTCGAAAAATCCTCAGTCACTTTTTTGAATGGCAGCGTATCCAGCACCTGTTCCCGGTAACTCTTTTTTGCCGCTGCGCTGAGACGGGAGTCGAGTATGCTGAGTATGCCAAGATCCGTTTCACTGCGAATCAAGCGTCCCGTTCCTTGCCTTAACCGGAGAAGCATATCCGGTACAAACACCTCCATGAACGAATTCTTCGTTACAGATGCCTTATATTCATAAATAGGATCCGAAGGAACAGGGAAGGGCAGCCGGAAAATAATGACCTGTGACAGGTCAGAACCCTCGATATTCACGCCTTCCCAGAATACACCGGTACCCAGGAGCACACCTTTGCTTTTCCTGAATTCGGCGATGACACTGTCCTGGGAAGATCCCTCTTTCTGAACATGAACTGCCCCTTTATATTCATCAGGCCTTGAAATTAGCTTCTTATGAATGTATTTCATGTCTTCCTTTGCTGAAAAAAGGACGATTGTTCTTCCTTGTGTTAAATTACAAAGTTGAACCAATTCGTTGTAGGCTGCTTCAAGATAGTTTTCGCGCTGATCATGGTGGTAATATGGAACTTTGTTGGAGATGTACATCATGGTATGGTTGGTGTAATCAAAAGGGGAGGATTTTCGATCCATAAAATCCCCCTTATAACCGAGGGACTGCGTCAAATAAGAGTATTGTTCCTCCAGCGTATCCCCACCTTGGCACAGCGTTGCCGATGTTAGGATAACAGGCGCTTTGCCATTAAATAAAGCATACTTCAGAAATTGGCTTATATCTTTGGGACAGATGCTGATTGTGGCTACTCCCAAGGGACTGCTTGCCCATATGAGATAGTTATCCTCTATTTCAGCCAAAACATGGATGAGGGTAATAAGCCCGTTTATAGCTTCAAAAGCGTCATCAATCTCCCGTTCGTGACGGGAGGTCAAAATGGAAAGGCGAAGACTAAGATCTTTCAAATCGTTCGAGACTTGGTTTAACGGTATACCTTTGATTTCCGACACTTTTATACGGTCGCTATCCTGCTTCGCATGGTGGAGCAGATCCGCGTTTATCTGTTGGAAGATTCGTTCAACACATTTTTTTATAAACTTGGATTGTGAGAAGAGACTTTTATCCCCGGACTGCTTCGTTAGAAGCTGTACAGTATTATCCAGAATGCGGCTGATTCCCCGATAAGTAAACTCAAGCGTTCTGGCATCTCGAACTTTTGCTTCCAGATTATGCGCTTCATCAATGACGATCAGAGCAGGCTGTTCTGAGATGATACTCTTGGTTCCTTCTTTTTTCTTCATCAAATCCCGTATGAGCAGGTCCTGGTTCACAATAATAAAATCAATCTCATGAGCCTTTGCATTTAATTTAGCTCTCATATCGTAAAACAAGCATGCATTTTTATGATGGCAACGTTCAAATTTACAATCATTTACGGAAAAGTTGGACCATTCGGCATCACTAATTCCAGCTTTAATATCCGCTCTTTCATCAATTTCAAAATCTAAAATGCGCTGGGCAAGGGTAGACAGTGAGGAGTTCGGATTATCAGGCCTGCTCCATTCCGCGGCCCTACTTCGGCACGCATACTGCCCCATACCTTTCCCAACGACAGAGCGAACTGTTGTGAAGCCCAACCTGCTACCAATGACTCTTAAATCTTTATGTATCTGTTCCGAAAGCTGAATGGAAGATGTGGCTATAATGACCGGTTTCTGCGACATTTGATTCATGAGCAGGCTCGGTATCAGGTAGCCAAAAGACTTGCCGATTCCGACACCAGCTTCAATCATGGCGTTATGCCCGTGGATATAAGCATCGGCTATATCGAGAGACATTTCTTGCTGCCCGATTCGCTCTCTAAGACCAATTCGAGGGAACCGATCATAGATTCGGAAGATGGCGTTAACCAAAGATCGTTCGATTTCCTTTTTTGATTCCCGTTTATTTATCTTATAGAGATCATTTAACCAGTTAATAACGAGCGCCCCCCTTCCAAATGAAAGATCCTCTTGTAGGAATTTTTTAGTCAAACTGTAATTATCTTAGATGGTGAGATAACAGTCAAGTGTTCATAGGTGTTAATCATGTACCCAAGCGATAATAGCAGCGACCCAACGCAACAAAACATACATCAATAGCGTCTATTCTTCTTACAAAGAACATCAACAGGAGTGAAATAGATGCAACTAAAAATGATGGCGATATTCGGTGCTGTTCTCGGCTCTATGCTCATATGGGCAGGAAGTGCAGATGCGGAAGAACGTTTTACCGATCTTCAGCATTCGAAGTGGGCAGAAGACGGTATCGAGTATATGGCCGAACGAGGAACGGTCGCAGGATATGGAAATGGAATATTTAAGCCCCAAGGGCTGGTAACAAGGGCGCAAGCCGTCACGTTTATGGTGCGAGAGCTTTATCCTCAAGAGCTGGAGAAACCAGTGGAAGGTACAACGACTTATTCGGATGTTCCGACAACTCACCCCTTTTATCGGGAAATCGCGTTAGCATCAAAAAACGGACTTGCCAGCGGATTTCCTGGCGGCTCCTTCCGTCCGGATGCACCGCTTAGCCGTGCCGAAACTGCAGCATTTCTTACGCGTGCGTATTCACTCTTGGAAGGCAAGCAACCAGCTAATTGGTCAGATACAAAACAACATTGGGCTGAAGCGCCTATTCTGATCTTGAGCTCCAACGGCTTGGTCGGCGGATATTCGGATGGTACTTATCGTCCGAATCAAACGGTCACGCGAGCGGAATATGCTGTATTTATGTCACGAGTGATTCGGTTCGAACGTGAAGCAGCCATTCGTACACAAGATTGGGACAAGCTGATATCCTATATGACCGTAAGCGAGCAAGTCGGCCAGATGCTTATGCCTGACATTAGGCAATGGAACGGTAAAGTGACTACGACCGTTCATGAAGGGCTGAAACGCAGCATTCATGATCAAGATTTGGGCGGGCTTATTCTTTTCGACAAAAATATTGTAGATATTAGGCAGCTTACAACGTTCACACATGACATGCAAAGGGAAGCCGGCGACATTCCTTTATTTCTTAGCATCGACCAAGAAGGAGGCGTCGTTAAGCGGATACCGGGCGGGACGAATCTGCCGGGGCAAATGGCGCTTGGCGCAACGGGAGATACAGCTCTAGCTGAAGCGGCTGGTCAGTTGACAGGAGAGGAGTTGAAGGCACTGGGGATACAGATCAACTTTGCGCCAGTGCTAGACATTAACAGCAATCCAGACAACCCAATCATTGGCATACGATCGTTTGGCTCAGACGCGGATTTGGTGACGCGGCTTGGTCTCGCAACGATAAAGGGTCTACAGCAATCCGGGGTGATCGCGGCAGTCAAGCATTTCCCAGGGCATGGGGATACGACCGTAGACTCACATCTCGGTATGCCTGTGCTAACACATAACCGCGCACGGCTTGATGCGGTAGAATTAAAACCATTTCGGGATGCGATTGAGAACGGGGTCGAGATGATCATGACTGCACACATTGCTTTCCCGGCCATTGATAACGAGCATGTCACTTCACTCAAAGACGGAAAGAGTGTGCCCATTCCTGCCACCTTATCCAAAAAGGTGCTGACCGGACTGCTTCGGGGGGAGCTGGGATACGAAGGTCTGATCATATCTGACGCTTTTACCATGAATGCGATTGCGGAGCATTTTGGGGAGAATAAAGCCGTGGAACGTGCTGTTTCCGCAGGTGTTGATATCATCCTTATGCCAAAAGATCCGGCAGTTGCACATCAAACGCTCGTGAACGCAGTGAAGAGCGGGAAGATCCCGGACGAAACCATTCATGCTTCAGTGAAGCGAATTTTGGAGTTGAAAGCCAAATATGGTTTGTTTGAACGCAGCCAGACTCTAGCCCAAAAGTTAACCGAGCTTAACGGTATCATTGGATCGAAGCAGCATCGTGCGGTGGAGCAGGAAATTGCCGAGCGAGCGGTCACCGTATTGGCCAGCCGTGAGGGTGTACTTCCGGATCAAATTCAACAAGGCGACCGGGTCGTTATTCTCGCAGCCGAACAGGAACAGGCAAAGCAGCTTGAAAAGCAACTGAAACAAGCTGCAAGTAACCTATCCCTGAAGACAGAAATTTCTCTTATTGGACAAGGGAAGACGAATGAAGCCCTCCAGGCGATTGGACAGGCCGACTACGTCATTCTCGCTTCTTACCAGTTCCGTAACGTGGCCAGTGAGTTCGGTTGGTCCGATTATCAAACCTTGATTGATACGATGAACAGGCGTAATCAGCGTTACTCCCTATTGTCGCTTGGCAATCCGTATGAGATGATTTATTTGCAGAATGTGCGCTCAGGGCTTGCCGTGTATGGAAAGCAGGAGTCCAATACGACAGCAGGGATCAAAGTGCTTGTTGGCCAACGGAAAGCTGAGGGCAAGTTACCGGTGAGAACGGATTAAAACAATATTAATGATGTTGAAAAAGACTGATTCCAAATACGGATCAGTCTTTTTGGTATTTTGATCTTTGGTTCCGTGGGTCATGCTATCCCTCATGTAATTCCTCGCTACCTACAAAATAAGGAGTAGAGTTATAATTAACTTAATCTGGAGGTGGTAACGCGTGAGATTAGAAGAAATGTTCACGGTACATGTGAACATTGGGAAATCATTCGAATTACAGCGTGGATGATTCTGTTGTCATGATTACATTTACAGGGAATGTGACCGGAAAGTATTTTGAGGGAATGGTGCTTGATGGAGGGGTAGATACTCAAATTACTGTTATAACCCCGATCATATGAAATCCAAATCGATAGCAACCAGACCTGAATTGGAATAAGGATGGGAAGTTTCATAGTCGTCTTTCTTTAAAGGTCTTATTATTAATCGTTCTGTCTCTGAAATATAATTAAATTGTTCTGCATTCAATCCCAAGTGACATCTCCTCTGAATTATCTTTTTTCATTTACATAGACACATTTTTTTGCTTTTCACCAAATCTTTTTTTACTCATGGTCCATTGACGACGACCCAGATATTTTGATTCGATATTATTAGGTGGCAACAGTGTTAGTAAAAACAATAGAATAATCTGGAATTTTAGGTTAAGATATATATATCTGAACAAAAAGGAGCGAATTTCAATGACTAACAAGGTGATTGTGCTTTAGGTTCACAGAAGGATATTTGCGGAATGGAGATTCCTTTTGTGGACATTGCAGTGCGGGAGATCGTCCCGACAATGTTTACTGGAGGAGATCATTATTAACTTTAACGAAGCTGTTAACATCAGCAATACGCACGTACTGGAATTGGTATGCGAGCTGTTTTATCTGGAGGGTTACAACATTCAGCTTATTCCACCTCATGAGGGTGGGCGGAATGTCGTTTATACCTGTGAGCAAGAGGGGCGTGAATCGCTCATACTCCGAGTGTCTTTTTTGCCTGACAGAAAGCGGGAAGATTACATTGCCGAACTGGAGTATGTCCGTTATTTATTTGAACACGGGGCAAGTGTCTCGAATGTAGTCAACTCGAAAAAGGGCCATCTGTTAGAAGAAATCACTTATAATCATCATACGTTTTTTGTCAGCCTGTTTAACAAGGCCAAGGGAAAGTTGCTGGTAGAAAATAATTATCAGTACCGAGAAGGTGTTCCACTTACCGAATACTATTATAATAGCGGCAAAGTTTTGGGCAAAATGCATCAGCTATCCAAAAGCTATGTACCCGTTCATCGCCGGCATCATTTTTTTGATAATTACAAAGGTGAATATATCAATAACTTGATACCTGAATCATTCTCGCTGCTTAAGGAGAAGATGGTCGAACTGCTGAATACTTTAAAAGGTTTGGATACAAACCAGGAAACATTCGGGATGATCCATTTCGATTATAATGATGGGAATTACTCAATCGATTTTGATACCGGTCAAATCACGGTGTATGATTTTGATAATTCCTGCTTCGGTTGGTATATGTATGATCTGGCAGATCTATGGACACACGGTGTGGGCTGGATACAATTCGAACCTGACGCCGGTAAACGCAAAGCGTTCATGCATGATTATTTTGAAACTGCCCTCGCTGGTTATACTTCCGAAACCAAGATCGAAGATTCGATGTTGGAGATGCTGCCTTTATTTATTCAAGTTACCCTTTTGGAGAATATCCTAGGTCAATTGGAGGAAATGCAGCATACTGGTGAAGAACCGGAAGATAACGAAGAAGTGTTGTATCTCATTAAATGTCTGGAAGAGGATATACCGTACAGGGGATTTTTCCATGACATATATTCGAGTGAAGCACCCTTTACGTTATGAGAAACGCTGAAGTGACTTACACCTGAAGCATGAATAACCAGTGACTAACCAAATGTGGAGGCAGCCGGCATAGACCGGTTGCCTCTTTGTTTAGCTATGGCACTCTATTCAAATTTGGAAGGAGGCACGTTGTAAAATTTTTTAAATGCTTTGGAGAAGGTGAAGGGATCGGGATAGCCCAGAAATCCGGCAATTTGCTGGACCGTATATTTTTTCTCATACAGATAGTCCCGTGCCCGGTTCATCTTGATTTGATTGATGTACTGTCCCGGTGTAATACCCAGAATTTTCTTGAACAAAGAAATAAAATATTTCTCAGAGACACCGGCAATGGCTGCAAGCTCGTTAACTCGGATGGCACGATGCAGATTCGAATTCACGTAAGGGAATACGTTCTGCAGAACCTCCAGACTTCCTTCCGTTTTCCTCGATTTTCGGTCTTTTAGAAATTCACCATTATACAGACCTTGCCCGTGCAGCTCCAATATTTTTGCAATGACGAGAAGCAGAGAAGCTTTCAAATAGAGTGGACTTCCGGAAGCGCCGCTGTCCTGCTTGAACCTTAGATAGGACGAGGTGAACAATGTTGATTCCTCCCTAACCAGGTTGCCAGGTACGATGCCCGGCAGTTGAAACTCGCCCAGAATTCGCTTTTGCTCAGCAATGCTGAAATCAAAGTGCATGTATATGAATCGGCACAGCTCTCCAGTCGTGGAAGCCAGATAGGGCATATCCGGATAAAAAAATACAATGTCACCCCGGTCCGCCATATGTTCGATCCCATCGATGGTGATCTGGACGGAGCCTGCTGTAATAAACCACAGATCATAATCGGAATGAGACTTGTGCTCCATCCAATTGCTGTCGTGAGTTTGTTCCAAATAGGAGCTCATGCGAAGTGTGATATACTCCGAAAGTTCGTCCATTATACTCATATTTACTATCCCTGCATGCGTCTGATCCAACTCATCACCCCTCCACTTTATGACATCCTTCATTTTTTTAATAATGTAGCAAAGGATTTATCTCTTGTTATCTATCGTACCATATGACATGTTTTGAAAACTATCACACATTCCGATTCTAGCCCACTCACCTATAATGAACTTATATCGTTACGAGGAGGGTTATTGATGAATGCTACAAACACACAGCATCCAAAGGTAGTTGTTATTGGGGCGGGTAGCCTGTTTTTCGGTCGTCAATCCATCTGGCAGATGGTTCACTCACCATACTTGAACCAGGGAACTTTGGCTTTAGTGGATACGGACGAGGAGCGGCTCTCGAAAATGGTAACACTTGCAGAGAGGGTCGCCCAGGAGAACAATGTATCCTTAAAGATTGAGGGCTCGGTAGACCGAAGACAAGTGCTGCCGGGAGCGGACTTCGTTGTGCTTAGCTTTGCAGAGCAATCAGTCAAATACCGGGGAATTGACTGCCAAGTCTCTCTAAAATACGGCATTCGCATGTGTTCTGGCGATACGATTGGCCCGGGTGGAATCTTTAGGGCAATGAGAGAGCTTCCGGTTATTATGGAATGCGCCAGAGACATTGAAGAGCTATGTCCTGATGCCTGGGTAATTAATTATATTAATCCGTCTACCGTTCATGGCATCGCACTACATCGCTATGCGCCGAAGCTAAAATCGTTTGCCCTGTGCGATAGTCATCATATGCCGCATAAGAAAGCCTATTACGCTGTAAGAGCTGGAATCATCGAAAAGACAGACGAGTTCACCAATGAAATCGATCAGAAATTCGATTTCCGCATCGCTGGCGTCAATCATTTCACTTGGCTGCTTAAAGCGGAATTCGAAGGGAAAAATGTGATGCCCCTAATCGCGGAAGCCATGCGCAAAATGGCAGGTGATGAGAACAACGGCGGTGATCGCGGAGCAAAAGCTATTTTTAACGATGCGATTACCTACGAACTGTATGATATTTTCGGAATCATCCCCACTTGCACGGCGCATACGAAGGAATACGTTCGATATTGGCAAGGTCTCGGCAAGACTACAGACGCACTTCCGCCATTATCCATCTGGGAGACAGAGGACAGGTATCAGCGTCACGACGAAATGTGGCGTCAGGTTGATGACTTTCTTGAGGGGAACATCCCGATTACCGATTACATGAGCACCTTTGGCCCAGACCATGCGACTGATATCATTGAGAACATGGTAGGGAATTTGGGGAAGAAGTTTTTCATCAATACGCTTAATCAAGGCGCGGTAACCAATATGAATGCCGATTCGTTCCTGGAAGTGCTGTGCGATGTGGGAATGGATGGAGTTAAGCCAGTTCATGTAGGCGAGATGCCGCGTGGAGTAAGAGGAATGCAAGAACTTGTACTGGATACACATGAGCTGACGGTCGAAGCTGTTCTGGAGCAGAGCTACGAGAAGCTAAGAAGGGCGATGCTCACCGATCCGCTCGTGAATTCCATCAGTGACGCGGACAAGATCATTCATGAATTGTTGGAACTGGAGCGTGATATGATTCCCGACGTCTGGTACAAGGACAGACTGCAGTATACCTAAGGTATAGATAATGATAAAAGATCACGTTGACCTTCTGAAGGAAACTACGTGGTCTTTGATTTTATTAATAAATTTTAGTTCATTTGAAAAGCTAAATAGGTATAAAAATAGCTTATCTTAGAAGGGATTTATGACCATTGGATAATAATGACATTGACATCTGTGGCGTTTTCTAAAATAATAAATGTAATTGAATACTGGTACCTTTAATTCAGTCCAGAGAGGCTGGCAAGGGCAGCGGATTTTATAATCACGCGTGAATCAGGGCATATCCCCACAGGGATGCTCTGCGTCTTCGCGCGGATTATGATGCAAAAAGAGGCTACTTGTCAGTGTGTAACTTGACGAGTAGCCTCTTTTTTCTGCTTTTTTTTGGTATCAGATACACTTTAAGCTGGAGGTATTCTGATGAGCAAACAAGATCAAGAGTTTTCATGGCAAGAGGTGCCAAAAACGCAGAGAAATCATTTTTGGAAGACGTTATCCGTCATGTTGGGTTTCACCTTCTTCTCGGCGAGTATGTTGGCAGGGGGTACGCTTGGAGTCAGTTTGACGTTTATGGAGTTCATTGGCATCGTGCTTGCTGGCAATTTGGTGCTCGGTATCTATACAGGGGCACTGGCACATATCGCTGCCAAGACGGGTCTTTCCACACATTTACTTGCTAAATATGCGTTTGGTGCGAAAGGATCGTACCTGCCATCGTTCCTGCTTGGCTTTACACAGGTCGGATGGTTCGGGGTAGGCGTGGCCATGTTCGCAATTCCGGTTGCCAAAGCGATGGATTGGAACGTGTACCTGTTAATCTTGCTGTTTGGTCTTGCTATGACGGCATCTGCCATCTTCGGTATGAAGTCGCTCGTCATCTTGGGTTATATCGCGGTTCCGGCTATTGCCATTCTCGGCGGTTACTCCATGTTCAAAGGTGCAGGATCGCTGGGAGGTCTGCAAGGATTGCTCGATTACACGCCGACAGAGACACTCACCGCAGCTGCAGCATTGACCATTTGTATCGGTTCATTCATTAGTGGCGGAACGCTGACGCCCGATTTTGCCCGGTTTTCCCGTACGTCCAAGCAGGCGGTTACCGCAACGGTTATTGCCTTCTTCCTTGGGAACTCGCTTATGTTCCTGTTCGGGGCAGTTGGTGCAATGGCATATAACCTGGCTGATATCTCGGAGGTCATGTTCCTGCAAGGCTTGCTCATTCCTGCGATCATCGTTCTTGGACTGAATATCTGGACAACCAACGATAACGCCTTGTACGCCTCCGGATTGGGTTTTGCCAACATCACTAAAATTTCGAAAAAGTTCTTCGTCATCGTAAACGGCATTGTGGGTACAGTATTTGCCATGTGGATGTACAACAATTTCGTCAGCTTCCTGAATGTGCTGGGCGCGGCGGTACCGTCCATTGGGGCCATCATCATCGCGGACTATTTCTTCGTGAAGCGCAGAAACTATAAACCGTTTGCCGAGATGAGTTTCAAAACTGTAAACTGGGTAGCGATGGTGGCTTGGGCCATCGGCGTTGCGTTTGCTCAGCTGGCTCCAGGAGTAACACCACTAAATGCACTGCTCGGTACGGCGGTGGCCTACATCGTGTTGATGCTGATCGTTCCTAACAAAGAATCCAACAAAGAAAAGGGGAAAATAAATGATTATACAGAACGCAAAATTGCGGGGTAAAGATGGTCTATGGAATATCGTTGTCAAGGAAGGGAAGTTCGAACAAATTACGCAGGAGCTGCAAGCCACTGCAAATGAGGAAATACTTGACGTCAACGGTTCACTTGTACTGCCACCATTCATTGAGCCTCACATCCATCTGGATACAACGTTAACGGCTGGCGAGCCGGAATGGAATTTGAGCGGAACGCTATTTGAAGGCATCCAACGTTGGTCGGAACGCAAAGCATTCTTGACACATGAAGATGTTAAAACTCGCTCCAAAACAGCACTGAAATGGCAGATGGCGCAGGGGATCCAACATGTTCGGACACATGTGGACGTTACAGATCCAAGCTTGACGGCAGTCAAAGCGATGCTTGAAGTAAAAGAAGAGATGGCACCATACATCGACATCCAGCTTGTGGCATTCCCACAGGAAGGTATTCATTCCTATCCGAACGGTGCAGAACTGCTGGAAGAGTCACTGAAAATGGGCGTTGACGTGGTCGGCGGCATTCCGCACTTCGAATTCACGAGAGAATATGGCGTTGATTCGATGAAGGTTGCTTTTGACCTTGCCGAAAAATACGACCGTCTGATCGACATCCATTGCGACGAGATCGATGACGAGCAATCCCGCTTCGTGGAAGTTGTTGCCAAGGAAGCCTACGAACGAGGTCTGGGTTCTCGCACAACGGCAAGTCATACGACGGCGATGGGGTCTTACAATGACGCATATACGTACAAATTGTTCAGATTGCTGAAGATGGCTGACCTCAATTTCGTCTCCAATCCGTTGGTCAACATTCACCTGCAAGGACGCTTCGACACGTATCCAAAAAGAAGAGGTCTGACTCGCGTCAAAGAGCTGCAGGAAGCTGGTCTTAACGTATGTTTCGGTCATGATGATATTTTCGATCCATGGTATCCGCTAGGAACGGGCAACATGCTCCAAGTACTGCACATGGGTATTCATGCTTCGCAGTTGCTGGGCTATGATCAAATCGTAAATTCGGTCGATCTCATTACGAAAAACAGCGCAAGAACGTTGCATATTGAGGATGCATACGGAATTGAAGTAGGAAAACCCGCCAACTTCATCGTTCTTGAAGCAGAGAACGAATACGAGGCTGTTCGAAAACAGGCTGGTGTACTGTACTCGTATAGAGGTGGCCGCAAAATCGCGGAAACAAAACCTCGAGATATGTCCATCATTTTGGAGAGCGGTACAGAGAAGGTTACTTTCAATAAATAATTAAATGAGCAGTGCGATGCATCAACCATAGCCTACGCATTAGTCAAAAAATCCCCTCAGGGTGGACAGGTCAATAGAGATTCCATGATTGTGGACTCTTCCTGTACAAAAGAGGGGATTTTTGGTGTTCCGATTTTGAAAGACGAGAGAGAGGGTACCTCACAATGGAGCTGTGACGGCATTTTTTAATTTACATACGCCTTCCTGTAATTGAACATCTGACAAATGTGCAAATGATAAATAGATACCATACTTCGTACCGTCAGACGTTGAACTGCTGACCTCTGAGTATACAACCCCTTCTGATCTAGCCGATGCCCGAAAGACTTCATAAGTGGACGCATCACCTCGCCACCAGCCAAACACGTGCAGACCTGCTTCATTTTCCACCCAATCAAACCATGTAGAGAGTTGCTGGTTCAAAAGTTTAAGTAGCAAATGAAATTTGCGACTATATAAACGATTCATCCTACGCAGATGACGCTCATATTGTCCGCTTGTCATAAATGCTGCTAATGCCCGCTGCTCGATCAGATTGACGGGTCTTGGCTCGTATAATGCCTGTGCTTTTCGAAAGGTGTCTGCCAAAGTGGGGGGGAGAACCACATAACCAAGCCGTACTTCCAAAGGCAAGGTTTTCGTGAAGCTGCCAAGGTAGATTACGCGTCCCGCTTTATCCAATGTTTTCAGCGGTTCAACATGCATTCCGCGATATCGGAATTCACTATCATAATCATCCTCCACAATCATAGCATCATGACGATGTGCCCAATCCAGCAAAGTTTGTCTGCGTTCAAGGCTGAGCATTTCGCCGGTTGGAAATTGTCGTGATGGCGTGACAAACAACATACGTGCATCCCAGTTTTGGGGTACAACGCCTTGACCATCGAGACTGGCTTCAATCAAATTTGCACCCGCAGCCAAAATGGCTTGTGAAATTCCGATATAACAAGGACTTTCCGTCACTACATGATCCCCAGGATCTGCAAGTAATTGAGTGAGTAGAGCTATAGCTTGCATAGAACCGGCAGTGACTGCAATGTGATCTGCATCGACTTGAATCCCCCGCATCCGCCGAAGGTAGGCAGCAATGGCTTCTCGCAATTTCGGCTCCCCTGTTGAACTAACAAGAGCAGAGGTTGTTTCTATGTGATGCTCCCGATGCCGTATCTCAGCATACAATCGATTGTTCCATTCATCGTAAGGGAACTTGGAGAAATCAGGCTGGTATTTGCTAAAATCAATAACTTCGTCGCTTTCTATTCTGGAATTACTTGTTTGTGCATTGGTATGTGAATTCCTTTGAGTTGTGTGCTGTTCAAACTGCTGAATACGATTCCCCCAGGCTGATAAGTGATGAGTGCATGCTTTCTCGGTGGACGCATCATTGCTTAAATCCAACTGATAAGCAACAAAGGTTCCTCTCCCATGCTCGGAATGAATATAACCTTGAGCAGTCAACGTATCATACACCTGATTCACTGTTCCGCGGGAAATGTGATACGTCGCAGCTAACTCTCGTGTAGATGGTAACTTCTCGC
This sequence comes from Paenibacillus sp. FSL F4-0087, assembly GCF_038020215.1. Taxonomy (NCBI): domain Bacteria; kingdom Bacillati; phylum Bacillota; class Bacilli; order Caryophanales; family Paenibacillaceae; genus Paenibacillus; species Paenibacillus sp. FSL F4-0087. The sequence continues at coordinate 5,657,538 of NZ_JBBODJ010000001.1, forward strand.
CATGCACCAGGTTACCTTCTTGAATAGCATCACGAATTGCTTGATAGAGAGCCTTCATCTTGGTATATTTTCGGTTCAAATATGAACTGTAAGCTACATGAAATTGCATATGCCCTCCAGAGGATAATTTAGAAGTGGTACAATAAAAACCGAAATTATTGGATCTTTTTAGTTGTCCATTCTCATTTTATACTAAACCATAGGTTGAAGTGAAACAATAAATTTAATTAGGAGGAATACAATCATGCAAACAGGTACAGATCGTGTAAAAAGAGGAATGGCTGAGATGCAAAAGGGCGGCGTCATCATGGACGTCATGAATGCAGAGCAAGCTAAAATCGCTGAAGCGGCAGGGGCAACAGCTGTTATGGCTCTTGAGCGGGTACCTTCCGATATTCGCGCAGCTGGCGGTGTAGCTCGTATGGCAGATCCAACCATCGTGGAAGAGGTTATGAAGGTTGTATCTATTCCAGTTATGGCCAAGGCGCGTATCGGTCATTACATAGAAGCCAAAGTGCTTGAATCTCTAGGTGTGGACTATCTCGATGAAAGTGAAGTTCTTACGCCTGCAGACGAAGTGTTCCATATTGATAAACATGAGTTCACTGTACCATTTGTATGTGGAGCCAAAGATTTGGGAGAAGCTCTTCGCCGTATTGGTGAGGGTGCATCGATGATTCGTACAAAAGGCGAGCCTGGAACGGGTAACATTGTTGAGGCAGTTCGTCATATGCGTCTGATTAACAGCCAGATCCGCAAAGTGAAAAACATGTCCAAGGATGAGTTGTACGCTGAAGCAAAAAATCTGGGCGTAGCTTATGAATTACTGCGCGATGTTCATGAAAATGGAAAACTTCCTGTCGTTAACTTTGCAGCAGGTGGTGTAGCCACTCCGGCAGACGCAGCATTAATGATGCATCTGGGAGCAGACGGTGTGTTTGTAGGATCAGGTATTTTCAAATCAGATAGCCCTGAGAAATTCGCTCGTGCAATCGTTGAAGCTACAACACATTACACGGATTACAAACTGATTGCCGAAGTATCCAAAAACTTGGGTGCTCCAATGAAAGGAATTGAAATTTCTAAATTGGCTCCAGAAGAGCGTATGTCCAACCGCGGTTGGTAAGCTTAAATAGAACATTAATTTTAAAGTATTGTTATGATTTTACACAACGCTGTATTTAAGCATTGAGCTTGAATGGGGTAGGAATAGATATCAAGAAAAGCCGATCAATGAGAAAAATTGATCGGCTTTGTTGCGCTTTAGGGTCTCAATCATGCGTTTCATCTTAATTTCGCCCTTGAACCTGTGATAAAATAGTATATTTGAGAGTGAAATTCAGCGTCGATGTCGATGAAAGGCGGATGTTCAAGCATGTTCAAAGTTGCAGTCTGTGATGACGAGGAGAAACAAAGAGAACTTGTGAAAACGATGCTTATCTCCTTATCTCTAAAAACGAATATTGATTTTCAAATTACATTATTTGCATCCGGAGAGCAGCTCGTCTCACATTATAAAAACGTGGGAGACACGTTTCATATCCTCATTATGGATGTGGAAATGAGCGGAATGAACGGAATCCAGACAGCCCAAGAAATCAGAAATATGAAGTATCTGGATGTGCAAATCATGTTTCTGACCAGCTACCCCGAGTATATGGTTGATAGTTTTGATGTGGTTACTTTTCAATATCTGATCAAACCAATCCTGCCGGATATCTTCGAGGAGAAGATGATTAAGCTGTGCCAATATTTTAAAGCGCTGGACAAAAAGTATGTACTGATTAAGTCAGATTATGAAGAGCTTCTATTGAAATACGATGATATTCTCTGGATTGAGGTCATGAAGAGTTTGACGATCAAGAACAAATTAAAATTTGTGACTCAGGAAAATTCGCATGAGAGCAAAGGCATCTTATCCGGTTATGCCACCGCCTTGAAAGATCATGGTTTCTTGCAAATTCATCGCTCGATTATCATCAACCTGATGCATGTTCAGAAGTTTGCGGGTACCCAAGTCGTCATGTTAAATGGTACGGAATTGCCGATAGGCCGCTCCAAAGTCAAGGAAGTCAAGGATGCTTATACCAAATATATGATCATGAGGATTCAGTGATATGGATATGTATGTAATCTTGTCCGTCTTCGTCGTTCCTTTACTTATGGCATTCCAGGTGAATTTTTATTTCAATTCCGTGCTGGGCAAGTCCAAACGAAAACCATACAGAGCGATCTATTTCATTGTATTTGTTGTACTGGGGTATTTCTATTTGGTATCTTCATTTTCACCTGTCGTTTCGTCCGCTTTTGCTTTGTTATTCATCTTCAGCCTGGCACAATCCTATGAGGTGGAATTCATCAAAAAAATTGCATTTACCATCCTCTATGCAGTACTGCTCACAACGGTAAATTACATTGCCGTATATATTATGAGTGCGATTGATTCAACGGATTACAGCATATGGGATCATTTCAACGTGGATTATCACTGGGTGTTCTCCAAAGTGATGCTGCTTGGTTGCGGTATCATGTTCATTGTGATCCAGATTGTGCGTTTGATAGCCAAGCGGAGAAGTTTCGCTATGCATTATCGTTATTATTTCTTGTTTCTGATCGTACCTACCATTACGATCTATCAGATCAATGTGGCCTCAACTTATAGTGAAAAAAACATATATTATGTCGTTTCCGTATTAGGCTCCCTTTTTCTTAATGTGTTCATTGTTTATCTATTCGATAATATGGTAGAAAAGGTTCAGCTCGCACATGAAAATGTTCAACTACAGCGTCAGATGGACTATCAGGATGCCAACTATGAGAAAACAGTGCACAGTTTCAAAAACGTGAAAAGCATCATCCATGATACCAATCAGCAGTTCCTGTACATTGAAGAGTGTATCAAGCAAAACAAGCTTGATGCCGCAGGTGAGCATATTCAACTCACATTGAATAAGATTGAAGGAGCGTACCAGCGGGTGAACTCCGGCAATCTTGTTATCGATGCCCTTGTTACAAATACCATCGCCGTGGGGCAGGCAAATGGGATCAAAGTCGACACCCGTATTCAACTCCATTCACAACATCTCCATATCGATCGTTATGATCTGTGCGTTGTGCTCGGCAATATGTTGGATAATGCCATCGAAGCTTCCAAGAAAGTTAGACATGCTGAAGACAGGTATATCCTGGTTGCAATTCACTCCACGGCGTCTGCACTTGTAATCCAGATTCTAAATCATGTGGAGCAAAAATTGACTCACTTTAAGAGTGAGAAGCCCAATCCCGAGTTCCATGGGATCGGCTTAACCAATATATCGAGAATGTGCGACAAGTATGGCGGACATATGAGTATCGAGAATCATCATCGGACATTTAATAACATGGTCGTTCTTCCTTTTGACATGAACAGTCTCTGAACATACCGTTCGGGGATTGTTTTTTTCCATTCAGGGTTCGTTATCGTTCTATTTGCTTCTTCTCCGATATGATGAATGTAATTATATGAGCAGTATCATAAGGGAGGAAGTTATTATAATGAAGAAACTAATCAGTATGCTATGTACGGCTGTACTTGTAGTCATTCCGATGACAGATGTCAGTGCAGAGACGAACAAGATGGGAGCAATTGAAGATCAGGCTGGGCGACTCGCCACAGAGATGGTGCAGAATTATGGTGTCACAGGTTTACAATATGCGATCATGGATGAAGGGAAGATCATTTTGTCCGACAGTGTTGGATTCCAGGACAAAGCATCCAAAACACCAGTCGACAAGGATACCATGTTTGGAATAGGTTCCGTTAGCAAAATGGTTGTCACGGCTGCCACCATGATGCTGGTGGATTCCGGTAAAGTGGATCTGGATCAGCCCCTCACTTCCTATATTAAAGATTTTGAAATGGCAGATGAACGGTATACCCAAATAACCCCGCGAATGCTCATGAACCATTCCTCTGGGCTTTATGGTACCCATTATGGAAACAGTATGTTATTTGACGATACCGATACCCGCAATCATGATGAATTACTACTCAAATTAAAGTCAGAGAAATTGAAATCAAACCCGGGAGCCTATTCCGTCTATAGCAATGATGGCTTTCAGTTGCTTGAGATATTGGTTGAACGTGTGAGTGGATTGAGCTACAGCGAATTTATTGCCAAGTTCATCAGTGAGCCATTACAGCTGCAAGCAACCAAGACACCGCTTGATTCTTTTGATAGAGAACGATTATCCGAGACGTATTGGCCTACAATTGAAACGAAACTGCCTGTCGAAAATGCTAATATCCTCGGTACAGGTGGAATCTACTCGACTGCAGAAGAATTAAGCCAATTCGCTGAAGTGTTGATAGGAAACAAACCGGACATTCTGTCCAAATCAGCAGCAGAGTCCATGCAAAATCATGAATATCGTCGGGGAATATGGGTGTCCGAAGAGAGAAATACCTTCAACTATGGTCTTGGATGGGATGCTGTAGCACTTGCACCGTTCAGCGATTATGGCATTACTGCACTTGCCAAAGGTGGAGACACCATGTTGTATCACGCCTCGTTAATCACTATACCGAAACATGATATATCAATGGCGGTCCTATCTTCGGGCGGGTCTTCTATCTATAATCAGATGTTTGCCACTAAAGTTCTCCTGGAGGTTCTTGCGGATCAAGGCATCATCGACGAGATAGAGCCCGATCGGACATTCTCACCACCTGTCAAAACAAAGATGCCCACGGAATTGACGGCGTATTCCGGCCTCTATGGTACGGTAGGTTCAACCCTTGATATAGAGGTTAAGAATGGTGAGATCGCACTTCCGGCTATGCAGGGAGGACTTATCCCGGAGCAGAATTACGTGTACACGGGTGAAGGGAAATTTACGAGTAACGATGGAAGTGTGAAGGTCAGCTTCGAGAAAGAAAGCAACGACAAGGTATATTTTAAAGTTCAAGCGAATATCACGCTGCCTGGACTAGGCCAAACGGTGATGAACACATATGATTATCAAAAATTGGAAAATAATTCGCTAGATACAGCATCGAAAAAGAAATGGGAGGCTAGAAACGGCTCGAAATATTACGCGCTGGATGAAAAGATAACGTCGATCTTCTATCTGGTTCCATCGATGCTGATCAAAAACCTGACCGTAGATGTGGAGAACGGTTATGCGAATGGCACACAAATTGTTGATCCTGACAATGCAGAGAATGTCGCACAGATTCCAGTGATGAACGGAAGAGATGCTTTTGATCTGCATTTCCGTACGAAGAACGAAGCGGAGTACTTAACTCAGGATGGACAGGAGTATATTGCGGAGGAAGCCATTACACCAATCTTCGGTGGGAAAACAGGCATCACCACCATCCCGTCCAACGGTCAAGCTCGGTGGTATGCCATCGATTCCCGCTCAGCGAACAAAACGTTAACGGTGGATTCTCCGGAGAGCGGAGGTTATGCGGTATATAACGATAAAGGTGAAGTGCTTCAATTTTCAAAAGCAACGAATCAACAATCAACGCTGCTTCCCAAAGGTGGTTTTATCGTCTTTGGTGGTGAAGCGGGAGATGTTTTCAAGATTCAACTAAAGTGATTGCATAAGGAAAAATGATTTCATTCGAAAATATCGGATTCTGAGCGTAGGTTGCTCGTGATCCGATATTTTTCTTTTTGTTTATGCCCAAACACAACATGATTCTCCTTCATAGGTTATATGGAATTAGCCTAATTTGTTAATGAAAAATACATGTTTTCATAACTAAGGAGTTGGATAGATACGTGATTTCCAAAGTTAAGCTTACAGGGCGAGTGGTGTTTAAAGGTGACCCTGGTTATGAAGTGGCTCGGAAGAACTGGGATCCGCATACGGACAGATTCCCTAAAGTTTTTGTATTTGCTCAAAAAACACAGGATGTAGCCAACGCCATAAGATGGGCGCGTCAAAATAAGGTCCCTATTCGTCCGAGAAGTGGGAGGCACGCTTTAGAGTCCAACCTATCACAAGTTAATGGTGGTATTGTCATCGACGTTAGCGAAATGAAGAGAATCAAGTTAAACAAAAAAAGCGGAACGGCCGTTGTTGAGACAGGTAATCGCGTAGGAAGAATCGTGGATACGTTGGCTCGACAAGGTTTTATGGCCCCATTTGGTGACAGTCCAACGGTTGGGATTGGTGGAATAACACCTGGTGGCGGAATTGGTCCACTGCAAAGGACAACGGGTCTCATCTGTGATAATCTAATTGAACTCGAAATGGTTGACGCTAAAGGGCGGATTATTCGGGCGAACAAAAAACAAAATTCCGATCTTCTATGGGCTACACGTGGCGGCGGAGGCGGTAACTTCGGTGTAAATACTAAATATAAATTCAAAGTGCGGCGCGCTCCAGCCAAAGCTACTGTATTTAGTATCACATGGCCATGGGAACAGTTCGAAAAAGTCGTGAAGAAATGGCAAGTATGGGCGCCTAAGGCTAGTAACAAGCTGGGAAGTGAATTAAGTGTTGGTCCCAAAAAAGGCGGAAATGTTAGCATGCTAGGGGTATACCTCGGTTCGAAGAGTGAAGCCCTCCGTCAGTTGGAACCCATTCTTAGCGTAGGAACGCCTACTAAAAAAAGCATTCTGTACCTGCCATACAGGGCAGCAACGAAGTTTTTGCTAGCCCCAGATCCTGTGCTCACTCAAAGGTACAGCAACCAGTTTTCCAGTGGCTTTGGCAGACAGCCATTCCCGGATAAAGCCTTCAAAGTCATGCGTGAGTTTCTGGAAAATGCAGAGGAAGGCACACCAGCCGGTTTCTATTTCCTTAACTGGGGCGGTGCTGTAAGTCGAGTCGCTCCTCAAGCCACTGCGTTTTACTGGCGAAAAGCTGAATTTTATGTGGAATGGAACAGCTCATGGGTGAAGCCATCGCGTGCAGCTAAAAATATTGCTTTGACTCGGAACACAAGAAAGAAATTGCAGCCTTATATTGTAGGGTCCTACATTAACGTACCAGACCAAGGTATTAAAAATCCAGGGCCGACCTATTATGGGAAGAACTACGCCAGATTGAGAAAAGTAAAAGCGAAATACGATCCGAAAAATGTATTTAATAACCCGCAAAGTATTCCGCCGGCTAAATTAAAATAGGATACGATTTCAAACCGTTAATTCTGAGTAGAGTTAACGGTTTTTTGACCTGTCTAATTCCTTGTGTTTACTATTTATTGTAGAGTAAGATGTAAAAAAATTATGATATCGAAACTGCATCTCGGGGATCAGGGAATTTATTTCAGGGAGGTGGAACATGGATTACACTTCGTCGATTGAAGCGGCATTAAAGGTGAAGCGCCCTAAATATACCGCTATAGCGGCGGGGCGACGTCATACCATTGGTCTTAGATTGGACGGAACGGTGACGGCAGTGGGGGATAATAAAGTTGGACAATGTGATGTAAACGGTTGGCGCGATATGGTGGCGGTAGCTGCTGGTAATGTTCATATGGCGACGAACACGGGTAATGCGCATACCATCGGTCTAACGTCTCAGGGCACTGTAGTGGCTGTGGGTTGGAATATACATGATCAATGCGAAGTATACGACTGGCACGATATTGTAGCAATTGCTGCGGGGTGGCGTCGTACCGTTGGTCTTAAATCGGATGGCACGGTGATTGCTGTGGGACGAAATAATGAAGGCCAATGCGCTGTAAGCAACTGGCGTGATATGGTGGCGGTAGCGGCGGGTGACTGGCACACCGTTGGGCTTAAATCAGATGGTACTGTGACGATTGTGGGCAATAATCAGTATGGCCAATGTGAAGTAAGCGGTTGGAGCGATATCGTGGAAGTAGCGGCAGGATACCTTCATACGGTGGGGCTTACATCGGGTGGTACAGCGGTTGCCGTGGGTGGGAATAAACATGGGCAATGCGAAGTAAGCGACTGGCGTGCAATGGTGGCGATCGCGGCAGGCAGTAATCATACCATCGGTCTTCAATCGGACGGTACGGTGGTTGCCGTGGGTTGGAATAAGCACGGCCAATGCAATGTAGGTGACTGGCACGATATTGTGGCGGTAGCGGCGGGTTGTGCTCATACTCTTGGCATTAAATCAGACGGCACGGTGGTGGCTGTGGGGGATAATGAATATGGTCAATGTAATGTAAGCAGTTGGTGTTGTTAATCTACTTTTAGTATTCTTTTCCATAACAATATAGCCTGCTCCTTCTTTTTTTGATAACATAGATTAGCCTCAGTTCAACCGAGTCTATTATCGGTTGAACTGAGCCAATTTTTAATGAGTATGCATCTTTTAGTGCGTATGAGTAGACGGGGGAATTGAATTGAAACGGATTGCGGTATATTGTGGTGCAAGTAAAGGTAACAATGCCATTTACGAGGAAGCTGCTGTTCAGATAGGTAACTGGATTGTTGACCAGAAACATGAACTAGTCTATGGTGGCGGAAAAGCAGGATTAATGGGAGTACTCGCTGATACTGTGATTCAACGTAGTGGCATTGTTACTGGGGTTATACCTACCTTTTTGCAAGCGAGAGAACTGGCCCATGAGCAGCTTAACAAAATCATTATTGTGTCCAATATGCATGAGAGAAAAGCTAAAATGATTGAACTTGCAGATTGCTATATTGCAATTCCAGGTGGGCCAGGGACACTTGAAGAAATTACAGAGGTCATTTCGTGGGGGAGAATTGGGCAGCATGTCAATCCATGCATCTTCTACAATGTGAACGGTTATTATGATCTGATCGGCCAATTCTATGAGAAGATGGTGGAAGAAGGCTTCTTAACGAAAACAGATAGACAAAAGATACTTGTTACAGATTCTTTAGACGAAATTAACACTTTTATAAGTACTTATGTACCACCTGATATTCGTCAATATAACTAATGCTTAATATCAGGGGCAATGTTACGAACGGATGAGTAGAAGGTTCGAAGACGGCACGTTTCGACTGGCACAATCGGTTATGGCACATTGAAAGTCGCTATTATAGCGGCTTTTTTGTTTTACCCGGATTTGTTACTAGAAACGGACGGCCTTGATGGAATGGATAGTTATCCGGTATTGGAGAATTTAACCAATTGAATGTGGTTCTCTATAAATCGGAACTTCTTATTGTGATAATAGTTATCATTCTCATTTACGTAATTCGACATTTGCTGTATACTGACAATGACTATGATACATATTGGCCAAAAAGAAAAAGGAAAAGGGAGAGATTTTGAATGTTTTTACGAGTAAAAAAAGGAGCAATCCTTTGTTTAATTACTGCACTTGTTTTTGTGCTTGCAGCTTGCTCCAGTGGTAATGATAGCAGCAAAGATGCAAACACTAGCTCACAGGAAGCCGTGACGGATAGCGCTACGAATGCTTCAACAGATGAGCAAGAAACGGATGCGGATGCTACAGGCGCAGCTCAAACAACATACCCAATCGTTGTTTCAAACTTTACAACTGAAAACGGCACCTGGGTGGCAAAGGAACAAACCTTTGATAAGGCACCTGAACGAGTGGTTGCCAATACACAAGGTGCAGCGGAGTTATTGATTCGTCTTGGCTTGACTGACAAGATTGTTGGCGTAGCGGCGTTATTTGGCAATGTACCTGATGATATTGCTGAAGATTTCAAAAAAATTCCTGTGTTATCTGAAGGTTATGTAGGCAAGGAAGTAACTATAGGTGCTTCACCTGATCTGGTTATGGGGCGTGGGGGATTGTTTGAAGATGCTGATTGGGGTGTTGGTACTGTAAATAGTCTGAATGAGATGAATATCAAAACATTTGTACAAAGTACCAGCGTTACTGATGCAAAATTAGATAATTTATATCAGGATATCACTGAGCTGGGTAAAATATTTAACGTACAAGCGAATGCAGCGGCATATATCGAACAGCTCAAAGCACGTGAGAAAGCGTTATCGGCTCGAGCAAGCGCTGAAACGATCAACTATGCATCTTTCTTTGATAATGGTGATGGAACCATTGGAGTGTACAACGGAAATGGAGACACATTTATTGAAAGTGCAATGTCATTAATCAATATGCATAATATGCTCATTAACGAGGAAGGCACGCTTAGTTTGGAGAAGCTAATCGAGATCAATCCAGATGCTATGATTATTTCGAAATATGCCGGCGGTATTGATCCAGAACAAACGATTGAAAAGCTGCTAGCCAACAAGCAATTGCAAAGTGTTAATGCAATTAAGAACAAGAAAATTTACGTTATTGATTTCAACAACTTCTGGGGGTATGGCGATTCTATTTTCACAGGAGTTGAAGCACTCGCAGATGATCTGAACTTGTAAGGAGTAGATGCGCTCGCTTGATTACCATGCATGCAATTAATATCATGTTTATTTTAACGGCAGAACAGTAATTTACTGGGCTGTCGTTTTAATTTGAGCCTAGATTCAATATAGGCTGGAGCATGTCCTTTCACGTTTAACCATGTTAAAATGGAGGGATAATTGTACATATGGTATGGAAAGAAGGCAGGGAGCAATCAATGAAACCTAAACTTAATGATGTTGCAGATTTAGCAGGAGTTTCACCGACGACGGTTTCTCGGGTGCTCAATAATCGAGGCTATATCAGTGAGGAAACGAAGAATCGAGTCCATGACGCGATGCAGCAGCTGAACTATTTTCCAAATGATGTAGCTCGGTCATTATTTAGTAAACGAACCAATCTCATTGGATTAATCATACCCACAACAAGCAACCCCTTTTTTGGTGAGTTGACTTTTCATATTGAAAATATTTGTGCGTCATCAGGTTATAAACTACTGATTTGTAATAGCTTGAATCAGCTGGATAAAGAAGAATCATATGTGGATATGCTTATGCGTAATCAAGTTGACGGCATTATCGTAGGGACACATAACCGAGGCATTGTTAATTATGATCAGAAAAATATTGCGGTTGTTGCGATTGATCGCTTCTTATCGGATACGATTCCTGTCGTAGGATCGGATAACTACATGGGCGGAAAAATGGCTTCTGAGCTGCTGATTGAGAAGGGATGCAAGCACATCCTGCATATTAATGGACCTGTCGAATTGGAAACTCCGGCAAGCTTAAGAAGAAAAGCATATGAAGATGTCATGGAGCAGCATGGTCGCGAAGCGATCACTTATGAAGTATATGATCCATTCCATCAACAGAATCATGATGAACCGATTGGGCGTTTGCTTGATGAACATCCCGAAGTAGATGGATTGTTTGCGAGTAATGACTTGGTGGCAGCGTCATTCATTGCTAAAGCAAAACAACGTGGCAAACGTGTTCCTGAAGATATTCGTGTAATTGGTTATGACGGAACCGAAACAACTCGTAACTTGCTTCCTGAATTAACGACGATTCAGCAACCTATACAGGAAATTGCGAGATCTGCCGTAGAGCTAGTCATTAAAGAAATTGAAGGTGAATTCAGTGAGGTCCCGCGAGAAACGTATCTGCCTGTGAAACTTATTGAAGCGGGTACAGTGTAATTTAATTTTTATATCTACTACAAATTTTTCGAAGACAAGACGAATGGAGCTAACCTTAGGGTGCTGGGATTAAGGGAAGCTCCTTTTTCTTTCGAAAATATGTCAAGCGGTTGACATATTAAACCGGTTGACATATAATCGATTTTGCAAGCGCATTAAAGTGCTTACATTCACATTAAATGTTCAACTTAGAGGAGCGTTCGATATGAGACATTCAAAGAGCATGTACTGGAAACTAAGCGCCTATTTCTTCTTTTTCTTTTTTACATGGTCAGCAAGTTATTCATTGTTCTCCATCTGGCTGGGGCAAGAAATCAGTCTGAATGGTGCTGAGACTGGCATTATCTTTACTGTAAACGCTATCTTTGCATTATGTATGCAACCGCTTTATGGCTATATCTCCGATAAGATCGGATTGAAAAAGCATATTTTATTTCTAATCAGCGGTTTGCTCTTACTTGTTGGTCCATTCTATATCTTTATCTACGGACCTTTACTCCAATACAATGTATTTCTTGGCGCAGTGGTAGGTGGACTATACTTGGGTGTTTCGTTCTTGGCCGGGATTGGAGCTATTGAATCGTATGTAGAGAAAGTCAGCCGTAAATATGACTTTGAATATGGTAAATCTCGGATGTGGGGCTCGCTTGGTTGGGCGGCAGCAACATTCTTTGCTGGTCAGTTCTTTAATATCAACCCTAACATTAACTTCTGGATTGCATCTGTATCTGCTATCGTTCTGTTCATCATCATGATGACAATCAGGGTCGAGATGACAGAATCCGAGATGGAACGGGCTGAATCTATTAACTTTAAGCAAGTTGGTAGTTTGTTTGCGAATAAGCATTTTTGGTTCTTCATTTTATATGTGCTCGGAGTTACGTGTATATACAATGTGTATGACCAGCAATTCCCGATTTACTTCTCATCGACATTCTCGAGCACTGCATTAGGCAATCAAGTATACGGTTACTTAAATTCTTTCCAAGTGTTCCTGGAAGCAGGCATGATGTTCTTAGCACCGTTTATCGTAAACAAAACTGGAGCTAAGAAGGGCCTGATATTGGCAGGATTCTTAATGGCATTCCGTATTATGGGCTCCGGCCTCGTTATCGGACCTTACGGTATATCCGCTATGAAATTGATTCATGCACTGGAACTGCCCATTATGCTAATCTCCGTATTCAAATACTTGGCTGCTAATTTCGACACGCGTCTGTCATCGATCTTGTATCTGGTTGGTTTCCAGTTTACGAGTCAGGTAGGAGCTTCGATCTTTTCACCCATCGCCGGTACGCTTTATGACATCAGAGGTTTCTCGAATACTTACGTGCTTATGGGTATATTCGTATTTGCCTTTACGACAATCTCAATCTTTACCTTAAAAAGAGATCCGAAAAACTTGAATAAGCTGGATCCTAAACCTAACTCGCATATTGAACCAGCATAGGAGGAAAACATGATGAACACTTATCACAACAATACGAAGCAAGCTGAGGAAGCTTTGAAACAGGCAGAAGGAAAAATGAACAAGCGTTATCGCTTGGGGTATCATATTATGGCACCTGCAAACTGGATTAACGATCCAAATGGATTAATTAAGTATAAAGGCGAATATCACGCTTTCTATCAACATCATCCGTATGATGAGAACTGGGGACCCATGCATTGGGGTCACGTCAAAAGTAAAGATCTTGTGCATTGGGAGCATTGTCCGATTGCATTAGCTCCAGGAGATGCGTGTGATCTGGATGGCTGCTTCTCAGGCAGCGCAGTAGATAATAACGGCGAATTGACATTGATCTATACTGGACATCATTACATTGATCAACCGAACAATATTTTCTTCCAAAATCAAAACGTGGCAGTAAGCACAGACGGCATTCATTTCACAAAATTACAACAGGATCCCGTGATTGCTGAGCCTCCGGCTGATAGCTCCCAGCATTTCCGTGATCCGAAGGTATGGAAGCACGAGGATACATGGTACATGATCCTGGGTAACAGTACGAAAGAAGATGTACCGCGTGTTATTCTGTATACATCTGCGGATCTTAGATCATGGATCTATCATGGTGTGCTTTTGCAGGGAGACAAGGATATGGGCTTCATGTGGGAGTGCCCGGATTTCTTTGAACTAGGCGGCAAGCATGTATTTATGTTCTCTCCTCAAGGTATTGATGCGCAAGGAGATCAGTACAATAACTTATTTCAGACGGGGTACTATGTTGGGGAATATGATTATGAAAAAAATGAATACAAGCATGAAGAGTTTATTGAGCTTGATCATGGTCATGATTTCTACGCGGTTCAAACTTTCTTAGATGATCAAGGTCGCCGGATTGCGATTGGCTGGATGGATATGTGGGAAGCCGATATGCCAACAAAAGCAGACGGTTGGTGCGGTGCACTCACCATCCCACGTGTGCTTACATTGGGTGAGAATGACAAAGTTCTGATGAATCCGGTTGACGAAATGAAGCTGCTTCGCCAAAGTGAACATGTTGTGTATCAGGATCATGTGATTTCTGGAAGCTCCTTGACAGAAGTTGAAGCGGATCTGCTTGAAGTGAAAGTCGTGTTTGACCTGACGAAGACAAGTGCGGATCTGGTGGGCTTGAAGCTTCGCGGTACAGGTCATGAGGAAACGGTGATCACTTATTCCATTCCGGATCAGAAGCTTATACTTGATTGTTCCAAATCAGGCAAGAAGACGGATGGCGTTCGTCGTGCAGGCTTAAATGCTGAGGGACAGCTGACATTACATGTATTTCTGGATCGTTCATCCATTGAAATGTTCGCAAATGAAGGGCAAGCTACGATGACAAGTCGTATCTATCCGAGTGGGAAGCTCTCAGGTATTGAACTCATCACTGAGGGTGGAAAGACTCAAGTAAATGGGTTGACATATTGGAAGCTGAACGATATTTGGCAAGCTGAATAAAGAGGAAAAAGACTGTTTTCTGAGCCATTACATGGACTCGGAAGCGGTCTTTTTTGTAGAGTAGATAAGGACACGAGGCACCCCGGCTTGAATCCTCGTTTTCCATATATCGACGTTTGTCAGCGCCGCGCCCATCTCCCTTACTCCGGTTACACCATTAGCCAGAAAGAGCGGAAAAGCATTTTTATAGTTATCTTCCAGATGGACATGCATGTCCCACAGACCTAGCCTATTTTTATTTTTAGCCTTGTCAAATTAACAAATCCTGAATAATCTAACACATACCACAAAAGAGGGGGAAGAAACATGAGCGAAGTTGGATATGGGAATGTAGGCGGACTTGGTGGAGGATACGGTGGCTTCACGTCCGTTGGTGCAATTCTGGTATTGTTTATTTTGTTGGTTATCATCTCCAAAGCTTTCTTGGTTTAATACTAGCTTATGAATTTCCGCTAGCTTTTGCTGGCGGTTTTTTGTTATATAAAAGTCCTTAAAAACAATTTTAAATAGGGAACTTTGTGTCATGAGTAACTGACATAAAGTTCCCTATTATGATCCTACATTTCTCGCTTATACTACGGTGATCGTTCCATAATACATGTACATGCCACAATTGAAGTTGTACGTTCCAGGTTTCAGATCTTTTAAGGTAATGAAGTTATCTCCTTTTTCGAGATACACATCTATTCCTAAATCTTTAGACTGAACACTTCTTATACATGTATAACCTGAATGTTTTATAAAATTTATTTTTGTTGGAACGCCAGCTTTTACTTCAATATTTTCTTGACTAAAACCATCTGATTTTACATCGACGGAAACAATCTGATATTCTGAATTTTCTTGAAGAGAAGTAGCTTGCTCACTCTGTGATTCTTGTGATTTAATTGCCGATGTATCATTCGGTTGATATTGGTAAAATAACGTTGCACCTACAGCTATAATTCCAAAAGCTACAGTAAGTATACCTCCAATAAACGGCATACCAATCCCACTTTTATTTGTTTTATCGCTAGTATCCATTTCTTGATTCGACAATTGAAGAGCAACGCTCATAATAAAAATGAATAGGATGTCAACAAATATCATCATGAGATAGGATGGACCAATCATTACCCCGAGCATTGCTCCCATCATGCCGCCCATAATTCCTGCCAACATACCATCCAGAGTTGCCAATATACTGATAGGTTTGCCTGTGAAGTATCCGGCTCCTAAGCCAAACAATATGGCGGCAATGGATGGGACTGTTAAATCCCGAGGAAATACAATGCCTAATTGTACACCGAGTACAAGGCTGGACATCATGCCAATGGTCATAGCGATCATCATGCCAGGCATACCTGTAAGTTTTTCTTTTCGCTTATACGTTTTAAGAACAATGAACGCTGTAAACAGTACGACCATAACTATACTTAATATCGCTAATAACACAATCTTATTCCTCCTAATATCCATACAGTAATGATGTGTAGTTATCTACTCATTGACATTACGATCAAGATCATTCATCTCATGTATTAATATATCAGAATTATCATAACGGCGTGACTATTGTCACAGACAAGTCAATGGTTTGCCGTAATAGTATGAAGAAAATTTGACATTTTGCTGCTACCCCTTTCTAAAAATAAATTTATAGTTAAAATTTTAGACTTTAAAATTTCAATTAGACATTATTTGATGCTCTTTTGAATTTATATTTGCAAACTGCAAGTAATTTATTTATAATGATGACCAAGAGGTGATCATGTTGTCAGATATTGAGAGTCCCAGAGAGCCACTACAAATTATGGTCCGTCGTTTCGGCTTACTGGATAAAAATTGTTGCACGGTTGGAGAGCATGAAATATCGCTGGTTCAGAGCCATATTCTATACGAAATTAACCATCAACATGAGCCGTCCATGCAACAAATTGCTGAAACGCTCGCCATGGATATCACAACCTTCAGTCGTCAAGTACAGACCCTGATTAAGAAAAATTTGGTTCAAAAAACACCACTGCCTGAGGATCGGAGAGTATACATTCTCAGTTTGACAGACGAAGGAGAATTTGTAACAACGGCTATAGATCATCGGATGAATACTCATCTGAATGAGGTTTTTTCTTTCATGACGGATACAGAAAAGGAGACCGTCATTCAATCCATTAAACTGCTCAATGAGAGCATGCTAAAATCGAAAATGTGTTGTACGCCGCTGGGGTAATGGGCTTCATTACCCCGTTACATTACTCAAACACTTGCAAAATGCAAGTATATTTAAACATACTGGAGGTACATTGATATGAAAAACGTTGAATTCAAACAAGTTGATTCTTGCTGTGCTCCCACTTTAGAGAAAAAGAAGGTTTCCACTTTGGAATCTTTAAACCAAGGAGAGTTAACCCATTTACCTGTTGTTATCATTGGTGCAGGACCTATTGGTTTGGCTGCAGCAGCTCATCTGATTGAAGCAGGCCAATCGTTTATTATTCTTGAGGCGGGGACTAAAGTAGGTGAGAATATCTCCCAATGGGGCCATGTTCGTCTGTTCTCACCATGGCAGTATAACGTAGATAAAGCGGCTGGACGATTGTTATCCAAGAAGGGATGGATTGCACCTGCTCCAGATGATTTACCAACAGGGCATGAACTTCGGGATCTATATTTGCTCCCGCTCGCAGAACTTCCGGAAATTCAGTCCAATCTTCATTTAAATTCTCGTGTTGTGGGGATTAGTCGCAAAAATACAGACAAAATGAAAACAGCAAGCCGAGAAAAACAACCCTTTATGATCTACGTTGAAGAAGAGGGTGAGGCTAAGCGGTATGAGGCGAGGGCTATCATTGATGCTTCAGGAACTTGGGGGCATGCTAACCCTGTACTCGCCAGCGGCGTGTTGACCCCTGGAGAACAAGCTCTTCGTAACCATATATTTTATGGCATTCCGGATGTGTTTGGAATAGATCGAGAGCGCTACACAGATAGACATATCGCAGTAGTAGGAAGCGGACACTCAGCCTTGAATACATTACTTGATCTTGCCAAGCTTCAAGAATTAAATTCCGGTATGACACTGACCTGGATCATGAGAAAAGATCAAGTGGAGGAAGCATATGGCGGAGAAGCGAGTGATCAGCTCGAAGCGCGAGGAGAACTGGGACGTCGTATTCATGAACTGGTGGATTCCGGAAAAATTACTGTTGTTACACCGTTCCATATTCAGGAACTGAAGCAGGAAGGGAAGCAGATTACCATAAGCGGAGAGCAACATGGTGTGGTACAGGTGATAGCACATATTGATGAGATCATCGTGAATGCCGGAAGTCGGCCTGACTTGTCCTTCCTCAGGGAGCTACGGCTGAGTATCGACCCGACCACAGAAAGTGTGGCAACCCTTGCTCCGTTAATTGATCCGAATGTTCATAGTTGCGGTACTGTTCGTCCTCATGGGGAGAAGGAATTGCGTCATATGGAACAAGGATTGTATATTGTTGGGATGAAAAGTTATGGACGTGCGCCAACCTTCCTGATGGCTACCGGATATGAACAAGTTCGTTCGGTGGTAGCTTTTCTGGCAGGTGACCTGGATGCAGCTGCAAAAGTAGAACTGGATCTACCTGAAACGGGTGTGTGCAGTCTGAATCGTTCAAAAGTACAGGTAGCCGAGCAAACAAGTGATTGTAGTTCATCTTGTTCCAATTAATATAGAATAGATCTGATGAACATGAAAGTGTTGGATCAACTCTGTAAACCAACACTTTCAGGTTCACTTGGAATTTAAAATTGACAATAAGACTTTTGCATTATAATATAAGCATGTGCTTATATAGAGAGAAGGAGGTAAGTGATATGGATTCTATTCAAGAAGCATCGGATAAGTTGAAATTGCTGGGGGATAAGACTCGTCTGACGATACTTACACTCCTCCAAGAACGTGAATGGTGTGTGTGTGAGTTTGTAGACATTCTGGACATGTCACAACCTGGGGTCAGTCAGCATTTGCGCAAGTTAAAGGATCAAGGTTTGGTTAAAGAGAATAAACGTGGACAATGGGTATACTACTCTTTGAATGTAGAGGATAAACCTTATATTAAATCTGTGTTGGAATTTATGCCAGATTCTGCAGCCATTCTTAAGTCTTTAAATAAAGAGAACATTTCATCCGTATGTAATTAATTTTTGAGCAATATATAAGTATATTGTTATATGATTATGAAAATGGAACTATTTTGATCGGAGGCGTATATGTTTGTTTTCTACTTTTCTTGCTTGCTTCATCTTTTTGATCACGTTAGTGCTCGTCATCTGGCAGCCTAAAAACCTGTCCATAGGGTGGTCTGCTTGCGGCGGAGCCATTCTGGCGTTGCTTGTAGGCGTAGTTCATTTCCATGATGTTTGGGATGTTACGCAAATGGTATGGAACGCCACGCTTGCTTTTGTGGCCATTATTATCATCTCATTGATTTTGGATCGTATCGGTTTCTTTGAATGGGCAGCTTTACATATGGCGAAGGCAGCTCATGGCAGAGGGGTTCGGATGTTTGTATATGTCTCCATCTTAGGAGCTGTAGTTTCTGCTTTCTTTGCCAATGACGGGGGAGCACTGATTCTGACCCCAATTGTTCTGGCTATGGTCCGCGCACTGAATTTTGATGAGAAAAAAGTGTTTCCCTTCATTATTGCCAGCGGATTTATTGCGGATACAACTTCATTACCACTGGTTGTAAGTAACCTGGTAAACATCGTATCTGCCGATTTCTTCGGTATTACGTTCATGGAGTATGTAGGCAGAATGTTTATTCCGAATCTGTTTTCACTGGCTGCAAGTATCGGTGTATTGTATCTCTTTTTCAGGAAAAGCATTCCCAAACGGTTTGATGCCAGTGAACTGAAAGCACCTGTAACAGCGATCAAAGATCTGAAGATGTTTCGGTTGTCATGGATTGTACTTGGTATCCTGCTCGTCGGTTACTTTGGCAGTGAATTTGTTGGTGTGCCTGTATCTATTGTGGCAGGAGTCGTGGCTATATTCTTCCTGATTATGGCTTCTCGAAGCTCTGCTGTACCGACTAAAGTAGTCGTTAAGGAAGCGCCTTGGGCAATCGTATTCTTCTCTATTGGTATGTATGTCGTGGTCTATGGCTTGCGTAACGTGGGTCTGACGGATCTGCTGGCCGTAGCCATCCAGGCCGTGGCAGATCAAGGATTGTTTGTCGCAACGGTTGGTATGGGCTTTATTGCTGCGATCATTTCATCTCTGATGAACAATATGCCTACGGTTTTAATTGACGCACTCGCCATTGATGCAACAACGGCTACGGGAACCGTTCGGGAGGCATTGATCTACGCCAATATTATTGGTTCCGATCTAGGTCCCAAGATTACACCGATTGGTTCACTGGCAACACTGCTCTGGCTTCATGTGCTCAGCACCAAAGGCGTCAAGATTTCATGGGGCACCTACTTTAAGACAGGTATCATTATCACAGTTCCGACTTTACTTATTACGCTAGTGGGTCTATATCTGTGGTTAAGCATTCTATAAATTCAAACCACAAGGAGAAGATGATGAACATGAGCAAAAAAATACTTTATTTCCTATGCACAGGCAATTCGTGTCGGAGCCAAATGGCTGAAGGTTGGGCTAAAAAGTACCTGAGTGAGGACTGGAACATTTATAGCGCAGGAATCGAAGCACACGGCTTGAATCCAAAAGCTGTGGAAGCGATGAACGAAGTAGGTATTGATATTTCGAGCCAAACTTCGGACATCATTGACTCCGAGCTACTGAACAGTGCAGATTTCGTCGTCACATTATGCGGGGATGCGGCAGATAAATGTCCAATGACCCCTCCACAAGTGAAGCGAGAACACTGGGGATTCGATGATCCCGCGAAAGCGCAAGGTACAGAAGAAGAGAAATGGGCTGTATTCCAAAGGGTTCGTGACCAGATTGGGGAACGGATACAGACATTTGCTGAAACTGGAAAATAACACGAAAAGCCGGGAGTAACTTTTCCCGGCTTTTCGTGTTTGAAAGGAATATTTGAAATGAAAATACTATGGATCTACTCAATATGCGAATCACTCAAACGGATATTCTACGGAGAAAAGTTAAAGTTTTATGTCATATTTCTAATGATTGTTCGGTTTTTCTTCCTCTTACTCGGTATGATATAAAGTGTTCCATCCTCACCATATTCCGCGTAAGCTATATCTTTAATATTGTCATATCCCTGCTTTTGCATCTCGATTCTTACCTTATCCGTATCCATTTCCTTTCCTTTCATCGACATCTTCAGCAATTCCCCTTTATCAATCACTGTAATAGCAAAATTATCGGAAGGTGTTTCGAGTACCAAATCTTGGGCAGATGGTGGTTCATATTCAGGTTTGCGAAGGACGGACAGAGACCCGTCTATTTCTAAAACGGCATGTTTGACCTCTTGAAGCGAAAAAACACTCTGCTTTCGAAGCATGGAGAGTAATTGTTTATACTCAATATCATATTTCTTGAGCAAGCTCTGATTTACCTCTCCATTATCAATTAAAAGAGCAACCCGTCCTTCTGCTACATAGCCGAATTTTACAAATCGGGTGATTACCTAGCCTCCCAAGTGAACAGATCATTGATGAATATATACCCGGTAGAATAGATTGAAAACAAACATAACATGTAAGTTTAGAGGAGAGAAAAAATGGAGCCTGCTATCTTAACGATAGTAGGCTCCATTTTTATTATATATTCTTTAATTTTGTTTCTTATTTTGTCTGCTTGCTGTTTTGATCAATTGCTTTTCATTAATTTACTGCGGGTTTTGTTTTAGTTTTACCCTGCTGATTTTTTAAAGCCTCGACAGGTTCATCTTTGACTTCCGCTCGTTTAATGAAGAAAACTAATATTAATGCGACAATATTAATGCCAAGAGCGATATAGAATGAATATTGGATTCCGGCTAATAACGCTTCTTGGGTTAATAAAGCTTTATTGGCTGCTGTCAAAGTTGTTGGATCAACACCAGTCATTAAATCTTCAGCTTTTGTTTTTGTCACCGAATTCATAATCGTAATCAGAATAGCCGTACCAATTGAACCGGACACTTGCTGAGCTGTATTGTTGACAGCTGTACCATGTGGATTTAAGCGTGTTGGTAATTGATTCAGGCCGTTAGTCATAATAGGCATCATCACCATTGCCATACCAAACATACGCAGAGTGTACACAAGGATAATATAAGTGTGAGTCGAGTCGATTTGCAGGTTTGCCAACATGTACGTTGAGATCGCTGTAATCGTAAGCCCGATTATGCCAAGAACACGTGGGCCATATTTATCAAACAGTTTACCTGTAATAGGTGACATAATCCCCATGATTATCGCACCTGGCAACATCATTAAACCTGAATCAAGTGGTGTAATACCTCTTACGTTTTGTACGTATGCCGGTGTTAAAATCATTCCGGAAAACATCGCTACTGCGTTTACAATCGCAATAACAGAGCCAAGGGCAAACATCGGATACTTGTAAACTCGTAAATCCAATAATGGTGTTTCCATTTTCAATTGACGGACAACGAAGGTGATCAGGGCAATAGCTCCGACGATTAAAGTGATTAAGACAACTTGATCTGTCCAGCCATCTGAACTTGCAGAGCTGAACCCATATAACAAACCACCAAAACCGATGGAAGATAATATGATCGAGAAATAGTCCAGTGTTGCATTTTTGTTTTGCTGCATTACATTTTTGGATTTCCAAATCCCTAACAGTAAACTAATGACGGCTAACGGTAAAATCATTTCGAAAAGTAAACGCCAGTCATAATATTCTACAATGAAACCTGATAATGTTGGCCCGATTGCCGGGGCGGTAATCATAACTAACCCGAAAATACCCATTGCTGTTCCGCGTTTTTCTCGTGGGAAACTTACCAGCATAATATTCATTAACAGTGGTCCCATTACTGAAGAGCCTGCTGCTTGAACCATTCTTCCTGTAAGCAATAAACCAAAGTTTGGTGCAACGGCTGCTATGGCCGTACCTAAAGTGAAAATGGTCATGGAAGTAATAAACAAACTTCTATTGGAGAAACGTGTTAATAAAAATGCTGACGCCGGAATTAATATACCACTGACCAGCATATAGCCCGTAGACAACCACTGGATCGTGGAATAATCTTTAATGTTCAAATCCACCATGATGGATGGCAGCGCTACATTTAAGAGCGAGTTATTTAGAAATGAAACAAATGCACCGATAAAAAGAATCGCAATCATTAAATAGGGTGGTTTTTTTTCGTGTAAAGCTGAATCCATATATGTCTTTTCTCCTTTTTTGACACTTCATTTAATCCCTTAGCTCGTTTAAATATATGTGTATAAATATTTCTATCTATTAAATTTTTTTAAATCCTCTTTTTAGCAGTTCCATTTGCTCACCATAATTTTTTAAAGCTTCTTCATAGGTTAAATCCTTTACGAACACTTGAATCAGGTTATCAAAGGTTACAGCTATAATGATTTTTAAAATATGCTGCAATTCTCGTTCCCCTTGTATATTCAAAGTTTCCGTATTCATTAACCCAATGATAGGTAAAAGATGGTTATCCCGATTTTCTTCATAGATGTTCTTCGTAAATGTTTTTTCCGTTTTATAATTCATATTTAAAAAGGCATTTCTAAAAAAGTTTTTGTGTTCTTGATTGGTGTGATTCTGAATCATAAATTGAAATGAATCAATAAAAGCTTCGAATACATCTCCGTTTTTCTCCTTTAAAGCTGCAATAAATCGGTCACTATTTTTTTGTGAGGATTGGTTCAACAGATAATAATATAGGTCCTCTTTTTCCTCGAAGTATTGATAAAAACTTCCTCTAGAGATCCCCGCGTCTTTGATGATATTGGCAATGGATGCTTCGTGTAATGGAACTCGAGAAAATTCCCTTTTGGCACATTGAATTAACGTGTCCTGTTTATCTTTCGATAAGTGAAAAAATGTTTTTTTTGGCAAATATGATCCTCCAATCTTAATAAGTGACACCGTGTCACAATTGCTGATTAATGAATTATATATGACACCAATGTCATACGTCAACAATAAAATGACACCGTGTCATATGTTGAAAAGGCACCCATGATGCATGGGCTCGGAATCCGACGTTTCGTATAAAAATTCAACCTGGAACTGGAAACACCGCAATAATCAGCTATTCCCACATTGAGCAGGAGTAAGAGTTAACGGCTACGGGTGGGGATTAAAGCCCGCATTTTCGTAACTAGCGTGGACGCCTACAATTCCTACTTTTTTGAAATTATGAAGGTATTTCAATAAAGTTGAAGAATACCCTATTAGAGATAGAATATAAATTTTAAAAGGGGAATGAAATGATTAAACGGCTTACTAAGAATATACCGATATGGTTTCTTTTTGTCGGGATCGTGGTATTTATTCTACTGTGTATTAATTTTTTTGAAATGAATACTAGAATTAATATGCTTGCATTGGCAATTTTGAGTATTGCTAATACATTTCGATTGTGGAAGAGTGAACGTCAGTCAGCAATGATGTTTCTATTGCTGGGAGTTCTGTGTACGTTCTTTCTTATCAGGTCTTTAATTTTATATTGATTCCGCAGAACGGGAATTATTCATTCAAGATATAAAGGCAATTACAAAAGCCGATAAACACCACATCTACTGTGTGTTTATCGGCTTTTCTTAAATGTCTTGATAGTACTGGATCTAATAGTATTTGATACGACATCTACTGATTCTAAGTGGAAGTTAAACAGGGGAATGAAAATATTTTGACATCTCAATTTAAATATCGTAATATTACGATATAACGATTCAGGAGGGGTATTTTTGATTACAGAAGCTTTTGATAGCACTAATTTAAAACAGTTCGATGAACCTGCTAATTTACTGAAAGCTTTATCTCATCCAATTCGCCTGTGCATTGTGCGCGGGTTGATGCGAAAAAAGAAATGTAACGTTTCATATATGCAGGAGTGTCTGGACCTTCCCCAATCAACAGTGTCTCAGCATTTGCAGAAGCTGCGTAGTGCAGGTATTGTAGCGACTGAACGCAATGGCCTTGAAGTAAATTACGTGCTTGCCGACCAACGGATTGAACAAATAATACCTATTTTGTTTGGAGAGGAAGATTGTGAATCATGAGTAAAAAAGTACTGGTTGTGGGCGGAGTAGCGGGTGGTGCATCAGCAGCTGCCCGTCTGCGCCGTCTGGATGAACATGCCGAAATTATCATATTTGAAAAAGGACCCTATATATCGTTTGCCAATTGCGGCTTACCTTATTATATTGGTGGCTCGATCGAGGATCGAGAGCGTTTGCTGGTACAAACTCCCAAAGGTATGGTCGATCGATTTAATATTGATGTACGTACTCGAAGTGAGATCATCGCTATTGATCCGCATACTCGTACAGTTCAGGTACAAAGCCAGGAGCGTGGTCAATATGAAGAAAGCTATGACGAATTAATTTTGTCACCGGGTGCCAAGCCAATCATTCCAGATCTGCCGGGTACGGATAATCCACTGATTTATACAGTGCGCAGCATTCCAGATATTGATCGGATCAAGAAGCAAATAAATTCATCTAACAACGCATCATCAATTGTTATTGGTGGAGGGTTTATTGGTGTTGAAATGGCAGAAAATTTGAAGGAAGCCGGATTGAATGTAACGTTAGTAGAGGGTAATGGTCAGCTACTCACTCCATTTGATGCTGAACTGGCCGCAGCATTGGCACAGGAAATGGAGCAAAATGGGGTAAAGCTGCTGTTTTCCCAACGTGTACAGGGCTTTCAGGCACTTGAGCAGGGAATTGGTGTTGAGCTTGCAGATGGTCGTATTCTGACAGCTGACCTGGTTATTCTTGCGATAGGAGTAACTCCAGATACAGCTTTTCTGAGAAATAGCGGAGTTTCCCTAGGAACACGTGGACATATTATGGTCAACGAAGCACTCGAAAGCAGTGTGCCACATATTTATGCTGTTGGCGATGCAATCGAAGTAACTGAAACCATTCATGGCACAAAGACAGCTATTCCGCTTGCTGGACCTGCCAACAAACAGGGACGCATTGTTGCAGATCGAATTGCTGGACTAAGTTCCATCTACAAAGGAACACAAGGGACAGCCATTATTAAAGTGTTTGGAATGACCGGGGCAGCTACAGGCAGTAATGAGAAAACACTAAAACGTCTCGGCATCGATTATCGAACTGTAGTCGTGCATCCTGCATCTCATGCATCGTATTATCCGGGTTCCAGCGCGATTACTCTTAAACTACTGTTTACACCGACAGGTAAAATTTTAGGCGCACAAGCAGTTGGTTATGACGGTGTGGATAAACGGATTGATGACATTGCTGTATCCATTCATTTTGGGGGCCACATCAGTGATTTGACAGAGCTCGAGTTGAGTTACGCGCCACCGTATTCTTCTGCGAAAGATCCAGTTAATATGGCTGGTTATGCAGCTGAAAATATTACGGCTGGACGTGTTGAAACGTTCACCTATGATCAGCTATCTGATCGCCAGCTGGAGCAATCGATATTGTTGGATGTACGCAGTGAGCTGGAGCATCGCAATGGGAATATTCCGGACTCCATAAATATTTCAGTGGATGAGCTTCGTCAGCGGTTAGATGAATTAGACCCAACCAAAGATATTTGGGTATACTGCCAGGTTGGTTTACGAGGATATACAGCTTCGCAGATTTTGCGTCAGCATGGCTTTAATGTGAAAAATCTGAGCGGAGGTTATAAGACATACCGCCAAGCACAATTTCAGCCTGCTCCAATTCCTATGAGAAACGATGAAAATAATGACGGGCAGGATCAGAACAATAATCCGATACATGCTGTAAAGGAAACAGAGCTCTCCAATCCAATCTCTGCACAGCCACAACGTATCGATAATGAGTTGAACGTGTGCGGTTTAAGTTGTCCCGGTCCGCTGATACAACTCAAGCAGAAAATGGATCAACTATCGAATGGAGAGACACTGCGGGTGAAAGCTTCCGATCCAGGATTTTATGAAGATGTGAAAGCATGGACAACGATGTCTGGTTCCTCACTTCTACACTTGGAACGATCCAAAGGCGGTACTATTGAAGCGGTAATTGCCAAGAATGCTGCGCAGACCGTATCTTCAGCTATGGAAACTCCTAAAGAGGAGCCTGCGAGCACGATGGTTGTCTTCAGTGGTGATCTAGATAAAGCGATTGCTTCTCTGATTATTGCAAATGGGGCAGCAGCAAGTGGACGTAAAGTAACCATGTTCTTCACTTTCTGGGGATTAAATATTATTCGTAAGCATCAGCCACAGCCTGTATCCAAAACAATGATCGGCCGCATGTTTGACATGATGTTACCGCGCGGCAGCCACAAGCTTGGCATGTCCAAAATGAATATGCTCGGAGTTGGACCAAAGATTATCCGCGGCGTTATGAAGAATAACAATGTTGCTTCTTTGGAAGAACTGATGCAGACCGCAACTGAGCAGGGAGTTGAGTTTGTCGCTTGCCAGATGTCCATGGATTTAATGGGGATTCAGCGTGAAGAATTAATGGATTCGGTTAACATCGGTGGAGTGGGTTACTATCTGGGGCAGGCAGCTCATGCAAATCATAATCTGTTTATATAAATCGGTTTGTTAGTAAACCATTCAGCTGTTCAGTCACATATGTTATCTTAAAAAGCAAAAGTCCCTTCATTGCTGAAGGGGCTTAGTTTCATTTATTACAATGTCCGTTCGATGAAACGTAGTTGGCTATTTATGCGGACTCAGTCCCGCCAGTATCTACTTCACTTTTAGGTTCCATCAACATGATATGACATTCCTTTTCGGCGGAGGGTTTGATCTCGAGTCCCTTCGGGACAATAAACATCTCATCCTTGGAAATCCTCACCTGACCATCACGAAAATCAATGATCATCTCACCCTTAATCACGAAGAATAACTTATCGGTTTCGGGATGAACATGCCATTCATAATCCCCGTCAATTTTAACGATCTTAAATTCATGGTCATTCAATTCACCAATTAGTTGGGGTGACCAATTATCTTTTATTTTAGATAGTTCTTCGCTTAGTTTAATCGCTTGATAATGGATAGTAAGCCCTCCTTATTTTTCACCTTCGATATAATGCTGTATACGCAACTCAAGCCATGATGATGTTTTCCTTGGTCTGCCATAAGTATACTGATTTAATTTTGGCTTTAAAATGGATGCCTGTTGAAGTTAACATGGATTATTGATGAACTTTTGTCGATATTCACTAGGCGAAAAGCCAAATTGTTTCTTGAACACTTTACTAAAATAAAAGGGGTCAACAATTCCAACGGTTTGTGCAATTTGCTGTATTGGTACATCACTTGTAAATAGCATATTTTGCGCCCTGTTGAGACGGTGTTTTAATAGATATTCTGCCGGTCCCATGCCTGCATGTTTTCTAAATATGTAAGAAAGTCGATTTCGATTAACGTTATATTGTTCTGCGAGTGATGTTATGGTAAGGCCATGATAGTAGTATTCATGAATATAATTAGATACCCGTTCGAATAAAGCCTGTGATTCACTACTCATTTGTCTATTTGCCACACTTATTAAGGCTTCGTTCAGCACATCGCGAAAAAGCATTTCAGTCTGAAACATTGAAATGCCGCCACCCTGATTGTACACATGCCAAAGCTGCATAATTAGTTCGATAAGACGAGGGGATTGTCCCGTTGATAATTCAAAATGCTGATGGGAAAAGCTTGACTCTTCTAATTCCGAGCTGCATATCCGGTATAAAACAAGGATATATTCCCAATTGGAGTTATCAAACGTTTTTTCATCCAATTTCATTTTTGCCCCACCATGCACCACTTTTCCTGGCGAAAGGATATAAGGGGTATCATTAAATTGAAATTGTATCTTTCCTGTAAGGGGAAATACAAATCCAGGAAAGGAATCGGTATAGTCAGCGTGAGTCACTCCTGGATTTGTAGCATATCGATATATTCCCTCTACTTGAAAAGGAATGTGTGCAAAATGTTCTGCTAACTGATTCACGTCTATTTTCACGTTCTGTACCTCATTTCGATAGTATCTCACTTCACATTATTGATAACAATTCTCATTGTCAACCTATTTAAACAATAGTTTCATCGATGTTGAAACTTTAGCTTATGCGAACTATAGCTAAATAAAATGAAGAAGGCAGACGATCAAACGTGATCGTCTGCCTTTTTTGGGTTCAACGTTCTAATTACATGAAATTCAAAAGTTTTGTCTTTAGGAAAAGACTTATCTTAATAATTTTCTCCCCGATAATAGCGCTCCAGTTTGTGGTCCAAATGAACGAGCTGCGCTTTTTTCTCCTCGATATCTTCCAGCAACTTTTGCCTTTGATCTTGAATCAGTTTGGTTCTTTCCGGCAAGGTTGAGGTTCCTTCATTTACTTTGTCATAATACGTTTTGATATCCTCCACACTCATCCCGGTTTCGCGAAGACATTTGATAAAAACCAGCCAGTTCAGATCATCTTCGGAGTAAAGACGGTTATTCTGCTCACTTCGCGCAGCAGGCGTCAACAGTCCCTTTCTTTCGTAAAAGCGTATCGCGCCAATATTGATACCGACTTTCTTCGCTACTTCTCCAATCGTTAACATGCTAACCCTCATTTATCGAAATTTATGGTTGACCTACACTAAGTGTAGCATAGTAACTTATACATTGTTAATGAAATCAAATTAGAGAAAAGAGGATTCACATGAAGAAGACCGCTTTTGTAACTGGAGCAAATAAAGGTATCGGATTCGAAATTGTTAAGCAATTAGGTCAAGCCGGCTGGAAAGTCCTCCTTGGTTCACGTTGCGCTGAACGGGGCGAAGCGGCTGTTTCCGAGTTAACTTCCGAGGGGTTAGACATAGAATTTGTGCAAATCGACATGAGTGACTTGAAAAGTATCGAATGGGCAGCAACTACAATTACTAAGGACTATCCGGACTTAACACTTTTGATCAATAATGCGGGTATGCCGGGTGCTTTCTCGCGTTCATTTACGGATACCAAAGAGGAGAATCTGAGGAACGCTTTTGAAGTCAACTTTTTTGGAACCTTTCGTCTGAACCAGCGTTTGTTCCCGTTAATTAAAGATAACGAAGGCACAATCGTTAATGTATCGACCGACATGGCTTCTCTGGATCATATGCAAAATGCTGGATTTGCTTTAAATGCTTTCGATTATAACTCATCCAAAACGGCCAACAATGCTATGACTGTTTCGATGGCTTATGAACTTAAAAGCAGCAGGGCTCAAGTATTTGCTGTAACGCCTGGATTCACATCAACAGATCTTAACGGAAATGCTGAAGGCGGTAAATCAAAAGAGGCAGCTGCTGCGATTATCGTGGGTTATGCGACAGATGGCAAACATCATAACGGCGAATTCTTGAATGAGCAAGGTGTGTACGCCTGGTAATCCACATCTTCAAAACAATGGTATCCAAATGTATTTTGGTTAGAGTAACATTCAACGGCTAATCAAGGAGTGAAATGGGGCGAGTTAATTTGGAAGGACAAGAACTAAGTGTTAGAATGCTTTGTCATTATGTTGTGGTAAAGCTATATACTTGTTAAGTAACAGACATATTAGGCCGGGGCACCCGCTTAGTATGTCTGTTTTTCCGTAATCCTCCAGCTAATTCTTGTTATTTGCAAGCTAATGTTTTATATTGACATAAGAGTAGGTCAAAAACAAAAGAGGTGAGCCGACGAGATGACTCCACGCACGAAAGAACAAAACGAAGAGATCCGGCTGCGGCGTCTGGCGCAAATCCGTAAAGCCGCTGCCGATGTGTTTTTGAATAAAGGGTCTTTACTCGAAATCAGAGATGTGGCCATTGAGGCGGGACTCGGATATGGCACGGTATACCATTATTACAGCAATAAAGGCGATTTGCTCCATGATCTGCTGTGGGACGCATTGGAGCGGGTCGGGGGAGCACCAGTAGCCCCGCACACTTCGACTTCGGGGGAGGAGCCAGCGAATAGGCCCCTCGCCTTTGCTTCTGCGGTAGATACTAGGAACTTAGCTGTCGCGGATTTCCAAAGCGGAAGCCACGAAACGACCGCT
The DNA here is from genome assembly GCF_038020215.1 of Paenibacillus sp. FSL F4-0087. Lineage (NCBI taxonomy): Bacteria > Bacillati > Bacillota > Bacilli > Caryophanales > Paenibacillaceae > Paenibacillus > Paenibacillus sp. FSL F4-0087. Next base: position 5,688,112 of record NZ_JBBODJ010000001.1, read on the forward strand.
TCCGCAGAACTTGGCCCCGTCGCGGCGGCCAGCGTGCGGTTGCTGCAGCTCTGGGCGGAGGACCACGCCCTATACCTGCTGTATAAGCTGGCTCTTGAGGGCTTTACCTCGCTACCTGAAGCACGCTCGACCAAGCTCACGGCTGCTTTTCAGGATGAGGTGCTCGCTCCGTTTGCTGCGCTTATGGACACCGAGCATGCGGCGGACGAGGATGCCACTTCCGGCGGAAATGTGGCGGAGCAGCCCTATCGGCTGCAGCGCGCGGAAATGCTGCTGGCTGCCTTGGTTGGCTGCGCCTCGCTATCGATGCGTCGCGAAAAGCTGTACGAAGAGGCAAGGGATATCGTCCGGTTCTTAAAATTATAGGATGCCTAAGGAGTGAATAAACACAAGATGATCATTATAAAATCACCTAAGGAAATTGAAGAAATGAAGCCGGCGAGCCAAATCGTTGCGGACTGCTACCGCGAGGTGACCAAACTAATCGAGCCCGGCATTACCACGCTAGAAATCAATGATTTTGTTGCCAGACACATCACTAAGCTGGGTGGCAAGCAGTTTACGAAAGGCTATAATGGTTTCCCCGCCGAAACTTGCATTTCGATCAACGATGTGGTGGCCCACGGCATTCCTTCGAAACGGGTAATCATGGACGGAGACTTGCTAAAACTCGACATCGTCGTGGAATACGGGGGATGGTTCGGCGATTCGTGTGTGAGCTATGCGGTAGGCAATATTCGGCCGGAAGTGCAAAAATTAATGAAGGTGACAAAGGAATGCTTGGATCTGGGAATTGCTCGGGCTATACCCGGAGGCCGGCTAGGCGACATAACCTCGGCGATTCAAAAGCATGCGGAAGCGCATGGGTACTCGGTGGTACGTGATCTGTTGGCACACGGGATCGGGCGGAGCCTGCATGAGGAACCGACCTATGAGCATATCGGCGTAGCCGGCAAAGGCATTCGATTAAAAGAAGGCATGGTGTTTACGATTGAACCGATGATCAACGAAGGAACGTTCCGTATCACGATCGACGACGATCAGTGGACGGCGAGAACGGCCGACGGCAAGTTGTCGGCACAATATGAGCATACGATCGCAATCACGTCGAATGGACCGCTGATTTTAACGGCTCAGTAATAGTAAATTTACGAAACTAAGAAAACCGCGTTGTTATGCGGTTTTTTTATTATGACTTGGGTATCATGTCCAGGATAGCGCAATTGTTAAGTGTTAATATCATTAGTAATATAGAAGAATACTAGCCATACTTAATACTTAAGTTACATGGGGATTTCTTACAAGGAGGCAACTTGCAATGCATTATGACGTAATTGTAATAGGAGCAGGATCAATGGGGATGGCGGCGGGTTATTTTTTATCCAAGAGTGGGAAGAGTACAGTATTAATCGATTCCTTTAACCCGCCCCATAACAAAGGCAGTCATCACGGAGAGACAAGAATTATTCGACATGCGTATGGTGAAGGTGAAAATTATGTTCCGTTAGCGCTCAAGGCTCAAGAATTATGGAATGACTTAGAGAAAGTGTCGGGAAAACAATTATTTCTCCCTACCGGGGTTATAAACGTGGGTTATGAGAAAACAGATTTTATCCAAAATATTATTTCAAGCTCAAAAACCTATTCATTGCCACTGGAGATTTTAGATTCCATTGAAGTAAATAAGCGCTGGCCTGGCATCAATTTACCGAACAATTACATTGGTTGCTACGAACCAACCTCAGGAGTGCTGAAATGTGAGGAATGCATTGAAGCATATCGAGAACTCGCAGAGCAAAACGGAGCTACCATCATAACCAATAGTAAAGTAATAGAAATCATGGTTCATGATGATAAAAGAGTTACCATCAAGACCGAAGATCATACTTTTAGTGCTAATGCGTTAGTAGTTTCAGCAGGGGCCTGGTCAGGAAGTCTCCTTTCCATGTTGGATCTAAATCTTCCTCTTAATCCTATTAGAAAAACATTTGCCTGGTTTGATACTAAAGATGATTTATATGATCATAAGGAGTTTCCAGCCTTTTCGTTTGAAACATCTCACGGGCATTATTATGGTTTCCCAAGCATCGATGGTTCCGGATTAAAATTAGGCCGACATGATGGAGGAGATACAATCGATCCAGATGAAGCCATCCTGGGATTTGGTGAACTAGAGGAAGACACGACAGATTTAAAACAATTTTTACAACACTATATGCCCTTTGCACAAGAATTGAAGTTCGGTAAAACGTGTATGTATACAATGACTCCTGACGAAGATTTCATTATCGATACACATCCTAACTATCCTAACGTTGCCATTGCATCAGGTTTCTCAGGACATGGCTTTAAATTCAGTAGTGTAGTTGGACAGATTTTAAGTGATTTGATTATATCAGGGAAAACGGAACATAATATTTCTCCATTTTCAATTAATCGATTTTAAGAATCCATTCAAGAGAAAATTTATGTGCTGCCACTCGCATGCAGTCCGAAAACAATCTAGCGATAAAAAGATAAAAAGACCGGTCTTCTTTTAATAGAAGCTCGGTCTTTTTTGCATTTACAGAATATTAACACGATGCAGATACGGATCTGATTTTTTCCGCGTAACATAAGTATTAGATGTGGGAACGGTCCCACATTAAGCAAAACGTTCATAACGTAAGTCATGAAGATAACGGATTAATGAAAGGTGGTGCGGCGCAATGAAGCTGCTGGATCTACAAGGATACGCATCTCCGGAGGATTCCAAAACACATATCCGCATTCCTTTTGAATTGGATGAGGGCTGCGTGAAGCTGAACCTGCGTTTACAATATACGCCGAAGACGCTCGAGAATCGGGAGAAGGCGCTACGGCTGCTCAAGGACAGCTACGATCTATACATTTTGCCGGAAAATCGGGAATACGCAATTGCCAATGCTGACCAGCATCTCCCCCTGAAAAATCTGATCACACTCTCGCTGGACGATGCGCGGGGATACCGAGGGGCGTGCCACCGCCAAGACGAGGTGCAGGATCTATACGTATCGGATCGAGAAGCTTCTCCCGGCCTTATGGCGGGCGAGCTGGTTCCGGGGCCCTGGAGCGTCACATTAAGCCTGCATTGTATCGTGACGGATACATGCGCTTATCGGCTGGAAGTCTGGACGACAGAGGAGGACTCGATATGAAGTGGTTCGCCTGTGAACTACATACACATACGCTGCACAGCGATGGCAGTCAGACACTGGGAGAACTGGCAGCGGGAGCAGCCAATCTGGGCTTCGATGCCATCGCACTGACCGATCACAACACGATGTCCGGCTTGAGCGGCAAAGCGGAAATCGAGCAGAGGTACGGACTACGAATCATCCCCGGTATGGAGTGGACAACTTTTTACGGCCATATGGTGACAATAGGACTGAGCGCTTTTGCCGACTGGCGTCAAGCGAATCGGGATGGAATCGATGAGGGAATACAGAATGTGCATCGCCTCGGTGGAATCGCTGGGCTTGCTCATCCCTTCCGAATCGGCAGTCCGGCCTGTACCGGTTGCTTCTGGGAATACGAGATTGGGAACTGGTCCGCTGTAGATTACATCGAAGTCTGGTCCGGCACGTTCCCTTCCATTCAGACGAACAATCGGCGTGCTTTTGATCTGTGGACTCACAAGCTGAATGAAGGATATCGGATTGCAGCCACTTCAGGCAGGGACTGGCATGCGCAGGGCGAGACAGACGATCCGATCTCTGTTACTTACCTCGGCATCGAGGACGACGCAGTGACGGGGAACGGGGACTCGACAGCTCTTTGGCTCCATGAAGAAACGCTTATCCAAGCGCTGCGGGAAGGGCGTGCGTCCGTAACGATAGGTCCTCTGCTGACCCTGACGCTGGAAGCTGGAGGTGCATTCTATGCAATTGGCTCTACCGTTCCAACGGTAGTCGAGAGAAGGGAAGCTGCAGAGGAGCCGATCCGGGCGAACTTGATGCTGGACTTCTCGGCCCGTGCCGGACTGTGGTCGCTACCTAAGCAGGTTTACAGATTGAAGTTGTGTTCCAATCTGGGCGAGGAGTTTAATCTTGAAGTTCCGTCTTCGTCGGACGAACAGATGATGCAATTTGAAGCCCAACTGAAGGAATCCACTTCAGATGTCCCCCGCAGGTGGATTCGCGCCGAGCTGTGGGGAACTGTACGAGGCGTCCATGTACTGATCGCCTTTACCAACGCGATCTATTTCGAAGAAGGAGGATACCCGCGATGAACAAATTCCCGCTGATCACGGCCCATACTGGCTGCATGGGCCATCCCGATCATTCTTTCGAGTCACTTCAGGCAGCCCTAACACTTGGCGTAGATATTTACGAAGACGATATCCGTTCGACTCAGGACGGCGTGCCGGTGCTCGCCCACGATGACGACATCACTTTGGCAGATGGAAGCTGCGGCAGTCTTGCAGAAATGACACTGAAGGAGTTGAATACCGCTAGACTAGCGCCAATTACGACGCTTCAGGATGTGCTTGAGCAGATACGCGCAGCCGGCAAAATGATGAATCTTGATATCAAAACAGATAGCGCTCTGGAGCCGGTCTCCACTCTGGTGAATCGGATGGGTATGGCGGAGAGGGTGTTTCTCAGTGGCTGCGATTACGGGTCAGCGGTTAAAGCAAGTCGTTACGCTCCAAGCATACGCAGGCTTCTTAATGTGAACAAGCAAAGCTTCGGGAGTCTGAGTTACGGCGAGGCAGTGTTGCAGGCGTGTGAAAATGCTCGCGAAGCCGGCTGCTTTGGGATTAACATGCCGTATCAGGTCGTTCAACCAGAACTTATGGAAGCTGTGCAGCGGAGCGATCTGGCTATCTACGTCTGGACGGTTTCGGAGGCGGACGATATGCGGCGACTTGCACAGTTGGGCGTCGACTCGATAACAACCCGTGATCCGGCGAAGCTGATTGCCGTCCGGGAAGAGACGGATTTTGCAAAGGAGAATAGGGATTGGACAATAAGCTGAATCATAGTTTGCGGGAGCTGGCCCAACTGGCTGGTGTATCGAAATCGACTGCTTCTCGGGTTATCTCCGGGAATGGATATGCAAGTCCTGAAGTCCGGGATCGCGTTCTCAAGGCGGTCGAGCAGCTTCGCTACAAGCCGAGCGCCGTCGCCCGGGCGATGGTTGCCAAGCGCACGTACAACATCGGAGTCATCGTTTTCCGTGACCGACTTCCGATCGTGTCTCACACGCTGTATGGCAGAATCATAGACGAGATACTGATGTCTGCTGAAGAGATGGGCTACTCAATTTTTCTGAAGACCGATAGGGAGATGTCGCTGCGCTCCACCGATTATATGCTGGAACAGCGGGTGGATGGACTCATCCTGGTCAGTCGGCTGCAGAAGAACGTCATCGATTACGTCAAAAACTTCAATATCCCTTATCTGATGGTGAATGGATCGACGGAAGATCCGGACGTCGTGCATCTCGTGAGCAACGATGAAGCCGGTGGAGAACGGGCGGCACAGCACTTATATGACTGTGGACACCGCAAATTCTTTATCATCGCCGGACCGGGCGAACATCGGAGCCACTCGCTGCGATTGGAGGGCTTCCGAAAACGGCTGGAATCCCTCGGCGTTAGTTCTGAACAGGACGGATTTACCATTGTCGAGTCATCGGAATCGAGCTTCGACTCCGGTCGGAAGTTGATGGAGGAGCATTATGTGGCGTTCCGGGAGGGACGATACAGCGCTCTGTTCAGTACAAATGACATGCTTGCACTGGGAGCGATGAAGGTGCTGATGGAGCGCGGAGTCCGCGTTCCGGAGGAAGTATCCGTTATGGGCTACGACAATACCGAAGTGGCCGGCATGTACCATCCATCGCTGACTACCGTCAGCGTGGATGCATCTGGTATTGGCCGAGACGCGGTATACATTCTGGATCGCCTGATTAGCGGCGAGGGGAGCGTACCGCGCCTGATTGAATACGAAAGCGAAGTAATTGTTCGTCAATCGACGAATGGAAGGGAGGACGGAACATGTCTTGGTACTGGAAACACGTAGGTCCGAGAAGAATAATCGAATTTGTGTTGCTGACCGTGTTCGCCATTTTTTTCGCAGGTCCGCTGGTCAACCTGCTAGTGCTTGCCTTTAGTGAAAAGTGGAATTATCCGGATATTCTGCCCCAAGTATGGGGCTTCAAATGGTGGGAGTTCGTACTGGCAAAGGACGATATTGTCTCGTCGATCTCACTGTCGTTCCTTATTGCTACTCTGGTGACCCTGCTGTCCATCGTCGTCTGCATCCCAGCAGCGTATGCCTTCGCAAGACTCCAGTTTCCGCTGAAGCGGATGTTCCTGTTCTCGTTCCTGCTGACGCACGCTTTTCCGAAAATGGGGTTGTATGTTTCCATCGCAGTTCTTTTCTACCGGATTGGACTGATGAATACGCTGCTCGGCGTTGTGCTGATCCATATGATCAATGTGTTGATGTTCATGACCTGGATTCCGACCTCCGCCTTTCGTAACGTGCACCGGGCGCAGGAAGAATCGGCGCGGGACGTTGGGGCAAGCCCGTTCAAAGTGTTCCGCAGCATCACCCTGCCAATGGCGATGCCCGGCATCATGGTCGCTTCGATCTTCACGTTCCTCAATTCACTAGACGAAGCACAGGGCACGTTCCTGGTCGGTATTCCCGATTACAAAACAATGCCAATCGTCATGTACTCCATTATTTCCGACTTTCCGAGCAGCGCGGGAGCCGTATTCTCGATCATCCTGACGCTGCCGACTATTATTCTGCTGGTGGCAGCCCAGCGGCTGGTGAGCGCGGACGTGCTGGCGAGCGGTTTTCAAATGAAATAAAAATGTTTCGGTCGATATACCGAAGCAAGGGGAGGCAGAAGTATGCAGTTGTCTGTACGAGAGTTAGCCAAACGCTACAAAACGGGTGACGGGGTCAGCGGCATCAACATCGATATCGAAAAAGGCGAGCTGGTCACCCTTCTTGGTCCCTCCGGGTGCGGGAAAACTACCGTATTACGGAGCATCGGCGGATTTCTCGCACCGGACTCCGGTGACATTCTGATCGAGGGCAAGAGTGTCATTCAACTGCCACCGGAGAAACGGCCGACCTCGATGGTGTTCCAGAGCTATAACTTGTGGTCGCATATGTCGGTATACGACAATCTGGCTTTCGGCCTGAAGATCCGCAAAATGCCGAAGGAAGAGATCCGCACAGCGGTCGAGGATGCGCTCAAGCTGGTCCGTCTGTCGGGGTTCGAGAAGAAATATCCGGCCGAGCTTTCGGGTGGACAGCAGCAGCGGGTTGCGCTGGCTCGATCTCTGCTGCTGAATCCGGCGGTACTGCTATTGGACGAGCCTTTCTCGGCGCTGGACGCCAAGTTGCGGCACGAAATGCGTGAGGAGCTGCGTGAGATCCAAATGAAGACCGGGCTGACAATGGTCTTTGTCACGCATGATCAGGAAGAAGCACTGTCGTTGTCCGACCGCATTATCGTCATGAACCACGGACGCATCGAGCAGATTGCTCATCCGCAGCAGATTTACGATGAGCCAGCTTCATTATATGTTGCCGGTTTTATAGGCAAAATGAATTTCCTTAAGGGGGTGGCGGAAGGGGAGAGCATCCGGATTGGACATCTTCGCCTGCCGAACGAGAAGGGGTTAAGCGGACAGGTGACGGCTGCGGTCCGACCAGAAGACGTACAGGTGAGCAGTACTACGATGGGTGAAGGTACTTTGTCGGGCAAGGTCAAGCAGGTCATGATTCTTGGACATTACGCCGAAGTTACCGTGGAACTGGTGGAATTCGGCATTATACGTGCTTTTCTGAACAAGGAATTCGTTGAACAACTGCAGGTAGGAAAAGACGTCGGCGTCTCGATCTCGAAAATGACCGGATTCCCGGTCGATGAATCGAACTGAGGAGGATGAATGATATGCGTATGAAAAGGCCATTTTTATCATTGTTGACTGTTGTGGGATTATCAGTGTCATTGCTGGCCGGGTGTGGAAACGGAAGCGAGATAAAAAGTACAACTACCACCGGTGGAAGCGCTGCTGCATCGAGCGACCAGGTGAAATTTAACTTCTACTTTACGGGCTCTCAGAACGTCAAGGATCTGTGGGATTCGCTGGAGCCAATGTTTGAGAAACAGCATCCGGATATCGACGTGAACCTGGTTTATATCCCGTCCGGTACTGGCGCTGAGCCGACCTACGACCGGATCGTGGCTGCCAAGAAAGCGGGTAAGGGCTCAGGAGACATTGACCTGTACGAGGACGGAATCACTTCCGTCGCGCAGGGCATCAAGGATGGTGTTTGGGAGCAGCTGAACGAGAAGGACATTCCTAACCTGAGCAAAGTTAACACGGACACGATGAAGGATGTGGACAATTTCGCAGTTCCGTATCGTTCGTCCGCCGTCGTTCTGGCCTATGACAGCAGCAAAATCTCCAATCCGCCAACTACGCTGGACGAGCTGTTGCAGTGGATTAAAGCCAATCCTGAGCAGTTCGCCTACAATGATCCGTCAACGGGTGGTTCCGGCAGCTCGTTCGTGCAGACGATTGTCTACAAGGACCTGCCGGAAGAAGACATCCACAACTCTGATCCGGCGATCATGGAGAAGTGGGACGGTGGTTTCGACACGCTCAAAGAAATCGGACCTTATGTCTACGGGCAGGGCATCTATCCGAAGAAAAACCAGGGCACGCTGGATCTGTTGATGAATGGGGAAGTGTCTTTAATTCCGGCCTGGTCCGACATGGTGTTGCAGCAGCTGAACGAAGGTTTGTTGCCGGATACCATTAAGATGCAGCAGATCACGCCGGGTTTCAACGGCGGACCAACGTACCTGATGGTCAACCAGGAGTCGGACAAGAAGGATGCGATCAATGAATTCCTGAACTTTGTCCTGTCCCCTGAAGCGCAGGAAGTGATCGTTGACAAAATGAATGGTTTCCCGGGCATTGAGCTCTCCAATATGTCACAGGAAATGCAGAATAAGTTCGACGGTGTGGCCGAAGGCTTCCGCACGTTCAACATCGGGGATCTGGGCACGGAGATTAACAAACGCTGGCAGAGCGACGTTGCTGCGAAATGAGTAAGGAAGCCAGACAGTCGATCACAGGCCTGGCGATGGTGCTCCCCTCCTTCGCCATCCTGTTGATCGTTGTCATTATCCCGATTGTTCAATCCTTCATCATGAGCCTGAGCAACGGCTCGGGCGGATATGATCTGAGCCGCTATACGTATCTGTTCACTGATAAGGGGATGCGCAGCAATATCGTATTTACGCTTCGGGTGACTGCCATTACGTGCGTTGCCGTGATCTTGGTCAGCTACACCCTGGCGATCTATATGCGCTTCAACCAGGGGCCGATCGTCAATCTGATTCGTAAAACATACATGATCCCACTGTTCATCCCTGGAGTCATTGCAACATACGGTCTGATCAACTTGCTTGGCAACCATGGCTGGCTGGCCCGTATGCTTGAGGTGGTCGGGATTACGCTGCCACGCATCATCTTTGACGAGAAAGGAATCATCATCGCCAACCTGTGGTTCAACATTCCATTTACGACGATGCTGCTCAGTTCCGCACTTTCGGGTATTCCTTCATCGATCATTGAGAGTGCAAAGGACGTGGGTGTAGGCAGGCTGACGCTGTTTACTCGGTTTATTTTCCCTCTGTCGTATAAGACATTTCTTGTTGCCCTGACCTTTGTCTTCATGGGGGTCATCGGCTCGTTCACTGCGCCCTATCTGATCGGAGCCAACTCTCCGCAGATGCTTGGTGTCTCCATGCAGCAGGTATTCAGCGTTTTTCAGGAGCGTGAACAAGCCGCAGCGATTGCTTTCTTCTCATTCCTGCTCTGCTCGGTGCTGGGTGCTTTCTACATCCGGTCGATGGCGGAAGAGGAAAAGGCGAAGATTTAGACGAGTTCCAAAAAGCTGAAGTGCTCCTTTATAGGGAGCGCTTTTCTTTTTTTTTGATGGAAAACAGGATCAGTACTTTCTCTATTTGGCAAAGTTGAAAATTAACAACCCGTTTACATCACAATGATACATAACGAATACTTTAGCTTTAACATTTAAGATGACAAACAAAGGAACGAGGACTCACACATGAAGAATTATCCGATCATAGCCTCCATCACGACAGATGAACAAATTTCACAAGCGATAACAAGCGAAGTGCAGCGAGTTATTCTGATGACAGGCAACATTACCAATCTGGGTTCAATCATAGAGAGTTTGCATCAAAGTGGCAAAAAAGCTTATGTGCATACCGAGATGGTATCCGGGATTGGACGAGATGCCTCAGCAATTCAATATCTTGCAGATGTGTTCAACATCGACGGGATCGTGACGACAAAGAGCAACGCAGTTTCTGCGGCCAAGCAAGCGGGCATATTAAGCATTCAGCGCATATTCGCCATTGATACAGCAGCAATTACGACTGCGGTTCGTATGATTATGAGCTATAAGCCTGATGAGGTTGAACTGATGCCGGGGTTAATGCCTCGAGTCATTCAAGAACTGAAAGAACGCATCTCGCAGCCTTTGATTGTGGGTGGCCTTATCCGGTATGAGGAAGAAATACAACAAGCATTAAAGAGCGGGGCAGATTTTGTTTCAGTAGGCCATGAGAAGTTCTGGAATTAATTAATTTCATACATTTATCCTTGGGTGGAGACGACGAGAAAACCCGGTGGTAAGTAAATCAATACAACCTTGATGTTGAAGGAGGGTGATTTGCTGCTGGGTTTTTTGTGTTGTCCAAAAATATATAACAGGAGGTAACAGAACATGATCATTCAAGCAGTTGCGCATCGCGGCTATCCAAGTAAGTATCCTGAAAATACGATGTCTTCCTTTTTAAAGGCGGTAGAGCTTGGGTTCACACATCTCGAAATAGATGTTCATCTCAGCAAGGATGGAATTCCAGTGGTGATTCATGACCATACGCTTGACCGCATGACAAATGGAACAGGCAGAGTGGCTGATTATACTGCTTCGGAGCTGCAATCTTTAGAAATCAGGCAAGATGAACATATTCCAACCCTTGAAGAAGTACTGCGTGCTTTGAAGGGTAAGATTCAACTTAACATTGAGCTCAAGCAGATGGGAAACTATTACCCTCATCTGGAGGAAAGGGTACTTGAAGTTATCGAGGAATTGAGCATGCTGGATCAGGTGGTAATTACGTCTTTTGATTTCGATGCCCTGGAGATGATCAGGGAACGATCTGGCGATGTACGCATTGGCCTCATTACTTTCGGCTGTTCGAAAGCTATTCTGGACTGGTCATTAGAAATGGGTGCGACGTTCTTGTCCATACATCATGCTTTTGTGACCGAGCATTACATTCATCAATGCAAAGAATTAGGAATCCAATTGATGGCGTGGACAGTCAACGAGACTTCCATCATGAAAAAATTTCAGGAGTATCCTTCCGTATGGGTCTGCACTGACGAACTGGAAAGCTTCATAGATGTATTGGAGTTGTCCAGCTCACTGTGAGCGGGCAGGAGTAATGTCATGGAAGATGTATATGCTTACGATGCTTATTGCTTTGATCTAGACGGGACCATCTATATTGGCCAGATGAGACTCCCTGGCGTGAATAGCTTTATAAACAACTTGCGTTCACGAGGCAAGCGCCTGTTGTTCCTTACCAATACTCCCGTTCATACCAAGGAAGATTGCTACCAACGGCTGTTGAGTTTGGGCATTTCGTGCCAGCCTGATGAAATTCTGACTGCAGGTTACCTTTCGGGAATGTATTTTGCAGAGCATGCGCCGGACGCCAAGGTGCTGGTTGTAGGTGAGGTGGCTTTACGGAGGGAACTTCGGGCACTTGGGATAGCCATTACCGAGGATCCATATCAATCAACACATGTATTAGTCGGAATGGATCGGAAATTTAACTATGATAAGCTCCATCTGGCGGCAAAAGCAGTGCGCCACGGAGCGGCTCTGCTTGCAACTAATCCGGACAGCTGTTGTCCCGTTCAAGGGGATATCATTCCGGATACCGGAGCCATTCTAAGTTCGATTGAGGCGGCCAGCCAGCAGAAAGCATCGATCGTGATTGGCAAGCCTTCCCGCTATTATGCAGAGAAGGCGCTTCAGCTATTGGACGTGGATCGCAGCAGATGCCTCATGATAGGTGACAGGCTCGAAACAGATATTTTATTTGGACAGCAAAATGGAATGAAGACTGCGCTCGTGCTTACGGGGATCTCTTCAAGAGAGGATATCGGAAAGACAGATATCGTTCCGGATTATATATGGCCTTCATTCAGCGAATTCATCATGGAGCAGCAGGCCCATCCAAAGCCTTCAAATGTGTTGCAGGTGGAGAAGGCTTGAACCGCTAGGTATCCAAAATAAAGATGGAGGTGGCGTTTATGCGTCTGGCATTACTTGGTGATCTTCACTATTCATGCATGAGTCACGGGACGGAAGAAATGAGGGCTGCAAGATTCCGGGCATACGAGCATATGCTCAAGGCTTTTCTGAAGGAGGATGCGGACTATCATATCTCAATTGGTGATTTAACGCATGAAGGGACAGCTGAGGAACTTCGATCCATTTTCTCCATGCTTACAAAAAGTGAACGGAAATTCATTCATGTGCTGGGTAATCATGATACGTATTCACTGCCAAAGCATGAAATTTACACGCTATCAGGACAGGAGCGCTACCGGGCTATTGATACACCTCACGTCAGGCTGATTTTTCTGGATACTACCCAGGAAATGAATCGAGAGGATTGGGGAGGAGAGCTGGACGAAGAGCAGCTGACATGGATTAAAGGCCAACTTGCCAATTCACATGAAAAGCAAGTGCTCGTCTTCGGGCATCATCCGGTATTCGATACAACTGCGCGCTCAACACTAGATAAGCTTTACATCCGTCCGCAGAATGAACTGAGGGGTATATTCAATAGTCGGTCAGGTGGAGGCATCTATTTTTGCGGGCATAACCACATGAACTCCATCGTTAAGCAAGAAGAATGGCATTATGTACAAACTGCAGCTTGTCTCGATGTACCAGCATACCGCGTTATTGAAGTTCATGAGGGCGAAGTAGTCGTTGCTCACCAACGAATGCTGGATGCTGATCTCATGAATGATATTCAGAGCTTTTGTCATGATACGCCGGGCTTTGGACCTGTCGCTAATGCAGTGGGTGAAGAAAGCGACCTTATCTTATCCGTTCGAATAACATCGGCCGCACAATAATGTGAAGAAAAAGGAGGGAATGTCGTGGCTCAAATTGTGTTAAAGCAGATCGAAAAAAGCTTCAAGCAGGATAAAGTTATCGAAGGTCTCGATCTGACCATTGAGGATGGTTCCTTTACGGTATTGGTCGGTCCGTCTGGCTGTGGAAAATCGACGACACTCCGGATGATCGCAGGACTTGAGAAAGAAACAGGTGGTGAAATTTGGATTGGGGACCATCGTGTCAATGGAGTAGAGCCAGGCAAGCGTAATGTGGCGATGGTATTTCAAAACTATGCATTGTATCCAATGATGACAGTCAAGGAGAATATTGAATTCGGATTAGTAAATCGCAAGGTGCCTCGGCCCGAACGTGAGCGTCTTATAAAGGAGATCACTGAGGTCGTCGGCCTGGCAGAGTATTTGCATAAGAAGCCGCAGGCTCTGTCCGGAGGTCAACGTCAGCGGGTTGCCTTGGCTCGGGCCATGGTTAAAAGTCCCGCAGTCTTCCTGATGGACGAGCCATTGTCGAATCTGGATGCCAAGCTACGCCATCAGATGCGCACGGAACTGATTCAGCTTCACAAACGGCTGGGCGCAACCTTTGTTTTTGTAACTCATGATCAGGTTGAGGCCATGTCGATGGGAGATCGCATCGTCATCATGAATAAAGGGCGTATTCAACAAGCAGACAGTCCAATGAAAATCTACAATGATCCGGATAATGTTTTCACAGCGCAGTTTATCGGTACACCGCCGATGAATGTGATAGATCGTGAACGTATCCTGCCTTTGTTGAATGGACAGCTTCATGATGATATTGGCCATATTGGCTTTCGACCAGAGAAAGCAACGATGACGCTTGAGAACAGACCGCAGACCGGGCATATTCAGTTCTCGGCTCATATCATGACACGCGAGACACTGGGAGCAGAGATCATCTATCAACTGGATTCCGCGCTTGGACTTATCGCCGTGAAGAGCTTCTTGAAACCGTTGGAGTCAGCCTTTGAGGTAAACATCAACGTGTCTATGCAGGACCTGTACTATTTTGATCGGAAGGGTGAACGTGCTCGTCAGCATGAGCTGGCCGAAGCGGGAGAGCTGATTGTCCTGGGAGGAGGATATTCATGACCGTCTGGTCCAAGCTCCGTCCCTATGTGTTGGTGGCCCCCTCCATCACAATATTCTCTATTTTTTTCCTTTATCCGATCTTCTATATGATCTTCTTAAGCTTTTACAACTGGGATTTTATTAATCCAGTCAAGGAGTTCGTGGGCTTCAACAACTTTGTTGAACTATTTAAGGATAGTGCATTTCTTCAGGTGTTAAGCAATTCCTTGAACTATACGCTTCTTTCCGTATCCTTATCCATTGTGATCTCGCTTTTGCTTGCGATCTGGCTGAATCGGGAAGGGGCATGGTACGGGTTTGTTCAGGGGGCACTTTTCAGTCCGCATATTGTTTCACTTGTATCGGTATCCCTGGTGTGGATGTGGCTGATGGATCCCAAATTCGGTTTGCTTAACGGTTTGCTTGATATGGTTGGCTTGCCTAAGCTGGCATGGCTGAGTAGTCCAGACAGTTCATTGCTGTCGCTTGTGCTTGTATCGGTCTGGAAAGGCGTAGGCTATAACGCCCTCATCTTCATCGCAGGCCTCCAAAGCATTCCCAGGGATGTGTATGAAGCTTCAGCTCTGGACGAGGCCAATTGGTGGCGCAAATTCTACAAAATTACGCTTCCCATGCTTTCGCCGACACTATTTTTCTTAATAATCATCAATCTGATCAGTTCATTCCAGGTGTTTGAGACTATTGCCATTATGACCAACGGGGGTCCGATCAATTCAACCAATACGCTCGTCTTTTACATCTACGAGTATGGATTCCGCTACTTCAAGATCGGTTATGCATCGGCAGCAGGAGTTATACTGCTCGTTGTCGTTGGTCTGCTTACGCTAGTCTACTTCAAATTGCTGAGCCGCAAGGTTCACTACCAATAGAGAGGAGAAGGGGAATTTTATGGCAAGGAAGTCATTGCTGCGTACGTTCAATATTACTGCCACAATAGCATTGGTTGCGATTTTTGCTATCCCTTTTCTATGGATGATTTCAACATCTTTGAAGTCTTACCCGGAGACGGTGATTTTTCCACCCAAGTGGATTCCCTCCAAGGTGATGTGGAGCAATTTTCAAGCGGCGTGGGAATCGGGGCCTTTTTTGAAATATCTAATGAACAGCGTTGTTGTATCGGTCAGCGTACTCGTTCTTCAATTCACGACAATAATATTGGCAGCCTATGCTTTTGCAAGATACTCCTTCAAAGGAGACAAGCTATTATTCGGGATAACGATGGTGACCTTGATGATTCCTGGTCAGCTCATTTTCCTACCTGTGTATTTGTTAATGAGCAAGTGGGGACTCATTAACAATTTGCTGGCACTCATTTTGCCCTTCTCTTCCAGCGCCTTTGGCATATTCATGCTCAGGCAGTCCTTCAAGCAAGTACAGGAAGAGCTTATTGAAGCGGCGCGACTTGACCAGGCGCCGGAATGGAAGATCATTCTTAAGATTATGGTACCAATGGCGCGTCCTACGTTAGTAACATTTGCATTGTTCAGCTTCATTGCACACTGGAATGATTATTTCTGGCCGCTCGTGATGACAACCTCCGATGCAGCAAGAACGCTTCCGATCGGGATTTCTAAGCTGCGCGAGGTTGACGGAGGAGCTGCCTGGCATATTTTGATGGCTGGAAACATGATTTTGGTCGTTCCGATTCTTATTGTTTTCTTATTTGGACAACGTCAAATTATTAAAGCATTTGTCTATTCGGGTGTTAAATAATCAGATTAACAGGAGGGTTTATTCATGAAAAAATTTGGATCTGTTTTGTTAGCGGCAACGCTTGCTCTTACGATGACTGCTTGTGGTGCTTCTAATTCTGATGGTTCAACCGGAGCTGCTTCCGGGAGCAATTCCAATGATACGGCCAACAAACCAATAGAGATTACATATTGGTACTCTTGGGGAGACAAGATCGCTGAGAACAATGAGAACTTGGTAAAGATGTTTAATGATTCCCAAGATGAAGTGATCGTGAAGGCGGAATATCAAGGGACGTATGCAGATCAGCATTCTAAGGCACAAGCTGCTTTTGCAGCGGGCAATGCCCCCGAAGTATGGCAAAATGAAATTGCTTCAGTGGGTGTGTTTGCGGAATCAGGCATGACGCAGGAGTTGACTTCTTTTGTGGAGAAGGATCAGCTGGATATGGAAGATTTTATTCAAGGGCTCATGGGGAATTCCTATGTGAATGATAAACTGTATGCTCTTCCTTATTTACGCAGTACCCCGATCCTGTACTTTAATCGTACGATGCTGAAGGAGGCGGGTCTTGATCCTGCTGGACCTAAAAATTGGACAGAGTTTGAAGATTATGCACGCAAGCTAACGATTAAGGATCAGCGCTACGGCATCTCGATGCCTGTTGATATTTGGCTTTATGAAGCTTTTGTGAGACAGAGTGGAGGCACGATGATCAGCGAGGACGGAAAAAGTGCGGCATTCGATAATGAAACCGGCATTGAACCTGTGAAGCTGTGGCTTAAGATGAAGGATGAAGGCATTATGAGCATCGGTACGACCGATGATGCAGGTACGCAAGCCAAAACGGATTTCCACAATCAGCGTTCAGCGATGCTGTTCTCCTCAACTGCGGATCTGACCAATAATATGAAGGTTGCAGAAGAGCAAGGCTTTGAACTCGGAACGACATTTATGCCTGCAAATGATACGTATGGAGTGCCGACAGGCGGTGCCAATTTGGTTATGACTTCTGGCCTGTCGCCCGAAAAACAGGAAGCGGCGTGGAAGTTTATCAAGTGGATGACCTCCAAAGAACAAACGATTTATGCAAGCTCCTTCACGGGCTATTTGCCTAGCCGAATCAGTGCAGTGGAGAGCGATGAAATGAAGAAGCTTTATGAGGAAAAGCCGCTGTTCAAGGTGGCGGTAGACCAACTGGAATATGCGGGTCCACGTCCAATGCAGAAGGTTTATCCAGAAATTGGTGAGATGATCAAGAATGAGATTCTGCGTGCGGTTGTGGATTCTTCCGTTTCAGCAGAGGACGCTGTAGCTGAAGCGGCGAAGAAGGCCAATGCCTTGCTGAATAAGTAGAGTTATAATTTAAAGAGACCAAGGAGCTAAGCGGCATATGTCCTGCTTAGCTCTTTGCTTTTGTTGGTGGTAGGCTCCGTGAGATATGTAGTTATATTTCCATTAGGATCATTTAAATTGATGAATTGACCTATAGCGAATACCGCACGTATGTCTCATTCGCACAGGCAAGTAGTCCACTTCTCGCGTAAACTGAAGTAGATTCAGTAGAGCGAGGTGAAAATCCATGGCTAAAACCAACGAAATACGCCTAAAGGCAAAGCGGTATAAGGCCCGGCCCGTCTGCGTGACTCTTCATAATGGTGAAACGTACATCGGTTACATTTCTGACGTGAATAACGGAGGCGTGGTGCTTACCGGGGGAGGAAAAATATCGCGCACGGCGACTACAGGGGACAGTTCCCAGCGTTCCAATAGAAAGGTCGCTTCACGCAGCAAAAATGGTCGTTCTCCGAATCGGAAACGGGTAAATGGTACACGCAAGCCGTCTACCCGCTCGCGCGCAGTGTCACGTGCGCAGGTTTCGTCCTTTCTTCCCATGATGGGCTCGCTGTTTGGTGGGCTTGGTGGTGCGGCTTCGGCTGGAGGTATACTTGGCGGCGGCATGCGGCTGTTTGGCATGATCCAGCAATTCATGCCTGTCATGAAAATGGGCTACGGCATGATCAAATCCATCCATCCATTTATGGGTGCCGTCAAAGGTCTGATGGCTCCGCCTAGTCAGGCCGAAGAAGAAGAGGTATAATGCGATATTCAGCCCCTTTGAAGACGGAAGGGGCTTTTCTTTTTTAGTGTCAAGGTGTTATTGATAAATTGAGTTATAAAAAAAGTTGCGAAGCTTTGACCATTTGGATATGATTATCTAATTGGTTGTTTCAGCTTATACATTTAATTGATGATAAAAGATAGTGAGGTCAGAAAACAATGATTGCAAAAACAGAAGAAGACTTTAATGGTTTGAAGGAAATTGGCAGAATTGTTGCCTTTATTAGAGATGAATTGGTACAAAGAACAGTTCCTGGCATAACGACGAAGGAACTTGATGATATAGCTGGAGAGCTTTTTGAGAAAGAAGGCGCAGTCTCAGCTCCAAAAAGTGCATATAATTTCCCTGGCTATACTTGCATTAGTGTTAATGAAGAAGTGGCACATGGTATTCCGGGGCAACGGGTTATTCAAGAAGGAGATCTAGTCAATATAGATGTTTCTGGCTCGAAGAACGGCTATTTCGCTGATACAGGAATCTCGTTTGTAGTAGGCGAAGGAGAAGAAGTGTTAACGAAAATATGCGACGTTGCTAAACTAGCATTTGAAGCAGGTCTTAAGAAAGCAAAACCTGGTTCCAAAAAAAGCGGCATCGGAAAAGCGGTATTCTTAACTGCAAAACAGCATGGATTAACCGTTATTAAAAACCTTACAGGACATGGTGTTGGACGTAACATCCACGAAGCACCAGATCATATTTATAATTATAACGATACATCGGATGATGAGTTATTAAAAGAAGGCATGGTTATTGCATTCGAACCATTTATCTCAACTTTAGAAGAACAGGTGTATCAAAAAGAAGACGAATGGACCTTTGCTACAGAAAAAAGCTATGTGGCTCAAATCGAACATACGATCATCCTTACTAAAAATGGTCCGATCATTGTCACACAATAATATCAAGACCATTGTCTAAGGTCGATTTCCCAAGTGGGAAATCGGCTTTTTTTTGATGCCCCTTAACAAAAAGGTTCGAGGAAGGAGGGAATGAGCTATATGGAATGATGTACAATAATAATATTGAGGAACAAAAACTACAATTGTTAAATTGTGTTGAGGAGCGGATGAGTTTGAACAGAACAGTCATACTGGAGCGTCTTCAATCACAGCTGTGCGAGGGAAATCACATCATCGGTGTCTCGACAGGCACGGGGATTACAGCGAAGTATGCAGCTCAGAGTGGAGCGGATTTTATATTAATGCTGAACTCCGGCAAGTTTCGCCAGATGGGGAGGAGCTCTCTAGCCGGCTTTTTGCCGTTTTGCAACAGTAATGATATGGTGATGGATTTTGCATCAAGAGAAATAGTGCCGCTGGTGAGGCATTCTCCCGTACTCTTTGGACTGAATGCGAATGATCCAACCATAGAAATGGCTGATTATATAGAGGTAATCAAGAGGAGAGGTTTTTCGGGAGTCAACAACTATCCTACAGTTGGCCTGATCGACGGATTGTTCAGAGAGGCTCTGGAGGAAGACGGTATTAGTTATGACATCGAGGTTGAGGCCATACGCTTGGCCCATCGACAGGATTTGTTTACGGTGGCGTTCGTATTTGATGAGCTTCAGGCGGCCCAGATGATTGAAGCGGGAGCAGATGTAATCTGTGCTCATCTCGGTCTGACCGAAGGCGGGTTATTGGGTGCACGGAAGGTTGTATCCTTGGAGGCCGCCAAATCAAAGGCACTTCGTATTTTTGATACCTGCAATCAGCTTAAGCCGGATTTGATCAAGATGATTTATGGCGGTCCGGTAAAGACGCCGGTCGATGTCCAGTACATGTATAGCGACAACACAGACATTATGGGGTATATTGGCGGGTCTGCTTTTGAACGAATTCCTTCCGAGAAGTCGATTACGGCAATTACTCGCGATTTTAAACGCCTGGGTAAACTGGATGAGGACGATTTTATGGTCAAAATGCTGAAAGGCATAACCCAGCATTATGATTACGTTGAGTTTGTCAAAGAGTATGTGGCGCAAAACTATAGTAGTGAAATTGTTTTTTCGGATCTGGCCAAAGTTGCTCATGTTTCCCGCAGCTATTTGAGCAGTTTGTTTAAAAAGGAGGTTGGCTGCAGCTTTCAGACCTATCTGGTGAGCTTCCGCATCAATAAAGCCGTCACGCTTCTTCATGCGCCGCAGCTTCAATTATCCGAAGTGGCTGGGATGGTTGGGTATCCCAATTACGCACAATTTAGCAAAATGTTTAAAAAGCTCAAGGGCTGCTCTCCCAAAAAGTACAGATCTAACCTAAACACAAAAACACAGAACATAAAAGCGTTTTCATAAATAAACAGGACCAGTATGATGAAGTTATAGCGATCGTACTGGTTTTTCTGTTAGCGAAAAAATCAGCATGCTACCTGCGATCGAGCTTGGTTTCTAAAGAGTCATACGAGGAGGCCTTGGAATGAAGACCGTCGCAATCATTGGAACGTTTGATACGAAGGGCGATGAATACCTTTACATTAAAAGCATTGCAGAGGAGCTTGGGTTGGGGACATTGATGATTCATACAGGTGTATTCGAATCTTCCTTTGTTCCGGATGTGTCCAATCAGGAAGTTGCCCACGCCGCAGGCATGGCCATAGAAGAACTTGCGGCAAAGAAGGATCGGGCTTTGGCTACAGAGGTTTTGTCCATAGGATTGAAGAAGCTGGTGCCACAGTTGTACAAACAAGGTAAATTTGACGGAATCATTTCCTTTGGTGGCACTGGTGGGACCTCACTGGTCACACCTGCCATGAGAGCTCTGCCGATTGGAGTCCCTAAGGTGATGGTATCAACCGTTGCTTCTGGAAACACAGCTCCATACGTAGGCACGAGTGATATTGTCATGATTCCGTCGGTGGTGGATGTAGCCGGATTGAACTCCATTTCTACGAAAATATTTACAAATGCATTATTTGCGATTGCGGGCATGCTCAAGTTTGAGCATAAGCACAAACCGGATAAGAAGCCGCTGGTTGCAGCTACGATGTTTGGAGTGACAACACCATGTGTGACAGCGGCAAGAAAATATTTGGAGGAGCGGGGCTACGAGGTGCTTGTGTTCCACGCCACGGGCATCGGAGGGCAGTCGATGGAGGCGTTGATTGAAGCAGGCTTTATTGAAGGGGTATTGGACTTGACGACGACGGAGTGGGCGGATGAAATCATCGGCGGTGTCTTAAATGCGGGGCCGAATCGCTTAGAGGCTGCAGGCCAAAATCGCATTCCGCAGGTAGTCTCAGTGGGCGCTTTAGATATGTGCAATTTTGGGCCGAGCGATACTGTGCCGGAGAAATTCAAGGATCATAAGTTTTATCAGCATAATCCGACGGTAACCCTGATGAGAACCACAGTGGAAGAGAATGAGCAGATCGGCAGGAAGCTTGCGGAGAAGCTGAACATGGCAAAGGAACGCACCGTGCTAATGCTACCGCTTAGAGGCGTATCCGCAATTGATGTGGAGGGGGAGCCTTTCTACGGACCGGAGGAGGACCGGATGTTGTTTAATACCCTGCGCCAGCATATCGATCGCACAATTGTTGAAGTGATTGAAATGGATTGTGCCATCAACGATCCAGCCTTTGCAGAGGCCGCATCACAAAAGCTGATCGCTCTCATGACATCAAATTCCTAACCAATCCAATAAGGAGGATATACGAAATGAATAAGCTGAACAGATCAGAAATTATGGACAAATTTAGGGGAGAGGTAAAGCAGGGTAAAATTCTACTAGGTGTCGGGGCAGGCACAGGGATTACGGCCAAGAGCAGTGAAGCGGGCGGAGCAGATATGTTAATCGTATACAATTCCGGTCGGTACAGAATGGCGGGCCGCGGCTCGCTGGCGGGCTTGCTCTCCTATGGAGATGCCAATCAAATCGTCGTTGAGATGGGAGCCGAGGTGCTGCCCGTCGTCAAACATACGCCTGTTCTGGCAGGGGTGTGCGGCACCGATCCTTTCCGAATAATGGAGGTTTACCTGAAGCAGTTGAAGGAGCAGGGCTTCAGCGGAGTTCAAAACTTCCCAACCGTTGGTTTGATTGATGGGGTGTTCAGACAAAACCTGGAGGAAACCGGTATGGGGTACGACCTGGAGGTTGAAATGATCCGTATCGCCCATGAATTGGATTTGCTGACTACGCCGTATGTTTTTGATCCTGCTCAGGCAAAAGCTATGGCGGAGGCGGGGGCTGACATTTTGGTTGCGCACATGGGGTTGACGACCAAGGGCTCCATTGGTGCAAAAACAGCACTGACCCTGGACGACTGTGTACAACGAATTGAGGCTATTATTGAAGCAGGGCGGGCTGTGAACCCGGAGATCATGATTATTTGCCACGGTGGACCCATTGCAGAGCCGGAGGATGCGGCCTATGTCATGGAGAGAACGAAGGGCATCGATGGATTCTTCGGCGCATCCAGCATCGAGCGCTTTGCGGCAGAGAAAGGCATTACACAGCAGACGGAGTCCTTCAAGTCGATTCGGACATAGTATTCAACCTAACGACAGTCAATTATTTGGCTGTCGTTTTTTTATCCATAGGGGAAGAGGAGACTCTCAACTCCTCATATGAGCGCTTACAATTTACTGTTGCGATCAGCCCTAATGTTCAGTAAATTGGGAGGTATACACCGATGGGAGGGCTGAGCAATAATCATGTTGACCAGATGGCTGCGACGAATAACGCCAGGCACGTTTAAACACCGAATACTATTTTCGTTTCTGTTATTCCTCCTGACGCCTATAGCCATATTAGTTCTCTACAACTTCCGAGAAACGGAAGTTATGCTCCAGCGGGATGCTTCGGACATTAACGTCAAGCAACTCGAAGGCATCAAAGCCGATCTTATTGATTTGATGAGTCTTGTGATGAAGACTGGGATGCTGCTGGATCAGGATTCTGTCCTCCGCGAAGTGATGCAGAAGCCGGAATTATATGATGCCATCCATCGAAAGCGAATTGTGGAAAATAAATTCGCTAGTATTGAAAACAGCTTTTTCCTTACGGGAGCTACCGTATTCTACACATTGATCGATTTAAAAGGAAACGCTTACACTTCCTATACGCCAGAGAATTCTCTGAATTATGCCCACATCAGTTCCGAGCCCTGGGTACAGGAACTGAAGAGGACTGAGGGACAACGGTACGTATGGAAATCCAATGATTTGACGACCGGCGTTCGTGAGAGAAAAGGAAATCGGATGCTGAGCCTTTACGAAGTGCTGCGTGACGACGGACTAAAACCATTTGCTTATGGACGTTTTAGTATCGATTATGAAGCTTGGTTTCAGGAAAAAACAGAGGAAAATACATTCGGCAGCGATAGGGAAGGAGCCTATTTTCTAATGGATGGATATGGGAATATTATGCTTCAATCCAAGTCGGGAGACAACGTACCCTCTACCGTGTCATCTGCCATTACAGCAGCAAGTCAGAGTCAGGGACAGGATACCTCCTCCCAATCCATTGTGAACAATTATATGATGTATACCTATAGCAAAATTCAAGAGCTTGACGGTTATCTTGTGAAAAAGATACCCCTGTCCTTGTTATTTGAAGAAGTGAACAAACAGAAGCTGAGGTTCTATACCGTATATGGGGCAATCCTGCTGCTGTTTGTGCTGCTGACTTACTTCATTTCTTCAACCGTTACCGGTCCTTTAAAGCATCTTCAACGAAAGATGGAGACAACCGTAAAATTGAATTTGAAGACAAAGCTGCCGGAACAAGGAAGAGGTGAATTGCTGGCGCTAACCCGAAGCTTCAATTTCATGATCGCAGACATCAATAATCTGTTGGAACAGTTAAAGCTTGAGGAGCGGCAAAAGCAGTTTGTCCGATTTCAGGTGTTACTTGGTCAGATGAATCCTCATTTTTTGCTGAATACGCTGAATACAATCAAGAGCATTGCACTGGATAAGGATGATGATGAGATTTATGAGATTTGTGTATCGCTAGGAAAAATATTAGAAACTACGCTGAATTTGGAGGTTGATCTTATTCTTCTGAAGGAGGAGATTGTGCTAATCGAATCCTACATGGATATCCAACGGAAACGATTTGGACATGGCATCGAGCTCCACTATGAAGTTTCCAGGGATCTGGAGTATGCACTGATTCCGAAATTTTGTCTGCAGCCGCTGGTAGAAAATTCGTTGATTCACGGGTTTGGACAATCACAGCTTGAGGGGCGGATCGACATTCGTGCATCAATCCACCATTCGCTGCTTATTTTGGAGGTTGCGGACAATGGTATAGGAATCAAAAAATCCCAGGCGAATCAGTCCTACCGGAAAAGAAAAAGCATTGGCGTACAGAACCTTCGCGAGAGCTTGGAGCTTATGTTTAAGAACCAGCCAACAGGACTTCGGATAGAGTCGACGGAGGAAGGAACGCAGGTCATCATGCATTTCCCATTATTGTTATCCAAACCATATTTGAAGGAGGGGAGCACCATTGTGGCGCACATTGATCGTTGAAGATGAACAGTACGCAAGAGCAAGCTTGCGCAAATTGTTTACAAAGGCGAATATCCCGTTTGAAATTATCGGTGAGGCGGTAAATGGCGAGGAAGGTTTGCAGTTGATTCGGGAACTGCAGCCCGATGTTGTCATTTCCGACATTTTCATGCCGTTAATGGATGGCATCCGTTTACTCCAGCTCACGAGAAAGGAAGGACATGAATGCCGATTCGTTATGTTGACGGCAGTAAGTGAATTCGAGTATGCCAGACAAGCATTGGAATACGGGGCTTCAGGTTATTTGATGAAACTTTCTCTGGATTTGAAGGAACTGAAGCAAACCATGGACAAAGTAGCCGGAGAGCTGACGAGAATGGATAAGCTTCGCCTGGCAGATAAATGGTTCCCAGACAAGACTGCCCTAGAACCAACAGATCATCCAGAGCTGAACCGAATGATTACCTACATTGAGGAGCATTTCGCCGAGGATGTGACATTAAAGAGATTGGCTGAATATGTTCGCATGGATGCCAGTTATGTCAGTGACTTATTTAAGAAAAAGATGGGGATCACGATGACGCATTTTATTCAGAACCGCCGCGTTCAAGCAGCGAAAATGCTGCTGACAGAGACGGAGAAAACGGTGAGTGAAATAGGCAGGTTGGTAGGCTTTGAGAACGACAATTATTTCATTAAAATATTCAAGCGGTGGTGCGGGTTGACCCCGAACGAATACCGAAAAGAACAAAAAATCGTTCTATGAATATCCAAACACCGTTCATACCCCCAATGTCAGGCTGGTGATAAAGTTAAAGACGTAGTAAGCAGCTTATCAACTTGATAAGGGGGACTGTAAATGAAATATAGAAATTGGTTAAAGGTTGCTTTGATTACGACTTTGACAGCTTCGATGCTCAGCGCATGCGGAGGGGCTAACAACGAGGGAGCGAGTGCAGGATCGGCGAATCAAAATGCTGGTGAGACCATTAACCTCACGCTTTGGGGAGCTGTTCCTGCTGAGGCTGGACCTCAAGAAGTGATTGACAGCTGGAACAAAGAAAATCCTGACATTCAGGTCGAGTACTTCCGTTATGTAAATGATGACCCCGGCAACCTGAAGCTGGATACGGCGCTCATGACGGGTCAGGACGCAGACTTGTTCGTCAACTACACGATTAACCGTTTACAGAAACGTGTTGATGCAGGAGTTGCTTTGGATCTGAGCAGCAGAACAGATTACAACATCGACGAGCAAATGGGGGTAGACGCCGCTCAATGGAAAATCGGGGATAAGTATTATGGTATTCCGACAAAGAAAAACATGTTATTCATCTGGCTTAACAAAAGCATGCTGGATGAAGCCGGTCTTCCGATTCCTCCCGTTGATTGGACGTGGGATGACTTGAGAGAATATTCGAAAGCGCTAACAAAATCGAATGTGTACGGTCTTATGCAGCATGATGCTGCCTTTACCGCTGCAATTGACGGTACCATTGCGGGCCTTGGCGTATCCACGCCGGAAGGCACATCTAACTTCAATAATGATCTTTGGAAAAAACAGCTTCAAATCGTGCATGACATGATGTTTGTGGACAAATCGACACCCGAATATGGAGAACAAGTAACAAGCAAGATGCCAGTAGACACAATGTTCCTCAAAGGGGAGGCAGCTATGTTAGCGGCAGGAGAATTTATTTTCCGCAACGCCAATAACCTGAAGGAATTTCCTCATGACTTCAAAATCGCATTCGCTACAATTCCGAAAGTATCTGCCGATCAAAAGGATTATAAATATGCTGGCGGTTTAGGTGATATGCTCTCGGTTAATGCAAAATCCAAGCATCAGGATGCGGCATGGAAATTCGCAAAGTGGTATGCGGACGGCGGAATGTTGCCAATGGCAAGTGGAGGACGCCTTCCATCCTCGAAGAGCGTTGATAACAAGCAGGCAATGGACCTGCTGCTCAAGGGTGTTGAAGACAAATACGATACAGAGTCGATGAATAGCGTTGTGTTCGGAGAGTTCCCATCATTCCAGCTAAATGTACCGCAGCAAGCGCTGGATGCCCGCAAGGAAGAATACGAGAAATACTTCCTGAATGAGCAGGATATCGATACAACGCTTAAGAATATGGCCAAACGCCATCAGGAATATATCAAATAATCAAATAATCGAATATTGACAATATCCCTAAGAGAGAAGAAGGATTCTTCGCTTCCGTCTTCTCTCTTTGCTGTATTTAAAAGTTCCATACGAGAAGAAAGGCGGCGTTTTCTGTGAAAAGGAACAGCTGGATTCGGAAACAAGGCTGGGTTGGCTACGTATTTATTTTGCCTAATATGCTCGGTATCCTCGCATTTTTTATTCTGCCAGCCTTGTACTCCTTCTTTATGATGTTCACGGACTATCAATTCGCCAATCCGAATTGGACGTTCACCGGATTAGATAATATCAAACGCCTTTTTGGTGATGATCAGTTCTATGCTTCAATCAAATACACGATCATATTCCTGATGTCCGTTCCGGTCTCATTGGCAATTGCATTTCTCGTTGCTCTTGTGCTTAACCGGAGCGTGTATTTGAAAGGATTGCTTAGAGGTATGTTCTTCCTGCCATATATCTCTAGCGGTGTTGCTGTTGCTTTTGTATGGATGCTGCTGTTCCAGCCGTCCCAGGGACCGATTAATGAAGTGCTTCGCTTTATCGGCATTGTATCGCCTCCGGGCTGGTTCGCTGATTCGAGTTCGGCGATGTATGCCATTGACGTCGTGCAAATATGGTTTATGTTAGGCTACAACATGATTATCTATCTGGCAGCCCTGCAGGAGATTTCGACTGAGCAACTTGAAGCGGCACGTATTGACGGTGCAGGGAAAGCAACTATTACATGGAGGATTGTATGGCCGCTTGTTAGTCCAACGACATTTATGCTATTGATTACGGGGCTGATTATGACGGTCAAATCCTTCTCTCTCATCCAAGCGATTACGGGCGGCGGCCCGAGCGGAAGCACCACGATTCTGTCGTTGTTCGTCTACAAAACGGCATTTAGCTATTATGAGATGGGCTATGCATCAACCATTTCCTGGTTCCTGTTTGCGGTTATTCTTGTCATTACCATCATCCAATGGGTCGGCCAAAAACGCTGGGTCCATTACTAGAGAGGAGCTGACCCAATGTTTAGAACAACGAAGACACGCTCGGTTAAGCTTTCTGTAACGATCCTTATGTTAATTGCAGGGTTGTTTATGATTGTTCCTTTTTTATGGATGCTCAGTACTTCCTTCCAGACCCCGAGTGAAGTATTCCGCCAATGGCTTCCTTCGAAGCTGGACTGGACCAGCCATAAGCGAATCTGGACGGGAAACTATAATTTTCTTCCTTATTATTTGAACTCAATTAAGATTGCCGTGATTGGTACAGCTGGTGCCGTTTTTTTGTCGGCCTTTGCTGCTTATGGCTTCGCCCGTACGAAATTTAAAGGACGTAATACCCTCTTCATCGTGTATCTATCTATGATGATGATACCTCCACAAGTCGTTTTTGTTCCGAAGTTTATCCTGTTTAACTGGCTTCATATTTATAACACACATTGGGCATTAATTCTGCCAGCCATGTTCTCGATATTTGGTGTATTTATGCTCCGTCAATTCTTTCTCAGTATACCGAACGAGATTACAGAATCTGCATTACTCGATGGTGCGGGTCATTTTCGAATTTTCTTCAAGCTGGTGTTACCGTTAGCGAAACCAGCGCTTGCAACGTTTGCGATTATCGATTTTTCCTGGCAGTGGAATGATTATGAGAATGCTCTGGTTTTCCTGCAGAGTCCAAAGCTTTATACGATTCCGCTTGGTCTACAAAATTTCGTTTTGGAAAACAACGTTGATTATAACGGAATGATGGCAGCTTCTTCGGCAGCGATTATCCCTATGATTTTAATCTTTCTGCTTGGTCAGAAATATATTATTCAAGGTGTATCCAGTTCAGCTGTAAAAGGCTAATTCAAAGGAGGTTTATATCATGAGACGCGAAAAACTATTATTCGATGTTACGGTCATTGGCGGAGGACTTTCCGGGATTTGTGCCGCTATTGCAGCGGCAAGATTAGGTCAAAAGGTTGCACTCGTGCATAATCGTCCTGTACTTGGCGGCAATTCCAGCTCCGAGGTACGTGTATGGGTATGCGGTGCAACGGGGCATGGCGTGAATCGTTATGCACGGGAGACCGGCATTATGGGGGAATTGTTCATTCAGAATCAACAACGGAATCCGGAAGGTAACCCCTATTTGTGGGACGTTACTTTGCTGGAGGCAGTAAGAGCCGAGCCTAATCTCACTTTGTTTATGAATACAGATGTTAGAGAAGTAGAAGCAGACGGTGAGAAGGATGCAAGGATAATTCGTAGCGTGAAAGGCTGGATGATGGGCTCCGAGCGTGAGATTACGTTTGAAAGTGAGATGTTCCTTGACTGTACTGGTGACGGACTCATCGGATTTCTCGCTGGAGCAGCATACCGGATTGGCCGTGAAGCCCGTCATGAGTTCGGGGAAGAATGGGCACCGGAAGTTGCTGATGATATTACGCTTGGCAGCACACTGCTGTTCTATACGAAAGATACCGGGAAACCGGTACGGTTTGTAGCCCCATCGTTTGCTAAAGACATTACGACAACCCCAATTCCGCTAAAGCGTGTGATACGCAGTGGAGATTCCGGCTGTCACTACTGGTGGATTGAATGGGGCGGAGAGCTGGATACGGTACATGAGAATGAGCAGATTCGGGATGAGTTATGGTCAGTTATTTATGGCGTCTGGGATTATATTAAGAACTCCGGCAAGTTTCAGGCCGAGGAGATGACGCTGGAATGGGTAGGCTCGATTCCAGGCAAACGCGAATACCGCCGCTTCCTTGGTGATACGATCCTGACGCAAAATGATGTTATCTCTCAGTGTCCATTTGAAGACCGCGTCGCCTTTGGCGGTTGGTCCATCGACCTGCATCCCCCACAAGGGATGTATGCAAGCGAGAGCGGCTCCAAGCATCTGCATGCAGATGGCATTTATCATATTCCGTTTGGGTGCCTGTACTCCCGAAATGTCAGCAATCTTCTGTTTGCGGGACGTAATATCAGTGCATCGCATGTTGCATTCGGAACAACCCGCGTCATGGCAACTTGTGCGGTAATGGGAGAAGCAGCAGGTGCAGGCGCTGCCTTGTCGGTAATCAAAGGCATCACGCCTCGTGAACTGCGAGAGCAGCATTTGACCGAATTGCAACAAACGATGTTGCGGACCGATGCCTCAATTATAGGACTGAGAAATATGGATTCTGCTGATCTTGCGAGAAGGGGAACCATCACGGCTTCAAGCACGATGAGTCGAATTTTGATCAACGAACCTTCCGAGGAGTACCGGTTGGTCGCTGACGTTGGATGGCTTTTCCCGACCGAGAGTGGAATTGAAGGATTTACTCTGTTGGTCTCTGCCCGGGAAGCGACAAGTCTGACTATAGAACTATGGGATACAGGTCGCCATGAGAATTATGTACCGGCAAACTTCAAGCAAGCTGTGGACATCCAAGTCGATGTAGGTGAAAAACAATGGTTGGATGTGCCTGCAGACAGTGCAATGTTTGGAGGCGATCCTTGTAATGTATTTGTCATTGTTCGTGCGAATGAAGCAGTCAGTCTCTACACATCAGTTGTCCCGATCAGCGGTGTCCTTGCGTTTGAGCGGGGAGTCAAGCCAATAGTCAGCTCTGATCTGGAGGATCATCAGCCGAATCAGCCCGTTATCGAATGGTCGATGAAGCGCCTTGTCCGAAAGCCATTCTGTTTTGCAGTTGAGACTGGCGCGTATTCACCTGATAAAGTCATCAACGGCTATGTCCGTCCGTTTGGCGGTCCACAGCTGTGGGTATCAGAACCCATCGCTAATGGCCGTGAAGAATGGGTTGAAGTCAACCTTCCAGAGCCAGTGGATATTCGGGAAATACACCTTACCTTTAATGACGATGTTAATGAGGATTTGATCAATTTGCATCATCACGAGACACCGTTTCTGATCATTCCGGAGTTGGTTAAGAGCTATGAGTTGCAGGCATATATTAATGGGGAATGGGAACGTTTTGCTGGTGATAGCCATAACCTTACTCGCAAAAAGATTCATCGTCTTGAGAATCCGATACAATCAAAACGGATTAGGGTCATCATCAAGGAAACGCACGGCGGTGATCGGGCAGAAGTGTACGAAATTCGACTATATGAATCTTATAGATGACGGCCCTGCGGGGATCTACTAAGAGTTAGCTCATCTTAAGGGATATCCTGCACATAAAATAATAACCTCCTACCTAAAGCAAAACTGTAATTTGCTCTAGTAGGGGGTCTTATTATTGTTTTTAAGCGAACTTTGGTTTCCAACATGAAGCGAATAAGAGAATCTAGTGGTTAAGCCAAACTCTTTTTTAAGATAAATGATTTGACTTACAGTTAACTCTATGTCTTATACTCCGAATAGGAAAGAAAAATAAGTGGCTTTTCTGGAGTAGGGCAGTTACAATTTGTTAGGATCAATAGATGTGGGGTGTGGACGGGGGATAGGTAATGCATGATGGGTTGTAATGACGATTCAAATAAACTAAATTACGTAATGAATTGGAGATTTAATCAACAATGATAAAGAATAAAAATTGGAATGTATTTGGCCTGGCATTGTTGCTGGGTTTATTTTCAACGTTAGGTCCATTTACGATTGATATGTACTTACCGGCTTTTCCTGAGATTGCAAAGAATTTCAATACAAGTGCATCACTTGTTCAGTTTAGTCTTACTGCTTGTTTATTAGGTCTAGGTGTGGGGCAGCTCGTTATGGGTCCTTTGAGTGATGCTCACGGTAGACGTAAACCGTTGTTAATCTCCATGGCAGCCTATATTATTTGTTCCTTGGCGTGCGCTTTTGCTCCTAATATCGGACTATTAATTTTGTTTCGTTTCACTCAAGGATTTGCGGCTTCAGCAGGAATTGTCATTTCTCGTGCGATAGCTAGGGACCTTTATAGTGGACATGAACTCACTAAATTTTTCTCTTTGCTGTTGCTTGTAGGGAATTTGGGGCCTTTGGCAGCACCGATTGCTGGAAGTGGCATTCTTTCATTCACGACATGGATTGGTGTGTTTATTTCACTCTCATTTTTGGGCATTTTCTTATTAATAATGACCAAATGGGGTTTGAAGGAGTCCAACCCGCCTGAACGGCGCATGGCTCCCAACTTCAAACAACAGTTGGGCAATTACAGAACGCTACTACGTGACCGCAAGTTTGTTGGCTATATGCTTGCACAGGGAATCATGACGGCTGGGGTATTTGCATATGTAGCAGGAACACCATTTATATACCAAAATATTTATGGAGTCACACCAACTGTATTTGCTATATTGTTTGCTTCGAACGGGATCAGCCTGATCATTGGTTCCCAAATTGTGGGTCGGTTAGCACAACGTATACCTGAGCAGACTCTTTTATTATCTGGACTGTGGCTTGCTTTAGCGGCAAGTGTTGCAGCCTTGGTGGTAACCTTAGTTCATGGCCCGCTGTTCGCATTGGTCATTCCATTGTTCTTCTTTGTTTGCTCCATCGGTATTACGTCTACTGCGGCATTTCCACTTGCGATGGAGAGCCAAGCCAAGATGGCTGGAAGTGCAGCAGCACTGCTCGGCGTGGTTCCTTTTCTTTTGGGCGCCCTGGTTGCTCCTCTGGTTGGTATCGCAGGTGAAGACACTGCCGTCCCACTTGGACTCACTTTATTAATGACCAGTCTCGTTGCGATTCTTACGTACTTCCTACTCGTTAAAAAAATATCGCATCACACACCTCAACATGCTCAGTCTGATTCTAACTTTTAATTGAGAATATGAGGGATTGATTCTATTAGATATAAAAAACCGTTGAACTTTAAATTTAAAGAATCAACGGTTTTTTATATTGTGGTAATGGAAAGACGGCAAAGAAACTTTTGAAAGTCTAGCCTTTCGGGATCTTCCGGTAGCTGGAAGGGGAGAATCCCGAAATCTTCTTAAAGAGTCGGGAGAAATAATAGGGATCGCTGATGCCCACTGTAGAGCTGACTTCCTTGATGCTCATTTCGGTAAGATCCAGAAGATGACCTGCCCGCTGAATTTTGAGCCGTAGGAAATATTCAATTGGAGCGACTCCCGTTTCAGAATTAAACAGAAAGATCAGATGCTGTTTCGACACCCCGACATGATTAGCCAACTCCGTAAGAGAAATAGAGCCACTCATATGAGCATTCATGTATTGAATCGCCTGTTCCAGATAAGTTTCACGTTTCTTCTCTTGTGCCGATTTGACGGCATTTAAACCAATTCCGGAGAGCAACTGTCTTGTAGTTTGGGCCACATGTACATGGGTAGTCAGGGCATATGTCCGCTCGGCCAGCATTTCATAGGTGGGTGCGAACCATTCCATTAAACGGGCTTTGCCGCTTGGGGATAAAGCGAGTGATGCGTTAGACAAACCAAACATCTTCACCAATTTATTCGCATGGCTGCCTTTGAAATGAAACCAGAAGATACTCCATGGATTTTCCTGCATTGCCCCGTAACGATGTGCAGTTTCGGGTGGAATTATTATCATATCTCCTTGCTGCATGAGTATTCGTTCTCCATGATTCAACTCAACCCATCCTTCTCCCGCTTCGCAAAAGATGAAAATATGCGAGGGGCTACCTTCCAGGCGCTCCCTGAAATGATATTGAGCGTTAGAGAAATAGCCGATGTCCGTAATAAATAAGGTAGAGGTTAGTTCCTCTTGTTCCAATTCTTTCATCCAGTATTCTGGAAGTACATATAGCTTCTCCTCTAGAAATCCTTCACGCTTGCGTATGTGGTCAGGACTCATTCCAGTTACCCCCATAATTCATAATCCGAATAAGAATATAATCCATCACTTCCCGCATTTCGTCAATTGGAACCTTCCTTGACAGAATATACAGTATAACTATCAAGACAAGGGAGGCAGTTCTAACATGAAGCATGAGGCTGTGGATCACAAGCTGAAGGCGGATCCAACCGGATCCAGTCAGGTACAAGTGTGGGAGACAAACGTGTTGATACCTACATATGAGGCGGGTGAAGCTGACCCAAATCCTATGTTTCTGGAGAAAAGAATCTATCAGGGAAGCACCGGCCGTGTGTATCCGCATCCAGTGATCGAGAGTATCTCGGATGTGAAGCATGATAAAAATTACAAATTGGTTATCCTGGAGAATCAGTATATCCGTATTGAGATCATGCCGGAAATCGGCGGTAGAATCTATCGTGCGCTTGATAAAACGAACAATTATGATTTTGTCTATTATAACCGCGTCATTAAGCCTGCACTGGTGGGCCTTGCTGGTCCTTGGATATCCGGAGGAATTGAATTTAACTGGCCACAGCATCACCGTCCTAATACATTTGGTCCGGTTGAATACAAATACGAAGCAACTGGTGATGGCAGTGCTACAGTCTGGGTTAGTGAGATCGACCGGATGTACGGTACAAAAGTCACTGCAGCCTTCAAACTCTATTCGGATAAGGCCTATGTGGAGATCCAAGCTCAATTATACAACCGGACACCTGAGCCGCAGACCTTTCTGTGGTGGGCAAATCCGGCCGTAGCGGTTAATGAATATACGCAATCCGTGTTTCCTCCAGACGTAACGGCTGTATTTGATCATGGCAAAAGGGATGTCTCGCGTTTTCCTATCGCTACCGGAACTTATTACAAACAGGATTACTCGGAAGGCGTTGATATTTCCCGGTATAAAAACATCCCGGTTCCGACTTCGTACATGGCTTATAAATCCGATTATAATTTCGTCGGCGCATACGATCACGGCGTAGAAGCCGGATTGCTGCATGTGGCGAATCATCATATTTCTCCCGGCAAGAAGCAATGGACGTGGGGGAATGGGGAGTTCGGTCAGGCGTGGGACCGTCAATTGACCGATGAAGATGGACCGTATATTGAACTCATGACTGGAGTGTACACAGACAATCAGCCTGACTTCACTTGGCTACAACCCTACGAGGAGAAGACCTTTACCCAGTATTTCATGCCATACAAAAACATCGGTGTCGTAAAAAATGCCTCCATTGAAGCAGCCATCAATCTGGAAGTTGATGCTGAAGCCGGAGAGGCAGTGATCAAGGTATATGCAACATCTAAACTCGAACATGCCGTTGTGGAGTTGAGTGGGGCGGCAACCCGGTATTTGCAGGAAACGGTTGAATTGTCCCCTGTAGATGTATATCAAAAGGTAATTCCGCTGGAGAGTGGGGAGCAGGAGCATGATTTGAAGCTTTTGGTTCGAAATAGGGAAGGCAGAGTCCTGATTTCCTATCAACCGAAACGTCCGGATATTGAACAGATTCCTGAAGCTGCTAAACCACTGGCAGCACCAGAAGAACTGGGTTCGACCGAAGAACTGTATCTGGCAGGCCAGCATCTGGAGCAATATCGGCATGCTACGTTTGAGCCTGAAGCGTACTATCTGGAAGGATTGAAGCGGGATAACGGTGATATCCGGTTGAATGTAGCTTATGGAACTTTACTGCTTCGTCGTGGATTATATATAGACAGCGAACAGTATTTCCGCAAAGCGATTGAGCGGTTGAACTGGCGAAATCCGAACCCATATGACAGCGAGGCCTACTATCAGCTGGGAGTAGCACTTCGTGGTCAAGGCCGTTTGGAGGAGGCTTTTACTGCTTTTCACAAATCGGTATGGTCGGCAGCGTGGCAGGATGCAGGGTACTTCTCCCTTGCTCAGATTTCCAGCTTGAAAGGCCAGTACACTGAGGCTCTGGAGCATGTTGATCGTTCACTCATCCGCAATTCACGAAACTATAAAGCACGTAATCTGAAAGCCGCCTTGCTGCGCAAGCTTGGTCTGATTGATAATGCAAAGGCCTGTGCGTTTGAAACCCTTGAATTGGATGTTGCGGATTTTGGAGCTTATAATGAGTTGGCTTTGGCTCATACAGCTATGGGAGACAAGGATGCTGCACAAGGTATTCTGATTGAATTGCAGCAATTGATGAGAAATGACGCCCACAACTATCTGAATGTCATCGCAGACTATATGGACAGCGGTTTCTATGAAGAAGCCATTGGAGTAGGGAAAAGCATAGTGGACCTGGAGAATTCAGTCTACCCGATGCTGCATTATGCACTAGCTGAATTATATGAACGTACCGGACAACATGAACATGCTCAAGAAGCTCGTCGTAAGGGACAATTGGCCAACCCAACCTATTGTTTCCCGAACACCTTGTATGAACTTGAGCTGCTGGTAAGTGCAGTTCATGCTAATCCGAAGGACGACAAGGCTCATTACTATCTCGGAAACTTTTATTATGACAAAAAACGGCCTATCGAGGCGATTGCGAGCTGGGAGAAGTCCCGCGAACTGCGGGATGATTTTCCGACGGTACACCGAAACTTGGGGTTGGCCTATTATAATAAACACAACAATCCGCAAGCGGCCCTAGCTTCGCTTGAACAGGCCTTTGCTTGTGCACCGGATGATGGTCGTATTTTCTTTGAACTGGATCAGCTGCGTAAGAAACTCGCGTGGTCAATAGACAAACGCCTCCATATTCTTGAAGAGAGGCGAGATCTGGTTGAGAAGCGGGATGATCTGTATGTGGAATACGTAACCCTGTTAAACAATCTTGAACGTTATCAAGAGGCAAGCGCTGCCTTGTCTCGGCGCAATTTCCATCCGTGGGAAGGTGGAGAGGGGAAAGTGCCCGGGCAATATAAGTTGGCTCATACCGAGCTTGGTAAACAAGCGCTGCAAAACGGTCATTATGAAGCAGCAGCTCAGCATTTACAACAAGCATTAGTCTATCCGTTGAATCTGGGAGAAGGTAAGTTGGAAGGAACTCAGGAGAATAATATTTATTATTATCTCGGCATGGCCTACGAAGGTCTGCAGCGGGAATCAGAAGCCATCGCTAGTTACACCATAGCTTCACAGGGTCTAGCTGAGCCGACAAGTGCGTTGTTCTACAACGATCAGCCGCCAGAAATGATTTTTTACCAAGGGTTGGCCTGGTTGAAGCTCCGTAACGTGAAGGAAGCTAAGCGTCGTTTTAATAAACTGATCGATTATGCTGAAAAGCATATTTTTGACGATATCAAAATGGATTATTTTGCGGTATCTTTGCCAGATTTCCTGGTATTTGATGATGATCTGAACCGGCGCAATGTAATCCATTGCCGGTACATGAGGGGGTTAGGACTTCTGGGGCTAGGCCGTGACAAAGAAGCCGGAACCGAACTTGAGTTGGCTCTGGAAATGGAGCCTAATCATCAAGGGGCAATGGTTCATAGACGGTATTCCCGGCGACTGCGCGAAGGATGTCAACCTTAATGCTCCATCATCAAAGAGATGTAGAGATATTGTTCATTGACTGTATTACAAAGAATAAACCTGTATTGCTAAAAACAAAAAGGAGGGTGTAATGATAATGGATGTAGGGCGTAGGGAGTTGCCGCGCAAACTGACCATCACGATGTGGGATTTTTCCTGGTACACCATGACCTTACCGGGAGAACACTATAGCGACCTTGAGGCGAGATTTAAGGAAGCGGTGGAGAGGGGCTATAATACGATCCGAATCTGTGCGATGCCCTTTTTATTGTTCACGGCGGAAGGCAAGCGGCCGGGTCCGTTACACTTCGGCAGCCTTGGAGAGATCGGGCAGCGGACACGCTGGTATAACTGCCGGGGCGGCGCCGAGCTGGATGGACATGCGCATTTACTGGAGTTGTTCAGACAGGCCAAGGCCCATGGCTGTTATATCATCTTGTCTTCTTGGGAATATCAGCAGAGCCCCAGCTTTCTGGCCTTTCCCGGGTTGCGCGATGAACTGGCTGCCATAGCTCCCGAGGAGCGATTTATGGCTATTGCGAGATCCATGGATCAGCTTATCCGGTATATAAAAGCGGAAGGATATGACGAACAGATCGTCTACACAGAGTTGCATAATGAGGTGGAGTTCGGGCAACTGACCGAGATTGGAAACGCTCAAGGCATTGCTCAGTCCAATGTACCGGCACTGGTGGAAGCCATGCAGCCTTATATTGAAGAGGCCGTAGGTTATCTTAGAAGTGTCCACCCGGATATCCTGATGACAGCAAGTTATACACTAAATGAAGCCTATCCCAAATCCTATGTAGCGGGAAATTTACAGGTTGCACATTTCCATCTCTATATCAAAGGGGTATTGAATGAATTAACCGAAGCGGCTGGAATTGATGATAAACATACGCCTTTTCCCGGCTCATTCGTCCAATCGCTCCTGCGAGAGGACGCGCCTGCATTTGAAGAGTATACGCTACCGCGTGACCAGGAATGGAGGATGGATGGAAATCCGGTAGGGTTAAGACTGCTCTATCTTCATGACTGGGTGGAGCCCGATAAATGGGATCTTTTTTTATACGACAATTATAGTAAACATAAGCTGGCTATGCTGCAAAAGGTAGATATGCGCTTCGAGGAAGCTCACGAATGGGCGGCTCATTCTGGCCTGCCGGTCGTTATTGGGGAAGGGTATGTTGGGTACACGCCGTTGTTAGCGGGATTCGAAGAGGGGCCTATAGGGAAATTTATTGCAGAGTACGCGCTGCGTAAAGGAATGGCTCTTGGCTTCTGGGGAATGACTCTATGCTCCAACTGTGCACCACATCATCCTTTCTGGGACGATGTCGCCTGGCAGCAGAAATGGAATCGATATATTCTTGCATCGCAATAATTGTTATGTTGGCAAGAATTGAATTTTATGTTCTCTTCTTTTTAGAAACGTCGTACATCATAGTGAATACTTTACTATATCCGTATACTACGACTAAAGGAAGAAAGTAAGAAAAGAAAGTCCAATAGATGTTCCAGCCATTAAAATATATAACTCTACCCATCTCCTTAGCCAACCATTCGATCAGCGTTAATGTAAAAGATGTGATTAGAATTGCTAGCCATGACTTCGTATTTTTTTCAAGAATCACGTAGATCATGAGGCACCCGGCAATAGGGTATATACCTAAGTCGAAAGGGAGGCCTGCATATGACTGGTTGTGAGTGTTTGGAAGTATATTCCAAAAGAAATTAAAACCCACACCGTTTAGACAAGAAGAGGTGGCTACTCCCAGCGGATAATAAGCTAAGAGGATGTTGACGTTTCTGCGTAGAATCCAACCACCAATTAAGATGGGGATAACCAAACCAAAAATGACATTCCCCAGCATCAAATCACTCCCATAAGTTTTCATCTGAATAATTTCTTATTATTAACCAAATTTAAAATTTCATAAGGGATGCATCTCACTTTTGTATTAGCAGGCTAGCCAGAATCTTCTGGTTGGCCTTTTTGTCGATTGAATAACGTGGTACTAGATGATAATGTGAAATAAGGGCGAAGTTTCCTCATTGGGGAAATATATTATTTGAATCGAGGTTTTGAAAATGAGGGTAAAACGAATTGTCACCAATATTAATACACAAAACGTTCCAGCAGCAAAAAACTTTTACCAGGATGTGCTTGAACTAGATTTATTGATGAATCATGGTTGGATTGAAACATACGGATTACTTGGGGAGGAGAACGTTCAAATAAGTATAGCCACACAAGGTGGCTCAAATACATCTACACCTGATCTTTCAATTGAAGTCGATGATGTCGATGAAGCGTACGAACGCATGAAAAGCGCTGGTTACACAATAGAATATGATCTTACGGATGAGCCCTGGGGAGTTCGTCGATTCTATGTCCGTGATCCATTTGGTAAGTTAATCAATATCCTTGCTCATATACATTAAATCAGATGTCAGAGAGTGTGTACAAGCAGAGTTACTGTTTAAATTAAAGTTCTTTCTTTAAAAATTATTGTATATTGGTTTGAAGTATTGGCATTCTTTTCTCGGATGTTATGATTAACTAATAGTCGCAAATTCAAGGTGTACAATGACAAAATTGAACCAGAATCATCGCCAATGTGGTACATAAAGCTGCTGAGGTGTGGTGCTGAAAAAAGTTCGCTATCATAAAATGAGAACTATACCAAAAGCTATAAAAGAGTAAAGCTTTGGATACTAAATCAAGTATTGTCTATTGTATAAGAGCTGAAAGATCTGAATAATTATATAGGTACACATTTTCCAATGTGCAATGATCCACGTTTGTGTCCAAGGTAAAAGCAGATTATTCATCACTATTAACGGGGGGAACTAAGAATGATGAATGTTTTGTTGGTGGATGATGAGCCATGGGTACTTGAAGGTCTACGAACAATGGTAAATTGGAATAAATACGGTTTTCAAATTTGTGGAGAGGCAGAGAACGGAAACGCTGCTTGGTCCATTATTGAGAACCTTCGGCCAGACCTGGTGTTTACAGATATTCATATGCCATCAGTGAGCGGACTTGAACTGATTGACCGTTCGATACAAAATCTAGCCAAACCGCCGCGTTTTGTCATATTAAGCGGATACGATAGCTTCGATTATGTGAAAACAGCGCTGGAACAGCGTGTGGAGGATTATTTACTCAAGCCCATTGATGAGGTTGAGATTGAAAACGTATTAGAACAGATGAGTCGTAAAATTCAGAATGAGCTTATCTCGGAGAAGCTGTATCAACATGAGCGTAATTTATATGTAAACTGTTTGTTCAACCGTCTGTTTGAGGGTGAGGACAGCAGTGAACTGCAAGCCGAAGTGGAAAGTATATTGCAAATGGAGGGTCATGAGAACATGGCCTGTCTTTTAATTGAGGCGGATACTTGTAATGCGGACATACAATCACACGTACAGCGTTTTGCTAGCGCTCCTCACTACGAATTTTTTATGGATGCTGACGGAAGAATGGGTGTATTTGCTGCTGAAATTGAAGATTCCCTGAGTTGGCTTGAGAGGCTAGGGAGAAACCTGTTTGAGATGTACTCCGGTCATGCATCAATCATAGCGGCATTTGGATATCACTCAGGTGGAGTAGTCGCTATGCGGGCGGCATATGAAAAAGCATTTTCTGCCTTGAAATGGAAGCGTTATCAAGAAGAGAGTGGCATTATTTGCGATCAAGACTTGCCAAGGAATGGTATCATGGCGACTGTGAACCAAAAGACTTTAACTAACCTGTTTAATACCATTTTAACGGGTGAAGAGGGCGGGATCGAGAGAGAGGTAAACGAGCTGCTTGCAAATCCAGGTTCAGGACTGCCTGTGTCGGATATAGAATATGTTCGGGTACAATTACTTGCCCTTGAGATGGGAGTTCTCAAGCACCTGAAGGAGCTGGATGGGGATGTAGACAGGTTTAAGTTGCAGCTACAACATATGTTGGGCGGCTTAACCGACATTGATTCCTATCCTGCATTTCGGGAATATGCACTGGTATTAAGTATCAACGCTTTGAGAGCTCTGCAGGAGCAGCGAAAAGAAAAGGAATGCAGCACGATTTTTCGTGTAGTGCAGTATGTTAACCATGAGTTTCGGCAGAAGCTGCAGCTCCAGGAACTTGCACAGAAATTTCATATGAATGCCAACTACTTGGGGCAAGCCTTCAAACAGCAGACTGGCAAGTCTTTTCGGGAATATCTGAATGATAAACGGATCGAGGAGGCCAAGAGACTATTACGTCAGAGCTGTTCCAGCATAGCCGAAGTTGCGGTCAGTTCAGGGTACCCCAATGCTGACTATTTTGTAAGTCAGTTCAAGCGAATGACGGGTATGGCTCCTTCTACTTACAGAAAACAATCATAGGCCTGATATGACAAGTAACAAATGAAGGATGGCGATGGAAGACATGTTTAGGAAATTCCGATTTCGCGGTATCGTGAACGATATTCCTTTGAACTACAAGTTTATACTGATATACGTTATTGGTATTTTGCTTCCAATCATAGCAAGCAATTATTTGTTCATGGATCGTATGTCAGGGCTGATCAAGGAGCGGGAAGAACAAAATTTGCAAATTTCGCTGGAGCGAGCCAGAAAGGACATTCACACCATGATTGACGGGGGGGTCGCTGTCAGTCACGCATTAATCACGGATAAGCTATTGTCCGAATCCATGGATCGTGTATACAATGGTCAACTGGATTTTTACAATACGTTCGATGAACAGCTTCGCCATCGGGTGACTTCCTATATTCCCGTGAACAATCAGATTCAGCGAATTGGCATCTACACGGATAACCCAACCATTGTCTCAGGAGGGGATTATTATTATCTGGACAGCTCAATGAACACCAGTACCTGGT
The DNA here is from genome assembly GCF_038020215.1 of Paenibacillus sp. FSL F4-0087. Taxonomy (NCBI): domain Bacteria; kingdom Bacillati; phylum Bacillota; class Bacilli; order Caryophanales; family Paenibacillaceae; genus Paenibacillus; species Paenibacillus sp. FSL F4-0087. Next base: position 5,730,089 of record NZ_JBBODJ010000001.1, read on the forward strand.
TCAGGCAATGGGAAACGTCAGGGGAGTCACTGAGTGTGCTTGCATACCGCGATAAGGCAGCAAATGATCGCGCGGCGATCTCGTCGTATTTTAGCGTAATTGAAAAAATGGACTATTATAACTCGGACAACTCTTACAAGAAGCTGGTGCGCATTGATTTTTATCTTAATCGATTCTATGACGTTATTGCGAGAGAGAAAAGTTCGCTGGATCTGTATTTGGTCAACGCCAAAAATCAGATTATCGTATCCACAGATGACAAGTATCAGGGCGAGGTCGATAGTGATTATGCGTTATTCAATATGAGCAAGGCATCGGACAAGGATCTACATATCGTTCCAATTGGCAATGCCAGCTATGTGAAAGGTTGGAAGCTCATTGGTGTGCCTCAAGAAACACGTGTCAAACAAGCGATGCTTTCCATGAAGCTTTATTTTGGCATGCTCGCTGGTATCATTACCTTGGTTACCTCTATCTTTATCTATGTCGTGCTGCGATCATACAATTATCGAGTAAAACGCCTTTCAAGACATATGCAAAAGGTGGGTAACGAGAAATTTGATCTGATCAACATTGATGGTGGAAAGGATGAGATAGGCCATCTGATACGTAATTTCAACATGATGACCGCTCAGATCCATTCCTTAATCAATAATGTGTACAAGCTTGAAATTCAACAGCGGAGTCAGGAGGCTGAGCGTATTCGTGCTGAGCTGAATTTGCTGCAAAGCCAGATGAATCCCCATTTTTTATTCAATACACTAAATGCGCTGTTGGTGGTTAGCACCAAAAACAATTATGCGGATGTCAAGGATATTATCAAGGACTTATCCAAGCTGCTTCGCCGTTTATTGAATTGGAAGGACGATTTGGTCACGCTGGAAGAGGAAATGAGTTTTACGGTCATGTATCTTGGAATTGAGAAATTTCGTTTTCGAGACAAGTTTGAATATTACATTGATATTAGCGATGAGGCGAGGCAGTATAGAATTCCCAAAATGAGTATCCAGCAATTGGCTGAGAATGCTTGCAAACATGGAATTCAGGCTATTGAGGGACTCGGCTATGTGAAAATTAAAGCGGAAGTTGTGAGCGAGCGCCTGCGAGTCGTTGTATCTGATAATGGTAAGGGCATGGATAAGGAACGCTTACAAGAGGTTCTGTACCATATGCGGAGCAAGGAGGAGTGCGGAGGGAGTCATATTGGCATACGTAACGTATATCGCCGTCTTGAGTTGTATTATGACGATAAAGTGGATTTTAACCTGGTGAGCATAATAGGTGAAGGGACAGAGGTTTCCTTCGAAATTCCATTGCAACTGCTAGAGCATCAGGATAAAGAAGGAGGCAGGGACAATGGCATTTAAAGTACTGTTGATTGATGACGAGCCATTGGCGCTAGAGGGCTTGCAGCTGTGGATTCCATGGGAAAGTCTTGGCTTTGAGGTATGCGCTTTGTGCAGCAATGGTGCGGAAGGATTGCAACGAATGGAAGAGCAAAAGCCAGATCTTGTCGTGGTTGATATTCATATGCCCATTATGAATGGACTGGAAATGATTGAAGAATGGCGTCGTAGAGGAAACTGGTTGACCAAGTTCATTATACTTACGGGGTACAGCGATTTTGAGTTTGCACGAAAAGCGCTTAAATTCAAAGTTTCCGGTTATCTGTTAAAACCATTAGATGAGGAACAGGCGGAGTCCGAGATTCGTACAATGGGCATGGAACTGCTAAAGGAGCAAGAGCAGCTATATATTGGGCAGATTGCATGGAGAGAGCAGGAAATTCTGACGATGAAGGAGGCTTTATTAGGCAAAGTGCGATCTCCAGAAAGTACTCAACTAATTCAGTCCCTTTCCCAGTCAGCTGAATCCTGGTGTGTATGTCTGGTTCAGGTATCCGAGAAAGAGTTTGGCCAGTGGAGTAGTCTTGCTTCAGAAGTTCTGAACGGCAAACATGTCATTTATTTCATTCGTATGCGAAATGATCTCGTATCCATTGTGTTCGGCGATGTTTCCTCCGGACCGCTGAGAACGAGCGAGAATTTAAGAACATTATTAGAAGGACTGGCTCGCCGTCTGGCGGGCTTTCGTACATATATGGCGATTGGCTCAGCGGAATCCTCTCTTCATCGAATCAGCAACTCCCGAATAACAGCAGAGAAGGCATTGCTGCACGCCTTTTATGAAGCGGAAGTGAACAGCATAATGGATTATGCTGATCTTCAGAACCGTGATTTTCAAAGACACAACAAACAGGTTGAACTGATTGAGCGAGTACTCGGAGCACTTCAGCTCATTGATTACGCCAATTACCAATCCGCTGTGGAGTTTATGGAGCAATCGTTTCGACAGATGAGGGTCCATCCGGATGAGGCTCGAAAATTTGTCATTTACCTTCTTCATGAAATTCGGGCCTACGTGAGGTCGCAAATGGCAGAAGATTCAGAGAATTACCGTTTGTTCGAAATTCCGGATCTGGATGAAACACTGTTAACCTTTGATGATTTGATTGGCATGTTGCGTTCGTGCGGAAGAGTCTGCTTTGAGATTTTGCTTAAAGAGAGCGTCTTCGAAGCACAGGGTATTGTACAGGATATTAACGATTATATTCATGCGCATTTCCGCGAGGGATTGACCATTAAGTTGCTTGCAGAGCGTTTCTTCCTGCATCCAGCTTACTTGGGACAACTGTTGATACGAAAAAATGGAATCGGCTTTAATGAACTGCTTCATAACCTGCGGGTTGAAGAGGCATGTCGATTGCTGCATATGAATCAGTACAAAAATAGCGAAGTCTCGGAAAAGGTTGGATACGCTAATTACCATCATTTTTTAAAACAATTTGAGAAACGAATGGGCATGTCTCCTAACGAATATAAGAAAAACGTCTAGCGATGTATCTTCAAAGAAGCCCATTTCGATATTTTAAGAAAACCTGAGGTTTTCTCGGAAAGAGCTATAATTCGAATATAGTTTCCATGAAGATGTAAATTTATAATTAAATTATTCAAATGAAAGGGCTTTCATATAGTGAGATCAAACTTTGGAGGTGCTTTATGGGGGACAGTAAGAAATCATTTTTCCGTATGGGGGCAACGTTGTTATTATCATTGAGCGTTGTGCTAGCAGGTTGCTCAGGTAGCAATTCAGGCAGCGGAGAGGAGAGTAGTAAAGGTAGTGAGGTGGGGGCTGATAGTCCGTTAGAAATCTCGGTATTCCTGAACGAGGCCGGACAGCAGCCAACCGCTGACAACAAGATTTACAAAAAAATCAAGGAAGAGCTCGGCGTTACATTCAAATTCGAATTTCTGGCTGGTGACAAGAACCAAAAGCTCGGCGTCATGATCGCCGGTGGAGATTATCCGGATCTGATCTCAGCCGATACCAAACTTACGGCAGCCGGTTCAGTCATTCCGCTTGAAGATCTGATTGAAGAACACGCGCCTAATTTGAAGAAGCATTACGAGAAGTACTGGAATCAAATGAAGGACCCGAATGATGGACACATTTACTACCTGCCAAACTACGGTGCATACAACGGCGAAGTGGCGGATACCTACTACAGCGGACCTGCCTTTTGGATCCAAAAAGCCGTGTTGAAAGAGTTCGGTTATCCGACACCGAAGACACTGGACGAATACTTTGACTTGATCGCGAAATACAAGGAAAAGTATCCAACCATTGACGGCAAACCGACAGTCGGTTTCGAGGTATTGAACTATGATTGGAAAAACTGGGGCTTGCTGAATCCGCCGCAGCATTTGATTGGTCATCCGAATGATGGTGGTGTGGTCGTCAACGACGGCAAGGCAGAGATCTTTGCGGACAAGGATTATGCCAAGACGTACTATCAGAAACTAAATGAAATCAATGCACAAGGCTTGCTGGATAAGGAAGCGTTTGCACAAAACTACGACCAATATATGGCCAAATTGTCCAGTGGGGCAGTACTCGGCATGTTCGACCAACACTGGAATTTCGGCAGCGCGGAAGATTCGCTCATAACGCAGGACAAAATTGAACGCACTTATGTGGGATTCCCGCTCGTGTATGACAGCAGCACCAAAGACTATTATCGTGATCGCGCAGCGCTTAACCTGAACAATGGCTTCGGTATTACCGTGAGTGCCAAAGACCCTGTGAAAATCATTAAAGCACTCGACAAGCTCATGGAAGAAGATTGGCAAAAGACACTCACTTGGGGCATTCAGGATGAAGACTATTACGTCAATGACGAAGGCCGTTTCATGAAAACCCAAGAGCAGCGCGACAATGCCGCAGATGCGGCCTGGAAACTGGCCAATAAAGCAGATGCTTTCTATGGAACTGCACCGAAAATGGAAGGTTACTTTAGCGATGGCAACGCCACTTCGGCAAGCAATCAGCCGGAAGAATACCAGGCCAGCTTGAGACCGTTTGATAAGGAAGTTTTGGGCGCTTATGGTTTCAACAGCTATGTCGATTTCTTCAGTGCTCCACCAGAGAATCCGGTGACTTACCCTGCTTGGTCTGTCGATCTGGTTGAGGGATCTCCAGCCAAGATTGCCAATACGAAGTTGAACGAATTATCAACCAAATATTTGCCGAAAGCGATTTTGGCTAACACGTCTGAATTCAGCAGTGTATGGAGCGAATACGTTTCCGAAATTCAAAAGCTGGATATTAAAACGTATGAAGATCGTATCAATGAAGTCTTGAAGTGGAGAATCGATAACTGGTCTGTGAAATAAGAAATTGTTGTCGGGAAGGAAGGTTACCTTCCTTCCCGATTTTTTTGAAGAACATATCGCTGGACGTTATTCCTTTCAATAAAGATGGATAGGGGCCTGATATTATGGAGGAAATTGTAGTGGGTACCAAGCCGCTCCGCCCGAAGAAAAAACCAAAAATGAAGCGGATTACCTGGCAAAATATCAAAGCACAGAGACAGCTCATTTGGATGTCTGTTCCTCTGCTTGCGTACATTATCATCTTTGCTTATGTGCCTGTCTGGGGCTGGACGATGGCTTTCCAGGATTACAAACCGGCCAGAAGTTTCTCGCAGCAAACGTGGGTAGGGTTTAAGCATTTTCAATTTTTGTTTACCGATGACAATTTCTTGCGTGTGCTCCGCAATACGCTGGCCATGAGTATCATCAACATGATTTTGGGTTTCGTTACCGCTATTGTTTTGGCATTGTTACTCAATGAGATCAAGAAGGTCATGTGGAAGCGGACGGTACAAACCATCTCTTATCTTCCTCACTTCTTATCATGGATTATCGTGACCGGCATCGTAGCGACATCGCTTGCTTCTGACGGCATTATCAACGATATCCTCATGAGACTGCACCTCATCAACGAGCCAATCTTGTGGCTGACGGAAGGAAAGTATTTCTGGGGCGTTGTGGCAAGTTCTCATATTTGGAAAGAAGTCGGGTGGAGCACTATTATTTATTTGGCGGCCATGGCCTCGATTGACCCGGCACAGTATGAAGCTGCCGATATTGATGGCGCCAATCGATATCAAAAAATGTGGAATGTCACCTTGCCGGGAATCAAGCCTACCATTGTCATCCTGTTGATTATGTCGATTGGACATATTCTGGAAGCCGGCTTCGAGGTTCAGTATTTGCTGGGTAACGGATTGGTTGTTGACTGGGCGGAAACGATTGATATCTTCGTGCTCAAATACGGGATTGCACAGGGCAACTATTCGCTCGCAACTGCAGGCGGAATATTTAAGACCGTTGTCAGCATTACGATGTTACTTGTAGCGAATTGGACCGCCAAGCGGCTTGGGGAAGAGAGGCTGTTATAATGACGAAAAAAACACCATTGTCTGGTTTAGGAAATACAGCGGCGCTTTCCGTTCGCCGCCCGGGTGGCAGAGGCATGGAACCGTTTCTGTTTAACACCTTTAATACCATCTTCATGGTGCTGCTGGTGATTGTGACGTTATATCCATTTTTGAACACGATTGTGGTTTCATTTAATGCAGGGAATGACACCATTCGAGGAGGCTTATATTTGTGGCCCCGCGATTTCACCCTGCAGAATTACAAAGCCGTATTTGCATCAGGCACCATTTATAATGCATTTTTGATTTCCGTTGCACGTACAGTACTATCCACCGTTCTGAACATTTTCTTGACCACCATGCTGGCTTATACGTTGAGTCGGCGCGATTATATTTTCCGCAAGCTGATTACGACCATTTTTGTGCTGACGATGTATTTCAATGCCGGGCTAATTCCGGGGTACTTCCTGATGAAGGATCTGCATTTGATTAACTCCTTCTGGGTGTATGTTTTACCATCGCTGATTAGTGCGTTTAACCTGATCGTTATTCGTACCTATATTTACACGATCCCTGAAAGCTTGATTGAATCAGCCAAAATTGATGGAGCAGGCGACTTCAGAATTTTCTGGAGAATTATTTTTCCACTGTGCAAACCTGTGCTAGCGACCATTGCGCTCTTTGTCGCAGTCGGCGCGTGGAATTCCTGGTTCGATGCTTTTCTATACACGTCATCACGTCAAGAGCTCAGTACACTGCAATACGAACTGATGAAGCTGTTGTCTTCCAGTATGAACGCCAACAGTAATCCTTCCGTTGCCAACGGCGTGGGGGTGGAGCATTCCACACAGGTAACGCCCATTTCGATTCGTGCTGCAGTTACGATTGTCGCTTCTGTTCCGATCTTGTTGGTGTATCCGTTTATGCAAAAATACTTTGTCGTTGGACTAAATGTAGGGAGTGTGAAGGAATAGATGAAGCAACTCCAAGCTAATACCATGTGTTATGCCAACCCGATTCTTCCCGGATTCTATCCGGATCCCAGCATTGTGAAGGCGGAAGAGTATTTTTACCTCATTTGCAGCTCGTTTGAATATTTTCCCGGCGTGCCGATCTTTCGGAGTCCGGATCTTATTCACTGGGAGCAGATCGGCAATGTACTGGACCGAATCAGCCAGCTGGATTTGACCGGTCAGAAGAGCTCGGACGGCATTTATGCTCCGACACTGCGTTACCATGAAGGTATATTTTATATGATTACGACAGATGTAAGGGGCATCGGGAACTTCTATGTTACGACAACCAACCCTGCCGGACCATGGTCCGATCCAATTTGTATTCCCTATGGGGGGCATTGACCCCTCGCTGTTTTTTGACGACGATGGCAAAGTGTACGTGACCGCCCAACAAGGTGCCGATTACGATTCTCATGCCATCCAGTATGAGATCGACATCGCTACAGGTGAGGCTCTCTCTGAACCACAAGTTGTCTGGCATGGAGATGGAGGGCCATGGACCGAAGGGCCACATCTGTACAAAATCAATGGTCTGTATTACATGATGTCTGCTTCTGGTGGGACGGCCAAGGAGCATCGTGAGATCATCGGCCGAAGCGATCGACCTTATGGTCCGTTTGAACGCTATCCTGAGCCGATCCTGACCCATCGCCATCTGGACCATCCGATCCAGTATTTGGGTCATGCCGATCTGGTGGAGGATCACCACGGAGAATGGTGGGCCGTATTCCTTGGCGTGCGTTTGACAGAGGACGGATATAGTGTGCTTGGACGTGAAACGTTCCTCGCCCCGGTCGTTTGGAACGAGGGCTGGCCCCACATGGACAACAATGAAGGAATAGTGAGTCTGGACATGAAGGTCCAGCGATTGCCAATGACATTACCTTCTTTGCCCGGGAGCCATACTGCTATCATTGTCGGCCGGGACGAATTCGACGGAGAACTCGGGCCACAATGGATGTTTGTGCGCAACCCGACAGAAGGATCATGCTCGCTTACAGAAAAACCAGGTTTCTTAACGTTGTATGGTCAAGCGGGAGGTCTTGGGGACGTAAGTGAGATTACGTTTGTTGGGCGCAGGCAGCAGCATATTCATGCCAGCTTTACAACCTGCCTGACATTCATGCCAGTTGCGGATGGAGAAGAAGCGGGACTGTGTGTTCGCCGGGATGAAGATGCACACTATGAACTTGGCATAAGACGGTCAGAAGGCCGCAATCTGATATTTGCCCGTCTCACGGTACGCGGAGAGTCGGAAATCGTGTATGCGGGCGAGACTGAAGCGGAGCAGCTGCTTCTCCGGATCGAATCGACGGAGAAGGAATATAGGCTGACTTGTTCCGAGGACGGACAGAACTGGACAGCCTTGGGTTCAGGCTTGGCAAGAGCATTGTCCCCAGAGGATTTTGTGCATAAAATGTGCTTTACCGGAGCGGTGGTCGGACTATACGCTACAGGCAGTGGTAAGGCAAGTAGCACACCAGCCCATTTTAATTGGTTCGAGTACTCGGTCTGATTCAGTTGCTAATAAGTCAATGCGAAGAAGGAAATTTAAAGGAGGGAAATTATGGGTTCGTTTCGAGAAGAGGCTTCACTGAAGGAATTGTACAAGGATGCATTCCACATTGGAGCAGCAGTGAGTCCGAAGACGATTGACAGCCAACGTTCATTGCTTGCATATCACTTCAACAGCCTGACGGCAGAAAATGAAATGAAATTCTCCAGTGTGCATCCACAGAAGGAACTGTATACGTTTGAGGATGCAGATGCCATCGCTTCCTTTGCCAGAGAGCAAGGCATGGCGCTGCGTGGTCATACGCTGGTCTGGCACAACCAGACTCCGGATTGGTTGTTCGAGAATGAAATTGGCGGACTGGTGGAGCGCGATGTATTGCTGGAGCGATTTAAGGCACACATTGAGACCGTCGTTGGCAGATATAAGGACGTTATCTATGCCTGGGATGTTGTAAATGAGGTTATTTCTGATGATGCGGATGATGCAAACGCATTCCTGCGCCCATCCAAATGGCTGGATATCGCCGGAGAAGGTTTTATTGCCAAAGCGTTTGAATTCGCCCATGAAGCAGATCCGCAGGCATTGTTGTTCTATAACGATTATAACGAATCTGATCCACATAAGCGGGAACGCATCTATCGGCTCGTCCGTTCATTACTCGATCAAGGCGTGCCGATTCATGGCGTTGGCCTGCAGGCACACTGGAATCTGTATGATCCGTCCATGGATGATATGCGCGCAGCAATTGAGCGGTATGCGCAGCTTGGACTGCAGCTTCAGCTCACCGAACTGGATGTATCGGTATTTCGCTTTGAAGACAGACGTACAGATCTCGTTCAGCCATCGCAAGAGATGCTGGAATTGCAAGGCGAGCGATACGAATCCATCTTCCGCCTTCTTCACGAATATAAGGAGCATATTAGCGCTGTGACATTCTGGGGGGCTGCCGACGACTACACCTGGCTTGACAATTTCCCTATCCGAGGGCGGAAAAACTGGCCATTCCTGTTCGATGAGTTGCATCGTCCAAAGGAAGCGTATCAGCGTGTTGCGCGAATCACTGTACCCAAGTGACGTGAAACGGATCAATATTGTTTCGTTTAACCCATAGCATCTCGATGAGATACTCGGGAGTACATATCTATTGGAAGGAGCCATTTGTATGTCCGAAATAACTAAACCGCATCAACCTATAGTTACCCATATATTTACTGCTGATCCGTCAGCGCATGTATTCGAGGATCGTATTTATATTTATCCCTCCCATGATCTGGATCACGACGGTCCGGTGAATGACAATGGAGATCAGTACAAGATGGAAGACTATCATGTGCTGTCTATGGCGGACATGAATTCACCCGTGACGGACCATGGCGAAGCGCTGCATGTGAAGGATGTCCCTTGGGCATCCAGTCAAATGTGGGCTCCGGATGCCGCATACAGAAAAGGCATCTATTATTTGTTTTTCCCGGCTCGGGACCATGATGGCATTTTCCGCATCGGCGTGGCTACATCGTCTTCACCGACAGGACCGTTCAAACCGGAGGAGCAATATATTCAGGGCAGCTTCAGCATTGATCCCGCTGTGTTCGTGGACGATGATGAGCAGGCTTATATGTTCTTTGGCGGGTTGTGGGGGGGACAGTTGGAGAAATGGCAGACAGGAAGCTACGTGGAACTTGCGGAGGGACCTGCTCCAGATGCTCCGGCGATCGGACCAAAAGTTACAAAGCTGAGTGAAGATATGCTCTCAATGGCTTCGGAACCGCTGGAGATATCCATCGTGGATCAGGAAGGAAATCCGCTGACTGCTGGGGATGAGGAGCGTAGATATTTTGAAGGCCCTTGGATGCACAAATATAACGGGAAATATTATTTGTCCTATTCCACAGGAACAACGCACAAGCTGGTGTACGCCATTGGCGACAATCCGATGGGTCCGTTTACGTTCCAAGGTACCATTTTGCCGCCAGTCATGGGCTGGACAACGCATCATTCGATTGTACAATTTCGGGAAAAGTGGTATTTGTTCTATCACGATTGTTCCCTTTCCGGCGGCGTTGATTACAAGCGCTGCGTCAAGTTTGCCGAGTTGACGTATAACCCGGATGGCACCATACGCATGATTGATCCGTATCCAGAGAAGTGATATGGATGTGAATGTGAACCTATGTCTTTTTCTCTGAAACAGTAAATTCTGAAGAGCCCTAGAGTGAATACAAATTTCAGGGCATGGTACGTTTTCCAAGAGGAAAAGGAACGAATTCCAATATAACCCTAGGTATATCCCCTCATGGTAGACAGTGAAACTCTAACACTGGATACCGGAGGGGATTTTATTAGGTCAGCGAAGAGAAGAATAAAGTTAGTAGTGCAGAAGAAAATGCTTAAAACTCCGTGCTATAGCACGGAGTTTTCCAATATACGAGCAGATTGAATGGGATTAACCTAGTTGCTGCGAACCATTAAACCACACGGATTTGATCGACAAGGTATCCAAAATATTCGTTGTTGGATCACCGTCTACGAGAACAAGGTCAGCACGCGCTCCTTCGGTAATACGGCCGCGATCGTGAAGACCAAAGCAACGGGCTGGTTTCGAAGTAGCCGATTGAAGAGCTTCGATTGGAGTGAACCCGGCTTTCACTAGCAACTGCATCTCGTGGTGGACACTTGCCCCATGAGCAAGGCCTCCGAGGTTCGGAACGGGAACTGGTGCGACATCTGTCCCTACCAGAATATCAACTCCAGCACGGTGAAGGTCCATCACATTCTTAAAGCTATTCTCCATATTGCCTTGAGGGAACGTATTGAAGCTTGAGTTCAAAATATCAATCCAATCAGGGCTTAATTTGGAATGCACACGCGGATCATTCGCTAATTCGGATGCCGTATTTCCAATAATTGATGAATTCAACACCAAGCACGGTGTAACAAATGCGCCTGAACCTGCTATAGATTTCACTAACTCGGAGGTGTACTCGGGTCTGTCGATGAACAAGTGGCCCAAACCGTCGACTCCAAAATCGATGGCTTGTTGCGATGAAAGAGCCGTCAAGACGTGGGCGATGACCAGCTTACCCGACTTGTGGGCTTCTGTCACGGCTGTTTTTAGAATCTCGTCACTTAATACAGGCAGTCCAGGTGCACCCATGACCGTACCTTCTTCAATCATGATCTTAATATAGTCGGCCCCATTCTCGACTTGGGTATGCACATGTTTCATCGCTTCTTCGACTGTTGTCACTTGCGGTATTTCATCGTGATCGTGAGCGTATGCGGCTAACATTGCTTCCCGGTCTGCCTCTGATAACTTCTCTAGTTCCTTTAATACGAATTCAGGTATTTCATCTCCATCCGGCAATAATTCATCCGGATGACCACCCGGAGCGGTGATTGCTGTGCCAGCAGAACGGACATCTGCGATGTCATTCACATTTTTCAACTGAATTTCGCGCCCTCGTTTAGTAAAATCACCGTTCATTTCGAGTTCAGTGGTAACGCCGAATTGTAGGGCATCTCGTAATCCGCCGATGGAAGTGTGGACATGTGCATCAATCAGACCAGGCATTAGAGTCGCATTATCTCCATCGATAATCGTTGCATCGGCTGGAAAGTCTCCACCGACTGAAACAATAGACTCCCCTTTAATGACAACATGTCTTGATGAAATGATTTGCTCCCCATCAAAGACACGTACATTTGTAATCGCCGTAACTTGTTCTAACGCAGCATTTTTATTTATCTTATCCATTTGAATTCCTCCCAAGTGTTTCTTTCTCGAACAATTCGAATCATAACTGTTAGTCTTCTAACTGTCAACTAGCTAATGTTTTTTTGACAAGCCAAGAGGATCGCAGTATAGTTTATATACTTACAATTAGATTCCTAACAATATCAGGAGGGGAGATTATGAAATCCCGAAAGGAAACACCTTATCTGGATTTATTTCAGATTATCGGTCTTAAGTTAAAGAAAAGAGCGGACGAAAGTATAAAAGAACTAGGGCTAAACGCTCAACAAGGAAAAGTAATTGATTATATTTACGAAAACCAAAATAGTCATATTATTCAAATGGATCTTGCAGATCGATTTCATCTAAGTCGGGCCAGCATTACAAGTATGCTTCAAGCTCTAGAGCAGAAAGGGTTCATCGAGCGTAAAATCCCGGCCAATAATGAACGGCAAAAAAACATATACGTATTGCCAAAGGCGGTTGAATTGATTGAAGACTTCCAAGAGTCTTTCCAAAAAGTGGAGGAAGAAATCGTTCAAGTCCTTTCTGACGAAGAGAAGCAAGTATTAAAGAAATTGTTGATCAAAATCAATGAGACGATATAAAGAAGAAAAATTCCTGTGAAATGATGGCTGATTAAAAGGTTTTTGCCCCACTGAAAGTCCCTACCTGAGATGGCTTTGAAGGAAGAATTAAGAGAGGGAAGACTAGTTGCTTTACCATGGGATTTATCGGATGTATCCTTTTCCGCACAGATGCTCTGGCATCGTGAGAAATGGATTTCTCCATCAATGGCTGCCTTTATTGATATCGCAAAGAGTGAGTTGAAAACGTTGGGGTAAAAACATGATCATCTAGAAAGTCGCTAAATTAGCGATTTTAGTTCCATGGCCCAACTTAACATGAGAAAAGCTGTATTTATTAGTAAGTGTTCATTTGGATCGTTTAACTAAGCCCGTGTATGGAACCACTGAACAGTGGTTTCATACACGGGCTTTTTTTATCTTTAGTTACTGTTTTGAAATACAGATTAAGAATGAACTACAAAGATTAATTTTATCTCATTTTTTACTGGAAATGTTTGCGCTACCATTGAGAATACAAACGGAAGTTGAGTAAGGGAGAGGTGAGAATAGGTGGGAGGCATTACTTTTGATCATGTATTTAAACGGTATAAAGGCGAATCCCGCCCTGCCGTCAACGACTTTCATTTAACGATTGATGAAGGGGAATTTCTTGTCCTGGTAGGACCATCTGGATGCGGAAAGTCAACAACGCTACGGATGCTGGCCGGGTTAGAGGAAATCAGCAGCGGAGAGTTATACCTGGATGGGAAATTCATTAATTATGTCTCACCAAAAGACAGGGATATAGCCATGGTATTTCAGAATTATGCCCTCTATCCCAATCTGTCCGTGCTGGAGAACATTGCACTTGGTCTGAAATTGCGCAAGACTGCGAAACATGAGATTGATACCCGTGTTAAACGAGTAGCCTCGATACTGGAAATCTCGCACCTATTGGACCGCAAACCAAGTCAGTTATCTGGCGGCCAAAAGCAGCGTGTGGCCCTTGGTAGAGCTATTGCAAGAGAACCACAAGTATTTTTGATGGATGAACCTCTTTCCAATCTGGACGCCAAGCTTAGAGCCCAGACACGTGCAGAGCTGATCAAGCTGCAGCAGGAACTAAGACGGACAACCGTTTATGTTACGCATGATCAGGTGGAAGCAATGACGATGGGATCACGTATTGTTGTGATGAAAGATGGTGTTATTCAACAAGTCGCCCCCCCAAGAAAGCTCTATGATGAACCTGCGAATGTTTTCGTAGCAGGCTTCATTGGTTCTCCGCAAATGAATTTCATTAAAGGCACGATCGAAGTGAGCGATGGGTTCTATTACTTCTCCAACAAACGGATGAGGCTACTGCTTCCAGAAAACTGTGTCTCTCGATTAGAACGTAAATTTGGAGCGGTTAGAAACGTTATTCTGGGCGTGAGGCCAGAACACATCTCTCTTTGCCGTGGACGTATCGATGATTCTTCGTTCCTACCAGGTATTGTACAGATGACTGAGGAGACTGGAGCCGATTCTTATGTCTACATCCAGCTTGGACATATCAGGTTAATTGTTAGAACAGAACCAGTCACACGATATGAAACGGATGAGATCGTATCGGTTGGACTTCAAATGAACAAGATACATTTTTTTGATGAGACTACGGAACTTGTATTTGGGAGAGATGAAACATGAAGAAGCGTTCATTGCCCCGCTATCTTCGCTTTCCGATACAAATATTGATTGTTGCTGCCCTGGTTGTTGGCGTTATCCGGTGGATAACCTCCGAGGAACAGGTTGTTTACTCTGGTAGTGTGACAGCTGATCAGCTACTTCAATTCCAGCCAGCAGGTGATAAAATCCCTTATGCCATCCTGATGCAGGGAGTAAGCGAACAAGAACGTTCTGGAGGAAACGGGAATGAAATACGGATCAACCCTAGTCAATATGACACAGCAGCACCGATAACCAAACTCAGTTCATCGAAGGATGACGGAAAAACCGTGCTCAATTGGGATAACGAAGCAGGATCAGTAGATTGGACGTTTCATGTAGCGAAAGCTGGCTGGTATGAACTTCATTTGGATTACAAGCCCTTACCGGGCAGTAACAGTTCCGTGATTCGGGGAGTGATGATTGATGGCAGTTATCCCTTCGAGGAAGCGGAACGTGTTGAATTGGAACGGATGTGGAAGGATGCTAAGTATCCGTATGATCGCAACGAACTAGGTATGCAGGTAAGACCGCAACAGACGGAACTGAACGAATGGATAAGTAAAGCAGTATCAGATTATTCGGTTTCCTCCCGTCCGCTGTTGTTTCGACTGGAGACAGGGGAACATACGCTAAGATTAGTGGGCGAACGAGGTGGAGTTGCATTGCAACAAATGTCATTCCAAAGTCATGAGCATGTCATACCGTACGAGGAATATAAGAGTGCATATCCTTCAGTATCATCTGATGCTTCCGACTGGTACATGGTGAGGGAAACAGAGCAATTTGAACGCAAATCACATTTATCGATTCAAACAGATCATTGGGCAGAGCCCTACATATCACCAGATCCCAAGGGACGGATCACCTATAATGTGCTTGGTGGAAACCACTGGAACTTACCAGGTGAATGGGTAGAATGGGATATTGAAGTGCCAACAAACGGTTGGTACGAGATTGATCTAAAGAACTTCCAGAACTATCGTCCAGGATTTAAAGCCTATCGTACCATCTCCATTGACGGCAAGGTTCCTTTCGAGGAGATGCTGAACTACGCAATTGACTATCATAAGGAATTTGAAATTACGACCTTATCCAATGTTTCCGGGGAACCCTTTAAATTCTATCTTAAACAAGGAAAGCACTCTATACGCATGACCGCGGATTCAACAAAGATGCAGCCAATATTGATTGCACTTAAGGATACTTTGTTACAGATCGCCGCTTTTGACCGTGAGATGAGGTTGATTACCGGAAACTATAGCAAGAGCGCGTCCGATTCCAATATCGACTCAACGCGGACATGGGAAATGAAAAAGTACGATCCGGAAGTTGAGAACAAACTTCAAGCTATTATAGATCGGTTGAACATGATTCGCCTTTATACCAATTCGGTCAATGAGAGGGATTCGGATCTATCACAGGCTATTAAAGCTTCGGTTACCATTCTGGAGGAGATGCTGAGCGATGTGAACGAAATTCCAAGCAAAATCAAAGAATTCTCCACGATCCAGGCCAATATCGGGACATGGATGTCGACTCTGACCAAGCAACCGCTACTTCTCGATTATCTGGTTGTGCGGACACCGGATGCTAAGACAGGCCTCAAAGAGCCTACTGCACTCTCACGAATACCTTATTCGTTAGCGGACTTCTCACGTTCCTTCTATGTGGATTATGATCTCGGAGGGCCAGAAGAAGAAGGTGCGTTAACGATCTGGGTCGGACGAGGGCGGGATTATGTTGATTTATTGCGCGAACTGGTTAGCCAGGATTTCACGCCCAAGACAGGGATTGAAGTCAATATCAATCTTATGCCAAATCCAAACATGTTAATCCTTGGAAATGCAGCAGGAGAGGTTCCTGATATTGCACTTGGAGTAGGAGAATCGATACCTGCAGATTATGCCATGCGGAATGCTGTCGAGGATTTATCACAGTATCCAGGTTTTGATGACATGATGAATCAGTTCATACCGGGTGTTACCAGAGCTCTGATGTATGATGGTGGAACTTATGGATTGCCAGAAGTACAGAATTTTCAATTGTTGTTTTACCGCTCGGACATACTTGAAAGACTGGATTTAGAAGTGCCTGATACCTGGGACGATGTGTTTGATATCTTACCCACTCTGCAAGAGAATGGGATGACCATGAACGTACCAAAAGCTGATTATTCCACATTGTTTCTGGAACATGGTACCGACCCTTATACACAAGACGGTCTGAAATCTAATATATTCAGCGACACTGGACAACAAGCATTTAAATTATGGACCGAGATGTTTACAAAATACAATTTGCCAATTGATATCCCGGCTTTCTTTCAACACTTTCGGGATGGGGATATTCCGATTGGGATATCTGATTTTAACACCTATGTTCAGTTACAAGTAGCTGCGCCGGAAATTACAGGACATTGGAAGGTCGCTCCGTTACCTGGAATTAAGCAGGAAAATGGTGAGGTTGTGCGCTGGTCTCCTCAAGGCCTAACTGGTGCGATGATCATGAAAAAAAGCGAGCAGAAAGATAAAGCTTGGGAATTTCTGAAGTGGTGGACTTCAGGAGAAATACAATCTCGATATGCTGCGGATATGGAATCATTTTATGGTATTGAATATCGCTGGAATACAGCCAATGTAAAAGCGATGGACTCTCTAAACTGGCCTGCTGATGATTTGAAAGCTATTCGGGAACAAGCCAGTTGGGCGTTGAACATGCCGAATGTACCGGGATACTATTTCTTGGGCAGGGAGATGGATTTTGCATGGAATCGAACCGTATTTGACGGCATACCAGCGGATGAATCATTGGAAGAAGCGCATTTGTCCCTGCAGCGGGAGATGGACCGCAGACAGCGGAACTTCGGCATTATGGGCAGAAGTTTGAATATTCCACAGATTACAGAGCCCTACGTATGGGAGGACACAGAATCGTGAAAACAGAGGTTGTTCCCGTGTTACACCCAACTAAGCCACCTTCACCTTTGGTATCAAAGTGGATGCGTTTTCTAAGAGAGCTTAGAAAAGATGCTTTCTGTTATCTTTTTCTGGCACCGTTTCTAATTTGCTTTCTCGTATTTATCGTCATTCCTGTCGTGATGGCGGCCACACTTAGTTTTACATCTTATGATGGGTTTGGAAGTCTGAATTTTATCGGTTTTGACAATTTCATCGCATTATTTACGCAAGATATTATTTTTTTGACCAAGGCACTTCCGAATACATTTCTGTTTGCATTAATTGTTGGGCCGGGTGGTTATATTCTATCGTTCTTCTTCGCTTGGCTGATACACCAACTGCCTCTGCGGGTCAGGGATTACTATACATTAGTGTTCTATGCACCCTCTATGGCTGGTGGGGTAGCATTGTCGGTCGTTTGGATTGCAGCGTTCAGTGGCGATAGGGTTGGGTATCTAAATAATTTTTTATTACAAATGGGCTGGATTGACTCTCAAATCACTTGGCTGCAAGATCCCAAGTATTTGCTTCCTATTATGATTATGGTCTCCTTATGGATGAGTTTCAGCGTAGGTTTTCTGGCGATGCTTGCGGGATTACAAACGGTCAATCGCGAGCTGTATGAAGCCGGCCGCATCGATGGCCTCTCCAATCGGCTTCAGGAAGTATTCTATATCACTATCCCATCGATGAAGCCACAGATGTTGTTCAGTGCCGTCATGACCATCGTGTCTACACTGAAGGCAGGCAGTATTTCGACCCAGCTTACGGGTATGGCGGTGACTCCTCAGTATGCCGGTCATCTGATCATTAATCATGTCGATGATTATGCATTCATCCGGTTCGAACTTGGTTATGCTTCTGCAGTGTCGGTCATGCTGCTGTTGTTCAGCTATTTTGTGATGAGGTTTGCATATCGGCTGTTCAACTCGAAGGAGGAGCTGTAAGTATGATAGCCAAATTACGAAAGCTCCGCTCAGTATCATCTTTCGATGTCATTCTGATTTTGTTGTTTACTTGCCTGGCAGTATTTATGTCACTACCCATTGTATTTATTTTCAATCATGCCTTTAAACCACAAAATGAATTGTTTTTGTTTCCACCTCAATTCTTTGTACAACAGCCAACACTAAATAACTTTGAAACGTTGTTTCTTCACGCTACCAATGCCTTGGTACCGTTCACCCGTTACCTGTTTAACAGTATGGTTGTTGTGTCATTTACACTCATCAGTGTAATCATGGTCAGTACAATGGCAGGTTATGTATTGGCAAAATATCAGTTCCATTTCAAGAAACTCATTATGGGGATGATCACACTTTCCCTTATGTTTGCACCTGAAACCGTTTCCATTCCACGTTATCTGGTCATCAGCGCTCTTGGACTGAACAATACGTATTTCGGACACATCTTACCTTCACTTGCATCACCGGTGGCGGTGTTCATGTTGGTCGGATTTATTTCCCAGATTCCAAATGATCTGATGGAGGCTGCAAAGATTGACGGAGCCAGTCATTTCGGTATATTCAGACGAATTATTCTGCCTTTATCCGTTCCAGCCATTGCAACGATATCCATTCTTACTTTTCAAAATGTGTGGGGTGATGTCGAGACATCAACTTTGTTCATGCAAAAAGAGGCGATGCGTACTTTACCGTTCTATGTGAATAGCCTGCTTAGTGGGCTGCAGAACAATGTCGCAGGACAGAATATGGCAGCAGCAGCCGGACTGCTCATTTTTATCCCGAATTTGATCATCTTCCTGCTCTTCCAACGCAAGGTATTGGAGACGATGGTCCATTCCGGTATTAAGTAAAGTCATCAGTAAAGGAAGTAGAGTCGCGATGAAAAAATGGTTATCAATGGCACTCATAGGCTTGATTGCGTTAACCGTTCTGCCGAAGGCAACTTCAGCAAGTCTTCCGTACTGGACGGCTTATTATGACAGTAACCAGTCAAACTGGTTCCAGATTCAGCCGATTTACAGACCAGCAGGTGCCTATTCTGCCGACTTTGGGGAACCGGTAGACCTTGACGTAGCCTCAGACGACAAGGTCTACATCGCAGATAAGAAGCAGAACCGAATCGTAGTGTTAGATCAGGATGGTAGTCTGCTACGTACAATCGGTGAAGAAGAAGGATCAGGACAGTTGTCTTCACCTGAAGGTGTGTTTGTCACACCGGACAATGCAGTGTATGTTGCGGATTCAGGTAATCAGAGGATCGCGGTATTTGATCAAAACGGGGTGTTTCAGCGTGATTTCAAAAAACCGAGTACACCAGTAATGGGGTCCGAGCACTTTGTGCCCGTCAAGTTGATCGTTGATCGTCGTGGTGTCATGTACATACAACTGAATTCATCTTATCAAGGGCTTGTTCGGTTAAATCCCCAAGGTGAATTCATGGGTTACTTCGGTACTAACAAAGCTGATCAATCCATGCTCAACTGGTTGAAAAAACTGGTTCTCAATAAAGATCAATTGGCCAAGGAAAAGGCTGCGCTTCCTAAACCGATTACGAATGTCTCGGTAGACAAAGACGGCTTTATCTATACTTCGACTGCTGGCGGTGAGGGGAAGGGAGCCATCCGTAAACTGAATGCAGGCGGCGTGGATATATTCAAGAATAAGACGTTAGAGAACGGTCACGGTATTGTTGATGCTGCGATTGATGCTGATGCATTTCTCTACAATATTGACCTTGACTCTATGCACATCAATATGTACGACCGTAATGGGGAAGCGATGTTTGAGTTTGGTCTTGTCAATAAAGATACGCAGCAGTATGGCATATTGGGTTATCCGACAGGCATTGGGGTGGACAGCAACCATGCGATCTGGATCTCGGACAGCGGCACGAATACCGTACACAAATATGTGCGTACTGATTTGGGAAGAGATGTGCTGAAAGCGCTAGCTTTGTATGCAGAAGGGAAATACGAGCAAAGCAAGCCTTACTGGGAAGCTGTCTACGCCCGTAACGATATGTATAACGGCACCTTTCAAGGTTTAGGAAAAGTGCTTCTACATGAAGGACGCAACGAGGATGCGTTGATGTTTATGAAGGCAGCCTTTGATACAGAAGGTTACTCCAAAGCTTTCTGGAAGCTGAGGTTAGACTGGTTGCAGAACCACTTTATGATCCTGATATATAGCCTAGTAGGGGGCGGACTTTTCCTCCATTTTGGTATACGCGGAATACGTTTATACCTGCGGAAGCGGCCGCTTTCTGAGCGCTTGCAGCAACCTTTCGCTGATTTGAAAAATTTCAGTTATGTGATGGTTCATCCATATGAAGGATTCTACCGGATCAAGGAAGCGAGAATTGCACCATGGATTACGATAGCCCTACTGTCCCTCGTGCTGGCCATCAAATTATGCACAATCTACTGGACTGGGTTCCTCTTTCATCCAGTTGAACTTTCAGAAGTTAATTTACTAAAAGAGATGGGGTTCTTCATCCTACCATGGATCACCTGGATTGTTGCAAACTACTTAGTTTGCAGTGTCAAAGACGGTGAGGGTAAATTCAGAGAAGTAATTCAAGGAAGTGTGTATGCGCTATCACCATACGTATTCTTCTCAATTCCACTTCTGTTATTATCCAACATCGTCTCACTAGATGAATCGATCATCATTCATGCCATGAATATGGTGATGGTACTGTGGCTTCTCTCCATGTTCTTTGTGATGACACAAGTAATTCACAATTTTGAATTTGTGGAAACGATCAAAAACTCGGCCGTTACTGTGTTTGCGATTCTGACGATCTGGATGTTTGGCTTCATTATATTCGGATTGTCCTTTAATCTGTATGACTTTTTCTATGAGCTTTACAAAGAGGTGAACATCAATCTATAACACACTCAAACGAAAATGGAATAGGGCAGGATGGACCGCCGTTATTGTGCTGGTGCTTGGTCTGATGCTCATCGTGTTGGTTATAAAACCATGGCAGCAGAGTACAACGGAGATTTTTGCCGCTACTGGAATACAAGTGCTGATACCAGAGAAAGCTTCCCTCTATCAAGGTGAAAGATGGAAGCCTGCTGCACAAGCAGATGGTTATGCAATTGCGGTAGATAACGATCAGTACGCCCTGTATGTGAATCCGCTCAATACGCAAATCTACGTTCTGGACAAAAGAAGCGGATACCGTTGGACCAGCAATCCGACTGAAGTTGAGCTCGCGGATGAGAGCGTCAAGGGGCAACTGTTGGATAATTTGCAGTCTCCGTTTGTATTAACCCATGTACGTACGCAAGGAGCAGACCAAACGGTTAGGGAAACATTGAACAGTAAAGCGCCCGGTTTAGAGACGACGATGATCCGTGATATGAAAGGACTTCAAATTCAATACTGGTTTCCTGACAAACGCATTGGTTTTGCTATTCAATACGAATTAACGGAATCCGGATTAAAGGTCAAAGTGCCGGCAGCAGGAATCCGCGAAGAAGGAGATCATGTGTTGTTTTCAATGGATGTCCTGCCTCATTTCGGCGCTGCTATGGCAAATGAAGATGGATATTTATTTGTGCCTGATGGTCCAGGCGGACTGATCCGCTATGATACGGCAAAGGCAAGCCTTTCCAAAGGGTACATCCATCAGGTGTATGGCCAGGAACTGACCAATGCAGGGAATATCAATTTAATGGTTCAGAACAGAGAGAATATCGCTTATCCGGTATTTGGGTTGAAACGTGGAGATCATGCTTATGTCGCTGTCATGAGGAAGGGCGAGGATTCTGCTAATGTAGTCGCAATGGCACCTGGACAACGCTCATCCTTCTACAATGTGTACTCGAGTCAAATCTACCGAGAAGAGTATTTATACAGAATGAGTAGGTTGGCTACTCCAAGCAAGGCTATTCAGAAGCAAAAATTGGACCTGGACCGTGAGGTAGAGTACCGCTTTCTGAATGGGGAGCAAGCTTCTTATATCGGAATGGCGAGTGCTTACCGAGATTATTTACAAGAATCCGGCCAGTTGGGAGAAGCTTTGCAACCGGTAGAACATGTTCCCCTCTACCTGAAATTGATGGGCGGAAATTATGAAAAGGCTTTTGGAAGAGTGCAGTATGTTGCTACCACAACGTTTGATCAAGCGACTGAAATTGTAGAGCGGCTGCAACAGCAGGGTGTCGCTTCGCTTAAGACCATATTTTATGGCTGGCAGAACGAGGGCGATTACAACATGGAGAAGCGTTTCCCAATTGAGAGTTCGCTCGGAGGTGAGACTGGTGCTAAATCCTTTGTCGCCTCGATGAAGAAATCAGGTATTGATGTTGCTTTCCAAGAGGACTTTTTATGGGTGGACAGCGAGTCATCATTCTCTGGCAAAACAGACGCCATTCGCGGTATTGATGGTACGGCTTATAACATTGATGGGTGGTATCTTGCTAAACCAGTATATACGGCAGTAAGTGCAGCAAAAACAATTGACAAGTTAAAAGATATTGGAGTAAACGGGATCCATTACAGCGGATTGGGCGAGATTCTTGTGCATGACTATGAGTTGTCCGGCATCCGTACAAGAGAATATACGATGACCGTATACAATGGTTTACTTGATTACACCCGTAAGGAGTTGGGATCGACCAGCGTTGAACGCGGCAATGCTTATGTGCTTGGCAGCACTGATTTCATTGACGGAATGGCATCCTCCTCTAGTTACGATTTCATGATCGATGAGACCGTTCCATTTTACCCAATCGCACTGCACGGCAACGTACCTTACACATTTGAAGCAGGAAATCTGCGCGATGATGAGGATACCGAATTTTTGAAGGCGATAGAATATGGAGCGCTGCCATCCTTTTTCGTCACTCATGATGATTCCCGGAAGTTGAAAAATACACCTGTATATGGTCTATACAGCAGCAGATTCGACAAGTGGGAAAGCCGCATTGTAGAGGAATACGGACGATTTGATAGCTTAAGTGATCTTTATTCGCTTAGGATTGTTGATCACGAACAAATAAGTGATGAACGTTATATGACCACGTATGAGAATGGAACTCGCGTCATTGTGGATTATGCAGCCAAGAGCTTCAAGGTGGAGAAAGGGGCTGCCCGATGAGCCAGTTGCAAGAACACAAGAAGAAGGCGCTTCAATACCAATTCAAGCGCTATGGCGTTGGTTTGCTTTTCATGCTGCCCTGGATGATCGGATTCAGTGTGTTCGTAGCTATACCCATCGGTTGGTCAATGTTCATGTCACTACACAAGGTGGCGGTGGTGCCGGGCGGATTTAAATATGACTGGATCGGCATTCAAAATTACCGGGATGCTTTCCTAAAGGACAATGTGTTCCCGATTGAGATGATCACCTATTTTCAGCAAATGTTGTTGATGGTTCCGATTATCGTTATCTTCGCTCTGCTTATTTCGCTGCTGCTGAATCAGAAGTTTCCCGGAAGATTCATCTATCGCGCTTTATTCTTTTTACCTGTCATTTTCGCCACTGGTCAGGTGTTGTCGGAGCTGTTTACGCAGGGGGCAGGCGATATCCCCTTTCTGGATCAATACAATCTGGAACCGTTAGTGAAGCAATATGTCGGAGGCGAAATGGCGAAGATTATCATGGAAGTGCTGGGTCGCGTTGTCCTAATTCTCTGGTATTCGGGGGTACAGATCTTGATCTTTATCGCCGGATTTCAGACGATTTCTCCATCTATTTATGAAGCAGTACGGATTGACGGGGCATCGCCTTGGGACAGCTTCTGGAAAATAACGCTACCTGCCAGCATTCCGTTTATAAGCCTTAATGTACTCTATACCATCATAGATCTCTTCACCTTCCCTCTCAATCCAGTGCTGAAGCATATTCGCGACAATATGTTCAAAGTGGATACCGGATACGGATATGCAAGTGCATTGGCTTGGATCTATTTCGGATTCATTTTTGTCCTGATTGCGATAGTACTCGGAATGTTCAGCCGTAGCATGCGCCAGAGGGGGAGAAGATCATGAAAGAAGAACTATGGTTTGATCGGGCCAAAAATAATGTAAGAGATCTGCTGTGGCGGAGAGAGTCGCAAAAGCTTAAAGCTCTGCTTATGGGCAGGAATTTGTCAGACGGATTGTTAGCTAAACTGATCATTTATGTGCTGCTGTCTATTGTGGCGTATTTGTATCTACAGCCACTTCTCTACATGATCACTACGATGTTAAAGACGGTCAGTGACCTGTTGGACCCATCTGTGAAGTGGATTCCCCGCGTCGTTACATGGGAGAACTTGACAAAGGCTTACGAGGGCTTACAATACCCGGAAGCATTGCGGAATACGGCGGTGATTGCTCTTACTTGTTCACTTGTTCAGGTGCTGATCTGTTCTATGACCGGATACGCACTTGCACGGCTGGCTATTCCCTTCAAAGGACTAATTACAGCACTGGTACTATTGACCTTTCTTATACCTCCACAGGTCATCATTATTCCGCTGTATGTTATTTTCAGCAAGTTAGGACTCCTAAATTCGTTGTTTGTATTCCTGGTACCTGCGATCTTCGGCCAGGGTTTAAAGGGAGCACTGTTTATTCTCATATTCCGCCAATTCTTCAAATCCCAGCCCCCTAGCCTTGAAGAAGCGGCAAAGCTTGACGGTGCATCTGCAGCCCGACTTTACTTCCGAATTATGCTGCCACTGGCTCAGTCCGCCTGTCTCGTCGTCTTTCTCTTTTCCTTCATCTGGTATTGGAACATGTATTATGAACCATCCATGTTTTTGGCCAAGGGATTCACACCGTTGTCGATACGTCTGGACAATCTGGAAGAAGTATTGAATCCCTCTCTGCTCAGCAGCCAGGAGTCGGTTAATAACCCGGTTACGGAAGGAACCAAAATGGCAGCGGCATTCCTCATTATTTTCCCGCCGATGTTGATTTTCATGTTCCTCCAGCGCTGGTTCATCACCGGAATTGAACGAACTGGAATTGTAGAGTAGATCACTACTGGGGAGATAAAGTGATTTTTGACTTCATTGGAAAGGGGGAATGCTGGCCGCTAGTGGCTGTGGACGGTCTGTATCTCTGAAGAAAAGAACACAAATAAGATCACAATGGGGAGGGAAAAGCTTGAAAAAGAAGCGGTTAGGAACATCAATATTGGCTGCAGTCTTGTCTCTGACTTTTATGTTGGCGGGATGCAGTGGAAATTCAGGGACTAGCGGGAATAAGGAGAGTTCACCTCCAGCAGGGAATGACACTGTAGTAACGGAGACTGGTCAGGATGGGGATAGGGAGCCGGTTACGTTGAAGTTCATTTCCTGGAAAGAGGGCACTTATGACGAGTTATATGAACTCTTCCATCAGAAATATCCTTGGATAACCATTGAGCAAATTCCGGTCAATAAGCAACCGATCATGGAAATCATTGCATCACTTGAAGCGGCCGGCACGCCTGCCGATGTGACCGAGATCGATACCGATTTGGTGGCTTTTGAGCAGGGTGGTCTCATTGAAGATTTAACACCTTACATTGAGGAAAGCGAAATATTCCAGAATGCGAAATTTCCTGAGGGTTTCTTGGACACCATGACGTTCAACAGCAAAAGGCTGGCGATACCGATGGTTGATGTACCGATGTGGATCTTGGTGAACAAAGATTTACTTGCCAAGCATGGCGTCGATATGCCCTCTAATGATTGGACCTACGATGATTTCCGGAATATTGCTAAGCAGATTACCGATTCGAATGCAGGCGAGTATGGCGTGACTAGCCAACCAGAAATTCAAATGCGCATGCTCTCCAGTAAAGCGATTGCGGATGGTTATGCTGCGAACCACCAATACATGAACGAAGATATGACACAAAGTTTGCTGAATACACCAGAGATCATGAACGAAGTGAAGTGGTTTCAGGAGCTGGTTACCAAGGATGGTTCCATGCAGAGCAACGCAGCCACAGAAGCAGACGGAAATGTGACTAAGGATTTCATAAACGGTAAAACAGGTTTTGCAATTGGTGGCGACTGGGTACTTCCGACGTTGAAGGAGAAGGCGCCTTTTCAATGGGATGTGCTTCCGTTCCCCAAAGGGAAAGTGAGCCAGCCGGGTTATTCCATTTATGGACCACTTGCCATGCTTGCGGGCTCCAAACAAAAGGAGGCGGCGTTCCTGTGGCTAAGCTTCCAATTCACGCCAGAAGCGCAGAAATGGAAAATTGACCAAGGGGCAAATGCGTCGGTTAACGATCCGGAAATTACCGCTTATTACGATGAAGCTCCAATATGGGAGGGGAAGAACATTGAAGCGGTAAAAATTGCACAACAAAATGCTAGAATCCAGTCAGGATTGACTGTCGTCGGATGGAGAGATTACAACTACAATAACCTCTTGAACGATATTATTTTTGGAGATCGAGATATTAACGATATTATTCCGGAAACCGAAGCCTGGAACAAAAAAACGCTAGAGTTACGCGAAAGTCTGAAGTAACCCGAAGGGGGAGTAATAACCGTTGGTCTTATGATCAGCGGTTATTCTACTTGATGTGATATAAGATAAAAGAGAGAACGAGATCGTTGAATTGACAGGAATTACTCCGCTTATACTTGAAGTAAGAATGAATGCTAGCCTACCAAATCATGTTATGGAGGGTACTCATATGATGCCAGATAGACAATTAGAACGGATGCTCGGGAAGTTAGTTCGATTTACCAAGACCATTGAACCGCTTATGTTTACCAAAGTGGATGAAGTGCCAATGAAAAAATACCATACAACAGAATCTCTATATACGATTCCAGACGAATCGAACTTTAAGGATTGCAAGAAGGGGGATATATGGGAAGGGGAAAAAACATACTGTTGGTTTAAAGGAAGCTACAAAGTACTCAGTAGTCTCGCCGGACAAAATTTATATTTGTATCCTCACATCGGAGGATATGAAATGATGATGTGGGTCGACGGTGTACCGTCTGGCATTTTCTGCTCGAAAATCATTGTGAACAGCCATGGTAACCATTACTGTGACATGTTAAAACAACAGGTAACAGGTGGCGAGAATATAGAGATCGCTTTGGAAGTCTATGCTCATCATGATTTTCCGGGTGTGGCACCTCTGGAAACTGAGAGTCAGGGTAACTTTACTTATGTGTATGAGAGCGTTGACATTTGTACCAAGAATGATGAAATTTGCGCATTTTATTTTGACTTAAAAACACTTAATCAAGTTGTTGCTAGATTGGACTCTAACAACTTCGTGAGAAGCAATATCGTTGCCCATCTGATCGAAGTGCATAAAGTATTGTACTACGATTACGACAATGTAGATTACGATACTTTTATGGGCGCTATACGAAAAGCACATCCGATCCTGCAAAAGTTACTAAAAAATCAAAATTCTATATCCGCACCAAGTGCCGGAATTATTGGACACTCTCACATGGATACAGCGTGGTTGTGGCATAAAGACGAGACATTGAAGAAATGTACTCGAACCTATGCCAATCAATTAAATCTGATGAAACAATACGATGAATATAAGTTTGTACAAAGTTCCGCATACCATACGGCAATGGTTCAGCGGCATTACCCTGAAGTATTTGAAGGGATCAAAGAACAGGTTATAAACGGCAGGTATGAACCCAATGGAGGGGTATGGATCGAAAGTGACTGTAATTTGCCTAATGGGGAATATTTAATCCGCCAATTTATTTGGGGACAACGATACACGCAGGAGAATTTTAATTACCGTTCGGATTGTTTTTGGTTACCGGATACGTTCGGCTATAGCGCTTCTTTGCCTCAAATTATGAAGGGCTGCGGAATAAAATATTTTTTGACAACTAAAATGGACTGGAATGATACGAATGTATTCCCGTATGACACCTTTATTTGGAAAGGACTAGACGGGTCGAGAATATTCGTACATTTTAATCGAACTCATATATGGCCTGATGCTGCAAGCTTGGTAGATTATGTTGCCGGGGGAGAGATGAGGGGAATTAAGGAAAAATCCGTTACAAACAAAAGGTTAATAGCCTATGGTTTTGGTGACGGTGGGGGAGGTCCACAATTTGAAATGATTGAAATGGCACGTCGTGTTCGGGATTTAGAAGGGATTCCTAAAGCAAATCACACTACAGTAAGCGAGTTCATGAAAGAACTCGAAGAAACTGCAATAGATCCGTCCATTTATAGCGGAGAATTATATTTGGAACTACACCGTGGAACATTAACCAGTCAACATAATATCAAAAGAAATAACAGGTTAGCCGAAATTTCATTAAGGAACCTAGAATATGTAACAGTAAGGGAAGCTATTAGGAAAAATACTATAGCCAGTGACGAGAAAATTCGTCCGCTGATGGAAGATATGCTAGTTAATCAATTTCATGATATTTTGCCAGGTACAAGTATCGCTCGTGTCCATGATGAATCCTTAGCTGAAACATCTGCAATCATTGAAAAATCGGCCGAGTACATTCAAGAATTGATTAAACCTAAGAACAAATCACTATCTAGAACGGTTATCAATACCTTATCTTTTGACCGGTGTGAAGTAGTGTATCTAGATTATACTGAAGGTTTAAAGGTGCAAGGAGATTATCTTCAACAAGTGACTGCCGACATTCACGGTAACAAGAAACTAGCCGTAGAAGTCATGATTCCTGCTTTCTCTAGCATCGTATTAACACTGGAGGAAGGTGAGACTGGAGGTGAAGCAGCGTTCGGTTTGGATGGGAATCAATTAGAAACGCCATTAATTAAAGTTACTTTTAATGATCAAGGTTATATTGAATCATTCTTTGACAAAAAAGCCAAGAGGGAACTCCGCGGTGAAGGCTATGCATTCAACACCTTCCTTATAGCTGAAGATGTACCAACTGCATGGGATAATTGGGATCTGGATGTGGATATCCAGTATAAATTCGCGGATTCTGCTGCAATGATTTCAAGAGAATTGATTTCTAATGGTCCTATTGAAATACGTATTCGAAGCAAGTATCAAGTTACAGTGAAAACAACCATCATTCAGGATATGGTTTTCTATAGTGACAGTCTGCAAGTGAGGTTCGATACTTTGATTGATTGGCAAGACGAGCATCGTTTCTTGAAAACAGCTTTTGATACATCTATTTTTACAAATACTGCAAAACAGGAAATACAGTTTGGATATATTGAACGTCCAACAACAAGAAATAATTCTATGGAAAAAGCTAAATTTGAAGTGGTGAATCATAAATTTACGGATCTGTCCGAAGCAAGGTATGGAGCCGCCTTATTGAATGATTGTAAGTATGGAATCAGTGTGGAAAATTCAAGCATGCAACTCTCACTACATAAGGGAGGTAATCGTCCAGATCCTCGAGGGGATAAAGGCTTACATGAATGCAGTTATTCTTTCTTACCTCATGATGGTAGCTTTTGTGCGAAAAATGTTGTGCATCCTGCATATCAATTCAATATGAAGCCGCTTATTTTGGAAGGGGAATTTCAGCAAAACAGTCTTTTATCGATAGAGGCTGATAATATTCTCGTGGAAGCCATCAAACCGTTAGAAAATAATGATAGAGGATTTGTCATTCGAATGTATGAGGCAGAAGGAGCATATACAATCACCTCTTGGGATGTAAATATCTCTTTTGACAAAATGGAAATAACTAATATGTTGGAAGAAACGCTCGAAAGCCTGGATTCTAATATGGACCTTGTTTTCAAACCGTTTGAAATCAAGACCATTAAGGTGAGTTATTAAAATAAAACAGTGATGGTTGAATGTTAAATCAAATTACAGAACGATAAATCCATCACTTGAGAAGCATTGTATTTTGTTTGACAGAAGGTGCATAGCCGAGAACCTTTTTATAAGCGCGGAAGAAAGATGAATAATCATGAAAACCTACGGCTGATGCTGCGGAATTGGCTGTTTGGCCCTGTGATATCAAGTTTTGCGCCATAATGACCCGTTTATGAATGACATAATTGCCAACCGTTGTGCCTGTTGCTCTCCGGAACATTTTGTTCAGGTGATGTTTGCTGATGTAGAATGCAGCAGACAAATCGTCCAGCTTAATAGATTCGGTAATATGATCGTTTAGATAAGCAATAATTTTTGATACGGATTTAGTGGATGATAGAGATTCAGATGTCCCTTTGAGTGAATAGCTGCTTATCAATATTTGTGATAGAAGTGATTCGAGACGCACGCGAAGCGACAATTCACGAATAGCTTCGTCAGCATGTCTGGCGTCGATCAATTGTTTGAAAAAAGGAAACATAACCTGATTCCCATTATCCATATAATAGATGTCAGCCGAAGCGTCATCAGGATGGAACGGAGATAATAAGACTGACTGGTTTTCAAGAGGTAGAAAGCCAGGTACAAAATGGAGCGATATTCTCTCATAGGGAATGTCGCTTTCGATTTTGACCCCATGAAAAACGTGGGGAGCAATTAGCAAGAGGCTGTGGGGCTTGGGAACATAATGTTTGCCTTCTACAAGATAGCTCACATCACCGGCAACGAAATAGAACACCTCGTAGTAATTGTGACAGTGAAGTGCATATTGTTCAGTCTTCTTACGGTCTACAGCGTGGTGAAGAATTAACGATTCGGTATGGATATTGACAGTATTCATTCAATCACCTCTTCCACTCGGTGTAAAGTTAGTCTAATAGATCGACGCTATATTTGCAATGTAATTGCTCCGATTTACAATGGAATATCTACATGTCAGAACTATAATTAATTAATGTAGACACATTCCAAACGTAGAGAGGGAGCTGTTTCATGTGATTTTAGGTGCACAGTTGTACACGGTACGTTCTTTTCTTCAAACTGAAAACGACATCAAACGTACATTGCAAAAAATTGCCGAGATGGGTTACACATCGATCCAAGTTTCTGCAATCGGTAAAATCAAGCCGGAAACACTTAGAGCCATGTGTGACGAGTTATCGCTCCAAATTGTTCTGACGCATACGAGTCCTGAGCGGATTTTGTATGAAACCGATCAAGTGATTGAGGAGCATAACATTCTTGGCTGCGATTATATCGGTATTGGAGCTATGCCGGATAAATATCGGTCACTGGATTGGTACGGATATTTCGCGAGTGATTTCAGGGAAGCGGCTGGGCGGATCGCCAGATCCGGAAAGCTATTTATGTATCACAACCATCACTTCGAGTTTGAGAAAATGGATGGCAAGCGTATGATCGAACGTCTTATCGAAGATTTCTCACCCGAAGAACTGGGAATTACTCTGGATACGTATTGGGTACATGCTGCCGGAGCTGACGTATGCGAATGGATCGACAAATTACAGGACCGGCTTCATTGCGTGCATTTGAAGGACATGGGTTCGGATAAGCAAATGGAACCGGTGATGGAAGGTAACATGAATTTCACAGGAATTTTGAAAGCGCTTGAAAGTGCAAATACGAAATATTTGCTCGTAGAGCAGGACGTATGTCAGACGAGTCCATTCGATTGTTTGCAGACGAGCTACAATAATTTGGCTTCTCTAGGTTACCGCTAGAGGAAAAGGAGATCGATCATGAAAAAATTACGTATCGGTATTATCGGAATGGGGAATATGGGATCGGACCATGCGAAAAAATTGATTAATGGCACCGTAATGGAGGTGGAGCTTACGGCCGTATCAGACATGGATGCAAAGCGGATTAAGGCTTCCAAGATGTATTTACCGGATACATTAGGCTATTTTAATAGCCCGGAAGAACTGATAAACAGTGGTCTTTGTGATGCTGTTATTATCGCTACACCGCATTACGATCATCCAAGACTTGCGATACAAGCTTTCAGCAAAGGATTACATGTCTTGTGCGAGAAGCCGGCCGGAGTCTACACAAAGCAGGTAAGAGAGATGAACGAGAAGGCTCAGGAAAGTGGCGTCGTTTTCTGTATGATGTTTAATCAGCGAACAAATCCAATGTATCGGAAAATGCGCGAGTTGGTGCAAGGCGGCGAGCTTGGGGCCATCAAACGGGTGAACTGGATCATTACTGACTGGTACAGAACTCAGGCTTATTATGATTCGGGGAGCTGGCGCGCAACTTGGGCTGGTGAAGGTGGTGGAGTGCTCATCAACCAATGCCCTCATAACATCGACTTGCTCCAATGGATCTGCGGCATGCCTTCGAAAGTACGTGCTTTTTGCCATGAAGGCAAGTGGCATGATATTGAGGTTGAAGATGATGTGACGGCGTATTTGGAATTTCCGAACGGTTCCACAGGCGTATTTGTAACCACAACTGCGGATTTACCAGGAACAAATCGTCTTGAGATTACGTTGGAGATGGGTAAGCTGGTCTGTGAACACGGTAAACTGACGCTGCATAAGCTCAGCCAGAACGAACGTGAATATTGTTTCGAATCGAAAGAAGGCTTTACATCGCCGTCGGTTGAAGTATCGGTTGTTCCAGCGGAAGGGGATAATAGCCAGCATATGGGGATCATCGCTTCATTTGGGAAGGCGATCCTGGACGGAACACCGCTCATTGCGGACGGTGAGGAAGGCATCCATAGCTTAATGTTGTCGAACGCCATGCATTTGTCCAGTTGGACTGGCGAAACCGTTGAATTTCCAATTGACGAAGATTTGTATTTATCCGAGTTGAAGAAGCGGATCTCGACATCCAAACGTAAGATAGGGGAATCAGTACTATTTGATACAACAGGAAGTTTTGGTACATGAAATGGATGGAGAAAGAAATCTGATCGTTCGTAAATGCGATGGAGGGGAGAATAACCCCTCCTTTTATTTGGTGGAAGAAGTACATCCTTTAAACTGGATGAGATATATGATTTCCATTGTTTTACTAAAAAGAAGTGGGTATATTTAAACAGTGAACACGGGTGAATGCTTTTTTTGATATAGAAATCTTGAATGGATGGCGATGTCCGTATTTCAGAAATGGAAGGGGATTAAATGAAGAGTTCCGTTTTCAGATTCCAGAGGTGGCTGGCACCCTATCTACTATGCATAGCTCTGGCATTGTCGGGATGCATGGGCAGCACTGGGGCAGATATCAATGATTTTTTCACATCATCTAATCATCCCAGTGAGCCGGAAGTGACACTCAAGTTTTATTTTGGCGGAGAGAAAAAAGCAGCGACCGATGAAGTATGGACGGCAGTCAGCGAGTACGTAAAAGACAAAGGACTGAATGTAAAGTTTTCTATTCATTTCATTTCTTGGCCTGAATATCCGGAGAAACTTCTAGTTATGGCTGCTGCCGGTGATCGGTGGGACCTTAATTTTGATTCGGATTCTTCCTTCAGAGAGATGGCTTCGCGGGGTTCTTATATGCCCTTAGATAAACTTTTACCCGAGTATGCGCCAGATCTCTATAAAAAATATCAGATGGATGGTAACCTGCGATCTACTACGATGAACGGAGATATTGTCGGACTGCCTTGGTCTATCAAAATGAATCAACGTCCATATGCCGGATGGCGGGTAGATCTCGCAGAGAAAGCGGGGATTTATCGGGAACCGGAATCGGTGCAGACGGTTCAAGATGTGGACGTGCTCTTACATGAACTAAAGCGCGCATATCCGAACAGTAAAGTGACTCGTATAACAGCACTTCCATTCTATCTCGTGCGGGAGGAGTGGCTGGATTTGGGGTTTCATGGACTAGGTATTAATCTGAATGACCCTAATCATAAAGTGCAGGCCATTGAGCAGCAACCCTTCTATGTGGAAGCCGCAGTGATGAGCAAGAAATGGTATGAAGACAAGATTTTGAGTCCAGAATCACTGATTGACCGAGCAGATAGTTCCGATCAATGGCGCAACGGTAAAGTGTTATTTACACTTACCTCGCATGAATGGGCACATGCTGCTGATCAGGGATTTGTTGATCCAAACTATCGCCAGCAAATGTCTCTTCTGTACCCGGATAAGAAACAGGTCAACCGCAGTCCAATTTCGAACGTTGTTGCCATTAACCGTAACTCGGAGCATGCTGAATTGGTGCTGCAATTTCTCGATATGATGGAGACCGATCGAAAACTGTATGACTTAGTGATCTACGGCATTGAAGGCAAGACGTATCAGATGGACGGGGAGCAGGTGGTGTATCCGCACAACTTAAGTGATTCGACAAGCAACTATATGGGCTGGGGCGGGCAATGGGCGCTTTGGAATTCGCGATTCATCAGGTCCACGGAGACATACCCTGGGGATTTCTGGGGAGAGGAAGCGCGGTTTGCCAAAATACCAGTCAATTTGGATTCGCCGTTAGAAGGTTTGCTGCTTAGTGATTATGCGATCAGCAAGGAAGTTGAAGAACGGGTACAGTTGTATGAAGATATGGGTCGGTCCATTGAATTCGGATTGGTATCTGATGTTAAGGAGGCGGTATCGGATTACCGAATAAAACAACAGAACATCGGGCTTGATAAAATCATTGGCGAGGTGCAGCGGCAAGTCGATCTGAATCTGGCGTCGAATCACCCTGACTAACTTCCGGGAGGTTTACTTCATGATTAATGTGTTAATTGTTGATGACGAGTATGAAATTCGTGAAGGTCTTCGTAAGCGCTTTCCTTGGCATGAATTTGGAGTTGGAACAGTCCGTTCTGCCTCCGATGGCGACGAAGCACTACAGATTGCACAGGAGTACAAACCCGATTTGATCATTACGGATATCAAAATGAGCCGGATGTCGGGACTTGAACTGCTCAGTGAATTGCAGATGAGGGAACCTAAAGATTGGAAAGCAATTTTGATTAGCGGATATGATGATTTTTCCCTGGTAAAGCAGGCGATTCACCTGGGGGCTATCGACTACATATTGAAACCCATCAACATGGATGAGATGGAACGGATTGTGCGTAAGGCAACGGATCACATCAGGCGGGAGAGGCTAGAGGAGCAAAATAAAACGAATATTGCGTACCAGGTTCAATTCGCCGTTCCCATATTGCAAGAAGAACTTCTGCGCGAAGTGGTAGAAAACGAATATAATCCGTATCGAGAAACCCGCATCACGCATCGGCTGAAGTCCTTGCATATGGACTGGATGAAAGAATCTCCTTTGCTTATGATGGTCGTTGAAGGAGATGATCTGAAGGCGCTGGTCAAAATGCAAATGCTGACGGCTGAGAAGGATCTTGTACTATTCGGTATTGGCAACGTGGTCAGCCAGACACTGGCTGAAGAATTGAATGTACCCGCAGCTTTATTCAAGGATAACACGGACCGTTGGGTGGCTGTGATCAGTTATCCTGATGGAAAAATACTGGAGTTATGCAAATCAGTGGCTGAGATCTGCTTGCAACGGATCAATCAATTCGTAAAAGTGAAGGCCAGTATTGCAGTAAGTGCTTTCCCGAAGGAGCTCAAGCATCTTAATGCCTTGTACGTTGAATGCGTTGAATCGTTAGAGCAGAAAGTCATTTATGGGGGCAATCGGTTGTTCACTGAATCCGTTGATGAGATGGATACTGAGAATGAGAAGATGTCCATTCGCGAACCGGCGGCAGTGCTGGATCTGTTCAGGTATGGTGCAGAAAAGGATATTATTGAATCCATGAAAGGTTTCGAAGACATGGTTAAATCATGGGAGCTCTTAAGTCTGAAGGACATTCAACAGCAAATATTCCAGTGGTTAATGAACATCTATCGAACCGCCGCATCCGCTGGTTGGCCAGACCGTTCATGGGAACGCGATCCTATTGGGTTGTGGGAACGCTTGGAACAATATGACACTCTGGAATCCCTAAAGAAGCATGTAGAAAAAAACTTGCATCTGTTAGCAAGTGATTTCCATAAAATGGATAACTCATCCAGCAGAATTGTGCAGGAAGCTGCAAAATTGATCCGAACCCGTTACAACGAGAATCTATCGTTGCAATACATCGCATCAATGGTTCATGTTACACCGATTTGGCTCAGCAAGCTGTACAAAAAAGAACGGGGTCATACCTTTCTGGAGGATTTAACAAGTATCCGGATGATACGAGCCAAAGAATTGCTGGGCGATATAAAATATAAGATTTATCAAGTTTCATATGAAGTTGGCTATAAGGATCCGGTTCATTTTTCAAAATTGTTCAAAAAGCATGTCGGGGTAACACCAAAAGAATTCCGTAGATTACGGGGGATTTCGGATGATTAATGCTTTTCTGCGCCTGGCATCTTCCTTTCGTAACCGTATGATTTTGATCTTTCTCTCGATAACGATCATCCCCTTTATCCTATTCTCTGCATATGCCCATACCAAATCAATAGAAGGCATTCAGCAAGCCAATATTACATTCTCGATGAGTTATCTGGAGCAAGCCAAGATAAACGTGGAAACGTATTTAGCTCAGTTAAACGAAGGTATCAATAACTTGATTGGTGACAAAACATTGCAGTATTTATTGGAGAGGCCACCGTTAAGTCAAAAGGAAGAAGAGACGAACTCCGTTGATATGCTGAGTATCGTGTATGAAAAGAAGAAACAGATGGATGCGCTGCAGATTCGAGTATATCCACTAATTCCGGCAGATTATCCAACGTATATGAGAGCTTTGGAGGAATCTGCCTCGGTTGGTGAAGAAGAGTGGTTTCGGCAAGCAGCGGACAGTAACATGCCATATTGGCAATTATCAGTAAGTGATGGTCCGAATCGGGGCCCGCTATTGTCTTATATCAAGACGTTCACAAGTCTGCACAGCAGGACACCCCGCGGCATTGTGATAACGGATCTGGCTGACAATCACCTAAGCCGATTCTTTTCACCTACCAAACGACTGCAAAGGCAAAAATTTCTGATCATTGATGAAAAAGGGGCTATTCTTTTTGATTCGGCCGGAAACGAATGGACTGGTGATGTTTTACCTTCTCCACAACTGCTAGCCAAGCGCAATCTGTATAACGAAGGCGTTGAGAAATTGTCGATTTATGATCAAGAGCATTTGATCACTTTCGTCCGGATGGACAGCCTCCCCTGGACGATTATCAGTCTGACGCCGATGGATGCTCTAGTGGAGCCTGTTATGGAGATGAATCGGTTGCTTCTTGTCATTATTATTGTCTATTTACTTGTATCCATTGGCGTCGTTATTTATCTTACCCGAAATTTCACGCAGCCTGTCCTTCGATTGGTGCGTCTGATGAAAAAGCTTGAAGAAGGCGATTTTGGAATGTACATCCCGCATCAAGAACGCAAGGACGAGATCGGGTGGCTGTTTCGTGGATTCGGCAGCATCGTACGTAAAATCGAGGATTTGATTGCACAATCTACCCGAGCCGAACGGAGCAAGAAAGAACTTGAATTTCAAGTGCTCAGTCATCAAATCAATCCGCATTTTCTATATAACACGCTGGAATCGATCCGCTGGAAAGCGGAGAATCATGGACGAAATGATATTGGTGAAATGGTGT
Organism: Paenibacillus sp. FSL F4-0087; assembly: GCF_038020215.1. Classification (NCBI taxonomy): domain Bacteria; kingdom Bacillati; phylum Bacillota; class Bacilli; order Caryophanales; family Paenibacillaceae; genus Paenibacillus; species Paenibacillus sp. FSL F4-0087. The sequence continues at coordinate 5,767,723 of NZ_JBBODJ010000001.1, forward strand.
CCGCATTAGGCAATTTATTACGGCTCAGTCTCAATCAGGGCAAGGATATTACGACAGTTGGTCGTGAAATTGAACAGGTGAAGGCCTACGTGCAAATCGAACAGGCCAGAATCGGTATGCCACTGCGAGTGGTGTACTTTTTTGATGAGGATATGCTGAATATGACGTTCATGCGCCTTTTACTACAGCCTCTGGTTGAGAATGCGATTCAACACAGCATACGTGGGAATTTCGAGCATGGCAAAGTTATACTTTCCGGACGAATAGAAGAGCAGGATCTGGTCATTGACATTACTGACAACGGGAAGGGAATACCCGATTCAGTTATACAGGCCTTGGAGGAGGAATCTGAGGATCAGAAGATGAATGGGCGATCTGGTGTCGGCCTGCGCAATGTCAATGAGCGGTTAAAGATTTATTTCGGTTTAGAGTATAAATTACAAATCGAATCCAAGGAGGGCATAGGCACCCGAATTACAATCCGCCATCCGATTCTGAAAGAGAAATTAGAGAATGGGGCATAAATCGGTTTAATTCTCCGTTTTACTTAAGCCATTTATGTCGCTTTTTCGATATGCTAGTGGAACTAATCCAATGTGTTTGCGAAAAAGGGATGAGAAGTAGCTCACACTTTGAAAGCCACAGGCAAGTGCGATTTCACTTACAGATCTTTTAGTTTCCCTCAACATCTCACAACTTTTATGAAGGCGGTATCGAGTTAAGTAATTGTTGGGAGTTTGACCCACGTATTTATTAAATAAAGTACAACAGCGGCTTCGACAAACGGCTCCTGAGGATGCAATGTCTTCAAGAGTTATTTTTTGTTCGTAGTTTTGATGAATGAATCGAGTCATTTGCTGAATATTTGTCCATAATTGTACATCATGGATATCTCCCACCTTCGGTTGCAAGTGATCTCCAATACCAGCACATAAAGATAAAGCCTGAGAAGTTAAGCGGAATGGATTTGGAGCAAAATTATTGTGCATTTCAGCATAGATCGATTGAATGGATAACAATATCTCGTGCTGCCAGGAGATCTGTTCAGCTAGTAATACAAAATCATCCATGTTTGGACCAAACTTCTCTTCCCAGTATGCTCGTATGAACGAACCTTCCCCGATGAGAGAAGAATGGATCACTATAACGATAAATGAACAATTACAATGAGTGTGAGAAAAACCAAAGTGCAATCGATGGCTATTCACAAAAATCCCATTTCCTTGTTCTATACTTACAGTCTGTCCGTTAACCGAATACTCCATGGAGCCTTCCAGAATGTAAATGAACTCTATATCCGAATGCCAATGGGCGGCAGCTGCAAAATTATCAAATTGATTCAAGCTTCCTCTCCGGACATACAAGGGTAGGTCAGGTAGATTATAATTCAATCGTTCCGATAAATCAGAAAATACCTCTAAATTTTCCATCCAACAAAGTGCCTCCAATAAATATACGATTTTGACAAAAGTATAGCCAATATTTGTGGAAAGGACAATGAATTTATCCTATCTTGATAATATGAAAAGCAACAGAGAGGAGTGGATATACGTTAAAAAGAAAAAGCGCATACAGTTAACTACTCCTATGACGCGAAATTTCAATAAGGAATTAATCACGCTTGTCATTCCCATTGCATTACAAAATCTAATCTCAGCAACAGTTATATCAGCTGATGTAGTTATGTTGGGAATGATTAGCCAATCTACAATGTCGGCCGTATCGTTAGCGGGACAAATCACCTTTGCATTAACATTGTTTTACATGGGCATGGCTACGGGAGCAGGGATTTTGACTGCACAATATTGGGGGAAGAAAGATGTTCAAACCATACAACGTATTCTCAGCACAGCCTGCTTGTTCTCATTTAGTATTTCTATTTTGTTCTTTTTAGTATCTTTTTTATATCCTGAAACGTTAATGCGTTTCTTTACAAATGATAGTGAATTAATTCGTTATGGTTCAATATTTTTAAAGATGAATTCGTTTTCTTATCTTGCAATGGGCATTTCACAAATGTATCTCAGCGTGATTAGAAGTATGGAAAATGCAAAACTAAGCGCTTGGATTAGTTCACTATGTTTAATTTTAAACATTTTGTTTAATGCGTTATGCATCTTTGTACTTTTCCCAGATAGACCTGAAATGGCAATCATGGCGGTGGCTCTCGCTACAGTTTTAGCTCGTTTTATTGAGTTGGGCTGCTGTGTTATTTATTCTGTGACGCGAGGATCGATTCGTTTTCATTTTCCTATATGGGATGGTATTCAGCGCAATCTCCTAAAGGATTTCCTGAAATACACCATGCCTGTACAAGGCAATTATATTGTTTGGGGAGGGGCACTAACTGCGACTGCCGCAATTATAGGACATGTAAGTGCTGATATGGTTGCAGCGAATTCTGTTGCATCCGTGGTTAAGAATTTAACCATTGTATTGTGTGGAGGTATTGCTAGTGGAGGTTCTATACTGGTTGGGAAATATCTAGGTAAAGGGGAGACCGAGAAAGCAAAACAGGTGGGAAGCAGGATGAATCTTTATGCTTTACTATTTGGAATAATAGCAGGGTGCACCATTATTCTGATAAAACCGCTTGTTTTCTCTATAGTAAATCTAAATGCCATATCTCAAAACTACTTGGATGGAATGTTATATATCAGTGCATTTTATTGTATTGCTAAATCCATTAATGCAACTAATATCTCAGGAATATTCACTGCAGGAGGTGACTCTAAATTTGGCTTTTGGTGTGATTCGATTGTAATGTGGGGTATTATTTTGCCGCTTGGTTATCTCTGTGCTTTTGTCTGGCACGTATCACCCCTGGTATTATATATCGTCATTAGTTTGGATGAGATTATTAAGTTGCCATTGGCATTTTACCGTTATCGCCAATACAAATGGCTAAATAATATTACAAGGACTTTTTCACCAGTAGGTTAAGAAAAAGCGGTCAAAGAACGTAAGGTTAACTTAAATAAATAGATTAGATTTAATGCAGAGGGGACTAAGACATGAATATTACAGAACGAATGGCAAGCCGACAACTGTTTACTGATCACGACGCGAATTATCCACTGGAAGCTTCTGATCTGGCTCGGGCACGTCAACGAGGAAAGGCACTATGTTATGAAATCAATCGCTTACATCCCGATGATATTGAAATGCGTAAGACTCTGATGGAACAACTTTTCGGTAGTATTGGTGAAAATGTTTGGATGGAACCTCCTATTCGCATGTCGTATGGATCAAACACTACAGTAGGCAACAATGTCTATATCAACTTTAATTTAACTGTTGTCGATGACTATAAAGTCACGATTGGAAACGATGTCATGTTTGGTCCAAATGTCACGATTGCTGTAACCAATCATCCAGTACACCCAGAAAAGCGCAAAGAAGGTGGAATGTTTGCTCTACCGGTAGTCATCGAGGATGGCGCATGGATCGGCAGCTGCGCTGTGATTGTGCCAGGTGTTACCATCGGTGCGGGTAGTGTGATCGGTGCAGGAAGCGTGGTAACCAAGGATATTCCTAGCAATGTTATCGCTGTGGGTAATCCCTGCAGGGTTCTTCGTGAAATCACCGACCATGACAGAGAGTATTACTACAAAAACATGCGTTTCGACCAAGTTGAATGGTAATGGATAACCAAGCTAATAATCAATTCTAACTTGGGACTAGACGCTACCTGGCAAGGAGAGAATATGGGAGAATGATGCCACTCATTGTTGAAATCATTTTATCAGTATGTATTTTGATTGGATTATATTGTGTAGTAGGTAGGTTGTTGGAATCCCCACGAGTTGTCAGTTACGCAGAGTATCTAGAAGAACAATTTGAAAAAAATCTTAATCTTTATGAAGAAAACACAAATTGAATATTAAAGTTTAAGATCTATAGAATGAATTGCTGTTATCCCCTTTTCGTAAACAAGAGAAAAAGACATCTGTTAAGATGGACTTAATCTTGCTGAGCGGAGGGGATTTTTTCATGGCTAAAAAAGGGAAATCTTATCCATAGTGGTAGCCAAAAGGGTTGGCTTGTATATAGATTGAACTACCGGGTGGGATAGTTTAAGCTTATTCACATTGGTTTATCATAGACCGTATTTAAACACATTAAAAAGCCGATTCTTTCCTTATGAGGGAATCGATTTTTCTTTAGCCAAAAACACGATGACATTTAATTTAAATTGAAATAGGGTGGGGAAAATGGATAAGGGATTTACATTAGCTAGTCAACTATTAACGCTGCTTGATACGGAACATAGATGGTTTACCTTAGCTGAAGTTGAAAAAAGTTTAGGTATCTCCGATAAAACCATACGTAAAATGGTTGAGGAAATCAGCAAGCAATTACCTCCTACTGTAACCATAGAAGTTTCTAGAGGAAAGGGAATCGTTCTTCGGCGAGATGGACGAAGTGAGACGATGAGTGAAGTGATTTCTTCGATGTTCAGACAAACCGTCTTTTATCGACTGATGAATGTATTGTTCACCAATGTGGATCGACTGTCCGTGGAGGAGCTAGCCGGAGTTATGTTTATGAGTACCTCATCGTTGAAGAAACTGATTGTACAATTAAATAATAATGATCTAAAAGCGTATAAGTTACGCATTACATATTCAACCCCGACAATCAAAGGGAATGAAATGAATATTCGATATTTCTATTGGAAGTTATATTGTGATGCGTATGAGTTCACAGGATGGCCCTTTGCGAATGTCGATTTTGCATATATCAATCAGTTAATCACAAATACTGAGAATGAGAAAAATATTGTGTATTTTATCAATTCCAAACGGAGATTATCTTTTTTGTTGGCCATTGTTGTGGAAAGAGTCGCTAAAGGAAAATACGTAAAAATCGACGAAAGTGCTTACCCTTGGGAAAAGGGGATGTTTTATATACCTGTGAAGACCCTCGCCAAGAGTCTTGGAGAGAAGCTTTCCATTGATTTTCCCCATAGTGAAATTTACTTTATGCAATCCCTGGTCAGTCTCAGCCAATATCATTATTATGAAGGATCAGAAATAACGCCGATGAAAGAAGTTGAATTGCATAAGGACAAAGAAGAATATCAAATGGGTAATCTGCTTCTAAGGCTACTAGCCAAAATATACCCTAACTTGGAGATGGAAGAACGATTTCTATTGGAGATATACGCGTTCTTTGACAAGTTATTAATCGATAATGCAATTCCTGAATGGATGATGATTTCACAAAGTAATTTAACGGCTTATGTTCAAAAGGAATGCCAGCAGCTTTATCAAGAACTGCAAACCTGCATGCAAACGTGGAGTAAAGCTTATCCTGCCGCCTTGTACAATAATTTTCATTTAACCAAGCTAACCTTAATTGTTCGTTCTAATTTACGTTATAAAAGGAAAAGGGCCTTCTTGGTGATTGGAGAAGAATTTTCAATTCGTCATTACATAGCGGATTTGATCAAGAAGGAAATTGGGGATCAGCTGATCATCAATACTTCCATAATGAAAGGGCTCTCCGACGAAATGATGCAGCAACATCAGATCGATTTTGTCATTAGTAATATCCCGGTAACATTGCAGACCGTGCCTGTTGTTATTATCTCTACGATCCCGTCTAAAAGAGATCTAGACAATATTCGTAAAGAACTGCTTTTATAATTTGATCAATTATTTCCCTTACCCTCCGTAAGATTTTGGTCTAGTTTGTTATGCTGAAAAATCTTATGCTCAATGTACTTTCCGAACTGGTTTTCTGAAGGCAAGTGGAAGAGATTTCGGAAAGCCTGGGTTCAACATTGAGAGTAGGAGGCAGAAATATGAGTAGGCATTTAGGCGCAAAAAAAGGAGAAATAGCGGACATCGTTTTGCTTCCGGGAGATCCTTTGCGTGCAAAATTTGTAGCAGAACACTTTTTAGATGAGGCCATTTGTTATAACGAAGTAAGAGGCATGTATGGGTACACCGGATTATACAAGGGGATACGTGTATCGGTTCAAGGGACAGGGATGGGGAATCCATCGATGAGTATCTATGCAACGGAATTGATCGTCGATTATGAAGTGAAGAAATTGATTCGTATTGGTACATGTGGCGCGATGCAGAAAGACATTAATATCCGCGATATTATAATAGCCCAATCCGTGTCTTCAGATAGTAATATGACGGATAAGATCTTCCATGGCTGTAATTATGCACCTACAGCAGATTTCTCATTGTTAATGAAAGCGTATCAACAAGCAAAAGCTAAACAAGTAAGTGTCTTTGTCGGTAACATCTATAACTCCGATGAGTTCTACCGTGAGAGCTTAGATCGACTTCACAAGTTTATGGATTTTGGTGTATTAGGAGTTGAAATGGAAAGTACAGCCTTATATACGTTAGCCGCTAAATACGGTGTGAAAGCTCTATCCATTTTGACAGTAGGCAGTCAACTGTTAACACAGGAGCACTTAACTCATCAAGAAAGTGAACAATCATTTTATGAAATGGTCGAAATCGCTCTTAACACAGCGATTGAGAGCTAATCTATCGATACGAGTACGGGTGCAAGAAAAGAGAGTGAGTAAGAAATGAAAATACTATCTGGATTGCAGTGGATGATGTTTATGATCGCAGGTGCAATTGCTGCGCCAATTGCTATCGCAGATTTATATAACCTAACACCTATGGAGGCTTCTGGACTCATCCAGAGCACACTGATTACTTTAGGAATAGCTGGATTTTTACAAGGCGTCATCGGCCATAAATTCCCTATTCATGAAGGTCCAGCAGGGTTATGGTGGAGTATTTTCACCATTTACGCAAGTTTAGTGGGGGTATTGTATTCTTCGAATATTGCTGCCCTGCAAGCTTTAAGTGGGGGAATGATCTGTAGTGGAGTTTTATTTATCCTAATCTCAGCATTTAAGCTAATGGATAAAATCGCTCGTCTATTTACGCCAACGGTCACTTTTATATATTTGCTCTTATTGATCTTTCAATTAAGCGGTTCTTTTATGAAAGGTATGATGGGGATCACGTCAAGCCACACCTTGTTAGATGTGAAAGTGTTCGTACTGAGTGTGATTGTGATTTGCATTACCTTTGGGTTAGGGAACAGTCGCTTTGTTTTGCTGCGCCAATTTTCAGTAATAATCAGTATATCGATAGGCTGTTTATTGTTTATCATATGCGACAAGATGCCGGTGATTTCACCGGCGGATACGCTATTTAAACTGCCCAAAATATTTCCTTTTGGAAGTCCAAGATTTGATAGCGGAACAGTCACAACTGCCTTTCTATTAACACTATTATTAATAACCAATGCGCTTGCGTCTATTCGGTTGATGGAGACCGTTATGAAACAAAAGAAATTGGATCATAATCGTTATTTGCGTGCCGGATTTGCTTCTGGCATTACCCATTTTATTGGTGGCAGTTTCGGAGCGATTGGTTCAGTGCCTATTTCAGGAGCGGCGGGATATGTTGAACAAACAGGAATGAGGGAACGGAAATCGTTTTTAATTGGATGCATCTTAGTCATCTCTGTATCCTTGTTTCCGCCAATAATGAACGTAATTTCCGGTATCCCAGCGCCTATAGGCTATGCCGTTACATTCGTCATCTTTGTGAAGATGGTTGGATTATCGCTGAAGGAATTGAAGAAGGTTCTGCATGAAGAACGAACATTTATTGTTAGCGGAGTTTCTCTTTTAGTTGGTGTGGGTTTAATGTTTATTCCAACATCCGCTACGAGCCATTTATCTCCGATTGTAATAGCCATTTTGAATAATGGGTTAATTTGCGGAAGTCTATTGGCGATTATTTTGGAACAAGCGTTAAAGTGGAAAGATGCAAATCGATATGAGGATTCCAAAAAAAGTATCGATAATTTGGAGGGTTAATTATGCATTATCTAATTTCTGTTGTTGGTCTGGTTATTGTTCTATTATTGGCCTGGCTTGCGAGTAATAATAAGCGGAAAATCAAATATCGTCCAATCATCATAATGATTGTTATTCAGTTAGCTTTGGGATTAATTATACTAAAAACGAGTATAGGCGAATTCTTAATCAAAGGGTTTGCCGATAGTTTTTCGAAATTACTCGGATATGCCAACGAAGGAACGAACTTTGTTTTTGGTGGGATTGCCAATGAAGGAGCTCATACCTTTTTCCTGTTTGTGTTGATGCCAATTGTTTTCATGTCAGCATTAATAGGAATCCTGCAACATTACAAAATACTGCCGTTCATTATCAAGTATATTGGTCTGGTGCTAAGTAAAGTAAATGGCATGGGGAAATTGGAATCTTATAATGCGGTTGCAGCCGCAATTGTAGGTCAAAATGAAGTATTTATTTCTGTGAAAAATCAGCTTGGATTATTACCAAAACATCGCTTGTATACATTATGTGCATCTGCAATGTCAACGGTATCCATGTCCATTGTTGGTTCATATATGACCATGCTGGAACCTAGATATGTAGTAGCTGCATTAATATTAAACCTATTTGGCGGCTTTATCATTACATCCATCATTAATCCGTATGAAGTTACAGCCGAAGAAGATATTGTTGAAGTTCAGGAAGAGGGCAAACAAACGTTTTTTGAAATGCTGGGCGAATATATTATGGATGGCTTTAAGGTAGCCATTGTAGTTGGGGTAATGTTAGTTGGTTTTGTTGGAATCATTGCTTTAATTAACGGGGTCTTCAGCGGCATATTTGGTATCTCGTTTCAAGGAATTCTAGGGTATGTCTTTGCACCAATTGCCTTTATGATCGGAGTACCATGGCATGAGGCGGTTCATGCTGGAAGTATTATGGCCACGAAGCTGGTTGCGAATGAATTTGTTGCCATGCTTGACTTTGTTAAGATTCAAGACGGTTTAAGTGGGCGTACTACAGCCATTGTTTCCGTTTTTCTAATCTCATTTGCTAACTTTGGGTCCATTGGTACTATCGTGGGTGCAGTAAAAGGATTGAATGAAAAACAAGGGAATATTGTTGCTCGTTTTGGATTGAAACTTTTATATGGCGCAACACTTGTAAGCGTTTTATCTGCCATAATTATCGGAATTATATTTTAGTTGAATCATTTTCTTTTGAATACAATTTGACTCGAAATAGGGCTGTTCCAAAAGGACGGTTGATGTCGAGGGATATAAAATTATCACATTAAAGTCGCTAATTTTAGCGGCTTTTTTTCGTGTGTTTACTCAAATTCGGAACGACGAATTGGATGCAGTCCACACCAGTCACGAGCAGTCAGACCATGGTTTTCAGCCTGAACTGTACATTGGATAATTACAGACTATCAGTCCAATATGTTCGATCGATCTATTCGTCTTACTCACAGATCAACCTATTAAATTTAAGAAAGTATATATTGACAGGGAAAAAAATGTGTATTACATTTAATCCCGTACTTTTTAAACATTTATCTTTAAAAAGTAATTTGGAATGAGAATAGGTATTATATGTTAGTTATTCTTCACTTCGCAATGGGTCAGAACAGCGTCTGCAGAAGATACATAGTTAGCGTACATATTCAATATTTGATTTTGGGAGGACAATTAGATGGCTTTATTATTCAAAAATCGGGGCGCTCTGCTGCTTCTGATGTTTAACCTATTCTTAGTCTTTGCTGGCATTGGTCTGGTTATACCAGTGATACCGCAATATATTACTATTTTAGATATTAACGGAACGATTGCTGGTATGCTTACTGCTTCATTCGCATTTACACAGTTGGTTTTCTCACCACTGGCGGGACGATTATCCGATTCCTTAGGACGCAAGCGAATGATTGTCGCCGGAATGCTAGTTTTCGCCTGTGCCGAGGTGATATTCGGGTTAGCTGACTCAGCTCTGCTACTTTTTGTTTCTCGGATGATGGGGGGCGTTAGCGGAGCACTCATCATGCCAACGGTTATGGCTTATGTGGCAGATGTAACCTCCGAGGAAGATCGAGCCAAGGGAATGGGATTCATTAACGCTTCGATCTCGACAGGCTACATCATTGGCCCTGGCATCGGGGGATATATTGCCGAATTCGGTATCCGCGTTCCGTTCTATGCTGCGGGGGTCGCTGGTCTGATCGCTGCGATCCTCACTATGATTGTCCTGCCGGAATCACTGTCGTCTATAGTAAAGGGTGATAAGAATAGATTGGCTAATCTGGAACCCAAACGAAGTCTAATTCAGCAGTTGCGTTCTACTTACCGCGAGCCTTATTTTATCAGCTTAATTATTGTGTTCGTCATGTCCTTTGGACTTGCCAACTATGAAGCGGTATACGGTCTGTTCGTTGACCATAAGTTTGGCTTCACACCAAAGGATATTGCCTTCATTTTCACATTCGGCTCCATTGGAGGCGCGTTGGTTCAGTTAACCATTTTCGGCTGGATTATAAGCCGTTATGGTGAGAAAGCAGTCATTACAGTTTGCCTGCTACTTGCCGGGGTATTTGTCCTGTTGACGTTATTTGTTCACCAATACTGGCTGATCTTCGCCGTCACCTTTGTTGTATTCTTGTCCATCGATATTTTGCGCCCAGCCATCAGCACTCAAATGTCCATGGTCGCAAAAGAACATCAAGGATATTTGGCTGGACTTAACTCCGCTTTTACCAGCCTTGGGAATATCATTGGGCCGGTAGTAGCTGGACTGATGTTTGATATCAATGTTAACTACCCTTATGTGGTTGCCGGAATCATTCTGATTCTTTGCTTCGGGCTTACACTACGCACAGGAATCAAGCGCGTACAGCGTGCACGTGTTTAACGATTTTCAGAAGACAATGCCAGTAATTCAATTCATACAAATTTGGACATTCTACTGCTATAATCAGATTACTTTTAAACCAAAAGTGATTGACGGGAAAATATTAGCGTTTGGAGTGTTGGTTATGGGAAGAGAATTAGTTGTGAATGAAAATATGTATGGGTATGTGGAGGACAAGGAAATTTCAAAACCTATTATTACGGAATACTGTTCTTTTAATGAAAAGGGCAGTATTTTCCCTCCTCATTGGCATGAACAACTTATGATTTTATATATTGAAAAAGGAAAGATGATTCTCCAGGCTGGTAATCAACAGATAATAGGAGAGCAAGGTACAATTTTAATTGTGAACCCTAATGTAATTCACTCAGGGGAAAATATAAATTCGGACTTAGCATATTATTTATTCAAAATTGACCTTTTATTGCTTTTAGGAAATCAGCCTGATTTACAACAATCCATATACACTGAACTGCTCTTAAAGAATCGATTTCTGTTTGAGGAGAAGATCACGGAGGATGAATTTATCCTTGGCAGTATACAGAAGATGATCCGAGAGTATGAGGAGAAGAAGGAAGGATTTGAGCTTGTTTTAAGGGGATTAACTTATCAAATATTGACTGATCTTATCCGATCTTATACAAAGAAAATACCAGAGCAATCAGAAATAGATATCCAGTATAGAAAATTAAATCAAATTAAGTCAGCCATTAAACATATGGAGAAACATATTTCTGAAAAAATCACATTAGATGATCTTTCAAAGGTTTCTCATTTAAGTCCAGTCCACTTTTCAAGAGTTTTTAAAACGGTGTCAGGTTTCCCGCCGATGGATTTTCTAAATCAGATGCGTGTTCAAAAGGCAGCACAGCTTTTGATAACCACGGATAAGACGATTATTGAAATCGCATTGGAAGTAGGTTTTAATGACGGTAACTATTTTAGTAGAATCTTTAAAAAAATTAAAAATGAAACTCCTAGCAATTTTAGATGCAAATATCTAAAACGCTAAGTGTTTTCTTTTTTTTCTACGTAGTTTAACTCTGCGAAATTCTTTCTTGCTGTAAAGAAGACATGTAATAATTTTCTGAGATAATATTGTGCTACATTGTGTTGTTATTATCCACGCCTCAAAAATTTCATGATGATAAATTATATAAGTAAAAGAAAATCATGAAATTTAAAGAGAAGAGGAATAGAAATGAAGATTTTTGTTACGGGAGCAACCGGGTTTGTAGGCTCTGCTATTGTTCAGGAATTAATTCGTGCGGGTCATGAGGTGCTAGGGCTTGCTCGATCAGAAGCAGCTGCTCAATCACTTAGCGGAATAGGTGCACAAATTCATAGAGGCGATATGGAAGACCTAGATAGTTTGCGCAGTGGAGTATCGGCGGCTGATGCAGTTATTCATACTGCATTTAATCACGATTTCTCAAAATTCAAAGAGAACTGTGAGAAGGATAAGAGGGCTATTGATGCTATGAGCTCTGTTTTAGCTGGTTCAGACCGTCCGCTTATTATTACATCTGCCCTGGCAGTTCTTCCAAAAGGGAGACTCGTAACCGAAGATACGTTGCCGGTGTTCAGGCCACATGCTAATCCTCGTATCGCTTCAGAAGAGGCAGCTGAGGTAGCGAAGGAGAAAGGGGTTAATGTTTCTATAGTTCGGCTTCCGCCTTCCGTACATGGAAATGGTGATCGTGCTTTTATCCCAACACTAATTGATTTAGCTCGTAATAAAGGTGTTTCGGCTTTTATTGAAGAAGGAAATAATTGTTGGCCGGCGGTACACAGGCTTGATGCTGCTCAACTATTTAGGCTGGTTCTGGAGAGCGAAACAACAGGGGTATATCACGCAGTTGCAGAGGAGGGTGTAGCTTTTAAAGAAATAGCTGCTGTGATAGGGGAAAGACTTAACGTTCCTGTTAAAAGCATAGCTCGCGAGGAAGCTAACAACCATTTCACATGGTTTACTCATTTTGCTGAAATGGATCTAAATTCTTCAAGTGAAAAACGAAAGAAAAGCTAGGATGGAAACCAAAACAACATGGGCTTCTTAATGATATAGATAGCTTGAACTATTTTAAACTAAAAGGCTAATAAGCAATTAATGAATATTATGTTCAATTCCGTAACGACCGATCTCCATACATTAATTTTGTTCAAGCAAGCATGTTCACAAAAGCAGGATAATTTAGGAATCATGTGGAATAAGTATACAACTTTACCGAATTTGGAGGTCGTGAAATGGCGTTTCCGACACATATTGTCTCATCTGGTGGAATTGTAGAAGATGGAAAAGGAAATATCCTATTAGTAAAAGCCCATGACGATGGTTGGGTGTATCCTGGTGGTATAACTGAAGTTGGAGAAAATCTGATTGATGGCGTGATTCGTGAAATTAAAGAGGAAAGTGGAATAGATGCCGAGGTTAACCATTTAATTAATGTTGTTTCGAATACAGCGGTACATAAGTGGTATGACGGTGTAACTGATGTTCCTACGAAAGTGATGTTTGATTTCGTGTGCAAGGCTGTAGGTGGAGAGTTAGCGACTTCTGATGAAACGAGTGAATGTAGGTGGGTTCCCAAGGGAAATGTTCTGGATTGGATCACATTACCTGCCATCCGTATGCGTTATGAAGCTTATTTGAATTTTAACGGTTCTGTGAATTATATCGAATACGTCACGGGAACAATGTCAGAATGTGATATCAAGCTTCAAAGGCGTGTTTAAAGTGTACGAAGGATCAAACAAGAACATAGCTCCAACCTAAGTCGCTATAATAGCGGCTTTTTTATTGTTGGACCAAGTTCTTGCTCCAAACTGAGGACAAGAACTTGATCTGATCATTAAACTCAACAAATACTCACTGAATAAATAACATCAAATGATATCCTCTCAATATCCTACAGAGCGGTCCCTAGATGTCCTTGATGGATGCTGTTTGCGAAATTCTTTCGCGAATGTCTTCTTCAGTTCGTGGGACAAGAAAATCTACCATCAATTCCGCGTTTGCTTGCACTTCCTCGATGAAAGGACGGAAACTCTGATTATATTCTTGGAACGCAAGTTCATAGTTCCCATGGTTTTTATGGAAAGCATCAGCCAAGGCTGCCGCTCCATCGATTGCGAGTGATCCACCCATGCCAGCAGCCGGAGAGGCGCAGTATCCAGCATCACCGACTAGCGCTACCCTGCCTTTTGTCCACGAGGGCATTTTCATTTGGCACAGTTTGTCAAAGTAAAAAGTTTTGGAGTTCTTCACTTCTTCCAGCAATTCTGGCGTTCGCCAGCCTAGTCCGGAAAATTGATTCAAAATGATATCCCGCTGCTGTTCCTCGTTTCGGTAGTCGTAGGGGAGCTCCTTCTCCGAAGAAAAGCAGAGCACGATATCGGTTTTATTGTTATAAGAGTTCAGCATGACCGCCTTGCCCGGCTCGTTGTACATTTGTGTCGTATTCTCCCGGATCAACAACTTATCCACGATGGTGATAGAGAAATACGTTTTAAGAAAATGCGAAAATTCCGCTTCCTCGCCGAACCATAATTTTCTGACGACCGAATGAATACCATCACAGCCGAACACCAGGTCATAAGAGCGTTTTTGTCCTCCTTTGAAAGCTACCTCAACGCCATTAGCTTCTTCCTTCAAAGACGTAATACTATTCCCGAAAATAAACTCAACGTCATCTTGGACAGCCTCGAACATGATATCCAGCAATACATCTCGCTCAATTTCATATTCATCTTCTGCAAGCTGCTCACGGATTTCGACTCTTTCAGTGACATCATCGGAATTTTTGAATTCCATTAATTCCATGTCTATTTTATTCGACTGGATTTGGTCTAGAAGCCCCATACGTTTTGCAATGTCGGCGGTATTTTCGCGGATATTTACAGGTGTGCCGCCTTTTTTAAGACCTTCAGCAATCTCAACAACGGTCACGTTGTAGCCAAACTGCTTCATCCAGTAGGCTGTTGAGATGCCGGCGAAACTCGCCCCGCTAACTAGAATATTTTTTATCATATTCGTTCCTCCCATGATCCATAATAGTTCTAATGATGTTGTATAGAATAAAATAGCTTTGTGAACTGAATATGAATGGCTCGTGCAGAGCCAGTCGTTGATATTTTCCTCAAGAAAAGCCAAGTTTGATTGTGGGGAGTATCGCTCCACTAATAATTATGGATATGGGTTGTATGAAGTAAGCATGAAGCCTGCCAAAAATACAGGCATCGTATATCATCCTTTTTCCCCTACACAGGACCTGCTCATGGCACGCAATGGGATGAGATTGATATTGAATTCTTAGGAAAAGACACGACCAAAGTACAGTTTAATTATTTTACGAATGGGGTCGGTGGTCATGAGAAGGTTATTAACCTTGGCTTTGATGCATCACAGGGATTCCATACCTATGCTTTCGACTGGCAACCAGCAATATCCCCATAACTCCCGGTAAAATTATGAAGAAACATATGGAATGGGACCGGGATTGATAGTTGGTTAGGTGCTTATAACGGTGCCAATCCATTGTACGCTGAATACGATTGGGTTAAATATACGAGTAATTAGTTATGCAGAAGCAGCCGCTCAGCGGTTGCTTTTGTTTTTTCAAGAGCACGAGGTACCTCCTGAAAAGAAATTTCGAGTAGAAGATGTTAATGAAATTATCGGCAATTCCGATAAAAATAGCTGAGGGGATTATGGAAGAATGCTCTGGGCAGCCTAGGGGCAAGCGATTCATATACAGTTCATAAATGCAATTTACAATAAGATAAATTCTTGTTAGTAACGTGTTTTACGAAAAGCTGCTTATTACAGATAAATATGGAGGTAAGATTCGTTTGGAATTGTTTGAATTTATTTTATTGATGCTGGTGGCGGTCTCTTTATCCAATTTAGTAAACCGGTTTATACCTTCGATCTCCGTGCCTATTATTCAAATCGTGCTGGGGATGTTGATTACTTTGCTGCCCTTGCACTATGAACTGAAATTAAATCCGGAGCTGTTTTTACTTCTATTCATTGCCCCGTTACTGTTCAATGATGGCAGGCATGCGGATAAAGAAGCACTGTGGAAGCTAAAGAAACCGATCCTTTTGCTTGCACTGGGTCTGGTATTTGTAACAGTAGCCGTGATGGGATATTTCCTGAATTGGTTACTTCCGGTCATCCCGCTGGCGGCAGCCTTCGCATTGGCAGCAGCACTGGCGCCTACCGACGCTGTGGCCGTAGGCGCACTGGAGCAGAAAGTGAAGATCCCCCATCAGACAATGCAAATTCTTGAGGGAGAGTCTTTGATAAACGACGCATCAGGGCTGGTCTCCTTTCAGTTTGCCGTAGCCGCAATGGTCACAGGTGTATTCTCTTTCAAAACGGCCAGTATCAGCTTTATTGCGATTTCACTTGGCGGTGTGGTGTTGGGCCTGCTGCTCACCTTAGTAAAATATGGTGTGGTGAAGTGGTTGCGCAAACTGGGAATGGAGAATGTCACGCTTCATATGCTGATTGAGATCCTGACTCCATTTTTAATTTTCATGGCTGCTGAGAAATTGGGGGTCAATGGTATCCTGGCCGTTGTCGCCGCAGGAATTGCCCATTCTTTCGGTTACAAGAAAATGAACCCTGAAGTAGCCAAGCTAAGTGTTGTATCCAAAAGCACCTGGTCAGTTATTATTTTTGTATTAAACGGACTCGTTTTCCTCTTGCTTGGAACACAGCTTCCTGATATTATCCAGACAATTTGGAGTAACCCCGAAATAGGTAATTTTAAAATCATTATGTACACACTATTATTGACTTCGGCTGTACTCGGACTGCGGCTCATCTGGGCAATGCTGATGGATATTTTCGAAGGGACCAAACCGCGTGATCCTTGGGCGCTGAGGTTGAAGAAGGCGCTTATCCTCAGTCTTTCGGGAGTTCGGGGAACGATTACACTGGCGAGTACCTTGTCACTGCCGTTTTTACTTAATGATGGCACTGCATTTCCAGCCAGAGATCTGATCATTTTCCTCGCAGCTGGAGTTATCCTGTGGACACTTCTGGCATCCAACTATCTGTTGCCGCTTTTATTGGGTAAAGAAACACAAACGGAGCAGGAAGAGGACGAAATTCAGGCGAAAATTGAGATTCTGAGGAATGTGGTTACCGGATTAAATGAACTGATCACGGACCAGAATCGTCTTGCGATTGCCCAAATCATCAATACGTATACTTCCAGAATACGAACACTCAAGAAAGATGAGAAGAAGGATAAGGCACAGCGGTCCTTGGGTTTGTCCATATTGAAATGGGAAAGAGAAAATACGCTGCATGCGCTTGAAAAGAAAGAAGTGAATCCATACACAGCGTACCGTTACCTTAACCGAATTAACAAACTGTTGTTTATGCACACAAGAGATGCCCGTTATAAAAAAGAGTTTTTCCCCGTTAAGCATTGGGACGAAGTGTTCGGGATGCTGCAGCAAGTCCGGTTAAGCTTCCGTGAAAGAAGGGCTGAATTGAATAGTCTTAGAATTAAAAATATTACTTATGTCATTAAGCAGCTAAATGTTCAACTCGCAGAAGGCGAGCAAGATATGGAGATGGTCAGCTCGCTAATTCTGCAGTATGAACGAATGTTGCTGGGTCTGACCAGAAATGAAAAGGAAACCGGCACCCGAAAAGAGTTTGGCATATCGCTGCAGGAGCTGGCCCGAGTCGGAATTCAGCTGGAGAGAGACAACATCCAGTCCATGTTCGAGACAGGCAGGATTTCAAGACAGGGCGTGAAGGAGATGAAACGAGATATTCTATTCATGGAGCATGATTTGCGAGAAGAGACAAGCTGAGAGGTACCGTTCGATGTTTTTGTCAAAAACCTAGGGGGAATGCAAAGATCTCTTCCGAAAGCGCATTGAAGAAAACCGCTATTTTAGCGGTTTTTTTGTTTTTATGGAACTATAGAACTTTGTCCTTGACCTGAATACTCATAGGCTGTTTTTAGGCAAGGAGTTGCCTAGAGGATATAAGTGTGTTAAAGTACCTATTAACCAAACATCCTACGTTTGAAAAAAATAGATGAAATGAGGGCTTACGTATGCTTCAGAAAACAAATCGGCTGACACTGGTCGAGCAAGTCGCATTGCAAATGGAAAGACAGATCGAATCTGGCAAGTGGGCTGTCGGGACTCGTATTCCTGCTGAACCAGAATTGATGGTCGAGTTGAATGTTAGCCGTAATACATTGAGGGAAGCCATTCGAGCGTTGGTCCACGCAGGACTCTTGAAGACAAAACAAGGGGACGGGACGTATGTCTGCTCTTCGAGCGTGCTGGGCGTTGTGCTACATAAACGAATCATGCGCTCCGATACAATGCAGACATTGGAAGTCCGGCATGCGCTCGAGCGCGAGGGAGCCCATCTTGCCGCACAGCGCAGAACGGACGACGAGGCGCGCGAACTTCTTCTCCAATTGGAACGTTGGGAGGCGGCGGCAGCACGCGGTGACATGGATGGAATTGTAACAGAGGATATCCGTCTACACCAAGGCATCATCGCGGCGTCTCATAATGAAATCTTAATCGAATTATACAACCATATCGCGGACGCATCACAAGATACCATTATCAGCTTGACTCGTTATGAAATCGGCGCGAGTTTCAAGGAGATGCACCGGCATCTGGTTGAAGCGATAGTTGATCAAGATGCCGAACGTGCCGTGGCAGCGGTTCACCGTCATATTGCGGAATCGAAAGCTGTTTTTGAGGTCAAAGGAGATGAGCAGCCATGAGCGTACTAAGCGATACAAAGTCAACGATTGGGAAGAAACCGTTGTCGTTGGCTTGGCCAATCATCCTCGGCATCGTTCTGATTGCAATGATTATGCGGTCGCCTTTAACATCGGTAGGCCCATTGATCGGCTCGATTCGCGAATCCCTCGAACTGTCAAATGCTACAGCAGGTCTGCTCACTACGCTGCCGTTGCTTGCTTTCGCGCTGCTTTCGCCGTTCGCCCCCTTTCTGGCACGCCGTCTTGGGGTGGAACGAACTCTTCTTTATGCTTTGATTTTACTCATGGTAGGTATCGCGATCCGTTCGTTGGCCGCAACAGCTTCTTTGTTTGCAGGAACTGCTTTGATTGGGTTGGCGATTGCGGTGTGCAACGTACTCATACCAAGTCTGGTTAAGCGTAATTTTGCTCATCAAGTCGGTCTCATGACCGGTGTGTACTCGGTGTCGATGAATTTATCCGGTGCGATTGCATCCGGTGTCAGTGTTCCGGTCGCCCGTGATCTCGGTTTCGGCTGGAATGGTGCGCTCGGCATTTGGGGCGTACTCGTTCTTTTGGCTGCATTGTTCTGGTTGCCTCAAGCTCGGGCGAGTAGGGGGGGTGCCGTATCGGCAACAAGTGGTGCGCTCAAGCGTCGAAGTCTGTGGCGTTCGCCTCTAGCATGGATGGTTACGTTTTTTATGGGGATACAGTCTCTCCTTTTCTATGTTTTGGTCGCTTGGTTGCCAGAAATCATGACAAGCCGGGGATTGAGTGAAGACAGCGCCGGTTGGATGTTATCGCTGTTTCAAACTGCTGCGCTGCCTGTAGCGTTCATCGTGCCGATTGTTGCGGGACGCATGAAGAACCAACGTTTACTGGTCATCATCATGACTATTCTGTTGTTTGTTTCATTGGGAGGTCTTTACTTTGGGGGAAATGCGCTCATTTCGTTATGGACAGTTCTACTCGGAATTGGTGGGGGATGTGCGTTCAGCTTGGCCATGATCTTTTTAAGTTTGCGGACGAAAGATGCCCACGATACAGTTTCTTTGTCCGGCATGTCGCAATCCGTAGGATATTTGCTGGCAGCAACTGGACCGATCTTGTTTGGTTTGCTTCATGACATCACGGCAAGCTGGAACCCCCCGCTATTGCTTCTGCTTGGCGTTAGCGCTTTGCTGCTCCTGTTTGGTTTGGGCGCATCCAGCAATCGCACGGTATAAGAGAGAAGAATAAGCAGAGCTTGTGTAACACGCCGAATTCCAACGGCAGATGCAGAATGAGATTTGTAGCATCAATTCTGTCGGTTCTGCCGGAATACCATTTCAACTTTAAGGCAACCAAAAAGAATCGTTTATCCAAAAGACTATGTTGTTTGGGATGACTATCCATTTACTTAATAAAACCATTCGTTTAGATCTAGATTAAAATATTGATCTAGTTTCAAAATTCCTGTCGAGGGATACAACATCATCCCATTGAAAGTCGCTATTTTAGCGACTTTTTTTGTTTTAATGCTCCAAATTCTTGTCTGCTGTTACGGTTATGTATTACAAAAGGAACTTAATTTGAAGATAGGATGTTATACGGTTGACCTCAGAAAGTTCTTAGAGTAAAAAAATGGATTATTTAGAATCGATACGATTTGGTTTAGCGTCATGAATATATATCACATGACGTTTTTTTGATGTTTGCAGTTGGAAAACCGAAAAACTCATGTTCAGAATTGGTTCAGAATAGTTCGATATACTTTGCGTGTAATTGCAATTTTTAAAATGTACACGAGGGGGAAAATGAATTGAAGGGAAAACCAAACCAAAAAAGGTCCCAGATAACGAGTTCAAAATTTGAACTCATTAGAATTCCATTTATAGGAAAATGATAAACGCGGGAGGAAGAACATGAAAATTTTCAAACGAGGTCTGGCGATAGTATTGGCATTCCTGATGACGGTGGCGTTCATACCGCAGAATTATGCAGAAGCTGTTTCCGACGAATGGGAACAACTAAGTCCATTCCCAACAGCTAATACAATTAATGATGTAACCTATGGCAACCATCAATTTGTCGCAGTGGGACGAAATCAAGTGATTCTCACTTCCACTGACGGGAAGAATTGGATGGTTTCGGATCATCCAGAAGCCATTAATTCCAGTCTATCAAGTGTCAGCTACGGCAATGGCAGATTTGTCGCGGTTGGATCAAGCGGATTGGTAGTAACTTTGGTAGACGGGGAAACAGAGTGGAAGATTCAGAAGCAAAATATTACAACTTACGGTATATCTAGTGTTGTATACGGCACCGGGAAGTTTGTAGCAGTAGGGGCCGACGGGAAAGTGATGACCTCGACCGACGGGATGACTTGGACGGGACAGACCGTAGGTAGTACAAGTAACTTTCACATGGGTGTTACATATGGCAAAGATAAGTTTGTTGGAGTAGGGATTAGAGGATTTGTCATTCAATCCGCCGACGGGATTAGTTGGAGTACCAAAACGGTTAGTACTACTAACATGTTTTACGGAGTAACCTATGGCAACAACAAATACGTAGCCGTAGGGCAGAGTGGCTTGATTATGACATCGACAGATGGGACGAACTGGAACAGTATGACGAGCAATACCTCTGCCACTCTGAATAAAGTAATCTATGACAATATCAGCAACTTATATGTGGCGGTAGGCGGAGGAGGGACCATTGTTACTTCTCCTGATGGTACGACCTGGACAGTTCAAATAAAAGAGACTGCTAAGGATCTTAACGGCATCGGAACTGAAGATGGACTCATTGTGGTCGTTGGGTACAGCGGTGTGATCTTGACTTCAGACAATGGGATCTCATGGACAGACCAGTTGAAGGGAACGGCGGCAGGCCTCGAGGGCTTAGTTTATGGCAATGGTATGTTTGTTGCTGTAGGGAATGAACTGGTGGGATCGACAACCTCACAAAGTTTGATTCTCACATCTCCAGATGGGAAGGCTTGGATTAACCGGAAGCCATCCGTAGCACCTTTTACGCGAGATTATATTGGAAGTGTTAGTTATGGTAATGGCAAATTTATTGCATTGGGGTATAAGGAATCAGCCGCATTCCAGGGCCTTATTATGACCTCGTCCAATGGGCTATCCTGGACTGAGCAAACGTATGGTGAGGGTACGCTTTTAGGAAGTGTATATGGAGATCAGCAATATGTAATTGTAGGTGCTAACGGCACGATACTGACTTCATCAAATGGGGAGACTTGGACGAGCCAGGCTAATGAATCGTCAGACGTGCTCTATGGTGTCAGTTATGGAAACGGTCTATATGTCGCAGTAGGTGGCAGCACAGTTTTAACGTCTTCTGATGGGATAACATGGAAGCAACAACCCACTGACTCTTCAACCTATCTGTATAATGTAACCTACGGCAACGGTTTGTTTGTAGCGGTCGGGGAAGGCGGAAAGATCATTACTTCTTCCGATGGGTTAACCTGGACGGATCAAACGAGCCCGGTATATAGCGCCCTGCATGGTATTCATTATGACGAGAATGGCTTCAAAGCCGCTGGGGCTTCCGGAACCATTGTAACTTCGACAGATGGAATCACTTGGACGAAGCAACCTAGCGGTACTAACATTTATCTTATGGATATTGTTTCGAGCGGAAGCGAAGATGTAGTGATCGGACAGGAGGGGGTCATTTTACGGAAAACGGTAACGAACAGTACAATCAATCCCACAACTGGATTTTTCGATAAATACAGCTCATCACCGGATTACAAGGATGTAACAACAGAAGTTGTCTTAAACGGAAATGAACTTACTGGAATTACCAATGGAGTTGAAGCACTTGTGCTGGGTACCGACTATAACGTTGTTGCTGGTACGGTGACGATCAGTAAAGAGTATTTGTCGAAACAAGCGGAAGGAACGCTAAACTTGATCTTCACCTTTAGTAAGGGAGCACCACAGAAGCTGGAAGTTACAATCAGTGACACGACACCGCAGATGCTAACGGTTAGCTATTTGCCCGGAGATCACGGCGCTTTCGAAGGTACAAGCGAAAATGTAGCAATTGGTGGACATCCGGCAACGGTGCCAACAGTCACGCCAGCGGAGGGATATCATTTTGCAGGATGGAGCAGCGATGGCGGGATTACAACGCTTACAAGTCAACAAGTAACTGCAGTTACGGTGACAGCTGATGTGACGTATACCGCGTATTATAAAGTGTTTGTCATGGGGGACGCCGATGGCGACGGTAAAGTGACGGCTGCGGATGCACTTCTGTTGAGCAAATATATCAAAGGCAAGATCACACTAACGCCCGAGCAATTGCAGGCGCTTGACATGAATGGTGACGGTAAATGGGACGATGAAGATATCAAAGTGATTCTTGCCATCTCCGTGGGAAAGGGTTGATATAATGCGTTGGAAAAAAATCATATCTACAATGCTGGCGGCCGTAATGCTGTTGCCTTTCGGAACGACGGGTTATGCGGAGTCAGAAATAGCGTCAAACTCAATGAAGGTAAGCAGCGAAGAAGGGTATCCCGGAGATTCCGTTAGCGTGTCGGTATTTTTGACACCTGAGGAAATGATTAACCAATACGACATTTCGATTGGGTTCGATACCAACTCTCTGGAGCTGGAATCCGGAAATGAAGTGACAGATGAATTAGGGAGCTTTACAGATGAGGGAGATTTTGCAACGGATCTCTCCATTGATGGGACAATCAATGTAAAGGCTAATCCAGTATTGGTTGTAGAAAGAGATACAAAGGTGTTCACACTTCATTTCAAAATTAAGAACACTGCACAGTCTGGGGATTCTAACTTGAGTTTGCTCAAATACGAACTCTATGAGGGTAATGATATCGCTTCGACTACAGTAGAGAACGGAAAAATCACAGTAAAGGTAACAAATGCAGCGCACTCCGTTACGTTCGACTCGCAGGGAGGGAGCACGGTAGAGCCGGCGACTGATGTGGCTAACGGCATGACATTGAGTGCTCCGTCAACGCCTAATAAGGCGGGTTACACGTTTGCAGGGTGGTATAAAGATGAGTCCGGTACTGAAGCTTGGAATTTCGAAGAAGACGCTGTAACGTCCGATGTAACGCTGTACGCCAAGTGGACGCGGCACGCAGCACAGATCCAGATCGGTTCGGTCAGTGGTGCGCCGGGGGCTACAGTGGACGTACCGGTAACAGTGATCGACTCTACCTATGGAATTGCAGCTCACAGCCTACAGATTGATTTTGACACAGAGGGTCTGGAAGTAACGGGCGTTGTGGGTAATTCAGGAGATTACTTCGACTCCAATTACGATAACGATGCAGGCTGGCTCAAAAAAGTATGGGTAGACAGCGATGCAGGAGATACGCCAATTGCGGCTGGAGAGAAGTTGTTCACCGTCAGCTTCAAGATTAAGGGCGAGGCGACTTTAGGTGATAAGGCACTGACGGTTCAGACAGAAGAACCCACTCTTTTCTCTATCCTGGATTCGTCCGGGGAAGAGATGAATAAAACGTTGATCCCTGGCAAGGTAACGGTAAAAGAGGGACCGATACAACACACTGTATCGTTCGACTCCAAGGGAGGTAGTGTGGTTTCCAGTATCGCCAATGTGGATAGCGGCAAGACAATCAGTGCTCCGCCAGCGCCGACGAGAGCGGACTACACATTCGCAGGCTGGTACAAAGAACCAGCGGGAACAAATGCTTGGAACTTTGCGGCAGATATAGTCATATCTGATATGACATTGTTTGCGAAGTGGACAATCGGTGGTTCTAACAATGGTTCAAATAGTTCGAATAACTCTGGCACGCCATCAATTCCAAGTACACCGACCGTCGAGAAACCTGCGGGCTTACAAGTCATTGTTGACGGCATTGTGAAAGACCAAATTGCTACAGGATCGATGACTAAAGAGAACGGCAAATCGGTGTTGACGGCTACGATCGATCCATCCAAACTAGTTGATCAGCTCAAACAGGCGGCCAACAAATCCACCGTGATTATCCCCGTAACCGGAAGTGTGGACACAGTATTGGTCGTTTTGACGGGTGAAGCGGTGAAGAGTATGGAAAACAAGCAAGCGATTTTGGAAGTTCAGACGCCAAACGGTACCTACAAGCTGCCTGCCGGGCAAATCGCCATTGATAACATTTCCTCTAAACTGGGCGAACAGGTCAAACTTTCGGACATTGTCGTTCATGTGGAAATTACCAAGAGTAATGAGGCTGTGGTGGTTCTCGCGGAAACTGCGGCGGCTCAAGGAGGATTTGAGATTGCGGCTCCGCCTGTTACCTTTAATGTTACGGCATCCTACAAAGGTAAAACGGTAGGCGTCGAGCAGTTCAGCAGCTACGTGAAACGCGAAATTCCGCTTCCCGCTGGCGTTGATATGAGCAAGGTGACAACGGCAGCCGTGCTGAATTCAGATGGAAGTGTACGCCATGTTCCGACCTATATCACAAGTCGTGATGGGAAAAATTATGCGACCGTGAACAGTCTAACCAACAGCGACTATTTCCTGGTCTGGAATCAGAAGAACTTCGCAGATGTGGAAGGTCATTGGTCGAAGCAGGCCGTAAATGATATGGCTTCCCGCTTAATTATCAAAGGTAAAGACGAGAACCATTATGAACCTGATGCTGTCATTACAAGGGCAGAACTCACAGCCATCGTGGTTCGCGCGTTGGGCTTGTCTGATAATGGCAACGAGACGACGTTTACTGATGTTACGTCCAGTGATTGGTATGCTGGCGCTATCGCCAAGGCTGTGGAATATGGCTTGATTGAAGGCTATGAAAACCAGACCTTCGCTCCTAACCAAACCATTACTCGGCAAGAAGCATTGGTGATCATGAACCGGGCTTTGAGACTCGCGGGTCTAGAAACCGACGGAGCCGATGCAATATCTCTGCTGTCTCCGTTTGCAGACCAAGCAGCGGTTGCTGCCTGGGCGAAACAGGCCATGGCTGCAGCCGTGAAGAACAGACTTGTGGAAGGATCGACTGAAGGCTTGATGCCAACAAAGAACCTGACTCGGGGCGAAACTGCAGCGATAGTACAACGTTTTTTGGTAGGAAGCAATTTGATCGATAATCAGAATAACTGACAAATAGTTTAACAATATTACAAACCAGCCTACTATATATTTTTATTAGAGGCTGGTTTTTCTTTTTTATTACTTGATGGAGGAGAAGAACTTTCAAGTCTCAATCACTTCCTGACGATGTATAAAAACTTCATAAATTCCTTCGTTTTTATAACAGAGATTTTTCATTTAGATTGTGTATGCTGGTCTTAAGGAAACGAAATGGAAAAATGTATTCGCATTACGTAACTGGTGCGTCTGCACAAAGTATTGTAGAGTTGTAGGAGCAATTACGCGATGAAGGTGAGAAATATGGAGATCAATAATATTCTTGTTGTAGACGATGAACCGGAAATTCGAGAAGCTCTCGTTATTTACTTAAAAAGCAATGAAGTAGATGTATTTACGGCCTCTAACGGATTGGAGGCACTGGAGATCCTTGAACAAGAAACGATTCATCTTATTATCATGGACCTCATGATGCCGCAGCTTGATGGGATCAAGACGACATTTAAAATTCGTGAAGATAAAAATATACCGATCATTATGCTTTCCGCCAAATCGGAGGATAGTGACAAGATTTTGGGACTTAATGTTGGAGCCGATGACTATATAACAAAACCATTTAATCCCTTGGAACTGGTCGCTAGAGTCCGATCTCAGCTACGCCGGTTTACGAATTTAGGTTCCTTTCACTCCATTGGGGAAGAGATCATTCAAGTGAAAGGACTCGTGTTGAACAAAAGCTCGAAAACTGTTGAAGTGGATGGAGAGGACGTTAGACTGACTGCGAAGGAATACAAAATTTTGGAGCTGTTAATGGAGAACAAGGGCCGAGTTTTCTCGATTGAAGAGATTTATGAACGCGTGTGGAATGAACCGGTTTTTGCTTCAGAGAATACGGTTGCCGTACATGTGAGAAATATTCGTGAAAAAATTGAGATCAATCCTAAAGACCCAAAATATTTGAAGGTGGTATGGGGAATTGGATACAAAATTGAGAAAAAGTAAAGCGGATCGAACGATTGGAATCGACCCTCTTGTCCTCATCATCGCAGTTATTTTAGGGATCTTCTTACTTATTAACGAGTATTCATACTTGGGGGTGGGTCTGAGATTTTCAACTTCACGTTTTATTTTGGAACTACTTTCCATTATTATCTTGGGTTTGTTGGTAGCCAGACTGTTTCGTTATTTTAAGGCGCCTCATAATAAACGTACCTTCTGGGATGGCAGTGTGTTGCTAGATTACTTTTATATTTGGAGGACCGGTTTTAGAGCCAGTCTGCAAAACGGGAGACTAACGTTTGGCCTCATTATTATGTTTCTGCTGACCGCCTTAGCCGGCATTTGTTTTTGGGAGGCAGTCACATATTACGGAGAGGGATGGCTCATCCTTTATTTGTTGCTATTTGTGCTGTTTGTGGTTCCTTATATGCTCTCCAAGCTTAGACGTTTCATCGCTATCATCAATGGAAGTAAAAAGATTGCCGAAGGGAATATTCAGAGTTCAATTCAAGATGCTGCCGGAAACGATTCCCTATCTGAACTTGCTGGCTATATTAACAATATGAAAGCCGGGTACCAAAGCGCATTGGAACATCAAATGAAAAGCGAGCGGTTAAAAACGGAACTGATAACTAACGTATCGCATGATTTGAAGACTCCGCTTACTTCGATTATCAACTATGTCGATTTATTAAAAAAAGAAAATCATACTTCGGAAACCAGCCGAGCCTATATTGAAACGCTGGAGCGCAAGTCGCTTCGACTGAAACTGTTAATTGAAGACCTGTTCGATATCTCTAAGATGGCCAGCGGTTCAATAGAGCTGGATATGGAGTACATCGATGTGGCAACGTTATTGACACAAGCGATAGCGGAATCCAACACTCATATGGGACAGGAGTCGCTCGAAATGCGGGAGAGGATTGCCAAGTTCCCGATCCATGCGTATTTGGATGGTAATAAAATATGGCGTGTATTTGAAAATCTAATTAACAACGCGCAGAAATATTCGCTTCCAGGAACTCGCATCTATATTTACTTGGACGAAACGGATGATCTGGTAAGATTCAAAATTCAAAACACCTCTGCCTATGAGATTGATTTTGATGCGGAAGAACTGTTCGAACGTTTCAAAAGAGCAGACGAATCCCGCCAGACAGAGGGCTCGGGACTAGGTCTAGCTATTGTGAAAAGCATCGTTGAGTTGCATGGAGGGCAGATCAAAGTCGAGATTCACGGCGATCAATTCAACGTTATTGTGCATTTACCCAAGAAGCGCTGAATGAAATAAAAGATCATCAACAGGGTACATATGTTGGTGATCTTTTTTTTGCGAATTAAATTCAACGGTACTAACTCAATAATCCCCAACGGAAAGCATAGGCAACGACCTGTGTCCGATTTTTTGCACGCAGCTTGGTCATCAAGCTGCTTACGTAATCTCTCACTGTATACTCGCTGAGGAACAACAAGGAAGCGATTTTCTTGTTATCATAACCTTCCGCCAGAAGTTCGAGAACGGTTGCCTCTCTTTCTGTTAAAGCGATGGCCATCGTTTTGGCGGTATTTTCCTTCTCTTTCCTAGATAAAAACAAACCAATCCTTTTTCCCACTTGTTCAAGCAAATCCAGCTCAGACTTCGTGCAATCAAATGAATCTCCCATTTGGTCAAAAGTGACCCAGCCATACAATTGATGCTCGTGAGCAATCGGTATAAATATAATCGAAGACAACTGAAATAACTGGATATGCTCATCCCTTAGATAAGGTTTTGGATTCTTCAAATAGATCGGTCTTTTAGAGTTGAAGATTAGATTTTGCTCGGTCAATTGTCCTTTCATACTCTGAATTTTCGGAAGTTCTTCACCAATGACCCCATAGAACTGGTTGGACCAAGGTACATAGGCATAGAAGACACAACGTTTATAATTGAAATACTTCTCACATTTTTTCAGGATAAAGGCTAGATCTGAAGCTCCCGAAGAACTGACTAGGAGTTGGTTTAATTGGTCCAACAGACGCAGTTTTATTAATTCGTTATTTTCCTCCGTTTCATGATTACCAGACTCCGTATCAGCCCACTTATGAAAGCTATGCATCAGATACGAAAAGACAGATAACAGGAACATAAGCGGGTCCAACATCCGTTGATGTTTCAGTTGTATTAATAGTGTTAGTAAAGATTTTTCCAATATAATTTGAAGCCATTGTAAGCTTGCCATATTTAAAATAGTTAGCTGGGATTGAACCCAGGTATCCAAATAAGAAGAATAATGATTATCCATATGATCCAAGTCTGAATAAGTAAACATCTGAAAAAAGGATCTCATCAGTACTTCCGTTTCGATCCGATGTGTTTCAGAAATATTAGCTTCCGCGATCAGGTAAATGTTTGTGTTTTCTTCAAGCTGTTTGCTATGCGTTTTGAAAAATAATACAAATTCCTGAAAAGTCATTTCAGTATATGGATGAAAATTTTGTGTCATAATAAGTCGTTCCCTTCAAATGAAATACCCTACAAATGGGGGGTATACAATCCATTATTACACAGAACTTTATAGGATAGTATTTCAAAATTAAAGGAGTAAGATTGAGGAGTACAAGTTCATGAATCTTACTATGAAGAAATGGAGCGGTTGAATCTTATGAAATTAAATGAAAAAGTAGCTATTGTTACAGGTGGTGCTAGTGGAATTGGAGAAGCCACTGTTCGCCTTTTCGCAAAAGAAGGAGCAAAAGTGGTCATTGCTGACTTTTCTGAACATGGTAAAGAACTAGCTGCCGAACTCAACGGGGAAGGTCATGATACGTTATTTGTCAAAACAGATGTGACTAAAGAAGAAGATATTAAACACATGATTAATGAAACCGTTGAGAAATACGGTAAGCTGGATATTATGTATGCAAATGCAGGGGTTGCTGATGACGAAATCGCTGATGTATTGTCATATGATAAATGGAAACGGACGATCGATATTAACTTGTCAGGGGTATTTCTTTCCGATAAATATGCGATTGAGCAGTTCCTTAAGCAAGGAAATGGTGGAGTTATTGTTAATGCTGGCTCAATCCACAGCTTTGTTGCGTTGCCTAAAACGACAGCGTATGCCTCGGCAAAAGGAGGCGTTAAACTGTTAACTCAGAATTTATGTACTGCATATGCAAGCGAGGGAATCCGTGTCAACGCGGTATGTCCAGGATACATTGAAACGCCTCTGTTGAAAAATGTAGATGTAAAAAGCAAAGAATATTTAACTTCACTTCACCCACAGGGCAGACTTGGACGACCAGAAGAAGTAGCAAAAGCTGTATTATTCTTAGCCAGTGATGATGCTAGTTTCGTGAATGGTACAACCTTGCTTGTTGATGGAGGGTATACCGCACATTAATTTTGGTGAGATAAAAGATGATTTTATCTGAAAACCAATGTTCAAATCGAAATAAACCTCTAATCATTGAAGAATTCATTCATGATTAGAGGTTTTCTTTTACATACGGCCGAGGCTATAGAAGCTTCCTAAAATACCCTTTGACAGAGCATTAAGGTTTGCTGCATACTGACTTTATAAAGTTGTTTTATAAAGATGGTTACAAAACGCACGGCTACATTAGAAAGGACCAATGGAGATACAGGAGGTGAGCGTTATGGTATATATAATTTTAGCAGCTATCATTTGGATTGGGGCATATGCGGCTTTGAAATTGTCGAATCAGCCTATAGAAGTGAAGCCAGTTCGATCCATTAATGATCTCTTTGAATAGATAAAGGAATTGCCATAGATACTTAATAAGTTTACTTTATAAAGATGAATAATAAATCCAACTTGAAGTCGGAGGATTTAAAATGATTAAACTCGTAGTAACTGATCTGGATGGAACATTTTTGAATAATCAAGGTTCGTTTGATAATGAACTTTTTAATGAAGTACATGAAGAAATGCAAAAGAAAGGAATAACGTTTGTTGCCTGTACGGGAAAACAGTGTGAACGAGTAGAAAAGTTGTTTGGTAACCATGGAAAAGGAATTTGGATTCTCGGAGATAGCGCGGCCAGAATTAAGAAAGATGGAAAAGTCGTCAAAGAGTTTAGCATTGATCGCACGCTTGTTCTGCGAGCCATTGAAGAAATTCAAGGTTTTGATCCCCAAATGACAATCATTGTATGTGCAAGCGATGCAGCATACGTACATTCCTCGATCTCTGATGATATGTACAACGTAGTTAAAGGCTCTTATGAACAAGTCATAAAAGTGGATTCCTTCTCTGAAATCGAGAGTGATTTTATCAAAATAACCGTATTTGATACAGAAGGCAGAAGCACAATGCTTAGAAAACATGTAGAACAAACGTTAAATGGGCAAATCTATATTGTCGACTCTGAAGCCAGATGGCTGGATATTACTGCTCTTCATACTCATAAAGGCGAAACGGTAAAAAAATTACAGGATATGCTGGGGGTAACTGCGGAGGAAACGATGTCGTTCGGTGATGGAGAAAACGATGTTGAACTGATGACAATTGCTAAGTACAGCTTTGCTGTTAGCAATGCTTGCGAGAACACCAAAAAAGCAGCAAGTTTCATCACAAAATCTAATGAAGAAAACGGCGTTCTAATAACCATTCAAAAAATGATGGATTTACAGTAGGACTGGCTCTAAACATTCAAATAGAAATTACTATATGACAAAGGCTGTGAAAAGGAGCGTGTGATATTTGCATAAAAATGTATATTTGTCAGGCTCTATACTTACTTCTGGGGAACGACGGAAATTGGAACGGTTAAATACGATTATGGAAGCACATTTCTTAACCACACATCTACCACATAGAGACATAGAAACTCAATTTCTGGACTCAAAAAGTAGAGATGAAATGTTCAAATTCACTGTTAAGGCGATAGAAGAATGTGATATGTTTGTCGCTGTTATAAACAACAATGGCTTGAATTTAAGTAATACCTGCTGGGAGCTTGGTTATGCTTATGCGCATAAGAAACCTATCTTTTGTCTACATGAAGGTGAATTCGATATCAATCAATGGGGACAACTCATGTTGATGAATTCTTCAGTTGTTTGTCATAATGTGGAAGAACTTAAAGAACAATTAGATCTTACATTACAAAAAATAAGTGCATCCTCATAATTGATCAGAAATACAAATAAAACGGTACGAAGTACCATATGAAACAAACGCCGGCGACCTTAACAGGTGACCGGCATTTCGCTTATTTTTTCGGCATTTTACTCTCATCCATGTATAACAGGTTCCAGCGGTGACCGTCCAGGTCGGCAAATCCTGCGCCGTACATCCAGCCGTCGCTTTCACTCGGTTTGCCAAAGATGCTTCCTCCAGCAAACTCCACTTTTTGAATAAAGGTATCTATTTCTTCTCTGCTTTCAGCGCCAATAGAGAATATTACTTCTGCGCTATGGGAAGTATCTGCTGTTTTTGAACCTGTAAATTTCTCAAACGCTGACTCCGGGAACAATAGAATAGCTGTTTGACCTATGGAAAGCTTGGCTCTTTCGTTCCCAACGCTCACCGCTTGGAATCCAATCTCATTGAAAAAGGCAGTTGACTTCTCAACATCTTTGACAGGCAGGTTAATCCAGATTTCTTGTGGCATGGCTGTCGCCTCCTAAATAAAATTTTAACTAAGCTTAATATACTCTACTTCTGGCAGCAGATGCGAATCTTATCAAAGAAATAAATGAATGTTATTATTATGAATATTGAACAAATGGAGGGATGGACATAGATAAGAAGAAGTACTTTATCCTGATGCCACCGATGTTAATCATTGGACTGTTTGTAATTTACTTTCTTCCAGCAAACCAGAGATCATATGTATTCTTAGTTCCTATTGTATTTTGGTTGGCATACTATATCTGGGTATTTGTTGAACGAAAACAAGATAAAAAAGAGAATAAGAAATTATAGGTTGAGAGGTGTTAAAATGATTTCGCATCGCTTGCTTACTCACGATACAATTATTGAATTATTGCCCAACATTAATACAGAACAGAATTTGCTTTTTTATAGTTATTTAACGCAACGTATGGATAAGGCTCAATATGTTGGTCAATTTATGAATAGTCAACTTACAGCCGTATTAGCTTATTATAGCGAACTATCCTTTCCAGCATTTTCTTTCTTCCGAGTTGAAGGTCGGGACATCTTTTTGCCAGAACTCGTTGCTTTTACAAGAGAAACGATCCAACTTGACGAAAGTGCTGTATGTGGTACGATACTCTGTCAACGGGACCTTGAACTTTTTCAATCCTTCGGTCTCATCAAAGGAATTCCTCAGCGTTTTCTAACGATGAAACATCAGGATGAATCGAAACTCCTTGAAGCTCACATTGCAAAAAAGATAAATGAAAATGAATATTCTAAGGTAATTGATTTTTTACATAGTGGGGAAATGAGGTTTTTCACAAGAAGTGAGTTAGAGAATTACCCTTTCCTTGGAATTAAGGAAGGGGAAGATTTCATAGCTGTTGGTGGCTACCATTTTTATGACTCTCAGCTAGTAGAGCTTGGGAATATTGTTACCAGGTTAGATTACAGAGGCAGAGGATTAGCTAAACGCCTAACCAGTGAATTGACACACCTCGGTAAAAAACGGTCACCAGATGTTTATCTGGGCGTTTTAGCAAATAACGTGCCTGCTGTTCGCTTATATGAAGGCTTGGGGTATCAAACAACAATGGAACTTTATATTGTCAATTTTACTTTATCCACGACAAAAATATAGTCCAAATCTATAGTCGCTACTTTAGCGGCTTTTTTTGTTTGATTGGTACAAAAACTAAATTCAGTGTAGCTTACTCTAAAAAACGAATGAACACTCCATATCATCTCTATATAGTTCGTAAATAACTGTGAACAATACGTTAATTCATTGACAATGAGTGTAATATTTATTAAAATTCGAAAGGGCATCAGGGTAAAGCAGATATGAGTATCCTTATCATTGGTTTAGAATCTTAGCTTTTTAATCCTAATGACGAATATAGGAGCGGTAATATTACAATCCTATGACGATGATTAGGATTTTTTTGTTTTTAGCTTTGGTGAATAATTTGAAAGTTGGAGGCTGGCTTTAATCATGGACAATTGGTTCAAACTAAAAGAAAGAGGCACGACCGTATCAACGGAGATCATCGCAGGGATTACGACATTTTTCACGATGGTATACATAGTGATCGTAAACCCAGGAATACTCAGCAGTACGGGCATGGACTTTAACGGCGTATTCATTGCTACGGTGCTGGCAAGTATTGTCGCGACACTGATTATGGGAATCGGGTCCAATTATCCGATTGTCATAGCGCCTGGTATGGGTCTGAATGCATTCTTTGCCTATAGTGTAGTTGCTGGATATGGTGTGTCTTGGCAGGTTGCACTAGGAGCGGTATTTATAGCAGGGCTTTTGTTTATTATTTTATCACTTACTTCATTTCGTTACATGCTGCTTGATGCCATTCCTGCGAGCCTTAAGCACGCGATAACAGCAGGTATCGGATTGTTTATCACAACAGTAGGTCTGCAAAATTCCGGGATTATTGCCGATTCAGAATCGAATTTGATTACGATCGGGAACTTGGCAGAACCTATGACTTACTTGACCATTATCGGATTAATTATCACTGTTGTGCTTATGGCATACAATGTAAAAGGTTATCTGTTCATCGGAATGGTGGTCACAGCGGTTCTTGCCTGGATCATGGGACTATTTCAAATGCCTGAGTCGATTGTATCCTTGCCGCAAGGCCTCACGTCAACGGCTTTCCAATTGGATTTGGCAGGTGTATTCTCTAATGGTTTGTATACCATCATATTTACATTCCTGTTGATCACGCTGTTTGATACGACGGGGACCATGCTCGGCGTTGCTGAGCAAGCAGGACTGCTGAAGGAAGGTAAGTTTCCGCGCTCACGCGGCGCCCTATTGGCAGATGCCGTAGGAACTACCACCGGCGCTTTGCTCGGAACGAGCCCAACATCGGCTTATATCGAGTCCAGCACAGGGGTGGCTGCAGGAGGAAGAACAGGGCTGACGGCGGTAACGGTAAGTGTACTGCTTGCTCTTACGTTGTTCTTTACACCTATCGTAAGTGTCATATCAGGTATCCCGGCGATTACTTCTCCGGCACTGATTATTGTGGGTTACTTTATGATTAGCGTAATCAGCAAAATCAACTGGAAGGATCTCGAAGAAACATTTCCTGCCTTCTTGATTATCATACTTACTCCGTTGACGCACAGTATTGCGACAGGGATCGGTGTTGGCTTTATTTTCTATCCGGTACTCAAGCTGCTTCGCGGAAAGGGTAAGGACGTTCATCCGATATTCTACATTTTTGCCGTATTGTTCTTCATTCAGCTTGTATTCCTGGACCACTAAGAAACAGTTTAATCATAAAAAGGAGAACTGCTTATATAGAGGCGGCTCTCCTTTTTGATATGTAGCCCTCGGTTTAATCCTTTAGAGGAGAATTCTTCTTCGTATTTAATACTTCAAATGCTTCTTTTAAAAAATCCATAGTATGCTTAGGCACCAACGATTCATAGGGTTTTACGTTTTTATACAGTTCTTCGTTATTTACCTCGTCATTAAAAAACAGATTACTTAATGGAGTATCTGCAAATATATCGTGCAACTGCTGCTGTATGAAAGGATGGTCTGGTTTAAGATCCTTTACGATAGCTCGATGGACCAGCAATAACAAATTGTAAAGTTGTCCATCCAAGTACGTTTGCTTAGAGAAATCCTCTGGAAACACCTGATCGATAATATCTACAGAGATATACTTTTGAAGCAGCTTTTTTTGAGCCTGCTCAACACGCATGGAATTCATAAGGAGCATAAGTATTTCAGAGTTTGATTCATTGAGTTGATCTTGCTCGGTTACCAATTTAATTCGTTCAATTGATGCTAAAGAATAATCAATTGCTTCTCTGCGCTGCCGTAGTGATTGTTCTTGAACTCTAATGATTTCATTGAAAGAATAATTTGGATTATCCAAAGAGACTTTAATCTCGTTTAATGAAAGACCTAGACTTTGCAATAATTGGATTTCATGAAGCCTTTTAAAATCCTCATTTACATATATATAATGTTCATTTTCATTTTTTTGTGAGGGTACTAATATGCCAAGTTGTCGATAATGTCTTAATGTACGAACCGTTGTGTTTGCCAGTTTTGCAAATTTACTCACCGTTAATCTCATCTAAAATTCCTCTTTTCAAAAAATCATTTCTTATATTTTTTCGCCAGAATAATTCCAATAGAAGTATTATAAATCACATGGGCAAGCATCGGCGGGATTAACGACCCGGTAAAATAAAAGAGTAGTGCTAAAATCAAACCATTTACAAACACGCCAGTAAGGATACCAGTGGCTTCTTTATATTGGGGAACATGTATTACCCAAAATAGAAATGTGCTTATTAGAATAACGAGCCAATCCACTATTATTGAGTATCCAATAAATAATCCGATCAGGACACCTCTAAAAAAGAATTCTTCAAACACACCACCACCTATTGCAGATACAGCTATACCACTTGGTCGGATCATTATTTTTTTGATCATATCTGATCCTTCAGTTTTGGGTAGTTCTGTTCTTGTTTTGATGAAAGTAATTAGAACAATAGTTGTAATAAACAAACTAGAAATAAGACCAATGAGTACAGCGGATAAAATACTAATTTCGTTTGGTATAAATAAGGAAGCTATAAATGGTAACATTTCTCCCCACTTAAATATCCCAATAAAAACCAATCCGATAAAAAGAAATGATGTGAGCGTTAGGGATGCTTTCAACAGGATTTTGTATTGTTCCTTTGTAGTAGGCTTAGTCATCATAAAACTCCTTTTATCTCATTTTTTTCATTGTAGATTGTGACGTAACGTCCCACGCAACATTTGCTTTATTTTTAAGAAACTAAGTTCTTGTCCCAAATGGAGGATAGGAAGATTTGTGCCATATCTGATTTCCGGACCTTGAGTGTGACAACTCGCAAGGTCTTTCTATTAGCGGCTTCCTTTGTTTATCGAAATAAGTCGATTAGAAAAATCACAATGAAAAATCGATGTGAAATATACGGAAACCTATTGTTTTTTGACTATTGTCTTACGTTTTTGATCTAGGAATCATCTGGCGATTTTCATAGAATTACAACTAATCGAGGGTAGGTTCTACAAGAAGGGAAGAATGATATGGGAGCAAAAGTCACCCGCAAAAGAGTAAGAACACGCTGGCGCAAGCATGATACCGAGCTCACGTTGCTCGTGCTTCCGACCACAATCTGGTACATTTTGTTCAGCTTCTTGCCAATGTTCGGTGTCATTATCGCTTTCAAGAATTTCAAGATTCACGGGAATTTTCTTAGTAATGTTATAAACAGCGACTGGATCGGGTTCAAAAACTTTGAATTCCTGTTCAGTTCGAATGACGTCTGGATCGTAATTCGCAATACAATCGGTTACAATATGATCTTTATTATTCTGGGTATCATCGTGCCTGTGTCACTTGCATTGATGGTTGGACAGCTGCACAGCCGCAAGGCAGCCAAGGTTTATCAAACGATGATGTTTCTCCCGTATTTCCTATCATGGGTTGTCGTTTCCGCGGTGCTTTGGGCATTCCTGAGCTATGACAAAGGGATAGCCAATCAAGTTCTGACCCATTTCAACCAGGATCCAAAAAATTGGTACATGGAACCATCCTATTGGCCTTATCTCCTTGTATTTATGAACATGTGGAAGGGTCTCGGCTATGGGATGGTTGTTTACTTGGCGACAATCACAAGCATGGATTCGACCTATTACGAAGCGGCCGTCATTGATGGCGCTAACAAATGGCAGCAGACACGCTATATTACGCTGCCCTTAATGAAATTTGTTATTGTGCTGATGTTTATTCTGTCAGTCGGAGGCATCTTTTCCACGGATTTTGGCTTGTTCTTCCAAGTGCCACGGGACTCCAATTCTCTCTACAACGTAACCACGACGGTCGATGTGCTTGTGTACAAACAACTCAAAACCGCGACGGTCGGGATGGCGTCCGCCTCTGCCTTCATGCAATCTGTACTGGGCTGCGGAATGATCCTATTCGCGAACTGGATCGTTCGCAAAGTTGATCCAGAAAGCGCACTGATTTAGAGAGGAGGCAGGAAGATGTCAACACAATCAAGCTACGATTCCGGTCTTGAAAAGTTTAACCGCGTTGGCAAAGGAACGAACATTTTGTTTCACTTGATCTTTATCATTTTAGCCTTGCTGTGCGTAGTCCCTATCGTCGTGGTACTGTCCATTTCACTGTCAAGTGAGGCTTCGATTCGAGAGACCGGTTACCAACTCCTACCGTCGGCATTCTCGGCAGAGTCCTACAACTATATCGTTAAGCAGGGCTCGATGATTATACGTGCACTCGGAGTCTCCGTATTCGTTACGGTAGTAGGCACGCTGATCGGCGTACTGCTCACCACTTCGATGGGTTATGCATTGTCCCGTCCCCAATTCAAACTAAAAGGACTGCTGACATGGATGGTATTCATCCCAATGGTTTTTAACGGCGGTCTTGTCTCCAGCTATTACATCAATTCGACGATGTTGGGATTAAGCAACACAATCTGGGCGCTGATTCTACCCTTAGCCGTGTCCTCCTTTAATGTCATCATCTGCAAAACTTTTTTCAAGACGACCATTCCGGACGGGCTGATCGAATCGGCTGAAATCGACGGAGCAGGTCAATTCCGCATCTTCTTCACAATCGTGCTCCCGATCTCACTGCCTGTTCTAGCGACGATTGGCCTGTTTCTCTGCTTCTCGTACTGGAATGACTGGTTTCAATCGATGTTGTATATTGACGACCAAAGCTTGTATTCGCTACAGGCACTACTGAACAGCCTGATGAGCAACGTTGATGCGCTGGCTAAAAACGCTTCGACGATGGGCATAAGCTATGCTGAGCTTGTCGCCACGATGCCCAAAGAATCGGCACGTATGGCTGTTGCGATCATTATTGTACTGCCCGTTGCTCTGGCTTACCCGTTCTTCCAGAAATACTTTATCTCCGGTTTGACGGTCGGTGCAGTTAAGGGATAAATCGAAATAAATCTGGAAATTTCAGGTTTATCATAATTTTGTACAGGATCGGTGCGTGTTAACTTAAGGGGGGAATAGAGGAATGAGGACAAGGTTTAAAGCATGGATGAAAGCTCCGCTTTTGATTGGAGTGGTAACGCTGGCTATCTTTGGTTTAACAGGCTGTTCCGGTTCAGACAACAATAACGCGTCAAACAACACGCCATCGGAAAACTCAGGATCGAATGCAGGCGAAGGTTCCGGCGAGGTACCTACGCTGGTCTGGTGGACGATTGGCGGACAAGTGCCAGCCAATTTTGATAAGGCAATTGAGAAGATAAACGAATATACGGCAGAGAAGATTGGTGTAAAAATCGATCTCCGCGTTGCCAGTTGGGGCGATTGGGACACTAAGATCAATACGATTGTAAACTCCGGTGAAGCTTTCGACATTATGTTTACGAATAACGGAAAATACAGTCAACAGGTCAACATGGGCGCTTTCACGGATATTACCGACCTTGTGCCAAACACGGTGCCGGACTTGCACAGTTATATCCCGGAATTGGTGTGGGATGGAACGAAAGTCGATGGAAAGATTTACGCTGTTCCAACGTATAAGGATTCTTCATTAACCCAGTACTGGGTGTTTGACGATGCGCTCGTTCAAAAGTACAATATCGACCTCGGCAGCATCAAGACACTACAGGATCTGGACAAGCCATTCCGTGACATCAAGGCTGGGGAAGGCAAAGGGTTCTATCCACTGTCCTTGACTCAGGGAGAGGGCATTAACGGTTTCTTTAATGACTATGACGATATGACTCTCGGCTTTCAGCCGATCGGCGTCAAGGCCGAAGATGAATCCCGTACAGTCGTTTCTGTTCTGGAACAACCGGATATACAGGAAAAGCTGAAGCTCATGCATCAATGGTATAAGGACGGTATTATCAATCCGGATGCGCCGACCAAGATCGAGGCTGACCCTTATCGCCCGTTCTTCAGTGCGCAGGCGTTCCCTGGTGCAGAAGTGAATTGGCAGATCTCCGCGGGTATTGATAAATACGACATGGTTCAAATTCTGGGTCCGATCTATACAACCAGCACAATCCAGGGATCCATGAACGCAATCTCTGCCAACTCCAAGTACAAGGAAGAAGCGCTTAAATATCTGGAACTGGTAAACACCGACTCCAAGCTGCGCAATATGCTCGCCTATGGCGAAGAGGGTGTCGATTTCGATTATGTAAACGACAATACAGTTGAACGGAAAACGGATTCGTGGCCATTGGCGGCCTATACGCAAGGAACGTTTTTCAACATGGCTGTCACAAAAGGCGCACCTGAAGATCAGTGGGATCAGGTCCGCAAACTGAATGAAGCAGCCACTTCATCTTCGATCCTTGGCTTTGCACTGGATATTAGCGAACTCGGCACTGAAGTAGCCAATGTGAAGGCTGTATGGAACAAATACAATTATGAGTTGATCACTGGCGCATCCGATCCAGAGCAGAAGATACCGCAAATTGTAGAAGAGTTGAAGAAAGCTGGCTTGGATAAGATTATGGAAGCCGCCCAAGAACAGATCAACGCATATTTCAAATCATAATCCTTGAGACTTGCGACAATAACCCGAACGGAGCCGTTGTGGCCGTTCGGGTTTTCCAATCTTATTGGAGACATTTGTGTTTAATTTAAGCTTATAACGGATTGATTTGTCCGACAAATAGCTATATGTTAAAACTATAAGTCTCAATATAATCCAACTGCTAAGGAGAGCTGCATGTTTTCCTTCTTTCAAATCAAAATCTACCGCCGCAAATTTATTGCTTACGCGATTTTCACGTTATTCATGGGTCTGATTTTAAGCGTGTTGACCACGCTTGTCTTGCTGCAGCAGTGGTTAGAGAATGCTCAGAATCAAGCGGCAGATGCATTCTCCCGGGTTGAAAGCATTCTTCAAAACGATGCTGAGCGGATTGAAGCCTATTTACAGCGAGTTTACTCTAATAACGGTCTGGTGGCAGACGTTCGTTTTTTTCTCGCCAATAGTGCGGAAGGCTATCTGACGGGAAGACTCCAGAACAGCCGCTATGATCAGCCTCTCGCTTCGTTTCCAGAAGACGTGAAAGCTTTTCTCGGCAGCGGGCAGGAAGATATCATCCAGGTAAGTCTACATACTGAGGAACGAGGCAACGTAGTGCGTTTTGCCAGTAACGGCGCGATGAGCTTTTTGTTTAATCTGCCGAACACGGATGATATATTTCGAGAGACAATCCAAAGAGGATTCGTCATCCGCAAGCAGCTGCTGGACGAAAATCAAATCTCACGCCAGCTCGGTGAGTTTCGTTTTTTGGTCAGCAGCGATGTATTATTCAAAGGCGTGCAGAACAATCGGTGGATTGAAAACGGAGTCGTCAGCACGGCTGGGGATGTCTATCTCATGGACGCTGGAGGCAGAGTCAACCAGGAATTATTCAGACAGGTTGCATTGCACGAACGTAGCAAGGGCTTTATGCAGTTAGGCAAGCTGGACCGCGTGTTTTATGTGATTCATTCGTCCAATGCTTACGACTACCAATTTATAAGTGTTGTAGACATGGCAGTGCTTTTCCGGCAAAAAGCCAGCATGCTAATTACCGTGTTCTTAATCTTTTTGGCAACTATGGTCAGTTTTCTCCTATTAATCGGATACAATCTTCGTGAAGATGCAGGTTTTCTGCAACGGATTATATATTCCATCCAACGTGTAAAATCCGCCAATTTTACGCCAATCAGTCCGACCCGTTATCGGAAGAATGAGTACGGAATGATCGCGAGGGAACTCGACGATATGACGCGTCAGCTTAACCAACACATTCGAACCGAATATTTGCTGAAACTGAAACAGAAGGAAACAGAAATGAAAGCGCTTCAAAATCAAATTAACCCTCATTTTTTGTACAATACACTTGAAATTATCCGATCGTTTGCGCTGGCCGGCCGCGCAGTTGATACGGCTGAAGCGGTAGCTACCCTAGGCTCGTTATATCGTGCAATCGTGAAGAACGAAGATATTATTCTGTTGGGCAGTGAGCTGGCTTTGCTTGAAAAATACTTAAAGATCATGGAATTTAAATATCCGGACAGATTCTATTATCAAATCAATGTGGACCAGGGACTACTGTCTCTGCCTACCGTTAAATTCTGGATGCAGCCGCTCGCCGAGAATTTTTTTGTTCACGGCTTCCATTCGGACCATGAATTTAATCTGCTTGTTGTGAATGGCATTGAAAATAACCACTCATACGTATTGGAGATTGTAGACAACGGGAACTCGATCTCGGAAGATCGATTGGCTGATATCCGCCGCAATCTGTCTTTTATCGGAGACTCGGTATCGGAGAGCATTGGCCTGCGCAACGTGTATACACGGCTTCATTTTTTCTATGGGAAAGGCTTTACCATGCAAATTGAAAATAATGTGGAAGCTGGTGTCAAAGTTACCTTAACCATAGCGAAGGAGGCGTAATGTATGTACAAACTTCTGATCGTTGATGACGAGCCACTAATCCTGGAGGGAATCAAGCGAACGCTGGACTGGGAAATGCTTGGCTTCAGACAGATCGAGACCAGCGAAACCTATGGGGATGCGCTAACAAAGGCTGTGGAGTTTTGGCCGGACCTCGCAATTTTTGACGTTTGCATCGGCAAGGAGCGTGGCTATAACGCCATTCACAAGCTTAATGAGCTAGGGCTCCCGACGACCTATATTATGATGAGCGGTTATGGTGAGTTCGAGTACGCCCTGGAGGCTATTCATTGTGGGGTTAAGGATTATCTACTCAAGCCCGTTGAGCGAGCAAAGCTTCAAGCTCTGATTGAACGAGTTATTGTCGAAAATTTGAACGGTACGCTGGAGGGAAGAAATCCGAACTGCCGTGACATAGACCCCATATTGGAAGTGCGCTACGACAGCTTATCCAAGCTAACAAATCGCATTTTGCTGATGGTTAAGGCTGAATACGATCAAAATATCAATCTCAAAGTGTTGGCCAGTCGTTTTCGGATGAACGGAACCTATCTTGGACAGATGTTTCTTAAGGAAACAAAGATGAAATTTTCGGAGTATCTTATGGTTTACCGAATGTTATGTGCACGAGAGCGTATTCAGGCTACAGACGAGAAGATATCGACAATTGCACTCTCCGTCGGTTACGCTAATCTAAACTATTTTTACACGCATTTCCAAGCCTACTTCAGCAAATCGCCTTCAGATATGCGGAGAAAGGAGTAGTCCAGAAATGATACATTCAATCTGGAACACATTGATCAAGTCTGTCCTGATTACTGCGATGTTGACGCTGCCTCTGTCGGGGTGTATATCAATATCCGGGAAGAACGAGGAATTCGACAGAAGTATCAACACAGTGAATCTGATTTATTATACGCTTGGCAATCCTGACCAGGATCTGAAGATGGTAAACGCTAAAATCAATGAAGTGTTGGCCCAAAAAATCGGAATCACTATTACATATATCAAGATTGGGTGGCAGGAGTACAATGACCGGATCAATACGCTAATTTCGACGGGAACTCCTTTTGATATTGCTTTTACCACAGATTACTCAAGCTATGTTCAGCGAGGAGCATGGCTGAGACTGGACAGCTACTTATCCAGCTTCGGCAAGGATATGTACGACACGATCGACCCCGTTCTATGGCAGGGCGTTCGCATGGAAGACGGCGGCATCTACGGTGTGCCTACGAATAAGGAGCTTGCCGTCCGCATGCAATGGATGTATCCGGAGACGCTTGTCCAAAAGTATGACATCGACATTACAAAATACAATTCCCTGGAGTCTTTGGATCCTCTGTTCCAAATGATCAAGGAAAAGGAACCTTCCTATCAGTTGATGGAGCTGGACAAGGATTCCCAGAACTTCTTCGCCATGTACGGTTACGAATATGTGCTGGATAAACCGCTACCACTGATGGTGCGTTCTCTGGATCCTGATGCGCAAGTATTCAATATATTTGAGACCGAGGAAGCAAGGCAGGTGCTGGATACACTCCGCTGCTATTACGTCAAGGGTTACATCAATGAAGACGCCGCCCTGCGGGAGAGCCAAAATCTCAAACGCGAAGAACGGGTTTTCTGGAAAGCTGCGGGAGGAGGCCCCCTTTCGGAAAATAGCTGGAGCAAAGATCGCGGCTACAAGGTTGTTGCTCATCCCGTGACCCCGC
The DNA here is from genome assembly GCF_038020215.1 of Paenibacillus sp. FSL F4-0087. NCBI lineage: Bacteria > Bacillati > Bacillota > Bacilli > Caryophanales > Paenibacillaceae > Paenibacillus > Paenibacillus sp. FSL F4-0087. The sequence goes on from NZ_JBBODJ010000001.1 coordinate 5,811,658, forward strand.
CTTTGATCACGACGGAATCCGTTCGCGGCGGAATTATGGCAATAAACGCAAAGTCAGCGCACCCCGTTGAAAGTGTAAAGTTTTTAAATTTGCTCAACACGGACCCGGAAATCCGCAATCTGTTTAATTACGGTATTGAAGGTGTTCATTATACGTTGGACAAGAACGGACAGGTGCTGCTGAAATCTTCCGGAGACAGCGACGACGATCCAGTCTCAGCAGTTGGCTATGAAGGTGTGCAGTATACGCAAGGAAACTGGTTCATTCTCAAAACGATCGGCGGAAAATTTCCCGATCCGTTGGATAAGTGGGATCAGTTCCGAGCAGCAAACGCAGAATACGTCAAATCGAACTTACTCGGATTCACGCCGAATTTGACCCGTATGTCCATTCAGGTCAACCTTATAAAAATGGTTTGGGAAAAGTACTATCCGAGCTTGATGACTGGCAGTGTGAATGTGGAGAGGGTACTGCCCAAATTCAACGAGGAGCTGAAGCAGGCGGGTCTGGACGAGGTGCGGGTAGAAATACAACGGCAGCTCGACGCTTGGCGTGTTGACCATCCATAAAGGGGAGTTACCGAATACCCGAAAGTTTTCCTAATTTCACTAATCCCTAATAACCGGCTGTGCCTTCCTTCTAAAGTGGATGGCACAGCCGGTTCGTCAATAGGTGGAATACGATAGGGTTTTCCTATACTGTCATTTAAAAGTGTAAGGTTTAGATAAGCTTAGACAATTCCTTTGTCCATGGCTTTGCCGATCAGTGTAGCAAATAAACTGTTGGACCAGGCGAACCATTCACGTGAAAAGTCGGCGGGATCATCCGGGTGAAAGCCTTCATGCATATATCCGGTGTCCGCATCGGTCTGAACAAGCATATCAATTAATTCTTTGATCTCCTCATCGTTATCTGCTGTCAGCGCCTGCATGGACAATGCCATATGCCACACATAACCTCCCGGGGTATGTGGACTACCGATGCCTCTGGCATGTTTACCCTCGAAATAGAAGGGGTTGTCGAAGCTTAGGGCAAAGCGGCGGGTGTTCTGATAAATTTCATCCTCCACACCCACATAACCAATATAAGGAATAGATATCAGTCCTGGTGTACCTGCATCGTCCATCAAAGAATAATTACCGTATCCATCCGTTTCGTAGGCGTAAATTCGGCCGTATTTTGGATGATTCACAATTCCATACTTCTGGATTCCGAAGTCGATCTCCTTGCGCAGCTTTGCTGCCCGGGCTGCCAGTCTTTCGTCCTTATAGATTACGCTTGCGATCTCGCGAATATAGTCCAGAATCACTACAGCGAACATATTGGACGGAATATTGTAGCCGAACTCACAGCTGTCATCGCTCGGACGGAAGCCTGACCAGCTCATGCCGGTGTAATTGACAGGCATGCCGCGTCCGTTATTGTGCAAAGTTTCCGTATCCTGAAGTGTCTCCCGGATGAAATGGTACGGAGATTTCTCCCCGTGGTACTGCTCTGTTTCGATAACGTTCACGATAGAAGTCAGCGCTTGGTAGCAGGCAGTATCAAAGATATCAGTCTGCTCCGCTTCCTTCCAGTACATATAAGCCAGCTGTACAACGAAGCAGAGGGAGTCCAACTCGTATTTGCGCTCCCACATCCAAGGGTTTAGATTGCAGTCATCCGTAGCTCGGTAATGTTTGTCACTTGCCGTTTCGTTGAAGGCATTGGTGTACGGATCAATATTGACATAGAACATCTGGCGGGCGATCAGGCCGCGGAGAATCCGCTGCAGCGCAGGGTCATGTTTAGCAAAAGGGATATAATGGCGCACTTGCTCCGTAGAATCACGCAGCCACATGGCCGGGATATCCCCGGTAAATACAAAGGTGGTACCGTCTTCAAGCAGCTTGGTTGTTGTTTCCAGCGTATTCGGAAAGCAGTTGCGGAACAGTTGCTGCAATTTCGGATGATGCGCGAGCCGTTCATTGGCTTCAGTAAGATACGTAGTTATGGAAGCTGGCATGTTCATAGTCTAACTCCTCCTGTAAAGTTAAGATTAAGATTGTAGGATTGTACTACAGCAGAACAAAATCTTAATTGGGTTGGCATTCGTAGCAAATGTTTGCATACCTTCCCAATGAACACAATATGTCACATATGAAGTGTGATAAGAGGTTCATAATTCACATATTTGCAGCGATGCTTCGTCTGAAAATATTCACTTCAAGGCAGGCCGGAAAATACCACAGCAACGCGGTTTTACACTCTCTTAACATGACAATGCAGAACCTACATATTTACGGTGTCAACTTTGTTTCACTACACTTCGAATTGTAAGCGTTCGCAAGATTGGATGAGCAAGAATGCGAATCAGCTATATGATTTCATGTAACGAAAAACAACTTAGAGAGGAGTGGGAGAATGAAGGGGAGTTATGCACCAGTATCCGTGAATCCTTCAGTAAAGAACAAATCCCTTGGCAAAAGAATCTGGAAAAATTGGGAGCTCTATCTGTTCATGCTTCCCGTGTTATTGTATTTCCTCGTTTTTCATTACGGTCCGATGTACGGTATTCAGATCGCTTTTAAGAATTTCGTACCTTCGAAAGGAATTACGGGCAGCGAATGGGTCGGTTTTGACCACTTTGAACGGTTTTTCAATTCCTATTTTTTCTGGGATCTGCTATGGAACACGTTCAGCATCAGTTTCTATGAACTTGCTATTGGTTTTCCGCTTCCGATCATTCTGGCGCTGGCTTTCAATGAAGTCCGCAACGGCCCGTTCAAGAAATCGGTTCAGACAGTAACTTATGCGCCGCATTTCATTTCTGTAGTTGTTATGGCAGGCATGATCATTACTTTTTTATCACCCTCGAGTGGAATGATTGTCCGGTTCATCGAGTTCCTGGGCCTACAACCAGCGGCGTTTCTGACTGATCCGGCCTGGTTTAAGACAGTGTATGTCTTCTCGGGCGTCTGGCAGAGCACCGGGTGGGGAACTATTATTTATCTCGCGGCTCTGTCAGGCGTAGATCCCCAGCTGCATGAAGCGGCCATTATGGATGGAGCTAGCCGGTTTAAACGGATGCTGCATATCAATCTGCCGACGATCGTGCCCACGATAACGATCATGCTGATCTTGAATATGGGTAATATACTGGGCCTTGGCTTCGAGAAGATTCTGCTACTGCAGAATTCGCTCAATATGGAGGCTTCCGATGTAATTTCCACCTATGTATACCGCGCGGGCCTAGTGAACGCCCAGTACAGCTTCTCAACGGCTGTAGGATTGTTTAACTCGGTAGTCAACGTTATTTTGCTTGTTACTGTCAACCAGATCGCCAAACGCACCAGTGAGAATAGCCTCTGGTAGAAAGGAGTTGAAGTCAGTGGTTACTGCCATAAAAGAATCCAGGGGGGACAAGCTGTTTCTGATTAGCACCTATATCTATTTGGGCCTTGCACTGCTTGTAGTTCTCTATCCGCTAATCTATATTCTCAGCGCTTCAATCAGTTCTCCGCAGGACGTCAATTCGGGAGCAATGTGGTTGTTTCCGAAGAATGTGACACTGGACGGCTACAAGCTTGTATTTGAGAACCCGAAGATATGGAATGGTTACTGGAACACGATTATTTACACTGTAGTGGGAACTCTGGTCAATCTGGCCGTTACTCTGCCGGCCTCGTATGCCCTAAGCAGATCTGATTTTGTCGGGCGCCAGTTGTTTATGGGCCTCATTCTGTTCACGATGTTCTTTAGCGGCGGAATTGTGCCGACGTATCTGTTGGTCAAGAATCTTGGTCTCATTAATAGTATGTGGGCATTAATCCTGCCAGTGGCCGCTTCGGTTTGGAATATTGTCGTAGCCCGCACCTTTTTTCAGACGACCATCCCAAAAGAACTGCAGGAAGCGGCGCATATTGACGGTTGTACGAATTTAAAGCTGTTTATACGCATTATTTTGCCGCTGTCGGCACCGATTGTGGCCGTTATGGCCCTGTTCTATGGAGTAAGCCATTGGAACAGCTACTTCCCGTCCCTGATCTATTTAAATGATGAAGCCAAGTATCCGCTGCAGATGGTTCTGCGCCAGATTCTTGTCCTTCAGGAAATGTCGGCCGAAACCACGGGCGCTTCGATTAATGGCGAGGTGGCGAGCGCTATGAATAATAAGGCGGAAACGGCATCGTTGATCAAATACGGAGTTATAGTTGTCTCCACACTGCCCATCGTTGCAGTTTATCCGTTCCTGCAGCGTTACTTTGTCCAGGGGGTCATGATCGGCTCTGTTAAAGGTTAAACAATAGAATATTTGTATAACAAGGGAGGAATTATTCATGCAGATTACACGCAAACCATGGAAGCTTCTGCTTTCTTCGGCTCTAGTTCTTACACTGCTGGCAGGCTGCAGCAATTCAAATGAAGGTGCAGCGAATAACAGTACCGGGGAGGTCGCTGTTAATAAAGAAGGTTTCCCAATAGTCAATGAATCCGTTACTTTGACGCTTATGGCGCCGGATGTAGGAATTCAGAACTGGGAGAAGATGGCGGTGCTCCAGCAGATGCAGGAGAAGACCGGCATTAAGCTGGAATACAAGAATGCACCGAAGGACAGCTTCGAGACCAAGAAGAATTTGGTGCTCGCCAGCGGGGATTACCCGGATATTCTTTATGCTGCCGGTCTGACGACCGCAGAGCAGATGAATTATGGAGAGCAGGGTATCATCATACCCCTGGAGGATCTAATTGAAGAATACGCTCCCAATTTCAAGGCACTGCTGGAGGAGAATCCGGATGTCCGCAAATCAATTACAGCACCGGACGGGCATATCTATTCCTTGCCGGTAGTAGAACTTAGCCAGCACTGGTACCGCAATCCGATGTGGTATAACGGGGATTTCCTGAAGGCGCTGAATATCGACAAGCTTCCCGAAACGACGGAAGAGCTGTATACCTACCTGAAACGTGTGAAGGAGGAAGATCCAAACGGCAATGGCAAAGCCGATGAAATTCCGATTTCCTCAGTGACAACACCCGCTGCGAACCTCCGCGATATCCGTACCTGGCTGCTTGGCGCCTTCGGTATTTATGAAGAAGAAATTTACGTGGACGATGCGGACAAGGTGCATTATACACCGCTTGAAGAAGGTTATAAGGAATATTTGACCTATATGAACCGCCTGTGGTCCGAAGACCTGTTGGATCACGAGAGCTTCTCGCAGACGGCAGAACAGAAGAAGGCCAAAACGCAGAATAATCAAGTTGCCCTCTTCTCAGACTGGCATGCCTACATGTCCAAGGGCGGAGAGCCTTCGACGGCAGATCCGATGTTTGCGCCTGTACGCAGTGAATCCATTGCTGCTCCTGCGATTGCAAAGAACAGAGGAATCACAACTGGTGCATTTGCCATCACGGAAAGTAATCCCACTCCGGAAGCGTCTATGCGCTGGGTGGATTATCTCTATTCTTATGAAGGGGCGATGTTCTTCAATAAAGGGCCTGAGGGAATTCTCTGGGAATATACTGACAAAGAGAATCGGGTCAAGAAGTACTTGCCTGTACCGGACGGGAAGGAGATGGAAGATTACCGGGCAACTCTGACGCCCAACTACGGCATTCCAGCTCCAACCCTGTCCATGGATGATATTAGTAAGGGGCTGAAGACAGACTTTGACCTCTGGGTAGAGCAGGAAACCCAGCAGAAGCTTCTCGATAAAGGCGCACGAATTCCATACCCGACCTTGTTCTTCACCGTGGAAGAGCAGACCGAAATCAGTAGCCTCAATTCTGATTTGAGAACATATGTGAATCAGATGGAAGCGAAGTTCATCACTGGTGCCGAGCCGCTTACGGGTTGGGATAATTATGTGACGACCGTCAAGAAAATGGGCGGAGAGCGTGTAGCTGAAATCAACCAGGCTGCCTATGACCGGTGGAAATCCAACTAATCATGCCAATGCGGATCCGTGAAGATTTTCGGCGGAGTGATCAGTTTTTCTTTTAAACCCTATGAAGTCCAGACGAGCAAACTATACCATGAACATGAATTGCAGGAGGAATAAATATGCAAATCACGAGACATCCGGATAATCCTATTGTTGTCCCGGGAGGATATGAATGGCGCAAGGTTACGGTTTTCAACCCTGCAGTCATCATTGATAACGGCAAATTTTATATGATTGAGCGCACCGCAGGTTCCCTGACGCCATGTAAGAATTATCTTGGTCTGCTTGAGAGCGAAGATGGCGTAAACTTTACCCATGTGAGGGATGAGCCGATTGTGACGCCAGATATGCTGGGGTTCCCTTATGGCAGTGTGCAGGACCCGCGGATTGTCAAAATTGACGGGACTTTCTATCTGAACTACGCCCTGCGCCCCTGTGCAATGAGCTATTATCCTACAGGGGCAGGTGTCCCCTTGCGCTCTATTCCCGAATATCCGGATGGGTGGGGGGAAGAAGAAGGGCATTGGCTGACCCGGTCCTCTATTCTGAAGTCGGATAATCTATTGGATTGGGAGTTTGTGGCGGACACGACACCACTTGATATCAATGACAGGGACAACATTCTGTTCCCCGAGAAAATAGGCGGCAAATTCGTGCTGCTGCGCCGCCCCGAGGAATACGTGGGAGAAGACTATGGAACGGATAATGCGGCCATGTGGATTACCTACTCCGAGGATCTTGTGAACTGGGAAGAGCCCAAACTGCTCGCCACCGCCGGAAGCCTGTCCTGGGAATCGCGGAAGATCGGAGGTTCTACGCCACCGGTACGCACGGACAAGGGCTGGCTGGTACTCTATCACGGTGTTGATGAGGATATTGTCTACCGTGTGGGAGCGATGCTGCTGGATTTGGAGCAGCCAGAGAAAATCATTGCCCGGACAGCTAATTTTATTATGGAGCCGGAGACGTACTATGAGAAATTCGGGTTCCAGATTCCGAATGTCATCTTCCCTACCGGAAATGTGGTCAAAGACGGACTGCTCTATATCTATTACGGGGTAACGGATACAGCGATTGCGCTCGCAACGGTTCCTTTGAATGAGCTGGTGGAGCATATTCTCCAGGAAGCGCAGTAGCAGAACAACCTATAAAGTGAAAGTTTAGCTTTTCTGAAAGGGCGGAAGGTCCGCCAAGTTAACCGGTCTTTTCGCAGCAGCCCCCTTCAAGGCATGTTCCTTGCGGTACTGCCCCGGCGTCAGACCGGTTTCTTTTTTGAACTTGCGAATGAAATTAGGCGCATCCAAATAACCGACCTGCTCAATAATTTCTTTGAGCGGTGCACTAGTGCTCTGTAGTAGCCGGATGACCTCATCCATACGCCGCTGCCAGATATATTGTGAGAAATTGCTGCCGGTCTTATCTTTGAAGCTACGGCTTAGATAAGAGGTTGAAATGGCAAACTTAAGCGCCACATGCTCCAGGCTGAGGGTGTAGTCTGCGAACTGCTTGTCCACATAAGCCAGAATGTCATCCATTAATGAAGGCTCGCTTGTCTCCGTATTTTGTTCGACCTGCGCGCAAATAGCAGAGGCTAGAGAGAGCAGACGGTTCTCAAGCTCTTCGAGGGTCTCAAAGGAGGTCAATTCCGGCATATTGGCGAACACTTCATGCATGCCTAACTCGGAGGCTGTGCGCAGAAAAGCGTTCAGCAAATCGAAGCAGATGCAGCGCAGCAGATGAACCTGCAGCGGCTCGTCTTTGATTTTATCAATGGTATCAGCAATCATCTGGGCAGCAACCGATTCATTGCCTTGCTTCAGGCTCTGCTCCAGCTTCAGCATGGATTTACGCGGAATCCAGAAGCTCTGGGCAGCGGAAGGGACTAGCTCTACGAGCTGCTCGAAGTAGGATACCTGTCCGCTACGCCGGATCATCCGGTGCTCCAAAGCTGCAGCGGCTTCGATGAAAGATTGATTAAGGAGAGCCAGGTCCCGGTAGGCCATGCCAACACCGATACTTAGAGACAGCTGCGAGTGTTTACGGATTACCTCTAGAATGGCTTCAATAACCTGCTCCATACGGCTTTGAACCGGTAAGTCCGTATCGTCAGGAAGTGAAATAATCAGGGCAAACTGGTCCTTGACCGCGAATTCCACACCGAAGATCTGTGCATCGGGACCAGACAGACATACATTGCTCAGTATTTCCTGCAACAGATGGCGTTCCTGCCAGGACTTGTCACCTGGCACAGTTTCATCCCAGGACAGGATCGCCGAGAAATAGAGGCCCTTTCCCTGAGGATGCTTGAAACCTGCGCTAAGAATCATCTGCTCAATTTCAGGATCATCCGGTTTGCCATGCTTGAGCAGCAGCAGCATGCACTGATTACGGACGAAGGGTTCCTGAAGATCAATTCTGGCACTGTAATCGTGGATAGTCTGCCGAATCCATTCCCATTCATTGCGGAGCTTGGGAGCGTCATTGCCACTTCCTCTCAGCTTCGCAAATTCCATTAGATCCCTAATTGGATGGTACTGCCGTTTGGCCAGCAGCATTGCGGCAGCTATGCCGGTAATGACTGTTATACAGAAGACGATCAGAATCAGGGTCTGTACATGGGCGACACGACTGAAGAACTGGAAGCTTGGCATCGTTGTCACATAGGTCCAGCCATTTTCTTCAGATTGTACGGAAACGACGGAGTATGGTTCCCCGTCCAGCTCCAGATTATGAGTACCTGGCTCAAGTGCGGATAAATTTTTAAGTTCCTCCTGGGGAAGGCTGACGCCATGATTGTTCGCTGTTAACACCTCTCCGGAGGGACCAAAAATATAGCTGCTACCGGAGAAATCACTCAAAATCGAATCCATGACCCCGGTAAGATTGGATTCTTTCATTAAATAGAGAACAGTCCCGTACGGAAACGGGTCATTCGGTTTGATGGGTACGAGCATGACGAGCATCGGATCCATTCGGGAATTGACCGTCACATTCTCGGCGGGACGTACCAAAGGCTGCCGAGTTTCATTCAAATCCCGTCGCAATTCTTCTGAGGTCCAGCGCTCGAATTGATAGAAGGAATCAAAGGTGACATGAAGATTAGCCAGGCCGCGGTATGAATAGATGTTGGAATCGCCATGAAAATAGAGAAGCAGATCCTCTGCTATGTTACTGCTGGCCTTGTAATTCGCCAGCGTCTGAATCGCCTCCAGACCGTAGTAAGGATGCCGAACCATATAGGGGGTCAAATGCCTGTCATAGGCGATTCTGCCCGCTAGTTCCTGGAGCTCTTTCATACGACTATCTATGGTGCTCTTCACTTGATTGAGCTGATTGACATTGGATTGTTCAATTTCGACACGCAGGCCCTTGACAGCGTTCTCATAAACGAAAATGGTTACACCAGTTAGAGGGATAAGAAATATTAGGATGTAGGAAAATGCATATTTCAGCAGAAGTTTTGATTTGAAATGATTCCAGCTGAGCTTGAACCTATTGAGCAAGGATGGCTTGGGTGCCGGATTTGCCATAAAGCAGTCCCTCCAGAGTTAGATATTCGGATGATAAATCTTGGGATTATAAATCTTGGGATTATAAATCACTGTTCTCTTCTAGATTACACCTGTGCTAATATAAACATTATAACATTATAATCTTTAAAGTGGAGCAGCTATCCAAGATTATTATTAAATTTAGGGATGTATTGCTTTCAGGACATTAATCATTTTTTGAATTTTTCTTTATACCGGGGTTGATGAAGGAGATGGGAAGAGTGGGCACAGAGCATGTGCTGCGCAATTTGCAGCTTGTGGATGGGCGAATCATGGATATAGCCATTCAGGATGGGATTATCACCGCCATTACACCTGCATCTCAGGCGGAAGGAGAGAGCGGGCTAGACTGTTCCGGGTTATATGTGTCCAGCGGATGGATTGATCTGCATGTGCATGCTGTACCGGAGCTTGATCCCTATGGCGATGATATCGACGAAATTGGTGTAAAGCAGGGCGTAACAACACTGGTGGATGCCGGAAGCTGTGGTGCAGACCGAATCGGAGCTTTGTATACGGCGAGTCTGAAGGCTGATACCGAGGTGTTTGCTCTATTGAATATTTCAAGAATAGGGCTCGAACGGACAGATGAACTGTCTCAGCTGGAATGGATTGATCGAGACAAGGTTCTGGAGGCGGTAGCGACCTATCCGGAATTCATCGTCGGTCTGAAAGCCCGTATCAGCCAGAGTGTTGTCAAAGATAGCGGTATACAGCCGCTCAAGCTGGCACGCACACTGTCGGAAGAAACGAAGCTTCCGCTTATGGTGCATATCGGCTCCGCTCCACCCGCGATATCCGAGGTTCTGAAGCTGCTGCAACCGGGCGATGTAATTACCCATTACCTTAACGGCAAGTCCAACAATCTGTTCCACGCGGACGGAACACCCCTGCAAGGGTTGCTGGAGGCAGTTGCCCAAGGAGTTCATCTGGATGTGGGGCATGGCACGGCGAGCTTCTCCTTCCAGATTGCAGAACAGGCCAAGGCGGCAGGCATTGCGCTGAATACCATCAGCACAGATATCTACCGGGGCAACCGTCTGAACGGACCGGTGTACAGTATGTCAAATGTGCTGACGAAATTTTTGATTCTCGGCTATAGCCTGGAAGAGGTCATCCAAGCTGTTACAGTCAGCGCAGCGGAGTGGCTCGGCAAACCGGAGCTCGGACAGATAAAGGTGGGACAGCAAGCCAACTTGACTTTGTTTGCACTGGAAGCAGGTGAGAAGCTGCTTAAGGACTCGGAAGGTGATGTTCGGGTCGCGCAGTATTATATTGAGGCTAAAGGAGTTTTTACTAATGGATCATTCATTACAGGCTAGATATGGATTGAAACGTGTTATTAATGCCAGTGGAAGAATGAGCATCCTTGGTGTTTCCGCACCAACAGATTCGGTCATGGAGGCAATGAAGCAGGGCGGACAGAGTTACGTGGAAATTGCGGATCTTGTGGACAAATCTGGAGAATATATTGCACGGCAGCTTGGTTCGGAAGGGGCGGTTGTCGTGAACTCAGCATCCAGCGGCATTGCACTGTCGGTGGCAGCGTTTGTGACTTCTGGAGATCCGCGACTCAGCCTTCGGCTGCATCAGGAGCCGGTACTGAAGAATGAGATTATTATGCTGAAGGGCCATAACGTGCAGTATGGAGCGCCCGTTGAAACCATGGTATTCCTTGGCGGAGGCAGGGTGGTAGAAGTTGGATATGCCAATGAAGGTCGCAAAGAGCATATTGAACAGGCAATTGGTGAACGCACCGCAGCCATCCTTTATGTCAAATCCCATCACGCCGTCCAGAAGAACATGATTTCTGTAGAGGAGGCGTGGGATGTTGCTGTGCGCAGAGGGGTGCCACTGATCGTCGATGCGGCAGCGGAAGAGGATCTGCGCAAATATGTCCAGTACTCGGATCTGGCGATCTACAGCGGGTCAAAAGCTATTGAAGGCCCTACCTCCGGCATTGTCGCCGGCAAAATGAAATATGTCGAGTGGCTAAAGGTACAGCTGCACGGGATCGGCCGCAGCATGAAGGTCGGCAAAGAGACCACCTTCGGGCTGCTTCAGGCTTTGGAGGAATATCAGGACAAAGCCGACAACAGCGAACGGGAGAGGCAGGCGCTGGAGGCTCTTCAGCCGCTTGCCGGGCTTCCTGGAGTTTCGATCCACATCGTGCAGGATGAAGCGGGAAGAGCGATTTTCCGTGGGCGCATCCAGATTGATTCATCTGTTGCAGGAGTGGATGCGAGGCATGTCAATGATCTGCTACGTAAAGGCGTAATTGCGATATATACAAGGGACTATGGGGTTAAGCAGGGGTATTTCGATATTGATCCAAGATCGCTTCAAGGTGATGATCTTCAAGTCATCGTCAGCAGAATACATGAAATCGTGGGGGGAAACAAGAATGAGTAATATTCAGCAGCGTTTATATAAAAACAGAGCCGCTCTTAATGTACTGGCCAGCAGTATTGAGAACGCGAAGGAAGTGTACGAGGCAGCGGAAGGATATGTTTTGGTAGGCGTGCTCTCGAAGAATTACGCGACGGCATCGGAAGCGGCAGCCGCGATGATCCAGTACGGTCAGACGATTGAGGACGCTGTATCTATCGGATTGGGTGCCGGAGATAATCGACAAGCTGCAGTGGTTGCGGAGATTGCCTCAAGCTATCCTGGAAGCCATATCAATCAGGTGTTTCCAGCAGTCGGGACAACCCGCGCTAATCTGGGCGCCAAGGATAGCTGGATTAACAGTTTGGTCTCCCCTTGCGGACAGCCAGGCTACGTAAATATTTCAACCGGCCCCGTCAGTTCAGGTACGACTCCGCATGCTATTATTCCGGTACATGCTGCCATCGCGCTGGTTCGTGACATGGGCGGCAATGCGTTGAAATATTATCCAATGCAGGGGTTGAAATTGGAAGAGGAGTACCGTGCAGTTGCCAAGGCCTGCGGGGAATCCGGGTTTGCTCTGGAGCCTACGGGTGGAATCGACCTGGATAACTTCGGACCCATTTTGGAGATTGCACTTCAAGCTGGGGTGCCCCAGGTTATTCCGCATGTGTATTCATCTATTATTGATCCGCAGACGGGAAGTACGAATGTCCAGGATGTCGTCAAACTGCTTGAAACGATGAAATCGCTGGTGGATCGGTATGCCTAGGATTGCGGCTTTTGGTGAAGTGATGATGCGGTTGCAGGTCCCGGGCCATGGAACGCTTGTCCAGAGCAATACGCTGGATTATTCTTTTTCCGGCAGCGGGGTTAATGTAACGGCAGCGCTGGCTGGGTACGGTCATAACGGTGCTCTTATTACCACTTTGCCGGAAACACCAGTAGGCGAAGCGGCAATTGCTTATCTGCGCAAACTTGGGGTGGATACTTCACTAATTTGCCGGGGAGGTAAGCAGCTGGGGATGTACTTTCTGGAGAATGGCTTTGGAGCCCGCCCCGGCAGAGTCACTTACACAGATCGACTCGGCAGCAGTTTCAATACCGCGGAAGCAGGTAATTACGATATGGTTGCTCTTGCCTCCCGGATCGACGTTCTTCATTTATGCGGTATTACGCTGGCTATGAATGAAGGCGTTCGCAAGCAAATGAAACGGCTTGCTGCGGAAGTGAAGAGTGCCGGGGGAAAAGTTGTTTTTGACTGCAATTACCGTCCTGCGTTATGGGGAGCGGATGGCTATGCCAAGGCCCGCCCACATTATGAGCAACTGCTGGAGCTGACGGACCTGGTGCTAATGAATGAGAAGGACGCACAGTTTATCCTTGGATTTGGAACCGGAGAATATGATAGAATGACACAGTTGAAGCAAGCGATTCCCGAAGTGGTTGAGCGCTTCGAAATCGGAACGGCAGCGGGAACCCACCGTGAAATTAACGCTGACCATACGCATTCCCTGACAGGATATATTTATCAGCATGGTACGTTTCTATTTTCTCGCAAGCTGACTTTCCCGGTGTATGACCGGATCGGTGCCGGCGATGCCTTTGCCAGCGCCGTCATTCATGGGGAATTGCAACAATATCCGCAGCAGCAGACGGTTAATATGGCAGCGGCAGCAGCGATGCTCGCCCATACCACTCAGGGTGATACAGCGCTTTTTACCGAGAGCGAGGTGCTCCGGGCGCTGTCGGACCATACCTTAGATGTTGAAAGGTAGTGAACAACGAGTGTCTTTGAAACGAAAGCAAGGTCCTTTATATCAGCAAATCCAGAAAATTCTCAAAGACCGGATTTTGCATGGCGTGTATCCTTTAGGGAGCATCATCCCCTCCGAACCGCAGCTGGAGAAGGAATTCGGTGTCAGTAAAATGACGGTCCGCGGCGCTGTTCAAGAGCTGTCCCAAGAAGGTTATGTGCAGAAGAAAAGCGGTATCGGAACGATTGTCATGCGCAATACCTCCCATCAGAAGCTCTCTAAGGGCAAACGGTTTACGGAGCTGCTCGTAGAAGAGGGCCACAAGCTGGAAAAGAAACAGCTGGAATCCCGGTTAATTGCGAATGAAGCCGGAACGGAAGACTATGACCGCTATGGGCCGTATTGTCAGCGAATTGAACGGCTCTACATTTTGAATGGACAGCCTTATATTCATCTGATACACTTCTTGGCTGCAGTTGCATTGCCCGGTGGAGGTACGGCAGAAATGGTCACAAACATTCAGTCGCTGTATGACTCACTGGAGGAGAACGACATTGCGCTGGAAAACTTCAGAGACCGTTTCTATGTAGAGACGGCACCCCCTGAGGTGTGTCAGTTGCTGGAGATTCCACCAGGGACGCATGTACTCAAGCGCCTGCGTAACTCCTTCGACGGAGAAGGAAGACTTATTGAGCACAGTATTGGCTGCTATAACACAGAGCTTCATCATTATCTGGTCAATTACGACACTTGAAGTCTCTTAAACAGTAACTGGAAAGTTCGGAAGCAGCAGTGTAGTTTGAGGGACGGCTTGTAGGTGGGGCGTTGCAAACGGCTTAGAACTTAGGGAAATGAAGGGTAGTCTGAATTGAAGCTCATACCAGAAGTTAAACCACGGAATACCGTGGTTTTTTTGTTTTATCGGTAAAAGCTTTTGTTCTGTAATACGTTTTGATATGAACATGCTTGGTGCTCTTTAGATTAAAAAAATCATCAACAAAACAAAAGAACTATTCCTGTGACAGCATACATATGTGAATGAATAACATTTTCTTTGAAAAATAGATGCACTGAATCCACAATTTACAAATTTACTAGAAACTTTTCCCTGAAACTAGCGTCTAATACTATGACTTTTTGAGAGTGTAAACATTACTTGGGAGCAGAAGGAGCCAAAGACAAAGCATGAATCTGAAGAAGAAATTGTCCATTTTTACCGCTTTAGCCGTTTTACAAGCATTTGCAGTCGGTTCTGTGAATGCGCAGTCAGCGTCGCAAGATGATACAGCGTCAGTTAATACAGCAAAAGTAGAATCGGTTGAGGTGCTGAAGAAAGAGCAGCCGATTGCAGAGAGTGAAGTGAAAACGGGTAGCAGCAACGCATCCAGCAGTACTCCGTCCACTAAAGGAAAAGAAACCGGAACTTTGACAGGCACTGAGGTAACGCCTAAAACAGATATCGAGAAACCCGCCATAGATGGGGGAGAGACGACTACAAACGAAACGAGTACAGGGTCTACTACAATTCAGGAAGGATCCACTGAGGATGTTGAAACGCCATCTACCCCTGCTCAAATAGAGCAACCATCCGTTGATGGAAATTCTGCCGTAGCAGCAGGCGGCGATCTGACGTTGTACATGAATAGCAACAAAATGGAGCAGGATGGAAAAACGTATCTTGCTGGACAGCCAATGGCTGTAAAAAACGGTGTATCCTATGTTGCAATCCGTGCGCTGGTTGACCGTGTGGGATATGGCGTCAAATACGATAACAAAACCAAGGAAACCATCATTATTAGTGGTGATGATGAACTCCGATTCAAAACCAACAGCAAGGACTATACGGTAAATGGAGAGACCAGAACGATGAAAGGCCCTGCATATCAACAAAAAAGTACATTCATGGTGCCGTTAACTTCCATTACTCAAGCTCTGAACATCACCTATAAAGTGAATCAGTCGGCTAAAACGGTGGTGTTGAATCTTAATACAAAACCTGTTGCAAGCTTTACCATTTCCCAAAAGGAAATCTTTGCGGGTGATCAAGTGGACTACGTGACTTCTTCCAGTTCACCTAATGGAATGGATATCGTTGACGAACGCTGGACTGGTCGCCAGGATTCATTTGATCAAGCAGGTACATATACGATTTCATATCAAGTACAGGACTCCAATGGTCAATGGAGCGACCCCTATTCAACTACGATTGAAGTTTTGGCTCCTAATCTTCCTCCTGTAGCCATGTTCACCACAGACAAGGAACAATATAAAATGGGTGAAAAAATAACATACATCGATCAAAGTACAGATGATGAAAACAGGATTGAAAAAACGGTATGGGAGAACAATTCGTTGGCCTTTTTTGAACCCGGTCCCAAAACGGTGACACTCACCGTTACTGACAATCACGGCGCAACGGACACTTACTCCAAAGTTATAACCATAACCAATGAGACATTATATTCATTTTCCGATTTCAATTTGCTCTTCACGCCGGTAGGACAGAAATTTACCTTTAACGGTGGCGAAGTAACTTCCATGGAAAAAGTGCCTTATACGTACACGGATGAGCCAAGTCTGTTGATCCGCAGCAACAGTCCTGAAACGGTTAATACGGAAGGCATCGTGTATAAAGAATCATCTTCGGGGCAGACGCGTTTCATGATTCACCACGTAAACAATACAGGTAAAAGAGTGAAAATGTATGTTATTGCAACCAATAACAACCCCAATCCGGCAGTATTCGAACAACAAAATATGGGCTTTGCTGGGCCTACACCGTATGCTACCGTAGCTGGGAAATTGTCGATTGATAAATGGTTCAAATCGATTCAGACCGGAGCCGATCAGAAGAAAGAGGTTATTCAACCTGGAGAAAGCAAATTGATTTTGACAGAACTTAATAAAACTCCGATGAAAGAAGGACAAGTCATCTCTCTCTATTCGGACGCTTATAGTGATTATTCCTTAGACTATAACGTTATTCTGGTGGAAGAAAATAAAGATCCGTTCGAGGCTCTGCCATTACTACCTGTGCTTGATCGTGACGGAGTGCACAACCGTGGTACGTACCCGAATGCGACTCGCATTATAAAGTACGATGAGCACGTGGGAATCAAACCTGCCCGTCTGCCACTTGGTGACAATTCAAGCGATCCCAATCTGGTAGGAACAGATCCGATGGCTTACACAGACGCATCCAATGCGGGTAATTTCGGCGTATTATACAAAATCACGCTGACCAATGTTGCACCGCGTACGCTTATCTCCTTTAACCCTCGTGGAGGGAAGTATTCCGGAGTAGCTCTGGTGAACAATCAGTTGGTATCGATTGCCGAAGGTAACGTTGCGGTTGCCAATTCAAGTGAACAAAGCGTTCTTTACCGTACAGGGGCATATGGAGAGAGCGTTACAATTCTTTTCTCTGCCGCGCCAGGAAGCAACCTGCCGGTCAATCTGCTCTTTACACCGCTCCCATCGGAGAAGTGATATAGTTCTCTCTCAAAGCTAGAGCGGGAATGAATGATTGGGTTGGCGTATTAAATTAACTATCGAAAGAAGACTCCATAAGGAGTCTTTTCTTTTCACAACTTATTTCTACTGAGGAGGAATCAAATTCCGATGAATGTAGTCGTCAAGTTGATACGTGAATTCAAAGAGCGTGATACCCGGCGTTTGTTGAAAGATTATCGAGACAAAGTGGAACTTATCAGGAAACGGAATTTGGAAGCTTGGGACGATCAGCGGCTACTAGCTGAATCCCTTCGGCTGCGAGAAGAAGTAAGATCAGGCACACCTTTGAATGAACTGCTTGTTGATGCTTATGCATTAGTCTGCGAGGCTGCGAAGAGGACACTCGGATTACAGCCTTACGATGTCCAGATTATGGCTGCTATCGCTTTGCACGAGAGATTTTTGATCGAACAGCATACCGGTGAAGGAAAAACACTCTCTGCTGTTATGCCTGCTTATCTCAACGCGTTGACCGGCGAAGGCGTTCATGTACTCACATTTAACGACTACTTGGCAAATCGAGATGCAGAGTGGATGGGTCCGATCTACCATTTCCTCGGGTTAACGGTAAGCTCGGTTCAAGCGGGCATGAGTTTGCTCGAAAAACGGGAAGCTTACGCCAAGGATATAACCTATGTTACGGCTAAAGAAGCAGGATTCGATTATTTGCGTGACACAATCGAATTAAATGAAGCTGATACCGTACACCGTCCTTTCCACTACGTCATCGTCGACGAAGCAGATTCATTGCTTCTTGATGAAGCGCGGGTGCCGCTAGTCATTAGTGGCGATTCGAGTGCTTCCAAGAGTGATGGCGTTCTTTTCGCAGAAGTGGCCCGGCAGCTGCAGCCAGCAGAGCATTACGATTTTGACGAGTTCCAACGGAACGTTTACTTGAATGATGCGGGTGCTGCGAAAGCGGAGTTGCTGCTGGGATGTGGCAATTTGTACGATAGCCATAATAGTCATATGTTAACGTCATTGAATTGTGCGCTGCATGTGGAATCGTTATTAAAAAAAGACGTCGATTACATCATCCGGGACGGTGAAATCGAGCTAATCGAAGAACATACCGGCCGTGTGGCTGAGAACAGGTATTTGCCGGATGGGCTTCAAGCTGCGCTGGTGGCAAAAGAAGGGTTGCAGTGGAAGGCCGGCGGGAGAATTCTCGGTACGATCACGATTCAACATTTCATTAGCCTGTATTCGGGAATTTGCGGAATGACGGCCACGGCGCACGCTTCAGCAATGGAATTCGAGGATATCTATGCGTTACAGGTCGTGCAAATACCGCCAAACCAGCCAAACATACGGAATGACCACAAGCACCGAATTTACACCCATAAAGAAGCCAAATATAAGGCGCTTGTACAAGAAATCTCTTCTGTCCATAGGGTTGGACGCCCCATTCTTATTGGTACGTCAAGCGTCGAGGAGTCTGACATGTTGGCAGAGGCGCTTGCGCTTGCCGGCGTACCTTGCCAGGTTCTCAATGCGAAAAACGATGCAAAAGAAGCCGAAATCATCGCCAAAGCGGGAGAAATCGGAGCCGTAACGGTATCTACGAATATGGCAGGGCGGGGTGTCGACATTCGTCTTGGCGGCGGCAATCCTGCTCAGGCAGAGCTGGTTGCCAAGCTGGGCGGATTATACGTAATCGGTACACATGTAAACGAAAGCATGCGGATTGATAACCAGCTGCGCGGGCGTTCCGGCCGCCAAGGCGACCCGGGAGCTTCCGTATTTTATATAAGTTTGGAAGACGAGTTGATGCTTCGCTTCGGCATTCATAGACTTTTTCGCGCTCCCAGGCAGGAAGAAGTTCTTGACGATCCGGCGCTCGGCAGCAAAATCGAGCATATTCAGCGCGTTATCATCGGTCAAAACTTCGATATTCAGCGGGAATTGAACTGTTATTCGGATATGGTGGAGGATCAGAGGCGAATCCTATACGAAGAACGGCTCGGAATATTGAAAGGCGAGAGACCGATGAGTCCATCGGAGCAGCGGGTACGGCTTTTTTATATCGACGAGTTCTGGGCTGACCATCTGGCATACGTTTCTTACATTCGCGAAAGCATCCATCTCCAGAGCATTACCAGTCGCAACCCGATCGACGAGTTTCATACGCAAATCACCCAAGCATTCGAGCAAATTCCGGCTAAAATAGATCATGAGTCGGCGAATATGCTTAGAAAACTTGGAGGTTCGAATGATCCGGAGAAATGGGAACAGCTCGGTCTGAAGAGTCCTATTTCGACTCGGACTTATATGATTAACGATCAATATAGCCAAGATAAGCGCAGCTCATGGACCGGAACGACGGTATTTGCTTTTTGGGGCAGTAAGATTTTGAAGCTGTTACTGAGGCCAGTATATAGGATGTCAAAATAGTGATGGGAGCGTGACGATCGATGAACAATAGAGAACGGTTTACGACCCGGGTCGATTCGTATTTAAAATACCGCCCGAGCTATCCAAAAGAGGCTATTGACCATTTGTACGACGTCGTCGGTTTACGTGCGAACAGTAATATAGCAGACATTGGTTCAGGCACTGGGATCATCTCAAGGCTACTACTGGAACGCGGAAGCGATGTAATCGCAGTCGAGCCAAATCAGGCAATGCGGGAAGCCGCCGAGCAAATGTTAGAAAGTAATCCGAAATTTCAGAGTACATCAGGTTCTGCGGAATCTACTGGATTACCTGATCAGTCGGTTGATTTTATTGTCTGCGCTCAGGCATTTCACTGGTTCGATCGCTCCGCAGCCCATATCGAGTTTCGCAGAATTCTGCGGCCAGGTGGGAGAGTAATACTCATCTGGAATTCTCGTCTTACTAACGGGACTCCGTTTCGTGAAGATTACAATCAACTGCTTCATACATACGGAACCGACTACGAAAAAGTTAATCATAAAAATATTTCTCAGAAGATGCTGCTCTCTTTTTTCAAGGAAGGTTCAATGCATGAAATGCAATTCAGAATGAGTCAGGAGTTCGATTTCGAGGGTTTGAAAGGCCGGTTGCTATCATCTTCATACAGCCCTGTACCCGGGCATGCAAATTACGATCCAATGATGACAGAACTGCGGAATTTATTTGATAAAAATAATCAAGATGGTTTTGTTGAATTCGATTATGAAACTGAGATTTTTTGGGGAGAAGTATAGATCACCAAAATGATACCCAGATATATCCTCAAGCTATAGCTGGGTATTTTTGTGAAATTTACGTCCATAGAGCCTTGTCACGACTGCAGACTGTAAACCTAGATGTTGATTTTAAGTCGTAATTTGGCCATCATAGCCTCAGCTTGTTGTGGATCTTCATTCAGCAGCTTCCTGTATGTCAGCATCCAATTCAGCGTTAGAAGCATATGATCGTACTCTTCCTTCTTGCGCTCGATCTCATTGATCTTTTGAAGAATCCATTCGATTACTTCTTGGTTGGTGCGTTCGTTCGTATCGTGATCCTGCAAAATCGTCTTTAGTTCAGCCAACGAGCAGCCAATGCCTTGAAACTTCTTAATCAGCCTTAACCGCTCAATTGCTTCGTCTGAGTAGTTGCGGTAATTATTCTTCTCTCGCTGAATATGCCTGCCATCAAGCAAACCTTCCTTCTCATAAAATCGAATGGTGTGGGGGGTTAAACCCATCAAGTCTGCTAATTCTTGAATTTTCATATGAGATCATACCTCCAAACGCTTGCCTTAGAGTTCACTTCATAGTTTAGACTGAAGTTATATCTTCGTCAAATGCTTAAGGAGGCGCTAAAATATTATGCGTATATTTGTTACTGGTGCAGCAGGTTATATTGGTACAGCCGTTGTCCGCGAACTCATCGGTGCGGGCCATCAGGTCGTTGGGCTGACCCGTTCGGAGAGTGGTGCTCACGTATTAGAAAGCTTGGGAGCTGAGGTGGCTCGTGGTGTGTTAGAGGATCTGGATATACTGCGCAGCTGTGCTGCCACTTCAGACGGTGTTATTCATCTGGCATTCAATCATGATTTCTCTAATTTTGCCGCATCACTGGCAGCTGATCTTCGCGCCATCGAAGCAATGGGAGAGGCGCTTGCCGGCTCCGGTAAACCACTTGTTATAACAGCCCATGCGAATGGCAAACCATCGGAGGATGCAGCACTTGCGTTTATAGAACAAGGCGTGAGAGCATCGATCGTCTCGCTTGCACCTTCCGTTCATGGAGAAGGTGATAAAGGTTTCGTGCCGCAATTAATCCGAATCGCTGAGGAAAGAGGCTCTTCGGCTTACATTGGAGACGGCTCTAACCGTTGGCCAGCTATTCATCGCTTGGACGCGGCAGTTTTGTTCCGCCTCGCTGTAGAATCTGCGCCTGCAGGCTCACGACTGGATGGCGTGCAGGATGAAGGCATTGCATTTAGAGACATTGCCGAAGCCATTGGTCGTCATGTGGGTGTGCCGGTAGTCAGCATCCCGCCTGAAGAAGCGCAAGCCATCTTCGGTTTTCTAGGCATGGTCGCGTCGATTGACTTAGCTAGATCTAGTGAAGGGACGAAGGAGCTTCTCGGCTGGAAGCCTGTCCAGCATGGACTTCTCGCAGATCTGGAACAAGGGCATTATTTCACGAAATAGTCGAACTGGAATGAATCAAACGTTTGCTATCAATTTATACACAACAAAAAATCGTTGCCTAAGTACGAAGTAGGCAACGATTTTTTGTTTTTATATTTCTATCATGATTAATCTAAACTATCTAAGAAGGCTAGTTTTCTCTGAATATAAGTTCGAGTTGCTTTAGTATCAATCGTGTTCATATATCCATGAACTTCTTTGCTCTCATGGATATCAGGAATATATAAATCTGTCTTGACTCCTAATTCTTTTAAGCGGTTATAATAATCTTCAGCCTGATCTGGGAATGTTCCTGTGTTGCCATCCGTTATAAAAGTTGGAGGGAAATTACTCGTCGCTCTTGGAATTACATTTAAGGATTGTAAGATATCTTTATCAGCGCTAACCACCGGCTGACCAATGTATGCACTCCCTGATTGAGCGAAAATATAGTCAGTCACGCTGTCTTCGGTTACGGTTCTATGTCCCCGACTAAAGTCAAGAATGGGTACTTCTAATACTAAAGCTTTGATATCCGAAAGCTCTATGACAGGATTAATATCGATTTCTTTCGCATACTCAGGGTTAACTTGAATTGTCACAAAGTCTGCAGCGATAAATCCACCTGCGCTTCCCCCGCCAAAGATTACGTTGTTCATATTAATTCCGTACTGTTTTCCATTTTGCTGCATATATTGCACGGCTTCTGATAATTGTTTTATGGGTGTAGGGTGTATATATTCAGGAGCTAAAGCATAATTTATGGTCACCACATTATAACCATGATCAACCATTAATTCATAATGATATAACATTGTATTTGAAGCCGCTCCTGCGTTAGGATCACCTCCAATTGAATCTCCCGCTATAAAGCCACCGCCGTGCACATAAAAGTATGTTGGACGTTCTTCATCCAATTGACCATCGGGTGTAATGATATTTAAAAAACTTCTTGGATACTTTTCTCCATATTGAATATTCGTTGTTAACTGATATTTACCATCAATAGTTGAGGTGGTAGATGGTTCTGCTGTGTAAGTATTTTCTGCTCCAGAACTGCTTTGCAAATATAAAGCAACTGGCTTTGGCGTAGCTGTAAATAATATTAATATGGATGTCCCCACCATTAAAACAAGGATGAGAACCCATTTGCTAATTCTCAACGTTAATGATTTGAAACTTCGATTCATTTTCTTATGCATGCCTAATGCAAAAATAATTAATGCAAACCCGGTTACTGCAAATGAAACTTGTGCAACTACAAATAATCCGATTTTATCAAATATCATCCAGAGGATTTCAGTAGCTATAAACAAAGCCGAGATACCTAACCAGGCACGATAGACCTTTTCATTTAACTGCTTCTTAACGACTAGAATATTAACTACAGACACAGCCATGGCTACGATTCCTAATGGGATAAGATAATTGATAAAAAATGACTGTGACCAAGACAATAAGATCGTAATTAACCCTACAATAACTCCGTATAACCTCATACTAGATTTCATTTTTAACCATATCCTTCTTTATGTTATTTAATTGTGTATCAATCACTGATAAATATTGGTTTAATTCCTCCAGCTCTTTAACAGTGAGTTTGTTTCCTAAAGGCATCAACACAGCCAGAATTTTCTGTCTCTCCTCCAACACAATGTGCTGTCCTTTTTCTGTTAATTCAAGCCAGACCACTCGTTTATCTTTTTCATTGTACTCACGTTTAATTAATTCTTTATCCGTTAATCGATTCACGATAGCAGTAATAGAACTTTTTTTGACATTAAGTGCTTTAGCTAAAAAACTGGCTGTGCAATGATCAGTCGTATTAATGACATTCAATAAATTAAACTGGTCTGGAGTAACACTGCTATCTTTTGAAATATTCTTTTGAATAGATTGCATACTAATAGAAATTGATATTGCTCTCTGAGTGTACAGATCAATATGTTGCTCTAATTGCTTTCTATCCATATCCATAGTTAATTGCTCCTTTATCATATTAGTTTCATTGTCTAACTGTTAGATTGTGAAACTAATATTAACAGCATGTTTTTTTTAAGTCAACAGTTGAAAAAACAATGTTATTGTTGGTTAAGATTCGCTGTGTTCCAAACACTTGTTGAGAGACCAGAACATAGTCCCCTTGAAAGTCGCTATTTAGCGGCTTTTTTTATTTTAGCGATACAAGTTCTTGTCCCACTTTCCGGGATGAGCTGTTGGAACGATCCAAGATACACTTCCTTAATATCTTATAAGAAATTCTTGAAATTTCAGAAATTTATCCGATAGGGGGGTGCTAATATACAAATACAAACAAAGACGAGGTGATGATATGCAAGTGAAATTGGCAGCGGACGCCATTCCCCTCTCCAAAAAGCGGAAGTCATGGATAAGGACGATCCAAAAATATAAAGTGATGTATGCTCTCTTATTACCAGCCTTAATTTACTTTGCCGTATTCAAATACATTCCTATGGCGGGAATATTGATTGCTTTTAAAAACTACAACCTGGCTTTGGGAGTATGGGATAGCCCATGGGTTGGATTCAAAAATTTTACGGATTTTATGAACGGCGTTTATTTCTGGGACATCATGAAAAATACGATTGTTATATCGCTGTATAAGCTATTGTTCGGTTTCTCCGCTCCCATCTTACTTGCTTTACTGCTCAATGAAGTTCATACCCAATGGTTTAAGAAAATCGTACAAACCATTACTTATTTACCCCACTTTCTGTCTTGGGTCATTGTGTATGGATTGATGGTAGCATTATTAGCCCCAGGCGATGGCCTTTTTAATATGATTTTGAAGGAAAGTGGTTTTCAGCCCATTTCATTTCTAACGGAGCCTGCTTGGGGAAGACTGCTGGTCATCGCATCTGAAATATGGAAGGACATTGGATGGGGAGCTATTTTGTACCTCGCCGCATTAGCAGGTATTGATCCAAGCTTATATGAAGCGGCTCGAATGGATGGCGCTTCCAAATGGAGACAGCTCTGGCATATCACGTTACCCGGCATTCGAGGAGTCATTATTCTGATGCTGATCCTTAAATTAAGCCATATTCTGGATGCTGGCTTTGACCAGATATTCATGTTTGCCAACACCTTTAACCAGGAGAAGATCGACATTATCGACACATGGGTATACCGTGAAGGGTTGGAGCGTCTTAAAATCGGCTTGGCTACTGCTGTAGGATTGTTTAAAGCTGTCATTGGATTTGGTTTAGTTTTGGCAGCAAATAAGCTCGCCAAAAAATTCGATGGGCAAATTTGGTGAGGTGGTTTTTAATATGATCAATTTGACAATCGGGGAAAAAGTTTGGCAATCCGTCGTTTATGTGATTCTTATTTTTTTATCGCTACTTTGCTTACTACCCTTTCTGTATGTGATTGCTGTCTCCGTGACGCCAGAATCGGAAGTGTTAAGAAGAGGGATTGTGATTATACCAGAATCTTTTACCTTTCTGGCCTATAAAGAAGTATTTATCTCTCATGGGATCTGGCAGGCGTATAAAATTACGTTGTTTCGAACGATTGTAGGTACGATGCTTAATGTGTTATTTACGGTCTTAGCAGCTTATCCGTTATCCAAAAAATATTTGCCGGGACGCAGCCCGTTTTTACTATTCATTGTGTTTACCATGATGTTTAGTGGAGGGTTAATTCCGACTTATCTACTAATTCGCTCTCTGGGGTTGCTAAACAGTCCGTGGGTATTGATTATTCCAAATCTCATTAGTGCATTTAACCTGGTGATCATCAAAGGCTTTTTCGAGCAATTGCCTGGTGAAATCGAGGAATCAGCGAGGGTTGACGGTGCAAGTGAACTTCAATCGTTATGGCGGATCATTTTACCACTGTCTTTGCCCGTCATTTCCACCATTTCTTTATTTTACGCAGTGGGGCATTGGAACAGTTATTTTGATGCTATTGTTTATATCAATGATTCCAACTTCATGCCGCTTCAAGTAGTCTTGCGCAACATCCTGCTCAACGTTGCAACACAAAGCGCTGAGTCGCTCGCCAATTCCGGAGCTGTAAGTACGTTCGCTGTGCAGATGGCTACCGTTGTTGTGACTACGGTTCCGATTTTAATCGTTTACCCATTTTTACAAAAACATTTTACCAAAGGTGTGCTCTTGGGATCCGTTAAAGGTTAAAAGGTGTTCCAACCTAACTTATTACGGTGAAACCGTGATAATATACAATCAAAGGAGAGGTCAATATGCAGCGTAAGAAGATTTCATTTGCTATTCTGTCGGCAATCTTAGGATTGGGTACGCTACTGTCAGGATGTGGGGGAAATGAAGAAGTTACATCGACAGCTTCGAGTAATTCGCAAGGGCAGTCTGGCCAGTTTGCAACCAAAATGAAAATCTCAATGTTTAACCAAGGCACTTTCAACGCTGCTGCTCCGGTACCTCCACGTGATGAAGATGTTCAACGTCAAATGTTGGAAAAAGAGATGAACATCGACTTGGATATGATGATTCCTCAAGCTGGGCAAGCAACAACCAAACTGAATACACTCATTGCAGGCGGAGATATTCCAGATTTGATCTTCTTGAAGAGTCGGGCTGATCTCGCGCAATATTACGACCAAGGCGTTCTTGCGGATTTGACACCGTATTTGGATCAATTCCCTGAATTAAAGAAACGGTTTGGCAACGACTCATGGGATGCAATGTCCTATCAAGGAAAAACGATTGGAATTCCAGGCTATGATAATGTTAACGGTATCAGTCGAAGCTTCTTTATCCGCAATGATTGGCTGAAAAAGCTGAATATGGAGGTACCAACGACACCGGATGAGTTGTTCGAAGTTATGAAAGCCTTTACAGAAAAAGATCCGGACGGGAATGGTAAAAATGATACGTACGGATTCATCGGCGGTATGAATAAAGAAGGTAATCTGCAAACCTACGGCTTCGATAGCTTGATGTGGATGTTTGGTGTCAATCCTCCTTCGGCCGTTGAGATAAAAGATAATGAACCGGTATTTCTGTTTATCGATCCTAAAATGAAAGAAGCGCTTGCTTATATTAATAAAATGATGGCCGCCAAGGTGGTTGACCCAGACTGGGTGACGATGAATTCGCCTGATTTGTTGGACCAAAAGATGTTTAAGGGTAAAGTTGGCTTCATGATTAGAGATGCTCGCAGACTGGAGCCGGATTATCAACAGAAAATGAAAGAAATTAGTGGCGAGGTGCCGGAATGGATTGTCATTCCTCCGATGAAAGGTCCTTACGGGGATCAAATTGTAGAGAGAAAATCATTTCAAGGCAATTCATGGGCCATTTCCGCGAAAGCGGATAAGGACAAAATCATTCGGATCTTGTCCATGCTGAATTATCTCTTTACAGACGAAGAAGCTTATCCGAACTTTGCATACGGAATTAAAGGTATTCATTGGGATGTGGTGGACGGCAAGATCAAAAATAAAACCTCCGAGTTATCGAAGGAAATGAAAGAGAAGTACCTGTGGGTCGATCATTATAGAATGCCACGTCGTGGTGATGATGCGGAGTACTTCAGCTTCCAGAATCCGAAGACGGCGGAGGCTTTCAAGGACAATCAGCAATATGTGGGGCCAACGTTGCCCGGGAATTTATTGACCCCAGACCCAAGCGATACCTTGGATGCTGACCGCACACGTTTCATTAATGAAAGTTTAGTTAAATTTATGACAGGCAAAGAGCCTCTTTCCAACTGGGACAATTTCCTCCAAACGTTGGATACCAAGTTTGACATGCAGAAATATAAGGAAACAGCAATCAAACAATTTAAAGAGGCCGGCCTTATCAAGTAAAATAAATAAACAAAGAGAGTGGCTATTCGTAGCCCCTCTCTTTATTAGCATATGCTATTCTTAGTTTACTATAGAATTAAAAGGAAGATGATGGATGCGAAGAAGAATCAGCTTGCCTTTAAAATTATTTTTTCTCGTGTTTGCATTTGTATTAGGGTGCATCATCTTGATAAGCCAATTGTCTTATCGCTATGTCCAAAAGGAAATAAGAACCAATGACATTTTTTACACCAACCAAATCCTTGACAAGGTAGACCAGTACTTCACTGTTAATTTTTCTTCCTTCCAGACGATTCTCTTCTCAGTCGAAACATCAGTGAAAGCCAATATTGACAATGCGGAAGTGATTAAAAAGCAATTAAGAGAACTGTATGAACTCAATAGTAGTTACGTCAGTAATATTTATTTGATCAAAAGCGATTTATCCATTCTAGGCGGAAGTACAGCTACTCGAATATTCGATGAACCTCTATCTGAAAGAGAACCTTTGTTTGATGCGGCTGATAAGAACAGAAGGACTACCTTTGTTAGTGAACCATACAAATCGAAGTATTCTGGCTGGACCGTTACGATGGTTCGATATCTGAACGGTGCTCCGTTTCCAATGGCCATTGCGGTTGACTTGGATCTAAATGCCATTGAAGAAACCTTGTTCAAGATTAATAAACAAGAACAAATGAATCTGGCTCTGATCACAGCGTCAGGTAAAATCATTGCCGGATTTTCTGAAAATAAAGGACTACTGAATATTCAAGATCATACGTTTTCAATCGGGGAAACGTCAGCGGAACAAATTCTGGATACGACAGAAACAAGTCTTCAACTGCATACCATGGATGGCATTCCGGTCTCCCTTCTAAAAAAACCGACGGAGAAATTCAACTGGACTATCATCTCAATCAATGATGAATCACGCTTGAAAGCAGCTTTGTCCAGATTGGAAACCTATTATATTGAGCTTCTAGCTGCAGGTCTTCTCTTAAGTTTGATCATTTCTTTCTTGGTTGCCAAATATATAAGGAAACCACTCTATACACTCAAAACAAAAATGAAGCAAGTGGAGCAAGGCTTACTCACAACGACAATTACGGTTAATCGAAACGATGAGTTTGGAGATCTTTCACGAGCATTCGATCGTATGCTGCAGCAAATTGTGGAACTGATTCGGCGAGCGGAACTTCATAATGAACTTGAGCGGAAGTTGGAAATCCAGGTGCTACAGTCTCAAATTAACCCTCATTTTCTGTATAACACACTTGGTTCGATCAGCAACGTTATACGTCTCGGACAAATAGAGAAAGTAGATGTAGTCATCGGATCGCTTATTTCATTATTGGAATACGGGATAGACGATGCTTCAGAGAAGGTTTCCTTAAGTCAGGAACTACGTAATGTAGCGGACTATATTGAGATCCAGAACATTCGGTATAACCGAAACTTCCACTTGATTGAAAATATCGAAGCAGGGTTAATGGATTTTCCTGTTTTTCGAATGCTGCTGCAGCCTCTTGTGGAGAATAGCATCTTCCATGGTTATAACGGAGGGGGAATTGAGGGGCCTATTACGATTCATGCGTACAGGGAGGACAGTATCGTCATCATAGAAGTTGTTGATCAAGGCGAGGGAATTCCAGCTGATAAAATAAAGCATATTTTAACCTCAGAACCGAGTGAAATGGAACTAAAAAGGAAAAGAATCGGGCTAAATAATATTCATGGCCGAATAAGACTTCACTACGGAGATCAATTCGGACTGCAAATCATTAGCATACCTAAGGAAATAACCCGTATACGCGCTGTATTCCCGGCAGAATTGCAAAAAGGAGATGCATAATGGTGAGAGACTATACCTGCTTCATTGTTGACGATGAAGACCTGATCATTCAAAGATTGGAATTGTTTTTTAATGAACTCTCTCATAGGGATAAGCGATTTGTTCTAGTGGGCAAAGCGAATAATGGGCTGAATGGGATCGAGGAGATCATAAAACTTAAGCCGGACATCGTCATATCCGATATCGTTATGCCGCGAATGGACGGAATCTCCATGATTGAGCAGCTCAAGGCGGAGCTCCCCCATACCCAATACATACTTTTGACCGCCTATTCATCCTTTGAATACGCCCAGCGAGCTATTCAAGCCAACGTATTGGAGTACATTGTAAAGGTTCCATTGAGGGAAGCCGATTTGAATCGAGCTTTGGATAAAGCAGCCGGAATTTTAAATGAGTTTAAGAAAAAAGAAGCGGAATTTCAATCATTAAATGTATCTGTGCTTGAAAATAAATATAGAGTGCGCAAGCAATTTTTCAACGAACTGATCAGAGGCGAAATTCCTTCTCATCGGGCATCGGATTTTGCTAATCGCATGCAGTTTCATTTCTTTCAAGCGAACTATTGCTGCTTCATCGTTGAGATGAATACGTATGAAAGTTTCCGAAACGAATACGCTGCCGCAGATCAAAACATCTTAAAATATGCGATTACAAATATCATCGAAGAAACGGTAATGAATGGTGGTAGTGGGGTAGCTGCGGATCTGTCCGATAATCGTTTTATTGGCTTTCTATCCTGGGAAAATAACCGCAGTGATATGGAAACGGAATATGCTTGCTTATCCTTGGGTGGACAGATCGTCTCTCATTTGCATCAATATTTGAATCAAAGGGTATCTGTCGCTTTTGGAGGTCCACACCGAGGATGGGAGTCGATCAAACAGGCGTACACGGAAGCTAAAAATGTGAGTGAGGATTTCTATTATCATACCGAGAAAGTCGTAAAAACACCGATGCATCGGTTCCAATACCATAATGACAAAAAAGCAGACTTTCAGCAGAAGCTGGCTGATTTTCTTATACGGCTGAAAAGGAAGATTTCCAAGGAAGAGCTGGAGAATGCACTTGCCGATCTGTCGCAATTTGTTTCGGACCATAAAATCCACAAGTCCATCATGGCACCAATGATTAGAGACTTGTACAGAGACATTACCGTAAAGTTTAAATCAGGGAACAAGATGGCCACGGAAGTCCCAGACTTCCCCATGGAATTTATGGCTTTTCAGGAGCAGCTCGCTTATATTGGTGACTTCACATTCGAATACGTACACGCGGGCCAACTATTACATCGTGCAGAAATCATGAGTGCTATGCATTTTATCGAGAAAAACCTGAAACAACGCTTAACGTTGGAGGCAATTGCGGAGGAAGTGAATCTAGCGCCATCGTATTTTAGCAGCTTATTCAAAAAAACAATGAGCGAAGGCGTGATCAGCTACATCAACCGTAAAAAAATCCATCTCGCTCTCGAGTTGTTAAACGTCCGGGATTATTCTTTATTGGAATTGTGTGAGGAAGTAGGCATCGTCAATGAAGGTTACTTTTGCAAACTGTTTAAAGAATATACGGGTGATACACCTAAGCAATATCGGATAAAAATGACACGGTACGAATCCAAATAAGGATACAAAAAATGTATGATTTTTTCGTGAAATCCTGTAAAAAAAAAGAGGCCAAAACCATTACCATGATAGGAGCATCTAATCATGGAGGTTATCAAAATGGAGCTTATGAAAGCAGATGTAACCGTCGTAGGTGGAGGTATTGCAGGGATATGTGCTGCCATTGCAGCTGCACGCCAAGGTCTGCAGGTTTCACTTATTAATGATCGGCCGGTGCTTGGGGGAAATGCGAGCAGCGAGGTCAGAGTTCATATCAACGGGTCGGCATATCTCGGAAATAGTCCATCCTACTATGCCCGTGAGGGCGGGTTGGTAGAAGAACTCAAGCTGAAGATCTTTCATTATAATCCGTTATACAACAAGAAGCTTATGCTATCGCTTTCGGATACGGTCTTGCTCGACATGGTTTATGATGAGCCTAACATTTCTCTGTTTCTGAATACATGTGTACATGAAACGGGCATCGAGAACGGCAGAATTCAATGGGTGGAGGGCCTTCAATTAGCTTCCGAAAGAAAATTTCGTTTTGAAAGCCCAACCTATATCGATTGCTCCGGTGATGGAATTGTTGGATACCAAGCAGGTGCTGACTTCCGATGGGGAAGAGAGGCGAAGCATGAATACAAGGAGGAGCTTGCTCCAGAAGTGGCGGATCATTACACGATGGGCGATACGATTCTGTTTCAAGCCCGTGACGTAAACTATTCCGTTCCTTACAAAAGGCCTGGCTTTGCGTATGATATCACGAAGCTGGAGTTTTTCGATAGTATCCGAAAAGGATTAAACCATCGGTCTTTTCCAAGGAAAATCAATGGACTTGGTGGATTGTGGTGGCTGGAATACGGCGGACATATGGATATTATCAAGAATAATGAAGACATCGCATTGGAACTGCGGAAATTGGTGTACGGGATCTGGGATTATATCAAAAATAGCGGTGAGTTTGATGATGTAGACAATCTCATCTTGGATTATGTATGCCCGATTCCGGGAAAGCGGGAGTCGAGACGTTTTATCGGGGAACACATGCTGTCTCAGAACGATCTTACAGAAAAGACTCATTTCGAAGATGCTGTATCCGTCGGAGGCTGGTATATGGATCTGCATGCGAATAAAGGCATCTACGATGAGGGGCCGGCTACAGCGTGGAATTTCGTGCCGGGATTGTATAATATCCCTTTCCGCAGCTTATTTTCACGCAATATTCCCAATCTCATGTTCGCTGGTCGCAATATAAGCGCTACCCATGTAGCTTTTGGGTCTACAAGGGTGATGGCGACCTGTGGTTGTATGGGGCAGGCGGTAGGAACAGCTGCTGCGTTATGCGTAAAATATGAGACAGACCCCGCGGACATCGTCAAAGCGCATATGGATGAGCTTCAAACGCAGCTGCTACGAGACGGGCAAACGATTGTAGGGCTTCAAGAGCAGTTGGATCCTTACTTTGCTGATGGATTAACGATTCGTTCCTCGTCTCAGCGAAGCTATGAACATCTTCATCCAACCGAAGAGATCTTCTTGGAGAAAGCGTTATGTTTGGTCTTGCCGATTCAGACATCCGTGGCTGAAAGTGTGCAGATCAAAATTAAAAATAGATCCGAGCATTCGGAAACGTTGCAAGTGAAGCTATTTGGCGGGGAACGGAAGGAAAACTATATTCCTGCCATCGAGCTGAAAGGATACAACTTGGTGATTTCAGCGGGGCACGATGACTGGATTACACTGGACCTCAGCTGCAAGAAGCCAGCTGACGACAAAATCTACATCGTATTGGAAGGTACGGCGAGCCTTGGCGTATATGGTAATGAAGAAAAAATGACAGGAGCGGTGAGCTTCTATTATAGACCGGAAGAGCCATCCAGACTGAAGAAATTCAACAGAAGCATTTGCTTCAAGGATCTGATGCCATCCCAGGATATGTATAATCCCGCGAATGTCGTCAACGGCTTCTCCAGACCTTATGGTCTGCCGAACGGCTGGATTTCTGAACGTTCGGAAGGACAGGAGTGGTTGGAATTTGGTTTTGCAAGCCCCAAGAATCTGGATGAAATCCATCTTGTTTTCAATTCGCAGCTGAATTTGGAGCATTTCGACGATCCGATCGAGCCGTTGATTCAAGATTATGATGTGATCTTAACCTTAGAAGACGGAACCGAGAGTGAAATGAATATCCGTGGGAATTATCTTTCGTTGAATAAACATCAGGTGCATGCAAAAGGTGTAACCCGAGTCCGATTTGATTTCTGTGCAACGTATGGTTCGCCTTATTATGAAGTGTTTGCTGTCAAATTTTTTGCTCCTAAAAACGCTAAGTGAGGGCGGGTGAAGTCACGATGAAGGAATTTTTCCCTCGAAGAGGGCTGCCTAATGTCATTCAAAAGTTGGAAAATGGGGAAACAGTAACAATTGTCTATTTTGGCGGCAGTAATACACGTTCTAAAGGATATAGGGTCATGACCGCGGATTGGCTGCGAGGGCAATATCCCCATGCAGATATCCGTTCTGTGAACGCAGGCATTGATGGGACAGGATCGGACCTCGGCTGCGCCCGTTTGGAGACAGATGTACTGCGTCATCAGCCTGATCTCGTATTTGTTGAATTTGTTGGAAACGATGGGGGAGTTCCCGAATCCAAAGCACGGATCGAAGGTATTGTCCGACAGATTCGCAAGCACAGCCGTTTTACGGATATCCTGTTTG
This sequence comes from Paenibacillus sp. FSL F4-0087, assembly GCF_038020215.1. NCBI lineage: Bacteria > Bacillati > Bacillota > Bacilli > Caryophanales > Paenibacillaceae > Paenibacillus > Paenibacillus sp. FSL F4-0087. Next base: position 5,845,354 of record NZ_JBBODJ010000001.1, read on the forward strand.
TGTATACGGTTAAGGAACGGGATTTGACCTCATTTCAATCCGGCCAATACCAGAAGGGCGCTCGTATGCAAGAGGAAGTCGCCGACTATTACGGCATTCCTTCGATTCATCTGGGCGTAGCAGTCAGTCAATTGGTTTTGGATGGAAAGCTCATTTTCACCTTAAGAGCAGACGTGTCTATTCCCGGAGCTATTATTTTTACACATGATTCGATTCACCCAACGATTCCCGAAGGACATCAGATTTACACAGATACAATCACCCGGTCGTTTGAGAAAATCAGAGAGCTTCGAGATCACGTAGGAAAAGTCGAACATCACTTGCCGCAGGACCCATTGGTCCCGTCCAACCCTTGGGAGTATGCAACCATGCTGCCACTGGATCGTCTTACTCATTTTTCCGCGGGGTGGTCTTACATGACCCCTGATGATTTTGCTTTAGTGCGCGAGTATGATTGGTTGTTCCCCGGTCTATGGCGAGCAGTCGATCCCGGAGAGACGATCACAGTGGAGTTTGAGGGAACCCACATCGGATTATTCGATATTGGGGGGCCGGATTCCGGCAGATTGAAGGTAACGGTGGATGGAGGGGAACCCTTTCTTATCGATAGATTCACATCATATAACGATCATAATCGAAATCAATATGTTTTCTTACCGGAGCTACCAAATGGGAAACATACGGTTCGCTTCGAAATTGATCACGAGAAGACAGACAAAGCGGCCATGTTTGAGGCGGTCGGCAATGAACGAAGTATGGAACATGTTCGGCAGCATCCGGCTTGGTATGATCAAACGGTCATTCAGCTTGGGAAGTTGCTATTGGTGCAGCCGCCATTATAATTGATTAGTCTACTTGGAAGACCTATATTCTATCTGACTGCAATGAGCGCTCAATTAGGATGTAGGTTTCTTTTTTTACTTAAAATCTTATAAGAAATTCTTAAAATGAAAGAAATTTCACGGTGATGTGACATGCTAAGATAGAAACGACAGAGCGGGATTAGCCAGAAGACTAGGTTAATTGCTTTTTTACGATCATTTGAGCAAGGGTAATCTTTTTTTTTGGAAGCGTTATCATTAATAGGAGAGGCTGTGAGTTGTATGGTCAAAAGGAAGCTTTTTTTCTTCATCGTTTTCATGTTGACGATAGTAGTTCCTTCCAGCCTGATCGGAATAAGGGCCGCTTATGCGGAGACCTTACCTTATCAGACCATTATCATCGATGACGGGAGCATTAAGATTAATGATGTTGTGACACCTGATGCGGGTAACGAGAACAATGGATATTCGGCTCCAAATTGGACCACAAGCACAGGGGTGAAGGGGTATGATCTTTCCAGCACCCAATATACGAGTACAGCAGGCAGAACGATAACATGGAATCCACGCTTGGAAGCAGGAACGGCGAAAATATCGTTCTATAAGCTGGATTGGGCGGATAAGGCTGATAGCAATGTGAAAATCGAAATTGTTCATAATGGAACGACGGATGTAGTCTTTATGGATCTAAGACCCTCATCTGGCGCTCCAGTTGGTTGGGTTGATTTGGGAGAGTACTATTTTTCCGGAGTTGGTGAAGAATTCGTTAAATTGACCCGGTCTACCGGCACCACGAACACGATTCTTACGCGCGCGGATGCGGTCAAGTTCGAAGGGAATATAAGGCAGAAAGAACCACATAAGACGATTATCATTGATGATGGAAGCCTTACGATTGATAATGTCGTCACTGTTGATTCGGGCAACGTCAATAACGGGTTCTCAGCTCCTTATTGGACCACGAGCTCAGGAGTAAAGGGATACAATAATTCCAGTTCCAAATATACGGATGCCGTAAATAGAACTATCACATGGAATCCGCGCTTGGAAGCAGGGACGGCGAGAATATCGTTCTATAAGCTGGATTGGGCGGATAAAGCAGATAGTAATGTGAAGATTGAGATTGTTCATAACGGGATAACGGATGTCAAGTTTATGGATCTAAGACCTTCGTCAGGTCCATCGGTTGGATGGGTGGATCTGGGGGAGTATGAGTTTAGTGGTAATGATAGCGAATTTGTCAGGCTGACTCGAACGCAACCTACGACGGGTACAATTATTACTAGGGCCGATGCAGTCAAGTTCGAAGGGAATATCCGGCAGCAAGCACCACCGTTGCCCCCGCTGCGGAGCCGCACCTTAGCGAATCTCAGTTACACAGAAAAAGGCAGCATCGAAAATGCGAACTATAAGGCGACCTTCTATGAGGCCGAATGGGATGGAGGTAAATCCATCGTTCGTGACATGTTCTACAAGAACACGGACACGGGAAACTGGACGCCAATCAATAATGTATCGGAAAGACTTGAGGAGCAGTGGGTTTTATTGGATGGGAATGCCGGCAGCCGAACCAATTACTACGATACGATGAACAAACGCTGGATTACATTCGACGGGGTCCATTTTCCCGACGGCCAGACGGCGGTATTAACCGATTCTACGCATGGCAGTGATTACGATTTTGAAGTGAACTGGTCCATGGCAGGGGATAAACCAGATGTTTCTTTCGCCTTTACGCCTCGCCGCGACGGCAATTATGTGATTGGATATCAGTCCTTCACAACAGAGGCAGTCTCGGGCATCAATGAAGTGTTAAATGGATTCAGGGCTCATGCCAAAATGGTAGGTACGGTGGAATCAACAAGCTTGAGAGAGCTGAGCGCTCCGATGAGCCTGGTTGAGAAAAATGATGGTTCGGGGAATCCATTGACGTATGGTGTATTTGTACCTTCGTCAGAGCTTCCGGTTGAATTTGAACCGACGGGAGGCGTTACGAAACAACGGCTTGGCATGAGCCTGGTCAACAACGAAGGCAGCGTGCAGCCAATCCTGTATGCGCCTCAATTAGGGACTTATTCGCAAATGACCGCAGAAAGCACATATCAATTTCATATGGGGCTAATCGCTCAAAAAAGCAATCTGTATGAGTCCTACGCGGATATTCTTCGCAATGAGTACGGTTATTCAGCATACCGCGAAAATGTGTCAGATCAGTCGCTTACTGACGCGATGTTCAATATGATCGATTTGCTTAAGATTGAGCCGCAAGGGGACGACTCTGTTAATTATGTCCCGTCACCCAGCGGGTGGTGGAGCCGTGCCAAGGGATTTATTGATATCGAAAACGAGGATAGCGTCCGAACAAGCTCGAATGCAGTTCTTTTGGGGGCTTACTATCTGACTGGGGATGACCAACTTTATGATACGAGAGCATTGCCGTCCGTCCAGTATGGCGTATCGCGAAATGGTATCGGTTGGTCGCCGACGCAGAAGAAAGTATACGGTGTGCCTTCCTTATGGAAAATGGCTACTCTGCCGTTCGATGTTTCAAGTGTAGCCGCTGTCAATCAGATGATGGGTACTTCGGCAGGAATTGGGGCGCTGGCACAGGAAGAGTACCTCATGCGTGATCCTGACCAGAAAGACCGGGGGCCTGTCATTCAACCCCTGATGATGTATCGTATGACAGGAGAGGCGCAGTATTTGCAGGCTGCCAAGGATGCAGCCGATAGTTATATCTTGCAATATATCGATACGCCTGCATCCGTGGATGTGAGTAAAAATGAGTTCATTTATTATTATAGCAAGCTGTGGATGGAGATCTTGGAGCTTTATGAGGAAACTCAGGATCCCAAATACTTGAATGCCGCTTATAAGGAAGCCAAACGATATGCAACCATGTTCGTTGCTCGTCCAGTTCCTGAAGGTAACGTTACGATTCCTCAGCCTGAGACGTATAATTACGCGGAGTCGTTCCATTGGCCGGAAAGTGGTAAATTTCAATATCCTAGGCTCAAGCTTCCAGAAGATATAGCTGGAGGTGTTCAAGCGGATACTTGGCTTGTTTCTCCGAGCGGATTGACGTTTGAAGCAGGAAGTACAACCGGCTATTATCGAATGAATGCTCAGGAAGCTCCATTCATGCTGAGATTGTCGCTCTATACAGGGGATAAACTGCTGCAGGATATTGCTCATAATGCGGTTATTGGCCGTTATTCCAGTTATCCAGGTTATTACTATAAGGGTTTCGCCGTTAGTCAACTTGAATCGGATTTTCCTCTGGAAGGCCCCAGTGGGGCTACATCCATCTATTACCACCATATTCCGGGGCAGCTTGGGCAAACGATGGATTATTTGATCAGCGAACAATCATTAAAATCGAATGGAAGTATTACATTTCCTTCCGTATTTGAAACGAATTTTTTATGGTTCAAATATCACCTCTATGGGAATAAACCCGGTCAATTTTATGGTAATTCCGACGTTTGGCTTTGGATGCCAAAGGGGATTATTAAGACCAACCATCCTCAATTGAATTGGATAACGGGTGAGAGCGGTGATAAATTCTACATCGGGCTAAGCAATGCATCGTCAGAAGAAGTTCAGACTCCGATCGAATTGAATGAACAAATCATTGGATTCAACCCGACACAGGATTATACCGTAACGATCATCCGCGACAATGGTACACCAGAGCAAGCAGTTATGAGTGGCGGAATCATTCAAGCCACGGTTTCAGGCAAGGGCATCACCGCTATCATTGTAGAAGGACTTAACATTGACGTGCCACTGCATCAGGTTAGAACGGCTGAACCATCGGATGCAAGCTATTTCTTTGATACCCACAGTCCAATTGATGCGGTTAAAGGCATGCTGATGGTTAAGCCCGACGAAACGGTCTACGATGCTTATGTGCAGGCAAAAACGACAAAACCAGCGACAATCCATTATTCCTTGGATGGCGGGGCTACGTATACGACCGTCCCAGATACGATATACCCAATGGAATGGTCGATACGGGTGAATGATTTATCCGAAACCTTCACGTATTATGTGGAATCGGAGGGGAAACAGACCCGCAAGCGGACACTTTATCTGCCTGATCAGGTTACGGAAACTCCAGTCCAACCCGATGGGCAGGAGAGTTCATCTATCATAGTGGATAATACGGAGGCGGAGACAGAAGGCGTCTGGATAAGGGATACGACGGCTGACAACTACTACTATGATAACTATGTGTATGCCAAATCTACGGCTGGCACAGCGACAAGCAAAATGAGATGGCGGCCTGAGCTGCCGGAAAGTGTCACTTACAGTGTGTATTACAAGATCCCGCAAATCACCGCTGCAAGTGAAAATTGGACAACGAATGCCTCATTTACCGTGTATTACAGCGGAGGCTCCGAGACGGTTACTGTTGATGAGACAGCAGCGAATGGTACTTGGGTGCACCTAGGGGATTATCCTTTTGCTGCAGGCGATAGCGGGTACGTGGAACTAACCAATAAGGCCAACAAGTCCAGGGTCGTTGCCGATGCGATCATGTGGGTGGACGCGAACCAGATACCGCAATTGGAGTCTGCTGTAATCCTGTCTGATCGGAACGAGCTGCAGATGACTCAAACCGCACAGCTGAGCGTAACCGGCTATTTGGATAACGGTTTGATCGGTGATCTAACACAGGCCAATGTGCAGTATTTCGTTGATCGTACGGATCTGGCCGAAGTGGATAGCAGTGGCTTGTTGACCCTTCTTAATCTCGATGGGAACACGGATCACATAGAGGTATGGGCTACTGTCACGATTGACGGAGTGACCTTAACCACACCGCCTTTGAACATCACGATCAAGGACCTAACGGTTATCGTCGACAGTACAAATACAACTGGGTTATACACGACAGAAGGGTCTTGGAGCCAAAGTAATTTAGCCGGATACAAAATTGGGGTTAAATCCCGTTACTCAACAGTTCAAGGATCATCCGCAACGTGGAAAGGCCAGTTTCCAGAGGGGAAATATACGGTCTCGATCTACAAGCTCGTCCATACGACGGGCAATGATAATAATGTCAAAGTGGAAGTGAAGCATAAGACGGGTACCGAGGTCACCTATATCGATGCAACGGTCGGCTCATCGGGTTGGGTTAATCTAGGAACGTTCGACTTTACGGGTGACGGTAGCGAGTATGTCCGGTTAACCAGGGTTACTCCTACAACGGTAGACCCTCCAACGCTTCCTGCGGATATGATCTATACGAGAGTTGACGCAGTTATGTTCGAACGACACTCTGATGGTGCGGAGTTGCTTGCAAATGAGGCTCCAGGTGAACCGACAACTTCTGAAGAATAGCGGCGTTATGACAGGATTACATGATGCCAGTTTCCGTTTATCGATCAGTCATGTATCTAATAGATTTCGCCCGCTATTTCGTTAACCTTACAGGTGAGACATATTAATGAATACCGAAAGGGTGCCACGATAAGTGGCACCCTTTTTGGCATTAAAGTGCAGATTGAGGATTCTCTTTCATCAATTTAATCAGTTAGTAACAAAAGAAATTCCAGACGCATTTCATCTACGAAATCTTCCTCCTGAGCCGACGATGGCCACAATGGCTTTTGGTTCAAATTCTAAATTTGCCTGCACAGCCTGTGCTCATTTAGCTCAATGGATTGAGAAAAATAACTATAAGATCAAGGAAAACGAATCCAGCAGGGAAATATATTTACCCTTATCTCCAGATCAAAATGCACAATTCGTAGAAATACAAATTCTAATTATAGTAGATAATTAAAGAAGGTGGAGTGGAGTTCATTGAGAAATTAAAATAGCGATGCCTACAGAATGGTGCAGGGAATGTCGGATGTGAGAAGAAAGGATTTGATATGCTTGGATCAACGAGGGAGGGAAAGATCATGAATACACTAGCACGACTGAATGAGGGCTTGAGCTACATTGAGGAGAATCTAATGGATTCCGTGGATATGAAAGAGGTAGCACGAATCGCCTGCTGCTCGGAATACCATTTTACACGTATGTTTTCCTTTCTTAGCGGCATTACCTTGTCAGAGTATATCCGACGTCGGCGCTTGACGCTGGCAGCTTTGGAACTAAGCCGGAATGACACTAAAGTCATTGATGTTGCGCTCAAATTTGGGTATACTTCTCCGGATTCTTTTGCTAGGGCTTTTCAAAGCATGCATGGGGTTACACCCTCCGAAGCGAAAAATCATGGTCCATCACTCAAAGCCTTCCCTCGAATGACATTTCAATTGACCATTCAAGGAGGAAGCGAAATGAACTACCGTATTGAAGACAAAGAGGCCTTTCGGATTGTGGGCATCAGTAAAAGGGTGCCCATCGTGTTCAACGGGGTGAACCCGGACATTGCTGCGATGTATCAACGTCTTACTCCGGAATTAATTGAGACGATTAAGGGCTTATCCAATGTTCAGCCACTTGGGATAATCAGTGCTTCGGCTCATTTTAGTGAGGAACGGATGGAGGAAAAGGGGGAACTAGACCATTATATTGGTACAGCCACGACCCAAGAGGCACCTGAGGGTTTGTCACAGCTGGAAGTGCCTGCCTCGATGTGGGCAGTGTTCACTTCCATTGGTCCTTTTCCGGGTACGCTTCAGGATGTATGGGGAAGAATCTATTCCGAGTGGTTTCCTTCTTCGGATTATGAGCTGAGCGAGGGACCGGAAATCCTGTGGAATGAGCACAAGGATACCACTTCTTTGCAGTACAGAAGCGAGATATGGATACCAATACAGAAGCGATAAAGCCGCACGACTTTATATGTGAGGGTGGGAGCAATAGATTTATTTCGCAGACAAAGAAAAGTCACCACCCTGAAATATGATTGGAAAAGGGACAATACTTGGTATTGTCCCTTTTCCGTTGTACAAATATATGAACAATCTATTGCTAAATTGATATTTTAATGTAAAATGACTAAAATGATTCGGAAATAGATTCGTTTAATCTCGGTAAGACTTCTTTTATTTTCAAGAGAGGTTGATATGGAATTTATGAGACGACTGTGGACATATCTTTTTACTGACAAATTTAATCATTTGATTTACAACAGCTCTTTCAAACAGAGAATTCGCTTATCCATCATTACCATGATAACGCTTGCAATCGGAGCAGTGGGCATGACAACTTATTGGATTGCATCCAAGGAGCTCCAAAAGAACGCATTTGAGACTAGTCAAGAAACCATAAATAAAACGGCCCAGATCTTGGACGATAAACTAACGGGGATCTCCAACTCCATACGTTCATTGACCTTCAGCTATGCCTTCAAGGATATGATGCTGGATGTACAGAGTAACGATATCTCTAATTACTATGTGCATTTGTCCGAACTCCAATATGTGTTTTCACAGGTCTATTTCAACGAACCTCTAATCGAAAGTATACTAATTGCTACACCTATTGGAGATTTTTATCCCATTTCACAAAGACGCTCTCAGGTACAGTCCTTTTATGAATCCAGTATGTATTTCGATATGATTGAAAATTATGGTGGAAAGTGGATAAAAGGGCATACGGATAAGTTTTTTACTGGGAACAAGCGTTCAATTTCATTTGTTACCAAGGGAACTCAAGAAAATGTCCCTAATACAAATGTATTTATTGTCGTGAATGTAAATGAGAGTGGATTAATTGGGCTGGTTAACAAACATTCTTCAAATGATGATAGCGATTATTTTGTAATCGATTCCAAAGGTGAGGAAGTCATCCGGACTTCATGGTCATCTAACCATAATCTAATGAAAGATAAACCGTTCTTATACAATGTATCTGAGAGTAATCAGGGTTCTTTCTTTCATGAGTTCGATGAAACCGATTACTTGGTTAATTACACAAGATCAACAGTAGTCAAAGACTGGAGCCTGTTTGGTATTCAACAGAAGGATGTACTACTTGAACAAATGAACGGAGTAAAGCGTACCACCCTTTATTTTATGATTTTTTTCTTGTTGTCCACTAGCCTTCTGTCCAATAAACTGACGGCGCTATTGCTAAATCCTCTATACAAGCTTCAACGACTAATGCATGAGGTAGAAAATAACCACTTAAATGTTCGCTTTGCCAGCCGTTCCTCCGACGAAGTTGCTCAGGTTGGGTTTCAATTCAACCGCATGTTGGATGAAATCAACCGACTCATCGATGATGTAAGGTTGAGCGAATCCGGAAAACGTAAGGCAGAAATGCGAGCTTTAACCGCGCAAATGGAGCCACACTTTTTGTATAACACTCTTAATACGATCTATTGCAAATCCGTTCTGGGGGAAAATGAGGAAGTCAATGAGATGATTCTATCCTTGTCCCAGATGTTCCAACTTGGCCTGAGCGGAGGGAAAGATTGGAATACTTTGGAGGATGAGCTGCTGCACGCAGAGCAGTATTGTCTAATCCAACAAAAATGCTATGAAGGGCTGTTTGATTTTGAAGTTACTGTGCTGGATGAATCTGTGCTGAACTGCCTTTTGCCAAAGATTCTCTTGCAGCCAATTGTGGAAAATAGCATTCAACACGGCTTTAAGGACATTACTTTCGGAGGTCAGATTCATATACAGGTGGACAGGCAAAACAATTTGGTTCATCTGATTATTGAGGATAATGGTTCGGGCATGGATGCGGCTATGGTAAGTCAAGCGATGTTGCAGCCTCCCGTCTCCAAGAAGGGTTATGCTCTGAACAATATCGTGAATCGGCTCAACCTGTTTTATGGAGAAGAGGCGCGAATTGAGCTCTGCAGCATTCCTGGCAAAGGATCTAGAACAGACATTTGGATTCCGATTAGAGAAGGAGAAGTTGAATCATGATAAATGAACCCCAACGGATTAAATTATGTATTATTGATGATATTCGAAGTGTAGTCGATATGATTTCTCAGAAGCCGCCTTGGAAAGAACATCATATTGAAGTGGTTGGTACGGCCCTAGATGGTGAGGACGGTATTCGATTGGTGAAAGAAACCAAACCTGATATTGTTCTTACAGACATTCGGATGCCTAAAAAGGATGGGCTGGCCATGACGCAGGAAATTCTCGTAAGCGCCCCCTCTACGAAAATTGTCATTCTCAGCGCGTATACCGATTTCTCATTTACGAGACAAGCGATTCGATTAGGTGCATTTGATTTTGTAAAGAAACCTTTCTCTATAGATGAGATCGTTCAGGTTGTGTTGAAAGCAAAGGCTTCATTCGAAGAAGAACGGCAGGGCCAGAGTAAGGCGATTGAAATGGAACAACAGGTAAGGAAAAGTTTGCCGGTATTTCAGCAGGAGTATTTGTCATTGCTAGTTCATCACAGGACGAATGCTATCACTGCTTTTCAGAAATGGCAAACACTCCGTATTCAACTTGCCCCTCAAAATTTCAACCTCTTTATAGTAGAGCTGGACCGTTTCATGGACAAATATAAAGCACAACCCGCACGGGAAGTCGAATTGATCAGGTTCAGCCTTCGAAATATTTTGGAGGAAACCATTGCATCTTTCATAAGTGGTGGTGTTGTTTTTAGCGAAGCATTAAATCGATTTATCTGCTTGATTAATTGTGAAGATATGAGAATAGCAGAGCAAATTTCTGAGGCATGCAGGTTGAATATTTATCAGTTCACGAACTCTACCATCTCTATCGGTATTGGCAGTTGTGTCGCTTCTATCGACGAATTACCGGATTCCTATGAGCAAGCTTTAAGTGCTCTGGCCTACCATTTCTATTCAGACGGAAATGGAGTTAACAGTTATTCAGGTATAGCCAATGAAGAGAAAACACTACTTAATTATACTGCGTCAACTGAGCAGGAGTTTCTCATGGCTTTGCGCTCAGGCAATCGGGAAAAATGTCGGCTTATCCTGGAGCAAATCTTCAATGATCTGTTGCAGCGTGATCCTCTTCCCAAACCGCAACAAGTCGAAAACCTTTGCTATGAACTGTCATCCAAGATATGTCGAGTCATGTTAGAACAATTCCCGTCCGATCGGGTGAAGAGACTTGAAGAGCGATGGAACCATGTGAAGCGTACAGGTGTAATTTCATTTCAGATTATAAGGGACACGGTTAAAGACATCTGTCTTGAAGCATGTTCTTGGATTGAGCAAGAACGATCAGATGAATCAACGAAGTTGATCTATCAGGCGAAGGATTATATATGCGCCAATTTGCATTTAAATTTATCACTTGATTATTGTGCAAAGCAATTCAATCTCAGTCCCGGATATTTTTCGAATTTATTCAAAAAAGTGCTCAATATTTCATTTCAACGATTCGTAATCCATCAGAGAATGGAAAAGGCTAAAGAGATGCTGATCGATGATTATCAGGTACAGGAGATCGCAAGGGAATTAGGATATGAGCATCGTCGTTATTTTAGCGAGATTTTCAAGAAACATACCAATATGACTCCATCCGAATTCAAGCTATACAGTACGGGGAAGATCAGCCAACCTTTAGATCTTGCTCATAAGCAATCATAATTCGTATGTTTAGCCTTGTTTCCGTAAGTTTCGGATGCAGGGCTAGTTTTTTGATGTAGTTACATAAGAAATCCTGCCCTTGATGTGTGGTTTACCGCATTATGTAAACGATTACAAGAAACTATAATGAAGAAGAAAGAGAATCAGTATATAAAAAAGGGAGGTAATATGAATGAAATTAAACAAGAAATTCCTTATATCTGCATTGTGTATCGTCCTATCGGGGAGCCTTGCCGCTTGCAGTAGTTCTGAATCCACAGATAAAGGAAAGGGATCATCAGCTAAGACCAAGATCACCTACTGGACTGGAGACCGCCATGATTCTGAGTTTGTGAAAGAGACAATTGATAGATTCAATGAAACTAATAAGGATAACGTTGAAGTGGAACTGGTCATCAAGGGGGATGACTTCGATCAAGCGCTGGATATGTCTTTTCAGACTTCAGAGCCACCGGATATCATTCGTGTTAAAGAAAACACCATACAGACTTTCTATAAGAAAGGGTTCCTTGCTCCAATTGACGAGTTCCTCACAGAAGAAATGAAAAACACATTTCCTGTCATGGAGGATCTGAATAGTTTCGATGGAAAACGCTACAGCCTGCCGAACTATGGTACAACGATGCGACTAATTTACAATAAAGAGCTTTTTGCCAAAGCAGGTATTGAAAAACCGCCCACTACATTGAATGAGTTGGTCGAGGCAGCTAAAAAAATTACGGAAGTGGGTAAGTCAAACGGTGCTTATGGTTTCGCACAGAATTTCAAGAGTCCTTCCAGTGCCTTGGGCCGATCTGCCCGTGTTATTGCAGAAGTAAGTGGTTATGGTGGGTATGGTTATGATTTTAAGACAGCTCGTTATGACTTTAGCGGCTTTAAACCCATCATGGAAGCATTTAAGCAAATCAAGGATGACGGAAGTATGTTGCCGGGTGTCGAGTCGCTTGATATTGATCCGTTACGCGCTCAATTCGCTGAAGGGAAAATCGGGATGTACTTGTCCTTTTCTGCTGAAGCGGGGGTCTACCAATCTCAATTTCCAGCCAAAATCGAATGGGCCGCAGCACCTGTACCTTCCATTGAAGGCAATTTCAATGGTGCGTCTGGATTTCTAGGGGGGCAATGGCTGGCAATAAGTTCAGAGTCCGAAAATAAGGAAGCAGCTTGGAAGTTCCTTGAGTATATGTATGATGAATCTGTTCTTCAACAATATCAAGAGAATGGCTTTGGAATTTCCATGGTTCCTTCAGTAAGCGCTGTTGCAGCAAAGCCAGAGGTCAAAGGTATAGAGGGTTTCCTACCCAACAAGTACGACGGTGTCTGGCCAGTCTATCCAACCGTTCCAGTACATGGTATGAAGTCCGATGACGCCTTTGTCAAGTACATCCTAAGTGGAGGCAATTTAGATTCTATTATCAACGATTTGAATACACGTTATAATGCCGCTTTGGATACAGCAATCGAGAGCGGGGAAGCGAAAGCAGAACCTATTTCGGATTTCGATCCAGCGGAACTTGCAGGAAAATACGTAAAATAAGGTGTTTCATAGGGTGAAGCATGCTCCATCCTTTCATTAAATCATACACAGATTTCAAGGAGTTGAGAGGATATGAATAAAGCAAAGAATCTAGCTTTTTCATACAGCTTTCTTTTGCCCAGCTATATTCTAACCATTGTTCTGGGGATCTACCCGATTATGTGGGCCATGAGATATATGTTTTACGATTACAAAGGGTTTGGAAGTGCGCGATTTGTAGGATTGGCAAATCTAGAACGCGTCATGACGGATGTTCAGTTCTGGGATTCAGTTGCCAACACGTTTATTTATGCTGGAGGTAAGCTCCTGCTATCGATACCGCTCGCTCTCATATTGGCCGTCATCCTGAATTGGAAAATCAAAGGAAGAAATCTGCTAAGAGCCGTTATATTTATGCCTACGATCATAAGTACAGCGGTTATGGCGGTCGTGTTTTTCACCATTTTTAACTCGTATAATGGCATCCTCAATCAGTTCCTTATGAAATATAAATTGATCGGCAGTGCCATCGATTGGTTGGGCGTTGATTATGCCATGCTGACGATCATCCTCGTTGCTGTATGGGGGGCAGTAGGTAACTATATGCTTTTGTTTTTAGCAGGCCTTCAAAATATCCCGGAAGATGTGTACGAGAGTTCTTCACTAGATGGTGCTAACAAATTCCAACAATTTCGCTACATTACCATTCCAATGCTGGGCCCTGTCATGCAGATGATAATTATGCTAGCTATTATTAATGCACTAAAGGGTTATGAGAGTATTATGGTGATGACCGATGGCGGACCAATTGGAAAAACCAATGTCATGTTCTTATATGTATATAAATTGTTTTTCCCACCTGCAGGTTCCACGGCATCTACACAAATTCAAGAATTTGGCTATGGTAGCGCAGTAGCTTTTGTCACGGCTGTTATTGTCGGCATCATCACGATACTTTACTTTTATGGATCTAAACGGATGAGTCATAACGAATAAGGAGGAACGTTCATGAAAGTCGCATGGAACACCGTACTGTGGGCGTTTCTGCTAATTGTCGCATTTCTAACACTCTTTCCTATAATGATCACTCTGCTCGGTTCATTTAAAACGAATGCAGAACTTACTGCCGGAGCGACATTACTTCCTGAAATTTGGCACTTCTCCAACTATATTGAAGCTTGGAAACAGGCAAATTTTTCAACATACACACTAAATAGTGTCTTTGTTGCCGTCGCGTCAACCATAGGAACATTAATTGTTTCGTCCATGGCAGCCTATGTCGTGAACAGAATGGACTTTATCGGCAAGAAACTATACGTCAGTATTCAGGCATTTACTATGTTTGTAGCGATCGGAGCTGTCGTTCTTCGACCACAATTTGATCTGATGATTAAACTTCATCTGCATAATACGCTGTGGGGCGTGGTTCTGATTTTGATCAGCACCCATGCTTCGGCATTCTTTATCCTGCTTAGCTTCATGAACGGGATTCCTAAAGAACTTGATGAGGCTGCACGCATTGATGGGTGTTCTCCGGGCAGAACATTCTGGAGAATCATTATTCCGCTGCTTACGCCCGGCCTCGGTGTGTGTGCACTGTTCGCTTTCCGGGGAGCGTGGAACGAATACCTGATTCCGTTTGTGTTTACGCTCAGTAAACCCGATCTGCAGACTTTGACCGTCGGACTAGCCAATCTAAAGTACGGTATTGCCGCTGCTTCACAGACACACTTTATGATGGCGGGGGCGTGCCTATCCATTCTCCCAATCCTTATTGCTTATATTTTTGCTAACAAATCCTTTATGCAAATGACTGCGGGCTCCTTAAAAGGCTAGTGGTATTCTTAACATCATTAGGAGGAATGGAAATGAATTCAACTTATATCGGAAAACTCGCATCAAGTTCTGTAATTAAACGCTATCAGAACAACCCGATTCTAGATGCTTCTCGTGTCCCATATCCCACTGCACTTGTGTTCAATGCAGGCGTAACGAAATTCAATGGAAAATATGTGATGGTGTTTCGAAACGACTACGGGTCTTTGGAGCAGCAGACAATTGAGGCACATCATACAACAGATCTTGGTTTTGCCTTTAGTGATGACGGAATTCATTGGGAGGTGCAACCGAAACCGTGTTTTAAGCTACATGACCAAGAGATTATCCGTGCCTATGACCCAAGGCTTACCGTAATTGATGGTCGTTGTTATATGTGTTTTGCCGTAGACACACAGCATGGCATCCGTGGTGGTGTGGCTGTTACTGACGATTTTGAAGAGTTTGAAATATTGAGTTTGTCGACACCGGATTTGCGGAACATGGTGCTATTCCCGGAGAAGATTGGTGGGAAATTTATGCGGCTTGAACGACCGTTTACAGTCTACAGTCGCGGGGGAATCGACCGATTCGACATGTGGATATCGGAATCTCCGGATTTGAGATACTGGGGAAATTCTGACTTGCTGCTTGCTGTTGAAGATGTACCATTTGCCAATGATAAGATCGGTCCTGCAGCTCCCCCCATCAAGACAGAGCAGGGGTGGTTAACAACATTTCATGCCGTTGATATTGATCCGGAGAGAGGGAAAAATGGATGGGAACCTTCATGGCAGAAACGGTACACGGCGGGATTAATATTGCTTGATTTGGATAATCCAAAAAAAATCATCGGCATGTATCAGGAGCCGCTACTGACACCAGAAGCTAGCTATGAGATCGAAGGAGGGTTCCGTAACAACGTCATCTTTCCAGGCGGAATGGTACTCGAAGATGATGGTGAGGTTAAGATTTATTATGGTGCGGCAGACACGATTGAATGTCTCGCAACAGCGCATATCGATGATTTGATCCGGTTATGTCTGAAAGGTTAACAGGAGAGTGATGAGACAATGACCATATGGAATCTCTTTCAACATCCTCCTGCTGATTATCGTACAGTGCCGTTCTGGTCCTGGAATGACGATCTGGATAAAAATGAACTTGAACGGCAGATCGAAGAGATGCATAAAGCTGGAATCGGCGGCTTTTTCATACATGCTCGCGGCGGGCTTACTGTACCTTATATGGGAAAAGAGTGGATGGAGCTCATACGGATCTGTATCAAGAAAAGTCAGGAGCTCGGGATGGAAACATGGCTGTATGATGAGAATGGTTGGCCTAGCGGTTTCGCTGATGGAAAGGTGCCTGCACTTGGGGTGGCTTATCAACAGAAGCGATTGGCTTATGAATGGGCTCCATTTAGCCGAGGCAATAAAGTTACGATTGCCTCCTATGTCCAGTCGGAGGAAGAACTGCACCTACTTACCGCTGCAGATACACGTAATCCTGACTTCCGAGTTTATTATGAGTTGAACCCTTATTATATCGACACGTTAAGCAAAAAGGCTGTAGCTGCGTTCATTGATTCAACCTATAAGGCCTACTGGTCGGAGTTCGGTGATCAATTCGGCTCTGCGGTAAAAGGAATATTCACGGACGAACCGCAATTTGGACGCGGAGATCTTCCATGGTCGCTAGAACTCGAAGATGCTTTTCAGGACCAGCACGGGTATACGCTACGTAAGGTACTCCCAGCTCTATTCTTGGAAACCAAGGACTGTCGCAGGGTCAGATACGATTATTGGTCATGTGTTACCACATTGTTTACTGAGTCTTACGCGAAGCAAATTGGAGAGTGGTGTGAGCAAAAGGGGTGGTCAGCAACTGGCCATGTTGTGGACGAGCAAACCTTGATGGGTCAAGCAACTTCAGTGGGAGATCCATTGCTCTTCTACGAATATCTGCAAATCCCCGGTTGTGATTGGCTTGGACGTTCTGTGAGTGAAGATCCGATTGTTCCAAAGCAAGTTAGCTCTGTTGTTCGCCAGTTGGGCAAAAAGCAAGCCATCACGGAGAGTTACGGCTGTTCCGGGTGGAATGTCAGCTTTCAGGATTTAAAGCGAATTGGGGAATGGCAATTTGTTCATGGATTGAATCTAATGTGCCAACACTTGCAAGCTTACTCGCTAAGGGGACTTCGTAAACGGGATTATCCACCATCCTTGTTTTACCAGCAGCCTTGGTGGAGGTACTATTCTCACTTTAATGATTACTTTGCCCGTTTATCCATGCTCCTTGTGGAAGGTACACGGCAGGCTGAGGTATTACTGCTTCATCCAATCCGAACTGCTTGGGTGGAACTGGAGGGTTCTAACTCATCAGGGGTTGAGCAATATCATGAATCGTTTGCTCAGCTGTCTCGCTGGTTGTGCCAATCGTTTATTGAGCATGATTATGGAAGCGAGGGAATTATTGAACGTCATGGCAAAGTAGAGGGGAATCTTTTTGTTGTAGGAGAGTCGGGGTATAAAGTCGTTGTCGTTCCGCCGAGTGTGTCCTTAAGTGAGATGACGTTGAAATTGCTCAACCAGTTTGTATTGCAAGGAGGGAGCTTAGTCGTATTCGAACCTGCTCCGTTCCTCATCAATGGTCAACCAAGTGAAGAAATCAGTCGTTTAGTGAACACTGCAGTGAGTCCCGATTGGAATCGCAGTGCCTTGGTAGAATCTGTTTCCAGAACTGTTTCTCCATCAATCTCTATCATTGACAAGGAAGGACTCCCTATCGCTTCGGACATGGTCAATATCCAGACACTTAAAGTAGAAGATTCCTTTCTCTATTATCTAGTGAATTCCGGAGATAAGTGTTATCCAGATGTAGAGGTGACTCTCCCTCGAAAGGGCACACTGTCCCTAATTGATTTGGAAAGTGGTGATATTAGGCCACTTAACTATACGGGGGCAGGTAACGGTGTCAAATTGAAAATGACTCTGTACCCTACACAATCCTATGTCATCAGACTAGTTCCGAAGAAAGATCAACTGGAACCGGATGTGGTAACTCTACTCCAAACAGACAATATAACTAATACCATTCAGGAACTAAATGAGTTATGGGAAATTGATCATATCGATCACAATAGCTTGACGATGGATACTTGCAGGTACAGGCTGGAGAATGGTGACTGGTCGGAGCCTAAGCCTATTATTTTTATTCAGGAAGAACTGCTTCAAATAGGATATCCAGTTAAAGTCGAATTGGAATTCGAATTTCAGATCGCCTTTGATCCTACGATTGTGCGGGAAATGCATCTGGTGATGGAAAATCCGGAGAAAGCACAAATTTTAATTAATGAAAGAAAGATATCATCTCATAGCTGTGATTGGTGGAGAGATGTATCCTTCAAGAAGATTGATCTAAGTGGTTTCCTTGAGCATGGTCGAAATACCATCAGGTTAACATTGGATTTCTGGAACTCCCCCGAAACATATGCAGCTATGGAACGTGCTCAACGTTTTGAGTCTGAAGGGAATAAGCTGACATTCGATACGGAGCTTGAAAGCGTGTATCTAGTTGGAGATTTTGCAGTGAAATCGGAATCTCCTTATAAAAATGGCGAGCATGGCGTCATGTATACAGATGGTCCATTTGTACTTGAAGAACTTCCTCATCAATTTGTACTGACAACTGATCTTGGCTGCCAGGGCTTACCGTTTTTTGCAGGCAGTATTCGCCTGATGCAGACGGTTGCAATAAAACAGGAAGACAGCGCTTTATGGTTTTGGCAGTTCGGCACACCTCCAGAAGCGATTGTCACAAGGTTATCAATTAACGGACAAGAAGTTCGCAATTTTCTATGGGAACCCTATGAAGCAGAAATTTCAGAATATCTCCAACAAGGAGAAAATCTGATTGAGCTGGAGTTGACCAGCAGTTGTAGAAACTTGCTTGGGCCTCACCATCATGTGAAAGGGGAACCTATGAAGGTTGGCCCAGACAGTTTTAAAAATAAAGTCGGTTGGACGGATAGAGACCTAGACCCAAATATCAATTTGTATCAATCTCATTACGCTTTTGTTCGTCTTGGACTAAGTACTTTACCACGAATAGTTAGGATGACATGAAGGCAAGAAGATAGTGGTGGGTTTGAGATTTATAAAAGAACATATCTTGTTAATCAATGATTCCTCATAATTTGAAAGGGTTTTCAAAAAAATGAAGGAGGCAAATGTGATGACAATGATTAGAAAATTCCTATACTCTACTTTGGGGTTGATGCTAGCTGCTACCATTTTTACACTTACTTCGAATGCACAATCTGGACTCATTACTCCTGAAGGAACTCAATTAGCACCAGCAACAATACACACTTATCAACCATCAGTGCGCTATACCAACTCGGCTAACTATACGCTGAAAGCGAACGGGGTTGTTGTACCAGTTGTCAAGGGATTCAGTGACTATGACTATGCACACTTTTCCATGTCGGAAGGGCCTGTTACGTATGAATTAACGATTTTAAATACCGATAAAGTACATGGATACTCCATAAGTCCAAAAAAGCTCGGTATACAAGCTGAAAAGGTAGAGGGAAAAACGATTACTTTCACAACCCAATCTGACGAATACCTGATCGTGACGATGAATAATCGTCAAACACGCATGGTCATCGCTGCGGATCCGATGGAGACTGATGTTCCCGCTTCAAGTGGGAACGGCATTTTTAATGTTACAGCGGCACCTTATCATGTGGTGTCCTCAGGCACACCAGGATCCGGAGTATCCACAAGAACGGCTGCAATTCAGCAAGCGATTGACGATGCAAGCCAGTACGGTACTCTTCAAGGAGATGGTAGACAAGGTATAGTCTATATACCGGCAGGAAGCTATTATATTGGCAATCTGGTATTAAAAAGTAATACAGCAGTCTATATGGAGCCTGGAGCAACATTCATTGGTACAGGTAAAACAGTTGATTATAAGGAGTACTGGTTTAAGGATTCCATGGGTAGGCCAGCTACCTGGTGGATCTCAACTGCTTTCCAATCCGAAAATATCCGGATATATGGAAGAGGGACACTCGATGGCAACGGGCAAGCCTTGCACGATGATAAGACTACCAATGGTAAAGGAATGATCAATAATCTGATTGTCCCTATCGCCACTTCCAATTTTGTTATGGATGGTATCCTTATCAGGGAATCCTCCGGCTGGGCCGTTGTCACGGTTCGCTCTAACGATCTAACTTTCACAAATTTAAAATTGTTCAACAGTCTGGGAATGGGAGAGAATGACGGTATTGATATTTGCGAATCCCAGGATGTAGTTGTACAAAATGCGATCGGTATTTCCTTGGATGATCCATTTTCTACGAAAGCCTGGAAAGAAGACACTGACATTGCTTCAGGTAAAGTACCTTGGCCGGGAAATCCAGAACCGGTTCAAAACGTGTTATTTGAGGATACGATAGCGTGGACAATATGCTATGGTTACAAGATTGGTCAAGGCGTCATGCAGGATCAATCTAATATTGTATTCAGAAACGGAGTCGTTTATAAAGCCGCAGTGGGCTTCGCTATCCATCATAAATACGGTACCGGAGTCGTCAGTGATGTGAGGTTTGAATCGATGGATGTCGAGGACATCAGTGGAAGTAACGAAGACAATAGTGCCTGGATGACCCTTTTCACGGTTAATGGTGGCAACCATGGAGTGGGACCCATTCAAGGAGTCACAGTGAAAAATATTACGATGCGTGACGCAGGGGAAAGCTTTGCCAAGATTAAAGGAGTGGAAGGAGCCATGATCACAGATCTGCTGTTTGAGAATGTCTATATGCCTGGTAGCAGTACCCCTGCGCGTACGCTTCATGAAATGAATTTTCTAAATAAAGAGTATTACAGCAGAGTAACGATTAAGCCGGTTCAGAATAATGAGCCGCTTCCCTTAACTAATTTGGCACTTCATCGACCAGCGGTAGCTTCATCCAATGACGGGATTGAGAACACAGCACCCTATGTGACTGACGGTAACTTAACAACCCGCTTTGGTTCAAAGCGCGGAGTGGACCCAGGATGGATTTATGTGGATCTCGGGGAAACCAAAAAGATCAATGAAGTCAGGTTATACTGGGAGGCTGCTTACGGTAAAAGTTATCGCATACAGGTAGCTGACGCTCCAACCCAAGAGGCAAATTGGAGAGACGTTTATAGCACCACAAACGGCAAAGGTGGTCTAGAGAAGATTACTTTTAACGAAGTGGAAGCACGTTATGTCCGTATGTATGGAACCGCTCGGGCAACAAATTATGGGTATTCAATTTGGGAATTCGAGGTATACGGACCGGCACTATAATGCGAGTAGATAGAAAAAAGATATCTTTAAGTGCGGCCGTTTCCCGGTAATCCACCGGGGAAGGGTCGTTTAGTTTTTTTCTGAAATCGATAATCGATATTGGTCATGTGTAGGTAATCCCACGCTGTGAATGACCGCGATCCTACACGAAGTTGAACTCATGAAGGGCATCTTGGAATTGGAACGAAATTGAACGCAGCTATTATTATGGTGTTTAATGTCCACCTTTGTCAGTCAGATTGAAAAGCAGAATCAATTAAGATACTCTTGGATTGGAAAGGTCTAGTTGTTCGATTCGACCATGGCTCCCTTACTTTTCATTGTCGAGCTATTAAATTGGAATGCATATAGGTTGGGCGAAAATACGAAAATGATCATATTAAACGAAGTAAAGAGAGGTTCGTACTTATGACAGTGACGTTTAGAAAACTAAGTGAGCTATCGATGGAGGAAAATGTACGTATTTGGAATCTAGGATTCGAGGGCTATTTTATACAGATGGTCATGACGATTGATGCTTTGATGACCAGGATCGTTAACGAAGGACTTTCCTTGGAGAATTCACTTGCTATTTATGTGGATGGTGAACCTGCAGGGTTTGTCATGAATGGATTTCGTGACGTAGCTGGAAAGAAAGTGGCATGGAACGGTGGGACAGGTATTGCAACTGCGTTTAGAGGACAGGGCATTGGCAGAACGCTCATGTTAAGAAATCTAGAGTTGTACCGAGAACAAGGCGTGGAACTTGCTATACTTGAAGCGCTGACCCAGAATGAGAGTGCGATCAAGCTATATCAGTATGTGGGGTATGAAATTACGGATCGATTAATGATTTTACAACATACGGGTACAATAGATCCCCAATTACTGAAGCGATCTTTTGCGCATTCCTTTTCTATCACCAAAGGATTGCCCCGTGATGTATATGCGCTAGACTTCTATCGAGGTTTATCTGCTTGGCAGACACAATGGCCTAGCATGAAGGAGGGTGAATCTATAATCATTAGACAAGATGGCGAGCCTTTATGCTATGCATTGTATAAGCGAACATTTGATCAAGAGGGTAAGTTGGTAACCATTTCACTCTATCAATGTGAGGTCCTTCCTGGGCGGGAAGATGCAGAGGAGATTTATAAGCTTGCTCTCAGTGAACTGTTTGCCCCGTTAGACTATGTTTGCAGACGAGGGACATCTAACCTGCGTAAATCCAATCAACCTCTGAACGATCTATTGATAAAATTAGGTTTTACAACAAATGTTGAGCAAGTGCTCATGATGCGAAATATGAATTTTAATGAGATAAAAGAGAAACAGATAGATAATAGTAATATTTAATGACAAATTTTTTAAGCATTCGTTGAAATCATGATTCAAGAAATAAAGCAACACACATCATTAAGCTAAAGGGAAACGATAGCGCAAAAAAACAAGAAGACAGTCGATCACGATCGGCTGTCTTCTTGTTTAACTAACCGACAGGAGAGTTCATTGGCAATAGCGTCACTATAGCGAAAAACCGTTAAATAGTGCAGTTTAATCATTGAAATGATTGAGATTTACTACATTTTTACATGTAGTATGAAGATGATTCAGAGTGGAATTATTCATTCCGGAATCACAGAAATGCTTAACTTGTCGTGCTTATGTTTTCTTAATTACATTCCAAGGAAGAGGTGTTGTTCATGAAAAAGTTAATGGATTTTAGAAAGAAAATGTCGGCCGTGTTAATGGCAAGTGGCCTGATATTCGCGATGCTGTTACCCATTCAAGCGTCGGCGGCAGACATTGCTTTTAACGAACCTTTAAACGGAGTGAATCCTAATTTGTTTTATACCTCAGATGGATGGGCTAATGGTCCTGATTTCGGAGTGGGCTGGAAGGCGTTTAACCAGGAATTCGTGAATGGAATTATGGCTTTGCGACTTGACAATGCAGGGTGTCCCGCCAGTTGCTCGGGGAAAAATTATGCTTCCGCTGAATATTCGACCCATGTAAAGTATGGCTATGGCCGGGTTGAAGCGCGTTTAAAAGCGGCTTCAGGAGTCGGTCTCGTCACAAGCCTCTTCACGTATTCCGGGCAAGGAACAGGTACATCCAATGACGAAATCGACATTGAAATTTTGGGCAAAGACACGACGAAGATGGAAACTAATTATTTTACGAATGGTGTAGGCCAGCATAGCACGATTATCAATCTGGGGTTTGATGCCTCGCTCGATTTTCATAATTATGCGTTCGAATGGTCGCCATCATTCATTAAGTGGTATGTAGACGGTAAACTGGTCCACACGGAGAATGGATCTCGTGGAACACTTCCGACCAGTCCTGGCTATATTATGGTTAATCTATGGTCGGGCTCGGGACCGGCTGAAATATGGACAGGAAAATTCAATTACCCAGGTATGCCGGTGCGTGCCTATTTTGATTGGATCAAATTTAAACCGGCTAACTGACGTTTGACAGATGGATTTTTTAACTGAATTTACAAATAAGATGAAATAATCCTAATGTAACTCTTTACGATACAAGCAGAAGTTGAAGTCCAGAGAGTTAGAAGTGATAAGGTTTATCAGAAGGACATTAAAGAGTTTACTCTGTAGTGAACTTTTAAAACGCTGTCCCGGGAGTAGTGGCTCTTGGGATAGCTTTTTTATTTACAAAAATGGAATATAGATGGTAGAGTTTTTTACAAGATATGTATTTGTTAGCGCTTACAATAAAATACGTTGTGGGGGGAGTTATGAATGCCATCTATTTTGAGGGAAGAAGTGGTTCCGAAGGAAAAGGTAAAAATGAATAAGAAATATCCAGTTTATATCGGCGACACGATTGGTGTGACTGTCCATTATCAAAAGCTTCATTGGCATAATGTTCTTGAGATTAATTATATCAAATCCGGCACGGGCTACTACATCATCAACGGTCAAAAATTTGATTTCCAGCAAGGAGATGTGCTGCTTATCAATTCGAATGATCTTCACTGCGCTTACGAAACGAAGGATCTTGTCATGACTGTCATTACGTTCGATTCGACCTGGTTTATTCATAATCTCCGATTCGATCCGGAGCTATTCAGCCCGTTCCGCGACATAGACAAACATTACACGAATCTGATCCACCATGATCATCCGGCCATGGACAGGCTGCGGTCACTTCTTCTTGAACTCCAATTGGAGCATGAGAGGGAGCAGCGTTCCTACACTACCGTTGTATATTCGCTTATACTCCAGTTTCTGACTATAGTAAATCGGGAGTGTCGAATAGAGGGGATTTGCGGTAGTCAACACCTTATCAGTGAGAGGCAGTATGAGAAAATACGTCAGGTGATTATGGTTATGGAACAAAACTTCGCCCATCCATGGACGCTGGAGGAGCTGGCCTCTCTTGTCTATCTCAGTCCTTCAAGGTTCAGCGAAATATTCAAACGTGCGGTCGGCATGCCTCCGATGCTGTACTTGATCCATATTCGACTGGAGCAAGCGGTCATGATGCTGGAGGGAGGTCATATGAAAATAATGGATATTGCCCTGGAATGTGGATTCCGCACGTTGACCAACTTTAATCGACTGTTTAAAAAGCACATCGGCATGACGCCGAAGACTTCACAAAAGCAAAATCCTTAGAAAACAATAATATAGTGCTATATTTTACTGATATTAGCAGAGAAATGAACTGGGTCAGGAGATACAATGAAGTGGCAAGCATCTCATGGTTATGTCAATAAATCTAACACTAAATTAAAAAAGGGGGATGCCAATGCCGCAAGTGGAAATCAGCAGCAAAACGAAGCCGCTTGCTAAGAAAAGTCACCTGCACCGCTTTCTGAAGCAATGGGATATTCAACTTATGGTGCTTCCGGCCATGATGTTTATCCTGATCTTCAGCTACATTCCCATGTACGGAGTGCTGATGGCGTTTCAGGACTACAGTTTATTCAAAGGGTTTCTGAACAGTCCATGGGTAGGCTTCAAACATTTTGACGCGTTTTTCGGGACGCCGGAGTTTTGGACCATTATGCGGAATACTCTCGTCATTGGCATGCTTAAACTGTGCATCGGATTTCCGGCCCCCATCCTGCTCGCGGTGATGCTTAATGAAGTAGGGAAACATTCTTTCAAAAGAATTGTTCAAACGATCAGCTATTTGCCTCACTTTTTGTCGTGGGTCATCGTATCGGGCTTTGTGATCTCCATCTTGTCTACGGACAACGGCAGCCTAAACATACTGCTGCAGAAGCTGAGTCTTATCGATGAGCCGATTAACTTTCTGTCGGAGCCAAAGTACTTTTGGAGTATTTTGACCGTAACGAATGTGTGGAAGGAGATTGGTTTCTCCTCCATTGTGTATTTGGCGGCAATTGCGGGCATCAATCCCCAACTGTATGAAGCGGCTTCGATTGATGGTGCGAGCCGTCTGAAGCAGATTTTTTCCATCACTATTCCGTCCATTATGCCAATTATCGTTGTGTTTTCTATTCTGGCTATCGGTAATTTCCTAAATGCAGGATTTGAGGACATATTGCTGCTGGGAGGCAATCCGGTTTTGCGAGATGTCAGCGACGTGCTGGACACCTATGTATATCGAATTGGCATTCAGAACAGCCGATACTCCTACGCAACGGCGGCAGGGTTGTTTAAGGCCATCATCAGCGTTGTGTTATTGTCCGGAGCCAACTATTGGGCTCGTCGATCGGGGAACAGCCTTTGGTAGGAGAGAAGGGGGAGAGATACACATGAGGCTGTCGAATGGGGATCGATGGTTTGTTGGCATAATTTACGTCTCATTGGCTTTGTTTACATTTATTGCGTTATATCCGTTCTGGAACGCTGCCGCCATTTCATTTAACTCCGGGACAGATACGATGCAGGGCGGCATTACATTCTGGCCGCGTGAATTCACGCTTGAAAATTATCATGTGGTGTTTAAGGATGAGCGACTGATTGACGGTTTCATCATCTCGGTGCTCCGAACGTTGCTGGGTACACTGCTCTCCATTGTGGCAACAGCCATATTAGCTTATGGCATTTCTAAACGTGAATTGATGGGTCGCAACTTTTATATGGTAACTTGTATCATAACGATGTACTTCAGCGGCGGACTTATACCCAACTACTTGCTCATTCGGGAGCTGGGTCTGATGAACTCTTTTTGGGTTATGGTCATACCAGGCATTATCAGCGTGTGGAATATGATTATATTCCGGACGTTCTTTAAGGGTATCCCGCCCGGGCTTGAGGAGTCCGCCCGTATCGACGGTTCCTCTAACTGGGGGGTATTCATCCGAATCGTACTTCCTTTATCGGGACCGGTCATTGCTACGCTGTCGCTGTTTACGGCAGTGTATCACTGGAATGATTGGTTTGCGCCAAGTATCTACATATCCAACACGGATCTTCTACCCATTCAAACTAAGCTTCAGCAGATACTTAATGCCAATATCATGATGGAACAGATGCAGAACATGGATGCTGCTGCACAGGGCCGGATGAGCGCGATGAAAACCGTAACTACCAAATCGTTGTCTATGTCAACGATGATGGTGGCAACCATTCCGATCCTCTGCGTCTATCCATTCGTACAGAAATATTTTGTGAAGGGCGTATTAATCGGTTCTTTGAAGGAGTAATTCAAGCAAATGCCGGACAAGGCTTTAAGCGTCCGCTTTGACCATAGATGAATCGCGAAGGGAGCACTCATAATGAAAAAAGGGGAAAAGAACCTTCTCTCTGGCTTGTCAGTCACACTTATCATTGTCATGGCTTTAATGGGATGTTCGGGTTCAGGAGGTAATACTGCAAGCCAAGAGAAGAATTCCCCAGTCTCGGGGGATACCTTTGTACTGGGAGAGAAACCGCTGGAGTTCTCATTCTACGGCCATTATGACTGGTACACAATGCCGGATTGGGGTAAAGATGCTGCGACGAAGTGGATCAAAGAGAATAAAAAGATCGACGTCGTGCCGATCAGCTCCGGTGGCGTCGCCAAGAACAAGCTCAGTACCATGATCGTCGCCGGTGAACTGCCGGATGTTATATGGATGGATCGTGGAGCGGATGTCGAAAAGCTCCGTTCTGAGGGGATGTTGGTCCCGTTCGATGATTATCTGAATAAATACCCCAATCTGAAAAAGTGGGCTGGGGAGTCTACACTCCAATTGCTTCGCTCACCTGACGGTAAGCTATATCAGTTCCCTAACTGGTATACGACGCAGCCAAACGGCAACGCAGGATACCTCGTCAATAAGAAGATTTACGAGGAACTCGGCTCGCCGAGCCTGGAAACACCAGAGGATCTGTACGTCTATTTGAAGCAAGTGAAGTCAAAGTATCCAGATGTCGTTCCGCTGGAGGTTGGTCAAACTGCTGCAGGAGTGGACATCATGGTATCTGCGTTTGCAGAAAATCGCCCACATACATTCAACAGTATGATCGCCGTTCCACAAGGGGATCAACTCGTATCGCTGTTCAAGGATCCTGTCTATCGTGAGCTGCTGCAGTATATGAGCCGTCTGTACCGTGAAAAACTTGTCACTCAGGATGCCTTCACACAGAAGCTGGAGCAGGTCGAGCAGAAGGTTATAAACGGCAAAGTAGCCATTTATGTGGCGTCCAGTCCCACCGAGTTTGGCTCCAAGGGCAACAATCTGCTTAAAGCGCAAGACCCGGATGCTGGTTACATCATGGTATGGCCTGTACACAAAGCGGAGTTGGATCGCAACAAGATTTTCCCGGGTGATTATAAACAGCTAGGCTGGAATGTCAGCGTCATTACGAAATCGGCCAAAGATCCAGAGGCCATCTTCGCCTTCCTGGATTGGTTCACAGGTCCCGATGGCCAACGTACGATTATGTGGGGGCCAGAAGGATTATATTGGGATGGAACGGACGAGGAGGATATGCCGTTGTTCACCGACAAATTCACAAGCGATGCTAAAGGTCGTGATGAGTTGATGAACGCAACGGTCAACTTTCAATGGAACGGAAACACGGTCTATGTGGACAATTCTAAGATGAAATTCGAGTCTACCCTTCCGCCAGAGAAGCGGAATTTTGAAACGTACTGGCAATCGGAGATTACGTGGAAGACGCAGATGAACACAACGGAGTTCGCCAATCTGGATCCTGCAAGCGATTCGGAAGAAGGCATTATTGCACAGCGCGTGTTTGAGATCTATGAGCAAGTTAGAGCTAAAGCGATAAGCTCCACGACCTCGGATCAGGAAGTGCTTTCGCTTCTGGATAAGGCTGAGGCGGATGCGCAAAAATCCGGTTATGACAAGTTGTTGAAGTACAAAACAGCGAGATGGCAGGAGAATAAGGCGAAAATGGCAGCAGCGAAATAAAAGTCATGGCTGGAAGCAGTCCTTTCGTTAAGATTTTTTGCGCGAAGCTTTCGCCCGAAAGTCTTGGCTGGCGGCTTCATTAACCGGGCGATATAGGAGAGATCACACTTGAATTATTACTTGGGAGTAGACGGTGGAGGAAGCAAGACATTGGCCGTCGTGGCGGACGAAACGGGACGAATATTAGGCAGGGGAATCAGCGGCTGCGGCAATCATCAGCTTGGTGCTGCCTTTGCAGAGAAAAGTATAACTCAGGCCGTTGATGAGGCTTATGCACAGGCGGGGCTTGGCAAAGAGAATATCACTTACGCTACATTCGGGCTTGCGGGAGCCGATCGTGAGGCGGATTTCCGCATATTACGGCCAATAATAGGCGCAATGGGTTTAAAGAAATATCGTATCGTATGCGATACTGTCATTGCCATGAGAGCCGGTACAAGGCAGACGGATGGGGTCGTCCTTATATGCGGAAGCGGGACGAATGGATATGGTGTTAACGTTGCAGGCGAGGAGGTTCAGATCGGAGGCTTCGGTTATGAATTCGGCGATTTTGGCGGAGGCGGTGAACTGGCCGTCGAGGTGTTTCGGACAGTCATTCGTTCATGGGAAGGTAGGGAGCAGCCAACTACATTGACGTCGCTTACATTGAAGGCGCTTACCTTCGAAACCGTGGAAGAGATGTACCACCGTTTTTTGGACGATGGAAGAAGGGCACCACATACTTTGGCGAAACTGCTGTTTCAGGCTGCGCCTGGGGATGAAGTCGCAAGAAAAATATTGGAGAAGCAAGGTTTGGAACTGGGGAAAGTCGCCAGTGCGGTTATTCATAAACTTGGTATGGGCAATGATTCTTTTGATGTTGTATTGGCTGGCAGCGTGCTAACTCGTGGAGAAGGAGATTATGTGGTTCGGTATATCGAGTCTCAGGTTACTACAGCAGCACCGAAGTGCCGATTGCGAATCTTGGCCCTTGAGCCAGTAGCGGGTGCCATCCTGCTCGCAATGGATGAGAACGGGGTGAAACCAGATTTCACTGTGTATGACCAATTGCACCAAGCACTTGCCGTAAAGGAGAGAAATGTGAAATGGGCACTGGATTAAAGGTCGCTGTTATTGGGGGAGGCTCTTCCTATACCCCTGAGCTGATTGAAGGTTTCATCCGTCATTATGATAGTTTTCCGGTTAAGGATATCGTACTGGTGGATATTCCGGAAGGTCTTCACAAACTCACCGTTGTTGGCGGGCTGGCGAAGCGAATGGTTGAACGAAGCGGACTGCCGATTAGTATTACTTTAACTTTGGATCGCAAGGAAGGACTGCGGGATGCCCATTATGTATCTACACAGATGCGAGTAGGGTTGTTGGAGGCCAGAGCTTGGGACGAAACGATCCCGTTGAAATATGGAATGCTTGGGCAGGAGACGACCGGAGCCGGGGGAATGATGAAGGCCCTGCGTACCATACCTGTACTCTTGGAAATATGCAAGGATATGGAGATGTTATGTCCTGACGCCTGGCTACTTAATTTCACGAATCCTTCCGGAATGGTAACGGAAGCCATCATGAAGCATTCCAGCATACGTTCTATCGGTTTATGCAATTCCCCAATCGCCGCCTACAAGTGGCTGTCTACACTTTATCAGGTGCCTGAGGAACGCATTTTTTGCGAGTTTGTCGGGTTAAATCATCTGCACTGGATCAGTCGGATCGAGATTGATGGAGAGTCCAAGATGGAGGAGTTATTGGACGCAGGGGGGAGCTACTCGGCCAGTAACGTGCCGCAGCTTGCTTGGAACGCTACGCTGATTCGGGCGATTGGCGCTATTCCGTCCTATTATCTGAAATATTATTACCTTCACCGTGAGATGTTGGCGGAGCAGCAGGCTGCCGCAGCCATAGGGGAGACGAGGGCTGAGATGGTCAAGCACCTTGAGGATGAATTATTTGAGATTTACAAGCGTCCAGAGCTAGTGGAGAAACCGAAGCAACTGGAGCAACGTGGAGGTGCCTATTATTCCGAGGCGGCTGTTAATCTGATGAAGGCGATTCATACGGATAGCGGAGAGGTTCTAACGCTGAACGTCATGAACGGCGACACTCTGGACTTTTTGCCAGAGGATTCCAGTATCGAAGTGAACTGCGTTGTGACGAAGAAAGGCGCTGTTTCGGTACCGATTACACGAATACCGGATGCCGCAGTCGGCCTGATTCAAGCGGTGAAGACCTATGAGAGTCTGGCCATTGAAGCGGCGGTTTCGGGAAGTAGGGAGAAAGCACTGCTCGCTCTTAGTTCACATCCGCTGACCGATTCGGTGTGTATCTCAGAAGCGATGCTGAATGAAATGCTGGAGCAGAACCGCAAATATTTGCCGCAGTTCTTCCATGAGAGGTAAGGGAAGTAAGTAATGTAAAGAATATTAATGAACAAGAATATGACTTAACCCTAGGTCAGCTTTAACTTATTAAGATGTCAAGATGTTCATAAATCTCCTTAATTATCAATGTATTGATATTGCAACAGAAAGCATGAATTTGCCTTTAAATTCGTTTAATAAACATAAGAGGGATAGAAATCAGATGATTTCTATCCCTCTTATGTTTCCCAATAACAGTATCTATTCAGATTTAATTTGTAGTTAGACTAACCTGTCATAAGCTACAGCATAATCTTTCTTAAAGAGGTACTTTCTTTTCAGAAAGACAAGCTTGACACGCTAAGTTTTGAACATCCAGCATTGGTGGTTGTCCATACATACGTGCATATTCCCGACTAATCCAAGGATGATCCACAATTCTCCCTTCGCATCTGTTTTCACGAGAAAAGGTCGGTTTTTATTATTGAACGTTTTTAATGTATAGGTTTGATCTGCAGAGGTGCTCTTTGATAAATTTCCGAGCACTTCTGCTAAAATTACTGATTTCCGTTGGTGGGTTGCGTTCACACGGGATGAAATCACAGATGGGTTGTGCTACCGGATATCAGATGAAAAATCTTCAATAAACCTTCCTGAAAGAGTAGCATAAGTTGCTGCTAACAGAAAAATTACGCGTTCACAAATTGCTCTTGCATGGTTGGTTCAAAAGGATGAGGTCACAGCACCAATAATCGGTTCGAACAAAATTAGCCATTTCCAAGATGCGGTTTCAACGTTATCGGTTAAATTAACGCCTGAAGAAATTACAATTTAGAAGAACTTTATATACCGCATCCAGTAGTATAAATTGGATATATATCCTTTACTAAGATATGGTTCTGAATCGGAACAGAGGTGGATGGTTCATTAATCACGAAGTATGCCTTTTCTTTTGGAAGGAACATTATCCACCAGTAGAAGAGGTGAATTACCCAGACTTTGCACGTATCAATGAATTGTCTTTAAAAAAGTTGGATTTACACATAATTACATAATGCAAGTTCTCCCGTTCATTTTCTAATTCGAAATGTATCACTTGACTTTGCAGATATCAAACTAACATGATAAGTAGAGTTATGCATTTGAGATGTTAGTCCCATAATGGAGGAAACAGAATGAGAAAGCCTATTCACATACTTATTTGTGATGACAATTCAACAGTACACGAAACGATTGGCAGTTATTTGACTTCAGAAGGAATGTCATTCACCTCAGCCTATAATGGAAAAGAGGCACTGATATACGCTCGGAACAATCAGCCGGATCTAATCTTATTGGATATTATGATGCCTGAGATATTCGGAACCGATGTATGTAAAGAAATTAGAAAGGAAAGTTCTGTGCCAATTATTATGCTTTCTGCAAGAGGAGATGAGTTGGATCGGATTATTGGACTCGAAATTGGTGCAGATGATTATATTGTGAAGCCTTTCTCACCAAGAGAGGTAGTAGTTCGAATAAAAACGGTTTTACGGAGAGTATTACCTGAGTTAACCGTACTCTCTAAACAAAACAACATTTTTGAATATGAACAGCTCCGAATTGATCTGAACGGATACGAATTGTCTGTCGATGGTCAGCTAATACCAGCAACACCAAAAGAAATTGAAATTTTGTATTTACTTGCTACAAATGCTGGAAAGGTACTAAGTAGGGAACATATCTTATCCAAAGTGTGGGGATACGACTATCTTGGAGATACTCGCGCTGTCGATACGCATGTCAAACGCCTTAGAAAAAAGCTTCCTGAAAACAATAACGGGTGGACTCTGAAATCAATTTATGGAATCGGATATAAATTTGAGGTGCACTCATGAAGCCTTCTTTACTAAAAAGAATGTTTGTTTCAATCGCTTTCATTCTTATATCCGTATTCTTGATTGCATTACTCATTGGAAGGGCATTCTTGGAATCCTATTTTATCGAAAACAAGCTATCGGAACTTCAGCCACAGATGGAAATAATTGCAGATGATATCGGAACTAACGGCTATTCATCTACTCGTTTGTCTGAATTAGGTTTTATTATTAAGGCTTATGATTTGCATTCAAAAGAAATGGATGCTTTTACTGATCAGTCCTCCTTGTCCAGAAAAGAAAGGAAACTAAATCTCCCTTTCACTGAGGAGGATATACAGCAGGCAATCAAACCGTATGTCAGTAAAATTCTTTCAGGTGGTCAAGTCGCAATCATCACAAACCTTGAAGTCTTTGGAGGTGACTCGATTCTCATCGGTCAACCCATCCGTAGTGAAGGCCATTTAATTGGCGGACTCTTTCTAATCAAATTGGTCTCGGACTATTCGAGTGCACAAACCGGATTTTATTTTACGATTATACTCACAGCTAGTTTGGCACTAATCCTGACGCTCTATATTATTTATCGAGTTATCCGTTCCATGATTAATCCGATTCTAGATATGACCTCATCCTCCGAAGCTATGGCTAGAGGAGAGTATGGCGTCCGGGTTCAGGAAACAGGTTATGGTGAACTGGGAGACCTCGCCCGATCTTTGAATATCCTTACCTCCCAATTAGAGCAGAATCACCAGGCTTCCCTTAAACTGGAACAGGTACGCCGTGATTATGTGGCGAATGTGACGCATGAGTTACGAACGCCGCTCGCTTCTATTCGGGCGATGAGTGAAACGTTATGCGATAATATGTTGGTTGACGAAGAGGGCAAGCAGCGATTCTATCACTCTATCCTTCATGAATCATTAAGTCTTCAACGTCTTATCAATGATATGCTCGAACTGTCCAGGTTGCAGTCAGGATCTTCGGCCATCCAAAAAGTGAACACTAGTCCAGCCCAACTTATGGAACGATTAAGTACCCGATTTACCGTTTTGGCTGAAGACATGGATATTCGCTTCACGATAACGGAAAACGCTTATCATATGCCAGATTTTTTCGGACATGAAGATCGAATCGAGCAGGTATTCACGATTCTTTTGGATAATGCTTTTAAGTTCACTGAGCCTGAAGGCAAGGTCACTATCGATGCAAACTGGAATGATACTTGTATCTATCTCTCTGTGACAGATACAGGGATGGGAATCGATATGGAGGATCTTCCTTACGTCTTCGAACGTTTCTATAAGTCAGATAAATCCCATGCAGGACCAGGAACAGGATTAGGATTATCTCTGGCTAAGGAAATTCTAACCCAATTGAATGAATCCATTTCGGTCGAGGCTACAGGGACAGGTACTCGCTTTATTTTCACTTTGCATCGGAGTATCAAAAGTTGAATAGGTGTTTGAGCTTTTGAACAAATACATGAAGTAAATGCTTGTTTAGGTCGGCCTTCCCCAGAAATGGACTGGGGAAAGTCGCCCTATTTTTTTGCAATGAAATTTCAGTTGACTCCTAGCTTCGATATTTTGCCACCCTCACGCCACTTTTTCGCCACATTGTTTTGCTAAATTAGGAAAAGGAAAGTTACCTACCATCTCAAATTCAAAAGGAGAATGTATATGAAAACTAAAAAATGGGTTGCTTCATTGCTTGCTCTTGCTCTGATGAGTATGCCGCTAGTTAGCGTAGCCAGTGCGGCAACAAGTACAGAGAACAAATTGTACAGCTTGGATTTTGACACAACGAATTACACGGAGAAGAGCCTAACTTATAACGGTCAAACGATTAAATACCGTGCATATGAGAAGATCGTATACGTGCAGCGTCCGGTTGACACCCAATATGAAATTATGAATATTTATGTCCCAGAAGAATACTTTGAAGGAGGAACGATTAACAACTACACAGCGGACACGGCCCCTATTTACTTCCCTAATACTGTTGCGGGTTACCTTCCTGGTACACCTGGAAGCCCAGGACAAGGAATGGGAGGGGGAGAAAATGCAATCGTTGCACTCTCCAAAGGTTATGTCGTGGCCGAACCCGGAGCACGAGGTCGTACAACACAAGATGAAGATGGCACATATACAGGAAAAGCGCCTGCCGCTATTGTCGATCTAAAAGCTGCGGTTCGCTATCTGCGTTATAACGACGAAGTTATGCCTGGAGACGCCGAGAAGATTATTTCCGATGGTACCAGTGCTGGAGGTGCAATGTCTGCATTGCTCGGTGCAACAGGCAATGACGCGGATTATGAGCCTTATCTAGAAGAATTGGGTGCAGCCGATGAGCGTGATGATATTTATGCATCAGCCGTATACACGCCAATTACTGACTTGGAGCACGCAGATATGGCTTATGAGTGGCAGTTTAACGGTGTTAATACAGTTACACCAAGAACATTTGGACTCGCTGCAGGACAGGGTGGACCCAAAACATCAGAAGACGGACTGCCTGAACTTTCGGAAGGTGACTCGCCTGAACTCCCAGAGGGTGGATTACCTGAAGGTGGGATGCCTGGAGGAATGGGAGGAAACAGTACCCCCACTAAATTGACCGAAGATGAGATTAAAGTTTCTGACGATCTGAGCGCCATGTTCCCGTCATATTTAAACAGCCTGGGTCTGACAGCACCGGATGGAACGGCATTGACGCTAGGATCCGATGGCAATGGTACTTTTAAGGAATATGTTAAATCCTATGTCATTGCATCGGCTCAAAAAGCATTGGACGAGGGTATTGATCTGTCCGACAAAACTTGGATTACCATTGAAAATGGCACAGTATCGGATATCGATTTCGACCAGTATATTACCTATCTAACAAGAATGAAGTCACCATCTGCCTTTGATGGATTAGATTTGGGTAATGGAGAAAATCAGTTATTTGGAACGGATACCATTGATAATCAGCACTTCACAGAATACGGCATGGAGAATGATACAGCAGGGGGTACAATGGCGGATTCAGAACTTATCAAAATAATGAATCCCCTTAATTATATCGATACCGAAGGAGCGGATACTTCAACATACTGGCGGATTCGTTTCGGTACCAAAGATAGCGATACTTCTCTTGCGGTTTCGACAATTCTCGCAACGACACTGCAAAACAAAGGATACAATGTGGACTTCGCGATGCCTTGGGATGTCACGCATAGCGGTGATTATGACTTGGAGGAGCTGTTTGCATGGGCTGACCAGATTGTTGCAAAGTCCTCGAGTGAGTCTGATGATGATCAATCAAAGACATCTGACAATATCACCGTTAAAGTCAACAATGAGGATGTAGCTGCTTCAACTTATGAGCATGATGGAAGTGTTTATCTGAAGCTAAGAGACTTGGCGATGGCTGTTACTGGGTCAGACAAGCAGTTTGAAATCACTTGGGAGCCGACCAAAAAAACGGTAAACCTGGTTTCAGGCAAATCTTATACGCCAAATGGCGGGGAACTTGCCGGAACAACCTCTTTGGCTTCTGAACAAGTCACGTCAAAAGCATCCACGATTTACTTGGATGGCCAACAAGTTCAATTGACAGCATACATGGTTCAGGGTAATAACTATGTGAAGCTAAGTGAAGCAGCTAACCTATTGAACTTGGATTTGGTGATTGATAGCACTACAAATACCGTAACAATTAACACTGTGGAAAACTAACATTGATATATTTGAAATGAATGAAAAAAGGAAGCCCAAGTAATTGAGGGCTTCCTTTTTTCTGAAATGTTTACTTTTATCCGGATTGCTACGAGGTCAAAAACCTAACATTTGAAAATCATACCATTACTTTTCGATGTATATTATTATCGAGACCGTAAATGTTCACTGCGTAAAGTCCGTTTTGCCGACCATAGCCTCCAACCCGTAAGTACTGCGGCTACTAAGCATATTGAAGCGGAGGTCATGAAGACCACGTGCATGCCTGATAGAAAAAGATCGGGGCGGTCCGGCACAAGTCCTGTAACCCTACGACCAGCCAAGTTGCTCATAACACCAAACAGAGTGGTAGTAGCAACCGTAATTCCCACGACCATGCCCATATTGCGGACGAGCGAGTTAATACTGCCTGCAATTCCGAGTTGGGTTTTGGGGACTTTTGACATTACCAACGAGTTGTTCGGAGATTGAAACAAACCGCTGCCGAGACCGAGCATACCGATCCAACTCCCAACCAGAATAATAGAACTGCCGCTATGGAGTCGAGCAAGTCCGACTTGAGCGATGACCATCACAACGAGTCCTGCGAAAGTGAGCAGTTCGGAACCAATTTTGTCCGATAATGCGCCACTGAGTGGAGCTACGATTACCATGACAATCGGAAACAGCATAAGCAAGAGCCCAGCGTGGGAGGGTGTAAGATTCAAAATACTTTGAGTATAGAACGGTGCGATGATGTTAAAACAAAAGTTGGCCACAAATACCAGAAAGCCGCATAAAATGCTTAAGCTGAACAGCGGATTTTTAAACAGGTCGAGCTTTAGCATGGGTTCTGGATTACGAATCTCAACGAAAAGGAAAATAACAAAAACAATGGCGGAGATGATTAACGCAGCGACGATCCGCATATCCCCATAACCGACCTGCTGCCCGAGCAGTAGACCTGAAAATAAAGCTATGATAAATAAAGGGAATAGCAACCCCCCGGCCTTATCGATACGCACCTTCAGTTTGGTACGATCAGCAGGAAGTACCTTCCACCCAATCGCAATCGCGATCAGTCCAACCGGGATATTTACCAAAAATATGTACTCCCAACCCAGTCCGGATACGATAATACCGCCGAGGCTCGGTCCAGCAATGCTGCCAAGCGAGACAAATGTACCGATCAGCCCCAACGCTTTTCCCCGTTCTGTTGCTGGGAAGATGTCTGTAATGATGCCCTGGCTGTTGGCCATCGTCATCGCTGCGCCCAAGGCTTGGAGTAGTCGTGAACCCAGGAGAAACGGCAGGCTGAAGCTGAGCCCACATAGAAGGGAACCAACCGTGAAAATAATCATACCCCATTTGAACACTTTAATTTTACCAACGATGTCTCCGAGCTTGCCGAAAAAGAGGATCGCTGCACAAATGGTCATCAGGTAAGCGGTGACTATCCACTCCGCTTCAGCGACTGTCAGATCCATCCGCTTCGCGATAACAGGCAGAGCAATATTGACGATACTGCCGTCGAGCGTCGACATAAATGTAAATAAATTCAGGACTATCAGGATGATCCAACGTCTTTTCTGGATTACTGGGTCATCTTGATAAGTAATGAAACGATTCTCGTCTTCCAGTTTCACTAAATAATCACTCCTTACTATCGTCAAAATCAATTAGTTGCATTAGCAACTAATTTGGTTTTGATTATACTTTAAGTTAGTTGCGTACGCAACTTGCATGAGGTAAAATTTTTGGATACAAAAGATCTTAAGGAGGTACTGGATTGAAGAAACCTTCGATTGGCAAAATGTTGTCCTACATTCATCGTATTAACCGAAAAGAATTGGCTAGCATATTAAAACCATTTGATATCGGCGGTGGCGGGCACCACAATTATCTTAAAGCCATCTTGTCGAATCCCGGGCTCAACCAGGACCAGCTCACAAATGAAGTGAAGTTCGATAAAGCGACTACGACCCGTTGCGTCAAGCAGCTAGAGGAGGCGGGATACGTTTACCGTTCGGTGGACTCTCGCGATCGTCGTTCTTACCTGCTTTATCCAACGCAAAAAGCGAAAGATTTCGAACCTGTGCTGAAACGGATTTTGGATGAGTTCAGCCTTCAGATGACGAATTGTTTGTCCGAAAGCGATAAACAGCAGTTTGCGGACCTGCTCAAAAAAATTTACGACAGCAAACAGGGTTAGATGATCAAGGTCATAGCAACTGACGAGGATATTACCGGAAAAGAATGGATCATAATCATGACGGGGTATCTGGAAATTGCCCGAGGAATCGGGATCAGAATCCCTGTAAGACATTAGCAGCCGCGATTTGCCTGATCGTCCTGATCGTACTACTTGTCGCCATGTTCGGCTTGCTTGAACGGGTCTGTACAAAACTGGGTTCAATTCGTTTTACCCAGGTTGGGTATAGTTGAGCCAACAAAACGATTCGCCAATTAATTGCAAAGAGATAACCCAAAATCCACCCACACTAAATCCTAAGAGACTTTGCTTGAGTTGAGCTTCTAGCGACATGCATAATGAAAAGTATCCCTCAATTTCAATAAAACTATTTTATTCTGAGTATCGTATTCAACTTGAAATTCAAACACAACGAATAAATGTTCCAGTATGTTATATTCTTACATTATCCGTCACTTTTAATTCCCTTTACATAGAAGTAGTTAATTCAGATGCATTGTTTTTCTTTGTAAGTAGCTTTTTCCTCAATGTTCGATCATATAAATAAGAAATCTGGGTAGGTGAAAGAAGAGAAATTGTCGTTATATCTCTCCTTCTGAAGAGTTCTCCGGACATGATTATATAATTCATTAGTTACCCTATAAACTTTTGGACGGATACGAAACTTATTTGTGCACAAATAGTTGCGATACGAAATCCTACTACAACTATACTCATATTAAGAGGAGGGATTAGATGGATTGGCTTATGAGGATGAATCGGGCATTGGATTATATTGAAATAAATCTAGTCAGTGAGATTGAATTGAAGGAAATTGCCCGATGTGCTTGCTGTTCTTCACATCAGTTTCAGAGAATGTTCTCATTCATTACAAATGTTTCACTTGCGGAATATATAAGAAGAAGACGGCTGACTCTTGCTGCAATAGAATTGCAGAATAGTGATATGAAAGTTGTTGATATTGCCATAAAGTATGGGTATGAATCACCAGTTTCATTCGCAAGGGCTTTTCAATCGTTGCATGGTGTCAATCCAGCAATGGCCCGTGAAGAAGGGACTGCTCTCAAAGCCTATCCTCGGCTTTCCTTTCTTATTTCAATTAAAGGGGAAGAGCCTATGAACTATCGTATCGAAACAAAAGAAAGCTTTCAAATATTTGGGATTGAGAAAGTATTTCAGTTGAACGGTGTAGAGACTCCAGCGGAATTATGGAAGCAAAGCCACGAAAACGGCGAGGTTGAAAGATTAGCTGCCAATGCTGGTAAATTACCAGATATAATGAATCCGTATTATCATAAAGTACATGCTGTTTGTAGCTACAAAAAAACCGGAGAGGATACTTTCCCATACATGTTGAGTGCATTTAAAGATGAAACAAGTAAAGACGATGGGTATACAAGTATAACGATACCAGCACAAACGTGGGCCATCTTTTCATCTGATCCCTTTACATGGGATAAATTCGATGAAACCATTGAAACATTGTATAGACGATTCTTTTCTGAATGGCTTCCTACTACAGGTTATGAACAGGTAGACGAAATGGAGTTTGAAATTACTGGAGGTAAAGATGGACTGAGTTTTGTTGAGCTATGGT
Organism: Paenibacillus sp. FSL F4-0087; assembly: GCF_038020215.1. Taxonomy (NCBI): domain Bacteria; kingdom Bacillati; phylum Bacillota; class Bacilli; order Caryophanales; family Paenibacillaceae; genus Paenibacillus; species Paenibacillus sp. FSL F4-0087. Next base: position 5,885,426 of record NZ_JBBODJ010000001.1, read on the forward strand.
TTGCTGTAAGAAAAATATCTTAGTTTCATTTCTTTTAGATTATTCAGGAATACTAACTTAATAAGGACAAGGGGAGTGGTCAACTGCGTCCGATTTGTTTGCTCCTTTATTAGACTCATAGTTTCAAATTTTGTGGTGGTGATTGGAGTGTCCCATTGGAAGTCGCTATTTTAGCGGCTTTTTATTTTAGCGGTACTAGTTTGTGTCCTGTCGCGGGACAAGAACATTGTGTTTTTGTCGATTTATGAATGCCCGCTACATTAAGCTAAAGGGTATGTTTGTTCCAATTCATGGTTCAGAACAATATCTTGTTCAGCATGAATCCCTATAGAAAGATCACACTGTGGAAAAGTAAGTTCTTTGAGAATTCCCGGAAATGAAAATCAGGCTGCATGGAACGTGTCCTTAAAATATGAATAAGTCCTAAATAACGAATAGCATCAGCTTATGAAAAGATGAAATATATTACATCCGTTTGTTCCTTCTGAGGAAAGAGCGGGTTTTTACTTTTGAAAAAACAACATTATTTATCATGCCTTTATATTGATTTTATAGCAAAGATGCTTACGATGAGGTGTAGTCTTTTGTTTTATTGTAAACGCTATGTCTATAATAATTTAATACGAGGGGAGGAGAAGTCGATTCGTTATTTATACGAGTTTATACAGCACCAGGACGACCTACCCATGAAGCTCTTTGTAAACAGCGTGAAACATGTTGATTTTCATTGGCATAAGGAAGTTGAAATTGTGTATGTCCTTCAAGGTTCAATCATCATGTATCTGGATCAAAAGCAATATACGCTTCATGAAGATGATGTAATCGTGGTAAATAGTATGTCTGTCCATAAGATTGAACGGACCAATCAAGACAATGTACTTCTGACATTGCAGTTCGGTCCGGAATTGCTGAACACTAATGCGTTTATTTCCTGCAATTCTGCTCTGAATAATGATGAGGATAAATTACGTTTAACTAGCATCAAACAAAACCTCGCTCAAATGGTATGGGAAATCAACAAAAAAATGAAGGGTTATCGAAGCTACACGATAGGCAGACTGCAGACGTTATGTGGATGCCTTTTGCGATATTTTTCCGATGGGACGAATCTGGATGTAGAAGAGAGCAGCAAGGAGTACGATTATAAAAGACTGAACAGGGTCCTTGCGTACATTGATAGCCATTACAGTGAGAAGATTACGCTGCAAGACATGGCTGCTTCCGAGCATTTGAGCTTGCATTATTTCTCCCATTTTTTTACCGATAAAATCGGAATCCCCTTCCAAAAATACTTGACGCTCATTCGCTTGGAGAAAGCCCAGGCTCAACTGGCAGGGAGTGAGAAAAAAATTTCGGAAATCGCGCTGGATTGTGGTTTCGCCAATGTAAAGCTGTTCAATAAATACTTCAAAGAAAAGTACGGCTGCACGCCTGGCTCCTACCGCGAAGCTTCGCTCGCGCCAGAATTCCCCAATCTGAACCAGAACCGAAAGCCCAAAACGTACGAGGAATCTTCAAGCGGGGATTATTATGAGATGGACACGTTAAACGCGATGGGATCGTTGTATAGGTACCTGGACGAGAAAACGGAAACGCAGCAGGTGCTGCTTCCACCAACAAAATCCCTGATGGAAGAGCAGCACCTGATTGAGATCCGGAGAGACCACACCCCAGTTATGTATGAGAAACACTGGAATATTACCATGACTGCGGGCAGAGCTGCAGAAGGCTTGCGCGAAGATTGGCGGAGGCAGCTGGTCGAATTGAGGGCACGAATTCCATTTCGTTACATCCGGTTTCATGGCATATTCAATGATGAGATGATGGTGTACAGCGAGAATGAGGATGGAACACCAGTCTACAATTGGTCATACGTGGACAAGCTCTATGATTTCCTATTGGGTCAGGGGATCCGGCCATTTGTGGAGTTAAGTTTCATGCCGAGCCTACTTGCGAGGTCCAATGAAACGATATTTCAGTGGAAAGGGAATATCAGTCCACCGTCCGATACCGCCCGGTGGGAAGCACTTGTCAGTGAATTCATTCGCCATTGTTTGAATCGATACGGAGCGCAAGAAGTGAAGAAATGGTATTTCGAAGTGTGGAACGAGCCTGATCTGGCAGGAGTTTGTTGGGCAGGGAGCAAGGAAGAATACTTTGCTTTTTATGAATCCACCGTTTGTGCCATCAAATCGGTGTTGATTGAACTGAAAACGGGAGGCCCTGCCATGGGTTATGGCTCCCTCTGGAACGACACTTGGACTGAAGAGTTTTTGTCATATTGCCAAAAGCGTGAGGTGCCTTTAGACTTCTTTTCGTTTCATATTTATTCGGAGTATCCGAAACTTAAAATTGATGAAGATCGTCTAACGAAGATTATGCCGCCTTCTTTTTATAAGGAAAGCATTGAACGTTTACGGGAAAAAATGAATGCATCATCGTATGGCCATGTTGAGCTGCATGTGACGGAGTGGAATTTTTCACTGTATGACCGAAACCTGCTGCACGATACGATGTTTATGGCACCTTTTGTTATCTACCACACCATGAATACGCTCGGCGACGTAAAGGCGATGGCTTTCTGGTCCTTTACTGACGTATTCGAAGAAAGCATCGTTCCTGCTTCTCCGTTCTACGGAGGATTTGGTCTGATCAATCGCGACGGGCTGAAAAAGCCGGCGTATTATGCGTTTGAGCTAATGCAGAAGCTGGGGGACGAGCTGCTTGTAAAGGGAAACGGTTATGTCGGAACTCGAAAGAGTGATGGAAGCATGCAGTTCCTGTTTTATCACTACGTACATGTAGATCAACTGTTTGCGAGTGGAGATTGGTCCGAATTATCTGATTCATCGCGTTATGACGTGTTTGAGGAAAAAGGAATCAAGGCATTCGAACTTTCGCTACATATGCTCTCAGGAACGTATAAATGCACCAGTTATCGACTGGATCGGGAGCACGGATCGGTATTTGACGAGTGGAACCGTATGGGTTCACCAGATTCTTTAACTGCAGAAGAAATCTCCTATTTAAACGGCAGAAGCGGTCCGGTAATCCGGTCAGAAATCGTGCAGGGTGAACATTGGCGTAGAGATATTTTGCTCCCGCCGCATGGTATAACGCTACTTACGCTCGATCGGCAGTACTAAATGATTGCGCAATCCTGAACTGAAAGCATCCTTTCCGCAAGGAAGGGGTGTTTTTTGTTGTTTAATTCCAGCAGAAGCAGACAAGATAGAACTAAAGGCATGAAGAGGACAAAAAACGAACCAAGATGCGGCAAGTTACAACAAGAAAGCGTTAACATAAAACTTTATACTATGGTTATAGCAGCTAAGAGGAAAGTAGGGGGAGTTTGGATGAAACGTTTTATGAAATGGATGACAGAATCGTTTGCGCCCAGATTGGAGGCGTTTACGAACAATATTTGGGTTTCGTCGATTCAAGAAGCGATCATGGTCGCTATCCCGATGATTTTTATCGGTTCGATCATTACATTAATTTCGATTTTGCAGGATTTCATTCCGGGAATGCCGGACCTGACACCCATAACGACGTTCAGTTTTGGTTTGTTGGGTTTGTTTATTGCTTTTTTGACGCCTTATGTAGTCATGGAAAAAAAGGATCGCCACAAAATTAAGCTGCTTGCGGGGATGTCTGGGGTCTCCCTGTTCGTTATGCTTCTTAATCCGAGTGTGAATGAAGATGGTACCATTCAGTTCATCCTTGAACGATTTGGTCCTTCCGGTATGATTACGGCGCTTTTGGTGGGGGTATTTGTTGCGCTTGTCATGAATGTATGCAATAAATTCTCGTTTTTCAAAAAAGGATCATCTCTTCCCGAGTTCATCATGGATTGGTTCGACTTTCTCGTCCCGATTGCTTTGGTGTTAACTTCTGGATGGTTGCTCGTATACCAGCTTCATTTCGATATCTTTGCACTGATCGTAAGCGTGTTTGAACCCATCAATGCCATGGGGCAAAGTCTGACTGGGTTTGTATTGTTTAACTTCATCGGGGTAGTTCTGTATTCCTTCGGCGTAAGTCCATGGGTCATGACACCAATCTGGTACGCCATATGGATACCTGCAATCGAAGAGAATGCCGCTCTCGTCGCAGCAGGACAAGATCCAGTCAATATCAACACCTTCGAAACCTTCTTCTCCGGCTGGCTTGGTATTGGGGGAATGGGTGCGACCTTGCCACTCGTCGTCTGGTTCCTGCTGGCAAGATCGAAAAAATTAAAGTCTGTCGGTAAGGCGACCATTATCCCTTCCTTGTTCAATATTAACGAGCCAGTCGTGTACGGAGCACCTATTGCTTTCAATCCGCTTCTTATGGTACCGATGTGGATCAACGGACTGATCACGCCGATTATTGTGTATTTGGCGTTAGATATGGGTTTTGCAAGAATTCCGAGCCAAATCTTTCAATTGTGGTATACGCCAATCGGACTGTCTACCTACATTATGTCCGGCGTCAACGGACTCATTTTGCTGGCGATAATCCTGCTGATTGTATTCGTTGTCTGGTTCCCGTTTTTCAAACTATATGATGCACAAGAACTGAAAAAGGAACAGGAACAAAACTGATTAAAAAGGATGGATTGACATGAACAAATCGATTAATGAATTGCTGACGGAAATGACTCTTAGCGAAAAAGCCTCAATCTGCGCGGGGTTAAATATGTGGATGACCAAAGGAATTGAGCGGTTAAATATCCCGCCCGTTCATATGTATGACGGAACTAACGGGATCCGTAAAACGAACAGTGACGAAGAAATGGGCATCACAACAGAGAACGTTCCCGCGACCTGTTACCCTACGGGTTCTGCGATAGGCTCCTCTTGGAATACGGATTTGTTGTATGAGGTTGGAGTCGCGCTAGGTCGTGAATCGAAGGCCATGGATGTCGAGTTACTGCTCGGACCGGGAGTCAACATGAAAAGAACACCGCTTGGCGGAAGAAATTTTGAGTACTATTCGGAAGATCCATGTTTGACAGGTGAACTTGGTGCATCATTCATCAACGGTATCCAAAGCGAGGGGGTGGGAGCTTCACTCAAACACTTTGCTGGTAACAATCAGGAGTTTGAGAAAATGGTAACCAGTTCGGAAATAGACGAGCGGACACTGCGCGAAATTTACCTTAGTGCTTTTGAACGTATCATCAAAAAATCTGATCCATGGACGGTTATGTGCTCCTATAACTTGCTGAATGGAACGTATACAAGCGAGAATGAACATCTGCTGAATGACATTTTGAGAGGAGAATGGGGTTACGAAGGTGTTGTCCTGTCCGACTGGACTGCCGTTAATGACCGGATTCGCGGCCTGAAGGCTGGACTTGATCTTGAAATGCCAGGTCCTGCTCATTACAATACGAAAGCGATCGTGGAAGCCATTCAGAACGGGGCTCTTTCCGAAGAACAGCTGAATCGGAGTGTTGCCCGCGTTTTGAAGCTGGTCGAGCGGGTGACGAGCAACCAAGCCACAGACTCTTACGGAGATCAAAACTATCATGCCCTTGCACGTAAAGCGGCAGCCGAAAGTATTGTCCTTCTGAAAAACGAAAACGCGATTCTTCCGCTGCAGCCGGATTCGATCTCGTCGATTGCCGTGATTGGACGGTTTGCTAAGAAACCCAGAATTCAGGGGGCGGGCAGTGCAAAGGTAACCCCTACTAGAGTCGACATTCCTTGGGATGAAATAAAAGAGCTGGCCGGAGCCACGGTAACATTGGGTTACGCTGAAGGTTACCCGGAGGATGACTCCATTCAGGAAGACTTGATTAAGGAAAGTGTATCTTTGGCCATGAACTCCGATGTGGCAGTCCTGTTCGTTGGTCAACCGGAATATGCCGAATCGGAGATGCGCGATCTGAAGAGCATCGATCTTCCGGAGCATCAAGTGAAGTTGATTCAGGCGGTTGCAGCAGTTCAGCCTAAGTGCATCGTGGTGACAAGCAGTGGCTCTGCTCTTGTCATGCGCCCATGGGTGCAGCTTGTGCCTGGTGTTGTTCATTCTTGGTTGTCTGGCCAAGGGATGGGTAGAGCGATCGCAGAAGTATTGTTTGGACAGGAGAACCCGTCAGGCAAATTATCCGAGACCTTCCCAGTGAAGTTGTCGGATAACCCGTCCCATATGCGGATTCGGGGAGAAAACGGCAAACTGTATTATCGCGAAGGTCTGTTTGTAGGCTATCGATATTACGACCGTAAAGAACTTGCACCACAATTCCCGTTCGGTCATGGTTTGTCCTACACTTCGTTTTCCTATACGGACCTCGAAGTAGCTCAAGTGGAGAAAGGGGTTACGGTGTCCTTTCAACTGAAAAACACGGGCAAGCGAAAAGGGAAGGAAGTTGTTCAATTATACGTGCATGATGAGGTATGCAATTGGACCCGTCCGGAGAAGGAATTAAAAGCTTTTGCCAAAATCGAGCTTGAGCCGGGCGAAAAACGCAGAATCGTCTTCGAGCTTGAAGAGAGAGACTTCTCATACTATAACACCAAGTACAATCGTTGGGTTGCAGAGAGTGGATTTTTCCAAATCGCACTGGGTAGCTCATCCAGAGACATCCGGATCACCGAACGTTTGCATTGCAACTTCGGAAAGGAAGAAGTCACGTTCGATAAGTTCAGCCTGCTCAGCGAATGGTTGAGCGATTCCACGGCAAAAAAAGTGTTAGAAGAGTGCCTGGATGAAATGAACGAGCACATCACGGACAAGGTGTATCTAAACGAAGAATTTGTTGGATTCTGGGAGGACTTTCCTGTAGTGAAATTGTTCCAGATGTTTGGGCAAAATTGGATGATTGATCGGTCGCCTGACGAGGTGATTCAAGAACTTATTGAACGTGTTGAGAAGGCACGGTAATCTTACTTCCTTTAAAAACCATCTTTTATAGATGTTTTTTTTCTTTAACACTTCGTACGATTAGTATACTGCTTCTCTCGTTTCACTGTGTCCTTCATCTTTCTTTTTGCGACAAGTATACACAAAAACAGGAGGGAAGCTGAGGGGCACAAATTTAATTTTCTCAATATAGAATAAGTCAGCCAATCGTTTCTTCATATGAAGTGAGTACTGGTATAACACTAACATTCCTCCAGGTCGAAGCGCTGTATGCATCTGTGAAAGGATGTTTTGTTTCATTTCTCTGGAAAAATTAAAAAATAGAAGTCCGCAAATGATACTATCCAACTGATGCACATGTTCTTGATTGATCTTTTTCAAAAGATAGGATGCATTCGAATGGAACATGAATTCAGGATATATTTTCTTCAGATTACTTCTCATTTTTGGGTCTCTCTCAAATAAAAACACAGTTGCAGATTTCGGTAATTCTGCTCTCATAAGACGTGTGATGACACCTGTTCCTGGCCCCAGCTCTGCAATCGTTTTAACTTCATCCCATTGTACAGACTGGACGATTTTATGGGCTAGAAATTTGGAACTGGGCAGGAGACTGCCTACTCGTTTGGGGTTCCTCAGAAATCCTTGCAGGAAAAGAAGTGGTTCGGATGTTTTCATCGCGGTATCCTCCATAGTTGAATTCATTGATGTATCACTTGATGTTGGAAGGCAAGTTTAACTCGAATGTAAATACGTTATGCGTATGTTGAAGCGTTAGGGTACCCTGATGTAACCCCGCAATATTTCTTGCAATCGAAAGACCCAAACCAGACCCCGTTTGAATACCTTCGCTGCTTCTTGAATAATCAACTTTATAAAAGCGATCAAACAGCTTATCTTTTTGCTCTATTGTGAGTGGTTCACCTTTATTTTCGACTTTAATGGTAATGTGCTCATGACGTATACTCATTCGAATGTGAATCGTACTAGGTTTCAAGGAATACTTCAGGGCGTTCATAAGAAGATTATCGATGGCCCGAGCAATCTTATCACTATCCACGCAGGCCATAACTGGGGCATCGCCAATCTCTTTCTCGATATGAATACCATTCTCCTGAGCTAAAGGTTCAAATTCAAACAGCAACTGATCCAATAGCTGGTATAGGTCAACCTTTTTCAAATCCAATTGGGTATCCACTGAGGTTAGACGTGTGTATTCAAATAAGTCATCGAGCAGCTTCTTTAAATGTGTTGCTTTGTTATGGGTGTTCTGAATGAAGCGGTCATACTCTGCTTTGTCTTGAAATGATTCTGTTCTTAGAAGCTCAATATAGCCGATGATGCTGGTAAGCGGTGTGCGCAGGTCATGTGAAATGCCTGTGATCATGTCCATCTTGGATTTCTCCAGTTCACGCTCCTTAACGATCAGCAGCTGCAACTGTTCAGTCATGTGATTAATGTTGGAAGCGACTCTCCCAAGTTCATCTTGTCGATTAACGGGCACCCGGTAGTCCAGATTTCCTTCTGAAATGAATTGCAATCCTTGCTCCAAGGTAATGAGATCTCGCACAATTTTTCGTGTAGAAAACAAAAAAATTAACGTGAAAATTACGATGAAGATTGGTGTTAGGACATAAGGAAAAATGTAGAGAAGCGAGGGCCATCCAAATCTTTCACTAATTTTTGCGGCACCTATGATCAACATATTATTTACACCTACAGAGCCAACAAACGAAATCAATAAACTGATCAACATTCGATATAGGATGTTAATCTGTATCTTTTTTTTAAACTGTGGCAATCGTCTAATCAAGTTTATAACCCACTCCCCATACCGTTTTAATATACTGAGGTTCTCGTGGATTCGCTTCCAGTTTCTCTCGCAGATTGCGAATATGGACCATAACCGTATTATCCGAATACCCGTAAGGTTCTTTCCATACAGTTTCGTAAATCTTCTCGGAGCTAAATACTTGTCCAGGATGGCTGGCAAGCAGCACCAGAATGGAAAACTCCAGTGGAGTTAGTGGAATGTCATTCTCCTTTAACTTCACGGAATGTTTACTTGTATCAATGACAAGGTCCTTGATCAGGATAAGTGAATTGAATTCTGCTTTGCCAATCAGTGTTTGACGTCGTAGCTGAGCCTTAACGCGAGCTAGTAATTCTAACGGATTAAACGGTTTGACCATGTAATCGTCAGCACCGGTAGTCAGACCTGTAATTTTATCAATGTCCTCTTCCTTGGCGGATAGCATAATAATGGGAGAGGTTGATACTTCTCTTATTTTGAAGCAGGCTTTGATCCCGTCCATAATGGGCATCATGACATCCAGTATAACGAGCTGGACCGAAGTGGTTTTGATAATATTTAGTGCTTCTTCACCATTGGCTGCTTCCATGACCTGATATCCTTCGTTACGTAAATAGACATGGATGACATCACCGATGTCGGGTTCATCATCTACAATGAGAACGGTACTCACAATCCAACACTCCTTTTATGACTGTTTTAAATAAGATTTTAAATCTTTATAAAGAGGATAGTATCAGTGTAAACCATAGCTTGAGTTGTTTAAATTGTTTCCTTTTTGCGGCAGACATAAACGAAGGCAGGGGGGACATTCAAGGGCACTAATTCTATCTTTTCGATGATAAACTTTTCGGATAGTGTTTTTTTCATTTGAAGTGAATATTGAAAAGCGATGAATAACCCCTCTGGTTTGAGTGCCTTATGGATCTGGTCTACCAACGTATTTCTTAATTCAAACTCAAAGTTGAAGAAAGGCAACCCGCTAAATACACAGTCCAGTTGCTCAACGCCCTCTTGCTTCATGGATTCCACTAACCGAGAGGCGTCTGGATAACAGGGGAATGCAGGGTATTCAGTCTTCAGATTATTCCTCATCGTCTCGTTCATCTCAAACAATAACACTTGGGTTGAATCTTGTGCCTGTTGATGAATATAACGAGTGATGGCACCTGTGCCCGATCCGAGTTCGGCGACTGCTTTTACGTCTAGCCAAGGCGATTGGTTCACCATTTTGTTAGCGAGAAACCGGGAACTGGGTATGATGCTGCCAACATGTTTGGGGCTTTGAAGAAAGCTTTTCAGAAATAAAATAGGTTCATTGGAATTCATGTTTGTGGTTCCTCCGTATATGTGATGGTATGTTATCAAAATCGATTAGAATTGTAATAAATGAAGTATTGATAGAATGGGAGTGCCGAAGTAGATTCCCGCTGTAAAATACGTTATGGTCCAAAGCAAAGCACTGGAATATGAAATGAGAGCAAATTTTTGATACTGAACGCCGCTCAGTCCAATGACCAGAGGGAGAACATATCGCACGATTGGAATGAATAAACCGATGCACATCGCCCAATTGCCACTCTTATTCAGAATCAGTTCAGCCTTAACGAAGTGTTTATTATGTTGAAATTTGTGTTTTATCTTGGGTCCAAATAACTTCCCTGCAAAATAAGCAAAGGTAATGGCGGTTAATAGTCCTGTTAGAATGCAGAAGTATGTGATACATGAATTGATAACACCTGTGTGACTTAAAATGGCACCACTGATGATCGTGATCTCATTTGGAATTGGAATCCCGAAAGGGCCTAACGAAAAGGCAAAATAAAAAATCAGATATCCATACTGATGAAGTAGCTCTAAGATCGTATTACTGATCATGGTTTTGCCTCCACTCTTGTCGATATAGAAATCATAATGAAAAAAACTAAGGAATTAATAAGCATAATTCTGAAGAAAATCTAAAGATTACATAAGCAAAGCGTTACTACGGTATGTTCAAGACAAAAAGCCTTGCCAACTTACTGGCAAGACTTGATAAGGTGGATATATTCAGGAGTGGTGATCAAGAGAGCCGGGCATACCGGAATAAAAACGAGCTCAGATTGATTATCAATGTTGAGGATAACGCAACGAACAAAAGTTGCCTGCGTCTAATAGCTAGTTGGAAAAATATGAAAGGAGTGGAATGAGAAAGATGACAGCATCAATTTCACATAAGCCCGAAGGATACGTATGTCCATTTTGTTGTGTTTGGGGTATCGAGCGACCTAATCAGGGAACAAAAGAAAGGGATATCATCTATCAGAATGAAAAGGTAACGGCATTTATAGCGAGCAAATGGTGGCCAAACAATAAAGGACATGTTCTTGTTGTTCCGAATCAACATTTCGAGAACATCTTTGATCTCCCAGCGGATTACGCTGGTGAAATTCACCGCGCGGCTCAGCTTACAGCATTTGCAATGAAAAGTACATATGGATGTGAAGGGATTTCTACGCGACAACATAATGAGCCCGCCGGCAATCAAGACGTGTGGCATTATCATCTCCATGTTTACCCTAGATATGTGAATGATCAACTTTATCTGTCAAAGGGTTCTCCATCCGATCCAGATGAACGCGCTCTCTATGCTGATAAGCTGCGTTCTTGGATAAAGAAAAACATTTAAGATCTAGGATAGGATGATAACTCAAGTGGGAAATGAATCTGAGATTACGTGGGCCCTACAAGAGAAAAATAAGGTTCTTTCAGTAAGCTAACAGGAAACGATATCTCAATAAAATTAATGAGCAGTCTGCAGTTCTGCAGGCTGCTCATTTGATAAATAAGAAACGACGTATGACTTCCCTCATGGAGAAGGGGCTAGGCATACATCGTTAAAATGGGGGAATAATCCAGCCTGCATATGCTACTCTAGAACGTATTTGGCAATGGTTTCACTCATGTGGATATAGAATGTATTTGCATCGTGAAAACGAACATCGGCTTGGTGAAAAAGTGCGTCATCGATTACAAAAGAGTTTTTTATTTTTAGTGTATTAGAGTCCAGAATATAGTAGGCGGCTTTCTTAGGCTCCGGTTTAAATGAATCATACCAAGCTTGTGTTTTGTCGACGGCTCCGAAGACAATGCTCTGATCATTTAGTCGTTGTAACAGTCCTTGTGCAGGTAAATCAGTAAACGTCTTGGTCGCAATCAATTGATTGTTAGCATTGTACAGACTAAGCTTATTTTTCTCTTGAATCAGAAAGTTATTTCCTAAGGATACATAAAAAGAATCGTACATATTATGCGCATACGTTGTACCGAAAGCGGCATCCTGTGCTGGCTTAGGCAATGGTCTGATCCATTTTTGTTCCCCGTTAGGCTTGTAGCCGTGCAAGGTTTCCACTTCCATCTTTGCATCATAAATGGGAACAATCACAGTTCCGCCACTTAGAACTTCAAAGTCAGCATGCACAATATTGACGTGATCCTGCGGTTGGACAGCGGAAATAATCTTCTTTCCTGTAGGAATGGAGTAAATATCAATTGTCGTCGTGTTTCTCGGAGCATCAGAATTTAACAATCCGACGTAGTTCCCCTGAATATGTCGTACGTGGCCAGGAAACTCCCTTTTGATGAGCGGCTTGCCTTCCTTTGTATAAAGAGTAATCACACTGGTGTCTTTTGTGAAAGTAACCACGGCTATGCGCCCATCTTCTAGGACATTGAATTGAAAGTGCTCTTTGAATGTTTTGACCCAGCGTGGATTGTTATTTGAATCCAGAGAGATTAACTGGTATACCTTCTTATTACCGGAATTTGCCTCATCGAAGTAGTAGACGTTACCGCTCTGATCTATTTCAAACGAATTGTAGGGCATAGGCGATTTATGAATCCACTTCTGTTTTCCAGTTTTGTCGTCTATCGCTAATAAGGAGTGTACGGATTTAGTTTTGCCGGTAGAGCGATCTGACTGATACAAGAATGTATATGCAGTTTGAGAGTTAGTCTGTTCTGACACGATAGGGTAGACGATATTTCCTGTGAAATAATAGTTCTTACTATGTATTTGGGTTGTCGTATCGGTAGGTACGTCATAGGTCCACTCTGGCTTTGGAAGTTGCTTGTAATCAGAAGCGAGAGTGGGGATAGGGGCTAAGGAAATAGTAAGGAACGCTGTTAGAGTAGTGATTAGAAATGTACGTTTGGTGATCCTTTTCATGATATGAGGTCCTCCTAGTCACGATGTAATGGTTGATATTCTTCTGAAAATTGGATGATCTTGTCTGGTTTATAGCTTGTCGCCACATCAATGGGAGATTTACCTCTTAAATCAGTGACATGGATATCTGCTCCGCGATCTATTAAGTACCTCTAAATATCTACTGGTTCTTTGCATGGAACCACCTGTTTGGAATAGTTCCATAATACAGCTAAAATCTTAAGCGAAAACTATAAACCCCACAATGTTTTTTTACATCCCTCATTACTTTTGGTAAAATTAACCTTTCAATTATAACATATAATGTACATGCTTCCCCAATCCGGAACAAAAAGTGGTGATGATTAAAAAGAGGAGGGCAATGCAAAATGGAATTCAAATTTGGGGACGTTTCTATTCTTCTCCCCCCTTTATACATTACAATTATCGGAATCATTATTTTTTTCTTTTTAGTAAGGTGGAGCAAGCAATTAGAAACAAGACGTTTTACAGTTTTCTTTTACTTTTTGATCAGTACTTCCATTATTCCAATTTTTTCTCGTTATACAACAGAAGGTGTCTTTCAGCTGTGGATTCCCTTAGGATTTATAGTGATGTTTCTGTACTTGTTTCGGAGAGAAAGATATCATCCATCTAAAATGAAAGCGAGTATTTTAGGACTTTCCGTAGCAATATACCAGTTAATTCTTCAATATGTCGGATAGATTTGATATTTCTCCTCCACTATTAAAGCTCGTATAAGCGATTCTGTAGCAATAATTCATACATTTTAATGGGATGGATTGTTTGTTGGAAATCTCCGAATTGTGTATAAGTACACTGAAGAGAAAAAGGCATGCACTATCCTGTGTCTGCTTGTCGCAGGACAAGAACATTATTACATTCAAAGTCGCTAATTATAGCGGCTTTTTTTGATTTAAGTAACTAAGTTCCTATCCAAAGATGAGCACAGTTACAAGGTAGAATTACAAAATTGTAAGGTAGATGTAAGTTGAATCGATAGCTCAGGCCAACCTGCCAGGATAATATTGGAACAAACAAAAATAGAAATTTTTTTTAAAAGGAGAATCGAGATGAGGCTGTTTGAACTGTTGTTTTTTTTGTCAAACATCGGCTTGTTTGCATTAACATTCTTATTAAAAAAAGGACGGAACAGAACTCCGCTATTCGTTGCAATCGGGATCGCCACACTTTTACTGATCATTCAATGGACGGTGGAAGGATACAGAGTTCAGCTATTTTTCCCATATTGCATAACAATCATTTTTTTAGCCATTTCAGCTTATAGTTACTTTAGAAAAAATGGCCCCAAAAAAATCCCGCGATTCTTGTTGGGTTCAGCTTGTACCGCTATAGCAATAATGCTGGTCGTAACAGCGGGTCTTATGTATGCTTTTCCAGTATTTAATCTACCTGAACCGACAGGTGAATTTAAGGTAGGGACGCAAACTTTTCATCTCGTGGATACAAATAGGGAAGAGATTTTCGACAAAGCCAGAGAAGGTAAGAGAGAGTTGATGGTTCAGGTATGGTATCCGGTTAAAGTTGGCACCGGCAAGTACGCACCCTTTATTCCCGATACTCCAATTTTACGTTACATGGCCGCGAACTATGGCCTTCCTGAGTATACTCTTCAGCACTTGAAGTACGTGTCCAGTCATGCTTATTCGGAAGCCGAAGTTTCCTCGGCACAGACTTCATATCCGCTGATCCTTGCGAATCCCGGCTTCGGCTCGTCCAGGTTCCTCCATACGTCGCAAGCTGAAAATCTCGCGAGTCACGGATATATCGTGGCAGTGATCGATCATACCTACAATACATTTGCAACCGAGTTTCCGGACGGTCGAATCACGACCAGCAGAACCAACGACTTATTCTCTCCCGACGATGATTACCGAACGGGAAGAGAAAATCGCGACAAGTTGGGAAAAGTGTTAACCAGCGATGTGGCGTTTACGCTGGACCAATTCGAGCTCATCCAATCGGGACAGATTTCAAGTCCTTTAAAAGGGAGGATTGATCTCGGTCATGTCGGGGTGTTCGGTCATTCTATCGGCGGAGCGACGGCCTACGACGCTTCTTACGATCCACGAATCACGGTCGGAATAGACTTGGATGGAGGACTGTATCGACTGCGTGAAAGCGAGGATCTGAGAAAGCCGTTTTTGTTCATCAACTCTGAAAGCTATTTCGAAGAATTAAACAGGGTGATCAATAATCGGGTCTACACAGATGCAGAGCTTGACCGGATGGGATCAACAAGAGAGTGGATGAATCAAGTAACGGAAGATAAAAAGTTGGAGCTTGAACGGATGCGCGAAACGGCCGACGCAGGAGGACAAATCCTCTATATCGAAAATACAGAGCATTTGAATTTTACCGACGTACAGTTCATTTCTCCGGTTTTCAATATGCTGGGCATTACAGGAAAGATTGCGCCAGAAAGAGCGAACTCCGTTATCAATGCTTATATGCTGGATTTCTTCGATATGTATCTGAAAAATCAAGGCGGAGACTTAATAAAAGGACCGGATAGCCGCTTTCCGGAGGTGAAGTTCGCAACCTCGCTATTATAAATAACGGAACAGACTATCGATTTTAATATATGCTATTACGTACAACTAGCTCTTCTTCTAAGACCAAATGTTTTGCGATACCTGTTCCCATAACGCGACTATTTGGCTTTTGAAGAGACCTTCTTAATAAAACGGTACTCATTCCGGATCCACCAGAATTTTGGGATTGATCTTAACCATATGAGCGTTTGAGGATTCCTCAAGGTAATTAGATAAAGCAAAACCCCGCCGTCTGAGTCAACAGGAGCGGGGAGCTTCATTATTATGAATCTGATTTATGGAGTTCGATCTGAAATTGATCAGAATATGATTTGAGGTTCCCTGCAAGGCTGGAGAGCTGTCCGGAGATGTTCGACAATTCGTTCGCCGACCGCTGCTGCTCCTCAGCACTTGCCGTGACTTCTTCAGCCATGGCTGAAGTTTCCTCGGTTGCGGAAGCAATATAGCTCAAGTGCTGTTCTACTTCCTGACGAATAGAGTGCATATCCACTGTACGGATTTCCAAACGTTGAGCCAGCTCATGCACTTCGTTCGATAAGCGGCTAACCTGTCTGAACGTCTGGAGGCAATCAGCGATCTGTTCTTCCTGTTCCTTGACCGCCACCATATTCGCATCAAAATGACTGCCCATACGATGTATCTCTTGAACAAATGAACTCAGGATCTCATCAATCTCCTGGATCGAACGTTCGGATTGCTGAGCGAGCTGTCCCATTTCACCAGCAACGACCGCAAAGCCTCTTCCCGCTTCGCCAGCGCGGGCTGCCTCGATTGAAGCATTCAGCGATAGAATTTGAGTTTGTTTTAAAATGTTGTGTATTTGTCCGCTAATGGAGGAAGCGAGTTCCGATTGAGTCGTCAGTGAACTGGAAATTTCCTGCTGATGCTCGACGCGCTTCGCATTCTCTCGGCTCTTTTCAAGCAGAACCTCATGTTCACGTGTAACTTGTATTTGCACAGCAGATAACTGCTCTGAAGTATGGGTAAACTGTTGCACATATGAACCTACTTCATCCATTATTTTGCCGAGACTCTCTGAGTGCTGGACAGATTGTTCTGTCTCTTCGGCCTGTTTCGTAGATCCTATGGCAATTTCTTCAATCGCTCTGGAAAGTTCTTCGGTCTGACGCAGGTTCGTTTGAGCCGTTTCCGCAATATTTTTCGAGGACTGCTGCAAGGTATTGGATCCTTGCTGTATTCCCATCAGAATGTTCGTCAATTGGGCAACCATGACATTAATCAAATCACTGATGTCACCGAGTTGATCGTTTGTCATATGTTTGGATACGACTTTGAGATTCCCATCAGCAACCTGTTCGAGGCTTGACTTAATATCGCGTACTTGTCCGAGAATGCCTCTTACTACGAATAGCATCATAACCAAAGAAAGAATCAGTACAACCACAAAAATCGGGATAATGGTCCGATAAGCATTATTCAAGGATGTCGCGGAGACTTGGTTCACTGCTTCAGCAGAAATATCAATGCCCAGATAGCCAATAACAGTACCTTGCGAATCCTTAATTGGTGTAAAGGAGGACAATAGCTGCCCCCAGGTTGGATCATCTACAATGCCCGTTGTGACGACTTCACCACTTAACAAGCGTTCCTGAATCTGGGGGTTAAATTCCATTGCAGTCCCGTAAGGACTGTATTCCTTATCATCCCAATCCGCTCCATCCACGGTGTAGATCCACCCGTTTGAAGTCTTGTTATACATATAAACGTATAAGGCTCCCGATTGAAGCCTAACTTTAACGAGTTCGTCTCTAAGACTTTTGTATTCGTTGCTCTCCTCCGAAGCAGTAGAGGATAATGTCTTGATTAATTCCGATTCCTGGCCTAGTTGAGAGGCAGTATTCACTGCCAGCTGCTGATTGTTGTGCTGCATGGTCATTAATGATGCATTTTCACTAGAGTCGATGGTGGTCCACATAATTAGACCGCCCATGGCCAGTAGCGGAACCAGAATGATCAAATACAGTTTGAACCTTAAATCCATCTTTTTCTTGCGAGTCTGTCTCACGTTCTGTTCCCCCTTGGAAGTAGTAAAGCAATAGGATTATCCGTATAACCCCATACTATTTATCGTAAAATGGAAGAGGGAAATGAAGACTAATCCTAAATTTGTATATACATATAGGCTGGTCGGCATTCATCTTCCCCTAAATGTTGGACCTTTACAGAATTGTTTTGCTGCATGATATAACAAGCCTCTAATTATGTGGAATGAAAAAACAATGAAATTTTATTATACGATGATAAAATATGTAAGATATATTCATTGTTATGAATTCGGCAATTCTTATGGAGACGGTGGTCTGAACGTCGAGGTGATTGGGACAGTAGTTTACGATAATCATTTAGTTAGATTAAGGCAGCAACGTTCACTAATAAATGATTGGGGGAGGTGGCAACCATGTTTCGTGAGTTTTCACATGAAGATCTGGTCATATTTGAATTAAAAGCCGAGGATTATAATTATGATCACATCATTCAGGCAATCGACTACATCTGCCCAGATGAATACAGTGAAGTAGAAATTACGAGCTACTATGAATGTTTAAATTTTACTAAAGACCAGATTGAAGTTAATTTTAGTTATGTATTTGGAAGTCCAGAACTATATCAATTTGAATTGTTTCCATATGGTTCTCATTCAGTAGAACATTTGAGTCAATTAAGAGTGTGGTTACAAGTAATGGAGCAATATATAACACAAATAAAGTGATTTTATCCAACGTCTCGGGGTTCAGAGGCAGAGTGCTATTCTTTCACTTTCTATTAGAGAAGTATCGTTTTCACCATATCTGTTGAAATTATATTTTATTGGTGATATCAATATCTATTTACTAAATTCATACAAGGGATAGTTGTAATTCTGATATAATAGATACTTTTATGATTTAGATGCTGAAGGGAATGGTAGATGAGAATGAGTAGGTGGAATGTTGCGTTTTATTCCGTTGTATTTGTATTTGTGCTGGTGATGTTGTGGAAAGAACAATCTGTTTTCCTTATAGTGGGAACGGTGATGGTCGCCACACTTATTGCGTTTACGATTCACATTTTGTACCCAATGGCTTGGGAAACCCGGATGGACCGTGTGGAAGTTTTTTTACGCAAAAATCATCATACGCCCTATATTTATATTTATTATGTGACTGCCAACAGACTTGATGATGAAGTCGATATCACGATGGAGAAACTTAGAAAACAGACGACGAAAAAATCGAGGCAAGCGATATATCAGGCTGCTTACGGTGCTTATCGCAAGGACTTGACTGTCGTTCAGCAAGCGGTACTCCAGATGCGCAGATCAGATTTCCGTACATATTATGAGACGTTTTTGCTTTTGGAGGAAGAGAAGAGTGAGCAAGCAAGGGAGCATCTGAAATTGATTAGAAAACAATGGATGCGATCTGCGCTTCTTGCTGAAATAGAAGGCCAATCGGGTCATCGCGAATTGGCTATCCAGCACGCCACGGAAGCGATGAATGCCTCCAAAGGTGTCGAGCGCTACACGCTGACTAAAGAATATGAAAGGTATTATGCAGATGAACAACAAGAAACGGTTCAACTTTGAAAGTGGCAATTCTGGAAATATCCCTTCGTTAGGCAAGATAAGTCCATCTAATTGTAATACGATATCTGTTCCATTAAGCTAACGGGCAGGATATAGTATAATAATGGATTAATTATCCAAATGGAGTTAGAATCGTTATAAGCCAATATTAGAGGAGGAAATCCATGCTTGATATTAATCAAATTAAAGAGCTTGTTCCCCATAGATTCCCCTTTCTTTTGGTTGATAAAATCTTAGAAATTGTTGAGGGGAAGAAAGCCGTTGGAATCAAAAATGTGACTTTCAATGAACCCTATTTCCTTGGTCACTTACCCGATTATCCTGTCATGCCTGGAGTCTTGATTGTAGAAGCACTGGCACAGGTAGGTGGTACCGTTATGTCCAACGTAGTGAGCAATAACCATAAGATAGGTTTACTGACCGGCATTAATAATTGTCGCTTCAAAAAGCAAGTAAACCAGGGGATCAACTCCATCTTGAATTCGAAGTAACCCGAACCAAGGGACAGATTGTTAAAGGAATAGGTATTGCAAGGGTAAACAATGAATTAGTTTGTGAAGCAGAAATTATGTTTGCATTTAATTCTATTGAGGCATTTAACTAACGGGAACGTTAGCTGAATATAACCCGTCTAATTCAATTAGTGGACACAAAAAGGGAGGAAACACAAATGGATTTAGGATTAAAGGATAAAATAGCACTAATTACAGGTGGCAGCAAAGGGATCGGGCTGGAGACAGCAATTGTTCTAGCATCGGAAGGTGCAAAGGTGGCAATCGTCGCACGCAACGAAGAGGCGCTTCAAGCTGCGGCGAAACGTATTAAGCAAACTACAGGAACAGATGCACTAGTCATTTCTGCAGATATTTCAGTAGAGGCAGAGGTACGAGGTGTGGTGGAGCAGACTGTACAGCATTTCGGTGGATTGGATATTTTGATTAACAATGCTGGAACGTCTGCGGCTAATCCGTTTGAAGAGGTTGGCAGCGAAAGCTGGTATTCAGATCTGGATTTGAAAGTGTTAGGAGCAGTCCATAGTTCTAAGGCAGCAGTTCCTCATATGCGTCAAAGAGGTGGCGGTTCCATCCTTAATGTGACGGCGATTGTAGGGAAGGCGCCATCTGCATCGTCTTTGCCAACATCAGTCAGTCGGGCGGCAGGACTTGCACTAACGAAGGCCATGAGCAAAGACCTTGCCAAGGACAATATTCGTGTTAACGCCGTGTGCATTGGTCTAATTCGTAGCGATCAGATTGAGCGGAAGTGGAAGGATGTAGCACCTGAGCAGAGTTGGGAGGAGTTCGCTTCCAACCCCATTCACGGCATCCCACTCAAGAGAATAGGTCAAACAGAAGAGGCGGCAAAAGTGATTGCTTTTCTTGTATCGGGTGCAGCCTCCTATGTAACAGGAACTGCCGTGAACATAGATGGTGGTACATCCCCTGTATTATAGAAATGTAGGAGTATATGTTGAAAAGTGTGACTCAATGAAAAGCCCTAAATTAGGGCTTTTTTACTTGGGAATTAGTGGCGAGGGATAAGAACTTGTACTGATTGATTCTGAAAATCGTCCAACAAGTCATCAATCTATAGAAAGTATTAGAACTTCGAAGTGCGGGTAAGGGCTAAAAATCGATTGTACTTGGTGGTAAACAGTGTTACTCTAAAAGTCTGTGTTCGACAATATATTCAATACTAGCCACCAATTTAGTTATAAAGAAAGGTAACACTATGATAAAAGTTGAAAACTTATCCTTCTCATTTCCACAAAAGGAACTATATAAAAACATTTCATTTACGTTTGAAGAGGCACAACATTGTGCTTTTATCGGAACAAGCGGCAGTGGGAAAAGTACACTGATCGATATCCTGATGGATCCGGAACGATATTTGTTCGAGGGCAAGTTAGAGATAGACCCCGATTGCAGAATCGGGTATGTGAGTCAGTTTTTACAAGTAGACAAAACGAAAGAAATGACCGTTTTTGAATATATCGCAGAAGAATTCATCAAGATACAAGATGAAATTACAGCGATTTATGCGGAGATGGCCACCACATCGGATATGGATTCCCTGATGGAAAAGGTTCAATTGGCTTTGGATGCCTTCGAGGCGATGGATGGGGATAATTTCGAAAAAAACATCAATAAACAGTTAAACCTTGCCAACCTCATGAAGCTCAAAGATCTTAGTATATCCGCCATAAGCGGCGGGGAATTCAAACTTATTCAAGTGATGAAGGAAATGCTGAATCGTCCAGACTTAATGATTATGGACGAACCCGATGTATTTTTAGACTTTGAAAATCTGAACGCACTTAAAAAGCTTATTAATTCCCACAAGGGAATGCTGCTGGTTGTTACGCACAACCGGTATCTGTTGAATCATTGTTTCAACAAAATCATACACCTTGAAAACACAGAGATTCAGGAGTTTGACGGGCGATTTATCGATTATAACTTCTCGCTGCTTCAGACTAAGGTCGAGCTGCAAGAAATCGCGGTTGCTGAAGCTGAAGAAATTGAGAGATACGATCACATCATCGACAATCTTAGAGAGATCGCCACGTATAATTCGGAAGCCTCCAGAGGCAGAGCGTTAAAAGCCAGAGTCAAGTTTCAAGAGAGATTGGAAGCACGTCGAATAAAAGAGCCCTTTGTCGATATCAAACAGCCGAATATCAGTTTTGGTATCGATAAGGAAATGGAAGAAGCTGTTGTGGTTAAAGTCAATAATTATAGCGTTTCCTTTGATGAGCTGCTTTTGGAAAATGTGAACTTTGAGATCAAATCGACAGATAAAGTAGCCCTGATTGGTCCAAATGGAACCGGGAAAACGACTTTACTCCGAGAAATCTTTAAAAACAATCAGGATTCCATTGAAATCAATGCTGATGTTAACGTGGCTTATTTATCTCAGGTTCAAGGCGAAATGCTAAAAGATTCGAATACCATACTAAATGAATTCATAGATGCTGGGTTTCAAACGTATGATGAGATTAGATCGTATCTTCCAAACTATGGCTTTGAAGGAGAAATCCTTGATCAAAAGATTGAATCGTTATCTGGCGGAGAAAAAAACATGCTTCAATTGGCTAAAGTTTCTGCCAGTCAAGCCAGCGTATTGCTCCTAGATGAACCGACAAGCCATTTGGACATATATACACAAATCGCATTGGAGAAAGCCATTGAAGACTACAAAGGTGCGATTCTCATGATTTCTCATGATTTCTATTCTGTTGTAAATGGTATGGATTATGTTTTAATTATTGAGGACAAGACGATTAGCAAAATGAGTATACAAGAATTTAGAGAGATGATTTATGCGAGTCATTTTGATGAAGACTATCTAGAAAATGAACAAAAGAAAAAGTCTGTTGAGATGAAAATCGAATTGGCTTTAAAAGATACTAATTTTGAACTTGCCAAAGTTTTGGTTGATGAGCTTGAAGGGCTGATTAAGTTGCTTTAATTACAGCTCTCTGATTGAAATGATTACAAGAACATTGTCCCATTGAAAGTCGCTATTTTAGCGGCTTTTTTTTATTTTATCGGTACAAGTTCGTGTCCCGAGCTAACGATGATTGGCTGCTTTCATTCAATTAAAGGCAGGGGCTAGATTGAACAAGTATGTGTTACATATCGTTGCAAGTGTAATTTGTATATTGACACCTGCTGTTGGTCTCTTATATGGTTTGTGGGATAGCCACCAACCCAAAATAGGACCTGTCGGAGACGGGAAACCGAATTATCCTACAATACCTCAATGGATATCTATTGTCTCTTCTTTTATCTGTGGAATAGTTAATCTACCTCTAGCCATAATTCGATACAGACAAAACATAAAGCCTAATAAAGATATTAAAAGTTAATGCCTGTTACGCTAACGGGAGATAATCCTCAATAAGCTATCAGGCGGGTACGTTATAGTGAATGAAGCAAAATATATACTTGACTCTAGTGCATAATAGTGGGTATTATTTCCATACATTGATGATTAGGAGAATAGACGATGTTAACTTTAGAATTAAAACAATCACACCATCATGGAAAGCGTTAATCCATCCTTTTAAAAATTGGGGATGGGTTAACGCTATTCGCGCTTACCATCCTGCGATATGTAACGCGCAGGACTTAGGTCTAGCGCGTTTTTTATTTTTGGTACAAAAGAAATGGAGGAGTAAAAATGGCAATCATGACAGATTCAAGAGGTAATATTTTTTTGGAATTTATTAATATTGAGTATGATAAGGTCACAACAATTACACTGGATGCTTCACTAACACATGCTCTAATCGTGGCGAAGTTCCAAGGAAAGTATCTCTTCATGCATAATAAGTGGAGAAAGAATTGGGAGCTGCCGGGAGGTATTATTGAAGCTGGAGAGAATGCTCAACAATGTGTAATTAGAGAATTATTTGAGGAAACCAATCAAAATATTGATACGGTTGAATTCAAAGGTTTAATGAAATTTAGACTTCAGCCCAGTTTTCATGGACCTGAACGGACAGAGTATGGAGCTCTGTTTGTGGGTGAACTGTACCAACTTGATGATTTTGTTGAAAACGATGAAGCTTCTTCAATTATCCTTTGGGATGGTATATCAGAGATTGGTGATATCGCAGAAATAGATAGGAAGTTAATTGAATTCGTGTGATACGAACACGGCCTTAAACTTGCCGTTACAGGCAGAGTGGAGAACCAGTCGGTATCTCAATGGAATTGCGCTTCATGATGAACGTAATAAAGAAGCAATTTAATCCGTGATTTCTCTTAATCTCAGAAAATCGAAATGTTCGTTATGATCAACCCAGATGAAGAGAAAATAAAGCTGCAAAAGTCGGTTGATAAACTTGTTTAAAATTGAATCTTTAATGTCGAGGTACAAAAACATTATTACATTGAAAGTCGCTATTTTAGCGGCTTTTTTTTACATTATCGGTACAACTGAAAACCGCATGTCTAAATCCAATGATAAGAACATGTTGGCAATTTGAGGCCGAAGATTAAACGTGAAGAGCTTGAAAGCTTCCTCGCAAATAGCGGATTTGGCTATTCATAATAAATGGCCTCGTAAGGAAACTCTAACTTATTCATGCGATACTCTTTAGGCGACATGGACATATATTGCCGAAAAACTTTGCCGAAATAGCTGGGACTCTCAAAACCGCATTGTTGGCCAATTTGGGAAATCGGGAGTTCCGTTGTACGGAGTAGTCGGATTGCAACCTCAATGCGTCTGTCCTTGAGATAGGCTAGCGGTGATGTTTTCTCAGATTTCTGGAATAATCTGCACAAATAGTGTTTATTGATATCGCAGTGGCTGGCCAGCAGATCCAGCGTCAATGGAGCTGCATAATTCTCTCGGATGAATTTTTTACATTTCTCGATCGTTGTTATTGAAAGGGCCCCGATATCCTTCTCCGCATCCCGACTTGTCTGCACTAGGATAAGCAACCACCGATAGATTTGCTCGGACAAGCGATACTTGTCCGTAACTTTCTCTTGATGAATCAAATGGATAATTTGCCATAACTCTTGAATCAAAGGGGAGTCCGCGTTTCGTCGAATGACATGTCCCTCATTTTCGTGGATCATATCCCAAATTCGGTTGGCTTCATCCCCTCGAATGTTTATCCATATAAACTCCCATGGTTCGTTGTTCTCTTGTTTATAGTAATAGCAATGTTCTCCGGAGATTTTAACAAGTAGTGCATGTCCCTTCGGTAAAGGAATCGTTTGATTTTCAATATCCAGATAACCCTGACCATTAAGCGTGTATTGAAAAACAACATGCCCCGGGTCCGGTCTATTGTCACTTGGACAACGATATTCCTCGCTTGAGACGATCTGCCATCCAATAGAGTCAAGTGTCATGATTGATGTATCGTCATTACGAAAAGCATAAGAGACCGTATGAACCATACTTTCATCCCCTGCCTAAAAAAGTCAATTATATTATATAATACGTCACATTTTTTAGATTGTCTGTCTTTTTTTAGAGCTGTAAGATAAATGTAAGCGGTAACATAAAAAAAGGGGGTGACTGTAGTTTGCGTTCATTTGACAACCAGAAGAGCAGATCGAACTTGTGATTCTAAAATGATTTTTTCGATAAGGAGGACTTAATCCGATGAACCGAAGAACTGTTTCCATGCAGAAATCGATATTTGTATCTTTATTAGCGCTCCTTATGGTTATCTCACTGGTCATACCCCCGGCGCCGGTGCGTGCAGAGTCACCAAGTAGCAGTAGCCTACCGGGTCGCCAAGGAGAATATCTTAACCGGGGTCTGGTTGCGGTTCTTGTAGACAATGGTGTTTTTTTAAGCTGGAGGTATTTAAATAATGATCCTGATGATATCTCTTTCAATATATATAAAAACGGAACCAAAGTGAACGCATCGCCCATAAGCGACGTGACGAACTATGTGGACACCACTGGTTTCGACAGCTCGCAGTACCAAATATCCACTATCGTTGCGGGAAAGGAGCAAATGCTGCCGGAGGTTGTATCGGTCTGGCATAATGATTATTTGCCTATTCCGCTGGATAAACCGGCTGACGGTCGGACCAAAGACGGTGGAACCTATACGTATTATGCAGGTGACGCATCTGTAGCTGACTTGGACGGCGACGGCGAATATGAAATCGTCTTTCTGTGGAGTCCGAGCAATTCCAAGGACAATTCGCAGGCAGGTTATACCGGCAATGTGTATATCGATGCCATCAAAATGGACGGTACGAAGCTGTGGAGGATTGACCTGGGAGTTAACATCCGTGCCGGAGCGCACTACACACAATTAATGGTGTATGACCTTGATGGCAACGGAAAGGCCGAAGTTGTGGTCAAGACGGCGGACGGCACGAAGGACGGCCAAGGCACGGTCATTGGCGACGGCACGAAAGATTACCGTAACGAGAGTGGATACATACTGTCAGGGCCTGAGTATCTCACACTGTTTGACGGTGAGACCGGCGCGGCCGTATCCACCGTCAATTATGATCCGCCAAGAGGCAACGTCAGTGATTGGGGTGACGGCTATGGCAACCGTGTAGATCGGTTCCTTGGTGCCATAGCTTATCTGGATGGCACGAAGCCAAGTGTTGTGATGAGCCGGGGTTATTATACCCGCACTGTGCTTGTTGCTTATGATTATGTTGGTGGAGAACTCGTAAAGCGCTGGACTTTCGACACAAACGAAGCAGGAAAACAATATGAAGGACAGGGCAATCATAATCTAAGTGTGTTGGATGTCGACAATGACGGCAAGGACGAAATCATGTTTGGCGCTCTAGCCATAGACGATGACGGTAGCTTGCTGTATAGCACCGGACTCGGCCACGGCGATGCCATGCACGCCGGTCAGCTCGATCCAAACCGAGAGGGCTATCAGATGGTAAGCGTGCATGAGCATTCAGATGCTGCATACGGACTGGAGATGCGCGATGCGGCAACAGGTGAAATCCTCTGGGGGGAGAAAACAGGTTTTGACACCGGTCGCGGGATGTCGGCGGATATTGATCCGAACTATCCGGGATACGAATCATGGGCCACAACCATTACCAACGGGCAGAGCGTTCCCGTAACCAATACCTATTCGGCTGCCGGAGAGGCTATCTACACGGTGGGCGAAGGGCCCGAAACCGCCAATTTCGCCATCTGGTGGGACGGAGATCTTCAGCGTGAGCTGTTTGACCATGAGTGGGATAACAGTACAGCCAAAGGTATCCCGCTCATTTATAAATGGGATTACGAAAACAAAAAGCTAAATGAAATCTTCCGGGCGACCGGTACGTTAACAAACAACCATACCAAAGGAAATCCGGCGCTTCAGGCGGACATTCTGGGCGACTGGCGTGAGGAAATTCTGCTGCGAAGCGAAGATAGTTCGGAGTATCGTCTCTATACAACGACCATTCCTACAGACTATCGCATTCCAACGCTGATGCAGGACCCTGTGTATCGACTTGGCGTAGCCTGGCAAAATGTAGCCTACAACCAGCCGCCTCATACCGGCTTCTATCTTGGAGCGGAAGCTACCGCATTCCCTAAAGCCGATCTGACGCTGACTCGTGATGCAGAAATGCCAGAGCCGGTCTATCGCTTTAATTTCGGAACAGAGACTGCGTCGGGAAGTACGAACATACAGGATACGCTCTACGCGCAAAATCCAGGATACGGGTTCGTGGATACAACCGGTGTTACCGTAGGAGCAAATGAGGTTTCGGTTGCGACAGGTACGACATTTGCTGTTGACCTGCCAAATGCCAACTATAAGGTTACACTACGTTTGGGCAACGATACGCATGACTCAAACGTCGGGGTCAAATCCGAATTTGTGCAAAAGCTCGCCGTAACGAATGTGGCAGCCGGAGCGCCGCTGGAGTATTCCTATGATGTTGCATTGGTGGATGGGCAGCTCGATTTCCTCTTCACCGGTACAGCCATAGACATCCAGGATATCCTCATTGAGAAATATCCAGAGAAAGTCGCCGGTGCGGCAACAACGATCTATATGGCCGGTGATTCAACCATGCAATCTTACAGTGAAATGCAGGCTCCTCAAGAAGGGTGGGGCCAGCAGTTCGGACGTTATTTCTCGAATGGGGCAGTCATCGTGAATGATGCAATCGGTGGCCGAAGCAGCAAATCGTTTATGGTAGACGGCCGACTGGACACGATCCTGCAGCGAATCAAACCGGGGGACTTCTTCTTCATTTCCTTTGGTCATAACGACGCGAGTGTAGGGATACCGGATCGGTATGCATCACCGGAGGACTATAAGATTTACTTGGCTCGTTATGTAAACGGTGCCAAACAGCGCGGCGCTACACCGGTATTACTCACTCCGGTTGGACGCAGAGATTTCAATACGGTGACTCAGGAATTCAACGTCAG
The DNA here is from genome assembly GCF_038020215.1 of Paenibacillus sp. FSL F4-0087. NCBI lineage: Bacteria > Bacillati > Bacillota > Bacilli > Caryophanales > Paenibacillaceae > Paenibacillus > Paenibacillus sp. FSL F4-0087. The sequence goes on from NZ_JBBODJ010000001.1 coordinate 5,913,363, forward strand.
CTTCCCGGCATACGTGCAGGCTGCCAAAGAAGTGGCAGAGGAGCTTGACGTGCCGCTAGTTGATCTTAGTAAGTTAAGTATTGCGTACTACGACAAAATTGGTAATACAGCTACGGAGAAAGTGTTCCTTTATGCTAATCCGGGTGAATATCCAAAATATCCGAATGGGATCAACGATAATACCCATTTCAGCAGCTATGGTGCGAAGAAAATTGCCGGACTCGTTGCTGGTGCGGTCAAAGACATGGAGCTGAGCATTTCTTCGCTGGTCATCGACCCGGATATTTCCGAACCCGAACCAGAGCCGGAAATCCAGCTATATGAGGAGGATTTTGAAGGCGACGCTGCCGACTACCAGTATGCGATGGTTAATGCCACTGGTATTGCAGGAACCATGACCGGAACGGTCGTTGAACAGTCTGGAAATAAGGTACTGTCCGTCACGGGGGCAGGATCGGGCAATCGGGCCAAGGTATTCCGTCTGTTCGATGCGGTAAACGGCGATCAGGTGAAAGTGAACTTTGACTGGCAATCCGGTAATGTGAGTGCCTATCCGTCAGAAGGTCATCTCACAGTACAGGATTCTAACGAGAATGCCCTTTTCACGCTGTATACGAAAACCGGAAGCACCAAAATTCATTATTTTGTCGGTGCATATAATCCGGACTACGGTACGGGCGATACGGCCATACCCGAAGGGGGAACGGCTACAGAGATTTCCAAGAACCAGTGGGTCGATGTGGATGCAACCGTTAATTTTGCCAAGAAAACACTGGATCTGACATTGACGAATCTGGCGGATCCGACAGTTACACAAACGATCAAAGATATCCCGCTGAGTTCCGGTGTATATGCGGACAACGTCAGAGCCATTCGGTTCCTAGGGACGAGAAAAGGCGGTGGAGGCACGTTGAACTGGACTACGCAGATCGACAACGTGCGAATTGAAGGCACGGAGCTTCCTTCGGAGGGCGGCGATCAAGCTGCCTTAATCGCTCTGTACGATGAGATCAAAGCACTTGATCTGTCGGAATATACAGAAGCATCGAAGGCAGTGGTGAACCGGGCTTTGGCAGCTGCAGAAGCGATATTCAATACGGAAGCCACCCAAGCTCAAGTTGACCATGCGTTTAACATGTTAACTGTGGCGAAAGATTCATTGACAAGTGAACCGGGCGAAAAGATTAGCCAATACAAATTTGATTTTGGTTCCGGCGGCACTGCCGAAGGATACACCAAGGTAGATGCCAAAAGAGCGTATATTGAAGGTAATGGGTATGGCTTTGCCGATACTGCGCTAACCAAAGATGAGAATCGGGAAACCGGGGATGCGCTCAAGGAGGATTTCACACGGGTAAACGGCATCTCCTTCCTGGTGGAAATGGAGCCGGCCAATTACCGGGTAACGATGACCATCGGGGATGCCCAAGAATCGACCAGCGCGAATGTCGTTGTAGAGCAGATGACGAAGCTTCCGCTCACAACCATTGCCAAGGGAGAATTCAAAGAAATTACGTATGACATTGCTCTGATCGATGGCGTCTTTAATTTCGACTTCACCGGAAATGCACCGAAGATCAATGCACTGAAGCTGGAGCGCCTGCCAGATAACAGCGCAAGCGATGAACCTGTAATTTATTTGGCTAGTGATTCCACCGTGGCCAATTACGCGGAGAATTATCGTCCGCAAGCGGGTTGGGGCGAAACGTTGGGAAGATATTTTGATCAGAATGAGGTAAGCATTGATAACCGGGCAGTTGGAGGATTGAGCAGCAAAACCTTCCTGGTCGGCGGATATCTCAATGATATTTTGCTCGACATTCATGAAGGCGATTATCTGTTCATGCAGTGGTCTCATAACGATTCCACGCCGTCACGTCCGGAGCGTTATCTTACACCCGAGCAGTTTAAAGTATATTTGAAAGAATACATTAACGGTGCTGTGCAGAGAGGTGCAATTCCGGTTCTGGTCACACCAGTGAACCGTCGTGATTTTACCGGAGAGGTACTGAACAAGAGCTTCCCGGAATACGTACAGGCGATGAAAGAAACGGCGCAGGAAACGGAAACACTCATCATTGATCTGAACCAGGCCAGTTGGGAGCATTTCCAGGAGCTTGGCACAGAAGGAACCAAATCGATATTCATGTGGGTAGGTACAACAGAGGACAATACGCATTTGCAGATGAACGGTGCAATCAAGGTAGCCGAACTCGTGGCACGTCTTGTGAAAGATTTGAATATACCGTTATCTGATTTTGTCATGCTGGAAGGGGAGTCACCTGATCAGGAAGCCCCGCATACTACGGCAAATGTGGAAGGAGAATCCCAGAACGACTGGTATACGACTCCAGTACAAGTAACCTTCACAGCAACCGATGAAGATTCCGAAATCGAAGGGACCTATTATCAAATCAATGGTGGCGAAACGGTGAGTGGTACGCAGTTGACCCTAACTGAAGAAGGAACACATACCATCACCTACTGGAGCGTCGATGTTGACGGTAACAAAGAGAGTGAACAGTCTTTGTCTGTATCCATTGATCTCGTACCTCCAACCATTGAAATTCATGGTCAAACCGAGTACACCATTGATCAGCACGTGGAAATTGGCTATACAGCCTCCGATACGGTATCCGGTGTGGCAGAACCGACGGGTGTGCTCCTGGACACTCCGGCGTATACACTTGAACCCGGCCTGAACCAGGTTACGGCAACCCTCTCCGATTTGGCTGGCTGGGAACAGACGATAGAATATAGTTTCGGGGTTATTGCTACGTTCGACAGTCTGATCAATCTGACCAATTCCTTTGCGGATGAATCGGTAGATCCTAATGCCGGTATTCTTGCTGATCAGCTTGCGAACACCTTACAGCAAGCAAGCCAGGCAGCAAACGATCATGAAGGAGCAAAGGCGCGTCAACTGCTTGCAGCCTACGGTAATGACGTTCAAGCAGCTAGAGGAACCGTATTTACGGATGAGCAGGCAAATGTGCTGCTTAAGTGGGAAGAATGGCTCAAGCAGGCAACCCCACTAGCAAACGGGGCCCCTGGCACTCCGGTGTTATCTGACAATAATGGTTACGACACAGGGCTCAAAGACGGAGACTATACTGTAACGATGAATTTATGGTGGGGCAATAACGGCAATCAGTTCAAATTGTATGAGAATGGTGAGTTGATCAAGGAAATTTCTCTGGTCGATCAATCCCCATCCGCCCAGTCTGTTAAAGTTGATATAACTGGAAAGAAAAATGGTACCTATATTTATACCGGTGAATTGATCAATGCACTGGGTACGACCACGAGTGTTCCGCTGACAGTCATCGTCACGGATGCTTCCCCGGGGCAATCTGTTCTGTCGAATGACAACTGGGATGGAGACGGTAACTATAATGTCACCATGAATCTGTGGTGGGGAAAGAACGCAACCGAATACGAACTTTACGAAAATGGTGTTTTGATCGACACACAATCACTACAATCCCGTACACCTAGTGCACAGTCTGCGGTTACCGCAATCTCTGGAAGGGTACCTGGAATCTATGAGTATGAAGCTATACTTCGTAATTCTTCAGGGGAAACCAGATCATCCAAATTAAATGTGACGGTACGAGAGTAAGCTGAAATGTTTGAGGCATTCCATTAACATTAAGTGATTAGAAACGAAGTAAGGTAAGTATATAAAAAGTGCTATTCCTCATCATTTTGAGGAGTAGCACTTTTGTTTATTTTGAGAAATTGAAACGGCTATGCATAGCCGTTCTTTTTGTTCTCAAATAGATGTAATAATAGCAAGCCAAATGCAAGAAATTGACTAACGACCATACAACAAGCCATATGATTGGAGACGACAGGGTAGTCCAGATGCCGAACCAAGGCAGCACACGTCCTCCGCCGATAAACGTCACCAGAGGGGATAGGGACAAGAGAACTAGTACCGGGATCAACCTTCCGACAGTAATTAGAATCAATTTGCTGAACGTTAGACGTTTGTTCCTTCTACGGATGCGAAAATAGGCATGCACGCCCCATAGTAAGGTAGCCAGGATCAGCGCAATCATGATTGTTTCCATATTTCTACCGTTCAGAAAAGAGATTGTGGGCTTCTCACCCCTCATTATATTCGCGATTCCATCGATAAAAGCCGAGTAATTCACAAAAGCGTTTAATCCGGAATTAAACATCACCGCGATACCCATCTGATCGTCCAAATAAACTATTTCTTCCGACTTGTACGTCCAGAAAATGCCGCTATGGGAGATCGTTCGGCCGGCGGACTCGTCCTGGTCAGCAAGCCAGCCCATGCCGTACGGACCGATGGCTCCGGGTTTATGATACTGTTTCATCAACGCAGGGGAAAGCAAGCTGCCGTGATATTGGGCAAGCATCCATAGGGACATGTCCTCCGCAGTTGAAACAATGCCGGCGGGGCCATCAATGAACCAAAGCGGTTCCGATTGACCTATGGAACGTCCCAAACTCAAGTAATGTCCTAGCGGAATAGTTTTATTATCATTTATTTGCTGCGTCGTGGTGACGCTAAAGGTATGGTTCATTCCTAACGGTTCAAAAATATGTTTTTTCAGATAATCCGAAAAGAACTCACCGCTGACGCTCTCCACGAGGTTCGCCAGCAATACGTAATTGGGATTATGGTAGCTGTAGGCTGTTCCTGGGTTATGGGCAAGTTGAACCTTGTTTAATAAACGATTCGTCTCATTCAGCGATTGGAATTGCGGATTTCTCGTCATATCGGGATTTACTTTGTCATTGAGACCACTGGTCTGATTCAATAAATGACGGATCGTGATGTCAAGAACACGGGGATCCTGAGGAGAAAGCTCTGGAAAATAGGAAGCGTAAGTCGCATCCAGATCAATCATGCCTTTTTCCGCCAGCTGCAGAACGGCCAATGCGGTAAAGGACTTACTTAACGAAGCAATAGGAAAAGGGGCGTCTCCCGTAACGCTTTGACCATCCGCGAATGTCCCGTAGCCTTTTGCGTAGAAGACCTCATCGTTATTGGCAATCGCCAGTGAAGCAGCTTTAATGTGATTGGCTTTCATGGTCCGATTCATATATTCGTCGATCTCCTGCAAGACTTCTGTCCTGTCTCTGGCTGCATTGGCGGATACGGGGGTTCCCCACATGGTAAATAACAACAATAAACAGCTGATGGTGATATACATTCTTTTTCTCAGTTTTAACATGATAACACTCCTTGAATTCAAGATAAGGAAATGCTATCAAATAATTTTCAACTATTTATCAACTTGGGTCCCAATACTTACCGTTACGCTTCCGCCGCCGTGAGGTCCGTTTGCGACCTGGAGACTTCCTTCGTGTTTTTCGCAAAACACCTTGCAAATGTAAAGACCCAACCCGCGATGTTCGGACGAATCCCACACTTCGCCACGGTAAAAAGGGAGTACAGCCTTAACCAGGGCTTCGTCCGAGAAACCAGGACCGTCGTCTGAAACGGTAATTTTCATCGTGTCTTCCTTAAGGTCATAACGAACGTTCACTTGACTGGATGCGTATCTCACTCCATTTGCGACCACATTTTCGAAAATCTGCATGACAAGATAGGGATCCACATGTATTGAGGCATTATCATATTTCAAAGAAGAGACGAAGCGTATACCGAACTGTCTTGCTATTTGTTCGCCGCTGCTGTCCAGTAAAGTCGTCAGTGAGATCGTATCCATCGACTTGTAGTTCAACAGGACATCCTCCAGTCTCTGAATCGAGTTCATGGCCTCGGCATAGCTCTCCAGACGCAAGATGTGAAGGTTCATGGTATGGATCAGGTCCAACACCTTTTCTTCCGATAACTTCTTCTCGGGCAGATAAGTGGCGAGAAACTCAGCGTTTCCTTTTAACACCGACAGGGGGGTTCTCAGATCATGGGCAAAAATCGCATTGAGCTGCTTCCGCTCCTCAACCGAACGCCAGAGCGTCTTTACGTTTTTCTCCAACTGTGAGCGCATGTTTTCAAATGCCGCGATCAACTCGCCCATCTCGTCCCGGCTGTCATAGGAGATTTTGAAGCTTAGATCGTTGGCCGAAATGCTTTCGGATGCTTGCTTTAATAGCTCCAGCGGACGTTTTAGTTTCCATCTGTAAAATAGAACTGCCATGGTGACAATCCCTGTTGCCACGGTTAGCAGCACAGCCACGACAAGGGAGGGAAGCACCCAATCCGTTTCTCCAAAACGCAGCCGCAGGTTCTCTGCCCAGGAGAACTCAATGGTTATGACGACCAGCACAGCAATGAGCGTGACCACACACAACAGGATAAAAGATTGCAATAAGCTAAATCGCTTAAGCGGCAGCCTATTCATGAGCTTGGCCATTTGTATCCGACTCCCCAAACTGTTTCGATTCGGTTATCGCAACTGTATTCCTTTAATTTGGAGCGAATACGCCGGATATGCTCCGCGATCACGCTGCTGTCGCCTTGATTGTCCATGCCCCAAATAGCTTCGTACATGCGTTCTTTTTCGAACACCATGCCGGGATGCGTAGACAGCAATTCGATAATGTCGAACTCTTTTTTGGCCAGAGGAATTCGCTTCTCCCGGTAGTAGAGTTCCCGGGCTGTATAGTCAATGACCAAGTCTTCGTTAAACCTTATCGAGGATTTGCTTTGGATTCGCTGTTCTCTGCGCATATGCGCTTCGACCCTGGCCCCCAGTTCGTGAATACTGAAAGGTTTCAGGATATAGTCATCGCCTCCGGCCCGAAATCCGGCTATTTTATCTGCATCTTCGATTCGAGCCGTTAAAAATAAGATCGGGCAAGAGACGAAGCCACGAATTTTCTCGCACAATTGAAGACCGTTCTGCTCAGGCATGTTGATATCTAGCAAAACGAGATCGGGTTGTTGTTCCACTTTCCGCAGCGCCTCCCGGCTGTCCTTGGCCGTCATGACGGAATATCCATTTATTTCAAAGTAATCAGTCAGCAACTTTCGAAGATCTGCTTCATCGTCCACGATCAGTATCTTAGGCATCAATGCTCCGTCTCCCATATCTAAATGTTTGAATTCAGCATAGCAAAAATCTTCAAGCAATGTAATCTCCATTGAAATCGGATTTTTCACCTGGAAATCAATAAGTATTCTAGGAATGAGATATTTGGAAAATTTTTTATTTGGTAAGTGTTCCAATCATATGGTATAACTCTTCTTTCTATAAAAAAGAAATACAATAGATTTGATAAGGTACAACGTCTTGATGGAAAAGAAAAAGGTCCCATTAATAAATAACAAAATAGAATCTGCCAATACCCCATGTTAATAGTGAATCTTAACATGGGGGAGTTAGGCCAGCTATGAAATTTCAAAGAAGAGGTATAGATGATGAATACATTAACATGGGTTCAGAACTGGTATTATGAAAACTGTTATGGGGATTGGGAACATTCATATGGTGTGAAAATTGATACAGTAGATAATCCCGGTTGGTCTGTTGAAATCAACTTGACAGATACTTATTTAGAAAATGTACCATTTGAGTCAATTGAAGAAGAGAGAAATGATCAAGATTGGTTTTACTGTATTGTGAGGGATGGAGTATTTCATGGTGCAGGAGGAGCAATGAATCTAGAAGAGATACTAATTTACTTTGAAAATTGGGCTTCAAGCATAGAAAGATGATAAAAATGGTAAGACACCTATTAGTCTGGAAAAAGCAGTCAATGCTAGGTTTGTAACGGGAGAATGGACCCATATTATAATGAGTTAATGTATAAATATTAGTTTATGTTTAATTTAACCTTGATGCTGTTTGATCAGTGGTTAAAGGTTAATGTGGTACGAAATGGATACGAAGGCCTGGGTTCACAGAAACTAGTATTTATACAATCCATATTATAGAATATTAAATACAGGTAATTATTCCAGATATGGGTTTTAATATTCATACAATACTTTAAATTTTCTGTGAACAAGAGGTGGAGAGCAGGTATGAAAAATAGAAACGTAACAGGTATTGTAGTGGCCATAATTTATTGTGTTGTCCTTTATGTTTTTTTAACTGATGCCCCCCCCGGTGAAGCTCCAAATAATCCGTTTTGGGTTTATTCATTGTTTCCACTTGGAGTTGTTGTAATTACGTCTCTTTTTGATTATGTGATCAAGTTCGATTTCTTCAGAAAAAAGAAGAGTAGTAGAAAAAAGTAAAGAATGAATGGTGTCGCGGTACAAGCACTTTGTTCCATTTATAGTCGCTATTATAGCGGCTTTTTTGTTTTAAGTAACCAAGTTCATGTCCCAAGCTAAGGACAAGAAATTGTATCAAGAACTTAAGCTGAGCCGTACCACAAGTGAGGCCAAAAAATTGGAGTTTTAATGTGGGCCACGCGGACTAAGGGTGCATCAGAAGAGCAAAATCAATAGTCCGGTGCGGCGTACTTCGTTACGTCTGGCTCGAATACCACTCCATTGGACAAGTCCAGCTCCACATGGGTGGTGCCGCGAACATCGGTCAGCACGAGTATGCGCGAGCCAACGACGGGAACGCGGTCGGCGCTGGTGCGCATGTGCGCTGAGATGATAATAGGAGCATCGTTGACGATATAGCTTACCTCGACCGTGAACATCGGGAAATTGAAGAGCCATCGGTTTGTGAAGTTTACGGCAGTCAATGTCCCTGCGAATGAGGAACCCTGCAAGCGGAGAAGCTGGATGTCCGCCTGACGTCGCGCGGCGTGGGCGATTGAGCCGGGTAACTGAAGGAGCACGATAGCCGCTATAAGAGCGAAGCCAGCTCCGACCACGGCGCCGAGCTCTGGCGGGATTGTCGGCGACGTCGCTATGGATGCGAGGTCGAAAGGGCGTGATGGATTGCTTTTCAGCGTCCAGAGCAGTAGGACTCCCGCACTTGTAACTAGCCCTCCTGCGATCGCGAGTGTCGCGAAAAGGCCGGCGACCCTGGTCTGTCCGAACTGCTCGACCGCTCGCGAGTACACTCCACAGGTTGCACCGATCGCGACAAACAGCAGCACCACGGCAATGCTCACCGCGACCGGATGACCGAGGAAAATGCTGATCGCGGGTGTCGGCGCCAGACCGAGCAGTGCTCCGAACGGCACGGAGCCTGTCATTGCCCACAGTGTAGCAGCTGTGAGCAGCCACGGCAGTATCGGAGCCGCAAGTCCGACACGACGTCCCGGCCGGAGCATAGTCATCCTTCCGTTCCTGTCCATGGTGGAGAACAACGGCATCGTCTCAATATGTTTTTGCTGCCCGTGCTTCTGTTGACCCTCCGCATCATCCCTCATTGGCATGGCCCTTCCGAGGAAGGTACTTTAATCGTATATATTTGATAAGGGAAAGATGAATAGTTATGAGCGCTATCACAATCTAGGTGCCGTATTAAAAAGTTCGAATTTCTATTAACTTTATATTTAGCCATACACACCTTCACCTCCTAAAGCGAGATCAAAATCAGGGCCATCTGGCGAAGGATGGCTTTTAACTTGCCGTTACAGACAGCACAGAGGACTGTAGCACAAAAAGAGACAATTTCTCTGAAGAAAAAACTTGGAGAAGTCTGTATTTACAGAATGCGGCCCTTTAAGAGTAGGTTAGGTCAGTCTTTATGGAGTATATTGTGTAAACAACTTATGCACACTTTTTTATTGTTATACAACATATGGATTTGGTTTGAATGACAGACTCATTCTTTAGAATAGGGCGTAATTCCTCTTGAATATAGGTTCTCCATTAACTTGAAAAATTCTTCTGACGATAAATCCTTTTGACGCTGGATCCAAAGACGAAATAAAGAAAGAGAAGTTGTCAGGTAAAACTCAATGAAGTATGGCGTTAAGGAATGGTTTTGCGGGACGTTTAATTCTAATTGATTCAAAGTAATTTCTTGTTTTAAGCGTTTTAAAAAGCGGGCACTTCCATAATCACCCAAAAGGGCATTGAGAACCAGGAGGTGTTCCCTGTTATCCAGACAATGGAGCGTATCTTGAACTGTATGCACTGACAGCTCTTTATTCGCCATTTCTTTCTTCATTTCATTGAATAAGTCATTTTCAACAGAGTCTAACAATTCGTAAATGTCAGTAAAGTATTGATAAAAGGTGCTGCGGTTATATCCTGACTTATTCGCAATTTCCTGAACCGAAATTTTCTCAATCGGCTTTTGGCTATATAACTCACAAAAAACTTCTACAAACTGTTGTCTTGTTTTCTCCGTTATTTGGGGTTGCTTTTTCATGTTTTCCTCCTACTAGCGAATAAGAATATCATCCGACAAATCATAAAAATCTGATGGTTGATCAAGGAATAATAAAGATTTACAATCACATCATACAACATGTTGTCGGATAATCAAAAAGTAAATGTTAAAAAGTAGGGGTGGCTTAAATGTCAGCAAAACAAGATAGAATATTAATTTTTGGTGCAGGTGTCATCGGGAGTATGTACGCAATTAAGTTTATTGAAGCAGGGTTTGACGTTACCCTGTTTGCACATTCGAATAGATTTAAATCATTAAGAGAAAATGGCCTGCAATATAAAGAAAAAGGTACAGTTAGATCGGTACAAGTGAATGTCATTGATACGCTCGCAAATGACGATATATACGGTTTTATTTTCGTTACCGTTCGTTATGATCGGTCCGAATCAGCGTTGTTAGCGCTAAAAGATAATCAAAGCAAAAATATAGTTACGATGACTAGTAATTCAATTGGATTTTCTTCGTGGCTGGATATCGTAGGGGATAGACTTTTACCCGCTTTTCCAGGCTTCGGCGGACAGATTAAAGATGGAGTATTGCATGCTCGATTTCTACCAAAGTTTATAGCGGCAACTGCATTTGGAGAAATTAATGGTGTAGTGACAGAACGCATAGAAAACCTCGCTAAATTATTTAAAACAGCAAAGCTTCCTTACGTTATTAAAAAGGATATGCAAGCATATCTAATCACACATTCCGTATCAGACATTGCCATGTTAAGCTTTTTGCATTCTGAGAATAAGATCATTGACAAAAAAACAGCCAAAATCAGAAAGACGGCACGCCAAATAACAGTCACTTTAAAAGCGCATCTAAGGGCAATACAAAAAGCTGGCGTTTCAATAGATCCACCAATGCTGAGAATGGTGCTTAAATTTCCAAACATATTTTTGGATCTTTTCTTTATGACATGGCTACGAACTAAAATGGTTAAGGATATGATGTTGCCGGATTATGCGAATAATGCTAACAATGAGATTGTGCAACTGAGTGATGATTTAATGAAATTTTTAATTCAAAATGATATCAAATCGGAAATCCTTGACTAAACTAGCGGGAAACGATAATTGAACAACAACAGCGGCAGTCTAAGACTTTATTTTCACCGAACATCAATTTTCTGATTTGCCCAGTTGAGAATCTTCCAAGGTCAACTATAACTGAAGGATTGACAGCAAAATTAGTGAAGGATCTTGGTATTCAAAAAAGATATGACATTACACTCGGTTCAGAGCAACATCTATTAGTGGAGTAACATATGCTGAGAGCATTGAGAATGATAGCTAGGCCTTGAGACCCGATTTAATACTCGGAAGTATATCAACTGAAACTGTGATCTCATTTGAAAAATGGATAAACAAGCTCTTCAATAAGCATTTTAGCAAATAAATGGAGAGATATTTCTTTGTTGCAAAACTCAGTGCTTTAAGTATCTAGAGGAATTGCAACGCTGACTCATTTTTTAGATCCTCCTGCAGTTGATCGTTGGTGACGGTATTAAGGAGCAAGAATGGCTTGTAAGTAGGATAACTTTAAACATACGCAGATCATTCCAGCTAAGCTGGGCAATAAAGCAGGGCTGATTGGAGTAGCCTCTCTGTTTCATCGGAATATATAATGAAGACACCTTAATGTTTGAGTAGCTAACGGATATTTATACTCATAAAATAAATGTAAATCACCCTGTATGCGGATTGATCCGCATACAGGGTGATTAATTCTAGAAACAACTAAACGAGCTGATTCGCTGCAGATCAATGCCGCTGTACAGCCAGAAGAAGCCATTCCAGCGGAAACCAGCCACCGAATTTCTGCCGACAAATACCGGGAACATCCAGAAGCCGGGACCACGATTCGGCCAAATATATGTGTAGCGAAACAAACAGCCGGATATGGCTCTTGGATCTACCGCAAATAACGAAGCGGATTGCTGAGGAATGAATGATGGTGGCGGCCCGGTAGGTGCTTGCATACCTTGTGGTCCGCCGCCTCCACCCCCAGGGAACGATGGAGGACCAGGCATTCCACCCGGTCCTCCGGGACCCCCAGGTCCACCAAACCCTCCGCCAGGTCCAAAAGGAGGTAAAAATGTCATATAACATCACTCCTGTTCATTAGTCTAGTGCATTGTATGTAGTCAATTGAGCAGGGGAATGGATGGGAGCCCATAGAAAGGCGCTAAATTGGTCATAACCCTGTCGAGTAAACAGTACAAAAAAGGACACGCTCAAGCTGGGACCGTTTATCCTTGGGCGCGCGGAGTAATGAATGTGGGTGCATATTATGCAGTTCCGAAAATTTCAGAACGAAAGAAAGTGTCATCAATGTAGTGTCTAAGTCTTTTATATCAAGTACAGAAAAAAGTCTAACCAACGGAAATGCTAATTTAATATGCCTAGAAAGCAGCCGAACAACTTGCTCGGCTGCTTTTGTTTATCTAACGCTAATCTACTTCTGAAGTCGCTATTTTAGCGGCTTATTCTATTTCAAGGTACCAAAAACTGTTTCCATACCGAGGGAAGAACGCAAGTCAAAAGCCTAGAATATTAATTCATCATTTTTAGATAATATTGTTTCAATCAAAACAATTTACAAAATATATCTTGTTTAAATATAATATTGATGGTACTATAATTTTGTTTCGTGCAAAACAATATATTATTTTTGTTTTGTGTAAAACAATGAAATAAGGAGGCGCGCATGATAATAAATCCGAGTACCGTCACACAAACAGTGGCAGATCTCATTTCGCAAATCGTCATTACCGCTTCTTCGATAGCTTTTATTTCCGGACAAGTTGCTTTAAACGAAAAAGGCGAGCTACTCGAGAAGGATGACTATCTTTTTCAGTCCAAGTAAGTCTTCACTAAATTGGATGCAATTGCATCGATTTTCAACTAAGAGAGGAGAAATATGAAAATGAATTATGATGTGATTATTATCGGAGGGGGACCTGTCGGCATGATGTTGGCAGGAGAACTCGCTTTGGCGGACGTCAAGGTTTGTATTTTGGAGAAATTAGAAGATACCACCCCATACTCTAGAGCACTTAGTATCCATCCTCGTACAATAGAAATGCTGGACTTGCGCGGTTTAAAAGCGGAATTGTTGAAGATCGGGAAACCGTTGCCGACCGGGCATTTTGCAGGCTTGGAAACTCGGTTGGACTTTACGGTCATCGACTCTTCATCGAATTATTCATTGTTTATTGCCCAATCCGAAACCGAAAAGACACTGGAGCGCAGAGCCAGAGAGCTAGGTGCGGAAATACGGCGAGGAACGGAAGTTTCGTCTATCTCACCAAATTCAGAATATGTAGAAGTGGTAGCCACTGGAACTGAAGGCGAAATGACATTAACAGCAGCATATGTAGTTGGTGCAGATGGAGCCGGAAGCATTGTACGTAAACAGGCGAACATTCCCTTTAACGGAACGGATACAACACTTACTTCGGTCCAAGGCGATGTTGTGCTTAAACGCCCGCCTGCAACGAATGTCGTTTCCAGCTTTGACGAGAACGGAATGATCATGATCGTTCCTGTGTCTAAAGAGTTGCATCGTGTAGTTTTTATCGATCCGGATCGAAAATCTATTCCTAAGGACACACCAGTCACGCTGGAGGAACTACGCTCGGGAATGCTTCGCATGTTAGGGGACGACTATGGGATTTCAGATCCGTACTGGATGACTCGCTTTGGCAATGCTACCCGACAAGCTGACCGCTACAGGGAAGGAAGAATATTCCTTGCAGGGGATGCTGCTCATATTCATTTCCCTGCCGGAGGTCAAGGTATGAATGTGGGACTGCAAGAGGCCTTGAATCTCGGTTGGAAATTGGCTGCGGAAGTGAAAGGATGGGCACCAGAAGGATTGCTCGATAGTTACCATGAAGAGCGTTTTCCCATCAATTCAGCATTGCTTAGGAATACACGTGTACAAACGCTGCTATTTGGTAGCGATTTTTCATCGACTACGATCGATCTGCGGACAATGATTTCCAACCTATTGGAAATTCCGGAAGCAAACTACCGCTTAGCGAGTCAAATTGCAGCTGTGGATGTTGGCTATACAGTGCCAGATACTGTTTCTGAACATCCATTAAATGGTCGCAGACTTGCAGAGATCAAACTGCGTAAGGAAAACGGAGATATCTTCAGCAGTTACGAACTTTTCCGGGAAGGCAAATACATATTGCTAAATCTCGTTAATGATCAACTCGTGGAAGGCATCACTCGTCGTTTGCCCAATCAGCATTTCACATGTGTTAATGCGATATTGGCGGAACCAGCCCTGGACTGGAACAATGTGCACACAGCAATGATTCGTCCGGATGGATATATCGCATGGGCAATTTCCGATCAAGACAGTGAACTGGAACAATGCATAAAGGAAGGTATTAAAAGCATCAGCAAAGGGTAATTTTTTTACTCTTATTGTTTTGTGAGAAACAAAAAATGTCCGGAAGCCTCTGAATCATCGCTTTCCGGGCATTTTTTCTATGTGAAGTGTTGATATGAGAAAAGTTCCGTTTTCTTACTTTACACTCGCAGTGTCAGCTACGTTTTGGGGCGCAAATTTCAATGCGGGGAAAATGGCCAAGTTGTTCAAAGGCTCAGATGCAACTAATCCCATTATTTCATGGATACTTTAGTCTACAAGTTTTCAAAAATAAGCGTATCAAATGTTTTTCGCGAAACAATTATGTATAATGAGGAGAGATATGCGAATAGAGGAGACCAAAGAAAATGCAGCCAATGGATCATTCTAAACAATGGATTTTTAAAAGCTTTATTCATCTTATGAGTCAACAGGACGTAAGGGAAAGCAAGTTATCCGTCAGAATGAGTGAGGAACTACATAAATTCGAAAAGGAATTTGGAGAAAAGGTGAATTTGACCTTGTCGGAGATTCACCTCATCGCATGTATCGGAGATTTCTCACCGATTAATGTCACCTCCATTTCAGAAAAAACGGGATTAACCAAAGGGTCCATCACAAGAATTAGCAAAAAACTTCTAGAACTGGCCTTGATTAAAAGACAGCAGATTAATGACAATAAAAAAGAAGTCTATTATAGTTTGACATCAAAAGGCCAAAAAGTTTATGTTATCCATCATCGAATCCATCAAGAAATTGAAGAACGATTCATGAATTTTCTAGATAAATATACAGCTGATGAACTTGTTTTTGCGAGCAAGTTCATCCAGGATTTAAAAGAGTGGGATTATTGAAAGATGTGCACCTGAATTGTCGATAAAATAGATGCCCATAGAGCTGCTAACTTAGCAGCTTTTTTGTTTTATCGGTACAAGTCCGTGTCCCATGTTATGGTAATATAGAGTTGGATTTATGAAATGTGTACAAGGGTCTGTAAACGAGATAGCTAAAGAGCAGTTCATCTTTCTAGCGTGTGTAATATGTTTTATCGTTAGAATGGAAGCATGTAAAAAGTACATATGGAGGTAATTAAGTTTGAAAACTCACTACTACTTCAGTTGGTTTAATGATTTTTTTCCAGAGAAGCTGGTCAAATTGTTGCAGGAGGATGTACAAGACAGAAAATCGCTTGTTATGATTAGCGCTGATCCGTCTGGTTATACAGGTGAGCAAATTAACTTTGATGATGTTTCAGAATGGAGATGGTTGAATCAGGCTAATATTATTTTTGATGAATATCATTTCATTGATTACCGCATGCAGAAGGAAGATGCCCGGCGATTCATTCAAAACGCCTCTGTCATTTTCTTATGCGGTGGATATCCTGTTTTGCAGAACAATTTCTTGACGGAATATGAATTATCGGATGTTATTAAGAACAGCAATGCCGTTATAATGGGTGCCAGCGCCGGTGCGTTAAACATGGCTGCAAAATGGTTAAGCTTGAATAAAACTGATGAAGTTGAAACAAGTGCTATTTATGATGGTATTGGCTTTGATCAATTTGCCTATGAATCACATTCTCAACGCGACTACGCCACATTTGTTCAAGGCTATCTGTTCCCCTTGTCTGAAGAGATTGATGTTTATGCGGCAGAACAGGAGAGTGCTGTGCGTGTGAAGGACGGCAAAATAGAAATAATGGGTCCAGTATATTTAATTTCCCAATCAAAGATTCAGAAATTGGTTGAGACGCTCTAATCAGGGTGAGTGATGGAAAATCCACTTGCGTATCCAGTCACAATAGAGGGCAACCGTACCAGTTACAGTGGAATATGACGATGCAGTCAAAGGTGCCTTTGCTTAGTCTACAACTTTATTTTCCGAGGCTAATTTATTTTATTTGAACGCAAGGAAAAAATCCTTTTACAATCATTGTCAGTACGTTATAATACAATCACCAGGTGGATTACTCAACATAAAAAGTGAAATATTGTAATTATTTAGTGAGTTCCACCATGTAAATTTAGATTGGATTCTCTCCCTTTCACAGTCATGGAGTCACCCTTGGCTCGTCATAGTCTTGAGCCGCTTATTACATAATAGATATCGGAGGAGGTGTGGTTATGGTCAAGAAGAAAATTTCCAAAGCCCTCAGCGCTGCTTTAGTCGTTTCTATGCTGGCTACTGGCGTGATCGTCGCTATCCAAGGTAATACAACGTTAGAGGTAGCGAAGTCAGCAGGGGATAAAAAGGTTGAAGTTATTAAATAAGTGAGACCTTACATGCAGAAGATAGGTGCGAAAGCCAACGGAATCAAAAGACTCAAACAGTGTTAGCAACTAAAGATGAAATGCTCTCTGCTAATTAGTATGAGATGAATAATATCACCATAATAATCAACACAGTCGCCATCTTTGATGGTGGCTTTTTTGTTTTGTAGAGCGGGGTGTGCCCTGGCAGGAAAAGAATATTTTTGGGAGACGCACTCTGAAAATTCAGTCTTTAGTATGAGGTGAACGATGTGGAAGTCCGTATAATTAGGAATTGAAAGGAGAGTCATATCTTACTCAAAATGGGAATCTTTTTGAACAAATTGGAGGTTGAAAAGATTGGATCGGCACGAAAAAACCATGAATGCACCAAGCCTGTTTCGCAATCGGTTCCTGCAGACGATTTTATTATCAAGCGTGCTCCTGCAGGTTGGCATTTGGGTACGTAATTTTGCTATTCTCTTGTACGTTGCGGAGAGAACAAACAATGATCCATACGCTATTTCGCTAATCAGCGTAGCCGAATTCGCACCAATTTTTGTTTTTTCGTTCATTGGAGGTACATTTGCTGACCGCTGGCGGCCAAAGCGAACGATGATCTGGTGCGATTTATTATCCGCGGTATCGGTATTCGTAGTACTTCTGACCATACATTTCGGTTCTTGGCACTCCGTTTACCTTGTCGCATTCATCTCAGCTATTCTTTCGCAGTTCTCTCAACCTTCGAGCATGCGTTTGTTCAAGTATCATGTGCCCGAAGAACAGCTCCAGCAAGGGATGGCTCTATTCCAATCACTGATGGCCATCTTCATGGTGCTTGGTCCTATGCTCGGCACCTTCGTTTACAGCACATTTGGCCTTGAAATATCGATCGCTGTCATGGGCCTGGTATTTCTGCTCTCTGCACTCGTTCTTATTCGTCTGCCAGAAGATCATATGCAATCTCAAACCGCCGCTGTAAAAGGGCAGTTCCGTAAAGAATTCATTGAAGGCTTCCGCTATGTTTGGCAAAGCCAAGTACTGCGGATGCTCGGACTGGCATTTATTCTCGCGGGACTGGCTGTTGGCGTAGCCCAAGCGCTCAACCTGTTTATCGTAACGGAGCGGCTGGGCAGAAGCAAGGAATTCCTGCAGTATCTGCTAATGGTTAATGGTGCAGCTATGTTGATTGGTGGCGGAATCGTGGCCGCTTTCGCCAAGCGGGTTCCGCCGCAGATTCTTCTCGCAATAGGTATGATCGCAGGCGCAGTCTGCACAGCCATTGTAGGGTATTCGACAAGCGTTCCACTCACCCTGACCGTTCAATTTCTGAATGGACTTGTTTTCCCGTGCATTCATATTGGGATCAGCACAATGATTCTGAAATGGTCAGAGGCTTCGATTGTCGGCCGGGTGAATGGGGTTCTGAATCCGATGTTCGTTGGCATGATGGTCGTTTCCATGTCTTTCGCTGGCGCATTAAAGGGTGCCTTTTCGCTGGGTACAATCTATAGTGGTGCAGGATTATTATTTCTTCTTGGCGCACTGGTCATGGTTCCGATCATGAACCAAAAAGCGCCTGATAATACACATATTGCACAAGAGACATAATTCGCGATATCTATAAAATTTTAATGAGAAGAGCTGGTCATGAAGAAGTGATCGGTTCTTCTTCATTTCCTGGGAGTAAACCCGCCAGAATCATAGTGATAAAAAAATTGAAGATGATTGTTTTGCTGGAAATGGGCCGCTATTATAGCGGCTTTTTTTTGTTTTAAGGAACTAAGTTCGTGCCAAGATTATGACAGTTCAAGGAGAATACCTTTGAAGCGCAGGGTATTGTGCCAGGATATCAACAATTATTTTCATGCGCATTACCGGGAGGGAGAAAACCTGAACTTTTCTCGGAAAGAGCTATAATTCGAATATAGTTTCCAGGTAGTGTTAAATTTATAATTAAATTATCCCAATGAAAGGGTTTTCATTAATACGAGATTGAAACTTTGGAGGTGCTTTATGGGGGGCAATAAAAAGAATTTTTTCCGTATGGGGGCAACATTGTTGTTGTCGCTGAGCGTTGTGCTGGCTGGTTGCTCAGGCAGTGCAGGTGACTCCGGAAGCGGAGAAGAGAACAGTGCAGGAAGTGAAGTGGGGGCTGACAATCCGATAGAAATCTCGGTATTTCTGAATGAGGCCGGACAGCAGCCAACCGCTGACAACAAGATTTACAAAAAAATCAAGGAAGAGCTCGGCGTTACATTCAAATTCGAATTTCTGGCTGGTGACAAGAACCAAAAGCTCGGCGTCATGATCGCCGGTGGAGATTATCCGGATCTGATCTCAGCCGATACCAAACTTACGGCAGCCGGTTCAGTCATTCCGCTTGAAGATCTGATTGAAGAACACGCGCCTAATTTGAAGAAGCATTACGAGAAGTACTGGAATCAAATGAAGGACCCGAATGATGGACACATTTACTACCTGCCAAACTACGGTGCATACAACGGCGAAGTGGCGGATACCTACTACAGCGGACCTGCCTTTTGGATCCAAAAAGCCGTGTTGAAAGAGTTCGGTTATCCGACACCGAAGACACTGGACGAATACTTTGACTTGATCGCGAAATACAAGGAAAAGTATCCAACCATTGACGGCAAACCGACAGTCGGTTTCGAGGTATTGAACTATGATTGGAAAAACTGGGGCTTGCTGAATCCGCCGCAGCATTTGATCGGTCATCCGAATGATGGTGGTGTGGTCGTCAACGACGGCAAGGCAGAGATCTTTGCGGACAAGGATTATGCCAAGACGTACTATCAGAAACTAAATGAAATCAATGCACAAGGCTTGCTGGATAAGGAAGCGTTTGCACAAAACTACGACCAATATATGGCCAAATTGTCCAGTGGGGCAGTACTCGGCATGTTCGACCAACACTGGAATTTCGGCAGCGCGGAAGATTCGCTCATAACGCAGGACAAAATTGAACGCACTTATGTGGGGTTCCCGCTCGTGTATGACAGCAGCACCAAAGACTATTATCGTGATCGCGCAGCGCTTAACCTGAACAATGGCTTCGGTATTACCGTGAGTGCCAAAGACCCTGTGAAAATCATTAAAGCACTCGACAAGCTCATGGAAGAAGATTGGCAAAAGACACTCACTTGGGGCATTCAGGATGAAGACTATTACGTCAATGACGAAGGCCGTTTCATGAAAACCCAAGAGCAGCGCGACAATGCCGCAGATGCGGCCTGGAAACTGGCCAACAAAGCGGATGCATTTTATGGAACTGCGCCGAAAGTTGAAGGCTACTTTAGTGATGGCAACGCCACTTCGGCAAGCAATCAGCCGGAAGAATATCAAGCCAGCTTGAAACCGTTTGATAAGGAAGTTTTGGGCGCTTATGGTTTCAACAGCTATGTCGATTTCTTCAGTGCTCCACCAGAGAATCCGGTGACTTACCCTGCTTGGTCTGTCGATCTGGTTGAGGGATCTGCAGCCAAGATTGCCAATACGAAGTTGAACGAATTGTCGACCAAATATTTGCCAAAAGCAATCTTGAGCGGTACATCAGAGTTTGACAGTGTTTGGAATGAATACGTTTCCGATATTAAAAAGCTGGACATCAAAACGTATGAAGATCGTATCAATGAAGTGTTGAAGTGGAGAATCGATAACTGGTCTGTGAAATAAAAGACTTAACGTCAGGAAGGAAGATAACCTTTCTTCCTGATTCTTTTGAAAAAATTGTTTGTAGGGCCTGGTCTTTCATCGTGGAAGATACGTCGCTTTCGATGTTTTGCTTTGATTTTAAAGATGGATAGGGAGCCTGATATTATGGAGGAAATTGTAGTGGGTACTAAGCCGCTCCGCCCGAAGAAAAAACCAAAAATGAAGCGGATTACCTGGCAAAATATCAAAGCACAGAGACAGCTCATATGGATGTCTGTTCCTCTGCTTGCGTACATTATCATCTTTGCTTATGTGCCTGTCTGGGGCTGGACGATGGCTTTCCAGGATTACAAACCGGCCAGAAGTTTCTCGCAGCAAACGTGGGTAGGGTTTAAGCATTTTCAGTTTTTGTTTACCGATGACAATTTCTTGCGTGTGCTTCGCAATACGCTGGCCATGAGTATCATCAACATGATTTTGGGTTTCGTTACCGCTATTGTTTTGGCATTGTTACTCAATGAGATCAAGAAGGTCATGTGGAAGCGGACAGTACAAACCATCTCTTATCTTCCTCACTTCTTATCATGGATTATCGTGACTGGCATCGTAGCGACATCGCTTGCTTCTGACGGCATTATCAACGATATCCTCATGAGACTGCACCTCATCAACGAGCCGATCTTGTGGCTGACGGAAGGAAAGTATTTCTGGGGCGTTGTGGCAAGTTCTCATATTTGGAAAGAAGTCGGGTGGAGCACCATTATTTATTTGGCGGCCATGGCCTCGATTGATCCGGCACAGTATGAAGCTGCCGATATTGATGGCGCCAATCGATATCAAAAAATGTGGAATGTCACCTTGCCGGGAATCAAGCCTACCATTGTCATCCTGTTGATTATGTCGATTGGACATATTCTGGAAGCCGGCTTCGAGGTTCAGTATTTGCTGGGTAACGGATTGGTTGTTGACTGGGCGGAAACGATTGATATCTTCGTGCTCAAATACGGGATTGCACAGGGCAACTATTCGCTCGCAACTGCAGGCGGAATATTTAAGACCGTTGTCAGCATTACGATGTTACTTGTAGCGAATTGGACCGCCAAGCGGCTTGGGGAAGAGAGGCTGTTATAATGACGAAAAAAACACCATTGTCTGGTTTAGGAAATACAGCGGCGCTTTCCGTTCGCCGCCCGGGTGGCAGAGGCATGGAACCGTTTCTGTTTAACACCTTTAATACCATCTTCATGGTGCTGCTGGTGATTGTGACGTTATATCCATTTTTGAACACGATTGTGGTTTCATTTAATGCAGGGAATGACACCATACGAGGAGGCTTATATTTGTGGCCCCGCGATTTCACCCTGCAGAATTACAAAGCCGTATTTGCATCAGGCACCATTTATAATGCATTTTTGATTTCCGTTGCACGTACAGTACTATCCACCGTTCTGAACATTTTCTTGACCACCATGTTGGCTTACACACTGAGTCGGCGCGATTATATTTTCCGCAAGCTGATTACGACCATTTTTGTGCTGACGATGTATTTCAATGCCGGGCTAATTCCGGGGTACTTCCTGATGAAGGATCTGCATTTGATTAACTCCTTCTGGGTGTATGTTTTACCATCGCTGATTAGTGCGTTTAACCTGATCGTTATTCGTACCTATATTTACACGATCCCTGAAAGCTTGATTGAATCAGCCAAAATTGATGGAGCAGGCGACTTCAGAATTTTCTGGAGAATTATTTTTCCACTGTGCAAACCTGTGCTAGCGACCATTGCGCTCTTTGTCGCAGTCGGCGCGTGGAATTCCTGGTTCGATGCTTTTCTATACACGTCATCACGTCAAGAGCTCAGTACACTGCAATACGAACTGATGAAGCTGTTGTCTTCCAGTATGAACGCCAACAGTAATCCTTCCGTTGCCAACGGCGTGGGGGTGGAGCATTCCACACAGGTAACGCCCATTTCGATTCGTGCTGCAGTTACGATTGTCGCTTCTGTTCCGATCTTGTTGGTGTATCCGTTTATGCAAAAATACTTTGTCGTTGGACTAAATGTAGGGAGTGTGAAGGAATAGATGAAGCAACTCCAAGCTAATACCATGTGTTATGCCAACCCGATTCTTCCCGGATTCTATCCGGATCCCAGCATTGTGAAGGCGGAAGAGTATTTTTACCTCATTTGCAGCTCGTTTGAATATTTTCCCGGCGTGCCGATCTTTCGGAGTCCGGATCTTATTCACTGGGAGCAGATCGGCAATGTACTGGACCGAATCAGCCAGCTGGATTTGACCGGTCAGAAGAGCTCGGACGGCATTTATGCTCCGACACTGCGTTACCATGAAGGTATATTTTATATGATTACGACAGATGTAAGGGGCATCGGGAACTTCTATGTTACGGCAACCAACCCTGCCGGACCATGGTCCGATCCAATTCGTATTCCCTATGGGGGCATTGACCCCTCGCTGTTTTTTGACGACGATGGCAAAGTGTACGTGACCGCCCAACAAGGTGCCGATTACGATTCTCATGCCATCCAGTATGAGATCGACATCGCTACAGGTGAGGCTCTCTCTGAACCACATGTTGTCTGGCATGGAGATGGAGGGCCATGGACCGAAGGGCCACATCTGTACAAAATCAATGGTCTGTATTACATGATGTCTGCTTCTGGTGGGACGGCCAAGGAGCATCGTGAGATCATCGGCCGAAGCGATCGACCTTATGGTCCGTTTGAACGCTATCCTGAGCCGATCCTGACCCATCGCCATCTGGACCATCCGATCCAGTATTTGGGTCATGCCGATCTGGTGGAGGATCACCACGGAGAATGGTGGGCCGTATTCCTTGGGGTGCGTTTGACAGAGGACGGATATAGTGTGCTTGGACGGGAAACGTTCCTCGCCCCGGTCGTTTGGAACGAGGGCTGGCCCCACATGGACAACAATGAAGGAATAGTGAGTCTGGACATGGCCGTTCAACGTTCGCCGATGACAGCACCTTCTATATTGGATGGTCATGCAGCAGTCGTTGTAGGGCGAGAAGACTTCAATGAAGAACTTGGGCCGCAGTGGATGTTCGTTCGCAATCCGTCAGGAGGAGTGTGCTCCGTTACGGAAAAACCGGGTTTTCTGACCTTATATGGCCAGGAAGCAAGTCTCGGCGACGTCGGTCAGGTTACGTTTGTTGGCCGGAGGCAGCAGCATGTTGAAGCGTGCTATACAACTCACATGGCATTCGTACCGGCTGCTGATGGAGAAGAGGCCGGAATGTGTATCCGCCGGGATGAAGATGCACACTATGAGATTGGCATAAGACGGTCAGAAGGCCGCAACCTGATATTTGCCCGTCTCACGGTGCGCGGAGAGTCGGAAATCGTGTATGCGGGCGAGACTGAAGCGGAGCAGCTGTTTCTCCGGATCGAATCGACGGAGAAGGAATATAGGCTGACTTGTTCCGAGGACGGACAGAACTGGACAGCATTGGGTTCAGGCTCGGCACGTGCCATATCACCGGAGGACTTTGTGCACAAAATGTGCTTTACCGGAGCGGTGGTCGGACTATATGCTACCGGCAATGGTAAGGCATGTAGCACACCTGCCCATTTTGATTGGTTCGAGTATGAGATCTAGCCAACGAGGCACCATTCAAGGCGTCATCTAAGGACACTTTTCACATCGCTGCAGCGGTGAATCTAAGTACATTCGAAAGCTAGCGCTCGTGGCTGGCATATCTCTTCAACAATATCTATGCATTGTCATTTTATAATAACCTTCTTGCCACTATCACTTTGGCATGGAGGTTATTGTGTATTGCAACATATATTTGAAGCTTTTATAAAGGAAGAAAGCGGTTTATTTATCCTGTCGCTTACCTATTAAAACATGTAAAATGAGGGTGACTGATCAGTCATCTTATACATTTGCTTTTGACTTTACAATATCCTAAACAAAGTGAGGTGTAATTACAGCATGTATCACAATCCAATTATATGGGCTGATTACCCGGATCTTGATGTCATTCGCGTAGAAGATACCTATTACATGGTCAGTACAACAATGCACATGATGCCGGGTTGCGTCATCCTGCGTTCGTACGATCTGATTCATTGGGAAGTGGCAACCTACGTATATGACAGACTGGATGACACCCCAGCCCAAAGACTGGAAGATGGCAAGCACATCTATGGTAAAGGCATGTGGGCAGCTTCACTTCGGTATCAGCAAGGGACGTTCTACGTGATCTTTGTAGCCAATGATACGCGTAAAACGTATTTATACACGTCCGCATCCATTTCGGGACCATGGGACAAACGCATCGTAGAGGGCTTTTATCATGATTGCTCCCTTTTCTTTGACGATGATGATCGGGCATATTTGGTACATGGCAATGCCGAGATTCATCTGGTAGAGTTAAAAACTGATTTATCAGGACCCAAACCGGGGGGGACACAGCGTTTAATCGTGAAGGAGCGGGATCCTTACCATCTTGGTTACGAAGGTGCCCATTTCTACAAGGTTAATGGGAAGTATTATGTGTTCTTGATTCACATTTCCAAAGAGGTGGGACGAAGAACCCAGGCTTACTACATGGCAGATACGCTAGATGGTGAATTTATCGGTGGGGAAGTATTTAACGATGATATGGGATATTTCAATTCAGGCATTGCTCAAGGCGGTATAGTCGATACCCCCGGTGGGGACTGGTACGCTGTGCTATTTCAGGATCATGGTGCAGTAGGGCGTATTCCTGTAATCGTTCCCATGAATTTTGAAGACGGAATTCCCGTTTTTGCAAGCAACGCACCAAGAACAATAGATATTCCTAGCACAAGACCAGATTATAGTTACAACCCGCTGGTGGGTAGTGACGATTTTGAGTATCATATCGGCGGGGACAGCAGAGTTCGCCTTCGTGATTTTTGGCAATGGAACCACACGCCCCATGATGAGCAGTGGTCCGTAACCGAGAAGCTTGGAGTGTACCGGATTCGGACCGGCCAGCTTAGCCCGAACCTTATTTATGCGGTGAACACATTGACCCAGCGTGCGATGGGGCCCGCTTGTAAGGTAAACGTCACCCTGGACGGCAGCAGTTTAAACGATGGTGATTATGCAGGGCTATGTTTCCTAATAGGCACATATGGCCTGATCGCGCTAACGAGAGAGCAGGGAGAGTTCTACCTTGTCATGCAGGCGCGGGAAAGTCAGGATTCCAGCATATTCGGCAATTTGATCGATGAGGAGCCTGCGACGGAGCATGCGCGGATTCGCGTAGCCGGACCAGTCGTTACACTCCAGGCATCAGGCCATTTCGTGAACAATCAGGATGAGTGTTCTTTTGCCTATCTCGATAGCACGGAGTGGAAGCCACTCGGCATTTCCCACAAGATGTTCTACAAACTGGATCATTTCATGGGCTGTCGGATTGGCATATTCTTGTATTCAACTCAGGTCAAAGGAGGAACGGCTGATTTTTCGAATTTCAAATACGATATGATCTAGTCAGCTTACACACGATGGTTATGGATAAAGTCGCCTGATGGCGGCTTTTTGTACTCATACCGCCCAAGTTTGTTATACAATGATAGGATTCGGGATGATCTAACAAAATGGTGAACTCATTCCAATAGAACTGGGGGCATGTCGACGTGAATAAGAGATGGATGTACAGTTCAAGATGGACCTTAATTCTCCTCCTTTTGGTGTCCATACCTGCAGGCCTTTCCCAAGGAAATACAGAGCAACAACAGTCTGTACCTGCGGGGCAGCAGGGGCAGAATCCTGGAGAAGATGGGAAATACGTACCACCGATAAAAGTCACTTTTGTCATGGAAACCGGGGAGGATCTGCTGCAAATGATCGATCAGTTACCAGGTGAAAGTTTAGAGGATAATCGCTGGACCCAATTGTATGAAGAAGAATTGGGCATTCAGATTCACTATGACTGGATCGCAAGGGGTGACGTATATAATCAGAAGCTGGGGGTGTCCCTCGCGGCAGGCCGTTTTCCGGATGTAGTCAAAGTAAATCCATATCAACTCAGACAATTAAGCAATGCGGGATTGATTGAAGACCTGACAGAAGTGTATCAGACGCAAGCCTCTCCGCTTACGAAAAAAATTTTGGAGGCTGAGGGAAGAGGTGCGTTCGATGCGGCCACAATTGACGGCAGACTGATGGCGATCCCGGAATCGTCTTCTGCCATCGAAACAGCACAATATCTGTGGATCAGAAGTGATTGGCTGGAAAAAATGGACCTGCTGCCACCTGAAACGATGGAAGATGTTTTGCAGATATCTAAAGCGTTTACAGAAGGAGACCCCGATGGAAATGGGGAGCAGGACACCTATGGACTTGCAATGACGAGTTATTTGTGGGACCCCGTTATGGGTGTATCTGGATTCATGGCCGGCTACGGAGCTCACCCGAATATATGGATCAAGGATAAGGAGGGCAATCTGGCTTACGGTGGCATACAACCGGAGGTAAGAAAAGCACTGAAGGTGCTGCAGACCTTATACCTTGAAGGCCAGCTTGATCCCGAATTTGCTTACAAAAACGGAAGTAAGGAGTATCGCCTGATTCAGGACGGTAAAATAGGCATGCTCTATGGTGAACAGTGGACCCCCTTCATGCTTCAGACCACGCGCGACACGGACCAGAATGCGGAATGGCAAGCTTATCCTCTTGTGGCTGAGTCTGGAAGAGGCATATTGGTCCCGCTCCGTTCCAATACAGGACAATACTTCGCGGTAAAGAAAGGATTTGCACATCCTGAGGTCGTCGTAAAGCTCATGAATCTGCATTTGGATAAAAACTGGGGTGAGCAAGCCGAGTATGAAACGTACTACAATGACGATTCACGCGCCGTGTGGATGCTTTCGCCGGTAACCCCTTTTCCAGGAATGAAAAACATGGATGCTTACAGAGATATTCGTGATGCCAGAAAGAGAGGGGATTTCTCAAGCCTGGAGAACGAAGCCCTTGCGATCCACAAACGAATTGTTGCTTATGAATCAGAGGGCTTAAAAAGTGGATGGGGTTGGAAACAGACCTATGGATCCTTGGGAGCCTTTAGTATTGCCGATGCCTATGACCGGAATGGACAACTTCTATATGACGAGTATACCGGCGGAATAACCGAAACTATGGTTGATCGACAACTTATTCTTCGAGACCTTCAACTTGAAGCATACATGAATATCATTCTTGGTTCACCCATCGAAGAATTCGATCAGTTCGTGAACGATTGGTACAAGCTGGGGGGGGAAGAAATTACATCGGAGGTGAATGCGTGGTTCAGAGTCAATGTTGCAAGGAATCATCCAGCATCTGCCTCCTAGAATTAACCCGGGATCCTATTTCAGCCAGGTGCATAGGAGGTGAACGGATTGTTGAGAATTCCTGCCCAATCGTGGTTTAACAGCATATTTGCAAGATTAATCATGACCTATCTGGTTTTTGTGATTCCTCTGATCCTTCTGGGAGTTTATTTGTATCATTGGAGTTACGATACGGCAAGCGAGGAAATATCCCTGTCGACGGATCGGCGCCTGAACCAATTTGCCATGGAGCTGAACAGGGAGATTGAATGGTTGGAGCTTCAGCAGTTTGATATCGCTGAGGACCGCAAACTGAACCGGATTGCCATCCTCTGGAACATGATGGACCAAGTGGAAAGACGTGAAACGTTGAATTATTTATCTGAGCGACTGGCCTCATTCAAGAACAGCAGTGCTTACATCAAGAACGTTTACGTACATATCCCTGCAGTCAACAAGAGCATATCGGCAGTGCAAGGCATGGATGACTTCGATCATGATTCCTTTAGTTACTTTAGCTCAAATCTTGAAGGGAAAGGCGTTCGCTTTACTGTAAAAAGTGACAATCTGAACCTTAGCGCTGTTCGGCTACCAGGCAAGCGAGGAGATGCCCCCCTGTTTGTTGTCCAAGTGGAACTGGATACCGCCAAATTTCAAAATGAATTGTCACAACTTAATCTGTATCCCGAGAGTGCAACATTGCTGATCGAGAATCAAACAGGGCATGCCATCTCAGATCAGCAGCAGCGTGATGTCATTCTGTCCAGTCACCGTAAATATAGTCTTACAAATCAGCATGACAATTTTCAGGTGAACGTGGAGGGAACCTTGTATCATGTGAATCAGCTTCATATGAATAACTTGGGCTTGTCCGTAGCCACTTATTTGCCGGAGAAAATCGTAACCAAACCCCTTAGTAAATTTGTTCAGTGGGCCTGGATCTTTGCTATCACTTCATTCATCGCCATTGCAGCGTATCTGTATTCCAGTTACAAGCTGATCCATATTCCGCTGCTGCTGCTTGTCAAAAGATTCAAGAAAATGGAGGGAGGCGTGTTGGATATTCCGATCAACCATCATCGTAAAGACGAATTCGGTTTTCTCTACAGTCGTTTCAATCATATGATTGAAAATCTTCAGCAGTTGATTGACCGTGATTTCAAAAAGACAATGATGATGCAGCGGGCCGAATTGAGACAGCTTCAATCCCAGATTAATCCGCATTTTCTGTACAATAGCTTCTTCATTCTGAACTCGCTCGCCAGAACAGGAGACACGGAGCGAATTGAACAATTCACAAATATGCTTGGCGTATATTTTCGCTTCATCACCAGAAACGAAACAGATCAAGTGACTTTGAAGGAGGAAGTGGAACATTCACGAATCTATACGGAAATTCAGCAATTAAGATTCTCCAGACGAATCAAGGTGGACTTTGGGCAAGTCCCCCCTGGAATGGATCAGATTCAGGTGCCCAGGCTTATTATTCAGCCGATTATCGAGAATGCTTATGAGCATAGTCTTGAAAAAAACACGAGTATGGGTTTCTTGCGCGTACAATTCCGCATGGAAGCAAACTATGTCGAATTCATCGTGGAAGACAACGGTATGGATCTGCAGATGGAAGACATTGAGCGTCTCAAAGAACGCCTGCACAATGAAACAGGCACAGATGAAATGACAGGATTAATGAATATTCACAGACGTCTCATATTGACCTACGGGGAAGGAAGTGGCCTTTTTCTCTCCCGGAGTGAGCTGCAGGGATTGAAAGTCGCGGTACGAATTCATCAGAAGGAAGGGGATCAGATAACGAATGTATAGACTTCTGATCGTGGATGACGAGGAGATTATAACGGATAGTCTGTATGAGACGTTCGCCAGACATATGCCTGACAAACTTGACGTGTGTAAAGCCTACTCTGCTGCGGAGGCATTGACCTGGATGCGACGCTCGAGGATTGACATTGTGCTGACAGACATTCGCATGCCGGGAATAAGCGGACTGGAACTAACTGAGGAAATTCAGACCCGATGGCCACATTGTCGTGTTATTTTTCTGACAGGACACAGCGATTTTGAGTATGCGTACAAGGCTTTTCAAATGACCAATGTGCGTTATTTACTCAAAACAGAGGGCTATGACAAAGTAATGACTGTCGTCGATCAGGTGATGGAAGAGATTCGGCAAAGTTACAGCATGAATGAAGTACTGGAACAATCGCTTGAGATTACCTCAAGATTGGCAGCGTTGCAACAGGAGGAATATGTGCGTAAGCTTCTTCAGAAATGTACACCGACCGATTCCTTGCATGAGATACAAGCTGAACTCACCCGAAGAAACATCGGATTACAAGTAGAATCCCCGGTGTATCTGGTGCTTGGTCGATTCAACAAGCCGCCCGGAGAGCATGCTGATCTGGAACACGTTCAAGCATCGGTACGAGTTATCGGATCTTCTTTTATTCGTGAACATGCGGTAAATACAAGTGTAACGGATCATTATGGTGATGCAGTCTGGCTGCTTCAACCCAAGAGGGAAAATGCTAGCCCAGACGATCACTTTGTCACATATGTCGAGGGCACATTGGAACTTGTTCAGGAAGCTTGCCAGTCTTCGTTAGGCTTATCCATTGCTTTTACTTTAAGTGGACAGGGCTATCAATGGTCCCAAATTCCAAGCCAATATGAACGTCTGCGGTTACTACAGTGGATGAAGATTGGAGACGGGGTATCCATGGTGTTAACGGATAAAACAGAAGAACCTGCTATGGGTACTTCCAAGGAGTCCGTGCGCATTTCAAATCGGATTGAGTTGATGTCCGGTTATTTGGAAACCGGAAGATTCCAGTCTTTTTATGATGTTTTTGAAGAGCTGGCAAATGAACTGCTGCAACAGGACGTGATTATGGAACGTGCGATGGAAACGTACTATCATCTGGCACTGATGCTGTATTCGACATTCAATCGTTGGGGGCACCAAATCCCTGATCGGCGAAGCCTGCTTCATCTCGGAGATTATCGCAGTATGAAGGATGCCGTGTATCACCTGTATCGCGCAGCAGATGAGCTGGTGCACTTTAAGCAATCGAACGAAGAGGAACGAGCTAACCTGGTGACCCAGACGATATGCAGC
The DNA here is from genome assembly GCF_038020215.1 of Paenibacillus sp. FSL F4-0087. Taxonomy (NCBI): domain Bacteria; kingdom Bacillati; phylum Bacillota; class Bacilli; order Caryophanales; family Paenibacillaceae; genus Paenibacillus; species Paenibacillus sp. FSL F4-0087. The sequence continues at coordinate 5,944,395 of NZ_JBBODJ010000001.1, forward strand.
TATATTAAGAATAACCTTGAAAAGGATCTATCCCTGGTCCGACTGGCTGAATTGAATCATTTCAACCCGTCCTATCTATCCCGTTTCTTTAAGCAGGAAACCGGAATCAACTTGTCCGAGTTTATTGACGATTGCCGAATTCGGAGAGCCAAGGAACTGCTAGGCAATACGGATCTTATGGTGCGTGAGGTAGCACTGCAAGTCGGTTATGAGGCAGCTCATTCGTTTACCCGACTATTTAAGAAGCTGACGGGCATGACACCTCAAGAATACCGTGAATCCACACTAGTGAGTTAGACCCGTCAGACTTTCCTCCAGTTTAATAAGTCAGGTAAGTAACCGCTTGGCATAATAGCCTTCATTACATTTCAAAGGAAGCGGACACAAAAAAACGCAGGCAACAGCTCCTGCGTTTTTTGCGCTTTTTAATGGGAGATTTGAATGGTTTGGTGCACAGGAGAGGAAATCCTCACGGACTAAGCGGTATGAGTTTTCTGTCTTCGATATGCATTGGGGCTCGATCCGGTATACGATTTGAATTTTTTGTAAAACCAATCAATATCTTTGTAACCAACCTCTACGGCTATTTCGTATATTCGCAGATTGGTAGATGACAGAAGCTGCTTGGCCTTTTCCATTCGCTGTTGCAGCATGTAATCAGTAAAAGACATTTTTTCTTCCAATCTAAACTTTTGTCCGAGGTATGCACAATTAAAATGGAGCATATCTGAGATTTTCTTGAGTGTAATTTCGTCGCCAAGATGATCACGTACATAAGCTTTGATAATACGGATCACATGGTTTGACTCCAGCGCTTTGCCGTTGAGATGAATGGGCGGTTTGACGGGCGGGCTTTTTTTTACAGGTTCGGGTTCCAGACAAGTCCTGAGTCTATGCAAACTGTGAAGCAAAGCCGAGGAACTGACCGGACATGGCAAATAATCATTCACTTGATACGTTAATGCCTTCCGCACAAGTCTGAAGTGATCTCTTCCGCCGAGCAGTAGGATCGGAACATTACTTTTTTTTCGAATGTAATGACACAGCCATAGCCCTGCCGTATCACACTGCTCCGTATGTACAACAACGACTGAAAAATGTTGTTCGGATAACGCGGTCAAGGCCGCGGAGGAAGAGAAAACACAATCCCCAATGACATATTCCGATTTGTTATGGCTCAGCAGGTGTCGAAACTCTCTGCACAACCGGCGGCTATAATCCACAAGCAACATATTGTACACGAAACATGACCTCACCTTCTCATGAACTCTTCAATCCAAAGTCATTTTAAAATAAGGATTAATTCCATTATGGGAATAAAAGAAAGCGCATACAATGTGCATTTCTTGCAGAAAGTTCATTTCTTTACCAATTGAAAGGGAATATTCCCATGTTCACTGAAAAGCACGTCAATCTATAATCAGTCGGGGTAAATATCTGTATTTTAGCGGGTTGTTTGCGCTTTCATATGAGAGATACACTGTGGGAGCAAACGACACATTCAGGGGGGAAGACGATGAGAAAAAACAAGTTTATGCTACTGAACCTGGTATTTGTGGTCATGCTGGTCATTGCTGCATGCAGTTCTACGCCGACCGCACAACCTGAACCGGAGAAACCGGCATCTCAGGAGGAACAAAAACCTGTGGAGACTGAGCCCGAGAATGAAAACTCCACGCCAGAGATGGATTTCGATATGGGTGGCCGAACCATTAAAGTGGTCGCATGGTGGGATATGGAGATTCAGGACAACAATCCGGACAATATTCAGCGCCTCGAAAATCTAGAAGCACTGAAGAAAAAACACAACTTTAATATCGAATATGTTTCCATCGATTTTGGTGAGTATCAGGAGAAAGTGGTGGCTTCACTGATGGCAGGAGAACCGCTTGGCGATTTTGTGAGACTGGGCAAAGACTACGCCATTCCAGCATTGACCAAACAGGATTTGTTATGGCCAGTGGATGATTATATCAAGAACGACAATGTGTTCAATCAGAAAACGACCAAGGAATACATGCAATATGAAGGCAAAGGTTACGGGTTTACGGAGGATCAGTCTTCTTTTATCAACGGGATTTTCTACAACCGGACGCTCATGCAGGAACTTGGTCTGAAGCCGCTGCAGGAATATGTGGATGCTGATGAATGGAACTGGGATACGTTCCTGAGCGTGGCGAAGCAAGCGAACAAGGATCGAAACAACGATGGCAAATTGGACACGTGGGGACTGGCTCAAACGGGGCTGCTCGAACCGGTTCTGTATTCCAACGAAGCTTCTCTGACCAAAGAGGATAAGCAGAACCTGGAAGATCCAAAGACCAAAGAAGCGCTGAATTTCTTGTCCAAACTGGCAACGGAGAAGGTCGGCAGAGCAACAGAAGGTGGCGATTGGACAGAACCATCTACCTTCTTCCGTCAAGGCAATACCTTGATGTATGCAGGTGCCATGTATGAAGTCGAAGGTATTATGACAGATATGAAGGATTATGATATTGGATTTGTACCGTTTCCCAAAGGGCCAAGTGCATCAGCGTACCACTCCGGTGAATCTCGCTATCAAGCGATCACAATCCCTAAAGCGGTTGAGAATCCAGAACAGCTCATGTACATCTGGGAGAAAATCAATGAGATCGATTCGATCTACGAGTATCCCGGCCAATCCACGCTGGAGACACATCTGACAGATGAAGCGGACATCAATAATGCCAGAGAGGTTGCAGAGGGCATGCTGGTACTCGACCATAACACCTTTCCTTCCTTACCTTTCTGGGATTTTGATGCGGAGCTCAAAGAAGGTATATCCGTATCTACGCTGATTGAGAAATACAAGTCTCCTTTCCAGGCAGCGATTGATGAGGTCTACAAAAAATAAGTATCACTGTACGCGGGCAGAGCACACCAGTGACGGTGTGATCTGTCCGGGTTAGACAACCGTTTAATGGTCGCTACGCTTACAGGAAAGGGGATACATTCGAACATGCGGTCAAGTAAGAAAAAGGGACTGATCCTGGTACTTGTCCTGGCCTTGGTGTTCTCGATCTGGACGATCTTTCCGTCACGGGATAAAAGCCCAGAAACGGTACATGCACTTGAAGATTTTGAAGCGGTCGCCAATACCGACGACGAAAGCAGCTATGAACATTATCTGAAAGTTCATACGAGCAGCGCCAAACCGGACAATATCGTACGGATTGAAGGTGAGTCTTATGTTCAGGCAGAGGGTGGAACGTTCGAGGTAGTACAGGGATATGCCGGATTGGACGGCAGTGCAGTCATTACACCGGAAACCGGTACCATTCGCTGGGATGTTCCCATTAAAGTGAGTGGTTTGTACCATGCACGGATTCACTATTATCCCGTTGAGGGCAAAAGTTCCGGTATCGAACGCAGGCTGGAGCTAAACGGGCAGGTTCCGTTCAGGGGTGCTGACGTCTTGCTGTTTGACAGGGTATGGGGCAATCGCGAAGAAGACGTTCGCCGGGACGATCGAGGGAATGATCTTAGGCCGAGGCAAGTTGAACAGCCGGAATGGCAGTACGCTTCCTTCAGGGACAGCGCAGGTTACTTTGAGGAACCGTTCCAGTTTTATTTTGAAAAGGGTACACAGCAGTTATCGCTCAGCTCGCTAAGGGAGAGCATGGCGATCGATTATATCGAGCTGTATCAGGAGGAGGATGTTCCGTCCTATGCAGATTTGCGGGCGAGTTATGAAACGCGTAGCTTGAAACCGGCCGGTCCTGTCATGCTGAAGGTGCAGGCAGAACATGCGGTAAGCAAATCTTCACCAACGCTGGCACCGATCTCGGATCGCTCCAGCCCTTCGCTGGAGCCGTATGACGTATCCAAAATTCGCATCAACGCCATCGGCGGCATCAACTGGAAGCTGCCCGGTGAATGGATTGAGTGGGAGATCGACGTGCCTGAAGATGGATTGTATCAAATTGCGTTGAAGGTGAAACAGGATCAACTTCGTGGCATCTATGCGACCCGCAGTCTGACCATTGACGGGAAAGTGCCGTTCAAGGAAATGAAACGCATTCGTTTTAACTATAGTCCCTCCTGGCAAACAGAGGTATTGGGAGCTGGAGAAGATCGGCCTTACCAGTTCCATCTCGAAAAAGGGAAACACCGCATACGGATGACGGTCACGCTGGGTGACATCGCTCCGCTACTTCGAACGGTGGAATCCAGCGTGTTGGAACTGAACGAGATGTATCGCAAAATATTGATGATCACCTCGAATCAACCCGATCCGCTGAGGGATTACCAGCTTGAACGGCGTATTCCGGAGATGACGGAGGTGTTTGAACGGCAGGCGGTAACGCTCAGCTCTGTAGCGGCGTACCTGGAGCAAGCCACAGGTGAGCAGAGCGATAAAGTCGCGATTCTAAATGCTATGGTGGTCCAGCTTAAGGATATGACTGCCAGACCGGAGACGGTACCGAAACGGCTGGACACGTTTAAGATTAACGTGGGTGGTCTCGGTACCTGGATTCTGACCGTGCGGGAGCAGCCTATTACGATGGATTATCTTGTTGTAAGCCCGCCAGGCGAGTCATTGCCTAAAGCAGAGGCAACAGCCATTCAGCAAGCAAAACATGAACTGGGTGCCTATGTGGCTTCCTATACGGAAGATTACGACAGTATCGGCAACGTGGAGCAAAAGAAAGACGCAATTACCGTATGGATTACGACTGGACGAGATCAGGCCCAGGTGCTCAAGGGTTTGATCGACGATTCGTTTACCCCGGATACCGATGTCTCGGTACAATTGCGTCTTGTTCCGCCCAACATTCTGCTGCCAGCAACGCTTTCGGGGGAAGGACCGGACGTGGCCATGCAGATGGGCGAGGACATTCCCGTGAACTATGCGATGAGAAATGCAGCAGCGGATCTGAGCAAGTTCCCGGACTTCGAAGAGATTTCCGGACGTTTCCGTGAAAGCGGACTGACGCCTTACCGTTACAATGACGGGGTCTACGCGCTGCCGGAGCAGCAGCACTTCCCGATGCTTTTTTACCGTAAAGATATCCTGAATGAGCTGGGCCTTGAACCGCCGAAGACATGGCAGGATGTCTATAACGCCATCGCAGTGCTGCAAAAACACAACATGGAGTTCTATCTGCCCATCGAGGATACGCTGAACAATGCAAACCTTGTACCGAACTCCACTTTTGCCATGCTGTTGTATCAAAATGATGGCACCTTCTATACGGAAGATCAGAAGAAGAGTGCACTGGATTCGGAGATTTCAATGGATGCTTTTAAACGCTGGACCCAGTTCTATACCAATTACAAATTTCCGCTCAAGGCCGACTTTCCAAACCGATTCCGTACTGGGGAAATGCCGATTGGCATCGCCGATTATACCACGTACAACATGCTGACCGTCATGGCACCGGAAATTCGCAACCTCTGGGATTTTACCATTGTTCCGGGTACTGAGCTTCCGGACGGTTCCATAAGGCATGAGGTAGCCAGTGCGACTAGCGCCGTGATGATGTTCGAAAATGCAGCCAACAAGGAAGCCGCCTGGGAATTCATGAAATGGTGGACCGATGAGCAGACGCAGATTGAATACGGAAGAGAAATGGAAGGTCTCATGGGAGCAGCTGCCCGTTACCCAACGGCCAACATCAAGGCGCTGCAGCAGCTGCCTTGGCCCGTGAAAGATTATCAGAATTTGGAGAAACAATGGGAGTGGGTACAAGGTATCCCGCAGCTACCGGGAGGTTATTTTACAGGACGACATCTGGATAATGCGTTCCGCAAGGTCGTTAACGCGAGCGAAAACCCCCGTGAGGCCCTGGCGGATTATGTCCTGTATATCGATGATGAAATCGAGTTAAAGCGCAAGGAATTCAATCTGAAGTAGAAAGAAGGGAGGGTAACGGTTGCAAGTAAAAACAACCAAGACAGCAGCCGCTCCTGCCGTCCATACGCGTCCGGTGGGCTGGTGGTCCCTTTTGAAGCGGGATCTGTATCTCAGCAGACACTATTACGTATTGATGGCACCGTTTATGTTGATCTTTTTCATGTTTACTGTCATTCCGGTGGGCATTTCGCTGGGCCTCAGCTTTTTCCACTTCAATATGCTGGAGCTGCCGCGTTTTATCGGTTGGCAGAACTATTCACGCCTGTTTCTAGGTGACGACGTCTTTTTGATTGCCATGAAAAATACGTTGTTATTCGCTGTTATTACTGGGCCTGTCAGTTACATTGCCTGTTTTTTGTTTGCATGGATCATTAATGAGCTGTCTCCCAAAGTCCGGGCGGTCATGACGCTGGTTTTCTACGCGCCGTCCATATCAGGTAACGTGTTCTTCATCTGGCTGATCATCTTCTCCGGTGACAGCTACGGGTACATGAATGGCTTCCTGATGCGCCTGGGCGTCATTCTGGAACCGATCCAATGGCTCGCAGATGAGAAATACGTGCTGGCCATCGTCATCATAGTTCAACTATGGCTCAGTCTCGGAACCAGCTTCCTGGCCTTTATCGCAGGTTTGCAGACGATTGACCGCTCGCTGGTGGAAGCCGGTACAGTGGATGGGATCAAAAATCGTTGGCAGGAGCTCTGGTATATTACCTTGCCATCGATGAGGCCCCAGCTCATGTTTGGTGCGGTCATGCAGATTACGGCTTCATTTGCTGTAGCAGAAATTTCGATTGCCCTGGCCGGTTTCCCAAGTGTTAACTATGCAGCGCATACGGTCGTTACCCACTTGATGGACTTCGGCACCATTCGCTTCGAGATGGGATATGCCTCTGCCATAGCAACGGTTCTGTTCGTTCTAATGCTTGGTACGAACGTCCTGACGCAAAAAATGCTGAGAAAGATAGGTGAATGACAATGACCAGCAAAGTACGTGCCGTGTTCGGCATGCCCAAAAGACTGAATCGGTCATTTACCGTCAGCCTCATGCTGTTTGCCCTGCTGGCCGTGTTTGGATCATTTATGGTGCTCCCGCTCATATATGCCGTTAACAACGCATTTAAACCACTGGATGAACTGTTTATTTTTCCGCCACGCTTCTGGGTGAACAACCCGACTACGGAAAATTTTGCGGATCTGATCAATCTGATGGGCAATTCGTGGGTCCCGTTATCCCGCTATATTGCCAATACGTTACTTATTACGATATTAGGAACGGCGGGACATATTCTTTTGGCCTCGGCAGCCGCTTATCCGCTGGCCAAATATCGTTTTCCCGGCTCAAAAGTATTGTTCACGATTGTGATCCTGTCCTTGATGTTCTCGCCGCATGTCACTGCCATCCCGAACTACATGGTTATGTCTTGGCTCGGCTGGATTAACAGTCATGCTTCGATTATTGTGCCATCCCTAGCGTTCTCTTTGGGACTGTTCCTGATGAAACAGTTCATGGAACAGATCCCGGATGCACTGCTGGAGGCAGCGAAGATTGATGGCGCGAATGAATACCGTATTTTCTGGAGTATTGTGATGCCTAATGTAAAGCCCGCTTGGCTTACTCTGATGATTTTGCAGTTTCCGGCCCTCTGGGGAACAGACGGTGGAAGTTTTATTTATAGTGAAAATCTCAAAACGCTGCATTACGCGCTAAGTCAGATTGTTCAAGGGGGGATCGCGAGAGCAGGAGTTGGTGCAGCGGTTGCACTGCTGCTGATGATCGTGCCGATAACCTTGTTTATCATCTCCCAGAGCAGTGTCATGCAGACAATGGCTACTTCGGGCATGAAAGAGTAGAAAGGAGGCAGCGAGGTGCGGAAAAGCACATGGAACAAGCAGGTCTGGATCATCTTGGGCATGGTCTGCCTCCTGTGGTTCGGCCAAGAGGCAGCACCCGCAAGTGCAGATGGCAAGCAGGATGCTTACCAATATTCCTACTGGGGCGATTCCGTTCCGGCTCCGGCGGCGTACGAGGCGACGTCCATTATCACGGGCAGGAAACTGAACACCACTGCGTTCAAAGAACCGAGTGACATGCATGTCACAGCCGATCAGCGGGTGTTCGTATTGGATTCCGGCAATGGTCGCATCGTGGAGTTGGATCGCAATTTCAAGCTTGTACGGACGTTTGATTCCTTTGAACGCGAGGGCAAGAAGGAGCAATTCAAAAATCCGCAAGGGCTCTATGTCAGCGAAAAGGGGGATATGCTCGTTGCAGATACCGACAATCACAGGGTCGTTCATCTGGATGATCAAGGCCGCTTGGTCAAGGTAGTGGCTGAACCGAAATCAGATCTGTTACAAACGGACTTTCAATTCAAGCCTGTGCGGGTTGTCATGGATAAGGGAGAACGGATTTACGTCATGGCGGAGGGTGTGTTTGACGGATTCATGGAGTTCAGTGTCGACGGCACATTCTCCTCCTTTATCGGAGCGAACAGGGTTCAGGTTGATCCGGTGGAGTATTTGTGGAAACAATTTGCCACGCGCGAGCAGCGCAGTCAGATGGTTATGTTCACGCCGACGGAATTCACCAACCTGGATATAGATGAAGAAGGGTTCATTTACGCCACGAGTAGTGATGGCGGCAAAGATCCAATCAAGAAATTGAATGCCCAGGGCTCCGATATTTTACGCAGACAAGGTTATCATTACCCCCAAGGCGATCTGATGTATACGAATGAAGCTGGGCCTTCACGCCTGATTGATGTAGATGTAGGAGACAGCGACATGTATTCCGTACTCGACTCCAGCAGAGGGCGAATTTTCACCTATAACGGCGACGGATATCTTCTACATATCTTTGGCGGTATTGGCAATCGGTTGGGCCAGTTTAATACACCAGTCGCGCTGGAACGTGTGGGAGACCGGATGCTTGTGTTGGATAAAGCGCTGGGTGAAATTACGATTTTCCAGACAACGGAGTACGGACGCACTGTGCACGAAGCAGTGAGCAGTTATTATAACGGCGACGAGGATAAATCCGCGATGTTGTTCGCCAAGGCCGCCGAGATGAACGCTAATCTGGAGTATGCTTATGCGGGTATTGGAAAATCGCTGCTTCGTCAGAAGGACTATGCCGAATCTGCGCAATATTTTAAACGGAGCATGGAGCGTCAGGGTTATTCGAAAGCTTTTCTTCTGTTCCGCAAAGAACTGATGCGCGAGCATTTCTCGTGGATAATGTCCGGTGTATTCCTGACTGTAGCTGCGTTTGTATCCGTCACTATCGTTCGCAGGCAGAAAAGGAGGGCAACAAATGCAAGGGCCAAGTAAACAATTTTACCAGTATCCGCTACATCTCATCTTTCACCCATTCGACGGATATTGGGAACTGAAATATGAACGCAATCAACGAACAACATTGCTGATTGCATGCATGATTATGCTGATGCTAATGATTTCCAAAATTTTGCATGCTCAGTACAGTGGCTTTCTCATTAATTTTAACAATCCCAAGTATCTGAACAGCCTGCTTGAAGTGTTGTATGTCATTATCCCAGTACTATTCTGGTGTGTGGCCAACTGGTCGTTAACGACCCTGATGGACGGAGAAGGCAAGTTTTCGGAGATTTTCATGTCGACGTGTTTTGCATTGGTGCCGCTGCTCCTGATTCATTTCCCGTGGATCTGGCTGAGTCTCGTCATTTCCGCGCAGGAAACAGCCTTCTATTATTTCTCCAATGCACTTGCTGTTGCTTGGACGGTATATCTGTTATTCGTGGGCAACATGACCGTTCATCAGTACACACCGGCTAAGACGGTACTTACAATGCTGCTTACCCTGGTAGCCATGGCTTTTATAGCCTTTCTGTGCCTGCTTTTCTTCAGTCTTGTACAGCAGATCGTATCGTTTGTCGTAACCATCTATCAGGAAATCGTGCTTCGGGGCTAAGGAAGGAGGACATCCAGTGAAATATGCTATAGCAAAAAAAATAACCGGAATACTGCTCATTGGCAGTCTGCTTCTAAGTGGTTGCCAGTTCCCGCCATCACCGCAAGCTCGTGAGGCAGCAGCAGCTGTAGATCAGGCCGATCTTCCCTCCCTGCCTCCCGGAGAACAACTGAAATCTTCTTTCAGCGAACCTCGATTACAAGGCATGATTGGTATTGCTAGGAACGAAGCCTTGCAGTTGTTTATCGATGAAGAGACGGCAGAGATTGCTGTCCTGCATAGAGAGAGCGGACAAATCTGGCGCAGCAATCCAGCAGATCGAGAGCAGGACGGGATTGCAGCCGGCATTAACAAAGATCTTCTGTCATCCCAAGCCAGACTTAGCTTTTTCAACAACCAGGGTCAGAGCAGTACGGTGAACTCTTATACGGATAGCATCGGTCACAAGCAGGTTAGCTATGAGACCATGCCAAGCGGGGTCCGGGTTCACTATCAGTTCGGAAGCGCCGAGCGCTCCATTGAAGATTTGCCGGTCAAAATCAGCAAGGAACGATTTGAGCAAAAGTTGTTAGCACAGCTCGACAAGGCAGGAGAACGCGCCTTGAAGATCGGGTATACCGAAGATAAAGATGAGGGTGTCTATGTTCGAATTGACAAGGCCCTGCAGGGACTCCAGTTGTCCCGTGCCCTGAAGGCATTTGACACGGCTGGTTATACGGAAGAAGACCTGGCACAGGATCATGCCGAACACGGGATTGATCAGGAGCGCAGTGGACCGCGGCTCTTCATGATGACTTTGGAATATGAATTGGATGGAGAGAATCTGCTGGTTCGTGTTCCTGCATCCGGCATTCATTTTCCAGAAGAGTATCCGATCAACACCATATCCGTGCTGGAATATTTCGGAGCCGGAGGGACGAAGGAAGAGGGTTCGATTTTTGTACCGGACGGCTCCGGAGCACTGATCCATTTTAACAATGGCAAGCTTCAGTATCCCGGTTATCAACAAGATATTTACGGCCCGGACTTGACGATGAAGCTGCGGGAAGCTGGCTCGGCGGAAGCCAAAGCCCGATTGCCTGTTTTTGGACTGATCCGGAAAGAGGGTGCTTTCCTTGGCATTATCGAGGAAGGGGACGCTGTGGCAGTGGTGAATGCGGATATCAGCGGCAAGCTGAACAGCTACAACAACGTATATCCAAGCTTCTATGTCATGAATAAGAGCGATGTAACACTTCAAGCAAGTGACATGGTGCGAACACTACCCAAATTCCAGAAAAAACCGACAGCGTCAGACTTTGTTGTAAGATACGCTTTTGTCGGTGGGGAGAAGGCTTCCTACTCAGGGTTGGCCGAACTCTACCGGAATTATCTGTTACAGACCGGCGGACTTCCCGAGCAGCAAGCGGGTAAAGAACAGGCGGGTATTCCATTTTATCTGAAATTGTTCGGCGGGATGACAACACGGCAACATATGCTGGGTATCCCTTATGATTCGACAGAGGCGCTTACGACCTTTGAGGAAGCCAAGCAGATTCTGTCTACATTGACGGAGAAAAATGTATCCAACATTCAGGTTCGCTACGCCGGATGGTTCAATGATGGACTGCATCACCGCCTGCCGGATTCCATATCGGTGGATGGAGCCATTGGTGGCCAAAAGGGATTGCGCAATTTTAGCGATTATACAAAGGAATTAGGCATTGGCTTTTATCCGGATGTAGCTTTGCTGAATGTGCAATCCAAGAAAGGATTCAAACCTTCCAGAGCGGCTTCTCGAACGTTAACCCAAGAACCGGCTGTGGTATATCCGATGAATCAGGCTTTGCAGCGACGGGACCGGGAACGGTCTCCATCCTATGTGCTTTCGCCCAACAAGCTGAATCAGGTGACGAAAGAGATGCTAGTTGAGATGAAGTCTATTCTAAAAGAGGAACAGTCTCAGTCGCTGAGCCTGAAAGATCTGGCTGAACAGCTGAACAGCGACATGAATCCGAAGAAGCTTCTGGATCGAACGGAAGCGCTGGACGTTGTCATTAAAGCGCTGGAACAGATCAAACAACAGGCAGGTTCCGTTGTGGCCGAGGGTGGCAATGGCTATGCACTGCCTTATGTTACTGGGCTGACGGACGCGCCGATGAGCAGCAGCCAGTTCAAACTGGAGGATGAAGAGGTTCCGTTTTTCCAATTAGTCGTTCATGGGAATATCAGTTACACCGGCTCTCCATACAATCTCTCGACCTATACGAACCCGAGCCAGTATGTTCTAAAACTGATTGAATATGGAGCAAGTCCTTACTTCGCCTGGTTCAATGCACCCAACCACGTGGTCAAACAGACCGATTATGATGATCTGTACGCGGCAAACTACGAGCAGTGGGTGGATCTGGCTGCCGAGATGTACAACGAGGTGAATCAGACCAATCTTCCATTTGCCGGGCGTTCCATGAAATCGCATGAATCATTGGCGGAAGGTGTGTATCGAACAACCTATGACGGTGGTGGCTTCGTGATTGTGAATTATAATGATTTTCCTATAGAGGTTGAGGGCCAAACCGTGAAAGCCCAAGGTTATGTGACTGGTGGTGAGCAGCTCTGAAGACACTCCTGAAATGGAAATGGGGAAGTCGTACGTATGCTCAGCAGAAAGCCATGTGGGGCGTTATCTACGTGCTTCCGTGGTTGATCGGATTTGTATTGTTTTTCTTCATCCCGTTGCTGGCTTCGCTGCGTAATAGCATGAGCACGATTCAGGCCAATGCGGAAGGCATTGCCATTCAATTCACTGGTGTTGCTAACTATATTCAGGCGCTTACCGTTAATACAAGTTTTAACCGTGCATTGATCGAGTCGATTACCGATGTGCTCGTCAATGTGCCTCTTATCGTCATATTCAGCCTGTTTCTCGCCGTCATCCTGAACCAGAAGTTCAGAGGCAGAGCCATAGCACGCTCCATTTTCTTCTTGCCCGTTATTTTGGCTTCCGGTGTCATCATGTCGCTGGAGAGCACCAGCTTGATTGATGCGGTTAACCAGAACAGTACTGGAGGAAGCGCACTAGGTACATTTGAACTCGAAAATCTGATGTTGGATGCCGGGGTGAGCGAATGGATCGTAACGTATTTGAGTAATGCCGTTGATCGGATCTATCAGATTGTCAGCCAGTCGGGCGTGCAGATTTTGATCTTTTTGGCTGGCATTCAGACCATTTCGCCTCAGCTCTATGAGGCATCCAAAATGGAGGGTGCTACTGGGTACGAAGCATTCTGGAAGATTACATTTCCGATGGTCAGTCCGCTGATCTTTGTCAATGCGATCTACACCATTATCGACTCGTTTGCCAATAACGCCATGACTGAACTGATCCGGGATACCGGATTCGTGAAATTTGACTTTGGTCTCAGCTCGGCGATGGCATGGGTGTATTTTCTGGCGATTGCCATCATTCTTGTCATTGTATCCATGATTTTCTCGAAACGAGTCTTCTATCAAGATTAGAAAGGAGGACGTTCAGTGTGACGACTTCTCGATTATTATCGCTGGAACACTGGAAAGGCTGGCTCTGGTCTGTGATTCGGTTCGTACTGATTACCGGACTTTCCTTTGTTATCCTCTTTCCAATATTTCAGAAAATCTCAACGTCCATCAAAGACAAGGGTGATCTGTATTCCGCTGTGGTGGTATGGATTCCCCAGAATTTCTCGATTAATAACTTTCAGCAGGCTATTCGGGTTATGGATTACTGGGCGACACTGTTGAATACCTTCCTTTTGTCAGCGACAACAACACTGTTAACTACAGCGTCCTGTGCCCTTGCAGGGTATGGTTTCGCCCGGTTGAAGTTCAAGGGGAGCAATTTGCTGTTTGCAGGTGTGATTCTCACGATTCTTGTCCCGCCCACGACCATTTTGATTCCGGTGTATCTCAATCTGAAAAGCTTCGACCTGATGGGCTTGATGACACTGATTGCCGGTAAACCGGTGAACCTGCTGAATACCTACTGGCCGTTCATTCTGACCGCCATTACGGCCAATTCGCTTAAAGCCGGATTGTATATTTTCATCTTTCGTCAGTTCTTCCGCGGCATCCCGAAGGAAGTGGAAGAGGCGGCTTACGTGGATGGGGCAGGCATTGGGCGAACCTTTGCCCGAATCATGCTGCCGAATGCGATTCCATCCATGGTGACCGTGATGTTGTTTTCCTTTGTATGGCAGTGGAATGATAGCTTCTACACGACCACGTATCTGACTTCGAGCAAGGTCATGTCGACTCAACTGTCATCGCTTCCGTATAATCTGGCCCAGCAAGTGAGTGATGGCGCCTCTAAGGCTGATCCTTTCTATCTGAGCATGATTCAGGATACGGGAATATTACTCGCCATTCTGCCTTTGATTGTCATCTATCTCTTCGTACAGCGTTATTTCGTGGAGAGTGTAGAACGTACAGGTATCGTTGGCTAAAACGTTAGCTTTAATAGTGAAGAAAGATCCGAGACAGATCGATACGATCTAAAGGGGGGAGAAGTCTTGCGACTGAACGTATGGAACGGGTTGCGGAAGCGTGCGCCAACCGAAGCTTAGTCTACTTAGACTTTGCTGCAATTCATCGGATATTGCATTGAGGAAAAGCAATCGATCATGACAGGAGGATATAAAGTGAAAAAGATGTGGATGTCTTTGTCTTGTAAACTTTTACTCGTTTTGGCTTTGCTGATTACGATTGCACCATGGGGAGGGAGCCGCGCTGAGGCGTGGGTTGGCATGCCTATGGGCAAGCTTCACGTAAGTGGCAAGAATCTGGTGAATAGCAACAATCAGCCTGTGCTTTTGAACGGATGGCATCAACCTTCAGGTGCTTACTGGACGTATCAGGACAGCAATTATTATCTTAATCTGCACGGCAACAATCGTCATGCGGCTACACTGGCCTACCTGAAAGACATTACGGATACGTTTGCGGACACAAGCCCGAAATACGGCAGCAATCATGGCTGGAACATGAATCAGGTACGTCTGTTCATAGATCGTCAGGACATGGGTGATGTGGCGGCGGGTACATATAATTTTGCCGGTGTGCAGACCGTTACGCAGAACGTCATTATCCCGTACATTCAATATGCCAAAACCAAGGGTGTTTATGTGGTACTGGGACTCGACTTTACGTTGAAGGATGACCAGGCAACCACCGCTTCCAACCTGCAGAAATTCAATCAAATCTGGGGATATCTTGCGTCTCGTCCGGAGATTAAAAGTGCAGACAACGTTCACTTCGAGCTAATTAACGAGCCAGTGAAATCGTATGCGAATGGACATTGGGGCGGATACAACGGGGAAAACGATTTTGTGGATCACTGGAATGATCTGCGTAATTTCCAGAACTCCATCATCTCCACGATTCGTAACCAGGGTGCCGATAACGTAATCTGGGCTGCAGGTCTGGGGTACAACCAGTTTTACAGTCTGACAGCAAGCCATCCATTAACGGACCCGCAGAACAATTATGGATATGCGGTGCACTGGTATCCTGGCTACGGCGCATATGATAACTTCTCCATTTTGCAAGATCAATGGAATACCAATGTCAAGGCAGCCGCAGACAAATATCCGATCAACATCACCGAAGTAACCTGGTTTAAGAACAAACCTGGTGATTCGGCTTACTGGAACTTGTTTAATGGCAGCAACGAAGGTTTCGGCACCAATACCAAAACCATCTTCAACGCGGCAGGTAACGTTAGCATCGCAGCTCACATGAACGGCTTCATTCTTGAGCCGGGTCAACGCAGTTCTTTTGCCGATCCAACAGCCGGACTGAAATGGGATGGAGATGCATCCCGAAGTGCCATGGGACGATTCCTGTTCAACTGGTACCATGAACGTGCACAATCGTATCCAGGCGGTGGAAATGGTGGTGGACCGACAACCGGGCTTGTGTCAGGTGCAACCTACAAAATTGTGGCCAGACATTCCAATAAGGTCATTGACGTTCCTGGGGGGCAAAATCAAAACAATCTTCAGCTTCAGCAATGGAGCGATCTGGGCGGCAATCCTCAGAAGTGGGTTCTGACCTCCATCGGCGGTGGCAGCTATACACTAACCAGCGTGAACTCACCGGACAAAGTGATTGATATTCGCAACGGTACCCTCACAAACGGTGAAGCGGTGCAGCTCATGAGCAATCTGAACACGACCGCACAGCATTTCAAAGTCAACGATCTGGGCAATGGATATTGGAGTATCATTAACGTAAACAGCAACAAAGCGATTGAAGTGGAAAACGCTTCCACATCCGATGGTGCCAAGTTGCAGCAGAATACTTACACGGGTGCAACGAATCAACAATGGAAATTTATTGCTTTTAGCAATTAACGTTATCGCACAAGAGGACCTCTACGGCTGTTATCGCCGGAAAGGTCCTCTTTACGCTGAGATTTCAGTCTGCGCGATGCGCTGTGTTGAAAATGAACTGTAGAGTGATTAATATATCCGATATCTGCCGCTTAAAGCCAGCAAGCTGAAAAAATACAGACAGTTATCATAATAACGGCGCTCACCCTGGCGCAGGGGGGTGTTCCAAAAGAGGCGTACGAAATGTTCCACATGTAGACCATCTGCAGCCAGTGAGGCCATGGCGTTGGTAGCGAGCAGACCGATAGGATGCAAGGAAGGTTCATCAAACGGTTCACCCTCAATGGTATATCTACAATATTCGGCAACATCAATGCTGCTGAAGAAGGATTGAATTCGATTCGATTGTTCCACCTGCCAGGGATCTTTGCGGAACCATTCCCAGTCCAGAGCAATATTAGCGGCAACCCGGTAAGCATCGCTGTAAAAGTGTCTAAAATCACCATGCGGCTGAACAGGGGCAGGCGACCCGTCATAGTTCGCATACTCAGGCGAAAGCCCGGTTACAGGATGACATGCTGTATGCAGATATGCACGACTTGCTGCCGCTGCTTCTCTCCAGAAGGCTTGATCATCATCATCCGCATATAATGCAAACAACTCATAGAAATGGGGCAGATGGTAAGATGGATCGCTGAATGGTGATTCCGGTACAAATTTGATCAGCTTGGTTTCCGGGTCCCACATAGGATCCCCCTCGCTATCTTCACCTTGATGAATGCATGCACGGAGGATCTTTCGGGCTTGTTCCTTATAGTTAAAAGGGGCAGCGCCATCACCCCAGCGGTTGGAGGCAAACAACAAGGCCAATGCAAAAAACTCCTCACCATCAGGTGCAGGACCTTGTGATAAGCGGGTTCCATCGGGTTTGCAGTGCCAGGCAAAATAATCCTTGTATCGACCTTCAGCATGCTGCATGAACGTATGAGAAAAATTCCAGAGCCGATCAAATTCTTCTTTTTTGTCCATCTGAACAGCCATCATCATGCCATAAGACATGCCTTCGGAGCGAACATCGTTATTACCGGTGTCGAGTAAATACCCTTTGTCCTCACCCATCGGATAATAGATTCGCGTATTCTCGTTTCCGTAGAATAGCTCATTCCATGTTTGCTCCAGTTTTGCGTTTATCTCATGCTGTTCAAAACCTAACTTGTGGAAGAAATTGGTATATGTACCTGTATCATAAGCCCCTTGACCCGTAATATTCATCGTAATCCTCCTTCATTTGAATCGTCGATCAAATTATATCATGACAGAAGTATTCAAATTAAAGCGTTTACACCAGAAATCTTAGGTCTTCTTTGTCATCCATTAAAATACCCGACTTGAAATGATATATTTGAGAAAATCCTATACTTTATCCGGTTACTGTGAAATTAGGTAAGCGGTATACTCGGAAAGAAGGAGCATTCTGATAAAAAAGAATGGTGGTGATGTAGCATGCTTGGCGATGCAGGAGATGTGGAAGAAGAAGATAAACACCAGGGTATGTCTGCACCGCGCGATCCCGTGGGAGTGGCTGAATCGACTTACGAGACTGAGTTTGATTACAACTCCCCAGGATATATCGAGATGATTGGCCGATCTCTTTTAAACAAGGGAAACAATGTCAGATTAAAACGAGCGATTGAGAAAGCTCAGCAAGGTGAACCTGTCGTTATGGCTTACATCGGAGGTTCTGTTACCCATGGGGCTGGTGCTATACCGATTCATCTTCGAAGTTACGCTTATCGCTCGTACGAGCGGTTCAAGGCGATGTTCGCCCCTTCAGACGGTAGTTCCATACATTTTGTCAAATCGGGTGTAGGAGGAACACCTTCTGAACTTGGTGTTGTACGTTATGAACGGGATGTACTCCGAGATGGTACGATTCAGCCAGATATCGTCATCATCGAATTTGCGGTAAACGACGCTGACGATGAGACCAGAGGAAACTGTTACGAGAGCTTAGTTTTGAAAGCGATTTCTGCAGATAACAAGCCAGCGGTCATCCTGCTATTCAGTGTTTTTGAGAACGACTGGAATCTACAGGACCGCCTGGCTCCGGTAGGCTGGCATTACGATTTGCCCATGGTGAGCATGAAGGATGCTCTGGTTGAGCAATTTCGCAAGACAAAGGACGAGGGTAATATCGTATCCAAAGAACAATATTTTCATGATATTTATCATCCGACCAACTTGGGACATCGAATTATGGCCGATGCACTGGGTCACCTGTTTGGTGCAGTGAACCGTTCCGAACTGGATCAGGAAGACCATGATCTGAGTAGATCACCTCTGATCGGAGATGATTTCGTCAATGTTACGTTACTGGATCGGAAGAACGCAGAGCTGCTCGCCCGAATTGACACAGGTTGCTTCCGTCAAACGGATACTGATCTGCAGATGGCCGAGCTGGACGATCATAATTATACTACGCCGCTCTTCCCGAATAATTGGATGTACGCCCGCGGAGAAATGGAAGAAGCCAAGAGCTTCAGGCTGCATTTGCGGTGCAGACGTCTAATTTTGATCTTCAAAGACTCCGGGAGCGAGGAGTTCGGAACAGCCCATATTAAAGTAAATGGCATCCTCACCAAACAAGCCGATCCGCATGAAGTGAACTGGACACGCTGTCATGCCATGCTCCTGATTAATGAGAAGCACGTCAGAGAACACATGGTCGAGATTGAAATGGCAGAAGCTCATAAGGATAAACGGTTCACAATTCTTGGATTTGGCTATGTCGGTTAACGAACGATGGCTATAAATTCAGCTAAAAAGCTTAATACAATTAGTGAAGGGAGTACTGTACATGATATCTTCAGCACCGGCTGGATTTGACAAATACCGCCAAAATATACTATGCGGAGCAAGTGAGATGATAGAATATGACTCCACAACCGTCGGAAATTCACGTAAAGCAATGGTGTATACGCCACCAGGATTTTCTTCCGAACTAACCTATCCTGTGCTTTATTTGCTACATGGAATCGGTGGGGATGAGATGGAATGGCATCATCTTGGTGCTCCGCAGATTATTCTCGACAATCTATACAACGACAACCTGCTTGAACCGATGATTGTGGTTTTTCCCAATGGTCGTGCGATGCCTAATGATCGAGCCGAGGGAGACCTTTTTGATCCAGAGAAAATAAATGCTTTTGAACGGTTTGAAGCAGACCTGATTCATGACCTTATCCCTTATATAGAGTCCAATTATCCAACGGGCATCACTCGGGAAAACAGAGCCATAGCTGGCTTGTCCATGGGGGGAGGCCAGTCCTTAAACATCGGGCTAACTAATCTCCAACAATTTGCTTGGGTCGGTGCCTTTTCCCCTGCTCCGAATACCAAAGCTCCGGAAGTACTCATACCTAACCCTACGGAAGCCTCTTCGCTTTTGTCGCTGTTGTGGATTTCCTGCGGTGATCAGGACAATCTTATCCAAATTAGTGTCAGCGTACAGCAATATTTGGAGCAGCAGGCAGTGCCACACATCTGGTATGAGGAGAGCGGGGGACATGAATGGCCTGTGTGGAAAAACGATCTGTATCTGTTTTCGAAACGTCTTTTCAAATAATCGAATCCAGCCGATAACCAGACCCAGGGAAAAGAGTATCTCATACGTTCAAAACCAAGTTTATGAATATATCAGGATGTTTTCCACGAGCTCATATATAGAAGGGGATGTTAAACAATGCTTCGAACTGTAAAAGTTGAAAATGGATTGGTTCAGGGACTGCCGGCAGCCGACCCACGAATCACAAGTTTCAAGGGGATACCGTTTGCCGCGCCACCAGTGGGCGAGAACAGGTGGCGTGCACCACAGCCAGCCAAGGACTGGGCAGGTGTGCTTAAGGTGCACGAATTCGCGCCGATTTCGATGCAGGTGAAGCAGGAGATCGATGATAACAATATCTATACCCGGGAGTGGGCTGTGGAGCCGAATATCGCTATGGACGAGGACTGCCTTTACCTGAACGTATGGACCCCGGCCAAACACACCGATGAGAAACTACCTGTATATGTATGGTATTTTGGCGGGGGACTTCAGGTCGGTCATACGGCTGAAATGGAATTCGATGGCGAACGAATCGCTAGGAGAGGAATCGTGGTCGTCACGATCAATTACCGTCTCAATGTTTTTGGTTTTTTATGCCATCCCGAAATTACAGCGGAAGCACCAGAAGCACCCGCCAACTTCGGTAATCTCGATCAACAGGCAGCCACAAAATGGGTCAAACGCAATATATCAGCTTTCGGTGGAGACCCGGATAATATCACGATCGGCGGCCAGTCCGCAGGCGGCGGCAGCGTCATGACCCAGCTTACTTCTCCTCAGAATGAGGGGCTCTTTCAAAAGGCGATTGTTCAAAGTGGAATCTTTACAGCTCTCTACCCGGGAACTCGCATGCCTGCGCTTCGGAGTCATTTAACTGAAGCCGAACAGGACGGCGTGGAGTTTTTTAAGTATCTCGGCGTATCTTCGCTTGCGGAAGCAAGGCAGATAGGTGCGGTCGAACTACGTGACAAGGCAGTGAAGTACCAGGGATTTTGGGGGACCGTTGTAGATCAGGTATTCAGTGTAGGCAATCCGTTTGATTTATTCCTTCAAAACAAGTGGTGGAAGGTGCCGATTATGATGGGTCACACGTCCTCCGAATTTTTCAGCGTTCCAGATGCCAATACATCCGAAGATCTTAAGAAGCTGGCCACAGACATGTTCGGTGAAGATGCCGATGTATTTCTGGAGCTGTGCTGTAATCAGTCGATCAACATAGAAGAGAGTAAGAAGAAGGCCTCGGTAAGTTCTATTGAATATGCCATTCGCATAGCCGCGCAAGCTAACGCCGGTCTCGGTTCCGATTCCCCGTTGTACTATTACAATTTTGATGCCGAGATCCCAGGATGGGACCATCCGGGTACCTTCCACTCGGTGGATCTCTGGTTTTTCTTTGAAACTCTAGCTAAATGTTGGCGGCCATTTATCGGCAAACATTACGATTTGGCCCGCCAGATGTGCAATTATTGGGCCAACTTCATTCGTACAGGGGATCCAAATGGACAGGATTCAACTGGAGAGGAAATGGCCCAATGGGTACCCTATACCCAAGAGTCACCGTATGGAATGCTTTTTGCAGATCATGCTGAATTCTCTCAAAAACAGCCAAATGAAATGATGAAGTTTCTGGTGAATCAATATTTCATAAAAGACAGGCTTGCATTGAAAACGGAGTCTTAACATAAGATCCATGAATGTGAAGAAATTAAAAAAGACCCCCATGAGGGGTCTTTAAGCTATTAATATTGGTTAGGTTGTCCGCCATCAATGGGTCTATTTGAGAAAAACAGGATCAATCGTACGTGCTTGGCACTGGCGGGATGTTCATCCTCAAATCGGGGCAACGGGGAAGAGGGAGAGGCGCTTCGTTCGGAGACACCGTGTCCATTAATGTGTTCGCTCATCAAAGATTGGATAACAACCTTCTCACGAACAAGTTTACAAAAATGGAAGAGGAGTTCAACCTTATGCGTTAGTCCTGGTAGTGGAACCACATACGAGGCAAAGACCGGCACCACACATACCGGCGCTGTCATTGAAACCATCTATCCAGGGTACAAGTCGCTATTTTGGCGGCTTTTTTTATTTTTCGGTATATATCGGAGCTGGGATTCAAGCAAACCAGATGTGGTAAATGTGAAACACTTATAGGTCGAGTAAAACTTTTATGACACTTCCATTGAATGGCTCTTAATTAATTTAAGTTTTACCGTTTTTCAAAATAACTGAAGAACAGTTGTATCATTCATAATCACTATTATAGTTAGGGATCGAAAGTTTTAAGCAGTCGGATATTACGTGAGTGAGTGAGCTTAAATGAGCAACTCCAAAATACATCCTTTTAATAAAATTTGTTCATATATGAGAAACGGGAGTATGATGGGGAAAGGCAGTGCTGATAATCACTATATAAATAATTTTATTTTTATTGTTAACCATACAGGTAAAGAGTTACCAAAAAACTAATGTTTTTCTTTTTAGCTATTGTTCAAAAGGATTGTCCTTGGAGCGATATCTTCGAGCCTTAATGACCTATACATCACCATACTTCCTTGAAGGGGGACATCTGTTTTGGATGAGCAGTTTCTAGATTTATTGGCCGAGAAATATGATACGGAAGAAAAAATCATAACAGAGATCATCAACCTTGAGGCGATCTCCAATCTCCCGAAGGGAACCGAGCATTTTGTCAGTGATTTGCATGGGGAGTTTCAGGCTTTTCAGCATGTCCTAAGAAACGGTTCGGGTACCGTCAAAGAGAAAATCAAAGAATTATTCCGGGAGGTTTGGACGGATCAAGAAATCAATGATTTTGCGGCGTTGGTTTATTATCCGGAAGAAAAAATACAGCTGGTTATAGGGGAACTGTGCAATAAACAGGCTTTGAACCAGTGGTATAGACAAACGATTGAACAAATGCTTATGCTTATTTCTTATGCCTCTTCGAAGTATACGCGCTCGAAATTGCGTAAAGCTCTGCCGGAGCAGTATGTATATATTGTAGAAGAGCTTCTATACAAGACGGATTCGACCAACAATAAGGATCCTTATTACGAGGAAATATATCGGCAAATTATATCCTTGGGCCAGGCGGACAAGCTCATCATCGGCCTTGCTTATACGACCCAACGCCTGGTGGTTGACCATCTTCATGTGGTTGGAGATATCTATGACCGGGGACCTGACCCCGATAAAATAATGGATACGCTAATCAACTACCATTCTGTAGACATTCAGTGGGGGAACCATGATGTCCTCTGGATCGGTGCTTATGCGGGTTCTCTGGTCTGCCTTGCGAATATTATCCGGATCTGCGCCAGATACGACAATCTGGACATCATTGAAGATGTATACGGAATCAATCTACGCCCATTGCTAAACTTGGCGGAGAAATACTATGAAGACAATTCGCCCTTCAGACCTAAGATACAGGCTGGCCATAACGTATCGGAGCAAGAAATTCTGCAGATCACCAAAATTCACCAAGCCATTGCTATGATCCAGTTTAAACTTGAAATCCCGATTATCAAGAGACGCCCATACTTTAATATGTCTGAAAGACTTTTGCTGGAGCAGATTGATTACGACAAAAATGAAATCAAAATCTGCGGTAAAACGTACCTGCTGGAAAACACCTGTTTCGCAACCGTAAATCCGCAGAAGCCTGAACAATTGCTGGAGGAAGAACGCCTGGTGATGGAAAAGCTGTTGTTCTCCGTTCAGCATTCCGAAAAGATGGCCAGACATATGAATTTTCTCATGAAAAAGGGTAGCCTTTATTTAAAATACAACGGGAATTTGTTAATCCACGGCTGTATTCCTTTGGATGAAGAAGGAAATATGGAAGAAATGAAGATTGAAGGCAAGACATATGCGGGCAGTCAATTGCTTGATGTTTTTGAAGATTATTTGCGTTACGCCTTTGCGCATCCGGAAGAGACAGAAGATCTGGCGACGGATATGGTATGGTACATCTGGACAGGGGAATGTTCCTCGCTCTTTGGAAAGAGAGAAATGACCACTTTTGAACGTTATTTTATCCAAGATAAAGAAGCACATAAGGAGAGAAAGAATCCTTACTACCATTTACGTGAAAATGAAGAGATCTGTCGAAAAATCTTGTTGGAGTTTGATTTGAATCCGGATCATGGACATGTCATTAACGGCCACACGCCAGTCAAAGAAAGTCGTGGAGAGAGCCCTGTTAAAGCAAACGGAAAAATGATCGTGATTGACGGCGGTTTCTCCAAAGCCTATCAATCCACAACGGGCATTGCCGGATATACCTTGTTGTTTAATTCCTTTGGCATGCAGCTCGTCGCTCATCAGAAATTTAATTCAAAAGAAGATGTGTTATGTAACGGAACGGACGTGTTATCTGTAAAAAGATTGGTGGACAAAGAACTGGAGCGGAAGCTGGTGAGGGAAACCAATGTCGGGGAGAAGCTGCTGCAGAAAATCTCAAATTTGAAGGATCTACTAGAATATCGCTACATGAAATGAAACGATTACTAAAAGTACACATCCGGATCAATCGTTTGAGTGCAATCTGACGTAGACGCTCGTATGGGGCAGGGAAGTAATAATACCCTGCCTGTGCGAGCCTTTCTTTTTTCACAGAGCGATTTAACACGAGGCAGGGGATATTGAAGAATGTAATAAAAGTACCGATGGAAGAAATCGATGCGTTTTTTAATTGGAATAAATTTTGTAAATACCCTCAATTCGTTTGGTTAACTCGCTTCTTACATGTTCAGGCTCGAGACATTCGCATTTGTCCCCAAAGCTAAGTAAATGAGTATATCCATGGTCATTTGCAATGAAGGGGAACTTTGCTATCCACTTAACACCTTCATAGAAGCGAATATTGTTCTCTCCACAGTATTCGCTCATATAAGGAATAAGTGATTGGTCAAAAAGCAGAGTTAAATGTATAATTTCTTTCTCCGTTATATCTAAAACCTCGTCTTCGATTTGTCTTTTCCTAAATGTATCATGGTGAGTAACAAGAGAAAAAATGCGGGAAACCTTAAACATTCGGAATCCCCCTTTCTCTGTACAAAATCCTTGCATATACCACACTGAGTTTTTCAATACTAGTCGGCAAGGTTCAATGGTAAGTTCCAAAGGAGTCATACCTTCAAAAGGATCTAGATATTCAAATGTAATTAAGCGGTCCTCTTCAATTGCGGTTCTAATTTGCCCCAATTCAGGTGGTTTGACATGAGTACTTCCGAACCAAGGTGAAGGATCAATTGTTATTAGTTTATCTACCAGTCGATTTTCATCTTCCGAGATCAATGATTTCACTTTAGCAATGGCATTCAGGACTTCATCGCTAGAAACAGTTGAATGGATGCTGTTTAATCCAAGTATTAAAACTAATATCTCCGCTTGCGTAAAGATCTTCTTCTCAAATTTGTAACGCTCCATAATACTGAAGCCACCATTCACACCAGGGGAAGAGGTGATTGGAATTCCGGCTTTGGTAATGGTTTCGATATCTCGAAAGATAGTACGAGGAGTGACCTCAAACATTTTCGCGAATTCAGAGGAACTCACTTTTTTACGTTCTAACAAAAGTAACACTATCGATAAAATCCTTTCAATTTTCACGGAGATCCCCCAAAATTTTTAATCTAATTATGACATAAAGATGTCATAGTTTCACCTGTAATATATAGAAAGTATGAAGCATTTAACAAAAGAAATGGAGAAAATGTATCTATGAAATCAATTGCTGTATTCTGTGGTTCCAAAGAAGGAAAATCTGCAATATACAAAGAAGCTGCAATAGAACTGGGTCATGAACTAGCGAGTCGCGAAATCACCCTGATTTACGGAGGCGCTATTACTGGGCTCATGGGAGAAGTTGCTGATGCAGTGTTGGAAAAAGGGGGCCATGTAATTGGAGTGCTTCCTCATTTTTTACAGACTCGTGAGATTGCGCATAAAGGTTTGACTGAACTTATTATGGTCGATTCTATGCATGAACGTAAAGCCAAAATGGCTGAATTAGCAGATGGCTTTATCTCACTCCCAGGGGGGCCGGGGACATTAGAAGAATATTTTGAAATATTTACTTGGGGCCAGCTTGGTCTGCATCAAAAGCCTTGTGGTTTATTGAATGTTAATCAGTACTTCGATCCCATTGTATCCATGTTTAATGTTATGGACCGAGAACGTTTCATGCAACCGAACGTTCGGGATATGGTCTTAATAGATCAAACTCCGGCAGGGATACTTAATCAATTTTCATTATATACTGCTCCTCCTGTCAGAACGTATCTCACGGAAAAACGTACTTGATTAAATGAGGCTCATCAAACCAACAAACTAGCGTTCACTAAAGAAGAGACAGCAGTGTCCCGATGACGTGTGACTGATCAAAACACTTTCAAGATAATTAAACCTTACTTAGTCAATTACGCTAGCGGGTAACGATAGCTCAATACAACTAAGAAAGCAGCTGACCAATGTGATCGGCTGCTTTTGTTCACTAACGGGCAGCATAGCCTTTGTGTCAATGTACAGTAGTAGCAGTTGTCCATTCAAAGTCGCTATTTTAGCGGCTTTTTTATTTTATCGGTACACTGAAGACAAGTGGCTGGATAAGCCGTTGGAGGATCTGCGCCCTGAAGTTGAGAGGTGTGGAGGGACAATTAAATAAAAATTGACTTCGTGTGCACACGAAGCCCTAGACTATCTTTTAAGGTGAAACATGAGCTTTTGATGCTGATTTGATATGTTCAGGTATATCATATTTTTCTCCGCATTCTGGGTTATTGTTAACTGGGTTCCAGGTATCATTCAATTGACCAGCCAAGACACTTTTATAGTAAGCCTTCTTCTCCTTGATGTGCATTAATTGAAGATTATACTCATTGATCTTCGTTTCAAGTTCTTTTTCTTGCTTTGTAACAAGCTCAGCCCTTTCAGGAATCGTCTCGTCACCTTGCAAACACATCGCAATATAATGTTTAACTTCTGAAATCGGCAAGCCTGAAATACGAAAGGAGTGTACCATTCGCAACCAATCCAGATCATGGTCTGAGAATAAGCGATTGTTATTACTGTCTCTTGAAACGAAAGGAATTAATTGTTGGTCATCATAATAACGGATCGTATGTTTTGTAAGTCCAGTTATTTCAGATACATCTTTTACCGTATATTTTGGTTCATTTAATGTCTGAATCAAAATGTCGCACCTCCATGCTATTGTCTTCGAGTTACTCGAATACTTTATGATGTCATTCTACCAATGTTGTTTGTGCTCATCAACTGGTAATCTGCTTATCATTAATCGGCTATCAACAAGGAGCAGAAGATTGCTTTTTTACTCGGTTGGGAATCGAATATACGCTTTAACTTAAGCCAACAACAATGACTAATGTTTAAAAAAAATTAGAAAGAGGTTAGAAAATGAACACAAATTATAACAACTTGTTTGCATCCTTCACATTTAACAATGGAATTACCCTTAGAAATCGGGTTGTAATGTCACCCATGACTACTTGGGCTAGTAATGACGATTACACGATCTCAGATGGTGAAGTGAAATATTACAGAAGAAGAGTGAAAGGCATAGGTTTAGTTATAACAGGATGTACGCATGTCCAACCTAATGGAATAGGTTTTACAAATGAATTTGCAGCTTATGACGATACATTCATCCCAAGTTTACGAAAATTGGCGAATGCAGCAAAAAGCGGGGGAGCTGCTGCGGTACTACAAATTTTCCACGCAGGTAACAAAGCACTCCCGAATCTTACACCAAATGGAGAAGTGGTTAGTTCCAGTGCTGTAGAGACGGAAGCAACTGGATTTGCTCCTTCCATTTTGCCGAGAGAACTTTCGCACGATGAGATATTGGAAGTGATTCATGCGTTTGGAGAAACAACAAGAAGAGCCATTGAAGCAGGGTTTGATGGAGTTGAAATTCATGGTGCGCACGGATTTTTACTTCAAAACTTCTTCTCTCCTTTCTTCAACAGACGTGAGGATCTATGGGGAGGATCAATGGAGAACCGCCTTCGTTTCCCACTAGCCGTAATTAATAAAATGAAAAACGTCATCGAAAACCATGCTACAAAACCATTTATTTTGGGTTACCGAATCTCTCCTGAGGAACATCAAGAAGGCGGTTTAAGAATGAAGGATACCTATGTATTAATTGACCGACTGATTGAAGCGGGAGTGGATTATATGCATGCTTCACTAGCTGATGCTCTTTATT
The DNA here is from genome assembly GCF_038020215.1 of Paenibacillus sp. FSL F4-0087. Lineage (NCBI taxonomy): Bacteria > Bacillati > Bacillota > Bacilli > Caryophanales > Paenibacillaceae > Paenibacillus > Paenibacillus sp. FSL F4-0087. The sequence continues at coordinate 5,972,415 of NZ_JBBODJ010000001.1, forward strand.
CAAAGCCAGTGGATAGGCAAGATGAAACAACATATCTGGAATTGATCGTTAACCATGTTAATAGCAGACTTCCGGTTTTGGCTGCGGGTTCTATGGTAACGCCGGAGGATATTGCAAAAGGATTAGAGCAAGGTCTTAATTTAGCTGCGATAGGACACGCCTTAATTACAGATCCAGACTGGGTTGAAAAGGTTCAAGATGGAAAAGAATCCGAAATTCAAACTGCTATAAAGGCTTCCGAAGTTCATGAGCTGGAGCTTCCGGAAAAACTATGGAGTGTGATCCAAGCTTCAGGTCCATGGTTTAATATTGAAGAATAACATTATATCAAAAATAGAGGAGTTTTCTCTTAGAAGATGCTCCTCTTTAAATGTAAGACGTATTTTATTAAGCTGGATAATTATTCCAATAATTAACTTTTCATAATTAGTACGGAAGAACAGGGATGATTATAATTAACTATGGTAACTTGTATTTGAAAAGATGAATAGTGAGGGGGATAAAAAAATTAAAAGTAGTTGACATTCTCTGGTACTCAGTGATACGATGTACAGGTAATGAGTATTACTAAGTAGAATTCGGTTGAGTAATAATTTCCCTCGGTACTATGTTTTACTGAATATAAGTGATACTGATTAGAGGAGGGGCAAATTAGAGGAGGATCTGAACATGGAGAATTTAACTGAAATGCTGAAGGGCTCGCTCGAAGGTTGCGTAATGGAAATTATCAGCCGCCATGAAACCTATGGCTATGAGATTACCCGCCGATTGAACGAGCTAGGTTTTACCGAAGTCGTGGAAGGGACAGTCTACACCATCCTTGTGCGATTAGAAAAGAAAAAACTGGTGAATATCGAGAAGAAACCTTCAGATATGGGGCCGCCCCGCAAATTCTACTCGCTTAATGAGGATGGCCGCCAAGAACTTGAATTGTTTTGGGAAAAATGGGGTTTTGTAACATCAAAAATCAACGTCTTGAAGTCAATCTGACATCATAAGATATTCCGCACCGATAATTTTTGGAGTGTCTTGTTGAGCTTTATAAAAAGGAGGAGAAAAATAATATGATGGAATTATTCAAAAAAATGATTGGTGATAAAAAAGAGTACAAAATGATGATGGCACGTGTTGAAGCACTGCCAGAGGACTATCAGTTCGTATATAAGAAAATTCAAAACTACATGTGGAATTTCGCGACGGGTAATGGGATGGATATGCTTCACATTCAGTATGAGTTAATCGAGTTGTTCGAAGCTGGTGCTGCGGAAGGCAGACAAGTGCTGGAAATAACCGGGGAAGATGTGGCGTCTTTTGCCGACGAACTAGTCGCAAACGCTAAAACTTATGTGGCTAAGTATCGTGAAGATTTGAATCAGAGTATCAAGAACCGTTTGGAAAAAAAATAAATTCAATAGAGTATATTGACTGATTAGCTGGTTACAAATGTAAATTGCTGCCTCGCTATTCAGTTAAATTTTTATCCGGTACTAAGTCATACATGATATCAGTCAGACTGAATAGCGTAAGAAGTAATGTAGTCAATCTAGCTCCGCAAGGTGCTTGACCATAATTTTTGGTTTTTCAAGCATCCTTGCTGCGCATTTTATAAGGAGGAAGAAGCATGAGTGATGCAGCGATATCTGTAAAAGGGTTAAAAAAATCCTTTAATGACAAGGAAGTATTAAAGGGAGTGGATTTTGAAGTGAGGCGTGGCGAAATTTTCGCACTTCTGGGTGCCAATGGAGCCGGCAAGACAACGACAGTCAACATCCTCTCTACACTAATAAAGCCCGATGGCGGGGAAGTAGGGATTTGCGGCTTTGACGTCCAGCGTCAACCGGATCATGTGCGCCAGAACATTAGCTTGACAGGGCAGTTCGCAGCTTTAGATAGCATACTCACCGGACGTGAAAACCTGATGATGATCGCCAAGATACGGGGTGTCTCCAATCCAGCTCAAGTCGTCGACAATCTACTTGCAAGATTCAGCCTGACCGATGCGGCCAACCGTCGGGTAAACAAATATTCCGGCGGGATGAAACGCCGGCTTGACATTGCCATGAGTCTGATCGGGACACCAGCTGTCATTTTTCTCGATGAACCAACGACAGGGCTTGATCCCGAAGCGCGGATTGAAGTCTGGAATACTGTCAAGGAGCTTGCCGGCGGCGGCACGACTATCTTGCTGACAACCCAGTACTTAGAGGAAGCAGAACAACTGGCCGACCGTATCGCTATCCTGCATGGCGGAATAATCATCACTACCGGTACCCTTACTGAACTCAAAGAGATGTTCCCGCCAGCGAAAGTGGAGTACATCAAGAAGCAGCCGACATTGGAGGAAATTTTCCTCGCAATCATCAATAAAAAGGAGGAGATGTAAATGAAAAACATAACAGGGGTGTTACTAGAACGTTTAATGCGAAACATCATGCGTAGTCCGGATACAATTATCACCGTTGCGCTTACGCCGATTATGATGATGCTTCTGTTTGTCTACGTATTTGGGGGCGCCATAGAGACTGGCGCTGACAATTACGTCAATTATTTATTGCCTGGAATCTTGTTGATGGCTATTGCATCCGGCGTCGCTTATACTTCCTTGCGGCTGTTTACGGATGTAAAGAGCGGATTGATGGCACGTTTCATCACCATGCCAATCAAGCGCTCGTCGGTATTGTGGGCTCACGTGTTGACCTCGCTTATTTCTAATACACTTACTGTGGTGATAGTTATCCTTGTCGCGCTCTTGATGGGCTTCCGCTCCAGCGCTAGTATTCTGGATTGGCTCGCGGTAGCTGGGATACTAGCGCTGTTTACGCTGGCCCTGACTTGGCTGGCGGTCATTCCCGGATTGACAGCAGGGTCTATGGAAGGGGCGACAGCCTATTCATATCCGCTGATTTTCCTGCCGTTTATCAGTTCGGCCTTTGTCCCCACTGAAACCATGCCTAAAATTGTCCGTGCGTTCGCTGAGAACCAACCGGTGACTTCAATCGTGAATGCGATTCGTGCCATCTTGTATGAAGGGTCTATTGGTAATGATATCTGGATTGCACTTGCCTGGTGTGTCGGCATCATGTTCATCGCTTTCTTCTTCGCTAGTAAAGCATTTAAACGCCAGTTAGGGTAAGTTGAAGGTTGATACGACCCTGGTCAAGAGTACTTCACAAGTCAGAAGATCCATCAAATCTCATTGACTACTCAAATTTGGGTCATTCTTGATTGAAGGTGAAGCCTCTAATCAGGGTTGTGGGAATAGGTTGTTTTAGGGATCCCAAGAAATCGCTCTTCATAAGACAATTTTGAAACACCATTCAAAGCCGCTAAAATAGCGGCTTTTTGTTTTGTTCAAGAAACCAAGTTCTTGTTCCTAACAAGGGGGAAAACATTCTTATAATCCAATCCTTCACACTGCGCTTTTTCTCGCAAATAATGTAATGACAGATGACGGAAAGATTGACGAACAGCAGCCTTGAAACAGTTGCCATGGAGGACAAGCCTTGTGCAAGCAAGGAGAAAATGACGACAAAGGTGAAGATGTACATTTGTTGAGTTAAATATGTCGTGGTGAAGTACATGATACCTGCGATACCAACGTCTCGGTTCCGACCTTGGAGAAGCATCCAAAGCGATATGTCAATAGCCTTTATTTTATGAAAAATAGGTTTTAGCACGGGTGAAGATAGATGTTAGTCCATGCCTGTAGCCAACTACCTACGTACACTGAGCTATGAATATAGGGAGGTGTCCTAATTGAGTTGTCCAGATGAGAAAAAAAGGTGTAATAAAAAAATTGCAACTGTACATTCTCCAAAAGGAAAAAGAAAAAATCGTAGAGTAAAAGTAATTAAAAAAATAGTACAGGTAACATGCCCTCCACCTGAAGTGAATGTAACTACGCCTAAAGTTGTTGGCCCAACAGGACCCCAAGGTACACAAGGGATCCAAGGGATCCAAGGAAATCAGGGCGTACAAGGACTGCCCGGACCACAAGGGCCAGCTGGAGGGCCCCCAGGTCCTCAAGGACCGCAAGGGCAACCTGGTCCAGCGGGAGCAGTAGGTCCTCAAGGTGAAGCAGGTCCAGCGGGTCCGATTGGTGCACAAGGTGTTCCAGGGGAACAAGGCGTTGTGGGGCCACAAGGCCCTCAAGGTGTACCTGGTCCAGCCGGAGCCATCGGACCACAAGGATTTGTTGGACCAACTGGAGCAACGGGTACAGCAGGAGCAGCAGGCCCAGCAGGTCCAGCGGGAGCAACTGGAGCAACGGGTACAGCAGGTACGGCTGGAGCAGCAGGCCCAGCAGGTCCAGCGGGAGCAACTGGAGCAACGGGTACAGCAGGTACGGCTGGAGCAGCAGGTACAGCAGGTCCAGCGGGAACTACTGGAGCAACAGGTGCAGCGGGGGCGGCAGGCCCAGCAGGAGCTACTGGAGTGACGGGGGCTACAGGCGCAGCCGGAGGTGTTCTGGGATTTGCAGATTTTTTTGCGTTGATGCCACCAGACAATGCTGCAACGGTTGCTCCGGGCACGGACGTAAGTTTTCCGCAAGATGGACCTACAAGCGGAACTACAATTACTCGTACGGGTCCAAGCACATTTAATTTGGCTGCGATCGGGACGTATCTGGTTATGTTTCAGGGAAGTATGAATGAAGCTGGGCAACTTATGTTAACACTCAATGGTGCTGACCTATCCAATTCAGTAGTGGGGCGAGCAACAGGCACAAGTCAGATGCCAGGAATGGCTTTAGTACAAACGACTGTCATTAATTCAATACTGACCGTGCGAAATCCAGCCGGTAATTCCACTGCACTAACCATGACTCCTCTCGCCGGAGGAACAAGACCCGTTTCGGCACATCTGGTTATCACACAATTAGCATAGTAAATATCGTTCGCATAGATAATGAAAATTTTGCCACCTTTATTATGGTGGCTTTTCTCATGTGATAATTAAACCATGCCTGGGGTTCACGTCATATCGAACAGACCTATGAGCTCCATCTGAATGAAAAAAGTAGACTAACACATTTATTTGCAACCCGATATCCTAATGCTAACAACGATGATTTAACAGATGATGATCCAAGAACAGCAGTCAATAAAATGTATTCAAATTTCGCAGGACAAGAAAATAGTCCATTGAAGTCGCTATTATAGCGGCTTTTTTATGTTACAGGTACAAGTTCTTGTCCCGATTGCTGAAATGGTTACGAACATAGTCTGATTACCGATTAGATGATTATCTAAATAATAAGTAAATATAGACAAAACCTCAAAAAACACCATGGTACATGACAGAAGGCTGATCACTTGGTTGACTTGCCACTTAAAGATTCGCAGTCACTTTATTATGCGTAATTATTATAGCATTCGTCCCGTTGTTTGTTGCAGTACTTTATGCTTCGTAGCAAACTGATGCTGAGCTGTCTAATACACTACCAATAAATATGCTTATTTCTTGGTGTAAAGGATCTACCAGATACGCTTCCATATCCGTTATCGATGCAAATTTTGTGATCAGCATGAGATCATAAGAAGATGAATCACGACGTATGTCCACCTTGACCTGCATATCGAGTAAGGTTGCAATATTTCCTTTCATTTTAAGGAGGACTTCTTGTGTCTCCTCGATTTTTGTATCAGAAGAGTCTTTTAGTCTTATAAGTAAATGGTTAATTATCATGAGTATTTACCCCCGTTATAATTAGAATTTATAAATAGTGGCCTTAGAAATTTCCAAGGCCTTTGAGGTTTCTTTAAAAAATGGATAGGCTGACGATCTGATCGTCAACAATAACGAAATGATAATTCAGTAATAGTGGATCGGGTAGACCAGTCTTGTCGTAGGTACCATCCAGCTTGCATGTTAGCACAATTTCTTCACCCATTTTTTTTGCTGTTGTTGGCTCTAACGTTACATTCGCCGCGAAATGGTATTGATCACTCCATTCTCTGATCGCCTGTTTTCCATTTCGCTTTTTTCCTTCATCCAACACAACGGCATTTTCGGAAAAACAATCTACAAATACTGCTGGGTCTGGTTTATTAGATGCAGTAATATATTTGCCAATTACAGACGGTAAATGATTGAGATCCATATTGTTCTCTCCTTTTATTAATGTTAGTTAGACTGTAGGAATAGTTCCCCCATCTATGACATATTCACTACCTGTAATGGATGCTGCTCGGTCTGAGACCAAAAATGCAGCCAGTTCAGCGACTTCTTCTGGAAACCCTGGTCGGCCAATTGGAATACCTCCGAGTGAATCCATAAGTTGTTCGAGTGCACTTTCTCGACTTCCTGTTTCCGTTGCGATCCGATCAATTAATGCGTCAGCTGCTTCTGTCTGAATAAACCCGGGAGACAAAGTATTTATTCGAATTCCCTGAGGAGAAAATTCATTCGATAATCCCTTGCTATAATTAGCCAGAGCGGCTTTTGCCGATGCATAAGCCAGTGTAGTTTCATATAAAGGCAAACGTCTTTGAATGGAAGTGAAATGAAGGATAACGCCTGAATTGTTTTCTAACATAAGTGGAATTAAGCCGCGATCAAGTCGAACTGCTGCGAGTAAATTCCAATTTAATGCATGAAGCCAATCCTCATCACTCAATACAAGTGCTCCTCCTGGTGGTGTGGTTGATCCACCTACGCAATGGACAATAATATCGATACCTCCAAGTTGCTCTTTTACTGCTGTAATTACTTGCTCTATACCTTCAGGTGTGGCAACATCTGCTTGTACAAATTTGACCGGATTCGGCAAGTCAATAGAGCGGGAACGGGCAGTAGTAAGTACTGTAGCTCCTCCGTTTGTAAGTCTTTTTACAACAGCTTGTCCCATTCCCTTTGTTCCTCCGGTTACAAGGACCTTCTTGCCTTCAAATTCTGATGCAGAGAACTCAAATTCTTTATGCATATCTATTCCTCCTAGTAGTAATGGTATTCAATGATTAATTTAAAAGCGCTCTGTTTCTTAGCCTTGATGTGTTGTTCGAGAGGAGCTAAAACTAATACTACACTTGCCACTTCTATAACGTCCAATTTATTATAATAATGAAAATGATGAATAATATTAATGTATGAGAGGTAATTTAATGGAACTTACACAATTAGAATACTTTATGACCGTTGCACGGCTTGAACATATGACCTTAGCCTCCAAAACACTTGGTATTACTCAGCCAGCGTTAAGTCATGCAATTGCCAAGCTTGAAAACGAAATAGGAGCTCCTTTATTTGAGCGAAATGGACGAAATATAAAGCTGAACCGAAACGGTACCATGTTCTCTAAATGGATTGGTAGAGCCCTACAAAATATTGAAAATGGCCTAAATGAAATCGAAGAGTGGTCTAATCCGGATACTGGTGTGATTACGTTGTCTTATCTAAACATTCTCGGTGTTGAATTGATTCCTAGCCTAATAAGGAGTTATCAATTGGAGTATCCCAAAGTGCGGTTTGAATTGACACAAGGGAACTTAGGGGATATTGATGAACACTTGGAGCAAGGATTTTCGGATATTATGATTACATCGAGGGAATCCACTTTGGATAATCATCATTGGATGACTGTTCAAAATGTTCCTTTATACATTGTTGTTCCCTCTCAACATCGTTATGCAGATTGTAGCGCTCTGAGTTTGGCAGAGCTGTCTGGCGAACCATTTATTGGATTGAAAAACAACTGCGGATTAAAGGCGACGATTATGTCCCGTTTCCAACACACCGGATTTGTTCTTGCTTCTGCTTATGAAGCGGAGGACCTGATCACTGTAGCCGGTTTTATAAAGTCGGGTCTTGGTGTATCCGTATTGCCTAAGACGTTGGGGTTGATGTTAGATGAATTGGTCTGGATCCCAATCATTGATGAAGGTTGGTACTGGGAAATCGGTTTGAAGTGGAGAGAAGATCATCATATTTCCCCAGCAGCAAAAAGATTTATTGAATATGTTGAAACTTTACATCAAGTAGAATGAATGCCGAAATTTTTAGTTTTCTAAATTACGTTCAATTTTGAGATTGAAATCATTAAAAAGAACACTTACCGCATCTATCAAGCTTTTTCCCTTGATCATCGTGAAGATGATTCCTAAAAAACTGAATTTGAGCTTAAATTGTTCTAACTCCAATCATGGCAGTGAAGAGGTTGACATAATCGCAATTTATTAAGTGATAGCCAAGAGACGAGTAAATGAACCCATTAGTGATAGAAATGTCCATAGCCATGAACATGGTCCCGTTAAATTTCGCCATCGATCACAGAAACGGTATTAGTATTGATGAGACTTCAGAGGAACAAATGAAGTCTATCCTAACCTTAATAGGGTAACATTTGTGGTGATACTAAGATCGAGTATTTGAGTTGTGAAATACAAAGGATTACCAGTTAAAAGTCGGGGTTAGTATTTAATTGTGAATCTCTCGTCGTTTTGAGATCTTATATTATCGGGGATAGAACATAGAGTGGGATGGCCAAGAGTAGATGGTGGACAACGGAATTTGTACCGTTGTCCAAAACCAATGTACCAAGAGGAAAATTTAGTTAACATACTTTCCATAATCCGGTACGGCAATTTGGTCAAATTCATTAACAAGTTTTTTCAGGCTTGTTGTTAGCACCTCACCGGACATCGGCAATCCATGGCCCGTTACAGCAAACTCGGGCTTTAAAGCCTCAATTTTAATAACAGATTGCTTTGCAGCTTCCCAATCTGTTGTTAAATAGCGAGGGGGTCCGCTTATTTCCAATTCCTGAGTAAATACTTTATACATATACTCTTGTTTTACAGTAGTAAAAGCATCGCCTGCGATTAACGCTCCGTCCCTTTCTCGAAATAACGAAACATGACCAGGAGAATGTCCTGGGGTATGAATCCATCTAAACCCTGGCATATGGGGGACAGTCCCATCAGAAGGTAACGTTTGTACGCTGCTCCCAAGGTTTATTGGTTCATTTGGAAAGGAGGTGGACATTTTAGCTACCAGACCACCTTCAACCGTAGGATCTGGTTCCGGATATGATTTCTGCCCTGTGAGGAATGGCATTTCCAATGGATGCGCATAAACCGGAACTTCCCAGTGCTTGACCAGTTCTATTAACCCGCCGACATGATCAAAGTGTCCATGGGTCAAAATGATCGCTTTGGGTCGGCTGTTCGGACCAAAACGCTCCTCGATGACCGAGATTATTTCATTTGCTGACTTTGGCATTCCAGCATCAATTAAAACGAAGTCGTCAGGGTAACCAACTAAACTGATATTTACAATTTGGATAGTGTGGCAAAATAGATCAGGCAGCATTTCAATCCCTACGCCACTTCCCACTGAAGTTACGGGAATAAATTTATAATCTGTTCCATAATTCAATTCTTGTTTCATTAACCATCCTCCTTGAACTTTTGGCTACCTTATCCCACGACATATAATAATTTTTCATCTTTAAAAGAGCTCTGTCACACTGACAGAGCTCTTAGTTTCCACTGATGTGAAGATCTAAAATTAGCGATCAGAGTGATCAGTTACTCTCTTACGCATGCCAGCTAGACCAAGTAATCCAAGCAAGCCAAGCCATCCCCAGTCCATACGGTTATCGTTAGCTGTTGAATTTGCTCTTACAGTGTTTGGGTTATTATTGGTGCTGTTGTAATGGTAAGTGTTGTTGTCTCGTCCATCAACCATAGCTTCATTTACATCGTGAGCTGATGCTGGAACAGCTAAAGCAGCCAATAGGAATATTGAAACCACTGCTGTAGTTAATTGTTTTTTCATAAAAGCTAGCCTCCTCGATATTGTGATGAAATTATTTTCCCCCAAAATAATTTCATTATTCCATTATGAATTTAGGATTATGTTGAATATGTTGTTATTGAATTTGGGACTATATATCCGGTGGAAAATAAATTTAAAGGAGTGTTTGTGATCGGAATATTAAGTGGAAACCCCAAAAATGAACCTATGCATTATGGTGAAATCTTCAGTGTATGGCAATGTTCAACAGTCGCGAAGGGAGCACTTTCCTTCTACCAAGCATTTCTAAATCATGCAGGAGATAAGGATTTAAAGAAAACATTAGAAGCACTGATTGATCAAGCAAAACTTGAGATAAAAGAGTGTGATACTCTGCTAACGGATAACGGAATTGCTCCAACGCCAGCTTTACCAGAAAGACCTCCAGTAAAACTTGAGGATATTCCTGTTGGTGCGAGATTTACGGATCCAGAGATAGCGGCATCAATTGCATCGGATACTTCGATGGGATTGGTTGCTTGTAGTCAAGTTATGGGGCAATCGATCAGAGAGGATATTGGTGCCTTATTTGCAAAATATCATGTTACGAAAACTGCTTTAGGCGTTCGTATTCTTCAAATGAGTAAAGAAAAAGGCTGGCTCATTCCACCGCCTCTTCAAGTGAAAAGACCCGAAGCAGTTGAGGCTTAAAACTACTGCTACTTAAGGCCAAGAGGAAGAAGAAGGACAATGGTGTTGCTCTGGTATATAAAGCAGAGTGTTGGATATAAACTTATGGGGCTCCCATTTCCTAAGGCCTACCGTTTCATTGTAGGTAGGCTATCTCCTATATTTGTTTCCTTATTCGAAAGCTTCGTACAATACTATATTTACGTGATGTGGTTCAAATCAGCGTAACAAAAAGGAACCCTTAGCAAGGGTTCCTTTTTGTTACGCTTCCTTACTTCTTAGTAACTTAAATCTTAGGTATTTAAATCATGCAACCCTGGACTGTGCTCATTAGCAAGCTCCAGCATAAACGGGAGTGGGAACCACTGTGAAGGTTCCGTGACTTGTAGCCCGCCACCATGGCGACTAGGTGTTTGGCCACTGAATATTTCAGCAATGCGTGTGTTGTCCATACGGAAGTTAAATTGTGCATTGTGGAAGCCGAGGTCAACATATTTCTGACACTCTGGATATTTGTTGATATCGTAATTGGGAACAGGAAACAGATTGCCTCAGTTTACGCCTAAAGTCTCGAGCGCCTTCGCAAATGCATTTTGGTGAGCATTGTCACGAACGATCAGAAATGCGAGAGTTTCACGGGATGATTTGTATGTACTCATCTCATAGATTCTCGTTTTTTGTAGAACACCTGTTGATTCCAGTACAACATTATCGAGTAGATTACTTACTAGGTTGCCATGATCATCACATAATTCCCGAGCCATGGATTATCGGCTGCATCTACAGGTAGTGAACTTTGAGCACCCATAATGTAATGATGTGGATTGGCATGTTTGATAGCTTCGTCTAGCGGAGCCTCATCAATACCAGCATTACCTACACCCTCTGCTCCAGCTCCTGTCAGCAATTGATTTATTGTATGTTGCACCAGTTCAACATGGCTTAATTCCTCCATAAATACACCACGAATTAAATCCCTATACTGCTTCGCTTTTCCACGGAAATTACTGCTCTGAAAAAAATACAACGATCATGTTAATCAAATCTTCGCAGCCACATGTGATTTCAATGAGGTCATCTTTTTAGGACTCAGCTACCTAAAGAACAGCTATATTCCTATTTTCTTATTGTTTTACTTGGGAATATACAGTATTTTTTAATAGGGTATTACCTTAAATGTTTATATTACTACTTCTTTATGGATCGGTTCTAATATGCTGGAGCAGTTATGCGGTAAGGGGAGAATTCGAGTGAAAATAAGAATAAGACATAAGCTAGTGTTGTTTGTATTGATCGGTGTTCTTTTGACAAGTAGTATAAGCCTATTATACGTGCAGAATATGCATAAATTATATGAACAGCTTGTCTATGAACAAACTAGTGAGAAGCTATATTTGTATTCAGAGCGAATTGAGGACAAGCTAGCAGCCATTGATCGTATGACACAATCGATAGCAAGTGACACGGACATTCAACATGGGTTGGAGAAGATAAAGCAGAACAAGAATAGTCACGAAACCTATTTTGCGATTCGTGAAATGGAAGAGAAGCTGTTATCCTATCGTTTCTTTAATTATCCGATTCGCTCTGTAGCGATTATTGATTATTGGGGCAAGGATTACTGGCTGGGCACAACCAAGGATGAGACTGCACCAGCTTACAGTAAGCAATTTATTGCAATGGCCGCTCAGAAAGAAGGAGGAAGTCTGTGGAAGGGTGGGGAAAGAGATTCTAAGATTTTTACTTCCCTAAGGGAAATAAGAGCAGTGAATAGTATGGATTTTCCATCATTAGGGACGTTAATTGTTCGAGTGAATGCGAATGATTTGATTGAATCTATTGGCTCTAATCAGTCATCTTCCAATAATAAATTGCTCATCTATGAAGATCATACCCCAATCTATTGGAATGATGAGGAATGGAAAGATAAGCCTATGCCAAGCTCTTTAATACAGAATGAACGATCAGGTGAACGCTATGAAATGATCACGTTAAATCATCACAAGTACTTGAGTACCTTATCTACAATGAACTTTACAGGTTGGACATTAGTGAATCTTGTACCTTATGAATCATTGTTTCAGAAAGCGATTCAGATGAAGAAAACTCTATTCCTTTTATATACTCTCATTCTTGTATCTCTCGTATGGATAGGCATAATTTTTGCAAGAAGTATTACACGTCCTTTGGAGACACTGGCCTTTAGGATGAGCAAGGTAGAGCAAGGAGATTTTGCTACGTCCCGAGAAGAGCAGGTGAAGAATAAGGATGAAATTGGATGGTTAACAATCAGCTTTGACAAAATGACAGCCTCGTTAGATCGATTAATTAAGGATAACTACGTAAAACAAATTCATATAAAGGAGTCTCAATATGAGGCGCTGAAAGCGAAGCTAAATCCTCATTTTCTCTACAATACGTTAGACTCGATTAATTGGCTAGCACGCAGGCAGGGACAAGAGCGCATCTCCTGCATGGTCAAAGCGTTGGGTGATATGTTGCGAAGTACAACGAGTAAAAAGGAAATGGTCATGCTGCAGGAAGAAATTCAGCATGTCAATAACTATTTACTCATTCAGAAATATCGATTTGAAGAACGACTGCAATGTGAAATCAATATCCCGGATGAATTAAACAAAAGTTATATTCCTGCAATGATCCTACAGCCTATTGTTGAAAATGCAATTAAGTATGGTATCGATGAATTGACAGGCGAATGTCAAATTACGATTAGCGGGGAATGTTTTGGCGAGGATTTAGATATTTGGATTGCGGATCAAGGTCCAGGGATGGATATACATTATTTAGAGCAAAACACAGAAGGAGGGATTGGACTAAGGAGCATTCATGAGCGCTTGCAATTGTTATATGGAGAGCCATATGGTATTGCAATTTTAGAAGGTATAAATCAAGGGACAATTATTCGAATTCGAATTCCTGCTTTATGGAAAGGTGAAGATAGTCATGTCTAGCTATAGAGTAATAATCGTTGATGATGAACGAATGGCGAGAGAAGGTATTGCGGAAACAATAGAGTGGACTACGCTTGGTATGGTGTTAGCAGGGACAGCCGTAAACGGACAGCAGGCATTGGAGAAAATTCAAGAGCTCCAGCCCGATGTGGTGATTACGGATATTAAAATGCCAATCGTTGATGGACTTCAGTTAATCGAACAAGGGTTGAAGATTTCGCCTCATATTGTATTTATTGTTCTATCAGGATTTGGAGAGTTTGAGCTAGCTACGCAGGCCATGCGTTTTGGTGTAAGACGGTATCTATTAAAGCCAAGTGATGAGCATGAGATTACAGAAGCTCTTCAATGGTCTAAGCAGGAGGTAGATACTATACGCAGCAATTTTGCGGAAAATACACAGTCCAAAGTTTCAAATGCGCTTGCAAGTCAAGGTAACATTTCTTCCTCTATACCTAGTGATTTGCTCCAGGCGATTGTTGAGGCTGATGAATCCCGATTAATGAAGATATCTAGGCTATGGATCGAGCAATTATTAAGTGAGGGGTTATCATTACATGCCCTTCAAGAAAACAATAATCATGTGCTATCCTATATCGGCAATCAGTTGAAATCAGAATACGGCATTAGTACAACACTTACAGCTCTAGAGAGTCATGATATACAAGCGTTCCAGAAGGAGTTAGGCAAGCTGTATACAAGCTTTCATTATCGTAAGATTGATAAGAAGGGTATGCTGGTTATAAAAATAAAGCAATTAACCATCCAGCATATTCAGAATAGACAGCTTTCTTTGCAATGGCTAGCTCAGCATTATTTATTTCTTAACTCCGAATATTTAGGTAAGCTCTTTCGACAAGACACAGGAGAGAAGTATACCCAGTTTTTGACCTTTGTTCGCATGAAAAAGGCGAAGGAACTATTACTTTCACATCCTACAATGAAAATTTATGAAGTAGCTGAACAGTGTGGGTTTGAGCGAGATCCACAGTATTTTTCCAATGTATTTAAGAAATTTTATGGGTTTACACCTAATGAATATCGTAAACAGTATTTGGAGGACAACTAAATATTACGGTTTTTTACAATAAAAAACTCGGATTTTTTATATTCAATTTTTAAGGGAACAATATTAATATTAAACAAAGTAAACCAATGAGGATTATTAGAAAGGCAGTTGTTAATGATGACATACTCTGATTCTTCAGATCGTTTTATACGAAATGAGCGGGAAGCGAAAATTGCAGCAAGAGCAGATCAGCTAGCAAGGATTTTTGCAGAGCGAGCTCCTAAGCATGATCTTGAAGGAACATTTCCCTTTGAGAATTTTAATGAGTTAAGAGGTAGCGGATACCTTGCTCTTACCGTACCAAAGCAATATGGAGGAGAGGAAGCATCAATTTATGAACTGGTTCTTTCTCAAGAGCGACTGGCAAGAGGAGACGGCTCCACTGCACTAGCAATCGGGTGGCATATTGGTTTATTGAAGCAGCTTCATCTATCAGGAGCAATTCCAGAAGAACTTTTTAGTGAGCTATGTCTTGAGATTGTACAGGATGGGCTAGTATTGAATGAACTGGTAAGTGAGCGAGCAATGGGTAGTCCGACTCGTGGTGGAAGGCCTGAGACGAAAGCAGTCAAAGTTGAGGGAGGCTGGCTGATAACGGGTCAGAAATCGTACTGTACGTTAAGTCCGATTCTTAACAAGTTTATTGTTGCAGCTACGATGTCGGATACCGATACTGTAGGATCATTTATCGTAGAAGCTGGCGATGGCGTCAAAGTGCTGGAGACATGGAATACGATGGGAATGCGTTCAACAGGCAGTCATGATGTTGCCATGAATGATGTATTTGTTCCAGATCGATATCACATCCGTGGTAAAGCAAGTGACCAGCTGAGCAAGCCTGTCCCCACAGACGGTAACATGCTTCATATTCCTGCGTGTTATCTTGGAATTGCACATGGTGCCAGGGATTTCGCCCTTTCATTTGCTGCTAAGCACCAGCCTAATTCATTACAAGTTCCAATTGCAGAGCTACCTAATATTAAGCGTCTAATTGGAGAAATTGAACTTGACTTAATTACAGCAAGAACCTTCCTTTATGATACTGCAGATCGTTGGGATAAGGAAACGGCTAATCGCGAAAAACTGAAGATTGAGCTAGGTGTTGCCAAGCATCTTGCTACCAATGCAGCACTACGTGTTGTTGATCACGCGATGAGAATTGTAGGCGGCTTAAGCCTTTCTAAGGCTTTCCCGCTTGAACGAATGTATCGTGATGTTCGTGCAGGGCTTCATAATCCGCCAATGGACGATGTTGTCATTACGAATCTAGCTAATCGCGCATTAGGGAAATAAGCTCTTAAAAAGAAGTAGTTAGGAGAGAAAGAGATGAAAAGAAGTGCAAAACTATCTGTTACAGCTATGTTATTAATGTCCATAATTCTTACGGCATGCGGGAAGGAAAACGTAGCAGACAACGGAAATTCAAGCAAGAGCGATGTTGTTAAAATCGAGTTTTTCCAGCAGCAGGGTGAGGAAGCCATTCAAAATGCCTATCACGAAATTATTGCTGATTTTACAAAGGAATACCCGAATATTGAGATTAATATGAATACCGTGCCTGACCCAGTTAAAGTATTAACGTCTCGGTTTGCGACAAATGATATTCCACCCCTATTTACTGATTTTCCTACACAGCTTCAATTTAAGGAAAAAGTAAAAAATGGTTATATCGAAAACTTAAGCGTTCAACCCTTCATTAAAGATGTTAACGAAAAATATTTGGATATGACTGTAGCAGATGACGGTGGATACTACTCTTTGCCGTACGCTCGAAATTATATGGCAGTCTATTATAATATCAATCTATTTGAACAAAATAACGTGAAAATCCCAACCACCTATGCTGAATTTATCGAAGCATGCAAATTGTTTCAAAGCAAAGGTATTACACCGCTCTATCTTCCATTAAAGGATGTAGGTCACATCTTCCAAGCTACGAACATTGCTTTTGCACCTGGTGGTGTTGAAGAAATGGTTAAAGTGGCTAAGGGTGAAGGTCAAGTGGAAGGCAATCCAGAATTCTTGGAATTTGCCAAGAAGCTCAGAGAGTTAACGCAATATGCTAATAAGGATGCTTTTGGGGTGAGCGCTCAAATGATGCAAGAAGCATTTGCTAATGGTCAAGCCGCTATGATTATTTCTGGCTCATACGGCCGTGGGAATATTAAGGTGGCTAACCCTAATTTGAAATTCGGTGCGTTTCCACTTCCGAATGATACTGTTGATACCACGACAGCTTTATCAGGTGTCAATGCTTCTCTGTCCATCTCTGCAAAAGCTAAGCCTGAGGAAAAAGAAGCTGCGCTTACCTTCTTAAAATATATAGCTCGACCAGAGGTTGCTCAGAAGTGGTCTGATCTATCTGGCGAACCTTCCATTATTAAGGGAACAACCTATGGCGATCAATATTTACAGCCTATCCTTGATTTTATCGATAATGGTAGAGTTCATGACTGGATGTCTTCAACGCTTGAAAGTGCGATTGTAACGGAACTATATAGTACAACTCAAGGTTATCTCATTAATAACGAGACGCCTGAGCAGTACCTGAAGAACATTGATGAAACAATTAAGCTTAACGCTGTTAAGTAAATATAATAGCTTTGATCTGAGCGACAATTTGAGAATTCAAATTGTCGCTCCCTATTTACTAGCTCTACGTTACATTGAGATGAGGAAGGTGCAGTATGATAGGCAAATTTCTAGAACGCTCAACTTATTTCTTATTCACGGTTCCGGCTATCATTCTGTATACACTATTTTTCGCTTATGCAGTTATTGTAGGTATTCAATATAGCTTTACAGATTGGAATGGGATTAGTTCTAGCTATAATTATGTAGGGTTTAGCAACTATACGGAGCTATGGAACAACCCAAATTTTAGGCAATCATTAGTAGTTACTGGAAAGTATGCGGTGATGCTTGTAGCAGGAGTAATGAGTCTGTCATTAATTTTAGCCTTAAGCTTAAACTCTCTGAAGAAGCTTCAAACCTTTACAAAGTCGATATATTTCCTACCAGCCATCATTAGTGCTGTAACCATTTCGTTAATTTGGGAACAGGTGTTTGTTCGAGTCATTCCTCCGATTGGTCAGGGCTTGAATATTATGGAATTATATCAAAGTCCTTTAGCCCATCCTAAGTATGCTTTAATTGCAGTTGTGCTTGTTAACATTTGGCAGGCTGTAGCCTTGCCAACCCTTATCTTTATTGCAGGCTTACAATCGGTTCCCTCCGAGCTGTATGAAGCGGGCAGAATCGATGGGGCCACCACTTTTAATCGTTTTCGTTATATCACATTTCCATTTCTAATTCCTACGATTACCGTAAATATGGTGCTTGCGATTAAATCAGGCATCACTTCCTTTGATTATGCCTATACCCTGACAGGTGGAGGTCCAGTGAAATCTACTAATGTTATTGGGATCATGATATACAATGATGCATTTCAGAATCTAAAGTTTGCGATGGCTAATGCGGAATCAGTTATATTGTTTATTATCATTGCAGTGTTATCCTTTATCCAAATTAAATTAACACGTAAAGGTGGTGTCCATTAAGTATGAATTTAGCGATACGAAAAGAAGGGCTTGGTTGGCGTATTCTCCGAAATATCATTTTACTTATTGGAGTCATCATTATCATGGGGCCATTATACCTTGTCATAGTTAATTCCTTTAAGACATTAGAGGAGGCAAGCAAAGGTTTTTTCAGTTTTCCCAAAGCACTTCATTTTTCTAATTACGCAGAGCTACTTTCTAAGGGGAATTACTGGAGAGTTGTGTGGAATACGACCTTGATTACAACTGGATCTGTAATCATAGTTCTTATTATTAATCCTACCGTAGCTTATGCTATTGCTCGTAATCGACATAAGAAATATTATAAATTTTTATATCTCTATATCCTGTTAGGATTGTTTGTACCATTTCAAGTGATTATGCTTCCTTTAACAAAAATTATGACCAATATGAATCTATTAAATCCTTTTGGACTCATTTTATTATATGGAGCGCTCAGCTTAACAAGAGGAGTATTCCTACTCGTCAACTATATTGGAGGAATGCCAACTGAAATTGAAGAGGCCGCAAGAATTGATGGCTGCAGCACTTTTAAAATCTATTATCTTATTACTTTACGTTTAATTATGCCGATGCTAGTTACGCTTGTCATTATGGATTCATTATGGTTCTGGAATGATTTTATGCTTCCACTACTAATTTTGAATAAAGCGAAGGAATTTTGGACACTGCCCTTATATCAATACAACTTCAAGACTGAATATTCCTTTAACTATACAATGGCTTTCACTTCTTATTTAATGGCGATGTTGCCAATTATTGTGGTCTATGCAGCCGGCCAGAAGTACATAATCGCCGGGTTAACAGAAGGTGCAATTAAAGGATAAGGAACAAGATACTCCAAGATCGGGGGGAAGTAAATGAGAGGTTTTGTTATTGAAGAACAGATTGAACAATGGATGGAGAAGCATAAGACAGAGCTATTAGAAGACATTGCTGGATTAGTAAGTATTCCAAGTGTGGCAAGCTACGCTCCATCCTCTCCTTATCCTTTTGGGGAGAAATGCGCAGAGGCTATTCAGTATATATTGGATTTAGGTCAACGATATGGTTTGCAGACGTTTAATCGGGAGTATTATTGTGCAGAATTTCGTATGGGAGATGAGACAAAGCGGTCAATAGGAATTTGGGGGCATGTCGATGTTGTTCCTGCAGGGGAGGGGTGGAGCTACCCACCTTTTTTTTGTACACAAAAGGGAGATTTTCTCATAGGCAGAGGAGTACAAGATAATAAAGGTGCAGTCATTGCTGTTCTATATGCACTTAGATTTATTCAGGAACTGGGTATCCCCCTAAACTATCAGCTTCAGCATATTATCGGTAGTGGTGAGGAAATAGGGATGTTGGATGCTGCGTATTATCTTAAGCATTATCAAGCCCCTGATTTTAATATTGTGGCGGATAGCGGATTTCCGGTCTGTTATGGAGAGAAGGGAATGCTCTCTGTTACCTTATGCTGTGATATTGCTGATTCATCAATCCTTCGCATACAGGGGGGAGTAGCTTCTAATAGTGTACCTGGTTATGCTGAGCTTATTATACGACGTGATAAAGCAGCCGCTGCCAAATTAAGCCTCCTGCCATCTCATATTCAGTATAGTCAGACGGATGAAGAGATTAAATTATTCGCAGTTGGCAAGTCCGGGCATGCCGCGTTTCCTCAAGGCACTAGTAATGCGATAGCGATCCTTCTTGAGCCATTGTTACGGACTACATGGTTTGAGGAGACTACACACTACCAGCTTGAGAAAATTTATGACATTTGTAAGCATTATGATGGACGGGCATTAGGGATACATGGTGAGGATAAGCTATCTGGAGCTTTAACATGCGTCGGAACTTTATTACAAGGACGGAATGGAAGACTTGAGATAGAGTTAAATATTCGCTACCCTATTCATCATTCATCCAAGATGCTGCTGCAGCAGTTACAGGAAAGTGGTTTTACCCTGACTAATGTTCATGACAGTGAGCCGAGTTATTATAATCCTGATACGCCAGAGGTTAAGTGTCTCATGCAAGTATATCAGGGCGTAACAGGAGAGCAAGCGGAGCCATTTGTAATGGGTGGAGGTACTTATGCCAGAAAACTGCCTAATGCGGTAGGCTTTGGCCCTGGTTTGCCGACCGATGTGTCATCACTTAACTTGCCTCCTGGTCATGGTCAAATTCACGGCCCAGATGAGGTGCAGTCTATTCCTAATCTGATCACTGCATTAAAGATTTATATTGTAGCACTACTAGAGCTAAATGAGCTGTAAATCTGCCTTATCGAGAAAATCCAGACAACAGTTTCTTCGCTTTAGAAGCTTCTTTGGTGTGCTGAGGGATGATCTCCGATATGTTACAAGTTTCCTTATTGCTGTGCTACAATGTACGGGGGAATGAGTGGAGGATGCCTAGATGAAGCTTGTCAAAGTGAGTATTATAACAAAAATTATTGTTAGCTTGATCGTAGCGACAACTGTTCCATTCATTATTTCAAATTATTTGTCGTATCAGATTACAGGCAACTCAATCAAACGTCAGTTAGTTGAGCTGAATCAAAATTCGATGTCAATTACGATGTCAGCATTGCAATCTTATTTTCATGAATTGTCACTACTTGGCTTGACGTACTTTTCTGATCCTGAGCTTGTGAGACTATTGTCGGAAAAAAAACCTCAAAATCCTGCTGAAAGTGTCTATATTGAGCATAGGCTTGAAAAAATATATGCGAATTATAGCGAGATTGGTGCAGTTTCTTACAAGAGCGCGCTAACAAACAAGCAGTTTAATATTCGAAATCATTATAATGAAATAGTGATTATTCCTGACTTTAAAGATCATGAGATGTCAGATGCACATAGTGAGCTGAAGCAACCGTTTCAAGTTACACTTAATAATAGAGAGCCAAGATTGCGTGTCAATAAGCCATTCATAGATATTTATACTCGAGAAGTAATCGGTTTGACTACCTTTGATGTAAAACCATTACAAATCAAAAATTTCCTTACTTCCTTAACAACAAGTGAGCAAGGACCTGTATACTTATTTATCGGAAATAATCTCGAACTACTCTATACAACTGCAGATGAGAAGGATTCGACCGAGCTATCACTCTCAAAAGGAGTTAAACAACCCACGCAACAGGAGACTGCACAAAAAACTAGAGAAGCATGGCAGATAGAACTTTATCAAAGGCTTCATGCACCCCAACTATCTACAGATAAAGGGGAGATTCAAACTACTGAAGGCAGTTATGTCTATTTTAACAAGACAGATGAAAATGGTTTAATCATGACAATAGTTAAGTTTATACCTCGCACACTTATTAATAAGGCACGTAATTCTGCACTTGGTAAAACTTTGTTAATTCAAGCAGTTTCGATTATTTTTATTTCCATTTTGGCGACTTTAATCTCTTATTACATGTTGCGTAGGATTAAAATAATGTTTCAGCACATTAAGCAATTGCAAATGGGTAACTTTCAACTAAAGAGTAGGCCTGTACAGAAGATACCGGATGAGTTAGATTTGTTGGACATTAGATTGCACGAAATGGCTGGTGAGTTAGACGAGCTATGGAATAAGCAATATCGTCATCAGCTTGAGTTATCGCAAGCTCGCTTGAAAATGCTGCAAGCTCAAATCAATCCTCATTTCTTATATAACACGTTGCAATCGATTGCAACTTTAGCAATTAAATCTAAAGCTCATGACGTCAGTGATCGACTTGCTGACTTTGCAGCTATGTTTCGCTATTCTATGGATATTGAGAACGAGGATGTTTCACTAGAAGAAGAAATCGAACATATACAGCATTACATGGTACTTCAGCAAGGTCGCTATAAGCAAAGGCTTCAATTTGAGTTAGAATATTCAGATGAAGCGAGTCGTGTTCTTGTACCCAAAATGACTTTGCAGCCGCTTGTTGAGAATAGTATTATACATGGTCTAGAACGAGGAAATGGTCAAATTCATATTGTGGTAAACATTGCTTTGACTAAGCATTCATTGTTGATAGAGGTAATTGATAACGGAAAAGGCTTTACAGATCAGCAAATTGAACAGGTCAAAGCTGGTTTCATTGAGCAAGTTGTTGTTGTATCGGAGAAGCGTGGAATTGGCTTATCCAATGTATTGAAGCGATTAATGCTTTATTATGGAAACGAATTCACTTGGTCGATTTCTAGTGAGCCCTATAAAAAAACCATAGTAGAATTATCCTTGCCAATTGAATCATCAAGAGAGGGACAAGCAGATGAAGTTATTAATCGTAGATGATGAAGAGCATGTACGTGAAGGTGTTGAGCTATCGATTGATTGGCAACATTATAAAATCAATCAAATATTTATGGCCGAAAATGGATTAGAGGCATTGGAACTTGTACGGAAGCATATTCCCGAGTTAATAATTTGCGATATGAGCATGTATCTTATGGATGGCACAGAGTTTTTAGAGAAGCTTCGGGAGGAAGGCTGGGGCTCCAAAGTTATTGTACTAAGTGGTTATCAAAAGTTCCATTACACTAGGGCAGCTCTGCTAGCTAACGGTGTGGATTACTTACTAAAACCATTTAAAATTCGTGATCTGGAAAAAGCTATTCAAAAAGCATGCAATCAAATAAAACAAGAGCAGGAAGTAAGGCTAAAGGAACTTAGCACTAATTTTCGTTTAAATGAAGTAAATAATCTTGTTATGGAGCAGCGGTTTTCTCGCTTAATTGAGGAAGAACAGGTGTCTAAAGAAGAGCTTAATACCTTTCTTACTACCATTGGAATCAACCCTGATTATTTTTATGTTGTTACTTTTTTGCCCAGAAATAAAGATGCAATCGTAAAGAAACATTTTGCTCGAGACGAGCAACTGTTTAATTATTCGATGAAAAATATTGTTAAAGAGCTGGTTGAATCGCTGGGTAGTTGGTATGTGCTTCAACATGAAGAATTTATCATTGTGTTTATAAGTTCAAATTATTTACTTGTAGATATAGAGGCATCAGTGAAAAAAATACAGGATGCATGGAAAAGAACTTTGCGCCTATCTTCATTTTCTGGTTTCTATAAAATGAGCCTGACAGCTAGTAGACTTCAATTCGCTTTGTTTGAGGAAAAATCGATGATTCTTAATTGCAATATTTTTGATCATATTAAGAGTGGCCGAAAGTCATCAGTCATTAACTTTTTTATAGATAAGGAACGAGTTATTTTAGAAGCAATTCTCGCAAAAAATAAGCAATATCTTCATGAATTGGTTGAGTCTTTTAAAATGGAGTTGGCTTCGTATGAGTTTGTAAGCATAAGAGAGCTTCAGCACTATACCGTAGAAATCAACCTTCTGCTCGTGCGAATTTATAGTCAAATTAACAGTGATAACTTTCATGAGACAATGCCGCTTTGGATATCACAACTGGAAGAATGGACTTCAAAACTCAAACAAATTTTTAGTGATATGCTAGAGTCAATCAACTACAGTAGGCTGGAAATAACTCATGTTCAGTCTATCGCTACGGTAAGAAATTACATTAATGATCATATGAAGGAAGAGGTAACATTATCGGGTTTGGCAGAGATATTTCATTTTTCACCGCAATATCTGGCGAAAAAGTTTAAAGAAGAGTATGGCACAACGATTATGAACTATCTTACTCAATTAAGAATAGAAAAAGCATACTCCTTGCTAGATCATACCGAGTTATCTATTCAAGAAGTTGCGAGTGAAAGTGGCTTTGAAAATTTAAATTATTTCAGTAAAGTATTTAAAAAACATACTGGTATCACACCTAGCGCTTATCGAAAGAATTAAATATGTAGCATAGAACACATTCGTTTCCAGAGTACTGCTGTCAAAAATATTGACAGCAGTTGTTGGAAATGAATGTGTTTTATTATTAATACTTTTATTAAGCAATTCAGATTCATAATTTACTCATTTAGGCGAATATTACACCTGTAACCGGTAATTTTTTATAGTTATAATCAAGCTTGTGTTGTGAAATAAATTCCAAATACGTGATAGGGGGAAGAATTAATGAAGAGAAGATGGGGTCTTGTATTACTTACTACTATGCTTTTTATTTTTTTAACAGCATGTAGTAACAATACGGATGAAGGAACAGGTGATGGCGGAAATAATGGTGAGAAGCTTGCCAAAATTTCTTTATTCCAAAGTAAAGTTGAAATTGCTGAGTCACTTGAGAACTTGGCATCTAAGTATAAAAAAGAAACAGGAAATGAAGTTGAGGTCTGGGGTTCCGCAGGTGATTCCTACATTACACAGTTACAAACAAAGTTAGCTGCTAATGAAGGTCCAACCATTTTTTCTGTGCAACAAGGTGTTGAAGCTGAAAAATTTGCATCATATTTCTATGACATGACGAATGAATCTTATGCTAAGTATATCGTTCCAAATATGGAATTGGAAATTGACGGTAAGATTGTAGGTGTTCCAATTGGAATAGAGGGGTTTGGGCTCGTTTACAATAAAAACTTATATGATCCTTCAACTGTTAAAGACACAAAGTCATTAATACAAGCTCTTGAAAAATTTAATGCTGATGGTATCAACGGTTTGGGTCTATCTCAAACAGCGTATTTCTTGATTGGACATATTATTAACGCGCCATTTGCATTGCAAGAAGATCCTGTAGCTTTCATTAAGAAAGTAAACAAAGGTGAAGTTGATTTGAAAGAAATACCAGAATTCCAGGAGTTCTCCGAATTGATGGCAGCTATTCGTGCTTATACGGTTAATCCACTTGAAGTAACTTATGATAGACAAATGGGTGATCTGGCAACAGGTAAAACTGCAATTGTGCACCAAGGTAACTGGAGTTACAGTATGCTTGCTGACTATGATGATATTAATATTAGTATGGCTCCTGTTCCGATCGTTGGAAACGATAAATTGGAAGTAGGCA
The DNA here is from genome assembly GCF_038020215.1 of Paenibacillus sp. FSL F4-0087. Taxonomy (NCBI): domain Bacteria; kingdom Bacillati; phylum Bacillota; class Bacilli; order Caryophanales; family Paenibacillaceae; genus Paenibacillus; species Paenibacillus sp. FSL F4-0087. The sequence continues at coordinate 5,997,364 of NZ_JBBODJ010000001.1, forward strand.
TCCCAGCTGGTTGGGTTATCAATAATAAAGCATCTCAAGAGCAAATTACAGCAGCTAATGCTTTCTTAGAGTGGTTGTATACTAGCGAGACAGGTAAAAATACAATTCTTAATGATTTTGGGTTTGTTCCAGCGGTTACAACGATTGAACCAACTGGTTTAGATCCGTTATCACAGCAAGTTTATGAAGCAGCACAATCTGGGAATACAATTCCTCGGGCTTTGAATTACTTCCCACAAGGAATTATCATTAATGATCTTGCACCGCTAGCATCTGAATTTTTCCTTAATCCTTCAATGACCCCAGAACAATTCCTTGATAAACTTCGTGAAGTATGGTTGAAAGCAGCTAATTAAGACAATGACATACATTGTTGAAAGCCTAAACCCTTATAAAAGGTGTTAGATGTTCCTACTTTCTTCTAAGTAAAACTTGATAAAAGGGAGTTTCGTATGCCAAATAAAAAACTATGGTATTTCATATTCACTATGCCGCTGTTTTTGGTTTTTTTAATTGTTGTTCTTGTTCCGTTTTTGATTGGAATTTACTATTCCTTCATTGAATGGGGGGGGATTGAAGGTACCCCTAAAGTATTTGTTGGTTTTGATAATTACACTGCCTTGTTGCAGGATGAGCGTTTTCTTGCATCTTCGTGGAATACAATAAAATTCACTATATTCGCATTGGTTAGCGTCAATTTATTGGGTTTAGTTTTTGCTTTGCTGGTTACTTCTGGATTCAAAACAAGTAATCTTGTTCGCACGCTATTGTTTATGCCGAATCTTATTGGTGGCTTGATTCTTGGATACATCTGGCGCTTCATTTTTACGGATGGAGGTAACCAAATAGGGTTATTAACTGGATTGGATAATATATTCTTTAATTGGCTTATAGATCCAAATTATGCTCTGATTGCATTGGTGGTTGTCTTCACTTGGCAGATGGCAGGCTATACGATGGTTATCTATATTGCTGGTATTCAAGGGATTTCTGATGAAGTAATGGAGGCAGCTAAAGTTGACGGAGCAAATATATGGCATCGCATGACCAAAATCGTATTTCCGTTATTAATGCCATCGTTCACGATTTGCTTATTTTTAACTTTGTCGGGCGCGTTCAAAATCTATGATGTTAACTTGTCATTAACTAATGGCGGCCCAATTCACCATACCGAGTTGTTTGCTATGAATGTATTTAATGAGATATTTGGATATGGTAATTATGGGCTTGGTCAAGCAAAAGCAATTCTGTTCTTTATCGTTATTGCGGTTGTAACGATTACTCAAGTCATCATTACCAAGCGAAGAGAGGTGCAGATGTAATGAGTAAAACTAAAAATGGAATACTCTCTTTGTTAATCGTCATTATCTCACTGGTGTTTTTATCACCAATTTACATTGTGATTGTTAATTCATTTAAAACACGGGCTGAATTATATGAAAATGTACTCTCTTTACCAAGCACGTTCAGCTTCGAATATTATATAACAGCAATTAAGAAGATGAACTTCCTAGTTGCACTTGGAAATTCACTATATGTGACGATTGTAACTGTTATTTTTGTCATTGTGCTTGCTTCAATGACGGCATGGATGCTTGTACGTCGCGACAATGTCATGAGTAAGATCATTTTTTTCTTGTTCGTAGCGACGATGCTTATTCCATTTCAAACTTTAATGATGCCACTTATGCAAGTCATGGATTGGATACGTACTCATTTACATTTGCCTGTTCTTAATACGCATGGCGGACTGATCTTTATGAATATTGGCTTCCACGCTGGCATGGCTGTATTTCTATATCACGGTTTTATTAAATCAATCCCTGTAGCTTTGGAGGAGGCGGCTGTTCTAGATGGTTGCAGTACATTAGGCGTATTCTGGAAAATTGTATTTCCTTTACTAAAAAGCATATCTGTCACAGTAGCGATTCTCGATGTTATTGCTTCATGGAATGATTACTTGCTTCCGTCACTTGTGCTATCTGAAAAAGGTTTGCGAACTATTCAGTTATCAACGTTCTATTTCTTCGGCGAGTTTACAATTGTTTGGAATCAAGCGATGGCAGGCTTAACATTAACCATTATCCCTATAGTTATTTTTTATGCTATAGCACAAAAATATATCATTAAAGGGATTGCAGCAGGGGCAGTAAAGTGAAATTTATCATTTGTACAAGCCAGATGAATTGCAAAGGGGAGAGCATAAATGAACAAAACATGGTGGAAAGAAGCGGTTGTCTATCAGGTGTATTGGCGCAGCTTTTATGACAGCAACGGCGATGGATATGGGGATCTTGAGGGAGTATACAGCAAGCTTGATTATATTCAAAGCCTTGGTGTGGACGTCATCTGGCTGAATCCATGCTACGAATCGCCTGACGTAGACAACGGCTACGATATTGCGGATTACCGTTCGGTTATGCCAAAGGCGGGCACGATGGCCACGTTCGAGAAGTTACTGGCTGCCGTCCATAATCGCGGAATGAAGCTTATTATGGATTTAGTTGTGAATCACACCTCTAATCAGCATGCTTGGTTTCAGGAGTCGCGATCCAGCATCGAATCTACAAAGCGTGATTATTACATTTGGCGCAAGCAACCGAATAATTGGCGTTCCTACTTCGCCCCCTCCGCTTGGACATACGATGAAACAACGGGCGAGTATTACTTCCATTCCTTCTCTGACGAGCAGCCGGATTTGAATTGGGAGAACGAGAAGGTACGGGAGGAAGTCTATGATTTTATGCGTTTTTGGCTGGATAAAGGGATCGACGGCTTCCGGATGGATGTCATCAATTTGCTTGCCAAAATTCCGGGCTTCCCGGACGCCGAGCGGCCCGAAGATATTTCTTATTTGGGCAATAACCCGGGAATTCACGAGTATCTGCAGGAAATGCACGACAAAGTGTTAAAGCATTATGATGTGTTTACGGTCGGCGAAATTCCGTTCGTGAACCCCGAGGACGGCGTGCTCTATGTCGGCGAGGAACGTGGGGAATTAAACACGCTTTTCCACTTTGAAGTGTGCGATTATATGGCCCATTGGGATTTGCAGCGCTTCAAGAAAATCCAGGATCGCTGGTACGAGTGCTTGTGGGGGAAGGGGTGGAACTCCCAATTTTTGAACAATCATGACCATACGCGGGTTGTATCGCGATTCGGTAACGATACCGAATATCGAGAACAATCGGCCAAATGCTTCGCCACCCTCATCCACACCCTGCCGGGCATGCCTTATATTTATCAAGGCGAAGAAATCGGGATGACGGGTATCCGGTTCGATTCTATCGACGAATATAACGATATTGCGATGAAGAATAAGTATAAGGAAGAGGTCGGAAAAGGCCGCGATTCGGAGGCAGTACTGAAGGAGCTTCAGCATTTGTCTCGCGATAATTCCCGCACTCCTATGCAGTGGAATGCTGGATCACAAGCCGGCTTCACGGAAGGACAATCGTGGATCGACGTCAATCCTAATTACAAGGAGATCAATGTCGAACAAGCTCTGGCGGACGAGAATTCGGTTTTCTATTACTACAAGCAACTCATCGCTTTAAGAAAGAGTAACGAGGTCATGGTTTATGGCGAGTTCGAGACATATCTGGATCAGCATGATCAGATTTATGCTTATACAAGAACGCTCGGAGAGGAGTCGTGGTTGGTGCTGCTGAACATCTCAGAGCAACCAGCGACTTGCAGCATCTCTGATCTCGGCGTAGGGAAGCTGGGCGATATCGTCGTCGGCAATAACCCTGAACGAACCAATCAGGATGCGGTGATCGATTTCCTACCTTACGAGGCTATTGTATATCGTGTGTAAGAAAAACATGTTTTAAGAATGACAAAAACATCATGATATGGAGGATGGAAAATGAAACCATTGCAATTGGAAAAACGAGGAATATCCACAAGTCGTATGGTGATGGGATGTATGGGATTGGGCGGTGGTTGGAATCAAAATCCAATCACAGAAGAAGATATAAAGCAGGCCCATCAGGCAGTTGATGCAGCACTCTCAATTGGTATTAATTTTTTTGATCATGCGGATATCTATACCTTTGGAAAGGCAGAAATAGTATTTGGGCAAGTCTTAAAGGAACGTAAAGATCTGAGAGAAAAAATATTAATTCAATCTAAATGTGGTATTCGATTCGAAGACGGTCCGGGAAGGCCCGGAAGATACGATTTTTCTTCTGACTATATTCGCAACAGCGTCGACGGAATCCTAAAAAGACTTGGAGTTGAATATATTGATTTTTTACTACTACATCGTCCAGATCCACTGATGGAACCGGAAGAAGTGGCTGAAGTAATTCATGAATTAAAAGAATCAGGTAAAGTAAGAAACTTTGGTGTCTCAAATATGAGTGCAGCACAAATCAAACTGCTACAATCCTATTCTAATGAACCATTAATTATCAACCAACTGGAGATGAGTCTGGCTAAACTTGATTGGTTGGAAATGGGAGTACTTGTAAACCATAATGAACGTATAAATGCTCATTTCCCTGAAGAAACTTTAGAATACTGTCGTCTGGAAAATATACAAATTCAAGCCTGGGGATCTTTAGCACAAGGGCTGTTTTCGGGAAGAAATCTAGATGGTCAATCCGAATCTATAAAAGAAACAGCATTACTCGTTAAAGATATGGCTGATCAAAAACAAACATCACCTGAGGCAATTCTATTAGCATGGCTAATGAGACATCCTGCAGGGATTCAACCTATTTTAGGTACTACTAGACCAGACCGTATTCGGAAATGCGGGGAGGCAATGAACCTAACGATGACGAGAGAAGAGTGGTATTCTCTATTTGTAAGTTCAAGAGGCAGACGACTACCATAGGAGAAATGTGTTGTTGTCCGTATACAATATACGATGACTATTAAATCAACAATACTCACAATAGAGTTGCTGGAGGTAGTTATGAATCAGGTGGATTTTATAAATGAAGATATTGGAAGCGTTGATATAAAAGGTTCTGTTGAAAAAGTTGATACAGGATACGATGTAATTGCAGGCGGGCAAGACATTTGGGGGAGGTCAGATCAATTCCATTTTAGCTATGTAACGATTCATGATGATTTCGATATGGCAGTAAGGTTAGAATCACTTAGTATGGCCGATCTCTACACGAAAGCGGGCCTTATGGCTCGTAAATCTTTACTTGCTGATAGTGAGCATGTATTCTTTATGGTTTTTCCTGATAATAGCTCACGAAATAAAAATAATGGTGGTTATGAATTTCAATATCGGGAAAAGTCTGGCGGTGATTCTTTAGCAATATATCCTAAGGATTATAGCTCAGAACCAGCAGAGTTCCCAATTAATTATCCAAATACTTGGTTAAGGCTAAAGAGGTCTGGTAATGTTTTTTATGGATTCTATAGCACAGACGGTGAGACATGGATATTATATGCGATTCATGAAATGAAAATTGACCGAACTGTCTATTTAGGGTTAGCTGTCACTTCGCATAATGAGAACAATACGGTGAAAGCATCATTTAGGGATATAAAGATCACAAATAACTCCATATGAGTGATAAGGTAGAAAAGTCATTGTCTTTTACAGGCAATGGCTTTTCTAATTACAAAATCATAAAAGTGGTGGGATAAATCATATACCAAGTTTGGTTAGAAAGTTGAATTAGCAGGAAAAATCTTCTAAAAGTACGAGTGTTAGCGTGTTGGATAATGATACTATATTATTTGTGTTAGCTCGATACTTTTAAGTAAGATGAGGTGTCCAGTAATGTCGAGGGACAAGAACATATTGCCTTTAAAGTAGCTATTATAGCGGCTTTGGGACTGCTAGTTACATTGATCACGGATTTAAGAACGATCGGTCAACAATATTCTTGACCGATCGTTCTTAATATGCTAAATTTGCTTTGAAAGGAGAGGAATGAATGGCCAGAGCAAAGGAATTTGATGAAGATGCTGTTTTACTTAAAGGCATGGAGCTATTTTGGGAACAAGGATATGAGAAAACATCCATGCAGGAACTAGTATCACATATGGGAATTCATAAAGGGAGCATGTATGATACCTTTGGCGATAAAAAAACCTTGTATATCAAAGCGTTAAAGCGATATAGCGATAAGTTAGAGCAATCATATAAACTTCGTATGGTTGGTCTTTCTGCCAAGGAAGCGATAGGAATGTTGTTTGAAAGAGCAATTCAACCGGGAGAGGAGTTTCCTTCAGGCTGCTTTATAGTGAATACTGCAGTTGAATTGGCAAAACATGATTCTGAGGCAAGAGATTATGTTCATCAGTTTTGGGATTATACTGAACAGTTAATACGTGACGTTATAATAGCAGGTCAACAATCCGGGGAACTTTCCAAGACGCTCAACGCGGAATGGCTTGCTCAATTTTTTAACAATTCACTGGTAGGACTTCGCGTTATGGTTAAAACTATTACGGACAGGGAAAAATTACGACAAATAATTGAAATGAATATGTCGTTATTAGAGCATGAAAAATAATCTGAATCTTGGTTAAAAAATTACGTGGTCAGAACATCACATGAAGGCGTGGGTTTACCTTTCTGATAATAAACTATTGATATCAATAAAAAGGAGTGCAGATGCATGACAAACGTATACGATAAGACAAAAACAGGGCTTCTTTTAGTTGACCCATACAATGATTTCTTATCACCTGAAGGCAAAAGTTTCCCTCGTGCTAAAGAAGTAGCAGACTCCGTACATTTGCTTGAGCATTTAAAAGAAATCGTTAGCGCTGCTCGAGAAGTTGGCATTCAAGTTTTCTTTGTTCCTCATCACAGATCTGAACCCGATGATTTTGAGAATTGGCTGTACCCAACACCTTATCAGCTTGGCGTTAAAGAAAGACAGACATTTGCTAAAGGTTCATGGGGAGGGGAATTCCATCCGGATTTTCAACCTCAAAAGAGCGACGTAATTATTAAAGAGCACTGGGGAAGCAGCGGCTTCGCAAACACTGACCTGGATCATCAGCTTAAAATGCATGGTGTACAAAAGATAATCGTTGTTGGTATGTTGGCCAATACGTGCATCGAAGCGACAGCACGCTTTGGCATGGAGCTTGGTTATCATGTCACACTTGTAAAAGATGCAACAGCTGCTTTCAGTAAAGAAGCTATGCGTGTGGCGCATGAAATTAATGGCCCTACGTTTGCACATGCCATTTTAACAACAAAAGAACTTCTTGCTGAGATGTAAAAGTTTATAGATCTTACTTTAGAAGGAGAGAGATATACCTTGAAAACTGTTCAGTTAAAAGACACACATATCCCAGCAGTAGCCCTAGGAACCTGGTCTTGGGGAACCGGTGCCAACGGAGGAGACGCAATTTTTGGGAATAACCTGATGGACGAGGATCTAAAACCCATATTTAATGAGGCAATGAATGCCGGATTGAATCTTTGGGACACGGCTGCAGTTTATGGCATGGGCGCTTCGGAAACGATTCTAGGAAAATTCATTCTTGGCAGAGATGACGTCCTGATCTCAACGAAATTCACACCGATGGGTAATCAGTCAGACGATGCTGTTGAACAGTCCTTTACTGGGAGCTTAAAACGTCTTGGAAAGGATCATGTGGATATTTACTGGATTCACAATCCGAAAAACGTCCAGCGTTGGACTTCCAAGCTGATTCCGTTAATGAAAAGCGGAAAAGTCAAATACGTAGGCGTTTCTAATCACAGCTTGGTGGAGATTAAGATCGCGGTGGACATATTGGCACAAGAGGAACTTCAGCTCTCCGCCGTCCAAAACCATTACAGTCTACTCTATCGCTCCTCAGAAGAAGCAGGCATCATTGAGTATTGCAAAGCCAATGACTTGCTATTTTTCTCCTATATGGTATTGGAACAAGGGGCTTTGACCGGTAAATATAGTGCGCAGAATCCTTTTAAGGCTGGAACCCGGAGAGGAGACGCCTTCAATGAAGAGGTATTTGCCAAACTGGAAAATCTAATCGAAGTGATGCGAGAAATTGGCTTCCGGTATCAAGTCAAACCCGCAGAAATCGCCATTGCCTGGGCAATCGCTAAGGGAACGGTACCGATTATTGGCGTGACAAAACCATCGCATATCACCAGTGCTATTTCCGCCGTTGACGTCAAATTGACGAATAAGGAAATTGAAGATCTGGAACAAGCCGCAAAATCGACCGATGTGGAAATTCGAGGTACATGGGAAAATAGCATGATCTAAATGATGCGTGAAACGAATTTAAGGAAATCAACAACGAAAAGGAGAGATCGAAAATGGATAAAATGGAAAAGAAATTGTACACGGCTACCGTAATGGTGGAAGGCGGAAGAGAAGGCAAAGCGGTGTCCAGCGATGGCATCCTTGATGTTGACTTAAAAGTTCCCAAGGAAATGGGAGGACCCGGCGGAGACGGAACTAACCCTGAGCAACTGTTCGCAGCTGGATTTGCCGCATGTTTTGAAGGTGCGCTAGGTGTTGTTCTGAGAAAACATAGAATCAAATCGGAAGGCACAAAAATAACGTCACATGTTACGATCGGCAAGGATGTAAATGACGGTTTTGTCTTGTCAGTAATCATGGACATCGCTATTAAGGGTGTAGAAACGAGCATTGCAAAACAAATGGTCGAAGAAGCTCACGATGTTTGCCCTTATGCTCGAGCAACCCGTGGGAATATCGAAGTTATCACGAACGTGGTGGGTTGATCTTAGAGCACGGATTGTAGAGTTTGCAATGGTTGCAAAATATTGATGTTGAATGGTTTCAAATTTAAGAACGATTATTCGATATTATTTTTGAACGATCGTTCTTAAAAAAGTTCATCGTCATCATGAACACGACGATGTATAAATGTCTCCATTCCCAGCATCATTCGGGATAGCGTTTCAGCAGACCTCGGCTCTTGGATTGTTTCCAGCTACTCGAATGGCTACGGTCATATAAAGTAGGCTCTCCGACACGCTGCCAATTCGAAGATTGTTGTCAGTCGGGCTCACGATACTTGGGCTTTCTTCCGTCTTCGGTATATTCGTGAGCAGTTTTAACACGTTGCTAATTGCGCGGATCGCGCAGTCCGCAGGCGCTGGTTCGATGGCGGAACTCGCTCTCATCAACGTCACTATGGGCTTCATGCTGCTAATTCAATTTTTCGGGGATTCATTTTCCGTTGCGGTTTGCGGAATGCTGCTTACTTTTCAAGATAAGTTTTCACTAGTTCATGCCTATAAATATGTGTACGTAGTCTTGACTGTGATCCGTATTTGCTCATTAATCGTGCTGTTGCGGTACTATGTATCCGGTCGTAAACAAGTCCAATCCCATTAATAAAAGGAGTATCTGATATGAATACAACCAACCAACTAACTATAAATCGCAAAACGCCTGCTTACTGGCGCGTAACGTTTCATAATTCACCGATTAATATGGTTGATCCAGATACAGTATATGAGCTTTTGGAGCTCATAGATCAAATCGAGAGCGACCCCGAGTTGAAAGTCGTCGTGTTCGATAGCGCCGATCCTGATTTTTTCATCTCTCATTATGACATGACACGGGCCGGAGAGAAGCAAAAAACGCCGAAAGACATCGATCTCCCGCCGCTTATGGACTTCACGACACGGCTTTCCAGATCGTCAGTCGTCAGTATCGTTGAAATACGGGGCCGGATTCGGGGAGTCGGCAGCGAGTTTGCCCTGGCATGTGACATGCGATTTGCTAGCCTGGAGAAAGCCATCTTCGGACAACCGGAACTGGCAGTAGGTGTTGTACCGGGCGGTGGAGCGATTGAGCAATTGTCCCGCCTATCAGGTCGTGCGCGTGCGTTGGAAATAATTCTAGGCGCGGGCGATTATGATGCCTTGACGGCGGAACGTTACGGATGGATAAACAGGGCGATCACCGACGTGGAATTGGAAGGCTTCGTAGAAAACCTGGCTCTAAGAATATCGGTCCTTGATCGCCAGGTGTTAAGTGATGCTAAACGGCTAATCAATCGTAACGGACTACCTGAGACTTCAGAATTGCAAGAATCCAGATCAACGTTTATTTTGGGAGCCATGAGCCCGGGTACGCAGGAGAAAGTTTCGAAAGCGATAGCTCTTGGATTTGGACGACAAGGGGAGTTTGAGCTTAATTTAGGCCAACGATTGCTGGGACTCTCCATTCAGGAGGATGCTGGCCAAGAAACAAAAGATAACATTTCTTTCATAAGTAAATAACTAAGTACGGTTACTAAGGTAGAAAGGATCCCAAGCGTGCCATAGATGGCGTTTGGGATCCTTTTTTATACATGAAAATGAGACCGCATCTCAGATAAGAATGCTGCCAAAGCTGGTGTAACTAACGCATCCTTGCGTCTGACGAATACGGTTTTGAGCAGGCTGTATTTATTGGGGATTTCGTGGCACTTAATTCGTCCTTGCTGCTCCGCTTCAATAATAAAAGAACGCGGCAAGAGAGATATACCTAGTCCAGCACCAACACAGCCGATGATGGTCTCTAGCGACCCGAACTCCATTAGATTTACCGGAACCAAGCCCTCTTCTTGGAGCAATTGATTAAATCTGGACCGGTAAGAACATCCCTCGAAAAAGACAAGAAGCGTGCGCAGCTCCATATCATGAATCGAAGCAATAGGAGGATGGGACACAGAAGTCACCAGTACCAGTTCCTCTGTAACCACTTCTTCTTGAACCAGATCTGGATGCTCCACAGGACCGGATACGAAAGCTCCATTCAATTCATAATGAAGGATGGCCTCGAGCTGCTTATCGCTTGGACCTGTAATTAGCGAAATTGCAACAGACGGATAATTCGTGTGATATTGGGTTAGGAGGGCAGGCAGACGGACAGCGGCGGTTGTCTCTACTGATCCAATCTGTAGCGGTCCTGACGGGACGGCAGAATCACTGACTGCGGATCTGGCTTCCTGTATGACGTGAAGTATTTTTTCTGCATAAGGGACCAGAATTTGACCTGAAGGCGTAAGCGTAATCCCTCTGTTATGACGGTAAAAGAGCTGTGTCTGTAGATCTGCCTCTAGTTGCTGAATTTTATGTGTAACATTGGATTGGGCAAAATTTAGTTTATTAGCAGCCTTGGAGATACTCCCTTCTTGGGCAGTGGTATAAAACACTTTGAGCAGCTGAATATCCATATTAACCTCCTTTGCAAGGCTTAGATACCTTCATTAATGATACTTAACATGTTATTTCTACTTTATGAACACACTTTCAAGACCTTATTGTAATTATAACAATGGCATGAGCAAGAAGAATAAGTGCGGAAGTAGCGAAAAGAGATCGAGGGAGCTTCAACGTGGTATAAAGAGGCCTCCGAAAGATGAACTGATTGCGCCTGTGAAGCAAGAACTGGGGTACAAACTGCCAGCCGCCTACATTTATAGGATGAAGCAGTATTGGGCGGCTGGGTTTGACACATCATTTACGATATAATTACAAGTTCAAAAAGGACGATATATAACATCATCCCATAGTCATCCTGTTATCGATCCTTCAAATTCCATTATCCCTCAAAAAGTTCAGCATCAATTCGCCGATTTCCAGCGCGTGTGTCTCCAATGCAAAGTGCCCTGTGTCTAATAAATGAATCTCCGCTTGGGGTACATCTTTTTTAAAAGCATTGGCACCAGCTGGAATAAATGATACATCATTCTGACCCCATACTGCCAATAAGGGCGGCTGGTATGTTTGGAGATACTTTTGAAATTGCGAATACAATCTTACATTGCTTTGATAGTCAAAAATTAAATCTAATTGTATTTCATCATTTCCAGCACGAGACATATAAGCAATGTCTAGAGTATAGCCATCTGGAGAAACTCTGCTTTCCTGTGTCCCTTGAACATATTGATTTTTGATCGTGTTAGGTGCAAATGCTGTCCGATAACTTTCTCTTTTCTCAGGAGTAGGATTATTCCAATAATCTTCTCGTGTTGCCCACTTTTCACCTAGTCCTTCACGATAGATGTTTCCATTCTGGCTTATTATAGCTGTTATACGCTCTGGACGATGCATTGCTATACGAAAGCCAATCGGAGCTCCATAATCAAAGACATATAACGCATATTTAGTCAGCATTAGTTTATCGATAAAAGACTCCATAATTTTAGTAATATGATCAAATGTATACTGAAAATTATCTCTCTCAGGTGAAGATGAATTCCCAAACCCTGGATAATCAGGAGCAATGACATAATAATCATTCTCTAACACAGGAATTAGTTCTCTGAACATGTGACTAGCAGACGGAAATCCATGAAGCAATAAAATGACTGGTTTATGTGGATTACCAGCTTTACGATAAAATACCTCTAATCCTTCGATTTCTACTGAATGATACACTGTCATATTTTAACCTCCTATTTTAACAATGATTATTCCCCACCAACAGAAAAGTAAACGATATTACGACCAGCTTGACCAGTATCCATGCTTTCTTTCTCTTTACTTTGCCTTATGATGATACATCGCTCTTGTCATCATGTATAATACAGAAAAAATATATCAAGTATCTTCATTTCAGATACCTAAGTTTGGTTTATAGAGGAATCTCGAAAATGAATCCCTGAAGGCAGGTGATCGCCGATATGCGGTCAGGAAGAAACTGAGAGCTGAAGCAGCAGCTGGTATTAACTCATAGTTGACAGCGTATCTATTAAAAGGTAGAATTCATGCATGATAAAAAACAATAATACAGCAGAAGCTATTTTAGACACTGCTCAGTCAATTGTACAAGAATTTGGATTCAACGGTTTCAGTTATGCACACATCGCTAAAATAGTAGGGATACGTACTCCGACTATTCATTACTATTTCCCAAATAAGGAGGATCTGGGAGAAGCACTGATCGAGAGGTATCACAGAAATTTTATTTCTTCACTTGCTCAAGTTGATACCGAAACACACAATAATCTGGAAAAACTACGCAAGTTCATCCTTCTTTATGGTGGACCAGTCAAAGATTATTGTACATGCATGGGTGTTATGCTTTCTACTGACCTAGCTTCTTTATCCAGTAAGACACAAGAAGGAATAGCCCAGTTGTTTACAACCAATTTGGAATGGTTAAAACGAGTACTAGAACAAGGGAGAAGTGAAGGCCAGTTAAAATTTACTGGTTCTGCAGATGTACTTGCGCATCAATTCCTTGCTTCACTTCAGGGTGCCCAACTAATAGCAAGAAGTTACCGGGATCAAAATAGATTTAATCTGATTGCCGATGGATTAATGTCCGCTTTAATATAGTTGAAAGCGGACATTTTTTTGCCCAAAATCTATTTATTAATAGATATAATACTATTGTTCTTAATAAATGAAATGGCAAGGTCCTCTATACATTAAATTTAGAGTTGACACTTTATCTATTAAAAGATAGAATGCAGTCAAACAGTAAATATTCATATCGAATTTATCTGAATATTTTCTATCTATTATTTATGAAGGCATTCAAATTAATATAGATTCACTATTTACTGTTGGTGAGATAAAGGAATGCTTTGTAAGAATTCATTGTATAAAAGAATATTTTTTTGACTTTTATCTATCTTTTAATAGATAGATTTCGAAAAAGTATTTAACAAAGGAGGTGGAAAAAGGTGCTATATGAGCTGCGAATTTATCATATTAACTCAGGTAAGATGAAGGTTGTTCAAGATAGATTTAGGGATCATGTTATTCAGTTATTTATTAATCATAATATGAAGATAACACATTTTTGGGAAGATTCTGATGAAGTGAACAATCGTCTATATTACATTGTTGAGCATGAGAATATGGAGTTGCGTAATCTTAACTATGATCGCTTCCGTAATGATCCTGAGTGGATTGAAGTAAAGAGAATCTCTGAGCTCGGTGGAGCATTGATTCATAAACAAGAAAGTATTTTCATGAAAGATGTACCTTTTTTTGAGAATAAATAACTATCAAACTCAAATGTAATTATAAAAATAACTTGAATGGAGCTAATAAAATGAAAACTTTAGTAATCGTTGCACACCCCAATATCGAAGAATCCAGCTGGAATAAATCATGGATGAAGGAATTACAAAAACATGATGATATTACTATTCATGAATTGTACAAAACGTATCCTGATGAAAAAATTGATGTTTCTAGGGAGCAGCAATTGATTGAGGCGCACGACCGAATTATTTTCCAGTTTCCGCTTTTTTGGTACAGCACGCCGTCACTGTTGAAAAAGTGGTTTGATTCTGTACTGCTATATGGCTGGGCATTTGGTCCGGAAGGTACTAAAACAGTAGGTAAAGAAATCGGTGTAGCTATTTCAACCTACGGAACTGCAGAATCGTATCAAGCTACCGAGTTCAATCGATTTACTCTGCAAGAAATTTTGCGACCGATCGAAGCACTGGCTCATTTTATCAGCGCATCTTATCTTCCTCATTTTTCATTAAATGACACTTCCGATGTTACGGAGGAACGATTGGAAAAAAGCAGTCTTGATTACGTTCATCATGTTCAAACGGTAAAGCCAGTTGTGGTTAAATAATGAAAAATTTAAGTATAGACGTGTTCATGGACACGGTTTGTCCGTGGTGCCGCATGGGAACATCAAGTTTGCAAACCGCTTTAAAACAATTGCCTGAAGATACAGAGATAACCGTCCGTTGGCATGCTTTTCAGCTTAACCCTGGTATGCGTCCTGAAGGAGAAGAATATCGGAAAGTTATGATTGGCCGTTTAGGCGGTGCTGCACAGTTTGAAGCCAGAATGCGGCAGTACAACGAATATGGAGCTCATTTCTGCCTTGAATTTAATATGGATATTGTGAAATTCACTCCTAATTCTACGCTTTCTCATCAGTTAATTGCTATTACTCCAGAGGAGTTGAAAGAGCAACTGATTGAGAATATATACACGGCTTACTTTGAAAATGGAATTAATATTGGTGATGTTAATGAACTTGTGGAACTAGGAAAAACAATCGGAATTAACAATGCTGCTGAACTAAAATTCCGCCTTTTAAACGGCGAAGGGCTTGAAGAAGTTAAGTTGGGCCAACGTGACGCTCAAAATCTAGGGATCAGAGGTGTTCCTTATTTTGTAATCAATAATGAAGTCCACCTATCTGGTTTAAAATCTCCCCATGAATTTATACAAGCATTTGAAAACATCTAAATATCTATATTAAATGCACTTATCGGAAATTAAAAGGAAATGAAGCTGTATTTTTATCAGATAATAATTAAATTTGGAGTGACTAACCATGAGTTTATTTAAAAAACTGTTCAAAAAGGAGATTACACTAATGTCGAAAAAAGTGAATTTAGCGGTTATTTATTATAGTTCTAACGGTACAAACTTTCAGCTGGCTCAATGGGCGGCGGAAGGTGGTCGTAAAGCAGGGGCAGATGTAAAAGTTTTAAGGGTAGCGGAAACTGCGCCACAATCTGTTATTGATAGTAATCCATCTTGGAAATCGCATCTTGAAGCAACCAAAGACATTCCAACTGTTTCTTTAGCAGACTTGGAATGGGCCGATGCAATCATCTTTAGCATGCCTACACGATTTGGTAATCTACCAGCTCAGATGAAGCAATTCCTTGATACAACAGGTGGACTTTGGGCTCAAGGTAAAACGATAAATAAAGTCGTGAGTGCAATGACCTCCGCTCAAAATTCCAATGCTGGACAGGAACAAACGATCCTTCAACTGTACACTTCAATGTACCACTGGGGTGCAATTGTTGCAGCTCCAGGATTTACTGACCCATCTGTTTTTGTGGCTGGAGGTAATCCATATGGCACAAGTGTAACGGTGAATCAAGATGGGGCTATGAAGGAAGACGTGCGTGCTTCTGCTGAACATCAAGCAAAACGCACTGTAATGATTGCAGGACGGATTAAAAACAGCCTAGAAGAATAATGAAGATTCGTTGAGCCATATTTATTCAACATAAATAATCATAAGGGGATAATAACACATGACTATTCAGGGGAAAGTATTTGTAATAACTGGAGGAAGTAGCGGTCTTGGGAAGGCTATGGCAATTGAAATGGTGATGCAAGGAGCAAATGTAGTTATCAACGGGCGCCGAGAACAAGCACTAGCTGAGGTTGCTAAAGAAATTGATCCTACAGGAAAGCAAGTTCGGTTTGTTGCAGGTGATATTGCTGACCCTATGGTTGCACAACAATTAATCGATGAAAGTTTGACTCATTTTGGACGTATCGATACATTGGTTAATAATGCAGGTATCTTCTTATCCAAGCCTTTTACAGAGTACTCGGAAGAGGAATTTACAACGTATTTATCCACTAATGTTATTGGATTCTTCCATATTACGCAACGAGTGGTGGCTCAGATGTTGAAACAAGGCACAGGACATATTGTTACCATTACGACGAGTCTAGTAGACCGGCCATCTACTGCGGTTCCTTCCGTACTGGCTTCACTAACAAAGGGTGGTTTGAAATCTGCAACGAAATCGTTAGCTATTGAATATGCTTCTCGTGGTATTCGAGTAAATGCAGTTTCGCCCGGAGTTATTAAAACACCGATGCATTCCGTCGAATCCCACGAAGCCCTTGCTGAGCTACATCCATTGGGACGTATGGGTGAGGCACATGAAGTTGTGGATGCCGTTTTATTTTTGGATTCGGCTAAATTTATTACAGGTGAGACAATTTATGTTGATGGTGGTCAGAATGCTGGTCGCTAATTAATTCAAATGGGATAGGAGAGATATCGATGCCGATTGTTACCATTCAAGTAACCCGCGAGGGTACTACGCCTGATCATCAATCTGTCACTGCAGAAGAAAAAGCGAAGCTTATTAAAGGGGTTAGTGAGCTTTTACTTGATGTTCTGAACAAACCACTAGAATCAACTTTTGTCGTTATTGAAGAGGTAGATACTGAGAATTGGGGCTGGGGTGGGTTGCCTGCATTAGAATATCGTCGACAACTTGCTGAGAAAAAAAAGGAACTATAACTATATAGAAAAGTAGTATTGATGATTGAACGCAGCATGCTTTGAAGTTGTTGGCTGTTATTCTAAAGGAAAGAAAATCGATTTAAGAACGATCGTTCAAAATTACTTTTGGATGATCGTTCATATCTCTCTGCGTGACAGCTTCATTATCATCCTTTTGTAAGATGTCCTTGATTGCTTGCTCCAACCGATCATCCTGAATATATTGGACCACTCAGAGAGCTGACCAAGTTAACGAAATTGAACCTTTCGGAAAACCAGATCAAAGATCTTAATCCTTTGAAAAAGATGACAAAGCTGAGCGAATTAGACCTTAAGTCAAATTTGGTTTATGATCTAGCTCCTTTAAAATCTCTTGAATTTCTTAATGTCTTATACTTAGATAACAACCGGGTATGGAATTTAGAACCTATTCGCAATCTTACGTTCAATCATTATTATGATACCGGAGGATTTGTGACCTTCTTGCAATTAAGCAACAACTATTTGGATCTGAGAGATCCCCCGCCTTCCAAAACGCTTAAAATTCTCAATGAGCTAGATGGGGAAGCGTCTCGCCAGAGCCAACTAAAATTTCAGAGATTGGTAATAGGCAGTACTACCGCTTATGTCTGGGAAAGTCCCTTTAAACTTACCCATGCTCCGTTTATTGCTTCGGGCCGTACGTATGTGCCCATTCGGTTTGTGTCTAAGTGGTTAGGTTCGGAAGTGAGTTGGGATCAAAGCAAAAAAGAGGTAACGATCCGCAAAGGCAGCAGGACGATTCATTGGACTGTCAATGAGAAGAAAGCAAATGTAAATGGAGAAACGGTATCCGTTGATGCACCGTTGTTGTTGAAGAATAACAGTACATTTGTACCGGTACGCTTTGTATCCGATGTTTTGGAATCTTCCGTAGAATACATGGCAAATCCTAAAACGGTACTCATATTCGAGAAGAAATAGACGGCTATTGTAAGGAAAATACGGTGAGTCAAAGTTGGTTAAACAAAATCCCATTATTTATTAATATAAGGCAAGCTAGAGTATTAGCCGCGTTCTATAGAAGCAGAGATTTTAACGCTCCTGATTGGAGCGAATGGGATGAGCAAGCCCGACGCTTCTACTATGAAAATTTGTTAAATAACACTCCCTATATTGATATGGACTTTTTGTGTTAACGGATACGATATTTTAACAAAGCCGAAGGGCCATCCCACAAAGGGATGGCCTTTAACCTTGCCGATACAGACAGCACAGAGAAACCGTAATAAGTGTGATTCTAATTAACAGCATAGAACCTAAGAGTTATAAATTCTCAGCAAGAAGAATGTCACTTATTAACTTTAAATGAACTGGTATGCAGATTTTTTGATTAAGCAGGCTAGATTTGATTATTGAAGTTATCTAACCCGATCTGACCTAGCATTTCCATAGTACCGTGACTAAGTAACTGGTTCGTTATTCATCTTTTCGTCCTTAGCCAAATTACCTGTTCGCCTGAATTGGACATAATATAATGCAGCTACGGCAACGATAAGAATGGGAAGTATAAGGAAAATATTGCTATATACAAAAGTTGCACTGTTTTGTGGTATCGGATTTAAGCGAATGGTCGATGTGCCCAGGTCTAGTATCTTGCCGATAACAGCTGTTGATGTGGCCGTAGCGATAAAAGTGACCATCGAGAATAAGCCCATCCCTACGCCGATATTCTCTTTTGAGAGTGTACGTGAAACCGTGTTTGACATTGCAATTTGCATGAACGATTGACCAAGAACACCAAAAATAAGAAAGATCGCTATAAATACTGGCGACATACCAACGACTGAAGACAAAGAAAGAAAACCGATAATAAGAAGTGCAGCTGCAGTAAACACAAGGAAACGATTTCCCTTATCATCTGCTAATTTACCGCCTTGTCGACCCAAAAGCGCTGCCATTAAAGACGACGGCAGCATAACTATTCCGATGAAAACCGGTGACAAGTGGTTTACAGAAGAAAGTAGCTGAGGTGTAATGAATGGAAAGGCAAAGCCAATCCCGATCATGACGAAAGTAATAATTAGACCGAATGAAAACGGTTTGTTTCGAAATATGGCCGGGTTTATGAATGGGTTTGGTGTATAGCGTATACGTAGTACGAAAAAAATGAAAATAAGAATCCCGCCTAAGGCAAGCCAAACACTTCCGTTTGTTAAAGCCAGTAACAAAATGGCTATGGTACCGGCCAAAAGAATTCCGCCAATATAATCCATTTTTCTGGAAACTCCCTTTTCATCATCTAAATATTTCCGATACATCGGCAAAGTAAGTAATGATAAAAGCGAGATTACAAATAGTACCCGCCAGTTCCATGTACTGCTTACCACGCCGGCAATGATCGGACCAAAGGCCAAACCCAATGAAAATCCGATTGCAACGGTACCTAATGCACGACCGCGCCTTTCAGGTGTAAAGTAACGAACGGGTACAATCATAGAAATCGCCGGAATGACTGATGCACCAGCTGCCTGTACAACTCGCCCCACAATGACTATCCAATATTCACTAGCCACTAAGCCAGTGACAGATCCAATTGCAAAAAGTAGTAGGCCAAACGTCAATAAATTCTTCAAGCTGTATCTGTCTGTCAATTTACCGTAAGTTACCGAGCCAATTGCATACACAATCATATAGCCTGTGATGATCCAACTCGCTTGCGATGAAGAAATTTGAAATTGTTTACTGATATTAGGGAGTACAATATTAAACATGGTTGCATTCATGACGGATATGATGAGTGTAAAGACAAGTAAACCAAGTAATAATTCTCCTTTATTTTTTTGAACGCTATGATTAGTTTGCATTGGAATGCCTCATTTCTATAGGATAAAACTGTATTGATGAAATAACGAGCCTGTATTCCTTTGATGATAAAAGTTTCATCTGGTTAAGCCTACAATGTAATGTTTTAAATACTTCGCTGACAGAGATGGTCAACGCTAATTTACTGAAAAGTCCTCAATGATGAGGACTTTTCAGTTTTTCTGGATATATTTTAAATTTCACTTTGTTTTTAATCTTGCTCCCGCAGCCGCAAATGACGGTATGTTTCAAAATTATAATTGGCTGCTGGCAATTGGGGCATACATGATGATGTGGCTGATCGTTCAGTTTCACCACTTCCTCCGTACTTGACTCCGCATTGTATGGAGTACTTTGTTTTTCAAACCTTGTTGTGTGCAAAAAAAATCGTAAACACACATAAGATACTCGGAATTTTTCATATCATTCTTTCCTATGCTTCAACATCTTGGTTTACTTGATTTCCCCTGTTGCCATGAGAACTGCTCTCCCCAGCGTATGACTCAGCATGGTGAATCCAAGGAGAGCTGGCGTGGAATTAGGGGCGACACTAATATTTTCGACGTCCAGCGCATGAACGACAAAATAATATCGATGAGGACCGTGTCCCGCTGGAGGCGCTGCACCGATAAAGCGTTCAAGTCTCAAATCATTCGGTAGTTGCAAGGAGCCTTGCGGCAAACCGCTGGAATACTCGTCACCTGCGCCTGTAGGTAGCTCGGTTACGCTGGCAGGGATGTTGATAACGGCCCAGTGCCACAACCCCGATCCAGTTGGGGCGTCCGGATCATATGCAGTTACGACAAAACTCTTTGTCCCGTCGGGTGCACCCGACCACTTCAAATGGGGCGAGAGATCTTTACTTCCCTCTAGTGTTGACATCTCCGAATAATGCTGGGTCGGTAGAGGATGTCCCTCCATAATGTCATTACTCTCCAACTGAAAGACTGCTACTTCTGGCAATTTGGAAAATGGATTGTTGTTCATTGTAAATTACCTCCTTTTATTTTCATTTTCGATAATATATTAAATAATCGATTCTGTAAACAATAATCGTTTTTATAATTCACTATCGAATTTAATGTTTGTTTTTTATTGATAACGGTGTAAACTATCTACATACAATTACGTAGAATTATAATGTGTAAGAAGGAAGGTGCTGTTTCATGGCCAAACGGAATGGTTCGTCCACCTTAAGCGAGAATGTCAGGAAGAAACTACAATCCGATATTTTGACTGGACAATATGAACCGGGCTCTCCATTAAAAGTTGCGGAATTAGCTAAAGCTTTCGAAGTCTCAGTTGCTGTTGTTCGCGAAGCGTTGACGCGATTGGCGACTCAGGGTCTGGTACAGCAAAATCCTAACCACGGATTTTCAGTAAAGACGGCGTCGGAGGAAGAGCTGAACAACATCATACAAGCGAGATTAATCAATGAATCTGAAGCTTTACGCCTATCCATCGCCTATGGTGATCTCACATGGGAATCCAATGTAATTGCCGTGCATCACAAGCTATCGCAAACGGCTGAGTACAAGGAAGGGAATGAAAAGCTTGTTGTCCGCGAAGAATGGTCTGAGATTCATCGTCAATTTCATTACGAGCTTATTGCCGCATGTCCGAATCCAGTTCTCTTGGATATCTGCAGCAACCTTTGGGATTTGAGCGAATTTTATCGACATTGTTCCCCCCCGCAACAGCAAGTACGGGATGGAATCGCTGAACATAAGGCATTAGCAGATGCTGTTCTTAGCCGCGATGGTGAACGTGCTACACAGATCTTTAGAGCACACATCCAACTAACCGCAGAGGTCTTATTCGACAACCATTGTTTATAAGATTCAAAAGTTTAAATCAAAACTTAACGGTTACCTGGAGAATTGGTTAAATACGGAGATACTTAATATTCGCATTAGCGATTTCTTGGTTAATCTAACTATTTTCTATGGAGGTGAGGCTATTGAAAACAATCGGGGTAGGTTTCTTATATGCATGGCTCTATGCAAAGCCAGTAAAGGATATGGCAATGCTTTGCATAGAGCTTAGGGGAAATCACATTGCCAACGACAAATCGTAATATTCTACTAACTGGCTTTGCACCTTATTGATTTATTAAATAAGGAGTGAGGCTTATGAAATATTCAAATGCCGAGTTCGTTTTTCCCGAAGAACTGCTACGTATCATTCAGAAATACGTTCAAGGCGAATTGATTTATATCCCCAAACCCAAAGAGGCACACCTAAAATGGGGCGAGACAACACAAAGCAAAAGTAGGGTCTCTGCTCGAAACGCTGAGATCAAATCCTTGTTTCGCAATGGAGTCAGCATAGAGGATTTGGCGGCTCAGTATTTCTTGTCCTACGAAAGCATAAAGAAAATTGTTTATAGTAAGAACTAATGAAACCCGCTAAATGGTCGTATCGACGGTTTAGCGGGTTTTGTGCAAAGATGGATTTAATCAACTTATACATAGAAACCGCACCTCTACATCGATAAACTCAAGTTAAGGTTGTTGGGATGAAGAACGGCCTGCTTGCATGAAGGGGTGTAAAGAATGAACAAAATCATGAAGAAGAAGCTGCTGGGCAAAAATGAACTGTTGATTAACATGGTTATCGAACGCGCAAAAAGAGATTTTCTAGACGATATCGCCATTATTGGGCTTACGGGTTCATTTAGCACCGGGGACTTTCACGAGAAGAGCGATCTTGATTTGATTATTATCAACAATACAGAGAGGGGATGGGGAATATCCGATTGCTTCATCTTGGATGACGTTGGATATGACATCTATTGCACGCCATGGGATTCAAGAATACAAGAGCAATCGACATTAGAGAGTCCCAACGTATCGAGCCTAACCGAGCTCAAAATACTCTACTATGCTAAACCTGAGGATTTGGAGAAATTGAATGACTTCAGGCAAAAAGCTCTTGATGCACTTGCGAGTCCGATAGGAGAAGAGTGTCTTAATCGAGCAAAAAAATGGATCGATCTGGCTAAGCAAGCATACAGCGATACGATGCTAGGTGAAGATATCGGTTCAGTGCGACATGCATCTGCCGACGTTCTGTACAATCTAGTTAATGCCTTGGTCAGTATGAATAACACGTGTATCAAACGTGGAATCAAGCGATATTTGGAAGAGATACGCTCGTTTCGCTATGTTCCGGATGATCTCGAATCCTTATACATGTCAATCATCGAAGCTCATACCATTGAAGATATCCGAATAGCATCATTTAAAATGTTGAATGGCGTTACAAGGTTACATAGTACGATGTGTGATAACTTCATTGTTAAACCTACTCCTAACTTTGATAATCTGAGGGGAACATACGAAGAATTGTGGTGCAACTACTACAATAAAATCTTGAACAGTGTTACAACAAATGATGCTTCCTACGTCTTTCTTTCAGCCTTTGGAGCACAAGGGTATCTTGATGAAATGGCTGTGGAGAAGGGGACCAAGAAATTTGATCTTATGCAGTACTTTGATGCAAGTAATTTACCAGTAATGAAAGAGAAGTTCCTTGAAGTGATGGATGAATATCTAGACGAGTATGATAAGGTTGGCAGAGAAGTTAAACGCTTTACAACCTTCGAGCAACTATATGACTATTATATGAATCATTGACCTACCTTATAAAGAAAGGGCCGTGAAGAATTAGTTTCTTTACGGTCTTTTTCATTTTGAGTTTATCTAGATGGATAACGAATCTGAAGTTGAAGGTTTGTAATAAAATTCATAAAAAGTATAATAAGAGTATTACATATAAGGAGCGTGAATAGTATGCAAAAAAATACTATGACTATACAAAAGGAGAATAATATGAAAATAAAAAGGATGATAACGATTGAGAAATATAAATATAGGGATTCTTGCGCATGTAGACGCAGGAAAGACGAGTTTAACTGAAAGATTACTTTTTGAAACGGGTATCATATCTGAAATCGGCAGTGTAGATAAAGGAAATACGCAAACAGATTCTATGGAAATGGAACGACAACGAGGAATTACCATCCAATCTGCTGTCGTTTCTTTTACGGTTAATGATGTGAAAGTGAATTTGATTGATACACCAGGTCACCCCGAATTCATCTCTGAAGTTGAGAGGGCTTTACGAGTATTAGATGGAGTCATCCTTGTCATTTCATCTGTCGAAGGTATTCAAACTCAGACACGAGTTTTGATGAAGACACTTGCTAAATTGAGAATCCCTACAATCTTTTTTATCAATAAAATTGATCGTGTGGGTGCTAGGTACGAATCGTTACTAACTGAAATCCATGATAAATTGACACCCCATGCTTTAGCAATGGGCTTTGTTTATAATATCGGCACATCAGCTGCGCATATGGAATTGTTCACGGAAAATAATCAGAAATTTATGGAAGACCTAGCAAATCGTTTAGCTGATAATAATGAACGCTTTCTCGAACGATATCTTTACAGCTCTGAAGAATTAGCCCCTGATGACTTTGAATCGGAGTTTCTAGAACAGTTCAAGCAAGCACAGCTTTATCCGGTGCTATTTGGTTCAGCAATTACTGGTAGGGGCATTCCCCATTTGATTACAGCCATACAGAATTGCCATTCTTCCGTTCATTATGAAAATACTCCTTTTACAAGAGGGAGAGTTTTTAAAATTGAACGTGGAAAAAACGACGAAAAGATCGCTTACGTACGAGTTTTCTCTGGTGAAATCAAAATACGTGAGAGTCTTACCTATTATCGGATGAATCAAACAGGAGAAATTATCAAATTTACCAACAAGGTCACGGGGTTGAAGCACTTCTTTTCTGGAAAAACAACAGATGGAACAATTGCTGCAAGTGGAGATATCGTAAAAATTATGGGTCTAACAGACTGCCAGGTTGGCGATGATATCGGTGTTCCTTCCAATGAAACGACCGAAACCCTGTTCTCGCCGCCTAGTTTAGTAACAACGATCAAAGCCTCTGACGAAAACGAGACCATTCATTTATTCAGAGCATTGAAAAAATTAGCCGAACAGGATCCATTTATTCATATCAAACAGAATTCTCTTCAAAGGGAGCTATCTATTCATCTTTATGGTGAAATTCAAAAAGAAGTGATTCGGGATCAACTGAAAAAAGACGCTCAAATCGATATCGAATTTCTTGAGACACAGCCTATTTATATTGAAAAGCCTATCTTTACAGGGGAGGCAGTTGAGAGAATGGGAGACAAGGGAAACCCATTTTATAGTACTATAGGCTTTCGTATTGACCCGAATCTTCGTTCAACCGGTATTGAATATCATTTAGAAGTAGAGCTCGGCTCCCTACCTTTATCGTTTCATAAGGCAATTGAAGAAACCGTCTATGAGACGCTTAAGCAAGGACTATATGGTTGGGAAGTTCGCGATCTAATTGTGACACTTACGGATACCGCCTATGCAAGTGCAGTTAGTACAGCTAGTGATTTTCGAAAATTAACGCCTCTTGTGTTAATGAGAGCACTAGCTGAAGCAACTACTCAAATTTATGAACCCATTCATCGGTTCGAATTAGAGGTTCCTGCTAATTATCTAAGTAGGATTTTATTTAAACTAACTCAAGCCTCTTCAACCTATCAGGATCCGATTCAGAATGACCAGGTATTTATGATATATGGCATGATCCCGATTAAGAATATTCAGTCATTCAAGAACCAACTTCCGGGTTGGACCCAAGGTGAAGGTGTATTGCTATCCGAATTTTATGGCTATGAGCCCTTCGATGGTGAAGTGCCATCATGTACAAGATACGATCATAATCCATTAAATCGGAAGGAATATCTCTTACATGTTTTGAATTCGGTGTAAGCTGATAAAGCGAGTAAAAAGCAGCGTACAAGTGGTGTACACTGCTTTTTCTTTGACTCATTTATAAAAGAACTAGACAGTAGAGTGCCTTCTACAGACGTTTAACACTGTTATTAGTAGAGGCGTTATTTGTTATGATAGAAATCTGGGGGCGAATGAGATGCTGGAATTAGAGTTTACTACTATAGATGAGTGGGATGAAGCATTGTGGGCGCGGATGGAGCGAATCTATCATGAGGCTTTTCAAAGCGGCGCTAAGACAAAAGCGATTCTGCGCAGTATGCTTGACCGGGGGATTGGTTATTTACACACGGGCGTGCATCATGGAGAAGTGGTTGCGATGGCTGTTACTGGACTGGAGGGGAAGGCTGCGGACCGCATTCTGATCTTCGATTACCTCGCGGTTGAACAGAAGCTGCGCGGGTTGGGCATAGGGACCTGGATGCTGGAGCAGCTTAGAGCCTGGGCGTTAAGGGAACACGGGATCAAAGGTATGATTATCGAGGCGGAGTCCGGGACAACGGAGGCTCATCAGGAACGCATTCAGTTCTGGCAACGTAACGGGTTCATCCTGACCTCCTATGTCCATCAATATAAAATGGTGCCAGAGCCGTATCAGGCAATGATGTTTCCGCTGGATAAAAGCACGCATGTGCCTGATGATGGTGAAGCATTGTTTCGTTATATCAATGCTTTTCACAAGGTTGCTTACCGGAAGAGTTAGACTGCATTCAAGGGACCTGCAGGAAATTTCCGTAGAGATTAGCTGACGTAAAATGATCAGTTATTGACTACATGGTCAATAACTGATATATTAATCCCATGAGCAGACCAAGAGAATTTGATGTCGATCGTGTATTACACCAGTCTATGGAAGTGTTCTGGAATCAAGGCTTCAAAGCAACTTCTTATGAGGACCTTACGCGTACTACAGGAGTCAAAAAGCAAAGTTTGTACTGTGTTTTTAAAGACAAGCGATCATTGTTCCTGAAGGCGCTGGCACTTTACCGTGAACAGGTTATAGCGAAACTGAAGGAGATTGAAGCCTTGGATTCGTCTCCCGGTGATAAACTGGATGCCTTACGAGAGTCCCTTTTAGACGATGAAATTGGCTGCCAAGGGTGTCTAATTGTGAATGCATCCCTTGAATTCGGAACAGAGGACGAGCAAGTCACACGCGAAGCTGAGCTCATGGCAGAAGAGATTCAACTGGTATTAGAGAAGATCATAAGTAGCGGTCAGAAACAACAGTTAATTTCCAACCGGTATACGAGTATAGAGCTTGCATCTTATCTAAATAACACCATCCTGGGTGTGAGAGTTATGGAGAAATCAGGTTCATCCCGTGAACAGATCGAGACGGTTCTGCGTACTTCATTTGGCATGATCATGTCTTGATCTTTTTTTTGTTAAATTCTTGACTACGAAGTCAAAAATAAATTTAAGGCGGATTAATACACCACGAAACCTTGAAGGAGGTGGGGCTTTTCAATAAAAATCGTGTATTGATTCATTTGGAAGTAACGTCTAGCTGTTAACCAGGCTGGTAGCTGTTTAACATCTCCTAGTTCAACTTATATAAAACTAAATATTTGGAGGTTATTATGAATTATTCTCAATCCATAGAAGCATTGTTCCAGCCTATAGAGTTAGGTCAATTGAAATTATCCAATCGGATCGTGATGGCGCCGATGACGCGTCAATTTTCTCCGGAAGGTATCCCGGGTTCGAATGTTGCGGGCTATTACCGCCGCAGAGCAGAGAACGCAGTGGGGCTTATTGTGACGGAAGGGACGATAATTAATCACCCGGATGCATCCAATCAAGCCAATGTGCCGCACTTTTATGGGGAAGCTGCAATGAATGGGTGGGCACATGTTGTATCTGAAGTACATGAAGCTGGCGGTCGAATTATTCCACAGATCTGGCATATGGGAGCCAAAGGTCATGTTAATGATTATTCGGAAGCTGAGATTGCTACAATCGTTCAGGAATTCGCAAAAGCAGCCTCAGAAGCGAAACGCGTTGGGTTCGATGGTGTTGAAATCCATGGAGCACACGGCTACCTGATCGACCAATTCCTGTATGAGAAAACCAACTCTCGTACGGATCGTTACGGTGGAGATATGATGGCTCGCACACGTTTTGCAGTTGAAGTGATTGAGGCTTGCCGTGAAGTAGTTGGACCGGACTTC
The DNA here is from genome assembly GCF_038020215.1 of Paenibacillus sp. FSL F4-0087. Classification (NCBI taxonomy): domain Bacteria; kingdom Bacillati; phylum Bacillota; class Bacilli; order Caryophanales; family Paenibacillaceae; genus Paenibacillus; species Paenibacillus sp. FSL F4-0087. The sequence continues at coordinate 6,025,184 of NZ_JBBODJ010000001.1, forward strand.
CCGATTGTACTGCGTTTATCTCAGTGGAAGACAGATGATTATCAGGCTAAATTGGCTGAAACACCGGAATTACTGGAGCAGCTTCTCGCACCGTTGGTTCAAGCTGGAGTCGATATCTTCCACTGTTCCACACGCCGTTTCTGGGAGCCGGAATTCGAAGGTTCTGATCTGAATTTTGCTGGATGGACCAAAAAACTGACTGGCAAACCGACAATCACCGTTGGTTCGATTGGTCTTGATGGTGACTTTACAAGTCTGTTCACAGAAGGTAAAGGCGCAAGTAACGTCGGTATCGATGGATTGGTACAACGACTTCAGAATGATGAGTTTGATTTGGTAGCTGTAGGACGCGCTCTTCTGGTCGACCCTGAATGGGCTAAAAAAATTCAAGAAGGACGCACCGATGATCTGGTTCCATTTACAAGAGAGGCGATGACCGTACTTACTTAATTGCAGTTATACTCATTAGGAAGATGTATCTGATAAAGAAAAGCAGTGACATACCAACGTAGCAGTTGGACTGACCCCATAACTTGGGAGAAATAAAACACCTTCAAGAAAATGAAGCCCTGTCATAAGATAGGGAGATCATCTTGGAGGTGTTTTTGTAATGGCAATATCGAGGGACAAGAACATGTTCCTATTTCCGACTAGACGTCTATCTAATCGCATTTTGCCCATTAATTCATTAAGCTAACGGCAGGTTAGCGTGGTGCAGCGGCTCTTTTGTTTAGATAATATGCAAAGGTTCAAGAGGCCTTATCATCTATACAATTAGTATTTAAGTCAGAAAATTCAATGCGATAGAAAAGTCGAATGGAATGAGCTATCCACGGATTCAACTGATTGAGGTTGGTCCATAGGTAGGCAAAGCCATACTCTCACTTATACAATTCGTGAGATAGGCGAATTCAACGATTTGTATCTAAAGAGCCTGACGATTTCGCCTTGGTTTCGGGAATAGGGTGTCCCGGTAGAAATTGAACGCAAAGCATGAGTTAGACGTACAGACATCCTGCGATTGATTGTTAATAAAATGCCCAATCTGCGGGAGGTTTCAACGATCTGTTGAAAGAATTTTCAGGATATGAAGAGCTTCAACATAAACTTGTCCCTGTATGTCAATGAAAAGAGGGGTCACCGTCAAATTGCGGTGGTATTATCCCCTCAAGCTAGACAGTGAAAAAAGAGGTCATGTTAAAATGAACTCAACACTGAAAACCGGAGGGGATTTTTGCTATGCCAGCTAAAAAAGGCCAAACCTTTAATCAATATAGTGAAGAAACGAAGAAAGAGGCTGTTTGTCTGCGATTGGAAGAAGGTTGGACATACAGTCGGATCATGGAGAAGTTTGGTATTAAGAGTGAGAGCCAGATTATTACTTGGGTACGTAAAAGCCAAAATGGAGAGAGTTTTGAGGATTATCGAGGACGTTGGACGAAGAAGCACTTTAGCAGTGCAGAAGAAGAAAATGCTTATCTGAAAGCGCAGGTAGAATATCTAAAAAAGCTCAATCCAAATTTGTCCGGAGAGGGAAGCAGGATTTCGAAATCCGGTGCCAGTCCGATCGAGAAATAAGCGAGTGGGCACCTGTGGTTTGGTTGTGTAAAATGACTGAAATTTCTCATGCAGGTTACTACAAATGGAAGAAGAATATCGTCCTCAGAGAGAAACGAGCAGATCGGGATGCGGATCTAAAAGCACATATTTTAGGCATTCACCGGCTTCGTCCTTATTTTGGCTACAAATGTATGCGAACCGCGATAGGAAAGGAAGGCCTCATGGTGAATCACAAAAAGGTACGCCGCTTAATGAGAGAACTCCAGATTCGTTCCGTGATTCGCAAGAAACGTCCATTTTGCTGGCCGGAAACCGTCCGTTCTGTTCCGTAATGTCTTAAATAGAGAATTCTCGGCGGCAGCTCCTCTGCAGAAACTCGTGACGGATATTACGTATGTCCGGATTGGGCATGATTTTGCGTCTCTCTCGGTTGTGATGGATCTATACAACAACGAGATTGTAGCTTGGGAACTCTCCGAGCGAAATGACTTAAAACTCGTTATGGACACGGTGAAGAAACTGAAATGTGGACCTACCTTGTTCATTCCGACCAGGGGTTCCAGTATACAACACAGAGCTATGCCAAGTTGCTTGAAGAGAAGAAGCTAACAGGAAGCCATTCTCGGCGTGGGAACTGCTATGACAATGCATGTATTGAGTCGTTCTTCTCCCACTTAAAGACGGAAAAGTTGTATTTGGAGAAGCCTCAGAATCTGGAGCAAGCAAGGAACCAAATTACAGAGTATAGTTTGTTTTACAAAAAGGAACGTTTCCAAAACAAACTCGGCGACCTCTCCCCGATTGAATTCAGGGAAAAAGTCGCCGCTTAATGGAATTTCTCTTTTTTTATTGTCTACTTGACGGGGCTATGACCACGGTGGCACCTCTTTTTAAATTCGATTAAAAATAACAACACATTCAGTATGCTTTATATTGTCGAATTGTGGTGTCGAACGCACAAAATTCAGACGCCCAATTTTTAATTACAAATATTGTAACATGGAATTGAATGGAGAATGGGAACGAGTTTTCCTATTGACCGAGATTATGTTCTGCAACGAGGATAAATGAAAACCTCCGGGTGGAGCATTGATTGCTCCGGCCTGATGCACTATCACGGCCACTCATACATGTCATTCTCAGAGCATTCAAGAATAATGCAGATACCACGCATAGTAAGGGATGGAATGGTTCTCTTGGCATTCTCGTAAAGTGACAATAAGGTGGTGGATACACTCAATACCAATTCCTTTTGTAGCCACTCAGACAGATCAGTCTGAGTGACATTTGCACGGGTCCTGCAATCGCGCAACAAGCACTTTCCGAAGGTCAGCACCATATTTATGTATGCCTCCTTATTAAGTTTTTAGTCTTTCACGAGAACATTAGTTCGTATATAATTACAGTATCACATACCGGGGGGCATGCCTAATGAATAGCATTGATGTCGAGCACTTCCTAAGAGCTATTGCAGAAGATACTTCAGAAAACCAAGAACTCATTACAGAGTTCCTTAATTCCCTTTCTTCCGATTCAGAAACAGACGAGTCATAGCCTGCAGTTCTTTCTTTTCTTCTACGGTTAGTTCACGTCCCGCAAAATTGAAATCCCCTTTGATGAATGAATCATCATCCAAGTCTACTTTTTCGACCATTTCCCTTTCAGCTTCTCTTAAATCGCTGTGGGGATTATTGGTATGTCCTAAAACCCAATCTGTTGTAACTCCATACAAATCACACAATGTTTTTAATGTTTCATAATCCGGCTCGCTGATTTTATTCTCATAACCACTCAATGTTTTATTGTTAATCCCCGTATGATCTTTAACTTGAATTTGTGTAAAACCTGCCTTTAACCGTGCTTCTTTAAGGCGTTCGCTGTACAACTTGAGCATGGTTCTCCTTCACCTCTCCTTGATTAACGATCTTATCATATTGTCCTAGAAACGTGGAAATCATTCTTAGAAAATAGGAATTTAATATAATGGGTTATAAAAAAGGGATTGATTTCTTAGAAACTAAGAGTTATATTGAACTCACGGATTCTTAGAAATTAGGAATTTAAACGAACAACAACACGGCGGCGAGTCCTTAGTCCTATCACTGAGGATAAAAAAAAGAAATATCTTACTCCTCTTATCAAACGTATTCGTGCCCATATCACGTCTTCAGGTGTCCCATTAAAACAATCTCAGCAAAAGCTGGAATTCCTGAAGGTGGTGGCGGCCCAACTCTTTCAAGGAGCTTTGAAAGAAGGCATCAGGAACCGTACTCAATCAAGTACCGCCGCGTATCAAAGCTTGAGTTTAGATTTCGACTGTTAGTCATTCCGGCATGAATTTACGTCACATCTAGGCTTCAAGCCGATGACATATAAAATAATTAAGGAGTTGGTTAGATGGAAGAAGTCATTAATGGTATGTCAGGAAGTCCGCCGGAGGATCAGCAGATTTACACCAAAGACGAAACTGGCCAGTACAAGCCAGTGAGCGCTGATAATCCCCTTGCGCTTTACCAGATAAATTGCGGCGGCGATGCTTCTTCGGAACCGATCAGTATTTTGGGTGCAGGAGCTGCAGCAGGAAGCACTTTTTACCCAAAAGACGGGGTCACAAGAAGAGATACGGATATCGTGGTGTATTACGGATCGTCAACAGCAACGACAACAGCAACGTTTGACACTTTCCTGATTGACATCAACAACAGAGAGAGTGTATTGCCTGGTATTCGTCAAAACCAAAGGTTTGCTCAGGTGACAAGCGCAAACGTTGGCGATGTTGTATTGTACACTGTTCCGGCGGGTTGCATATTCAAGGTCGAATACACAGCACCAACAGGGGGAGGAACAATCAACATTAAGGGGGTTGTAAAACTGATGGCGGACAAAGGTTATCAACTATCGGGTGCTCTCCTTGACAGAGTCCAGACAGAATCAATCAGGGACGGATATCTGTACAACGGACTACGTGGTTTGTTTCGTTGGCGTGCAGCACTGGCTAAGGCATTGAACGGTGACGTCCTTTCCACCATTTGCGTATATGGTTCTAGTTCAGTGGTTGGGCAAGGCGCAGGGGGCGGCGGCGTTGCTGGTCTCTTAACATATGGAAAAAACAAACTTGAAAAGGGTTTTGTTGGTCGTCTACGTTCTGCCTTGGCAAAACAGGCAGGTGATGTTGGTTCTGGCATCATTCCGCACTGGTGGACCTGGTGGTACACATTCGCAGGTACCTGGGCTGATTCCAGTGTCGGCGGTATGTTAAACATCCATTCCAAGCGCGGCGAGACTGTTGGTTCATCGGTGACAGTGACATTCACGGGTACATCATTTTCTGTTGTTGGTATCGAGGGCTCAGAGGGCGGAAAGTTCACCATTACAATGGATGGCGGAACACCACAGGAATTCAATTCAAATGGTTCCAGCGAAGCAGCTAAAGAGTACAAATACAACGGAACTTTGACAAACTCGAGCCATACAGCAGTCATCACGGTTACGGAGCTTGTCGCGGGAAAAGCCCGAAGCGGATTTGCTCTTATCGGTGTGATGTACGGCAGCACGTCCCAAACCGGGGTGAAAGTTCACCAAATCGGATATGCAGGCGGTAAAACGGATCAAATAGCAACGAACAGAACGAATTACAAGCCGACTACAGTTGATTTTTGGAAGCCAGATCTGTCCATCATCTGTTTTTCGTCAAACGACTACAGCGGACAAACAGACCTAGCGACTTTCCGAACGCAGACGCAAACAGCAATCACACAATGCAAGCGTTTCGGAGATGTCCTCCTGGTTCCAGTTGGAATCACGCCAGCGGACAAATCTATACCGATCACGGAGTATTCTAAGATTTATAGAGAGCTTGCCTTATTGAACAATTGCGCGTTCTACGACACATACGCACGGTATGACAATAGCTTCACATTCGCAAAAGAAACATTACAATATGTGTCAAGTGACAACACTCATATGAACGACTACGGCCACCAAGATATTTCATCCAGCCTGTACAAAGTTCTTACTAACGTATGATAGTTGGCTGACAAAGGCAAACAGCTTGCAAGCAAAGCGCGTGACCAGGTTGTTGAGAATGCGAAGAAACAAGGATTAACAACGGAGACATTAGGTTAAGGCGTCGGAAGGCTTAAAGAACCAAAATCCCTAACGGTGATGGAATCGCAAACATGTTTGTCATCGGGTTCGATCGTCGGTGCTGGTGCAGGAAGCGGAGGTGTTAACGAGAATAACTGATCACCAGGGAGAAGCAGTAAGGTGGTGTTCATCTGTTTTCAGCCGAATTAAGCTGGACTGACCCGTAGATACCGGTGGAAGCCTCAGTTTTTTAAAGCGATGGCGGTCCCGTCCAGCAATACGACTATAGTCACATCGTCCGAGAACTATAACATAGCAATTACACAAAAATCCGCTTATTCTCGAAGCATAAGGCGCGGGTAACGTTGACTTAGTTCTGAGGTTGTCGGTCAATGGTAATTAAGACTACTTTGCGGCGAACACATTTCCGAGGGGGGACGGAGTAAACAACGTATTTACCCAATTGAATTAGCAGCATTAACGATGAAAATTGGTTTGTTTAACATGGGCAGTAACATCGCGGGTGATGAATTCAAATCGGATAGACCCGCTTTGCCTGGTAACACCTTAACCGGAAATGCTATTTCCCCTGTAGATATTACAACCCAAGGCTGGCCAAAATGTCGCAGCTAAAGCTATACCTCATTTATCCGCCTATGAATGCTGATCGGGACGGAGTTACTCATGTGGTTGCTGAGATTAAATCGAGACGCGCTATTAACGGATTGGAACTAATCTGTGGATTGCTGATTCAAGCGGATGACGGACTTGGCCCGTCTTATGGCATCAACCTAGGGCTGCAATGGGAAGTGTTCAAAGAGCCGCTCAAACTGGTTGCGGTTCCGCAGAAGTTAATTCGCGCCTTTCCAGGCGACCACATCAAAAAGGAGGATTGCACTCAAAGATTCCGGCCTCGGCATGCTAATTCCATAAATTTATTAATTGAAGTGAAATTTAACCGAATTGCAAATAAGAGAAGTATTTTTGAATTTTGCTTTTTCATTGGCATAATTCGTGAAATTCGGGAAGTGGCGATTCGATTCCGTCGGGGAGCATACAACACGTTAAGTCTTCTAAAAAAAGTCATAAGGAGCGATGAATGTGCCAAACAAACAAGAAAATAATTTATTAGCCGATCAACAAGATGTAGCTACCCCTGAGATTGTGACACTACTATCTGCTGGAGCCAGTGCTGGGAGTGTGCAATATCCTTCCGAGCCAACGGGGACAGATCTCGAAATTACTTTAAACTATGGTGGATCGACAAATGCTACTCAGGGAACTTTTAACACTTACATTATCGACATTAACGGTAAAAAGGCAGTACTTCCTGGTGTCAGAAATAATATCAACATAGCTCAAATTACCCAAGCAAGTGTCGGCGACCTAGTAAGTTATATTATTCCTGTTGGGTGCATACTTCGAATTGAATACACGGCTCCTAATGGTGGCGGCATGTTATCTATAAAGGGAGTTCTAGGGATAATGTCAAAAGAATTTTTGTATGCAGCAGCAGCTTTGGAGGCAGCCAAGGTAACAGAAAGAGTTATTATCGATCTTTTCAATGCACCATTGGATAGAACAGGAGTTACAGATTCCTCTGATATCATCCAACAGTACATTAACCGCGCCCTGAAAGAGTACCAAGTTGTCGGAGTGAATACAAACAGTAAAACTTATTCCACAGTCGAATTGACGTTCCCTAGGGGGCAATACCTGATTGATAAAACAATCGTAATTGATTGTTCCTTGGTGAGTAACGATTATGTTTCGGATACAATCACATTGCACATTAAAGGCGGCGGTGGTGGCCCTTCAGGAACGGTTATTAAAATTGGACCGAATGCGACACAGATGTTTGACATGAAATATGGACAGGTTATTATGGAAGGTTTTAAGTTTTTGGGCAAAGGAACGGCCATCTTTGCGAAAGTGGGCAGAACGCAACGTGAGCAAACGGGAACCAGCCCACTCGGGGATGTAATGCTGAAACAGTCCCATTTCCGCGATTGTGAATGGTATTACTGGAACAAAGTTTTTGAGGTTGGTCACATGTTCGATGTTAAGTTTGATAACTGCGGATTCTTCAACTTTAGCGGTATAAGTCCAGTTGCTTTTGATGTGCTCAAACATGCTCAAGACCCAACCAACAACCTTATGTTTTACAGATGTCATATGGAGCAATTACCAGGCGGTGTATTCCTTCGCTCAGTAGGCGGAGCTGATGCAACCCTTCAACACAACAATTACGGATTTTTCGGTTGCCACTTCGAGGCTCGGAACTGGGATACAACATTGGTTGAGCTTGAATATACTCACCGGGTCGGTTTCTACAACACACAATTCACCCATAACAACACCCAAGGTGAGAAGCGTGGGATAACGGAATCCCAAATGGTTCCTATGTTCAAGTTTCGAAATTCATCTTCTATCCACTTCTATAACTGCACAATCACGCGTCAAGACGTAAAAAATACTGCTAATGTTGCTAACAAAGTTTTTGAGCTAGGATCAACAGTTGGTGGCATTGTTATCAATGGGGGTGTTCTTAATTCTGGTACTGATACATCGATAAATGATCTTTGGCAGTCGTCTGCTTCGGTGCCTCATGTTAGTAATGGAGAGACACCGTTACAGGTAAATGGTCCATTACTTGATCCGCGCAATCCGCCTATGTTCCCTGACAAAATGACGGTGGCAAGCCCGGCAGCACGTACACGTAAGTGGGGATGGCTTCACAAACCAGCCACAAATGAATTGGAATTCGGATATACCCAGACAACTGACAAGAATTATGATTGGTCCGATTACAGTATGAAATTGACGACAGAGGGGGTTTTGTCATCAACATCCAGAGCCGGGAAAAAGAAGACCATATCTAACGCAGCAACCGCTACATGGACAATACCCTCTGCAGGTAACGCCAGCAGACGAGGGATATTCACAGTCTGGGCAACGCATAATTCTGATTGCTTTGCAATTTTCTTTTCGACTGGTCAGGCACTGTTTCCTATCTCGGTTGGGTCTACAGCAAATCTTTCAACAGCTGAAGGCTCAGAGGCTGGAAAACTCAATATTTATTTAGGGGCTAACGCTAACATCACAGTTAAAAACCTTCTGGGTTCAAATCGTGATGTAGTCTTGAGTCACGAAGGAATAACGGTATAAAATATGCCAGAAAAACTGAATGAGTACTGCGAGTATGGCGTATTCTTATCTAATTAATTTTAATTAGACACTCGAAGTACTCCTAATCTAAATGTTAAGTGACTGGTCCCTCTATATGGTAGATTACATCAAGTTAATACTCCAAGAATATATATTAATTAAAAGGAGTTGTGGATATGTCAATTAAAGATGGGAACGTCGAAGAAGTGAATGATGAAGTCAGTGTAACCGCCGAATCGGTAGATTTTTTATCTGATTTAGAATTTTTTAATGTCAGGTTATTCGGGGCTATTGGTGACGGGAATTCACATCCATTATCAAGCATTTATACATCATTGGAAGAGGCACAAACAAAATATCCAAAGGCAAAATCTTTAAATGACGAAATTGATGTTTGTGCCATACAAGCAGCGTTCGATGCGGCATCGGAGCAGACAATAGGACCTAACAATGGAGGCACTGTATTTTTCCCTAGTGGGCGCTACTTGTGTAACGTACCTCTTTACGGGTTGGATATATCAGTGGACGGTGATCCCCAAGCAGCTACATTAGTATTTCCTGAATTTTGGGAGGGCAACCCAGCAATAACTGTAGACCGCAGCAGCGGAAAAAGGCAGGTATGGCGCAATATCTCAGTAGTTGGTCCGGGGACTTATGACCGCAATGTACGCGGGGTAAGGACAGCTTGGGGGTCAGGTATTAAAGTAGTAAATTCAGCAATGCCGCTTTTTGAAAATCTGCAAATACGTCACTTTGGTTGGGGCATGGATTGGGCAAACAGTGCTGGTCATATAAAATTATTCCACACCAATATTGAATATTGCTGGTACGGCGTGTATGTATCCCATAACTCTGGTGATTACTGGGTGGAAATGTCCACGGTCAACCAAAACGCATTCGCTAACTTTGCTACTCATGCGTCATCTGGTATCGAGGCACTATCGATGCGCTCCAGTCACTGCGGGTACTCGCCTTTCAGCTTCTATTGCGAACCGGAGCCTAACAAACCAGGTGGTTCAAATATATTTTTGAAAGACCTGGTTCTAGATCATGTTCGATTCGAGCAGGTCGGAAATGCTGCAATCTACAGTGACCCATCCATGGGTGCCAATCCTCGCGTCGAGGGCATTCGCATTCTGGACATGGGATTCAGTTGGGATGCGGACAAGGGGAAGTGGTTGGAACTTCCCGACTGGCCCCGTGACTATGCTATTGATATCGGAATGGCTTTAGACGGTCCGATTATGCTTCACAACGACAGTTACCCATTCACCAAAGGTAAAGTCAATATGATGCGTATTAGAGAACAACAAGCCTCTGCACCAGTGACTATTATAGGTCATGGTAATACTACCGATCATATTGAAGTGGTGAGCGGTATAAAGCGTGTAACCGTAGGTTCAGACTTTGTTTTGCAACAAGGCGGATCCTATGCCCCACAACAACACCTATTGTCCAGGAGTGACCGGGCGAATAACAGATATGAATTAAATATCACTCAGGATGGAACAACAGGAGCGGGGTTTCAGTTAGCCCACCTTAAAAATGGTACGCGTACCGAACTAATGTATGCAACTGATGGAAACACTTTGCGTTTCCGGCGACCAATCCTGCTGGATGAGTTAATAAACCCTGGTAGATCGTCTACTGCGCTTTTAAACCCTCGTGAAGGGGCGTTCTATGTAGATACAAGCAACGCAAGTTATGAGTGTGTAAGGACCTATATAGGCGGCAGATGGAATAGACAAGGTGCGGGATCAGCTATGCCGACAGTAGGAAGTTGGCAAAGGTCGGATTATATCACCAACACTGCGCCGACAATTATAGCTGGGGTTGTCACTAAAGGTTGGTTCAGACTCACAAGTGGGACAGGTAACGTTCTTGGAACGGACTGGCTTGAAGACAAGATAACAATCTAAATAAAAAAATGCCCGACACCCCGTTGAGTTAACAGGGGAAGTAGGGCATTTTTTTATACATAGTATTCATTGATATAAATAAATCATTAATGCTAGTGGTGGACAATAGACCCTCAAGAAAGAAAAAAATAATTAATAAAAGATATAAAGATATATATAAGAGAAATTAAACTGCATATTCAATCCATGCATAAACACTCGTATAGAAAGACCGGTGTATTTGTAGTTCAATAAACGAAACGTTGCATATCAAGTTATTTGGAGAAAAAAATTTGGTGAATAGCTTATTCATTGATTTTTTCAATATCCAAAACTGCTCTAATAGGTGGATTGGATTCATTTTGGTTAAAGTCAGCAGTGATTTTTACTCTTTGTCCTACATCAATTGACTCAAAATTCTCTTTATCGAGGTAGTAATACGCAGCTTCTTGGTCTTGTGCTAGTCTTACAAAATCCTCAAGATTTCCATTTTTCAAATCTTCCCTACTTATATATTGGAGGATAAGAAATTTATACTTGTCATTTTCAGCTTCTTTAAGATCCCAGCAAGGGCTAACAAGAGAAATAACCGGGCTATAGAACAAGGAATCTTGCTAGCCCTGACAGACATCCAATGCAAGCGACTATCTATTCATTAGTGCTAAGTGACAACAAGTGTTTTAGATTGTCATTAATAAATTGATTATCGGCACTGTTGATTCCACGACCGGCAAAATGGCCCCAGATCGATTGGATTGGTTTCAAGACAGCATTAGGTATACGCTTAGCTTCGTATTCATTATCGTCCGCTGTGCAGAAGAGATCCGTGCTCCCTGGCATGATGCAGGCAAGAGCTTTTATGCTTTTAAGCGCTTTATCAAAGTCTCCATTATAGGAGGGGTTGGCACTAATATCTGCATGTTGGCCTGTCCATAACATTGCCAGAACATTATGAGGATCCATATTCATAAAGCTATCTTCCCAGACACCAGCTACAAAATCCTCCAATGTGTCAAATCCCATCTCACGGTAAAGTTCTTCTCTATAAAACGCATGTGATAGTCCCCATCCCGCATACACCCGACCAACTGCACGCATGTCTGTAGAACTAAGTTGGTTCATTTTACTTGAGTCGAAGCCGACTGCAGATAGCAGCGAAGCTTTCACTCCTTCCAGGACCACAAATGTGTGAGGCCAAGGTTTGGCGATGCCTCCGAAAGGTGCGATTCGTTCGACCATCTCCGGGTAACTTGCCCCCCATTGAAATGCCTGAATGCCGCCCATCGACCACCCGACCACGAGAGCAATCTTTTGAATACCGAATTTTTCGGTCAGCAGTTGGTGCTGTAATCGAACGTTGTCATAGATGGTTACCTGTGGAAAGGTAGCCCGATCAAATGGAGGAGGCGTGTTACTGGGAGAGGAAGATAGCCCATTGCCCAGCAAATTGGGAACGATAATAAAATATTTCTCTGGATCGAGTGCCATCCCGCTGCCAATGAGCCATTCATTCTGAACATGCTGATCCCCAAAAGCCGTTGGATAGACAATAACATTATCCTTCTGTTCATTTAGTTTTCCGTAAGTTTTATAAGCAAGAAAAGCATTTGGTAACGTCACTCCTGATTGTAAGAGTACATCACCCAAATTAAAAATTTCATAGTCCATCGTATAGTCGCTCCCTTCAAAATGAAAAACCACATGTTCAGTGTGATCTCTTGTACTTAGTATAGAGCCGTGGTACTCTCAATAAAAGTGAATAGAATTCAAGGTAGTATTCAATAAAATTGAAAGATGAAGGGGGGAGCATCGGATGGAATTGCGTCAACTGAATACGTTTTGTACGGTTGCAACAACATTGAATTTCACGCGGGCAGCAGAAGTGCTGAGCTACGTTCCTTCCAACGTCACGATGCAAATTAAAGCATTGGAAGATGAGCTGGGTGTTCGCCTCTTTGATCGGTTGGGCAAGCAACTCGCTCTTACAACTGCGGGCAAACGCTTTTTAACACACGCCCAAGGTATTCTTGAAAAAATGGACGAAGCTCGTAGTGCTGTCCATGATAATGAAGAACTAACTGGTACCTTAACGATAAGTGCGAATGAGGTTATTTGCTCCTACCGGCTTCCACCTGTCTTCCAACGGTTTCGCTCGCAGCATCCGGGAGTTCGTCTAATCTTCCGCTCAGTTCCGAATCAAGAGCTCAAGCAAACGCTCTTTGAGGGAACCACGGATATTGTTTATATGTTGGATGAACCCATCCGCTCGAGTGGACTTTCCGTGGAACCTTTGCTGGAAGAAAATTTCCGATTGTTAGCTGCTCCAGATCACCCACTCGCCAAACGAACTGTGCTGCACTTGGAAGATTTTCATGAAGAAGTGTTCCTGACGAATGAGAAGGGTTGTCCATATCGAACGATGTTTGACCGGTCATTTGAGAAAGAGGGCATTGATAGCATCACGTATCTAGAGTTTCAAAGTGCCGAGGCTATTAAACAATGTGCGATCTCGGGAATCGGTATCGGATTTCTTCCTGAAATCGTTGTAGAAGCCGAAGTTGAACGAGGAAAACTTGTTGTTCTTCCATGGAAAATTCCGGATCTGCGGGTGTATACACAGATGCTGTGGCATAAAGACAAGTGGCTTTCACCAATCCTGTTATCTTTTATAGAAACATCAAGGGAAGTTTTTCGTTTGCAAAAAGAGAATGAACTGTAAGACTATGTATAAATGAGCAAAAGCAGGTACCGTTTCGTACACGTGGTTAACCAAATGAAAATCCACCAGGAGATTCTTTCCTGAATTCTTGAAGTGAACATGCTAAATAAGAAATTCAATCGATGATCCTTAAACCGAGAATTGGAATTAACACGGCAATCAGTACAAGAAGTAAAATATAAAGACCGCTCATCCAATACTCGGGTGAGCGGTTTTTTAAGTGTTATTGTCGCGGGACACAAACATTGTGTCATTTCGGTTTAGTTAATTATCTAAATAGTATCATGATGTAGATCATCTGGCGAGATAAAAGCACAGGAGTGCGGTTTCGATCTCTTGAAAGGATGCTTTATAGTCCATTAAATTTCCCTGCATGTCTGAAATCATTGTCTTATGATTTTAGAATAAATAATTTCAAGTTTTAAAGTTGATGAATCATATAAATGTTGTTTCTATGATTATAATATTAACAATACTACACAGAGTATTGATGCAGTGCATTTGAAGCAAGAGAGTGTTCTGGATAATTCGCTTGCTTCCAATTGAACGGTGTTACTATGTGTGAAGCTGCCATTGACTTAAGCCCTGATGGGAGAAGGGAAAGATGTTTGCGTGAACAGCAAGGAAACCAACGATGCTTCGTACGAAAGTGTGACAGATCAGCAGCTTCAGGAGCAGTTGAAATATTATAAAGAACGAGCTCCAGAGTATGATGACTGGTGGTACCGTCGAGGCACATTTAATCAAGGAGACGAAGCTAACCAAATCTGGTTCGATGAGATTAATTCGGTTAAGGATGCTTTTAAAGCTGAACATTTTCATGGTGACTTTCTTGAACTTGCGGCGGGGACTGGGACTTGGAGTAGTCTGTTCTTAAAAGAAGCCCTTATATTGACCCTTGTAGACGGTTCCGAAGAAATGCTTTCGCATAATCCGGTAGTATCTGAACCCAATGTAAGAACGATCATTGCAGATCTTTTCAATTGGTCTCCGGATCAGTTATACGATTCAGTTGCTTTTACTTTCTGGATATCTCATTTACCCAGAGAAAGACTGGCGAGCTTCTTCACCATGGTCTCATGCTGTTTGAAGCCCGGAGGGAAAATGTTCTTTATCGATGATCGAGAAGTATCAGGAACCCGCGAGTCTCATGTAGTGGGGACATCTGGGCAAACGATGGTTCGGAAGCTTAATAATGGTGATCATGCTACTATAGTGAAGAATTTCTTTGACGATAACGAGATCGAGCAAATTGCTGCTAGTGTGGGAATTGAATTGCATGTCCATTGCACCTCTAAGTACTTTCAGTATGGGATAGGATCCAAAACTGTCTAAAACAGCAATTATCTCATACTTAATGAAGAAATCACTGAACTAACGGAGCACTTTAGATCAAAAAAATAAAGGAGCAGTATCGTCGGCGGCGACTGCTCCTTTATTACGCTAATAAGCTTTTGATGATCCAGTAGTGCTCATGTTTACCAAATTGGCCAAAAGAGCCAGCCCAAGAATCGACTTACCACTGATTGCAGTCGTTTGCCCTTCAAATCCCTATCTTCGAGCAGATGGTTCCTCATAGCTTTGCAAGCCGGTGTCGCGCAAAGTTCTTCCGACATAGCCTAACTCTCGACGTGCAGCGGCATCGTTGACGGTGAACTCACGCCCAATCATGCGTATCATCGAGCGTGAGATCGGCGGATCGCCGTCTTTCCGTGTGATGTCCCAGATCGTGTCGAACAGCCGGCCAATCGCAGAGACGAGCCAGTAGGACAGCGAACGCATCTTATCGATGGACAAGCCCTGCAAGTTCGCAAGTGAGGCGACAAACTCACGGAAACTCTGCCCTTCCTGATCCTTGATAAAGTAGGCATGGCCGCCTTCTCCGTGTTCAAGAGCGCATTCCTTTCGGTTCGGAATTCAGGATAGTCCGCCTGGTGTCGCCACGGATTGATGGTTTAGCTCAACCGACGCGCATCCGGTCAAAACCAGACTAATACCGAACAATCGATCATCGTACTCTGGAGCGCATCCTTCATAGAATTTTACTTCTCTTCATCTTACGATTATTTATCTAGCGATCTTAGCGAAGTGCTCCAGAGTTCGAACCAATTGGGCTGTATAAGACATTTCGTTATCGTACCAAGCTGCGGTTTTCACCAATTGATGGTCACCGACAGTCAGAACTTTCGTCTGTGTGGCGTCGAAGAGCGAACCGAATGTGATGCCTTTGATATCGGAAGATACAATCTCGTCTTCCGTGTAGCCGAAAGTCTCTGGATCGGAAGCTTCTTTCATAGCAGCGTTAACTTGCTCAACTGTTACCTTGGTATTCAAAACGGCAACGAGTTCAGTCACAGAACCTGTTGGTACAGGTACACGTTGAGATGCCCCATCCAGTTTACCCTTCAGTTCCGGAAGAACCAAACCAATGGCTTTTGCGGCACCGGTGGAGTAGGGAACGATGTTCTCCGCTGAGGCGCGCGCAGCTCGGAAATCTCCTTTTGGATCCGGAGCGTCAAGCGTGTTTTGGTTACCCGTGTAAGCGTGAACGGTCGTCATCAGCCCGGATTGAATACCAAACTTGTCGTGTAGAGCTTTAGCCATAGGGGCCAGGCAGTTGGTTGTGCAGGAGGCGCCGGAAATGACGGTTTCCGTTCCGTCCAGTGTGTCATGGTTCACGTTGTATACAATCGTTTTCATGTCTCCTGTAGCAGGGGCGGAAATGACGACTTTCTTCGCTCCGCCTTTCAGGTGAAGCTCGGCCTTTTCTTTTGAAGTGAAGAAGCCTGTACATTCGAGGACAATATCAACGCCAAGCTCTCCCCAAGGAAGCTCTTCAGGATTCCGTTTAGCCAAAACCTTAACTTCTTTGCCGTTTACTTTGAAGGTTCCGTCATGGACTTCAATGTCACCTTGAAAAGTACCTTGCGTCGTATCATATTTGAGCAGATGAGCTAACATTTTAGCGTTCGTAAGGTCGTTAATCGCTACTACCTCGACGCCTTCCACATCTTGAATTCGGCGAAAAGCGAGTCGTCCAATTCGTCCAAAACCGTTTATACCTACTTTTACAGTCACTGAAAATCCCCCTATAAGTTTTATTTATTCCAACAAGCCAATGCCTACAATGAAATAAAAATGACCCAGCGCTATTTCATTCTAGAATAGCTTATTGTATAATGTGAAAAGAGACCGTTAGGTATCTTTATATTAGCATGATATTAGTGAATTGCAAGGACGAATTGGATAATTCGTTTAAAGCAAATATACGGTTCATATGGAGGAGATCATGAAAAAAGGGGACAGAACACGAAAACACATCATTATGAAATCGGCTGAAATTTTTAACCAGAGAGGATATGCCGGTACATCGCTAAACGATATTATTGCCGACACAGGAATTAAAAAGGGGGGCATTTATCGACATTTTGCTAGTAAAGACGAGATAGCGCTTGAAGCCTACAATTATGCGGCCAGTATGGTCGCCAGTAAATTTTCTGAAGCGGTCGATCAAGAGCAGTCTGCGTCAGGAAAGTTGCTATCTTTTTTTCGTGTCTATGAGAATGTCGTCAACGACCCCCCATTTATTGGTGGATGTCCCATGCAGAATACAGCTGTAGAAAGTGACGATACTCATTTGGAGCTTTGTGGTCAGGCAAGGCAAGGGATGCATAACTTCTTGGATATGATGAAAAGTATTATTCGTGACGGCATTCAAGCTGGAGAGTTAAAGGAGGATCTGGATGTGGATGCGCTAGCATCATTTGCATTTTCCTTGTTGGAGGGAGGGATTTTGCTCAGCAAGTTGGATGGGGATAACAAGCATATGCTGATGAACAAAAAAATTTTCTCGTCCTATTTGCAGGAATGCTGCTTAAAGATCAGTTAATCTGATGTACTGGCACATTGGAATAAAGCTGGGCATCATCGATGACAACTCAAGTTCAAGAATCTAAACTTTCGATGGATCGTCTCTTTTAAGTATAAGCTGTCTTATGCAATAGCCTAGCCCGAACGGGTGTTTTTTATATTTTTCACGCAGTTATAAGAAAGAATGTTTTTTTGTTGCAGTAATATCGAGGGACAAGAACATATTCCCAATGAAGTCGCTAATTTGGCGGCTTTTTTGTGATCGGTACAAGTTCATGTCTGAGCCAAGGATAAGAACTTGTACCGATTTCCGAAATTGAAAAGAACATAGATCATCTACCATTAGATTATTATCTAAATATTTTCGGTAAGTAATTCAATATAGAGGGTAAACTTCTTTGAGGTTTTATTAATGATTTAGTCTTGTGGCTGATCAGGTATTACTGCATCCATTTCAGAATAATAACTCCAAATAGAGCAATACCCACACCACTTACGAGTCCTAACCTTTATGTGAGAATGTGATAGCCAGGAATGAAAAAAAACAATAATAGTCCGAACCGTATACCTTTCTCCGTGCCTGCTTAATAATCGATTTAATATTAGAACTAGAATGGTGCTTGAGATGTAAATCCCAATGAACAAGAAATTGCGATCAATAGAACGTTGAGATGTCCATTGATATAAGACACCTCGTAAGCCGAAGAAAAACGCAGCCCCAACTGCAGCTACAAGCCAAATCTTGTTGTCCTCCTAATACATTAACAAAGAAAAATAAAAAATCTTGTTTGCTGTTTCAGAATAAGATACTAACTAATAAAAAGTTACCTTTTTCAGATTGACAAGGCTCTTACTAAGATTCTTCCATTGAACTGATTTCTATTAGAAATGATTTCAAGAGATCTCTTGCTGATGAATTGAGAGGCTGGAGAGGAAGAGGGAGACTAGGACTTGAAATTAACCCCATGATTTCTGCAGCTGCAGAAATAACACGAAGACTTCCGTATTGGCGGAATAGCAACCAAATCGGTTCTATTTGTGTGGAGATTTGATCAGCTTCCGCACTATAACCTTTCAGAGAGACCTGAGTCATTCTTAAACACAGCTTTGGAAATAAGCCACCCAGAACGGAGTACCATAGTTCACATCCTGCATTCAAGCCAGTAGCTGCAAATGGATCACCGCTTACCCCGATCGTAACATGTGAGGGAACTAGCTCACGAAGATTGTTAATCCTTACGTTGGCTGCTTCAAGGTTAGAAGGCACACCAGGAATCTTAATGGAACGCACATGGGGAAGGGAAGCAATTCGACCATGCAGTTCATCGGTAAAATGAAATTTCGTAGTTCCAGGATTATCATACACACAAAGTGGAATAGAGAGCGACTTTGTACATTGTTCATACAATAGGTAAACTTCTTCGTCCGTCAGTGTTTGATAAGAAACAGGAGCAAGTAGTACCGCACTAGCTCCTGCTTTTTGGGCATCTTCCGCTAAATGAAGTACATCAAGTGTGCGTAATGCACTGATACTTGTCATTACGGGGGTGTTTTCAGCTGCACTAACAGCAAGCTGCAAGACACGCAATCGTTCCATTCGACTTAGATAGGCATAGTTTCCTGTTGATCCCAGAACCCCAATAGAGTCCACTCTTGCTGAAACTAAACGTTGAATTAAGTTTACAAATTCTCTATCGTTAACATGTTGCTCATTCATAGGGGTTAAAGGAAAAGCAGATAGTCCATGAAACATTAATCTCACTCCTCTAATAATTAGGTAAAGAATTACATCAACGAATTATAAATCAAATTGGATGATTCAACAGGTCCAATTTACATAAAGTTTAATATGCCAATTTACAGAATGAGTTCATAGTAGCCATATTGGTAACCTGCATGAACATGGACCAAAAACTAATTAGGGTCGAGGGATAAGAACATTAGTCCGTTGTTTGTTCTGATGGTGTTCTGAACTGGGAAGCGTGAGGAAAAGCCAGACCCAATCTTCTGAAAAACACGACATTAGTGAATATAAAGGGTGGTAACCATGGTCAATTTGGCTCCGACGTGATGCAAAAGGGAGTGAGAGCATGCCTAAGGTTACAGGATTGAAACAGCTTCAGCAGGTTGTTCAGGCACTGAAAGAATGGATGAAATCAGTACAACAATAAAAAAAGACCGTAAGTGTTCATCATACATCGATGAATGCTTTCAGTCCTTTTATGTTTATCCTGTACCTTTATTCCCTGGCAGCATCTTTATAAAAATATCTAATGAACGACGGTATCGGTTTTCGCCTCTCTTTGTTAACGTCTTCGGAAGGCTCCACCGCGTGCCAGAGCGAAGAAGATGAGCAGGGCAATAATCGAGCCAACAATGGCTGGAATAATATGAAATCCGCCAATCACCGGCCCCCTTGGTCCCAGCAATTCCGTTCCTAACCAGGAACCGATAAAACCCGCAATAATGTTTCCAAGTACACCGCCCGGTACGTCCCGCCCAATCAAGTTGCCGCTTAACCAGCCGATAAGTCCACCAACAATGAGTACCCAGAGCAGATCCATGGATTGTTCTCCTTTCTTCGGGTTTATTACAAGTTATGTTGGGCTCATTGGAATATACCTCATCTTCCAGTTGGTGGAGGAATCTAAAGTGCCTGTGCTAAGATGAGGATAAATGATGATTGAAGCTGGTGAAAACAAGGCTAGATAGGGGTGTACATTTGAAGAGAATCCTAGTCATTGATGATGAAATCGCAATTCGAGATTTAATTGAGCTGGTGCTAAGACGAGAAAACTACGATGTGCAGACCGCAGAGGATGGCAAAATGGGCCTGCAGCTGCTCGAGTCTTTTCAACCCGATTTAGTGGTACTTGATCTGATGCTGCCAGACTGCTCCGGATATGACTTGTGCAAGGAAATCACCGGGAAACGCGCCGTTCCTGTGATCATGCTCTCTGCCAAAAATGAGGTAATCGACAAGGTGTTGGGACTAGAGCTAGGGGCGGAAGATTACATGACGAAACCCTTTGACAATCGTGAATTGCTCGCTCGAATCAAGGTGATTCTGAGAAGAAACGAGAGCAGGGAGGACACAAGTGAAGGGACAGAAGTACAATCGACACGTATCATTCATGAAGAGCTGACTTTTGACCTGGAGAGCCGAAGAGTGATGAAAAACGGTGTACCCGTGTCTTTAACGGCCAAAGAGTTTAAAATTCTGGAAACGTTACTGAAAAGGCCAGAAAAAATCTTTACCCGGGATGAGCTGCTGCAGATCGGATGGGGATATGACTTTATGGGAGATAGTCGCAGTGTGGATATGACCATCATGCGATTACGGAAGAAGTTGGAGGATAACGCCGACGAACCAAAGTACGTCAGGACGATCTATGGATTTGGCTATCAACTTGGAGGTGGCGAAGCCTGAAGTATGCAACCCGGTTACTGCTGAATTATTTATTTTTCTCCGTGCTGTCTTTTGGCATCATCATTTTTGCGGTAAATAAAGCTATCGATTACTACAGCTTCATTACCATTGAGAAACAGATGATGGAGAAGGCAGATCTGTCGGAGTTGTCCTTCCGTGAGGTGTTGGCACAGCATAGGTCATCGTCAGGTGAGCCCCAGACGAAGGAAATTGTCAGACTTGCTCTGGAGAAGCTGAAAGCTTCAGGCAAGGAAGTACGTATCTATGACAGCTCCAAGCAGTTGCTCGGCCTGGCTGTGGATGGCATCATCATTAATGATGGCAAACCGCTTATTTTTGACAAAAATATAGAGAAAGCACTGAGCGGCAGTTATGCCTACACCGTCACGGAAGATCATCTGCTTTATTTTGCGACGCCCATTCAGGATCAATTCTACGAAAACGCCTATGTGTATGAATTCGTGGAGGACATTTCCTACTTTTATGCGATTATGGATCAAATCCGTTTTATCCTGTTTGTCGGCGCAGGCGGATTTATTATACTGATTACGTTATCCAGTCTGTGGATTGCCCGCAACACAACCAAGCCGATTAAACTGTTGCTTGGCGCTGCACAAAGTTTCTCTAAACAGGAGTTTCGGAGAGTTCAACTAAACCGGAAGGATGAGCTGGGCATGCTGGCAGATGGGCTGGATTCCATGGGGCGGCAGCTTCATGATTACATTCAGTACCAGAAACAATTTGTCTCCAACGTATCTCACGAGTTAAAAACACCCTTGGCAGCAATTCGTGGTTTCTCTCAGTACTTGGTTGAAGGGGAGAACGAGAACAAGGAACTGCAAAAAATCTATGCTCATCTGCTGCAGGAATCAGATCGGCTGACGCGCTTGATTAATGAATTGTTGTTGCTATCCCGATTCGACAAGGCTGGTTCTAACGAACTGGAAGTCGAGAAGACGGAAATAAACGAACTGATTCAGCAAGTTGCTACGAGTATGGGTGCCAAGGCTAAAGATAAAGGAATCGAGATTATGTTCAGAGAGGCGGAAGCGGAACTGGAGGATAAGCTTCTGACAAGAGTCCACGCCAACGTGAATCCAATGCTGATGTCCCATGCGATCGTCAACCTTGTGGACAATGCCATCAAATATTCAGGCAGTCCATCGCTAATCGAATTAAAGTTGGAACATACGCCAAGCGAGGTAGTTATACGGATACGTGATCAAGGGATCGGTATCGCGGGCGATGAGCTGGAGCGAGTGCAGGAACGCTTTTACCGGGCGAAAAATGCAAGCACAGCGAACGGTTCAGGTCTTGGACTTTCGATTTGCAAAGAGATTGTAGAGCGGTTTAATGGATATATCGACATGGAAAGTCAAATCGGAGAAGGAACGACCGTTACGATTGTGTTACCCCGTGCGTAAACACTCGCTTAAATAGTTAACGTTACAAGATTGATACAATTCTGTTATGAGACTAACAAATGCTTTTTTTATAATCACTTCATAAGAAGAAATCACACATTTATGGAGGGATCATGATGAAATTAACAAAGAAAGCTGCAGGTTTTATCGTACTAGGTGCTTTACTAACGGTGGCATTAACGGGCTGTCAATCTAGTGAAGCTACATCTCCAGCAACCGGACAGAACACAGCAAATGAACAGAACACCGGCGAAGGTGCAACAAATGCTAATGCGCCTGCTTCCGAAAGTTCTGAAGAAAAGGGTACTGAAGCTATTAAAGAAGGTTCGATGGAGAAGGAAGGCAATGTGGTGCTGAAGGAGCTTGCTTTTGTCTATAATGAGCACACCATTGCGATTTCGGATACAGCGAATGAAGATCAGATGGAACAGATGCTGGGCAAACCGGATAACGTGAAATCTCATACGTACAGTGCTGACGATGGAACAAACATGGATACGTTAATCGGTTTTACAGAAAAGGTTTATACGTATCCTGGTCTGGAGATTAAAACTATCAGTATACCGGAGGGGAAACAAGACTCCATCTTTCATATCGAAATTACAGATCCTAAGTATGCGACAGTGCGAAACATTAAAGCAGGAGATAGCCTGGATACACTCAAAGACGCCTACCCTGAGGGGAAACTGCTTGGTGATGGAGCCGCTAATGAGGAGGATGACTTCCGTTACGAGCCATCCAATTATGTGGATGTGATGTCGTTTCATATCAAAGATGCCAAGGTGGAGAGCATTCAGATCTACAGCCTTTTGGACTAATAATTAGTATCGATGTTGGTAAGATATTATACGATTTAAATACCTGCCTGTGAGAGGGCAGGTATTTTCTTATATAACGAATCAAAAATAGAAGTTTTGAACGAACTTTCAACGTTCTAGCAAGTGTGGACCACTTAATTTCAGAACTCTTTTAGCTTGATAAAATAATTCTAGGTGAACGGCGACAACAATTGCTTAGTTGTCGGAGGACAAGAACATAGTTCGATTACCGAAATGGATAAGAACCTGTTCCCATTACCGATTAGTTAAGTACCGTAAATAAACATTCTTAAACCACATGAAAATTGCTGAGTACAGTAAGGAAGACGCCTGAAAATCCAACTAGCATGAATTCGAAGCGAGCTCCGTTGATGAAGAGAGAACGCTCGGCCCATCACACACTACCATTAGGACGTACGTTGGCTAGAATCGACATGTTCGCGTTGAGCCAAGGACAAGAACATTGAGTCATTTCCGATTTGATGTTGATCTAAATAGTTTTCACGCCGGAACACATATTTCTTTCCAACCCACTTAATTGTTTGTCCAGATGAAAATACAAATCTATTTCGAAATACTTTCGCTTCTTCGACCAGAACTTCGTTTGTATCAAGCAAAGATTTAGTAGCGATTGCTTCCGGAAATGGGGAAGCAATCGCTATGTTTTCGTGCGGATATTTTTATTTTTTTGTCCTCCACATGTGTACAAAAAATAAAAAAGATGATACATTGAAATTAGTTTAACTCCTTTTATAACAGGGTTTTTTTAAAGAATACTATGTCTCCTGTACGAGGACATACGTATATCGAGGAGGGAATGGAATGTCAAGTCAAGCATTGGACCAATTTTTAATTTCGAACATCGAGGATCTAAAGACTAAAGGTCTATATAACGTCATCGACACGCTGCAGGGTGCAAATGGTCCTGTTATTCGTATCGACGGAAAGTCCCTAATCAATTTGTCTTCCAATAACTATTTGGGACTGGCAACAGATCACCGCCTGATTGATGCTTCAGTTAAGGCGTCGCAGACATACGGGGCAGGCGCAGGGGCTGTGAGAACCATTAATGGTACGATGGATCTTCATATTGAGCTTGAAGAAAAACTGGCCCGTTTCAAAAAAACGGAAGCCGTTATCGTGTATCAATCGGGATTTAACTGCAATATGGCTGCTATATCCGCGGTAATGGACCAGCATGATGCGATTTTATCTGATGAGCTGAACCACGCTTCGATTATTGATGGTTGCCGCCTGTCGAGAGCCAAGGTGATTCGCTTTAAGCATTCGGATATGAATGATTTAAGACAGCAGGCGAAAGATGCCAAGGAATCCGGTCAGTACCATAAAATTATGGTCATCACCGACGGGGTTTTCTCCATGGATGGTGATATAGCAAAGCTGCCCGAAATCGTGAAAATAGCAGAAGAATTCGATCTGATTACTTATGTGGATGATGCCCACGGTTCGGGCGTTCTCGGAGCAGGTGCGGGAACCGTGAAGCATTTTGGATTGTCCGACCGCATTGACTTTCAAATTGGTACTCTTTCCAAGGCGATCGGCGTTGTCGGAGGTTATGTGGCGGGTAAAAAACAACTGATCGAATGGTTGAAGCTGAGAAGCCGTCCGTTTCTGTTCTCGACATCGCTACCTCCGGCTGTAATCGCTTCTTGCAGCGCTTCTGTCGACATTTTGATGAATGACAAAGAACTGATCGAGAAGCTGTGGGAGAACGGCAATAAATTGAAAAATGGCTTGAGCCTGCTTGGATATGATGTAGGCCAAAGCGAAACGCCGATCACACCTTGTATCATTGGCGATGAAGTAACCACCCAACAGTTCAGCAAACGGCTCTATGAAGAAGGCGTTTACGCCAAGGCAATCCTGTTTCCGACAGTTCCGAAGGGAACCGGAAGAATACGTAACATGCCGACAGCTGCCCATACCAAGGAGATGCTCGATCAGGTGATCTCCGTTTATGAGAAAGTTGGCAAGGAAATGAAGCTGATTTAGCTGCATTCGCGGGAGTATATTTCGGGAGGAATGTCTTATGAACAAGATTTTGGTGACTGGAGCACTGGGCCAAATCGGTTCTGAGTTAGTTGTTAAATTACGTGAAATCTATGGTGCGGATCACGTCGTTGCAACGGATCTCAGGTCATCAGCCCACGAAATTACCCGATCCGGGCCATTCGAGCTGCTGGACGTGACGAATGATAAGGCGATGTTCGAAATCGCCAAGCGGTACGAAGTTGATACCGTCATCCATTTGGCTGCGCTGCTGTCGGCTACCGCAGAGGAGAAACCGCTGCTTGCCTGGAATTTGAATATGGGCGGATTGATGAATGCACTTGAAATATCCAGGGAGCTCGGCTGCCAATTTTTCACTCCAAGCTCCATTGGATCTTTTGGTCCTTCGACTCCGAAAGACAATACCCCGCAGGATACGATCCAGAGGCCCAATACGATGTACGGTGTGAATAAAGTGTCCGGCGAACTGCTTTGTGATTATTATTTTCACAAATATGGCCTGGATACTAGGGGGCTGCGATTCCCGGGTTTGATATCTTATATGACGCCTCCCGGCGGAGGAACGACAGATTACGCTGTGGAAATTTATTACGCAGCCGTGACGACTGGCCGGTATACATCTTATATCGCCAAGGACTCAAACATGGACATGATGTATATGCCGGATGCCCTGAACGCTATCATCGAATTAATGGAAGCGGATTCTTCCCGGTTGATACACCGAAATTCATTTAATGTTACCGCAATGAGCGTGGATCCGGAGGCGATCGCTGCAGCGATACGGGATGAGTTTCCCGGCTTTATCCTCGATTATGACGTTGATCCGAAGAGACAGGCGATTGCCGATAGCTGGCCGCATTCCATTGATGCGACGGCAGCGAAAACAGAATGGGGATTTCATGCCCGTTACGACCTGAAGGCCATGACGAAGGATATGCTTTCACAGCTAAGCGAGAGACAAATGCTTCGCAAGGCTTAAAGTTATTATGAATTCGCTGTGCAAACCGAGTAGAAATACAAAAGAAGCTGAAGAGTTCTACTAGTAAGTCATAAGTCCAACTCCATTTTTCTTCATAATCGGTTTCTAAGCACCCATTTTAATTCCGTGGAACAATTCAAAAAAACGGCCGCTGTTCGCATCGTTTGCGACAGGGTCGTTTTTTGTTTTTCGTAGGCTAACTTCAAATTGCTATTCACACTTGCCAAACACTCATAGGGTCCCATGGCTTGATTTGATTACCATATTTTGCGGTCAAAAAAACTTTCATGTCTTCCAGTTTAGCAGGCACCTCGTTCCAAATTGGAAGAGGGGGTAACCCTCGTTTGCTTTTCAATAGGATGTCCACTGTAACATACAAGCGTTCTGGCTGAATCCAATGAAGGAAGCGGGAAATATCAATTTGCTTGGTCAGGGACAAGGCATCAATTTCGTCATTGTAATGCTTGTTGAACTCGCTGATCAGGTTCAGGAGGTAGTCTCTCTGCTCCTTCACGAAGTCCAGGCCGCAGATGGCGCCATGTCCTGGAATAACGATTTCGGGTTTAATTTCATCAATAATGCGGTCAAGCACTTTAACCCAATTGAGGGTTCCCTCTTCGCTGTATGCAGTACACCCGTTAAACACGACATCGCCGGCGAACAGCACTTTTTCTTTTGGCATCCACAGCAGCAAGTCGCTGTCAGAGTGTGCTGGAGCAACGTTGTAAATCATTACTTCCGTATCGCCAAGACGGATGTTGATATCGTCTTTTATCTCAATATTCGGGAGCAACCATTCTACGCCTTCCAGGTCGAATCCTTCAAATTCCGCTGCAAAAAACCGCTCGCCCGAAGTCGATTCCGGAGAATCCTTTCCTCTTTTGATGACGCTGTCCATCCAGGCGATATTTTCGGTAAGACGCTCTCTGGACGCTTCCTTGTGCATAATAATGCAAGCATCTTCAAACACTTTGTTTCCCCAGGCATGGTCGCTATTATAGTGCGAGTTCACCACATATGCGGGAGAGCCGCCGTTGCTTACTTCCTTAAAAGCCTCCCGCATTTCCCGCGCATGGAACAAATCGAAGAACGTGTCATACACCAGCCCTTCACCCTTGTTGATGAATCCGGCATTGGCCCAACTGATGCCGCGATACGGCGAAATACCGGCAAAGACGCCATCTGCGACTTCAAAAAATTTAACGCGAGGTTTTTGAATAATACGTCCATACTTCATAAAAATTCTCCTTCGTGTATATGTTTTTTTGGTAAGTCATACTGACTATGTCCTCATTATAGAAAATGGAAAACAGAAATACAAGCATGTACTTGCATGCATTGATTCCATACTGTATGCTACTAACAGAACAACATCACACTACATGGATGGAGGCGCTGCAATATGAAACTAGTAACCTTTCAAACCAATACATCCCAGGAACCTTTGTTTGGGCTTGTAATTAACGAGAGATTTATCGTGTCTTTTGCTGCAATCATGAAAAAGCAGGGAACGTTCTCTGACAGTCTTGAAAGTATGGACAGCTATCTTCATTATTTGCCGGAGAGTTATGATGCTGCTAAGGAAATGATGCAATATGCTATCGAACAGTTGCATCAATTCAATGAAAATGAAATCAGCCTGATTTCAGCGGTAAACCTGCTACCGCCGGTTCCGAATCCGGCTGCGCTTATCGATTTTGGGCTGACGCCAAGACATCTGAGAAATGCTGGCGTAAATCTGCTGCAAAGAGAATATACAGGGCCGGAAAGAGAAGAACTTAAACGGAAAATCGCCGAAAAATTCCAGCAAGATCCGAATAAAGTGAATTTCAGTTATTACAAGTGTAACCATAATGCTGTAATTGGCGATGGGGATACGATTCATTGGCCATCATACTCTTCATACCTGGATATTGAGCCGGAGCTGGCCTTTGTTACAGGGAAAGGGAACTGCGTTGCAGGTTATGTTATTTTTAACGACAGTACTGTCCGCGATGTGCAGTGGCCGGATTTCCAGGCGATGACCGGACCGACGCGCTGCAAAGATTTCGATCGCAGCAAAGGAATAGGACCATTTCTGGTAACGCCGGATGAAATCGACAACCCTCTAGCATTGGACGTGGATGTGCGTATCGGGGAGAGACTGCACTGGAAGGGAAGCACATCCGAGTATTCTGCACACCCTGCAAAAGTGATGGAGGAGGTTCTCAAAGTTTTCACGCCACTCCCGGGCACGATTATAGGAATGGGGACGATACCGGATTGCTGCGCAATCGAGACCGAAGAATGGCTGTTGCCCTCTGACCGAATCCAGATTACATTTGATAAATTAGGCACGCTCACGCAATTGGTGCCTGATCATATCAAAATTACGGAACCAAGCCGCTGGGATAAAAGAAGTGATTTACCTTAAATAAACGTTTATGAAAATGATGAACCCCTACCCTGCTGCATATACAAAACTTGTAGTAGAATAGATTTAACATATGCAAAAGGAGAAATACAATGCAAACTTCAGACAGAATCATTGAAGCCGCGACACAGCTCATCAAAAAGAACGGCTATCGGGGAGTAAGCACCAAAGCCATTGCAACGGAAGCTAAAGTCAATGAATCTACGATTTTCCGGCAATTTGGAAGCAAGCAAGGCATATTGGAAGCCATCATTGAAAGACATTCGGATATCCCGCAATTTGAGAAGCTGTTAAAAGAGGACGCGACCGATAATCCGGAAGTCGATCTGCTGAATGTAAGTCAGCAGTACCGATTGTTCTTCCATAAAAATGCGGACATCATTTTAATTGGCATCCGCGACAAAGGAATGTTTCCCGAATTAGACAGAGTGCTGGCCGATCCGCCGGTGAAGCTGCACTCCTTGCTGGTTGAATATTTTGAACGTCTGCAGAAGAAAAAAGTTATAGCCAGACAGGATGAGCGCCTTGCCGCCATGTCTTTTCTCTCTATGTGCTACGGATTTCAGATGAGCGAGCTGATTCACGGGCAATATCAGTCCCAACTCGTCACCGAGAAAGATTTCTACAAGCACAGTGTCTCATTGTTTGTAAAAGGAATTTTGTCTCAGTCATAAGGTTTGTGAGATATGTCTGTATTCGCATACGAAATGGACCTCGGTACTAGGCTGTTGCTATACCGTGGAACTTCTTCATCTCAGCGTTTTTATACTCAAAAACTAGTCTGCATTTATCAGTATTAACGTAGATTATATACCATAAATATGGTGATCATTGATCGGCTGCCTTTATATAACTAACGGGCAGGTTAGCGTGGTATATTTAAATTAAAGTTCTAACAAGGAGGCTGCAAATGAATTCGATAACCTCGAAAGAGTTTGAAGCTCTTATTAAACTCCCTGCGAACATTCGATATGAATATTTTATAAAGAAGGTTACTGATTCAGGAGCAATTTGGGGGTTGTATGATAACGGTTGGGCAATGTCTTCAGATGATAAAGAGAGATTGCTTATTTCATTCTGGCCTAGGAAAGAGTTTGCAGAGTACTGTGCTTATGAAGAGTGGTCAAATTATAAAGCACATTGTATCTCATTAGACGAGTTCATTAGTGACTGGTTAACCAATATGGTGGAGGATCAGCATAAGCTGTCGATCTTTTGGAACAGAGATGATTCTGCAGTTCTTGAGATTCAAGTGCTACTAAATGATTTAGTGAAGGAACTCAAAAAGTATTGTTCCTTCGTTACGACGGGGAACGTTAGCTTAATAAACTTAAGAAGGCATCAAATTGATCAGTTGCTGATTTCAACTAGCGGACTGTCAACAGGGATCGTTGCAGAAATGCTGACGATCCTTTTTTGTATATGAGTATTTAAATCACAAAAAAGGGCTCCTCCGTAGACCAGGACACCCCAAGTGCGGGTCAGCGATCACGTACCTGGATATAAAGGGAAAACAGTGGGTGTTGCCCGGCAAAAAAAGGTATAGAAAGCCAATGCGCGGATCTGATGCTCTTTTATCAGGATCCTACCATCATACGCAGGGTGAATGACTCTTTTAAGAAGAATCGCCCTAGCAAAGGGTAAATATAGGAGAGAGCGATACAATAAGTATTATTTGCGATGAATACATATATCACCCAGGCTAGACTCTAGATGCATCATAGATTAAGATTTATTTAGGCAAAGTGATAACTCGATTTTATCTAACCCAATTTTTATTATATTCTGAAATATGCTTTTTCTCGAAACGAAAATATAACCCAGATAGGTGTGCATCGTCATCAAGATTTTAAGAGAATACATCACGCAACCCCCTGTAGAGCTTGCTGTGTTCATTGAATTGTCAATTATAATGACGGAAATGGTACACCGTGAACATCAGCAAAATACAGTGATAGGGCACCTTAGCCCTGATCATATCATCGTTCAGTGGGAGGGGAAGGCTGCGAAGATATCCTGGCATACGGAAAGTCATGCTGCCTACCATTCTCCCGAGCAATTTGGCCGATTCGATCTTGTGCCGAGTGGGCGAAGTGATCTTTACGCATTAGGTATTATTTTCTACGAGTTGTTAACCGGGCAATTGCCTTTTCAAGCTGACAATGAAGAAGACTGGAGCACCGTGCATATCCGCAGGGTGCCTCCACCTGTATCCGATATTCGGTTGGGATTAGACGAAACAATACAAGCGATACTAATGAAATTACTTGCCAAATCAGAGGTAGACCGTTACCAGAGTACATATGGAGTACTTGAAGATCTGAAGTTGTACCAGAACATGATGGATAACGACGGAACGTTTACGCCAATGGAAGTCGGACGTTGGGATAAGATCCATACGCTTTCCCTATCCGAATCATGGTATGGGCGTAGTGCTGAAGTGATGCAAATGGAGACAGGGCTGGAGCAGGCTCTACAAGGAATGAATGCAATTCGTTGGGTGATAGGCAAAGAGGGGACAGGTAAAACGACGTTTGTCCATAGGCTTCAACAAAATGTCGTTCGACATGGAGGCCGGATGATCACAGTGCAAGCGGAGCCTTCCCAACAAACTGTACGGTGTGGACTGATCCTTCAGGCGATGCGGCAATGGATTCACCAGCTGTGGAGTGAGCCAGTTGATATCATTACACAACTGAAGGCTAGGATACAAGCGGAGTTTGGGCGAGAAACGCAAGTAATCGTCTCCTGCTGGCCTGAGGCTAATCCGTTGTTAAACAGCAATACGGAGGTATCTCATATCACGAACGATCCGAAGGTCTGGGATCGGTTTGAAGAATTGCTGCCGGACCTGATTTGCTGCATGGCTGAATGCAAGCCACCGCTTGTTCTGTTTATGGACAATTTGCAGTGGGTTGACTGTGGTACGCAAACCGTAATTCGTACGCTTGCACTAGCACAAAAGGCACATGGATTATTCTTAATCGGAGCTGTTCGGGCGGAGGAAGTTCTCACTTCCGTTCGGGATGAACCGAATTTCAAGCAAGAGACATTACTGACTTGGTTGTTCGAAAGATGCCGTGTGAATCCAGAGGAACAAGTAGCTCTGCCTCCGCTGGTTTATGAAGATGTGAGGCAGCTACTCTCTGATGCTTTACATGAGAAATCCGCGCGTATTCATCCTCTGGCGCGATCTGTCTACGATCAAACAGGTGGTAATCCCGGCTCGATTCGTCTCTTGCTAAAAGACTGGTTACAGGAGCACA
Organism: Paenibacillus sp. FSL F4-0087; assembly: GCF_038020215.1. Lineage (NCBI taxonomy): Bacteria > Bacillati > Bacillota > Bacilli > Caryophanales > Paenibacillaceae > Paenibacillus > Paenibacillus sp. FSL F4-0087. The sequence goes on from NZ_JBBODJ010000001.1 coordinate 6,056,846, forward strand.
GACTAAGCTTTGACGAGAAAAGACGTCAGTGGGTGTGGGACTCAGAAATAATTCGGCTACTAAGCAGTTCAGAAGGCCATATACGTCTCCTGGAGACGGGCTTCTCCAAGCTCAAGGAAGATCGGAAGGAATTTTTAGCTGTGGCAGCCACAATTGGTCCGACATTTCAATTATCTCTCTTGGCTGAAGTGTGTACTATACCAATGGATATTGCATTTCACTGGCTTCAAGAGTCTGAAGCTGAAGGATTTATTTATCGGCAAGATGAAGCGAAGCAAGAAGATATATCGGAATCAATCTATGTATTTGTGCATGAATTCATACACCGGATGGCATATGCTTTTGATCCAGGACGCAATATGCACCGACACAGAGCAATCGGGCGGTCGTTACAGGATCACGTTCCTGAGCCACGCGATGACCTGTCATGGACAGTGATTGATCATTTGAACTTGGCTGCTTTACTATTATCGGAGCAAGAGACGAGGGAACTGATCGAGCTCAATCTGCAAGCGGGACAAGAGGCGTTGGCATCCGGGCGCTATGCGAAAGGAAAGAATTATGCCGAGAACGGGCTTCATCTGCTGGCAACAAGAGAGGTGGGAGGATCAGGTACAAGTGATATCGGGTTGCAACTGATATTGGCATGGACGGAATATATGGATGGCAATAGCGAACGAGCGAAGGAGCTGCTGGTTGACTTGAACCAAGACAGCGATCAGCTGAGCCGATCGGAACGGCTCAAGATCTGGGCGCCTTTGATTCAATTCCATGCATTCGCTGACAATGAGATTGCGATTCAATTTGGGATGGAGGCACTAGGCTCCTACGGTTGGAAGCTTGGGAAGAAGAGTTCCCTATTGTCCATCGCCAAGGAGGTGATCCGGACCGGGGTCCTTTTACATCGAAAACGGGAGAAGCGCCTTCTACTGTCCAACCCACTCGACGAGGAATATGAGGAGCTATGCCATTTAATGGAGCTGATGTTTCTTCCGTTGCTTACACACGATGCGCGATTACTTCTGGAATTATATGCCCGATTTATTCGTTATGGGTTGCAAAAAGGAGTAAACGAGTCGCTGGCTGCGATGATTGGTGGATATGAGCTGATTGTACAAAGGGTATTTCCGAGCTTGGTTCGAGAGACTTCGATTGCTGAACGGGTGTTTCAGCAAATCGCGAACGACTCTACATTCAGGAAAAAACATGTCATTACTTTTTTGAGCGGAATGTATAAGCAGATGGACAGGCCTTTGGAATCTTCCATCGCTTTGTTCAAGGGGATGCGTCAAGGGCTTGAATCCGGTGATCATGATTTTGCTAATCAGGCCTTAATTTTCTGTTTTATGGGTAACCCTGGAAATGTATATGCCTTAAATGAATTGCTTCGATACTTTGAACAGAACATGCAACAGATTGCCGACGACAAGATACTGGAAATGGTACGGCTGACGAACAGCTATGCAGCGGTGCTGCAAGATGAGTCGTTGGCCGACAGCTTTGTGGCTATTCCACAGGTGCCAACCAGCAGCCAGTTGGAGCAACGGGACGAGGACAACTATAGCTGCTGTTGCCGGCTGGAGGCCGCTTACTTGTCGGGAAGGTACAGGGAAGCGCTGTACTGGTCACAACGAGGAAGGGCAAACGAATTGCCTTTGGATTGGATGCGAATTCGTAAACATCGCCTATATGAGAGCTTGGCACTAGCTGGATTATACTTCGAGACGAACCGGGAGGAACGCAAGCGAATCCGGAAGGCGATACGCGCACAATTACGATTGATGAGGAGTTGGCGAGGATTTTTGGACAGTAAGTCCTCCGCCTATTTTCTGATCAAAGCAGAGAGTGAACGGATCGCTGGGAATTCGATGGGTGCGCTGCAACAGTATACGGCTGCAATCAGGCAGGCGAGAATGGAGAAATACGTGTTGCTGGAAGCCATTGCTTGCGAACGGCTTGCGGTGTGTTATCAAGACGATCTGCTCAGCCGATCTGGAGCGGCAATTACAATGATGGATGCATGTGCGGCATACGCCGAATGGGGCATAACTTCCAAAGTAACACAGATTAGAAGCAGACACGCTGAATTGCTGGACCCGGTTTACAAACGCTATGAGGGTCCGGTTTTGCAGGAGCGAGTCCAAGTGAATCATACTGGCACTGAGTTACTTCGGCAGAACGGCACCAAGAAGGGTGAAGGTTCAAGGAGCGAAGAGGAATTCGAGCTTGTACAGCGACTTATGAAAGGGTTTGCTATGCCGAATAAGGCCGACTGGAAGGTGAATCTCTTGAAAACGGCTCTTCAACAAGCCGGAGCAGAGCGGGGCCTATTATTGAAGCGTGGAAATAACGAGTTCTTTATTGAAATTAACGGTTCGGACTGGAAGGAGAAGCAAGAGGGGAACGGATTGTATTCAGAGAGCGTCTTACGTCATACAGCGATAACAGGCAAACCGCTGGTTCTGTATGATGCGATTGAGAGTTTTTGGGTGAAAGATGCCTATATTGCAGCAAGCACACAAAGATCGATCCTGTGCATGCCAATTGATGTTCCGGGAGAACAGGCCTCCTATCTGCTTTACTTGGAAAATCGACAGATGCCAGGCGTATTCACAAAGAAGGACGTCCAGGTGTTGGAGCTTATTGCGACACGGATCATTTATCTCAAGCTACTGGAAGACGAAGCTGCGGATGTTACAATCCCGAGTACTAACGTATCGTCTGCGACGTCTGGTCTTGGTCAACCAGGGCTGACCGAACCGCTGACCGAACGTGAAACGGAAATTATAACCGCGATTGCGGAAGGTTTGTCGAACAGGGAGATTGCCGACCGGTTTGGTATCGCAGAGACAACGGTTAAAACACACACGTCTAGAATCTATGGCAAGCTGGGTGTAAAGCGGCGGGGTCAAGCTGTCGTACGTGCCAGAGAGCTGCAATGGATAGAGTGACAAACGGGAAGCGAGCTGTAAAAGTCGCTTCTTTCTTTTTTTTGGAATGAGTATAAAAAGCGTCATGATTTAAGATCAGATCAAATTTTTTTATTGAGTACAACTTTAGTAGGATTTAAATTTCTTATGCTCAGACTATGATATTTAGATTGGAATGAATGACAGGAGGTAATTTTAGCAATCGGTTCACCATTTTTAAACAGTAACTAGATCTGAGAAAGGAAGTGTATGTGGTGAGAAAGAGAGTGGTTTCAACCGGAAGTTTATTCGTTGCAATCGTTAGTATGGTATTCATCGTTTTTTTTAATCATCAAACTGCAGCATCTGCTAATATCGTTTCGTCAGCTATCTATGCATTAGAGGATACAACAATTGTTTATGAAGGAATAGATTCAGGAAAGATAATGTACGAAGATGAGGGCCTTGGATATCTTAATATAGGTTATCAGGGGGGATATGGTTCTCCAATAGAGGTTCAATCCAAACTGACTAAATTATTAAATCATACTATCCCAGAAATTCACCCTAAGCCCACCCTTGTTCCCTTTGACTTTACAAGCCACATATCAGAGGAAAACCTAAAAACAAATCCTACTGCAACATTTATCCTTTCTGTACTTTCTGCCGAAGAAGCACGCAGTGCCGATATACCAACGAAGGAACATTATATACAAACGACTGATATTACATACACTGAAATTGAGGATATCGAAATAACGGGTGTTGTTAATGACGGTATATATAATACAAATGTAACGCCGCAATTTAACATAGGTACAGCTACACTAAATGGAGCTTCCTTTTCAAGTGGAACAACAATTACTGTTGAGGGTTCTTATACACTTGTCGTTACTGATGGAAGCCTCTCAAAAACATTACAATTCGAAATAGATAAAACGCCTCCGACTGCAACCGTTCTTATAAATAATGGAAGCTACTTCACGAATCATCAATTTGTAGATGTTACAATTACACCAGATCCAGGCGTGGATGATATCGTTAGGATGCGGTATTCTGTTAATTCGTCTCAAGTATCAACTACTCAGCTATACTATTCACAATTTTCAATTGGGGTAGGATCGGATAACGGTGATAAATCGGTAAGAGTTGAATTAATAGATGCAGCGGGCAATATATCTCCGCTTTATTTTTGGAATTTCTCAATGAATACTACTATCCCTACTGGTACTTTAACGATTAACAGTGGTGCTGCCTATACAACAGAGCGCGAGGTTGATCTCCTTATTACACCAGATGTAGGTGCTAATGAAATTGTGAGTATGCAATTTTCAGCAGATAATAATAATTGGTCTTCAGTAGAAGGTTACAGCCCAAGCAAAAGATATACATTGCCAACGGGAGACGGAGATAAAACCGTTTTTGTAAGACTTATTGATCGCTTTGGCAACATTGGTGTGATTCAGAGAAGTATTTTGTTGAATACGAAGCCTCCAACAGCTTCTGTTCTTATTAATAATGGAAACGTCTACACGAATAACGCGAATGTAGTCGTTGCAATAACTCCAGATGTAGGTGTAAACGACATTGCTTTCATCAGATATATGATTAATAGTTCAACACCAACGACGATCCCATATATCGACAGCTTTGTTATTAATGTAGGAAATACGAATGAAGAGAAAGAGATTACGGTTACGCTAATTAGTGGGGGAGGAAATATTTCTCCGATATATTCATCAACAATTATTCTTGATACCTTAGAACCAACAGGAACAGTTGCGATTAATGGAGGAGCTGCCTATGCAGCATCGACAGGAGTAACTCTTACATTTACATTAGGAGCAGACGTGGCGGATGTCGAGGGTGTACAGTTCTCGAATGACAATTTGACATGGTCAACGAAGCAAGTGTACAGCCCAAGCATGAGTTACATCTTGTCGGCAGGTGAAGGCAACAAGACCGTGTATGTACGATTCATTGATCGTGCAGGTAATATAGGTACAGCACAGGATAGCATTACACTAGACACGATAGCGCCAACAGGCACGTTAAATATTACATCTCCGATGATTACAAATGCTACAAGCATAACTCTCGAAGTTACAAGCAGTGATGCAGATTATATGGAGCTTGGTGAGACAGGTCAGCCGTATGAAGCACAAGTAGCTTATAACGGTAGCATCCAAAAATACACTCTACAGGATGCTGAAGAAGATGGCGTGAAAACCATTCAAGTACGTTTGTCAGACCAGGCAGGAAATACAACGGTGCTTACAGCAGACGTGACATTGGATCAAACGGTTCCATCAGGCACAGTAGTTGTCAACGATGGCGAGCTGTATACCAATGATGCTGATGTGACCGTGGAAGTGACGCCAGCAACCGGTGTTACTGACATTGTAGACATTAGGTACACCGTTAATGGCACACCAAAGACAATTGCTTACACCGACAGCTTCGTCATTGACGTAGGAAGTACGAATGAAGAGAAAGAGATAACAGTGGAGCTAATAGATAAAGCAGGAAATGGTTCACCAGCGTATACCTCAAAGATTACACTTGATACCGTAGCACCGACAGGAACAGTTTCGATTAATGGAGGAGCTGCTTCTGCAACATCTCAAGGGGTAACCCTTAAATTTACTTTAGGGGCAGGTGTGACGGATGTCGTGGGTGTACAATTTTCGGATGACAATGTGACATGGTCAACAGAAGAAGCCTACAGCCCAAGCATGAGTTACAACCTGTCAGCAGGAGAAGGCAGCAAGACGGTTTATGTCCGATTCATCGATCGCGCAGGCAATGTTTCAGAAGCCACAAGTGCTTCCATTATTTATCGTACCATTCCTGAGCCGAGTCATAGTACAGGACATACATCTGAGGTTGCTTCTACCGAAAATCCAGTGTCAGCAGATGTGATGATAAAGTTTGGTGAAGATGAGCTTGAGGGTGCGTTTACAGGTCAAGTCCATGTTCAAGGAAGCTCTATTGAGATTCTGTTAAGCAAGGCGCAGCTTACTCACTTAAGCAAAACACATGAAAACCAGACGATAGAAGTGAGCTTAATGGGGACATACTCAAAGTCTCAGCTAATCGTGTCCAATGAAGCGCTAGATAAGCTTGCTGCTAACAGCAATAGTCTGTTATTTAAAACAACGGGCCAACAATTTTTACTAAGCAGCCAGGAATTAAAGCAAATGCTAGCGACCAATCACAGCAGCTATGTAATTAGCATAAAGCATGAATCTGAAGGAATGTTTGCTCAAGCTAAGGAACAAGCTCAAAAGGGTGCTTATCAGTTAATTGGAGTTCCGATTACAATTGATCTAATGGCACAGAATGAGGATAACTCACTACATTTACAAGAGCTTGGAACTATCGTGCTTCGCTCGACGGGTACGGGGGAATTGCCGTCAGCCGTGTTAAAGCTTCTAGATAACGGAGTACAAAGCCCAGTGACAGCGGCAATTTCAGTAAATAACCAAAGCTATTATGCTAAGGTAACAAGCTACGGATCAGGCACTTACATGCTGATTCGCAAGCAGCCTAGATTTACAGACGTCTCCGGCTGGTCGCTTAAAGCAATTGATACATTATCTTCCAAACTTATACTGAGTGGCGTGAATGAAACAACGTTTGAACCGAAACGTGCTATAACAAGAGCTGAATTTGCTACTATTATCAGCAAGGCTCTCGGGCTGGTGGAGACATCAGGTAGCCTAAATTATACTGATGTTGTTACAGGTGCATGGTATTCGGATGCTGTAGCTACAGTTGCGGAACTTGGTTTTATGAATGGTTATCCAGATACTACTTATCGTCCAACTCAGAAAATTACGAGAGAAGAGGCTATGGTTATTGTAGCGAGAGTGTTACATCATCTTGATTCAAAAAAGGTATTATCTGACTCGGAAATAGATAGGGTCCTTGGCGAATATAGCGATCAAGCTCAAATTAGCATCTGGTCTAGAAATGATATTGCCTCCTCAGTACAAGAAGGAATTATTATGGGTATTAACGGAAAGTTAGCCGTAAAAGATCAAATTACGAGAGAGCAGGTTGCTGCAATGATCGTTCGTCTGCTAGAGCATGCAGAGATTCTTTAGTAATTTTCTCTATTAATAAACGATGCCGCTGACAGCTTCGGAGGTCGCGTCACACTTGCATAAGGATTGTCGAGGATAAATTAAAGTCGCTATTTTAGCGGCTTTTTTATTTTATCGGTACAAGTTCTTGTCCCAAGCAAACGACAAGAACTTATACCGATTACCATAATAGACAAGAACATAGTCAGATTGCCGATTTGATGTATGTCTAAACATTGAGCACATGCACTTATAAAAGGGCTGCGCAAACGCTTATTTTCCTTTTTGCTCGATGTAGCCTTTCGCATACACGGACTCGATAAACCAAAAAAGCCATTTTCTCTTTGACACAGCAACCAGCTTAATCACTGAAGTCAAAATCAATTAATGGTAGAGAATGTATCGGGGATTTCTACTAGTTATCGTAAGATCATATGTAAGAAGTTGAGACTTTCCTGTGCCTTTCATTTTGAAAAGAAAAATAAAAGATAAATGGGAGGAGGGATCGATAGGTTGAATAAGGATGAATTATTAAAACTCATAGCCACAAGTGGCTACAACGTCTATTTTGGGGCGAAAAATCATTTCGCGACTTATGATATTATCGAAAAGGTGCCACGAGCGATTGCGTTGTTAGGGCTGCTCATCGGGATATGGCAGTTGTGGAAACCAGACATTTCTTACAGCCAACTAATCGCTGGGCGTGTTGGAAAAGGACAGATCCGCATGATGCAAAATGACAATGGACTGCTTCGTTTTGATGATTCTCAATCTACCTACCTCCTTAAAAAGAAAAAAAACCTCGAAAAAGGGGGTCGTAGTCCTAGGTCACGAATATAATAAATGTCCCAAAGTTCCCCTGAACCGATTTTGAGTTATCGGGGTATTTGTGCGGTGCAGGAAATAGTCGAGAACTAGTATTTACGAATATTTGGGAATGCGTTACATTTATAATTTTAGGAGGGAGGGTTTCAACTGATGAGAAAATCCACAATCTGCTCCATGCAAAGTCTATTCTATAAACAACGGCGGTTGTTTGTGTGGAGCGAGAACTAAGAAATTTGACCGCTGAATCATCTCTGGCATGATGTTTACTGTTTATAGAATGACTTTGCTCCCTTAAATTTCAAAAAAAATTTTAAGGAGCAGAGCTATCATGAAATATGTAAATGCAGACAATATCTTTCCGGAAGAGTTGCTAAAAGAAATTCAGAAGTACATTCACGGCCGCATGGTGTATGTCCCGACCCCTGAAAAATTGCACAAAAAATGGGGAGAAAAATCGGGGAGTAGAGAACAGCTGAGTCTAAGAAACGAAACGATCCGTCAAACATATTTCAATGGAAAGTCGATCGATGAACTCTCAAATGAATTCAGTCTTTCCTACGAAAGCATTAAGAAAATCATTTACTCTAGAAAATAGATTCACTTGTAAGTCACATCGAGCTTTCTGATGTGGCTTTTTGTGTAGAATTTGATTCTGAATCAAATTCAGTATATTTTCAAGCAGCACCTTTTGTTACCATGAAAATGAAGGGGAGAGGTAATATGGATAAAAAGATTAAACTACTATACACACAAGATATATTGAGACAGTCTGCACAATGTTTTGGAATACGTGAAGACTCCATTTTCGAATTAAATGGATTTCAAAATTTCGTTTATTCCGGGGTAGTTGGAGATCGAAAAGTTATTTTAAGAATTGCCCATGTCACACATCGAAATGAATTATTAATAAGAGCGGAACTAGATTTTATCATGTTCCTGGCTGATTGCGGAATGAAAGTAGCAAGGCCCATTCAGTCTTTATCAGGGGATCTTATTCATATCATTGACGAGTCCTTTGTTGTGACAGCTTTTGAGAAAGCACCCGGCAAAAATGCAGTAATAGCCGAGGAGAGCAATACGTTTTATGAGAATATCGGTCAAATGGTCGGTACAATACATAAGTTTTCACTTCATTATTCGTCCCAACATTCACGCTATGAATGGAATGATAATGCCCTATTAGCCTCATTTAAGAAGTATTGTCCGTTAGAATTACACGATAACTTTGATCGTTTAATTACTGAAGTTAGCGCTCTAGCCAAGGAGAAAGATACGTACGGTCTTCTTCATGGGGATATCAGCCCTGGCAATTATCTTAATGATGGGGACAATGCCTTTATTATTGATTATGACGATGCGGAATATAGCTGGTTTGTTTCTGATATAGCTACTCCATTATTCTATGAAATCCCTATTCCGTGGGTTGTGTCTGGAGATGTAAGAAAGGAGATTGCAAAGCGTTTCTATTGCAACTTCTTAAACGGCTATTGTAAGGAAAATACGGTGAGTCAAGGTTGGTTAAACCAAATCCCATTATTTATTAATTTAAGGCAAGCTAGAGTATTAGCCGCGTTCTATAGAAGCAGAGATTTTAACGCTCCTGATTGGAGCGAATGGGATGAGCAAGCCCGACGCTTCTACTATGAAAATTTGCTAAATAACACTCCCTATATTGATATGGACTTTTTGTGTTAACGGGTACGATACGTTAACAAAGCCAGAAAAGGAATGGCCATCCCACAAAGGATGGTCTTTAAACTTGCCGTTACAGACAGCGGGGAGAACTGTACCACAAGGTGTTCAAAAAAGAACAGAAATGGAATTATCCACGCTAGAAACATTAACGATACGTGAAACAGAAAGTTTTTTGTCTTTTTTGGAGTATCAACTTGGAAATAATAAGCTAACAATAAACCGTAAGCTTTCTTCTCTTAAGTCCTTATTTGATTACTTACAGAATAAAGCCGAAACAATTGATTTAAAGCCTTATATACAACGAAATGTTATGGCTAAAATGGACTTGAATGCAGTAAAAGAAAGTCAGGAAACGATCGCGAATCGTATTGAAGGGAAAATAATCTTCAATACAAACTACAATGATTTATACGCACTTAACAGATGATCAAATGAGAAGCGCTGTAAACAATATGGGATAAATAATTTGGAGGGAGATGTCAATGTACAAGTGTCGAGGGACAAGAATATATTCCCATTAAAGTCATTTTCTTTGTGACAATACAGCCCGTTTGTGCAAAGCCAAACGATGAACCATTGAAACGGCTTGTACTTACTTTGTTAGCTCCAAAAATACAGGAACAGATTAACCAATACTATACAAGTAAATTAACTGTATCACCTACGTTTGCGCCTTTTTTGAATGGAACTGATGTAGACGTTAAATATCATTCTTCGCATATTGATGTTCAGGTTAAAACAATCCCGTACGTAGGACCTCATTTGGATGTTGGAGTCGACTCGATGAGGTTTAGTATAGATAACTCCGGATCAGTAGTGGTTCTTGAGTATAAGCACATTAGGGATTATGACTTGCCTACTCTAAGAAGGTAACCGATTCTCATTTTTTGTTGGGCTCTCGGTGACATAAGTAAGTAACAATGAAGGTGAGCCAAGATTGACACGCAAAATTAAAGCAGCCCGCAGCAAAGGTATTCGTGGGGCTGCCTTTTCAATTGTGATTAAAAGTTGTAATTAATGCCTTCGCCAGCGCCTGTGCGGGCATTTATGTATACATGAGAAACGCCTTCAATCCCAGTGACGGGAAATGCATATACGAGCTTGTAGTTGCGGAGCTCCAGCTTTGGCTTACCCGAAACGTTAACTTTTGGACCAAGCTTCGCTGAGGCTTGCTCCGCTGTTAGCTTCGGGTGAATGGGGAAGGTTTTATTGTAATAGGTAAAATACTTAGACGCATCAAAGCGCTCTAACGCACCGGTACGGCGATCAAATTGCCATACGACTTTCATCTGTGGAATGGAAACTTGCTCCCGGACCGGAATATACGTGAGATAAATGGAGGTTTCTTTTATCTCTTTCGCTACTAATGTCAGACGTTCGCCAGACCAGCGAGCCATCCAGGTATCCGCAACCGCGACAACCTGCTTTAAGTCCATAGATTGCTCTACATCTCCTTTTTCGGAGATCAAGCCCTTGCGTCTCACTTGGAGCACGTGTCCGCTTTTACTCAGTGTTGCAATATAGGAGCTGGTTGGTTTCCCATCGGTGTCCGATAAATTGAAATCCATGACTTCTCCGAACTCGGGGCCGATTCCGCCGGAGGACATGTGGACGATTTGCTTACCTACTCCTTTATTCCAAGCCTCGCCCATGAAAATTTTCGCTTTGGCCGCAAGCTCCGTAGCCTTATACGTGGTTTCCCCGACAAACACGGTTCCTGGCTTCAGAGGTATGTAAGGATTCTGGTTGTACAGGAACTCGTTAAAGGCTTTATTGCCGGACGTAAAGACCGAGTCGAGTTGAGACAAAGCCTCTTCCATTTCGGTCGAAATCTGTTGTATATCTGATAAAGAGGAATCAACAGCTTTCTTCCTCATCTGCTCTAGATACGGTAGAGCGATCCTCGCGAACGTTCTCAAGCGTTGAATTTGTTCTAATTGATCTGGGTTGAGCGACATTACCTTCTCGCTGGCAGGATAGGCCAAGTAGCGGCTGCCGTCCGTGATAAATGACTCATACGAGGACCAAGATGGAAAGTTCATTGTAACGGATCCGATCCTTACATATTCCAAGATAAAATTGGCATGTTCAATTGCAGATTGAAGTGCTGCTTGCCGATCTGCAATCGTAGATGCCGCAAGAGCCTCCGCAAGCGCATAGTCGAAATCGCGCAGGTAGATCGCTTGCATATGCGACCAGTATTGCGTATTGCGCTGTTGTTGCTGCTTCCATTGTCGATTATCCTGATGCTCGGTATAACTGAAATACGCGCCTGCTAATGTCGTCACGCAAAGCAGGCCGATGATGGATTTGGTAAGAACGTTCATGTCAATTAAAACTCCCGTCTTTGTCTTCATAATGCTTATCCACTTTAACAAAGATGAGAACACAGTTTAATGAGTAAATTTTACCAATACAAATTCCTAGTCCATTGCGCCAACTCTTCATGCATGAGGCTGATGAAATGCAAATTTGAGGTGGGAAATAGTATCATTGTTAGATTCCTATTTTTGAATTATCTCTTCAGGAACGCCTACAGTGACGGCTACAAGTGTCTCATAGTTAATGAGGAGGAACATAGATAAAAACTTTGCCTACGATCTGCTGAATTGTGGTCTAGGGGGGATTAACTTATCCCGAAAATAAACGTCTCATTTACTTTACTATCACTACTCAATTAACTTAACTACTTTTTATAACTATCCCATAAGTCAGCGATTTCAAGAAATGGGAAAGTAAACGGGAATCGGTACAAGTTTTTGTCCTCAATTCGACTATTTTCCAAATCCCTAATAAATCTTCAAAGAGCAGTGAGTGAAGATACGTCTTTAAAGCGTTACTTAGATAGTAATGGTATGCAAATTGATCTTACCAATTATGAGATGAAATACGGGGCAGGCAATGTTTTTAGCATTTGATCTGGTAAACCTTATAATGATGACAAATAGAGTTTGCTCTGGCGCGTGAGTGATAAACTCTTCAATGTCGAAAAGTACCCATTCAATATAGTAGTATTGTCGAGGGACAAGAACATATTCCCTAGCACACTGATATTTGGTTTTACCCCATGTTTCGTTTGATAGGCAAAGCAAATAGCCCCCACGAATGGACGGGGCTAAGATTTGAACGGTTCAATTTACACTCCATAGTTATACGATCCTGCACGTTCTACGATTATATTCCAGTCTTCTTCTTCAAAAAGAATATTGTTCTCATCCTCGGGTTCGCCGATCTGTACTTCAAGGAAGACCAACCTGGTTTCAGCGAAAATAGAATAGACGCTCTCCGAGATCATCGCGAACTGAGTGCCCAGAGTCATCTGTGTGACCTGTCCGTTGATAAGCAATTGACCGCTGCCTGCAAGTACCATCCACGCTCTACATCCTGCCCGGTGCCAGTTCAACCCGATATGTTTGCCCGGTAGAACCGTTATGTTTAATATGGTTACAGTTGTACTCTCATCTTCTACCGAACTCTCGATGACACGATAACTGCCCCAGGTTGCTTCACCATACATCGGTTTTAATGGCAAGTTGCCTAATTGCGCTTTAATTTCATTTGAATTATTTTTGTTGGCAATGAGTATGCCGTCCGGACTTGCGGCAGCGATAATACCTGGCACGCCAATGACTTGGATGGGGTAAGGAAGCTCGTTAATAATATAGGAGTCGGAGGAAGAGCCCGAGATTCCACCGTGTCCGATTACATGGGAATCTAACTGTGCGCACAGCGTATCCCAGCTTCCGATATCCTGCCATACTCCCTTATAAGGCAGGACTACGGCCCGCTGAGCCTTTTCTGCAACATGCTTGTCAAAACTGCGTTCAGGCAACGCTTCATACAGGGATGACAATTGATCATAATGAACCGGAAGCCCCATTTTTTTAATATGGGATATCATAAACTCGACGGTGAACGCGTACACACCGCAGTTCCATAGTGCCCCACGTTGTATCAGAGTTTCAGCAATGGTGGCTTCGGGTTTTTCTATAAATTGTGTTATGGGCGCATAAGCATGTTCTTCCTCACCCGGCAGGATGTATCCATACTGTTCTGAAGCATGTGTAGGCCTTGTCCCAATTAAAGCAATATCGGCTTGAGAATGTTTCAAGATGTCCGGTAGTAATTGGAAGTTGCTGAAAAAATCTTCACCTGCGAACACATCAGCTGGCGCGATACAGATCACATCGTCATCTTTGGCCATTCGGAAGGATTGCAGATATAACGTCGCTAAGGCCGCCGCAGTAAAAGTGCCTCGTTTATAGGGTTCCCCGATGACTGGTATTTTGCCTTGAGTATGTCGAGCCGTAATATTAGCCTGATCCTGATGTGAAATAATGAGCGTTGAATCCGTCAGGGATGAACTGTCAAGCTGGCGGCATACTCTGCGGATCATGGATTCCCTACCTCCAGCGGGTGATGGAAGTATATCTATGAACAGCTTGGAGCGAAGCTCATTGGATAACGGCCAGAGCCTTTTGCCAGAGCCACCGCACAGCAGTACGATATGCATGGGCTTCCTCCTTAAGCTCAGGGAGCTTTACTATAGATTTTCCGTTTATGAAAGGAAAGAGAACGGTATTTAAGGGCCAGATTACGGATTTGTTGCTCTTTTAACGAAGAAGCGTTCACATTCAGACTTTTATTCATGGAACTTTTAAGGACCATGCTGCCTGGGTTCTTCGTGTACATAAAATTGGCATACGTTTCATACTCGGAGAAACCAAACTGCTTTTTCTTATTGATATTGGAGATGATCGCTTTGTACCATGGCAGTTTATGAACCGCTTCAATTTTCTGTTTCAAGGCAGAGAGTTTAGATTTATCGAAAAGCATATAATGGGTGACAAAAGAGCGGGGACGCGGAGCTTTCATGCCTAACAACTTGCTGTAGGTATTGAAATATTCCGGCTGGCTCCAGTCACGGCAGTAAAATACTGTTTTGCCTTCTACAAGAAATGAATGAGGTTTAATCAGTACGGTATCCGCATCCATGACTAGAAAGTATTTTGCCTTCACAATGGAATCTCCGTTCATTTTGAGCAACTGCTGATATAACCAGCCTGACCGATTCCACCGGGAGGACTGGTAGTGTATCTCGTTTTTGGTTATAGGCAGGACGGATCGCTCATTAACAAAAATGCAGTTTTTACGGGAACAAAGTTTTCTGATTTTGGTGCTGACCGGAGAAACAATATATATGCTTCCAATGGGATGTTTTACATAACGGCGAATGTTATCGATGACGAGGGGAAGGGTAGTCAAATCTTTTTCGATCGCTGGTATAAGAACATCAATCTTAGGCGCATTATTCAACCGGATTCCACGCTGGACGGACATCTTCTCAACTCCTTGCACAAATCGTGATGACTTATTATATGGTATGTGTGCAAAAGTGTTTTGGTCAGGGCATGTGCAAATATACATTTTTACGAATAGGGGCTTTTGTTCAGGGTTCCTTTATCGGTATTACATATAATGCATGCAGGATCTTGATCAAACAGCGAGCTTTGATGCGGTTGCTGAAGGGAGAGTTTACGACATGGGAGTTGATAAATTGCAGCCGTTAAGAAGCAAGTGGTTAAAAACAAAATTGATCATTAATAATGAATCAATTAAACCGTATATCCCCGACACACAGAAATATAACAAAACGAATCTGAAATCCATGATCAGCAAATATGGAATGGTCTATGTCAAACCCGAGAGAGGTACTTTCGGGATGGGTGTTATTAAGGCCGAGATGGACAGTCATCAACATTTTGTCTATCAGATAGAGCAAAAACGCCTGACGTTTGACAGCTTTGAATCGTTTTATAGCAGTCTGACTCGTTTGGTGCATAAAAGAAGTTATCTGATTCAGAGAGGAATCCATCTGCTTAAGCACAATAACAGACGTTTTGACATCCGAGTCATGATACAGCTAAGCCCTACCAAACATTGGGAAGCTACCGGAATCATCGGCCGACTGGGTCATCCAAAGAAAATCGTAACCAATTATCATAGTGGTGGAACCCCGATGGATATTCACAAGCTGCTACAATCGCATGCATCCACAAAACGCAGGAATGAACTGGTTCAGGAGATGAATGAGCTTAGCCTGCGCATAGCTCGTCATATGAAAAAAAAGTACCCTTATCTAATGCAAATCGGTGTGGATATCGGCCTTGACCACAGTCTGAAACCCTGGATTATAGAGGTGAATGTCAAACCGGACCCATTTATATTCAATCAATTAAAGGACAAGAAGATGTATCGCAAGGTAATACGATATTACCGCCATGCTGTGCCCAAAAAAACAGAATAACAGATTGGATTTTTCATAGGAATGGATGGAGAAGGTTTCAAGCTCAAGAGTCGCCAATGTGGCTTTAGGGTCTGAATAATGCATTTCATCCCAATTCGATTCCGAACCTATGCTAAAATAGTATATTCGAGAGTGCCAGTAACAGACACAACTCAATGTTCGTTAATTCAGCTGACGTTTTGCCGAGATGGTCTTATTGGCTATAGGGTAGATGATATTAATGTTATTGCTTTTTAGAAGCAGATTAAGATAACGAGAAACTTTTGCATAAAAGAAATGTAATCAACAGCAGCCGGTACTCTGGCTGCTGTTTTTAACTAACGTACTGACAATAGGGCTTGCTGACGATCCTTTTTTGTATACTTTTATAGACAGTCAAAAAGAATATTCACTAGCTTTCTTGAAAACTTCAAGTAAGTTAGTAAACCTAACTTATAGATTAAAGATATTATCAGAAATCTCACAACCTTCCAGCAATCTACTGCGTTATATCAGTAGACCTAAAGAAAATAAGATCAGCATTGCCAACACTTTAGGAAAAGCATTGAAAAGGAGGTTTCAATCCATGAAATTAGTATCGCTTTTACTTACTGGAGTTGTTGCTGGCTCTATTTTTACTGTAATCCACTAAGCTAACGGGATACGTTAGCTCAATAACAACAAGAAAGCAGCTTATCATTGTGAATGGCTGCCTTTACTCAACTAACGGACAGTTATGCGTAACTTCCAGGGACTGTAAACATCTAAATAACGTAAGGAACGAGGAGGCAGACAATTCATGGGAGGAACGAATGTATGGGATGCGGAGTGGGAGGTTAACGAAGAGCAGGCGAGGACGCTGATCGGCAGACAATTCCCTCAGCTGTCATCGAAGCAAGTGAAGCGATTGGGCTGGGGCTGGGACAATACGGTTTTTCTCATTGGTGACGAGTACGTGTTCCGGTTTCCAAGAAGATCGATTGCAGTTGGCTCTATTCGTATGGAAGGGAAGCTGCTGCCGAAGCTGGAGGCATATATGACCATCCCCTATCCGAAACCGTTGTTTTATGGCGAAGCAAGTGACGAATACCCGGCACCATTTCTTGGCTATGCCTACGTGCCAGGAGATTTCCCAATCGGTTTGACGGAAGAACGCCGGGCTTTATCGGCAGAGACGCTGGCGAAATTTTTGCGGAGATTGCATGAGTTTCCGGTGCAGGCGGCGCTGAAATGCGGAGTTCAACAAGATCATCGAAACTTGACGGACATAGCATCGCGCAAAGTGAAATTGGAGGGCTTTCTATCGAAGGTGGTTGAACACTTGTCGTGGGAGGAGTCCGGTGTGATCGAAGCATATATTAGCAGGCTGCAAAAGGACCGTGTCGAGGCGGTGAATGCACTGCTACATGGGGATCTTCATTTCAAAAATATGCTTGTGAATGAGAACGGGATCGTTTCCGGCATCATTGATTGGGGCGATCTGAGCGTAGGCCATCCGGCTTGCGATTTAAGCGTTGCTTATAGCTTTTTACCACCTTACGCTCGCGGCGTGTTTTTCGAAACGTACGGAGGAGCGGACGAGGAAACGAAGCTGCTGGCGCGGCTGATCGCGGTATACATCCCCATACTGATCTTAATGCAAGCGGTTGATGACGGGAATGAAGCGATTGCGGCAGAGGCAAAATCCAACATCATGCGGGCACTGTCGGATTAGGCTCATTATTTCGTTGCGGCTATGGGGCTATGGCTATCGGCACCATTTTGTCGTTTAAAGGCAGCGATAAGGTACGATCCGCCTTCTCTGATGCCGTTCTTGTCCAGCTACGGCAATAGGTACAAGTTCTTGTCAAAATGTGTCGCGGGACAAGAACATTGTTCCATTCAAAGTCGCTTATTTAGCGGCCTTTTTGTTTTAAGGAACTAGATTCTTGTCCCTTGCTGAGGAAAAGAACATTGTACCATTGCCGAAAAGGACAAGAACATTGTGTCATTTCCGATTAGATAATTATCTAAATAGTTTCATAGCTGGAATTCATGTAGAGTGACTAAAGAAAATAACATAAAATGTCGCGTAAATAGCGTTTTTGTTTAAGGAACCAAGCTTATTTCCAAACTGAGGACTAGGACATCGTGTCATAGTCGATTACACAAATAGGTAATTATAATATGATACCTGCTTCTATAAGCTCGGTATAAAAAGACAATTTGTATAGTCATTGCTCTGCTGGGACTGTTTCTCATTTTGCAAAACGAAAGGATGCAGACAAATGGGCATCATCTTCTCGGTATCGGCTATGGATTAGTCGCTGCCGGTTTCTATACCGGATTGACCCTGATTAACAAATTTATTCGTGGGCTGGAGATTGGCGCGGCATCGGGAGTGTTCTCGGTACCATTTGCGGAGCGAGGGGCCCGTGTAACCGCCGTAGAGACCTCTCCGCCGCTGATTGAATTGTTGGAAGAAAACATTTTTTTTAATCGGCTAATGTTCCAATACGTTAATCTCGCCGTTTAGTGTTTTCTTTCAGTTAGGTTAGGCATTGGACTTCTCGTATAAATTTACCCATTGTTGGACATATTTAAAAAAACATTCCAGATGACACCTAAGGAGCACCTAGCATGACTACTCAAGATTCCTACTCGAACCAGCAATCATCAGAATCGTTCAAAGATTCAAGTTTTAACTGCGAGGATACAGCATCGTTTGTTCATACTATACAGGAATACCTGCATAGCCCTCCCGATCTTATTATCCATTCAATGGTTATATCTTCAGATATTCCTTGCCAATGTGTATTCTTTGAGACGCTAACAGATAAGAATAAAATTGAGCATGAGCTGCTCTCATTTTTAGCTGAGAAAAAGGAATTCCAAGAATCCTTCAGTACAGATGAAATTATCGCGGTCCTAAAGGGACGTATTCCTTTCAGCTCAGTATCATCCACAAGTGATTTTAGAGTGTGTATCGACAGCCTCTTAAAAGGTGCCTGCCTCATTATAGTGTCAGGTGCTCCAGAAGTGTTATGGATTAACGTCTCTCAGACCAGTCAGCGCAGTGTTGCAGAGCCTATGACGGAATCAACTGTACGGGGACCACAAGTTGGGTTTACAGAGGAAATGGCAATTAATCTCTCTCTGATCCGCAAGCGAGTCCGAAATGAACATCTTTGCATTCAGGAAGTTACAGCTGGAACAGAGACTGATACAAAAATTTCAATTATTTATATGAATAATTTGGCTTCGAATGAAGTGATAGAGGAGTTTCGCAAGCGTCTTGACGCAATTCATACAGACAGTATTCTGGACAGCGCCTATGTAGAGGAGTGGTTGAAAGAGAAGAGCTATTCTCCATTCTCAACACTGCTCAGTACAGAGAGGCCCGATATTATAACTTCACACCTTCTGGAAGGGGGTGTAGGTGTACTTGTAGACGGGAGTCCAATTGCATTGGTGGGTCCTATTACGTTCTTCCAATTTTTTATCGCACCTGAAGATTACTATCAGAGTCCAGACATTGCAACAATGCTTCGATGGATCCGATTTCTTTCTTTTATGTTGTCAATATTCGTCCCAGCCCTTTACGTGGCCGTCGTATCCTATCAGCAAGAACTACTCCCCCATTCTTTGTTAATCAGCATAGCAGGGCAAAGGGAAGGCGTCCCTTTTCCAGCCTTTGTAGAGGCTATGCTAATGATGATCACATTTGAGGTGCTACGGGAGGCGGGCTTGCGTATGCCACGTATAGCCGGACAAGCGATTTCAATCGTTGGTGCATTGGTACTTGGTCAGGCCGCGGTTACAGCGGGCCTTGTCTCTACGGCAATGGTAATTGTAGTATCGATTACAGCCATCTCCAACTTTGTAGCGCCTTCTTACAGTTTCGGGATTACTCAGCGGATTTTACAATTTTTCTATCTAATTCTTGCGGGAGCAATGGGCCTTTTCGGCGTTTTATGTGCAGTGTTGCTTACCGTCGTGCATCTTGCTTCCATGAATTCTTTCAACGTCCCTTATTTGTCTCCAGTTGCTCCCACCACTCTATCCGACTGGAAAGACATTTTAATCCGTGTGCCACGACCTTGGATGAGGGAATATCCAAAAATGAAAGGGACTAAAAGAAGGAAAAGAAGGAGGGGCCTATGAAATCTGTCTTTCTGAAGCTTATAGTTGGTGGACTCACTATAAGCTGTCTCACTGGCTGCTGGGACCGTGTTGAGATTAATGAACTGGCCGTTGTTGGGCTGGTAGGATCAGAGATGGACAAAAAGACTCACGAGCAAATTGTCTACTACCAGATTGTTAATCCCGAAGCCTTTTCTTCAAGCTCAGCAAGTGGTGGATCTCCTGTATTCACTTATACATTTCGTAGTCAGACCAAAGGAGCAATTGGTCAAAAGTCAAGTTATATGCTGCCTCGAAAACTTTTTACGGATCATTATCAGTCTCACATCGTCACTGAAGCCTATGCCAAAGAAGGTATGCGCTCTTTTCTTAACTATTATGAGCGTCAGTTCAACAGGCGATCCAGCCTATATCTGTTCATCACTGATTCTCCCCTATCTGAGGTTATGAAGACATATACTCCGCTTGAGAAACTTCCCGGGCGGCTTTTACGATCTCTGATTAGCAATACACATAAGGCTACCGGTCAAATTAGCTTGAAATCCCGTGTAAAGGATTTGGTCGAGAACTTGGATTCTTCTAAAGTAACGGTTTTGCCTATCGTCAGTTTAAAAGGAGCAAAACCACCTGACCATACCACGGGCAGTTTCGAAAACATTGATGTTAGCGAGAGCAACCTGATCCTTACCGGTGCTGCGCTGTTTAATAAAGACCGAATGGTGGGGAAAATTACCTTGTGGGAAAATGGTTATTACAATATGTTGAAAGGTGAGACGGATACTTTTTTTCAGTCCATCGACTTAAAAGGCAGTTTTGTAGATTTGTATGCAAATAAAGTCAAGACTAAGCAGCATTTGTCGCTAGTTAACGGGGAACCTGTATTGAATATTGAGGTTACCGCCCAACTTGCCATTCGGAATAATAATCAGAGAGAAAAACTTGATTGGGACAATGTCTCTCAAATTTCAAACCAATTTAATCAACAGATTATTGAGAATTCCCATAATCTTTATAAGAAAGCGATCAGAAACAAATGGGATATGTTCGGACTCGGAGATATGATCAAATATAAACGGGGGCGAGCATGGAATTTTCTTCAGAAGCAAAGTGAGGCTTGGACTCAAACCAAGCTGCAATTAACCGTCAGGAGTACAATTAATGATGTTGGCGAAATCATCGATCCGTTTAAGGAGGGTGAAGGGAATGGGACAGAGTAAAATTACGGTTTGGCAATTTTTTGTTCTGACTTTAACTTTTTTAATCGGAACGTCATTTTTTTTTACCCCTGGTGGGTTAATTAATGTTGCCAAGCAAGATGCTTGGATCGTTCCGCTTTGGGCGGGAACTTCCACTATTTTAGTGTCCCTAATCTGGTTAGAACTCTCCAAGCAATATCAAGGTCTATCGATTATCCAGATTTGTATTAAAGTAGCGGGAAAGAAGCTGGGAAGTCTGCTAGCATTGATGTATATCTCCTACTTTATTCAATTAGCAGTATTTGTTACTCGTAATATGGGTGATTTCATGAAACAAGCAATGATGCCCATGTCACCTATAACCGTGTTTCATCTCATGTTTCTCGTTATAAGTGGATATGCCGTATACAAAGGCATCGACACCATAGCTCGATCTTCAGAGTTATTATTTATCATTATGGGGGTAACGTTTATCTTCATAGTCTGTTTGGGATTGACTCAATGGGATTCAGGGCGATTTCAGGGAATGTTTAGAATGGATCTATGGAAGACGATGAAGGAGACCCGTTCAATCTTTGGCTTCCCATTCCTAGAATCGTTGCTTTTCCTAATGCTGTTTCCTTTCGTTAAAAGTAAATTGAAGAGTAGCTTTATCTTGGCAATTGTAATTGCAACAATTATGCTAAGCTTTTCAACGTTTTTTACGATAGGGGTGCTTGGTGTCACGCGTGCTTCCCATGATACCTATCCGTTGTTTGTCATTGCGCAGGAGATTCATATTGGGTCCTTTTTCGAACATATGGAATCTACGATTGCATTGATCTTGTTAGTAGCTATCTTCATAAAATTATCGATCGCTTATTATTGCTCAGTTCTCGGCATATGCCAACTCTTCCAGATTAAAAATAGATCTTGGATAACGCTTGCGCTCATTTTGCTTATTTCAGGTCTGGCTCTGGGATATGATAATGTAGTGGAGAATATCGAATTCAGCAAAAAATATGATTTTGAATATACGTTAATCTATAGCGTATTCATTCCACTATTGCTTTTAATTGTCACTTGGATACGTAGGAGCAGAAAAAAATCCATGAGGGAGACGACCTCATGATCTGGTTTATTGTGTTTTTTATAACAGTGCTGGGGATTTGTCTGTTTATCATGATTAATAAACGTAACGCAAAAAAGGAAATTGTAGTTTTCTTAGTGATTGCCTTATTGGGATTTACTGATTGGATCAGCATTTTTCTGAACAATAAATTCAAACCCACCAAGTTAATCTCCATACTAATGGATTTCGTCGGCTTATAGGATTTAAGTTGAAAGAATTATTTTGGTTGTAATATATTATTCGTATTAATCAAATAAAGGTATAAAGGGGATATAGATAGAAAATTGTCGAGGGACAAGAACATAGTCCGATTGCAAATTAGATGCACATCTAAACATTAATCACATGAACTTAATACTGTATTAAGACCATAACAAAGACTTTATTTTCTGGTTCCCTAGCTGTTGCCGTTTCATTTTTAAGAGCCAGTCTAAACTATGACTTTACCCAAGCGGGGTTTCGTCATCATTAACGCCTTCCGATGTTCCTCCCCAGGTTTCACCCCATATGCGCATCTCCCGAAGTACAGGTATGTACGCCTTTCCTTTATCTGTTAGCGAATACTCAACAGTAACAGGTGAGGTAGGGAACACCTGACGGTTGATGACTTCATGCCGCTCAAAATGACGCAGGACATCCGTTAAAGACTTGATGCTGACATTGTCTAAATATCTTCGCATCTGATTAAATCGCTGCGGACCCAGACTAAGTAAGGTGAGTACCAAAATAGCCCATTTTCCGCGAACAACTTCCAACGCCTCGCGAATGGAGATGAGACATTGTTCGTCCTCTTTGCTTATATCCACAAAATCATCCCTTACTATAGTATAGTTAGTCTAATTTATAGAGCTATATAAAAATAATGTGTCTACTTTAAAGTATACACTAAATAATTTATAGTAACAATTAAGCTCATTTAACTGCAATGGTTGAATTTGTTTTGAAGGTCGACTACAAATTATTTAGAACATCTTGTGCCAACTTGGGGCAAGGAAATTATGAGGAGGAGAGAAGCATGTCCGTTGAACAATCGTCACAGAAGGTGGAGGCGCAGTTTTTTGATGTTATTCAAGATCGGAGATCTGTAAGGTACTATGATTCCGAAGTAAAGATCTCACGGGACGAAATGAAGGATATATTGCAGCTAGCTACACTGGCTCCTTCTGGCGCCAATCTCCAGCCGTGGAGATTTCTCGTCATCGACTCGCAGGAGCTAAAACAAAAACTGCTTCTGATCGCCAACAGCCAGCAGCAAGTGATTGAGGCTTCAGCTGTCATTGCGATACTCGGAGATTTGGAAGGCTATAAATTGGCCGAGAAAGTATACGGGATGGCGGTCGATGCGGGGTACATGCCTGAAGAGACAGCTAATTCATTCGTGGAGCGATACCAAAGACTGTTCGCGAGTATGCCTCCAGAAAATGTACTCCGAAAAGTATTTATTGATAGTGGACTGGTATCCATGCAGCTAATGCTTGTCGCTCGTGCAAAAGGCTATGATACGGTCCCGATGGGCGGCTTTGACCAAGTAAAATTTGTAGAAGAGTTTGATACTCCGGCGAGATACGCTCCTGTTATGCTTATCGCCATCGGCAAGGCGGTGAAGCCCGGACACCGGACGGTAAGATTACCGATAGAAGATGTCGCTTTCTTTAATGAATTGCCTAAGGATTGATATTAATCATTTATGTAATATAAAAGAAGCTAAAGGATATGAAATGCACCTCCAATTGTTAACCACTACTAACAATTGGAGGTGCATTTTAAGATTTTTGCGGAGATCAAGAAACTTCGTAATGAGGTGGTACCTGATCCTTATTGATCATTAATGAGGATGTCCCTGGACATTTGCGCTGTGGGGCGGACCACTATTTCACTTACATCCACGCCATTTGGTTGCTCAACTGCGAACGCAATAGCTTTAGCGATAGAGTAGGGGGAGAACCCAATGTTCTGATAAGCTTCGAGTTTGGCTTTCATCTCTGAGTCATTTATGGCGTCCAGGGAATCCAATTGTGTGGATCCAAGGTGAAACGATCGTTACTCGAAGCTTGTTGCTGGCATCTTGAAGCAGGCCCTCAGAAATCGCACGAACGGCAAGCTTTGTCCCCAGACTGGCCTTCGGCTCGCTGAACAGTATGGTGTGGAAGACCTTTAAAAAATTTGATTACACTGTGTTTAAATTAACCTTAGCTTCATATGGTCTCAATGTAATAATATTTCGAGTATCAACAAGTACAGTTTCCGACTTGTAGTTGGAAATCAGTATTTATCCAGGTTGAGGAGTATATGGATATTTAGGGTTTGCAAAGACATAAAAAATAGAGCATGCAACTGTAAAGGGGTTGTACGCTTAGTATTTGCATCCTAAACGTACAGGATAGTTCCAATTTAATACGTTAGCCATGTATAGAACCATAGATTAATCTTCACTAAGTGTGGAGAAGCAATTTAACATTGCATTTTCAAAAAGAGAATTTATGGTACATTAAAAGTGGTTAAAATTTGAATTGTAGGAGACATGGTTAGGATGGGATATGTAGTAAAACTGCCGAAAGCTGCTGTCTTTGGAGCTGCAAATGGAGTAATATTCATGACTTTTTTTGGAGCGCTTTGGTCTGCAATTGGTATTATTGGTTCAAATAAACTGGGAGCTCCTTGGCTGCTTATTCTTTCAGGTATTGTGACATTAACGTTGCTAATCGGAGCTATTTCGCTAATTGGGAAAGCACGTAACGTGAACCATGTCACTACACCGAAAGAGAGGGAAATGAGGAATAAAATTAACCGGAAATTTGGTATGATCTGTGGTTTAGAAGGTCTGGCAATCTTGATTGCAAGTGTGCTTTGTAACTTATTTGATCGCTTTGAAGTCTTTTTCCCGATCATGGCTATCATTGTCGGAGTCCATTTTTTTCCTTTAGCGCGATTGTTTCGAGAGAATTTTTATTATGGTACAGGTATAGTGCTCAGTATTCTAGGCATCATTTCTTTGTTTATACCACTGAATACCACTTTGGGCGATGTATCTCTGATTGCGAGGTCTATTTTTATCGGTTTCGGTTCTGCTTTGACGTTGTGGGTGACAGGTTTAAGGATCTGGGTAACCATGCTCAAGCAATTGAAGAAATAGGAAAAGGATATGCTTTGCTGAATCAGTTAGCTTCATGGAGTCCATGAGACTCTTTTAGGGTAAAGAAGTCGTATTAAGGCCAGTATTCAATTAACGGGAAACGATAGCTCAATAAGATAAAGCAGCTGATCATCGTGATCGGCTGCTTTTGTTAAGCTCCCTCGAAATGATACAATTTCCTCACACAGGCTCATTGATTACAGCAGTTCTTCCAGCAGCATTGAGCATTACCATTTAAGTAAAAATGAATCGATACTTAATAAATGCGTATGTCGTTATCAGCATGATAGTGCTAAAGGAGAAATTCAATCGATGATATCGTACACACCACAAAGGGTAGGAAACGGTCGAGGGACAAAAACTTGGTGTCATTTCGGATTAGGTAATTATCTAAATAGTATCATGAGGGAGAATATCGAACCACACTAACCGAACCAAATACCGACAACACAACTTTGTTTGTTCTTACCATATTTTAATCTCCTGTAACAGAAGTAGGGGGCGCATCTGTCGTTCGACCGGCCTTAAACCCTGAAGAGAGCAGCAGGACCAAAAATCCCACGGCGACGCCCCACAAAACGAAGGCGTTTGAGCCGACCGCGTCCAGTCCTCCGAAGTACATCACTTCCCGCAGCCCTTCTGCCGTGAACCGCAGTGGCGTCCACGAATAGATCCAATCTCGCGTTGTCTGGGACAAGAACTCCGGAGCCATGTTCAGCAGCGGCATGGAGAAGAACATCAGCAGTACGAGCAGAGGCAGAGCCGGAAATCCGATCCAATTGAGTAATGAAGATTGCAACAAGAAGAACGCCGATCCAGCGAACCATAAGAAGAACCAAGTCTCCCTCGCGTTCGCTAGTTCCATGCCGTACCACGACAAAGCCATCCATACGGTGAAGCCTGACGCTATACCAACGGTCGCAAGTCCCACGATAGCTTGCAGCGCACTTACTGTCCATCATTTTTTGTGTCAATATTTTCATGATTCTCTTCCCCTCGTCACTTCATTGCATTGAACAAAAATAGCGTTGCTGAAGCAACGCTCCTGTATCCATTGGACTTTAAAATTTTCCATTAAAGTACATTCGTGAAGCGAAAGACATCACCGTAAATAAATTTGGCGATGTCTTTCTTGCGATTCAGCTACACAAACTTCAAAATCTACTGTTCGTATTTTTTCGTTTTTCTTCCGGTAGAATGGCCTCGATAACGTCCCAATGCTCAGCGATCTTTCCATCCTGTACGCGGAACAAATCGTAGAAAGCAGTATGTTGACCATCAAATTGACCTTCGCTCACGGTAAGAACAAAATCGCCTTGCCCGATAACTTGATGGACATGAGTATATTGAAACTCAACTTTTTTCTCCTTCAGAGCCTGCAAAGCAGCGTGAAGACCAGAAAGGCCGTCTGCAATATGAGGACTATGCTGAATGTAGGTATCTCCATCAAAGTAAGAGGCAAGCAGATCAGGGTTCTTTCCGAGCAAGATGTTTTCAACATAGCTTTTGACAAATGCTTTGTTGGCCTCCGTCTTGTCGATATCCTTAATCGTAACCGGTCCGTCAATCATTGTATGATTACTTGGTGTCTTTTCCACCATCTCTTGCAAATTGTCCCAATGTTCAATGATTAGCCCATTCTCAAAACGGAAGATATCAAATACGATTTTAGGGCCGTGAAAATGATATACAGAATGAAGAGCCACATAATTTCCGTCAACTAAAGCCCGCTTAATGCTTACCTTAGTACCAATTCCCTTTAAATGATCAAGAGCACCAAGCATGGTTTCACGACCATCGAGTAAGGCCTGGTTGTGCTGAATATATTGATCTGGATGAACGTAAGCCGTAATCGCTTCGGGATTGCCGCTCTCAAAACTTTCCAACACGGCGATTGTCTTACGAACAAACTCATTTTGATGGTTGAATGTCATTGGTAAATCCTCCTTTGAATTTTTTTGGTCATTAGATAAATAATGAACAGAACGTTGTTTATTTATCTGATGCTTATTATAATAGTGGTTCATATAACGCTCAATATTCAATATTTTTAGCTATGATGGATAACAGACAACTTCATAAAACTTTGTCGCTTAACGACCTAAATAAATTTAGGGGGAACGAATACAATGAATAAAAAAATCGACCTAAGAATACTGCGCACGAAACAATCGATTCGAAAGGCGTTTTATGAGCTTATTCAGGAAAAAGGATACGAGGCGATTACGATCCAGGATATTGCCGATCGGGCTATGATCAATCGAAATACTTTTTATCTCCACTACCAAAACAAGCCTGATTTATTAGATACATGCATGAATGAATTGTTAAGCGATTTAAAGGATGCAGTCGTTCTTTGTCCGATCAGCATGAATCTTTTCAGCATTTCTCTACTCGAGACAGTCATGCAAACTGTACTGGAGCATATTTCCCTAAATATGACCTTTTACCGTTCCATGTTAATTGAAGAGAATCGAATCTATCAGTTTCAAGCGAAAATGGAGAATATCATTAATAATAAATTAATTGAGGGGTGGAAACCTGCTAAGGAAAACTCCACACTAGCGATATCCAAGGAATTGCTGATCGAGTACCTCGGATCGGCTTTCATGGGGATTGTAATTTGGTGGATTAAAAACGATAAACCCCTTCCTGCATATGAAGTTTCATCTCAGTTTAGTAAAATTGTTGCCTATGGGCACTTAAGAGCTGCCGGCATCGCCATAGAGGAATAAAATTAGCGAGAGTAGAGGGAGCACAGGCACTAATAAAGGGCGTAAACGAAAAGCCAACGATGATTTGATTGGTCATGCTGTCTCAGCCGACCACCCCGATATCGAAATCAAGAACAATTACTGGATACCGTCTAAGCGTTGTTGAATAACGCTTGAGCGGTATTTTCATATTCATGGAGAACATTGCGTTTTTTTAGACGGTTACGAATATCAATAAAATCAAAAGGATGCCAATACGTTAATTTCGCGTTTGGCATCCTTTGTTTTTTACTTGATAGTAGAGGCTTATTGCATCATGGTATTTTTGTTAAAATGAGAACTACTCATTTCAATAAGAGTATTATTATTAACCCATGTTAGCGTGCCAGCATGATTATTTCTAAATGGGCTATAATGGTTGAAACGGTTAAGAACTTGGTCAATGTTAATGAGAATCTTTATCTGTTTAACTAAGCTAACTGGCAAGTTAGCGTAACAATGGTAAACGTTATAATCTATATAAAATGACCTTAACCACTTAAACATATGATGAGAGGTTAAACGCTGGCGGCTAGGTATTAAAGAATAACAATTTGGGACTGAAAATAGCTGTTGTAGATCGTAGAACTAACGGTTAAAAAATTTGGTTTTCCTTGATGGAGGTACTACGAGTCAGATCTTTGGATGAGCAAGTGAATTAGACTTAGAGTTGTGCAGCACGGAGTAAAGCTCTATACAACGAAGAACTATAATGGATAGAAAATTTTATATTCCCATTTCATTTTCTATAGTTAGATAAACAAGAGTAAAAAATTATGTACTGATTTTTTACCGATTAAATAGTTGTTAAGGTTGTCATTAAACAATGTAACGCAATCAGGAAACTATAGCGTAACAAAAAATGGAGGATTCTGCGGGCGGATGTTGCTCCATTTTTTTGTTAAACTGAAGGGCAGTAATCTTGAAATAAAGGCAAGGTAAATGTTCCATCCCACGCTTGATGCATAATAATATCCAAAAATATTAAAAAGAATACAGTCGGGAGGTAGAGATTGTGCAAGATTTACAAGGGAAAATTGTTCTCATTACGGGAGCCAGTTCTGGAATTGGTCGGGCGACGGCGCAATTAATGGCTTCTAGAGGGGCAAACGTTGTCATCAACTACAATAAAAACGAAAAGGGAGCAACAGAAACAGTTACTGCGATTCGAGAATTGGGTGGTGAATGTATAGCTGTCCAAGCAGATGTTACTAAGAAAGACCAAGTTGAGGTAATGGTTCAAGAGGTTGTTTCGATTTATGGAGCCGTTCATGTATTGGTAAATAACGCTGGTGGAGGCATTAAACAGAGCACATTCATGGATATGACCGAGGAACTTTGGGACGATACCTATGCGTTGAATGTAAAAAGTATCCTCCTATGTTCACAGGCGGTATTAAAAGACATGCTTTCACGAAAAAGTGGTAAAATTATTAATCTTTCTTCGGCAGCGGCTCGTATTGGAGGTTCGGGCGAAAGTATCCACTACGCCTCAACAAAAGGCGCAGTAAACACGATGACAGTTGGAATGTCTAGGGAGTTTATTGAATATGGGATTATTGTAAATGGAGTCGCCCCCGGAATTGTTGAAACACCATTTCATGATAAGTTTGCCCCTGAAGATAACCGCCTCGAACGATTAGTAGCATCCGTCCCAATGAAACGTGCTGCAACTCCACTTGAAATAGCAGAAATCATCTGCTTCCTCGCATCAGATGCAGCAAATTATATTTTGGGGGAAACCATTACCGTAAGTGGTGGTAGATGAGTGAAAAGAACTTGTAACGATTGCCGGAATGGACAAGAACATAGTCATATTACCGAAGATTTCTTCCATGCATGGTTTGATATAGCAGGGAAGGGATGTGAAGAAATCAGTGTTCCTCCATGGAAAGAAGTCATTAAGCGCGGGATGTTCGGTTCCAACGATATCGTTACTCGGGCGCAGGCGGCAGTGATATTGATGCAATTGCATTCCAGCATGAAGCAATTCGTCGGCGCACCGAAGTCGGTCACGTCCGAGAAAAAGTTACCTAAACGTCTGTTTCCGGAAGTGTATATCAAACCAGCGCTCGGCAGCAAGACGTTGATCACCGAATTCCACGCGGACAGCACGCTGTCGGTGGAAGGACAATTCTTAGATTCTGTAGGTATGCCTAGAGATAATACAGTTGAAATGTGCAAGTTACATGGTGATCCAGAAGGATATTTTCCATGAAGATACGTTTTGTAGAGATGCCGCTGGTGATTGGTTTTTTTGAATATAGTGAAGGTGAACTGGCAAAAGAGCAGTTAATCCATAATGTTATGAACTTTCTCATATGATATGTTTAGCAGCAGTAAGAGAGTTATTGTGACCCCCCAAACAAAAATAAAATACTCCATACATCCTGTTCCTTTTGGAGGTTCATACTTTCCAACAATTTATGCTTCAAGTAATACAGCTTACTTTAATCACACTATAAATTAAATATATTTGATTGGACTGTAGAAATGAGAAAAAACTCCTATAAACTCGTTCTGATTGCATCCATTTTTCTGAATGTATTGCTCGTTATTCTCTCGTATAACAATCATTTAAACAAACAACGTGATTATGCATCTGGAGATCCTTCAGCCTATAGAACCTTTATTCATGGATTGACTTATTTTAGTGAATCGATAGGTACTTTAAAAGCTGAAAATTCTAAATCTGAAAATACGAATATTCTTATTAATGCAAAAGAGCGGTTAAACCTTGCAATGAATTCTTATATTAAATTTGAGAATTCTATGGCTTCAACGCATCTCGAATCCTCAATCCTTGATGACAAAGTGGCGATGGTTAATGAATCCATGTTTAAGGTACTTTCTTCGTATGTACGAGGAGAATATGATTTACAACAAATCAATCAATTCAAAAAGCAGGTGGATGAATTGCTGAATAACCTGCCTAAATCTTATGATACAAAGATGAAAGAAGATTTTATAAAATCCATTAATAATCTTTCTTATTAAGTCAGAACATGAGAGCTTATGTAAAGACCGTTTTTCAATATATTCTTGGGAAACGTTCTTTACAGCTTTTTTAAGAGCAAATTTTGATAATACAAACTCATGTCCTTAGCCGATGATGATCAAGAAGGTGGTTCATAATGATGTCGAGGGACAAGAACAGAGAACAAAAACGTAATTGAACAATATTGGAAGTTGTATGCTCAAAAAGAAAACCTGAATTTAGAAGTTCCTGCTGCTTGGATGTTTGGAGATGGTTCTAAGGAGATGGGCGCTGCGCTAGCGAAGCTTGTTGTTGACGGCATAAAAACAGCAACATGTGCTGCATATTGTGTATATGAGTTTGAAAACCCGGGAACTTTGTAGATTTCATGTGGTTTTCCATTAAGCTAACGGGAACGATAGCTCAATTAATGTCGCGAGACAAGAACATTGTTCCATTCAAAGTCGCTATTATAGCGGCTTTTTTGTTTTAAGAAACCAAGTTCTTGTCCCAAGCTGAGGACAAGAACTTGGTTCCTTTGCCGAAAAGGACAAGAACATTGTGTCATTTCGGATTAGGTGATTATCTAAATAGTATCATGATGTAGACCATCTGCCGAGATAAAAGCACAGGAGCAATAGGACATCGATTTTTGGTATCAAGAACTAGGTTTTTTCCGACCAAAGGCAAGAAATAGTTCGTTGTTGAAAAGACATGGTAGTACTGTTGATAAGAAGCTTTATCTGTTTCAATAACCTAACGGGCAGGCTAGTTAAACTTCGCAGCGCCCAGAGGATAAAGATCATATATATTGTCACTGGAGAGCGAGAGACGGTTGCATCACTTGCTGCTTCTTTCAATATGATGGCGGTAGGTGTGTAAGGTTAGTCTAAGAGGAAGATATTATTAATGCCTCCTCAGGGTACGATGACTATCGTAATGAAATTGTTTTGTGATATCAAATGTGGTTTGGGGCTTTAACTAGTCTTGAGTATTTTATATTCTCCTAACAGAAATAATTTATTAGGGAATATGAGTGATTTATGAAATCCAAATAGAAAATTAATAATCCGTTGATCTGTTTAGCATTGCCGAGTGCATTTTAATAAAATTTCGAATAAACATTGCATCTTTCAAGTTAGGGTAAAAGTTGAAAGTCGCTCATCCATGATGTAGAATTCAGTCGAAATGAGGAAGGAGTTCGAATGGGAAGTGGGGAATATTTACTATTATAGAATCAATGAATAGCTACGAAGAAAAGAGTGATAATGTGGCAAAGAAAAATAATCCGCTTGATGAGAAAAGCTCAAAGCAGCTTACCGATATACTAAAGGATTTATTTGGGGACAGCGATCCGTTTCTTATTTTGAATAGAGAATGCAAACCGCTCCCCTTGGAGAAAAAGGGCGATATTGAGTATGATATCAGGTGGCACACGACTGACCTCGAAAAGGATGGACATAAGATCATTCATGTAGCCCAGAACCGATTTGGGGAAAGTGTGATGATTTACCGCTTAATGTATGGTGACGGGATGGATGATGTAAACATTCATCTTAGGGTGAAGGTCATTTCCAAAGATGGGGTAAAAGTGCCTGATTCGAACGTCCACGTACATGTTGAGAACAGACATATGGATATTGCAGATATAAAGATTGAAGGAGAGCGGGTCAATAGGGGTTACGGGTCGATCATGATGGAAGGGCTAATAAAAATAGTCCATGAGATGCAAATCAAAGTTATTACCGGATGGATTTCCTCAGTAGACTGGGATCACATCGACAGGTCGGAACATTTCTACAGAAAGCATGGTTTCGACTGTCAACTCGATCATGATAATAAGCGAGGTACCATAGTTTGGGTTAACCGAGAACTTGGTTCTACTCAATATTGACAATGGTGATTTATCAGCCTGATCACAGACGATGGAAATCAAAAATTATTGTTTAGAGACTTTTTTAAGAGTTGCGGTATTAGCTTTATTTATCTAATAAATTTTAGTTATCTGAATAGTATCATGACGGAACTCATATGACGAGAATAAAGCACATTAATGGAGGCATTCAAATGCATATATCTAGGTTGAGTATCTCAGGGTATAAGAATACTAAAGAGAAATCTGAAATCAAACTTAACAAAGGACTTAATGTACTTGTTGGGGAAAACGGCTCAGGCAAAACCACTATTATTAATGCATTGAGACTTGCTTTACGAGAAAATGAATTCTCATATATGAGTATAGATGAGGATGACTTTTATCGTTCTATTGATAATAAATACTCCGCTCCTGAAATTAGAATCGATCTTTTATTTGAGTCTCTTAATTCAGATGAACAAGTAACTTTTATATCATGGTGTGATGCAGATTTTAAAGCACAGTTGCATCTAGAGATTAACGCCAATCCTAATCGAAAAGGCTACTACAAGAAAGAAATATGGGGTGGTGCTGCCAAATCTAGTATTTTTGAAGAAGAAACATTTGAATGCATTGATTGTATATATCTACCGCCTCTTCGAGATGCAGAGGAAAAACTCGTTAATGGTAAGAGATCCCGATTAGCACAACTTTTAAAAAAGCAATATGGTGACAATAAAGATACACTCGTGCAGAGCGTAAGCGAATTTAATAAACAAATTACAAATAATTCTGAAGATAAATACAATGAGATTGAATCAGCAAAGAAAAAAATAAATACAAAACTTGAGGAAACACTAGGACAACGGTTAGGTCAGAGTATCAATCTGCAATTCGCAGAAACGACTTTTAATAAAATAGTAGAAAGTATCAAAATGGTCTTTTTCCCTGGCATCCAGCAGAATGATCCAGATAAGTACAGAGATATTGCTACAAATAGTTTGGGATATAATAATCTTTTGTACATAGCTACTGTTTTTGCTGAACTCGAATTATTAAAAGATAACAATATGATGACCGTGTTGTTAATTGAAGAACCAGAAGCACACCTTCATCCTCAACTTCAGGTGAAATTCATAAAATATTTAGAAGAGATAACACGTAAACTTGAACACACACAAGTTGTTATTACAACCCATTCACCAGTGCTTGCTTCTTCAATAAATACGGACAATTTAATTCATATTGCTCAAAAGGAAGAAAAAATTATTGCGACCTCATTGAAAGAAATCAATTTGGGTGAAAGTAAAAACTATATTAATCGGTGGCTTGATGTTACAAAGTCTACATTGCTTTTTTCTAAAGGAATCATTTTGGTGGAAGGTATAAGTGAAGCAATGCTTATTCCCTCTTTAGCAAAGATAGTATTGGCAAGACATAATAAAGACTTGACTGGGACAACGAGAATGTTGCCCAACTCTTTAGAAGAAGCAGGTGTATCTATAATCAACATCAATGGTATCAACTTTAAACATTTCATGAAGCTCTTTGTAAATTTCGACAGTTCCACAAATTCGAATCAATTACCAATCTACTGCTCTGGAATTACAGATAATGATCCTCCTAAAACCAAAGAAAATATTTATGATAAAAATGGTGTATTAAAGTTAGATGAAGACCAAGAACCGTTATTCACACTCGTAGACATTTTTCCTTTACCTGGAGAAGAACCTTTAGGTGCAAATAGCGCATTACTACTAATTGAGGAAGTTAATAACAGCATTTGGGGAAGATTGTTTCACTCACCTTTAAAGACGTTTGAATATGACTTAGCTATTGAAAAAAACACTAGTCAGATGGCTGAAGTGCTTTTTAATTTATGGCCAAAACCCGGAAAAGTAAAAACGCGTTGCGAAAAAATTTTATTGAAAAACAATGTGTACGATGAAAACGATCAATTATTAGCAGAGGATGCTAAATACATTTTTAAGCATATAGATGTTGAAGAGGTTGGGAAAGGCGTTTACGCACAGAAATTGACAGATTACTTAGAGTTACAAATAAATAAAGAATGGGACCGTGTTGATGATACCAAATCCAATATCAAAAGCGTTTATTCAAATATAGGTGATGTAATAAAAGTTCCAAGTTACATAGAAAAGGCTATTCTCTGGTCATGTGGCGGTGAATAAATAAATGGATAATAAATATAGGATGGAACAAGAAGTAATAAGAACTTTATGTGGAAATAAACATGAAATTAATGATGCATATATTTCACTTATTGAAACTAAAGTAAAGGAGAAAACCGAACAGCAGTTAGAATATGTTCTTTCTCCTTTAACTGAAAACATTTATTTGGAAGCTTGTGCTGGCAGCGGAAAGACCGAAGTTGTTGGCATGAAAACTGCTTATGAAATAAGTAAATGGGACTATAGGAACCAAGGAATTGCGGTGCTCACCTTTACTAATGAAGCTATGGACACTATAAAAAAACGAGTGGGAATGTTTTCTGATCTAACTTCCTTATATCCTCACCATATTGGAACTTTATCGGGATTTATACATGGGTTTATTGCACAACGTTTTGGATACAAATATTCGAAACATAAAAATAGATCTGGTGATACTTCATATACGTTAATAGATAAAAATATGGAGATATTTGATAATCACTGGTTAAAAAAATATGAGCTTCCTTATACAAATCGTAATACAACTCATCAGTATTCTTATGCTAACCAAATTTACTATGATCATGAAAACAAAGATATAATTATTTATAATTCTGAAAGTAACAAGTTCACATTGAAAGAATATTATGAGTCTGCCGAATTCCAAAAGTTTATTCGAAATTATAGAGAAAAAACTGGCAATAATCAAGCCTTAGGAATCAAATATATACGAGATGAGATAATCAAAGTAAAACAAAATTTTTTAAAAGATGGTTTCGCGAACTTTGAGGACATCAACAATATGGCGTTCAACGTCTTAACAAAAAATCCCAAGATTGCAAAACTAATAGGAACACGATTTCCTTACATTTTTATAGATGAATGTCAGGACTTATCATTGGTTGAAATAAAAATTCTCAATCAATTAAAGGCATGTGGTGTCATTCTACATTTTATTGGAGATCTAAATCAATCAATTTACGAATTCAAAAATGCGAATCCTAACACCACTAAGCAATTTTTGTCTGACTTCAAAAAGTATTTCCTGACAGATAACTTTAGAAGCTGCAATTCAATAGTACAAACATCGAACCAATTGTTAGGCATCACATTATCTATCCGTGGTCATGAAATAGATAAGTTAGGGGAGAGAAGTGTCTGCTACTTGGAATACACTGATCGATCTTTAATAATCAATCAATATCTTGAGTTTCTAAAAAATGTAGATATTCCTTTTGAAAAATCAGCTATCTTGGTAAGACAACTGACAATGAAACAAGATTTAGAAAATGATTCTCGAATGAGTAAACATCCAATTTTGGATTCTTTACAACTTTGGATTCAAAATACACCAAGTTCAAGACTAATTGCTCTTGAACTTGCAAGCAAGCATATACAAAAATGGTTTGGTGGTGCTAGAGCAAAACACAGTTTTTATTGTCCAAATTCAATCGATTCTGTTTTTAGATGGAGAATTTTTATTAAAGACTTTCTAGAAGGTTGCTTAGCATATGATGATTTAACGAAATTTGACAATGTTGAGTATACTACTTGGTATAAAAATTTCAATAAAAATTCCTATAAGATACTAGATAAAGCTTATCAAAAGTTAAAAAAATATGATAAAGAAAACAGAGATTTCAGCACACTACCTAAATTAAATGCTCCCCGAGGTACTGCTAAAAGCAAAATTTTGAAATATAACAAAAAGGATAATTTAAATTTGATATCAATAAATACGATCCACTCGGTTAAAGGTAAAGATTTTGAAAGTGTTATGGTAGTCTCAAGCAGTCATAATTCAGGAAGTGGACATTGGAAAAAGTGGATTGATAAAGAGCTTGAAGCTGGAAGGATAGGTTATGTTGCTAACACCAGAGCAAAATATTCTTTAGTATGGGCTGTTCCAGTGTTGAAGGATGAAGAAAGAGACAGGCTTGAATCTTATGGATTCGTTAATGCTAATAAGTTTTCTTGAATACTTTATTTTTAAGTTATACCGAACGATTGTGAAATAGTTTTCGTTTGGAAGTACTGTCATGAGGCTCCTCAAAACTTATCTTAGCAAGTCCTCCTAGTTTGATAGATACAAAAAAACAGCGAGACAGACTTCTGAGGAACTTGCACTCGTGAAGAGGCTGGTAAAGCTTCCCTATCTGTGATAAACAAATCCATGGACATAATGGATGAAAGGAATGGAACTGTTTGAATAATAAAATAAGTGAATTTTGTAAGCTCAAACTTGAAATAAGGGATTTCCTAAGTCAGACATCTAGTTACATAGAGTCTATTGAATTCGAAATAAAAGAAATGGTCAGAAAATCACATTATACAGTAATTCATGAAGGCGAATCTTACGATTTTTATAGTTTGAAAAATGAATCTTACTGGTTTCCTATAACTTTAAGAAATTCAGTATTTGTTACACTTTATGGATTTTTAGAACATATTCTTATGAAGATATGCAAAAATTTGGAGTTAAATAGTGGTATTACTAGAAGTGTTAAATCTTTCATAAACGATAAAAACAATTTCGGACCTACTATTGAGAAAGCTAGTAATTTTATTGTGAGTGTTGCAAATATTCATTTTCCAAAACAGTTGCCAGAATGGACATTTATGAAAAATTGCGCTACATTGAGAAATTCTATAATTCATAGTTTTGCAAATACAAGTGATAAAGTAAATGGTTTACTTCCTATGAATGGTGTCACAACTGAAATAAAAGATGTTGCTAATGAAGTATTCGGATACAACTATCTAGGTGAGATAGTTGGCGTATCACAATTTAACTTTGAGTCAAGCTTTTTTCTACTCTCCAGCTTTAATAAAGAGTTTCTAAGTTCATTTGCAACAGTAATGAATGAGTTTTTTATAGTTAATAGTTCGTTACTGAACGGAAAATACGATAAAGAAATCGCGGATTTTAATTTTTCAGTCTAGTTTTAATCAGTACTAAGGAATATATACTAATTGATTGAACGGAGCGACTAGTTTATGAGTAAGAAAAAATTAACTAATCAAGATGGTAAGTACCAGAGTTCATTCAAACTAGAAGAACAAGCAACGCAATTAAAGAGGAAAAATCAATCAGGGAACTTTCCCCCCATTAGTCAAGCAGTGACAGATATCGTGGGATATAATGCGAATCATTTCAAGATAGCAGATCAAATGAGGATAAAATATCCATCGGAGATCTTTACCCCCATTAGTCAAGCAGTGACAGATATCGTGGGATATAATGTAAATCATTTTAAGATAGCAGATCAAATGAGGATAAAATATCCATCGGAAATCTTTACCCCCATTAGTCAAGCAGTGACAGATATCGTGGGATATAATGTAAATCATTTTAAGATAGCAGATCAAATGAGGATAAAATATCCATCGGAAATCTTTACCCCCATTAGTCAAGCAGTGACAGATATCGTGGGATATAATGTAAATCATTTTAAGATAGCAGATCAAATGAGGATAAAATATCCATCGAATAATCTTTCTCTTAATAGTATAGCAGCGACAGATACGGTTAAAAGAGCCATGAAAGGTATTGAAGGAATTTCGTGGGATACTCTAAATCCAGTTGAAAAGGCTATAAGAGGGGGGGCTTTTGATGAACCATACAAAAATCCAGGATCAACTGTCACAGAACAGCGGATCATTGAAGGTCGTTTAAATTATCAAGCGGCAAATATCAATTTTACCAATAGATTAACCGAACTCCCACAAGAGGACTATTCCTATTCGAGATTGGACAATGAAGATGATGAATCTCAGTTACTTCTGGTTTCAAAAAAGCCCAATGGTTCAATAATACCAGTTGATGAGGTCAGAAACGCAATAGGAGTAATGCAACTTATTGGGAAAATTACCACAGAAGAGATGGTTGCATTTACGGGCCATCTCCAGCGATTTCCAATGTTAGGTTTAGAACATAAGGTCGGTAAACTCATTCGAAATTCAGTTAAGGGTCTTGCAAAAAATGTTCGATTAAGTGGAGAATTTTATCGATGTCGAACGCGTAAATCTGATGAAATAATGCCATGGACAGAAATGGAAATGTGGGAGGCTCCATCAGGAATAAGCTCGCAGGGGCGTTTTAATATTGAGGGAAACGGTTTTTTATATTTTTCTCGAGACAAGGAAATAGCTATTATGGAAATGAAGCAGCCTTCCGGAACGATAATTGATATTATGAATATTAAGTGTGAGCCTAAAATGGACATTAAAGTGATCGACATTACAGATTTGGAGGTAAACTTGTTTAAATTTTGTATGTTCCGGGCTGGTGACACCAGAGTCAAAAAAGAGTATCTTCTACCAAATTTCCTGAGCCAATGTTGCCAAATTGAAAACATACATGCTATTAAGTATAAAAGTGTTTTTGATCATAATACAAGTAATTATGTTTTTTTTGACTACATGAGAGAATTGTTTAATTATCAAACTACGATGTCTATAAAGACAAAATAGGTAGCGTATCCAGATGGAGATAGTGAAGAGGTTCAAGCAAAATTTGAGGATTTAAAATCTGCGGCGGAAGGAGGTTTCCATTCTTGGCTTCACCAGTTTAAGCCTGCAGACAAGTGTGCATTTCATAATCTTAATTTGATCAAGAGCTGCCCTGATTGTAATGAGACAATACCTTTTTTATTTTCCAATAAACAGTTGGGTTATGCTTTCCGATGTAAGTGCGGGTTTCCTATTGGATCCTTTCATATATCTAGTTGGAATGAATGGAAAGGGCCAGAGCAATTAAATCAAGCTGTTTTAGAATGGATTAAATCGAACATGCATCAATTAGATGTACAACCAAAATGGATCGTTCATGAGCAACATTGCAACCTGAAGTTATTATTACTAAAGGAAAGCCCAAGGAAACTAATCATTTTGATTCAATAGAACCCATCCATCCAAATGATTACTATTCAAAACGGTTCCGAACAAAATTATTTAGAAATTACTCACAGGCATGTAGACAAGTCGAAGACAGGTTATTCCAGAATCTTCTTGGGAACCATCAACATTGCATTACGCAATTGATAGAACTTAGAAAAACAGATGATATGGCCAAATTCCCTGAGATATGCCCTTATGCATACGCATATGTTTTTTGGAGAAAATCTCTTATAAATAAGGAACATTTTTATGACGAAAACTCTCTAAGGAAAATCAATATATCTGAGGAAGCTTCTTTGATAATCGAGGATCACTTAGATTATTTCTCCGAACAAATTGTAAGTCTTCAAATGAAGAACCAACATTGTATTGATACAAGAATTCTTTTTTGGATTATTAAAAAAATAGTTATCCAATTCAGCGGAAATTTTTTTAATGCCTGGCTGGAGATAGCAGGGAAGAGGAGTAAGGAAATTAGCACACCTTCTTGGAACGAAGTAAATAAAATGAGAGATCGATCTTTTCCAAACGTAGCTTTGAAATACAACTTTGTTGAGAACAGCTCATCAAGTTCCATTGAATATCACTATTTAGAAAATGAAGAAGTGTTGGCTTACAAATACGTTTGCCCATATCAACATGAAAGCGCCAAACGTAATATTTATACTATGAAGTCTTACAAAAATCAGTTGAAGCATATTGTCTTTTAAGGACAATTAAACCACTGTCGAGGGACAAGAACATGGTCCCATTAAATTCGCTATTTTAGCGGCTTTTTTATGTTATCGGTACAAGTTCTTGTCCCGAGCCAAGGACAAGAACTTGTACCGATTGCCGGAATGGACAAGAACATAGTCCGATTGCCGATTAGGCGTATACCTAATCGTTTTTTTAATTCATTAATCTAACGGGTTACATTAGCTTAATAAAAATAATAAAGCAGCTGATCAAAGTGATCAGTTGCTTTTGTTCAATTAACGGGCAGGTTAGTTGAACTTTTTGGAGAATGATTAAATGGTAATTCGTTCCAATTGTCCTCATAGGAATCTGTCTACTATTGTATATAAAAGCCAATGAACATGTTCATCGTTGGGTTTATTGTACCATTTATCCCAATTTAAACCCGATTGAGGATACAACAACTGGTGGAATTGATGAACGAAATCACCAATCAAGTCGGCAAAAAATTATCAGCCCTTATTAAAAGTCAATACAGCACTGATTCTCTGCTTTGCCCAACTACATCATGGTGTACCTCCCGATTTCAAGCTGCGAAAGTTGAGAAACTAAGAACCAGACACACTGCTAGAGGATACAATATGAATTTCTTCTCTTACGCCTATATTCGTGTCGACATCGCAGAGGTCAAATACCTTTTGGTGTCCCTCATCCATTGCAGGGTTAGAGTAATGACGTGTGAATGATTCGTCATCCCTATAGAATTCAAATGCCCACATGGTATCTGGTTCATCATTAGGCTGGCAAAGAACCCAATCTACTGGGCCATCAGGGTCATCTTTATAATGAAGCTCGGTACATAGCTCAAATAAATCCGCGCCCTTACCAGGCTTTGCATACGTTTTTAATACCATACCTGGTTGATTCTTATATAGGGTCTTCTCGTTAACAGCATTTGTAGCTGTGTCAATTGTATAGTTGGAGGAAATGATGTGTACATCAGCTCTCAATGGCATATCAACTAAGAGGTTCATTACCTTTTCATGTCCCTTATCCAATGCAGAGTTAGAGTGATGACGTGTGAATGATTCGTCATCCCTATAGAACTCAAATGCCCATAAGGTATCAGGTTCCTCATCGGAACGGCAGATAGCCCAGTCTACTGGACCATCTGAATCGCCATTGTTATGAAGATTGGTGGTGAGTTCAAATAGCTCATCTCCCTTCCCTGGTTTTGCAACCATCCGTAGTACGACTCCCGGCTGATTCTTGTATAGATTCTTAGCATTTTTTTCTTTACTAAAATCTTTTGACATAAATATCCCCCATCTTATTACAAATATATTTTGCTTTGTAGTTTAACACTTGTAACACTATTAATTATGCTCCAAGCGCTGTGAGATTATATCCGGAAAATGTTATCCATCTCTTGCCCAAACTCTGTTCGTTTCTCAATCTGCCTAAGAACGGTATGCAGCAGTTACTGGCTCGCACGGATTTCCGATTCATGAAGTATGATATCTGTATTATTAAAAATTCGCTGTTTTAACGCTCTGACTTGAGGATCACCACTTTCTCAATAGTTATTGGACATTAAATGATTTGCATCTTGAATAGAAAGTTGTAAACTAAATAAGAACTCATTCATATTGTGGTACTATATATTGAGGTACCTCAATAACTGATTATTAATCTATTACATCCTTTTATCTTTGTCAAGGGAGTGCTCATTTATGTCCAATAAAACAATTAGTTATCCGGATGCAACAGAAGTTGTGCAACTGCTTATGCGCGCATCCCACCAAGTACATCAGGATTTTGAGATTGAGCTTGCATCGTCCAATCAATCGGTCCAACTTTCCGGACCACGAGGTCGCCTACTTCTGACCGTGTGGGAAGCAGAGACGATTCGAATGAACGAATTAGCCATTAAATTAGGACTAAAAGCAAGAACAATTACGGAACATGTGGATTCCCTGGAACGTGATGGCTTTATTAAACGAACTGCCGATCCGAATGACCGTCGTGCCACGCTGTTGCGGCTTACCGAAGAAGCACTTAGCCATGTTCATCGCTTTAAATTAGTCCAAGAGCAAATATCGGAAAAGTTGCTTCAGAAATTTTCTGCCAAACAACGAATAGAATTAATTGAACTGCTCGCATTATTCCTTGTTGGAAAAGAAAATGAGTCTCATTGACGTGATAATTGCAGAGGAAGAACGCATGAAGGCACTCGATTCGGGTGCCTTTAA
The DNA here is from genome assembly GCF_038020215.1 of Paenibacillus sp. FSL F4-0087. Taxonomy (NCBI): domain Bacteria; kingdom Bacillati; phylum Bacillota; class Bacilli; order Caryophanales; family Paenibacillaceae; genus Paenibacillus; species Paenibacillus sp. FSL F4-0087. The sequence goes on from NZ_JBBODJ010000001.1 coordinate 6,099,802, forward strand.
ACTTCGCTCTATAGTTGATACGATGAACCGTACCACAAATAAATGTGATTTTTAGTATAGGGGATTTTGTTATTTACGCGATAGTAGAGATAAAAATAAAGAAACTAAAAAGTTTATAGGGGTGATGTTATGGGACAAGTTGCACAAAATGCACTTAAAGGTTACACATTTCAGCTCTAGATATTTACGCTGTTTTTAGCAAAGATGGACGTTGAAAGAAAAATCAAAAAGATTGAATCGGAAACAATTATAAATGGAAACTTTGATGATAGTGATTTTTCGGTAGATATATTCGATTCAATACCTGAGAAAATAAATTGCCTTGATGTTAAGCACATTGATTATAGAATACATGAAATGCTTTCATATCATAGTTATGGAAGGACGAATGAATACACAGATATAACAAATCCGTTGCAAAGCAAGTACTGTAGACAAGTTCTTGATGCTATAGATGACTATGGTTACAAAATATCAGGACTGATTGTTGATGAAAAAATCGAGGAAATGATCACTGAAAAAGGAATAGAGACTTTAAAACATGTAAAAGAAGAAGAGGGGGAGTTTATTCCATCTAAACATGGATGTATTCATGAAGAAGAAATCGGGTATATTCGAGATAATCAGATCGGATTTCTTGAAGTATCAAGATACTCAGATGGATGGTATTCCTGTTTACCTTTTGGATATCTATTCTCTTTTTGATTTGGTTGAAATCAGAATGTACCACTTAAAGATACTGCATAATGCAATGTTTGCTAGAGTATCAGGTAGAGAATACATTGGTGATTGGCATTTGTTGATTGGTAATATTCCACAATTTCTTGATCAATACAAGATTGATATCGACTGGAACAAAATGTATGAAACTTTAAAATGGTTTTTAAGAGAATCATTAATTTACGATGCTGATCATAATGAGCAACTGAAGTGATTCAATGAGGTCCAACTAAAATTAGCCAGCCGTTAGTCATTATATACCTCCCCCTCTATAGGGGAAGTGGGGACGATATGGAATTGGAACCACGTCTACACAGATCAAGAGCAGGAAATATTAAAGATACAATTGGTAGGTATATTCGAATTTTTTTCAAAATGTCGCGAGACAAGAACATTGTTCCATTCAAAGTCGCTATTATAGCGGCTTTTTTGTTCTAAGGAACCAAGATCGTGTCCCGAGCCAAGGACAAGAATTTTTACCGATTGCCGGAAAGGACAAGAATATGGTCCGATTACCGATTAGACATATAACTACACGCTCCTTTTCCTCTTAAATAAATTAAGCTTACGAGCAGAATAATTACAAAAATCACATTACTCTTCATTCAATACAACATTTTGCTGCTCTAATTCATTAAACTAACGGAGCAGGTTAACTTAACAATTCATACATTCAAATCGTTGCTGCACTTAGTCAATATGAAACGGGCTTGCGTGTCAGGGATTATTTCTAATCTGTATTTTTATGACAAGAGACCGGATTGAACATTATTCTGATTATTCATTTTATAGTCAATTCCAGTATAATGTTGGATTTGCAACAATTCGATAAAATTGATGGTTTGTTTAGCAAATGAATCATTTTATACTAACTTTAACAACAGTTGTTGTAAATTTAAAAGTATAGAGGAGAAATTACTATGGCTAAGGTATTATTTATTACAGCAAATCCAAATGACGTAAATCGTTCGTATAGTATGGCAGCAGGAAAGGCATTTATTGAAACATATAAAGAAACAAATCCTACGGATGAAATCGTAGCCTTGGATTTATTCAAGGAAAATATTCCGGATTTAGATGCAGATGTTTTCAGTGGTTGGGGAAAACTTCGTGCAGGACAGCCCATGGACGCTCTTTCAACTGAAGAGTCAGCGAAGGTTGGACGCCTTAACGAAATTCTCGATCAATTTATGTCAACGGATAAAATGATATTTGTAACACCGATGTGGAACTTCTCATTCCCTTCCGTTGTGAAAGCATATATAGATGCCGTAGCGGTACCTGGAAAGACATTCAGATATACGGAGACTGGTGCTGTAGGCTTACTTCATGGTAAGAAAGTGCTTCACATTCAAGCGCGCGGTGATTTTTATTCAGAAGGTCATTTAGCAGATGAAGAGCTAGGCGATCGGTATTTAAAACATATTATGAATTTCATGGGTATTACTGAATATGAAGGTTTATTTATTGAAGGTCACGCTAAAATGCGAAATAAAACTGAGGAAATTAAAGCAGCAGGCATCGAGCGTGCAAAGCAATTAGCACGAAACTTTTAATCGTTTATTATCTTTATGTTGCAATTCGTGGTCCATACAAAATGGATCATGAATTGCTTATTTTTTTGAAAATCTTCTGTTATAATTAAGTCATTCATTTAATCTAACAAGTGTTGAAAATAATAGCTTTTGGAGAAGGTAAGTACGAATGAAAAAACAAGATCCACGGATTCAACGGACAAGACAAAATATCATGAATGGTTTTATGAGACTGATCAGAGAAAAAGATTTTAGTGATATTACCATTGCTGATATTACACAAGAAGCAGAGATTAACCGTTCAACGTTTTACTATCATTTTGTGGATAAATACGATTTAATCGATGTGATCCAAAAAGAGGTTCTCACTAAAGAAATTTTTAATGAAGTAGCATCACAACAAGTCATCGATGAACAAACGATTATTAAGTCCCTCCAAGCTATTATGGGTTCTCAAATAAATTTATCCTTACAATGTCAACATGCTCTTGAAGAATTTAAATCAAAAATGGACTATGAAATTAAAGAACGATTGACGGAAACTCTGCAAGCTTTATTAGATAAAGAGCATGGTGTGAAGGAAGAACATTATTTACTTGCTACATTTTGGAGTTGGGGCATTTATGGGGTTGCAATGGCATGTGTAGAGGGAAAAGAATCTTTGCATACGGCGGTTAAACATTTGACAAATATCATTTTAGGCTAGTATATAGAAATTTGTTCTATATACTTTTTTTATCAAGTTTTAAACAGACGTTTAAGGGAAATCCATTAATATCGGTAGCGTCAAGAATTAGGTGTGAATAAAATAACCTTGTCTTGTGGAAGATGGTGCTAGACATAGCTTGTAGATCGGAATAAGCTTGGTCAAAGCCAATGTGACAACGTGAAGCAAAACGTTGCACGATATCCCGAAAGAAGGACTGTTAGAGGACAAGAACATGGTCCTATTGAAAGTCGCTATAAGCGGCTTTTTTTTGGTTTATTTAAAAGTTATTGTCAAAATACATTGACATGAACATAATTACATTTCCGATATGATTTCAACGACGGAGGTAGACGCCCTTTTATTAACCTAAACATGCTAATACGACGATCAAATCCAATGAATAACTTAATCAATATTGCTTTAAGCATTGCACGACTAAAGGAAGTGTTGGTGAGTCAAAAAACATGAACTCACTAACCGTAAATATTTCTCATTTTGAGAAATATTAAGTTGGATTGAAATGTCAAGAGGGTAATGAAACGCTACCCTACCCTTTAACACAAATGGCGGATCTACAGTAGCTTTACAAACCCTTGAATATTACAAAAAGCTAACAAGCCCCTTAGTTCGGTTTTCCATCGGCTGAGGGGTTTCTTATTGTGAAATTGACTCGATAGAGCCGTTTTGTAAGGCGCGGCCAATTATTTTACATAAAAGAGACGTAGATAGTACATTTTTCTTATTATTTTTATCCTGTATTGTATCGACATAAGAAGGAATTTGAAAGTGAATATATTGTAAGCGCATTTATGAGAATATTCCATCCTCTGCCACAAATCTGTAAAGTAAGGCCTGGTTTAAAATGAGGACCTATCGTTTACAACAGTTTGTGGATGTTACGGAAATACATATTTTTAAAGACATTATGCCAGAGCATTACATCTCATAGGAGGTCTTGCCTTTGAGAAACGGGGCGCACGCGCCCATACGAACGACTGATCGGAAGGCATCGACTATCATACGCACGAAGATTGTGAAGCATTTCTTATCCTGCTTGGAAAATGCGAGGTGAGATCAACAAAGAACACTTTTAACTGGTAAAGACGTGACTGTGGTTATTATTAAGCCGAGGGATTGCCATCATCTCATTTCCAGCGTGGGAGATCCTATCGTCTCCGTAAGGGTCCATGCCGGCTCATCTCCCAAAAAAAGTGAGTGAAGATCGGGACAAAATGCAGGCAGCACTGGTTGGTTTAGGAGACTTCAGCTCGAGGTGGTACAAGAGGATTCGAATCCATTCGGGCATACAGGGATTAGGGCCAGATGTCAATAAAATGGCTGTCTTCGATTTAACTCATCAAACTGAAGGGAATGCGAACGGCGTCGGTACTGCCGATTTCACAACACAGCGGCTGGTAGACAAAATGGATTTGGAAAAACGTATGCCAACGGCCTGACTTCTACGGTAGTCGCTCCAACAAAGATTTCCACAACCCTGCCGAATGACAAAGAAACGATACAGGCTTCGATTAAGACATGCAACATTTTACATTTCGAGCAAGTGAAAATGGTACGTATCAAGAATACGCTGGAGCTGGGCGAGATCGAAGTGTCAGAAGCTCTGCTTGAATATGTGAAACAAGATCCTAAGATGAATGTTGTGCAAGATTCATACGAACTACCTTTTGATAACAAGGATAACTTATTTTGGGAAATAGGGAGTGAGTCAGACTAATGACCAATTTATTTGATTTGACGGGGAAAACAGCAGTTGCAATTGGAGGAAATAGTGTTCTCGGCTCCTCCATGGCAGCTGGTTTGGCAGCTCATGGGGCACATGTTGTTATTGTCGGACGCAATGCCCGGAAAGCATAGGAGGTCGCGGATGTTATTGTGATGAGCGGAGGCAGTGCCAAAGCCTTTCAAGCCGATGTCAGCTCGAAGGAATCCATTATTCAAGTGGCAAATGACATCGAAGCATGGACAGGTGGATGCGACATCCTGCTGAATGCCCCAGGCAAAAACAGCGCGACTCCTTTTTTTGAGTTGGAGATGGAAGAATGGGACGGCATTATGGATATTAACTTAAAAGGAATTGTCGTTACTTGCCAAATCTTCGCTAAGCGCATGATAGAGCAGAAACGCACGGGGAGCATTATTAATATCTCTTCCGTATCCTCGACTACACCGCTGTCTAAAGTATTTACTTATTCCGTTTCTAAAGCTGGCTTAAACAGCGTAACCCAATTTCTTGCCCATGAATTCGCAGAACAAGGTATACGGGTGAACGTAATCATCCTTGAGTTTCTTATTCGGCCTTTTTTATATGTACAACTTAGGGATTACCGAAGGCTTGTTTAAGATTTGGATAAATTGACGACAAGCGGGTTTGCGTCAAAGAAAAGCATAGGGGTGGTAAGGTGAGGTTATTGGCCAAGGATATAGTAGAAATACAGATTGATGCTCAAGAACATCAGGGCATCAGGTTAGCAATAAATGATTTAATTAATGATTTGAACATTGTAATGGATGTTCTTGGATTCTGCCAACAAGAGATTTCAGATATAGAAGGATTTTCTATTACAGTGGGAACCTTAAGCAACGCTGTATTTTCTAATTTCCTCAATAATAAAGGAATCGATTCCAGAAATATGGATGGTAAAAAAGAACATTATCTCATCCAGAGCGCTGGGGAAGAGGGGTGTCATGTCGTTATCGTGGGCAGTGATACCAGAGGTGCAATCTATGGCATCTATGAGTTTAGTCGGGTAATTCTGGGGATCAACCCCTTGTATCTATGGACCGGTCATACAGCTGCAGCCAAAGAAAGTCTCGATTTCAGCAATATCTCGTTGACGGATGGACCGCATACCTTCAGCTACCGTGGTTGGTTCATTAATGATGAGGATCTGTTGCTGGGATGGACCGGCAAATTTGATACGAATTTTGAAAACAATGCATTCACGAAGCATGCGGGTTATGTGAATGCCTTGGAACCGATTATGGAGACTGCGCTGCGGCTCAAACAGAATCTGTTAATTCCGTGTTCCTTATTAGATATCCTCGATCCATTAGATGAAGAATTGGTTCGGGGTGTGGCGGAGCGCGGACTGCTTATTTCCCAGCATCATATCGAGCCATTAGGGGTATTCCCCAAGCGGGTTTTGCGCTACTGGCAGGAACGAGGAGATCGTGAGCCCCTATCCTATACGAACAACCCTGAGAAGTATGAAGAGGTTTGGCGGCTTTATGCAAGTCGTTGGGCGAGGTATGACAATGTGGTTTGGCAACTTGGATTACGCGGCATGGGGGACAAACCAGTATGGGCAGATGATCCGTATGCGCCAGTTACAGATCGTGAGAGAGGTCAGTTAATTGCTGGTGCCATTGCTAAGCAACTTGAAATTATTACGGAAGCAGTAGGCCACAACACCTTTGCCTCGACGGCAACTTTGTGGATGGAAGGAATGGAGCTTCTGAAGGGGGGACATTTGTCATTTCCGAAGGAAACGATGATTATCCAGGCGGATTTCGGTCCGACCCAGATGTTAGGTGACAGCTTTTATGAGGTGAACCGGGAGCTGGGAAGGCAATATGGCGTGTATTATCACGTCGCTTTTTGGAGTTGCGGACCTCATTTAGTCCAAGGAACTTTACCACAGAAAATTCATTACAATCTGCAAGCGGCTGTTCAGGAGGGGAATACCGCCTACCTTGTCGTTAACGTAACAAACATCAGAGAGATGCTGCTTGGAACCCAATATACTGCTGCAATAGGCTGGAACCTTGAAACTAGTCAGCCGGAACCGTTCATGCGAGAATGGGCAGTAGAACATTACGGGCAGCAAGGCAGTGTGGCGGCGGGCCACGCTTATCAAGCATATTTCGATGCTTTCCATTCGCTGGACAATCGGGGATACGCAGGTCGTATGCTTCTGATGGATGGCATGTGCCGAAGATTGATTGTCAAACTGACGGCGATTTTGAATGGGCAGCCGTTCAGAAAGGAAGAGATCCAGAATCAAACGTTATTGGCATTCAATCAAACAGCAGACTTCGTATTGTATTACAAAAATGCCACTAAAGAGGCACTTCCGAAGTGGGACATCGCTCTGAACGAGGCTTATCTGGCTATGCAGGAAATTGATGAGGATCGTAAAGAGTTCTTTATTACTAACCTTGTTGTCCAGCTGTCCATCATCCGCTCGTTATACCGGGCAGTTTATCAGCTCTCTATTGCAACGGAGTCTGTACTCGCCGGCTCTAAAAAGGAAGAGAGGCATATACGTGTTCGAATCTTGGAAGCCGCAGCGGAACTTCAGCAGGCATCCATCATCCGCGCGCACGCTGAGAGAGGTATATGGAAGGGGTGGTATGACGGCGATGTATTACTAAACCTTTCAGACCTCATCTGCCAGATAAGAGAATGTGCAGGGGAATGAATGAGGTGTTAGTGGAAAAAGTATTTAAATCTTGAAAGGTGGTGTGTAGTCATCGTAATTACATATATAAAACCCGCTTATACGATAACAAGCTCGTTTTTTGGTTTACATGCAGACGACACTCCTGTCTTTGTTGAAAAGTTTTTAGACTATCATTATGCTCATTTTTCTTGCTCGGGAACATATATAGTAACAGTCACAGCAAACGAGCTAATCAAAAGCTATGATATAAGCCCTCATCGTTTGGGGATCACGGGAACAGTGAGCGGGAATCAGCTGACATTTTCGATTGACAGTAATGCCGAGAAACCTTCGTATTTGGTTATTCAGATTAATAACCTGGAGAAATTGGTCGTTTTGGCTGACCCTTTGGAAACCAATGCTCCGCGATCCTACGGAACAAGTATTTATAATATAACGAAATCGCCTTATTGTGCAGACAACACGTGGACGACCGATGTTACCAGCATCATACAACAGGCCATTGATGATGCATCTGGCGCAGGCGGAGGAGTCGTCTATGTACCCGCAGGCGTATATAGAGTGAAGGATATTCTTTACATCAAGAGTAATGTAACCCTGTACTTGCATGGCGGGGCAGTCATCAAGTCAAATCCGGACCGAACTCTATATGACTATACGACTAGCAGGGAAGGGAAAATATTTATTGATCCTATGATAAGGATTGACCATGCACCAAATGCAAAAATAATGGGACGAGGTGTACTAGACGCTAGTGGCATTGCGATTATGGATACGGATCGTTCATCATCAACCTATCTCGGATATAGAAGAAATGTTATTGTAGGTAACTTTTCTAATGATGTAACGATAGAAGGCATCGTGATAAAGGACTCAACTACATGGACGATTAACGGTATCCAAGGCGGCGACGGATTTACGGTAAGACATGTTAAAATTATTAATCACAAAAATGCAGATCAATATAAAATCATGAATGACGGTATAGATCTATGCGGAACAAGAAATGTCGTCGCGGAAAAAAACTTTGTCATGACTGTCGATGATGCCCTATGTGCGAAATCAACGATAAATGACTTTGCCATGTATAATGTGCGCTTTAAGAATAATATTGTATTCTCATCCTGTGCTGGTCTCAAAGCAGGTTTACAGTCATTAAGCCCTATGTATGATGTATGGTTTGAAGATAATGACGTCGTTCAGGCACGGCGTGGAATAGTGGTAGAAGCAACCTCGGGGAATCAATTGATGAATGATATCCATTTTGTAAATACTAGGGTGGAAAGCTTTGTATTCACCTCCATGGGTAAAAGTATACCTGTAGAAATTGAGGCGCAAACAGCACCCATTACGAATATATATATCGAGGATGCTTTGTTTGAGAATGCAGCATTTAACCCTGTACACATCTACGGATCAAATGACATGAATGCAGTAAAGAATGTCACGTTTGCGAATCTAACCATGTGTGGAGATATTATAACAAACACTTCGGATGGACAAATCATTGAGGGCAACCATGCAGCTGGTGTAAAGGTGACATTCATGTCTAACAAAGGATTATAAATATAAGGCACTTACAGAGTCTCGCAAATTGCGGGCTCTTTTTGCTGTAAATTGAAGACAATTACCGAATATTTTGCAAAAAAGAAACGATATTAATACATTTTTATTGATGAACTTATATCATACAATATGAACGAATGAAAACGCTTACCGGAGAGGAGGGTTTTTCTATTTTATCGATCATAAATAATTAGTTTGTAGCGTGTTGTTACGAGAAGAATGAGGTGCAATTAAAAGTATACTGGAGGCGAAATGATTATGTATTTCAGTAAAGTGAACTGGCGAATCGGAAATGTATTCACGAAAATGATCCTTGTTGTTGCTCTCATGTTTAGTTTCACGGTTAGCTTGGCGCAACCTGCTTCGGCTGCGACCGTAGTGACGTATCCCTCTTACTTCGGTACAAGCTCGACCTACACGTTGAAAGTGGATTCGACTACGGTCAGAGTTGCCAGGCAGTTTGATTATTCCTTTGCCCAGTTTGCTTATTCCGGTACAGCGACTTTTAAAGTAACAGCCTCAGAAAACATCACTTCTTACAACATTAGTCCTCACAGTTACGGCATCGAAGCAACGGTAAATGGTAAGGAGCTGACTTTCTCCCTTCCCCAAGCCGAATCACGGTACTTGGTCATCTCGATCAACAAGCTGGAGAACCTGGTCATTATGGCTGATCCTATAGAAACAGACAGACCATCACCAAATGGCGGCAGCGTAAAGAGCATCAATGATTACCCGGGCGTGGACAAATCGGGCGGCAAATTAATGACGTCCATCATCCAACAAGCCATCAATGATGCAAACGCTCGTTCCGGCGGCGGCACTGTTTATTTCCCATCGGGTATTTATAAGTTCTCGCAACTGGAGATGAAAAGTAATGTTACGCTCTATTTAGCTGCCGGTGCCGTACTTCGCGGGTCATCGGATGTAAACGATTATGATTTCTCCGGGGAGGTTTTTCCCGCGGCCAACATCCGTATTGTAGGGAAATCAAACGTAGCGATTAAAGGAAGAGGTATGATCGACTCCAATGGGACTACACTTACAACGGGCGATAGTGGGCCGAATCGTGAGAACATTATCCGTTCTAACAAAAGCGGGGGAGGAACAAAACCGAACAATTTAACCTTTGAGGGAATTACGCTTAGAGATGGAACAACGTGGAACTTCAGGATTCAAGACGCTACAAACGTCAAAATCAAAAATGTAAAAATTATTAATAACGTGAACTGGATTCATGGAGATGGCTTTGATCTCGTCAATACTTCTCACGCTGTTGTGGATCAATGCTTCGGTTATACCGGCGATGATGTATTTGATGCGAAATCATCATCGGAAGAACCGATGACGGATGTCGTATACAAAAATTCGGTTGCCTTTACCGAATCTGCGGGTACCAAGGTCGGCATGCAAGGACAGGCATCGGTCAGCGATATATGGTTTCAGAATATAGACGTGATCCAGGGCTATCGGGGCGTGAGTGTGGATCATGACCAAGGGAATGGCGTATGGGATGATATTCATTTTATCGACATCCGAACGGAAAGGATCTTTAATAATGGAACCTCCGGCCAATTCAGGACAGCTCCGATCCTCATCTGGACGGCTAAATATGGCAGTGACGAGGTTGGTCCGGTCAGCAATATAGAACTGACCCGCGTCAGCTTTGAGAACACCAGAAATTTTCAATCCTACATTCAAGGTTATGACAGCTCAAGCAAAGTGTCCAATGTAACCATCACTGATTTAATGATGAATGGTCAGAAGATCACCAGCGCTTCCCAGGGGTTAATTAATATCGGTTCGAACACGTCCAATATTACTTTCCACTAATGCCAATGATTGATGTATAGAGCGTGGGCGAAGGACGGACGATACGTTCTTCGCCCACTTGTGTATACAGGATGCCTCCAAATATTTCTAACAACTTCAGAAAATAAAATGGGTCATTGTATATAAAATTTTGTCTGGAGGTGTTGAATTGGCTATGAAGAACGATTGGGAAAATCACAGACTGTTGCAGTGGAACCGACTTCCTGCCAGAGCTGCATTCATACCATTCGCAGATGACGAAGGTGCACTATGCAATGAAAGGGAGCACTCTCCCTACTTTGTATCGTTAAATGGAAATTGGAAATTTGATTATAGCCCTACGCCGGGGCACGCCCCAGTGAACTTCCATCTGGAAGCATTCGATGCAAGTGGCTGGGATGACCTGCCTGTGCCGTCCTGCTGGCAGATGCACGGCTACGGAAAACCTCATTATTCCAATGTTGTCTATCCGTTCCCGGTTGTACCGCCACTCGTACCGACCGAAAATCCAACGGGTTCCTATCGGCGGGAATTTATGGTTCCGGACGGCTGGACAAGGCAGCGAATAATGCTGAATTTTGAAGGCGTTGACAGTGCATTCTACGTCTGGGTCAATGGACAAGAAGCAGGCTTCAGCAAAGGAAGCCGTATCCCTTCGCAGTTTGATATTACCGATCTTGTTCGAGAAGGGAGGAATGTCCTTGCAGTTCGCGTCATGCAGTGGTCGGATGGCTCTTATATCGAAGATCAGGATATGTGGTGGCTGAGCGGTATTTTCCGTGATGTTTATTTGACAGCTGCGCCACAAATTCATTTATACGATTATACCGTTCGGACACTGTTAGAGCGCGACTACCGTGATGCAGCGCTTGAGATCAGATTGCGCTTGCGCAGTGCAAATGAAGCAGCTCAAGGCATGCGGGTTGAACTGCAATTGCTCGATACATGCGGGGAAGCTGTAAATGGCGGCAGCGCAGAGCGAACCATAACTGAAGTTGAACTGATGCAAGATCACGAGATGGTGTTTACGCTTCCGCTTGTCAATCCGCGGAAATGGTCAGCGGAAGACCCGTACTTATATAAGCTATTGATCAGGGTAATCGGCCAAACTACGCAGGTCATATCAGCGCGTGTCGGTTTCCGTTCCATAGAGCTGAAGGAAGGCCTGCTGCTGGTAAATGGGAAAGCAATAAAGTTCAAAGGCGTTAACCGACACGATCATCATCCCGACCTTGGGCGAACCGTACCGCTGGATTGGATGCAACAAGACGTCCTTCTGATGAAGCAGCACAATGTTAACGCTGTTCGCACCGCACATTACCCGAACGATCCGCGCTTCTATGATCTGTGTGACGAATACGGACTTTATGTTATTGATGAAGCTGATCTGGAATGTCACGGCTTTCATAGGACAGATAACTCCAACCAATTGAGTGATGACCCGGATTGGGAACCTGCGTTTCTAGACAGGATCGAACGGATGATCCAGCGTGACAAGAATCATCCCTCCATCATCCTTTGGTCGCTTGGCAATGAATCCTACTACGGTTGTAATCACGCAGCGATGTACCGATGGGCTAAAGAGCATGACCCAACACGTTTAGTTCACTATGCGGAAGATAGAGAAGCCTTGACAGCTGATGTATTCAGCACGATGTACAACAGGATTTGGCAGCTGCACGAGCTTGGCCAGCGTGAAGATCTGGGCAAGCCTCACATTGTTTGTGAATATGCGCATGCCATGGGCAACGGTCCGGGCGGCTTAAAGGAATATTGGGACGTCTTCTATACCTATAAACGGCTGCAAGGGGGGTTTGTGTGGGAGTGGGTCGATCAAGGCATTCGGCAGCGAACGACTGAGGGTCAAGAATATTTTGTCTATGGCGGCGATTTCCATGACCACCCGAACGATTCAAACTTCGTCATCGACGGTCTCGTAAACCCGGATCGTGTGCCATCGGCGGGACTGTTGGAACTGAAGAAAGTGATGGAGCCGATACTGATCGAAGGGCTGGATATTCAGGCTGGGGAGTTAAAGCTTACGAATCGATACGATTTCCTGCACTTGAATCATCTGCAGCTTGTTTGGCATGTAGTGGCAGACGGAAGAGTCTTATGCTCGGGCAAAAGCAAACTACCTGATATTGCACCAGGCTGTACGGGCACCATAAACATTAATTATGTGTTGCCAGATCGATTGCAACCGGTAACGGATTACTGGTTGAACGTCAATGTGATGCTTGCTACAGATACGATTTGGGCCGAATCAGGCTTCGAAGTAGCCTGGGCCCAATTTGAACTGCCGAATAAATCGGTGTTAAGACCTGCAGTAGACTTATCCAGCTTCACACCGTTGTCCGTCAAAGATAATGACTTGGTGATAGAGGTGCAGGGAAGTGATTTTGAACTACAGTTTGACCGGGTTTATGGTGTTATCGCTGAATGGAAGCATACCGGGGTCCGCCTTCTGGAGGAAGGACCAAAGCTAGATCTGTGGCGTGCTCCAACGGACAATGATATGCGTCCGATCGGTGACTGGAGGACTTCCATCGATAATGACCAACGAGCAACGGTCGTATGGAAGAAGAGCGGATTGCACTGGCTGCAGCACCGCGTCATGTGCGTGGACTGGAGCAGTAACGCCAGTGGAACGAACGTGACGGTCACCTGCCGGGTACGTGTGGCTCCCCCTATTCTGAAATGGTCTGTTGACACCGTATATACGTACACGATTTACGCAAATGGGGACGTGATTGTTGACGTGAACGGATTGATCGATGGCAGCGGCGCTCCGGAAACGCTCCCGCGAATCGGGCTGCAAATGGCGCTGCCCAACGATTGTGACCGTGCGGAATGGTACGGCCGCGGTCCAGGCGAAGCGTACGCGGATTCGAAGCAGGCGGCGAAGTTCGGCATCTACCGGAAAACCGTGCGCGAACTGTTCACTTCGTACATCGTACCTCAGGAAAACGGCAACCGTGTGGATACACGCTGGCTTGCGATGACGAATAAGCAGGGAGCGGGTTTGCTTGCAGCAGGTTTGCCGCAGTTCGATTTTACGGCGAGGCGCCTTACGAGCGAGGATCTGGAGAGGGCTCGGCATACGGTTGAACTGAATGAACGGGAGCGGGTCTACCTGCATCTTGATCTTGCACAGAACGGGCTTGGCAGTGCCAGCTGTGGTCCCGGCGTACTCCCGCAGTATGTGCTGAAGGCGGAGAACTTCCACTTCCGGATCCGTCTTACGCCGCTGACTTCGGGGTCGAATTCTCCTGCTCAACTTGCTAAACGTATACCAAAAGCACACTAACAGCGGCAGTTTATCACCCCAATAAAAAATATACAGAAATGAATAAACGGAACCTCGCGTTTTGCGGAGTCCGTTTATTTTTTGTAAGCAGGACACCCTCAAGCCCCATCCTATAAAGAATATATTCCATAAAAGAAACGAAATTATTACATTTTTCTTCATGAACTTATGCCATAGAATAAAACCATCATAAGACATTAGGGGGTGCACATTTAATAAAGCGTTTACATCGCATGAATTTATCGCTGCAGGAGGAAAGCAAATTGACAAATAGTGAAAAACTTCGCAGAAGAATTAGAATTAGAGATAATGTCCCCTTATATACCATGTTGGTATTACCACTTTTGTTCTTTATTATCTTTTGCTATGTGCCAATGTTTGGCATTGTGATTGCTTTTAAAGATTACAGATTTATTGATGGCATTATGGGTAGCGACTGGGTGGGACTTCGCAATTTTAAAATGATATTTTCACAGCCAGGGACCTTAGAAGTCATTCGAAATACTTTTGTGATAAGTTTACTTACCCTGGTGGTATCGTTTCCGTTCCCGATTATTTTGGCCGTTCTTCTAAATGAAATCAGAATCAAATGGTTTAAAAAAGCATCACAAACGATTCTCTATTTGCCACACTTTTTCTCCTGGATCATCGTAGGTGGCATCATTATTAACGTATTCTCCATTAATCATGGACCAATCAATTTTATTATTGAAGCCCTTGGCGGGACACCCTTCCAGTTCATGTTTGATCATACGGCATGGATGTCTATCTATCTAGGAGCCGGGGTTTGGAAGGACACAGGATTCAATACCATTATCTATTTGGCTGCACTATCGAGTATAGATCCGACCTATTACGAGGCTGCGGTTGTGGATGGCGCTAACAAGTGGAAGCAAATTACGAAAATCACGATTCCGAGTTTGATCCCAGTGATCGTTCTACAGTTTATATTAGCTACTGGAAAGATCATGGAAGTCGGATTTGATCGTATCTATGTGCTCCAAAATCCAATGGTCAGGGACATCTCGGAGGTCGTGTCCACATTTATTTATGATGTTGGTATTCGTTCGGGAGATTTCAGTTTAACTACGGCAATGGGATTATTTGATTCAGTCATCGGCTTGATCCTTGTTCTTTTGGCCAATCAAATAGCCAAGAAATCAGATAATGCTTTGTTTTAATCAATAAGCAAGCTAGACATGAAAGAGAGGAAAGGCCTTTGAAAATTTCCACTGGAGAGAAAGCATTTTATACCATTAACAACATCGTGATTTTCATAGTATCGCTTACGTGTCTCATGCCGCTCTTGTATATACTTGCTACTTCTTTCAGTAGTGGTTCAGCTATTGAATCTGGAAAAGTATATTTATGGCCGGTTGATTTCACACCTGCTGCGTATAAAGTATTGACTGTATCCACGGATTTATTTAAATATCTATGGAATAGTATCGTTGTAACTGGGGTTGGGACTATACTTAGCATGGTTTTTACGATACTTTGTGCTTATCCCTTATCCAAAAAGAAACTGTTTGCTAGGAAAAAGGTCACCTTTTTCATCGTTTTCACCATGCTGTTTGGCGGTGGCATGATCCCGACGTACCTACTAGTGAAATCACTTGGATTGATGGATTCTTATTGGTCCATTTGGTTAACGACGCTGATAAGCCCCTACAATATGTTAATCATGAAGTCTTTCTTTGAAAACATTCCCGAAGAGTTGGAAGAATCAGCTCGAATTGACGGTTGTTCCGAGTGGCGAATTCTACTTCAGATGTATCTTCCGCTTTCTAAAGCTGTAATTGCTACATTGTGTCTTTTTTACGGGGTAACGTATTGGAATATGTTCCTGAAAGTACTCATGTATATCAATGATTCAAATGCTTATACATTACCCGTACTCATTCAACAGATGGTTTTCCAATTAGAGCAAATAAAACTTGGTACTAGTGTTGATGTGGGTGCAGTAGCGGGTTCAGGTGAAGTGATTTCGGAGTCCGTTAAGTCCGCAGGTGTTGTGGTACTGATTTTGCCCATGCTAATTGTGTACCCATTTCTGCAAAAGTATTTTGTAAAAGGTGTTATGCTAGGCTCGGTCAAAGGCTAGTGAGTAAGATAGTCTCTGTATTTATGCCATATTGGAGATTGTAAGGGTACGATAATCACTTCGTATTCTTCACATATATATCGAAAGCGGTTTCATTTTCGATAGAAGTTTTTCTATAAAAAGGGAGGAATACGTGTATGAAGAGAAAGCTAGGTCTGGTTGTATTAACGCTGGTGATGGCACTTTCTGTTGGTCTCACGGCATGCAGCTCTACCAAAGAAGAATCTACTAAGGACGGCAAGGTAGAACTTACCCCTGACGGCCAAGAAAAAAAAGGTAAAGTCACCGTTATGGTTTATGATCGAGGACTTATTCCAGCCTCAGAAGGAACGTATGATAATAACCGCTGGACCAAATGGATTCAAGAAAATGCGCCGCTTGAAGAAGTGAAGTTTATCGTAGTACCTCGAACAGAAGCTGTGCAGAAAATGAACATGCTGTTTGCAGCCGGAGAAGGACCAGATGTCGTAGCTAACTATGAAGATATTACCCCCTTTATTTCTAAAGGCCAAGCATTAGAGATCACAGATGAATTGTTGGCTAAGATGCCTAATTATAAGAAGATATTAGATGAAAATCCAGCGCTCCAAAAGCTCACTACAACAAACGGGAAACGTTACACAGTAGGAACCATATCTCCAATCTCACCCAACCATGCTGCGATTATCCGGGCAGATTGGCTGGAAAAGTTAAATCTATCTATACCGAAGACACCAGAAGATTTACTTGCTGTTGCAAAGGCATTCGCAGATCAAGATCCCGATGGGAATGGAAAGAACGATACCTATGGATTAACGTTAAACTCGGATTCCCGAAGAGTGCTTTCTCACATGTTTGGCTATGGTAATCCAGATAAATACGCGATTGAGGATGGCAAGCTGACACATGTATGGGATCGTATTCAAGATTGGCTTCAGTATTCGAAACAAATTGTGGATGCGAAGGTAGTAGATCCGGACTTCTTGCTTGATAAAGGAGATAAAGCACTTACGGATTTCACTAATGGCAAGGTTGGTATTTTCCTTACAGGGAAATTAAGTCAACTAAATTCACCGACATTTGCAAATTTTAAAAAGAATAATCCAACTGGCAAACTAGATACATTTGATTTGCCTGCGACTAAGTATGGAACGTTCTCCGGCTATGTCAATGGCGGTCCATCGCATGTAGGTTTCATTAATGCAGCAACCAAAGATCCTGAAGCTGCCGCTAGGTACATTAACTGGTTAACCGATCCCAAAGTTTCCGACTATTTGGTGAATGGACCTGATGGCGTATATAAAAAGAGGGATGCTGAAGGTACCGTCGTTGTTGTAGATCCGGAGAAAAATAAAATTGAATACGATTATGCAGCAGATTACAGTATCATTAGAACTTTTGATTTAACCGATGATTCGGTTAGCCCTTTAGCAAATGAATACTATAACTCGTATCTCAAATCGAGTGACCCCGTTCTACAAGAGTTCGGAGATTTGTACTATAAGATGGCTCAAATTGTAAATAAGCCCGGCTCCATAGATCCAAGAAAATGGCAACAAACGTTGCCTCCACTTGCCTCAGATTTTCTTTTGAAGGAAACGAACGGATTAAAAGCTGTTGATGATTTGCTCTCCAAATCACTTGCAGAACCAAATGTCTCTGCAGAGCAAGTTATTGCAGAAGCGAAAGAGCTTTGGAAAAAATCTGGCGGTGAAGATGTAGATGCCTTCTACAATGACTATTATCAAAAAAATAAAGATGATATGTTATCTCCTGAAGATTTTGAGAATCTAAAACAGGAACCAGAATTGTTGCCTTCAGCAAAGGGAAATTCCAAAATTAAATAAGAGTGATTATGATATATTGTAAGGGTCATGAAAGGGAACTCTTTGTCCAAGGGATAAAGACTTCCCTTTTCAGATACTAACGGCAGAAATGTGGTGAACCCTGTATGTATCGTGTAGTCATTGTGGACGATGAACCTTGGGCGTTGATCGGTATTCGAAAATTAATAGAGCGCAATGGGAACCAATTTAAAATTATTTATGAAACAACAGAACCGTCGAAAGCTTTAGAGGTGATTTATGAAGAATCCCCTGATGTTGTCTTTGCGGATATTCGAATGCCTGACATGACAGGAATTGAGTTGATGCAAAGGACTAGAGCACAGGAGAAGGAAGTTGATTTTGTTGTGATTAGCGGATTTGCAGAATTTTCTTATGTGCAGCAAGCACTGCAAGAAGGTGCGTTGGACTATCAATTAAAGCCTTTGGATCCGGAAAAGGCTCAGGATATGCTGGATAAACTTTATAAAAAGTTAGAGAACAAACGTAGCACCAATGATCTAAGCTTTTACATTTCTTTGCTTGAAGAATACAAAGATATTCAGCTGCTTTTGAACTCTCGATTGCGTCATAAACCCTATCAAAGATATCAGGTTGTAACGGTATACTTTAAAAGCGCTGAATATGATGATGTGGGTTTATTAGAATTAGAAAGCAAAGTGCAATACACAGCCTTGAAATTAGGCCCTAAAAAATGTGTGTTTATTATTAATAGTGATACAGATCAAAGCGAGTTGATCTATCGCAGTCTCACTTCCAAAGAACATGTCGTGGACAGGGCAGGAATTAGTTTGTCCAGTGATGTGGCCAATCATATTCCAATGCTTTTGAAAACGTCTGATATCGCAAGTAATGATTGTTTTGTTGATCGTACAAATCGAATTTCACAATACAGTAAGGACAAAAAAAACCAGGTCAAACAATTTGCGGAACGACTTACTGATCAACTCGAAAGGGCTCAATACAAGAATATGAAGGAATTTACATCTAGGATGTTAGATTTCTTCACTGAAAACCATTTAGGGATTGAAGATGCCGTGTTTTTATGGAATGAAATTGTACTGCATACATCCAAAGGTAATGAAAATAGTAGTCGAATAATAGACTTTGAGTTTCTGGATTATAGTGAAATGAAAGAGAAGTTCATGAATCTGGAAATGCTCGCTGAATATGTTTTTGAACAGTTGTCCTACACGGAACGAGATCAACTTGGTGATGCCAATAAAAAATTTAAAGAGCTGCTCCATTACACTGATAAGCATTTTCATGAAGAACTGTTTTTGAAGGATTTGTCTACAAAGTTTTTTATTAATGTGAGCTACTGTTGTGAGTTGTTTAAAAAGGTTACGGGCATGACTTTTTCCCAGTATATAACTGATTTGCGGATGAAAAAGGCTGTTGAATTGCTTCAAAATAGTAATCTGACTATTGCAGAGGTATGTAAGTGTGTTGGTTATAGTGATTATTTCTATTTTAATAAGGTATTCAAACGAAATATGGGGTGTACGCCTTCCAAATATCGTAAAGCGAGTGGAGAAATGAATGCGCTTAATTAGAAATCTGAAGCTGATACACCAAATATCCCTGTTGATTCTGATTGCGCTCATTATGATGATTTTAATGCAGAGCATGTATAACGTTTTTTTTAATTCGCTTACGCGTGAACGTGCGGCTAAGTTTGCAGGTAATCTCATGGACCAGGTCGCGCTGAATATAGATACAATTGCAAAGAGTGTGGAGAGAGATTCGATTACGGTTAGTTACAGCAAATATGTTCAGGAACTGATGGTATCCAATAATATCATTCGCAAAATGGAACTAAACGACTTTGTCTCTGAAATATTTACACATACAAGGTCATCCAATCAAAATATTTATAGTATTGTTCTCTTAAGTAATAATGATAAGCAAACTTCAGACTCACTGCATTACAACAATGATATCTTGAAAACATTAGAGGAAATATACAATTTTAAAAGCGATCAGTTTAGAAAGCCTGTATTTTCTTCAATTGTGAGGGACCGCAGTGATGCGTTCTATTATTATTCCTATATTTCACCTATCTTTTCTTCTTTGGACAACTCCAAAATTGGAAACTGCATTTTTCTTTTGGATACGAGAGAACTTGAGAAGTTAGTGAATACAACGGAATTAACAAAGAATTCACTCTTTCTCATTCTTGATTCCAACAATCGAGTGATTGTCAGCAATAAAGGGCTAAAGGCTGGGGAAATCTACGAAGATGTTTTTTGGCAGGAAGGAATAAGCAGTACCGCCAAAGATGAAATTGTGTACGAAGGCAAAAAATCTCTGGTCCAATATAAGAAAATTGAGAGTACGGACTGGAAAATCGTCAGTGTTCTTCCTATTGCAGAACTAACGAATGATATGAAGCCTATCGTCACCTTAGGGATCTGGTTGAGCATTATCATGATTATCTTGCTGACGGTTATAGGCAGTGTATTTCTGTACAATACAATTCGTCCGGTCAGACTGATCGTGAGATTTCTGTCCAGAGTTGGTGAACGGAACTTAAACTATAGTTATAGATTGAAAATTCCATCCACAAATGAAGTAGGCATCATTGCCACGCATATCAATCAAATGCTAGAGAATGTTGAAGAAATGACCCGAAATATTGTTGAGAATAAAACGTCCTTGTATGAAGCCGAGTTATCCAAAAAACAAGCAGAATTATCGGCATTGCAAAGCCAAATTAATCCTCACTTTCTTTATAATACGTTGAATTGCTTGAGCAGCATTGGTTTAGCTTATGATGTAGATGAAGTCGTCAGTATATCGTCCGCAATGTCGCGCATATTTCGATATAGCATAAAAGGTCAAGATTTAGTGAGTATTAAGGATGAAATGAGCTGCATAAAAGATTATTTGTTAATTATGGATATTCGGTACAAGGGTAAATTTGAGATCGTTATCGAAATGGAAGAGTCTTTTCTAGAATTCAAATCGTTAAAAATGATTCTTCAACCCATTGTGGAGAATGCGATGTATCATGGTTTGGAGATGAAAACAGGGGTCGGACGGTTGTTGATTCAGGGTTTTATCTCTGAAGAAGGCTATATGCAAATCGATATTGAAGATGATGGGGTAGGGATGACGGAAAATCAGCTATCTGAATTACGTAAAGGGATTCGAGATGACAAAAATATTGATCTGTTCGCTACGGACAAACAAAGCATTGGACTTAGCAATATTAATAAGCGAATCAGGTTAAGATTTGGATCACCGTATGGTTTGGATATCTTGAGTGAAGATGGTAAGGGAACGAAAGTCACCGTCAGGCTACCTATTATCGAACCTACAGGCAAAATGCACTAATAACTTTGAACTTCGTTCGTAAAGGGAGGTCAGTTGAATTTATGGATTTATATGTGACGAACAATGGCAAACGTCAAATTAGTATTGAAGTATGTTACAACAGTGGCACTATAACGAACAATGCTGTGGAGATGTTGCAGGATGAATGGAGGAACGAGTTTCAGATTAGCAATCTCCAGCTACATTCGGATCCTGTTAAAGGGGATCGCATTCGTATACTTGAGCCATATGCTATAGAGGATAAGGATGATCAGACTTTTGTTATTTCTACAAACATGGTAGATGGATACTTTCATATGAACCTATCAGGTACAAGTGAAAAGGCGATTCTGTATGGTATATGCGAAATTCTTGATCAGACCTATATCCTGAATCAAGATGTGCGGATTCCCCAATTAAATTTAACAAGTTCACCGGATATAAAAAAGCGGGGAGTGGAGCGACATTGGGGCCCGTCTATGACATCACCGGAAGGTCTTCAAGAGAACCTCAACCTGATCAAGCTTTTAGCTAGAAAAAGAGTCAATCATCTCATGTGGATTGATAATTGGATTAATCTAAGCTGGTATCCATTTCTTGAGCTGAGATATTTCCCAGCGCTTCAAAAAAGGGATGAGCAAGGCAAGATTAGGCTCGCGAAAGAGTGCCTACGTACTATTATTAATGAAGCGAAAAATTGGGGGATGGATTTTTACCTCTCCTGTACAGAGTTCAATATTCCCGAAGACCTCTTGCAGCGATGTCCTGAGATGTTTTATCAGAATCCGCAAACGGGGTTACGTATGCTGCGTCTAGACAGTGAAGATACTTGGCTTTTCTATAAAGCCAAAATCAAAGAAGTCATGGAGGACTTTCCTTCCCTTTCCGGGATTGAATTATGGACAGGGGAGGCGATGGAGATATACCAATGCTATCGTTCTGCTTCGGATACAAGATCCATTGGGGAGCTTTTCCTTGCGATGTATGATCAGGCGCTTGATGCGATGGACGAGGTTGGTCGAAGTGATGGACGCGTCATCTGTTCCAGCTTTACCCATCATCCGGATTGCGAAAAAATCTATGAAGATATCTTAGGTAAATTACCGGAGCGTTGTGACTCTCGCAGTAAAATGCAGGTGGAGGATTTTTATCGTTTTCATTCTCCCGCGACACTTCCAGGCAGACTGTCTCCCGGTAGGGAATGGGTCGAGTTTGATCTCGGGGGCGAGTATCGGGGGGATTGGGCTGGATGGATTACTTGTGCGCTTGCATTCATACCCAATCGTATGAGGTATTACTATAACAAAGGTGTAAGCGGTTTCATGTGCAGGATACGCGGATATGCCATGGGTCCGAACCCCGCCTTTATTGGCGATTATACTGTTTTAAAAGGATTGCAGTCTATAAAGTATGACATTTATTTCCAAACTCTTTGGGACATGAATATCTCGCTGGCTGATGTATGGCGTATATGCAAGAGAAGAGCCTTTCCCGATCAGATGTTGGAGTTCTTTCAATTGTCGGAAAAGGTGGCGGAACAAGCGCTCTATACCAATGAATCCATCGTAAATAACTTCCATTCTTCTTTTATTGGCTCAATCGAAAGATATGAGTGGCAGCTGAACTATGTGGATCACATGTATAATACGGCCGGTATGGAACGAAAGTGGATATTAGAGCCGAGTGAAGAAAATTTATCACTCATTATAGATGAAAAGGAACAGGCCATTCACAACGTTCTAAGAATGAGTGAAATCCTGGAGCATTGTAAACAGGAACTCGTGGAAGAGGACTATACTGCATTGAGGAAATGTTTGGATTATCAAATTCAGGTTGTTAAAGTGTTTAAAGTTCATACCGAAATGTTCTTTAGATATCGACAACTCATGATGACAAAGCGGGAAGACAGGTATAAGCTTCTTTTGGATTGCATGAGAAGATGTGAAGAGGAAGTGGCAGGGCTCCGACTTCATGATGAAGTGCAGGCCAAGCATGCGTATGCTTTGATTTCCGACATCAAATGGCGGCTGAGCTGCGATATGCAAAAATATTATCATGAGCTGGCCTATCATGGTGTTTGTAAGGTAGCTGAGTGAAGATCTTTTATATAAATGAGACATCAAATACATCATTTTATGGAGGATAATAGCAATGAGAAGAATGGGTATTGGTTTGCAGTTGTTTACTGTACGTGAGAATTTAGCAAAAGATTTTACCGGTACACTTCGCCGTGTGGCTGAACTAGGCTATGAAGGGGTAGAATTTGCAGGTTACGGCGGTTTGACTGCGGAAGCGCTGAAGGATCTGCTGCAAGAATTGAACCTGAAAGCAATCGGCGCTCATGTAAGTATTACTAAAATGAAGGCAGATTTAAATAAAGAAATCGAATATTTGCGTGCGATTGACGCTTCTTATCTCATTTGCCCGCATATTGCTGCTGAGGATCGCTTAACACCACAAGCATGGCGAAGCTTGTTTGCTTATTTTACGGAAGCAGGCCAACAGGTGAAGGAGAAAGGACTCCAATTCGCTTATCATAACCATGCATTTGAATTTGAAATGAAAGTAAACAATCAATACGTTTTCGACGCCATTTATGCATCCACTCCTCCGGAGGCACTGCAAGTGGAGCTGGATGCAGGCTGGATACAATTTGCAGGTTTGGACTCACTGCAATACATTGCGAATTATGCAGGCCGCTTGCCACTGCTTCATCTGAAAGATTTTAAAGGTGTCGTGGACGGACATATCAATACGGTCGAGTTAGGTGAAGGCGAAATCGACCTGCAATCTGTAATCCAAGCCGGCTCAGACGCAGGTGTAGAATGGATCATCGTTGAGCAGGATCGTTGCGCGAACCCGCCGCTTGAAAGTGTCGCTGCCAGCTATAACTGGCTGAAGCGGAATTATTTATCTGAATTTTAATTTAAATAACATCATAAAAGGAGTCGAATCAGTCATGAGCAAAATTAAGGTAGCAATTGTGGGCTGTGGTACCATTTCTAAGAAAAGACATATTCCGGAATACGCTGCGAATCCGAATGCTGAACTCGTAGGATTTTGTGATGTGATTCTTGAAAGAGCCGAAGGTTATGCTCAACAGTACGGGGGTAGAGCTTATACAAGTTATGAAGAAATGTTAAAAACGGAGAAGCCTGATGCAGTCAGTGTATGTACGCCAAACGTGCTGCACGCTCCATATGCGATTGCAGCAGCGAATGCAGGTGCTCATGTGCTTGTGGAGAAGCCAATGGCAACAACTGCAGAGGACGCTCTAGCTATGATTGAAGCGGCAAAAAAGAACGGTGTCTTCTTGATGGCAGGACAAAACCAACGTCTGATGCCGCCTCACCAAAAGGCCAAAGAGATCTTGCAAACAGGTAGACTGGGTAAAGTCATTTCCTTCCGCACGTCCTTTGGTCATCCAGGACCCGAGCGCTGGAGTATTGATGGCCGTGACAGCTGGTTCTTCCGCAAGGAAGAAGCCATTATGGGCGCGATGGGCGACCTCGGCGTTCACAAAGCCGATTTGATCCGCTGGCTTCTTGGCGATGAAGTGGCTGAAGTCGCTGCTTTCGTAAACACACTGCACAAAGAAGGTACCGATGTAGATGATAACGCGACCTGCATATTGCGCATGAAGAGTGGAGCGGTCGGTACGTTAGTTGCCAGCTGGACGTATTATAAAGGCGGTGACAACAGCACGGTATTGTGGTGCGAGAATGGCGTGATGCACATCGGTACGCATCCAGTTGATCAAGTCATTGTCGAATTTCGTGACGGCTCCATCGAAAAGTATCAGGTCGGAGCGATGGCAACGAACGAGAAGCAAGTGCCCAGCGGCATTATGGACGCTTTTATAAAAAGTATTGTAACAAATACACAACCGACCATTTCTGGCGAAGAAGGTCTGAAGTCGCTTACGGTCATTCTCGCTGCATTCGAATCGCAGGCTTCGAAAAAGGTTGTTTCTATTTCCTAACACTTACTTCAGTTGAAGCGACGATTAATTAAAATAAAGGACACTCCTTGTTCTTTTTAAAGAGTGTCTCTTTATTTTATTATTTTTTTAAACCGGCTGCAAAGAAGGGACCATTAACCGAAATGGTCGTAAGGATGCGAGCCATTTCAAGAGGAGATTCTTTCGTGCCACTTTCCAACCATTGTTGAAATACCCCTATAATTGCACTTCCCATATAAGAAGCTAAATATGGTGCCGGAACAATGAAATCTTCTTCCTTTAAAAAAGCATTTGGATTATTTCCATAGAGTGTTTCCCACATGAATTCTTTTAATCTGGTTTGAAATGATAAATCCCCATTTGGGCCTAACACGGCTTTCATAAATCCGCTATTTATATTTAAATACTCAAATAATGAAATGGTAAAGGTAAATGGCATTAACGTTTCTGAGTCAGTTTCAAGTGCGGAAATAACACTTGAATAGCTTTCTTTCGTAAGTCTGGACAAATCAAGCATAATTTCCTCTTCGCATTTTGTCATTAAATCAAATTTGTCTTGATAATGAGCATAAAACGTACCTCTATTGATGTTCGCCTTCGTTGTTATGTCTTTAACCGTAATTGCTTTAAAACCTTTTTCATTTATTAATTCGACTAGTGCTTGTCGAATAGATTCTTTTGTCCGAATGACACGTAAATCAGCATTCATATTACGCAAGTAAATCCCTCCATAATTTTATCCAACACATTGATTAAAGGTGTTCCATTACCAACACATTGTTCGTTTTTGATTATTGAACAGAATCTAGTCCTATTTTATACTTTGAATTGTAATAAACAACAGGTTGTCCTTTATTTATTATAACTTAAAATTGAGGAGGCGATACAAAAACATTTTAATGTGAAGTACGCATTAAAATAAGGCTTCAAATAAGTCGTATTAAACACAAAGTCGGAGATACTGATAATGAGCTAGTAGACCTTACAATAAATCATTTGTTATGGAAGGAAGTAATCGATATGAATAAATTTCTGGGCCGTCCTGATCTGAAACCGACGCATCCTAGTGAGACTAAACCAGGTTTGAACAAAATAGTGATGACTACTGCGCATTTTGGAAATCAAGAGGTAATCATGGAAAAAGATGTTCCCATCAAAATGCGGGATGGGGTCACAATATACGTCAATGTTTTCCGTCCGAATAAACCTGGTAAGTTTCCAGTGGTCATGAGCATGGATCCATATAATAAGGACGGTTTGCCTCCGTATGAAACTTTTCGTCAAGTCTGGCCGACAGTTGGTACGATCGTGACTTCTCTCTATGCGCCATTTGAGTCACCTGATCCTGGTTTTTGGGTGCCAAACGATTATATTTTGATTAAAATCGCAACGCGAGGCAGTTCCAATTCGGAAGGCGATCTCTATCCTTGGACGAAAACGGAAACTCAAGATTATTATGAAGTCATCGAATGGGCTGGCGTTCAGGAGTGGAGCGATGGCAATGTGGGACTAAACGGGGTGTCCTATCTGGCCATGACTCAATGGCGGGTAGCGGCTATGAATCCACCTCATCTGAAAGCAATCATTCCGTGGGAAGGGACTTCTGATCTGTACCGGGAATGGTACTTCCACGGTGGCATACCGGAGACGGTATTCTCAGCTGATTTCGAGAAGTTGCAGCATACCCGGTGGCCAAATAATAACATAGAAGCAATGGTAGCGGAGCAAAAAGCGCATCCATTACTCGATGAGCACTGGGAGGAAAGAGAAGTCAAATTGTCCGATATCAAGGTACCCATGTTTGTTTGCGCCAGCTGGTCCACTCAAGGTTTGCATAACCGCGGAACCTTTGAAGGCTTTAAACAGTCTTCATCCAAAGATAAGTGGCTGCTGGTTCATGGCCGCAAGGAATGGGAAACCTACTATTTGCGCGAATCGCTGGAACAGCAGAAGGAGTTCTTCGATTATTTCCTGAAAGGCATGGAGAATGATTGGATGGATACGCCTCGGGTGCGCTATGAGGTCAGAGAGAAATTTTATAATGGACACATTCGCACTGCGAATGAATGGCCGATCCCTCAAACCGTATATTCCGAATATTATCTGAATGGGGAAGAAATGTCCCTGCAGCAGGCTCCTGTTCAAAATGAAGCCACACTTACCTATAATGCCGAGCCTGGTCAGACTGCAAACAGTGATTTACGGTTTACATTTACCGCCAACAAGGACATGGAGCTCACCGGAAATATGAAGCTCAAGCTCTGGGTCTCCACCGATGATACAGATGATATGGATCTTTTTGTCGGCATTAAGAAATTCGACAGACGGGGTAATGAAGTATTCTTACCTGACTTTAACCACCTTGAAAATGGTCAGGTGGCTAGCGGATGGCTAAGGGTTTCCCATAGAGAGCTGGATCCTGTGAAATCTACGCCTTATCAACCTGTACTGAAGCACAAGAGATTATTGAAGCTTACGAAAGGTGAAATCGTGCCGGTAGAAATTGAAATATTGCCTTCAAGTGTCTTCCTCAAAAGTGGAGAGAGTGTGGTGCTGGTTATCAAAGGCAGCGACATCATTATCGATGACAATCCCACAGGTTCAAGAGGTTATGGGCACACCGATACAGTGAACCAAGGAGCTCATTCTATCCATGTCGGTGGGAAGTACGATTCTTTCCTTTTGGTACCGGTGATTCCTTCGAAAGAGTAGTTAAAACCCTAAGTCCCTTCGGTGAATTCCGCTGACCGGACTCACTGGGATTAAACGAAACACCTATGGTATTGCACTTGGTCGTAAGTAAAAGTGCTATAGATTTACCTTCCTACAGCCGTTAAAGACCCTTTAAAAGCTAATAAAAAGTCGATTCCTAGTGTGTAAAGGAATCGACTTTATTGATTTGTAAAATTTGATTAATGGGGTCACATAAAAAAACCGTTATTCAATTATGGAATGAAAATGTACGTTTATTGCAGGTATAGTACTTTATTAAAGGTGTTCCATTAGCAACACATCGGACATTTTTGATCATTGAAGAGAACCTAATCTTAAATTATACTTTTGAAGTAAAATAAACAACAGGGTGTCTGTTATCATGAGTTCACATTAATGGCGAGTACAGAGAACATATTAATAAAACATAAACTAATAAAATTCTACATCACATATAAGAAACGAAGCTGACGAAATAAGAAGTCCAACTAGTGAGGTGAGTATCATTTCATTCAGAAATTTTATAACTAATAAAAAAAATTATGCTGTTGTACCACAACGTCAAGAGAGTAAAAGAGAAATAGAGAGTGGTATTCCTAAGGGGCTAATGAAAAAGTGTCCGAAATGTAATGCTATTCTTTATACCAAGGATTTGGAGAAGAATTTAAATGTGTGCAGCTCTTGCAGCTATCATTTTCGTTTAACTGCCCGAGAAAGAATATCACTTTTTTTGGATGATGGTACATTACGTGAATTTGATAGTGGTTTGACCTCTGATGATCCGCTTAATTTTGTGGGGTATAAGGAGAAACTTATTAAAGCAAAACAATCTTCTGGGTTGAACGAAGCAATTATAACGGGCGAAGGGGAACTTGGAAGTTTCCCTGTGGTTATCGCTTTGCTAAGTTATGACTTTTTTACAGGCACGATGGGTTCTGTAGTAGGAGAAAAAATTGTTAGAGCTATAAATAGAGCCATGGAGTTAAATGTTCCATTAATTATTTTTTCCACTTCGGGTGGAGCTCGAATGCAGGAAAGCATTTTCAGTTTAATGCAAATGGCAAAAACAAGCGCAGCAATTGGTCGGTTTAGCGATTCAGGTGGACTATACATTTCCATTATTACAGATCAAACGTTTGGTGGGGTTTCTGCTAGTTTTGCGATGCTGGGTGATTATATCTTTGCTGAAACTGGGGCTACATTTGGGTTTGCAGGACGGATCGTAATTGAGCAAACCATCCAACAGAAACTTCCAGCAAACTTCCAATCCGCTGAATTTTATCTCAATCATGGTCAAATCGATGGTGTTATTAATCGGAAAAATCTAAGAAATATGATAATAGATATCATCGATTTGCATCTAAATTCAAACGACACAACAAAACCTTAATTTATCCAACAGCCAAGATCATACGAGGTGTTTAATTATGTCATATGAACTGCCCTTTGAAGGGTCATTAAACGAATTAAAAAGACAGATTAATGAACTTAAATCATTTGCTTTAGATATAAATTATGATTTAACGGAAGAAGTTCAAAGGTTAGAAGAACGTTATAACCAGATTGAAGAAGAGATGTACACTGGTTTATCGGCCTATGAAAAGTTGCAGATGGCTAGACATCCAATGAGACCAGCGGCTTTAGATTATTTTGATCAAATATTTGATAAATTTATTGAATTACATGGTGATCGATTATATGGTGATGATGATGCTATTGTTGGCGGTTTGGCTAGATTTAATGGAACTACAGTTACCGTAGTTGGTCATCAAAAAGGTAAAGATATGAAAGATAATTTAAAACGGAATTTTGGTATGCCCCATCCGGAAGGATACCGAAAAGCTTTAAGATTAATGAAACAAGCTGAGAAATTCAAACGACCTATTATTACGTTTATTGATACGCCTGGTGCGTATCCTGGGATGGCTGCTGAAGAGAGAGGGCAATCTGGTGCAATAGCAATAAATCTTCTGGAAATGTCGAAATTAAAGGTTCCAATCATATGTATTGTCATTGGAGAGGGAGGAAGCGGAGGTGCTTTAGCCTTAGGTGTTGGAGATAGATTGTTAATGCTGGAAAATGCAGTGTATGCTGTGGCGTCTCCAAATGCTGCTGCGTCCATATTATTGAAGGATGCTGGGAGGGTTTCAGAAGTCACTGAAGCTTTAAAAATCACTTCAAACGATCTAATGGAGTACGGAATAATTGATGAGATTATTCCCGAACCAAGAGGCGGGGCTCATAAAGATTTTGAAGGCCAAGCTGATATCATTAAGAAATATATTCATAAACAACTCATTCATTTAAATGAAATTCCAGTTGACGAAATGGTAAATACTAGAATAGAAAAGGTGCTTCATATCGGCAGGTATTTAGAAGTAAGTGAAGAGCTCACGCACTATCCCGATATCTGAATTTTCTGTTAAAGAATCGCCAGACCAGGTTTTGGGTTCCGAACGACGACCAGTGCCTCTTGGAGAATGAATGGCCTATTACCTGGATATAATATGCCCAATATATACCTTGCTTGTGATTAATTTTTTTCGGAATTTTAATCCTATAACACAAGCATTGATGGAGAAGCGGAAGAGTTTCGTCCTAAAGAAAGAAAAAGAAGTACATTGTTAGTCCTCGCTATCACCCTTCATAATATCACAGAGGGGTTTGCAGTCGGGATTACTTTCGGTGCACTTGCAAATGGCAGAAACGAAGCTTCTCTAGCAGGTACCTGCCTTTAAGAGGTGAAAGGATGTCTCGCAGAAAAAACCTTTTTCTACAGTCAATTTTCAGGTATGGTCAAACCTATAGCTGAAGTCATTGGTGCAGTTGCCATTGGAATCATTGAACCATTATTACCTTATGCATTGAGCTTTGTAGCTGGAGCAATGATAATTGTTGTAGCTGAAGAAGTGATACCAAGCTCACAAGAAAAAGGGAATGAGGATTTGGCAACTATGAATGTAATAGTTGGTTTTGTATTGATGATGATCCTCGATGTGGCATTAGGTTAACGTAAATTTAGATTGAGAATTGAAAGGAGTGATTTATAATGCTGATTACCTATAAATCCTCTCGTGATGGACTTCTGGAAGTAAGAGATAACTTCGAAAAGAACAGCTGGATTAATATTACTTCACCTTCAAAAACAGAACTTAAAGAAGTATCTCAACTATATAATATCCCAATGGAGTTTTTAGAAGATTCATTGGACTTAGAAGAAAGTGCCCGGATTCAATATGATGAAGATACGAATTGTACATTAATTATCAATGATTTTCCAACTATTGATGTTAATAACGATCAATTTGATTCTTATATTACTATTCCTATTGGCATAATTATAGGAAAGGATTACATTGTTACGGTTTGTAATCAATCGAATAATTTTTTAGAACATATCATTAAAAAAAACGTTAACACATCGATGAAGAATCGTTTTGCATTAGAGGTATTATTATTAATTTCAACTCAGTATATAGAAAAATTAAAACTGCTCAATAAACAACGTCTTAAAATAGAGAGTCAATTGCGTAATTCATTAACGAATAAGCAACTTTATGACTTAATGGATATTGAAAAAAGTTTAGTTTATTTCCTCACATCATTAAAAGCGAATTCAGGTGTTATTACCAAACTATTTCGTACCCATTCCATAAAATTATACGAAGATGATATCGATCTTCTGGAAGATGTAAGAATTGAAATTAATCAGGGAATAGAAACTACAGAATTATACACAAGAATTTTGGATAGTATAACGGGGTCATATTCTTCGCTAATATCTAATGAATTGAATAATACGATGAAAACTCTTACGCTTTTTACAGTTTTTTTAACTCTACCTACGCTTGTATTTAGTTTCTTTGGAATGAATGTTACCTTACCTATTGCTGATCAGGATCCCCTCTCTTGGATTGTTACGCTTATAATAGCCTTAATTTTTGTTATCTGGATCGGATTAACACTATGGAGAAAAAAGATTTTTTAATTTATTGTGTATAATAAGAAATGAACACGTTGAATTCTGTAGAATGCTCAAAACGGGGGACAACAGAATGATCCCTTTGAAAGTCGCTAGTTTAGCGGCTTTTATTGTTTTATCAGTACAAGTTCTTGTCCCGAGTTGATGACAACAATTTGCACGAATTGCCGAAAAGAATCAATAACATTGTGCTATTACTGATTAGGCAAATTGCTAATTATATGGTAGCAAGAGAGGTTCCTTAAAAGCTTAAAGTGAAAAGGCCAACCGCTTAGCACCATATGTATGTAGAGTAGAAGGCTTTACCGTAATGACTGAGAACGGAGAACATTCTGATTCTCACATAATAGATATATTACAAGTATGGCACAACAGCTATAGGCATCTACAATTCGATAAGCAAGCTGAAATCGGAGCCGTAGAGAAAGAAATATTAAGAGGAATTATTTCAAGTGGTAAGAGCAATGTTGGCAGGAGTAGTAATAATGAATCGAAAGAAATTAGCGCAAAACAAGGGGGGAATGCCTTTGCTACTTTTCATATATCCAGCTGGAACGAATGGAGAGGGCCTGACCAAATGAATCCGGCTGTCCTTCGTTGGGTTCAATCAAACCAGGCAAACATGAAGATATCAAATATGCATTCCAAATGGTTTATTCATGCACAACATTGCAATTTAAAGCGTTTAGTTAAGGATGAACCTCTGAAGAGATAAAAGTTTTGATTTCAGAAGAATCCGCTTCCAAAAAGATCTACTGCAAATCACTTCTAATGCTGTTCAACAAGTTATAGACCGATTATTTCAGAGTTCACTTAAGTCTCATCAACATTGCATAACTCAATTGATGGACCTTAGAAAGCCGAATGAAACGTTTGGATTCCCTGAAATTTGTCCCTATGCATATGCTTATGTTTTTTGGAGGAAATCTCTTTTAAAGGAGGAGAATTTCTACGGCTTTAATTGTTTAAGAACAAGCTTGATTTCTGATGTAGCGCCACTTCTAATCAGGGAGCTTTTGGAGTATTTCTCTGATCAGGTCGTCAATTATCAAATGAAAATCCGTAGAAGTATTGATATAGGGGGCTTTCCTGGATTCTTGAAAAACTAGTCTTACAGTTCTGTGAAAATTTCTTTTGTGCTTGGATGGAGATCGCAGGGAAGAGAAGTAAAGAAATTAGTGTTCCTATTTGGAAGGAAATTGAGAATATCCGACATCAGGTGGCTCGACATCGAATGTAAAAACGACTTAATAGACATATGTACAAAATACGAGTTTTGTGAAACAGTTGTTATAATTCAAACGAACCTAACATTGCACCCAATCAATTATCATCAGTTAACTGATGATTCCATAATCAACTCACTTACACTTACATCCCATGGATAAATGTGCCTTTTTCTTTTTATAACCCCCGAGATATTTTTAATTTCGTATGGATAAATATGTGATCCCACATATTATAATTGTCGTATCACACAACTCAGTTATCTTAAATATAATATGCACTCATTCCAGCTTTATAATGAGCGCATATTATATTTGACTCTCTAAATTTCTTTAATTTTATCCTACGTCATTTTTAATTCTCGTGTACCCAAAATTCAATAATGCTGTTCCAGGTATTGGATTCGTTGCCTTGCCCGATATAACGAATGAATTTGGCCTGAATCGGTTCAAATTCAAATGTTTCATAGGCAGCCTGTTTTTTACTGGCCACATTACTTAATACTTTTTGGTAATTAATACCATCAGTTGATATCTCCAAATCAAAATAATTGGATCGCGTATGCCCATTATAGAATTGAATGCTTACCTGCCCTACTTGAGTCTGTTGCTCAAGCTCCAACTGCAGGTATTGTCCCTTTCCATCTGCAGACCATCTGGAGTCTGGATCACGATCAATCGTATGGATCGGCAGATTGCCATCATCTGCACTTGCCGTAACTTTGGTTACAACGGCGAACGGTCCTTCCGGTTCGACCATAGGTTCTTTGACCTCAAATTTCTCCTGTGCCTCGACCGTTACGCCATTAAAGACGCAGCTCACGACGATGTCGACCTTTCCTGCTTTTACCGCATGGAATGTAGTTCCTTCAGTATATCCTATCGTATCATCACTTGATGTGTACGTTACAGGAACATTCAATTCTGCAATGTTTACGATCTCTCCATTATCTAATGTTAGAAACGAGGATAATTCTCCGCTTCCGCCTGCGCTGATTGCATTACCTGCGACTCTCCAGCCGGGTACTGCTTTATTGGGACTTATGGAGATATTCTCTGGAAGTACGGGTGTATCAGCTACCTTAAACTTCACTCTTATGTTCTGGTTGTGACCCCGATACGATACAGTGATCTCTCCGGTTCCATTAGTCCCTTGCGGTTGCTTAATTTTAACCTTTGCATCCTTGGCATAAGCTTTTGCAGAGATGATCGGCGTTTCGGTTGTGCCATAAGGCAAAGTATGAACGTAATCCGTTCTTAAGAACTGCATACCCCCTATAGCTTCGCTATTCACCAACAGGGATTGAAGCCCCAGATGAAGATCTTTGATTCGTTTCTTGCTCTGATCCTGATATAAACTTTGCGGGGATAAACGATCGCCCTCACCAATGCCTTCCGCCATATCAAATGGCTGCGTATTCGCATCCGGAATGGAACCGACAATGTTGACGTTCACGCCGGTGTCCTTTCCTTTGGTTCCAATGACATATCCATTCCCGAATTGTTCTGATTCTACAATAACACCGGATTTACTAGGGTGTGCCGCCTGACCTGTCGTATTCCAGAACACACTTTCAGTGGTTACCACCCCATGACGATTCGTTTCGGATGATCCATAATCACGTGTAATGGCAGAGATCCCGTCTCCGTTAACTACCAGGTTGTCGATCAGGTTTGCCATGCTTAAATACATATGAAAATCAGTTAATAATGAAGGTTTCTCAGAATACGAACCTTGCAGGACATTCCCGTTCGCAGAGAAGTTGGCATATGTGAAGCTATGTCTAGCTCCTATTGCCTTACTATTCTTAATGAGATTATCATTGCCAATAAATTGATATAAATAACCGTTCCCATTTGCCCCACGATACTGCGGGTACTGCATGGTTACATGATCCA
The DNA here is from genome assembly GCF_038020215.1 of Paenibacillus sp. FSL F4-0087. Lineage (NCBI taxonomy): Bacteria > Bacillati > Bacillota > Bacilli > Caryophanales > Paenibacillaceae > Paenibacillus > Paenibacillus sp. FSL F4-0087. Next base: position 6,134,903 of record NZ_JBBODJ010000001.1, read on the forward strand.
CTGTGACGTTCTTTGTACGATCCAGAATAATCCCTTTGGATAGCAGATGGTAATCTGTATTGCCAGCTGGCTTATAGGTGTTAATATTTCGAATCCAGCTGTTCGCCACTGCAATCACATTGACCGCTTTGGCATTATCGGCTTCATACCCAGCTGTCCCAACGACTTTGAAGTCGTCTTCACCAAGCCCTGACTTTGCATTTTGAATGTTTGCAATCGAGAAATCCTCCAAACCTACTTCGACAATCGGATCTGCGGTCTGACTAATCGTAATATCATCGCGGAGCTTCATTGGATAACGCGTTGGAATGTCTAGCGTAATCGTTTTGTTCTCTGAATCTACGCCCAAGATTTGGCGATAGAATAACGGTTCTACTTTCCCGAGACGGGACGACCACTTGTTTTGCATGCCAAGTTCACGTAAGAAACCCGGCGTCGTTTCGAATGAAATGACCACGTAATCATTCACCGCAAACCCGCTTGTGTCCTCAACGGGTAGCAGGACGGTTGGATCAGTAACCGACTTGCGAAGTTTCGTAGAAATTCCGGTTTTCTTCCAATCTCCGTTACCGATTCGGATAATATCCTTGTTTTTCATATTTTGCTGTGCATTATAGATATGAGTCTTGTTCATCCCGTCACCTTTCAGGACCACACGACTTGCAGGAATGTTTAGTGAATAATCCTTGCCATCCTGAGGGTTAACCTGATATGTACCCTTGGGAAGATACACGACACCCCCGCCTAACGCAACAGCAGCATCAATTGCCTTTTGAATAGCCTGTGTTGCGTCACGGCCCCCTGAAGGATCGGCAAAATAAGGTGATTTGGTAACGTCGATACGTTTGTTTTTAGGCGTTTTAGGTAGCTCTGTTTCCCCGCGCTTATAACCGGCATACGAAAAGTCATGCAGAAACCTTCCCTGTTCATCTTTAAATCCTGGATACCAATCGTTTGGATAGAGTCTGCTTCTGCCATCCGTACCCAGAGATAGATTCTCACCCGCAAGATCAATAGATGGCTCCTCTGACGCTCGAACCTCCTGGGTTCCGGGTACAGACAATCCAACGGTCAACGTAAATGCCAACAATAAAAAAGGCCACTTTCTACGCATGCTTTCGTTCTCCTCCTTTTGGATTTCAGAGTATGTGAGCGGTTTCAAGAAACCCTATAGTCACCTCCGATCCTGCTCAAGCAAGAGTCATGTGCATGCCAACTCAGCATGTCATAACCGATTGTAGAGCACGAGGGAACGAAATTACATCAACAAAAACGACACTTCAATGCCCATTTTATACAATATAAGGATTTATTTAGAGGATACAGCGCGATTATATCGCTCTAACGCCTGTTGTTGAATCTCAATCGCACGATCAATCTGTAATGACTTGATTTGCTCGACATACGTATCGAATGCATCCAACGGCTCAATGCCAAAAATGATTTTAAGCGACATCTCGTCCACTACTTTGTTCACTTCCTGCATGATGACTGACATCTCCGTGCTTTCTTTCTCGGTTTTGGGCAGAGTAGGTACCTGATGCAGAACAGCATCTGTACTGGACCATAACTGCACCGCCTCTTTCTGTTCCGGCAAAATATAATATTGTTCCATATATCGCGTATCCTGTACAAATGGACCGAAATAACTCGCTCTCGTGTACATCGCAAGCGCTTGCGCCGGCGACCACTTATCAGGGTTTTTCAAAATAGTCTCGGTATACGTCGGATACCCGTCCTTCATCTTAAAACTAACACCTTCAATACCAAAGTTGAACAGTAAATGTCCCTCAGGCCCATACCCGTAGTCCAACATCCGTGCTGCTTCTTCTACATGATGACTGTTGCTGGATATGGCGACTCCACTGGAACCGATCGCGGGAGCAAGTTGACCAAATTTCGGGCGATCTCCTTTGTTCATGACAGGATATGGCGCTGGCACAAGCTTTGCATGGGGATCCGTCTCCTGCAAGATGGGTAACCATGTACCAATCCCCGCCCCTGCATTCCAGATACTCGCGCCGCTGCGTCCTGTGGTCATGTTTGTATCCTGAGTCTCCGAATCAACGGCAGCTAGATTCTTGTCAATGAGTCCCTCCGCATACCATTCACGAAATAAGGATAGAAACGCCTTATATTCAGGTTCTTGTGCCCCAAACTTAATGTGGCCATCTTCCACGTAGAACCCCTTTTTAATCCCAAAAGCGCCAATAAAAGCGCCGCCTTCTATACCAAACAACGGATTCGGAACACCTAGGAAAGTAAGCGGGGCGTCAGCTCCCTTTTTGTCCTTAAATGCCTGAAGCATCGTATGCCATTCGTCAATCGTTGTTGGCACATCAAGTCCAAGTTCATCCAGCCAGTCCTTTCGGATAATCGGCCCTTGATAGGTTCGCAGCTTATCATCTCCCTGAATAAAAGGAAACGCGTAATAACTTCCGTTCGCTGTGCGAATCTGCATATCAATGTCTGGATGCTCCGTCAGGTACTGCTTCAGATGAGGTGCGTATTGATCAATAACATCGTTTAATCTCAGAATATATCCGTCTTTGATCGCTTTCTCCGGCCCACCGGGATAATTGCTCCACTCGTATTCAATCATATCCGGCAGTTCTCCGGACGTAAGCAGCACATTAATCGCTTCTTTGGCCTGATTGGCTGGAGGCCGGATGAATTGAAGGTTGACTCCGGTTCTCCGCTGCCACTCCTGAAAAAAAGGAACTTCATTGAAGCTGGACTTAATGCTTGCTGCATTGCCATTCAATTCTGCCCAGTAGGTTAATTTTCCATCGTCATTGGGTGAAGCAATTGAGACGGTCTGGTACTCTGATGAGCCGGAACGTTCATCCAGCTTGGCATCCGAATCTGTCCCGTTCTGATCGCAAGCAGTCAGCATGCCAAGCAGTAGGATGAATCCTGTCAACTTTGCTATGAATGCCAACTTCCTCTTTACGTTCATGTTCCGGTCTCCTTTCAAATCAATCAACTGATTTCTTTATATTTACCTGGCGTAATGCCTTCGTATTTCTTGAATACCCGGATGAAAGTTGCTGCATCGTTATACCCGACCATTCGGGATATTTCTGTAATGGATTCTTGTTTATGTTCAATCATTTCTTTAGCCTGTCGGATTCGGCACTTATGAATGCAGTCCAGCAGACCCTCACCAGTCTGATTCTTGAAGAGTTTGGACAAGTAACTGCCCTTCAGCTCAAAATGTTCACCAATGGCGTTGACGTTCAAATTCACGTCTGTATAGTTATTCTCAATATACTGCGTGACTTGGGTACTGAGATGACGCAGGGAATCCTCACGTTCTTGTGATACATTCGTTGCGCGTTTGTCAGCGGCATAGGAACATACCTCCTCAAGCAAGTTCTGCAATGCCTCCTGCATCTCCTGAATGGTATCCCCAGCAATAATGTCCTCAATCCGATGCGGGTATTGGGTTAGCGTATGGTTATCCCTGTCCCCCAGATCATTGATAGCCTTGATCATTGTACCTACCAGGTTAAAAATCAGGCAACGTGCAAGTGTGAGCGACATAATCGGTTTATCAAAATTTCGCTCTGTAATCTCGTTCATATAAGCGCTGGCTTGGTCGGTATCTCCCGCTTTGATGAAATTAAGAAGCTGCTGTTCCACCTGAAGCGGATAGTAGTAGCCAAACGGGTCATCCGCCATCGCATCGCTGCGGACATCGCCATAGGTAATGATACCTTTTTTGCCAAGCACCATTTTGTATTCCATCGCGTCTACAGCTTCCTGGTATGCTTCGGCGATACCAATCCACGACGTATGGCGTCCACTGATGGAGATCGTCAATTCCATATCATAACGTTCCAGGAATCGCTGCGCTTCTGCCGCAATGTGATGAAGATCCTGGTTCCAATCCGAAGAATCCGCTTTCATATTTACAAGGCAGACCATCATATCATCAACTTCAGCCACATATCCGACGTGCTGACGCTCTGAAGCCAGTTCTTCAACCACATTGGAAATAATGAGATGGATTAGCTTGTTTCGTTCGTTGATATCAATACCTGGCAGCTTTCCATAGAGATTCTCTTCATTCTCGATAACAAATAGGATAACAGCAAATTCACTTGAATACAGCGGCATATGGAATGAACGGAATGCATCTTCATAAGGCACAAGCGTATCCTGTTTGCCTTTGAGAAGCCGATTAATCATATTGGAGCGCAGCACCTGCTGATGTTTCTGCAACTGTTGGGCAATCTCATTCTTTTCTGAACGTGTGTTCATGATGACCTTCTGTATAAACCGAAGTTCGTTCCGATCAGCAGGTTCGTTCTGACTATTTTTGTCTTTTAGTGATTCCACGAGCTGTTGGATTGGGGAGTAATTCCGGCGCATGAAGAACCAGGTCAGTACACCCGCGCTAATGAGACTCACTACGATGCTGATATACGTAAAATTGCGGACATACACTGCCTTTTCCCAATATAGGCTGCTGGGAATAATCAATGCGTACTTGAGATCGGATACCGCAGAATCCATGTAGAACATCTCCGACTTGCCTACCTTGGCGTTATCCAATTGAACCTGATTGCCATTCATGAATGGCTTCAATTCCTCTGACCCCGGATGATTGCTCATCAGAATCTCGTTATTCTGGTTCAGAATCAGCAGCGTGGCATCACTAAAACCTGAAATGCTCTCAATTGCTTCCTGGAATCTTCGCGTATCCGCCATGACGACAACCGTACCGGTCTCCTGACCATTCAAATCATCAGGCAGACGTGTAATGTACGCAATGGAAGACTCCGCCGGAGCTGCATTCTGATGTGGTAGTATAACGAATTGATTCGTCTCTGTACCCAGAATCTGATCCCGCCACGCTTCGAAAGACATTGCACCTGTGTTATGTATGGTATGAAATGCCGTTCGCATATCCCGAATATTACCTGAACGGAGAATGGATTGATCTTTTTTCCACACGACGTAGAATTCATCGATGGATGCGTAGGATGTTTTATAGAGACGGAGTTCCTTTACCAGTTGGTATGCCGTATACGGCGCCTCTTTGGCCGGCTGATTGGAATACATCAACGTTTGCAGATTTGGGCTCCACGTCATCTCCATGTTTAACCGCTTCATCAGATCAACTTGTGTATCGATTGTATATCGCATCTGCTTCAATAAAGAATCGTTGGCTCGATGTATTTCACTCTTCAAAGTCTCATTTGCTTGCATGTAAATAACCAAACTGATCAGAATCGGCACAATCAAAACAGCACTGTAAGAGACAAGCCAGGTTACAATTATGCTTTCTCGTTTTTGCCACAAATATCGAATGTTTAGCAACAACTCATCACCCAACTCTTCGTAGATTATCTATGTTTGGATCAGGAATTTATTATAACGGTAAGAGCGCGATTGGGATATAGATAAAAAGTTCAATTCGATTGACAAAAAGGGTAGCCACCACCGATTTCCCCCGTCAAATCAAGCACAAATAGCCCGAATAGACTAATTTCGTCTATCGGGCATTCGGTATCAATTCGGTATCAAGTTGAGAATGTTTTTTAAATATTCTTAGTATTTTTTTAGAAAATGCGATGCTTCCACCCGTTTAATTTGGCACTCGCCTCGACGTAGAAATAGTCACCGTAAATGAGCGAGACGTTTACGTTCTGACCTGCCGGTTTATGACCGGTTCCCTCGAGAAGCATACCTTCGTGCTCAGGAAGATCCCAGGTTCCATAATGATCCCGCAGGGAACTCAGGATACGTTTGGCAACGGTGGCATAGAGTCTGCCTTCTGGATCAGGAAGAACATCTGCAAGCTCAAGCAATCCGGAAGCAGCAATGGCACCAGCGGAGCTGTCTCGTGGGATCTCCTCCCCTTCTTCGGGCTCAGCACGGAAATCCCAATGCGGAACGCTATCCTCGGGCAGGCTGGAAATGAAGAAGTTCGCCACACGCTGTGCAGCATCCAGATATGACGGGTCCTCTGTATAACGATACGTATTCGTTAATCCATATAAAGCCCACGCCGCTCCCCGACTCCATGCCGAATCCGGCGCCGCTCCCTGTCCACCTATCGCTTCTGCCCGTTCACCTGTCTCGGGATCAAATCGAATGATATGATGCACAGAACCATCTTCCCGCACAAATTGCTTCATGACCATATCCGCATGAGCTTTGGCGATATGGCTGAAACGAGGATCTCCACTTTCCTCAGACGCCCAGAAGAGCAATGACAGGTTCATCATGGTATCGATGATCGACCAGCCCAGCATGTCTCCATTCCAAGCCCGGATGAAGCCGCCTTTGGTATTGAAGCGGCCAGCCAGAAAGTTGGCGGCAAATAAGGCACGCCTTGCGGCATCGGTATCTCCGGTGAGCTTGTATTTGATGACAGCCGTAGGCAGGAAATGAAAGCCCACGTCGTGATCAAAGTAGTTGTTTTCTAGAAAACGTTCCGATAGTCGCTCACCCCAATTCCATGCAGCCTCTTTATATTTCTCATCACCCGTCATATCGTACACAATCCATAATATGCCCGGCCAGAATCCCGAGGTCCACCAATCGATTCTCATGTCGTCATAGATGCCATTTGCTCCTGCGACATGCGGAGACTTTTCACCTATGGCTGCAAGCATCTGATCGGCTTTACTTTTAATCTGATCCCACACGTCCTTGTTCACTTCATTTAATACGCTCATGTAACCTCATACCTCCTTACCGTTCTTCAATACTCTGATTTAACCTTTCAATGAACCAACCATGACACCTTTTACGAAAAAGCGCTGCAAAAACGGATAGATGCACAGGATGGGTATCGTCGCTACCATAATCGTCGCATACTTGATGGTTTCCCCGATCTGGAAGCGATCCCCAGCCGATGCACCGGCCGACATGCTCTCTGTAGAATTGGCGATCAGAATCTCACGCAGCACCAATTGCAATGGGAACAGTTCTCGGCTTTTGATAAATACTGATGCATAGAACCACCCGTTCCACTTATCGACCGCGTAATACAGAATCATCACGGCAATGACTGGCATGGACAACGGAATAATGATACGGAACAAAATGGTGAAGTGATTCGCTCCATCAATCTTGGCCGACTCTTCCAGGCTGTCCGGAATGCCCATAAATGACGTTCGCATGATGATCAGGTTAAACGTGCTGATGGCAAAAGGCAGAATGGTCGACCACAATGTATCTAACAGGCCAACACCTTTTACGACCAGGTACAGTGGAATCAACCCGCCGCCAAAGAACATCGTGAACACGATAAAGAACATGAACACCTTGTTCCACATCACGTTTTTACGGGATAGCACATATGCACCAAGCGCAGTCATGAACAGGTTGACGATAACGCCGAACACAAGAATAAACAATGTATTGCGGAAACCTGTGGCTATACCTGGATTGGCAAGTACACTCTTGTATGCTTCCAGACTAAAGCCGACCGGCTTCCACAGGAGACCTTTGTTTGCTAACAGCTGCGCCGAATCACTTAAGGACGCAAATAACACGTAGAGCAGTGGATACAATGTGACGATGACGAGCAGGATTAGAAACGTATAATTGAAGATCGTAAAGATTCGGTCAAACCAACCGCTTTCCTTAATCAAAGTTATCACCTCACCATAAGCTGTTTTGACTCACTCTGCGGCTGATATAGTTCGCCGAAATCAGAAGAACGAGATTGATCACCGAGTTAAATAGACCAACTGCCGAGCTGTAACTCCATCCGAACTCCAACAATCCCTTTCGATATACGAAGGAGGAGATTACGTCAGCTGTTTCATAGGTCACCGGATTATAAAGGAGAATGATTTTCTCGAACCCGACATTCAGCATATTACCCATCCGGAGAATGAACATGATCGTAATAATAGGCAGCAATCCGGGTAGCGTAATGTGAAACATTTGCTTGAGACGGCTCGCTCCGTCTATCTTAGCCGCTTCATACTGCTCCAGGTCGATGCTCATTAACGCAGCAATATAGATAATGGATTCCCAACCGATCCGCTGCCATATTTCAGACAGAACATAGATCGGACGGAACAGCTCCGGCTTTTGCAGCATCGCCTGACCGTCATATCCAAGCATTATGATCAGACGGTTGATTAAACCATCCGCGTTCGTGAAGTCTGTAATAATACCGCATATGACGACGAGAGAGATGAAATAAGGCATATACGTTATCGTCTGAACGACCCGCTTGAACGTGCGCTTGCGTACTTCGTTAATTAGCAGCGCCAGAATAATCGGTGCGGGGAATTCAAAGACCAGTGTGTACAAACTGATAAGAAGGGTGTTCTTCAGAACACGCAAGAAATAATAACTGTTGAAAAACTCTTCAAAGTGCTTCAGCCCAACCCAATCACTCCCCAAAATACCCTTCATCGGAGAATAATCTTTAAAGGCAATAATTGCGCCGTACATCGGACCGTAATGAAATATTAAATAATATCCAATAACGGGAATCATCATGATGTACAAATACTTGTTCATCATGAAGTCCCGCACGAACCGGCTTCTAAAGGATTGACGATTGCTCATGATGTACCTTTTCACCTCTTTTCAATCGGGAGGGCTAGAGCCCTCCCCTTTTACAATTACCGGTTGTTGTAGCGTTCGAGTGCTGCTGTTTGGATTTCAATCGCTCGATCCAGATGTAACGATTTCATTTTCGCGACATAGCTCTCAAATTGATCCACTGGTTCGTTACCCAGAATGATCTTGATGGTCATCTCATCGACGAGTGTGTTGATATCATTCATGATGGTCGCGTATTCGGAGCTCTCTTCAGGTGTAGGTGTGATTGAAGGCAGATTATATTTGGCGGCCTGTGTATTCTTCCATACATCAATGGCATCACGCTGAGTCTGTAATGCAAAGAACTGCTCGGCATAACGTTTGTCTTGAACGAATGGACCGTTATAGCTGCTGCGGGCATATAGTGAAATCGCTTGTGCAGGAGCGAGTTTATCCGGATTCTTTAGCAGCAAGTCCGTAAATTTCGGATAATCACCCTCCAAGTTATAGCTGACACCTTCTTCACCGAAGTTGAAGAACATGTGCCCTTCCTCACTGTAGCCGTAATCCAGCATGCGAACGGCAAGTTCCGGGTCCTTGGCTGCTGTTGTGATGGCAACCGTTCCTTCCGAGGCATAACCCTGGTTAAGTTGGCCGAATTTAGGAATATCCCCTTTTTTAAGCACCGGATATGGTGCGGCGACCAGAACGGCATCCGGATCATTTGCTTCTACGAGCGGTTGCCATTTGCCGATACCTCCGCCTGCGTTACCGACACTAGCGCCAGTAGCACCCGAAGCGAGGTTACCGTCAACGGATTTGGTATCGGCTGTTGAGATGTTTTTATCAATCAGACCTTCTTTGTACCATTCCTGGAATAACGTCAAGTATTCTTTGAAACCTTCTTCCGCAGGACCAAATTTGACCTGTCCGTCTTCCTGATAGAATCCACGGTTTACACCGAAGGCGCCCAGGAAAGCACCGTTACCGGAATCGTTAAAGAATCGTGGCTTACTTACAACGGAGAACGGAGCGGCTGCGCCTTTCTTCTCTTTAAAAGCTCTCAGAGTTGTTGTCCACTCATCAATCGTTTCCGGAACAGGCAGTCCCAGCTCATCCAGCCAATCCTTACGAATGATTGGTCCCTGGAAGACACGCAGGTACTCATCTCCCCGAATGAACGGGAATACATAGTAGCTGCCACTGTCCGTTTTGACCATCTTGTCGATGTCCGGATTGTCCTGCAGGTATTTCTTCAGATTCGGAGCATACTGGTCAATCAGATCGTTCAGCTTGAGGATATAACCATCATTGATGGCTTTTTCCGGTCCACCAGGGAAATCTCCGATAAAATTGTACTCCAGCATGTCAGGCAAATCTCCAGATGCTAGCATCACGTTAAAAGATTCTCTGACCTGACCTGTCGGTGGTGCCGTGAATTTGAGTGGCACGCCGGTTTTTTCCTGCCATTTTTGAAAGAATGGAATTTCGCTGTGCGAATTTTTGACCCCGATCAAGTTTCCGTTAATTTCACCCCAGTACGTAAGCGTCTTATCCGTTTGAATTGGATAGGTTGTTGCTTCCGTTGATCCGCTTGGTGTGCCTTTTTCAGCATCGCCCGTTTTACTGTCTTCGGACGAACACCCCAGGATCGTTGTACCTAATAACAGGATCATCAAACTCGTAGATAACACTTTTCTTCTCATGGACCTTATCCTCCACCTTTTGGGAATGTCTGTGCTCTACCTCAGAGTAAGGGAGAGCGCATTGTAGCGATATTCGCAAAAGATGAAATGACATGTTGATTTCGTCAGAACCAAATGATCATTTAGCCAAAACGATAGACGAATTCTCTATATAATCATCTGCAATGCCTTGATTTTGCAGTGTTGGCGCGGGTTTGTGACTGTACTTATGGCAGCACAAAAAAACAGACCATGAACAAGGTTCATCGTCTGTAACGTGGGTGAATATGAGTGGATTGGAACATAAACAATATTTGTGCCGGGGATTACCTTCGCATTTTTAGTCCCAAACAACTTCGGTACCTGCGATAAAATCATGGATTGCACGTTTGTCTTCTCGTACAGCAACCATGATGACACTCGCAATGAAACCAATGCCAAATGTGATTCCATATACCAGTCCTGCAACAACAACTCGCATGAGCATGGTTCCAATTCCAGGGGGCTCATGTGTATCGTATTTTCGAATTCGAATTCCGCAAATACGTTTTCCTATCGTTCGGCCACTCCATAATACAGGTAATAAAATGGAATATAATCCACTCAGTAGTTTAGCTAAAGGCTCGTCATTATCATAATTTCCAGTCAGTACACCTACAATAATGGCTAAAGGGATTGAAACGATAATTCCATCTAACAAGTTTGCTCCTAATCTAACCCAAAAACCTGCTTCTCTCAAATGAATGCCTCCTTTCATATGGATTTAGTTGAATGTATGTAGACACATATCCATGTAGTATAACAGAAAAATATTCCATTAAGTTCTTAATCATCCTATTCAAGGAATCGAGAAAGGCTCCTCAACTTTTGTTGAGAAGCCTTTTCATGGCGAACCTTTTAACTTTTAAATCTTTTGTTATATTTCTATTCAGCGTTACTTCTGTCCTTCCAAAATCAGGTTACCCAAACGATCCATGAGTTCCATCCGTCCCATAGCCGTATAAGAATAATTGTAGTTATCTACGCTGGAGATTTTATAAATCTTCCCATCCTTGACGGCATTCATGTTATTCCACACCTTGCTGTCTTCCATCTTGTTCTCGCTATTCTCCATCAGCACCAGCTGGTCCGGATTGACGGAGATCAACGCCTCTATACTGATCTGTTTGCCTCCCCAGCCTTCGGGCTCAGGAATACCTTCTGTGCGTTTTAGTCCCCACTCGCCGTACAACATCTCTGCCGCACCTTTATTCGAATAGATCACCAGATTGTTAGGATAGGTTTCGATGACCGCAAAAGATTCACCGTTCACAGCCGATTCAAGTTTTTGCTTCCACTCAGCCGACTTTGCATCATATTTAGCCAGGAACTCATCCTTTTTGATTTCTTCTCCGAACGTATCTGCCAGGAACGTCAGACGTTCTCTCCAATCATAATACGAGTATGGTAAAACAATTGTCGGTGCAATTAAGGATAAGGTTTCATACTGATCTGTATTAAAATCCTTTCCCAGAATGATCAGATCCGGGTTCGACGCAGTCACCGCTTCTATACTGAATTTGCTGCCCAGCCACCCCAGAACCACGGTATTTGCATCCAACTTGTCTTTAAGGGGTGGAGTGATCTGATCCTGCTGCCCATAATCGGCGCTGGTCGTAGCGACAGGCGTTTTGCCAACGATGAGTAATTCCTCTGTTGAGCCGGACAGATCCACAATCCGCTGCGGATTAAGGGGGATTGTAACTTCCTCTCCATTTGGATTGGTGATGACTTTCGTTGTCGCTTGCGCCGTTCCCTCTGACGAACTAACCTCCTGACTGCTTGTCTGTTCAGTTCCGCAAGCCGCAAGCATCAGCATGGAGCATAATGCAATCCATATATGAACTCGTTTTAACATTTAAATTATTCTCCTTTTGAGTCAATTCATCTATCTGGTTTGGACGACTGCGTTCATCGCTATACCTTTACCTGCCATCCCTCGGCATCATGCTGTAATTGCCACAGACGCGAGTAGATCCCCGAGCCTAGCAATAATTGCTCATGCGTTCCTTGTTCCACAAGCTGGCCCTGATCCAGGACAAGGATCTGATCCGCATTTTGGATCGTTTTCAAACGATGGGCGATTAGAATTACCGTTTTGTTCGTGACCAGCTCATTAATCGCTTGCTGTACTGCAGCTTCATTTTCCGGGTCGAGTGACGCCGTAGCTTCGTCCAGCAAAACGATGGATGCATTTTTCAACAACGCACGTGCAATCGATATACGCTGCTTTTCCCCACCAGATAACGTCGAGCCTCCTTCTCCCACTAACGTGTCATATCCTTGAGGCAGACTTGCGATAAACTCATGACAGCAAGCCCGGCGGGCTGCTTCTTCGATCTCTGCCTGGGTAGCCTCTTTCTTCCCTACACGTATGTTGTTACCAATCGTATCCTGGAACAGATAGACGTCCTGGAAGACAACAGAGATATCCTCCAACAGTTTCTCCGGGTCCATACGGTTAATTGGCTGCCCGCCAATGGTAATGGAACCTGACTGCACATCCCAGAAACGCGCAATGAGACGGGTAACTGTACTTTTACCACTGCCGGATGGCCCTACAAGTGCAGTAATGGTGTGCGGAGGAATGGTAAACGACAAATTCTTCAGCACAGGCAGCTCATCATCATAACCAAAGGTTACGCGGTCAAACGAGATGGCTTGATTAGGTTGTACGCTTCCTGTTCCTTTCATCGGCGCCTCCTGCTGCACTTCCATAATGCGCCGTGCGCTATATGCGGAGTACCGCATCTCGCCATAACTCATCAGCGCAACGGTCAGAGGTTCAAACACTTTCGTACCGACCAGCAAAAACAGCAAAAATATCGGCAATGTCAATTCCCCGCCAGCAAGCAAATAACTCCCTGCCAAAATCATCCACGTCATTCCGGAACGCGCAAGCAGCATCGCGCCCATAATCATCGGACCCATAATGCCTTCCAACCGAATGGATGCCGACTTCAACTCGTCAAAAGAACGACGCAGTCGTTCAAATCGTTCTCCGCCCATATTGTGGGCTTTGATCTCACGAATACCGGTTAAGTACTCTTGCAGACGACTGGCCGCTTCGTTCTTGGCTCTCACATGATTCTCGCTTAAGCGAGCCTGAATGGAGTCTGTCACCCATAACAAGGCCACCCCCAGTGGAACAGCGACGAACATCGCAACTGCCATTCGCCAATCTACAAACAGCAGTCCAACAAAAGCCAGCACCGGCAGCACAATTGCGCTGATGAGCTGTGACAGATTGTGAGAGATCGTATGCTCTACCTGTCCGTAATCACTCAGAATCAGATTGGTCAGATCTCCCGGGTCCCTTTTACCGAAGAAACCCAATGATAGATGACGAATATGTTCAGCCAGCTTCAAGCGTCCCGTTGCGGCGAGGCTGTATGCTGCCCGATAGGTTTTATCATAGAGAGAAGAGTAAGCCGCATACTCCACCAACAGCCATGCAAACAGAATGCAGCACACCATCCACATTCGCTGGATGTCCAGTCCCTTATCCGGTTCAGCGAAGGATTTGTATATCGTATTGAAAATATCAACGAGCAGCGCAGCCGGAATGATCTTGGCAATCCCGTCCAGAATGGCGGCTATGATGGATGGAAGCAGACTGCGGGGGTTACCACCCGATATGTTGTATAAATAGTTCCTCATTGCTTCGCACCTCCAAGCTTCCAGGAAGCAGCATGAATATGGGCCTGCCACATCTTCTCATACAAACCGTCTGCCTCACGTAATTGATCATGTGTACCTCGCTCAACAATGGTACCCTGACGAATGACCAGGATCTGTTCAGCTGCCCGAATCGTTGTTAGACGATGAGCAATAATCAGTACCGTTTTACCTTGAACGAGTTGGGCCAGTCCTTGCTGGATCTTATGTTCATTCTCTGCATCCGCATATGCTGTCGCTTCATCTAAAACGAGAATTGGAGCATCCTTGAGTAAAGCTCTCGCAATGGCAATCCGTTGAGCTTCACCACCGGACAGGTACGTACCACCTTCTCCAATTTTGGTGTCATATCCCTCATCCAGCTTCTCAATAAACTCATGACAACAAGCTGTTCGAGCCGCAGCAATGACATCATCCCGCGATGCAGCTGTATTGCCCATGCGGATATTTTCCTCAATCGTATCGTAGAACAGATGTACTTCCTGGAATACAAACGAAACCGTCTCCATCAGCTTCTCTGTCCCCATTTCCTGAATGGGAACCCCACCAATCGTAATTTCGCCTTGCTGCACGTCCCAGAAACGCAGAAGCAGATTGGCAATGGTAGATTTTCCGCCACCCGAAGGTCCAACCAATGCCGTCATTTCTCCTGCTTTAGCTACAAAATCAACTTCTTGAAGCACAGGTTTGAACGCTTTGCTATCCTTTTGTTCATACGCAAAGGATACCTGCCGAAAAGCCACATCATATGTATCGGGCACTAGCGGAGTGAGAGGTTCCTGTACAACCGACTCAGCAAATACAGCCTTGATCCGATTCTGACCTTCCACGATCTCACGCATGCCACTACCCAGATACATCAGTTTCAAGAGTGGTGCGGACAAACTTGGTGTAATGATTAGAAATAGAATAAAGGTGATCGCGAAAGACTGATTGCCTGCGTTTTCGCTTGAAAGTAAAATGCCGATCGGAACAATAAAGGTCACCAGCGAAATAATGATGATGAAAAACATGCCATACGACGTCTTGCATAAATCGGTTATTCTCAACGAGATATCCCGATATCTCGTTACTGCCTGTTTAAAGGTGAGAAACGAGTCCGCTGTAATACCGAATGCTTTTACCGCCGGCATTCCTCTTACGTATTCAACCCCTGTTGAGTTCATTTCTTCAATCGCATACTGAAAATCACGATATGCCTGACGTCCCCGTTCACTTCGGAAGATGCTGCTTTGCAGCCAGAACCCGATAATCATGGGAACTAGCAAGACCAGTGCCATACGGTAATCTAGCCAGAACAAATAGCATAGTAGCACTAGTGGAATGACGATCGCACTCACCAGATCGGGAAGCTGATGCGCGATGAACTTCTCTATTTTCTCAACGCTAACTTCAATGATTTTTTTCAGCTCACCTGTCGCAGTTCGAGTGTGATACCCCATCGGCACTTTTGCCACATGATCGGCAAGCTTTACTCTGAGCTGGTACAGGATGTTGAATGCAGCGATATGCGAGCACATTCCTCCAATATAGAGCGCGATAAGACCCGCGATTAGCGCTCCAAAAGAGACGAATCCCCAATACATCAGCAAATCCCTGTCCAGGCCAGATGGCTCTCGGGCATGGATTAACAGTTCTTCGACGATTTTATACACTCCGATAAATGGAACCATTTGCAGCAGACTCGATAAAATCGAGAAGATACTTGCTGTAATCAGCAAACCTTTCCGCTCCTTGGTTACTTCCATTAAACCGGATACTTCAGATGTGGTGTTCATCCCGCTCCTCCTGACATTAATAATCATTCTCAACATAGCGCAGTGTTATATACGCCCAATTAATATCTCACATCACAGTGATCAGCTACTACCTCAAAACGGAGCAAAAATACCTCTATACGGATAATAAATGGCATCATTTTGTTTTATTTCATCTAAAAATTAAGGCAAACAAAAAAAGACCATATGTGACATATGGCCTCTTACCAATGATGAATGGATATCGTGAAAAATACTCCGGTGCAGAATAGTATTCCTTTTGAGGGATCTTTCACCCTTTTCGTTCTCAACCCTTATTGGAAATTCCCAAGTTCTCTGCTCGCATCTTATACCGTTGTATAACTCTATTTTCTACTATGGCGTAGATCATCCCCGCAAGAGCAAATAGCCAGATGGAAGTCGTTCGGTTCAAATGGTATGTCTCCACGATATGGTCTCTGAACATCTGATCAAATACCCACGACCCTAGTAACCCGCAACCGACACTATATACAATCACCCTGGCGATAATAAAGGGGACATATTTACGCAGAAGCCATGAAATCGGACTTACAACTACAGTATAAAAAGCGAATACGTGTGGGCTAAAGGTGATAAAGATCAGGAGAAAAAAGATGTGACCCACATTCCGCAGGCCATAGTATTCTGTCGTTGTAACTTTGTATCCTTCCAGGACTTCAACTGCGACCACAGCACTCAGCATCACGATAACAAACTCAATTCCTAAAACCAAAAAACGTTGAACCGCATTCAGCAACAATCCAAATCCCCTCCCATATCTAAACACCATTCGTAGGCATTAGGTTACGGGGTGAAATGGATTGGTTACGTCTGCTCGTGAAAAGCTTTCCAGAATGAACCCTCTGTATTAATGATATCCTTGATCTGGGCAAAAGGAATTGTAAATGTCGGAAATCCCGCGACATAAGGAGCGATTTCATAAGGGCTGAAATATAGATGCAGTGCATCCGCTGTGACAAAAAAAGGCTGATCCGGGCTGATTCCCTCATACGTGTCTGGAAAAACATACGAGTATTGTGGATCATTTTTGATCTGATCACCTACAATTTTGCTGAGCACCTTAACATAATCACTGTTCGGTTTAAACAAATCCTTGAGTTCATACATCTGGCCGCTGCTCAGATTAATAATCGCATAGATCATCGTCGGCATGCCATGTGCTGCACCCGCCGGGTAGTTATAACCCGTGAGCTTGAGTTGAAGCAATTGCTGCTGATAGAACGTAATATCAAAATCCCCTGTATATGTGTAACCCAGCTTCTGATCCGCAGGGATTGGCTTCACTTGGGATAGTGCCTTTAACTTGGCGTTTACTGCAAGCTGAACGGCTTGATCGGTTAACCCTTCCACCTGCGGATAATACACGAGATAATCGGGGTTTGGCTTATATTTCTCTTCCCGTACACGATATGGCGGGTGAAGTGGAACAATTGTATTTTGTCGCCAAATGACCTGCCCGGCCCGGTTTACATAGGATACGCGCTGGTCCACATACGCCTTGATTAGATCGGGAGCTACCAATTCGAGTGTGCCCGAGCCTTCAACACGGGGGTATCCCGATGCAGGTCGCCCTTTTAGATCCAGAAAGAACGTTTGTGTTCCATTCGTGACTGAAACCAGCCCTCCCTTGTAATTCGATACATCCGTATATACAAAATCGGAAAGTTTTCTACCAGTGACATCTGCAATTGCATAGACCGAACCTAAGAAAGACTGTTTGGGGTCAATCGCTTGCCCCAGGGCTAGCCGATGTTCTCCCAGATCTCGAATGTCATTATAGGCGGGTTGGATGGTAAATGTGCCCTGTGTGTTAATAACGCCATAGATGTAGTTGTAATCCTCCGCTGTATTCACAATAGCGTATCCACCACTGAACGGAAATGCCGAAGTGAAGCTCGGCTGAATTCGAATATGACCACTTTCGTCGATATAACCGTATTTACCCGATGTCTCTTTCTGAAAAGGAAGTAATCCGTTACCTAGAGGTCCTACGTAGGCATACGGATACGTCGCCAGCCGCTGACCATTTCGGTTAATTAACGCATATTCATTTTCTTTGATCTGCACAACGGCCTTGCCATCCTGAAAATCGTTCGCTGAAGTGAACTGAGCCCGAATGACCTCATTTCCAGAGGTGTCCAAATAACCGTAACGACTGACTTCCCCGCCTGCCTGACTGCTATCTGAAAGGTAAAATAGCGCTCGACCGTCCTTCACATCGGCAATAAACGGATATGCCCGTTTGGTCAATACTGCACCTTGTTCATCAATCATCTTGAACCCTTGGGAATCAATGACAATGGCCCGACCTTCTGAAAAAGGATTAATGGAATCGTATACAGGTTGAACGACAAATTGCCCGTTAAGATTAATGATACCAGTCTTCCCGTCTTTCACCACGACAGCCAGGCCATTTCGTTGAAAGTCTTGGGCATCGTCAAGTATCGGTTCAAGACGAATACGACCTTGGGCGTCCATATAGCCCCACCGGGTTCCAGTTGTTGTTCTGACTGATATCGGAAATAACCACGTCGTTTCACGCGGCCCCTCTGTGCCTATGGCTTGCCTAATCTTCTTTTCCAGCTCAAGCAGAACTTCCCGTGAAGGGTATGGGTCACTAAAACTTAGCGCTTTTTGGACCGAGACGAGCGCGGCAGGAAATAATCCGGCCTTGTACTGGGCATCTGCGAGATAGTACCAATAGAAAGTGTAGTCTGGATAGTGTTTAGTCAATTGTTCGTAATACTGCACAACTTTAGGAAAGTAATACGGATATACATCTGTTGCGGGAACCCATTTCCCATTCTGCCAGCGGATGATCTCGACCCGATAAGCTTCACCTGTATCATGAATCCAGAGTGCAATCTCTACTTTGCCATCTCTGCCGTGGTGACCCGGCATATCGATGATTTCCGCATGGCTGTAATACAAATCTTCCGGCGCCTGATCTGTCAGTCCTGATTCCGTCCATTCGTATACAGCAAGCTTCGACCAGATCGCACCGATCTGCCAGCCTACAATGAGATTGTTCCGCGCCGTGGATGTCACAGATGCCGCTGTCAGCAAGGTAACACCATAACCCAAGCCTTTCGTCAAAGACATCTTGATCCAGTGACCCTGGTAAAATTTCAGGACAAGCAGCATTAATTCTCCGCCCTGCTCATATACAGCAGCAATCTCCGGCATTCCGTCTCCGGTTAAATCTGAAGCATAAATGGCCGGATGTTTGACCGGTTTATCAATGGTGACGACAGTCGCGTCAGCCGGGATATGTTGATTGACAATTTGCGTTAACAGAGGTTCGCTCATGGACATGCCTGTTTCCTCCTTAAGACAGCATTCGCCTAATGGTATGGGTATGCATCATAAGCGGGGATATGACATCTGAGCGAATATAACCGTTAACTTTGGAGATTCAAAAACCTAATTTACTCAAATGAAATAAAAAGAATTGCAGAGGCTCACGCTTCTGCAATTCTTTAAGTGTCAATCGGTTCAGGATGATTCCTGAATGCTGAGCTGTACATACTGTGTGAGGCGGCAATAATGAAGCAACATAAGCTCCTCATCACCGCTCCCTAGAGCAGTTTTTCGGCCCTCTTCGATCATGAGCTCCAGTATTTCACGAAGGAAAGTCATTTGAAACCTCGAGGTCTCCGCGATTAGCTGTTCCAATACTTCCATATCTTTCAGTGTGAATTGGGATAATCCGCGAAGCAACAGCTCTTCTGACCAGCTGCTAATCTTCTGCATCAACTGATTATAGTCTTCCAACTCTTCCCGTCCTTCCATAACCCGTATCCAGTTTCAGACTGATCACTGTTGGACCCTTCAGGAAGCTGATCGGGTATATCCGTTGTTGCTCTATACGTACAAAAGCATAGAAGTCTTCGAGTGTTCCTGCTCCATAGCCAGACTCTAGCCGTTTGATCATGGTCTCCCATTCCGTTGAATAAGGAAGAGTCAGATCCAACGTCTCCCCATGGTCACTCTCCATCGTTAGAATAAGGTCCTGCGATTGCTTCTCGAAGCGATGCTCTACAACCCGGGCAACCTTGATCATCGCCAGTCGTTCTTTCGGAACGGAAAACAACTCAAATGAGCGTGCATCTTCAGCGAGTACGGAGGGTATATCTTGCATGTACTTGCCCAGATTCACCTCTTCCACTGATGTTCGTGGCAACAGTGTAAGCTTTGCGCCTTCCCCGGAGGAGAGTCTATGCTCTTCATTTACTTTCACCGAGCGAAACTGAATCTCTTCACCGGCAAATTGACGAAAAGTCAGATTGGGCAGCCATGGAGTGAAGGAACCATAATGCTCTGTATATGAGAATTGATTATCTTCATAGTATACAGCCCGCACATCGCTGTACGTATAGATTTCCGCATCATCAGAGCAATAGAAATAATAAGTGATTCCACGGTAACCGGAGCGTGTCTCCCATGCATCAGCACCCAGTCCATACAGATGCAGCTCTGGAACCGTATAGTATTTACTTCGGAAACTGCCAATGAGCTGACTCTGTTTGAATGCAGATACCTTCTCTTGTTCAAGCACCTGTAATGCAAGATACAACTTGCTTACCCGATCAAGCATCGATTGCATGGAGAACCGTACGTGTCGGTTAAAAAACAATTGCAGTTCCCCCTGAATCCCGCGTAAACTCCGCTCAACGTCAGGAAGATGACCACTATGGGCCGCAATCGCCAGTGTCTCCAATTGAGCCATATACGATTGCGGTAGACGAGCAAGTCCCGTCTTTAGCAGATCTGCCAGCATGTAACGGCATTCCCGCACCGTTTGAAGTGAAAACTTGGTATCATGGACTCTTCCACTTATGGCTTCCGTATCATCCAAACCTTGTTGCATCCGATACCGCAATAATGCTTCAAGTTTGGCCATATTACCGGCAGTTTGTTTTACTTTGCACAGGGCCTTAGCCAGACTAGCTTCCTCTGTAAACGAAACCTCAATTTCTTGTTTCACCAGACGCACCGTTAGAAGAGAATCTTCCAATACTTCAATCTGCTCGGGATATCTTAATCGGAACAGAACCTCCTCAATCAAGGAAGAACTATATGATTTAATCAAAGGAGCAAGATCGGATTCAACCATCCAGCGGAAGCGTGACTCCGTTACCAGACCAGACTCAGGTTCCAACTGTGCTGATGACGCTGCTTCACCCTGATTTAATGTATCCTCTGTCTGATGTTCCCGCTGATAATACAAAATCGAAATCAGTATATGTTTGCAAATGTTGTCTGCCGGACAGGAGCACTCCCAATGATCTAGCGTATTTTCAAGCGAACAATGTGTACCATCACTCAACTGACAACTCACAGAGGCTTCATTCCAAGTGTATTGCACAGTCAAGCCATTATCCAACTCTTTCAGAGACCGTTTGTACAACCCTTTGTTGGCATTTCGAATCAAATAATCCTCCGTACACAGCTTCGAAAACATCCGAAATTTCAGTTCAAATCCACTCACGTGATCAACGTCCTGACGCTCTTAAAATATCATAGATCGTCTCACTGAACACACGACCTGCAATTTCACCCAAAGCAATGGACTTGTGATCGCTATAATAGTAGTGTTTCTGACTGCCAGGTTTAAAGAAGTGCAGAGATTCCAGCGTGATATCTTCCAATCCTTCATAATATGAAATGCTGGTACCACTGAAGCGCAGTTCTGCGATAAGATCTCCATACTCTTTGTAAAATTCATGATACCAGCCGCCATCCTGTGCTGGACCTTTGATCCATCCGTATTTCTCCAGTGCTTTGGGGAATGCGGTGGGAGAGAAATCCGACTCCGGCAAGCGGTCATATTCAACCTTATTTTTGTCGTCATCCTCAGGCACATGAATTTGACGATTCAGCTGCTCAAACGGCTGCTTGATCTCATAATCTTCCAGCTGCGTTTTCCATCCTTCGAGCGTAGATTGGTCAAGTTCGAGTGGATGAATCAATCCCACTAGAGATCCCGAAGGCAGCTCGTATTCATCCTCATCGACGGTATTAAACGTTCCATCCTCCATATAACGGAACGTGGTGACCAACTGACCATCTTCATATGTGCCCCATATCAGACCTACAGCAAATTTCTGCATGATTACATTCTGTACAAACAATGCTGTCCACTCATCAGCAGACCACAGCCGTTGTTTTGACAAAGATTCTTCCAGACGTTGCGCCTGGATGTTAACCATTGTTTTGAGATCCTTCTTCAATTGTGTGAAACGCGCCTTAGATTGTGCTGCAAGTTCAGCATCATCTTTCTGTGCAGGAGCAGGTAGACTCTTCACAGATTTACCCGTTTCTTCATTTACAACAACGACCTGCAGATCTCCATTCACTTTAATCAGGAATGAACGCTCCCCGTAGCTCAGCTGCATCGTTCCATTCTTATCAAAACCAAGTGTGGTGACGAGTCGATCTTCCAGTTGTTCCGAGGTGAGTCCCAAATTTTCCGCTGCCAGCTGCAACGCTTCTTCAGCCGCACCCTTAACCTGGCGGTTCTTCACAGTGCGTTTAATCTTGTCAATCGCCATAAGAGCAGAAGGTTCCTTAAGATAGGCCAGTACTTTTACAGCATCAGCCGCAATGGCGCCTCGGCTGTTTTCTGTCCATTCCTTAATTTGGGGAGCCAATATATTCACAATCTGAGTATCGCCAAAGAGTGCCGAGAGGTACATTACCCACTTCTCCTTCGCAGAAGCACTCTCCTGAATCCACAACTGCAGCAGCTCGCTAGCAAACCGTGCGAGCGATTCCTCGCTTACATACTCACGGAGTTCATTCAGTCTTTCGTTCGGCGCAGATGTATGATCTATTGATTGGACCAAGATATATTGCTTGATTCGATCATCTAATGGTTGATTGTCCTCTGAACGTATCAGAGAAGGAAGATCGTTCAAAGAAAACCAACTTAGTCTGGTCAGCTTTTTGGCATCTGCCTGATCTGCAAGTGCCGCATGAGCATACTCTGGACTTTGATCCGCAGTATCCAGCAGAATTTGAATCAGGTTCTTCCATTCGGCAGACTTCTCACCCTTCAGAAGCTCAAGGTATATCTCCTTGCTATTATCCAAACTGCGGATGGCGCTCAGAGCCATTTCTTTCACACCCGTTTTTTTCTCCGAACGATATATTGTCGTGTATAAGTCCTGGTCAGGAATCCGATTGAATTCAGATAATGCCACGCCATTTGCCTTTTTGGATGAATCCTGCAATCCGGCACGAATTGCTTCAGCTACCTGTTTAGTCGACAGCTCTTGACGTTGTTCAAAGGTGATTTCCAAAATTAAGATGCGCGTGTCCGTGGGTAGTTTCTTGTACTGTCCCAGAGCAAAGTCCAGATTTTGCTGAATGATCCGTCGATATTCATCCTGAGGCATCGATTTGTACTTATAATCGGTCATACCGTTGAGAGAAATCAGACTGGACAGCAATTTCTCTTGTTTTACCTCTGGATCTTGGCCATAAAGTTCCAACAGCTTCTCACCGCTAAACGCGTAAGATTGATACATATCAGAAACGATATCCAGTGTCCACTCGGGATACGTGGTTAGAATCACGAACCGACGCATCGCCTCCGAATTCAAAGGCAGGAAACTAATGCTGATCAAGTTATGAACACGCCTTTTGTCACGATTCAGGTTATTAAACAGTCCTCGACTATTCGGATCTTCCCAGTATTCTTCAAAGGAGCTTTCACCGTTCAAATATCGTGCAATCGCAAGTCCCTGTCTGCCTCCATCTAATGGATGTCGAAGAGCGCTGAATACGGCTTGTTCAACCGTTTCATCCACATCTGGCACTGCGATTCCATGATCCTCCAGCACTTTTTGAATACACAATTTGAGGAATGGGGGTTTTAATATGTGGTATGCACGAATTGCTTGTTGCGGATCATTCACAATCGTTGATTGCAGAAATTGCCATGGTATGGTGTACGATTCGAGTTCATTACGCAACATTTCGATGAGCTGATATGGCTCGTCCAAGGGCACCAGCCCTGACAGCAATTCGTTGGCATTTTTCGTTCTTGTATCCATACTTAACAAATAGCGCCGAACTTCAAGTGGATAGATCTCATGTAATTGGTTTATGGCTTCGAGCAAAATAAGACCGGTCTCACTTTTGTCTTCAAGGAAACGTTGTTTGCCGCCACTGATGTTAACCAAATAAAACAAAGCATTGCTCAAAAGGATCATCGTCTTGTCGAACTCACTGTAAGACAGTTGCTCCTTTTTGGAAAGAGAAGTGTTCGAATAGTTCTCAGCTATAACCTGATTATGCTTCTCCCGGAGGAATTCATCATTTAATTCATATGCAGATTTGTTATGTTTCGTTTGAAAATTGCAAACCACCAGTGGCTCAATCAATGCATGCAATTCTTTCCGCAGCTTACTTGTATCATGTGTCATCACATGTTGAAACAATGCAGGCAGAGATTGAGTGAACTGTTGCACCTGGGCAAGATGGGAAGGGCTATTATTGAGATCTGAATAGAGTCGAAGGAGTATCATTCCATTGATTACATCATGGAAATTTCCCTTCAGTCTGCTCTTTAATTCATCCAGAATTTCCTTCTCTCCAGCATAGCGATTGATTTTCTCCAAACGGGACAGCAATTCGCCCATCCGATCATTGGTTTTGCTCTTTCCACTCAGTCCATAAGCTTCCGAGTCGTTTCCAAGGCAGAGCGTAAAACCATCGGTTCTCCACGAATTTCTTCTGGAATAATTGGATTCCATATGAATTACAATGGCTCCCGCTCGAAAAAAGATGTCTCCGTCATCTTTTTTGGCAATTTTCATGAGTACTTCTATCGTCTGGTACGCATAATGGCTGGAACCTCCCATCATATCAGGAAACTTATCCGTCGTTCCCATCACATAATCTATGATTTCCGGACTCCGATCCGTTTTCAACGAATATTCATTGGAACACACCTCTGCAAACTTCTCCACCAGAGCTTCTACTGCGCGATCTGCAGTTAACATTACACATTCCTCCTCGAATATGAGTTTATAAATGATCTTATATATAACCAATTAAGTAATAATTTCGCCAATCCAATCTGCCAACTCATTGGGTGTAATCGCAGCAACATGTGCACCCATATTGGATAACGTTTGCGCAGCATGTTTGTTGTACACGGTATCTCCGTTAAAATCGAGTGCGGTCAGCACAAGCAATTTGCAGCCCGTATCCAGAATATCCTTACATGCCTTATACATGTGCTGGATCGGGTAACCCTCCTCCAAATCGCTAACGAGAATGTATATTGTTTTCCCAGGATTTTCGATTAACGTCTCACCATAACGGAGTGCCTTGGTAATATGCGTTCCCCCGCCAAGCTGCACATTCATAAGCACATCTACCGGATCTTCCAGCCTGTCACTCAAATCGACAACCTGTGTGTCAAAAATGAACAATTTTGTTCGCAGTGCATTCAGGCGATAGAAAATGCTTGCCATCACCGAACTGTATATCACTGAATCCAACATGCTTCCGCTCTCATCCACACCAATGATGATGTCCCACTTGTTGTGAGACTGGATATTCCCATCAAAATATAGACGATCAATTACAAATCTTCGATTGTTTTTGTCATAGTTCTTCAAGTTCTTGGTAATCGTCTGCTTGAAATTCAAATTGCGCAAGGAACGCACTGAACTGGATGCATAACGGCTGCGTTTCCCCATAATGCTCGCTTTGGTCTGAGATTCGAGTTTGCGTCGCAGCTCTTCAACCACGACTCGTACGATTTCCTTGGCGCTCTTTAATACGTCGCCTTTCATTCGTCCTTTAAATTGCATAATGTTCTTGAGTAGGTTCATATTTGGTTCGAGGGATTCCAGCAGCTTTTTGTCCGTTAACAATTCCGTTAGGCCATAACGGTCAAGCGCCTGTTTCTCCAAAATTTCTACCGTTGATTTCGGGAACAGTTCCCTGACCTTATGCAACCATTTGGGGACGGTAAGGTCCGAGGGGCCCCTTCCTCCCCCTTTTCTATAACCCTGCTCTTCACCGTATTCGCGATTATACAGATATCCGAGAATCTCATCGACTTCGGTATATTTAAAATCATCAGGGGAGTAGTCATCTGCATTGGACAGTCCTTCTTCGGAGGATTCACCCAGGATAAGGCGCCAACGGTTTAAGGTCTCTGCCCGGTTCAGCTCTGCATTGTCTTTCACCATTTCCCTGGTTGTATTGAGCTCATTCAGATCAGCTTCCATGCGTCAAACTCCTTCCGAAGGGCTTCATCCCATGTTTTCGTCTGGATCAGCAATCGTTCGTCAACGGAAGGCCATGACATCTCTTTGTTCTCTACCTGATGCAAGTTCGCAACCCGATCCGCAATTAGGCCTGTCTCCATTGGTGTGAAGTAAGTAAACGCCAAACGAAGTTCAGGGATCATACGAATAAACTCTTCATAATCAAGCTTCTCGATCATATAGTTCAATTCTGATAAAAGCTGATCTTCATACAGAAAAGCGTCCCGTGCTACAGAGAACACACCCTGTAGATAAAGTGCAGTCTGGCGAGTCTGTTCCTGCGATCCCCGGATATATGCACGTGCTCGATCCACGATCTCTTCTCTATGCCTATCGCCAAGTCCTGAAGATATGGCAATACACACCCCCTCCAGCTGTGCCGGAAGCTGGCTGTCTGACAGAAGTTCATCCAGATGTGCCCTGAATGGTTCATCCCGGAAATGCTCTTCGGACGATTCTGCCAGCATGGCAAGCAGCTTCAGTCCCTGGACAATCGCTTCATGTTCATCCGGATTCGTTCTTGAGAGCTGCATCAGTTTGTCCACGGCATTGTTATAGGCTTCGGAAACGAGGTTGAGGAGCTGCTGTTCCTCAGACAACCCAAGAAGTCTGCGATGCTGCTGAATTCGATTCAAAATATGCAGACTTCCGCACAGTGACAAGAAATTCCCATCCTTCCGGAGCGCTGACTTTACTTGTTCATACAGCTTCATTGCGCTATCCTGCAGGCCCATGAGCAGAGCCTGCAGCATGGATTTGGCGAGGTCACCGCTGTGATGATCCGGTATTCCCTGCATTTCCTCTTCCATCTTGCGCGTAGCGGCTTCCTGAATTGTGCCTCCATAGAGCGAGTTCTCGATTAATCGAGCCTCAATTCTGGAGGAATAGGAGTATACCCATGTCTCCCGAACAAGGTTCATGTCACGCTGTGCAATCCAATCCGGGCCTGATTGTCGCTTCGCGAAATCCGGAACGAGATAGACCATACATTGAAACAATTGACTTTGCCGACGATGATCTGGTTTGGCATATAAATCAAGTATCTTCTTATGTTGGCCTGTAGTACGAATTTGAAGTTTTGATTCTGTACAACGTTCTTTGAAATCCTCAACGATCGGAATACTGAATGGGTTGGGAGCCACTTTTCCGATGACATCCCCGGTTAGCAATCTGTGCAGTTCTTGTATTGGTTTGTCTGAAGCTAACGTAAGTTCACCCTTTACAAAGGAAGAAAGTGTTGCATCCATCAGCTCATAGACTCCACCTTCCCTTTTTCCTCTCAGTCCTGCGAGTCCTTGAACCATGCTGTATGCCTCAATAGCGTCGCTGGTTGATACATGTTCATGCCCTTCCCTCAGCTTGCGAGTTAGTCGTGATAACAAGTCCAAAGCGGTCAAATTGTACACGGAGTTCTTTTGCTGAAGCAGCTGAGTCCATATCTGTTCGTAATAATTCACGTAAGGCATGCCGCTTGCATACCCATTCAGCCGATCCGCTTCGGCAAACGTGTAGACCATGGGATACATCTGCTGATGCACCGAATTCTGAGCCTTCACAAGCTCTTGCATCGTCATCTCTTCTGAGTCCGTCTCATGATTCTCGGGCATCAGCAGTCCATACGAATGAAATCCGCCAGTAATGACAAGCACACGTTCATGCTCCTGCCCAGCCTGCTTAATACGACTTCTCATATGAGCTTCTCTTGCCAAATCACCTGTACTGTGCAAGCGCTCTTCTGAATAACACATCCGGGATAAGGTGCAGTACGTGAATACATCCTGTACAAATGCCTGTGTTGACTTCTCCAGACCACCAATTTCAAATACGTTCTCCCACAACTCATCGAAACTTCGACAGTTTGTTTTCTGACATAAACGGTGGATAAACTCAGACCCTGCAAGCAATGTCTCGTCTTGAATGGATATCTCCCGCTGTTCTGCCTTGTTGGGCTTGGAGAAATGATGATAATCCAGGTCGATAAAAGTTGCAGGGATGCTCAGCCGAGCTGCTTCTTTCAGCGCTACATATTCAGGAGAATAACGAAGCATCGGATAATAACAGGCCGCTCTCTCCTCTTCACTCTCATAGGTGTAGTAAAGACTGACAGGAGGTACGGTCGCCTCATCAGACAGAACTTGAAGTAAAGGATTGCCGCTCTCAGGTCCTTCGATTAGAATAATGTCTGGCTTGTATTCTTCAATCAATCGCAACAAATGATAGGAACAGGCTGGACTATGATGGCGTATAGGAAAATAAAACGTTCCGTTGTTCAGGTTATACACTTGCGACTCAAACAGCGTCTGTAACTGTGCAACATCCAAATCCGCATTTCTTGTTAACCGATCCATTTCTTTTCCTCATAGTAATCCTTCCAAATCCCTTCTTCTCTCGAACGCTCCTTCACGACCTTGGAGAAGTAAGTTTTGAGAATGGACAGATCCTTGTCGCTTTCTTTCGCTATCGTCCCTAGCATGTTTTGCACCAGCCGATCCAATGCGATTCCCTTGTCTTCGTAATAATAGGAAGTCATTGCACTCTGTACATATACAGATACGGCTTCAGCCGTACTCATGGACGCTTGGGGCGTATCCAATTTGTAACCTTCCCGCGTCATTCCTGTGCGAAGCTCCATAAATGTCGTAGCCAGCAATTCAACCACATCCGAATTAATCTCGGTGTCTATTCCGCTATGTAATAATAGGCTTCGCGCCTGGGATTCAATAATTTTGGCTTCCATTTTCACACTGCTAATCGGTTTGATCGTCTCAAAATTGAAACGGCGCTTCAGCGCACCACTCATTTCATTGACGCCCTTATCACGAATGTTCGCCGTAGCGATCACGTTAAACCCCGGTTTGGCAAACAGCACACCACCATCCAGCTCAGGTATACTCATCACCTTGTCACTAAGAATACTGATCAGGCTATCCTGTGCTTCAGCGGGGCAACGTGTAATCTCCTCAAAACGGGTAAGAATTCCTTTCTTCATTCCGTTATACAAAGGCGAGGGTACAAGTGCAGCTTCGGACGGGCCTTTATCCAGCAGCATGGCATAATTCCAGGAATATTTGATCATGTCTTCGGTTGTACCTGCCGTACCCTGAATTGTGTTGAGACTGGTACCAGAAATGGCGGCGGTCAGCAGTTCACTGAGCATGGTCTTGGCTGTCCCGGGTTCCCCCACCAGCATTAAGCCACGATTGCCTGCCAGTGTCACTACAGCACGTTCAATGAGAACATCGTTGCCATAAAATTTCCGTGTAATAGAAACCTCCTCTCCATTCAACATTGCAGGTTTATTCCTACCAATAATAAAATCTCTGACATAGGCCGGGGACAGCAGCCAGTTTGGAGGACGTTTTCCCGTATCTTCTTCTCGTAACGCCCTTAATTCTGTTTCATATAGTGTCTCGGCGGGTGGCTTAAGCATCTCCATCGTCAAGGTTTCTCCTCTCGCATAAACAGATCGTATGTTCTTATTAAGTTTTATCTTATCACAGCAGCCTTTGAACGGACTTAGAAAACGCCAAAAATGGTTGAAACGTCCTTCTTATCGGCATTCTTCCTGAGCCAATGGACATAGTTCGTAGCATAATTGTGAATTACTTATATCATTGCATCATGGAGGTTGCATTCAAAACGAATTTGAATCCTCGTTGTTGTTGTAGACAACTTCAATTTATAGGCCATACGTCCTTATAGTTCATTAAACACCACGTAATATGGTTCAAGCAGCATAAGTCCAATCTCACAAAAAAAGCACAGCCCAGTAGTCTGTGTCTTTACTTCATTTCTATTGATTTTATTCCTTATTCCATGTGCTATTCTATCTAAAATTAAATAGGCTTTCCATACCATATTTGTTAGTCAAAAACAAGGTTTCAATCTATCCAATATTGAATATATAGATGGTGCAGGCTTTTCGTATGAAGCCACCGAAATTAACATATGATCCCTTAGATAAGATGCGTAACAATACGAGCTTTTGATGAGAGGAGATTAACCATTTGAGTACTAATGAAACTTCACAGTCTGAGTTGTTCACTCAAGAATTTACACAGAACCCTTACCCCGTATACGAAAAGCTGAGACAAAATGATCCTATTCACAGAGTCCTGTTCCCTCATGGTGATTTCGGTTGGATTATTAGCCGCTATGAGGATGCAGTGGAAGTGTTGAAAGACAACCGTTTCAGTAAGGACGTAGTCAAACGTTATGGACCCGATCAACAAAATATATTCGTGCATAACATGCTTTTTTCCGATCCACCTGATCATCGCCGGTTACGTGGACTCGTACAGAAGGCTTTTACTCCAAGATTGATTGAGGGCATGAGAAGCCATATTCAAGATATTGCTGACGATCTCCTGGATAATCTCAATTCCCAGGATAAGATGAATCTGATTGATGAGTTTGCATTTCCATTACCGATCATTGTCATCAGCGAGATCCTGGGTGTACCTCTTGAGGATCAGGACAAATTCCGTTTATGGTCCAATTCCATTATCGATGCGACAAGTGCGGAACATTCCGAAGTGTTTGAGAAGCATGCCCAGGAGTTCATTGATTACCTGAATAATTGGTTTGCCAAAGTACGTGAGCAGCCGGGTGACGATCTGATCAGTCAGCTCGTTGTAGCAGAAGAATCAGGAGAACAACTCACTGAAAAGGAACTGCTTGGTGTTGTCGCTCTGCTGATCATCGCCGGGCACGAAACAACTGTCAATCTGATCGGTAATGGTGTACTTGCCCTTTTGGAGCATCCGGAACAACGCGACCTGCTGATCAAGCAGCCTGAGTTAATCCATAATGCCGTTGAAGAGATGCTGCGTTATAACGGTCCGGTTGAATTCAGCACATCTCGCTGGGCATCCGAGGACATAGAATTTCATGGACATCACATCGCTGAAGGTGAACTAGTCATTGTAGCACTGGATTCAGCCAATCGGGATGAAGAGAAATTTAAAGATGCGGATGTTTTTGACATCACTCGTGAGAAGAGCCCACATTTGGCTTTTGGCAAAGGCATTCATCTCTGTCTGGGAGCCCCTCTCGCGCGACTTGAAGGCGAGATTGCGATTAATACACTGCTTCGCCGCTTTCCCGATATGCAGCTTCAGACGGATGTTAATGAACTTGAATGGAGACACGGCATGATTGTTCGAGGTGTTAAGGAGATCCCGGTACAGCTTAAATAGTTATGTATTTGAAGCAAGGAAAGCGAGGCACCTGACTGCATGGAAATTAACACCATTGTTCTAGTTGTTTTTTTGTTTCTTATTCTTATCTTATTGGTTCGCGTCATCAGCTTGCAGACCCAGTTGAATGAATTGAAAAGGGATGTTGAACGTCTGGAGAATGGTTCAAGACGTACCATACATTCCCCTCTCAGTTATAACGATTCTGCAGCGAATGTGTCTCTAACTCCACCGGCACAGGCTGACCTCACTGAACTTGATAAAGAGTTGCAGGAGCTTGCAAAACAGGGCAAGAAAATAATTGCAATCAAAAAGGCCCGTGAAGCCAGAAACCTGTCATTGAAAGATGCCAAAGATTACGTTGAGTCTCTTGAACGCCTGTAATTAGTATGTAGATAGACTTTTCAACTCCCTGCAAAGGTTTTTGCTTTCAGTTGATTCGTGTTCGACTGGAAACAACGATCTTCGCGGGGAGTTTACTTTTTTCTAAAGACATGATAAAGTTATTTCAATATTTATAGAAATAAGAAATAAAGACGAAAGGACCGATTTTGATGCAATCCAATCCGATTGATACTGAACAGGCTGTCAAAATTCATAAAGCGCTAGGTGAACAAACGCGATATAAAATCATTCAGATCCTTTCAGGTGAAAGTAACCTGTGTCCAGCTGATTTGGAGAATCGGCTTGTAACTGTAGCGCTCTCCACTTTATCTCATCACCTGAAGCAACTTTCCGATTGTGGTTTGTTGACCTCACAAAAGAAAGGTACGTATATTTACTACAGTCTGAATACAGATACTTTACAGAGATTCGCTCCTTATCTGTTAGAGAAGTAAAATTTTTGTTTTATATTTCCATAATACTAGAAACATAAAATCATTATATTGGTAATGCTACTTAGTCCGCTGAGCCTAATGGTTGTCATTTAAATACCCTTTTGCTATAGCACGCGGTACATTTGATAGATTAAGTACTCGCTTTGCCTCATTGGTAGATTAGTCTTATCTTAATCCTGTTCTCTCGTCTTTATTTCTATATTTCTAAAAATATAATAATTATAATCAGAAAGAGGTTATATACTCATGTCTAACACATGGAAAATCTATGTCCTGGCCTTGGTCAGCTTTCTTGTAGGGACCTCCGAATATGTCATTGCGGGCATTCTGGATCGGATCTCGGACACCATGAATATATCGTTGATTGCTGCGGGACAGCTGATCACAATTTTTTCACTCATTTATGCGCTCGGTACGCCCATCATTATCGCCTTAACATCCCGCATGGATCGACGAAAGCTGCTGCTCTACTTTCTGGGACTTTTTGTCGTCGGCAACGTCCTGGCCTACCTGTTACCTGGATATGGACTCTTTATCGCTGCACGTGTCCTTATGGCGCTGGGAGCTGGAGTCGTCGTTGTAACAGCCCTGACAGTCGCTGCCAAAATAGCGCCCGCAGGCAAACAGGCCAGCTCTATCGCAACAGTCATTACGGGGTTTACCGCATCTCTAATCGTGGGAGTTCCACTGGGAAGAATGGTAGCTGCAGCTTGGGATTGGAAACTTATTTTTGCAGGTATAGCGATTTTGGGTGTGATTGCCATGATTGTTATTGCATCTACGATCCCGCCATCTGAAGGCGAAGCACCCGTTCCTTTGAAAAAACAATTAGCGCTCCTCAAACAACCTCGTATTGGATTTGCGCTACTTGTCAGCTTTTTCTGGTTAGGAGGCTATTCTATTGCGTATACCTACATTTCACCCTACTTGGTATCTGTTGCAGGCATGAGCGAAACGTTGTTAAGTTCCGCTTTGCTGGCTTTTGGGATCGCAAGTCTGATTGGTTCCAAATCTGGAGGATACAGCGCCGATCGTATGGGAGTAAAGCGAACACTCATCCTGGGAATGGCCCTGCATGTCATAAGTTTGCTGGTGCTAAACATCACGGCTCATTCAGGTATGGCCATCTTCATTGTGTTGATCCTATGGTCCTTCTCCGCTTGGTCTTCCGGCCCAACACAGCAATATAATCTGGTTACAATGGCTCCAGAATCGTCTGGAATTATGTTGAGTCTGAACAGTTCCGTAATGCAACTGGCCATGGCTGCTGGTGCCGGTATTGGGGGAATCGCTGTCAGCTCAGTATCATTGTCATCCATCACCTGGATTGGAGCTGTAGGGGTACTAATTGCAATGATCATCATCATTCTTGCCTACCGTCCGGCAATTACCACAACAGCTCAGACCGAATCATCCAATGTTGCATGATGGAGCTTATGCTCAAGAATAAAAATGATAACACGCAAAAAGAGAGGCACTGTGATATTACAGTAGCCTCTCTTTCTTATTCCAGTCTGATTGGTGCCTTATTGTGCAGTTACAGCACCATCAATGGGATAAACAGCGCCATTAATATAAGGAGCTTCGTCTCCCAGTAAGAAGGATACCAGATTGGCAATCTCATCAGGCTTACCGAGACGACCGGATGGAATGCTGTCAAGGGTTGCTTTGAATACTTCAGGATTATCCTTCCCGAACTGAACCACCATTGGAGTTTCAATCGTACCTGGGGCAATGGCATTCACGCGAATGTTTTCTTTGCCATACTCAATGGCCGCTGTACGTGTTAGTCCAACTACGCCATGCTTCGTCGCTGCATAAGGTGCAACTGCTTGAACACCCACAATACCTGCTGTAGATGCTGTATTGACGATGGAACCACCGCCTGTTTTGAGCATTTCGGTAATCACATACTTCAATCCGTAAAATACACTTCTCAGGTTAATATCAATGATTTGGTCAAACTGCTCGATAGTATGCTCAATTAGTTTAATACCAGGACCAGCGATCCCGGCATTATTGAAGAACATGTCGATTCGACCGAATTCCTCGATCGTTTTGTTAACATAATTCTCTACCTCGTTCGCCTTACTTACATCTGTTTGTACAAAAATGGCTTTACCGCCCAGCTTCTCAATCTGTTTTACAGTTTCCTGACCCGTTTCAGCCACGAGATCAACGACCACTATAGACGCGCCCTTTTCTGCCAGCTTCAGTGCAGTCGCTTGGCCTAATCCACTTCCTGCTCCAGTGATAATTGCTACTTTTCCTTTGTGACTCATTTTGATCTCCTCCATGTGTGTTCGTCATCTGTCATCGGATCGATTAATTCGATATGAAGCGGTATTGCGTTGGAATGCAACATATGTAGGGTAAAAAGCTTTGAATCCTGCCTGACTTTACCTATTTTAAAGGAGTTTCAATTTAAAAACAAACCATATAATATAAGCACATACTATAATATTCATCACATTCCACACATCTCAAGAAGGAGAACTCTTTAATAAAAGCGTGTAACATTCCCCTTCTTTTTGGTGAGATGTACAGTTTAATTTCATGTATTTACATTGTCAGATCGAACGGTTGAACATGGTGCGATAATGCTAAGGAAAACCTTTTACTTATCTTAGCAAATTGGTTTTGGCCAGCTCAATCAGCTCATCGCCACGCCCATTCAGCACCGCCTTCATCATCCATAAGGTGAAGCCTTCGGCCTGTTTTATATTAATCTTCGGAGGCAGGGACAGCTCCTGACGGTTCACCACAACATCAATCAGAACAGGGCCATCATGCTGCAATGCACGCTCTACAGCCCCTTCCAGATCAGCCGGATCTTCAACCCGTATCCCCTCCAGGCCCATCGCTTGAGCTACCATGGCAAAGTTGGGATTTACGAGCTCGGTACCAGATTCAAGCAATCCGGCAGCTTTCATCTCCAGTTCAACAAAACTGAGTGCACCATTGTTAAACACGACAACTTTAATCGGGAGATTATGCTGTTTAAGCGTCAGAAGATCACCCATCAGCATGGCAATGCCGCCATCACCGGACAAAGAAATCACTTGTCTTCCCGGATCAGACACCTGCGCTCCAATTGCCTGTGGAAGAGCATTCGCCATGGTGCCATGACTGAATGAACCTAACAATCGGCGATTACGGCTCATTTCAATATAGCGAGCCGCCCATACCGTAGGTGTACCTACATCGCAGGTGAAGATTGCATTTTCTGCTGCAGCATCGCTGATAACCTTGGTTAGATACTGTGGATGAATTGGTGTTTTTCCGGGTTTACCTACGGCAAGCTCATCCAATTCTTTGCGAACTTTCTCGTAACGTTCCACACTTTTATGCAAATGTTTGTCGCTATGTTCTTCCGTGAGATAAGGTAATAATGTTTCAATGGTGGCCTTTATGTCTCCGCACAATCCATAATCGAGCTTTGTACGGCGACCAAGGTGTGAAGACTGAATATCCACTTGAAGTACAACCGCATCTTCCGGGAAGAATTGACGGTACGGAAAATCAGTTCCCAACATCAGGAGCACATCACAGTCCATCATGGCATGATAACCGGAGGAATATCCGATTAATCCTGTGAGGCCCACCGAATACGGGTTATCGTATTCCAGGTATTCCTTGCCTCGCAAAGCAATAACCATAGGAGATTTTAAGCGATCACAGAGCTGCATCAGAGGTTCACGCGCACCGGCGCAGCCTGCACCACACAGCAACGTAATTTTTTTTCCTTGATTCAAGAATTCCGCCAGTTTCCGCAGTTCAGGTTCGGAAGGGTGTACAACAGGCTGTGTCGCATGATATACATGCTCCGGAACAGGTAGGTCCGCCGCTTCCAAAGCCGCTACATCACCCGGCAGTATAATGACGGAAACGCCTGAACGCGCTACTGCGGTCTGCATTGCCATCGTAAAGGAACGCGGCATCTGCTTGGCTGTTGTGATGACTTCACAATAATGACTGCATTCCTGAAACAAATACTCTGGATGAGTCGCCTGAAAATACTCACTCCCAATCTCATCACTTGGAATATGAGCAGCGATGGCAAGTACCGGTACACGGTTCCGATGACAGTCATACAGACCGTTAATCAAGTGCATGTTTCCCGGTCCGCTGCTGCCCGCACATACGGCGATACTTCCGCTCACTTGGGCATCTGCCCCGGCCGCAAAAGCTGCAACTTCCTCATGGCGGACATGAATCCATTCAATTTTACCCGAACGACGGATGGAATCGAGTACCGCATTCAAGGAGTCTCCAACGATACCATAGATGCGTTTGACGCCTGCGTTCAATAGTGCTTCGACCAGAACGTCTGCAATTGTTTTTTTCATGACAGGTCGGTCTCCTTTATTCGCTTATTTTGAGTTATGTTTCCACCGCGTTAAACTACCTATTCTTTTACCCCAATCTTTTGAAATTAGAAACAAAATCATATGTATTTATGGGTATATACAAAAATCCGCTTGTCATGGACTGACAAACGGATCTTGGGTTGTTATGGTTTAAAAAGCGGTTCATTGCATGTTTAGTAATTCATTCACATCCATAAATCAATATTAAATGGCAGGCATCACATTGCCACCACTGACCGGGATATAAGCTCCTGTAATAAACGAGGACAGGTCGGAAGCCAGAAATGCTACCGCATTGGCAATTTCCTGATCTTCTCCCCTGCGTTTCAACGGTACAGTTTGAATATAACCCTCATCATGCCCCGACTCACTGTTGCGGTCGCGCTCACTGATCGTCCATCCAGGCGCAACCTGGTTGACCGTAATCTGATATTCGCCTACCTCTTTCGCCAGCACACGGTACAAACCATCCATGCCGCGTTTTCCAGCCGTATATGCAGACTGGGTAGCAAAATTTTGCATCGCACATTCCGTATTGATACCAATGAATCGACCAGCTCTGGCTTCTTTCATATATGGGATGAATGCTTTGGCAAGATACACACTCTGCATCACACATGATTCGAACTGACTTATATAATCATCCGGTGATTGTTCCAGCACCGTTGTCCAGGCATATTGGATGACTGCATTGGCAACCACGATATCCACATCGCCAAGGCTGGACTGAATTTCATCCCGCATCCGAAATGCCGTATCCTGCTTCGTGATATCGCCCTGAACAATGACCGTTTTCCGACCGATGGCTTCAATCTCAGCCTGAAGTTCTCTAGCCTTCGTATCATTATTTATGTAATGCAGCGCGAGATCAGCACCACAGTCTGCCAACGTACGAGCGATGACCCTTCCCAATTGACCGGTTGCGCCTGTCACCAGTGCCGTTTTACCTGTAAGATCCAATTTCATAAGGACAGTCCCCTCCTTTGAGCCACATGTGTAGTCACGAAATTTAGTGATGAAAAAAAAAGGATTTAATAATGATTTAACCTCATTAATCAAACTGGAAAACGCTTTCGAAGTTCATGTTATCTTCTGTTTGGTTCAATGAGATTCATCATTTCATTACTTCCCATGCTGAATGAGATCAATTTCCTGGAAGCGACTAACCTCTTTTTCCCACCGTTCTTCTACATATTTGCGGTGAACCGGATGATCATTATATGTATCATATGCAGCCTGGTTGGCGAAGACCATTGAAAAGCTATAGTCAAATTCATTTTTTTCGCTCACCTGACGCAAGACCTGAAATTGCTCTACACCGGGAATATTCGCCAGTGCATCCGCACTCTCTTTCAAAAATGCCTCTGCTTCGGGTGTATCTTTACCTGCGTAAAGTGTAAACGTTACCATATGATTGATGCTGCTCATCTCTATTTCCTCCTCCAATATGTCTGATTCTGTTTCCTAGTGTACATCCGAATGTGTTGTAAGCGCAATAATTGGTTGAATTAATTTTAGAGGAAATGAATAAGTAGGGGGATTAGAATTACTTTTACTCTGAATTACATGGGTTTACTAATCGGTATGCAAACAAAAAAACCTCAGGATTAATCCCGAGGTTTTCTTGTAATGGTTGGACAACCTATTTGATGTTGTATTTACGGTTAAATTTATCAACACGACCACCGATGTCCACGTTTCTTTGTTTACCAGTGAAGAATGGGTGGGATGCGGAGCTAGTGTCCACACGGATTACTGGGTAAGTGTTACCATCTTCCCATTCCATTGTTTCGTTCGAGAATTTAGTCGAAGAACTCAGGAATTTGTAATCAGCACTTGCATCGAAGAAAATTACTGTTTGTGTCTTTGGATGGATATCAGCTTTTGGCATAATCTATTTACACTCCTTTAATATGGGTACTTCTTAGAATAGAACTAAATTTTATTATACTCTTTTTTTGGACGAAGTACCAGTCAGAATTGAAGAAACGATAAATATTTTACAATTCACTGTGATTTGCACAGGTTTCAGAGTTCAAGTTAAGCCCTTTTCCAATACATTTAGCA
Source organism: Paenibacillus sp. FSL F4-0087 (assembly GCF_038020215.1). NCBI lineage: Bacteria > Bacillati > Bacillota > Bacilli > Caryophanales > Paenibacillaceae > Paenibacillus > Paenibacillus sp. FSL F4-0087. Next base: position 6,173,393 of record NZ_JBBODJ010000001.1, read on the forward strand.
TATATTCCAACGCTTCAAGTTCATCTCTTCCCCGTGTCTGCAATCTCACCACACTGCCATGTCGAATTGGAAGAAGCGCCATTCCGAGCAGGCTTTTGACATCTACACGATGTTCATGATTCGCATCCATAAATGACAATGAAATATCCGAGGCAAAACGCGAAGCTTGAGAAGAAACAGACATCAGATCATCCCGGTGGAAATCAGAGTGAATCATAAATTCATGTGTTCTCACTACCTTCAGTTCCTTTCGCTAGATGCTATTTAACCAATGTGGTGTGTATAATTTTATATATTAAAATCTTCAAGCATTATACCACGTTATGGAAGCTTGTTTAATCCTTTTATGGCGAAAAATACAAAAAAAGAAACCCTAAATACCAGGGCTCCTTTGAAATAGAATCAATTTCCGTTCGGATACACCATTACTTTGAGACTGCCACTTTTGTTGTGCAATGCCCGTTCCATGGCCTGCTGCGTCTCCTCAAGCGAATAACGGTCAGTAATCAGGGACATTACATCATGCTGGCCTGAACTCAGAAATTCAATTCCCGCCGGATACGTATTGGCGTAACGGAAGATTCCGTATATATCTACCTCGTTGTCCGCGATAAAAGGAACATTCAGTGCAATTTCGTCCTGTGCGGGCAGTCCTACAATAGCAAGCTTGCCTCCTCGACGGAGCGAATATAATGCAGACTGAAGTGCCTTCGGATTCCCCGCAGTTTCCCAAGCTGTATCTACACCGACGCCGTTCGTTAACTCACGGATCACCGCCTGTGCATCCTCGTTCCGTACATTAATGGTATGCGTGGCGCCCATACGACGAGCAGCCTCCAACCTTACTTCCTCCAAATCTGTGACGATGATGTGTTCTACGCCAAACGATTTAGCCGCTGCAACAGCCATCAATCCAACAGGTCCCATGCCCATAATGGCAAGTGTGGTGCCAGGAGCCAGTTTACTACGTCGTGCAGCATGAATGCCAACCGAGAAAGGTTCGTTCATGGCTGCCTCTTCAAAAGACAGATGATCCGGGATCGGGAAAACCATATCCTCCCGAATGGTCATGTACTGTACAAATGCCCCATCTACCGGAGGCGTCGCTAGAAATTGCACATCGGGACATAGATTATAACGACCTTCTTTGCATGCCGTGCATCGTCCGCAGGTTACCCCGGGCTCAATGGCTACCCGATCTCCTTCTTTCAGCCGTGATACTCTTGAACCTACAGCCGCTACGATACCTGCACATTCATGTCCAAGTATAATCGGTTTCTCAACAACAAATCGGCCAATTCTACCATGTTCAAAATAATGCACATCCGATCCGCAAACGCCAACGGCCATCACCTGAATGAGCACCTCGTCTTCAGCCGGCTGTGGTACAGCCTGTTCTTCAATGATGATGTGCCCCGGCTCTGTCATGACAGCAGCCTTCATGGTCTCTGGTAATTGATGATGTCCCATATGTTCCCTCCTTCTCGTGTATGCCAACGTTGTTCTTTCCTCCAAAGGTGATAAAGGTGAACGCTCGGCTTCGTCAGAATTGCTCTGGCCTCTCTGTTACCCTGTAAATGTTTAGTTCAACTTATATCACTCTCGTATCCAGATTAATATATCGTTCTTCCTTGTTCATCTGCAATACCACTTTTGCGATAGAAGTACGTATTGATCATGTCACGCCATTCCTTGGCGTGCTCCGCTTGCCCTGCCTGTAAAGTAGACACCTTATCAAATACAGTCGAATCAATCTTGCCTTCCAACTGTCTCCAGGTCTGTGCTAAGGCTTCCGCCTGCTCTGCTCCATCAAAATGTGTATCATAAATGTGCTGAATGACCGTTTTGCCAGAATGCAGAACATGCGTATACGGGACATGGTGGAAAAATAACAACAGCTCATCCGGACAGGAGTCTACGGATTCATATCTTTCGGCATTTTCGCGGTGGTATTGCGATGTATATCCGGTTCCACTTCTCACAGTCCGGTCCACACCAATGCCATCACAATCGGCAAAATGATACGTACCCCACTTGGAATATTCATAGCCATCCACATTAGGCCCATAATGGTGCTCCGGATTAACCATCCAGCCTACACCGAGTGGTGCTGTATAACTTTCATAGATATCCAATGAATTCAAAAGCATGCCAGAGATTAGACGAACGACCTCTTCGTCATGTCCGAATGTAAGTCTGACCCACTCCTCCGCTATCTCTTCCGATGACAGTTCCGGATTCCAGGCAAGTCTTCCATATCCATATAGATTCGCCTGAGCGAGCGGATGTCCTGTCCAGCAAGCATCTGCACCGATATTGGATACTGCAGCAAAGCCGCTGTAGGGTCTATTGTACAGAGAACCGTCAGCAATACGTTTGATTTCAGAACCCGGTCCCTTGGCAAACGTATCAAAATCCAATACTTCTTTCCACTGTGGAATCAGATAACAGAGATGCCTCTGCTGGCCCGTATACTCCTGCGTAATCTGGAATTCCAATACCTGATTTGTGTTCTCCATTGCACCGAACAGCGGAGATACGGCCTCGCGAACCTGAAAGTCCATCGGCCCATTCTTGATCTGCAAAATGACGTTATCCGCAAATCGGCCATCCAGTGGTTTGAAGTGGTCATATGCTGCCCGTGCGCGATCCGTTGAGCGGTCACGCCAGTCTTGTTTGCAGTTATAGACGAAGCAGCGCCATATTACTAGTCCACCAAACGGGCGAAGTGCTTCGGCCAGCATGTTCGCTCCATCAGCATGATCACGGTTATATGTGAAGGGTCCAGGCCGATTTTCCGAATCCGCTTTGATCAGATAGCCGCCAAAATCCGGGATTGCCGCATACACCTTGGCTGTCTGAATGTTCCACCATTCACGGACCTGTTCATCCAGCGGATCTGCCGTAAGCAATCCACCAATCTCTATTGGACTAGCATAGTTGGCGCTAAGGAACAATCGGATGCCGTACGCTCTGAATTGGGCAGCAACCTTCGCAACATCACCCAGGAAACGTTCCGTCAGGAACAAGCTCTCACGCTGATGCACGTTTACGTTATTGATTGAAATAGCGTTAATGCCTGTAGAAGCAAGCAATCTGGCATAATCTCGAATACGTCCAAGATCACGAGTGAATTCTCCATTGTCATAGAAAATGGATTTTCCAGCATAACCACGCTCGATACTGCCGTCCACATTATCCCACTGATTGATCATGCGTAATGCATTAGCAGGCTGCTCAGAGATATAGCTTAATCTTCCCCCAGCAGGGTGCACTTCGTTTGAGTTTTCTTGCTCCAGAACAAGCTCCCTTAATAGATGAAAAGTACCATATAGAACACCTTGAGGGGTTTCAGAACCAATAAATAGCCTACCCTGCTCTTTATCTTCGCGGATAATATAACCTTCTCCTTGCACGGTAGAGCGTTCCGTGTCGCTAAAGGCCTGAGCCACTGCTTCTGAACCCGTCCATGTGCCAAGCCAGATCCCTTGTGCCTCCTGGTGGGCTGAATCCGACTTGCTCACTTGACTGACAGTTTCCTGTTTAACTTTCGGTTTGATGCCAAACAGCTTATCCAGTCCCTGAGTCAGCTCGGCTGATGCTGTTGATATAATTTCCTGATCTTCCGCTACAGTCACGATATGACTCCAGACAGGGGCTGATTTTTTGACGGCGCCTTTTACTGCGGTTTGACTTTGAAGATATCCAAGCCACGCATCGTATTGAGGGCCGGAAAAATTCGATTGAAGGGTTGTGTTGCTCATTGTACAGCCTCCTTGCTGGCATAGATCTGCTCCAGACGATTACCTTTGCCTTCGAGCAGCCATAGAATTGATGTTACTCCGCGCGGGTAATACTTGCTTCCGACCGCCACACCTGCCAGGATCTGGTCACTCCAGCACCAGTAAGATTCCTCTGGATGCAGCAGCCAGTTTACATGAGCTGCGTCAGAAGCCTTGCCTGTTTTATCCCATTCCACGCCCAGCAGTTCTCGTGCGATGAACTGGGATAGATATATTTTGCTGAGCCATGAGTTATTGCTCGTAGAAGACAGTTTCCAGCCTCCATCTTCAAACAGGCATGTATCAGGGACAAGAACCGTTTTAAAGTGGGTTCGGAGCGCTTGCAGGTAAGGACCGAAACGGCCATTTACATCCAGCGCACCTTCACAGCCGGTAAAGTATGGGAACACCAAGCCTTCAATGGCCGGAATGATACGGGAATCATTATTTTCGGCGATAACTGCTGGAATGTAACCACCATCGGTTAACTGGGCTGCGATACTGGCTGCACACTGATCCGCCTGACGTCCTGCGTGATGAGACAAATCAGCCAGCTTCTCTGCAGCGAACAGCTTCTCCAGGGCTACATAGACGGCCCAGCATTTTCCAGCCAGATAGATGTTGTTGCGGGATTGTCCAAGTGACACATCCAAGCTGTCGTAAGTGGTAATCTCGGCTCCGCCTTTGGTACGACTGCTATCCAGCCCCATCAGGCCGTTGCGTTGGTTTTCATCCGGATGATCCCGGTTTAACATGCTTTCAAAGCAATCCCGAATGACGGGCAGCATCTCTTTAACAAATTCCCGGTCCTGCGTCTGTTCAATATATACAGTTGCACAGCAGAGCCAGTTGACCAGTTCCTCGTGGCTCATTTGCGAGAAGCAGTCATCGATACCTACCAGTTCATATGCCGAGTGCCCCGGACGTGAGAATACATTGGCTACGCCGATATCATGCGTGAACGTAATGCCGCCCGGATATTCCTTCTCTTCGCCCGGGAACCGCACTTGATCCGTATAACTGTAACGTTTCACAAACCACTCCAACTCGTTACGCACGGTCCAAGGGTTTAGTGCAAGTTCAAAATACAACTGATCTGCGGTCAGATCAAGTGTGTTCATCATCCGGTATTCGCCTTCATTTACGATCCAGAACGGCTCTCCATCCGCATCCAGCAGTTGTGTACTTGCATAATAGCTGTGAATGGAATGGGCAAGCATAAATGACTGATCTTCACTCAAAGCAGCTACACCGAGACGTTGCTCAACTTCCTTACAGGAAGCAGTCAGCTCGTTGAAACGGCCAAGCGCGTATTTTCCGGCATCCAGGATATCTGCAAAATAACGGGTATACCAATAGGTCGTGTCCATACCCGTAGTAACGATCCCGCCGCGATAAAAACAGACGGCAAATTGGTATGTACGCTTCTCTCCTGCGGGAACGTCCATCAGCAGTGCAGCTGTTTCGCCCAGTCCGAACGCGAGATTCTCACGATGTTTCTCCTGCAATATCTTCTCCAATGTAAATCCTCGAGCAGGCCATAGACCCTCATCCGCAGATAAAATGGCGGTTAGGCGACCTTGTCCAACTCCGGTTAATGACCCACCCTCAGGCCCTCCGACGATGCGCATGGCTGAGTAAGGATCATTACCTTGGTAGCCAAAATATGCTTTACGCGGCTGCTGTCCTTGCGTGTTATCAATTGTCATTTCCACCAGCACCGCAGGCACAAGTGCATCCATTAATGCTTCACGATCACCACTCAGCGGTTCGGGTACAGGACGCACAGGTGAGTAGATACGGAAAGTCAGATCACCTGCCGTCCACGTATCTGTTCCAGAAGTAAACTCGCGCGTAATCTCTTCATCGCGGAATGCTGAAATTAGCGGGCGTGTTCCCTGTGATGCCGCTGGTGTGCTCAATCCATTTTCTGTCGAGGCCGAAGACACCTGATCTGAATCCGAGTTGTCCACTTTCTCTACATCATATCGAACGCTTGCATCTTCAACGGCTTCGAAAAATGGTAAAGCTTCGTAGTGCTCACTATCGCGAGATTGTAAACCGATATATACGTTCTGATCTGCTGGCTTGCCAAGCTCCAGGCCTAGTCCGCCTTTGGCTCCTTTGTATCCAAGCGTAAAGCTGGCAAAAGCCCCGATCGGTGAGTGATGGGCATTATAAAAGATGGATTTGGATGTGCTCATGAACGATGACCCCTCTCAAAATGGTTTGCATACGTTTTCATTAGCCCCATCCTACCATGGGCATTCCACCGTAGACCATGGTCAAATCAATCGGATATTTACCCAAATCAAGCTAATAGACTATAATATAAATAAAGCGGTTACATCTGTTTCCATATTTTTTATCAAGGGGGTCTCCCATGTCTTCCACCTATTTGCCTCCCGCTTTGGGAGAGAGTGTACATGAAGTATTTTACCCGGATGTACAAACAACGGTGAATTTGTTCGCTATACATTTGCGAAGTGTCGGGGCCGATTGGGATTATCCAACCCATGAACATCCACAATATGAGCTGAATTATGTAACGGAAGGCGAACAATACATGACCGTGGACGGCAAGCTGTATATTCAAAAGGCTGGAGAATTACTCCTGATTCCTCCAGGGAGCATTCATTCCAGCCTGAGCCATAAAGGCAAGGGTTTTACGTATTTTTGCATGCATTTTGATATCGATGATCAGTTATTTCTCTCTTTGCTTGCACGAATCAAGCAGGTTTTGTTCGATGCAGATAGTCCGGTTACCCGCCAGATCGAGCCTGTCCTTCGCAAATTAATGTCTTCAGCGGATAACCGGGCGGCGAGTACGATGGTACAGCGCATGCAGCTGCAATCGGCGGTATTTGAGTTGTTCGGCCATTTATGGGAGGCTGTCTCTCAGGAAGCCGCACAATTGTTCACGGATGGATATGAGAAGATCGAACTGGCCCATCAAATTCGTAATCGGCTGCAAGGACTGGTGAGTCAGCAATTTAAGCAGGGACGTGAGTCTACCAGCCATTATGGCATTGATGATATTGCAGCAGAGCTGGGCATCAGTTCCTCACATTGTAACCGTGTATTTCGGCAGGTATATGGTCAGTCTCCGCGTGTATATTTATCTGAAATGGTTCTGCATGAAGCCAAAGTTCTGCTGGGCAACCCTAAGTTGTCGGTTCAGAACATCGCTGCCATGCTAGGTTACAAGGATATTGCCCATTTCAGTCGTCAATTCAAGCGCTGGTCAGGGATATCACCCACACGCTATAGACTGGAACAGCCTGCTCCCGAATAAGCTTCATCCTTTGAACATCATTCCAGTATGATATTTAATTTGCTTACGATTAAACGTCAGTTATTTTATTTTAATAGACGTTTAATCGTCTTCAGCTTGTTATCGTATGGCGGATATAAAATAGATAAGTTCAATCTAGTGCTCTTTTTGAGCACACTTTTCATATGAGAGAAGGTCTCCAGGCTATACCGCCCGTGATACGAGCCAAGGCCTGAATGCCCTATCCCTCCAAACGGCAGACGTGGGTTGGCTACATGGGTAATCGTATCGTTAATGCATCCTCCCCCAAAAGAAACCTCTTGCATCACTTTATCTTGTAATTGTGTATCCGATGTAAAGAGATAGAGCGCCAGCGGTTTCGGCCGCTTCACAATACCTGCAATCGCCTCATCAATATGGGAATAACTGATAATCGGCAGAATCGGACCGAAAATTTCGTCTTCCATCGTAGCTGCTTCCCACGATTCAGCATCAATAAACGTCGGTTCAATAAAGCGGTCTTCCTCATCGGATTGACCACCATAGATGACATGAGCCTGATCACGTTCAATAAGAGTCGTGAGACGTTTGAAATGCGCCTTATTGACGATTCTCCCATAGTCATGATTATGCTGGATATCTGTCCCAAAGAACGCTTCCACTACTGCTTTCATTTCGGAGATCAACGAATCTTTCACCTGTTCATGCACAAGCAGATAATCTGGAGCGATGCAGGTCTGACCCGTATTGAGCAGCTTTCCCCATATAATACGCTGTGCAGCCACTTTAATATCTGCATGCTTATCCACGATGACCGGACTTTTACCGCCAAGCTCCAGCGTCACTGGAACGAGATTTTTGGCAGCGGCCTGCATGACGATTTTGCCAACGGGTACACTTCCTGTAAAAAAGATATAGTCAAAAGGCGCATGAATAAGCGCCGTGGTTGTATCTTTGGCTCCTTCGACCACGTGAACGTATGATGGTTCGAATACCGAGCTAATCATCTCGCGAATAACAGCTGATACGGCTGGTGTGTTCTCTGATGCTTTGAGTACTGCCGTATTGCCAGCTGCCAACGCGCCAACCAAGGGTTCAATTAACAGCTGGAATGGATAATTAAAAGGTCCAATAATCAATACCGCACCATATGGCTCAGGAATGATATAACTTTTAGACCCGATCAGCGCGAGTTGGGTTTTGACTTTGACCGGCTTGACCCATTTCTTCACTTGCCGAATGGTGTGCGTGATACTATCCAGCATGAATCCAATCTCTGTAGTATACGATTCGAACTCACTCTTGCCCAAATCCTGGTAGAGCGCCTCAGTAAGACGGGACTCATACTTCTGAATCGCCTGTTTCAACCGGGTTAAATGTGTAATGCGAGACTCAGCCGAACGAGTAACCCCTGAGCGAAAAAACTGCCGTTGCTGCTTTAAAATTTCTTCGACTTCATGTTCGCTTAATTCCTGCATGACACTCATATAATACAACTCCTTTTCCGAGTTAATGATTATTCGTTTAAACATACGAACATATAGTCCACATGCCTAGGCATGTTAACAACTCTTGCTTATAAGCACTCTTCTTCCAACGCCCCAACCAGTTCCTTCAATAATTCCACTGAAGACCTTAATGAAGCGGAATAATATCGTTGTGTGCCCTTCTGTTCTACAGAGATGAGCCCTTTTTCAAGCAATAACTTGAGATGATGAGATATAGCAGGTCGTGACAGGTTGAACTGTTCTGTAATTTCATTCACTGTCATGCTGCCCTTCTCACTAAGAGCAAGTAAAATCGCCTGACGATGATTGTCGCTAAGTACCTGGAATAAGGGGATGCAGGTTTGAAAAATAGATATCGCTTTTTGTCCCATAGTTTCACCTCTATAAGTTCTACAGATATCACAGTTGTCATGACTGTTAGTTTAAACGTTTGAACCTAATGACTATAGTTTACTCCAGCATCTCGCTAACAGCAAGCCATATGCGATAGATTTTAGAACAACTTATATAAAGCGCTTCCACACTACCATACAAGTATGGTAGTATATCCTTGAAGGAGTTGAGATTATGGAATTTCCCCCTAGGTCTTCGTCCAAAGCCGAATTATTATCATCCTTAATAAACCCGTCTTCTCTGAACAAACAAACATTCTCTTCTCGTGAGGCGGTCTATACGACGTTGAAGCAGTTAATTCTGAGTTTAAAGCTGCCTCCCGGTACCGCCATCTCGGAGAAAGAGATCTCGCTTGAGTTCAATGTAAGTCGGACCCCTGTTCGAGAAAGCTTCGTCCGATTAGCGCAGGAAGGTCTGCTGGAAGTCTATCCACAGCGAGGTACCTATGTATCTCTGATTCAGGTTGATCTTGTGGAGGAAGCACGTTTCATGCGTGAGCAGCTTGAGCGTGCCGTCATACGGCTCGCGTGTGTGCAATTTCCAGATGAACACATGAAAATACTGGAGCAGAACCTTGCGCAGCAGCAGGAATGTATACTTGAACCGGATGATGAACGAATGTTCGGATTGGATGAGGAATTCCATAGTACTCTCTTTGCAGGCTGTAACAAAAAAAACACCTGGTCCGTGATCCAGCATATGAACGTGCATCTGAACCGGAGTCGAATGCTCCGTCTGTCTTCGGATCATCATTGGGATCATTTGCTCGAACAGCATCGATCCATGGTTCAGGCGATACAACAGCACGATGCCCAAACGGCGGAGCACATTATGCAGGAACATCTGCATTTGACCGTTACGGATCTGGCTGTCCTGCGGGATACATACCCTTCCTATTTTCAATGATGATGGATCTACCTGTTCTTTAAACTAATCTTGATGAGGTGAATGTGATGAGAATGGTTTTTCGCTGGTTTGGAGAAGGCAATGATACCGTAACACTTGACCACATCCGGCAGATTCCCGGAGTCGAAGGCATTGTATGGGCGCTGCATGATGTTCCGGCAGGTGAGGAATGGCCCATGGACAAAATTCTGGCAGTCAAAGCTGCTGCAGATCAGGCTGGGTTACATCTGGATGTCGTTGAGAGTGTTAACATTCATGAAGACATCAAGCTCGGTCTGCCTACACGTGATCAATATATTGAGAATTACAAAAAAACGATGGAAAAACTCGCCCAGGTAGGCGTTAAAGTGATCTGTTACAACTTCATGCCGATCTTTGATTGGCTGCGTACCGATTTGCATAAGGAGATGGAAGATGGCTCTACCGCCCTCTTCTACGAGAATAGCAAAATCGCCGATATTGAACCGCTGGAATTGGTTCGACGCATCACTGAAAATTCCGCATTGACGATGCCTGGCTGGGAACCGGAACGATTGCAGTATTTAACAGGTCTGTTCGAAGCCTATAAGGATGTAACAGAGGAAGATATGTGGGAACACGCCCTTTATTTCCTGCAGGAGATCATTCCTACTGCTGAACGGTTAGGTATTCGAATGGCCATTCATCCGGATGATCCGCCTTGGCCAATCTTTGGACTGCCAAAGATTATTACGAGCCAAGACAATGTTCGCAGATATCTGAACTTGTATGATAGCCCATACAATAGTGTAACGTTGTGCAGCGGCTCTCTTGGGGCTAATGCGAACAATGATATTATCGGTATGATCCACGAGTTCAAGGACCGTATTCCTTTTGCCCATATCCGTAATGTCAAAATCTACGATAATGGAGACTTTATCGAGACATCCCACCGCAGTCAGGATGGAAATGTCGATATTGCCGGTGTTGTGGAAGCCTATCACGATATTGGATTTGAAGGTTATGCACGGCCGGACCATGGACGTCATCTCTGGGGAGAGCAATGTAGACCTGGGTATGGACTCTATGATCGGGCTCTGGGAATTATGTATCTTTGGGGCGTCTGGGACTCCCTGCAAAGGAGGTCAAAAGCATGAGTGACTTTGCCAAAGAAAGCTCAAGCCGTCTGGAAGGCAGAGTAGCTGTAATTACTGGTGGAGCAGGTGTTCTATGTCGTTCCATGGCTGAAGAGCTCGCACGCCATGGTGCAAGTGTAGCCATTCTGAACCGTACCGTATCCAAAGGGGAAGAAGTTGTTGCGGCAATCGAGGCTGCGGGTGGAAAAGCGATCGCTGTAGCTTGTGATGTGACCCAGGCCGATAGTGTAACAGCGGCAGCAGCTGTTGTTCAAGAGAAGCTTGGACCTTGCGATATCCTTATTAACGGAGCGGGTGGCAACAATGCCAGTGCCAATACCACCAATGAAATTTTCAGACAGGAAGATTTGCAACAGCCGGATATCACTACTTTTTTTGATGTAAGTGTCGAGGGATTCCGTCAGGTGATGGATCTGAATTTTGTCGGGTCCCTCATCCCTACCCAAATCTTCGCAAGACAAATGATTGAACGTGATGTTCCAGCTACTGTCATTAATATTTCGTCCATGAGTGCCCCTTCGCCCATGACCAAAGTTCCTGCGTATAGTGCAGCCAAAGCGGCGATTAACAATTTCACGCAATGGCTTGCGGTACATCTGGCCGAATCGGGAATCCGGGTAAACGCCATTGCACCAGGATTCTTCCTGACTGAACAAAATCGTAATCTGCTACTTAAGCCGGATGGCTCGCCGACCGAACGTTCAAGCAAAATCATTGCGCACACGCCAATGCGTCGCTTCGGCAAACCGGAAGATCTTCTAGGCACGCTGATGTGGCTGGCAGATGAACGTCAGTCCGGTTTTGTTACAGGTACGGTTATTCCTGTGGATGGTGGATTTATGGCGTACTCGGGTGTATAACCGCAATATTATTTACTTTTAATTGGCCTGACCGATTTAAAGATATGTATTGAATGATTAACCGAAGCCTGGAGCACTTAGCCAGGTTTCGGTTTTTTGCGTTCAAGAATAAGATTATCCAGCCTAGGAAAAGCTTGTTATAGACCACAAAATATGCTGGGTGGAATTAAAAATGACATCAAGCATTTCATTTTCAATCTGTAAGACGAAGCGAAGGAAGGTGATACATACATGATGGAAGAAACTTGGGTTGTTGCTGTGCGATCGATTATCGCCTTTCTGACCCTGATCATCTATACCCGTGTGCTAGGCAAACAACAAATGGGCAACTTGACGTATTTTGATTACATTAACGGTATTACGATCGGTTCCATCGCAGGTACATTTGCGACCGATCTCTCCTCCAAGGCATGGATTCATTTTGTGGCCTTGACCATTTTCACCATTATCACGATTATCTTTCAGTATATTACACTGAAAAATCGTACCATCTCCAAACTGATGGACTCTGACCCCACACTGATTATCCAGAATGGTAAAATTCTCGAACAAAACCTGAGTAAAATGCGTGTGAAATTCGACGAATTGACCATGATGCTGCGGCAAAAGGATGTATTTGACATCACTACGCTGGATTATGCCATTCTTGAACCGGACGGCAGTCTCTCTGTTGTGTTGAAACCCGAGAATCAACCTGTAACGGCCAAAGACATGCATATGCATCCTCCTAAAAATAAGCTGATGACCGAGATTATCATTGATGGTTTGCTAATTAAGCAAAATCTGGAGGAACGAAACAAAGATACAAATTGGCTCAGCGAGCAGCTTAAGAAGCAAAAAGTGACGATACAGGATATTGCTTTTGCCGCCATATTGCCTAACGATAAACTGTATATTGATCTATTTAAGGATAAGATCACCGAAAAAATCGATATGGGCGATTATGAGGGGCCTTTCTAAATTTACATGAAGGAGGCGATTGAATGAAATCGCGTTTCTGGTTGCTGTATGTGCTTCCGATCTGCCTCATTCTTGTGTTCGTTGCGATAATGGCAAGCGGAGCCCTTCTCAAAAAGCCCTTTGGTGCTGATGATCGCTTGCTTGAATCTGTACAAACATTGCAGAAACAGGTTGAGGGCAAAAAATGGACTGAAGCCAAGTCCCAAATCGATTACGCAATGAAAGCCTGGGACAAGATCGTCAATCGCATACAGTTCAGTGTGGAGCGTGAGACGATTTACGATATTCTGGGTACCCTTGCGCGGATGAAGGGCGGTATTGCCGCAGAGGACGATAAGGCGATCATGGAAGAAATTTATTACTTTTATGTGTTATGGGACAATCTTGGAGATTGACACGAAGACACACAAGAAGGCACTCTCCTTTAATAAAAGGAAGTGCCTTCTCTGTTTTTTTAAACATTACGCCCGCGCAATCCACGGGATTTTGAAGTGCGGGCGGAGCTTTCTTTTCGGAAAAAGAGCGTAAGTGCCCCCTTCGCACACCACAGTGCAAACAGTGCAAACAACGTTCCCCAGAACAGCGCTGGTAGAAATGTCTGCTGAGCGAGATTGGCTGCATCCCCTGCCCGGGACGGCTGTGTCCAGGACATTAGCCCAACGTACATGGCGCTAACTACGGACTCTTCCAGCGTGAGGAAAGCCAATAATAAATAATAGAATTTCGCGATTTTGGCACCAAAGATCATAATCACAACATTCAGCGCACTAAAGCCTGTAAGCCAGAGCATGCCGAATTCTCCCCTTACATAGAAGAGAAGCGATACAAGAGCTACACCCGTCATAATGCCGAGCCCCCACATGTGCCGCCCTTTCCGGTAAAGATAGAATAGCAGCCAGGCAAAAAGGGACGCCGTGACATACCCCGCTAAGGAAACCAATATAGATCTGCCTGGTGTTAGCATGGATGAATATGTAACGCCGCTGTGATCTGCGTACAATTCAATGCGCAATACTTTGCCCGATAACAACAGTGTTACCAGCGCATGGCCAAATTCGTGAATCATCGTATCCAGGTTACGGAACAATGAAGAAAAAGGTATAAAGCGAGTCAGTAGCGCCGAACCCACCAGAAACAGTATGGTTTTGAGCCATTTATTCAATCAGGTCCTACCTCCCTTGCCTCCAAGTAAAAATGCCTATCACTGTACTACGTCGCTACACTATAATCGTTTCGATCCGTGAAATGTGCGGCGCAATATTGCATCCACCAGCAGAAACTCCGGTTATGACCGATGAAAAAAGAAGACAGATCATACCGACCCGTTCCTGTCTCCAGTGTAGCAAGCAATCTGCTCCGCATCTTCGACAGCGCAAAGTTCACAAATCGATCGGCTGCCTCGTTTTGTACAAGTGTAACATAGGCATAAAGAGAATGATCTATCGGTTCATCGAGTGGGCTTACACCAGCGCAAGAAAACTCGGTACGTACGCCCGCTCTGTGAAGGAAAGTCAAGGCAGCGACAAGTTCAGCATCCACTTCGACATCGTTCCAAATCTCCGTCCTCTTCGCTGCCACGGTCTGCTTCTCGCGTTCCGTCCACTGCATTAACTCCAGCTTGCGTCTTCTCCATAGATGGGCAGGTTGCTGGCTTAACAGCACTTCCTGTTCTTCATGTAAATCCATAAGGCGTTTCCTCCCGTTCCCCGCATGATCTCCGTCACCTTGAACAACGAAAAGAGCACATCCCTGTGCTCTCTGCGTGGCCAAAGGCAAAGGAATGGCTGTGCCATTCCTCAGCATGTTGTATTATTGTACCTTTTTCGATGACAGGCATCAAATGGGTTTTCTTTTTTCGTAAACTCTACTTGTTAATAAGCACAAACGCTATTCATTCAACGCCAGTTTCAGTGCCTCCAAATTCTGCCGCATTACACCGATGTAATCCATTCCAGCTGCGATTTCCTCTTCCGTCAATCCTTCAATTGGGTTCAACACAGCTGTTTTGGCTCCTACTTCGTTGGCGATAGTCTCTGACACTTTGGATGAAACCAACGTTTCGAAGAAAATCGTCTTCACCTGATGCTCCTTGGCAAAATCAATAACGGATGCCATTTGCGCTGCGGAAGGCTCTTGTTCAGGAGACAGACCGGCAATCGGTACTTGCTGCAGACCGTATTCCTGTGCAAGATAGCCGAATGCAGCATGCTGTGTGATGAAATCTTTACGTTTGCTGTCTGCTACAGCTGCTTTGAAGTCCTGATCCAGTGCCTCCAGTTTGGCAATGTAGGCATCGGCATTTTGCTTGAATTGATCCGCATGTTCAGGTGCAGCCTGTGCAAGTCCAGCCTCAATATTCCGTACTTCCTTCACGGCAAGTGCAGGTGACAGCCAAACGTGGGGATCAAGTCCACCGTGATCATGATCATGTGTATGTCCTTCTTCTGCTTCAGCGTCATGATCGTGATCATGCTCCTCTGTTGTGGCTTCATCCGCATGATCATGCGTGTCCGTTGTATCGCCATGTTCGTGATCATGCTCATCTTCTTCCGATCCTTCCAGCAGATCAATCCCATGGCTTGCCTCTACTTGAATGAGTTTGGAGTTGCTCAGACTATCCGTAACTTGATCGATCCAGGATTCCATTCCCGCCCCATTATAGACAAGCACATCCGCTTTTTCGATGCTCGCCATATCCTGTGGTGTCGGCTCCCAATCATGCGGCTCCATGCCCGCAGGAACGAGTGTATGAACATTAGCCAGATCGCCAGCTACATTTTTGGTGAATTCGTACATTGGATAAAAGCTGACTTCAACGTTCAGTTTGGCTTCTTCAGTCTCGGCTGGTACCGGCGTGTTGGCCGAGCTGGTACCGGAATCGGAAGCGGACTGATTTTGTCCACAACCGGCTACGATAAGTGTAAGACTGAACAATAGAGCAAGAGCTGATTTTTTATTGAATTTCATGTGGCGTATTCTCCCTTGAATGTATGAATAGAGTTGCACGTTGTTGTTTTCTCTCTTTACGATGACGTTTACGGTTATATCGTCCAATCAGCTTTTGCGCTGATATTCCAATCAATAGAAAGACCAACAGGATAAGAGCAATCGTTCCTCCCGGTGGTGTGTTTAGATGGTAAGAGGTTGTCAGTCCGCTAAAGATACCGATTAATCCAGTGACGACTGCAATAAGGATCGCTGCTGTAAAGCTGCGTGACAATCTCAGTGCCAGGGCAGCGGGCAGTACGATTAAAGCAGACACAAGCAATACGCCAACAATCGGCATGGCTGAAGCAACAGTCATTCCTGTCAGGACAGCAAAGGCAAAGGATAAACCTTTAACCTGAATGCCTCCAATGGAAGCTGTCTCTTCATCAAACGTCAAATTGTACAGTGGCCTTCTGAGTACGATGAAAAAAATCAGTCCGATGACGCACACAGCCGCCATAATCCACAACTGCATATCACTAACGGCAACGATGGAACCGAACAGGTAAGAGCTAAATGTCTTGGACAGATTGGTTTTCAGACTCATGAGCACTACAGCAAGGGCCAGCCCCGACGTCATAATGATCGCTACAGGTACCTCGCTATATGTCAGGTAATTTCGCCGGAGTTGTTCCACCAACAATGCGCCGATAATCGAAATCGCAAATCCACAGATCACCGGATCTAGGTTCATCACTGAACCCAGGGCAACGCCTGCCAATGAAACATGGGATAACGTATCCGCCATCAGCACCTGACGCCGCAGCATCAGATAAACTCCTAAAATTGGAGCAATGACTCCGATCAGTCCGCCTGCCCAGAAAGCACGCTGCATGAATTCGTACTCAAACACTGCCATTCCTCACTTTCTTGCCGCTCCAGGGTAATCGTCCGGTCCAACCGGTTGCCCATCTCTTCTAATCCGTGGGTGACCATAACAATCGTCAGTCCATGGACGTCTGCATAATGGCGCATCAGATCATAGAATCCTTCACGGCTGCGCCGGTCCATGCCTGTAGTCGGCTCATCCAGTACAAGCACCTGCGGCTGGCCTGCCAATGCTCTGGCAATGCAGATTCGCTGCTTTTGTCCACCAGACAGTTCGCCAACCCTGGCGTTGCGGTATTCCCACATGCCGACTTCCCGCAAGCTTCGTTCCACAATGGCTTCCTGCTCGGATGTAAATCTGCGGAACAAGCCGAGTTTGCTGTAACATCCGGATCGCACCAGTTCGATCACCGTACTGGGAAATCCACTGTTGAACGATGCTACCTGTTGAGGTACATATCCGATGTTCAGCTTACTGCCACGTACGGACTGTGCATTCATATGTACCGTGCCGCTCCAGGGCTGTAACAGCCCCAGCAGCAATTTCAGCATGGTTGTCTTCGCAGAACCATTTGGTCCTGTAATGCCGACAAACTCCCCCACATGGATATCCAGTGACAGCTGGTCAATGACTGGCTCTTTGCCGTATCCGAATACCACATCACGCATGGAAGATAGAATCATGGTTTTTCCTCTTTTCGTAATTATTACGATGTAAAAATGACAAAAAAAATTATCTTGTTTCCCGGTGAATGGTCATCTTCTTCAATCGTGGTGAATACTTCTTCAATTCGATCCGTTCCGGATGATTACGCTTGTTCTTGGTTGTTGTATAGTTGCGATCTCCGCACTCGGTGCAAGCTAAGGTTACAATGACTCTCATGGAAATGGCCTCCTTTGATTTATCTAATCGTAATTATTACTATTTAATGAGTTTAGCCCATGCTTTTACGTTTGTCAACTCCACGCAGGAAATGGATCTTTCAGTTCTCGCCAGTTCATTATCATCTCTTCGTCGGTTAGCAGTGTCTCATCTAACGTCCGTTCGATCTCCAGTCGGTCCATGTCTATCCCGATGAACACCAGCTTCGTAATCCGATCGCCCCACTGCTCATCCCAATCCGGAATAGGGGGAAGTGTATCACCAAAATGCATTTGTCGCTCTTCGTCACTCATCGCGCCTACCCACAACCCGGCTGGTCCCAACTGCTTGGATGTTCCCGCATGACTAAACGACACCGCCATATGGTTACGTGTAGCCAGCCACATTAAGCCCTTGGAACGAACAATACTCTCAGGCCATTTGGCAATCCAGCGCAGCAAACGCTCCGAATGAAACGGACGTTTCCGATGGTACACAAACGAGTGAATGCCATACTCCTCTGTCTCGGGTGTGTGTTCTTCCTTCATTAATTCGCGGATCCAGCCCGCAGACTGGCTTGCTTTTTCAAAATCAAACCGTCCGGTATTCAATATCTCCCTCGGGTCAATCTGTCCATGTGTGGTGCGAATAAGTCGAGCTTCCGGCTGCATCGCGTGTAGTGCTTTCTCAAGTTTGAGCAGCTCGTCTTCCGTTACCAGATCACACTTGTTCAGAATCAGCACATCACAGAATTCAACCTGATCCGTCAGCAGATGAACGATCCCCCGTACATCATCCTCTCCGGCTTCCTGCCCCCGATCCTTCAATGTTTCTTTGGAATAGAAGTCACGCCAGAACTGGGCAGCATCTACTACCGTTACCATCGTGTCGAGCCGCGTAAATTTCGTCAAATCAATCCCCAGCTCTTCATCAATATACGTAAATGTCTGGGCAACGGGGACTGGCTCTCCAATACCTGTCGATTCAATCAAAATATAGTCAAAAGAACCATCCAGCGCAAGCCGCTCCACCTCTTTCAGTAAATCCTCACGCAGCGTGCAGCAGATGCAGCCATTGGACATCTCCACCAGCTTCTCATCAATACGTGACAATCCACCACCATCCCGGATCAAGCCAGCGTCAATATTAACTTCACTCAGATCATTCACAATGACAGCGACTCGCATACCCTCCCTATTGTGAAGCACATGGTTAAGCAATGTCGTTTTGCCTGCGCCCAGATATCCACTTAATACAGTCACCGGAACTCGGGGTTGTACCTGTTGTTCTGTCATTTCAATTACTCCCTTCCATTTATCCTCTTAAAACTAAAAAATCGGAATGCTATGTAGCTTCCACTCGACCGATGGGCTGAAAAATAATGATTAATTAATAGTAATTATTACGATTAACAAAATAAACTATACCTGAACCTCGTTTCTTTTGTCAACATAACAAGTTTTGCTCAAGATATGTAAATCGTAAAAGTGTTGATTAATTACTTAGAACGAGTATGATGCGGACGGTACAAGCATATATTTTAGCAAAGTCCCGGTTCTGGAGGTCTATCCATGAAAATGGCAGCCAATCTTAAGCTCCTGTCATTCCTGATTCCCTGCGCATTTCTTGTTCCCGTGTTGATCACGATGGCTCCCAATCTGAAAGAAGCTTGGAACAGTGAAGCCTTTCAAAATATGAAAACGATATTCATCAGCATTTTTCTCGAAGCTGCTCCATTTCTGCTCATAGGGGTGCTGTTGTCTTCGCTAATGCAATGGTTTGTTTCTGAGGAAATGATTCGCAAACTAACGCCCAAGAACCCCGTCGGAGGTGTGCTGGTAGCGGGTCTGCTGGGAATCATTTTCCCGATCTGCGAATGTGGTATGATTCCGGTCGTTCGACGGTTGATGCATAAAGGCATGCCGCCCTATATCGCGGTGACCTTTATTCTTAGTGGCCCTGTTGTAAATCCAATTGTCTTTACCGCGACCCTGCTTGCTTTTCCTTCCCATCCCGAAATTACGATCGCCCGTATGGGACTGGCCTTTGCAGTTGCAGCTGCCATCGGCGGTCTGGTGTATATGTTCGTCCGTCAGAATCCTTTGCGCAAACCGAAGGCTACAGTGACGGAGGTCAAGACACATCCCGGATTTAAAATGGCACAGCCTCATTCCCATTCTGCCGATCATGATCACGTTCACGATAAAAACTGGCGCAGCTTTTTCATCCATGCGGGTGACGAATTTGTAGATATGAGCAAATATTTGGTGATTGGTGCTCTAATAACAGCCTGCATTCAAACCTTTATCAGCCGCAGTGATCTCATTTCTCTGGGTAATGGGCCTGTTGCCTCCTATGTCTTCATGATGGGTTTTGCGTATGTATTGTCTCTCTGTTCGACATCCGACGCATTCGTAGCCTCAGCCTTCTCTCACACGTTTGCGTTAGGGCCACTACTATCCTTTCTCGTTCTTGGTCCAATGCTTGATTTCAAAAGCACATTGATGCTGCTTTCTACCTTCCGCACCCGGTTTGTTATTGGCCTGAGCCTGGCCATTATTGCTTTGGTTTTCGCAGGATCATGGTTGATTAACCTTTTGGTATGAGCATTTATGAATGTATTATCTGATCAAAAGAGGTGATTAAATGAACCATCCTGGTTATACAGCGACCAAAGCTCCGGTTACCAAATCTCATCCTATCCAATGGCATAACCTGATTCGTGCTCTGTGGATCGGCGGGCTCGCTGTATACATCATTCGTTTGAATTCAACGGATTCTCTTCATTATTACTTGGCTCCAACGATGCAGCGATTGCTTCTATGCTGCCCTGTTCCCTTTTTGTTTATTGCCGCCATCATGGCCTGGCACGGACTGTTTGGTACTAGCCAGCTCCATTGCCACTGTGAGCATCCACCTCCTTCAGGATGGGTACGCAGCTCGCTGATATATGGATTGATTGCCATTCCATTAATACTTGGTTTTCTTTTGCCGGATCAGGCACTAGGCAGTTCTATGGCCAGTAAGAAAGGCATGTCCCTAACGTATGGACCTCCGGAGATTCGTCGAAAAGAACCCTTACCTGATACAGCAGAACTGGACATTAAAGATCTATCCAAAAAAACTGCAAATGTTGAATCATCTGTGCCTGCCACGAAAGTACAATTTGTTCCCCCGGATGAGTATAGTCGTGAATTTGCTGAACTTGCAGAGAAGTTATATGCGGAATCTGTCATTAAGGTATATCCCGAAATCTTCTCCGAGACATTGGGGTCCATCGACATGTTTCAACGACAATTCGCAGGCAAGGCCATCAGCCTTACCGGGTTTGTATATCGAGACAAAAGCATGGAGCATGAATCTCATTTTGCATTAGGACGATTTCTTGTGATGTGCTGCCCGGCAGACGCGGCACCCTTTGGCGTGATGATTCATGTCCCGAATGCAGACAGCTTTCCTACAGACAGTTGGGTACAAATCGATGGCACCATTGGTTCTGCTCAAGTGAATGGCGAGGACACCATTGAGATTCGGGTGACGAAAGTAACTCCGGTTGATCAGCCATCCACCCCTTACATTTACACCAGTGCAGATTCAGTTGTGACGTATGAGAATTTGCATAATAAATAAGAAAAAGCCCCGAAGCTATGGAATGCACAGCTTCGGGGCTTTAAATTCAATTCAGGCATAAGGTTAACCTTGTTTGCCTGATATATTATTCAGTTACGATATCATGCACCAATACCGGAGCATCGGCATGATCTGCAATCGTAATGTTTTCTATGATCTTCGCGATTACGTCTGCTACGTCTTCACGATTGGCATGGATTGTTACGAGTGATTCGCCAGCTTTCACTTGGTCACCGACTTTTTTGTTGAGCATCAAGCCTACAGCAAGATCGATCTCGGATTCTTTTGTTGCACGGCCTGCGCCGAGCAGCATTGCAGCAGTACCGATTTCGTCAGCGACGATACCAGCTACATATCCGTCTTTATCCGCTGGTACTTCAACCAGATATTTCGCTTGGGGCAAGCGATCCGGGTGATCTACAACTGAAGCGTCTCCGCCTTGATTTGCCAGGAAGTCCTTGAATTTATCCAGCGCTTTACCGTTCTGGATCACTTCTTTCAATTTCTCCTCAGCATGCTCCAGGGAGTCTGCTTTACCAGCAAGGAATACCATTTGACGTCCAAGCGCCAGACAGAGTTCTTCCAGATCCTTCGGTCCTTTACCTTGCAACGTAAGGATGGCTTCTTTCACTTCAAGCGCGTTACCGATAGCGAGACCTAGTGGTTGGGACATATCGGAAATGACAGCCATCGTTTTACGTCCTACATTGTTACCGATGCTTACCATGGCATGTGCCAGTTCTTTTGCATCTTCAGTTGTCTTCATGAATGCACCAGCACCCGTTTTAACATCCAATACGATCGCATCGGCACCTGCTGCAATTTTCTTACTCATGATGGAGCTGGCAATCAGTGGGATGGAGTTAACGGTAGCTGTAACGTCACGCAATGCATAGAGCTTTTTGTCTGCCGGCGTAAGGTTTCCACTTTGACCGATAACGGCAACTTTATGTTCGTTAACGAGGCGGATGAACTCTTCTTTCTCAAGCTCCACGTGGAAACCTGCAACAGATTCCAATTTGTCCGTTGTACCACCAGTGTGACCCAATCCACGTCCGGACATTTTGGCAACTGGAACATCCAGAGCAGCAACAAGCGGTGCCAGTACCAGCGTTGTAGTATCACCAACGCCTCCCGTGGAGTGCTTGTCTACCTTGATACCTTCGATGGCAGACAGATCAATGGTCTCGCCCGAGTTTACCATGGACATCGTCAAATCTGCGCGTTCCTTGTCAGACATATCCTTGAAGAATACAGCCATCGCCCAAGCGCTGACTTGATAATCAGGGATATCGCCCTGTGTATATCCTTGAACAACAAAGTCAATCTCAGCTGTTGTCAGTTCTTTTCCGTCGCGTTTCTTAGCAATAATGTCTACCATTCTCATGATGATCTCTCCTTCGTTGTGGGTGATTTGTATAGAACACTTTGTGCAGAGTCCGTTCCGGCCCCGGATCGTACTTTTGATCGCTGTTGTCTCCAAATTTCTTTGAATAACCTTCGATAAGGTTGAAATTCAGAGACAGAGACAAAGGCGAACGCTTCGCTTCTTCAGAATCGATTCCGGGTCCTTCACTACGTGCGTCAAACAAAAGTTTCGATCAAAATCAATTGATTATTGAATATAATATGCAACAATATCATGTTGTCATCTTATGGAACACTTTGTTGTTAACCCGTTACGGCTCCGGATCGTTCTTTCGATCGCTGTTGTCTCCAAATTTCTTTGAATAACCTTTCATAAGGTTGAAATTTGGAGACAAAGGCGAACGCTTCGCTTCTTTAGAATCGATTCCGGTTCCTTCACTACGTGCTTAAAACAAAAGTTTCGATCAAAATCAAATGATGCTTAGCAACTATTACAGCGTAATTGCTGTTTCCAGTGCTACTACCATCATGTCGTTGAACGTTTTTTGGCGCTCCTCGGCGGAAGTCTCTTCACCTGTCAGCAAGTGGTCACTTACTGTCAGGATCGTGAGTGCGTTTACGCCAAATTTGGCTGCGAGTGTGTACAGTGCAGTTGTTTCCATCTCAACGCCCAGTACGCCGTGCTGCATCAATTTCTCAGTCACGGAACGGTCGTCACGATAGAAGGAATCGGAACTGAACACGTTTCCGACATGGATTTTCATGCCTTTGGCAGTTGCGCGGTCATAGGCTTCTTTCAGCAGGGAGAACGACGCGATCGGGGAGAAATCATATCCGCCGAATACGAGCTTGTTCATGCTGGAATCGGTACATGAAGCTTGAGCAAGGATAACATCACGAACACGTACATGTTCTTGCATACCTCCGCAAGTTCCAACACGAATTAGGTTTTTCACACCGTATTCGCTGATCAGTTCGTTGGCATAGATGCTGAACGATGGAATCCCCATGCCCGAGCCTTGTACTGAGATACGGTGTCCTTGATATGTACCCGTGAATCCGAGCATTCCGCGAACTTCGTTGTAACAAACAACATCTTCAAGATACGTATCTGCAATAAATTTTGCACGCAATGGATCTCCTGGCAAAAGGATTGTTTCTGCAATATCTCCGGGTTTAGCTCCAATATGTGTACTCATGATTAAATCTCCTCCAGTTATCCATATGATTGAATGAAAGTCAGGAACCGGAGCAGCCGAAGCTGCCCCCGTGGTCATCCTGTCCGACTTTGTGTTTCAAGAAAATATCAGATTTCCCCATGTTCAGTTAAAGATAAGAATGTTGACTATTTCAAATCTTTCAGGAAGCTTGTACCATATTCCGGCAGTTTCACTCCGAAGTTCTCAGCTACTGTTGCTCCAACATCAGCAAACGTGCTGCGCAGTTCAAGCTTTTTACCTTCGTTGAAGCGTGGAGAGTAAACAAGCAGTGGCACATACTCACGTGTATGGTCCGTGCCGCGGTAGGTTGGGTCATTACCATGGTCAGCTGTGATGAGCAGCAGATCATCGTCTGTCATTTTGCTGAAGATCTCTGGTAGTCGAGCATCATACTCTTCAAGCGCCTGAGCGTAGCCTTGTGGATCACGACGGTGACCGAACAGGGCGTCGAAGTCAACCAGGTTCAGGAAGCTGAGTCCGGTGAACTCTTCATCCATCGTTTCGGACAGTTTGTCCATGCCATCCATATTGGAGACAGTACGTACAGTCTTGGTTACACCTTCTCCATCGTAGATATCTGCGATTTTACCCAGAGCGATGACATCAAAACCACCATCTTTGAGTTCATTCATCACGGTACGTCCAAAAGGTTTGAGCGCATAATCATGACGATTCGCTGTACGCTTCCAGTCACCAGCTTCACCTACGAATGGACGTGCAATAATACGACCCAGCATATACGGATCTTCAAGTGTAATTTCACGGCAGAACTCA
Source organism: Paenibacillus sp. FSL F4-0087 (assembly GCF_038020215.1). NCBI lineage: Bacteria > Bacillati > Bacillota > Bacilli > Caryophanales > Paenibacillaceae > Paenibacillus > Paenibacillus sp. FSL F4-0087. The sequence continues at coordinate 6,197,861 of NZ_JBBODJ010000001.1, forward strand.
CAGATCTCATACAGTTCCTTCAATGGAACAACGTCCTCATGTGCTGCAATTTGCAGAACCGAATCCGCGGATGTGTACACAATAAGCGCGCCAGTTTCAACATGCTCCGCACCCAGCTCATCCAGAATTTCCGTGCCGCTGGCCGGTTTGTTCCCAATCACTTTACGGCCTGTTTTTTCTTCAATGCGCTGAATTAACTCATCCGGGAACCCGTCTGCGAACACACGGAATGGCGTATCAATGTACAGGCCCATCAGTTCCCAGTGACCCGTCATGGTGTCTTTGCCTCTGGATGCTTCCTGCATTTTGGTGTAGAAAGCTTTTGGTGCGTCCGCTACAGGCACACCTTCAATTTCCTTAATATTGGACAGTCCAAGACTGGCCATATGCGGCATCTTCAATCCTCCGCGTTCACGTGCAATGTGACCAAAGGTATCGACGTCGAAATCATCGAATTCCGCTGCATCCGGCGCTTCACCAATTCCCACTGAATCCATAACGATTAAATGTACTCTTTTGAATGTTGACATAACTTAAGCACTCCTTCCAATAATCCGGCTTTACAAGAACAGTCCGGCGATGATCGCAGACAGTACGCTGACGAGCGATGCACCGTAAAGCAGTTTCAGACCGAAGCGGGCCACCACATTACCTTGTTTTTCATGAAGTCCCTTCACCGCACCGGCAATAATACCGATTGAGGAGAAGTTCGCGAACGATACGAGGAAGACGGATACGATCCCTGTTGTTCTGGCAGACAATGCAGTCTGTTTGGTCAGATCAAGCATGGCAACGAATTCGTTGGATACCATTTTGGTAGCCATAATACTTCCCGCCTGAATCGCTTCTTTCCAAGGAACACCCATAATGAAGGCAAATGGTGCAAACACATAACCAAGCAGTTCCTGGAACGAAATGCCGAGCACTGCACTGAAGATCCCGTTAACCAGTGCGATCAGAGCAACAAAACCGATTAACATTGCAGCTACGACGATCGCAACTTTGAAACCATCCAGAATGTACTCGCCCAACATTTCGAAGAAGGATTGTTTTTCCTCTTCCTGTACTTCCAATATATCTTCTTCCGGAGAAACCTCATAAGGATTCACGATGGAAGCGATGATAAAACCGCCAAACAGGTTCAGCACAAGTGCCGTAACCACATACTTCGGATCAATCATGGACATATAGGCACCGACAATGGACATCGATACCGTGGACATCGCCGAGGCACATAAAGTGTACAGTCGATGTTTAGGCAGCAACCCAATTTGTTTTTTCACAGAAATGAACACTTCAGATTGCCCCAATACAGCCGAAGCAACCGCGTTATATGATTCCAGTTTGCCCATTCCGTTGACTTTGCTTAATACCAGACCAATATATTTTATAACAAAAGGCAAGATTCGGATATACTGCAATATCCCAATGAGCGCTGAGATAACGACGATCGGCATCAATACACTGAGGAAGAACGGCGCGCCCCCACTGTCTGCACCAACGGTAGTCAAGCCACCGAATACAAATGAAATACCGTCATTCGCATAGCCAAGCAAACTTTCAAATACGGTCGCGAAACCGCCAATCAAAAATGTACCCACTTCTGTGTTCAATAATGCGTATCCCAATATTACTTGCAAAACAATCATGATGATTAGCGGACGATATCTGATCTTCTTCTTACCGTTGCTGACCAGATAAGCCAGTCCAAAGACAACAAGTATACCAAGAAGGGCAATTAGGAATTTCATTCTATCTCTCCTTTGAAGGTAGTTAAGCCGGATGTTTATTCAGCTCAAAGGTTTCCCATATATGTGATGAATTAACCTTTCAGAAAACGGTTGAAGCGCTTACAATAAATTCGGTTTTTTATGATTGGGTTTTATTTAAAATATAAATTTGGATCAGCTTTAAAACTTGTTCTTCACATCCATCGAGAGATATGAAGAACAAGTTAAATCATTTTAAAGCATCCAAGCATTCCATCTAGTGAAATTTATCGAGCCAATTACTCACGAATTAATAATTAGATGTAGATTGTTCGCCTTGCATGATTTTCACACCGGAACTGGCGCCAATCCGAGTTGCTCCTGCATCGATCATTTTTTGCATGTCTTCCAGACTACGCACGCCGCCGGAAGCTTTAACGCCTACATCCGGACCTACGGTACGACGCATCAAAGCGATATCTTCTGGTGTTGCTCCACCCGTAGAGAAACCTGTGGAGGTTTTGACAAAATCAGCCCCAGCTTTTACCGCTGCCTGACATGCACGTACTTTCTCTTCATCCGTCAACAGACAAGTTTCAATAATGACTTTCACCAAAGCTTTACCCGCTGCTGCTTCAACAACTGCACGGATATCCTGTTCAACAACATCATCTTTGCCATCTTTCAAAGCACTAATGTTGATGACCATATCCACCTCAGTAGCACCTTTGGCGATGGCATCTTTAGTTTCAAATGCTTTGGTCTCGGAAGTGGAAGCTCCCAGAGGGAAACCGATAACAGTACAAATATCGACGCCAGTACCTTGAAGCTGTTCAGCAGCATAAGCAACCCAGCCCGGGTTAACACATACAGAAGCAAATTGATATTGTTTCGCTTCTTTGGTCAATTTGGCCATTTCACTTTGTGTTGCATCTGCACGAAGCAAGGTATGATCTATCATTTTGGCTAATTGTGGTGTAGTCAATTCAATCTCCCCTTATCTGAACTAGTTATTTTCTATATCCCTACCCTAACATGAACATATGTAAAAATCAATATGAACTTTTGTTCAACCTTGAAATTTAAACACATTCCATGGAAACTTCACTAAACAAATGACTTCGCTCACTGGGAGGAACCGTATAATATAGCTTCTGCCTAAGAAAGCAAAACATCCGCCCATGTCGCGTGGCAGATGTTGTCATCCATTGCATTATAATCGAAGCAAAGCCTGAGCTGTGTATTGATCTGTTACCAAAATGTTGGCGTAATGACCTTTGAGCGCAGCATGAATGGCTTCTATTTTACGTTTTCCCCCGGCCACGAGAATCGATTTTTCCTTATTTCGCAGCTCAGCCAGATCAATTCCGACGGTTCTGTTGTTAATTTCTTCACTGATCAACCGGCCCTCGGCATCAAAAAAACGTGAACAAATGTCACCTGCACCTGAATGCATCAGCAATTGCTGTTCTTCATCATTAAAGTACCCCAGTCTGAACAAAAGTGCATCTTCCTTCACTGTACCTACGGTAAACATGGCAATATTCGCCTGTCGGCCAAGTTCCACAATTCTGCCAATATGTCGGTCTGCTTCTACCATTTTCTTGACTTCAATGTTGTCGAAGATCACGGGCAAAGGCAAATATCGGGGAACCGTATGGAAAGCTTCCGCAAATAAATGAACAATTTCTGCCGCATACGTATTCACATGGGAATGGCTTACGCCTCCCTTAAGTTGAACCACTTCGACGCCTTTGACCTGCTTGGGACGAAGCTGACGGGCGACGGCGTTCATCGTTGTCCCCCAAGTTACCCCAATAATGTCCGCATCCTGAACCGTATCTTGTAAGTAATCTGCTGCTCTTTTACTAATATGTTTCAAAATTTCTTCATCACTCTTTAACGGGGCAAAGCATACAAGCGCAGTATCCAGATTATACTTGGCTTTGAGTTCCCCGGCGATAATGTCGATATCCTCCAGCGGGTCCATAATTTCAATGCGAACGTAACCACGATCTTTCGCGTACTGAAGTAATCTTGATACCGTTGGACGTGACACGCCCAGCCTGACCGCAATATCCTGCTGGCTGTAATCCGATTGATAATACAATTTCGCTGCTTCAATGCTTAATCGTTGCTTCTCCAGATCCATTCCCATATGCGCTCATCTCACTCATTCCTAGTATCGTTCGATTCACCTTACACCAATGTATTATACATGATTGAGTACCAGGTCACTATCCAGGTATAAAACGTTACAAACGATGCATACTACATCGGTCGCTTATTAATGTCAGCCCTTTTTGGCAAAAACATCATAGAGAGGAAGAACCGTATGTCTACATTATTGTATATTACTGCCCATCCTCATGATCATGAAACTTCCTTCAGCATGGCTGCAGGTAAAGCGTTTGTGGATGCATATCGTGAAAGCCATCCTTCGGATGAGGTTATTCATCTGGATTTGTATCGCTCGGACATTCCTCATATTGATGCAGATGTATTCAGTGGTTGGGGGAAACTTCAATCCGGCAGCGAATTGACTTCTGAAGAACAGACCAAGGTTCAACGTTTGAATGAATTATCGGATCAATTCGCATCTGCTGACAAATATGTTTTTGTGACACCGATGTGGAACTTCTCTTTCCCTCCAATTATGAAGGCTTATATCGACTCCATCTGCGTGGCTGGTAAAACGTTCCGTTATACGGAACAAGGCCCGGTTGGATTGCTCTCCAACAAAAAGGCACTGCATATTCAGGCTCGTGGCGGCATTTATTCCGAAGGGCCTGCGGCTCAGATGGAATCCGGTCATCGTTACCTGAGCATTATTATGTCTTTCCTTGGTGTGCCGAAGCTTGAAGGCATTTTTGTGGAAGGACATAACCAATATAAGGAACGCGCAGATGAGATCAAACAACAAGCTATAGAAGAGTCACGTACACTCGCTAAACAGTTCTAACCCTTAAATAAACAAGTACAGCAACAAACACAAAACCCGCATGCCAACCCATGGAATATTAATTCCATAGGACGGCACGCGGGTTTTTATTTTTTTATAATAAACGTTAGAGCTTTATTGATGTCCAGCGCTAGCACGGCTCATGGTTTCAAGTTTGCGAGTAATGGCATGTCGGTCCACTTTCAGTCCCCAAATGGCTTCAATAATCTGTTCTTTCTCTTCGGGACCCTCGGCATTTTTCAATTGCATTAACAGATCATGCATCTGTTCGTTAATACCTTCAAATTGACTCCAAAGATCCTGTCTAACCTCGGTTGAATCCAGATGATGGTTAGCATCCACTTCTTCTTTCAATGCTTGCAGAATGGCCTCTTTCCACTCCTCATCACCTAGCTGTTTCGCTATGTTTAGGAGATCCAGATAATCGTCAACAAGAAGTGAGTTCAGTTCAGCATGTGTTTTCATCGTTTATTGCATCCCCTTTGCATCTATTTACCCAGTATTATACTCGGTATTTCGGGATATGCAATACTTGTCGAAAAAAGTTAGTTATTGTATTAGGGACTATTGGATGATTATGGGTCAAAATGAGTGCTTTAATGAACGAACAAACATTCGATCTATGTTTAGTTAAAAAGTAAGCCTGGTATGTTCTTGTACCTTTTCTATCAGAAACCGACACAATATAAAGCCGATTACCACATACACACCAATCATGCCCACAATGCCAATCCAACCCAGATGGCTGTAAAGTAGGCCCCCTCCAGTTCCGCTGACACTTGATCCCACGTAGTAGAAAAACAAATACAAGGCATTAGCCTGGGATTTATGCTGATCCGCCACGAGTCCAACCCAGCTACTTGCGATGGAATGTCCGCCAAAGAAACCAAAGGCAAACAGCGCAAGTCCAATTATTTTGACCCAAAGATCTGGGTGAATGGTACAAACTGCACCAGCCAGTATAATACCCAGCGCGATTCCAAGGACATTCGATCTTCCATACCGATCTGCAAGCCTGCCCATCCAGGTGCTGCTCAATGTACCCATAAGGTACACGACAAAAAGGCTACCAACGACAGATTGGCTAAGATGATAAGGTTTTCCAGTCAATTCAAATCCGATGTAGTTGAACAACGTTACGAAGCCCCCCATCAGAAGAAAGCCCAGTCCATACAGGCAAAGTAAACGTGTATTCCGACACTGTGACCACAAAAGAGGAATGATCTTTTTGAATCCAGGAGTCGCTTTGACAAAATGGCGGGATGGCGGGATGACCAGCCAGAAGATAACGGCCGCACATAGGCCAAGAATACCGATAAAACCAATTGCGGCACGCCAACTGAGCCAGTCTGTGATCACGCCGCTGATAAAACGACCAGCCATACCTCCAATCGAATTACCGCTGATATAAAGGCCCATAGCATACCCTAGACTGGAAGGCTCAATCTCTTCAGACAGATATGTCATGGCTGTCGCGGGCAACCCGGCAAGTGCAACTCCCTGGAGAATACGAAGCAGAAGCAGCTCAGTAAATCCAGGGCTAAACGCACTAATCATTGCAATAATAGATGAAACAACTAAAGCTGCTGTCATAATAAAGCGTCTTCCCAATGAATCGGATAAGGAACCGATGAACAACATGGTCAGTGCCATGGCAATCGTTGTAACTGAGAGGGTCAGACTGGAATGTGCAGGCGAGATCGCAAATGCCTCGCTAATCTCGGGCATCAGGGGCTGGAGGCTGTATAGTAACGCAAAAGTCACAAAACCTCCGGCAAACAGCGCAAGGCTAATGTTACGAAACGTCTTAGTTCCCTGCTGAATCATGATATTCCAACTTTCTCGGCAGAAAAGCTCCATGATCGGCTGCTGACTGATCGCTTGGCTGAAGCCTTCCATTAATCGTTATTTAATGAACAGTTTACGCTCCATATGAGTCAAAAACTCATATCCATCTGGAGTTACAACAACCGTATCCTCGATTTGGAAGCCACCAGCGCCGAGCTCATAATATGGCACCTCCACACACAGTACCATGCCAGGCTCCAGTATGCGCTGGTCACCAGGAGAGAGAGTCATGTCGTCGTACAGTTCCAAGCCAATGGCATGACCAACATGCTGGCGTCGGTAATGAGGAATTCCCTCACGTTGCACGCGAGACACAGCCGCATGAAATACGTCGGAAGCCTTGACGCCAGGACGTACGGTTTCAAGTGCAGTCTCCCATCCGCTTTTTACAGCATTAAAATGCTTTGTCATCCAGGGAGTTGGCTCTCCTGCTACAACGGTACGTCCTGTATCTCCCCAGTACCCTTCCAACTGCAAGCACAGATCAAAGCGGATCTGATCTCCTGACTCGATGGTATGAAAATAATTTTCGATGAGCGGCAGCGCACTGCGCGGACCCGCCCCTACCGCAGTCATTGCAGGTGTCCCGCCTGCTCTCATCACAGACAGCCGATAATGGTCGGCAAGCTGCTTCTCATGAACACCGGCTGCGATCAGATCAATCAGCTCTTGCTCAATTCTCTCATTTACTTGGGCAGCCTGTCGGAGCTGCTCAATCTCGAAAGGTGTCTTAACCAAGCGGATTTGACGAAATAGCTTGTACGCGTGAACAACCGCTCCTTGAGGAGCATCCTCCTTGACCCGTGCCAAAAGTTCAGGAGCAATTCGCATCTCATCGATCCCAATCGGTTGATTCTCGATGTCGAGCTGTTTCAGTGCAGCTTTAAGCGCTTCTATCGGCCCCGGATGAATGACTGTCGTTTGTAGCAGAGAGTAGAACAGATCAATATCATCCGTAGAAGGTTTGCCTTCGATCGAACCTTCCACGAAGAAGTCACTGTAGGCAAATATATCTACTCCCGTGATACCGAATTGAGCCACAACGCCCAAACGATTCGTCGGGATGACGATACATGGCCGAGCGGATCGGTCGGCAGGTAGAATGGCGTAAATCTGCATGGTCCAGTTGCTCGCGCGTAGCTGGGAGCCGATGACATAGTGAATATTTTCCGGTGTGGTTGCGATCAGGGCACTAAGTCCCTGAGTTTTCATTACATCTTCCGCTCGGTCCCGGTTTAGACCCGAGCTATGGGATATATGAAGTGAATTGTTCATGATTCAGTCCTCCTTTTGTTTTTCCTGCCCCCAAACAAACTCTCAAGTCCGGGTACTGAGCGCAGTACCAGCTTGATGATCATGAACAAGGCTAGTGCAAAAGCGATAAGTACGACAGATACAACCGCGATCGTCGGGTCCTGCCACTTCTCCATATACAGGAACAGTTGTATCGGTAGTGTGTAGCTGTCCTGACGAAGCAACAGCAATGCAGCCTCTACCTGATCAAAAGTGAAGACAAATGCGATTGATCCTGAAAGGAGCAGAGATAGTCTAAGCTGTGGCAAGGTGATTGTAAAAAAGATACGCAGTGGACCTGCTCCAAGGTCTGCTGCCGCCTCTCGATGTGCGGGCTGCAGATTGGCCAATGCACTGCCTACAAGCGTTAGCACGAATGGAAGCACGATGACCGCTTCACCCAAAATAAGAGCGAACAATCCGCCTGAAATATGCATTTTGGAGAACAAAATTAGATACGCAATACCAAGCGTAATTTTCGGCATAACCATTGGGGATACAAAAAAGGCTCTTAAGATGCCAGCACCCGGGAAAGGGTAATGCACGATAGCCAGCGCTGCAAGTGTTCCGGTAATCAGCGCCAGCAATACCGCACCAGTGGAAGCGATCAGACTGTTCTTGAATGCAACGAGAAATTGAGTCTGCTCTCCCAGATTTGCATACCACTTCAGGGTAAGACCTTCTGGAGGGAATTTACTGGCCGATCCGGAACCTACAGATGTCAATACGATCATTAGCAACGGCAATAGTAGATAAACCGCCACGGCCCCTGCAAATATATAGAGCAGCAGTTTGGTGAGCCTGTTGGACTTAACCATAAGCCTGACCTCCCTTCCGGGAACGACGGAACATCAGCATTTCCGCTCCTTTATTGACCAAAAGTGAAACGATGATGGAAGAAATGAGCAAGAATATACTTGCTACCGCAGCCATCGGCCAGTTGGTATCCAGTGTTCGCTGGTAAATAAATACTGGCAGTGTCATGACTCTGCCTCCACCAATCAGTTGAGGCGTTGTAAAGGCCGTAAGGCATAGCGTGAATACAATCTGTACCCCGCTAGCAATACCTCTCGCTGATAAAGGTAGGGTAATCGTCAGGAATGTCCGCCAGCTTCCTGCTCCCAGATCCTGAGCAGCCGCTTTTAGAGAAGCGTCACTTTGCGACAATACATTCAGGATCGGAAAGACCATGAACGGCAGAAAAATATGAACAAGTGCGACGACCACACCAGTCTCGTTATATATCATACTGAAGCCTTCATCCGTAATTCCAAGCCGTATGAACAGCCAGTTCATAAAGCCCTGTTTGGATAGCAACAGCTGCCAGCCATAGGATCGCACAACTGCGCTGACCAGTAGCGGAAGAAACGTAAGCAGCAGCAACAATTGCTTTATGCCCGTTTTCTTTAGGCCTGCTACACAATAAGCTAGCGGGTATGCAAGCAGCAGGCTCCATAGCGTAACCTTGAAAGCAACGCGAAACGTGGTACCTATCAGTTTCCAATAGTAAGGATCGGACAGAAAAGCGCGATAGGCGTCCCACTCCCAGCCCCGGATGAGCTTGCCATTTTCATAGATATCAAAGCTGTACCTGCCAAAGATAAGCAGACCAGCCAGATACACGATGCCCATCAGGACCAATGCAGGCAGCAGAAGCAGCAACTGGGTAATCCATCGGCGGTTTTTGGATGAATACAGATTCACGATCCGATCCGCAATCCGATTCATATCCCTTCCTCCTGTGCCGGATCTTGCAGCATTGGTTCGGATAACAAGAGCGCGTCCTCCGGATCAAAGCCAATCCGAATCGGCTCTCCTGGGCTAAAACGAGAGGCTCCCCGCTGATGCAGTACACTGGCCTGAACCAGAAACTCCTCAGCAATCTGGATCGTGTAACGAATATTTGCCCCGCCATACACTGCTTCTATGACACGTCCATCCAGCTTATTCAGGCAAGGAATCGCATCCTCTCCAAGTCGAATATATTCGTTCCGAATGGACAACGAGTGCCGGGCACCTACTATGGCAACCGGGGTGTCCTCACCTGTCTTCACCAGCAGCGAATACCCGAAGCATTCAACCCGGATTCCATTCGTATCCTGTCCAAGCACCCTTGTTGCCAGAAGATTGGTATCGCCAATAAACTTGGCTACGAAGCTGTCTGCCGGTCTTTCATAGATTTCATCCGGCGTAGCATATTGCAGCAGCTTGCCAGCGCGCATGACACCGATCCGGTCTGACATATTCATGGCTTCATTCTGATCATGCGTTACAAAGATGAACGTACCACCGAACTCTCGTTGTATGCGTTTTAGTTCGCGCTGCATATCCAGACGCAGCTGCATGTCCAGTGCGGAAAGTGGCTCATCGAGCAGCAAAACTTCGGGTCTGTTGATTAAAGCGCGAGCAATCGCTACGCGTTGAGCCTGCCCCCCAGACAACTGGGAAACAGCTCGTCTACCATAATCTCCAAGCTGGACCAACTCTAACATCTCATGTACTTGCCTCCTGATATCGGCTTTCGGTAACTTCTTCACCTTTAGCCCATAGGCGATGTTGTTGAATACGTCCATATGCGGGAATAGCGCAAGCTGTTGAAAAATCATGTTGCTGTTACGACCATAGGCCGGGATGCCGGTTACATCCCGACCTCCCAGCAAAATGCTACCCTGATCCGGCTGCTCAAGTCCGCCAAGCATCCGTAGAAGTGTTGTTTTGCCGCAGCCACTCGGGCCTAACAGGGAAACGAATTCTCCCTTCTTCACCTGCAATGACACATGGTTAACCGCGGCTCGCTCTCCGTAGGTCTTCGTAACTTCTCTTGTTTCGATGGAAATGGGTTCTTGTTCACTGCTCATCTCTGTTTCCCTCCCGTCCATAACGGGCTCAAAATAGAACCCGTTATCGTGGTTTGTCTGAAAACCATCATTTATTGAAGTTTGGTTTTGACGAGTCGGTCCCATAGATCCTTCCAGGAAGAGCTGTTTTGAGCAAGAACATCCCAGTCAGGACTAATCCCGTTGCTCTGTGTTTCCACGGAGAAGGAAGGATCGTCCTTGTATTTGTCCGGAACGGCAGCAGTCGTGCTGGTTACCGGTGTACCTGTTGCTTCTGCATATTGTGACAGCGCCTCTGCGCTCAGCAGCTCGTTGATAATTTCGTTGGCTACACGTGTCTGCTCAGGTGTTGACCCCTTCACAACCTGAAGTGTGTACGGGAAGGAAATGGCTCCTTCGCTCGGATACGCTACAGCGAGTGGAGAACCGCCGTCAATCCATGTCTGTGCAACCTGTGCACTGAAAGGAGCAATCAGAGCATCTCCCGACTCCAGAAGAGCCTTCAACTGGTCATTGGATGTAACCAATGTGCCGATCTGGTCACTGTGATCTGCCCAGAACTGGAATGCTGGCTCCGGATTCTCATACGATGCGCCAAGCTCCTGTGCTTTGACTGCAAGAAGTGGAGAGATATAGGAATAGAACATGTAGTCCCAAAGTGCCGTTTTCCCTTTGAATTCCTCGTTATCCCACAGATCATTCCAGCTTGTTGGCGGTGTTTTTACAAGGTCTTTGTTATAGACGAGTGCGAAGCTCGAAACTCCCCACACGACACCCTTATTGTCAGGCTTGTGAAACTGCTCCGGGATATCCTTGATGTTGGTCACGATGCTTGTGTCCAGTGACTCCCACATATCATCGTTCAAGCCTTTTGCTGTCGCATCTGCGTTGAAGTAACCAAAGTTGACAACTGGATTGTTGGGATCAGCCTGCTTGCCAGCGACCATTTTCGGATACATGACTGCATTGGATGATTCTTCAAAAGTAACTTCGACATTTGGATGCTCTTTGACGTAATCTGCTACCACTTCTTTTGGAACGACATCCTGATTGGAGCCAGCCCAGATAAACATGGTCAGTTTAACCTTGTCTCCGCTTCCTCCAGTAGAATCGGATCCTCCTGCTGTATTGCTGGAGCTGCTTGAACCACCGCATGCAGAGAGAACCAGTGTACCGGCCAGTGTCAGTGAGGCTAGACTGAGAAAGCGTTTCTTGTTTGATTTAAACATGAGAATTTCCCCCATCGATTTAGTTGGTTTTTTGAATTTGACAAAAATTAATTCGTTTTTCCTTCATGTACCTTATCAATGCAATCCTATTTTCTGACGCAATCCTTCCATAATGCCTGATATTTCATGTGGAGATACGGATAGGGAATTCTCCTCCACGACTCCCATGGTCTGACGCTTCAGGTAGTCTCTGAGTGCCAGCGGAACATTGAGCAGTGCCTGATTCAGCGATACTTGCATCTCGTCAGTCCATATGACCTCGAACTGTTTCCTTGTCCAGCCATAATCGAATTCTTCCTGCTGCCGTTCCCGATTGGCCCGCAACTGTCTGGTCTCACTCACATTCAGGTTCCGGCCTTCTATGACTACACCATACAGTTCAAGAGCTTTTTCCGTGGATACCAGTCCTCTTCTAACATCCTCCAGAACCAGCAGTGGATCCCGATCAAATGGATCGCCATATCCACCTCCGCCCTGTGACAGGAACGTCACCGTCTCTCCGGGTTGGAGCAGCAACTCATCAATTCTTCCCAGATGGTGTTCACTTGCACGTCCAGCATTGAGAATAGCTTCCCCATGGGTACCAACACCTCCGCCAAGCCTGCCCCACGGATGAAACTCCATACGCTCCATATTTCTGGCGGTCATTACGGTATCTGGTGTAAGAATTTTGACACACAGGTCGATTCCGCTTCCACCACGGAAGGTTCCAGCACCAGCAGAATCAGCACGAAGGCCATAATGCTCTATGAGCACAGGCATTTCGGATTCTACTGTTTCCGCAGGAATGTTTCGAAGATGACCCACGGCAAAATCCATGCCATCAATTCCGTCTTTCATCGGTCTTGCTCCTGAACCGCCGCATATCGGCTGGATCACGCCAACCTTTTTCTTGCCATCTGACGCATCTGTCATCGCCATCATAACGATGCATGCCTGTCCGGCTCCTGCGGCGGGAACCTTACTTGCCTGAGCTTTTCCAAGAGCGCCTGTGATGACATCCATTAGCCGAATAAAGGTAGCTGCTCTTGCGCCAACCGCTGCCATCGGCTCCGGGTTAAGAACTGAAGCCGGTGGTGCGTAATTTCGAACCATGCGAATCATGCCCGAATTCCATGGAATCGTTGGATCGAGCGTACGGAAATAACGAATGAGTGCGGGAACCAGCATGTAATGCCCCTGCTGATTGTGGGTAGGAATATTGAACGAAGCTCTGACCTGAGGGTCGGTCCCGCTAAAGTCCAGATGAATATCACTGCCCGCGATTGTCATTTTGCAGCGCAATCGGATGGGATAACCGCCAGGGCCTTTCTCCAGATAGTCCCAGAACTCATACGAACCATCCGGGATCTCCTGTACGATGGCGCGTGCCTTCAACTCAGCGTATTCCAGCAAATGCTCAATGCCCTGCTGAATTCGCTCTACACCGTAGCGGCCGATAAGCTCTTCTAGTCGCTGCTCCCCCCGATTCAAGGCTGCCATCAGTGCCTTGAGATCACCGAGATTTTGCTCCGGAATGCGGCTATTGTCCAGAAACATACGAAGTATTTGCTCATTAAGAACGCCTGCTTCATACAGCTTGACTGGAGCAATACGAATGCCTTCCATATGAATATCGTAGGCGCTTGGAGATACGCTCCCCGGTACCTTACCACCTACATCGGATGAATGAACGAAGCACATGCCGTATGCGATGATTTCTCCTTTGTGAAAGTAGGGCTTGATCAGATGGACATCCGGTAGATGTGTCACCATGCCTTTGGTGGAATAAGGATCATTACAGATAACCAGATCGCCTTCCTTCCAATCTGTAATGCTGTTTATGGTCGCCGCTGCGGGGATGCCGAGGGACAGATTGTAACCCGTCTCCAATGGCGACCCAAACGTTTCCCCGGAGGGTGACAAGAGGTAGGTTCCAAAATCGCCCGTTTCTTTAACAAAAGCGGTGAATCCTGTGCGCAGCACGACATTGGCCATTTCCTCTACCGCAGCCTGAATCCGGTTGTTGAAAATTTCAAGAAAAACCTTGTCGCCAATCATTGCTCCACCTCCCCAATCACATTTCCGTAACCATCCCGGTATACCGTAAAGCCAGGCGGGATGAAAATGGTTGTATCATATTCCTCCACAATAATGGGCCCGTGGATGGGCATATTCAATGGTATCTGTCCCCTCTTCAGAACTTTTGCTATTCGCTGTGCGTGGTCGAAAGTGATGATTCGTTCTTCTGCTTCACTCTCATCGAATGGCAACTCTGCCGGAGACGCGGTGCTTTGGGTAGGCAGGATGCCAACAATGGTCGCTCTCAGACTAACGAACATCACATCAGCTTCCGGCTGGCTGATGCCAAACACATTTTGGTAGTACATATGGAATTTGTTCCTTGCTTTCTCAGGATCGGCGATTTCATCGGATGTGAGCGTAACCTCCAAATCAAAGGCCTGACCTTCGTAACGCATGTCGGCACTATACAAGCAATAGATATGTTCCAGTTTCACTCCTCCGCGTGCTTCCTCCTCAACCCAACTACGCCCTTGATCCTCCAGTCTGGTGTAAAGAGTCGATAACTCACCAGGCTCAAGTGTCTGACTGCTCTTATGCAAGGTATGAACGAAATCATTGCGAAGGTTGGCAACCGTGCAGCCCATAGCACAAAGTGTTCCTGGAGATGGCGGGATCAGCACTCGGCGGATGCCTACTTCACGCGCCATGAGAAAAGCATGCATCGGCCCAGCTCCACCATAGGCGAGCAACGTAAAGTCACGGGGATCAACACCCTTACGTGCCATGAGCGGAGAGAACTGGGCATACATATTGGCGGTGGCCACATCAATAATGGCCTGTGCAGTTTGCGTGGGACTTAGTCCCAGACGTTCGCCAAGGTTGCCCAGAGCACGTCCTGCAAGCTCGGGATAGAGACGCATCTGTCCACCAAGGAATCGATCAGCCTGCAAAATGCCCAGTTGCAGATAGGCATCCGTCGTTGTTGGCTCTTCTCCCCCACGATGATAGGAGACTGGACCCGGATTGGCTCCTGCGCTTCGTGGTCCCACCTTGAGTACACCTACGGAATCGAGCCAGGCAATCGAGCCCCCACCCGCTCCAATCGCGGTTACATCGACAGCGGGAATGATAACTGGAAAATCCCCAACCTTATTCTCGGTAGAATAGGTAGGCTCTTTATCAATGAGAGCAACATCAACGCTTGTCCCGCCCATGTCGAACGTGATGACTTGATGAATGCCGGCCTGTTCAGCAATATGCGTTGCAGCGATTACGCCGGACGCAGGTCCGGACAGAAGAGTACGTACAGGCTCTTTGGCCGCTCTGGCCGCCGTCATGATTCCACCATTGGACATCGTGGACAGCAAATTTGCTTTCAAACCGTAAGCGCCAATTCCTTCTTGCAGACGCAGAAAGTATGATCCCATGCGTTCCCCAACATATGCATTCATGGCTGTGGCGAGTGTACGTTCGAATTCACGTTGCTGCGGCCAAATGGCACTACTTCTGCAGAGAAACAGGTGCGGATGACGTTCCCTGATTAACTCTTCCGCGAGCTGCTCATGAGCAGGATTGACATAAGCGTGCAAGAAACTGATCGCCAAGGCTGTAACCCCCTCTTCCACCAGCTCGTCTACCGCTTGAAGCAATTGCTCCTGATCCAGTGGTTGAAGTATGCTACCGCTCGCAAGCGCTCGCTCATCCACTTCCTTAACGAGATGTCTCGGAACAAGCGCATCGGTCTTGTCACCATACAGATTGGTAGTATCCTCGAGTCGTAGCCTCCGAATCTCGAGAATATCTCGAAACCCTTTGGTGACCAACAGACCTGAAACTGCACCGTTACGCTCAATTAGGGTGTTAACACCAAGCGTTGTTCCGTGCACAAACAGATCAATCTCCTGAAGATCCACTCCACCCGCTTTGAGCTGATCAAGTGCATTAAAAATCGCCTGTTCAGGAGTTGCTGCAATCGATGGCGTCTTCAGTGCCGCAATCACCCTGCCATGATTGTCCATAACCAGGGCATCCGTGAATGTGCCTCCGATATCTATACCTAATCGATAAATTGTTTTCACAAGCTCAACTCCTTTATCACCGGTTATTATCCGAAGTTATATTAAGGTTCTGCATGGCGAAATATCGTTTAACATCCTCAATCATCTGGTTAATATGATTCACCATTGCCGCTTCAGCCTGTTCCGGGGAGCCCGCCGCTACTGCCTCCAAAATCCGCTGATGGTCCACAACCAGTTCACTTCCTACTCTTTGCCTAATATAAGCTGTTTCCAGGAAATCACGGCTTGTCTCCCAGACCAGTTCAACCGCATGCAGCAGAATCTGGTTTTGAGCCGCATAAGCCAGCAACCTGTGAAATTCCCGGTCCTCCTCGTAAGGAATAATATTCTGGGAAAGCAATTGATGCTGGGTAGCAATAGAGGCTTCCAGTAACAATATGTATTCTTTTGAGGCTCGTTGTGCTGCCAGAGAAGCAATTTCCCGTTCCAGAGCCCTTCTGGCTACAAGGACATCGAGCAGAGCCTTTTCACCGGAATGGTTCAGCATCTGAATGAGCTGGGAATTCACACTTTTTTGCTGTAAATCCTTCTCCAGAATCTTGATTCGCTCCAGCCCTTGTTCGGTCAGAACCCTTCCCTTTCGTCCCTCCAGTATCGTGAAACCTTCAACGTCCAACTCCATAAGTCTTCTTCCGATTGTAGCCTGACTTAGACCGTACGTTTTGCCCAGGGTATGAACCAACGTGCTGGCCCCGATGGGAGCGCTCGCGTCCCGAAGCTGCTTCAGCAGTTCGTATTCCAACTCCAATTCGTTTAGCTCAGGACCCACTAAATTCACTCCTCATATATAAATAATTGTAGTTCTTTTTGTTGTTACTCACTGATGATTAACGACAGTATACCTTCAATCGACAATAATTTCAATAATTCTTACCTAATTACTATGTATTATTTTTTCTGACCATGTACTCACCGTTTGTTCCAAAATAACAAAGAGCAACTCACATCCTGTATTCCAGATTTTGTTCTGGAGGACGTAATCTGCTCTTTGTTGAGATAACCTTTAAACTACGTTTAATTATAAATATTCATTTACGACTTGAGCTGTTGGAGTAGCTGTACGCGGTAGGCTTCACTTTCAAGAGATTGGATCTCCTTGTATTCTTCCGGAGTAAGCACTTTAGGCTCCCCTGCTGCCTTGGCGATCATGTACACCTTGGCGCTTTCCTCCACCACCTGGGTGCGGTAGTAGGCTTCGCGCAGGTTTTTACCTGTCGTGACCAATCCGTGGTTAACCAGAATGAGCGCTGTGTGTTCTTCAACCTTGGCAGCCACCGCATCAGCAAGAAGTTTGGTTGTGGGCAGAACATAAGGGACAAAGCCAATATCTCCCACCAGTGCCGACTGATCAGGGAACAAATGAGGCAATTCATCGAAAACGAGACTCAGAGCGATGGTGTATGCCGGATGTGTATGCACAATGGCTTGAATGTCAGGATTGACCCGATAGCTATACAGATGCATCAACACCTCGGAGGAAGGACGTGTTGATCCGGCACGTGTCTCTCCTGTCGCAATATCAATCGCGATCCATTCCTCAGGCTCCAGATCCTCTAGTGCATAACCACTCGGCGAAAGCAGCATCGTTCCTTCGAAACGTGCGCTCAGATTCCCCCCAGGTCCAACCACCAGCCCCTGAGCAACCGCTCTACGGGCATATTTGGTCAGTTCTTCCCTTACCTGTTGTTCAGACATGTTCTGCTCCACTCCTTTGACTTTTCTTTTTAGCATTTTATAAAATGCTCATCTAATTGGATTCACTCGCCAACCTTTGATTAAGGTTTTGGTATCTTACGTAGGCTTCCTGCCACCTTGCGGTGTCTTCTGGCTCATAGGTTTCGGGAGAAAAGGAAGAAGCCATAACTTCTCTCACCTCGGACAAGCTGCTCACTTCGCCATGTGCCAGGAATTGCAGCATGCAATTTCCGGCTGAGGTTGCCTCGGCAGGACCCGCTATCACGGGAATCCCTGCTGCATTCGCCGTAAATTGACACAATAAGCGATTATGCACACCGCCACCGACCATATGAATCACCCGTGGCCGAGTGCCTGTAATTAGCTCCAGTTCGTCCAGAGTCTGTCTGAACTCCAGCGCCAAACTTTCGAGAATACAACGCACAATGGCTCCGGTCGTTTCAGGTATTGCTTGCCTGCTGGCACTGCACTGTTGCCGGATTCGCTCTGGCATGTCGCCTGGCGCCAAATACACCCCATCACCGGGCGATACATAACATTGATGAGCAGTTGCCGAATCAGCGAGCTGGACCAGTTCCTCATGGGTAAAACGTTGATTCTCCCGTTCCCACTGCCGTTTGCACTCCTGCAATAACCACAGTCCTGAGCGATTCTTCAAGGTTCGCACTTTGCCACTTACCGTGCCCTCATTGGTGAACCCTAGTTGACGACTACGATTATCCAATACAGGACTGTCGCGTTCCACGCCCATGAGAGACCAGGTGCCACAGCTAATAAAGGCAAATTCCGAATCTGTCGCAGGAATAGCTGCCAATGCAGATGCTGTATCATGTGAACCTACAGATATCACTTGCATTGGTTCAATGTTCAACTCTGCACACAAGTCATCCGTTAACTGCCCCAGCACCGTGCCTGGCTGTACTAGAGGTGGGAATAACGTCTCCGGGATACCCAGTCGGCCAATCAATTTTTCATTCCAACGAACCTCTCCGGCATGCAATAGTCCGCTTGTACTGGCAATTGTGTACTCGCTGGCCTGTTGACCAGATAGATAATAGTTAAATAAATCCGGCATCAATAACATGCGCACATCTGGCCGCAGACCTTCCGAGTGCTCGCGCACACTTCCAAGCAGTTGAAATACGGTATTTATTTGTTGTGGCAGGACACCGGACATGGAATATAGCTCTTCTTCATTTACCATGCGCAGGGCTTCTTCCATCCACTTCGCATTACGCGATTCCCGATAATGGCGGGGGTTGAAGCATAATCTTCCCTCCCCGTCCACTAATCCATAGTCGACTCCCCACGTATCCACAGCAATGGAACGGACCGGTTGGGAGATGCCTTGCATGCCCTTTACAATCCCTTGTTTCAGTTCGTGGAAAAGTCGCAGGAAATCCCAGTACAATCCGTCTCCCAGGTGTACAGGATCGTTACTGAATCGATGCACTTCCTCTAACGAGAGCTTACTCCCGTCAAAAGTCCCACGGACTACTCGGCCGCTTCCGGCGCCGTAATCGGCAGCAAGCACATGCGTTGCTTGAGTTCCCATCTCTCATGCCTCCTTTGCTTCCGCGACTAGCCGTTTGGATGTTAACGATACAACGGTCCAAAGACGCTGCATGCCCGGTAATCGGCACTTTCTGGTTCACTTGTGCCGAACAGCCCCCAGGCACGTGGACGGAAAATCTCGGATTCCGGTACATTATGCATACTCACCGGGATACGAAGCATGGAGGCCAGTGTCAGCAAATCCGCTCCGATATGTCCATAAGAGATGGAGCCATGGTTCGCGCCCCATTGATTCATCACTTCGTAGACCGAAGTAAAAGCTCCTGATCCCGTCAGAACAGGTGCAAACCAGGTGGATGGCCAAGTCGGATCTGTCCGTTGATCCAGCGTATCATGCACATCCTCAGGCAGATCGACGGTGTAACCTTGAGCCACCTGCAGTACTGGCCCTAGTCCTTTAACCAAATTGAGACGCGTCATCGTAACAGGCATACCGCCCTTGGTCAGGAAATCAGCCGAATAGCCGCCGCCCCGGAAATATTCGACAGATGCCGGGCGCCACGAGGTCGCTTTCAGGCAGTCCTGAACCTCTTCGTCTGTAATTCCCCAGAAAGGCTTGAGCACAGGCTCACCTGCTCTTGATTGTTGCCCTGTACCGTCCAATGCTGCTGAACCGGAGTTGATCAGATGCAGAATACCGTCCTTTGCGTTTCCTTCCAGCTGATGCCCTGTCACGCGTTTTACCGAATCCGGGCTCCAATAAGTGCGGACATCTGCGAAGATCTGCGCGGTATGGGTAAGCAGGGAACCAAATAACATCGACACACCATTCAGGCTGTCGTTCTCTGTTGCCACCAGATAAGGAGAACGTTTGCCATTCCAGTCAAAGGAAGAATTCAGGATGGATTCCAAAAAATCTCCGTTGGGTGAATGATCTGTCCACTGTCGTTGTCCCTGAAACCCGGAGACAATCGCGTGGTGGCCCATGGATTCCTCAGTAAATCCCAGCTCCGCCAGCTTCGGATTGCCAGCCATCAGGTCACGTACGATCTGCGTCATTTTCACTACCGTTTCCCATTCATACTCTTTGCGTTTGCGATCTGTCTGCAGATGGGCAGGATTATTGTCCGCTCCTTCACTACAGTTCTCCTTCACCCAAGCTAGCGCCAGCTTATACTCCTCAGGATCATAGATTTCTTCTTCTATACGACGAGTCAGTTCACTCATATCCACATATTCGTTCCGCATGCCCAGATACTCCTGGAAAAAGGAATCGTTCACGATGGAGCCGGCAATGCCCATGGATACCGAGCCGATAGACAGATAAGCACGTCCCTTCATGGTGGCAGCGGCAAGACCCGCACGGCTGAAACGCAGCAATTTCTCGCGAACGTCATCAGGAATCGTCGTATCTCCTCCATCCTGTACATCCTCGCCATAGATACCAAAAGCCGGAATCCCCTTCTGTGCATGGGCTGAGAGTACTGCTGCCAGATATACTGCGCCCGGACGTTCGGTTCCGTTAAAACCCCAGATCGCAGTAGGAATGGAAGGAGACATATCCATCGTTTCTGTTCCATAACACCAGCAAGGTGTAACGGTAATGGTCACGCCCACGTTGGAGCGACTGAATAGTTCCGCTGCTGCCGCTGCCTCGTTCACGCCACCAATACAGGATTCGGCAACGACGCATTCTACCGGCGATCCATCGGGATACCGAAGTTCTGCTGCGAGCAGCTCGGCAACGGAAGTTGCCATGCTCATCGTCTGCTCTTCCAGGGATTCACGAACACCCTTGCGTCTGCCGTCAATTGTGGGACGAATACCAATCTTGGGAAATGCCTGTTTATAACGATAATCCTGATGTGTCATACTAAAACGTCCTCCTTCAATGGTTTCATAGAATAGGTACGAATGACTTGTGACTTGTCCGTATGCAATTTGATGGGGCTATTTAGGAATTTTGATTCCTTCTGTTCACCGATACCCGAGGTAATACACTACCATTGCATGCCAACGGACAGTTCTTTTTCTTACTATGAATGCGTTTACAAATGCTTGATTAAATAAACCGCTCTATATTATTGACTCCGTTATGCTGTCCTGTTATGGAGTGTGAAGGAAGCGATGTGAGCAAAAATGAAAAGCGGTTAGACTGAAATAAATCAACTTTTTTATGATTAGGGTTATCGGTAACCCTAAGATAGCATGAGCCTATCTTGCTGTCAATCGGCATTATCCTATAGAATGGAAAGACTATGTTGCGGAAAGGTTAGATCCTATTGATTACCATTTATGATATTGCCAAAAAAGCCAACGTCTCCGCCATGACCGTCTCCAAAGTCATTAATCAAACAGGTCGTATTAGCCCGGCTACACGCGAGCGTGTACAACAGGTCATCGAAGAACTTGGTTACATACCCAATTCGAATGCGCGCAGTCTTGTGCTGCAACGGACTCAGATGCTGTCATTATTGATTACGGATATTACCAACCCCTTCTATACAACGCTGGCCCGGGGGGCTGAGGATGCTGCCAATCTGCGTGGTTACCGCCTCTTGTTCAGCAATAGCGACGAGGATTACGACAAGGAGAAAAATTATGTGGAAACCATTCTGTCTACTCGCGTCGATGGTGTACTGTTTGCACCTGCAGGGGACCGCTCGCTGAATCACTTGAAGCAGCTGCAGGAACGTAACATTCCGTTTGTTATTTTGGACCGCACTGTCCCGGGAATCACATCTGACGTTATCGCTGGGGACAGCCGAGATGGGGCGCTTCAATTGATTCGATATCTGACGAATCTGGGTCATCGCTGCATTGCTCTGGTTAATGGTTCTTCCGAGGTTTCGACTGCGCGGCTGCGAGAAGAAGGATATATGGAGGGACTCCGGGAAGCCGAGTTGCCCTTTGACGAAGGCTTAATCCTTCGAACAGGCTACCGGGATTTCAGCGATGAAGTGGGTATCGACAGTTTACTTGCACATCAGTATAAACCTACAGCCATATTTGCAGCAAACAACATGCTCGCCATTGGCGTCATTCGACTTTTACGTAAACGGGGGCTGCGTGTGCCTGAAGATATCTCGGTCGTCTGTTTTGATGACCTCGATCTGGCTTCTGCCTTTGATCCCTTTCTCACGGTTGCTGCACAGCCTGCCTATGATTTTGGTGCCATCGGCATGCAGATGCTGATCGACCGAATTGAAGGTAAGGCTCCTGAGGAACCACAGACCGTCATTATGCCATCGGAGCTGCGTATTCGCGCTTCGGCCTCTGTACCTTGCGAATAAAGAGGAAAATCAGTCGTAGACCAACCCTGACTTGAGAGAAACTGTTTTGTTGAAGCAAATACAAACAGGACGCATCGGAGAATATTTCTCTGATTGCGTCCTTTTTTATGAAATGTACCTCTTATATATATGGAATTTATATAAATTGAACTAAGCATTTACACAAGAACGTAGAGGACAGAAATAACCTGAAGAAGCGGAGCGTTCGCCTTTATCCTCGGATTTTCCCCTTTGAAAAAGGAATCCAAAAAAATCTGGGGATAACAGCGATCGGAAGGTTGTTCTGGCATCGGAGTGGCAAGCGTAAATATTCTTAGTTAATTTATCCCTCGGATTGAAGAGCCAGAGCGACTTCCCGAACCAGACCAGGGAACCAATCCATTAATGCTTCGAACGTATATCCATCCTGCTCTGCTTTGGATGTATCCATTGTCCAGGATTCCGAAATTCCAAAGGGTGACATGTCCTCTTTGATCGTTTCGGTCAGTACCTGAGATTGCATGCCTGTTACCGTTTCGATCAGATGCATCATGGCGGAAAGTGTTATCGTCCCTTTGGACGCTGCATTCACAGGTCCTGTAATGGATGAATGTCCAAGCCAAGCGAGAAATCTCGCGGCTTCGGTGGAATTGATAAATCCAATTTCGGCGTTCGGATTTGGCATGCCGATAGGTTTTCCTTTTTGCACATGTTCAATATGAAAATGAAGTCTTCGCGTGTAATCATCAATCCCGAGTACAATTGGAATGCGCATCGCCGCCACTGGGAAATCCGCTTCCTGGAAAAACACAGCTTCCGCTAGACGTTTACCCTCGCCGTAGGAGAAATCTTCGTGGCTTCCGTATTGCACCGGGTAGGTGTACGGATCGAAATCGGCTTCGGTAAATCCAGGTTTGGGATCTCCATATACCGAGAGCGTTGATGTCAAAATGTATCTTTGGGTGCGTCCGGCAAAAGCTTCACAAGCCGACTTCGCCGCATCCGGCGAGTAACAGATGTTGTCATAGACAATATCCCACGTGTCGGTCTGCGCAACCTCGGCAAGAGATTTCGGGTCCTCACGATCCATTTTAATCCGATTGACCTCGGGTCCAAAGTCTACATTCGTTTTGCCGCGAGTTGCGACTGTGATTTGAGACTTTCCTTCCCATAGTAAATGATCAACCAGACGTTTGCCGAAGAACCGTGTCCCACCAAGTATAAGTACTTTTTTCATCCGATAAAACCTCCTAACCTCTTCTGATCATGCGTATATTACTAAAACTTCATGAATGAAGTGCTGTCTGTGTTGTTGCAATCCAGATATTTTTACCGGGATTTCACAATATGGAGCATCGTGTGTGCTCCTCGCTGGAATTCGTATGAAGTCTTCTCTTCAGAAGTAATATATCCGCGTTCTTCCAGTATATCCTTTAATTGATCCATATGCTCATAACGCTTGCCAGACAAGTCTACCGTAGGAAAAATACGCAGCTCCCACTTGGTCACTCGCAACAGCTCAAGGATCGTCCGTAGATGGAATTCGGCATCCAGTCGATCTGCATACGTAAACAGGAAATGCGCAGACAATGTCAGATCGAATTGTTCATCGGCAAATGGTAACTCCGGCAGTACAGAAGCCACATAACGGTCAGGGAAACGTCTCATATCCGCTACACAGTCGGTGATTGCACGTCTACGTTCTTCTTCCAAGCCATGGATCGAACCGAAATCATCCCATCTATATTTGTCTTGTACTTGTTCCATTTGTTTCATCGTATGTTCAATATCCTGAAGTCCCTTCACTTCCAGTTGGCCGACCTCATGTTCATAGGCAATATCCGCTGCCATGGGATCTGCACCCCACTCTCGCGCATGGCTACTGAATGAACAAGCCCCACCCGGACAATCGAGAATGGACTTACCTTTAATTTCTTCCACGGTCAGGTTGAACATCTTCATATATTCCTCGAAGGTTCGCCCGATAAAAATAATCTGTGCCAGCTCCAGGCCGGCTACTCTGCTCTTCTGCTTATCTCTGCTCATCTCGTCTCAGCTCACTTTCCAGAATTAATCATTAGGAAAAACAAGACCAATCTGCTGCCGGATCTGATCCATCACCTGCATGGTAACATAGGAACGTTCATACGTGTTCATGTCCGATTCCTTTTTGCCCTGCTGAATCAGATTGACAAACTCCTCCACCTCATAATACATCGACGGATGAATTTGCTCGGCAGTGAGTTTTTCCACCGTACCATCATTGTAGCGTATCTCCGCATGTTCGGGTGAACCAATTTTGTCAATGAGGATGCTGCCGCGTTCGCCCATAATTTCGCTTGGAACATGAGAATTAGAGATTTTAGAGTACGTCACTACCGCTTCCATCTCATCATAATTCAGAATGACACTGCCTTGTCCATCTACCCCTGATTCCAGCATCATTGCCTGGGACTGAACTTGTTTAGGCTCGCCGAATAGCGTAATCAATGGATAGAGACAATACACCCCAAGATCCATTAACGCTCCGTTAGCAAGATCGGGTTTGAACGCATTCAGGATGATTCCTTCCTTATACTTGTCGTACCGGGAAGAGTACTGGCAGTAACTCGCCACATATTTACGTACCGGGCCAATTTTATGTAGGTGAGATTGTACCATTTTGAACGAGGGAACAAGGGTCGATTTCATGGCCTCCATGAGCAGAACTCCATGTTCTTTCGCTGTATCAATCATTCGACGGACCTCTACTCCATTGGCGGCCAAAGGTTTCTCACACAGTACATGTTTACCATTTCTCAGAAACAATTCTGCCTGCTCGGCATGAAAGGTATTCGGTGTTGCAATATACACGGCATCAAGACCATCACTCGTCGCCATCTCTTCGATGTTGGTGAATCGAAGTGCAGCCTGATATTGATCTGCAAATGCATTAGCTTTATCTTCAGTTCTTGAGTACACGGCAGTCAATTCGAATCCTTCGACTTGTGCAGCGGCCTCAAGAAGCCTCTCTGTAATCCAGTTGGTACCTACCACTCCAAAACGAACCATTCAATCTACCTCTTTCGTAAATAAATTTCACAATTAAACAGCTTGCCATCCTGTACATTGTAGCCTATATTTCAACCAGATTGAAGGGATGTCCATTTCCAACATATTGATATCTTGCTTTCTTGTTTGAAACTTCGTCGATCTCCATAAATCAGGGGTATAATGAGACTTGAGGTGATTCTTTTGGAAAGTCCCAACCCCTATCAAACAAATTCAGTTCCTATAGATGAAAAACAGTGGAATGCCATTATCCACAACGATAGCAGCTATGATGGTAAATTCTATTACGGTGTCAAGACAACAGGCATCTTTTGTCGACCTTCCTGCAAATCTAAAACACCCAAATATGAGAATGTCACTATATTTAACAACCCAGAAGAAGCATTGGCTCAACATTTCCGTCCATGCAAACGGTGCAAACCAACGGGCGAGCGAATCCCCGATCAGGAATGGATTTCTGTTGTAACAGACTATATTGAACATCATTTTGCCGAGTCTCTAACACTAGATATTCTTGCAAATGTGAGTCACGGGAGTCCATATCATCTGCATCGGGTGTTCAAACGGATTACCGGCCTAACTCCGGTGGAGTATATTCAGGAAAAAAGAGTCACCCAAGCCCGGAAATTGCTTGAAAGCACCCGGCTCACCGTTACAGATATCGGTCGCCAGGTTGGCATAGCCAATCCGGCGTATTTTATTACTGTATTTCGAAAACATACAGGCAGCACACCTGCCAATTATCGTGAACAAAGGCGTGATCAATCATGAAGACCAGCTTGGTATACAAAGTACCCAAAACATTGCTGAACAAAGGAACCGGGTTCCTTAATGGTTATACGCATACGCTGAATCCCTACACAGGCTGCGCTTTTGGCTGTTCCTACTGTTATGTAAGGCAAATGCCCGTCTCTTTATTTCGCAATGAACCATGGGGCAGCTGGGTTGATGTGAAACAGGAAGCCGCCAAGGTGCTTGCCAAAGAGCTGAAGCGTGCGAAATCGAAAGGTAAAGTCACTCTCTTTATGTCATCCAGTACAGATCCGTATCAGCCCATTGAATATAAGGAGCAAATCACGCGTTCTTTACTTGAAGTTATGGCCGAGGATCCACCCGATTTTATATTGGTTCAGACCCGAAGCCCGTTGGTGACCCGAGATATCGATCTGCTGCAAAAGTTGGGTGACCAGGTCCGGGTTAGCATGACCGTGGAAACGGACCTGGATGATATCCGCAAGCAGTTCAGTCCTTCTGCTCCGCCAATCGCTGGCAGATTGCGTGCCCTGAAACAACTGCGAGATGCCGGTATCCCCACACAGGCTGCTATTGCGCCAGTATTACCCAGCAGCGAAAATTTTGCAGCCATCCTAAGGCCGCTTGTTGATCGTATATGCGTTGATGATTACTTCATGGGAGATGGCAGTGAGGGCAAGCGAACCCGGAGACTTGGCATGAAGCCACTTTATGAACAAGTGGGCAAGGAAGATTGGTACAGTCCTGAGGCATACAAAATGGTAGTCGAGCGAATGAAGGCGCATTTTGAGGAACATGAAATTTGGATTAGCCAAGCTGGATTTGAACCCTAAAACCCTGATCATACCTTTATATAAAATGAAAATAGCCCTGCTTCCCTCGCATCGGGAGTCAGGGCTATTCTTCTAACTTAATCGATTATTGATCAAGTGTGTACAATGGAAGATCTGCAGGCAGTGCCGCTGGGCGCTGACATGTGCTGTCCATTTTATAAAAAGTCTGCTCATCCGAAGAATCATGGAACGCCCACATCGCTTCGAGTACATGGTAGGCAAGCTCTCCACTTGCCCGGTGAGCACGTCCGCTACCCACAGCATAAGCCATATCTGCAACACCAATGCCACGTGTATTCTCCTGATATCCTGGCAGAAGGGGTACCTCAGTCCATTCCTCATCACCTAGCAAACGGTAACGAACTGGACCGCCGAATGTGTTTGGATCAGGAACCTGTAGGGTTCCATGAGTGCCGTATACTTCAATCGGTGGCAATACACTTCCGCCAAATACGTCAAAACTCGTAATCAGCGTGCCGATAGCTCCCTGTTCAAATTGCAGCAATCCCGCTACATGCGTCGGAATTTCAACAGGAATGCTCTGACCCCGCTTTTTCTCACTCGTGATCGTCCGCTGTTCCATCGCTTTGCCCGTCATGCCAGCAATTGACTTGATTGGTCCCAGCAATTGTACGAGCGCAGTCAGGTAATAAGGCCCCATATCAAACATCGGCCCGCCACCGGCTGCATAGTAGAACTCCGGATCTGGATGCCAATGCTCATGCCCACGGCTCATCATGAATGCGGTAGCGGCCACAGGTTTGCCAATGACACCATCCTCTACTACTTTGAGTGCCGTCTGAATTCCTGAACCGAAGAACGTCTCTGGCGCACAGCCTACCAGCAGCCCTTTACGCTTAGCTGTTTCGAGAACCGCCTGACCCTCTTCTCGTGTGACGGCGAGTGGTTTTTCCACATATACATGTTTGCCTGCTTCGAGCGCTCTCAAGCATACATCTGCATGAACGGCAGGGATTGTCAGATTGATAATCAGGTCGATCACAGGGTCTGCCAAAATTTCATCTACCGTGTATACGTTAGGAACATGATAAGCAGCTGCCTGCTCCTCTGCTCTGTTCCGGTCAAGATCCGCAACCGCAACAAGATCGAGCACCTCAAATCGGTGACAGTTCTCCATATAAATACCGCTGATTTTACCACAGCCAATAATGCCTACTTTCATTGTTTTCATACGTGGACTCCCTTCGTGTTTCCAATTGATATAGCGCTTCCAAAACAACTCAAGACCGCTTTATGTGGGTCAATATATTTATCTCAACGGATATGAATTAGATTTAAATTTAATTAGTGACTTTGGTTATCAGCCATTCCTGTGTAAACTTCAGTCACTGCGTCCTTGCGGCTTTGCGCAAGAGCTTTGCCTGCTGCAGTCCATTTGAAAGCACTACGCATCATCTCAGTAACCTGTTTCATCTCCACAATATCTGCATGGTGTCCAAGCGAGTTGTAGAACACACGGCCTGCACCCCAGCGTTTGGTCCAAACGACTGGCATATCTACTGGGCCATTCGCTGCGTGAGGACCGTTGACAATTGGGAAACGTGTTGTTGCCAGCACTTCTACTGCAGGGTCCACGTGCAGGTAGTACTGTTCGCTTTTCACCTGGAAATCTTCAATATGATCCAGCAAAGGACTGGAACCACGCTTCATGTTTACCGTGTACTCCACGCCGTCGTTCCCTGGATGCGCAACCCACTGTCCACCCGTCATGAACTGCCAGTCGACGTTGTTGCGGAACGCATCACACATCCCGCCATGAAGACCCGCGAGACCTACGCCGCTCTGAACAGCCGCAGATACGTTATTGACCAGTTCCTGTTCAATCTGTCCCATTGTCCACAGCGGAACGATTAGGTCCAGACCCAGCAGTTTCTCTGCATCGGCATAAGCTTCCAATGTATCTGAGACTTCAACCTCGAATTGTTCTTCCTTCAAAATGCGTTCAAAAATCGCTGCTACCTGCTCTGGTTCATGTCCATCCCAGCCGCCCCATACGATTAGTGCTTTGCTCATCACCCATCACTCGCTTTCCGGAAGTTAAGTTATTGTCGTACTATCGAACCTTGCTCAAACTCAAGACCTCTCCGAGGTCAACATCCTAGCTTAAATGCAGCTTATTTATTTCAAATGAGTGCCACCATGATGTCCAGTTCACAATTCAGTGCTTTAATGATTACATTTCTTCTAGCGACACCCAGCGGCGCTCTGTAACGGAACGTTCAACGGCTTCCAATACCGCTTGACAGGCAACCCCATCATGGAAACTTGGCTCAGGCTGCCGTCCTTCGGAAATCGCAGTCACCAGCTCCAGCATTTCATGTGTGAACGTATGCTCGAATCCAATCGTATGTCCCGCAGGCCACCACGCCTCAGCATATTTGTGTGCCGGATCGGTCGCCAGAACACGGCGGAAGCCCTGCACATCTTCATCGTCCTTCGTAAAATACACTTCCAGTTCATTCATCCGTTCAAAATCAAACCGGACACTGCCCAGACTACCGTTGATTTCAAACGAGTTGGTACTGCGATGACCTGCTGCAAAGCGTGTAGCCTCAAAGCTCCCCAACGCACCATCTGCAAACCGTGCGAGGAACAACGTGGCATCATCTACCGTCACTTCACCCTTCGGAGCATCTGCGTTCGAACTGCCTTTGGCGCTAAGTCCGGTCATTTCCGAAGCCAGCGGCCGCTCTTTGATGAAGGTTTCGCTCATCCCAATTACTTCCTTGAATTCACCCACCAGGAAACGTGCCAGATCAATTAGGTGTGCGCCAAGATCGCCATGTGAACCGGAACCGGCCACTTCTTTTTGCAGACGCCATACCAAAGGGAACGAAGGGTCCATGATCCAATCCTGAAGGAAAAACGCTCGGAAATGATAGATTTTGCCAAGGCGTCCGCTTTGCACCAACTCTTTAGCCAGCTGCACTGCTGGAGAGAAACGGTAGTTGAATCCGACCATGTGTGCAACCCCTGCTTCTTCAGCAGCCTGGAGCATTTCACGCGAATCAGCTAACGACAAAGCCAGCGGTTTTTCACAGAACAGATGTTTACCCTGACGAGCGGCTTCCAGTGCGATTTCCTTATGGGCATCACTTGGAGCGTTAATATCGATCAGATCGATGTCATCACGCCGCACCAGCTCGCGCCAGTCCGTTATACTTTCAGACCAGCCGAACTGACTGGCAGCCTCCTGAACTCCCTGTTCGTTCCGTCCGCAGATTACAGACATCTCCGGCTGCAGTGGGGCAGACGGGAAAAACATCGGCAGACTGCGATAAGCATTGCTATGGGCTTTTCCCATAAATTTGTATCCAACCATTCCGACACGAAGACGATTTGACATGGTCATTTCCTCCTTTGGGATATAGCTATACAGGTTGAACTAAAGAATATTTACACTTGCCACTCCGATGACAGAACGCCCTTTCGATCGCTGTTATCATAGCCATGTATTAATTACGAATTGAAGAGGCACGGATAATCAGCTCTGTAGGTAACAACTGCCTTGCAGTTTCTGCGGGGAGTTCGGTATTCACTGATGAAGCTGTTACTCCCAATGATCCATGAATAAGCTTGGATGCAGCCAGTTCTCCCATTTCATAAAAGGGAACCCTGACGCTACTCAGCGGTGGAACTGCCATCTCGGCCGCGTCGGAGTCATCGTAACCCACAAACGCGGGGAAATCCTGAACCTTGATCCCACGCTCACGCAAACCATGCATAACACCGATTGCCATCCGGTCATTCGCAGCAAATACAGCGTCAATCTCGTCAAGCCGAGCTGCAATGGTGGCAGCTGCCTCCACACCGCTTCGTCTGCTGTAATTTCCCTCCAGCAATAGACTGGAATCCACCTGCATTCCGGCTTCATTCAGTCCGATTTGAACGCCCTGAAGCCGCTCCTGACTGTTGGAGTAACTATCCGGACCATTGAGAAAGGCGATATTCCGGTAGCCCTGATCGGTAAGATGACGGATTGCCTGCCTACTGCCCTCCACATGATCAGCATCCACTTCCATGAATGATTCACTATCAAAGTGCTGGTTCATGATGCAAAATGGATGTCCCTCCTGCTGAAGCTGTTGTAAGGCATCAAGTTCTCCATAATCATCCCGCGCGCCGAGAATGATGCAAGCATCCACTTTCTGACGGCGGAACAGATCCGTATAATTCATCACTTCACCCGGTGTCCTGAACATGACCAGCAGGTCCATGCCGTTGTCCCTGGCTTTGCTCCCAATGCCACTCAGCATTTCCGAGAAGAAATATGCCGAGAACAAGTGCGCCTTCGGAACGTAGGGCAACACCACGCCAAGGTTACCACTCTTACTTCTCGCAAAGCTGCGGGCCAGCGCGCTGGGCACATAACCCAACTGCTCAGAAGCTTCAATAACCTTACGGCGGGTTTCCTCTTTAATAGGACCAACGCCATTAAGAACTCGGGATACTGTAGCTTCTGAAACACCGGCAAGATCAGCCACTTCTTTACGGGATGCCATGGATCTCACCTCCTTCATGTTTCCTGAACACATGCAAAACCGATGCCATGTATCAAATAATTATGTACGCGCGTACATCTTCTCATGTGTTGTAAACGTTGTCAATGCTTTTAACACAAAAAAAGATGAGGATTTGTGTAAACAAATTCCCCACCTCTTGCTTACTATATTTTCTTGTAACTTGTCCCATGTTCCCTTATGATTCACATGACTACAAATAGTTCTTTATTGGCCCAGCTAACTATAGTACAGACCTACATCAGGTCGTCACACCGTTACCAACGGATGATTGACTGAACTCAGCCTGTTCTAAAATGGTGATATTAGCTGGAATGCGATCCGAAGGCTCAGGTGTCGATTGAAGCTGCCGTACTTTGTGTAGCACTTCCTTATTCGGAAGGAAATGCTGAGAACGAATGAAACGAATGGTTTTGGTTTTGGCACGCATGACAATGGAATCGGTCTCTGCCCGGTCATCTGCGAGGTAACGCACACCACCAAGAATTTCACCCGGAGTAACACCTGTTGCGGCAAAAATAACATCTTCCGTGCCGATCATATCCTGCATCGTTAATACTTTGTAGGGATTATCGATTCCCATTTGCAAGCAGCGCTGGAATTCGTCTGCGTTCGCAGGCATTAGGCGACCTTGAATCTCGCCTCCAAGGCAGGACAAGGCGGCTGCAGCAAGCACTCCTTCCGGTACTCCTCCTGATCCGACATACAGATCAATACCTGCCTCTGGGAACGCAGGTGCCATTGCGCCAGCAACGTCACCATCACTGAGGAACTTGATTCGCACACCAACCTTGCGCAATGTTTTGATTATGCTCTCATGCCGAACACGATCCAGAATCATGACAGTTAGATCTGAGATGTTTTTGTTCAATGCTTCAGCTGCTTTCTCCAATGTCACCTCAACCGGGTCTTCGATACTGACCTTGCCCACCAGAGCCGGACCTACAGCCAGCTTTTCCATGTACATATCCGGTGCGTGGAGCAGGTTGCCTTTTCCCGCGACTGCAATAACCGATAAAGCGTTGTTCAGGCCCTTGGCTACGATCTCTGTTCCTTCCAAAGGATCCACAGCCACATCAACCTCGGGGCCCTCAGCGTTGCCGACTTCTTCCCCGATATACAACATAGGTGCTTCATCCATTTCTCCTTCACCGATTACCACCGTGCCGCGAATAGACACGGAATCGAACATGGCGCGCATAGCCAAAGTAGCCGCCTCATCTGCACTATTCTTGTCGCCCCGCCCCATCCAGGGTGCTGAAGCTAACGCAGCCAATTCTGTTACTCGGACAATTTCCAACGCCAGTTCGCGTTCCATTTTTCCCACTTCCTTTCCAGTTTCCAAAAGCATACATTGAAAGCGGTACTAAATCCATCGCAAATCCATATGAAATTGATCTTAAAAGGGAGCAATAGCCCGATTTTGAGAAATTACTCCATACTGTCCCTCATCGATAAATGAACACATTTACACACGTTTGAACATGCCTTTTTACGAGTCTTACCACACTGAATTATTTCAAGTGGAAGCAGTATAATTTATCTTTTTTTTCGAAACTCCATATTTATCACGTTGAGATTGTCC
This sequence comes from Paenibacillus sp. FSL F4-0087, assembly GCF_038020215.1. NCBI lineage: Bacteria > Bacillati > Bacillota > Bacilli > Caryophanales > Paenibacillaceae > Paenibacillus > Paenibacillus sp. FSL F4-0087. The sequence goes on from NZ_JBBODJ010000001.1 coordinate 6,231,066, forward strand.
CAGAAACAGATGAGTGCACAAATAATTCGTATAACAACGTTATTTATGTAATTAAACTTACATTCACAAGGAGAACTATCCTGCACTCTCACGTTCGTCGAAAACGGTTTATATCAGACCCGATACAGCCATCCTGCACTTTCAAAGAAACAATATTGAAGACCTTATAACAGAAGTTTTTCATTCAAAGATTCGAACTGAAAATTCACCTAAATCCAGCTCTATCCGTCCCTAGCAATATAGATACAGTTTATGGATGTCATCGAAAATAATAAGTTTACATAATATTTATTACGTAGTTAAAAACTCAATTCTTTTTATTTCTCTTCAAAAGGTCTATTTTGCTTTAGCTTCGTGTGCCACATAAATATGATCTGGCTCTTTGATCAAACTTTGTAGGTTAGCAGGTTTCTACCTCAGCCCCCAACATGGCAACTGCAATTTTCAGAAAATCCTCTCTTTGAATCTGCAAATGACCATATCTAAAATGATATCCCCACCGTGCCTGTCCCCGCGTAAGAATCAGTTGATCCAGTAAATCAGCGATCTTCACCTGCTGACAAGGATAATACTGAACATTCCTCCGATTCGGTACAAAGGAATCCGACACATGGTGCGTGTACACCTGATCGTCTATTATACGCCCTATGGCCGTGAATGCTTGAAGTACCTTGCCTCCTTGCATGCTTGTTCGCGGCGAATAATAGATCAGCCAGTCTCCTGCATTCATTCTGCGCAGCGAAGCTACCTTGCCGTGACAGAGCTGGGCGAAGCCCCCCTCCACCCCTTTTTCCACATGTGATGCAGACACAACGCCGATCCAGTAGCAGTTTCCTTTTTCAGATTTAGCCTCAACTTCTAACTGAGAAGCCAGGAGTTCACTCGTATGAATCTGCATAATTCCTTCGCTGGTAGCCATCAAATCATGCTTTGCCTGTTCATTCATCTCTGCACCTGTTCTTTCCATGCCTTCTTCAGACGCTCAAGCTGCAAGAAATGATGACGATAATGCATTTCGACCAATGCAAACCATTCCTCTGCATTCAAACCGCCAAAGCTTGGATGTGTCAACGTACATTCCTGTATTGTTTCTTCCAGCAGCACTTCCAATCTCCGCATTTCATGCCTTACCTCATTAAATCCTTGAATTATTGATTCTCTTCCATCCGGTTGTAGTGGAGTATACTCAGGAGAAGCAGGAACGTGGATACGTATTGGAGGAAAACTTGCTTGCGCAAAAACAGCTTCACCTGTTTCTGTTTTGCCCTGGTTTTGCTTCTTATCCATGTCCTCCTCTGCGCTTATACAAAGTTGAACATTGGCTAAATGCATTTTCATTGCAGACTGAATTAAATGCTGGTACATTTGGCCCACTGACCACTCAGTCTCACTGGGTTTGTAGCTTAACTGAGCATCGCTCATCAGCTCCAGTTCCTGCAAATAACGTTCCAACGTCAGTTCAAAATCACGTCGAATCTCTTCGTTGTTCCTTGTTATTGTCGTTTCCATACAAATACACAACTCCTTCAATCGGTTATAAACCGATCATACACAAACACTACTGACAACGTTATGTCAGTAGTGTTTAAGGAGATTGCTTGCTTCTTCTCGAATACGGATTCTCAACGATTCAGGCTCCAAAACCAGAGCCGAAGCTCCCCAGCCAAGTATCCAACGCAGTACATCTTCTGGATGCCTTACACGAAAATCTGCGTATAATCCATCTGTTTGCAGTTCTGCTTTCTCCATATAGTAATTATTCGCTTCAATCACTCTATCTGCAATTCGACCATGAAACCATACACGGACATGAACATCACGGTTGTCAGCTGGTGAGTAACTATGAATATTAAAACCTGGAGGAAGATCGAATGGATCTGTACTAATCTCCAGGTCGCTCATGCGGGATATACGAAAATGACGAATCTCCTGTCGCAAATCACATCGGGCAATCAGCATCCATGAGCCTTGCATCCAAAGCATCCCGTAAGGGGAGGCCATACGGATGGTCTTTTGCACGGTTTCATTAGTAGTTCCAGGTTTATGATAATAAAAACGGATTTTGAGCTTATGCTGCATTGCCTTTCGGATGATTCCCATATGTTCGATCTCTCGCTCGCGTGCATCACTGTCCGGTGAACGAAGTAAACGGATACCCTGTTGTATCTGTTCCACCTCTTCCCGAAGAGGCACGGGCAGGATTGCTTCAATTTTGGAACGGGACGTAAGGGATGTACTTTTGTAGTAGTTATCGAAGCGCTGTTCCACAAAATCAAGTCCGATGAGAAGTGTTACCGCTTCTTCAGCTGTGAAGCTGATCGGAGGCAAAAAGTATCCTTCCATAAGTGAATATCCTACTCCGGGTTCTCCTACCACAGGAACTCCTGCCTCACATAACGCCTGAATGTCTCTATATATGGTTCGAACACTTGTTTCAAACAAGAGGGCTAAATCTTCCGCACGTTGAACCTTCCCCCGTTGCAGCTCAAGTACAATGGCCAGCATACGATCCGATTTGTTCACGAATCACCCCTCCTTGTGTGTAATATCAATTACACCATCTTCATAGGACATTTATTATAAGTAACATATGGACAAATGAAAAGTATACAGACGAACTAGTTTTCGCAATGCCCGAATCGAACCATTTTCGTATGTTGTTTCATTAAACAACAACAAAGACCAACCCCCAGAACATAGGTTGGTCTATAAAAACTCTTATGATATTGAAATTCAGAGAAAGCTCGGACCTCACTACTTCCAGGATCATTGGGTAGAACCCCTCCTATCGTGCTCATCAATCACCTTGTTTACCGCTCGTAGTATTCCTCCACAATATCCGTATTGGAAGCCGCCTTCTTCCACAAAAGCCTGCTGAATTGGATGCAACTTCCCTTCCTCTTCACCATGTAACCCTTCAATTGTTGTTATTTCACTGCCAACACATTGATAAGGCATAACGAGACAGGAAACCTTCGTAATAATCATCCTTATCTATCGTCCGTTAGAGATAGTTAGCAAGCAATATAGATACAGCTTATGAGTTAATCCAAAATAATAAGATTACATAATAATTGTTACGTTATTTTAAGTTCATTTTTTTGATGTTTTCTTTTAAAAGGTCGATTTTCTCCCCATCTTTATTCACCACATAAATATGGTCTGGTTTTTTTTCCAAACTTTTACCGCTAATCACCAATTGGTGCCCGCCTTCTATGTTGTATTTTCGAATATATAATCCCGATCCTTCATCTTCATAAGGGTACGCTGCAAAATCATTCCATGTCAGGCTGTCTCCTTTCTCTGCGAGAGTATTTAGTTTTTTTAAGGGAATGGATGTACTCGCCCCCCCCTGATCATTATTTGCCTGACATCCTGAACAAAATGCAACCAAAAGCAACAATACTAAACTGAGTTTTCTAGGAATAAGTTTTGTCATTATTCTTCCTCCTTAAATCTTTATGTGGAATAATTTGTAATAAATATCTTACTTTTATCACTATTGTACCATAACATAATTACCTTATATTACATTTTTTAGAATTTATTCGAGAGGGGGTTCTCTATTCATAAGCACAGCTGAGTTAAACACATTTCACATCGCATTTGGAATCAAAATATTTAATAAATTTCAGGAGGGGACGTAACAATGAAAAAATTAGTTTCATCTTTATTTGCAATGATCTTGTTATTCACACTAGCGTTACCTGTATTAGCTGAATCAAACAGTTCCAAAAAGGATACTTCTCCCGCAGCTGAAACTCAAACATGGTTGAATTGGTTTGACAAACTCACTAAAGAAGATCAATTAAAAGTAAGTTACAAACCAGCTGAATTAATATCTTTTAACGAGAATGCCCTCCTATCGTTACCTAATATAGACCCATTAGCTTCTTTCGCTCCAGATACTAAAGAATGGTTGAACTGGTTTAACAGTTTAACAGAAGAAGAACAATTACAAGTGAATTATCGACCTGCTGAATTCGCCTTATTGAATAAAACAGAAGTCACTGTTCATGAAACCCAATACAACAACCAGACTATTGATTCTAAAACAAACTCAAATGATCAATTAACTCTTCAAGCTCTTAAAACAATGCCTGTGGATATGAACACCCGTATTCTTCAAGTGCATGGGAAAATTTGACGGATAAAGCTAATTGCTATGCATACATGTTGAATACATCCACATATTCTGGACATAAATTACAACCAGGTGAACTGGCCGGGAAAGTTTTTACAAGTTTAACTTCTTCGAGCATCATTAGTGCCTCTAAGCTTGACATGCCATATTTAAATAAATCCCTACGAACTTCTACATATAGTGAAGTTCCTGGATACAGAGAGTACAAGGTAGCACTTGTTATTGCACCAAATTATGATTATCATTGGTACAGACAGGATGCTGATGGTGGCTGGTCACATAAGCGTGGGCTAACTGCTATTGATTTTAGAGATGCCAGTGGTAATTGGATTCGTAATCCACAAACAGCTGATCGTAATTATGGAAATGGTCTGAATTATTCGACTTGGGGCGGATGGTACATTATCAAATATTAATCGTTAGAAATAAAGACCGAGCGAAGCGGAGATATGCCCTCCAGCGCCCGGTCTTCTTTAATTCCGTAGTTCAATCACAGGTCAATTACTTTCTTCTCTTCCGTTGTTAAAATGGATGATAATAAACAGGTTTCTCCTGCAGTACGAACTGCACGAAGAATCCCTCCATATCCGGTGCAGCGGCACAGGTTGCCGCATAACCCCATTTCGATCTGTTCCTGACTAGGCTGCGGATTAAGGTCCAATAGAGCCTTAGTGGAAATGACCATTCCGGGAGTACAATACCCGCATTGGAAGCCACCCTCTTCCACAAAAGCCTGTTGAATTGGATGTAACTCACCTTCCTTTTCACCGTGCAACCCTTCTATTGTTGTTATCTCGCTTCCAATACATTGATAAGCCATAACGAGACAGGAATTGACCGGCTCTCCATCCATCAGTATCATACAAGCGCCACATCGGCCGACTTCGCAGGAAACTTTTGTTCCGGTTAGATTTAAATGCGAGCGCAGTACGTCCACAAGACGGGTTGTCTGGGTGATCTGCAATTGTTTCTCCTCACCATTCACAACGGCTGTCCAGAAATCGTCCAAAGGTTCAGTCATGATGAGCTCACTCCTTCCTGAAGCAAGACGCCAATTGGTTTGATCAGTTGATCGCGCGGAACTGGCAAACGATTAACCCACACACCTGTAGCCTGATGAATCGCAGCTGTTATGGCCGGAGCAAGGGCCACCGAACCAATCTCGCCAATACCCCGTGGTCCAAACGGATCGCCCTCTGGCAGATCTTCAATGGCCTCCACGTCCAGATTGGTGTGAATGTCGCGAATCGTCGGAATCAGGTAGGTGTCCAAATTGGTTGTCATATAGCGACTGTCTTGCATCACGGCATCCTCAGTCAATGTAAAACCCAGAGCCATTACACTTCCGCCTTCGATCTGTCCGATGAATCCCATTGGATTGATGACAGGGCCAGCAGCCACCACATGCCTCGTATCCAGCAATTTGGCTTCTCCGGTTAGCGTGTTTACCTCGACCTCTGCTGCTACAGCCGCATACGTATATAGATAATGCCCACCCACAACATTGTCCGGCGTGGTCGGATATTCAAATTGAGTATCAAAAATCCAATCTTCTGCTTCTCCATGCTTCGCCAGATCAACGTAAGAAACAACAACTCTGTAATTCATCGCCGGTTCATCTGCTGTAATTTCTGGAGAAAGCTGTCCCTTACGCCATACTCCCTCTATTCCAGTAATCAGTTCGTCAGCAGGAATTCCTGACAAAGCAGAGGCTACTGACAAAATTTTGGACCGAAATGGTGTCTGTAATCGCTGAAGAGCCATCCAGGCCATCGTTGTTGAACGCGAAGCGGTGCTTGAACCACTGTGTGGCACTCGATCCGTATCCCCAATAATAATACTCAGATCGGATGTTGAGCAGTAGAACAGATCGCAGAGCATCATTTCGAGCGTGGCAATGAGTCCCTGACCGAATTCTTCGTAGCTGAATGCCACTTCAATCTTACCTTCGGCATTCAGAGATAGACGGCCGCCCGCCGGATCGGGTATGCCATAACCCAACCCTGCTCCGTGCATCGCGATGGCTGCACCCACTCCACGTTTAATCCAGGGAGGCAGAGCAATATCTGTTGGGGGATGCTGATGCTTTTGCCATAACTCCGAACGATCCAGCGCCTCCCATACTTGCGACAGACCATCCGTGACCAGAATCCGTTGATTTAGTGGCCCTGGATCGGTCTTTTCCCTCATGTTGCGTCTCCGAAACTCCCAGGGGTCTATATCCATAATCTCGGCGAGTCGATCCATCTGACCCTCCATTGCAAAGATCGCCTGATTTCCGCCAAATCCGCGAAACTCTCCCGACACCCCATTATTCGTATATACCGAGACACCCTCCACATCTACAATGGGAATAGAATAAGGTCCGAGACAGTGTTCCGTGCAAAAATTCAGGACGGGTGCCCCCAGCGTGGCATATGCTCCGGTGTCTGCGGTAATGCGGACTCGGTGAGCCTGGATCATGCCTTCACGGCTGATTCCAGTCTGCATCTCAATTTTCATCGGATGGCGCTTCAGGCCTGCACGTACGGATTCTTTGCGTGAATTGTGCATTTTCACAGGACGTCCGGACCTTAAAGCAAGCAGTGCCCCATAAGGCTGTACATTCAGCTCATCTTTTCCGCCAAAAGAACCACCTATCGGAGATGAGACCACCCGGATTTCCTCTTCGGAACATCCAATGATTCGGGCAAGCTGCATCCTGTCCTTGTAACCATGCTGTGTAGCCGCGTAGACATGGAGTCTCCCATTTTCATCAGGAACAAATAACCCGCCTTCTGTCTCCATATAGGCATGCATCTGCCGAGGGGTATAGTACGTCTCACTCACAATATGTTCGCATGCAGCAAAGCCCTCATCTATATTGCCTCGCTTGATTTCGGTACGGTGCAGCACATTGCCGGGGCCATGTTCATGGAGCTCTGGTGCACCGGGTGCCAGTGCAGCTTCTGGGCTGTCTAGCGGACTCCATTCTTCATACTCAACATGGATGGCATCCAGAGCGAGCGCTGCACGTTCCGGGGAGTCCGCAGCAACTGCGGCAATGGCATCACCGACATAACGAACGACATGCTCGCAAAATAGAGGCTGATCCGGAGTTGCGATGCCAAACAGGTTCAAACCGGGTACATCTTTGGCGGTGAGTACAGCAAATACACCTTTCATAGCTTCCGCTTTGGTAGTATCGATAGACAATATGCGGGCATAAGGATAAGAGCTTCGAAGGACCCTCCCGTGGATCATATTGGGCAGCGTCATGTCTGTCAGATATTGAAGCTGTCCTGTTACTTTGCCTATACCATCTGGCCGCAGATGCCAGCGTTTCCCACTACTATCCCGATTTAACAGCATGTTCTCTCTCCTTTCTCCCTTCAGAAGCTGTTGGTCTCACACTTTGCTTCTCCAAAATGGTTTTCTTTTATGAGCGAAGTGCTTCCCAGAGTCCGGCACCGAGCATATTACCTGCCGTTTGTTTGCGGTACTCTTCTGTAGCGAATGCATCGCTATAAGTCACGAATTCCGCCATAACCGAGGCAGCTAAAGATGAAGCTTGCATAACCGAAGTCTCCCCGCCAAGAAGCAGCTTTTCCGACTCCGTAAGTCGCATGGCCATACCTGAACCTCCACCTGCAGCGATCGCTATCTTAATCCAGTGGCCATCTATATCCACTTCTCCGTGAAATGCAATCGTCACCAGCGATGCTGTAAAGGTCTCCCGCCGACCCAGTTTACGGTAAAATGAAATTTCACGCGCCACAGCTGTCTGCTCGCTATTGGCATCAGGCAAAGGCGTATTTTCCATTGGAATATGAATTCTCATTAATACATCATTCGGGTTGCGACTGCCGTCACGACCACCGTTCAGCCAGGACGAAAGACTGCGCATCTCCATGCCGTTGTCCGTCAACCAGTACAGCTGTGCATCGTAGACAAGGAGTGCGGGAATGGAGTCTCCTACTCCCGATACAATGTTTCCGCCAATTGTCGCCATATTCCGAATAGAAGGAGCGGCGATAGCGTTCATTGCAGATTGTAAAATGGGCAGCTGTTGCAGAAGAACGTCTGTGGCACAATGACTTAATGGCGTCAGTGCTCCAATGACCAGATCATCTCCATCCACATATACGCCGCTTGCATCTGGAATACGAGCAAGGCTGATCATATGCTCAGGTACAGGTACAAGGCCGCCCTCCCACTGAGTACGTAATAATGTGGTCCCTGCTGCAAAATAATACTTCCCGGACAGCTCATTCTTTAAAGCTTGAAGTTCATCCAGATTAACGGGCTGCCAAACGGTTGGCTGCGCTCCAGACCCATATGCCGGCATGACCATCCTTCCATCTCCCTTCTCTACCTGGAATCTGTCTGCGGGGTGTTGGATATGAACGAATGATCCAAATAATTCTTCAAATCATATGGGACTGCAACAATAAGGTCAATTATCTTCACATCATTTTGGATAAACGTATAAATAGATGGTTTAATTTGTGCCTGATGCATTATTAATTCTCAAAAGCTAACAAAAGCCACTTCATTACCAATTAGGTGAAAACAATAAAGAGACCAACCAGATGGTCTGGCTGACCTCATTACTTCGAGAAATAATACACAAGGAATCGCTCCTTCTGCCTTGATTTTCATTCATCTTATCCCATTCACATAATCCAAAATTCGCTCCAGCTCTGGTTCGGTATCCGCATCCCAAAAGCTAAAATCAGACAACGATACATGTGTGCCTGTATATTTGGCATTGCGTATGATTTTTCGCGCCCCCTCATCTCCGCTGAGCGACAAAAGAGGCCCCAGCATATGTTCACGAAAGGCGACCGGAGGCTTACCTCCACTGCCATCCGTAGCTGCTGCATAATCACACAGTTTGTTGGCGGCTAACGATTCAGCAACCCTGTTAATATCTCGTGCCTGCAACAACGGTTGATCTGCCAAAATCATCATCACACCTTCTGGCCTGTATGCCATTGCAGACAGAATGCCACAATGAAGGGACATGGCCATACCGTATGCATAGTCGGTACAGATTGCAACCTGTAGCTTCATCCTCATATCAAGATTACCGCCATATGATGCTGCATTGAGCCAGATGGAGGGAATCCATGCCAGTGAATCCTCAGGTTTGACCACACAGATAACTTTCTCCAAATCGGAATTCAATGCAGCTTCCAATGTCCATGCAGCCAAACATCTTCCATCAGGCATGACGATAGACAGTTTATCCCGCCCCATTCGGCTGCTCTTACCTGCCGCTAGCACGATGCCTGTCAGTCGCATGTGCAATCCCCCTCTGTACGTTGCGACGCTCTGCGGCAACAGCAGCTCGTTTACAGGCAATAAGTTCTGCTGCGATACTGATTGCGATCTCTTCCGGTCCGTCAGCACCAATGCTCAAGCCAACGGGTGAATGCAGATGTTTTAGTGGGGGGAGATCGTTCAGCAAACGTGCTGTCCGTGTTCTGGAGCCCATAATACCGATATATGCATAATCTCGATCCTCAAGTAATTCAAGAAATTCCCGTTCTCTCGGAAACTGATGACTCATCAATACGATATAATCCCCGCTTTGGATATCCAATACAGGCATGATCTCACTTGGGAAACCATGGATAAGTTCAACCCCCGGAAAGCGTTCCGCGGTGCATAAGGTTTCTCGCCAATCTGCTATGACCACACGAAATCCTGCTGATTTGCCCAGACGGGCGACCGGAATCACATCATTTCCGGCTCCAATGATAATTAGACGGGATTTGGGCTCATATCTTGCAGAGATCTGGAGGGGAACATCCCACCGCTCTGCATCATTCAATCCATGCCTCTGAAGATCACTCTCTCCAGAATTAAATGCGATAGCGTCAGCTTCAGACGAATGAATAATGACTAACGATAGTCGCGGTGTAACCTCTGTAATCAATGTATTTATTGGCCCTAGAGAAGCTCCCTTGGCAACTGGAGAATGAGATAATGATGTCTGGCTTTTCTCATCCTCAGCGAGCTGAATAACATAATGAATTTGGGTGTAATTATCGTAGAATGAACGGGTTAGTACCACAGCTGAGCCACATTGAAAATACGCATGCATATGGGACATGACCGACCTGAGTTCACCACATACCGGCTCTAGCAGCACTATAATTAATCCGCCGCAGCCAATGGTTTCTCCCCAGGACAGATCATCTTCGGGACGCATATCATACTCCACGAATTCCAACTGCTGTGTATCCAGCACACGGTCCACCCTAGCTTGCAGATCACTCTCCAGACAACCTGGACTGATACTGCCATACATCGCACCTTCTTCGGTCAAAAGCATAGAGACTCCTTGCTTACGGTAAGCATGACCTTCTACCTTAACTGCTGTTGCGAGAACACAGCGCGGTTCCCGCGCTGCAATTGCACACATATCATGCATTTCCATGGCGTCTCCATCCTTTCAGGGATTTGAATCCGAATCCGTAGAAGTGATTCTGAGCCTTTTTAGCGAAGATTGAAAGTCTAACTCCTGCTCAGACAGTCCATTGGATGAGTTTCATCCGTTTGCATTTGATTAGATGCGTTTCATCAATCTTGCAATACTTTTATCCGATTCACGAAGTACGATACCACGATCAATCGTTTGAATCTTCCGGTTTTGGAGCACGATGCTTCCATCAATAATAACGGTGTCTACACAGCTGCGAGTTGCAGAATAGACTACACGGGAGTACACATCAGTCTCATAGGAAGGGTACGTATGAAAATCTTCCAGATCCAGCAGCAACATATCTGCTTTTTTACCCACTTCCAGACTGCCGATTTCCTTGGACATTCCGAGCACTTCTGCTCCACCCATCGTCGCCATGCGCAGCACCGTCCGGGCGTCCATCACTGTTGGACCGTGAGGCACCTTTTGAATGAGCGCGGTCAGGCGCATTTCCTGAAACATATCCAGATTGTTGTTGCACGGCGCACCATCGGCACCAATCCCCACCGCAATCTGGCGATTCAGCAGATCAGGAATATCCGCTATACCCGAGGAGAGTTTCATATTCGATCCAGGGCAGTGGGTGACTTTTACACCGCGTTTGCGAATAATCTCCTTCTCTTCCTCACTCAGCCACACACAGTGGGCAAGCACCAGTCTTGGGGTAGCCAGACCGATATGATCCAGATAGACAATGTTGCGCATGCCACGTTCGTGTTCTACCAGTTCGATCTCGCCACGATTCTCAGAGGCGTGGGTGTGCACTTTCACATGGTACTTATTCGATAGGTCACGTACCTCAACCAATAGTTCCTCGGTGCACGAGACGACGAAGCGTGGACAAAACGCATACTGAATGCGCCCACCGCCGAATCCATTCCATTTCTCCAACAAATCGACACTTTGTTGCAGCGAGGTAGCCGTATTTTCACGCAGCGGTTCAGGAACTTCATCCCCGTGATCCATCATTACTTTGCCGGAAATCACCCGAATGCCGCTCTGAGCCATCGCCTGAAAAGCCGAATCGGTATGATGCACGGTCTCCATATCCAAAATCGTCGTTGTACCGCTGGAAATCAATTCGCCCAAGCCGAGCATCGCCGAGTAATAGACAGACTCTTCATCATGCGCCGCCTCAAGCGGCCAAATGCGTTGACGAAGCCAATCCATCAGTTCCAGGTCGTCCGCACGTCCACGGAACAAGGTCTGACACAGATGAATATGCGTCTGGATAAAACCTGGAAGCAGTACTTTGCCTCGAGCATCAATGACCTGATCTGCCTGAACATCGATATGCTCCGCAATTTCTTTGATTTTATTGTCCTCGATCAGCAAATCTCCCGTAAATACATCCTCTTCTGCATTCATTGTGACGAGCTGTGCACCTTTTAGCAGGATCGTTCCCATGATAATCTCCCCTATCCGTATCTATCTGCGTAAATTTACTTATTCTGATCCTGCATTTTAAAGATGATCTTCTTTGGATCTATGCATGATGCTTTACATAAATCACGCTACCACCCGATAGCCATGCCATCTCCCCTGGGATCTGCTGCCCCACTAATCATGCCATCTTCACGGATGACAATCCCTTGTGACTGCCCCATAATCCCGTCCCACGGCGCTCTGGCTTCGACGTTATGTCCCCATCGGGTAAGCGTGTCACATACGTCGTCATGATAGCGGTTCTCCACTCTCATCGTGTCGCCTTCCTCGCCCCAGGTACGCCCATACACCCAACGCGGTAGCCCAATGGCTTCCTGAATGTTCAGACCGTAGTCCAGTACACCCGTAAGAACTGATAACTGTGTCTGAGGTTGGCCTTCACCACCCTGCGTGCCTACGAGCATATAAGGTTTCCCGTTACGAGTGACAAGACCCGGCATTAGGGTGTGGAATGAGCGTTTATTTGGTTCTAATACGTTAGCGTCCTTCGGATCAAGTGAGAAAAAGGAACCTCGGTTCTGCATGATCACACCCGTATCCCCGGGCACATAAGCAGCGCCAAAATCAAAGTACAGGCTCTGGATAAACGAGACGGCATTGCCTTCATTGTCCACAACCGCCGCATAAGCCGTATCCTGACCCATCATTTTGGACAGAAAAGGCTGTGCCACAGCAGGTGGAGCGGACTGAATCTCGTTCCATAATTCATTTCCATAAACCTTGGACAACAAATTTTCCAGGGGAATATCCCTGAAATCCGGGTCTGTGAGATAACGATCACGGTCACGAAATGCCTTTTTGACCACTTCAGCCATCAGATGATAAAACTCGGGGGACGTACGCGCCACGGAAGATAGATCAATATGTTCCAGCATATTCAACATCATCAACATCGAGAAGCCCTGTGAATTCGGCGGCATCTGGTGAACTTGATATCCACGGTAATCGGTAGTGATCGGCTTCACCCACTCTCCCCTGTGAGCCGCGAAATCTGCTGGGGCAAGCATGCCGCCATCCTCACGAATAGCCGAAGTTAGCTGCTCCGCCAGTTCCCCGGTATAAAAAACATCGCGTCCACCTGCCTGAATCAGGCGAATGGAAGAGGCAAGATCAGGCTGCAAGAGCAGATCCCCTTCCTGCAAAAGTGTACCAAAAGGGGCAAATACCGCTCGCAGCGGTGAATGCCCCATAATGAAATCCTCATCACGTTCCAGCCACAGGCGCAGATTTCGAGATACAGGACATCCCTTTTCCGCATATAGCGCAGCTGGTTCAAGCAACTGTTCCCACTTTAACTTCCCATAGCGGGACCAGACTTCCCACCATGTATCTACCATTCCAGGAACGGTAATTGCACTAAGCACACCTCGCTGAGGAATGGCGCTCATCCCCATCGCTTTGAACGTGTCGGCATGAATGCCTACTGCTGAACGACCGCTACCGTTGTAGGCCGTTATGTCACCACTTGCTCCGTCGTGAATCAGAAAGAAAGCATCTCCGCCAAGTCCTGTCATATGCGGGTAGACTACGCCCAGCGCGGCACTTACAGCGACAGCAGCATCATAAGCGTTACCACCTTGCTGGAGCATTGAGCTGCCAACCGCACTCGCCAAATAATGGGGGGAGGTAACCATCACCTCCCTGGATATCGGCATCTGGTTCAACATAAGACGCCCTCCTTCCCGGCATACACATCCAGCGCTGCCTGTACGGCCTCGCCTGCTGGCAAGGCGTGACGATGACGCAACAGTACAGCTTCCAGTGCGCCCAGCACATGGAGTACATTTTTGCGCTGGCAGCTGAATCCCATCGTACCAATACGCCAAATCTTGCCTTTCAGTGGTCCAAATGAGCTGGCAATCTCAATACTGAAATCGTTCAGAAGCATGTTGCGTACCGACTCACCATCCATACCATCGGGTATTTCGATACAGGTGACCACTGGAAGTTTACTGGACATCTCTCCATACAGTTTCAGCCCCATGCCCTGAATCCCCGCAACCAACGCTCGTTCATTAATCCGATGTCTCTGAAAACGGGCATCCAGACCTTCCTGAAGCAAAATTCGCAGTCCTTCGTGAAGACCGTAGAGCATCGAAGTGGCCTCCGTATGATGGTTCAACCGTGCCGAGCTCCAGTAGTCCTGCAGTTGGCTCAGGTCAAAATAATTACTGGCAATCGTGCGCCCTTCAGCCCGAGCACTTGTTGCATCCCGGAGCCCTCGTTCGACGGTTTTGCGGCTCATCAGTTTCTTCTCCACACGGCTGTTATACGTTAATGGCGCCATCCCGGATGGAACGGACAAACACTTCTGCGTTCCTCCCATGACTGCATCCAGATGCCAGGCATCTGTCTCGACAGGTGTTCCGCCAATTGTGGCAACCGCATCAACCACAAGTAAAATATCCAGTTCACGACAGGCTTTGCCAATCTCGGCGAGAGGCTGCATTTGCCCGGTTGATGTCTCACCGTGAACCATCGCAACCAAACTCGGCTTATGTGCATGGATCGCCTTGATTACCTCTTCGGGATCAAATACCGTTCCCCACTCTGTTTCAAAAAAGATAACCTCGGCACCACATCGCTCCGAAATTTCAACCAATAGATGTCCGAAACGTCCATAGATGGGGATGAGCACCTTGTCCCCTGGCTGAATCAGACTGACCAGCACGGCTTCAATCCCTGAGCGGGATGTACCATCTACCGGATAACACCACTCATTGTCTGTCATGTATAGTTCACGCAGCATGGCCATCGTCTCATTCATCAGGGAAGTGAACTCCGGATCAAACTGCCCCAGGATCGGGAAGGATAATGCCCTCAGAACTCTTGGGTCGACTTCAACTGGCCCCGGTGTCATGATCGTCCGCAAGGACGGGGACAATTCTTTATAGTTGGACATCTTCACTCAACTCCCGTAACCGTATTTATAGAGTAACTGAACCAGAACCCGGAAACCTTTCATCAGGTCCTCTTCAGCTGTATATTCAAGGGGATTATGGCTAATGCCATCTTGGCTTGGTACAAAGATCATCGCTGTAGGACAAGCCGGCTGAAAGATCTGCGAATCATGTCCTGCGCCGCTTGGCAAGTGCATATAGGATAATTGCTCCACTTCACAAATATCACGAATGTCTGACGTAATCTGTTCGTTCATCGGAATAGGTGTGACAGACAAGTGCTCCTCCCAGTTCAGTCCGAGCTGTTGCTCGGCTGCGATTCTGCTAAATTCCTGTAGCATATTGTGCCAGCATCGATCAATGCTCTCTTGCCTGATATGCCGGATATCGAGCGAGAATACGGCCCGGGATGCAACGACGTTACCCACACCCGGATCGGCTGTTATTCGTCCCACTGTGGCTACAAGTGGTTCTCCCGCTTCAAGCGCAATGTTTCTTACGGCTGTAATCATTTCGGCTGCACCTGCAAGTGCATCCTTGCGCCAGGCCATCGGTGTAGTTCCGGCATGATTAGCTACGCCACTTACTGTAATGCTAAAGCGTTTCTGGCCTACAATATCCGATACAATACCGATCGAATGGCCCAATCGTTCAAGGACCTGGCCTTGCTCGATATGAAGTTCTATAAACGCACCGTATGTGAGTGAAGCCGTTCTATAGCTACTATCTGGTCCAAAGCCTGCATCATGTATTGCCTGTGCAAAGGTAATGCCTTCCTGATCCTTCAAATGTTGAACTTCTTCCAGCCCGCTTACCCCCGTTATACTCCGTGATCCCCAATAAGCGAAGGGGAATCGACTACCTTCTTCCTCACATAAGGACACGACTTGAAGCGTTCGTTTGGGTACCCCAAAATTTTTTTGCAGATACTCTAGCGCGAGCACTCCCGCAACTACGCCATATGCGCCGTCATACTTTCCACCATGCACCACAGTATCGATATGGGACCCCGTAACAATCGGTGCCTCTTCCATTCCTTTTCTCACTTCCGAACCCATACCTCTACCGTGCAGAGTTCCATACAGGTTGCCCGATTGATCGAATTCAGGAGCCAACCCTTTCTCCTGCATTTTTGCCGCAAGCGCATGCTGTGCCTCACACCATGCTTGGTCGTACAATAGACGTGTCACACCACCCTGGGCATCAGCGCCATAGGCGGATAACCATTCAAGCATGCCTTTCATCTCCACCTGCTCCAATTGCGGCAAAGTCTGGGTGGGACGTTTCATTCCAGACGATGTGTGTCCTTCAAAGTCGTTCATGACACCTCCTCCGTTCCTTCAACACCAACCGGAACAGATGAGTTAGCACGGATAAACCGTCCTAAAGGTTCATCCGATAATCCTGTTTTTGAACTGTATACTCGTGTGCCCCGGCAGAACACATCTACAATGCTGGAGGAAAACGTGCGTCCCACATAAGGACTCTGTTTATGTGTGTAGTGCAGATCATCCGTATTTAAGGTTGCACTCTTCTCCCAATCAATTAGTACCAGATCCGCATCCTTACCGATGGCTATCTCACCTTTACTCTCCAACCCAAGTCTTCTCGCAGGTTGCAGAGCCAGAACTTTTCCGAGCAGCGGAAGGGCTACATTTCGCTGAAGATGTCCTTCCTCCAACATGAGCAGCAGCGTGCTTTGCGCACCCGAGATGCCACCCCAGATTTCAAAGAAATTATCAGATTGTTTCATCGATGGCGGACAGGGTGAGTGGTCGGATGCGATAACATCAATCAGACCTGCTCCCAGCGCATCCCATAACCGATTTTGCTCAGCCATACTTCGCAAAGGTGGCGCACACTTCGCTACAGCTCCCAACCGGACAACATCCTCCTCTGTCAGAGTCAGGTAATGGGGACATGTTTCAGAAGTTACATCCAACCCGCGCTGTTTTGCCTCTGCAATCAGATCAAGCGCTTCCCGTGTACTGATATGAACAAAATGCAGTGCACATCCGGTTTGCTCCCCATATTGCAGTGCTCGTGACACCGCCTGAACCTCTGCTTCTGCTGGGCGAGATTGCACGTAATCCATCGGGCCAATTCGTCCATCTGCAATACTTCTGGCCCCCAGTTCAGCAACCATCGTCTCGTCTTCGGCATGAAGCGCCAGCACGCGGTTTAGTTTTGCGATCTCGTACATGCCATTCAAAAGTGAATCGTCATCCGCTCTGGCGAAGATGTCTTCCCCTTCTCCGCCAGGTTCGGACATAAATGCCTTGAATCCCGCCGCCCCCATATCAGCCAAAGGTGCAAGCTCACCCCGATTGCCGGGAACAAGTCCTCCCCAGAACGCATAATCAACATAGGATTGACCGTCGGCTGCTTTCATTTTCGACTCCCAAGCCTCCGGTCTTATCGTTGGGGGGACACCATTAAGCGGCATATCAACGTACGTCGTAATTCCACCAGCAGCCAGTGATGCGGATCCCGATTTGAAACCCTCCCAGCTCGCGAGTCCAGGTTCATTAAAGTGAACATGAATGTCCACAGCCCCCGGCATCACTGTGAGGCCAATTGCTTCTATTATTTCAGTATCTTCATCACCCACCAGGTGTGAGGACAAAGCTGATATTTTTTCACCAGTAATCCCAATATCCAGCTCTTCCACGCTATCTCTCAATACAACCCAGGCCCCCCGGATGATCGTGTCTAATCTTGTCATATGGATGACCCTCCCCTGATCAGAACCGGATTCGTATATTTCAGCTTCCCCGGTATGTACTGTAACCTCCTGGCGCAATCAACAAAGGAATGTGGTAGTGACTTGCAGCATCGGAAACGGCAAACCGAATCGGTACAACCGTCCATAATGCCTGCCCCAATTCTTCAAGAGATCGCTGTGCGTAATAACCCTCAACGTTGAACTGAAGCTCGTAGACCGCTTGCTCAAGCTTCCCTCCTTCAAGCAACGGTGTAACCAAACGCCCATCGCTATTAGTCACCGATTCAGCAACTTTCATTTTGTTTTCCTTCTCGCCATCCCTATGCAATACAAAAAGTTCAATCCGCACACCTGCGGCCGGAACGCCCTTGGAAGTATCCAGCACATGCGTAGTAATCCGTCCACCAGCCACCGACATCATGCCTCCCTTTCTTTCTTTGAGCCCCAATGGTCATCCTCTAGATCATCCCTTGTCATTGAGAAGCCCTGAAACCCATAAGCAGGTCTGGCCTCGGTAAATACTTTACCTTCTCCTTCTTTTACTTCCTCCAGCACCGTTTCCCATGTCCGATTGTTGGATTCGAATGAAACCTCACTAAGCTGTCCAAATCGACGCAAGAGCCTAAGTCCAATCTGATAAATCAGATGCTGAATGGATGCCGAACGACACGCATGGAATACGGCAGCAGCTACATCTCTTACCTGCTCCGCCGCTACATAACGTCCGCGCTGATCATCCATGCCATCTCTCGGGTCTTCGTAACGCCAATTGATATTCAGGAAAATGAACAGTGGACGATCCCATGTCTCAGGTAAGGTCGTGTACTCATCCTTGACGAAACCGGCAAATTCACTGCCTTTGACCTTAATCAGCCTGATATCTGCGACACCACTGAAATGATTGCTCAGTTCAACCTGATTTCCTTTTCGCTGCGCTTCAAGTGCAGCTGTCGCCCGATCATTCTGGGAATAACGGAATACCAGCTCACTTGCACGAAGGCTTCCTTCTCTGCGAACAAGCACATCTTCAAAAGGAATCTGATCTGCCGTCATTTGCACTTTGGTCATCTGCGGATATGTCTCCAGAAAACGTCGACTGACGTAAGCGAGAAAACCTTCCACCGTAGCTCCGTAGTAATCCGCAGCATGTTTCAGGATGAAATTCTTCATTGAATCCGTTGCAACGACGAGAGAATTATCTCCTTCGATAAAAGAAGGCAGAAATTCGTCGCCTTGCACGGCTACTTTAATATTTAATCCGAACAGGATATTATTGCGTCCGGTAAATGGAGATTCCGGTATGGCCTGAATACCCGTCAACGGTTTGGCGTATGAGCGGTACATCCATACATCACCTTTGCCATAATACATGGTCCGCTGCTTTACTTCGGATGGCTTACATCCAAATTCATCTTCATGACCAACCTGTACCAGCCACTGCTCCAATCGAATAGAAGCGATCTTGAACACTTCCTTCAGGGCGGTCTGGAATTCTTCCTCTCTTCCTCTCCTATTGCGGTTCCGCATGGACTCCAAGATGGACTGAGCTGTATGACCTTTCACGGCCAATATAAAAGGAAAGCCGAATTGGATTGTATATTCTTTATTTAATTTACTAAGCTCGTTATATTGCTCCGCCGAAAGTGAATTAAGCCCTGCACCAGCCTGTTCCTGAACGGAATTGCTGCTCATGCTGATTCGTGCACCGAGATCCGGGTGATTGCAAAGCAACTGCAACTTGACCCTTTCATCGGATGTCTGAACTACGTTTTTCATCACATTCATCATGTGTTCAAAAGAGTCGAATGGTCGTGAAGGCCAAGAACGCTCCGCCACCCAAGGTGATTCTTCGAATAGTCCGCCAAACGTATGCACGAACTGTGTGATAGACCAGCTGTTAACGAGTTTAATGAAATCGCCCATGTTAGAACCTCCGGTCTTCTGTGGAATGTTGTTCTTCATTTTAAGTGCCTCATCGTACTGCGACAACAATATTTACGCAATTTTGTAATATAACATAACATCAGTTATGTGATTTGTTAGTAGTGCACGGGAATTGATTGTTCAAATGTAATGAAAAGCGCAAAAAAACCGCACTTCCTCAAAGGAAATACGGTTTTACCTGACATAGCTGCTTCATTGTCATGCTGCACAACACTTGTTCGGAATAAGGGTTAAGATCATTACCTACTTATTAAATGGACCTGCCGTCGGATTAATGATTATGCGAATGAGGTCTTGCCGAGGTTTTATCCCGCACAAACTTGCGGAAGGTGAACACCAGCTTTAGTTTTAGCAGATCATTAGTCTTCTTAAAGTCCATTTGCAGCAAACTTCCGACTTTCTCCATTCGATAGGTAACGGTGTTCCGATGCACAAACAGCTGCTTCGCAGCTTCGTTAATAAGTCCATCATTCTCGATAAAAGATTCCAACGTATTCATTAGTACCTGATTGGGATCGCCGTCCCTCGCCAGTAAAGGCTCAAGTACTTTATTGCAATAATTCTCCATGATGTTATCCGGAACATGTTGGAATACATAGGCGAATTCCAGCATCTCGAACTGGAGAGCCCGATCTTTCATACCGAATCGGCGAGCCAGTTGACGGGTATCCAGACATTCCTGATAGGCCTCGCGCAGCGACTTCGGTTCATGCTTCATTTTGCTGATCCAAAACCGCGGTGCAGATGCTCCCTTGGCTTCCTGTGCTGCAAGAACATCACTGAACCGATTCAGCAGGAATGCTGATAATTCCTCTCCATAATCCCGCCCTGTTGGACAGGTATAGATGGATAGTATGCCATCTTCAATCTGAAAATGCTGTGAGGCTGTGAATTGCATAAGTGGGTTGTACTGCAACTCGCGGTGGATCTGTTTCAGCAGTTTTCCTTCTGCAAAAACAGACGGTTCCAGTGTGATCAACACACATTGATAGGTCCCCTGGAACAAATGAACCCCTTTATTTTCGCTGAGCTTGGTGAGTTCATCTACCGTCATTTTGTTATCTAGATATTGAGTTAACAGCGTACGCATCTCATCCTGAACGGTGGGGTTAATGTGTTCACGATAGGTCATATCCATATAGAATGCCAGGACATCCGCAGCCTGCTGAAACAATTCTTCCTCCGCTCTAAGTGACAGCGCCGAGTCTGTAAAGACGAGCAAAAATCCGTATTCTTCATCATTCTGCTTGATTGGTACCCGGTGGCAGCTTGCCTGATTCCATTTCACTCGGTGCATGACGGACTTCCAAGGCCAACCCTGCACTACTGCATCTGCCGCAATGCCTTCGCTGCCATACAGTACATGGCCACGGGAACCAATAACCGCAAGCGGATAATTCAACACGGTAGCCAGTTCGGCAAATACATTACGATGCTGTTGCTGTTGCAATGCAAAGTGCATCAATTTTTTCTGTTTCTGCACCACCTCGTGCAGTAAACGATTGCTGCGTTCATGTTCAGCCCTGAATAACGCATTCATTTGGTCGGAAAATGTAAACTGGAACGGCAGTTCCAGCAGCGGTAATCGCAGTCGATCTGCTTCCTCGATAATTCCTTGCGGAATGGCCTGCCAGAAACGGCCCAATTTAATGCCTAATCCGGCACAACCACGTTCGTTCAGGCGGCGCATCAAACGAAGTGCATCGGTCTCGCTGTCTTTCATAATAAATGCGGTTGTGAAAAGCAATTCTCCGGATTTGATCCAATCCGCTATATCTGGAGCGTCCATGACGTTAACGGATTTCATTATCCGTGAAGTCCCTTCCCCACCTGCAACCAATCTGGCCTCAGACAACGGGTACACCTGTAAAGCCTCTTTAACCGTAAGCTGCATGGACATTACCTCCCATATATATAACGCATAAAGCGGTCTATGTCCTTCATCCGGACCTGAATAAAGGTGTAATACTTAATTTTAACCATTTTATTGAAATAACCCTTGAATGTTGTTAAGTATTATAACATCATTTTCTTTTAAATAGCTTACATGAGAAAAAAATAAAACCCATGACACAATTGCAGCAATCGTTCCGCAACTGGCATAGGTTTTATTTTCGAGTTGATACATGTTGAATTACAAACGGAAAGGATCAGATTCCCAATGTTTCGTGACTCAGCCACAATTTCATCCGGGACAGTACCTCTTTCATATTGAGCGGTTTGCTAATATAATCTGAGGCTCCTGCCGCAATACATTTATCACGATCTTCTTTCATGGCTTTGGCAGTCAAAGCAACAATAGGGAGCTTCTTGAGATTCAATCTCTCACGGATTTGGCGAGTGGTTTCATATCCATCCAACTCTGGCATCATGATATCCATCAAGATAATATCCGGGTTCGCTTCTCCGCTCTCTAACATCTCCAGACACTCGTAGCCATTCTGAGCTGTAATCACCTTCATGTCATACTGCTCAAGGGCATTTGCCAAGGCATACACATTTCGAATATCATCATCGACAACAAGAACCTGGCGGCCATTCAATAATGATTCTTCAAGTGGCGTCAATAACATCTCGACGTTTGTTGAATTCTCGCCTGAAGATTTGTTTGTTTCAGGAGCAGTCACGGCTACCTCGTTCAAGAACAATCTGGAGTTTTGCATAACCTCAGGCTCTTCCCTTCTAAGTGGGAGGAATAAAGTAAAGACACTTCCTTGTCCTTCGCGACTAGTTGCCGAGATTGATCCTCCCAACAGATTGGCAAGAGATTGAGAGATCGACAGTCCCAGTCCAGTCCCACCGTATTTTCGGGCGGTGGCTCCATCTGCCTGTTTGAAGGCATCAAAGATCTGCAGCAGTTTGTTGTCCGCAATGCCAATCCCGGTATCACTAACCGAGAAGGCTATGACATCCGTCTCTGCTCCGTTCGTTTCAGGATTGGACAGACTCACTCTGGAGATGGTTAAGGCTACTTCCCCTTCATTGGTGAACTTAAATGCATTGGATAGCAAATTCCGTAAAATCTGGTGTAACCGCATCTCGTCGGAAACAATCGTTTCCGGCAGAGGGCTTTGAAGCTGAATCCGGAAATCTATTCCTTTTTGCTCAGCCGTTTTCAGGAAATATTGATTCATCGCTTCCGGCAGGGTTCCAAGATAGACATCATCCAAATCCACTTCCATCTCCCCAGCCTCCACTTTGGAAAGGTCGAGAATGTCGTTAATCAGATTCAACAGGTCCTTACCTGATGCATGGATCACCGAAGCATATTTCTGTTCTTCACTATTTAAGTGCTGATGTTTGTTCTCAGCCAAAATCTCGGACAGAATTAGCATACTGTTCAGCGGGGTACGCAGTTCATGGGACATATTCGCCAGGAACTCAGACTTATAACCAGAGCTTGTCCTTAACTGATCGGCTACTTCTGCAAGTTCGCTAGCAGAGGTCTCAGCCGCATTTTTCTGCATTTCCAGACGCTCGTTCAACATGTGCAGTTCCTCTGTCTGCATATGTAATTCTTCCGTCTGGGACACCATCTCTTCGGTCTGTGCCTGCAGTTTCTCCGATTGTGTCTGCAATTCTTCATTCAACACCTGTGATTCATCATACAAATGCTGTAATTCCATGCGTGTTACGGTGGAATGAAGCGAGACGCCGAAGATTTCGATCAGTTCGGTTAGCAACTTTGTTTCCTTTGGTTCGATCTGCTTCATAGAGGCCAGTTCGATTACAGCTATCGTTTTACCTTCAAATACCACCGGGGCTACCGTGAGTGATGCAGCTGACGCATCACCAAGTCCCGATGAGATGCGAATATAATTTTGAGGCAAGTCGTTCATCTGCAAAACTCGCTTCTCAATCGCACTCTGACCGACTAATCCCTCACCCGGTGCAACGGATACTTTACCGAGGGAACGCTCTTTCTCTCCATCTGCCGCATACGCAGCTACACGAATGAGACGGTTCTCTTTCATCGCATATAACACGCCATAAGGGGCTTCTAGCAGGATCGCGACTTGGTTTAGGAACAACCGTGACAGTCCCTCCAAACTTGCAGGGTTCTGCAAGAGTGTAGCTATGCTGGCAACCTGATCTTTAAGTCGATTCTGTTCCTGTACCGTATCCAGCAATAAGTTCGTCTCTTTACCTAAATCACCGACCTCATCTTGTGTACGGACAATAATACGCTGTGTGAGATTGCCGCCTTGAGATATGTCGCTGATGGTATGTTTGACTTCACGCAGGGTCTTGACGATATTGCCCGAAATGACGAGCGCTGCAGCAACAGATAGTCCGGCAACGGCAGCCCATAAGGTATACATAATGGTAAGCAATGTGGAGCTTCGTGCTGCGAGCTCGGTCACCCGGCTTTCCGTCAGTCGCAACTCTGTATTGCGGAAGTTCTCGAACTCGGATCTTAACAGATCAATTTCGCCTTTCCCTGGATCGGAATGGAAAAATTCAATGACTTTATCCTGATCTCCTTGTCTCTTTAGGGCCACCGAGGCTGATCCGGCAACATCAATCCAGCGGACAATATGTGTTTTGATGGTTTCCAGAGTCATCTGCTGGGATGGGTTATCACTAACCAGCTCATACAGTTCGGCATAATTGGAGTTCCACTGGGTTAGCGCTTGGTTGTATGGCTCCAAATAACTTTCTTCCCCGGTGATCATGAATCCCCGCTGTCCTGTTTCCATATTCAGAACATTTTTCTCAATTGCATTGGTCAGGTTATGCACTTCCAGGTCGTGGTGGCTGATAAAATCGATTTCCTTCTGCGATGCATCAATTTGGGCAGATAACACCAGCAAAACGGCACCAAATAACAACACAACCACTAGATAGCCCAATAGAATTTTGGAGCGTATCGTAAATCTTCTCTTTTTCGACAACGCAGAAACCTCCAATGAAATAAACAATTCCGATCAATTAAAAAAACAGTCGCATATGTAGTTTATATGTATACGTATATACTGACAAGCATTAGTTCAAGAACCGCACGAGTTAAAAAACGACCTGCGTATGCAGGTCGCTTGTTTATTGGAATGAAGTTCGCATGATAATGACTGATTAAGCTTTCGGGGCAATCATTTTCGCTGGATCAACATACTGATCGAATTGCTCTTCCGTAAGCAGACCTGTCTGCAATGTTGCTTCTTTCAGAGACAGTCCTTCCTTATGCGCAAGCTTGGCAATTTTGGCTGCATTCTCATATCCGATATGCGGATTAAGAGCGGTAACCAACATAAGCGAGTTATTCAAATTGTGTTCAATCTGGCCGAGGTTAGGCTCAATACCCACCGCACATTTATCATTGAATGCAACAATGGAATCAGCAAGGAGCTGGACAGATTGCAGGAAGTTATAGATAATAACCGGTTTGAACACATTCAACTCGAAGTTACCCTGACTTGCCGCGAAGCCAATCGCAGCATCGTTCCCCATGACTTGCGTAACCACCATGGTCATCGCCTCGCTCTGAGTTGGATTCACTTTACCTGGCATAATGGAACTGCCCGGTTCGTTCTCCGGAATACGAATCTCTCCCAGACCGCTGCGTGGGCCACTAGCCAGCCAGCGAACATCATTGGCAATTTTCATCAAGTCAGCTGCAAGCGCTTTAACTGCACCGTGAGCATAGACCACTTCATCATGACTTGTAAGTGCGTGGAATTTGTTAGGTGCGGATACAAAATCCTTGCCGGTATGCTTGCCAATTTCCTTGGCTGTATAATCACCAAAGTCAGGATGTGCATTAATTCCGGTTCCCACAGCTGTACCACCAATTGCGAGTTCTTTCATATAATTCACACTATCGCGGATCATACGTTCACTCTTATCGAGCATCGCTTCCCAGCCGCTGATCTCCTGACCGAGTGTAATTGGCGTTGCATCCTGAAGATGAGTACGTCCAATTTTGATAATATCTTTGAATTGTTCCGATTTGTCTGCAAAAGTGGATTTCAGCACCGCGATTGCCGGCAAGAGTTGATCTTCAACAGCAAGTACCCCTGCAACATGCAGAGCCGTTGGGAATGTATCATTAGAGCTTTGGGACATGTTTACATCATCATTCGGATGCAGACGTTCCTCCTTGCCCTTTTGTTCAAGCAACTGGTTACCCAGATTGGCAATGACTTCGTTTACGTTCATGTTGGACTGTGTTCCGCTACCCGTCTGCCATACCACGAGAGGAAAATGATCATCAATCCGACCTGCAATAATTTCATCAGCGGCATAAGCGATCGCATCCGATTTGGCAGCGGACAATTTACCTAATTTATGGTTACTAGCTGCAGCGCTTTTTTTCAAAATGGCAAGAGCACGCACGACTTCCATCGGCATATGCTCGCGACCAATCGGAAAGTTTTCCTTACTGCGTTGCGTTTGAGCTCCCCACAGCCTGTCGGCTGGTACTTTCATTTCACCTAACGTATCTTTCTCAATGCGGTATTCCACTTGCTTTTCCTCCTCCAAAAAGATGGTTTGGGTCTCTAAAAAAATACGTATACATTCTTTTCTTCACAGCATCTTACATCTGTTGATTCCAAAGTCATTTTTGGGATTTATGCAAAATGCTTTTTATGAGCAAAGCTTGTGTATCTTGTCATATTATACATGATTGCCTGTGCAATTTTCACCTTTTCGACAAAAATGTAAGCGTGAAGCAAAGTGCTTGAGTATTTATTTTTGCGCTTTGATCGGATATAGACGGCTGGTTTGCTCGAATAATTCGCCCGGCTCAAGACCAATCAGACCGATCTCTTCAGCAGGAATGCCTTGTACATTCGGGGCGTTAACGAGGTTCATCTGTGGCTCAGGACAGAAGAATCCGCCAGCCATATTGTTATTCCAGATCATCCAGTGCTTGTACGAAGTCCCTACATCATATACCAGCTTGTCACCGGTACGATGATCAGTAAGCTCCATATAGTTGCGACCGTTCTGTGGTTCAGCCGTGTAGTGGTTGTCCATGGCTGCAAAAAACGGACTAACGCCCTCTTCCTTTAATTGCTCTTCCTCTGGTGTAAGCGGTTGAAATTGTCCTGTAGGTAAAGAACGTTCATTCAATTCACGACGCTGACCAATCGTTATTTTGGCGGTGTAATCGGATGCCTGGCTTTCCGGTGCAAAAGGTACGCTAATGGCTGTATGGAATGCGAACAGGTTCGGCATACGTTCCTTCCCGTTATTCCGAACATTCAATTGCTGCTGAAGTCCCAGACTACTTAGCGAGTAACGGAGCGTCACTGTGAAGGTGAACGGCAGGTATTTGTAGAACTCATGACCTTCCTTCACTTCCTGACTGAGCACAACATAACTCTCCAACTCGTCAGAACCGTACCCATCAACCTTCCACTCGGCATCATGCAGGAATCCATGCAGGTGGTTGCCTGTAGCTGGTTCGTTTATAGGTAGTTGATAAACTTCACCATTCCAGGGGAAGCGACCATCCTCATAGCGATTTGGTGGGGAAAGAATAGGAATACCGTATACGGCAGGTGCAGCCATAAATTCATCCATCTGTTCCTGGTCTGGCTCCCGCAAATAACGGAATCCCTGCTCTGTATCACGGAAAGCGACCAGGTTGGCACCCACACTTGGAATAACTGCCGCTTCGAATTGATTAAAACGAAGCCAGACGGCTGGTATACCTCCAAATTGTTCTTCGAAAGCTGCATTTTGCTGTGTCATCGTTATATGTACCTCCTGCATACTAAGGTTATATTATACGGCTCGACTATATCATGACCGGGCACAAAATACCAATCTATGATAGAGAACAAATTCATGATGGAACGACAAAAAAGACAGCTACGATGCTCCGTGGCTGTCTCCATCCCCTTATGCTGCCGTAATGGAATCATTCCAGATTTCAATGGAATACCCATGTTTGGCATCTGATCTATTAATCCACATATTTGCCGTGATCCGGAACGGTGGTCTGTTCAAAATCAAGATCGAGTCGCTCCAGCGAATCTCTCAGCATTTCTCCGGTTAAGGAATGTCCGTGCCCGGTAACAGCAACTATGGGCTCCAGTCGACGAATATGCTGAACTGATCGATGAGCTGCTTGCCAATCCGTCGTGAAATACGCGGGTGGACCGTGCAACTGTTTGTCCTGAAGCAGCACACTCCAGAGCGATTCCTGTTTCACGGTGACGATCGCGTCTCCCGCAATCAGTGTACGGTCTTCTTTTCGAAATAGCGACACATGGCCCGGTGTATGACCTGGTGTATGCAACCATTCCCAGCCAGAAACACCTGGGATGGAATGATCATCCGGCAGACTGAATATCCGATCATCCAGATTAATAGCTTCATTAGGGTAAGCAAATGACAGCCGTGCCATCAAACCGCCACCAACAGTAGGGTCGGCCGGAGGATAATCCTTCACACCTGTCAAATAAGGCAGTTCCAGCGGGTGTGCGTACACCGGGACGCCCCAGAATTGTTCCAGTTCGATGACGGTCCCGACGTGATCAAAATGACCATGTGTCAAAATAATCGCGGACGGTGGACCAGGAAAGCGTTCAGTTGCAACATGAAGAATCTGATCAGTGAAACTCGCCATTCCAGTGTCCACGAGCACCCAGTTCCTGCTTCCTGGCTCCCCGATGAACACAACATTAACGAACAGTGTACGCAGACTGAGGATATCGTGCGCGACTTCTTCAAGTCCCGTCATTCCTGCTGTAATCAGATTGTCAGATGCCATTCACGGTTACCTCCCATTCAGGCGGATTGTCTCTCTGGTTCCATTCATCTGTCATAGACTTCCCTTTTCTGGAGTAACTATTCCTTATTCCCAATAAAATAGACGGTGGACGCCCTGTTTCAGGCATACACCGTCTAGTATAATCAGCTACATTCCATATTAGAACAAGAACCTCTCGGTCCTATTATGCCGGGAAAGCGTCCAGTGCCGCATCAAGCAGCTGATTGTACATATCGTCATCGTTTTCCAGCAGCTCGTCCATACGCAACAATTCATCTTCATCACCGGATTGTTCAGTGAAATGCAGACTATAGTCCCAATCCTTGCCGTTCTTGCTCATAAACGTAATCTCATAAACTGACTTTTCGCCTTCTGCACGAAAAACCGTATTACCTACATAATTCTTCTCATCTTCACGACGCATCTCTGCACGAATAATCTCAATATTCACAATCGTTCTCTCCTTTAATCTCTCTTCAGTTGCAGGTCTCCACAATTTATGGTAAACCTAGTTTGGTAATTATTATTGGTTAATTGTACAATATATATCGTAGCAACGTATACCTTATTCAATGAGGGAACCATACTGACTCCTTACATACCTGTAATGAGGACTATAATAACAAACAGCTACGACATTATACCAAACAGGAGGAAAAAATAGCATGAACAATTTTGAAACGAATTTACAACAATATGCCGAACTGGCTGTCAAAGTCGGTGTTAATGTCCATCCTGGGCAGACTCTCGTCGTGAACGCACCAATCTCGGCAGCACATTTTGTACGCCTAATCGTCAAAGCTGCTTATGGCACAGGTGCCAAGCTGGTCAAAGTAAACTGGAGCGATGAGGTTATTACACGTCTTCATTATGATCTCGCACCAGAAGAATCCTTCTCTATTGAACCAAAATGGTTTGCAGGAGAAATGACTGAACTCGTAGAAGAAGGTGCCGCCATTCTGCATGTTATTGCAGAAAATCCGGATCTGCTTGCAGGCGTTCCTCAAGAACGCATCGTGACTAGTCAGAAAGTTCGTGGTAAAGCGATGGAGAAATATCGTTCCTATCAGATGGCAGACAAATTCAGCTGGTCCATTGTGGCCGTTCCTTCCCCTGAATGGGCAGCCAAAGTATTCCCTGATCTTCCGGCACAGCAGCAAATTGATAAATTATGGGATGTCATCTTCAAAACCGTTCGTATCGGTGAGCAGGATGCTGTCGCAGAATGGAAAACACATTTGCTGAATCTCGACTCCCGTGCAGATCTGCTTAACGAGAAAAAATACAAAAAGCTTCACTATACTGCACCTGGCACAGACCTGACAATTGAGCTTCCTGAAGGACATCTGTGGGTATCCGGTGGCAGCATCAATGAGCAGGGACATGTCTTCGTAGCTAATATGCCTACAGAGGAAGTGTTCACTGCTCCACTGAAAACTGGAGTTAACGGAACAGTTCACAGCACCAAGCCACTGAGTTATGGCGGCAACCTGATCGACGGCTTCTCCATCACTTTCGAAAATGGCCGAATTGTCGATTATACTGCCGAACAAGGACTCGATTCATTGAAAAGCTTGATTGAAATGGATGAAGGCGCACATTATCTGGGTGAAGTAGCTCTCGTTCCACATCAATCGCCGATTTCAGACACGAATATTTTGTTCTACAACACCCTCTTTGATGAAAATGCATCCAACCATTTGGCTATCGGGAACGCCTATGCCTTCTGTCTGGAAGGCGGCAAAACGATGTCCAAAGAGGAATTGATCAGCCATGGCATGAACTCCAGTCTCACTCATGTGGATTTCATGATTGGATCAGGAGAAATGAACATTCACGGTGTTACTTCTGAAGGTAGTGAAGAGCCAATCTTCCTTCAAGGCAACTGGGCTTTCTAATTTAAAATAGTGTAAATAAGAGAGAGGGTCACTCCTCTCTTTTCCTGCGTATGCGGGGCATTTATGATATGGAGGAACTTGATATGTTGAGTTTTGAACAAAAACTGGATCGTTATGCTGAACTGGCTGTAAAAGTTGGAGCCAACGTTCAGCCCGGACAAATCTTCGTTATCAGCGCGATGATTGATACAGCTGAATTCGTGCGTTTGTTGGTGCGCAAAGGCTACGAGGCCGGGGCAAAGAAAGTTATCATCAAATATGGAGACGAAACTGTCAATCGACTGCGGTTTGAAATGGCCCCTGAGGACTCCTTCCAAGATGCACCGAAATGGCATGCCGCTGAGCTTGAGGAGCTGGCAGCGAACAATGCTGCGTTCTTAACCGTATTGTCATCCAGCCCGGACCTGCTAAAAGGCATCGATCCAGAACGCATCTCCACTCATCAGCGTACATACGGTCAGGCGATGTCCAAATATCGTCAGTATCAGCAGGCAGACAAAATGAGCTGGACAGGAGTAGCCTGTCCTTCGCCGGATTGGGCCGCCAAAGTATTCCCTGACCTTCCCCCTGCTGAGCAGATGAAACAGCTCTGGGAAGCCATTTTTGCTGCTGTAAGAGCTGATCTGGAAGATCCTGTAGCGGCTTGGGAGCAGCATATTGAGCGTTTGGAGCACAAAGCAGTTGCCCTGAACAGCAAAAAATATAAAACTCTGCATTTTGTCTCACCGGGAACCGACCTTACCGTTGATCTTCCTGAAGGGCACATTTGGGCGCAAGCGGGCAGCATTAATGAACAAGGCACTCGTTTTGTGGCCAACATCCCGACAGAGGAAGTATTCACAGCACCAGCCAAATTTGGGGTGAACGGTAAAGTGTCCAGCACCAAACCACTCAGTTATGGCGGAAGTATCATTGATCGCTTCTCTCTTACGTTTGAAAAAGGACGCATCATTGATTTCCACGCCGAAGAAGGTCAAGATACACTAGAAAGACTCATCAATATGGATGAAGGTTCCCATTATCTCGGTGAAGTCGCTTTGGTGCCCTTCCATTCTCCAATCTCGGAAAGTGGTATTCTCTATTACACAACGCTATATGATGAGAATGCTTCATGTCACCTCGCTATCGGTAGTTCCTATGCCTTCAATATCGATGGTGGCAAAACCTTGTCAACCGAGGAGCTTGCAGCTCGCGGCATGAACTCCAGCATTACTCACGTAGACTTCATGATGGGATCGCCGGAAACGAATATTTATGGCGTGACAGCGAATGGTGAGCGTGAAGCCATCTTCCTGAACGGTGACTGGGCTTTCTAAGCCATTTGTACCTGTTATTCTGCGATTATTAAGTAACTCATAGAGGCTGCCCTACTGACCATGATTTAGTGGTTAGTGAGGCGGCCTCTTTCTATTTCGGCTATACTTTTTCTGCTTCTGTCAGACTAACCTCCCATTGTATCGCTTCCATATAATGTTGTAAAATGAAATGATACCAATGTTTGTGGATTGTTCACCAGAAAGGAGAACATCATGGCCAATCGGCTCCAATTACTCTTAGCCTCAGATTTCCATAATTTGGGCCCGCAGCTTCAAGAAGAAGTGTACTACGAATACTATAATATGGTACATGGTCTCATCGTTTACATCATCAAAGAACGTGCAGCAGCAGAAGATATCATTCAGGAAGCTTTTATTAAAATCATTAAAAACAAACCTCTCTTCGACAACGAAGTCAAACTGAAAGCATGGCTGAAGGTTGTCACACGGAATACCGCCATTAATTATCTGAGAAAAAATAAAAATAACCGTAACCAACTTGATACGGATAGTGTTTTTATAGATATGGAGACAATTAATCAGACGGCCGCTTCCGTGGAGAGCACGGTGGAGACTCAAATGATGCAGGAATCCATCGAATTCTATCTGGAACAGCTTAAGCCGGAATACCGTGTACTTGTGGAGCTACGCTGGAAAGAGGGTCTTTCCTATCGGGAAATGGCCGATCTGCTTGATACATCCGAAGAAATTGTGAAGCAACGTTTGTTCAGAGCCCGCGGAAGTATCAAAAAGAAATTACATAAGGAATGGGGTGGAAGTATTGAGCAAAGGCAAATCCGATAAGCATATTGATTCATTCGATTCAGAGCTGGAAGACGATTTTTTCGATGCCGCGTTTGATATGGCTTTTGACGAAGCCTTCCATCAGGCTGCATCTGCCACCCCTGCTTCCAACACCGAACCTATGCGTCAATCCTGGCTCCGAGTTCAAAAGGAAATTTCCCGGGTTGGCGCACGCAAGAAAAGAATGCGCACCATACGTTTATCTGTTATTGTGGCTGCGTCCGTGACCATCGGCGCCGTCATCTTCAGTATGCCTACCGGGACGCAAGCCGTCTCCCCTTTTGTACAATCGATCAAGGAATGGGGCAATGGGATGAAATCCATTGTTATTGAGGATCGCACTACTCATTTTGGCGCTGATCCGTCGACAGCTAAGACCCCTCCACCTCCTGAACGAGGAGTTAATGAAGCTCCCAAATTCTATTCTGGAGACGAACCAGAAGAGGATGAAGATATTATTCTCCCCTTCTATGAGACATCACATTTACTTGAACCTATTGTTGTAACCAAGGAAATAGCACGCTCGGGATTTATGGGTGATTTTTTGTTATCAAAAGCGATTCCCGAGCGGTTTACAAAGATCAAATTTGAGCTCATGCTGGATACCCTCAATCCCGTCAATCCGGAAGATTATTACGAATCTCAACGAATGAGGGTTCGTTATAGCGGCGAAGGCAAAAATGGTGAAGAAGAAGTCATTCAGTTTGATTATGCCTATGTTTCGCCTGGTCAGGTCATTGAGGGGCCCATGCTTCGCGAAACAAGTATCGTCAAATTGGCTGATGGCAGCGATGCATTTATGTACCTCGGTCCCCCCTATAATACCTTTCAATGGATGATGGGTTCTGTCAATATGAGCTTATTCGGAACCGTCTCGGAAGAAGAGATGACTGCCATTGCCAACGACCTGCAGGGACAAAAATTTCCAGGTAGTACTCGCAAGTAAATTAAAATAATACATTGCTTGAAATATGTGTTGTCGTCTCAGGCTTGACCCCATCATCGGCCGTGTGAAGACTGACGACTCGATAGTAATAGCCGGTTATCACGGTCCAGCTCGATTGGGCATTCAGGGTCTGCGTTTGGGTTTTCTTCTTGGAACCGGATTGATAGAGAATCCAGGCCGATCCCGTCCAGCGTTCAAGTCGATAATCGACTTGCAGCGATTTCATTTCCGAGAAGGTCGTTGTTGTTGTATTTACAACCGCAGTCAGCCCCCCTCCAGGTATAACCGTCCCCTCTGCCTGATAAATATATTTTGGGGAAGTCAGTGCATGAATACTTGGTTCCAAAGGCGGTGGCGGTGGAGTAAGCGCGTGAGGCTGGATACTTGGACTGGCAACAGCAACCTCTTCGGTTGGTAGCGCAAGAATTATGGGTGCCGTTAGTGCTGCAACAATCATGACTTTCAGCATGGACGTTATTCTTAATTTCCGCATATGTATCCACCCTTCATTTTCCAAATTTGATTTTGTGTAAATATTAAACGGATGTAGTGGTTAGAAGGTTTCAAAAAAATAAAAGACGCTCCGACTTACATGTCGGCAGCGTCTTTTGGTACTTTGATACTTCTTCGAATGAACACATACAGAATGGATGAAACCTAAATAATTCCATTACGTATCCATAAGATACCGTTGATATGAAATTACTCTCACATGCTTCAGACCAAATGACAGGCTACAAAATGATCCGCTCCAACGTTCCGATACGCTGGAATTTGCTGCTTGCAGATATCTTCTGCCCATGGACAACGCGTATGAAACTTGCATCCAGTTGGCGGATTCACCGGACTGGGGATATCCCCTTTAAGCACAATTCGTTCCCGTTTCAATTTGGGAATCGGCACAGGTACAGCTGATAGCAGGGCTTTCGTATACGGATGCAGTGGATTGCCGAATAACTCATCTCTGGAGGCCGTCTCGACCATGGAGCCCAGATACATCACTCCAATACGGTCACACAGATGTTCCACCACACTCAGATCATGCGAAATAAACAAGTAAGCAAGGCCACGCTCTTGCTGAAGCCGTCTGAACAGGTTGATAATTTGAGCCTGAATAGACACGTCCAGTGCTGATACCGGTTCATCTGCGATAATCAGTTTCGGATTTAAGATCAAAGCTCGCGCAATCCCAATCCGTTGTCGCTGTCCACCAGAGAACTCATGGGGAAAACGATCAATATGATAAGATGACAATCCGCAGGCTCCGAGTACCTCCTTGACGAGATCACGAACCTCGCTTGCGGTAGCCAACCCGTGATCCAATACAGCCTCCCCGATCGCATCACCAATGCGAATGCGCGGGTTCAGTGAACTGTAGGGGTCCTGGAAAATAAGTTGAAGCTGCGGACGGATCTTCCGCACTTCCTGCATTGATAACTGATGCAAGTCAACACCTTGAAAACGAATCTGTCCTTCCGTTTTTTCCGTTAAGCGCACGATCGTTCTTCCAACGGTGCTCTTGCCACTTCCGGATTCACCCACTAATCCAAACGTCTCGCCTTCATGGATCGTGATGCTGATATCATCGACCGCTTTCACATGGGCTACTGTACGATTCAATAAGCCTTTGCGAACTGGAAAATAGGTTTTGAGATGTTCAATTTCCAATAGAGGTTCAGACATGACTCAATGCCTCCTCATACAGAAAGCATGCAGCCTTCTGTCCGGGTCCAAGCTGCTTCAGCGTCGGCATTTGCTTGGTGCATATCGACATACAGTGCTCACAACGATCAGCAAAATGACAGGAATCTTTTAAGGACAGTGGATCAGGTACATGTCCGGGTATCGAATACAATTCATCCTGCCGTTGATTGATAATTGGCTTGGAGCGTAGTAATCCTTGGGTATATGGATGTTTGGGAGTTTCAAATAATTGCACCACTTCCCCCTCTTCCACCACTTTGCCTGCATACATTACAACGACATAATCCGCCATTTCGGCTACAACGCCAAGGTCATGCGTAATCATCAGAATGGAGGTTCCTGATTGGGACTTGATGTGTTGTAACATATCCAATATCTGCGCTTGAATGGTCACATCCAGTGCAGTGGTTGGTTCATCCGCGATTAACAGTTTCGGGTTACATGAGATGGCAATGGCAATCATAATACGCTGCAGCATACCTCCACTCAGCTCATGCGGATAGCTGTTTGCAATCTGTTCGGGACGTGAAATGCCAACTTCGGCTATCAGCTCAACCGCTCTGGCATGAGCCTGCTTTTTACTCATTTTCAAGTGTACAATCAATGGCTCCATTAATTGCTCACCGATCTTCAGCACGGGATTCAGAGAGGACATCGGTTCCTGAAAAATCATGGAGATGTCATTGCCCCGGATGGCGCGCAGTGAGGATTTACTTTCACGGAGCAGATCCCGTCCACCAAACCGGATTGCACCGCCAACCACCTTACCTGCCGGTTCCTCGATCAAACCCATAATCGACATGGCGGTTACACTTTTTCCACAGCCTGATTCACCAACGATGCACACCGTCTCCCCTTCACGTACATTCAGGCTTACGCCGTCCACGGCTTTGACATTTCCTTCTTCTGAGTAAAAATGAGTTTCAAGTTGTTCAATTTCAATCATATTTTGCATGAGGCGTGCTCACCTTCTCTTCTGTTTGGGATCTAATACGTCTCGAAGACCATCACCAAAAATGTTAATCGCAATAACGGTCACGAAAATGGACAGCCCTGGCGGAATCCATAACCACGGATGCTGTTGAAAATCAATCATGTTGTTGGCTGCATCGATCATATTGCCCCATGTAGGCGTTGGGGGCATGACACCCAGTCCAAAAAAGCTAAGTACCGATTCGCTGAGAATGGACCCTCCGATATTCAGAGTCGCCATGACGATGAGAAGCGGAACGATATTGGGCAGAAGATGGTGAAACAGTTTGCGACGGTCACGCAAGCCAAGAACAATAGCAGCCTGCATGAACTCACGTTCTCGCAAGCTTAACATCTGTCCCCGTACCATTCGGGCCATACCGGGCCAGTTGACAAAGCTGAGCATCAACATGACGATATACATTCTGGAATCCGGAGGAACCTTCCAATCCGATAACAACGCGCCGAAAATGAACAGCAGCGGCAATCCCGGGATCGTAAGCAGCAAGTCGGCAATCCGCATAATGACCTGATCAACAATGCCACGATAATATCCGGCGATGGCTCCAAGCAAGGAGCCGATAAATACGGATAGAACCATGGAAGCCAAACCAACAGTGAGCGAGATACGACCAGCCATCAGCACACGGGTAAGCACATCCCTACCAAGCGCATCCGTACCAAGCCAGTGATGAATGCCGGGACCTTGTTTCATCGCTGTCATATTGATCTTGTTATCGGTATATGGTGAGAACAGCGGTCCAATGAAACAAGCAACAAACATCAACAAAACCACGATGAATCCGCCAACAGCAAGTTTGTTCTTGAGCAGTCTTCGGATCGACAATTTCCATAAAGAAGACTTGGCCGGAACCTTTGAAGGTAAGGCAGCTTCTGCGGCATTTCTCGTTACAGACGATGAAGAGATTGTCATGTTCAAAGCCCCCTTATTGCAAACGGACACGCGGATCTGCGATGTGATAGAGCACATCAGACAGCAGCGTTCCAATGACGGTCAGAATGGCGATAAACATGGTAAAGCCCATCAGCAGCGGATAATCCCGTAGCGAAAATGACTGCATATATAACTGGCCGATACCAGGC
Source organism: Paenibacillus sp. FSL F4-0087 (assembly GCF_038020215.1). Taxonomy (NCBI): domain Bacteria; kingdom Bacillati; phylum Bacillota; class Bacilli; order Caryophanales; family Paenibacillaceae; genus Paenibacillus; species Paenibacillus sp. FSL F4-0087. The sequence goes on from NZ_JBBODJ010000001.1 coordinate 6,268,163, forward strand.
CAGCTGAATATTTTCTCAATAATAAGTGAACCACCGAATAAGGACGGCAGCTCGAATCCAATTAGTGTTATCGCAGGCAACAGAGCATTGCGCAAGGCATGGGTGTATAACACTTTGCTTTCTTTTAAACCTTTGGCTCGTGCTGTGCGAATATAATCCTGCTTGATCACATCAATCATGTTGCTTCGGAAGTAACGGGTAAGTGAGCCTACCCCGAGAAGGGTCATAACAATTACAGGCAAGGTCATGTGTTGAATCACCTCTTTGACATAGGCCAGACCGGTAGCATTACTTCCTGTAGTCATCATGCCGCCTGGAGGCAACCATTTTAGGTCAACCGCCAGCAGTTTGATCAAAAACAATCCGATAAAGAAAGATGGCACGGACATGGCTGCAAATATGCCTATCATCACGAAGGTATCGAACCACGAGTACTGCTTATAGGCAGCGATCACACCGATAATAACCGCGATAAACCAGGTCAGGAATGTAGTCACTGCAGCTAACAGGAATGAATTCCAGATATATTCGTTGAACAGCGAGAGCACTGGCTTTTGTTGTGCCAATGAATATCCGAAGTCCCCGTGTACAGCATTTTTCATCCAGATGAGATACCGTTCGATAACGGGCTTGTCCAGTCCATATAATTCTCGCAGTTCGGCCTTGCGCTCAGGACTCAGCTTAATGTTGCTGGAGATGTAGTCGCCAGGGGTAAGTGCATACAAACTGAAGATCAGAACGGAAGCGGCCAGCAAAATAAGAACCATATATGTCATCCGTTTCACAATGTAAGTGCTCATATCAGGCTCCTTATCAATGCGTCCCCTGCATCTGCGACATCGCAAACACAAGGGACGTTTTGTTTATTTCGGTATTGATGTTTCTTGATTCATACCACCGCTTATTTCAGAGACCATTCCGGCAAGCTGGTTGCAATCCCGCGGTATGGACTGACAGAGAGTCCATCGATCCGACCGTTATAGGCGTAGACTGTTTTTTTGTAACTGGTGAAAATGACAGGCAGCTCATCGTTGAGCAACTGATACAACTCTTTGTATACTGCCTTGCGTTCCTCAATGTCTGTCGTAGCCAGACCTTTGTTGTACAGCTCTTTCACTTTGGGATTGTCGTAGCCCTTCAGCTCACCATCCACAAATTGCAGTACACCGTCCGAAGGATCCGTTAACATCGGTGTAGAGAAGGAAGCTACATCGTAATCGCCGCCCTCCACTTTGGAAACAAGCGAGTTGAAATCAGCGAAGACTTCCGGCTGGAACTGCACGCCAATCGCTTCAAAGTTTTCTTTGGCCACCGCAATGAAGATATCCGTGGCTGGACTCTTCGTTCCGAGGAAATGCAGGGACAACTTCTTCCCGTTTTTCTCACGGATGCCATCCGCTCCAGGCACCCAACCTGCGTCGTCCAGCAATTGATTGGCTTTGTCCGGATCATAGGCATATGGATTAATACCTTCTTCCGTATATGACCAGGAAATAGGTGAAGTCGGGATGTTGGCAACAGCCCCTGCCCCTTGGTTGGCGTCCACATAGATGGACTGACGATCCAGGCCATAGGTGATGGCTTGCCGTACTTCTTTTTCCTGAAGCTGTTCATGCTCCAGATTAAGCTGTAAATATCCGTATGTACTTGGTGTGTAAGGTAGAAGGTTAAGGTATGGGATATTTTTCAGCTTATCGATATTCTCCTGGGTAGCCGTGAACGAAGTGAAGTCGATCTCTCCGGTCTCAATAAACTGCCAGGTGTCTCCTTCCGATGTTTTATATATGAAGTGCTCGGTTTTCGGTTTGCCCTTGTAGTAGAATTCGTTGGCAACGAATCGAACTTCCTGACCCGGAATGAACTTTTCGAGTTTATAAGGACCATTGCCTACAGGTGTTGCATGAAGATTTTTAATGTATTCAAGCTTGCCGAATTGATAGTCTTTGCCGTAGTAGGCTTTGGATAACACCTCTGAGCCCAATGTAAGCAGAGCAGTTGCGTTGGGCTGTTCCAGCGTGACCGAGATCGTTAACGGATCAATGACCTTAATACCCTCGATGTGATCTGCCTTTCCTTCGGTATACGCTTTACCGCCTTTCACCTTGGTGGAGAAAATATCGAATCCACCGTCATACGACTTGTCATGCAGAATGGTCCATGTAAAAGCAATATCATCTGCGGTGAGCGCGGAGCCGTCACTGAACTTGGAATCTTTTCTCAGATGAAACGTGTATGTACGCTGATCGTCTGACACATCCCAGCTTTCAGCGAGATCAGGAACAGGCAATCCTTTCTCATCTACGGTCACAAGTGAAGCAAATAGCAATGAAGCAACGTTGCCATCATATCCACTCTGATGGAAGTACGGTGTGAAAGCCCCACTGGGATCCGTAAGTCCCACAATCACCGTATCCGTTCGTTTTTTTGCCGTCTCAGGTAATTGATTCAGGTCCGTTGCCTGAAAGGGTGCATCCAGTGCTGCTGAAACCGGAGTCGCTTGTGTGCCCGAATTTGTTGTCCCGCTTCCAGCAGTAGTGGTCTCTGCTCCCCCACCTCCAGCACATGCCGATAACACAATCGCACTACTGATGATTAACGATGCCACGGATAAACCTTTCACTCTCATAAAATCCTCCCCAATTCATAAATGATCCATATTTTTCTCGCTCAGCCATTCCTAATTCCCGAAATAATCCAGAATATATATAATTCCTATGAAATTAGTAAGGTATAAGTTCGATAAGCCCTATTATAAGAACCGCATTTGGTTCTGTAAATAGAGAACCACAAAAAAATATTTATATTAAACCCATTAATATCCACTTTAAAGCGATAAAATAGCCGTATGTTTTGCGCGGATTTACTGAATAAATTTCAGTTCGGCCACAACAAACATACGGCTGTATCAGAGGAATACTTTTTTTCTAAAAACCACATTTTGATAAACGTTATTGCTCCAAATAATTCATGACATTCGGTAAAATTTGCTCCAGTGCATGAAGACGAAGTGAATACTCAACCAGGCTCTCTCCTTCAAAATGCGCATAGACCAACCCTGCTCCACGAAGCTTGGAAAGATGGTCATGAGTAATTCCTTTGGAGAGCTTCAAGTGACGAACAATTTCTATGAACGAACGTGGTCCCTGATGCAGAAAACGCATGATTTTCAGTCGGTTCTTCTCTCCCAAACTGCGAATCACACGCAAATGATGGGTCGGAATATATTCGTGATCTCCCATATACAATCTGGAGGAATAATGGCACAGCAGAGTATCCCCAAAATGCAGGATGACATTTAGCGGTTGAAAATGAAATTGTGGCACAAGCAGTAGTCTATCCATCCCCTTCATGTCCCGGAACATCAACCCGTTGGTCGCATCGTCGAGTACCTCTTTCTGGGGAGATTGATTTAACTGTTCCTTGCGGTTCAGAACCTCCTGGCGCAGATGCTGCAAGATGGCGGGATCAAGCAAACGAAAATATTGCTCATTCCAGCCGGTTAAGACATAGGTCATCTTGGTCTGGAAAGCAGCGATATCATCCGTATAAGGGAAACTGTACCGACTAAAAATGTCATGAAGATCAGGCACTGTTCGTTGGCTAAACCATTCAATAAAATCCTCTGGCTCCTCAGCTTCCACTTGCAAACAGACAAGCAGATACATCCATTTCCAATCATCATCCACGTTCATATTTTGTAAGACAGCAGCAAGCTCAGGTGTTAGCTGCCCTTCTGTTTCTTGCGCCCAGGCTATGGATAAATCAATCTTTTTATGCGATTTCCGGCAAATATATGTATGCAGACTGGCCATGAATTCAGATACAGGCGTAAATCCAACCTCAATGCGATAGCTCAATCTCAACCTCTCCTATCTTGCAAAGTCGTTCCATTATACCCTGTTTGCAGCCGTGCATGCTACGATTATAGGGTAAACAAAAAGCCGCACAATGGAATAATCCACCGTACGGCCTCTCTATAGACTGGAATCTCCTGTCTCCAAAATAATACTTTGGATTAAGCGCCTTCGCCTTCAACCATCAGATCCAGCTTAATCACATTCACACGCGAAATCCGCTTATGTTCGGTCTCTTGAATGACAAAGACATATCCATCATACTCTACCGACTGCCCTACTTCGGGTGGGATGGTCTCTACTCTGGAGTATAACCAGCCGCCAATCGTATCATAATCTGCCCGGTCCATATCCAGGCCAAAGCGCTCACTAACCTCTTCAATCAGCATGAGCCCGTCAATAGAGTATTCCATCTCATCCACTTTCTCAATCACCGGACGCTCCTGGTCAAATTCATCTTGAATCTCGCCCACGATCTCTTCCATGATGTCTTCAAGCGTTACAAGGCCGGAGGTTCCTCCGTACTCATCAATCAGGATGGCAATCTGTGTCTTGCTACGCTGCATCCGCTTGAGCAGGTCACTGATCGGAGTGGAATCGGGTACTGCGAGAATCGGCCGAATTACCGAGATGGTATCTGTAAGCTGAGATCGCATCAGGTCTTTAATGTGAATAAAACCGATAATATGGTCTTTGTCACCGTTATAAACCGGATAACGGGTACGCATGCTCTCACTGGCAATTTCCAGATTTTCCAGCATGGACTGATTGGCATTCAGGCAGATCATTTCCGTCCGCGGAATCATAATTTCACGGGCGGTTGTTGCCGTAAAATCAAATATATTATCAACAAGCGCCAATTCAGTATTATCAATTAAACCGCTCTTATTGCTTTCTTTCATCAGAATGCGTATTTCATCTTCACTATGCGCTGAGTCATGCTCCGAGGCCGGTGCCATGCGAAACACTCTCAGCAGGCTGTTCGCCATACCATTCAATGCCCATATAAAGGGATACATTAATTTGTAAAAGAACGTAAGCAGCGCCGCAGACCATAACGTAATCGTCTCTGATTTGCGGATAGCCATCGTCTTGGGAGCAAGTTCCCCGAGTACAATATGCAAAATCGTAATAATAACAAAAGCAATGGCAATGGAAATACCGTGTACGTATACCGGGCCCATTCCAAATGCAGTAAACATGGGCTCTAACAGGTGAGCAATCGCTGGCTCTCCTAGCCAACCGAGTCCAAGTGAAGCAAGCGTTATGCCCAATTGGCACGCAGACAGATAAGCATCCAGGTTGCGTACAATATTGGAAGCATAAATCGCATTTTTATTACCTGTTTCCACTAAAGCTTCAATCCGGCTGCCACGAACTTTGACCATCGCGAATTCTGCCGAGACAAAGAAACCATTCATCAATACAAGCAAAGCAATTAAAAATAAATTTAATATACTCGGTAAGGGGTCACTCAAATTATCTTCCTATTCGCCGTCATTCCTCGGCAAATAGGTCCACCTCCTTCGAAAATGTAGGATATTTGCCATTCTGCCGCTCATATGCAGTTTCAACTTCCCAATGCATTCACCTCCACCTTCTTCTGTCGAATAACAAGGATATGCTTCTTTTATTATATAATTCTACACTACACAGTCAATCCGTGTCCTATGACAACGAAATGATGCATACGGGCTATTTCGTTAACAAATGTACCGAATGCGCAGTTTTTTTTACGTTTTACTAACAAATATATGCATCTTCTTGCTTACGGTTTAACTTTTCTCTTACGCTCAGTTAATCATTCAGCTATATACTTCCAAATAGAACAACAAATTGATCTCGGAGGTATGTTCATGAAAAGCCATCATGCTATGAAATGGAATGCTCTACTACTTAGCGCGGCTGTTGCAATTACAGCAGTGCCTTGGCAGGTCAATGCTGAACCCGTATCTGCCCAGCAACAGACGGCCCCGGCCGCATTTACCATTTTACCTATTGACCGCGCTCAGATTCTGGCAGGCCAGAAGCTCGATTTCCGAGTTGAATTGAACGGTGCCAAGTTAAAATCGCAAGACATTAAAATCCAGGTTAATGGCTTGTCACCGGACAAATACTTCGGCAAGTCCGGAACGTGGACAAGCAGCTCCGAACTGAGCACAGAATACACCATACGGGATGTTGCCTTCAAAGAGAGTGATTCCATTGTGGTAACCGCCGAGACGACGGCTACAGGCAAGCGTACATATTCACGAGTCGTATACCAAGTGTTCGATCCTTCCAAAGACACGGCGACACTGACAAACGGTGAGCAAGCCAAAAATGTCGTTCTAATGATTGGCGATGGCATGAGTGCCAATATTCGCACCGCCGCTCGTGTTGTATCCAAGGGTATTAACGAAGGCAAATTCAAGGGTTGGCTGGAGATGGAACAAATGGATGCCATGGGCATGGTCACCACCTCTGGCATGGATTCGATCGTCACCGATTCAGCCAATAGTGCTTCCGCTTATGCAACTGGTCACAAAACGGCCGTCAATGCCGAGGGTGTCTACCCGGACAATACACCAGACCCTTTTGACGATCCGAAGGTGGAAAACATCGTTGAGCTGGTGAAGCGGACACGTGGCATGGCTACCGGCCTTGTAACGACTGCGGATGTGACAGATGCGACACCTGCTGCAATGGCTGTACATACACGTAAGCGCGGGGAGCAAGAAGCGATTGCGAGCATGTATCTGAATGAAGCCAATCGACCGGATGTTATTCTTGGCGGTGGTCTGGAGTGGTTCCTTCCAGCAGCTGACGGCGGAAAACGCAAAGATGGACGTAATATTGTGGAGGAGTTCAAAAAAGAAGGATATACCTACGTGACAGATGCAACAAATCTGGACAAGTCTGCCTCTACCAAATCATTGCTTGGATTATTCCGCAAAGGCAACATGAACGTATATTATGACCGGGAGTATACTCAGCCTAACAATGCAGAAATTGTGGGCAAGGATACTGATCAGCCAACGTTGATGGAAATGACTGACACAGCCCTTCAAGTGCTGGAACAGAACAAAAACGGATTTTTCCTGATGGTCGAAGGTGCATCGATTGATAAACAGGCTCACACGATGGATTTTGAACGCTCCGTATGGGATGCAATTGAATTCGATCAAACGGTTGGTCAGGTTAAGGAATATGCGAAGAAACACCCTGATACGCTCGTTATCGTCACATCCGACCACGGTCATTCCCTTACTCTAAACGGAACGTATAACACGGAAGCCGCCAAAGGTAAATCGGGTGACGAACTCCGTGAATTGATCGGCACATATGCTGATTCCAAGTTCCCGACGTATGTGGATGCAAACGGAGATGGATTCCCGGACAATCCGGATTCCGAGTGGAAGATCGCTGTTGGCTGGGGCAATATGCCGGATAACAATGAGGATTATCTCGCTAATCCGGTGCCAATCAGTCCTACCATCCTGGACCCTAACGTCAAAGACAAGGCATGGTATATCGCTAACCCGGACAAAGACCCGGACGGTGTTCACTACACGGGTAACCTGCCTCATGATGAAGGCCAGGAAGTCCACACATTCGACGATGTACCAATCAACGCCTCAGGACCAGGGTCCCACCTGTTCTCCGGCTATCTCGATAATACGGATGTGTTCCGTAAGATGGTAACTGCATTGAAGTTGGATGCGGCCAAGTAGAATAAAGGTTGAACTAACAAAAGAGTATCCTAGCTCATGCTCAGGCATGGCGGGATACTCTTTTTTCATGATTTTATGGATGATGAGGATTAGCTGGCACGTTAGCTAAGCAATTACCCCTCTACTGCTTCTACTGCTTTTATTTTATTTCTGATGCCATCGCATTCTCTATAGGATCACTACGTTCCCATTAACGGTATCCCAGCGCCACAGTTTGTCTTCCTCTTCACCTATCTGAAGACCACCAATCCAGGAAGTATAAGAAGTATCATGTCTTAATAGTGCCCAGTCTACTTCTCCATTCAGCACCTGAATACCGAGTTCGGTCAAAGACAAGACAGCGTGACGAAATTCATCATGATGCTGCTGGAAGTTAGGAAAAGCTTGTACACCGCTTAATTGAAGTAAAGCATGTGGTTCCTCTGTCATTCTCTTCAGATGAGCCCAGTACTCCAGATCACCCATTCCCAAGATATGCAATTGGTCTCCAACATGCTTGAACAATGGATAAGGACTATTCACGCCCTCTCTTATAGCCTCCAGTGTCGATTGCTCAATTATGCCCAGTCCGTTCGATACAGAAGGCAGACGGGACAGGTGGGCCTTGAATGCAGCATGTGCAAAAGGGAGCACCGATGTATTTTTTAGCAAGTAGTCCTTGTGATCCTGAATGTCAGATGATGCATACGCTGCCCAAAACTCGCTGCCAGCCTGGATTTCCTCCGCCCCCATCACGTGCCAGGTACCTGATAAATGTCCAATCTGTGAGGGTGTGAGTTGCCCAAGTCCCCGAAAATGTTCTATGTCTGGATAGTTATCGATGCATAACAGATTCAGCTTTGTATTCTTCAGGTCCTGTTCCCTGAAATAGTGCAGCAAATACGATAGCATTGCCTGATCATAGAGGTCATACTCAAACCACAGGACGATCTCTTCGTGCTGATGGAATGACTTAAGTGTCTGCTCAAGTTGCTTGATTTTTAAATATTCTGTCTGTGGAATACCCAAGTGATGCTCCAAATATTGTGCACGTTCACTTCGCTCCTTCTCATTCCTCATATTTTTTGTTATCGGTCCAAATGTATAAAGCTCTCGCCAGACCAAAATTTCACCTTGAATCCCGCTTTGTCTTAATCGATCTGCCGCATGGTCACCATTCATAATGTGAAGCATTCCTTTTCCTCCTTCGTATAGATCACTAAATACTGAAATCACATCCGCCACAGGCAATGAACGTCTGAGCCTCGATCTGGCATCATACAACCGTTTCTTCAGAGCCGGAACATTAACCCCGAGAAATTCCGACATTTCCTTGAGCGAGTAGCCCTGAAAATAAAACAGTTCAACAGCAAGCTGCATGGAAGTTGGCAAATTGGAAATCGAATCTCGCAGGAGGCGATGCACCTCTCCTTTCAAAGCCTGTTCTTCAGGATTATGAGCCTGATTCTCTTCCTGAATTACATCCTCAATCTCCAGGACCGGGACGGTGCCATGCTGCTTACGCCTCATTAGACGGTAACACTGTCTCTCCACGATGACTTTGAACCACCCGGGAAAAGCATCAGGGTTGTCCAGTTTGGACAAATTCGCAAAGGCCTCCGTGAATGCCTCTTGTACCACATCTTCGGCCAGGAACGTATCCCCTAATTTTTGATAAGCGACAGCCAGTGCCATCCCGCTAAATTGCGTCACCAACTGCTCATAAGCCTCGGCTTGCCCCTGGAGTGCTCCATCGATCCATGTCTTCAATATGTTTCGCTCCTTCCTGTGCGCTTGCTGCTTGATGTATTTATCTTTAAGTGCCCTTATTTGAGAAAAAAGTTACTTCTGTTTATGTTAAGTTTTTATTTGATTATGCTCTATATCATCATATAGGAAAAGCTGCCCCGTTTGCGGAATAACATCCGCAATCGAGACAGCTCTGTATGGCCGTATTATATTATGTTCTTTTTTCTGTAAGGATTAGCGTCTGCTTGGTTGTTGCGGATAGTTCCCGATCACACCTGGATATTGATACAACAACGGCTCATCGAATGTAGCATAGTCGAAATTGACCATCAGAAGAATGATCCGTTTTCCAGTGTTCGGGTCACTGATGATGATATGGTCACGACCAGCGGCTTCCAGAATACCTTGGAAAATGCGGGCATTCCATTCTTTGTTACCTTCGTATGTCATGTAGAATGTTCCACATTTGCCCAGATTAAGCCGTAAAATATTTTCGATGTAGGATTGTTCAAACTGTGGCGCAGTAGTGGTTACCACTCCACCCGTAGGTGTCATTGGAGCACCACTTGATACGAGCGGAGGTACGCTTGTGGAACTAGGTGAAACCATGCCTGGTGTTGGGGACATCATTGGCATACCGTTACCAATTTTATATGATGTTCCTTGGACTTGCGAATTGGCCTGTTGGCCCATAACTTGTGTCGGTTGATACGGCTGGTTAATCATAATGATTCCTCCCAAAATTTAATATACGGTTGGACAGTCTTCGCCTGTCGGACTGAAGAAACAATGCGCCTTGAAACGGCCTGTATTTTGCTGGTTATACCAGGTTGGCGGACATTCCCCCACCGGACGGAAAAACCACAGGGAGTTGCTGGCTGGCCAGAAGCGTTCGCCGTTAATGACACGCTGTGCCAAGCGTATTTCCGATGATCTTGCCCGTTGGTAGAAGTACCCTTTTTGCGTAGACTCGAAGCCACCCGGATTCTGAAACACCATTCGATTAATGTCCCGAATATCACCGAAATCCAAGCAATCGCCGAGCACCCGGTTTACACCCACATTACCTACAAGCAGCATGCCTTGTTCGCCGTCACCTTCAGCCTCCGCTCTCATCAGTCTAGCGAGCAGCTTGACGTCTTCCGAGTTGGCTTTAATAACAGCCATATCCTGTTTCCTCCCTTGTTGAACCTCTTCATCACCGTATATCGTATTGTGCAGATGCCCATTCGGTGACACGATTTTATTTTTTTACCATAAAAAAAAACCGGAACCTCACCCTAAGTGAAGTCCCGAGACATAACATTTCCTATATAACCTGCCTATTCAGGGCTTGGCTTGAATCCAGTAATCGTAAGCATGGACGATATTGCCTTTGTAGGCTTTATACTCACTTAACAGATCTGGAAGCAGTGCCAGCTGGCGTTCCATCTCCGCTGCTCCCTTATCATAAAATGAAATATGTTTACCTTCAAAATTCTCTTTCATCTCCACCGAGATCAGGAGTGGTTTACCCAAACGATCCGCGATTTTCATTTCCTGACTGACGACGTCGGCAATTCCATTGGAGCCTTCAGCAATGTTGCGGAATGCCATTAGAGATATGTGGTCCAGTGTTGAGATCATGTATTCACTGACAGTCATGTCTCTTCCCGGTAACGGGAACGTATCGAGCCAAACAGCCAGATCGGCACTCGTTTCCAGATCACTGTCCTTTTTCGTCTCTTCATGGAAATAAGCAATATTGGCAGCCCATTCGGTCAGCAGCGTATCCCGATCATTTTCCCATTCAGGTAAGGTGTACGGTTCAATATCCAGATGGATTCCCTTAAAACGTTCATCCGGTTCGGATTCGGCATTATAATTTTTCACGTAATCGATCAAGCGCTGTATCCGTGGCCGATTTTCCTTTTTACCCCAAATTGGATGACCGCCCATCGCATGAACCTCAATACCTTGAGCCTGAGCACGTTTCACAAAACTGCGATAACTGGAGTACGGTTGATCCAAATCAAGCCGGACGTATAACCAATTAATGTTTTGCGCTTTGGCGAACTCCAGAATGTGATCTCCACCGTCATTCGTAACCTGAGAAGCCTGCCAGATATAGGTTCCTCGGATTTCAGGTTGATTGGATGGATTCTCTGGTAATGGTACTTCCCCTGGCTCCAGCTGCCCCCAGTACACGATGTCATGCACAGCCGAACCTGCATAGGAAGCATGATCTGTGAATGCAGATGCCACTTCACTTAAGACACTCTCCAATTGCGCCGTACCTTTGCCAGCAAAAGTCGTGAACTCTTCCCCAGGCATCGGCTTGGTATTTACGCCAACGGTAATCGAACCACTTCTGGCGTCAGCCCATATCATTTCTTGTTCTACCAAACGTATAATTCCATTGTTTCCTTGCGCGCTGTCACGGTAAGCGAGCAGTGTAATATGATCAAATTGTCCGATAAACCAGTGTGACAACGACTCGTTATCCGCATCGTCAGTAGTTCTGCTACCTGTCACCGTGTATGAATCCAGCCAAAAAGGCAAGTCGACATTCACTTCAACCGCCCCATTCTGTTTCACCTGTTCCAGCAAGAGCTTCATATTGACAACCCAGGACTGGACGAGCGGCTTCGCATCTTCATTCCACTGTGGCAATACATACGGTTTGATATCCAGATGAATGGCGTCAAAACGCTCTTCCGGCTTTGCAGCCAGGTTATAATTGCTCACCCAGGACGCCAGTTTGAGCATTGGACCTTCACGACCACTCACTGCCCATGAAGGATCTCCGCCAAGTGCTTCAACTGCGATTCCTGCCTTGCTGGCTTTGGATATAAACGTATGATAGACCTCTTCTGACAGATTCATATCCACATTCACATAAAGTCTGTTAATCTTATGTTTAGCCGCATTGTCCAGCAGCTCATTTCCTCCATCACTGACAGACTTGGCCTGCCATACCCAGGCTGCTCGTATATCTGCGTCAGCTTCAGCAGTAGATTCAAAGCCTGTCATTATAATCCCTCCAATCAGCAGTAATAGCCAAAACACTTTCCGGGATGAGTTCCCGAACATATTCTCCCTCCATTCCTGTACTGTGGTAAAATCACATTTATTATAGCAACCGAGTTACCAAAAACAAATAAGCCCAAGTGCTTAACTTGGGCTTATTTCTGCTATGTTTTCAAAAGTTTACAATTGACCGGAGAAATCCCGGTACTAGTCCTCATATATCATTTTTCGGGTCATGCCCCCATCAATAATCAGGTTGGTCCCTGTGACAAAGGTATTGCTCGGATCGGACAAATACAAACAAGCACGGGAGATATCCGAAGGAACACCTACACGTCCTGCTGGGTGCTGTTCATGGTCCTCTGGCTTCAATTTTTCAACATTGCCTGTCTCAATCCATCCCGGACTGATACAATTGACCCGAATTTTGTCCTTACCCAAGGAGACCGCCATCGCATGTGTCAACGCCACGATAGCTCCCTTGGATGCAGCATAGGCCTCTGTTTCTGGCTCTGACATAAACGCACGTGTTGAGGCCATGTTTACAATCGCTCCACCATTTTCGTTGTGCTTCATATGTTTGGCCGCTTCCCGGCTTGCGAGAAAGCAACTTCGCACATTGGTATTGAGTATATCGTCCCACTCTTCCAGCGTTAGCTCATAGGGAGATTTCCATCTGGAGACACCTGCATTGTTTATGAGCACATCAATTTGTTTGAATTCTTCCATTGTCGTTTGAATGAGGTTCGTTATATCCTTCTCTTGACGTACATCGCATTGGACAAAGATGGCTTCTCCGCCTTCATTGCGAATCGAAGCAGCCGCAGCAGCCCCTTCCGCTTCCTCATAGTCTGCAAGTACGACTTTAGCCCCTGCAACCGCATAGGCCTCAGCTACACTTCGACCGATTCCTTTGGCTGCTCCCGTCACAACCACGACTTGATCTGTAAATGACATCATCATTTCCTCCTCTATTGGGATGGTCCATTCATCATATAAGTCTACATCAACTCACCGAATATGGACCATAAATTGAATAAAGTCTCTTCTTATATAGAAACCCGTTAGCCCCATTAAGAAACGCTTGTCCATAAAAGAAATTAAAAAAAGCTTACGCCACTATGGCGCAAGCCAGCCGGTTTATCCGCGTACACGCTCTGAATACAAACGATTGTAGCGTTCAAAGCCTACATAACGCGTTCCCTTGAAAGAGAGTCGACCTTCATCTCCCTCGGCGCACAAACCGTACTCATCACCATTCACTTTGAATTCGAGACGATCCCCGCTCTCCACTTCAAAAGTGATGTAATAAAGCGTACGGGCTGTACTTCCTGGTTCGGAGTGCGACTGACTCATCTGCATTCTCCTGCTGGTAATACGTGAAGGTACAGTAAGCAGAGGCTCTGAGTTATTACGCCCCCATCTCCACACTTCTTTCCCTACCGACAGAAGAACAATACCTATAATCAGGACAAATACTACCGGAAAGACGGTTCCAAAAAAATCAAACATCCAGGATGATTCAATGCCCATGTCTCTCCCCTCCGTTCATCAAACCTAGGACAGCCGGAGTCTTGACCCGTCTCCTGTAATATATATGCACGTTAACACGGAACTTGTTATTCGGATCCAAATCCAATATGTCGAAGGGAAAAACCTCCGACTGCGCTTGTAGCGCCAGTAACACCAGTCGGATCCGTTGGACCTGCTACGCCAGCTCTACTCCCGTTACTCCAGACGCCTATCGGCCCGAATGGTCCTGCTTCGCCTTGAGGGCCTACTGCTCCCGCTGGACCTAGTGGTCCTGGAATGCCCTCTACACCTAGTATTCCTTGGATCCCCTGTAAGGCCTTGGGGACCATTTTCTCATCTGGACAACTCAATCAAGACATCTCCCTATAAACATAGTTTAATGTACGTGTGTATTTAGATGGAGGTATGGACAAAACAACTATTATTAATCTATTTCCAACAAAGAAAGGCTACTGACATGGTAGGTTAGCTCATTAGGGGTACTAAAACACAATCAAAAAACGCTGATAGCGTTAAGCTGTCAGCGCCTTTTTTGTTTTCTACACTTTAAGCGTACATCAGATCCATATATCCGCGTGTTACTTCTTCACCATCCGTCTGCTCAGGCTCATCTGCCTTTGCGTACTTCGCCATGCAAGCTTTGACTTCTTCTTCAGTAGTGCAACGGTTGGCATCATCACATGTGTAGCATAATTGGAGCATATATCTGGTTAACTCGTCCGCCTGCGTGAATTGAGCTTGTTCATTCGTTCTCATGTTCATCACTCCCATCTCTTCTTGAATTCAATATAACATCATTTGAAGGGATTTATTGTGATTTAATTCACAAAGTAATTAAAATGAAAAGAAACCCGGAGGTTCCTCTTCTAAACACGTTCTATTCAACCACAATTATAGTACTTTCCAACGCACACCACCGTCTACGGTTTGCAGCAACAGTGATCTTTTGGCATCTGTATTTTCGACCAAAATCCAGCCTAGTTTTGAAGAAACCATTTGGAGCTTGACGATCTCAGGGTACTCTTTAAGAATGTTTTCCAATACTTCACTTGTAGGAAGTGCTTTCCAAGTCTTGCCGGCATCTTTGGTGTAATAAGTCTTGCCTTTCTGCATGACCCAGCCTTCCAAAGAATTCAGAAATGTGGGAGTCAGACCGCGATTGATTCCGGTTTGTTTATTCAGACTAAACGTTGATAACTGCCAACTCTCTCCACCATTGGTTGTGAAAAATCCGTTGAATTTGGTGCTCTCCCCCTGAGAACAGGATAATGACATCCAAGCTGTTTTAGCTTCCCGTCCAAAAAATTGTGGCGAGCTGATGTTAAAATTACCACACCCGTTAAACTTGTTTCGGTCAAAGAATGACGGACCCGCCTTCCAATGCTGGCCCCCGTCCGTTGTAACGTACAATTTCGGCGTACCGAATTCTAGAGCGGTCAAGAACCCGTGATTCGAGTCCGAGAACGTCATCCCAGTTGAATAACCCCGTGTGGGGATCTCTGCAGATGCTGGTTTGCTGTCCTCATCACTGGAGGTCATCTGATTCCAGGTAATACCGCCATCTTCGGTAAGATACAGTTTCTTGTCTTGCTTGCCAATGGAAGTATCCACTGTTGTCAGTATCCAGCCTTTTTCAGGAGAAACAAATGTGATGGCCGTCACCTTATCCGTTTTGGACAAAGAGGACAGGCTCCAGCTAGCTCCTCCGTTGTTCGTGCGCAGCACCATCGTATCTGTTCCGCCCATTCCTTCACGAACAATCCATCCATGTGTACTATCTACAAAATAAATGCTTTGTCCATATTGCGGATTAGCCGGAAACTGAACATTTTCCGAAGGTGAGATGTTGGTCCAGGTACTTCCCTGATCCTGAGTATAATACAAACGCAGGGCGTTCCGCGTCACTCCCCATGCTAATCCACCGTTACCGTTAAGCAGCTGAAAATCGGTTAAACGGGTCTGAATTTGATATTTGGCTGTATCCGCGGCTTGTGTACTGTTTGCGGGGGGGACAACGGTTAAAGTCTGGCCCATATTCCCGTTATCTTCTTGCTCCTGCGGCGGTTCTGCCACCGGGGTCTCTCCCGAATCGGTGCAAGCCGCCAGCAGAGCAGCTATACTGATAGACAGCAATGCTGTCTGCGCGATTTTGATCCATTGCGAACGCAAGTGGTTTCCACCTCTCTCATCCAATAAGCAGGCGCGCATGCCTGTCCATTCATGTTGTTTTTACGATTCATCTGAATCCACTGCTCCTATTCTACCACAAACGATGTCGAAAAGGTTCATCTCCACTCTCTGGAAGCAGACAGCGATCTTTTTGCTGCATCTGTTTCTTCTTTAAAACATAAACCAGGTTATCGACGAAATCTTCTGCAAAAAGACATGAAATGTGAAAAAGTTTATAGACATGGCTCGCTTTTCGAACGCTTATCCCTTAATATGGATGGAAGTATACCCCAAAAAGGAGAGGATATGAAAATGGTAAACAGTGCAGCGCTCAAACCAAGTCGTGTCGTTATTGTAGGCATGGGTGCGGTGGGAACAACAACGGGATACACGCTGATGTTAAGACAGCGTTCGTCCGAGTTGGTATTTGTGGATGTGAATCATGATAAGGCTACCGGCGAAATGCTGGATATGAATCACGGTCTCCCATTTACTGGGGGCGTTAAAGTATGGGCAGGCGATTATTCCGACTGCAAAGACGCAGACATCATTATTATTACTGCGGGTGCTTCCCAAAAACCAGGAGAGACTCGCATTGATTTGCTGAAGAAAAATGCAAGCATTTTCAAAGAGATCATTGAACGTATTACTGAAGTTAATTCCCATGGTATTCTTTTGATTGCAACGAATCCTGTAGATATTTTGTCCTATACTTCTTGGAAACAAAGCGGTTGGCCCGCTTCGCGCGTGATTGGTTCTGGTACGTTGCTGGACAGCGCACGTTTCCGTTACCTTATTGGTAAAAACAAAGGAATTGATCCACGCAGTATTCACGCTCATATTATCGGGGAGCATGGCGATTCCGAAGTACCGGTGTGGAGCCTCGCCAACGTTGCTGGAACGAATCTGGATCTGGATGAAGAAACACAACAGGATATCTTTGATCGGACCAAAAATGCGGCTTATGAGATTATTAATGCCAAAGGAGCCACTTCCTATGCAATTGCGCTCGCTTTAGACCGTATTGTGGCTGCCATTCTGGGCAATGAAGGCTCCGTACTGAACGTTTCCACATTGCTGGAAGATTACAATGGCGTATCCGATGTATATCTGGGTGTTCCATGTGTAGTTGATCGCAACGGTGTGCGCGAGATTCTTCCACTTCCTTTGAATGAGACAGAGAAAGTCGCTTTCCAAGCCTCTGCCAACAAATTGAAGGAACAGATTGCCGGACTGGAGTAAATCCAAATCAGACGTTTGACTAATCACGTTATTTTATCATGAGCAATATCGTTAAGATTGTATAACTAAAGGATCACCTGTATCTTCGTTATGAGGATGCGAGTGGTCCTTTGGTCTTAATATAAATAAGTATTAATAGTTGCCTGCAAAATGAGCTAGCATAGCTTACACTATTGTATATCGTTAAGTTTCAATTGAAGGTCAATCTCTGGCTAGTATATCACCCTATTTCATATGGAAAAGAAAAGTGTACATTGATTTCAAATTTAAGTTAACATAATAATTATTCTGTATACATATACTGCTTAATTATTTTATTGTTTTTGATCACCTCTCATATTTCCATTAAATGTATTAATACTCCTCTACCATAAAATCACAAAAAAACCTGTCACGTAGACAGGCTTCTCTATCATTACTTTCTTCTATTATATAAACGAAGCTTCTCTCTTACATATCAGCCGCAAACGCAGGAAGTTTGACATCCAGCAAGGCCATCGCTTCTTCCTTCTCGCGGCTGGTTACGTGGGTGTACACTGTGGTGGTTTGAATGGAGGAGTGACCCAGCAGCTCCTGAACCGTTCGCAGATCTGCTCCGCGTCTAAGCATCATGGTCGCAAATGAGTGACGCAGTTTATGACTGGAGTAGTTCACACGCTGATTGGATGCTGATTCCTGCTGAAAGCGTTCAAAAGTTTCGGTTGATATAAGCTGAATACTGCGTATCGACAATCGTTTCCCCTTTTGCGAGACGAATAATGCCTCTTCTTTCGCCCGCCATGGATCCAGCCGCTCCTGAAGAGCCTGGGATAACAGTTCGGCAACGGTCTCAGGCACAGGCAATGTACGCCATTTCCGGCCCTTACCGAATACATCCAGTGTGCGCCGTTCCGCATTATAGTCTTTGCAGTTCAAGGCATGCACCTCTCCGACCCGCAATCCCATGTATCCCATGAGCAGAAAAATAGCCAGGTTTCGTGTGCGATATTTGCCCTCGACCGATTGCAAAAATCGTTCCAAACCGCTTTCATCAAGGAAGACGGGGGCCCGATTTTGCTCGGTTTTGGATTTCTTGATTCCGAATGCAGGGTTATTGGTCACCAGTTCAAGCTCAATCAATGACTTATAAAAACAGTTCACCGCTGCGTGTTTCCGATTCCGCGTCGAGTCACTGACCCCTCTTTCTCGAGCTCGGGACAAGAAGGATAACACATGAAGTTTTTTGACCTGCTCCAGTGACTTTCCATGAATAGAGACGAGAAATTCAGCAACGTCACCTGTGTATGATTTTACCGTATGTCCCGTGTAGCCCGCATCTTTCATCCATATATGAAAAGCTTCAAGCTCATCGGCGTATTGCTCCTGAATCTCTTCGGTCATCATCTGTATTCGTCACCACACTTCTATTTATTAATCTACAATTACGACATCGATTAGTGGAATGATCGCTTCGGGTTGTCCCTCACTGCGGGTGAGTACAAATGAAGGTAGTGGATTTTCGTGCAGTCCGTTCACTGATTCACAGACCTGAACATACAAGTCCATACGCAGCGTCTCTCCGTCACCCGCAACATCAATTACAGGCCATGCTTTCTCTGCACAAGATGGCCAGTAGGCCAATTCGTTCACCGGCACGATACTTAATTGTTTAATTCCAGGATGCACACGGTATATTCCCGTAGTCTGAGGTTCATCACCCAGCTTGTCTACCGAAAGTAAAATTCTCGAATGTTCATCCGGAGCCGAATATATCGAATAACACCATGGTGTTACTCCCCAGGCAATCGCCATGAGACCTTCCTCCAGCAAGGTGTCCGAAAGGTCACCCTCACTGAATTGTTCAATCAGATTATGGTTTCCAGAACCGATCAGATCTTCTACACGTTTCGCCATACGAGGCAAATCTGCGAGAATAAAGCCACCACTGCCGTAGGAGTCAAACACATGATTATCCCGTGTCCATACCTTCTCGGGTACAGCGTTCATCTGCACAACTTCGGCTGGAAACAGACATATCGCTACAGTTACCACCTGAGCATATTTCACCATGGCGTGCTGCTCGGGCTCCAGTGGTCCTTCTGCGATGCGGGGTGTTTTCACGTGCAGTGAAATTCGCAGCTCGTACTCCCCTTCTGCAAATTCTCCCAAATCCAATACGATCGGATGATCTATTCCTTCAATGAGAGTGAGTGAGCATGTACTGTCTGGTCGCAGATCAACTGTATATTGTGAAAATCCCAACTCCTCCCCATATATGATAATTGTATCTTGCCGATCCGGCGGTGTATCCATATGCCGCGCAACAACCGATACTTTGCGTCCATCCTTCAAAAGGCGCTGTGGATCAATGTCCAATTGAAATTCGTTTGTGTCTTCTGGATGTGAAAGGATTAGCTTCGCCTCGGCAAGTACGGCTGAGTCAGCCAACGCAAAACCGAAATTCGAATTTTGGTGATGTTGATTGGTATGTAATGGTGTGTTCATGATACATCCCCTCTCCTATGTCTGATGGCATGTCACACCCCCAAATATATGTCATATTTGCCCTGACCGCAACCCCAACTCCGCTCAAATGGACAGATATATTACTTATTAGATACCCAAATATAACCTTAAATATCAGCATTTTTTTATAACACACGAACTGCTCGCACAAAAAAAAGCCCCATACCCCGCCGTTTTGGCGATGCGGTATGAGACAGTTGAGTTGACTCTATTAACGTATAGTTTCAGTGTGACAAATTAATTTACTAATCTTTCACGATATCTCTACAATGTATAAATCAGCTATGACAGCTATTTCCCATTTGTTGTTTTGAACGAGTCCGATATACGCCGTGCCGGATTCAAATGACTGTGATGACGACCGTAGGCAAAGTAGATGATTAAACCAATAATCAACCAACCGAAGAACGTAATCCAAGTCAGAGCCGCAAGACGTGTCATGAGATACATACAGCCAACAGCACTTAGAATAGGAATCAGCGGAACCAAAGGCACGCGGAATCCCCTTTTCAGTTCCGGGTTGTTTTTCCGCAATACGATAATCCCCAGACTCACAACCGCGAAAGCGAACAGTGTTCCGATGTTGGTCAACTCTGCCAGATGGCCAAGTGAGATGAATCCCGAGAATAAAGCGACGATGATCCCAGCAACCCAAGTGCCGGTAGCAGGTGTTTGGCTTTTGCCACTGACTTTGGAGAAAACCGGAGACAACAGTCCGTCCCGTGACATGGAATAAAGCAAACGTGTCTGACCATACATCATAACAAGTAATACAGTGGTAATCCCTGTAATCGCTCCAAGCGAAACAATCCAGGACAATCCTTTCAACTGCACAAATTCAAAAGCAAAGGCAACTGGATCACTCACATTCAGCATGTGATAAGGTACAATCCCTGTCAGGATCAACGATACAACGATGTAAAGCACGGTACAGATCGCAAGAGATGCAATGATACCGATTGGCAAGTCCCGTTGAGGACGTTTAACTTCTTCCGCAGCCGTAGAGACAGCATCGAACCCAATGTAAGCAAAAAATACCGTTGCCGCCCCTGCGGTTACCCCGGAGATACCAAATGGAAGGAATGGTTGCCAGTTATCCGGCTGCACATAGAACACACCCACACCGATGAAGATCAGAACTACGATAATTTTAATCGCTACCATAATTCCGTTGGCACGAGCAGCCTCTTTCACCCCACGGGTGAGCAGGAACGTAATGATTAACGTGATCGCTGCTGCGGTGATATCAAAATAGGTTCCCTTTTCAGGACTAAATGCACTGGTGAGCGCATGGGGTAATTGCAACCCGAATCCGGACAATAACGTTTGAAAATATCCAGACCAACCGCTAGCAACAGCGGCACTCGCAAATCCATACTCCAGAATAAGATCCCATCCGAGAATCCAGGCAATGACTTCGCCAAAAGCGGTATAGCTATATGTATACGCACTTCCTGAAGCAGGCACACTGGATGCAAACTCCGAGTAACACAAAGCAGCGAAGGCGCAGATAATACCTGCCAGCAGAAAAGACAGTACCAAACCGGGACCTGCATATTTTGCGGCAGCAACGCCTGTGAGTACAAAGATACCCGTACCGATAATCGCACCTACCCCAAGAGTCATCAGATCCAATGGGCCAAGCACCCTCTTCAACATGTTGCTTTCGTTATCTCCGGTGGCAATCGGCTTTTTTCTAAACAGGGAAGATCGATTCTGGTTTTGGTTCATACACAGTTTCCTCTCGTATTGAAAATGATGATTGTGTCTCTATACTTCAAATATTTGTTTGGTTCATCTGTTCTATGAAAAATCCCTTTGTTCTATCTTACTGACCAACTACAAAAATCTATCGATTTCTACACTTCGTCGCGTTGCTTTGTTAAATTTATTTTGGGATGATGGTATATTCTGTCCATTCCAGACGAAAATTATCATGATCTGTTGGGCAGGGGTGAATATGAAAATCGTTTTAAAACAAAACTGCGTATAATTTATATTATGCGCAGTTTTTTAACAGCTTTTTTCTTCAACAAAACATTATAAACTCGTTGTTACATGCAACCATGCCAATACAGTGCCTTTTCGCCTCTTTTTGTGGTTTATTCCTTGCTCCACCTGTCATCTTGCACGATAATCAGGTACGCTAAAGAGCCGCATACCCTTATGCGGCCCCTCACTTGTAATGCTATTAAATGTATAAGCCAGATGAAAACTCTCTCTTTTCATTCCAGAAGAGAATCAACTTTCACTCACATGGATTGTCTAACTTATGAAAATACAATTCGTTCTGCATCCGACATCCGATATTGAGATAGCAGATATTCCTTGCTGTCCAAAGCCTTCCGCCGGACCTCGTTCAGATCGACATGCAGCAGCTTGCCTCCGCGCTTCACCGGACGACCTGCTACAAACACAGTATCCACATTGGATGGGTTGGCAAATTGAACGACGGCTCCAACCGGATCATGCACCGGGAACAAGTTAAGGTCGGTGGTTCGGATCATAATCAGATCGGCTTCTTTACCTGGCGTAAGTGTGCCAACCTTCCGCTCAAGTCCCAGAGCCTTCGCTCCAGCAGAAGTTGCAAATCTCAGCACTTGACTGGATTGCAGATTAAGCTCACCAGGCATTTCACCATGGAGCAAAAGTTGTTCATTTTCACGGGAACGTTCAGCTTGAAGCGCAAATTTCATCTGGGAGAACATATCCCCACCTGTTGATGTTACAACATCGACTCCGAGCGTTGGGGTTCCACCATTTTCAAGGAAGTACCCCGTTGCCGGATACCCGTGCCCCATCATCATCTCTACTTCCGGTGTGACGGACAGTGATGCGCCGCTATCGGCCAACATTTTATATTCATCCGTATCCATTGTATTTCCGTGTACGACGTTCAGACCTGGGCTCAGTAAACCAGCCTCATACATTTTACTTATCGAACGATCTACAGACCCCCAGCTTCCAAAGCCAACATGCATTGAACATATCGCATCCAGCTCTTGGGCAAGCTGAATTTCCTTCACCGTGGTATCCCAATGGCTAAACTCCGGACCTCGAATAGCAAGACCGAACGTGAGCAGCTGATCCCGTGAAGAAAAATACTGTTCCTTAACTCTTCTCACATCATTCGAATACGTCAGCTTGCTTTCTCTGTTCCAGTAGGGCGTCTCACCTGGTACACCATAAGCGAAAACCGACCGAATACCCGCATCCTGAAGTCCGCGAATCAGTTCATCCGTGTGCTCCGGGGAATAAGGCATACTCCAGTCAAGCACCGTGGTCACTCCTGCATTAAGCGCTTCCAATGAACCCAGCAAATTGGCGATATAGCTGTCTTGTGGCCGGAGTTTACTTCCCATCGCTCCATAGTAGAGATTCTGCAGATAGACCGGCAGTGACCAGTTGGTTCCCGCTGTTTTTACAAGTGACTCCCATACATGCCGGTGCGTATCTACAAGTCCAGGGAGTATGATCATCTCCGATGCATCTATCACTTCCGCTTCAATACAACTCAGATCGGGCTGGATAGCAGTAATAAGAGAATCCTCAATGAGAACGTCCGCCCGTTTATACTGACCCACCGACGAATCCATAGACAATACACAACCATTTTTCAGTAGATAACTTGTCCCCACAAGACACATCTCCAATCATTATTTTTTGTTGGATATACGCTTGAATCCTGGATGTTAATCTCTGATGAAATGACTAGCTGAAATATTTTAAGTATATAACCATTATATAGAAGTGGATAGTAAGATTCAATTTTGGTTTTATACAAATCTTATTGAATATTTCCTGTCTGTTGCAAAGTACAATAAATCACACTTTCCTTGCATATACCCTACTCTTGCTGCTAATCCTTCTTCTGTTTTGCCCGAAACCTTCTAACCTTCATCAGATTACCACACATCTTGTCATCACAATATTTCTGGGTTCTACTACGTGTATCGTCATAGAAAATCCAACGACAATCCGTATTGTCACAGATACGAATTCTTCCCCCATCCCCTTCAACTACAGTGATGGCAAAATCGGCTGCGACCTCTGCCATGACCTGCTGCCATTGAGTTCCTACAGGAATAAGTGAAAGATTCAGTCCCTCATCTCCAGCGTTCAGTCTTCTTATGACTTGACCTTCCTCCATTATGCCGTTAAGCCATTCCTGGTCTTTGTTTGATAATGCATTTCCGTCAGATAAACCAGTTGCAATAGCCTGCAATTCATTTCTGAAGTTTCTCAAAACTCCCTCTTCTTCAGAAGAAGCAGGTACAGATGCATTCAGTTGCCATTGTTTGAGGAATGCCTGCTGCCATTCGGCTTTGCCAAGCCTGTCCTCTGAGCGATTTCCACCACGCCAGTCATGGTAATCACTGTTTACAAAATCAGTCCATAGTCTATCCATACGTACCTCCGCTAAATTGTAACCATCTAAAATTAAAAAGATAGTTACAATTATTCGTGTTTGGGTTATATTAATTGTAACCACATTTAAGCACTTTAGCTAGTTACCATGAATTCATTTTAGGGAGGAAAAATCAATGACTACAACAGCAACAGAACTATTGCTCATTCAGAAAGATGATACCTGGGATCAATGTAACTGGATTGTGCCTTTATCCAAGGCACTCGAAGGACTGACTGCTGAACAGGCAGCCTGGGTTCCATCATCCGGTGGATTAAGCATCTGGCAGTTGGTTAACCATATGTATTACTATAATCATCGCTTGTTGAGTCGTATTCAGGGCAAAACACCCTCCGGTACACCTGCCGAAAACAATGAATCCACCTTTGGAGATCCCGGCGACCCTTCCGATACCACTGGCTGGAGTGCACTTATGCAAAACACAACACAATTAGCCGGACAGCTTCGTGATCAGCTCTCTTCATTAGAAGAATCCGATCTTGAAGCTCCGTACATGGATACGGATGAAAAATGGGCACATGAACTAGCTCGCTGGGTACTACACGATGCGTATCATGCAGGGCAGATTGTATTATTACGCAGACAACAGGGAAGCTGGAATATCATATTCTAAAAAAACACTTGAACTGCTAGCGCTTACAGGAATAAGATGGACTTATTAATGTTACAGCTTGTTCAACACAATATAATTGAATAGGATCTTCGGGGTAGGGTGCAATTCCCAACCGGCGGTGATGTTCTTCGGAACCAGCCCGCGACTCGCTGTTTGACCCGATGTAGGGATTCAGCGACTGACTTGGTGTGACTCCAAGGCCGACGGTACAGTCCGGATGAGAGAAGATCAACACATTGACATGCCGTTACGGAAAGGCTTATTTTCGTACGACATGTTAATGATTGAGCCCCCGTTTATTTGGTGTATACCAAAACGGGGGCTTTTGTCGATTTTGCCAACTGAAGATTCCGTGTTCTGACGAAGGAGTCCTGAATATGGAAAAGACCCAATCTGCATCAACAGTTTACCACAAGGAACGAAGTAATACCGGATTCTGGCTCGTCGTGCTCGGCGCCGCCCTTTGGGGTGTAGATCCACTGTTCCGTATTATTTTGCTCAAAACGATGACCTCCACTCAGATTGTACTGGTGGAACATATTATTGTCAGCCTTGTGGCAATTCCCGTCTTGTGGAAGTTCCGGGCCGATTTGAAAAACCTGCGTGCACGCCACTGGATAGCCGTGATATTTATCTCCTGGGGAGGATCTGCTCTCGCCACGGTATTGTTCACTCTGGCACTTACGCATAACGATCCCAACACTGTTTTGTTACTGCAAAAGATGCAGCCGCTATTTGCGATTGTTCTGGCTAAGCTGCTGCTGAAAGAAACATTGCCTCGCCGCTTCGGTGGACTGTTTATCATTGCACTTGCAGGAACATACCTGCTCACTTTCGGATTTACCCTTCCCCTTGGCAACTGGGACAATTGGGTTCATGCAGGCAGCCTGTTATCACTGGGTGCAGCTGCGTTGTGGGGCGGTTCAACGGTTATGGGGCGGCTGATGCTGGGGCAAACCCGTTATGAAACGGTCACCTCTCTGCGCTTTGTCGTAGCCTTGCCGCTACTGATCTTTATGACGTGGAACGAAGGTGCTGCCTGGACATTCCCTTCCGCTACAGGTGAACAGGCGGCTGTAGCACTTAATATTCTGGGCCAGGCTTTACTGCCAGGCTTACTGAGTCTTCTCTTATATTACAAAGGGCTCTCTTCCACCAAGGCCTCAGTCGCAACGCTTGCAGAACTGAGCTTCCCGATGGCCGGTGTACTGGTAAACTGGATTGCATTCCGTACATTAATTACATGGGAGCAACTGGTGGGCTTCATCCTCATCTGGATTGCCCTATTCGCCATCTCCAAACAGCAAGAACGATCAGCGACTCCGGCTGACGGTGCACCAAAACTTCGTACGAATTGAATTTTATATAAAAGCAAATCAATTAAGGCACTGGACATCCTTTGAGATGTTCAGTGCCTTTTGTCTTTTCGCTATTCCGGTGGTACGATGACTTATGGAATAGTAGATTAAGTCAATTTAGAGAGGAACGATCATCATGTCTTCATCTTCATCATTTTCATATACATCTTACGATGCCATAGGTTTGGCTGAACTGGTTCGCGCACGGGAGATATCCCCTGTCGAATTGCTGGAAGCGGCGTATGCACGCCTCGAAGAAGTGAACCCGCAGCTTAATGCAGTCATTCGTACATATGAAACACGTGCACGTCAGGAAGCGAGTATAGTTCGTCCGGGAGAGCAGCCCTTTGCCGGCGTGCCCTTGTTATTGAAAGATATCTCTCAATCCCTGGAAGGTGAAATTCTCACCTCGGGTTCTCTTCTTCTCAGTGAGCATCGCGCGCAGCGGAATTCTAATTTCGTTTCCCATTTGCGCGATGCAGGCTTCATTATCATTGGACATACCAATACACCGGAATTTGGCCTGAAAAATATTACCGAGCCCCGTCTTCACGGACCAAGTCGAAATCCATGGAATACGAATCACTCGCCAGGCGGTTCAAGTGGAGGCGCCGCTGCCGCAGTAGCCTCGGGTATTGTACCCCTTGCGGGAGCCAGTGACGGTGGCGGTTCCATCCGAATCCCTGCTTCATTCAGCGGCCTGTTCGGACTCAAGCCTACACGTGGGCGGACACCTGTTGGACCGGGTGTTGGCCGTCAATGGCAGGGTGCTTCGATTGATTTTGCATTGTCTCGTTCAGTTCGCGACAGCGCTGCTTTGCTTGATACATTGCAAGTGATTCAACCCGAAGCTGCGTTCCATGCTCCCCTCTTTCCGGGCAGCTACTTGGCTGATATGAACTATCCTCATCAACGCAAACTGAAAATTGCGTATACTACGGATTCGCCTGTGGGGACACCTGTCAGCGCGGAAGCCAAAGAATCTGTATACAAGCTCGTCCGCTGGCTGGAAGAACAAGGTCATGAGGTTGAAGAAAAGCTGAGTCCGGTTAATGGAGTCAAATTGATGGAGAACTATTACATGATGAACAGCGGCGAAATGGCGGCGATGATCTCATCGATGGAACGTTCTATGGGCAGAGCATTAACCTCTGCTGATATGGAGATCGAGTCCTGGGTGCTGGCTGAAGCCGGCAAAAAAGTATCCGCTGCCGAATTCGTACATAGTCTGGCCGAATGGGATGTTGCCGCAGCTCAGATGTCCACATTGTTTGAACGCTATGATTTTTATGTCACACCTGTCAATGCTTTTCCAGCACCCAAAATCGGCGAATTGACACCTCATGATGAACAGATTCAGCATCTGATGCGTATTAGCGATTTGGACAAGATCCAGCAGCAGCAGCTGATTTATGAGATGTTTGAGCCAAGTCTTACCTACACTCCGTTCACTCAGCTCGCGAATCTGACGGGTCAACCAGCCATGAGTGTTCCTGTGCATCTGACTCCTGAAGGCCTGCCGATGGGTGTACAGATTATGGCAACGAAAGGCCGTGAAGACTGGTTGCTTCATCTGGCTGGTCAGCTGGAAACATCCGAACTATGGGTCGGCATGAAGGGTAATCCACTGTTTCCAGTATAAAAACAGAATACAACCTACATCATTTTCAATGTGAGCCGTATGTTTGCCAAAGTGCATGAAAGCCATGTCAGCTCCGCATACTGAAAGCAAAAACAGCGGAGGAATGTGACGAATGAATATGAATACAACGGAACGCCATAAGCAGTCTGTTCGTATCCCGGCCAAAACGGGTTATGCCGTTAAGGTAAATAAAGGTTCATTAATTCGGGTGACCGATTTGGAGGGGCAGCAGGTCGTTGATTTTGTTGCATATGATGCTCAAAATGCCAATAATCGACTAGATCCAGGTGTAACGATGGACGTTTTGCGCTCCTACCGGATCAAACCAGGACAATCCGTGTATTCCAATCAATATCAACCATTGCTTAAGATCGTTCGCGACACGGTTGGTGTTCATGATTTCTTCAACTCCGCCTGTCGTCCGGAAATGTATGAAGTATTATATGACAAAAAAGATCATGCCAGCTGCTATCATAACCTAAATCAGGCTCTTGAACCGTTCGGGATTTTGCCACCGGATCAGCATTATCCATTTAATCTGTTTATGAAATCGGTTGTAGATGATCTGGGCAAGATTGATGTCGTAGCTCCTGATTCGCGTGCTGGTGATTATGTGGAGATGGAGGCATTGACCGATCTGGTTGTCGGTTTATCCGCCTGCCCATGTGAAGAAAGCTCATGCAACGGATATCATTGTACAGCTATTCAGCTGGATGTAGAGTCCTTATTAGATTAAGCGACGAACAGCTTGTTCTAATTTGCTCCAGACGGGAATACGATGACTTGTACCCATATGTGTGTGACTTACCGGTACAATTCGTCGAACCCGTTAAGGAGTGAACGCGTATATGTCTGTACTGTTTAGTTATATTATTCTGGGAATCTCACTATCAGCTCCAATTGGTCCGATTAATGCCGCTCAGTTGGATCGCGGAGCCCGCCACGGATTTATGCATGCCTGGATTCTGGGACTGGGAGCCATGTTTGCCGATTTGGTGTACATGCTTCTGATCTACTTTGGAGTTGCTCATTTTCTGGACACGCCGTTCATGCGCTCGTTTCTTTGGTCATTTGGCAGCTTTATTCTGGTGTATACCGGTGTGGAAACACTATCTAAGTTAAAAGATGGCATTCAGGCCTCTTCTACAGCAGAAGCGAGGGTTGGGAAATCTTTTGTTTCTGGCTTTCTCATGGCCCTGTCCAATCCGCTGAATATTTTATTTTGGCTCGGTATTTACGGCTCTATTCTTGCTACAACCGTGAAGCATACTGACACCGCTCATCTGCTAATATACAGTTCTGGTATTTTCATAGGCATCCTTGTCTGGGATGTCATCATGGCTGGCATGGCTAGTCGATTTCATAAACGCAGCAACGAAACCGTTTTGCGCTGGATCTCCATTATCTCGGGGATCTGTCTGATCGGATTTGGCCTGTACTTCGGTTTTGAAGCTGTACGATCTATCTTTTTCTGACATAAAAACTACACTGGACAGTCACCCAACGCCATCCGCATTAATACGTTAACGGTATCATGTGGAATGGAGTTGGGGAATCCATGGCAGAGCTGTACAGTGCCGATGAAATAAATGCATCATTCAAAGGTCTGCCCGAATGGCAGCAGAACGCTTATTCAAAATTTTCCAATATGATTGCAGATGAGGGTAATACGTATCCTTGTGTTCCCGGAAGGATGGGTTTTCTCTCAGGACATTTGAGATACGGATTCACCAGGGATCCGCGTACACAAGCTTCTGCTGAAGACATGGCGGAATTACTTAGTCAATATGGACCCGTTTCCCGGGATACGGGACATTACGCTTCTTTGGTTGTCATTTGCGAGACACCGGATGATTTGAGAAACAACACAACGGTGGAGCAGTATCAGTCCTTGTTCTGGGAGATGCTTAACCGGGTAAGTTCACTCGATACTGCCTCCTGGCCTGAACATATTTCAACTGATCCGCATGAAGCCACATGGGAATTTTGCTTTGGCGGGGAGCCTTACTTTTGTTTCTGTGCCACTCCCGCGCACGAGCTTAGAGCCAGTAGGCACTTCCCTTATCTTATGTTTGCTTTTCAACCAAGGTGGGTGTTTGAATCCATTAATGACAACACACCTCTTGGCCGGAAAATGAAAACCTTGATTCGTAAGCGTTTGGCAGCCTATGATGCCGTTCCGGCTCATCCTTCGCTCATGTGGTATGGGGAGCAGGATAATCTGGAATGGAAACAATACTTCCTGCCCGATGACGAGCAGACCCCTTCCAAATGTCCTTTTTTGCGCATGAAGCAAGCCATTAGCAAATTGACGAAATAGCTGATACCAGTCCACCCATTCAAGGCTTTGATGGCTCAGTAGATGGCGAAGATTGCGGTTTTCGTACTTTGTTTACAATGTAAGTAATCAAGGCTATCAATACAACAAGACCTATACTTGCCAGCAGACCTCTTCTGCTGGCTTTTTCCATAGCCGTGCCAGCTACTGCTGCAAGTATAAGGACCATGGCGATCCACACTTTGATGCGATTCCAACTTGTTGGCTTCATTTTCTTGATATACGTGATGCAAATCAGAAGCCAGGTATACATTAATACCAAGCTACCTGCGGTTGTTACATATTCAAATAGGCTCTTAGGCATCCATAATGCCAGGAGAGTAGAAAGGATTAATCCAGCCGCAGTGCATCCTAATGAATATAGGGGCATGTTCTTTTTTCCCCAAGTCTTCGTAAACATCTTCGGTGCATCTCCGTCCTCACCCAGTTTAACCAACATGGACGTAATCGCATAGATTGAAGCGACCATCGTGGAGAATCCTGCGATTATTAAAATCCCATTGAGAATATGAACCACAACCGTAAATCCAATCGATGACATTGCTTTGACGAGAGGACTCTCGTCTGGTGTTAACTTAGCAGCGGGGACCAGTAGCAGGATCAAGGCAATCGCCACAACATACAGCGTACTGACGGTTAACAACATCACTCTGCCTGACTTCACAGCGTCCTTAGGTTCTTTCAGCTTGGCTGCCATTAAACCCATGACCTCAATCCCGGCAAAGGCAAAAAAGGCATAAATAAACCCAGTCCACACGCCTTTTATTTTGTGAGGGAACCATTCATTCGTTATTTTCTGCGGTGTAATCTTCACATCTAACCAGCCAAGACAAGCCGCAGCTGCAATCGCGATAAAAGCAACCGTTGCAGCTAACTTGATTACGGCGAGCACATTTTCTGTTTGAGTTAGCCCTTTGGCTCCCAATGCGGCGATGAACAATCCAATGCATGCGTATACTGCCACAAACACCCACAATGGAAACTTAGGAAACCAAAATTGAGAGAATAATCCGAGCGCCGTTAATGAACTGCCCATGATCAGCATTTCGGAAGACCAATACATCCATCCGCTTCCGAAACCGGCCCATGGGCCGAACGCTTCCCCGGCATATGTTCGAAAAGCCCCTTCTTTCGGATCTTCTGCCGTCATCTGAGCCAATGCTCCAAATACAAAATAGGTCCCCGCAGCAGCCAGCACCAAAAGTACAAGCACGGATAAACCGGACCAATGAATAGCCAGACTTGTTCCGAGGAAAAATCCGGTCCCTAGCGTACATCCTGCTCCAAATAAGGAAAGACTAATCCAGCTCAGTTTCTCTTCTTCTTTTTGATGCACATGGCTTTTCATATGTATCCTCCTTCATGCGTACCCCATTACGGTTTACATATGATGGAGGTTTTATGTCATTAAGGTAAAAAGAAATAAAACTGACTTTTTACTAAGTTTACATAATAATTTTCTTGTTAACTAACTATGTTACTGTTGATTACGTCGATGCTTTTGGGAGTAAAACAGTAGTGACACTTTTAAGCGTCTATAATTAATGAAAACCCTTCGAACTGTAAAAAAAACAGTTTGAAGGGTTTCTTGTTAGTTTCTGAGAACAAACTCTCGTTTAGTATGGCGGATCTGATCGGTGGATGTTTTTGTCACTAAGAACCTGCTATTCAGGTTCTATTTCTTGCCTAACAACTGTTGAAGCTCATCCAGCTCTATCTTGGCTTCCGGTTGGAAGTCCTCACTTTTTACATATTGTGCAAGGCTGTAAAGTAACTGGCGCCCTTCTGTCTGATTAATCAATTTATCATAATTTAGTGCCCCAACAAGCAGCTTACCTTTTCCAACCTGGCATTCAAACAGCAGCCCCAGCTTATGATTACGTTCAAAATTATCGATGGTTTGAACGAAAGGCTGAACATTTTCTGCGACCTTATCCAAAATAATAGACCGTGAATTCATAACGATATGCCACCAAGGATAAGTGGAATACACCTCACTTGGGAAGTGCTTCAATGCTGGGTGTGCGTTATTAATTAGAAGTCCAAGTGTGCCGATGGGAACTTGCTTGTTCATGCTTTCCGAAATGGATCGGAACATCGGATAACACCAGAAATCGGTACAATATGTGCCTTCAACTGAATTATCGTTATCCTCGAGTGTTGGGAGTAACAGCACACTCTCGCCTTTTTCCAGTAAATTAATGACTTCATTGGACAATTCCTTATAAATATAGTCATGTTCAATAGCTGTCACATCATGATCAGGGTATATCCATAGGTCATATTGTTTCCGAATATCGGTACCTGGAATATGCAGGGATAGAGTGATCGGCGTCATCTTTTTCACATCAGGCAGCTTGAACTTAATTTGGCTAATCTCAAACCAAGTTTCTCCAGAGACAAAGGAAATCTCGTCTTTTCCTTGTGCAATTCGCTGATCCGAATCACGCATTTCCCACTCCACAGTATGACCCCTCAATGAATCTGTTCGGTAGTACCTTAATTGAATGTGGGCATTAAAATCTACACCCGAATTGTAGTTAAATTTCTCGAATCGGGCCAGAAGCACTGCATCGGAGCAATACGTTCTCCACTCCTCGGGAGTAACCAGCCCTTTCGAATCCATGAAGGCATCCAAAATACCTACCAGTGCTGTCCCCTGTCCACTAAAGTCCTGAAGATCGAGCAATTGAAATCCTGCCAGATGATTGGATCGAAATGCCGCCTCAAGCTCCTCCTTATAGCAGGCTACTGCAAGTTTGCCAGAGCTTTTGAAAAAGGGTTCAGCCAGATGTCCCATTCCTTTGGATTGCAATCGTTCCCGAAACACCTCGAAGTTTTTTGCCTTCAGCGATCCGGTATACTTCTCGATCTCTTCATAATTGGGATACATGGCATATTGTCCAATCTCATGGGAGATGACGGGTAGATGTGGAATGAGTTGTTGTTCAACAGAAGCGGCTTTCACGGTCTTGGCTTCCGTGCCATATTGAATTTGAATTTCAGATTCTTCTGCTTGAATTCTCTCATTCTCTGAAACTGTTCCAACGGGCAAAATCATGTCGTCGTAGTCCTTCAGAGTACCAGGCACGTCGGTTTGAACATGACCCAACGGTGCATCACACATGGCATAAGAGCCGCGGAAAAGTCTATCTTTGGAAAAACGTACGCCACAGTAAAAATCTTCTTCCTCTAGAATCAGCGGAGTGAACTGAAAATTGTTTGAACCCTGGGTGTACAGAGGGCGTGGATCAAATGCTCTATACGCTTTGATAATGGCATTCAGTCTTTCTTTACTGCCCCAAAGTTCATTACCGAGTGACATCATTACAAAAGAAGGATGATTCCCATACGCCTTGAGCATGGCAAAGCCTTCTCGAATGAGATAGTCCTGTTCAGCCTGATTATGCTGTGGGTCAAGTTCATCCGTGATTGTTCCCCAAAATGGCAATTCAGGCTCCATATAGATGCCAAGCATATCTGCAGCGGTGAACGCTGCTTCAGGTGGACAACAGGTATGGAAACGATAATGATTTATACCATATGATTTGGAAATGCTCAGGATTCGCAGCCATTCATCCACATCGGTTGGCGCGTAACCTGTAAGCGGGAAGATTAGACCATCATGTTTTCCACGAAGAAGGGTCTTTCGACCGTTGATGGTAAAAGCATCTCCATTCGCTTCAAAATCTCGCAGTCCTGTTATGATTTCAGTTGTATCCAGCACATCGCCATGTTCACCCATCAGAGTAAGGGTCAGCACATACAGATGTGGGTCAGAATCACTCCAGAGCAATGCGTCGTCTCCCATCTTGTAGAGCACATTAACTTCGTCCTGCCTACATGGATAGGTTTGCTCATTCACCACATGATCTCTGTCTGATGCCACATATCCATAAGTCTCTTTTAAGAGTGGCTTGAAGGTTTGCGCAGTAACGGACAATACAGTACCTGGTATCGATTTGGACAATGTACTTGTAATTCTGAATGTTCGCTCTGTAGCATTGGGATAGATCTGTACCTCACCCAAGTGCACGTCGTGGTAAAAATGAAGCTCCAGCTTCCCGGTAATTCCGTTCCAGTTGGTCTGAGTATCAACGGATGTAAGATGACCGCCTTTCGTCGGATAGTCCGTATTATCGACCCGAATGGTGAGGGTGTGTTCTCCCTCTGATAGCCCTTCCGGCAAGATATACACATGAGGGGTGTTAAGACTATCCTGCGCTCCAACTTCTTCACCATCGACCCATAACTTGGTTATGCGCGTGCGTTCCAGATACAAACTGCATTTCTTGCCAGCAAGCGTTGTAGGTATTTCAATCTCCCTTTTCAGCCACACCCATCCTTCATATGAATATTCATCAGTCAAAGACCCGATGTGAGCCACATCATTCTTTCTTCCTTTGCGCGCATGAGAAGTCGTGTTCGGCAGCGTTATGGTATCGTGAAATGGACCTTGTACGCCTTGTTTATGTTCATCCAGTTGAAGCTCCCAGCTTCCCTGCACGTTCATTTTGGTTAACATGATCTTAGCTCCTCTATACTTTATGTATGCAATCTATTCTTCTGGTTACGTATTTCTATTATATAACTGTAATCTTAGTCCACCCATATAATAAAATTTATGCTGAGTATAACAATATGGAAATAATCCAAAGGTTATCGCTGACAGGTTCGTCTCTATAATGACTTAGAAATCCAAAAAAAAGTCGCCTAAAAGGCGACTAGTGTTACTTATTTAAGTAGTTCAATTCTCATACGCTGCTAGATATCAGACAATGCGAGCATGTTTACTCCGCTGTATAAACTTCTGATTCCTCATACAAATCTGCTGGCAAGGCCTGTATGAAAGGTGACCAATCGCCCGTCATGTACAGATGAAGCCGATGCATAGCTCGCGTACACGCCGTATAAAGCAGTTTCCGTTCATTGTCGCGACCATAAGCTCCAGACGAAGCATCATAGACCAAGACTGCATCAAACTCAACACCTTTGGCAAGGTACACAGGGATGACCATTATACCTTTTTCGAAATTGAACGTTTCCTTCGTAACGAGCTGCAACGCTTCGCCTCCTTGAATCTGTAACGATTCATAGGCCTTATGGCTTTCGGCGGCGGTCTTCGTAATAATAGCGATGGAATCAAATCCCTCGGCTCTTAGCGACGCGATATCTGCCACCATTTGTGCATCCAGCTTCTCTCTGTCGTTGCTTCTCGTCAGCAGGGGCTTTAGGCCTTTTCTTTCAAAGGGTACAATTTCATCTCCTTCTGGAAGCATCGCTCTTGTAAATTCAACGATCTCCTTCGTAGAGCGATAACTGCGTACTAGGGAGAAAAGACTTGTTTCGGCTTCACCGTAGAGACGGACTAGTGGTGAATCAGCTGCGGCTAAATTAGTAGCCTGTGTGAAGATCGCTTGCCCGAAATCGCCGAGCACGGTCATACGAGCTCGGGGAAACAGCTTTTTGAGATATTCATATTGAAATGTTGAATAATCCTGACCTTCATCAACAAAGAC
Organism: Paenibacillus sp. FSL F4-0087; assembly: GCF_038020215.1. Lineage (NCBI taxonomy): Bacteria > Bacillati > Bacillota > Bacilli > Caryophanales > Paenibacillaceae > Paenibacillus > Paenibacillus sp. FSL F4-0087. The sequence continues at coordinate 6,303,815 of NZ_JBBODJ010000001.1, forward strand.
ATATTTAATTTCCGTGTTTGTCCGAACACCTTCAATCATTTCTTTTACATACAAATAGGGAGTCGCATCCTCATGGAACAACGCGTTCTGGAGCAGGCTTTCCTTGGTTTGACTGCATATCTCAGGCCATAGCGTGGGGATAAACGTAGCATTCGTTTTCTCCCGATAAGCGGCTTCGTCAACAAACAAATCGCCATATATACCTTTGATATCAACAAACGAGAATTTCTTGATACCTTTTCTTAGTGGGTTAAAACGTTCTTTCACGATCTTGCAGCCGAGCAGCTCCTCTTCCTTCTGGGCAAAATCAAAATCGCCTTCATCTTCCCGACGCTTGTTGCTTATTTTCTCGCGAATTTGGGCGTACTGTTCCGCGATATCAAATACTTCCTTATCTTTATGCAACACTTCGAAAATATCCGCATACTGATCATTGTCCAGATAATTCAATTCTTCTTGTACCCACGATTCTTCACGTTCTTTGCGTTCCAGCGAAGCCAACTCTTTCAGCAGCCATTCCTGTAAGAGTACAACACGATTTAGCAAGTGCAGGGAACGATCATAGCCGTAAAATTTGGCTCTCATTTGCTCCGCAGTAATCAAATCACGATTTCGAAACCGAATGCTGTTGAATCGCATGCCTTCCTGCCCCAGCCAGTTCCCATAGTTCTGCAAGGCTTGCAGAAAAGCATCGGAGGCTTTATATTCAATCCCCTGAAGCCGCGCCTCATAGCCCGGAGCTCCATGCGAGGTTAGTACATATTCAATCTGATCAAAGACATCCTCCGGACGTAACGAAGAGCCAAGCCAATAGTCGAGAAATTGTTGAAAAGTGGTCTGCTGCATATTATCTTCGCCGAGCTCCGGAAGGACAGTGGAAATATAACTGCCAAACATCGGGTTCGGTGAGAAAAGGACGATCTGATCAGCACTAATCGTCTGGCGGTGTTTGTATAATAAGTACGCCACCCGCTGTAAAGCTGCGGAAGTTTTACCGCTACCAGCTGCTCCTTGTACGATTAGCATTCGGCTTGTGTCATTACGGATAATGGCGTTTTGTTCCTTCTGGATGGTTGCCACGATACTTTTCATTTGTGAATCTGCACCTTTGCCGAGCACTTGCTGCAACAATTGGTCTCCAATCGTTTCGTTTGCATCAAACATATTGCGGATTTCTCCGTTATGGATCTGAAATTGCCGTTTCAGCTCCATTGTGCCATCGATTCGCCCGATCGGTGTCACATAGGACGCTACGCCAGGGGAAGAGTCGTAGTACATGCTCGCGATCGGTGTACGCCAATCATAGATCAGAAAGCTCAATCCGTCTTCGTCGACAAAAGAAGATACGCCGATATAGATCTGATCGGGGAGGGCCAGACCTTTCTCCTGAAAGTCGATGCGGCCAAAATAAGGGGACGGGAGCAAACGCTTCATGTTATTCCATTGCTGTGCCAACCGCATGTGACCCCGTTCCCGCTCGGCCAATACCGCGGACTGCTGGTTAATGGTATAGAAAGTCTCTTCGAAATCTTCGTGGGTGCTGGTATTGATCGTCACTTCTTCCCAAAAGCGCTTGCGAATTTCCGAAGCCTGGTCACGCATTCCGGCAACCTCTGGCTCCAATTCTGTGATTCTGGCCTGCAGTTTGCTTCTTACAGACTCTAGACGTTCCTGTTCCAGCTGCCAATCTTGTGTTTGCATCTCTCCGAACCACTCCTTTTCCTATTTTTGGGATGAAAAAGAGCATTGACAAATCAAAATTCCAGATGTAAAATTAAAGTAGGGATAAAAATAAGTACATATTTTCATTTTGTTTGTCAATGGCGCTAACGATTATATCATAGCGTTATTTTTCGTTCAATTCTTTTTTTCGAAAAAAGATGGCCTTTGAATTCATCAGGGGTCATCTTTTTTCGTGTGTATTGGGTTTCCTCTCCCTCTTTCCCTAACCGGACAAATGAAAGCACATAATGACAGGTTCTTGAATCAGTCTTCATCTATTATAGGAATCAAGGAGTGGTTAACCGTATGAACTGGATCGAATCATTACAGGCAGCTATTGCATATATGGAAGAACATTTACTCGAAAATATGACTATGGAGCAAATTGCAGCTCAAGCTCATATTTCTCCCTTTCATTTTCAACGTACGTTTGCCTTATTAACTGATGTTACGGTAGCCGAATATATCAGACGAAGACGGTTAACATTGGCAGCCAATGAACTGATACAGAGTGATCAGAAAATCATTGATCTGGCGCTCAAGTATGGTTATGACACTCCTGAATCTTTCTCCAAAGCTTTTCGTAGACAGCACGGAATTGCCCCCAGTGAAGCGCGTAAGAACAGTACTTCTATCAAATCGTATAATCGTTTGGTTATTCAATTAAGTCTAAAAGGAGCAGAACCGATGAATCACAGAATTGTTGAACAAGCTGCGTTTACATTAGTAGGGATAAAGCAGGCTTTCTCTTATATCGATGGGGAAAACTTGCGAGGCATAGCCAAAATGTGGCAGGATGCGTATACGAGTGGTACAGAAGATCGTTTATTTGAATTGAATAATGGTGTAATTCAAGGATTGTTAGGTGTCTGTGTGGATCAGAACGAAATCCAGGAGAAGCAGATGGAATATTGGATTGCTACGGCTTATGATGGTGAAGTGCCTGAAGGATTATCATCCTTCACAATTCCAGCTTCTAAATGGAGTGTCTTTGAAGTTGAAGGTCCGATGCCAGAAAGTATGCAGCGTTTATGGAAGCAGATTATTTCTGAATGGTTTCCTTCCAACCCTTACGAGCATGCGGGTATACCTGAACTTGAAGTATATTCAGGACCTCACAAGCCGCCACAAATCTGGATACCGATAAAATAAAGAGAATGAGAATTATAGTATCCGTTCTTGCCCTCCATTCGGACAAGAACGGTATACATCTCCATTGAACACTTCACTTCATTTTAACGATGACCTTTCCCTTGGCACTTCCACCTTCAAGATACTGAAATGCTTGCCCGACATCCTTGAAATCATAAACCTTATCAATCACTGGTTTAATGAGACCTTCTTCCAAGTAACCCTTTATTCGCTCTAATTGCAACCCGCTTGGTTTCATAAACAGAAAATGATATTTTGCTTGGTTTTTCTTCTCAAGAGTTGTTATCTTATGGCTCACAATCGATAGCAGTGTGGTCTTTAACCAACCTAAGTTGGCTTCTCGCCCGAATCTCGCGTTCGGCAAACCGGAAATAGATACTATTTTCCCATTCGGCTTAAGTACTTGGAAGGATTTTTCCAGCACCTCGCCTCCTATCGTGTCATACACCGCATCATATCCCGACAGTATTTCTTCAAAATTTTCTTTACGATAATTGATAATACGATCGGCACCAAGGGATTGGACCAATTCGTAACCTCTATCACTGGCAGTAGTGGCAACATAAGCTCCCATTAATTTGGCCAACTGGATGGCGAACGTGCCAACCCCTCCTGATCCTGCGTGAATCAAAATTTTTTGGCCTTTCTGAAGGTTCAAAATATCGTAAAAGGCTTGATATGTCGTAAGACCGACCAGTGGTATGGATGCTGCTTCTTCAAAGTTTAAGTTTTGGGGCTTCAGAGCGATGTCTTCTTCATGGACAGCAATGTATTCAGTCAAAGTTCCAATTCTGTCTTTACGAGGTCTTCCATATACCTCATCTCCAGGTTTATAAGCGTTTACCTGTTTACCCACCTTGACCACAACACCGGAAAAATCATTTCCAAGGATCAATGGCATCTTGTAATTCAGTAGGAGCTTTACCTTCCCATCCTTTATTTTAAAATCAATCGGATTTAAGCTTGCTGCATGGATTTCCACCAATACATCATGATCTCCGATTTGAGGAATAGGCATTTCTTTCTGTATCAAGGGAACATTCTTCCCGTATTTCTCAATTACCATGGCTTGCATTTAAATCACTCCATTACGTTTAAGAGTTTAAACATATGAACATATTATATCTAACACGTTAACAAATCAAGCATAATATCGTGATATCCAGACTGGAAGCTGGGATAAGGCTTACCTCTCTTCCAGTCTGGAGTCAAAATCCATCATAATATGCGTTAAATAACATACCCTAATCTTAGGAGACAAGGACCGCTCAAATCTTTTTAATTCGGGTCAGTTAGCGGTAAACATCCTGTCAGAACTGCTCCACCGTCAGGGTGGTTACTTACCATAAGTTCGCCTCCATGTTGCTTCATCATTCGTTGTGAGATCGTTAATCCTAATCCACTGCCTCCAGTTGCACGACTTCGAGACGTTTCCCCACGATACAGAGGTTCAAAAACTCGCTCTAATTCTTCGAAAGAGAAACCAGGTCCAGTATCACGGATTGTAAACCTGATTTTCTTGCCGTCTTTACAGCATCGGACTGTTATTGCGCCACCTGATGGCGTATATCTAACGGCATTCTCCAATATATTGTTCATCGCACGCTCCAATACATACGAATCTCCGTTAATAAAACAACCGTCAGTTAATTGGTTTAAGATAGAAATATGTTTCTGCTCAGCTTGTGGACTCACACTCTCTATCGACCTTCGGAGGATCTGTGTTAAATCTAGCGTTCTTGTGTTAAGTTCACTTTCCAAGTACTCCATTTTTGTAAAAGTGAAGAGGTCCTCAACCAATCGATCCAATTGAGCGGATTTCTCTTTGCATACGGCAATATATCGGGTGACCTTCTCCGGTGACTGAGCTATTCCTTGTTCCAATCCATCCAAATACCCCCGCAAGGCAAACAACGGTGTGCGTAAATCATGTGCAACGGCTGCGGTGACAAATCTGCGTTCTTCCTCAAGCTCCACTTGTTTACGGTGGGATTGTTCAAGCCCCTTCACCATAACTTCGAATCCATCACGGACTTCGGCAATTTCCGTGATTCTGGATTTAGGTAATTGGACTTCCCAATGTCCTGCTGCAATTTGTCTGGCCGCCTTGCTCATTTTCTCAAGAGGTTTAAGAAGGAATCTTCTCATTTCAATTCCAACCACAAAGAAAGAAAGCAGCAGTCCGAAAAATGCAGCAATCATTGGAACTCCGTTGGATTTAGGCAGATAAAGAACAACCCTCCCCAGCAATTCCCCATCCTTTATGACAGAGAACTGTTCGGTCGACGAGAATCGACTGTGACGCTTCGGGCTGGAACGATATATTTCCGAATTGGACGCAGATTCAATCTCCACATCCATCTTTGCTTTGCTCAACTCAGTATGAAGTTCGTTTTGCCAACCGGTATCCGTCCATTTATCCGTACCAACTTCAATCATGTGGATCATCTCAGTGAGATGTCTTTGCAGCGTTTCATTTTGCTGTTGGCTTGTAGAGATGCTAAACGACTGAGTGTCCATAAAGTGAGCCGTGACAAAAAAGATCCAAGGCAATGTAAGCAAGAAGAATAAACAAAGCATAGTAAATGTACGAATACGGAGTTTTCTCATGTTACACTCCCTCAAAACGGTATCCTACTCCCCACACGTTGATGAGGAATTGTGGATGGTTTGGATCGGATTCAATTTTTTCGCGAAGCCGGCTAAGATGTACCCGAATGGTATGCCTGTCGCCTACACCTTCCCAAAACTTTGCAAGCAGTTGTTCATAGGAGAAAACCTGCCTCGGGTGCTCCGCAAATAATCGCAACAACTCATATTCTTTAGGTGTAAGCTCGACTTTTCCCCCTTCGACCAGGACTTCTCTTGCAGTCAGATTTAACTGGATACGTCCATAATCCAAGATCTTCCTTTCCATGGGTTGCCTGGAAGTAGTGCGCCGTAACACGGCTTTCACTCTGGCAACAATTTCCCCAGGCGAAGCCGTTTTGACGATATAATCATCTCCTCCGAGCGTAAGGCCACGGATCTTGTCCACATCATCACTGCGAGCACTCAAGAAAAGGATTGGAACATTGCTGTCCCCTCGAATTCGACGGCATAGCTCAAATCCGTTTTGTCCCGGCATCATAATGTCCAGTACAATGCAATCTATGGAATGCTGTTGCAGTATGGCCCAAGCTTGTTCCGTATCACAAGCAGTCTTTACGTGAAATTGGTCATTCTCTAGAAAGTCCCTTAATAGCTCGACGATGCTCTGATCATCATCTACAACAAGTATCGTATGATACATACTCATGCTTATCCCACCTCTGCCATCTAGTTTATCATTTTTTCTTCCTTTACCAAGTCGAGACTAAATTCTGTGATGATTTGTTTATCGTTTTGTGACCTTTTTAGGACTTCCTTTGAGATATTCGTTTGTTACGATTCTAACTGTGAGTACAGACGACTTAAAGATAAGGGGATGGATGAAATGTTAACTGTTCAAATCGTGTTATTTGATGGCTTCGACCTATTGGATGCCGTTGCACCTTACGAAGTATTTTGCGCCGCTTCCATGCATACCGACAACGCCGTAAGAGTAGAGATGGTCACGGCTGAAGGTCCAAGACCAGTGACTAGTGGTATGAATGGTTTGACAATTGAAGCGAGCAACACTCTTGACCCGGAACGTGGGGGTATCATACTTGTGCCTGGTGCAGCCGGTAATGTTGAAGGAGATGGTCCAGACTCGATTCCTGCCATTCTTGGTAAAGCCATGAATACGGAATTGACTACAATGATCAAGACAGCTCTCGACCACAAAGACATCTTAGTCGCTACAGTCTGCGGTGGTTCCCTCTTGTTAGCTATGGGAGGACTCCTGGAAGGAAGATCTGCTGTAACACATCGTTTGGGTATGGATTTACTTGGTGCGACTGGGGCAATTCCTGTCCCGGCACGCGTAGTGGATGATGGTAATCTGGTTACTGGCGGCGGTGTGACCTCGGGGCTTGATGTTGCGTTGTATCTGGTCGAACGTGAACTGGGACCACGTATCGCACACGAGATAGAGCAGTTGTTTGAGTATGAGCGTAGAGGAACCGTTTGGAGAGCAAAGGGCATTGCGCCCACCACTCACAAGTCGTTGACGGACAACGAACCGAACATTGTAATGAATCAAACGGTAGTGACCTCTGGCATACTGCTTAATGAGAACACTCAGACAACCGTCTTTAATGGGAATTGGGACACAACAATCGCTACACCTGTCGGTAAACTGGAGGTCAAACTCTACATAAAGACAATTTCTGGTGTGATTCAGGGCACGGCAACACAAGGTAACGAAACAATCCCATTTATGAACCCTGTACTCTGCGACAACAAGTTGACCTGGAGCCTGTCAATTACTAAACCTATGCGTTTGAATCTGAAATTCGAAGTTGCCGTGGATGGAGATAAAATGAATGGAATCGCTAAGGCTGGCCTTCTTCCTGCTTCCAAATTAACAGGAAAACGAATAAACTAGCCTGGTTAGCTATGTGCACAAAAAAGAGTTTCGGGGGTTGTAGTTTGATATGAAGAAACGAGGAACGTTATACGGATGGCTGGCCTGCGTCAGTATTTTCTTTATTGTGTATGCTCTAGTGAAGAACTATTGGATAGACCCTGAAGCTTCAAGCTTTTTAAGCCATAAGACCGGTTCGAAGCGTGAGCTTCATCTTCCGATCTGGCTGAATGTCATGTACGTTCATGTTGCGTTTGCATGTTTGGCCATGGCGTCTGGATTACTCAACTTCTCTAATCGGATTTTTGAAAAGAGCCGCAGGTTCCACCGTATAAATGGTTATGTTTACATTGTGTCCGTAGCGCTTGTTGTACTGACTTCCGGTTATATGGCCCCTTACGCTACTGGAGGGAAAATAAGCAGTATCGGTTTCAACGCGCTTAATATCATCTGGCTATTCACTACGATTACCGCTCTCATTCAAATTAAACAGAAACGAATGGTTCAACACCGGAACTGGATGATTCGAAGTTATGCCTTTTGCTTCACGAACATGTTGATTCACATCATCACTTCCCTTTTTCATCTGGGATTCGGGTTGGCTTATGTTACAAGCTACACTGTAAGTATTTATGGCTCTATTGCTTTGCTGCTAGTTATTCCAGAATTCATCATCAGAATGAACTTCAAATCAAGAACAGCCCCCGAATAATTTTTCGGAGGCTGTTCTGCATTCTTGGTTGCATCTGCCGTGAGTGGTAGCTTTACTTAGTTAACATCAGCTCACAGCGGCAGTCAAACGAATCACGGTTAACTCGGGTTTTGCGAAGAAGCGCAGAGGCATTCGGGTGGTTCCGATTCCTCGATTGACATATAGCTTTAGCGGCTTGCTTTTGCCTTGCAAGGAGTATAGTCCTGCGACATATTTGTGAGCTAATGCAGTTGTAATAAGCGGTTTGATCAAAGGAATTCTGACTTGCCCACCATGGCTATGGCCGGACAGCTGCAGGTCAATCGGATATGCGCTCAATTGGTCCGCAACATCCGGTTCATGGACGAGTAGCAGGTTGAAATCCTGTTTACGGAGCGATTGTAGCGTACGCTTAACCTGCGGCTTTCCAAGCAAAAAATCATCGAGTCCGGCTATGTTTATTTTATCCCCTGTGGCAGTACGGATCGCGTGTACCTCATTGACCAATACGGTAAACCCCGCGTCCTGCATGTATTGCTTATACTTTTGGCTTCCTCCTCCCCCCCTGTCGTGATTTCCGTAAACCGCATATTTTCCGAGAGGTGCATTTATTTTCGCTAATACTCGTTGTGCTTTCTTTCTATTATCTGAGCCAAAGCGTGTGTAATGATCCATTAAATCTCCAGTAAACACTACGATATCTGGCTTCAGACGATTCATACGATCAACTAAGGATTGAAGCTGATCCACCGAATAATCGGAACCCAAGTGGGTGTCAGAAAATTGCACGATTTGAATTCCATTCATAGATACTGGCACGAATTCATTGACGATATCCAGGCGAGTTACTGCCAGAGCTTTAGGTTCAATCTCCCTTGCATAACAGCCGATCCCTAATAGAACAAGCACTAATGCAATGGTGATCTTTCTCCATTTCACTTCGTCAGGCTTTCCTTGATCTCATTCCAAATCGGATTGTCTACCGTACCGCGTAATGGCTGCTCTCCTTTTTCTACGGCATCCAAATACTTCCAGTTGGGCTTCTCACTGCCTAGTTCATAGTCCATCCCATCCCAGGTATCTTCACGAAATGCATAGAAGGCCCAATGCCATCCGTATTCATTAAAGATTGATATCAGATCCGACATGTAGCGTTCTGCACCTTGAACCATTCGATTCGTCCCGAATTCGGAAGCTATAATCCGGTTTGCAGGTATGTTATGATCGGACGCCCATTTGGCGACAGGCTCGACAAATTGTTTCAGGGCCTGACGGTTAAACTCTTTTTCCGTCTCATCATCTCCAACCTTTACGCTCCCCGGATAAGAATACGTAAATCCTTTTTTCTTGTTCTGGCTTGTCATCTCATAAGGCTCATACATATGAAAAGCATACAACACATTAGGATCATTAATCGGTTTCAGATACGTAAAGGCCCAAGGTGTTGCGTAGAGCCCCGAATCCAAAATGATGGGAGTTGTCTGGTCTACCGTCCTGATCTCTTTGGTTATCGTGTCATAGAGTGAATTCAGATCAGCTGCGGTATGTTCCACTTTGGCATACCAATCGGAATAGTCCTGCGTCCAGAAGTCATGAAAACCCGTACCCGTTTCCGGATGAGGTTCATTAATCAGGTTATAGCCGGTGACGGCAGGATGATTCTTCAATCGTTCTGCAAGATCCTTCCAAAACTGAGCGGCCTGCTTGTGATATTCAGTATCATTCCAGATCCGATCATCATTCTTGGCCCCATTGAACTGCCGCCAGCGATCTCCCGGTAAGCTGAGCACCGTAATAATCACTTTCATCCCTTTAGCCTCGGCGGCGTCCAGATCCGCTTTGAGTCGGGCAAAATCCTTTTCCACGATACCTTCGTACTTATCCGAGCTGCCTATCAAAAAATCTGCGTTGATATTGGCATCTGGCTTGTCGTTAAACAAAAAATCTCGATCCTTACTCCACTTATCGGGCGCAAGCCGGACGAACTCTATGCCCTGTTCCCTGGCTGCTTCATAGTTGTCAGGAAGAGATGTGGAGTTCATAAAATTGGTCCCTTTTCGCTGTTCATTCCAGTAGCTCATTTTCTCCGAAGGGACAGCCTGCTTCTCCTCCTGACTGCTGTTCATCCCTGAAATCTCCAATGGCTTTGGAGAAGCAGAGTTAGAACTGCATCCAGCTAGTGCAACCAAAATGGCCGCCGAGAGTAAAACATTTCTTCCGATTGGCCAACTCGATTTTGCTGATATTTTCTTCATGATCAATCACCTCGATAGCCATCTTACCCGTTGTCTGTTACGCCAATATGACAAAACGAGCTATTATCCAATCGGAGTTCCATCGGGCAGTTTGATATCTGGTTTTAACAGAACGACATCCCCTTTTTCGGGTATTCCTCCCAGAACCAATACTTCTGATTTGAACCCGGCTATCCGGCGCGGCGGAAAGTTGACTATCCCTATGACTTGTTTACCGATCAGTTTCTCGGCTGCATATCTTTTAGTAATTTGTGCACTAGACTTTTTTATTCCAATCTCTTCTCCAAAATCAATCTCAAGTTTGATCGCAGGTACTTTCGCTTCTGCAAAAAACTCAGCTTTTGTAACGGTTCCGATACGGATGTCCAGTTTCAAAAAATCATCAATGGTAGCCATATATATATTCTCCTCTTCTACTTGTCTTATAGTTGTAGTTGTGTAAATTCACGTCAAGTTCGAACTTCAGAAACGGTGTATCGCCAAGATTTTGCCCAAAAATATACCCCCATGCCGAGTACAGTCATCATCCCGCCTATAAACTGAAACAGAGAGATGGTCTCTCCCAGAAATACAAAGGCGAGTATGATCGCAAGAACAGGCTCTCCAATAATGCCTACAGAAAGCGTCGTTGCGCCTAAAGATTTCAATAATAGATTAATAAGAAATTGTCCAAAAATGGTTGGGATTATGGCAAGCAACAAGAAATACATCCAATCTGAAGTGTTATATCCGGTCAGGGAGATATGATTAAATAGACTGTAGATAAGCAAGACACTCCCCGCAAGGAAGAAGACAATAACGCTGTACACATTTGCATCGATTTTGTGACTGACTTTTTGTCCAGCAAGCATATATGCCGAAACCGCGATGGTACCCAATAAAGATAATCCATCTCCGACCAACGCCTCTTTAGATACTCCGATGTCACCCCATGCGATAATAACTGACCCTGCAAGAGCTGTGACCAGACATAGAATCGTAACCATGTTTGCTCGTTCCTTGAAGATGAAGTATGACCCGACCAATACAAATAAGGGCTGCAACGATAAAATGACCATGGAACTTGCAACGGAGGTATGCACCAGTGACTCCATCCAGAATAAGAAATGTAAACCGAGAAAGAGTCCGGCTAACAATACAACACTCCAATCTTTTTTGCTCATCTTAAGGTTTCGAAGACTTTTCCAAGGAACAAAAGGAAGCATTAGTATTACGGTTATGAACAATCTGTACATCCCAGCTACAGAGGTTGGTGTCTCTGAGGACTTTATTAATATGGAAGAAATGGAGATGGACAAAATGCTGATAAAAAGCAACAGGTACGGATGAGGCGGATACAACGTTTTATTCATTTTCATACTTACTCCTTCAACATGTTCTATCCAAATTCTGTGCACAGGATTAAGGTGATAAAACAAAGATTGGATATAATAATATCATCGTTAATATTTTAATTGTGTAATAATATCGCTATATTATATATAAATATCACCATTCGAAAGGACGCATTTACATGTCAAAGCAGCTTCACGAGACGATTCTTTTCCCTGATGCTTCATTTCCTTACATTATGTACACAGCTAATTCTGAGAAAATTATTCCTGAAGGTAGAGGATTTAATGACTTGCATTGGCATGAAGAACTACAGATTACATTGGTTACTCAAGGAAGGTTGATTATACAGGTAAACGGTGTTGATCATGAGTTATTAGCTGGTCAAGCTATCCTAATTAATAAAGGAGTCTTGCATGTTACAACACATCTGACCCACAAGGGTCAATATGTGAGTTTTAATTTCCCTGAAAAGCTGTTAGCCTTCTACGCAGATAGTGCCATGGAGAAAAATTATGTCTTACCTTATACAGACTCTTCACTGGTGTCGCTGGTAATCAAGGGCGATGTAGAATGGCAACAGATTGTGCTAGATATGTTATGGGATATGAAAAAGAGATTTGATGTGACAAAAAAATGGGGTTGGGAATATGAGGTTTCGATCAAAACCGTACAATTGTGGTTAATTTTGATTCATAATATTACGCTTTCCTCCGAGGAGGCGCCCAAATATGTAAAGCTTCAGCAAGAGCGCCTTCAACTCATGCTCAGCTTTATCCATCAGCAGTATTCAACGAATATTACCCTGCAAGAAATTGCTGATATAGCACATCTGAGCATCTCGGAGTGCACACGGAGTTTTAAGAAGACCATTCATATGACACCGTATGATTACTTAATTAAGTACCGGATCAAAAAGAGCATGGAGCTATTAATTTCAACCGATTATACAGTAACTGAAATAGCTCATAGGGTTGGTTTTAACCATGTAAATAACTTCATTCAGTCTTTCAAAAAACATCAAAACCAAACGCCTAAAAGTTTTCGGAACTCGAGTAATGAGATCAAACAACAAAGAAAGAATTAGTCTGTTTTCTATGTTGTTCTGTTCAAAAAAACCAATCCGCTTTCCGGATTGGTTTTTCTTCTTACATTACTTAAATCCAACATTAAGTCCATATACCGGATGAGGCACATACGGCTCTTCCAAGAAAGCCATTTCTTCTGATGTTAACGCAATCGATATAGCTTCAGCTGCATTTTCGAGATGGGATGTCTTCGTAGCGCCAATAATCGGAGCTGTAACCGGATTCTTGTGCAGCAACCAGGCAAGAGCGATTTGTACCCGGGGAACGCCGCGTTTTTCTGCGATTTCTGCAACCCGCTCTACTACCAATTGATCGGTGCTGGCTGTCGCATCGTATTTGGCCTTTTGAACCTGATCCGTTTCGGAACGTTGTGTTGTTTCCTGCCAATCTCTGGTCAACCGACCAGAAGCAAGTGGGCTGTAAGGAATTACTCCGATTTTCTCTTCCTGACAAAGAGGTATCATTTCCCTTTCCTCTTCACGGTAGATCAGGTTATAGTGGTTCTGCATCGATACAAAGCGAGTCCATCCATTTCTCTCGGCGACATACAAAGCCTTTTGGAATTGCCATGCTGACATGGCAGAAGCACCAATATATCTTGCCTTCCCTGCCTTCACCACATCATGTAATGCTTCCATGGTCTCTTCAATAGGGGTATGGTTGTCCCAGCGGTGAATTTGATACAGATCCACATAGTCCGTTCCCAGCCTCTTGAGGCTCTTGTCGATCTCACTCATAATTGCCTTTCGAGAAAGTCCGGCGCCATTCGGACCATCATGCATGCGGGAAAACACTTTTGTTGCAAGGACAATTTCATCTCGATTAGCGTAGTCCTTAAGAGCTCGACCGAGAATCTCCTCACTTGTTCCGTCAGCATATACGTTTGCTGTATCAAAGAAATTAATGCCTAGCTCCAACGCTTTCTGAATGACGGGACGACTATTCTCTTCATTCAACACCCATTGATGAAAACCACGTCCTGGTTCACCAAATCCCATGCAGCCAAGGCAAAGCCGAGATACATCCATGCCTGTATTTCCTAATTTCACATATTCCATTGGTTAATCCTCCTCAGACATTTAGGTTGAGACAACGTTGTAACGCATGTGTCAAGAATAACAAGAAAATAGATGCATTTCTTTGCTGCTAAGCTCATTGGATTTGTTTATTTAGCTCATTTGTCTCGAATAAGGAAAAAGCGTTTCACGATATTTTATCGCGAAGCGCTTTACACAAAAGTTGCACATAGTCACTTGTTATTAGAGTATGGACAGAATATGCTGGCCCTATTTAATCTTTTCCTCGCTTCGTTTGCATTGCTGTCTAAACTCCGAGGGCGGAAGCCCGAACTGTAGCTTAAACACTTTGGAAAAATGGGCAACGTTTTCGAAACCTGTTGAGAAACAGACGTCGGTGACGGACAGAGACGTCTCGGCCAATAGTTTCTTGGCTTTGTCCAGCCTCTGATTACGAATCCACTTCAAGGGTGAAGTGTGGTATAGCGTCTGAAAATCCCTCTTGAAGGTAGACAGGCTCCTGCCGGACAAATAAGCCAAATCGCTTATGGAGATGGGATTCGTGATATTCTCCTCCATTATTTTGCCGAAGGTACTGTTTTGATTATGATTCGGTTGCAGTAGTTGATGTAAGAATTGTTCATTGGCTTGCGCCAGATGAAACAGAAGTTCCATGAATTTAAGCCGGATAAGTCCATCTTGTACCTTGTCTGGATGTTCGAAATAGGGTTTCAATGACGCTATATAAGAGCGAGTGAGTTCATTGACCGGAATAATGGACACCGGAGTGATTTGATTCACACAACTTGTCTGTTTGAAGCCAGAAAACTGAACAAACTCTTCGAGCATACTTTCATTCAGGAAAAACATCATATAATCCAGCATAAATTCAGAGCCGGGTTCACCCGACTTTATGTAATCAATACGAATCGATTTGTGAAGAAACACCATTTCATCACTGCGCACAGTGTACTCCTGATCCTTGAATCGGACCGTATACACACCCGATATAACGAACAACAACATGTGATCTTTCAGAAAAAATGAACCTGTTGTCCCCTGTGTATGCAAACAGAATTGAATAACGGATAACCCATCCTGTTTTAAGCTTCCTTGCTTGTCTGGTGCACGTTCCATCTCTTGTGGTGCCTTGATTATCTTTCCGTTTCTCATGGACATGGATAGTCCCGCCTTTTTAGCTTTTAATAATAGAATAACAGGAAACGGAAATCAATGTTTTTGGAATGATATCCATTTGAATGAGACGATAAACCTTTTTTACAGTCTCAGAAGATCTAAGAGGATAATTTCTTATGAAAAGAAAAACAGCCCGTGATTAGGGCTGTAAGGGTGTTCATTGAAAATGTATGTGCACTCATCGTTCAGAAAGGATCATCTGCGAAACAGAGTCTCGCTCGACACACTGTATATTGATCCTATAAGTAGACTCAACAGCTTCTCCTTTTAACATTTGAATGAGTACATGTCCAGCAAAGGAGCCTGCATCTGTTTTGGGTTGTCGAAAAGTCGTAAGAGGCGGATTTAAGTATTCGGTTACATGTATGTTATCAAATCCAATAATGGATAGATCTTCGGGTATGGAAACCTGGTGTTCTTTAAATGCCTCTAAGCCACCAATGGCCATTTCATCATTCGCAAAAAAGACTGCCGTTGGAAGCTCTCCCTCCATTAGCAACTTGGCTGCGTTGTAGCCACCAGTTTTCAGAAATTGGCCGCCAAGTCTCCAATTCTCATTTTCTTCCACCCCAGCTTCATGCATAGCTCTCAGATAACCCTGATATCGCATCAGATTACAATCCGAACTTAAAGGTCCACTAATGTAGGCTATTGCGCGGTGACCTTTATCCAGAAGGAAACGGGTTGCCATATAACCCCCCTGCTCATCATCCATCAGAACATTTACAATATGCTCACTATGGAGTTCCCGGTCCATCACAACAATAGGAAATCCCGTTTCAGCAGCCTGCAACAACAACTCATCTTCAATATTTTCAGCGATTACAATCACGCCGTCCAGCCTTCTCTCTCTGATAAAGCGTGCGGCTGTCGATCGCTCTCCGCCTAAAGAACTGCATACGATCAGATCATATCCCTGACTTATGGCGCTGGATTCAATTCCACTCACCAAGTCGGAAAAATAGGGGACGGACATATCATGAACAATAACACCAATCGTTTGTGTGTTTTTTCGCTTTAATTCGGATGCGGCTCCGTGCTTGATGTAATTAAGCTCACTTGCTGCTGCAAGTACTTTCTGTCTTGTGTGCTCACTTACATGTTTTTTGCCGTTGAGTACATAGGACACAGTTGAACTCGCGACACCCGCTAACTTTGCTACGTCTTTAATCGTTATCATTAAATACTCCCCAAGAAGACTGTTATTGGTTCACTGACATATAAACTTTTTATATCTTTCACCGCATTTTAACACAGTCATCTTGGGAAATGCACAAAAAGATAATACAATAATCATACTGTAATTTCAGAGTATATTATCGATCAGGTCCAAATACAAGATTGGCAGATTGTTTGGCTTGTTCAATAACCTCCATCACCTTCTCGCTATGCTCAAGCATAGCTGTGACTTTCTCCAAATCTTGTTCACGAATCATACGCTCGAATTCAACAAACTCGTCATACATGCGATGAGGATGATCCTTAACATCTACCCGAATCGGCGTTTCCTTATGAAGCGCAAGATCAAAGGATTCACATTTGTTGGTCGAGCTCGTCATATGGATATACCCTCTATTGCCCTGGATGTTCGTTGCATTGGGGGCTGTGCTGTCTTTGGAACCAATGCACACACACTTGAACTCACCGTAGTCCAAAAGCAACATACCTGAAGTGTCTATTCCGCGTTCCATGTTGGCCCAGTATTCCACCTTCTTCGGACTCCCGAAAAGCCCTACGACCAGATGAATATTATACAAATTAATATCCATCAAGGCTCCACCAGACATTTCCGGATTAAATGCCGGCAGCACTTCTCCAGCCTGAAAAGCCTCATAGCGGGATGAATATTGGGAATAGTTACACTCCACAATTTTGATGTCACCCAGTTTGCGCAGGTTCTCCTTCATGGACAAATAGTTCTTCAAATATTGGTTTGTGATGGCTTCGACCAGCACCAGCTGTTTTTGCCGTGCAATCTCTTTAAGTTCAAGAAATTCTTGCAAATTGGAAGTGAACGGCTTCTCACAGATAACATGTTTGCCGCCCAATAATGCTTCTTTGGCATATGCATAATGAAGATGATTTGGTAGTCCGATATAGATCGTATCCACTTCATCATTTGCAATCATATCGCTGTACTCCGAATATATTTGTGCAATACCATACTCTTCCTGCAGAGTTAGCAATTTATCCTGATGACCAGGTCTGGAACATATGACCTCCAACGTAATCGCAGGAATTTCATGAATAAAGCTCAATAGATCCTTTACAATCATTCCAGCTCCGACAATTCCAAGTTTCATATTAGTTACACTCCTTCATACCTTTTTCCAATATTTCCATAACCGCGATCGTTTCTTTGTCTTGAATCACTTTTTCTTTGCCATGGTTGATGGCTTCATAGATATCGTCATACACTCTTGCATAATCGCCTTGTTCAGAGATTACTTTTTCTTCATGGTAGATTCCTGCGTCATCCAGATATGTCAGTACGCCATAATGTTGAGGCAAATCCTTACCAAAATCGGGATGTCCCTCAGGAAGGTAAAATAACTTCAGATGTTCCTCTTGACGATCCTCAGTTTGTTTTACGAATACTCCCTTTTTGCCGTATACTATAAAACTCGGGCGGGGCTTTAAGCGGAAAAAGCTAGATTTGACTGATACTTTCAGCGAAGCGTAATAAAAGTCCAGATCGAAATAATCATTCATTCTGCCAGGCCCCAGCAATTGACGGACATCGTAATGTATCTTGTCCGGTTGCCCGAAATAGGATAATACTTGATCAATGGTGTGAACACCGTGCCCGTATAAATAACTTTTGTATTTGGAAAAATGGGTGGTAGCATTCGGGATCTCCGGTCGATAATAATCGTAATGCATCTCCACTTCCAGCAAATCGCCAAGCTTTCCTGACTCAATCACTTTCTTAGTCGTCAGAAAATCCGAATCATATCGTCGGTTCTGATAACATTGAATCAAGAGATTTTTTTCTTTGGCGTATTGGAAAATGGATTCGGCTTCTTCCTTGGTCAGCATAAAAGGTTTTTCAACAAGTACGTGCTTTCCGTGATCGAGTGCCTTCTTTGCATACTCATAATGAGATTCGGTGTGAGTACATACCACTACTAACTGAATGTCATCGTCATTCATAAAAGCTGCAAGATCATCTGTATACAGAACACCAGGAACTTTCTCCCACTCCGTTTTCTCCGGATGACGGGCGTATATCGTTTTTACTTTCAAATGATCCCGATTCAATGAAAAAGGAAGATGATAACGATTTGTACTTTTGCCATTGCCAATGTAACCGATGGTTAACATATGAATTCCCCCTTAGGCTCTTTTTTGTTTATTATAGAAGAAGAAAATCCTCCGGAGGAGCTTTGAAGAAATTACGGTACATTTGATCAATGTTTTGTAATTCTGATGCCCTCTTTTTAAACAAAATGTTTACTGGACGCTCTACATCAACGTTATTTCAATGAATCCGGGGTGAACCTGTTGAAAATATTGACCCAATTAACAGACATGAACCACTTTACACCAAATGAAAAAAGCATCGCTTCTTATATTCTGACCCATAAGGAGCTAATGCTTCATTTGAATATTCAAGAGCTTGCCAAAGCTACATACACGTCACATTCTGCCATCAATCGCTTAACTCATAAGCTTGGACTTTCAGGGTTTAAGGAGTTCAGTATTAAGCTTGCCCGAGAGTTTCAGCAGGATGCTCAGAACATCTCCAATATCGATCCCAATTATCCGTTCGCTCTTGGCGAATCTTCACTCCAGGTGGCAAAAGATATAGCTGAACTAATGAAAGAAACGATTGAGAAAAACTTTGCTTTTATGGGTGAAGCCTCTCTAACAGAAGCAGCCCATTTACTCGATCAGGCGAAACGAATCTTCATCTATGCGTTGGGGGATTCTCAGATTCGCGCGAAGAGCTTTCAGAATAAATTGATTAAAATCAATAAATACGTCGTGATCACAACAGAGCTATCTGAATGGGCCTACCACACCATAAATCTTACCCCACAGGATTGCGCCATTTTTTTGACCTATCATGAAAAATCGCCCATTTTCCTAAAGGCAGCCCAACATTTCTCGCGTGCAAAAATTCCATTTATTACGATTACCGCGAATCATCAAAGTGAGTTGGCCAAGATGAGTACGATCTGTATCCAGGTGCCGAATGACGAAACAAAACATGCAAAGATCGGTACGTTTTCATCACAAATTGCCTTTGATTACGTATTAAACGTGATATATTCCTGTATCTTTCAAATTGACTACGCCAATAACATGCAAATGACTACTTATTCGTTGAAGAATTTCAATTTGGATGAGTGATATAAAAATAATCAACGCACTTGAAGAATTGTTCTTGCGTTGATTATTTTTTTCTATTGCAAAATGAACCTCGTGTCATTATTATAAAAATGACACGAGGTTCATTTTGATGAAACGGGAAGGAAGTGGTGAAATGTCACCCAGACTAACAGATACTCAAAAAGAACGGAGAAATCTGCAAATACTTGAAGCAGCCAAACGGGTGTTTACCGAAAAGGGTTATGGTGCAGCGACGTTAAAGGATATCATTCAGGAAACTGGTATGAGTCGGGGCTGGATTTACTTGTATTATCAGACCAAAGAGGATATTTTCGAAGCATTACTGGATTATCAGGATGCCGATTATGAACAGTATATCAATCAACTAATGGATTCCTCTTCCTCCATATGGGAAATGGTGACTACGATTTACTCCCAGCAGTTGCAAGAACTCCATCGTTCTCCCCACGGAGGATTGATGCCAGCGTTCTATGAGTACTTTCTGGTCGGGTGGCGCGAAGAGCCCCGCCGCGAGCTGCTTCTTAAACGATATGAAAAGGGAATCGCACAGTTTGCGGAGCTGCTTCGAATCGGTGTGGAACGTGAAGAGTTCTCACCTGTCATGAACATTATGGATATATCCAGACTCGCAGCTTCCTTTCAGGAGGGGATTATGACTCACTACATTGCCATTGGTCCTGAAAAAGCAAACACTCGGATGCAGTATGAGGCACTGATGCTTTATTTGAAGAATCTGCTCCATCCAGTATCGATCAAAGAGATGTAACATTAGGGGGGAAGGAAGGAATGAAGACGCTCTTTCGTAATTCAACGTTCTGTAAGCTTTTCATTGCGGCTTTTGCGTCACAGCTAGGAACCGTGATTGGAAATATGGCATTCGCCTTTTATTTGGTAGACAGGTATAGTGAGCGCCCATCACTCGCTACGATGGCAGAGCTGATGTATTCATTGCCTACCTTGACTGTGTTCTGGATCGTTGGTGTCATCGCTGACCGATTCGACCGCAAGCATATTGCCGCCTACAGTGACTGGATCAGGGCAGGCCTTACCCTGCTGCTGCTATTATTTGTTCATTATGACATGCTGTTCTTCTGCTTTTTGATGCTCTTCTTACGCAGCTCGATATCCAAATTTTTTGGTCCAGCAGAAATGGGATTGCTGCAAGGCAGCATTGATCAGGACCAATACGTTCAGGCCTCCGGCCTCAATCAAATGATCATGGGGATGTTCATGCTTTTTGGCATGAGCTTAGGAGCAGGGGCCTATCATTTTATCGGCATTAAAGGTGCCTTTATCATCGACTGTGTCAGTTTCCTGATCTCCGGTCTTCTATTAGCCTGGGGAGATTTCCCCGAACGTGCCCGTATCCCCAACGGAAGAACCTCTATTCGGGAACTACGGCTATCACTTCTTTTTAAGGATTTCTGGCATGGCCTTCGGTATATTTCCGAAAATCGATTGCTTCTCGTACTGATTAGTGGATTTCTGTTTTTCGGTATTGTAAACGGTGTCTTCTCTGTACTCCCCATCTTCACCATGAAATACAAGCTAAGCCCCGACAATTACGTCGTTCATTCTTCGCTTATTACTGTCTTTATGGGGATCGGCTTTCTGATAGGCAGTATCATTGCTCCTCACTTCATCCGGCGCTTCACAAGAACTCCGATTTTGATATCGGGGCTAATCATTTCCAGCCTGCTCATCGGAGGACTTGGAACAACCGTGCGGATCGAAGTCTATCTTGTTCTCATCCTGTTGGCGGGAATCACCATAGCTCCCATTAACATTGCGCTTGGCAGTTGGATGCCAGAGCTTGTTCCCCCGCAAAATATGGGCCGAGTTAATTCATTAATCGAGCCAATTATGATGCTTGGGCACTCACTGGCTCTGGGAGGTATCGCCCTCACCTTTCCATTCTGGTTATCGGTCACCTGGCTGCATTACATGCTGGCATTCTGCACGATCGCTGTCAGCTTTTTCTATCTAAGATTCCTGCCCTCCCTGGTTCGTAACCAATTGGTTTATTCAACGGGCGAGAAGGCCATTGCAGATGAAAAAGAAGCCTAAACAAGATTCACCTGAGTGAACACCTGCCAGCCTCTTTCTTTTGAACATGGAATTGAAGCAATAAGAACTACGCGGAGTGTCCTGCTGTTGGTTTGGCTTTTGAATGAACCCTTGTCGCCCATAGGATCAACACAGAGAAAATCATGATAACGATACACATCCAGTACACATGACGAAATCCGATGATTTGGGCAAGAATACCGCCGCCCATATTTCCCACAAGACGACCAATAATAGAGCCATTGTAATAGAGCGTCGTGGACTGTCCCGGTGAATGAGGCAACAAATCCGTGAAATAGCTTAGTCCATTCCCCATCACAATGGCTACATATATTGCCTGCAGGAGCTGCGCCGCGATAAGCTGCCAGGAATGGGTGGATAGGCTTAAGATGGCGTAATAAACAAGCCCAACAAAACAACCGATTATCAACAAAGTGTGGTTTGATATCTTCTTGCCCAAGGAACCTAATACAAGCATAATGGGGATCTCCAAACAAGCAGAGATACTAACGACCAATCCAACTTCCATCGGTGTACCCTGAAGCTCATGAACAATAAACAACGGTGTGTTGATGGTATTCATCGCATTTACAGCAAACAGGAAGATAAAGGCGATAAACGGCAGCATGATTTTTTTGTTTTTCAGCGATGAAGTGTGTGCGCTTTTTACTTTATCCTTATTTTGCTGGACTAATTTTCGTCTTTGTAGAAAAAAGAAAACAAGAAATGCGATGGTAATATAGATAAAGGACGTGCCCAGAAAGAGACCCTTATATCCAAGTACACCCAATATAACTGTACCGACAAGTGGTCCAATCAGGAAGCCTAAGGACACAAGTGAACGTAATATAGACATTGCGAACGTTTTATCATTGTTTTGACTTGCTACTGCCGATTCCTGTGCATAGGCGTAGATTTGCGGCATCGCAGGTGCGCCTAATCCACTAAAAAAAGTTATGACAACCAACAGAATAATGAATTGATCAAATACCAAATATGAAGCGTATCCCAACGCAGACGATATCATTGCCAAAATAATTAACCATTTCCGATCCAAGCCGCGATCTGACCGTTTGGCAATAAGCGAGTTGACCAGTACTCCACCTAATGAACTTACTGCCATGAAAACGCCAAAGGTTCCCATGCTCATTCCCAAAACTTCGGTGGCATACAAGGACAGATATGGCTGAGTAATTGAAATACCTATTCCGACCAGCAGAATGCAAATGATGAATAAACGATATCCTTTTATCTCAAACAGATTTTTAATCCGTGTAAACAAATTCTCACCTCCAGTCAGAACGCATTTCGTTAATAGCGAGAGAACGATTTTTCATTCTGATTCTCCTCTCTAAAAAAGTAAGGCTGTTGCCGTGTCTCTGTCATCCAATTATGCACCAAGTGAATTTAAGACCGATAACCAATTCATCGCAAAAGATTGCCTAATCTTCTCAAGACCATTTATATATAGGATCTTCATGGTTTATAATTGGGCTATTCCGTTGAAGGAGGATATTATGTCTAAGCCCATATATAAGCAACAGGAAGATCTTGCCCGTGTTATTCAGCAATATTCAGAACACGAAGGTTTAAATGAAACTGCGATTCCTTCTTTATTTTTTATTCGTCGCTCATCAGTGACCGGTCCGAAGCATGCTGTTTACAAACCGTCCTTGTGCATTATTGTTCAAGGTGCAAAAGATGTATGGCTGGCCGAGGAGCGCTTCAGATACAGTCCAGCCGATTATCTTGTGGCCTCCTTGGACCTTCCGGTTACCGCACAAGTGGTTGAGGCTTCCTCAGACGCTCCCTATTTGGCTCTAAATCTTGTATTTACGCCGGAGCAAGTGCTGGATGTATTACGCGATACCGAATTGCGAGGTAGGCGGAAGGAAAATGCCAAACGAGGCATATATGTTAGCCCGACGGAGTTAACGATGTTGGATGCCCTAATTCGATTAGTCCGGTTGCTGGATAAACCAAAGGATATCTCGATATTGGCCCCTCTGTACATCAAGGAAATTCTCTACAGAGTTCTTGAAGGTGAGCATGGAGGCATGTTAGAGCAGATTGCACTTGAAGGAAGTGCTACGTACCGCATCCGAGATGTGATTGAACGGATTGTAAGTAGTTATAATCAAACGTTTCGCATCGAGGAGCTTGCGGAGATTGGAAAAATGAGCGTGGCTTCACTGCATAGACATTTCAAAGAGGTTACCGCCATGAGTCCTATTCAGTTCCAAAAACAATTAAGACTGCAGGAAGCAAGGCGTCTGTTATTGTCTGAATCGACGGATGCTGCGGATGTTGCTTTCCAGGTCGGCTATGAAAGTCCTTCACAATTCAGTCGTGAATATTCTCGCATGTTTGGTTTTCCGCCAAGAGAAGATGTAAAACGTCTACGAGCAATGACCCATTCAAATTAAATGCACACCAAAAACCCCTCAAGAAATGATCTTGAAGGGGTTTTGATTTGGCTTTTTAGAGTACTTTCTCCAAGAAGCTGATCGTCCGTTCATTTTTTGGATTTCCGAATATTTCAACAGGGGTGCCCTGCTCTACAACATATCCACCATCCATGAAGACAACCCGATCCGCAACTTCACGGGCAAAGCCCATTTCATGAGTCACGATAATCATCGTCATACCTTCGCTCGCAAGATCCTTCATTACACCAAGGACTTCGCCTACCATCTCGGGGTCGAGCGCCGAAGTTGGTTCATCGAATAACATAACGTCCGGATTCATGGCAAGCGCACGAGCGATCGCTACGCGTTGTTTTTGTCCCCCCGAAAGTTGGTTGGGATAGCTGTTAGCTTTATCCGACAAACCAACCCGATCCAGTAAACGAAGTGCCGTATCACGTGCTTCCTGTTCTTTTAATTTCCCAAGTTCTTTGGGTGCAAACATAATATTTTTGAGCACGCTGAAATGAGGAAACAGGTTAAAGTGCTGAAATACCATACCTATGTTCTCGCGAGCTTTGTTAATGTTCGTTTTGGGATCATTTAGATCCCTATCATCTACGATAACCCGTCCAGCTGTGATCTCATCTAGCTGGTTTATGCAGCGCAAAAACGTACTTTTACCTGAACCTGAAGGTCCAATGACACAGACAACTTCACCTTCGTTGACCGATATATCGATGCCCTTCAGCACATGATTCGTGCCAAAACTTTTCTTTAATCCTTCTACTTTAATTTTACCCACGACGAACCCTCACCTCCAGGTAGTCAGCAATTTTAGTCAATGTGATGATAACAATCAGGTACATAATCGCAACAGTCAACCAAATGTCAAAAGAGGCGAATGTTCTTGCGATGACAATCTTACCGGATTGCGTCAACTCCACCAGACCAATAACGGACAAGATCGACGTATCTTTCAATGTAATAACCATCTGATTAATGAATGAAGGAATCATAACCCGTATGGCCTGAGGGATTACAATCTTTATCATCGCTTTGCGATAAGGAAGCCCCAATGAACGGGCGGCCTCCATCTGTCCACGATCAATCGATTGAATACCCCCGCGAATAATTTCCGTTACGTACGCTCCTGCATTTAGACTCAACGTCAGAATGGCGGCCAGGAACAGTGGCATGGTGAAGCCCATCGCCTGAGGAATCCCGAAATAAATAAATAATGCCAGGACGATCAACGGTATCCCGCGGAAAATATCCACAAATACAGTAGCAACAACACGAAGAAACTTATTTTGACCCACTTTCATAAAAGCAAAAATCAAGCCGATGATAAAGGCGAAAAACAGCGACATAATCGTATACAAGAGTGTTTTCCCCATACCTTTGAACAGCACAGGTAGAGATTTTTGAACTAATTCCCAACGACCCTGGTTTGCGACAACATTCTCGCCAAGGTAGTTCTCTTTTATACGATCATACTCCCCGCTTACCTTAATATTCGTTAGGCCGTCATTAAACATCTTTAGGAGTTCCTGATTCTGCCCCTTGCTAACCGCAAATCCATAGGAAGCCCCATCTTCTTTCTTGGTCACGATTTTTAAACCGTTATTTTGTTTTACCCCGTAAGCCAGTACTGGATAATCTTCAAAACACGCTGCTGAATTCCCCGTCTTTACATCGTCATACATTTGTGAAGAATCATCAAACGGAACGATGGTAAAGCCGTATTTTGAGGCGATGGATTCAGCAAAGCTGTACCCTTCTGTGCCAGTCTTCACGGCGACTTTTCTACCGCGAAGATCTTCGTAACTTTTTACGGTATCGTTATTTGCGCTCACACCCATAACTACACCTGAATCGAAATAGGATTCTGAAAAATCAAACTTTTGTTTGCGTTCATCCGTGATACTCATCCCGGCAATGACGCCATCCACCTGATTGGACTCAAGAGCTTGCACAGCCGCATTAAATCCCAGGGCTTTGATTTGATAATTGAAGTTCTGGTCTTTGGCGATCGCATCCAGCAAATCCATATCGATGCCTACATAATCCCCATTTTCATCTTGATATTCAAACGGTGCAAATGTGATGTCCGTGCCGATCACATAGGTTTTACCTGAATTGGAGTTTGCATTGGCATCCCCCGACCATCCGGATAACCCCGCCACTAGGAGCAGAATTAGTGATAGTACAAAAAATGAGACCTTGGTTGTTTTCATATGTCCTCCTCATCTCGGTGTTCTCCGAATCCTAATCATTTTCTTGTCATTGATGTTACTGTCGTGTCGTACATTTTTAGGTGTCTTTGCACATTATATTGTTATTATTTGCAGTATATTAACAATCAATGCTTTCCCTAACATTCTTCATGTTCCTCCGCAACGTTTTATTTTACATCCATTTAAAGATCCACGTTATATTTACCCTTCAGGACAGGTTTTAAAAACCTAAAATGAACTTAAATAAAAAAAGTCGCCATATAGGCGACTCTATAACAGACAATATGATGATCTTCGCATGACAATTGCCAAGGTATTTAATCTTTCTTTATAAGAATGGACACTTCGGGTTATTCTTCAGCGAAAAATTTTGAAAGTGGATTTTCCACTTTTTTATCCAATGTTACCTTGCCCTTCTTGTCCAACATATAGTACTGATAATAAGCGCTGCTGAATCCAATGGATTCTTGCATCTTCATCATAAATGGTTCAAGACTCCCACTGCTCAGATGATCTTCATTCCAGAAATAGTGCAGCATCAAACGATTTTGATTATAAGGGTGTTTGATCACATAGGCTCCCGCAGCAGACGGTTGGTTCATAGTCGTTTTCCATTGAAAACCGATATGGGTAGCACGGTCTATAATGCTGGATTTTAATGCTTGTACAAAACCATTTGATTTGGCGTTACCAAGTACAATCAGGTTGCTGGTAGCCAGTTCTTTTTTCATTTTTCGCTTCAATTCCTGCCGGTCCTGGATCAGGTCATACTTCACTCCGGTTAAATCCAGAAGAGTTGTCAGTTGGTTTACCATAGCTTCCTGTTGTTTGTTCGCTGCCTTGCTCACCTGATCACTTAGCACAATGGCTAATCGCTCACCTTGAAGGGCTTTATCCATCACACGGCTCATCGTTTCAAAAGGTAAATTCGGAACCTGAGTTAACGCTGATCCATACAGCGATTGAAACTGATCATGCAGGTATGCCGTTTTCTCCTCATTCGACAGTTGATACTCGGGCTTCAGCGTAAAATTAGGCTCATATAAAACCGTCTTCATATCATCTCGCGCCTCTTTCCCCAGTACATCTTCTATCGTTTGAAGAAGTCCGTCAATCGTAGCGTTTTGGTACACATAGCGTTTAAAATACTCTTTCATAAAGGCATCGAATTTCTCTTCACCGACGGAACGGTACAATTGGTATATCGCTTGACGGCCTTTATCGTAATAAACTGGGCTTGCCCAATCTCCCACCTCGTCATTAGTTGAAGCAATAGCCTTATCCACAGTGGAATCGTCAAATTGGATGGACTTGAAGCCATTCATCGTATCCCCCTGCTTCTCAGAAAAATACACTTTGGAGAAATCTGCAAATCCTTCGTCCAGGAAAGACTCTGTCTCCGAGTTATTCCCGATTAACGCATGAAACCACTGGTGCGCGATTTCATGCACAAATACGGTGTCCTGTTCTGGAGCAGAATTTATTCCGATTTGCCCCATTTGGATTAGCCTTGAATACTCGATAGCTACACCTTCTACATATGATTCAACAATCCGAAATTCAGGATAAGGGTATTTACCGTATTTATCACTGAAAAAATCAATGGCTTTGAATGCTTGATCAACATACCCATCAACGATTTTTTTCTTACCTGGCTGGTTGTCAAAATAATAATACTCTACGGTGAGGCCATTCCGGGTTACGCTGTCCACTTTGAAGTTTGGGCTGGCAAAGAAAGCAAACTCCCTCGTATTCTCAGCTACGGTGGATACCACTTTGCGTCCAGTCTCTGCATCATCCCGTGTGGTTATCGTACCAGGCATCACTACCTGATATTGATCGGGAACATTGAACTGAACTTCATAATCCGCGGAAGTATAATAATCCGTTTCAAATGTTTTACTATAAGGTTTGCTATCCCATTCATGCTTGGCCTCATCATAGACTGACATTACAGGGAACCAATGAGCCCCATTGATAATATCTTTGTAATACGATAACCGCTGTGAGCCATAGGGAATCTTCAGATTAAAGTGGACTTGAACCGTCACGGATTCACCAGGCTGAAGGTGTTGCTCCAATTTCACCGACATAGCTTGGTCTTTATTACTGAAATCAAGGGCTTGCCCACCGGTCGTCACCTTCTCAATATCAATTCCTCCAAGAAAGTCTTCCGGTTTCTTATCAGGGTTATTTTTGCTAATCTCTTCATTGGAATGTTTAAACATGGTCGTCTGTGTCGATTCCGAAAGATTGGCATCAGCATAAGTATGAAAAACCAGTTGCTTCAATGTATCTTTGCTCGTATTTCTGTAAGTAATGGATTCACTCCCCTCTATGGTCATCTTCTTCTCATCCAGCCGGGCTTGAATTCGATATTGGATAGGCGCTTGAGCCTGAATATCTTTTGTTGCTTGTGAAATAGCTGATACAGGAGCTGCATTAGCGGCAGCACTACCCGTACTTATGATCGGGCATGCGGTCAGAATCATAGCGAGTGCGCTGATGGCTGTTATTCTGATTCGATTTGATGTGTATGAACGTGTATGATTGATATAAATCTCTCCCTCGAATGATTTTTGAAGCTCAGAGGCAAGTATAGAAGATCAACCTTACATTGGTTTAATGCGGATCTTAAATTTCGTTTAAAAAAAGAAGCTGTTTGTATTAAATGAGCATGACCATAAAGCAAAAAGTCGCCATTTAGGCGACTTTTTGTAATTGTGTCTCTTTACCGATTTTCAATGAAAGGTGTCACAAACGAATTATAGAATCAGGTACGAAGCCAAACATTCATTTCTCCGGCTTGTCGATTGCCCCATAAATAATAAGGGATTGCTGTGAGTTGTACTGGTTTGACGTTTTTGTGTAACGGCTGGTAAGGTTGATTATCCAACCACACGGATTCATCCACAAGTAGCCCATCAACTTCTACAGTAATGCAGCCACCAAGCAGTTCAGGCGTTTCGTGTTCTCTCAACTCTGGCTCCTCTGCGAATGAGAGTGAAGACAGTGGAGATCCATTATCCACTTGCTCCAGGCAATAAACGAGTGGGCCGCGTTGGATGGCAGCTTTCCCAGCATCTGGCCGGATCAGAGGATGAGCAGCGATCAATTGGGTCTCTAGTGGCAATATCCACTCTACTGTATCACCATCGGACCAGGCACGTTCCATTTTTGCATAACCATTATGCTTACGATAATGTTGAGGTTCTCCGTTGATCTTTAATATTGGATCCTGACTTTGAAACCACTGAGGAATGCGGACTGCAATCTCAAATGGAGCAGCTTTAGCATCATTACCAGCCAAAGAAATCGAGAACTCCACCTTTCCATGCCACGGTAATTCGGATCGTTGGTGTACTGTTACTTGCAGACCGTCTCCTGTCACCCATTGAAGCTCGCTACCGATAAACAAGTGCACATACACCGTTTTTCCGTCATTAGATATGTCATAAATATAATCATGAAGTGAACTCAATAAACGTGCCACATTAGGCGGACAGCATGAACAACCAAACCATTTCTGCCGTACGGGCTTCACATGATGTTTGTCTGGATTTTTTTCACTTGCGTCCGGGTATACCTCTAGTGGATTTACATAGAAGAAATGTTGTCCATCTTTGGACATGCTGCCAAGCACATTATTGTATAGTGCTCTTTCCATGACGTCAGCATAGTCACTTTTGGCTTCCAATTGCAGCATCCGACGTGCCCAGAAAATTAGTCCAATGGAAGCACAGGTCTCTGCATAAACCGTATCGTTAGGCAGATCATAGTCAAACGTGAATGCTTCCCCCAGATGTGTTGCACCTATGCCGCCGGTAATATACATTTGCTTGCGCGTTGTATTGATCCAGAGCCGCTCACAGGCTTCTTGCAAACTTGAATCATTCGTGAGGCGTGCCAAATCGGCCATGGCGGTGTACATATAGACTGCACGAACAGAGTGACCCACAGCGACCGTTTGTTCTCTCACTGGCAGATGAGACTGATATACCTCAAGATTGGGAGTCCCCTGTGACCAAATATTTTTCCGTCCCCGGCGTTCCCACTCTTCCACGAAATAACTTGGCTTGTTACCGCGCTCATTAATGAAATAACTGCTCAGATTCAAATAACGTTGTTCTCCTGTAACGTTGTACAGTTTAACCAGAGCTAATTCAATTTCCTGGTGCCCGCAATACGCCTGAATTTTACCTTGCTCGGTTCCAAACAAGCTATCAATGAGATCAGCGAACCGACATGCGATGTCGAGAAAAATGCGCTTCCCTGTCGCATGATAATATGCAACTGCTGCCTCTATCATATGTCCAGCACAATATAGCTCGTGAGCTTCATACAGATTGGTCCATTGTCTTCCAGGCTCTTTAATGGTGAAGTAGGTATTTACATAGCCATTTTCATGTTGAGCTTGACCAATCAGATCAATCACTTCATCAGCGATGCTCTCCAGCTTGGGATCAGGATGGTTACCGATCGAATAAGCAACCGCTTCCAACCATTTGTAGAGATCACTATCCTGAAATACCCATCCCCCGAATTCACCTTTCTCCAAGCCAGCTGCAATTCGGAAATTACGGATGGCATAGCTCGGCTCCGCGCCTTCGATTCGGTCATTGAGCGCTTCCCATTGATAAGGAATGACAGTCTGACGGACTAATTCGGAGTATTCTTTCCAGAAGGTGTCTTGAATGGCTACTTTGGCTTTTCGCATTATGGAATTCCTCCTATAAAATTGACTCTTGTGGTTTTCAATTATAAGCTGTGATTACATGGGAAAATAGAATTGAATTGAACTCTTTTCTATAAAATTTAACACTAATAGGGAGGGTTATCTGTTTTGAATGGAGATGGAATCATAGAGCTTAACGTCCCCCAACTCCCCTATTATCTAGGAGCAGGACGTTCTGAATATGAAATCGGAGATCAACATCCGAACCGAAAAAAGCTTGGTATCTACGATGTACTGATTGTGGTCAAGGGAGAATTATATATTGGAGAGAATGATCAGCAATGGACCTTGGAGAAAGGAGACTCACTAATCCTGCTGCCAGAAGGAGAACACTATTCGGTCAGGCCGTGTTCACAGAAAACGGTATTTTACTGGCTGCATTTCGAGCATGTTGAAAGATATGAAAGCTTGCTGACCTCTTCTGATCATGAACCGGAGTTGCAAGATTCCTCCAGACCGTTTGGCAATCCTTATACGTTAAGGCTTCCTAAACATTCGAAATTAGCCCATCCACAAGCGGCTTTCAATCTTCTGGAGCAATTATTGACACTAGAAATGGATAGCTCCTTTTGGCAGGAGCAGCGCTTGCTAGGTGAATTGCTTTCCATGCTGGAAGAAGGCAGCTTGCGGGTAATGGATTCCGTGCAGACACGATTAGCAGAACAAGCAGCAATATATATTCAACAGAATTACAAGACAAAGGTCACGAATGAAACGTTGGCAGCAGCTCTCCATTTTCATCCCAACTATGTTATCCGTTGCATGAAGATGAAGTATGGTAAAACACCAATTGAATATTTAAATGAACTTCGTTTAGAACGTGCAAAGCGATTACTGGTTACTACAGACTGGTTGATTGATCGCATTGCAGAAGAAGTGGGCTTTCGTTATGCTCCATACTTCTCATCCTGTTTCAAACGGTATATCGGGTTGTCTCCGCTTCAATTTCGAAAGCAATATATGACTACGTAATGATATGAATTATGAGATTCGGCACTATAACGTCTGCGTTGAGGATGATTTCTGGCGTCGTAAGGTCATGATGATTAAAGATGCAGCTAATACTGTCAGGATGATTCCAAGCGTTTGAAATCCTATAAAACTGAATGTGTCTCCCATGACAATTCCAATCAACAACGATGACAAAATGGTCCCCAGATATCTCGATGTATTAAAAATACCTGATGCGACACCGATCATATCTTTGGGTGTGCTTTTAAACAAAGCCGCCTGCATACCAACACTGTTGAGCCCATTACTTATACCAAATACAGCTAAGGGCAAGATGACATTCACCTCTGGTGAGCCTTTATCCAATGCCACAATCAAGATGGACCCGAACGTCATTAACACCGCTGAAACGATCAAAGCTGGCCGCGTACCTGATTTGTCAATCCAGCGTCCGGCGAGAGGAGAACTGATGAGTGAACATAAACCAAGGGTTAGCATCAATAGTCCTGTATGAACTTCGTTCAGATGGCGTACCTGCTGTAAATAAGATGGCACACCAAAAAACAGAGCGTAAAACAGAGTGTTAACCAGCATAAATTGTACATTCACCCAGGTCATTTCGGGATATTTGGCAAATACCCTCAGCGGAATAAAGGGGGACGCTGTTTTCAATTCATGTCGGATAAAACTTGCTAATGCAAGCAATCCGATCCCTCCTGCCATAAGGTGCCAAGTTAAAAGATGTCCGGTTGATTTAACGGAAAGCACGCTCATTAGCAGAGTCACCAATGCAACGGTGAACAAAAGTATGCCGGGCGCATCAATCAGCAGGAACCATTTTCTGATGGACATGTCGCCATAGTTGGATTTGAGGGTCGCTTCTTTGGGAATGGTTTTCCAGGCGAATATAAAGCTTGCGATTACCAATGGAATATTCACTAGAAAAATACTTTGCCAGTCCCACCAATGAATCAATACACCGCCAATAAAAGGGCCTACCGCGGCTGCACCAGACAGGAACATCGCAAGGATAGACAGGGCAGCAGCCTGTTTCTCAGTAACGTGGATTCTTACAATCGCCATTCCGACGGCTACCATCATGCTTGTGCCAACAGATTGAATGATCCGGAATACGATAAGCCAAGAAAAGTCTGGAGATAACGGAGCTAACATGGAGGAACCAAAGACAACAACCAGACCGATAAGGAATATCTTTCTGCGGCCGAACAGATCACTGCACTTGCCCATGACCGGTTGAGCCACAGCACTTGCAATGTAAAAGGAAAAAATAATCCATGACACGGTCGTAACATCAAGTATAAACTCCTGTTGTAGTCTTGCAATTGCTATAGATATCATGGAGGAATTGAGCGGATTCAGCATAATTCCCAAGCCCACAGATATCATTAACCATATATTTCGAGCATTCATTATGTATATCCCTCCTTCTTCTGTTGTCATCTTAATGGAATCCCTTTATTTATTCCAACGCATTTTATGTTATGATTTGATGAACTAAAAGAAATAAGAGAGTGGTGCGAAATGGAACTTCTTCAGCTACGCTATTTTCTGACGTTAGCCCGATGTGAACATGTGACAGAAGCTGCGGGTAAGCTGCATGTCACTCAATCCTCACTGAGCAAGACGATACAACGTTTGGAGGATGACTTGGGTGCACCGTTATTTGATCGATTGGGCAGAAAACTGCGGTTAAACGAATTCGGAAGAACATTCCTTCGACGGACCGAAAAAGCCTTATTCGAATTGGAACAGGGAAAACAGGAAATTGCTGATCTCTCCAACCCGGATCACGGTACACTTCAATTGGCAGTTACTACAGCAAGCACATTACCAGGAATCTTGCGGGAATTCCGAAAAAATAAGCCGAATGTTCAGTTTCATGTACAAATGGTTACGTTGGACGATATGTGCACGCTTCTCCACCGAGGCGAAATTGATTTTTGTCTGTCTTCCCCTCCAATCCAGGGAGATGATATCGAATGTCAGATGCTGTTCCAGGACCCAATTGTAGTTGCTGTGCCTCTCGGTCATCAATATGCGAATCGAAGCAGCATCACATTAGAAGAGCTTAAGGATGAGTGGTTTGTGGGGGTGAAAAAAGGATATGGTATTCGTGATCTGGTGGACTCCAAATGTCAATCCGTCGGATTCGTACCGAAGTATGTTTATGAAGGAGATGAGCCTGCAAGATTAACTGCACTTGTGGAGGCGGAGATCGGGATTGCCTTTATACCCAATACAGCAAGAAACCCGCAGGAACGAATTGTATATCTCCGGATCGAGGATCAGAACCTAGTGAGGGAAATTGCATTATTGTCGCATAAAAACAGATATATCTCGAAAGCAGCTATCGCGTTTCGCAGCGTAGTCATAGATTATTTTGGTGCAATGTGCAAACCAATTGCTGAATGACCCATTACAAAGACCCCGCTCACCGACGTAAGTGAGAGCGAGGTCTTTTGTTGTAGGCTATCGATCATGCCTATTTCCGCCAAAAGGTTGAACAGTCTGCTTTTTCCGTAATGTTGAAATCAATCATTCGTTCCAGTAATGAAAAATCAACCGGTCCATCCCACCGGATACGCACCAATTCCTTGGTGTGCTCATAACCGGCCTTTACAATTTCATCGGAAAAATGATTAATCCCTGCCTTCTCAGGCGCCACAGCCAAATGATGTTTGGATACACTAAATCCAATAATAAATGTGCCATGATCGGTAAACATGGGCTGATTCCACGCTATTTTAGGTACTAAATTTGGGTACTTCTTGATAATCCATTCTAAAACTTCTTCCGTACGGTCCCGATGTCCCAGGTTATCAATTCGTGCTAGATATTCTGAAAAAACGTCCATATTATCTTCTCCTAACCAAGATTTATTTCGCATACTTCATCTCATATTATCATGAAAATGAAATTGAAAAACCCTTTGGTCCGAATTCGCCAAAGGGTTGAAAGAATATATATTACTCAAGGGCTACTTCACCGAAAGCAGGCTATCCGAAATAAACTTCAGCTGACCTTCAAGCGATACAGGGTCGTTGTATGTATCAGAGGTCGGATCAAGCTGGAACACATGGCCCTCTTTGACCGCAGTTAGGTTTTTCCACACCGTATTATCGTAAACAATCTTCGGATCGGTTGTATCTCCTGACCAAGGGCTAGTGAAGATGATGTCGCCTGCATATTCCGGTAACACTTCCATCGATATTGAGGCCCAGCCTGTGCCACTATCAATTGCCTCTGTCTGAGCCCTTGTTGGTGCCTTCAGGCCAAATTCGTCATAGAGTATTTCACCGCCACGACCGTAATTATGACCAAATACAAATAATCCTTTGGCGTATGGATTCAAAATGGAGACTGTACGATCTCCTACAGCGGCAAGCACTTTTGGCTTCAACTCATTGATCTTCGCTTCCCATTGTGTGATCCAGTCTTTTGCTTCGGCTTCTCTATTAGTCAGTTTGCCCATCTCCAACATAAGATCCTTGAAATTGCGCTTACCATATTGTAACTGTACCACTGGTGCAATCTGCGACAACTTGTCGAGACCTTCCGTACCTGTGTATGCGATGATCAGATCAGGCTTTAGGCTGATTAGTTGCTCAGCTGTTGGCTGCTCTCCCAGATCTGTTGTCCCCTCACTTTTGAGCTGATCCTTGATGTACTTGTTGTTTATTGCACCTGACAAGGCTCCGACGACTGGAGCATCGAGTGCAACAAAGTACCCTGTTGAAAATGCGGTCAGATCGATAATTCGTTTCGGCTCCACAGGTACTTCCACTTCACCTGCATCCGATTGATATGTAACAGTCTCTCCTTCGGCACCTGTTGTAGTATCGGCATCAGACGCAGAAGTTGAGCCGGTTGATGATTCCTTGTCCGCAGCTCCGGTTGTGTTTGCGGTCTCCGTTGTATTGCTTGATGTTGCGGACTGACCACATGCACTCAGTACGAGCAATACAATCAATGCAGATATAATCCATATCGAATTTCTTCGTTTCAGCAAAATAAACCCACCTTTTTCAAATGATATTGATAATCGTTATCAACGATACCATGCAATAGTACATTTGACAAGATGATTTCATATTCGACAAAAGACAAAACAAAAAAAACACCTACCAAGGCAGGTGCTTCAACGCATATAAATGAATTTTAAAACAGCTGCTTCCCAAATTAAATTAACGGTTTAATCATTTAACCCTTTTCCATCCAGAATTTGCTGTGTAGATTTCTCCACCCTGGACACGCGAGTCTTGGATTGCTTCGGTTGGGAAAAATAAAAAAGGTATGCTCGTTGACGTCCAGGTGTCAGTGCTTCAAAAGCCGTTTTCAAAGCAGGATTTTCATCCAGTTTCGTTTGAAACTCTTCTAGAACAACATATTCTGTATTCTTTTTGAGTTCCACTTTCAATCCGGCCTTTTCAACCTCAATGGCTTCAAGAATGTACTCTTTCAGGATGGTTTCCATGTCAACGATTTGTTGAAGATTGGTGAACCGGATCTGGCGAGCAGCTTGTACATTTTCTGTTTGTTGAATTAGAATACCCTGCTTATCCTTTAACAAGGCTCCTTTATGGAAAAGAAGCGCACAATACTCCTTAAATCCATGAATGATAACGATGTTTTTATTCTCCAACGTGTAACAAGGATGCATCCACTTAAAGTCTTCGGTCAGGTCGCAGGAAAGAACGATCTCTCTTAGCTTCTCTGATTCTTCCTTCCACTTCTTTGCTTTGTTTAAATATTCATCCACCTTGGGATTAGTTTTATTAGTTGTCATTAGGGACCATCCTTCATCATGCTAATCATTTTATTGTGTTTTCTAAAAAGATTCTCTCTTACATATGATTGCCAAGAAAAGGCAGTTAATTTCATTCGAAACCATGTAGTGTCGCTTAAATATTATGACACCATTTGGCGTCTGGTCAACACTAACTATTATTTAACTCATATACATATGTCCTTTGTCCCACCTCTTCTCCATTACTAGAAAGCCCGATATTAAAGAAACCAAAGTGAGAAAGCCCTAGGATTTGGCGTATTGTAAAATTGCCGCCGCTGCACGGATTCGCAGCTCCTCTTCTTCGCTATGCAATGCCTTTTTTAGAACATTGAGTGCTTCTTGAATAGTGCCTTCATCTACTCTAACTGAAGAATGATTATCTCCTTCAGTGGCTGCAGAGGTGATCGAAACCCAGGGCTCCAGTTGAGCCTGTGTAATTGGGTGTTCGAATTTCGCAATGATTGAGTAATGACTCACAAGTGCAAGTACTTTATCATTTAACTCTGCTAAGGGAATGCGTCCCAGCCAGGTAACGCCTCGTCGGTGGCATATGTATTCCTCTCCGGTTCCGTTGGAATCATCGTAAAAATAATCACCCAAATCCCCTACATATGTCCATTCATCATCATTTATCAAAACATAGTCCCCGTCCTGCATGACGTAGGCAAAAGTATGGAGCGCGTCCAGGACATCACGAATTTCCGTCTTTCCTATCCTGTAGCGTTGAACTAATTGCTCTTTCCATTCTTCTGCAGGCTCATGCTCCAAATCTCCTGTCGCCGGCCAACCAATACCGATAAAGTTATTCTCCAGGAACGATGCGGTCCAATCGATCTCTTGCAATGTAGATTGTATATGAAACAGATTCATATTATTTCTCCTCTATAGTGATTTCAGAATTTAAGACTAAGTATATACTCCAGACATTCGTCTCTGCATTATAATCAATCAAAGATTGAGCTGATAGCTAGTACAGACCTGCCTCTGATTCCGCAGCATCCATTCAATACTTGACTATCTACTACACGTTGTAGTAACTTATACCTACTACGTAGTGTAGTAATAACCTTCGATATGGACGCATAACGAAGTTAAGGAGTGTTCACTGTGAACCATCTTCAAAAATTATCGGATACTGAAATGGAGCTGATGGAAGTGATCTGGGAGTGTGAGCCACCTGTCACCTCCACCGAACTGCTGAACATGTTTTCCCAAAGGGGTAAAGCATGGAAGGCGCAAACCATCTCCACCTTTCTCTCTAGGCTAGTAGACAAAGGGGCTCTTACAGCTACAAGGGATGGACGTACCAACAAGTATGTCCCCCGTATTTCGCCCGAAGACTACAAGCTATTGGAGGCACAACAAGTCCTGGATGGATTATATCAAGGCTCTGTAAAAAATTTGATTTCAGCTTTGTATGATGGCGACAAGCTTTCTGATCAAGACATTGCAGAGCTGAGACAATGGTTTTCAGAAAAGTAGGTGTAGTCTATGAATACCATTCTTGTGTTACTGTCTACGCTGACTGTTGCCGGAAGTGTCGTTGTCGCTTTCATTCTGTCTTTGCGCCTTGCTCCCTTTCAAGTCATTCCTGCAAAATGGCGTTTTGGAATTGGGAAAATGGCTTTAGCTTTGTATCTATTGCCCATCTTTCTGGTCTTTCATTGGATTTTTTCATTGTTTACATCCAGTACTACATTAAACGAGTTACCCTTAAATGTTCAACAAGTTTTACCTGGACCATTCAATCCGGCTCCTGCCATCCAGGTACAGACCATTTCAGCAAACGTAGCTCTCGCTTTTATATGCTTATGGGGAATCGGGACCATAGCTTTTGCAGCATGGCAAACATATTGTTATCACAGGTTTCTCAAGACATTAAAACTTACGCGAACCAGCGTTCCGAAGACTAGCGATGTTGCTATGCTGCTCCCTGTAATCAAGGAGAATCTGGGTCTCAAGAGCGAGGTTCGGCTTGCTTACAGTGCTCTAATTCGCAGTCCTTTTTTAATTGGATTGAGGAAACCTACTATTTATCTGCCTCTGAAGAATTCTGAAAGTGTGGATATCGGTATGGTGTTCCATCATGAACTGATCCACCTGAAAAGGAAAGATCTATGGATCAAGGCGCTCATATTAGTAGCCCGTGCATTGCATTGGTTCAATCCATTGGTTCATATGCTTTCGAAAGATATTCATACGTGGAGTGAACTGTCCTGCGATGAAGAAGTTGTAAAGGGAATGTCCCTTGCGGATCGTAAACGATATGGGGAAACCATCCTGAACGTAGTGGCAGGATCAAGGAATCTACCTATACAATTCTGCTCCTCTTTATCCGGGGATGGCAAACAACTAAAAAGGAGATTAACTTTTATGCTTAACGTAAAGAATGTGAAAAAGAAAACCTTTGTTGTAGCGATATCGACGCTATTCGTCGTTGCTGCAATTAGTACAGTGACAACAGCTTGGGCTTCCAGCAATACTCCGAGGGTGGTTGCGAGTGAGGAAGCTTCCGCGGTAACGCGTCCATCACAGCAAGCGGCTGTCCGAGAAGAAGCTCCTGCAGTAACGCATCCATCAGCTCGTGAAGAATCTCCTGTGGTAGCACGCCCAACAGCTCAAGCGACAGCTCGTGAGGAAGTTTCGGTTGTACCACGTTCGGATGCCCAAGTGGTAGCTCCTGTAGTAACACAACCATCTGCTCAAGCGGTAGTTCGTGAGGAAGCGTCTGTAGTAACGCGTCCATCTGCTCAAGCGGCTGTTCGCGAAGAAGCAGCTGTAGTGGCACGTCCATCCGCACAAGCGGCTGTTCGTGA
The DNA here is from genome assembly GCF_038020215.1 of Paenibacillus sp. FSL F4-0087. NCBI lineage: Bacteria > Bacillati > Bacillota > Bacilli > Caryophanales > Paenibacillaceae > Paenibacillus > Paenibacillus sp. FSL F4-0087. The sequence goes on from NZ_JBBODJ010000001.1 coordinate 6,343,137, forward strand.
AGAAGCTCCTGTGGTAAGACCTTCGGCAGCACAGGACGTTGTGCGTGAAGAAGCTTCTGTGGTGCCAGCGCAATCAGATTCCCGTCATTAAAAGTTCGTTTGAGCCTAACCAGCTACCTTCTCAAACCAAAAGACCAACAACATTTCTGTTGTTGGTCTTCCAGTCTTCTCCGTTCAATTTGCCTCATCACCGATAACTATGGTGAATGGCCTCGACACGACCCCAATCGCGCAAACGGCTGTTTTATTACTGTTCTTTATACACACGTACATAATCTACTTGCATAGTTGCCGGGATATCGGACGCGTTCGGAGTACGGCCCCCGTCAAAGTTTCCACCGATTGCCAAGTTCATAATAAGATAGAACGGCTCATCGAAAGGCGCGTTCGGGTTGTTCGGTGCAGCTGTGGAATACCACTGCTGGTTAGTGACTTTATAGAAAAACTTTCCGTCGACATACCATTTAATGTTGTCTTCTTCCCAAACTACGGAGTACACATGATAATCATTGGCAAAAGTTTGCCCTTCTGGGAAGTGATAATCGCCACCCGAAGACTGGTTCACAGGCCATTGTCCACCAAAGTGAATAGTACCGCTTACAGACCCTGGAAGACGTCCTCTCGCTTCCATAACATCAATTTCACCTGATGCAGCCCATGTGCCGTATACAGAATCTTTTGGAAGCATCCACAGTGCTGGCCAAACGCCATCACCAGTAGGAAGCTTGGCACGGAAATCTACCCTACCGTACTTCAAGGAAAGTTTATCCTTGGTGTTAATCTTTCCGGAGGAATACTGTGCATACCGATTCGGATCCTGCGGGAAAGATTTGCTATCGTTCAGAGCCCTGATATTCAGCTTTCCGTCCTGTATAAATACATTTTGGCTGCTGTTTGTGTAGTGCTGCAGTTCTGCATTTCCCCATCCCCAGGTAGCAGGATCGTTATTGAGATAATAGCCTGTTTCATAGTTCCATTTACTTGTATCCAGCGTAGTTCCGTTAAATTCATCCTGCCAGATAAGATTCATGCCCGCGATAGCCGGGTCGGTTGGAGTTCCGATTGCGATATCCTCTTGATCGGATACATCCGGACGCGGAGCATTTGGATTGCCGATGAAGGTATAGTTGACGAAGTTGTTACCAATATTTCCACCCGCCTGTCCGTTCAGCGGATATCCGATACGAATCTGCATATTTTCCTGGATTGGCTGGAACCAAAGACCATAGATATAATCGGCCCAGTATCCCCACTGGTTGGCATCAGACATGTTGTTGTAGCCATTAGCCGAGTATGCAAACTTGCTCTGACTGGAGTTACTCAAATCCACCCATTGTCCATTGATGTTAATCTGGTATACAAAGTTGCCCAGTTCCTTGGCGATTGGCGCACCCCCATCAATTTTGGGAAGTGGAATTCCAATCGAACCATTCGCATCTGCTGTGAAGGTTGTACCTTCGTATGGCGTAATGACATATGAATTTCTTGTAGGTTCATTAAACGTAATGGTATAAACAAGGTTAGCCGAGGAAGTCTTTGATTCCAATTTGACGTTGATCGACTCCGTTACGTTAAACCAGTAGCCTCCTCCACCGTCGGTGAATTGGCCGAAGTTGTGATCATAAATCCAGCCGCTGGCTGCATTATTGTCAATATCAATCCATGTGCTGCTGTTTACGGGTTTTACATATACCTTCAAATCATCAGCTACGGCTTCATAGGTCACCGCAGAATCATTGTTGAACGTTGGATATGTAAAGCCTGCACCGCCTGTGAAACTTGCTGTAATTTGCGGCCCTTGTGTCGGATTCATCGCTGTGATGGTTGTTTTGTTAATATTTTGGAATACAAGTTGGTATTCAAGCTTAACCCCATTCGCTTTGGAGTACAGTTGAATTTCGGTTGTTGCGGAAAGGGTGAACCAATAACCATTGAATCCTCCATCGCTCCAGTGCCCCCAGTTTTGGTTATAGATATAACCTCCGGCTTGATCAATATCAACCCAGTTGTTACCTACTTTCACATTAACACCAATGTCACTGTAAACATCGTTCCAAGTTGCGGAGCCTCCATTAAACTTAGGCATAACAAATCCGTAGCTGGCTTTGCCAACGCCAGATTTTGAAATCACAGGTCCATCTTCTGGTGAGAAATATTCCATTGAGGTAACTGTCGTTCCAGCTGCTTGAACTTTTGTAGTTGGCAGCACACCAACACTGGCCAGCATCACAACCACTAAGAACAAACCAAGTACCTTTTTCATAAACCGTTTCTCCGTAAAGTGAGATGGTTTCATAATTGCCCTCCTTTGATAGGATAATAGTTTCTCCCAATCTATGCGTTTAAAGGTAATCGCTTACATCGGGGAACATCTTTATTCTATCGAATAGGATAAACTGCTGAAAAGGTACAATTATTTTTGTTATATCCCATTTTTTTGGGTTTTGATTCAATTTATATATTTGTACTGTGGTATTGCACTTCACGTTCTACCTTTTGGCGCATCATTTGTCGATACTCTGTGGGTTGAATTTCCATCGCAAGGCGGAACGCTCGTGTAAAGCTTTTGTAGCTTTCATAGCCTACCATAGCAGCCACTTCAACAATCTTATGGTCGGTTTCGGCTAGAAGACGCCGCGCTTTATCCATACGTACATCTCTCAGGTATTCGGCAAAACCTTTGCCAATATTCTTCTTGAACAGATTTGAGAAATAGGCGTAATTAAGCGACACATGATTGGATACCATCGCAAGGTCCAGCGGCTTATGATAGCTTTCGTGTATAAAACGGATGGCTTCATTTAGATCCTGAGAATTGCGATAACTGTGCTTATATTCAAAATAGAACTGATTCAGTCGAAGCAGCTGCTGTTGCAGCGCTTGAATATAATCGCGCATCCCCGGATAATCAAAGAGATTACGCAAAGATTCAAGATCCAGCGATTCTTCACCCATGTAGGGACGAACAACTCGTTCGTATTCCTCCATCATCTGCACTGTGGCGCCGCAGAGCTGTTGGGTATAGCGAATATGATAGCGTTGCAGCACATTTTTATGAAATATTGCGGACACGCCCTGAGCAATTTTACCACTATCGTCAGTCCCAACAGACTGGAACAGTTCATAAAGCTCTTCATAAGGGAGTTGCCACTGCTGCTCCATATGCTCAATAGCTGCTGGCAGGATGATATATTGATCTGGAAACAGATAACTATGGTGGAATAACTCATGTACTTGTGTATAACTGCCGGGCAACGTCTTCAATCCTTGCTGCGGGTCAGTCATAACGGTTATCGCATCGATCATTCCTTCCTTGAGCGCCGCTGGCAAAGCCTCCGGGTCTATGGCTGCACTCACTGCGAGGATCAGATGCGGGCTGTGTTGCAGGCAAACGCAACCTTGTCTACCGAACACACCATAAGCAATAGCTTCCATGCTATGGACGCTGCTGGAACCCGGCTGGTTGATCCAACATTTCTCTCGCAGCAAACATAAGCGATAATTGTGCCAAAGCGAAGGATTTTGTTCCTGGATTTGGAGGATCCAAGCCTCATCGTTTAATGCTCCCCGCATAAACATTCGTAATTCTTTACGATCAGTCTCTCGGGCGAGACGGGAGATATGCTGAATGTTGTGCTTAAGAGCCTGCCGTGTCTGGATTTCTTGCCATACATGCTCTAGTGAAGTTTGCAGATCCTCTCGCTTCAAAGGTTTTAACAAGTATCCCTTTGCCCCAAGTTCGATGGCTTTTTGAGCATATGTAAAATCACTATAACCGCTAATAATGAGGTATTCCACCTCGATGCGCTCCTCTTTGGTCTGTGCCATCAGTGCCAGCCCGTCCATGTCCGGCATCATAATATCAGTAATAACAATGTGAATGTTATGCTGGCGTAAAAGGATTAGCGCCTCCATCCCACTTGCGGCACAGTAAATATTGTTCAGCTCCAGAGGAAATTGATGCAGCATCGCCTGCAGACCGTCACGGATATGCTTTTGATCGTCCACAACCAGAATATTGATCACTCCTACCACCCTCCAAGATTTACATTTTCCCAAGGCAAACGTATCGTTACACAGGTATAAACGCCCTGAACACTATCAATCCAAAGACCGTAATCCTCGCCATAATGAAGCTGCAGCCGCTTATTCACATTTTCCAAACCAAGTCCGTTCTTGCTGGTAACAATCGGCGAATCCGAGTCTCCCCGCAGTGCCCCTTGCAGTCGTACTAACATCTCCGGGTCTACCCCCTCACCATCATCTCGTATGTTAATGAGCAAGCGGTCATTCTCCACTGAAACGGTGATCTGAATACACACACTCCCGCCTGATGGTGCAGCGTGATGCACTGCATTTTCAACGATAGGCTGCATGCACATTTTAGGAATTGCATAGCGGAGCACCTCCTGCGGAAGATCTGCCCTCAATATGATGCTGCCGCCTTCCATTAAATTAATAAATTGAACGTAACTTTGAATGTTAGCAAGTTCCTCGCGAAGCGCAACCGTATCGCTGCGCCACTGCATGCTGTAGCGAAGTTGCGAACCTAATGATACCAATGAATTCGCAATAGCAGGTTGCCGTTGAACCTCCGCGAGCATTCGAATAGATTCCAGTGCGTTATACAAAAAATGAGAGTTGATCTGCGAATGCAGTGAATGCAGCTGTGCATTTTTGGCGATCAATTGTTTATCCACGACCTGTGTCATCAGACGTTTAACCTCATGTAACATTTTGTTGTAGCTCACAGCCACTTCATCAATCTCATCCCCTCTTTCGTTCTCATCAAGGCCGGTATCAATCGTTGCATCCAGTTCTCCTTTTCGTACCTGACGCATTGAAGCCAGTACATTGTCCAGCCGTCGGAAAATGCGCCGAGTTGTATGTGATACGAGCAGCATGATGAGCAGCAGAACAAATAATGTAATCGTTACCACAAATGCATACCAGCTGCGTGGCCCCTTCATCAATGCCTGATGGGAAGCGATATCGACCACATAAGTATTTAGCGGAGCGATATATCGGTACAGTGCATAGTAGCTCTGATCACCGACCTTAATCTTAACGGGACTTTCCTGTGGCAGTACATCCAGCTGGCGATGAATACCACCAAGGATTTCGTCCAGTCCTTCTCCGGCTTTTCGAGAAAACTCATGCTGGGGATTATAAACATATTGGGGAGGATCGCTTTCGTTCATTAAAACAGAAAAGAAGTCTCCCTTGCTCTCCTGGAGCAGATCGCTGAAAAACATACTGTGCGGAACGCGAATTTCCATAATACTAGGCCTTTTTTTCTCCTGACCCTGAAGGCGAACCAGCCGGTAGTATGATAGCGTATGTTCACCATCCTTAAAAGAAAATAAGCGGTAAGCCGCACCACCTTCATCCCGAAGCTTAGCCCAGTAATCTTGCGGCCAAAATTTCTGATAATGATAGATTTCAGGCCAGATTTCATACAAATTCGGGTTATCCACGTAAAAGCTGAGCTCACTGATCATCGCATTACTCTGAATGATATTTTGCATTTGCTCAAATTGGTTTTGCTTAAACTTCACCAGTCGTAGTCCATCCACAAGCATATTGGAATGAATAAAATCCACAAATGACTTTTGAGTGAGCGCCGTATTGGAAGCGTTCTCAATGATGTCCATTCTGCTGCGCAATTGTTCGTTCAACCATGAAACATGGCTGTTGCCCGCTGACATAGCGTCCTTGTATAGCTGGGTTTCCTGCATGCGAATATATAAAAAGGATACTAAAATAACGGGAATGGCAATCATCAGGCTGAACGCCAGAAACAGCTTTTGGGATATACGGGCATTGCGGTAAAGTTTCCTCAATCTAGTCAGTAGGTAATTCACTCTGAAATCCTCACCACCTTTGTTATACCATATATTACAAGTTAGTCGATAGAAAGCGAGGTTGATAGGAAATGATTATTCAGCCATCTTAGCTTTTCTCGCTTCCAGCTCGGTCTGACGGTACTCCATTACCTGATTAAAACCGTAATTCACACGGCGGGCCAAGAAATTCTCGAATATTTTATCAAAAGCAGCTTCATCTTTGGCAGTAATCAGTTCAGGCAGAACTTCTTCCCAATTCTGAGAAATACGCGACCAGGATAAGGCTATATCGGAATCTCCAACAGGATCTATTCCCTTATAGATGCCGCTGTCCATATCCGCCTGTTTATTCGCGAACTCCTCCATTTGCTTAACGGATGCCGCCTTTTCTGGTCTCCACTGGTTAACGAAAGCAGGGTTGCGTAGCATCCAGTAGGTATCCATGATACCGTATTCCTTTTCCAGACGCTCCCTATCTGTGTCAAGCAATTGGACCATTTCGGCCGTCAACTGCGGTTTGCCATCCCTCATCGCCCATGTTTCGCCTTCTTTGCCCAGAAATACATCCCTTTGGCCTTCTTCGCTCGCTAAATAGCTCAAAAATCGGATGGCTCTTTCAGGACTCTTGGTGGATTTGCTAATCATCGTAACCATCCAGCCGTCCATGTTGCCAGGAAACAGTCTGGCGGAATCACCTTGACTGTTTTGCGGTCCATCTACAGCGATGTAGTACGAATTCGGATATGCACCCGCAGCCAGGATCGGATTGATAGCCGCCATACCAGTCCACTCGCGAATCATCATAAAATAACGGGCATTACTGGTTTTTTCCTCTACCTGAGCATTCGAGTCCACCAGAAAATCTACATTAATCAAGCCTCGCTCATATGCTGTGCGGAAGGTTTTTAGCCAGGTAATATAGTCCGGGTCGGTCATACGGTCGTTAAATTTGCCGTCCTTTTCATGCGGAATAGCCAGCAGGTTTTGCAGGTAATCAGTCATTCCGTAAGAGACATTCCCCTGAGCAAAGAAAGGACTGATGAGCTGACCTTTATACACAGAATACTGATCCTTTAACAATTGCAGCGCGTTCAGAAAGCCTTCCGGAGTGCTCAAATCCGGTCTTCCCATAGCCTCATACAGATCTTTTCGCACCAAGAAGGTTTGGTTCGCAGCCGTCAAACCAGTGGCCTGCATTAGGCTGGGGCTGTATGAATCATTTGGAATGCCATATGTATTGCCGTTTTCCTGACGATACCACTTCAATGCACCGTCCCCCGCGACCTTGAAAAAGTAAGGATCATATTTCTCCGCCAATTCATTTAAGGCATATACCTGATCTCCTTCCCATAACTTATTAATCGCACTTTCCCACGAACCTATTGTTATCAAATCCGGCAGCTTATCGGAGGCCATCATGAGCGCAATTTGTTCACTGGCTTCGCCGGATGGCATTTCGAATTTGATGTTGACACCTGTTTTCTCAGTTACAATCTTGGAGGTTATGCTCTCACCCCATGTGTGACCATACCAGTTCGCACCCACAAACCAGGTCAAATCCACAGGTCTGTTATCAAGCTTCCATCCGGGTTCATCCGGGTTTGGCCTGTATTCAGCTGGCTGTTGTTTAGGATGAGCGGGTTGTGGGAGTGACGGACTTACATTTTGCTCTGATCGGGAACACGCACTCAACACTAGCATTAAGATTATGGCCCAATAGATAATCACGCTGTACTTGATAAAACCGAGTTTCATTCCATCCCCTCCTTTCTTCGCTACAGTTGTGAATTAACCTTAGCATTAATCATGCTATAACCGATTTTACTATCCTTGGCTCGAAATGGAAATGCCGCTCCCTACCTAAATATGAGTTTACGTAAGGTCTAATTCAGGTACAGCTATTTAAAAAGGGTTAGTACTCTTAAAATAAAATAAAGGCAGCTGATTACTCAGCTGCCTTTGTTGGATTGCCTTCGGGAGAGTCTTCCCGTTAGGTTATAAGTCTCACTCGTAAGCGCCGATATTCACAGCAGCTCCCTGTACTCTTGGTTTCCCCTCAATGTCCAGTGTTCCAATAATTGCATTGTCCGTGTTCCCGGCATCAATTGCTGGAGATGTAGATTGAAGATGGAAATCGTATCCCGAAGCATTCACAAATTTGGGATCAATGAACAAGGAATGCGCGTCATTGCCAGTTCCCGTTTTATAAGCGGAGAATCCTGTGTAATCTTTATTTTTCCATGTCCAGCTGGCTCCATTGCTTCCGGCAGGGGCAAAATAAAGATTATAATCCACAACGTTTCCGGAATTCTTGGTGTATTCATTGTAAATCAATACATCTGTAGAGCTGGCTACGAAAATGTTGTTCTTAATTACGTTATTTTGTGTATCGTATTGAACGTAAAGCTGGCCGCTGCCATCGCCAAGCGTATCATTTTTGTATACGGTATTGTTAACGACCTTACAGTTTACTGTGGAGCCGCGTTTAGTATCATACCCGCCCATCGCGATGCCGGTGAGTCGGTTGTTGTAGACTGCGTTACTGCGTACTGTAATATTGCTGGTAGATTTACCGGCATGCTCTGACGCAATCTCGATACCGATATCATTGTTGTAGCTGTAGTTCTGTTCAATAATACTATCCTTGCCACCATCCACATAAATGCCATCGGCCGCATTACTGTTATTCGGAAGTGACTTCCCATACGAAGGATTATTGTTGGAAGTGATATTGTAGACTCTGTTGCCCTTCACGAGTCCGTTCCGCACCTGATCGTAAGCCGTATTCGGCGCTTTCCCCTCAAAACCGATGAGATCAATGCCAATGTTGTCGTTATCGTGAATAACATTATTCGTCACCGAGAAGGTGTCCACGTTCCCGTTGAGAACCAGCGATTCGCTGGAGCCGAGCACAAGATTATACAGTTCATTACCACTAATCGTAATATCGTGAATGGATTCAGGTGCTTTTGTGCCGTATACGGCGATCCCATGTGCGTCACGGCCAAGCAGATCACTACCAGTTGGAGTGGCCGTGTTTTTGATATCATGGACTTTGTTGCCAGACAAATTGATAAAGCTGCCCGATCCGTGAACATAAATGCCTACGGGCATGACGTCCTTGGTAGCTGTAGTATAATTGCGAATTTCAAATCCTTGAAGAGTAACGTAATTCACATCGGTCAGGTCAATCAACCCTTCAATCCCGCTAACCGAAAGTCCTGTGCCGTCAATAATCGGTGTCTCCGTACCATCGTTAGTGAATACAATCGGCCCTTGTGAAGCAGAGCCTGAGCGGGTGATCTTCAGCTTCTGGTTATACACACCGCCACGAACATGCACTGTACTGCCTGCAGGAACAGCATCCGCTGCGTGCTGGAGCGTCTTCCATGGAGCGCTGCTCGTTCCCGTGTTGGAGTCATTTCCGTTTGTCGCTACGTAGTAATCCGTACCTGCTGCTGCAGCAGATGAGGACCATTCAATGCCTGAAATCAGTCCTATCCCTACCGCCATACTTAATCCCACCAGCAATGTTTTACCGAATTTCAACATATTCTCAACTCCCTTTGATCAATTTGGTTGTGTTAGATTAAAATCAGGATTTATTGTTCATGCTCAGCCTGCAAAAGAAGAACAGCCTCCATCGTCGGCAAACTCCCTGTGCCACCAATGCCAAGTGTGGACAATGCTCCACATGCATTGGCAAATCGCAGCAGTTCATCGCTTCGCATTCCAAGCAAGTATCCATATATGATTCCTGCGTTGAAACAGTCTCCTGCTCCTGTCGTATCGACGGGCGTCAAAGTGTAAGATTCGGCCGATATTCTACTTTCGTCCAGTTCGCGCAGTGTAGCACCTTTTGACCCTTGTTTGACCGCTACAATACCCGCCACATCAGGAAGCATGGAATCAAGCACATGGCTCACTCCGTCGGCAGGGAAAATGTGCAGCAGTTCATCCTCGCTGGGAATAAACAAATCAGTCACCGTCAGTAGTGCACTTATGCCCTCGCGGTCCCATTGATTGGATACATCCCAACCGGTATCAAAAGACGTGCTGATTCCATCTGCCCGCAATCTTGTAAAGAGCTCTCGCCAATGAGGTCTCATTCCATCCTGTAAATAATAGGAACCAAAATGAAGATGTGCGGCCTGCTGTAGCAGGGACTCCGGGATATAATCCGGTGTTAACAATGGGATACTGCCAGCGTAAGTTAACAACCCGCGGTCATCGGGTGTGGAGAGCGACAGAGTTACACCTGTCTTGATGCCAGATAATCGGGTTACATGCTCTGTATTTACGCCCATACGCTGCAGCTCAGCTATACAGAATTTGCCGAAATCGTCATCTCCCACTACGCTAACGAATCTCACATCCGCTCCCAGACTTGCCAGCGCACAGGCCGTTATTGCTGAAGAGGAACCAAGTACAATCTCGAAGCCATCGACCATTTTCTCCCGATTCCATTCCGGCATGACATCCGTTCCCGATACAATGACGTCTACATTTAGCTCGCCAGCAATGACAACAACGGGACTTGTTTGTTGTCTCTGCATCATTTCAATACCGGAACAAATCCCTGTTCCGCCTCATACAGTTCATCGAACATACTTCCGATCTCCTCCAGGGAGCATACGGCAGCAGTTAGTGGGTCGAGCATCAGTGCATGGCGAGCCATCTCCCTGTCACTCCTCCGCACAGCTTCTACAGCCAGGTCAAAAAAAGCCATGTTCGAGCGGCATAATGCGGCCAAATGCTCGGGCAGTCTTCCAAAGCGACAGGGCTGAACGCCTTTCCCATCAACGAGACAGGCCACTTCCACCACACCATCAGCCTGCAGATTTTCAATCAACCCCCGGTTAGGAACGTTACCATAGATGACCTTCGGCTCATTCTTCAATACTGCTTCAATGATGATGGCAGCATATTCATTACTGGATTTCAGCTCAAGCGGTACCGTTCCCTCAAGCTGTGAAACGATCTGCTCATCATTCTCTCTCCGCCAGATCGGCCAGTTGTCAGCGTAGAATCCCGTAGCTCCGTTATAACCTGAGTTGCAGTGCTGGTCGATAAGCGATTGGCGTTTACGGTAATATGGGATATACTCCGAGAAATGGCCGCTGGATTCCGAGACGAATGCACCCAGGTATTTCATCGCATCAAAGCGGACCGGGTCCTGCCGCAGCAGTTCAGGAGTTTTCATTTTCTCCAGTAGTACTGGATACAGATCCCTCCCGGCGTGCGACAGCTCCACAAACCAGGACATGTGGTTAATACCTCCGGCTTTCCATGACATCTCTTCATATGGAACTCCGGCATATTCGGCCAGTTGAGCCGACGTATTCTGAATGGAGTGGCATAGTCCCACTACCGGAATATCCGTAATGCGGGAAGTCAGGAGTGTAACCGCCGACATTGGATTGGTATAGTTTAGAATGATGCAGTCTGGGCAGAGCGCTTCAATGTCCCGTACAATTTCAATCCAGCTGGGAAGGGTACGGAGTGTCTTGAATAGTCCTCCGGGTCCAAGTGTATCGCCAATGCACTGCTTAACCCCGTATTTCAGCGGAATTTCATATTCATAACGAACCGTCTCCAGTCCGCCTACTTCAATTTGGTTAATCACGAACTGTGAACCGCCGATGACCTCTCTGCGATCCGTAGAGGCAAGCACCTCCCACTTCTTTCCTGTCCGTTCTACGATTTGAAGCACCAGCCTACGTGCCAACTCAAGCCGCCGCTCGTCAATATCAACCAGGGCAATCGTGCCACCCTCCAAGCCTTCAATCAGCAGGATATCCATAGCGATCTCTCGCGTAAATGCACTGCCTGCTCCGATAATTGAGATTTTAGTCATAACTCTTCTCCTCACCCGTTATTTCATGCCCGTCATAGCTAGGCCTTTAATAAATTGCTTCTGGAAGATCAGGAACATTATAATAACCGGTATTGTAATCAGTACCGCAGCTGACATAACGACGTTGTAATTGACCTGATGCGTTCCATTAAAATAGACCAATGCCAGTGGAACGGTCATCTTGCTCTCATCATTTAATACAATCAATGGCCACAGATAGTTGTTCCAGGAGTTCATAAACGTGAATATCCCCAACGCTGACAGCATCGGCAGAATAAGCGGCATAACGATACGAAGCATCAGCCTGAATTCGCCAGAACCGTCCATCCTTGCTGCCTCCAGCAGCTCCTGTGGAATCTCTTCTATGAATTGTTTGGCCAGAAATACGCCGTAGGAGCTAACCAGATTAGGCAAAATAATCGCCAGCAAATGGTTAACCAGTCCAAGCTCAGCGGTGATCAGATACGTGGGAATCATAATAACCTGAAAGGGAATCATCATGGTTGCCAGGATCAAAATGAATAGCAGTTTCTTGCCTTTAAACTGATGCTTAGCAAAGACATATCCAGCTAGAGCGCTAGTAAACAAGGTCACCACTGTTATAATGACGGAAGTCACCAGACTGTTCAGCAACCACGTGACGAACGGCGCCTCGCTAAAAACCGTTCGGTATCCGTCCAGACTCGGCTTACTTGGAAAAAAACCGCCGGAACCGGAGACGATGTCCATGTTACTTTTTAGTGATGACAGCACCATCCATACATAAGGCAAAAGCATAACACAAGCTATAACTGCAAGAACTGCGATAGTAAACCCTTCCCACAGGCTGAATTTACGCGGCATCGGTTTCTTCTCCCCTCTCCTCTCAATGTTCCCATTGCGTGCGTCCCCACCGAAGTTGCAGCAGCGTCACAAGCAGGATGATCATTAGAAATACGGTTGCCATAGCAGATGCGTACCCCATATTGGAGCTGGAGAATGCCTGTTCATAGATTTGCAATGACAGCACTCGTGTTTCGTTGAAGGGTCCGCCCTTGGTCATAATCTGAAATTGTGGGAAGGCCTGAAAATAGGAAACAACTGTCGTGATGGATACAAACAGCAACGTTCTGCGCAGCAGTGGCAGTGTGATGTGAAGAAAGACATGCCATCGGCCCGCTCCCTCCAGCGTCGCTGCTTCATAGTACATATCCGGGATAGAATCGAGTCCAGCAATGAAAAGAACGATATTATAGCCAATATCAGCCCACAAGGTCATCATGATGACGGAGTAGAGCGCATAATGCGGATCACTGAGCCACTGGATCGGCGCCATATTCAGCTTGGCGAGAATCATGTTGAACAAGCCGTCATTGTAGTTGAACATGGTATTCCATACGATAGCCGTTCCCGCCAGCGGAGCGATCGTGGGAAGAAAAAATACGGTCCGAAAGCCATTTTTGAGCCAAGGGATGCGGACTCGCTGTATCGCTGAAGCAATCAAAAGTGTAATAACAATGTTGATCAATACGGCGATAAATACAAATTTGAAGGTTACCCACAATGACTTCAGAAAGATGGAGTCCTGAAACATACGAATGTAGTTCTGCGCCCCCACGAATATCGCGTTTGAGCTGAGCGGATCATACTTGAATGCGGACAAGCCCAGGCTCCAAGCGATGGGAAGGAAAGCAAACACCCCGAACAGAAGCAAGATCGGTACGAGTGAGATGATGATGAACCTTCGTTTTGCCCTGTAAGCTGTTGACTTTACCGCTGGGTTAACCTTTTCCGCCTTGTTGGTAGATATAGCAGTACTCATACCCCAGCACCCCTATCACTTATGTTGATCCTGATTATCATTGATTGTCTGTTCGATGTTCGCTAACCCGTCCTGAACATTCTGCTGCCCACTGGCCATCAGTTGGAAATTGTCGTTAACCTGCTTGAAGAAGAAATCCCGGTCTGCTATAGGACCGATCCATTGACCTAACGCCAATATGTCCAGCGAGGGCTTTAGATGAGGATTGTTCTTCAGGAATTCCGGGTTTTCGGCAATTTCTTTTTTGGCTGGAACGGTAAAGGTATCCGTATTCCAGGTCGAGAGGTTGTCCTTCTCCGAGATGAATTGGATGAAATCAAGCGCAGCCTCCTGTTGTTTGCTTTTCTTGGACACCGCTAGCCCCCAACCGGATTCGGCAGCAAAAACAGGTGGATTTTCCGTAAAGGAAGGCACGGAAACGTATTCAAAATCATCAACTTTGTAGTTGTTCTGTCCCGCAGCAATCGTCCACGGACCGCGATAGGTCATGGCTGATTTCCCCTGAAAAAAATAGTCAGAGGTATCCAGCTCGCTTCCGAACGTGGTTAAATCCGCAACTTTGTTATCGGCCACGAGCGAAACCAAGGTGGACATCGCTTTCTCCGCCTCCGGTGAGTGGAAATTAACATGTTCGTCTTCACCCATAAAACTTGCACCTTGCTGCAAAATAAGGGATAAGAAAGTAAACGTAATATTGTCTGCAGATACAAAATCGAAGCCTTTGACTTTGATGACATTGTTCTCACGGACAGTCAATTTTTTGGCGTAGTCCACAAGCTCTGTCCAGTTGGACGGTGCGTGATCGAAGCCTTGGTCTTTGAGCATTTGCGGGTGAATCAACATGCCGCCATTCTCAATGTTGTACTCAAGTGGCAGCCCATATAACTTGTTATCTCGCAAATATCCCCCAAGGGGAGCATCATAGTACTCTTTTTTTACATTTTCACTATCAGGGATTTCGACAAGCAGGTCGTTCTTGGAATATTCGGGCACCCACGTGCCGAAAAATTCGGCAATATCGGGTGGTTTCTTCGCGGAGAATGAGGCTTTCAGCTTCTGGCTGTATACATCATATGGAAAGGTCTGATACTCGATCGTTATATCGGGGTGTAAGGTCTGGTATTTGGATATTAATTTCTTGTATGCGCCCACAATGGCGTCTTCCTGATGACTCCAAAAGACCAGATTCACCTTACCTTGCGGGTCTGCGGATGTATCGCCGCCTGAAGAGGAGGAGCTGGAACAGCCCGCTTCAGCGAATACAACACAAACCATCGCAATGATCAGCATAAACTTGGAAAAATGCATTCGCATATCCTCCCTTGTCCTGCAAATTAGCCAGCATATGAAGGGAAGGACATTTGAGTTTTACGTGTATTTATATAGAAGCAATGTGGTCTGTAGTTGTATGTATCGCAATCTGATGCTCCCGGCACGCCTGCTCAAACCATCCCTCCGGCTGTTTATTCGTAATCACTCCAGTCACCTGAGTTAAGGGAGCAATCGTAAACAAAGCACTTTTCTCAATCTTGCTTTGATCGAATACAGCATAAACCTCGCTGGAACGTTCCATTGTTAATTGGGCAATACGAGCTTCAAGCTCGGAATGCATCGTAAAGCCGAAATTCTGCGTTACTCCGTCCACCCCGAGAAACATTTTCGTAATGTTAATTTTGTCGATTACGCTTTCCGCCAGCGGACCGCATAACTCGTAGCTTTTAGACCGCATAACGCCGCCAATCACGACGACCTGAATATCTTCGGCATCAGCCAATTCATAAGCAATATTCACCGCGTTGGTGACAATCGTAATATTACGGTGCGTTTTGAGTGCTTTCGCAATAAAGAACGTCGTTGTACCTCCCGTCAGGCAGATAATGTCTCCCTCTTTAACAAGGGCTGCCGCCGTGGCCGCAATCCGTTCCTTATCCATCCGTCGGAAATCGCGTTTTGCTGCAAAAGGCAGCTCCGATACCGCCGACGTCAGGCCTCCTTCATATATGGCTCCCCCATTTGTTCGAATAATCTCGCCCGCTTTTTCAAGTGCGTCCAAGTCACGTCTTGCGGTTGCTTCCGAGCAGCCAACCGTCTGGACAATCTCTTGCAGCGATATTTTCCCATGCGATTTAATCAGTTCCAATGTTTGTGCTCTGCGCAGTTCACCCTTTGAATATTGCATAAGTCTCTCCTTTAATATGTCTGGGCCTGCATGATATCCGTTAACTTCAGCCCGTGCTAGCTCTATTGTGTAGGATGAAAGGATGGATTGCAATATGTCGACATGAACTGCATCCCATAAGAAAAGCATCTATCTAACGGTTATTCATGAGGGATATGAAGCTGGTTTTCCAAACCTTCAACTATCATAAAGGTATAATTTGCACCTGATGTACGTACTTCTCAAAGAGTACATGATCGATGTCACCTGCTTTGGAAGACATTGCATTCGCTGCGGCAGCCGCGATAGCCATACGCAGTCTGGAGTCGGGCGAATCACCGCGTTCTCCTGCATATGCCATGCCGGCAACAAAGGCGTCTCCGCAACCTACCGTATTCACAGGCTGAATGGATGGCGGTTTTGCCAGATATGCTTTTCCATTTAAAATAGCCAGAGCACCGTCACTGCCGAGTGTTATGCACACCTCGTCAATGCCCTGATGCGCCAACCTGTGCGCTGCACGGGCCCATCCGTTAATTTCTTTCGGCTTTTGCCCCAGCCACTCGGCCAGTTCCAGTTCATTTGGCTTCACGAAATGGGGCGTTGCACTCAGCCCAATGCTGAAACTTGTTCCACCTGTATCCAGAAAGGCTCTCGTTCCTACTGAACGGACAATACAAATCAATTCTGCGTACAATGTGTCCGGCGCACCTGGGGGTAAACTTCCAGACATCACAACTGCACTGGACTGCGTGGCTAGCTCCTGTACTTTTTTCTTGATCGCTTCAACTTCGGCTTCTGACATGGTTGGGCCCTGCCCAAGTAGCTCTGTAGAGGTACCACAGGAATCGTCCACAATGTTAAGGCAGACTCGGGAGTCTCCCGCTGATTGGATAAAAGAAGTCCGTATTCCCCGTTCAGTCAGACTGCTCTCAATAAATACACCATTGTTGCCGGCAATAATGCCTGTAGCTGTGACTTCACCGCCGAGCTGCCGGATCACCTTGGCTACGTTATTGCCTTTGCCACCTGGCTCATTAACCTGTCTTGTCACTCGATGCACTTGACCTACGCCAAACTTGTCAACGTACAACGTCCGGTCGATGGCCGCATGGAGTGTAACTGTGGTAATCATCGGACTACGCCGGCTTTGCCAGTGCTTCCACATAACCGTATTTTCTCCATGGCAAGCCGTTTAACTGCTTCCTTCGCCGGAGCCATGTATTTGCGTGGATCATTCTCTTCTGGATGGATTACAAATACATCTTTGATAGCTTCGGAAAAAGCAATACGCAGCTCTGTGGCTATGTTTACCTTGGACATCCCCAGTGCAACCGCCCGATGAATCTGTTCAGCTGGAATGCCCGAACCACCGTGCAGCACCAAAGGAACCGATACTCGATTCGCAATGGTTTCAATTCGTACAAAATCTATGTTCGGCTGTCCCTTATAAATACCGTGTGCGGTACCGATTGCTGGAGCGAGTGTAGTTACGCCGGTGCGTTCAACAAATTGCACGCAATCTTCCGGATCTGCTAGGGAAGCATGCTGTTCCTCAACGACAATATCGTCCTCAACACCGCCAACCTTGCCAAGCTCTGCCTCCACGTTTACGCCAGATGCCTGGGCAACCTCCATCACTTTACGGGTTAGGTTCACGTTTTCTTCAAAAGGATACATGGATGCATCGATCATTACAGAGGTATAACCTGCTCGTATACATCGGATAATCGTTGAAAAATCAGTGCAGTGATCCAAATGAAGTGCGATAGGGATATCCGTCAAGTCCGCTGCGGTTTTAGCCGCATGAGCAATGTAATCTGGACCCAAGTGGTTGACTGTACCCACCGTAGTTTGAATAATGAGTGGTGACTCGGTTTCTACAGCCGCTTCAACGACAGCCTGAAGCATCTCCAGGGTATGAACATTAAATGCAGCGATGGCGTATTGGTCTCTGCGAGCTGTTTGCAGCATTTCAGTGGACGAGATCAGTGGCATATCCATTCCCCCTTTTAAGGTTTCGTCGCTCGCGACGATTTGAACGATCCTGCACCTCCCTTCACGGGTCAGATGAGTATGGGAAACATTTGATAATTTCTAGCTTGTGATCATAATAATCTTTTTATTTGATTAAATCAATCATTATTTTGGAAAACTATTGCAATTTAGTGCGTTGTAAAGGCATAATTATGATTAACACAATCATATAACTATATATTTGATCGAAAAGATCACAAACTGAAGTTATCAATCTAAATCATTCCCGGGAGGTATTTTTTATGAGTTTGACTTATCGTGAAGTAAAAGAACAATATAAGGCCCTGCAGCAGACGTACAACTATTTACTGGCCAAGCGCACGGAATTTACTGCCTTTGTCCAAGCTCAAGCGATTACCTCCGTAACCTTTGTTGGCGCCGGGTCCAGTTATTGCTTGAGCGAAGCGGCCGCTTTTTCCTTCCGTTTGCGTGCCGGCCTGCCTGCAATGTCACTTGCCGCGGGTGATCTCATGCTCCATGCAGACCGCTATCGTCCCATGCTGGAGGGTAGTCTGATCATAGCGCCGTCACGATCTGGCAGTACGAGTGAAGTCGTTGAAGCATTGCGTTTGCTCCAGTCTGATCGACGTATTCCTTTATTAACGATTTCTTGTGTAACGGACTCGCCGTTATCCAAAAGCGCCGATTTCCCTCTGGAACTGCCCTGGGCTTTCGACCATAGCGTTTGCCAGACCCGCACAGTAACCAATCTGTATGCAGCCAATCTGCTGCTTGCCGCTTTTCTTGCTGGTGATGAGGAGCTGATTATCGATATGCAGGAAGCGATTCATCAAGGTGAAGCCTACATGGCACGTGTAGAGGACAGCATCCGCCGCGTCTCCAACTTCAATTGGACAAACGCAGTCTTGCTCGCAGACGGTGAACTACAAGGGCTGGCAGCTGAGGGCGCCATCGCTCTGACCGAGATTGCCAAGACACAAGCCCACGCATACCATCTTCTTGACGTTCGGCACGGGCCGATGGTCACCGTAAGCTCGGATACTTTAGTGATCGCTGCCTTATCGGACAGTGGTATTGAGCATCAACGCAATCTGTTGAGGGATATTAAGGAGCGTGGAGCCACAATTATTACATTTGCCGATCGGGCGATGGACATCCCGCAAGAGTTCATAGACCTTGAGATCACAACAAGTCATCCAGTTAACACAGCAGTACGGGGTATTCCTTTCATTTTCATCTCGCAAATAGCCGCTTTGGCTAATGCCGAACGGCACGGTATTAACCCGGATCAACCCGATGGCCTGGTAGCCTGGGTCAAGCTATAAAAGAAAGCTTAGTTCTTTTGATCCGCTTGGACGTTTTGAGCAAGGGTAATTTTTAAAGGAGAATCCTAAGACTTCTATTCGAGGCAGAATAGAAGTCTTTTACTTGAAGGTCAAAAATCAATTTTATACGTCCTGTGAGATAATTAGGCAAACATTTGATATGAATGATATAACGCTAGAATTATGATTTGGTACATAATAAGTATATAAAAAGGAGGGCTTTAACATGGAAAAAGTAATACTTAACAATGGTGTGGAGATGCCCATTATGGGTTTTGGTGTTTATCAAATTGCAGATCAAAATGAATGCGAACAAAGCGTTTACGATGCCATTATGGCAGGATATCGCCTGATTGATACAGCTGCCTCATATCTGAACGAAGAAGCCGTTGGTCGAGCCATTAAACGAAGTGGTGTCCCAAGAGAAGAGTTATTTATTACTACAAAGCTTTGGGTTCAGGATACTGGATATGAAAACACTAAAAAAGCATTCCAAAAATCTCTGGAACGATTGCAATTGGATGTGTTGGATCTGTATTTAATTCATCAGCCTTTTGGCGATGTGTACGGCTCTTGGCGCGCTATGGAGGAATTGTATCGTGAAGGAAAGGTCCGTGCTATTGGAGTTAGCAACTTCCAGATGGATCGTCTGATCGATTTAATCATTCATAACGAGGTAGTTCCTGCCGTAAACCAGGTTGAAACACACCCTTTCAATCAACAAATCGAAAGTGCTGCTTTTATGAAAGAGAATAATGTTCAGATTCAATCCTGGGCGCCTTTTGCTGAAGGAAGAAATGATCTTTTCCAGAATGATGTATTGCTATCCATTGCGAAAAAAGTGAATAAATCTGTTGCTCAGGTCGTTTTACGCTGGTTGACACAACGAGATGTCGTTGTCATTCCGAAGTCTGTTCGTAAAGAAAGAATTGTTGAGAACTTCAATATCTTTGATTTTGAATTAAGCCAAGATGATATGGAATCGATTACTGCATTAGATACGAAGCAGAGTCTATTCTTTTCTCATAACGACCCAGAGATGGTGAAGTGGATCGGTACACGTAAACTTGATATCTGACCCTCCCGGGAGATCGTTCAGTTCCTTTTCATTGAAGCTCTCATTCAGAGGCAAGTAATAAGAAAGATAAACAAAAGGAGCCGTAGTCATATACGGCCCTTTTTTTGCTTTGGTGAGATAAATTATATTGTTCAGCGATGATTAGCCCTCGCATAGAATTTCACTTATTTAAAATAGGTATTTCCCCCAGCAGGTTTTTCAGGTTAATTGCATCCCACGGCATGTGCTCGGTTATACCCAATCCCACCACATCTGTTTCTTCCGATAGTTCTTTGAGTAGATGCAGGAGCTGGGAGATTTGCAAGCTGCCCGCAGGAGAGAACGTATAAGGTCCTTCAGGATTCGCGAATAATAACGAACGAAAAGCCTTAGGATCAAGCACATCTAGATCCAGGTGAATAGCGAGATGCTTAATACCGCTTTCTTTGATCCACTCTTTGATGGATTCCGTACTTTTTGTTAACTCTTCAGCTCCGGAAGTTCTAATGCCAAGTCTTTGAATCATTTCTGTATCTGATTCTACAGTCGTTATACCTAATCGTTCAAACGCTTCTGAGATCACTTCGCCCTCCTGTTCTGTAGGCGTTGCCAACCCCGCGATAAAGACATTTTCAGGTTTTAGAGGAATTTTTACATGTTGTGCAAACTCCTCATCCCCTTCTCCCAAAAGATTGCCCAGTGGTAGCGTATGTCCGTTATCATATCCCACGTAACCAACCAAATCACTGTGCGCATCGATCCAGATCAAGCCTAACTCTCCATTATACCGTTCGTTTAAATAGGCAAACGGAGCTTGTTCGACCAAGCAGTCTCCACCAAACATGACGATGCGGTCAGGCTTGTGAGCATGAATAATATGCTGGGCTGCTTCCAATTGTTCAAGGAGCTGTTTCCTCCCATTTACACCATTCTCGTTTTCCAGTGGAGTTCCATCATATGCTTGTACAGGAACTTGAATCAGTGGTTGATCATTATCAGGAGCCAGCCAGGCAAGCAGTTCCGCGCCAAAAGAGTAGTTAGGATTATTCCCGCCTTGCCATTGTGGCATTAACAGACGTATTGTTTTTTGATTCATGTTTTCTCTCCTTTACTTCAAAGTAAGGTTAGTATAAACTGAACGCAAATCGAAAAGTAGTACGCACAATTATGACAGGTACTACCTGAAAGGATAGCATAAATATGAGCATGGCTGAATATCAAGGTAAGGTTAAACATATTCAAGATACGCCTTTTGGCTATACATTGTCTGTCATTGGCGGCAAATGGAAGATGGTCATTATTTATCTTTTAGCAGAAAACCAACCGGTACGCTTTAATGAACTGAAAAGACAAATTGGAGCGATTACGTTTAAAACACTGAGTTCACAACTAAAAGAATTGGAAGCGGATGGCATGGTCGAACGGAAAGAGTATCCTCAAGTCCCGCCTAAAGTCGAGTACAGACTGACCGATAAAGCGGAAACATTATTGCCCGTTCTGGAAGGTTTATGTGAGTGGGGAGTACAAAATCAAAGTGAAAGAGGTGTGTTGGAGGATGATTAACTTTAGAAATAAAACCTATCGCTGTACCTCGGAAATTGTTATGAGCTTACTTAGCGGCAAATGGAAAATTTCTATACTCAATCACTTAACTAAAGGTCCCATTCGGTTTAATGAGCTTCAGCGACTTCTTCCTGACGCAACCCAACGCATGATTACAATGCAGCTCAGAATGCTTGAAAGTGACGGCCTGATTATTCGCAAGGTCTATCCGGTTGCACCGCCAAAAGTAGAATATTATTTGTCCGATCTGGGCGAGGAACTGGCCCCCATGCTACAGATGTTGTGCAAGTTTGGCACGACTTATATCGAGAAATTCCCCGACGAAGTATCTTGCGACAATGATGACTCTCGCCGCGACATCGCTAATGTAAATTAAAGTAGTCGTAATTAGACGGCAGCAGCTCTATACGAGTACGCTGCCGTCGTCATATCATCTGTCACGAATGGTTTATAGCATTACAACACCAAAAATTGCGTTCCATACCCCTTCCCAGAAACCAAAGCTGCTTCCAGCTCCTCTTGATCTCCTTTGTCCACTAACACCACATTTTCGGGATACAGCTTGCCTAATAAAGCCCACTGTACAAGTTCATTTCCGCCTGTTGGTATGACATGGACTCCATTATCCGTATTTGTCACCAATCCGGAATGCGACAAAATGTCTGCTACCTGATGAATGCTGGTTGATGTTCGCTTCACAGTAGCTTCCTTGGAATGGTTGTTCTTTTCAGGCCGATATGAAAATCGATGTCCCCTGAAAAGCTGACCGAGATCCACACTAGATTCTACACTAGATGATGCATGACCTTCTCTCTCCACAGTGAAACGCACGGTTGTTCGATCTGACCCTGTATTCGGAAGCAGCCTTGCGATGGATGGGAGATCACTATGGTCTTCTGAAATATGAAGGTAATCCTTATTGCCAGTTATACCCGTTCCTGCTTCATTTCGTGGTGCAGCATAATAATCGTCATATTCATATTCCAATGAGATGGCAACTATATCTTTTGTATCTTTAGTCTCAATGGTTTGTACCGGATGCCATTTCAGAAGATAACGCGCAGCCGTTCCAGCCGACTCTCCCAATCCAGCGGGCAACACAGTTCCCAAAGGATATTGAAAGCCGTAACCTACCGAAGTCAAACCCGAGCTAAGCACACTCTGTGCATACTGGACAATCGCCTTGTGCGTTAATTCCTTCCCGAGCAATTGAGTTAAAAAGACCTTACGGGCAGGCTCCAGAAAACGTAATCCTTTGAATTGCGTGTGTTCCTTGACTTCAAAAGGTACTTGTTCCCAATTGGCAAAAGGAAGTAATGCATCCCGCAGTAACACAAATTGGTGTAAGTATTCATTATATAACTGCATAACTCTCGGCCCCCCAGCGGGACCCCAAACCTGAGCAATAGCTTCCGGTATTAGGGTATGACCGTAGCAATGACTTCTAAATTCCAGCTCTCCAAGGGTTTCTGGTCCATATTGCGACAGTGCCCTCTTTTCAGAATTAATCTCTCTTGCCCAGTGAACCAATTGTTCACCAATGCGTGCCGCCTGTGTTGTAATTTCAACACCTGCCTTATCCTTCAAAGCTAATGGACCAAGCGGTAGCGATGACAAATCACCGGAGATTGCCAAATTGGCTTGAAGGCTATCCAATAACACCGAAGGATCACCGTTTATCGGTTCGCCCAGCTGAACCAGAATCGCCTCAAGCAGTTTATCCAGCTCTATGACGACCTCTTTTGCTCTATATATGCCGTCAGGCAATTTCCAATCTAAAGCCACATTCTCGCCTGTTCTAATCGAGTCCTGTGGATATGTGCCAATGAGAGACTCCACATCTATTGCGTTTCCCCATACGATCCGTTTATCTTTCAAGTGAAGTTGATACGCTGGCATATTTCCCACCCCTTCAGTACGTTTTTTATATTGAACGACAATTCAACTTGCCCTTCGAATTTTAGATTATCAGGTGCCCTAACCGTTGAATAGTACGCACTTTTTTGTATGATCCGATCATTTTTGTGTCGTAGGATACTTTTTGATCCTGCAAAGTAAAGGTTCAAATTGTACGGCAATGCATCACGTTTCCGATCCTGTGCATTTTGAATGAAATACAAGCATTTCAAAAAAGAGATGTCCTGGCTAATCTGCATTAGCATGGACATCTCTTTATGTTCAACGACCTACTTTTCAGCATATGAGGCCGCCTTAAACTATTTAGATAATTTACCACCTTTCGACTATTCTCCGCGAGCAACACGAAAACCCTGATCGGGACCAAAACCATTTGCATCAAATTTCCCTCGAAAAGCGATCTCGTTATTATTGACACCGCCAATCCAGCCTCCGCCTTTTACAACCCGAAATGAAGCAATTTGGCTCTCAGCATCGCTGTACCAATCCCAGCACCATTCTCTGACATTGCCAGACATATCGTAGATTCCAAGCTCGTTGGGCTGCTGGGTACCAATTGATTTGGTTTTGTTTTTGTTGCTCTCTATGGCAGGCCAGTTCCAGTCTCCAGTTAAGATTTTGTCCCCGGCGTTCTTCCAATACCATGCGACTTCATCGGCGTTGTTGCTGCCGCTGTATGTGTAATTCTTGCTCTCCTGACCTCCGCTTGCGGCATATTCCCATTCCGCTTCTGTAGGCAGTCGGTAACCGTTAGTTCCCTCATTAATCGTTACTGTCCATTTTATATTATCGTTATCATTCTTATTATTCTGGTCTTGGGTACCCTTATCGATGTTGTAATGCGGCTTCAAGCCCTCTTGTATGCTTCTTTGATTGCAATACTCTACCGCGTCATACCAACTCACCATTTCTACGGGTAATTGTTCTCCTTTGAATCCGGAGGGATTATTTCCCATGACATCTTCCCACTCTTTTTGAGTTACCTCATATTTTCCGATATAAAAGTTCGACAGGGTCACATTTCTACCGGCAAAATTGGTCTTGTTGTTCTTAAACGTTCCACCTTGGACGAATACAAGGTTATCCTTCGGTTCGGGTTTATCCTGTGAACAAGCACTGATCACTAGCATTGTTGCTATTAAAAAGAACATCAACAGCTTTCTCATTGAACGATCTCCTTTAAGCTAATGGGAAAATAAGTGGCTATGATGACTGCCATTCTCATCCGGCAACGTCGAAGGCCATTTGTCTGACTGAAAACGGCCTTCAACATATCCGGACTGATGGTAGATCTGAGGAAAAGGCATTGAGCCTGTCCCTAATGTATAAAAATCTGTTTTACTTACGTTAAACGGGTCACCGTGTGGTTGCTTACCATGGATTACTTACCACACCGTTACGTTGGAACTTCCGCTGCTTTGATATCCTTCTGTCGCTAACACCTGGTAAGACCAACTGCTACCCAGATTCATTCCTTTGCTTGCCCATGCGTTCACATGGTTACTGAACGTAATAGCGGAGTTAACCCCGGTCGCTCTCTTCGACTGTCTTACGCTCCAGTACTGGGCAAAGGTTTGTGTACCGTCAATGGAAGGTGCATTGTATCGCATCGTTGTATAGATGTCATAGGTTCCTCCATCACTGTTGACAGTACCTTTAAACGTTCCGGTTGGTCGGTATGTGCCCCAACTATCTACAACGTAATATTCAATAAGTGCATTTCTTGTCCACCCGTAGAGTGTCAAATAGCCATTGCCGGATGGAGACCAAACCCCAGCATTATAGTTAATTGTCCGGTTTGGAGATCCAACATTCCAGCCTTTACCAACAACAAAGTTCCCCGTATTTTGCCATGTCACACTGTAATTTCCGCCCGATCCATTCACAGCATTAACCGTACCGCCGCCATCGGTCCAATTCTGCCAATAATCTGTCGCTGCACTTGAGGTTGCTGCAAACACGCCAAAACTCATGGAAGCCGCAAGAATGACCGTCAACATTTTTTTGCTAAATTTAAACATACTCTACCTCCCAATATGATTGTATTTGCCTTATCGACTGCTTTCGTCTGATTCTCGGTTGAAGTTCTCAATTACCATTTGATGCAATTCTTTTTTTACTTTTACCTCCTTTCTGACTAAATTATAGAATGATAGCGGTTACATAAAAACCTGACAAACTAAAGATTAATCTCTAATATGTTTAGATTTATGTCTGTTTTCCTTCTAAAAATCGACTTCTACCTACAGGAAAACAAATATGCAAAAAGCCGCCCAGAAGGGCGGCTGTGAAAGTGATGCTGAGGATATTAGTGATGGATAGACTACACATTAATAAATTATTTTAGCATTACGGACCAGTCCGGGTCTTTGTACCTTTTATCCACTACACGTCTTACCAGGATAAGTTCCTCCGGAATGTGGTCTAACCCCATAATCCGATATTCATAAGGCTGCTGCGTATCGCGATTTCCCATACTAATAAATCCCTCTCTCCAATTATTAGAAAGCGTATTTTTTAAGGTTGAAATCCCCCACTTACTAACGTCATACTGCTTGCCTGCTGAATCGTATGCTTTCCATTCTTCATTGTTTATTTCGTTATCCATTTCCCCGTAGAACGATACGGCGGTTTCAAATGTGGCATCAGGGTTTTGTGAGTCCTCAAGCGACGTCCCAACCAACTCTATGCGGTCTGTTAATATTTGAAAAGCTTTGGGTTCTATCAGGTCCGATGGCCTAAAGGAAATTCTGCTACCGTCTGTTTCCGCTACCGAGTAACCATCCAAAATAAAACGATATGGTTCGTTCTCTGGCAAGTACTTGAAAATATAACTCCAACGTATCTTTCCGTCTCCAATGACTGCATAATCAGTAGACATCAGACTAACCATGTCACCATTCTTTCTCGAATTTACCGAATGAATTTCTTCATTCTCTATGGTTTCAAAGTGAAAGCTCAACATCTGCTTTTCCCATAAATCACCGGGTGACCTTGCCATTGCAGCATCATTGAGTTCAGTCTCCAGTTCAAAACGGACTCCTTGCACCATTCTCGTTAACCTCTTTAAAGTGACTGTCATTCCGTGTGGCGTTGTGTAGCTACCTGATAATTCTTCTATCTTCGTTTGCTGGTTAGCCTCTCTCATATCTATATCAAAGCTAAAGTTCCAATCTCCTTCAATGGAAGGCTCGTTTCTGTTGCCAAGCGTCCCAATATTCCCTTCTATTGTAATCTTGTCTGTTTGCAAGGGCTCATTGAAGAAAGCAACCATATAATAAAAATCATTTGTGTACCCCATATCGTACATGGTGTCCAAGTCTTTACCGTTAGCATCTTTGATTGTAATGTTGTTCAGATCTCCAAGGAGTAACTTATAGCGATCGTGCTTACCTTTTTTATCAAAGAGTTGAAGAGCCATCGTCACTCGGGTAGGGTCTGCAACAGCTTCATCAATTACCAGCGTATAACCTTTGTCCTTTACTTTGATATGAGGATTATGCACTAGTCCCAATTCTTGTGCCCGCAAAAGTCCAATATCTGGGTTATCCTTGGCAAATAAAGACCGGATCATTTCACCAAATGTTGGCACCGAATAAATCGAAACCGCTCCTAGGATGAAAAAGAGGGCTATAACTGCTGCTGCCCATCTCCATTTTTTATGGGGATATTTCTTTTTTACCTTCTGCTCAGAAATGGAGGAAAGTGCGTTCTCCATAGCTAGTTGAACTGCATCAGGAATGATCAGGTCTTTTCTTTTAGCATTTAATAATTGCTTGATCTCACGGTCAACCGGATCATGAAAATTCATATTTGCCCTCTCCTTCCCCTAGAACGAGCTCTGATAATTGTCGTCTGGCCCTGAATAACCTTGACTTTACTGTTCCTTCAGAAACTTCAAGCACTCTAGATATTTCCTTGACCGATAAGTCCTCGATATAAAAAAGTGTCACGATGGTTTGAAGCTGTTCATCCAATTCGTCAATTACCTCAAACAGCTCAATTTGTTCAAAATCCCCCTTATAAGATGTCTTTCTCATATCATAAGGGACAAGGGATACTCGCTTTTTTTTCTTAATAATCCGATTACACTCATTGATTAAAATCCGAATGATCCAAGTTTTAAAATAAGTTGGCTCTTTCAGTGTATGTACATTAGAAAAAGCTTTAGCAATGGTCTCCTGTATCGCATCTGCACAATCTTCATCCGTTTTAACGATTGATCTTCCTATAACAAATAGGCTTTGTTGAACAGCACGTATTAAAAATACAAAAGCTTCCTTATCTCCTTGTCTTGCAAGTTCGGCTTTTTCTGATAAATCCACCAATGATCCCCCTTTCCTTCATTCCTTCTATTCATTAGATCATCCTATACTTGATTTGGTTCACAAGAAAACCCTAATCTTTTTTTTCAATTCTACCCCCGTATCTTTATACGAAGTTGATTCGTTTACAAAGAGATACTATTTCTTTCTACGGAGGACTAATATTATGGAAATTTCAAAGGGAGTCGAAATGCTCCATCTAGACTATCATGGGAATGTGATACACCCCATTCTTTTAAAGGACCAAGAAATGAATATTCTAATAGACACTGGTTTTCCAGGTCAATTTGAGGATTTACGTGTGGCAATGGAGAAGGCTGGTGTCTCTCTATACAAATTAAATGCGGTGATTTTGACCCATCAGGATGTCGATCATATAGGGAATCTTCCGGAGATTTTACAGACGCGTGGCAACACTATTAAAGTATATGCACACGAATTGGATAAGCCGTACATCCAAGGGGAACTGCCTCTAATAAAAGATGGTCACCTGGATAATCCACCAAAGGGCACAGTAAATCATACTTTAATAGATAGTCAGGAACTGCCGTTTTGCGGCGGGATTCACGTTATTCACACGCCTGGACATACACCCGGTCATATCAGTCTTTATTTGAAGGAAAGTAAAACCCTCATTGCCGGGGACTCCATGTACAGTGTAGACGGTATGCTTGGTGGAATTCACGCCCCGACTACACCGGATATGAACGCAGCAAAACTCTCGTTAAGAAAGTATATAGATCTCGACATTACATCCGTTGTTTGTTACCACGGAGGATTGAGTGATGTAAATGTCAAAGATCAGATAGCAGCACTCAACCAAGATTAAAGTTTCAATATACACTTTCGGTGAGTATTATTCAGTTATTTTAAAATCAGTCTGCTCATCTTGCTGTCATTATAAATCATAAAGACGCTTCTCCAGGTGCTCTCCACCCGTGGAACGTCTTTTTTCGTTGAAGAGATTAAGTAAATCATTGGACATTTTTGTTGCAAACCCATAATTGTTCGTATACAATAAAACAAATTAGTTGTTCTATAATTATAGAACGCGAAAGACGAGGGGGAAATTCGAGCTATGAACTACAAAGTGGAAGTTGATTTCGCGCCCATTTATGAATGTGTAAGCAGCCTGACGGTTTTCATGAGCAAACAGAATCATAATGCTCTGGATGCTGGAAAACTATGGGTCAGAGAAGTACAAGATCGGTTCGCACCTGCCAAACTGCAACAAATGCGGGAGACGATGAAACTTGTAGATGATTTTAGCCTTGCACCTTATATTTGGAGTTGTCCTGGTGAACGCTCAGTGAGTGGTTTTTTGGATTGGCTTGAAGACCTAACCACGGGCCAACTATATGACATCGCTGCTAATGTGAAGTTGTCCGTTCCCTCCAATCTCCCGGAACTGCGCAGCCGGACATCCGAAGCGCTGCGTGAATGGGATACCCACTATTTCAGCCAAATTGATTCGGCGATTATCGATGGTCTTGCCTTAGAAGCTGAAACCAGACGGTCCATGCTAAACGGAACCAATGACCTAGAGGTCTATGAGGAGGCAACGGAGGGTATGCGTCTTTATCCCACCCCACTGCTCAAACAAGTGATTCTAATCCCTCAATATCATGCTCGTCCCTTTGTTACCTCAGCCATCTTTGATGAACTGATTTTCACCAGTTACTCTGCCGATATTCTCCCACCAGCAACGGGCCGGCCTGAACATCGGTTGTTGCGTCTAACACGAGCATTGTCCGACGAAACCAGATTATACATCCTCCGTTTATTAGCCGGAAAGCAGTTAACATTCACTGAGATCGTTAGCGAGGTTAAACTTTCTAAGAGCACGGTACACTACCACCTTATTTCATTGAGAGCAGCGGGGCTTGTTATCGTGCATTATAACCAGAAAACTACCTCTTACAGCTTGCGTTTAGAAGCACTCAACAAGCTTTCGGAACAGATTTCAGCTTATATTGAAGAATAATGATAATGCCCTTTAACCTACGCACACGGAGGAACACTCATGCTTAAACGCAGTTATTATGGTTTACTTGCTACTGTCACTCTGAGTTCATTTGGTGACGTATTTGGTCTTCTGGCTATGGAATGGCTTGTCTATGAAATAACTGCATCTAAGATGGCTATGGGTGCGATGGCACTAAGCTTTAGCATTCCAGAAGTGGTCATTCGGTTGCTCGGCTCGCCGTTATCCGATCGGTTACACCGAGGGCGGTTCATGGCAGTGCTTGCTTCTGTTAGATTGCTTGCTCTCTTATTACCGCTGAGTCTGGGACTCGCTGGCCACTTGCAATTATGGCACCTTTTTCTGGCCGCAGGACTAAGCGGGGCATGTTCTGCCCTATTCATGCCCACCGCAATGGCAATTGTCCCCGGAGTATCAGATGAACGCAAACTGGTGCGTGCATTCGCGGTAATCGACGGCTGCCGTAATGCAGCTGCATTGTTGGGCCCAGCCTTAGCCGGAGCTCTTACTGCCGTAGCTGGGGCATTGCCAACGCTGGGCATCAACGCCGTTTGTTACACCGCCGCGATTGCCACGTTGCTCTATCTGCCCACAATGCAGAAGCCAGTAGCAGCTAAGGCGTCCTTTTCAATTAAGGCTTATCTCAGAGATATCCATGAAGGATTCTCCTTTTATCGCAGTTTCCCGGCTATGCTTTCGATTATGGGCATTGTTTCGATCAGCAACATGTCTTCTGTAGCGATCTGGACGATGATGATTCCTTTTGTTCGTGAAGTGTTAGATCGGGATGCCGCTGCTATGGGTACACTCACCACTGCTTCAGCATGTGGCACATTAGTAGGACTTTTGATCATTTCGTGGATGGGTGAAATCAAAAAACGACGGACAATCATGCTGTGCAGCCTAGCCGCCATCGGGCTTTTTAACGCCTTACTGGGCCTATTCCCGAGTTACCCGTTTGCGCTCGTTGCGTTATGTGCCGCTGGTGCAGCAGGACCTTTCTTTGGTTCTCTCAGTTCATCTTTGCATGGCACTCTTGTCCCTGGACCTCTGCAAGGCCGAGTCAACTCAATACGGTTCCTCATTGGTGGCGGACTACAGCCTGTAGGTGCATTTGCAGGTGCAGCGGTTGCAGAACTCTATGGTCTGCCTTTCTTATTCTTGTCTTTGGGTCTGCTCCCCTTGCTTTGTTCGGCTGCGGCAGCTTTCCTTCCGAACCTGAAGAATTTAGATGGTGATTTATCTACTTTACAGAATAGAACACGATTCAGTTCTTATAACAAGGAAATTAACACATTATAGAAATGTCATTTTTTAAAATAGGTGAATCTCTGGATTAGTCGTGTGTATCCTCTTTAGCTGATTTTTAATCATCAAATCGTATACATACCGCATAAAAAAAGAACGACAATCCCTGCTAAGGTTTTGTCGTTCCTCTTTCATTTGAATTCTCTTCCCTATATCTTTCCCGCTACAGCAGTTCGAACTGAAGCTGAGGTTCTGATATCTCATCTTTCCCTTCCAGCTGTACAGCGCCATATCCCAATTCCAGAACCGCAGCAATCCGCTCGTTGCCTAACACGCCAAACTTTTCAGCACGGCTCCGGTCGTACATCCAGTCATGCAACGTGCTGCGCACACCCAACCCCTGTTCATGGGCAAGCAAACGAAAATTTTGGATCAGACAGCAGACAGCTGCAAAGTCCTCTTCCCGCTTATGATGATCCGCCTCTTCCTTCATCAAGACCAGAAGATAGGCTGGAGCGTGCTCCTGCAATCCCTGCATGAGTTTCCCATTACGGTTATCGGCAAAAATAAATCGCCACGGCTCACGAAGTCCATCATTTGGCGCCCACACGGCGTGATTGAGCAATTCAAGGATTAGCTCCTGTGATACCGGTCGATCCAAAAAATCTTTTGGACTGTGTATGCCTCCTTGCAGATTGGCCAATTCCATTTTTACATCCTCCCCTTCTACGTAGTTTGACCCTGAAATACAGTCCACTTTTGCTCAGCTGGTGTTCTTTTCCGGCTTCTTGGCGCTTTGTCGTAATATCCCATATGAAGAATGCCAACAAATCTTTCATCCTCACGCAGTCCAATTCCTTTGAAAAAGCCTTCATTCTGAATCATGGATTCTGTATCCCACAGCATTCCTAACCCTTGTTCCCATCCCAGCAGTTGGAAGCTCTGCATCATCCCGCAGGCAGCCGCATAATTGCGGTCATTGGTCAGACGATCCGGTCCTACAGTCGACATAACAATGACATGAGCAGGAATATCGGTAAACCTCTTTTTAAACACATCCAGCAGTTTTCCCGGAATCAACTTGCCGAACTTGCTCTGCGACATCTGTTCCAGCATGCAGTCTACCAACCGTTTGCGTGCTTCGGGAGTTCCGGCATAAACAACACGCCATGAGCCAAATTCAACAGATGGTTGAAGCCGTGTTGCCTTGTGCAGCAATTCAACAACCAACTCCTGTTCCACCGGTGTAGAATTACATTTACGAATACTTCTGCGTTCCCTGATCAATTCTGCCAGACTCAAGTGTTTCACTCTCCTTCAGTTTATCTGGATTCCATATACATGCTGCTGTCTTGAAGAAATTGATGTATTATTTTCAGCTCCGGTTCCGAATATTTGTCCAAAGAACGATAGAACCGTTCAGCCTCAAGTACATGTAAACGTTCATGCAGTTCAAAGATCTTTTTGCCTTGCGGTGACAAACGGAAATAGCTCTCCTTTTTGTTGTCATTCATTTTCGTACGTTTGACGAATCCTTCCTCCAACAGTTTGTTGCCGATCTTGGTAATACTCGCTTTGGACAAATTCATCGCCTCAGCAATACCCGTGTTGTTAATAGGCTCATGTTTGCCAATGCAATCTATCATATGAACCGCGGTCAAATGCTGAGGGATTTTGTCCATGCTTTCCCGCTGAGCGATACTTAGAAAATGTTCAATTTCCGTATCCTTGTGATTCTCATATACATGTAAAAATCGGATAAATTGGTCATACAGTAACTGTTTTGTTCGATCGTTTGAATCCATTCTTCAATCGCTCCTTATTTACTTATAAACAATAAAAAACCCTTAAATGATTAAACTAATTCAGGAATTTAATATTAAATAGTTTACTAGTTAACAATATAACACGAGTGATAACAGTTATCAACTATATGACGAAGATTGTGGCTACCAGGGAAACTAATACCCCATACAAATCAAAGTGAAATCCATTAACTATTGAACAATTTTGCTTTTTCAAGTACTATCAATCTAAACAATTCAAACGATCATATGTAACTGGCGAACACGGTGAACCGTGAGGGAGCATATGGTTTTGTAATAAGCCGTACGCCTGGGCAGAGGTAAGGAATATTTATTTCCTTGCCTCTTTTTTATGTTGAAAGGGCGATGTGAAAATGAGTACTGACAAACTGATCTTGAATGGACAAACGGTAGCGGATTTTATGAAGGAAGACATGGCCTCGAAGGTTGCCATTCTGGAGGAAAAAGGCATTCAGCCTTGTCTCGCAACAATTCTCGTCGGAGATGATCCTTCTTCAGCGACCTATGTGCGAATGAAAGGAAATGCTTGTGCTCGATTAGGCGTGCATTCTATTAAGGTCGTTCTTTCTGCGGATACCACCACAGATGAATTAATTCAAGAAATTAACAAGCTAAATGATGACCCTTCCGTAC
The DNA here is from genome assembly GCF_038020215.1 of Paenibacillus sp. FSL F4-0087. Lineage (NCBI taxonomy): Bacteria > Bacillati > Bacillota > Bacilli > Caryophanales > Paenibacillaceae > Paenibacillus > Paenibacillus sp. FSL F4-0087. The sequence goes on from NZ_JBBODJ010000001.1 coordinate 6,376,675, forward strand.
ACGGTATTTTGCTTCAGCACCCTGTCCCGAATCACATCAATGAAAGAGCAGCTTTTGATGCCATTAGCATCGAGAAGGACGTTGACGGTGTAACGACCCTCGGTTTTGCACTTAATGCTTTTGGAGATGCAGAATTCCCTTCCTGTACACCACAGGCTATTATGCGTATTCTGGATTTCTACAATATTCAGATCGAGGGCAAACATGCGGTTGTCATCGGAAGAAGTCCAATTCTGGGCAAACCTGTCTCAGCCATGCTGCTAAACCGGAATGCAACGGTGACGACCTGCCACTCCAAAACCGTGAATCTGGAGGAAATCGTGAAGCTTGGCGATATCATAATTGCAGCCGTCGGCAAACCGCTCTTTGTTAAAGGAGATTGGATTAAACCAGGTGCTGTCGTTATTGATGCAGGTTATAACAAAGGCAACGTCGGAGATGTGGATTACGAAGCTTGCTTTGTTCCTTCTTCAGCAATTACACCTGTACCAGGCGGTGTTGGTCCTGTAACAATTGCGACGCTCATCGAACATACGATTAAATCTGCCTACAAGCTGTCTGAAAATGCATAATTGAATTGTCCAAAAAAACAAGGTCCCTCCAGTTGACGAGGGGCCTTATTTGTCTTTGATTAAGCACGAATTGAAAATAAGAAAATATATAGATCTTTTTTTCTCTTTTTACAAACGGACCATATCTATATTATTATGAACAAGGCATAGGAAGGAGATAAACATAACTTGAAACCTTTAGTACAGCTCCTGCATTTTGGTTATCATCAGGCGATGAGTTGCATTTTTCCTGTGGCGATCTTTGGAACGTTGGCCCTTTCTAGCGTAATTCAGATACCCTTTCTCTATCGCTATGATGCCATTCTGCTTGTTTTATTAGCAGTACAATACCTTATGTACCGGAGCGGATTGGAAACACGTGATGAAATCAAAGTCATATGTATATTTCACGTGATTGGATTGGTACTGGAGATGTATAAGGTATGGATGGGATCCTGGTCATACCCCGAGCCTGGTTATACCAAGCTCTTTGGTGTCCCCCTTTATAGCGGATTTATGTATGCAAGTGTTGCAAGCTTTATGTGTCAAATATGGCGCAGATTGCGTATGGACATGACAGGCTGGCCTGGGTTTGCATCTTCGTTTCTGTTAGGTGGAGCCATCTATATCAACTTTTTCACACATCATTTTATTCCCGATTTCCGTTGGTGGTTGACCGCTCTGGTATTTATTGTTTTTCGAAAAACATGGATTATCTATCGGGTACGATTAACTACCTATCGAATGCCGTTAACACTTGCTTTTATCATCGTAGGTTTTTTCATCTGGACCGCTGAAAATATAGCTACATTTTTTAACGGCTGGAAATACCCTGACCAGCATGATTCCTGGCAGCTGGTCAGTTTTAGCAAGATCAGTTCGTGGTTCCTTTTGGTGATTATTAGTGTCATTATTGTGGCCCAACTGAAATATGTCAAAGCTAATCGAAAATAATGAGTAGGAGGATACAATGGAAGACTTTATTTTATGGTTGAAATATGTGTTATTAGGTATCGTACAAGGGGCTACAGAGCCTATTCCGGTTTCTTCAAGCGGACATTTGATTATCGTTCAACGATTGCTTGGCATGGAGCAGAACGGATTATCCTTTGAAATTTTGACGAACACAGCCTCACTGATTGCCATTATGTTTATCTTTCGGGAAGATATCAAAAAACTTATTGTAGGAGGCTGGCGATTCCTAGTCTCTCGCAATGCGGAGTACAAAGCAGATTTTATGTTTTGTCTATACATAATCATTGGTACCCTGCCTGCTGCGATCGGGGCTGTGCTGTTCAAGGATAAAATTGAAGAAATATTCACTTCTGTCTATACGGTTGCGATTAGTTTACTGATTACAGGGGTTGCCCTATGGCTCATTCGAAACCTTCGCGGGCGCAAAAGAGATGGCGATTTGTCTGCGAAAGACGCAGCACTGGTGGGTCTGGCTCAAGCGGTGGCTCTTATTCCGGGAATAAGCCGCTCTGGTGCAACAGTCATTGCATCTATTGCTGTCGGGATGAAACAAGAAACGGCGTTGAAATTTTCCTTTATGCTCTACATTCCAATTAGCATCGGCGGGGTAATTTTAGGCGCATCTGACATTGTAACCGATCCGCACCGAGCGCAGTTGGCTGTACCTTACATTTTAGCGTTCATTACGACCCTTATCGTAACCTACTTTTCAATGAGATGGTTCATGGGAATTATGGCAAGAGGGAACTTGATTTACTTTTCATACTATTGCTTCGTAGTCGGAATTCTTTTACTTATTTTTTTGTAAACTCGAATTTCCTTGTAACGTATAAGGGAACAACCCTCAACAATGGGTTGTTCCCTTTTTATTGTTTTCCAAACTTGACGATCCCGCCTTACTCGCAGGTCCCGTACGATCACTCTTTAACGCTCTTCCAGAACCATGGAACCCATGCCATTCGGATCATCCATTTGTTTATGGGTTACGAGCTCCCCTTTATCATTGAATCCCTTTATTTCATACGGAATTGTTGCAGACGAGGGCAGTGATACAAACCAGATTATGCTTTCCGGGCCCACCTCAACCAGCTTGGCTTCCGCAAGTACTGGTTTCTCATTCCCCTCGAACTCGACAGTTACACGCTGAATAGCCGGGTCTAGTATATGTCCAAACAGCATAGGGAAAGGTGTCGATATATGACTCAATTCAGGTATGCTCATGTAATCCATTGCAGACGTGAATTGAGATGATTCACCAATGGATTATCCGCCACCCCATGCCCACTTCCATCCGAATATTATTTTCCGAGCATACTCCATCTGAAGATTGCTGTTATTTTCCTGACCCGTTTTTTGTTTAAACAAAATTATGCCGCCGTCCACCGGTTCTTGATGAATGATTTGTAATGAATCATCATTATTTCTAAACTTTCGGATCGCTTCTTCAGCAGTTTTTCCTATAGGAATATGCATGGTTTCACTCATTCCCATTGCTTTGGACATACGCCGATCGGCTAGTCCGCCAGGTCTGTCATTCACATAAACAAATGCGATGCATGATATGAGCAAAAGTAAAATGAGTATCGCAGTAATTCGAATGATTCGTTTGCTTCGCATTTTTGGTATTACGATGTCCATTCACTCCTTAAGATGACGATGACGACTATTCGCCTTGAACCGTGGATAAGGACACAAGGACCGGACCAGCGAAATCAGAGGCTTCTTCACCTTTGGGATTGTGAAGACGGAATAAAAAAGCGTCACCTTTTTCTGATTTCCAGACCATATAATCGTTTATCCCTTTTTCACCTGAGGCTTGAAGATAAAGCTCAGCGAAACCAAGCGGATGCTCGATCAGTTCTCCACTATAATCAGTCACCTCACCGAATTTTTCCAAGTCCTCTTGCCCAGTCGTCTTAAGCTTTTCCAGATCATAATCTGAGGGCAGCGGTTCAATATCTACATAGTAGTCCGGATTGCTTGTCAGCGACAAGCGGCCTTTGGCAGCGTCAAAAGAAAACTTCTCGAACACGTACAATGAAAAACCCTCTCCTTGATGTAAGGTTGCCGTTTGTGAAGAATTGCCCTCCCCTGACATCAAATCCAAACTTTCTGTTTGCGGTCGTGTCGTTTCAGATGTTTCCTCGTTTTCTGTGGTGGGAGCTGTAACCGATTCATTTGTTTGTGTTGACGTTTCAGTGGTGGACGACGGCTCCGTTTCTCCAGAGCAAGCTGTAAGTGCAACTAACATAAAGAGCATCGGGATTTTAATAAAAACAGAACGAAGTTCTTTCAATTGTATCACTCCTTACGAGTTTAATGGTCAATATGTTATTACCCGTGCAAGCGAATGGAAACCATACGATTGCCCCTTCCCAATCCAATCACCTCTGAACAATATGTTATGTTTAAAACGAAAAAAAGTCGCCATAATGGCGACTTTTTACGAAAATTAGATAGTACAAACTGTAAAATTAATCGAACTTATAGGTCCAAAACGCTTCTCTTCCAAACCGATTTCGGATTTGTTCATCATCCAATTCCTGCTTGCCGACAAGTTCAGGCGCTTGGAATTGCGAACGGTGAGCTCGAATCGATGCCATTTTCTCGGCGAGGAATCCACTCACATCTTCAATCACATCCGCTTTTCCGATGCTCTCCTCGTGATTGTTCGAGAATGCGCAGCAGTACACAATTGGTCTCTCCTCTGCAGGCAGTCGACCAATCGTTCGCGTAACCGCAGCTCCGGTTGCATCATGATCGGGATGCACACTATAGCCCGGATAGAAAGTAATGACCAGTGAAGGATTAAGCTCCTTGATCAGGGCCAAAATATGGCCATCTAGCAGTTCAGGATCTTCAAACTCGATCATTTTATCGTGAAAACCGAGCATCCTTAAATCTTGAATACCAATCGCATTGGAGGACTCTATGAGTTCATCCTTACGGATTATTGGCAAGGTGACCCGGTTGGCAAATGGAGGGATGCCCATATTACGTCCCATCTCCCCTAGAGTCAGGCAAGCATAAGTGACTTGAGCACCGCCTTTTATGTATTTCGCCAATGTTCCCGATGAACTGAACGCTTCATCGTCGGGATGGGGAAACACAACTAAAATGCGCTGATGTTCAATCTGTTTGTTATTCATGCTTATTTGATCCTCCGCTTTCATCAGAACAATTCCCGACTAAGTTGTAAAGCTACAACCAGCTTTCCTTGACTATCGTGACCAGCCAGAATAAGTCGTTCTTGTTCCAGCTCGTCAATGTGTGTAAGTCCTTCAGCGTATATCCAGCCGTGAGTGGTCTTTAAGCCAACTCGATATGGGCCCGTGCCCGAGATAGATCCTTGCGTATATCGTATGACCGCATTGGAAATGAATGCCGACCCCGGATGCCTGGTGCTATCGAAGTGACTGGCGTAAGCACCTGACGTGAGTTCGAGGTGTAAATATAGGTCCTGATCGAGAAGTTGATTGATCCGGTGTTGGATGTCTTGAGGCTCTATTGGCTGCATGGCGGCCTCCTTTTTAGTAAAAAGTAACGTTCTACATCCATTTTAACATATGTCCCGTCAGAATAAACATGGAATGAGTGAGCGGATGTTTGTAATTCTCTCTATTTACTGTTTTCTAAAGAATCCTCTTCCTTCTGCACAGGTTCTGAGCACTCTCTTCTTAACAGGGCAATTTCATGTCGATAAGGTGCACTTTTATATTTAATTTTACCAATCGACGGCGTCTCAAGCAATTTTGGAAGTGACGCAAGTTGGGGGTGATGCACAATATAATCCAAGGCCTGAAGCCCGATATGTCCGTGTCCGATGTTCTCATGGCGATCTTTCCTCGATCCCCGCACATTTTTGGAATCATTGATGTGCAGTACTTTTAGTCGATCAAGGCCAAGAACCTTGTCAAACTGCTCGAGTACTCCATCAAAATGATGAACAATATCGTATCCGGCATCATGAACATGACAAGTATCCAGACATATGGAGAGTCGTTCATTCCGTTGCACGCCATCGACAATCTGTGCCAGTTCTTCAAAACTTGTTCCGCATTCTGTTCCTTTTCCCGCCATCGTCTCCAACGAAATCTGTACCTCCGGGTGATTATTGTCTTGTAATACTTCATTTAATCCCCGGATTATTTGTCGAATACCGATGTCCAATCCAGCGTTTACATGTGCCCCGGGATGAAGAACAAGCTGGTTTGATCCAAGCGATGCCGTTCGTTCGATCTCATCCCGCAGGAATTGTACGCTAAAATCAAACACCTCTCGTTTGCAACTATTCGCCAGATTAATTAGGAATGGAGCATGCACAACAATATTGGAAATGCCATGCTGCTTCATGTGCAAATGACCTGCTTCTATATTATATTGCAAAATAGGTTTTCGTTTCGAATTCTGCGGTGCGCCAGTGTACATCAGAAAAGTAGATGCGCCATAAGAAGCGGCTTCTTTACTAGCCTGGAGAAGCATCTCTTTTCCTCCAAAGGATACATGCGATCCAATCAGAAGTTCACTACTTTTCATTACCAACCACCCTCTCCTGTCGAATCCATCATTCAATTATCAATGAAATGGGTTGGATTGGCTAATGGGAAATGACGGTGGTGAAGGAGATCAGAGGAAGGCATCATTTGGTCGCAATAGTTTATATCGTTTAAGGCAAAAAAGCCGCCAATTGGCGGCTTAATATGCATTCCAGTTCTCGTTACAACGATTTGTATTCTCAACGTTTGGCTTCCGGGTTCAGGGAGTAACCGATACTTTATCGAAATGCGTATGCTTGTTTGCCGTTCTAACACCGATTTTGCCATGCGTGAACGGATTCAGGCTGTTGTCCGTATAATCGATCTTCGGAGTAACCATATCATCCACATAAACTTTGATGTTTGTACCATTAACGGCAACTTTCATATGATACCAGGTATTGGTGGAATATGACTGCGCGTTGCTCTTGAGGAGCGCCCAATTATAATTCATCTTGCCCAGACTGACTCCGCTTGTGGTCAGATAAGCATAATATCCTTGTAAAGCATCATAATTGTTCTGGCCTCGCTCTGTGCCGTGGGATGGATTGTTCACTCTGACAAGTAAACCCCCGTCTCCCCCTGAGTCAATCATCTTAATATCCGCCTCGACCGTATAATCTGCCCATCCTGTATCCCCAAATGTAGATTTCGCTGGTCCGGTGCTCCCTGCACTGTATTCACCATTCTCTACAGCCCAGGTTCCTTCAAACCGTGTCCATCCATTATCGTCGCCGTCGTTAAAATTATCACTTACACTTGTCACATCAACATTCTTCTGAAACGTCATTCTTGAGAAATCAGCCTCGCCAGTTACGAATTCAACCTTTAATTCCCGTTGTCCAGCATTTAAATAGACCTTTTTCTTGGAGATGTTTTTCCAATTATCCCATCCGCCCGTATTAGGTACATTGACGATACCCGTTAAGTCGGTCGAACCATCCCACACTCGGATCTGTGCCCCGTCCAACGAGGTAGCCATGCGAAAATCAATATCGTAATATCCACTTGACTCTACATTTACTTTGTATTTATACCATTCTCCCGTCTGATTCCAGCCTAAGTTGAACAGTCCTTCGTTATTCAGGCGAATATCCCCGGCATCGGTCCGATAAGCCCCGCCCAGGTTCCCAGCCGTTGTATCGTGATAAGCGACACCTTCGCCTCCTTTCATATAATGAACGGCCTCGATTGTACCTGGAATCGGCTTGGAGGCATTCCATGCACTGCTTCCGTTCACATCGTTGTTAAAAGCAGTATAGCCGAAGTCAGCATGTGTATCCTCTGTCAGAACACCAATTTTGCCTGCTCCTACATTGGCGGTACGTGTTGCTTTGAACATACCATCTACGTAGTATTTAAACGTTGATCCCGATTTTTCTATCCGTATGTTATGCCATTTCGAATAATTGAAGTCGGCAGGCAAATCGAATGTTTGCCAAGCCTGATCCACTCCGTTAATACGGAAAAATGTCTCAAGTCTTTTGTTTTTCGAACTGATCAGCGCAACACCATAATTGTTCTCATTCGTATAGGAGAATGTAGCGCCGTATCTCGGATTGGTGGACGTTCCCCGATTCATTTCCTTCATGTTAAATTCAGCCGTATAATCCGATGCGCTGCTCGAAGCGGTCACTTGTTTATACCAAGTTGAGCTGCCCAATGAATTTTGCCACATGAGTTCCTGATTGTAGATGCCCCAATTACCACCGTTCACGTTGGACCAATTGCTTCCGATTGCAGAACGATCGAAGTAGTCATAGAAAACAGGCATTTCAGGATTGGGTTGATCCGTTGAAGTCGGACCTTGCACGATCATCTTGTCGTTATTCCATACAATTCGGTCCATGTTCAGATGCCGCAGTGGTCCAATAATTCCGTTACCTTCCAAATTGTGATACATCATATAGTGAGTGTCCAGATTAGGTCCTGTTACTACAGTGTTGTGTCCTAATCCCACGGTGGGACCCTCTGTACGAATTAATACCGGGTTAGTGCTATCAGTAACATATCCGGACCTCGGACCTGTGGTGCTAACAGCCACATCCACCCGATATCCTTTGCTAAATACATGGTTACCTGTATAGGTCATATAGTATTTTCCATTTCGTTTGAAGACGGTTGAACCCTCAGTCCAGCCTCCCATCCCCACTCCTGTTGACGCACTCACTCCGATCTCAGTCGGACTGCTCATCGGTGCTGCATCTATTCGGCCCTGTGCTGCGTGATAGAAGCTGAACGAGCCATCATCGTCAATAAACACATTACCGTCAATCGACTTTCCAAGGTTGCCCGTTACTACATTGAAGGGTCCGGTAGGACTTGTGCTGCTCAGCACGTAATGTCCTTTTCCGGCAGGTGATGTATACATGTAGAACATGCCATTCCAGTAAACAACTTCAGGAGCATAAGCTCCGTGCGTAATGGGATCTGTTGCAGCTAATCCACGGTACGACCAATTCACCAGGTCTTTAGAGCTCCAGACTTTGACACCGTCGTCCGTATCTCTTGTGCTTACATACAGGTAATAGTATCCATTAAATTTCAATACATAGGGGTCCCCGAGTCCATATTGTCCCCATTCATCCGGTAACGTTTGCGGATTTTGATAGGCTGTGGCAGGGAGTGGCACTGACGAAACCATTAATAAAATGACCAACAGCGTGAACATGAATCGACGACTCTTCCTCACATGATTTCCTCCTAGTCTGTTTTTTGTTACCGCTTACAAATACATCAAGGTTCTCTACGTGCGCTTCTGTCTTACATCCGAAGAACTTGTTTTCTTCTGCACAACGGCTAACCCTCATAACCGTATGTACAGACATAATCCAGTCTCTTCATCGGGTGTTGAAATCTAGCATAAAGTAAGCAGTTACAAATAGAAATAACATTTCGTTGTCATTTATTTGGCATTTTGTTGGAAAAAAGTGCTTATTTTTTATTAGAACTCACTCGTTCATATTTACAAGAAAAAACCTCAGGAAAACTCTCCTGAGGTTTAAACGTCTATCCCGTTTCTTACGTATTAATCCAACAATGGGGTAACGGTGAGGCTTAAAAGATTGATCTCACCATGTCCACCTGAAATTTGGATTGTGTTAACATTACCCGGCTCCAAAGGAACGGTGACATTGGTGATTCCGCCGAACTCCTGCAAACCGCCAGTGGATAGCGCATTCAGTAAAGAATAGTCCTGGTCATTAATCGTCAGATGCAATTTGGCTAGTTGTTCACCAGTCGCATAATGAAGCTCAATCGATGTTCTTCCGCCTTCGCCTCCATCTATATTCTTAAACAAGGCGTACGCTTCTGAGGATTGAAGATTCCCGACCACGGTTTGACCGGATTGCAATGTCCTGATTTCAGCTCCACCAAAAACCTGACAAGCTGCACCTGCATAAACTTTCTGTTGCCGTGCAGGAACCGGGGCTGGACCAACGGACGTTACACCTTCCCTTGTCTGAACCACAGGTCTGATGGAACCATCTTCATCGAACTCCAGATAGTCGATACATACGCTACGCAGCGTACCTTCTCCAGAGATCGCTTGATTGTGATAAAAAAGATACCATTGCCCTTTGAATTCTACTACAGAGCCATGGGTAATGGAACAGCCAGTCGGCTCCAGAAAAATGCCTCGGTACGTCCATGGGCCAAGCGGATTCTCGCTTGTTGCGTATCTCATACGGTTGTTGTCTTCCAGATTGTCCGCATAGGTAAGATAATAAAGATTGTTTCTTTTGAACACCCAGGCCGCTTCATGAAAATCCTCAAGTCCTTGCATTTCTGTCATGCCGTTCTCCAGTGACATCATATCTTCATTGAGCTTGCCTCCCAGACAGACACTGCCGCCACCATAGTAGATATAGGCGCTATTGTCATCGTCTACAATTACACACGGGTCAATCAGTGCAAACCCGCCAAGCCCCTCGATATACCCTTGATCCGTAAAGCCATGTGCTGGATAGCTACTGGTGGCAACCCCGATCTTCCAGGAATCATTCCAGTTCGAATCACTTGGATGCGGATAATAGAAGTAATAGGTCCCATTCTTGTATGCACAGTCAGGCGCCCACATGAAGCCGCCCTCCGGTCTGCCCCAGGAAACGTCGTCTGAACGGAGTATTTCCCCTTCGTCCAACCAGTGAACCATATCCTCCGAGGAGAAAACATGATATCTGTCCATGAGATCGCAACCTCTGGCTGGGTCCATATCATGAGATGCGTAAATGTAAATTTTACCGTCGTTCCATACATGGGCCGAAGGATCTGCTGTATATATAGATGTGATTGCTGGATTCATGGATGTAGTCTTTTGGCGTGTGGTTTCGAAGCCAATATCATTAGTAGTCATTTTTAATCCTCCTGAACGTATACGAACTTGTTAAAATCATGCCATTTGGGCTCTATTGATGATTTGTTGGATGGTTTGCCGTCACTGGAATCTGATTTTTGAACATGCGATTGATATCCCCTGCAAGTCGGAGATAAAAGTCTGAAGATACGGCAACACCGTCGGCATCCAGCGTTAGAAAATATTGATTGGTTGGAATCATGGAGCTATTCTCTGCCATCTTGGCAATAGCCGTACCTTCATCGTACTCGTCAAACATTGCGATATATCCGGTATTGATACCGATGCTCTTCAGATTGTAGGCCTGCCTCCACATAAAGTCTCCATGCAGACGCGGATTCTCGTTTCTTGGGCCACCAGTCATGTTCGACCAAGCCGAACCCGGCCAGATCACTGGCTGATAGTCAATTCCATTTTGCTGTGTGAAAGCCAGATCAGGTTGAAGCTGATTGGTTTTGAAGCTGTCCGCTTGCTGAATATTGCCGAAGCGGGCAACGGACCAAGGCGAGATCATATCCAACGATTTGTAGACGTTCATAAAATCAGATCGAGAGTCGTTATTTCCCGTTCTCCAATACGTAGGCACGCCACCGATGACATAGATCCCCTGGTTTTTGAACCAACCGATCAAATCGGCCGCCTCTGCTGCAGTACCCGGCCGATCCGTGAAGCCAATACCCCAGATGCAGACAACCATTTTGCCATTCTGCTTCGCATAGGCCGAAGATGATGGCAGGTGCATGTTGTTCACAACATTGGTCGTCCAGTCATGCTTGACTGCCTGTACCCAATTGCTCGCATTCATGCCCGTAATGTCATACATGACATAGAACTTGCGATTATAAGATTCCGCGGCATTTTTAACCTTGACGGCTACGCTGTCCCGGTTGCTTTTCCAGTTGTTAGGTGTGTCACTCTCATCTGCGCCGAACCGTTGCAATGCTGCACCGTCGATATTGTAGGTTTGCATCCACTCAAAATGTTTGTTGACCGTCTCCTGATCGTAAGAGGAGAACAATTTGGCAGGAGAACCATTACCGAGGTTCGCCAAACTAGTCTGATACAGCTTGGAATATTCGCGAAGGTCTGGATACAACTCGAAATTCACGTTGCCATTTGCTGATGGCGCACTGCTATTTTTGGACCAGTGCACCCAGCCCCCGTTCGGTGAACCGTCTCCGGCTGCGTTGAACCAGCCTTGATACCCGGCATACAGCTTGCCTACGACATCGCCTCCGCTGCCTGCGGCGGAAGCACTGAACTTGAACCAGAGTAGATTGAATAAATTGCCGGTTCCGCCCGTGAATTTAAGATACACTGTGTGTACACCAGTGGCACCACTGATTGACCCGGACTTCGTTTGCCAGGATTGCCACCCGCCCGTAGCTGGAACAGCAACAGTTCCCGCGAGTGTCCCGTTTAGGCTATCCAGACGGACCTCAATCGTACCGCCACTGTTATTACTGGCTACTCTCACGTCGATTGAATTGGCACCGCTACCAAAATCCACATTGTTGAATACAATGTAATCGCCGTTGTCGATAAATGCGACATTTTGCCCTCCCTCGCTGGAACTTTCCAGTTGGACTCCGGATTGACTGTTATAACTGGAAGCCTGCGTTTGATTAAACGCGGAAGCTGCCGATACGATGGAAGGTGATATAGACAAACACAACGTAAGAATCAATAATGCCGCACTTGCAAAAGCCAAAACCTTCTTGTTTTTTTGCATGAAATTTAGCATAGTATCCCCCTATTCATTTTAGTTGCGCATAAGCTACTCCTGTTCTTCATCCGCCCACGAGTGCTTCGGGCCCCAGGACAGAATCTCTTTCACCATTCCATTACTAACAATGGCTTCTCGACTAGAGAAAGGTGTCCGTAGATCTTTTACATTAGGATAAAAGGTGGCGAGCAATTCTGTCGTTTGCCGATCACTTAACGTATCATTAGCGGTAACATTAACGTGAACAGCCCCATCATAATCGGCGTGCAGAGCAGCCAAACAAGCATCCACGGCATCCCTGATATCAATGTAGCTCCACAATATGTGCTTGAACGTTTCCGCCTTCGCAATAGCCAAATGTCTGTACTCTCCTGGTCCGACAATCATTGAAAAACGGAGGGAAATCACCTGTATCCCACTTCTCCGATGAAACATCTCTGCAGTGACCTCATTAACGATCTTGGACAGGCCGTAACATTCCTGCGGCTGTTGCGGATGCTGTTCATCCACCGGGAAATAATCGGGAGCGAAGGGTTTGTTGGCCCAGGCAAATCCGTAGGATGATTCACTGGAGCCCATGATCACCTTTTTTATACCAAGCAAAGAGGCTGCTTCCAGCACATGGTATCCGGAAAGTGTATTATTAGCGAAAATGTAGCTGTGAGGGTAGTGAAGCGGCGCAGGAATTGCGGCCAGATGGATGATCGCATCCACTCCGGCAAGTGCTCCCACGACTTGACCATAATCGTTCAGATCGACAATAATCTGTCTGCAACGCACCCGGTCAGACAGGTGTTTATCCAGCGATACGACATCATGACCTTGTAATTGCAGCTTCTCAATGACCTGTGAACCCAGCTTTCCGCCTCCGCCTGTAACTGCAATCGTCTTCATTCCTATATCTCTCCTGTCTGTTCTTTTCACTTCGTTAGGGTCGCACCAATGTCCCATCCGCTTTGCGGTCTAGAGGATACGGCCGATGATATTTGTTGTGATCCCATGAGTCACTTAGTAATGATCTGGCCTTCACTTCATCCAGTTCAATGCCCAGTCCCGGTTTGTTGGAAGGATATAGATATCCGCCCTCTCTGACGATATGTCCCGGGAATGCCTGCAACTCATGAGGTTTAAAATGATTGATTTCCTGGATACCAAAGTTCCACAGGGCCATATCCAGATGGACAGCAGCTGCCTGGTTTACAGGATCATTCTCCCCACCCTCCTGCCAGGCTGTTCGTACTCCGTAGGCTTCGCCAAGCGCAGCGATCTTGCGACAAGCGCTGATTCCGCCTGCTTTCGATACCCGAACTCTGATAAAATCGATCAACTTCTCTTGAATCAGACCAGTCCACTCCTGAGGATTAACAAATAATTCTCCCACGGCCTGCGGCGTAGCACTCTGTTGACGCAGCTGTCGATACCAACCGATCTGTTCCGGAGCAAGTGCATCTTCCAGAAAGAAAAGATGATAAGGTTCCAGCCGCTTCGACAGCTGAATGGCATGAATGGGGGACAAATGCTCATGCACATCATGGGTAAACTGAATCCCATTACCAAATTCCAGGCGCAACTTCTCGAACATGTCAGGGATCGCATGCAGATACGCATTTTCATCGAATACAGGACCGCTGCTCCAGGGCTCGCGCGGCAAATTCGCGTCCTTGCCGCTAACAAATCCCCCGCCACCGTAACCTCCCATCTGCACTCGAATGACCGTGTATCCTTCTTCCATAAAACGAGATACATCCTCTTTCAGCTCGCTGATATCAGCACCACCGGCATGGCCGTAACAGGGAACTGCCGAACGGCAGGCCCCTCCTAACAATTGATATACCGGTAGATTCGCTTCCTTGCCCTTGATATCCCACAGGGCCATGTCAATTCCACCAATGGCCGTATGAAGTATTGCCCCATTTCTCCAATATCCGCTCATATGCATGAGATGCCACAAATCTTCAATCTGGGATGCATCCCTCCCTATGAGTAATGGTGCCAGCAGTTGCTCGATGACCTGTACCACCGCTTCGGGATTATAAAGATCGGAAGCAGAACCCAATCCGTAAAGACCATCCTGATCCGTCGAAATCTTCACAATGGTCCAGCTTCCGTCGTGCCTTGTACGTATGCATTCTATCCGTGTAATTTTAGCCATGTGTTCACTCTCCTCATCTGCTCCATTTCAATCCTATCGGAAGATTTAAGGCAAACGGTTGTATAAACGATACAGCAGCACTGCGGTCTCAGCACGTGTCATTGTATCTTCCGGATGGAAGCTGCCATTGCTTCCTTCCATTATTGTTGATTTGGTTAATGAATCAATGGCATCGCGGGCATATGCCTTAATCAAATGAGTATCTTTATAGTCATTCAGACCGGATTCACCTTCAGGAGGAGGCTGCATCCCGATAACTTGCATAGCTCGGTAGATCATAACCGCTGCTTCTTCCCGGGTAATTGGAGACGCTGGCGAGAATCGATCCGCGCCTGCCCCTTGAATGATGCCCAGCGTTCTTGCGGTATTCACGGACTGTTCGTAATAAACATGCTCAGGTACATCCGCGAAGCGTTCCACCTTGGTTCCCTGATCTGGTTGTAATTCTAAGGCATTGATAAGCAGAGTTACGAAATCCGCTCGGCGGATCATGGATTGAGGCTGATATTCTGCCTTTGTCATTCCACGAATAACCCCTTTGGACACTAGAACTTCGATGGCATGGCGGGCCCATGATAGTTGCTGTATATCCTGGAATGTTCGATTATCCTGAGTGATTGCATAAACTCCGTTTTGTCGTGTCTTGAAAATCATTTGTTCCGATTTTTTATTGAACTTCCCATTTGGAATGGAGATCATTTGCCCGTCATCCGCGATACGTCGTACTGCGAGTTTTTCCGGGTCCAGCAGTTCAGTTACATTAGGCAGATAGGGTAAACTTACTGTGATTGGCGTAATGGAATTTTGCCATGCAACGGGTTTTCCATCCGATATCACAGATAATGAAATCGCAGGCCGCTCTCCTAAGTCTGATTTCATCTTGGCACTCCAAGTGCTTTGATCAGCCTTACTTAATACCAAGTTAATACGCTCTCCAATCGTTCCTTTGGTATTGGCCAGCAAATTGCTCGGAACCAGCAGCACTCCCCATGCTGTTCGAATCTCCAACCAATGGGTAGAGGGTACTTCCTGCAAAAAGCTGGATGGAAGTGTCAGAGCATACCCTTCAGCACCATCTACGGATTCGATGTCTACAATCAGCTTCTTTTTCCTGTCCTGATCAGGGGTGATGCGGTTGAACGCATCCTCCATCATCTTGTTGGTGAGCTCGGCTGTTGCCAATGCAGCAGCTTTATCCAGCTTGGGCTGAAGCTGCATTGTAGCACCAGGAGCGGCGGGTGTTGGTTCATTCTTCCCTCCAGTCGTAGGGCCCCCTCCAGCACCTGGCTGCGAACCAGAACCCGAGCCTGGCTGTGGATTGGGTCCCCCGGGATTCGGATTGGAACCTGATGTAAGAACAGCGAGTCTCACGAGTAATGAGGACTTTAACGTGCCGGCTGGTAGCAGAGTGACGAAGTTGGCTGCTGTATCTATAGAGGTAACATCTTTCTTTTGCTCCGCAGTACGAACACTCGCCTCGGCCGATTGCTCCAACAATGTCACATAATCACCCGTAAGCAGATACAAGTTTCCGAATAATCGTGCATCTTTACTTGTACCGATCCCTCCATTAAACTCCATAAAGCCTGATCGTCCTTCGCCATCGTTTTCGTTGACAAGCAATGCAAAACCGATAGGTTTGTCAGGTTGGAATGAATATCCTTCCTGATGAAGTGCTGCAAAAGGCAGCGTAATTTGATAATGAGTAATATGAGTCGTCTCGTCCCGGGTAATGTTTGCTGATGCGGATTCCAATAATCCTGGTGCAACCCCTTCCGGAGCTCGCCATCTCCATTTCGTGATGACACCTTCCTGATTCAGTGCAAAACCAAGCTCATTCACCTGTTTGCTGGCCGCACCATCCTCTTTACCAAGGTCAATACCGAGCTGTAAACTGTCTCCTTGCCATATATCGCCATTGGTATTGGATTGATGGTGAATATCGTCTTTGACGTCCACCTTGAGAACCAAATTTTCCGCATCCCAACTTGCTTTAGCTTGAATGCTGAGGTCATTCGGACCTCCCCAGCTTCCACCGACACTGTTGTAATGCTCCGGACTGGAAACCTCAATGAATGGCAGCGTTCCAACAGCATCTTTTTGTGCCGCAAAGGATTGTGACAGTTTGACTGAAGTCTCATAACGGAATCCGTTTTCAAGCGTTACTCTGAATTTGAGCAAGTCACTTGATATATAGGGAAGCGCCACATCCTTGCTTTTCCCAATGCCCAGCCCCTCAAATCGTACTGGCTTAAACATCGCCTGATACACACTCGGTTCAATCAGTTCGATCTGCCCTTTAAGCAAAGCCTCACCTGCAACATTAGTCAAAGTCAGCGTGCTTCCGGGATCACCTGGTCTGGATGGATCATACCCAAGCTGGTTCAGTTTGAGTGCCAAAGGAAACAGATTGGTACCCGTCACTTTTCCAGGAGGGGCTTCATTCTCAATCTGAAAACCGCCATTAAACAGGTTGTTGGATATCACCATCTTCTCTACGTTTGGACCTGCAACCACATGATTTGTACGTGGCTGTTGAAAATAGGAATTGTAGAGGGTAATATCACCACCGATTGCATTAATGCCGATTTCACCAACGTTTGTGAAGTTTCCCTGCTGTATGCGGATATCTCCTCCGTGAATATCAAAAGATCTTGTTGTGTCTCCCCACATGGACGTATTGAAGAACACCGCTTTGGAACCAAAGTCTGGCCCAACCTCCACGTATACCTTGTCTGTTGTACTCATGGAAACAAGCTCTGTATTGATAAACGAAAGACCAGCTGTTCCCGCATGTTGTAATACGGCTCCCTTTTTACTGCCATCCGTGCCATGACCAATAACGACAGCTTCGGGCCCTCTTCCATTCTGTTCTTCAAAATGAATACCGTACTTCGATCCGTATACAAATGTATTGAAAATAACCTGATTGGTAACATCCCCAATACGGAAGGCGTCCAGATTCTCTTTTTGATAATTCCAAATTTGATTAAATTCTTCATCATTCGATGGATGATTTGGATAATTGTTCCGACCATAATAATGCGGATTGAACTGCACATTCCGCATGTATCCTCCGTCTGACCCGCCACCAAGATATATACCTTCCTTGAGCGGAGAT
Organism: Paenibacillus sp. FSL F4-0087; assembly: GCF_038020215.1. Classification (NCBI taxonomy): domain Bacteria; kingdom Bacillati; phylum Bacillota; class Bacilli; order Caryophanales; family Paenibacillaceae; genus Paenibacillus; species Paenibacillus sp. FSL F4-0087. The sequence goes on from NZ_JBBODJ010000001.1 coordinate 6,394,092, forward strand.
CCCGCTACATAATCGATATAATGACCACTTGTATCATGGGTGCCGAAGTCGACAGCCTGATAAGGGTTAACCAAGGTTGTATCGATCAGGTATACGTTTTTCCCTTGACCTTGCACAGTCCAGGCATAAGGCTTCACCGGATTTGCATCAGACCATGTTTGTTGATCGTAATAGACGGATAATCCGCGTAATCCAGCTGCTTGCTTCAGCTGAATGAAGGCATCGGCATCCGGGTCGTTTTCTCCATAGTTCGTAAAAATAACGGTTCCATTCCCAATCGTATGATGAGGTACATCATAATTACCCCGCAGTTCTACGGCAGTCGGGACCACAAGAGCCTGCTCAACCCGGTAAATACCAGCCGGCATATAGACCGTTCCTCCACCTGCTGCTTCGGCATCATTCAATGCCTGTTGGATGGCTTGGGATGAATCCGTATTCCCTGTGTTATCAGCCAAATAGGGCTGGCTCACTACGTTAAACAATTCGCGAGTACCCGGCTTGGGCTGCACAGCAATATCTACTGAAGGAACATTAGGGATCGTTTCCAACACCAAATTTTCTTCCTTATGGATGTTCAGTTCCGCCGAGGTACTTTCATCGTTCACTGCAAGGTTGCCTTCGTGTCCGGAATGTATGGCATTGATTGTTGCCACATCTCCCTGAAGAAGCAGGTGCCGATCCGGCTTGGCGAAGGTAGAACTGCCCAGTATAAGCGAACCACTCTTCGCAACTATGGCATAATCTCCGCTTCCTTCACCCCAATTCACGAAAGAACTGCTCTCAAAGGACAACGTTCCACGCCCTTCATTCACAACCGCATGTTTGGGCTCCCCGCCCACCGTTACGCTGTTAAACTGAGCAATAGAGTGAAAGCCTTCCGTTGCATAAATGGCAACAGGATTCGGACCAGCACTCGCTTCGAATTGGCTATCTGTCACCAGCAATCCATAATCATTGACGCCTTCAATCTTCAGCGCAACGTTGCAGTCGTCAATCTGAATCTTGTACAGCTGCGCATTGGCTGTTTCAAGGCTTCCTGTTCTTGTCGTGATTCGTATGCCTGTCTTATAACCCGAGATATGAATATTCGACATATACTCCCAGTCCGAGCGCCCCATTACGATACCTTCTGATTGCTGTATCATATATTCACGCAATTGAGATTGCTCAGGTGCTCCTGACAAACCAGAGTTCGCCCATACATTCGGGGACAGATGAAGCTCTTCCAGTCTCCCAATGTCTGTTGTGAAATCCAGAAAGATACCGGTTTTCAGTGTGGTGCCGTATACATCCTTCACATAATGAAGTTCGTTCCATTCCGGGCCAATCTTGATCCCCTGGTATGCATTGACGAGAGTTACATTTTTCACCGTGGCACTGTCACCTGGAAGCTGTTCCATCGTCCATGGATAAGCCACCGGGTTATTTATAATCTGTTCGGGATACCAGATAGACAAATGTGTTACCCCACTGGAAGGCTCCATCTTTATGAAGCTGTTCCCGTTAGCTTGACCTTTGCCGCCATATACAGCAAGGATTGTACCTTTGACTAACCCGCCATGCTCTTCGGGATTCCCCCAATCTCCGCGAAGTGTAACGCCTGTTGGAATAACCAGCTCTCCGGTTAATTTATAGGTTCCGGATGGTACGAACACAACTCCGCCACCTTGATTTCCGGCTATTGCCAGCGCTTCTTTGAAAGCTTGAGTATCGTCCGAGACACCGTCCCCTATTGCTCCATAATCGGTTACGCTCCAATCTGCAATGACGATATCTGATGTAGGGAATTCCGTATCATAAACCTTCGCCTGAGTACCTCCCTGTTGCTGAGGCTGCTTATGGACAGTTACTTTCGCCAGATGAAGTTCCGGATTGTTGGCTGGTGCCCCTGCACCGCTAACCCCGATTCGGAAATCCGCATCATGGGTGCGGTTACCGAAATTGGCATCACTGAGCTTGAAAGTATGTGTCTTCCAGGTTCCCGTATTTTCATACCGGAACAAAGGAGCATCCTTGAAATTGGATTGCTTCGAATCGTATTGCAGAGACATCGCTCCGCTATTGCTATCGTAATATTCAACAGTGACGAACACGTCCTGATCGGTATTTTCAAATAAATATTCATCCGCAACATTAAAGTAAAAATACAGGATGTTATCGGCCGGATTTGTTGGATTCACCGTCTGATTGGTTTTCCAATACTCCTTGCCGTCAGATATCCCCACTTGAAGCCCTGCTGAAGGTCCATCGCCGGGACGAGCCGTTATGCCCTGCTGCACAGGAGTTTCCCCCAACGTAATACTTACCGAGTCAGGTGACACATCATTTAGATGGACGTCTCCCTGTTCAGTAATATCTTCTCTCTCTGCTGCCGCGTGTGTGGTTGCTGGTGTGATGTATAACCCTGAACATAACATGACAATAGTCAACATAACTGAAATGGTACACCTGGCACCTAACCATAATCGTTTGTTCACAATCGTACCTCCCATTAACTTGATCATGTAATCAAGCTGCACGAAAACAGGGTTGTCGTATGTGGAACATGATGCATCCGTTTTCAATCCGCAGCAGTGGAGAGAACTCCAAGACTGAATTGTTTATATCAAACGTATTGTGGGTTGAATGCCGATCGTCTGAATTTTTGCCGGTCCCACATTCAAAGCATAACTTCCCTCATCCGCTACCTTCATGGCTTCACCTTGATCTTCAACAATTGTACTTTCGTACACTTCCTTAGCCTCAAACGATGGCGTTACCTTCAGTGAAGTCGTCTCCGATGATACATTGAACACCCTGAACAGCATGTCATCATTTGCCTCGCCACGTTTAAGCGCACTAAAAGCGAGATGATCACCCTCCCATTGCAAAAACTCGTGGGTAGCGGGTGACGTTCCACCATGTACCCCTGTCTGTTGAACGGTCCAGGGAACCGGGAACTGGTACGCCTGCACATAAGCCTCGGACTCAATAACATCCAAATCATGTGAAATGAGCTCCATTTCCATAATGTGCTGTCCGAGACATTGGGCTTCAGGCGTTGCAAATACTCCCCAATCCCCAAGCTCGCGTACCCCACGCAGCAGTGTCACAGCAATGGTATTCTGATTAGCCAATACTTCGTACTCATTAAGACCTTTATTCGCAATCGTTAGCCCTTCACGACCATTGCTGATACTGACAAATGCATTTTGATGCTGCGCATTGCTGGGATTTCTCCATTCCGCTTCCGGCTGTATCGGGCGCTTTGCCAGTTCGTAAATAGAGTCAACGGTAACATGACTTGCTTCGAGTCCCGTTTGGAACAGCATGCGAATTCGATGATCCTGAACCGTGTTATTGATATAACTTTTAATGCCAACCGAACGACCCGTTTTTTCAAGGCTTAGCTCTGTACGAATGCTCACCTCCCTAGTTTCATCGAGCCGCCGGGATTTCCGGTAACGAAATGGAACCATGGAGCGTATCTCTTCATTCAGCAGTTCATCTGCGCCTAACGGGAGCTTCCAGATATGCACGATCTCATAAACGGCTTTCAGTGGTGTATGATGTACCAGCTTAATCTGGGCAGGCAGTCCCTGCGTAGTCAACGGAGCTTCCTCATCCGGTTGCCTGTACATATACTCATTTCCGATATCCCCCGTATCCTCATAAATGCCAAGCCCGGTATAATTACGACCGTTCACTTTATCCAACATGGTAAACGACCCATCCCCCGCAATCTCGATCCGCACATAATCGTTCTCCATCACTTGCTCTTCTGTAACAAGTTCAGTGGTAGTCAGTTCGCTAAGCGCATTCTCTCCAGAAACACTCTTAGGCACAAGAGCAAAACTATGATATCCAAAACCAGGGATGTTCTGGACATGAAGCTCTACATCCACTTGATATGCCCAGTAAGGTTGACGGAATCGATCATCCGGCAAATCATATCCAAATGTCGGTCCAACGGGTGTGATTACGGCTTCCACTTGCTTGCCTTCCGCGTTCAATACAACCCAATCGTTCGAGTCAAAGGCTTCATATTCGCGCTTAAACTCCTGATACTTTTCATGCGGAGGCCGGTGGTCAAAGTAACGTCTCTCAACGTCCATCCTAGTTACAATCACATTGGATCGTCGATGTCCCGAAGTGTTAAACACTACAAAAGGCAACGCATAATCTGCGTCAAAGCCAGATGTATCCACGGATTCGGCTATTGTACGAGCACTCTGAATCGATATGACTTCCGCCACTTCTTGTGATTTGGCAAATCGGGTCATCATTTCCCTATGGACCTCGTCAACACTGCACCCGCAGATGCTGTCATGAGGATGATTCTTCAGTAACGTCTTCCAGGCATATAACAGCTCATGCCGTGGATAAATGCCTGTGGACAGAGAGGCCATGACTGCCAGCGGCTCAGCCACTTTCTCCAGTAACGTCTGACTTTTTACATTTTGCTGTTTGATATACACCCTTGCTGAAGCCGTATTTACAAGTGTGATCCAGCCGTCGGTCCATTGGCTTCGAAGTTCACCGCGAATGACGTCCAATGATTGGGGTTTCGCTTTTTGTAAAGCCTGAATGTATTCGGGAAAGCTGGAGTGACGAAACGCCACATCTGGCATAATCTCGGTAGCCGTCTTTAACGCTTGTGTCAGATCTTTCTGAAGCGGCTGATGATCACATCCGTTCATGAACAGGAGTTCCGAACTTGAAGCAAACTCTTCTGCTGCAGCCAGTTTTTCGGCCCAGTAAACTTTCGCCTTCTCTGGTTCCACCGGAATTTCCATGCCATTGTTGTACCAATTGGCGAACAGGATCGCCAGTACACGAGTACCATCGGGAGATTCCCAATACATCTCCGAGTATTTGGAGGTATGTTCATTGCCAGACTGAATTTCGTTATTGAATCCAACTGGCTTCACTCCACGTCCATATACAGCTACCTCAATGCCTGCCTGGCTAATGAGCTGTGGTGCCTGACCCATATTGCCGAAGGAATCCGGGAAATATCCGATTCTCGCATATCCTCCCATTTGTTCTGAGGCTTGAATACCAATTAACAGGTTACGTGCGTTGGCTTCACTGCTGACGAGAAATTCATCTTGAAGGATGTACCATGGACCGACAATCAGCTTGCCCTCTTCAATTAACTTGCGGACTTGGTTCGACCTATGCGGCATGATTTCCAGGTAATCTTCCAGTACAATAAACTGCCCATCCAGATGGAAATTGGTAAATTCCGAGTCATTTTCAAACGTCTCGATTAAATCCTCCATGAGCTGAACGAGCAACATTCGGTGCTTCTCGAAGGATAAATACCACTCCCTGTCCCAGTGAGAATGTGCGACAATATGCGCGGTTTTTGTAGTCATTCATTTCATTCCAATCTTGTATGATTTAGTTGTTGTGTACTTACATTTTTACCGAACCTACCGTCATGCCCTTGACATACATCTTCTGCATGAACGGGAAGGCAAGCAGGATTGGAATGACCGTAATCAAAGCCCCTGCCATGAGTTCATTCCATTTCTTGAATGAAGATGAATCCAGATACATGAGTCCCATCGGTAACGTAAACATATCCCGGCTATCCACGATGATCATCGGCCACAAAATATTGTTCCAGCTTCCGATAAAGTTCAGAATCGCAATGGTTCCGATAGCTGGCAACGCTAATGGCAGATAGATTCTGTAGTAGATTTTGAAATTGTTGCATCCATCCAGTACTGCGCTCTCGTATAACTCATGTGAGATTGTGCGGAAGTAACTGGTGAATAGGAAAATGGCGAAGGGTGCAGCACCATTAATCATGGGCAGAATCATGCCAATATACGTGTTTTGCAGCCCGAGATTGGTCATGTTGATATAAAGCGGAATCAATGTGGTTACACCTGGAACGAGCAGCAAGGCAATAAACGTGTAATAGATGAATTTTTTGCCCCGATAGACAAATTTGGCAAACGAATAGGCCATCATGGTATAGATGAGAATAACGCCTATAATCACGACTGCACTTACGATCACGCTGTTGATGAAAAACTGATAGAAGTTCAATTTGTTCCATACGTCACCAAATGTGGACCACATCGGTGCAGCTTGTGGAAACGGACTCTGTGGATTGGCTAGTGCATCCTGTGATGTCTTCAGCGAAGTGCCGATCATCCAGACAAAAGGATACAGGCAGGTCAATCCGTACAAGATTAGAATGATATGCTTAATATATTTGACCATGTGCTCCTCCTTTTAGATGTCTGCCTTGAATGAGCGAATACTGAATATGGCAATGGCACCTGTAATCAGAAATGATACCCATCCGATAGCGCTGGCCAGACCATAATCATTGTTTAGAAAAGCTGTACGGTACACGAGCGTACCAATAACCTCCGAACTGCCAGCCGGTCCGCCGCCTGTCATGATGAACACATTCTCAAAGGCCTGAAAGGCTCCGTTCACCATCTGAATGACGGCAATAAGCGTGATTGGCTTCAGTAACGGCCAGGTAATTTTCAATATCATGGTTGTTTTCTTGGCACCATCCACACTTGCTGCTTCATACAGTGTCGGATCAATGGAAGTCAGACCAGCGTAGTACAGAATCAGCGTTCCAGGCAGACCACCCCAGATTGATGTCAAAATAATACCGAGTAAAGAAGTAGACGAACTCCCCAGCATTCCACCAGGTACAGCAAGGAAATCCAAACCCATCCATAAGAAGAGTGAGTTGAATGCTCCACTAGGTTCAAACAAACCTTTCCATACATAAAAGATAGCTACGCCAGATGCGATCATCGGCAGAAAATAAATCGTCCGGTACCACGTTGCTGCCTTCGTATTTTGCAGCACAAATGCCAGCACAAGTGCGATTGGAACGACGACCACAACCTGTGAAACGGCAATAATCAGATTGTGCAGAACGGCATTATAGAAATTCCGGGTTACAATCGGATCATCACCGAGCAGGAACTGACGAAAATTCGCCAGACCTTCAAACCTTGCGGTGGAAAAATCGATCCCGGACCAGTTATAAAAACTGAGCATGATCGAGAATCCGACCGAATACACGCCGATGGCTAGAAACAAAAGCACGCCAGGCAGTAAAAAGAGATACGGCATCCACTTATTTCGACTTTTTATCATGATCAATCACCTTTTGCTCTCAATTTGGCAATCGACAGCCCCTTACGGGGCTTGCCAATTGCTTTGGTGTTCTAGTTCCCGCTCGCTTTCAGACTTTCCATGGTGTCGTCGAACTTCTTGGCGACTTGTTCAGCAGTCATCTTTTTCTCGATCATGGATTGCATGGACTGGGCATACACTTCCCACTCTTTGTGCTTGCCACGATACGTATTGATTGCAGGTGAAGCTTGACTGTAAGGACCAGGTTCGGCAGCGAATGCATCTGAAATTGATTTCAGGTTCGGGTCCAGATCATTTGCACGATCGCCCAGATTCAGTGCAGGTACTGTATACGCCGCATTAGCAAAAGCAACAGCAGCATCCGGATCACCGGTGAGGAATTTAATGAAATCGAGCGCTTCAGCCTTGTTCTGCGAATCTTTATTTACTGACAACATCGTTAACGTGAATGGATCAGTCGTCCAGCTGTTAATTTTAGATCCTTCAAGCGGAGGTACCGGGAAGGTGAAAATATCGTCAGGACTCATTCCCATAGCCAGTAGGGTAGACATTGTGAACGAACCACCGAGATCGAAAGCGGCTTTGCCAGCAGCAAACGCCTGGTCTGCTCCATCAATATCCGTTGACAAAATTCCCGGCATAAGCAGATCTTTGTTTGCCAATGTCTCCATCGCTTTTACTACCGGCAGATTTGAAGGGTCGCTTAGTTTGGACTTTCTTTCGAGCAGATCAATATAACCTTGAGGTTCGTTCAGCATGATGGACAGTGCCGAACCGGCCCAGTTTTCCCACAGATCAGGCAGCTTTGCACCAAACACTAGCCCAGGAGTACCTGTTTTCTCTTTGACAGTCTCCATCATGGTGACGAACTCTTCCCACGTTTTGGGCGCTTCGGCTGTCAGCCCTGCTTCTTCGATCAGCTTCTTGTTACCATAGAAAGTAAAGAATCCTCCGATATCAAGCGGCAGTCCATAGAACTGGCCAGTCTTCAGTGACTTTTGAATTGTGGTGGCGTTCTTGTCTTCTTTCCAGGAATCAACCTGGCTCTGTGTGACAATGATCGGGTCCATTGCAGCACTGTAGTAGCTGTTCAACAGATCATCACTCACTTCACCAGACAGCTCGAGCACCGAGTTCTCTATGGAATCTCCTGCCGTTGCCCACCAGTTCACGATATCCGGCAAATTTTTGGAGTTGGCTGCCGCCTGGAATTTTTGGCGATACGTATCATCTGGTGTAAAGGTCTCGAGTTTGACTTTGATTCCTGTTTTCTCTTCATACAATTTCGCAGCTGCTTCAATCCCTGGCGTGTAAGCAACCTTCCACGTCCACATCGTCAGCTCTTTACTCGCTTTGGGTTCCGTCCCCCCGGACTGCGCATCACCGCAAGCGCTTACAATAAGTGAGAAAACAGTTAACAAAGTAACGATCATGCCTGCTCTTTTTTTCATCCCGCAACCACCCTTATCTTTAATTTTGGATCGTTTCTGGCTTAATGAATATTCCACGACAACAAATTGGCGTTAAAAACCGCTGCACCCCCTTTTTAAATTAAAGAACACTTGATAAAAAATTCGAAGCATAGATAAGATTATGAAGGCTCGTTGGAAACGCTTTATCCAACAAACTTTAAAAACAATATAAACAACATACTTTTACTTGTAAATGTTTATTTTTAGATACAACTTAACAAAGTGTATTCCTAATAAATTGTTTATTCATAAGGTTTTTTTATCATGTTTGTTCGTAATTTCAATCTTCTTGTCTTACTCACTTGTTATTGATTTTTAGCACTTGTATATGTTGTATTAATATAATATATTTAGAACGAACTAATAGTGAATGGAGATAAAATGCGATGGTTAGAACCTTCAAGCCAATGTACAAGAAAATCGAAACATATATCATTGACCAGATTCGAAGCGGAAATTGGAAACCAGGCAGCCGAATTCCTTCCGAAAATGAACTGGCTGAGCAATTCAGTGTGAGCCGTATCACAGTGAAAAATGCCCTCACTGCTTTGGTCGATAAAGGAGTTGTCTACCGACTTCAAGGCAAAGGCACCTTTGTTAACGATCACAGCCCCGAGGAGATTCATAACATCACATCAGCGGTAAAAGAGCAGCTCATAGCACCAACGATCGGGTTCCTTCTCCCCCGTCTCGACAATCGGTTCACCGCCAATCTGCTGAGCGGAATTGAGGACACCCTTTCAGAGAATGGCTATCAATTGTTATTTGCCAAGACGAATGATTCACAAGAGACGGAGATTCTGAAAATCCAGGAAATGAAACAGGCAGGCGTTAGAGGACTAATTATCTATCCCGTTGAGGGTGAACACTATAACAATGAGATCCTTGCGCTTACGCTAAATCGCTTCCCCCTAGTCCTTCTGGACCGCAATCTAAAAGGGGTGGAGACCAACTCCATCAGCTCAGACAACCATGAGGCAGCTATTCAGGCAGTTAAGCATCTTCATGAGCTTGGGCACAGTCGAATTGGCTTTATTTCCACTCTTGCTGAGGGGACATCAAGTATTGAGGACAGATTGCATGGGTATGAGAAAGCCTTGGAGGACCGTCATATTCTGATTGATCGCAGTATACAGATGACACGTCTGGCCATGAGTGACAGCGATGAAGAGGTTATCATGATGATTCAGAAGTTTTTACAGGCAAATCCGCAGATGACGGCCCTTCTGTCTTCCAATTTCAGCCCTCATGTTATTCAAGCGGCGATGCAGATGGGGATCTCTGTACCGGAAGATTTATCCGTTGTGTTCTTCGATGATGTCGAATTTCCGGAGTTCTGTACCATTCCACCCACGGCTGTTGTCCAGCAGGAACTTGAACTCGGACGAGAAGCGGGCAGAGTCATCCTGAAACAAGTGGAGAATCCAAGCAGTGAGTATCTTCAGGTCAAGTTACCCACGATGCTTATTCCCAGACAGTCAACAGCAAAGGCGAAATCATAGCTACCGTTTGGTATTTAACAGGATACCACTAATGAAAACGTTTATATTTATAGTAATCTATTGAGAGTTCAACGTAATTACGAAGAAGGACCCTTCCATTTGAGAAGGGTCCTTCGATTTATGTGAGCTATGACTATTGTAAATTTGCGGAAGTAACATCCTTCCAATGTTTATTCATTCCTATTTCATCATGTTTTCCAACAAAGGCCATTCTTGCCTCCAAATCATTCATCAATTGATATCTCATCCAAGCTGTCAAATAACCTCTATGCTGTCCTCCATCCTGCTCTATCGCTGTATGTGTAGCTCCTTTAGCCATGGCCATTAAGACCGGAAGATCCGGATTGGTATTCTCCAACGCCAATTTGTTGGAATCTGACGGGGAAATGATGAAATCTCGGGTTCCCCCAATAACAAAAAATGGTACCTTCAGCGCTGATGTATCGTACACATCCTCTGGATCACAATATTTCAGATCAGGCAGAGCAATCGATACAACCGTTTTGATGAGATCCCCGTTCTCAAAATTCGTATGAGCGTTAATCACACCTGTTGATCCCTGCGAATGCCCTGCCGCACCGACCTGATCTTTTTGAATCCTGTGATAGAACGGGCTGACCGTCGCTTCATTTTCACTAAGCATATATTCTATCGCAGCCATAATTTCTTTTCCTGTACCTGTGGTTTGACTGTATGTATCGATGACAATAAATCCCCAACCGGCCAGGTGTCTTAACAACTGATCATAATTGTCAGGTAATGCCCCCGTTCCATTGCCCCAAGCGATGAGCGGGTGCAAGACATCCGTTGATTGCGGAGAATAAACCCTGTAGAGTTTCTCGCCTTGTTTGTCCTTGATCTCCAGCGTATCTACCTCGTACGTGCCGGGCAGAGCATATTTTTCTTCAACACTTCCGGCTTCAAAAGTAGCCGATACCGAATTTACGAGGAAGAAGGATAGTACGCAAAATGCAGCGATCAAAATACCGACAACACCCGTTATCCATAGAAACCACTTGCTCCGAATTACTCTTTTCACTTGTGGCATACAATCTCCTCTCACATTAAAGCAGTATACGTACGTAAAACATACCACAGGTATAGCGCTTTTTGTTTAGAGATATTTTTGTTACATCAACCTTTTCGCATTTCATAATAGAACACCCACGAAAAAATGAACATGCCTTAACGAAAGCCTTCGCTATGATGTTTCTTAGTTAATGGTCAATAATCCAAATGTATGACTTGCAATATTAGGAAATCGTGCTAATATAAATTCAAACACTGTTTAAAACATTGTTTGAATAACTTTATTGGAGGTTTTACATATGGAACCAGACAAGAAAAGTGAAACAAAAGAAAAGATTATGCAAGCCACACTGGAGTTCACCAAACAAAGTGGATTTGAAAGCATCACCATTCGAAAAATTGCCGAAGCCTCTGGCACAAATGTATCCCTGGTTAATTATTACTTCGGCTCCAAAGAAAATTTGATCAGTGAATCTATTAAAATGATTCTGAGTAGCTTTCAGCATACCTTTGTTATACTCGATGAATTATCCATTCCCGCCCGAGATCGATTAAAGCAATTCTTAATGGATTATTTACAAGTCATCCGTGAATATCCCGAATTGTTATCCAGAATTATTCTTATGGGTTCAGCAGATTTCTCATCTCAACAGGAATACGGTTCATTCTTAAATTTATTGGGGTTCCCCAAAGTTCAAAATACGTTAAAAGAGATAACCGGAGAGCAACAACCGGAACGACTGACCACAATGATGACGCAAGTTTTCGGGGCGCTTTTTCTCCCGGCACTTATGAGTCCTATTCTGGAAAAAGGAGCTTCTGTGAAGATTGCTCCGATAGAAGCACAAATTGACTTGCTCTTTGAAAGATACTTTCATTAAACAACATTGATGGAGGCGATTCAGTTGAACATGTTAAGAAAACATTGGCAAGACTTGGGATTGATCATTGCATGCCTTGTATGCATTTATCTCATCTTGGATTGGGGAACACTTCCGCGCATTAACAGCATTTTGTGGTTAAGCTTTATTGCCATACTCCTGCACCAATTTGAAGAATATCGATGGCCGGGTTACTTTGCAGGATTGTTTAATAAAGCTCTGTTCCAAAGTAAGACACCTGAGAGATACCCGTTAAATCAGCAGTCAGCCATGATTATTAATCTGATTATCGCCTATGTGTTTTATTTACCGCCTGTATTCTTCCCTTCCATTGTATGGCTGGGTCTGGCACCTGTATTAATGGGTTTTTTCCAGATTATCTGGCATGGCATCTTCGCCAATATAAAGGCAAAAAGTATATATAATCCCGGATTATTTTCAGCGATATTTCTGCATTTGCCAATTGGAATCTGGTACATTAAAAGTGCCTATGAACAGAATATGTTAACACCAGCAAATTGGATGTGGAGCACCATTTATTTTATCGTAGCTGTCTATGTTTTAATTGTTAAAGGCAATATGTGGCTGAGAAACAAAAACTCTGTTCATCCTTTTTCACAGAAACAATTAGGATCTTATACTAAAAAATAAACCTGTGACTTCAATATAAAATAAACGCATCGAGTCTAAGGATTCGATGCGTTTTACGTTTCTTCTTTGAAATGATTAAATTTCAACCTTGAACTTTATTTTAAAACATTTTTTACACAGGATGCTGTACACGAAGGGCATTTCCAACACAAAAAAGCCGCCATTTCAGGCGACTTTCCTCGTGAACAGAAAACAGATCTTAAGAGATTGGTAAATCCGTTTGAGTCAACTGGGCGGAAACTTCCCATAGACGACGGGCTTGCTCAGGATCGATAGCATAGTCCTTGACTCCAAAGAAGGCTCCATCCGCAGGAGCTGGCTCACTGATGTCACAATCCTCGCAATACACGCCACCTTTTCCCTCAAGTTGCGGAGATGTCGCTGCCCATACTTGCGTTGCTGCCCCTTGCTCTGGCGTTTTAAAGTTTGGATTGGCAACTTGACCAGACTCATCAATCCAGCCCAATGCGATCATTTCCTCTTTCGGCATATGTCGTTGCAGCGGCGTCAGAATTCCACCCGGATGTACAGAGAACGCACGCACTCCCTGATCTGCACCACGTCTATCCAGTTCAACGCTAAACAGAATGGTTGCTGTTTTGGACTGTCCGTAAGCAGGAAACTTTTCATAGCCGTTCTCAAATTGCATATCGTCCCAGCGAATTGGTGAGAAATGATGTCCTGTTGATGCAACAGATACAACCCGTGCTCCTTCCTGACTTACGAGTGCCGGCCATAATAAGTTAGTTAGTGTGAAATGTCCAAGATGGTTCGTAGCAAATTGTGCTTCCCAGCCCGGCCCTACGCGAGTCTCTGGACAAGCCATAATCCCCGCATTAAGGATTAACATGTCGATACTCTGGTTGCTTGGCAGAAAACGATCGGCAAAAGCACGGACACTGGTGAGATCTGCGAGGTCCATTTCATCGATCTCTACACCAGCTAGTCCTGCAAGAGCCTCTTTGGCGATGGCTGGCCGACGTGCGGTTACAACAACCTTGGCTCCAGCACGAACGAGTGCACGTGTAGTCTCCAGACCCAATCCGGAATATCCACCCGTGACGATGGCAAGTTTTCCGGATAGATCCGTGTTACTCAATACTTCCTCAGCTGTTGTGCGATGGTTGAATCCGGAACCGATTTTATGTTGTGAGGTTTTTGGCTTATTATCCTGGTTCATCAAAATAATCTCCTTCCAGATGTGTCTTCTTCAAGTTTACAGCTTAGAGTGCCCTCTAAGTCAAATATAACGAATTCACCTACATCAATGCTCCAAACCTTTGCTAATACAAAAAAGCCCGGTTCATCACCGAGCCTATAAACAAAAGTATAAGGTTGTATTTCTATTATATTTCTATATACTTCACCCATTGCTCATACAGTTCAGTCTCACTGCATTGAAAGATCCCTTTGAAATCTAGAGGATTGCGAATCAGTTTGTTTAATGCCTCTATCCCGTATCGCTCAACCACAAATTCCACCATCATATAAGAGAACTGAAAACCTTTCATCGTTTCAAAATCCCACGTATCGTTATTTAATTCATCAAAAGTTGGAATCGACTGGTTGCGAATGGTATCTTTCGTTGAACCTTTAATGAAATCTTGGGACATCTGTTTAGCTTCATATCCACCAATACCCTGTCTTATCCATTTGGGAGCTGCAGGATTAATGTCGCTGATTAGCCACATGGCGAACAAGTGGACTGTGCCTTTCAGAATGGATTGATACGTATGCTCCGGTCCCGGATTCAATGGAGAGACAATCTTCAGAGTATGCCCTTCATATGTGCCCATAAACCAATTGGGGGCATCTGTTTCGCCGACGGCTTGATGGAACGTTGGCAGATCAGGATAAATTTCAATAACTACCTTTTGTGATGGATGATGTTTATATTTGGTCGACACTCGTTCAACACTATTATTGAGTTCATCGAACAAATCTTGATGCACTTTCGTCGTACGATCATTCGTATCATGGTTTTCACCTTTATTTACAATGGAAATCAGGTCTTGAATAGACATGATGGCAATATCCCCCCACTCTTTTAGTTCTTTTCTTAATTTCTCCAAAGCCCTGTATAGTCTGTTCTTTACTGCACTTTCCCGTCGTCCAACTATCTTGGATATTTCGGGCAAGGTGCAGTCAACGAAAAAGCGTAATGCAATAATTTCCTGATCAATCTCATCCAGCTTTTGTAACGCAGAGCCAATATCAATGCGAATATCAACATGTTTCGTAAATTCAAGAGAGATCGATTGCGATTCATAATCTGTAAAATCATAAGGAGATTCTTTTTGTCGCGATAACCTGCGATATTCGTTCTTCACCGTGTTCTGAGCAATCTTAAAGATCCAGGTGAATAGATTAGAGCTTCCTTTAAAACTGTGAATATTTTCGACCGCTTTCAAAAATACCTGTTGGGTCAAATCATCTGCAACCAATGGATTCAATTTCAGTGAGAAGTATTTGCTGATTCGTTGACGATATTGCTCATACGTATTCTCAAAGATGGCGATGCTGTCCTGTTCATCCGGATAAACAGGTTTCGTGTCATGAGCTCCTGACATGGTGGGGAACCTCCTCTTGATTTACATTTAATTAGACACCGGAGGAAGCAAAATAGCCACGCATGAGAAAAAATAATTTTTGACTTTTTGGCCTCTTTAGTATGAATTCTGCTTTTATGAAGATGAAAAACAAACAAAGGCAGCCGATCACACTGACCAGCTACCCTTGTTCTTTTCTTTTATGGAAGCACAACTCAGTCTTTGCTTATCTCAGCGATGCGGGCAGCTTTACACCGAGGAGTTTACCCTCCGCCTGTATTATGATCATACCATCTGTCTTCAGCGTCGCTTCGTGTAAATCTGCCCCGGTGGTTACCCGAAAGACGGGTGTAGCAGTCAACATATTAATTCCGAACATTGTTCCGTTACGCTGCGTTCGGTACATTCCTTTGCCGTACACGCTAATTTGAGCAACAGGGGCGTCGCCATACCACTTGATTTCCTGACCATTCACCAGCTTGATACCCGCTAGTTCTCCCGTTGTTTCATTTTTGTATATCAGCCTTTCCTGCACGATACCAAGCGACAGCCCGTTTTCTTTATAAAAAGGGCGCGGATAAGTCCGAAGAGGATCCGCATTAGCTATATATTTGTCAAAGTTGTATTCCGCCACCCGATCTCCTTGTTCAATGTATACCTTTCCATTACTTGCAAATACACTCCCATACCCATAGTCATACGGTGGATCACCATTCATTTTCCAGTTATATTCAAGGCTCCCCTTTTGTACGCCAGTCTTGAGGTTATAGGCATTCACACTCACTTTACGTTCCGGTTTTGATTGATATTCTGTCAGTTTGGAAGAATGATAATCAACCGAATACACGAGACCGTCTTTAATTTGAAGTGCTTCTCCTTGACCGAAATCGTCCCATAACTTTTTGCCTGTCTTCTTGTCATATGCATTTAGTTGAATGGACGTAAGTGCCCCCTGTACATAAAAGGTTCGAAGCACGACGCCATTAGATTCCTCCAGGTAGTCGGTACCGTTTCCTTCACCAAGCGGCTCGTCAGCCCTCCACTTCAGCTTGCCCGTCTTCATATCAAATGCAAATGTTGTACTGCCTTGGATAATATAAAGCGTATCGCCCGTTGGAACTAACATTTCTGTACGATATCGTGTATCGATCCAGGTGGATGAGCCTGATTGCCAAATCGCTTTTCCTGTCTTCGCGTTCAAAGCATAAGGCTTATGCTCCCCAGTAAGACCGTAAATGACGTTATTATGGTAAACAACATAGGGTTTTAATCCTTTTCCGTAAGACCATAGCCGTTTGCCTGTCTTTGCATCCAATGAGATCAGTTTGCTATCAGCGAAAGTGAATACCTTACCCTCTTCTGCTACTGCCTGATGACCAATATAAGGTTCGTTCATATTCAAATAATTGTCCACCTTTGCAGTCCAGGAAGGCTTAAGTTCTGGTACCGAAATCCCCATGTAGGAATACCAGTTGCGTACCGAAACATCAGGTGCGTCTGCATGTGCTTGAGACAGAATAACGGCGTTCCCCCCCAGAGCAAGAAGCCCCACAGCTGTAAAGCTTGCGACGATACATCGGAATAGTTGACCTTTCAAATTCGTAAACGGTCGATTCTTTTTCGTTTTGAGCATAATACCCTCCATTGTAATAGTTTCTACATTAGTTACCTTAATAGATGTGTATTTCTTGAGAGAGCTATCGTATCTATAATCTTTATGAATATAACGCATTGAATTGCTTAATAGTTATACTCTTGTTATGAGATTTATATTGAACTTAAAACAAAAAAAGCCGCCAAATTGGCGACTCCTTGCTTATTTCAGGCGGGATCAAGCTTTTAATTGAGTCTGCATGAAGACCAGCTCCTCAGCCAACTTTTCCAGACGACTTAAGGCTTCAGTATCTTTAATGTTATTCTCTGCATCAAAATGATCACTATTCAGATATACATAGCTTGGGGCGACATAAGAGCGGAAAAAGCCGGCAATCGGTTTTAATTGATTTTCCACTACCAAATAATGTTGATAGGTGCCACCGGTTGCTAGAAAACCCATCACTTTATTGTAAATGCTCTGCACAGGCAGAAGGTCGAATACATTTTTCAGTACGCCTGTCAGAGAGGATTGATATATTGGTGTGCCGATCACGTAAAAGTCAGCATCTATCAATTTTTGAACCACCGACTGGGTGTCTTCATTGTAATCCTCCAACTTGCGACCATCGCAAAATTCGATTCCTTTATAATCTCTTAAATCTATGAGTTCAACTTCAATTTCTGGATGATTATTTTTTACGAATTGGAGTACAGCATTCACACCTACTGGTGTCTTTGATCCAATCAGTGACCCGGACAATCCGATTAATTTCACAACATTAACCTCCAATGATTTCTTCTTCATCATCAAACGATTCCACGTTTCCCAACGCACATTCCTTCATCACATGAAGCATACTGCCTAGGGTGATTTTTTCTAACTGCTGCATTAACTGTTGTTCACTTTCTATGAAAATGTTTACGAGCTGAATATCTACCTCTGATGTTAAATTCCCTTTTGTCATCATGGATGGTTTGGGGATCTGAAGCGGTTTGGAAGATACCAGGGTGTACACATCTTTCAAGGTTATCTCATGCGGGTCTTTGGACAAAACATAACCACCGTCTATACCTTCTTTTGACTTAACGTATCCCACTTTTTTGATCGAGCTAAGGACTCGGCGTATCCTTGCCGGGTTCACCCGAATCCTTTCAGAGATCTGAGTACTGGTTAACTTCTCATTTTCATGTGAACTAAGGAGAACCAGAATATAGATAACAACACTTAGCTCACTGTTCATAGCAGCCTACTCTCCCAAAATAATGACTTCCGTCTCCAATTCAATATTAAATTGATCACGCACTGTTTGTTTAATTAATTTGATTAATTCCAAATAATCCTCAGCAGTGGCGTCATCTGCATTAATGATAAAACCAGCATGCTTCTTGGAAATTTCTGCTCCCCCAATGCGAGTGCCTTGTAAGTTACATTCTTGAATGAGTTTTCCAACATAATGTCCCTCTGGACGTTTGAATACACTTCCGCAAGAGGGAAATTCAAGCGGTTGTTTGGATTCCCTTTTAAACGTTAAATCCTGCATGGTACTCGAGATGTTATCCTTGTTCCCTGGTTTAAGCTTAAATTCCACTTCAAGTATGATGTAGTGATCCGTTCGGAAGATACTGTTTCGGTAACCAAGCTGCATGTCATCTCGGACCATGTTAAGCAACTCTCCATGTTTAGTAACCACTAGCGCTCGTTCAACGACCTCATCCATCTGACCACCATAAGCTCCTGCATTCATATATAAAGCGCCACCTGTACTTCCGGGTATCCCACATGCAAACTCCAGACCTGTTAAGCTGTTATCCAAAGCTGTACGTGACACATCAATAATGTTGGAACCGCTCTGCGCTACAATCTTGTCACCATAGACTTTAATCTGATCAAATTCGCTCAGAGAGAGCGTTATTCCACGCACGCCCTGATCTTTGATAATGACATTTGATCCTTTTCCAATGACCGTCAGAGGTATTTGATGTGTTTTTGCAATGTTAATCACGTTAACAATTTCTTCTTTCGTTGTAGGATGGATAAGTATGTCTGCTTTACCACCCAGTTTGATATACGTGTGGTCTTTTAATGGCTCATTCCATTTCAATTTTTCCAAAGGTATGTGATTTTCAAAAATATTCATGACATTCTCTCCCTGAGTTGAAAAGACATGATTGCACGATCGGCCAATAGAAAGCTCCTTCATTGTATGTTTAATATGAGATATTGGTTGAAAATATTCCGTCATCCTGACAATTAATCACATTTTTTGACCTCACCACGGTAATTCGCCATTCGGAAGCTGGCCCCGCATCCACATGAAACTTTTGCATTAGGATTATTCATGGTGAATCCCCCTAACATTCCACTTTCTTCGTAATCAATCTCAAGTCCTTCAATGTATGGGACCGAATTGGTGTGAACTAATATACGAAACACACCTTTATCTAATAAAATATCCCCTTCTTCTTGCTGTTCATCTACGATAAGGTTATAGGATAAACCACTGCATCCCCCCTCACCCACCCCGACCCGAAGGAAAGAATTCTGGGTATCCGCACTTGCCAGGATTTCAACGATTTTTTCTGCTGCTGCTTCACTGACCTGAATCATTGTTATACCTCCTTGGAGCGTATTTTTTGGCTAAGCTGTTGCTTTTCAAACGCAGCCCATTAAAATCTTAATGATTTCTTCAGGACTCGTATATGCATTAAAATAACGACAACCTGTTGATTGCAGATGGATAGGAATATCCATAAGTTCCAGCGATCCGCTATACAATATCACTCGATATTTCTCGGGAAATTGTTCTATTAGCAGCTCAATATTGTCCACATTCATATCTACGATAATCACTGAATTATCCGGAAGTTGATCCATGTTGCCGATCACATCACGAGTAGCCTCCAGTACATGTAACGACGGCTCGGTTTGAATCAACAAACTTAAACTTTTAACAATGTGATGCGTATCTGATAGGATTAACACATGGTTCATTCAGAAAACCTCCGGATAAAATGATGGCAATCGCAGGATATTCCATTGCGTTAATTCATATTTGTAGTAAACCATTCCATCAAACAGGGTATGAAAGCAGCTAGAGCGGCCCCTTTGGGTGTAAGTTCATACATGATCTGTATGGGATGTGTTCGAACTTTTCTCTTCACCAACTGATCATCCTGAAGACCTTTTAATCGTTTGGATAGGATCGCTTCTGAGATGGAAGGCACATTTTCGTAAATCTCGCTGAATTTCTTAGGACCTTGCGAAAGAGTACATAGGATATGGATCGTCCATTTCGTCCCAATAATACGATAGGCTGTGAAAAGTTTCTCGGTATCCGAAGTCAACATCGTACCATCACACCTTCCTTGACTTACCCCCGTTTATTTGTTTTTCACACCCAACGATTGCAGTCCCGTTCTTATTTGGTCTGTTACTGGTGCAATCCGAGTACTGGCAATCAAACTCAAGACAATCAACAACAGATGAAAGCCCATCGTTACGATTAATCCTGATTGCAATGACATCCCGCCAGCTTGACACACCACCAGGATGGAACCACCGATCCCGATGACCACGCCCGGTGTAAACGAATCTGCAAATTGCAGATTTGCCGAGGTTTTGCCAACGCCTTCCTCTCCTGTTTGGGAAAACGCAACAACACCGCTAATCGGATGTGCTAATCCAATGCCTATTCCAGCTATGATCTGGCCTATAACCGCTACGGTAACGGTCACAACAGGAATCCAAAATACGATGGTAATTCCGATGGCAAGCAGGAGAACACCAGTAATAATTCGTCTATGACGTCCACGACCCTGATCTGCCGAGTCCCAACGACCTTGCAAATAAGCAATGACACACCAGCTCAGTGCAGCGCTTGCTACAATTAAACCAGCCTGAGAAGGTGTAATGCCTTTGACCTCAATTAAAGCCAACACCAAGAAATTTTGTGTACTGGTATAAGCAGCGAAGAACAATCCACGCGTAGCGAGTATAGCGGGCATACCTCTTCGCAAAGCAAGGGTTCCCTCCGGCAGCAGTTTGCGCAGTGGGTATACCATCAGTACTCCCCCGATAAGGACAATAACAAATCCAATAATTGACGGAAGCTTGCCAAGTCCCACTAATAAAGTCCCCGTACCTATCGTTAATAGCAGTGCCATCCAAGTTGCGGCAGATCCATTCGCCCCTTGGGCAGGCTGTGATTTTAATTTCGTAAATGCAGGTAAGCTAAGGAGTGCTGAAATCAACAAGATTGGTAGAATCCCCCAGAACACAAATTGCCATGACCACTGATCTGCAATAAGGCCTGCAATGTATGGACCAAGCATGGACGGAAGAACGTAGGCTGTACCGAATGCTCCCAGTATTTTGGCGCGTAATTCGTCCGGATAACTTAAGGAAATGGCCGTGTACACGCAAGTCATCATAGCTCCAGCACCCAAACCCTGCATGGCCCGTGACGCGATCATGGTGTACATATCTCCTGCAGTTGCGGCTGCGACCAGCCCGACAATAAACAATAGAAGTGCGAGCGTAAATGGTACTGCAGGTCCCCTTCTATCAATAATCCGACCAACAACCAAGGTGCCTATAATCTGTGCAAGCAAATATGTACTGAATATCCAGCCGAACAGGTTAAGACCGTTCAGGTCTCCAGCAATTGAAGGAGCAATTGTCGTTACCGACAAACCTTCAAATCCAACAGCCATCACTGACAATATAATTCCTATGGATAATGCAAAATAACGCGGACTGAAAATACTTTGAGAATGGGACGACATGATATGGGACCTCCAAGAGAATTTTATGTATACACCGTATCCGGATACTTAGTAAACATTTTACTTTACAAAGTTTAAACTACAGTTCGCCTTTGACTTTGTCAATGTATTTGTTTAAAATGTATGAAATAATGAAGATTCAGTTGCTTAAAAAGGAGGTTCACCATGAGCCGGGATCAAACGAAAAAGGATGCCTCAACCAGTACCCGAAAAGCAATCATTAACCTGCTTAAACAGCAAGGTGGAATGGATGTTGTGGCACTCTCCTCCCAATTTGCGTTATCTGGAATGGCTATCAGGCAGCATTTAAATGCACTGAAAGAAGAAGGATTGGTTACTTTCGAAGAAGAGGCTCGTCCCATGGGTCGACCAACCAAGCTATGGAGATTAACCCCCGCTGCTGATCGTTTTTTCCCTAGTGGATATTCGGAGTTATCCGTCAGTCTGATCAATTCCATGAAAGAAGCTTTCGGAAATGAAGGACTGGACAAGCTGCTCAGTGTTCGGAATAAAAATATGCAAGAACAATATCTTCAGTACATTGGTGATGCATCCGGCGTGAAGGAAAGGCTGGAGAAACTGGCTGAAATTCGAACAAATGAAGGCTATATGGCCGAGGTTAAGGATCAAGGCGATGGTAGCCTCTTATTTATAGAGAAGCATTGTCCTATCTGTGAAGCTGCAGCAGTATGTACCGGCTTATGTAAGAATGAATTGCATTTATTCAAAACGGTTCTGGGGGATCAAGTTCATATTGAACGTGGAGAGTATATTTTGGCTGGAGGAAGAAACTGCATATATACGGTTAGAGAATATCATTCGTAACCAAACAAACTTGCATAAACAAACTTGCATAACTATATAAAAAGCCGCCAACAGGCGACTTTCTGAATGGTTACGTTTTGTTCCCGTTAAAGTCCAGAAAAGGATTGTATGAGAAATTAATTAATGGAATGAATAAAACGATGAAGATGTTCAGCTAATAACTTTGGCTGTTCCATCGCAGCGAAATGCCCCCCTTTATCCGCTTCCTCCCAGTACGTAACATGATACACACGCTCTACCCAGCTTTGTGGAGGCATCGGCAACTCCTTGGGAAATACGGAAACCCCTGTTGGAACAGTAATGCGCTGGCCTTCCGTGAAATGCAGTGGCATTTTGCCACCTTCAGTATAGATTCGCATGGAAGATGCAATCGTATTGGTAAACCAGTATATCGAGATATTCGTGAGGATATGATCAAGTGAAAAGGAACTCTCAATATTTCCTTTACAGTCACTCCACCCCCGAAATTTTTCTAGCATCCAGCTGGCAAGACCTGCCGGGGAATCACTCAGTGCAAAAGCCAAAGTTTCCGGCTTGGTTCTATGAAGGGCGCTATAAGCGCCTTCTCGTTCCGACCATTCCGCTACGGAGTCAAGGTATGTGCGCTCTTCTTTGCTCATCGAAGGTGTATTCTGAGTAAGTGGTGGCCTGTAGCTTCCAGGAATATAATTAAGATGAAGTCCTCTCACCCGCTCAGGGTAGATGAAGGCTAACCACGTTGAGACTCCTGCTCCAATATCCCCTCCCTGTACAAAATACCTTTCATAACCCAGACGATCCATCAGTTTCGCCCAAAGTGTAGCTACATATTTGGAACCTACCCCAGGCTGAGTGGGTTTACTCGAAAATGCGAATCCCGGCAAAGAAGGAATAATCACATCAAATGCGTCTTCAGCCTGTCCACCATATAATGATGGGGTTGTTAGATAAGGAATCAGTTCTAACATTTCTACGAATGATCCTGGCCAACCATGAGTCAGTAGCATCGGCCGTGATGAAACTCCTTCACCTCGAACATGAACAAAATGTATATCGAAACCATCCACGTTCTCAATATATTGCGGGAAACGATTCAGTCTTGCTTCTTGCTCGCGCCAGTTATACTCCGAACTCCAGTAATCCACTAATCGCTTCAAAAAGGAATAATCTGTCCCCAAAGCCCATGGTTCTTCAGAGAATCGAGAGGGCCATCGAACCTGTTTCAATCTGTTAGATAAATCATGTAATTGTTGCTCTGGAATAGCGATCTTGAACGGTTTCATTTCAATTATCCTCCTACGGTTTGAGTTAAATAAAAATACGTATCGCTGAGTATGTCAACAACAGACACATCAGCAATCGAAATGACCTGTCATGGACAGTTAGAAAGGTTTTGAACATAGAGCCAAACCCCGACCATACAAGTAACGACAACCATCCCAGAAGGATCGATAAACTCAAATAAATAACAA
Source organism: Paenibacillus sp. FSL F4-0087 (assembly GCF_038020215.1). Lineage (NCBI taxonomy): Bacteria > Bacillati > Bacillota > Bacilli > Caryophanales > Paenibacillaceae > Paenibacillus > Paenibacillus sp. FSL F4-0087. The sequence continues at coordinate 6,417,961 of NZ_JBBODJ010000001.1, forward strand.
GACTCCCGCCAGAAGGTGAAGAAGGCAAAATGAAAGCACTCATCACCGTTAGAAAAAACAATATACTTTTGACATTGATAAGTTGGAGCATAACACCGGATAAAAATGACGATTGCACATCCCTCGAATCCTTTTCCGAACTTTTATTCCCCATCATAAGCCACACCAGATAAAGCATATATGCTGCACCAGCCCATTTAAAATACGGCCCTACAACTGGCAACCAGTGATATAGGCTTGTTGTAAATACGCCGCTTATGATCCCCAATAAGCCAAACCCCGCTAAAATACCACCATTAAATCTCCATGATCCAATAAAGCCAAATTTCCGTGCCTCATTCATCATCAAGATGTTGCTTGGTCCAGGTGTTATGGAGGTCACGATCACATACGTTAGAAATGCTACAATATTCAAGCTGTACCCCCCAATGAAATCATTTACGATCTGAAGGACTTTATTGTATGATGAATTAAACCCTTAATAAAATCGAAATTATTAAAAGCATTATCATTTTTATCGATACATGTCTCAAGCTAAGGAGAACTTGGATGGAAATTAGACATCTTGTCACATTTCAGACGATTGTCGAGGTTGGAAGCTATACCGGTGCCGCATCCCAATTGGGCTACACACAATCCACGATCACGGCTCATATACAGTCCCTCGAAGAAGAGATTGGCGGGGAGCTTTTCACATACGAAAAAAGACAATTGAAGCTTACGCATCTGGGGAGGGAATTAATACCGCTGGCAGAAGATTTGCTGGCAACTCATGATCAGATTAAAAGCATAAGAAGCGAACAGGAAGTTAAAGGTATATTAAGGGTAGCTGCACCAGAGTCTTTAACAATTTCCAGATTAAGTCCGATCATCAAGGAGTATTCATCGAAATATCCTCAAGTTCAATTCATCCTTACCAACGGTACATGTGAGCAAAACCAGGTTGATTTGATAAGTGGGCGTGTAGATGTAGCTTTGATGGTGTACCCGGAGCTGCATCCGGAAAAATGCATTCATTACCAGCTAATCGAGGAAAAAATAGTACTGGTTTCCAGCAATGACGGCCCGGAACATTTTGATGCGTATAAACTGGAGAACAACCCCACCTTTTTTATCACAAACGAAGAAGGATGCAGTTATCGAACCATGTTTGAAAAACATCTTGTAAAACATGATATTCCTCCGTTTCAAACGATGGAGTTATGGAGTATTGAAGCCATCAAACAAACCGTTATGAGTGGACTCGGCTTTTCTTTTTTACCTTACATGACAGTTAAAGAGGACGTGGAACGAGGAAAACTTAAGATTGTGAGTCATTCCGAACAGTTTGACCCCCTTTACTCCCATATGCTGATTAAAAAGAAAAAATGGCTATCTCCAGCCGTTAAAGCTTTCAGTGAGCTTGTTATAAAATCAATCAGTGTATCAGAAAACGAATCGGATTTGATCCATTAAGCTTATAGATATATGGAAACGAAAAAAGAACCTTGGGCTTCCCTCAAGGTTCTTTACGTTCAGTTGTATAGTGAAAAACAAAGTTTAGAAGATGGTTGGCACCATTCCCCCATCCATACGGATTGGAGAACCTTTGAATGCCGATGCATACGGACTGCACACAAATGTGGCCAATCTGCCTATCTCAACAGGCTTGATAAATCGTTGAATTTCGGATTGAGGCAGGTTTTTGCGCATAAAATCCTTCTCTTTTTCTAAAAAAGTCATCGATTCATCAGGGTAGATGCTCTCTATGATTTGTTGCACATTTTCAGAGAGGGTGGGTCCTGGCATGATTGTATTGACGGTAACTTCTGTTCCTACCGTTAATTTCGATAAACTTTTGGACAACGATAATAACATGGATTTGGTCATACAATACTGAGGCATTTGTCCTGAAGGCATGATGGCTTCTTCACTCGCAATAAAGATCATGCGGCCATAATCATTTTGCAACATTTTAGGCATGTAAAATTTGGACAAAGCATTTGCAGCGAGAACATTCGTACGGAAGTATTTCTCCCAAACCTCATCGCTGATATCTTCATATTGCATCATTTCATAAATTCCCATATTGTTCACTAGGATATCAATTTGGGGGTATTTTTCAAATAAGGCTTCTCTTTGACCAATGTCCACCAGATCAGCTGTAGCTTTTTGAGGTGAGGTAGCGGGAAACTCGGTCTTTATTTCATGAACTGCGCGCTCAACCTCTGCATCATTTCGTCCATTGATGAGCACATTAACCCCTTCTTTGGCAAGTTCAATGGCAATGGCTTTCCCTATCCCTTTCGTCGATCCTGTAACCAAAGCTGTTTTACCGTATAAACCCATATCCATATCAACTACTCCTTATATTTTCTTGTAGCGGCAAGCTGAATCGTTGTCATGTTATAAACAGTCTTGTGCTCCGGATAGGATTTATATTACCTTGTCTACATAGCCGAGTAACTAGCGTGTTGCGCCAAAGTTCTTGCATCACACGCCAAATGATATAAAGCATTCATTTAATGAAGAGTTGATGATTCTGGCGATCCTTCGGATAGCGAATTCGTTCCTAAATATTCCGTACGCCAATTCGTTGGCGTATCCCCTTCCCATGAACGAAAGGCACGGTAGAATGAGTTCTGGTCTTCATATCCAATTAAGAAAGCTACTTCTTTAATGTCCAGTGTAGGGTCTGCCAAGTAGGCTCGTGCCTGCTCATGTCTTGCTTGCGTCAATAGATGCTTGAAACTTGTATTCTCTTCTGTAAGCCGGCGCTGCAAGGTCCGATCGCTCATACCCAATTCCTTGGCAACGACCTGAATGTCGGGGCGACCTCCTGTGAGACTGCGTTTCATAATCCATTTGACCATGTCTGTAATAGAACGACTGCCCTGCTGTTCATTCAGCGATCGGTCCAGGGCGGGAGTAAGGATCTCCAGTAACTCTTCGTTGTATGAAAGAAACGGACGGTCCAAATCTTTACGATGTAAGGTAAGCCGGTTACATGTTGCACCAATCCGGATTGGGCAGCCAAAATAAGTCTCAAGGGTACGAACATCACCCATGGTATGCGAAAATTCGACAAGCCGCGCAGTCAAAGGTTGACCTGTTCCCCGGCGCCCAAGTTCGAGGAGAAATGCCAGTGTGACTCCAACCAGCAATGACGGACCTGGTTGTTCGTTAGACCATTCCAGTTCAATTGAACAATCATCGCCCTCCTCAGTAATACGCAAGCTTTCAGGGGGACAAAGTTGTTTGTAGCGAGCCATTCGTTGTAGTGCATCACGGTAGTCACGTGCGTGGTAGGTCGCTAAGACACTCGGCGGGTATTTCCCTGTTTCAAAGACGGTTGCAAGTTTGATGATTCCTTCGGCAGTGTCACCGACGAGATCGGAATATGCCTGCCAGATCGCAAAATATTGAGCGGTCGTAACAGCTGGTTCAGTTATAATCGTGAGCGGCAGTTGTGCTTTACGAGCTACATCGTGGGCGGCAATCCCTAATTGATGCAAGCCTGTCCAAAACCCTGCCGGGAATTTAATACGCTCAAAGGTGTGGGACTTCATAGATACCCTCCTTCTTGGAGTCTTTGTTGCTTAATGATTCATCCACTGTACAGGGACTCTGATTCTTTTGCAATGTCTCTAATATTTCCCGGTCTCCAGAATAAAACAAGAAACCAATGCGGGAACATTCCGCATTGGTTTCTTGAAATTAGGTTTAGCGTTATTTCGATTGTTCAAGAAGCCCAACAATAAGTGTAACTGCTTCAGCACGGGTAGCTGTCTGCATCGGAGCAAATCGATTGCCACCTACACCGCCCACCAGACCTGCTTCCACGGCAGAAGCTACATAGGATACGGCCCATGCTGGGACATCCTTTGCATCTTTGAAATCCAGTTTCGCATTGGAATTCGTTTGAATTCCGCCAGCGCGTGCAATCATAGTTACCATCTCCGCCCGGCTCAGCGTCTTGCTAGGACCGAACGAGCCATTCTCGTAACCATTGACAATGCCAGCGGATGCAGCTGCTGTAATATAAGGCTTCGCCCATGAAGGAATCTTGTTATCATCCGTATAGTGAATAGTCTCGCTTACGGTATTCAGATTCAAGGCACGGCCCAGCATCGTAATGAACTCGGCACGTGTGACTTTCTGATTCGGACGGAAGGTCTGATCACCATAACCATTGACGAATCCAGCCGTCACGGCTTTATCAATTGCTGATTTTGCCCAGTGTCCGGCTGTATCTTTCAAGGCTGGCGCAGTGCCTCCGTTTCCGTTATTGCCAGATCCAGTATCCGGTTTGTTGCCGGAATCAGTTCCGCTACCACTACCGCTGTTCGAACCATTTCCGGTTGTTGTATCGCCACCGGTTCCTGAAGAACCATTACTGCTGCCGGAACCATTACCTGAACCTGAACCGGAGCCGGGATTCGATGTTCCCGGATTGGACGTTCCTGGTCCCGGATTCGATGGTTCCGTCTTCTTCACGATACCGAATTGATCAACAATGAACGGCGCTGCTCCATTTTGATTTTGGTCAATTTCATACGTTACAGCTGTCAGTTTGCTGCCGTCAATCGTAATGCCCACAAAATTCTGTACCTGACTGCGCATTGGTCGACGGTTGTCATTCGGATCAGGACCATATTTGGCTGCATGATTCTCCTCTGCCAGTTCAAAAAGATTGTAATAAGCATCACCGAGACTTGTGCTCGGATTTTTGTAATACACTTTTGGACCAGCTGTTGCCGGGATCAAATAGATTGTGCCATCCGGATTCACAGAGTACTCGATTTTCTGTCCATTTTGCATCTCCGTGATCATTTCAGGCTGACGCGCTTTCCCCTGCTGATCAATCGGTTTTGTGCGGGCATAGATGTGATCATGTCCCTGGAGTACAAAATCGATGCCAAGCTCCGCCATGATCGGTGCAATCTTGGTACGTACACCGTTTGCTCCCATGATGTCCGAATCCGTTGCGTGATTTGACGTCGTGTACGGCCCTTTGTGAATGTTAACGATTATCCACTGGGATCCATTCTTCTTGGCAGCCTGAACATCTTTCTTCAGCCACTCGACTTGCTCTAATGAGAAGTTGTCATACTCATCCGAATCCTCATTGGAGTTCAACACAACAAAATGCGCATTGCTGTAATTATAAGAATAGTAAGCTCCCGTCTCCGTAGCGGAATTCACCGGTGACTGGATGTTGAAATGATCGATAAACGCATAATTCTTGTCCTCATGGTTCCCTGCGGACGGAACGATGGTTGTATTTAAGAGGCTTTCTTGCGAATGCCCTAGCAGCCAGTTCCACTGTTCCTCTTTCACACCAGTATCCACGATATCCCCGTTATGAACGACAAATTGTGCATCCGGTACTGTAGCCAATGCTTTGGCCAATGTCTCAGAGGATAGAATTGCCTCATCCTCTTCCTTCGCTTGTGTATCCGCCAGATCAATGAAAGTGAATTTGCCTTTCTCCGGTGCTGTACGGTAGGTACCTGTCTCGCTCCATACTTGCTGGGAAGCATCCCCTACACGGAAATAATAAGTTGTATTAGCTTTCAGATCTGTCACTTCTGCTTTGTGCATCAGTTCTGTAGGAGCATTCGCAGGTTTTGCAGAGCGCCCTTGAACCGATTTGGCTTGCGTGAAATCAGGTGTTGCCGCTGTTTTCTCTACAACCTGAAGGTCGCTATTCGTTACTTGATCGGAAGTGTACCACGTGAACCCCTTGCTCTTGGTAGGATCTCCATGGAACGTTACCGTTACCTTGTTTACCTGTTCTGGAACAGGAACTGTATCCGATTCCTTGATAATCCCGAACGTGTCCACGACAAATGGTTCTGCATTCTTATTTTGGTCAATCTCATACGTTACGGCGGACAGCTTGTCTCCGTCAATAGTCAATGAAACGAAGTTCTGAACCTGCCCTCTGGCTGCGCTCGTGGTGTCGCCATATTGCCGTGAGTGGTTTTCTTCCGCACGCTCGAACAAGCTGAAGTACGCTTCACCAAGTTCTGGTTTTACGTTTTTGAAGTATACTTTGGCCCCGGCGGTAGCAGGAATCATATAAATGGTTCCATCCGGTTGGACCGCGTATTCGATACTCTGTCCATTGAAGGTCTCCGTTATTTTGGACACATCTTCAGCGGTACCATCGCTCTTGATCGGCTTCGTCCGTGCATAGATATGGTCATGTCCCTGAAGGACCAGATCAATCCCCAGTTCGTTCATGAGCGGGGCGATTTTTTTTCGTTCCCCGTTTGCACCAATAATGTCGCTATCCGTGGCGTGATTCGATGTCGTATACGGGCCTTTATGAATATTAACGATAATCCACTTGGCTCCTGCGGCTTTTGCTTCCGCTACATCCTGCTTCATCCATGCGACTTGCTCATTCGAGAAGTTGGCGTAGTCCGATGAATCCTCGTTGGAGTTCAATACGATAAAATGAGCTTTGCTATAATTATACGAATAATATGCGCCTGTTACCGTTGCAGCACCGTCTGGCTGCTTCACATTAAAATGCTCGTAGAACGCATAATTTTTATTCTCATGATTGCCAGCAGATGGTGCAATGGTCGTGTTCATAAGACTGGCTTGCGAATGACCAAGCAGCCAATTCCATTCTTGCTCTGAAGTTCCATTCTCCACAACGTCTCCATTATGGACAACGAATTCAGCATTTGGAACCGTTGCGAGTGCTTTGGACAGAGTTGATCCAGACAGGATCGCCTCATCCTCTTCCTTCGCTTGTGTATCCGTCAGGTCAATAAAGGTAAATGCTCCATCAACCGGAGCCGTTTTGAAAGTTCCAACCTCACTCCATAGGCCCAGATCCTGATCACCAACACGGAAAGAATAAGAAGTGTCAGGGGAAAGGCCTGTCGCTTCCGCCTTATGCACCATTTCTCCAGGGGAGTTGGAAGCTACGGTTGCACGTCCACTGAAGCTTTGGGCCTGACTGAAGTCGGCAACGCCTCCCAGGTTAGGTACCACTTGAACAGTGCTCTGTGCAGATGCAAGAGGCGTATACCAAGTGAAGCCTTTGCTACTTGTTGCATCCCCATAGAAGGTAACCGTTACTTTGCTGATATCCAGCGATGGCGCATTAGCCAAGGCTTTAAGCTCCATGTCAAAATACAGGTCAGAGCTACTGTCGCTCTGTTGATGCACTTCGACCGCAATTTCGTTTGAGCCTTCATGCAAATTGACTTTCATTGGCTCAGTCAGGTCGATATTCTCATACATAACCGGCAAGTCCTTATTTGAGGTTGCTTGAGTAGAGTACACAATCTCTCCATCCGGCATGCCAAAACGAATGACTTCCACACCATTCACATAGATCACTGCACCGTCATCAATACCGAATGTGCCAAGAATTTGCCCGTAACCGTCAATTTGATCTTTGTTAACGGTTAGGTTTGTCCGGAAATAGGTTGTGCGGGGTTTATTTTTTTTGTCCAGACCGTAGCTGACTTCCGTTTTGAGTGATCCAAAATAGGAAGTGCTTACGCCATTACCGTTGTCTTTGTAACCAAATGGAGCCTGTCCTGAATTCCAGGACGAATCATCGTATGAAGCGCGCCATTCCGCTTGTAGATCCTGACCCTGATCGAAATAATGCCAATTGGCATTACGCTCTAACAGCATCTCAGGCTCAGACAATGATGCGGCTTGGGCTGAATTAACTCCCCCAAATCCCGCAAGCCATCCGAATATCAAAGCAATCGATAACAGGATGGATAACATCTTTTTGTAGAGGTGACTGATCATAATTCTCTCCTTTATATGTATGATTGGTTGGCTTATGTAAATCCAAACAGGCCTAGCATAACAAGGGAAGATCAGCATCCGGTTAGCGGGAAGTAAAACTTATGTAAACTCTTACATTTATTTGACTTATAATATGGATAAGGTTTTTAGTTAACATAATAATTAATATGGTTTTCACTTCTATTTGGACGAAAATATACAGAAATAAAGAACTATTTTTAAAGGTTTGATGAATTGGCTTTTAGGAAGTAGACTAATGAGGATAGACTATACAAAAGTTAACATGTTCTGGGAAAGGGGAATCATAATGTCATCTAGTGTCATCGACATGCTGCAGCTTGAATATCAACGTTTTTCAGCGAAAGAAAAGGAAATAGCTGATTATGTGATGCGTAATAAATCATCCATTAATAATATTAATATTAGGGATTTGGCTGCTTACACCAATGCTTCCATGTCAACCATTACTCGATTTTGTAAAAAAGTAGGTTGTTCTACCTTTGTAGATTTTAAAATTCGACTTAACCGTGAAGTGGATCAACCCCGCAATCAAACGGATTTCTTTATAAGAACACAGCAGATCCACAATGATATCATCAACGCAACCGCAGAAATGCTGGATACAGACAGAATCGAACAAGTGGTCCAGTACATAAAAAAAGCTCGCAGAATCTATGTGTATGCTTTGGGAAGTTCAGGTTTATCTGCTCTGGAGTTCAAATACAGACTAATGCGGATGGATATCGTCATTGATGCGGTGACGGATTCACACATGATGATCATGAGTGCTTCTCTTTTGGGGGAAGATGATCTGGTTATTGGTTTATCCAATTCAGGACGAACCTTAGAAGTCAGTGATGCATTAAATGCTGCCAAAAAAAGAGGAAGCAAAGTTGTTGGAATTACTAATTTTGATCACACCCCCCTCTCCGAAATCTCGGATTTGTGCATTTTCACACCGGATATCGGGCGAACCGGAGATGTGAACTTCATCAACAGCCAGTTGGCCATTATTTACATCCTGGATGTGATTTCACTGCTATTACTTGAGGATGAACATTTACTTAGTGCGCGGCAGCAAACGTTAAAAGCTCTATATTCTGCTGAATAACCAAACAGCCAACTTGATTCGTTGGCTGTTTGTTCACTTCTCTTTTTTATAGGACAGAAGGAGAAGTTTTTTTCAATTTGGCAATTTCAGAGACAAAACGCTCCGTAATTTGTTGAGGACGCGTAATGGCTCCACCAACAACGACACAATAGACTCCAGCTTCCAGACACGTTGCTGCCATCTCCGGTGTCATGATATTCCCTTCCGCAACAACAGGCGTTTGTACGCTAGTTAGAATTTCTTTCAAGGCTGCAAATTGATTATCATACAGTTTAATCCCTGCTGTCTCCTCTGTATATCCGACCAATGTAGAGGAGATCAGGTCAAAACCAAGTCGTTCTGCATTAACGGCTTCCTCTTTCGTTGCAATATCCCCCATTATTAGAAGTTGAGGATGTTTGGTGCGAATTTCATGTACGAATTCATCCAGTGATTTACCGTCCGGCCGTGCACGCAAAGTGGCATCAACCGCAACAATCTCTGCATGGACCTCGGCAAGTTCATCCACTTCCAAGATCGTTGGTGTAATAAATACGGGATTGGTTCCGTAGTTTCTTTTCACAATACCTATGACGGGAAGATCAACCTGTTCTTTGATCTCTTTCACATCTACAGCAGTATTCGCACGAATACCGATCGCTCCCCCCTCTTTTGCCGCGACTGCCATGCGTCCCATAATCAGCGAACTATGAAGTGGCTCGTGCTCCAAAGCCTGACATGATACAACGAGACCACCTTGTAAACCTAAGTTATCTAATTTATCTACATTCATTGCAATTACTCCGTTTCCATAATTTCTTCGATTTCATTTTTGATCACTGTAACCTGAGGGCCATAAATAACCTGCACTCCGTTACCGACAAGTACTACCCCTTTGGCTCCCGTAGCTGTAAGCGCATCCTTTTGAACCTTCTCGATATCCTTCACGGATACACGAAGCCGTGTTGCACAGCAATCCAATTCGTTAATATTGTCTGCACCGCCAAGTCCATTCAGAATAGCGATGGAGCGTTCTTCACCTTTCGTTGATGTGGGTGTATTGGAGAGCTGACTTTGCGTTTTGGCGTCTGGCTCTGATGTTACCTCTTCCTCACGTCCCGAAGTTTTTAAATTGAGCTTCACGATCAAGATTCGGAAGGTGAAGTAATAAAGGAAGAACCAGACCACACCGATGATGGGAACGATAATCCAGTTCGTTTTGGCATTACCCTGAAGTATCCCGAATAAGATAAAGTCGATTAATCCACCTGAAAAAGTCTGACCGATTGTAATCTCAAAAATATGTGAAAGCATAAATGCCAATCCATCAAATACGGCGTGAATGACATACAGGATTGGAGCAACAAACAGGAATGAGAATTCCAGAGGCTCCGTAATTCCTGTCAAGAACGAAGTGAGTGCCGCAGACAACATCAATCCGCCAACTACTTTTTTACGTTCAGGCTTGGCCGTATGATAAATAGCGAGTGCCGCACCGAGCAAACCAAACATCATCGTGATAAAACGTCCTGACATAAATCGGGATGTACCCGAGAAAAACTTCTCGGTTGCAGGGTCTCCCAGTTGAGCAAAGAAAATATTCTGTGTTCCTTCGTAAACTTTTCCCGCAACCTCCATTGTTCCTCCAACTCCCGTCTGCCAGAAAGGCAGATAAAAGATGTGGTGCAACCCAAGTGGACCCAGCATCCGTAAAACAAATCCGTATAACAGTGTTCCGATATACCCAGTTCTATCGACCAAACCTCCAAGCTGCGTTATGCCGAGCTGGATGGTTGGCCAGATCAAGAACAAAGCAATACCAATAAAGATGGCCGCAAAAGATGAAACGATAGGAATGAAACGTGAACCTCCAAAGAACCCTAAAAATTGAGGAAGTTCTATTTTGTTGTACCGATTATGAAGCCATGCGGTAACCAATCCGACAACAATCCCTCCGAGTACACCAGTTTGCAAGGTTTGGATTCCAAGTACCATACCTTGACCAGCACTAGCCAAATGATCCTCGGCAAGTTTCCCCGAATTGACCAGCATCGCATTGATCGATGCATTCATGACCAGATAGGCAAGTCCAGCTGCCAATCCTGCTGTACCTTTGTCCGCTCTAGCGAGTCCAACAGCCACACCTATAGCAAAGATTAATGCCAAATTATCAAACACAATACTTCCTGCACTGCTCATCACCGTAAACACTTGCTGCAACCATGTGATCTGCAAGAATGGATACGAGTTAATCGTATTGGCGTTGGACAAAGCCCCTCCAATCCCCAGTAATAGACCCGCCGCTGGTAAAACAGCAATAGGAAGCATAAACGATTTACCAAACTTCTGAGCCTTCTCAAAATATTGCTTCACAGTGATATCCACCTCTCTAAAACTATTTTCATTTACATAATAATTATGAAAATGGTTTTCGTCAACACAATTTTAAATCGCTTTCATTACGTGTGAGGTCTTATCATTTGATGAATAACTCGGTTCAAGTATAATTATTTCCAGCGAAGTAAAGCTCAGTCTTTTTGTTCCAATGCAAAAAAAAGCCGCCAATATGGCGACTTTAATGTGTTCATATTCTTTCCCGACGAATCCAAAACCTAAACCTGAATCGTGCATTATTTTAATATTTTAGTTACAAGTTTTACCTGCCCATTCATGCCCGAAGGTAGTGAAGACTTTCCGTATAGATTCTCCAGTGTATTAGCCACATGAATGTCGATTACATTATTACCTGGCAGCATGTAAAACGTGACGTTCCAATGATAGGGTGGCCATAACCGGATGCCAACCTGCTCCCCATTCACGTACAGGCAAGCCGTCTCTCTAATGTCTTCCGCTTCCAGCCAAATTTCATTGGCCGTATTCAAGCTGATACCAGACAAATTCACTTGCTGTGAGTACACTCCTGCTCCCGAATAGAAAGGATAACCTTCAACATTCCAAACCCCAGTCATTTGTTCAGGTTCAATGGTTAATGTAGTCTGATTTTGTATAGCAAATGAACCAACCAGATAAGCAGGAAAAGAAATGGCTGGCATAGGTTCGAGCAATGAAACCGTGAGAACTTCAAGCTCATTCTCGCCTTTCACCAGATGTTCGGTAATATCCACACCAGCGTAATGAGTATCTTGCCACAGGGAAGGCTGGAGTGCTTCCATCCGTATTCCATTAATAAAGATTTCAACATTACGTCTGCGTTGGAGGAAACCAATATGGGATGGGATTTTTTGCTCGATATCGTCAAGGATTAGCTCGATCGTGAAGATCTGCTCATTTCCAGGTTCGTTTAAATAGACTGCATCTCGCTGTGATTTCACAAGCTCGATCCATTCTTCTGTTACGACAAATGTTGTCCGGTACGTGTTGACTTGGCCTGGCATCGTTGCATTCATTCTGGACTGACGGTCATTCAATGTGACCTTCCACTGATCTAACACAAGCACATTGGGTTCGACGGTCTGAAACTGCCAAGGATCACCTAGTACCAACACATCGGTGGTATGTTGCACTTTATGATTTATAGGCTCTTGCGGTTTGGGATGCGTCGAATCTTCAGTGTGAAGCGGATCAGGTACATGATCCGGTCTAACGGATAGAACCCGAAGCTCTCCCGGTACAAATGTTAGAACAGCATCTTGACTCAACGGGTTTATATTCCCGTTTTCCAAGTTCCATTCTTCCATCTGTTCTTCTATGTGGTCTTTCACAGGTTTCTGATGGAGTTGAATGGTCACGGGCTGCTCCGACCAGTTCATCAGCCATGTGTGCACATGATCTTCAACTTTGCGTTCAACGCTAATGAGATCCTCAGCTTGCCCCTCGATCTGTTTCCAGGCAATCGCTGGTGATGATGTCGTTAACTCTCTTAACTGAACACAAAAGTTCATAAGTGTGTCGTTATGAGCTGTGTTTTTCATGGAATAGAATAAGCTGTACCCTTTGCCAATCGCTTGTAATTCCCCTGGTTGAGGATCGGAGCCATATAGTTCGTTCATATACTTCCGTAATTCCGGATCTTGGCGCTGTCGCTTACTATCACAAGGAATTGCCCCAACCGCTATAAGCGTTCCACCACGGTTTACAAAGGTAACAAGCTGTTTTGCGATATCTACAGACATGACCGTAATTTCCGGCAAAATCAAAATCGAATATTCGTTTAGTACTCCGTTAAACTGATATCCTCCAGCATGAGTAATCTTCGCCTCCCTGAGCTGACACTCATCCACATAATCGTAATCAATAGAGCTGCGCAGCATGCGGTCTGACAATAATGAAAACAGTTGATCCGCAGCTGGATGCTGGTTCGATTCACCGGATAAGAACATATGCTCATATACCGTGTGGATCGGTGATAACAGAAGTACTTCAGGTGTACGCTTCGTGGAAGAACCCAGTACACTCAACCGACCAAGATAATCGGCAAAAGTCCGATAATGTGGCCAATGCGGTGCATGCTTAAATTCCGTAGGTGGAAAATCCGTTTTCCGATACCCTGCAAATGAATAGTAAAATGCATGCGGGATAAATAAATTAACACCCAAAAATGCCATGAAATTGGCATCAAGCCGCCTTTGTCGCATGGCATAGGCATGACCGCTTGCACCAAATGACTCACAAATAACTCTTTTTTTCCCATCCAACTGTGCGACAGACGCGGCCGTCTTTACGGATACGATACGATGTGGATTCTCCTTTGTACCGATTCCATGTGTTAGGTAGTCCACACCCGCATAATGGAACTGCTGCAATACACGGGTTTGATTACCCTGCGACCGAGCCTGCCCCCAGACGGGTTCTTCCAGCGTATGGCCGATGTACAGCAAGCTGTGTGATTCACACCACGAACGAATAGCTTCATGATAACCTTCCACATACCAACGGGTAATCGTATCATAATAGTCCTGCCTCGCAGATCTGCTGCCATCGGCCATACCATATAACAACGCGCCTAATCTTGGAATCAGATCATATCCGTTCTCCTGCTCATACCGCTCCACCATCCCATGTGTCCAAGCGAATACGATTCCGGGCAGATTTGCATTCACATCCTGAACCGACGTTCGGATGGCTTCAACTCCGAAAAAACCGTCGTGGATCATGAGCCCAGGTTCATCCGTGAATACACCTTGAATGGTCACACCGAAATGAGGCTGAAATTGCTGAAACGGCTCGTATGCCGACTGAATGAAAGCCTGCACGGCTTCCGGGTTCAACGTGTCCAGATAATACCCTTTTGCAAACGTGATCCCTTCAGCAATTTCACAGGACCAGCAGGCAAGTATAATATAATCCTCGTCGTTATCAGGCTTCCATTCCTGTCCGCATAACTCTGTAATATCCTCAGGTTGATCATATATCAGCCATTCCCCTTCTTGCTGGATGGCACGATAAGCGAGAATTGCGATGAGTTCATTGTTAGCGTAGGTGGCAAAATCGAGAGATAACATTTCCTGCTGTGCATCGTGTAAATATCTTCGTTCCTCAACCCTCAAGTATCTCATCCGATATTCGGGATACTGCCTGGTCAGTTTACCTCCCAGTGTTCCGCTCGGCCAATTGTCCTCATCATACAGCCAGACAACCATATCACGCTTCTGGCACTCTTTTGTGCAGAAATCCAGCGTATCCATGAACTCTTCTGACAGGTACGAGGCCTGCATCCCGTGACGTGCATGCAATACAACGCCGCCAACCCCTGCTTCAACCATGGATTGAATTTGGTTTTCTAGCTCTGGCTTGCTAAAACTGTGGTTCAGAAACCAAAAGGGCTGTGGACGATACGTCGCCTCAGGATTTTTGAACTGCTGTTGTAATTTATGAATATCCGTGATTTTCAACTCCAATTCATCACCTGATCTCATCATGATTTTGATACAGATGTCTTTCTCAGCAAAGGAATGAAAAATCCACCGACAACCGACCGATTTTGAAAATTTAACTGCTTTCCGGTGATGGTGTCATACCAATCTGTAACTGGTACACGGCTCGATGTTTCATTCATAAAGTCCCACAGAGGTGAAATCATCTGTTCGAACTGAAGCTGCGTTTCGCTCATGGTGGCACACCATACGAGCCAATCGGACTTGGTGTATGTCTCACGGCTATCCAGCGGTAGGCCATATCGATTCTGTTTTAGCTGATAATACGCCAACTCTTTAGCAGCCACTTCTTTTGGGAAAAGGTTGAGGTCCAACAAACGATCCCACACCAGATTGTATTTCATGCTCCATGACTCATCCGAGCTGTCAAAAGTCAGCTTGTAGTGATCACCTGCTGTCGCCATGGAGGACCACTCCTCTGCCATTTTTGCAGCCGCTTCACGATAAACGGCACCATCCGGCAAACCAAGTTCATCACACATATACGCATAGGCGGCAATGCCTAATATCGCTTTAATCGATAAGTTCGCATTGTGCGCCAGATGTCCGGCAAAGTCGTCCGTGCACAGTTGATTGTCAGGGTCCAGTCCATGTTGCAGCAAATATGAAGCCCAAGTTGTGAGAAGTACCCAGTGCTCACGTGCAAATTCCGCGTTCTTCTCATATTTGCCTACCGTTGCTGCCATCAGGAGCATATTGCCACATTCCTCGATAGGCATCTGGTATTCAAGTTTGTTCTCTCCGTAAACCTGGCCGTTAGCTTGAGGGTATGTCCCCACGTCATGTGGAGCAAAATCAAACGTCCAATCCGTGCTTTCGGCATACTTATAGATTGGACGCATCATACCTTTGACCAATTCGATGTTATACCTCAGAAACAACGGAATCGAGGGGTAGCTCACATCCACCGTCGCGATACAGCCGTTACTAAAATTCTCTTTGGAGAAAAATAATACTTCTCCTGCTTCATCAGCAACCAGTTTATGTGCAGCAATCGCTTGCCGATAGGTCAATGCCAGAATGTCTCTATATTGGTTCCCACCTGTAGCCTGACTCTCCGTTAAGAGTTCCCGATTAAAGCGGTCGCATCGTTGTACTACCTCTTCATATTGATCCGCTGCTTTTACCAGCATCTCCTCAAATGTCATACCATTTTTCTTCCAATACGCATTCAGCGGTTTGTGAAAATATTCAATCGCATGAATATCATCATAGGCGAGCATCAAGTAGCGGGATGCTGGCTCTTCATGGATAAGACCCAAATCCATTTCAGTTGCCATAATAGCCATATCGCCAGATATGGACTTTGGCTGGATAGAATCATCTCCTGTCTTAAAAAGACCTGACCGGGCATACTCCTCACGCTTGGATACCGCATGGATGACCGATTGAGATTGATGAGATCGCTGAACCACCAGATACATATAACCCCAGTCTATTCTCGTATCATCTCCGGCACGTTTTAATATAGGTTGTTCCACCGTTCCTATAGACATGGCGTGTAACTGTTCATTAATTACATGAGACTCCCAGGTGACTTGCTGATCAGGAGTATGTACACACCATTCACCTGTCACATCAAAATAGATTTTCACTTGATGGCCTTGACCATCTATCGCTCGAACATGGAACGTAACATACGTCACAGGTCTGGATAACAGTTCAAGATCATCGAGCAATAGGGGTGTGGTAAAATGAACCTCAAGTTCGATGCCTTCTCCTTCAAAGGTGTAACGGGTAGTCACCGGCTCAACGGTTAGATTCGTCTGATTGAGCACGTCAGGCTCCTCAACGGTTGAAGCTTCGCGAACGCCTACTTTCCCCATAAACCTTCTGATTTTGCCGTCAATGATAATCATGCCAACCATACCTTGAGTTTTGTTCGTCCAGTGCCTGGTGTGATCATCATAGAGATGGTCAACAGCAGACCATACGCTAAAATAAGGGTCTACCGTGATCAAAGGTACGGAAGGTGGTCTAAACGTCGTCATTTATTACATCTCCTTCAATTCATTTTTCCAACGAAAACTGTGCTTCTTGATCCAAAAGGGAAAGGCTTCGCTCGCCTTGTTAACCAAGGCGCTGCAAAGCCTATTTGATTTCCGTAATAATCGGTAATTTAACCCTTCAGCATCAGTTCGGCATTTGAACAGTTACGATATCTTTCCCTTTCAGATTCTCATTGGTGAACTGCATCGCTTGGTCGTAACCGGTCTTCCGAAGCTGTTCCCTCAGGTCGTTGATAATGCTAAGGGCCGCTTCATCCGATTTTGCGAAAATGGCTTCCTTCCAGGCATCACCCATCCGGTCCATGGAGGGCTTCAACATTTCCCATTCCGGTGATTTGGTGATCACATCGCCCGGGTTGTAGGCTGTAATTACCTGAATGCCGTTTGGACGCAGTATTTTCCGAGCATTTTCCATGGCATCTAGTCTTTCCTGGTCTGCCCAGATGTCGCCACCTGCTGCCGAATTGATCCGGTCAAGCCCCGTGATCGATTCCAGCCCAATGGAAATGCCCTCGTTTTTGCGAACTTTACCGGATTGATCTGCTGTAAACTTATCGAACCATTCTTTATTCGGTACAGGTTTACCATCCTTCATATCCCAATGAACCCCTTGAACTCCGTACCGGGCCAGCATGAAGCCTTCGTCAGAAGCCATGTAATCGAGAAACTTGAGCGCTGCATCTACACACGCGCCCTTGCAGCTACTGGTGATAGCCGTTACGTTGTTGCCTTGAATGCCAAGGTCAACAGGCCTGCTCGGGTCAACATCTGCACGCTCCAATGGTCCAAGTGGGATGTAATCGCTTCCAGGATGTGAAGTAACATATTCTTTGGAGGCGTCCAAAATGGCCGGATAATGTGCGGCAAGGATAGCAATGCGTCCTTGATTAATTTTTTCTTTGGCAATAGGATCCGTCTGAGTAAAGGCTTCGGGGTCCATAAGTCCTTCCTCAACCAGTTTACGATAGAACAGCGTGTATTCTTCGTATCCTTTGGTGAAAAAGTTATGTTCTACCGTTCCGTCACCTTTGTCTACATAGCCTGCTCCCGAATAGAACATCGTGTTTCCGATGCCTACGGACCATCCGTTACTAAAGCCTCCCAGTGGAAACACGGGCTGACCGCTCTCCTTCAGGTTGGCATCTTTGATTTTTTGGAGGAAGTTATAGAAGTCTTCCTTCGTCACGACAGACTGAGGATCCACGCCGACTTTCTCAGCGATGTCTTTGCGAACATAGAAGCCATACAGCCAATCCATGCCGTCTTCGTTCGTTGCGGGCTGATTTTGTAAAAGTAAATATTTCTTGCCGTCATACGCATCTATCGCTTTTTCATACAATGCTGGCGGCACATTCTCTTTCGCAATGGATTTCGCCAGGTTTGGGTAATCCCCCAATTTATCGGATATATCTACCAGCTGTCCTTCTTTGGCAGCCTTGATGATCCCGTCCAGCTCGCCGCCCCATGCAGGTCCGGTGTAAATGTCCGGCAAATCCTGTGTGGCGAAAATCTGGTTTACTTTCTCCGTCTCGCTGCCTTTCGTATATTCCCACTCTAATGTGACGCCAGTTTTCTCTTTGATGACTTCCTCGACAGGGGTTATCCCATTATCCGATCCGCCTGAGCCATTCCAATTGTGCAAGATTTTGAGTTTACTTCCGTTCTCCCCTTCTGCGCCTTCCCCATTCCCTGATGAATCCGTGCAACCGCTCAGCAAACCTCCAACCATGATGGACACGAGCAAGATGGATACGCCTTTCGACCAAATCCTGTTCAAACCAATCGCCTCCTTGAATAAATGATCTCGGTAAAGCTCTAGCAAATTCAGGTCAGGATGATCTACCCTTTAACCGAACCAATCATAACCCCCTTCACGAAATATCGTTGCAGAAACGGATATATACATAAGATTGGGAAAACCGTAATGACAAGCAATGCCATTCGAAGTGATTCAGGTGTTGCTCCTGCTCCACCGACTCCACCAACCGTCTGACCACCCTGCTGTGCTGCACGCTGCATCGAATTGGATAATGCCTCTGCTTCTGTCAGCATTTCTTGCAGTAGGGTCTGTACCGGTATCAAATCTTTGTTAGATACGTAGTAGGCGCCAGAGAACCAGTCATTCCAGTGGGCTACCCCAATGAACAGCGAGATCGTTGCAAGTACCGGCCCGGAAAGAGGCAGAATGATACGTACGAAGATTTGAAAATCTCCATACCCATCAATACGCGCCGATTCCTCCAGTTCCTCCGGTATGCCTTGCAGGAATGTCCGAATAATGATGATGTGCATGAAGTTGAACAACAAGGGCAAAACGTATACCCAGAAACTATTAATCAGATGCAGTTTTTGAAGCGTAATGAAGAACGGGATGAATCCTGCGCTGAAAATCGTAGGCAAAAAGATGTAAAAGGTAAAAAAGGAGCGACCTGGCAATGTTTTTTTGGAAAGTGCATAGGCCATGAGTGTACACAATACAACGTGGAGAAAAGTACCCAGCACGGTGCGCATAATCGTAATTTGATATGCCTTCCAGATCCGTGCGTTATCGAATACCTGAGCATAGTTATCCAACGTGAATTGGCGAGGAAGAAAATAAATCGCGCCTTGCATCGAATCCTTACCGTCGTTCAGTGAATAAGCCAAGATATATATAAACGGGTAAATCATCGAGAATCCAACCAAAGCAAGAAAAATATAGTTAAGCACCGAGAATAAGGACCATTTTCGTTCCATAAGGTCACCTCCTTAGAACAGGGATACATCACTGACTTTGCGGGCGATGCGATTAACGGTTACAACCAGAATGAGTGCGATAACACTTTGGAATAGTCCTACAGCTGCAGCGTAACTGAGACGTCCTTCTCGAATCCCGGAGTTAATGGCATGCACGTCCAGTACACTGCCAAGACTTGCGGTTGCCGGTCCATTCAGGAGAAGCAGTTGTTCATAACCTGCGCTCATCAGACTGCCCACAGCGAGTATGAATAATATGATAGCTACATTGCGGATACCTGGAAGCGATACATGCCACATCTGTCTGAAGCGTCCCGCACCATCCATTTTGGCAGCTTCGTAAAGCTGCTGATCAATACCCGCAATCGCGGCCATAAAGATGATGGAATTCCAACCGATATTCTTCCAAATGTCTGAACCGACGATCATCTGATAGAACCATGTTGGATTGTTTAGGAACTGGATCGACTCGGCTCCAAATGAACCTAATAAGTCATTAACTGGTCCCCCATATGGCGTTAGGAGTCGTTGCATCAGCGTAACCACAACGATCCAGGATACGAAATAAGGTAAGTAAGAAAGGGTCTGAACCGTCTTTTTGAATTTAATCATTCTGACTTCATTTAAGAGGAGTGCAAGAATGATTGGCATCGGAAAGCCAATAAGCAGTTTCATGAGACTGATAATGATCGTGTTACGGATGATGTCACCGGATTGATAGTAATTGAAGAACTGTTGAAAGTACTTAAGGCCTGCCCATGGACTTCCGGTGAATCCACCAACGAAATTGTAATCCCTAAAAGCAACCTGAATTCCATATAACGGTACATAGGAGAACAGGAAAAACCAGACGATTCCGGGCAGCATAAACAAATAAAAGAGTTTATGCTGCCAGATTCGTTTCATCAATCGATTGTTGCTCACTCGTGTCTTGATCACATTCCAACCTCTCCTTTCTCATGATAGACGGTCAACCATCCCAGCTATAACTGTCCTAACTTCAATCGTAACGTGATGATTTCAAATGGCGTGAAGGATAAAGCCATCTCGGATACTCCTTCAAATGAAACGGGTGAAATGATATTTTCCATAAGATCAGTCGTCCAGGCTTCTGCTATATGGAATCCAAGATGTAATGCCGTGGTGACATGTGTTCCCGAAGTTTCATATAGACGGACGATGATGTCGTCTCCATCCTCGGCTTTTTTGACGGATTCCACCATGATGTGCGGATGATCCGGCTGAAGAAATGTTTTCGAATATGGGAGCTTACCGTTCTGCTTACCAGATACAGATGATAAGGAAACTGTACGAAGCGGAATGTTCAGTTCATTACCTCTTCGATAGATCTCAGCCTGAACATGGTTGCCTTGATGCGGATATAACGAGTAGGTGAACGTATGCTCCGCTCGATCCGCTTCCGGATCAGGATACGAGCTGCTGCGCAGCAAATTCAGACCAAGCACATTATCGATGGTTCTATGACCATATTTACAATCATTAAGCAATGCGACTCCATAATCCGGCTCCGATAAATCAATCCACTGATGAGCACATATCTCATCCTTGGCGAAGTCCCACATGGTATTCCGATGAGTTGGTCTGGTCAAACTGCCAAATTGGATCTCACAGTGAACCTGATCTGTACGGATATTCACCGGGAATGAAGTTCGAAGCATTTTCCCGTTCTCTCTCCAATTCACGGTAGTCTCGAAATCAATCCGTCTGCTGCCTTCTGTCAGAACCACGGTCTGGATCAGAGTGGATTCTCCATAGTTATATTTGAAGACCAGCCCGACTTTTGGACCCTCACGAAGCTCGCGAATGTCTTGAAGCGTTAATGGCA
Source organism: Paenibacillus sp. FSL F4-0087 (assembly GCF_038020215.1). Lineage (NCBI taxonomy): Bacteria > Bacillati > Bacillota > Bacilli > Caryophanales > Paenibacillaceae > Paenibacillus > Paenibacillus sp. FSL F4-0087. Next base: position 6,439,306 of record NZ_JBBODJ010000001.1, read on the forward strand.
TACCTGTATGTGCGGAATAGTCATGACTGAAATCCCAAGCATCTCCTTCATCGTGATACACACGAAGTGCATTTCCGGGATGACCTTGCGGAATGACTTCACGCGCTTCAGCCTTGTCCCGGATGGAGATAATGGCTCCATTCCGATCAAACTTCACGATGAATGTGTCGTTCTCCACACAGCGTTCTTCAGCGGAAACGTGAAATTCCGACTCTTGTATTCCCGGAACTAACTGGGCACATGATGCGATCTCATCTATAGCGCCCTGGTCCACATGATCTGATACCACTGTGTATCCCATGGATGGAACCTGAACCTTGCGCCAGCTTCCATTCGTGTGAATCCATTCCTGACGCTCCCAAGGCAATGAATTGAATATCACCACAGAGGAGCTGGATGAGGATTCGATATTTGGAGAGATCTGGTCTGCCATATGGCTGTAGGTTTCGTTGATCATATTTTCTGTCTGATCTAAAAGTTCTTCATATCGTATGAGTGACTCATCGTACACACGCTTGATGGAAGAGCCGGGAAGGATATCATGGAACTGATACAGGAGGACTTCCTTCCATATCGTTTCCAGTGACTCGGACGGATAAGACCTGCCTAGCTGTGAAGCCACAAGTACTGAGGCGAACTCCAATTCGCGCAGTGCTTTCTCCATCTTCCGGTTATACCGCTTGCTTCGCGCCTGACTGGTCAGTGTTCCTTGATGCTTCTCCAGGTAAAGCTCACCGCGCCATGTCTGGAACCGTTCACGTTCTTCATTAAGTCGTTCGAAAAATTTCCAAGATGGTTCCTGTATAACTGGGGACAAGCCAAGCAGGTTTTTCTCCCGTGTCAGCCGCTCCAAATGCTCTTCGCCAGGCCCTCCGCCTCCGTCTCCTATACCAAAGAGCATTAGCGCATGGTTTGATACATTTTTATCCAAATACCCCTGTTCGGCTTTGATGATCGAACGCGGAGCTGCAGGACTGTTGTAAGTATCCTCTGGCGGCATATGTGTTAATACAGCTGAACCATCAATTCCCTCCCACAGAAAGGAATGATGAGGATGCCGGTTATACTCACTCCAGGAGAGCTTCTGGGTCATCATGTAATCCACACCGGATTTCTTTAATATCTGGGGCAAACTTGCCGAGTAGCCGAATACATCAGGCATCCAGAGCGATTTCATTTCCAGACCAAATTCCTGCTGGAAATAACGCTTGCCATACAAAATCTGGCGTACGAGTGATTCACCACCAGGCACATTGGTATCCGATTCTACCCACATAGCGCCTTGCGGTTCCCATCTGCCTTCACGTACACGTTCCTTGATCTGGTCATAGAGCTTGGGATAATGCTGCTTCATCCAATCGTACAGCTGCGGTTGACTCGCTCCGAACACATAATCGGGATAACGCTCCATCATGCGAAGCACGGTTGAGAACGTTCTAGCTCCTTTACGGATCGTTTCACGGATCGGCCATAACCAGGCCAAATCAATATGAGCATGACCCACAGCGCTTAGAGTTAAGACCGGATCGCCCCCCTGCAGGGTTAACTGTTCATTTACTCGTTTTTTCGCTTGCTCGACATTCTCTTTCGAGAAATCGATCAACTGTACTGAAATATCATAGAGCGTCTGATAGATTCTCTCCTTCCGAGCGGAACCTTCATGGAGCTGCTCTGCGGTCTCCAAGAGCACCTCGGTATCGTAATAGAGATCCCGAATATCTCCCCTGCAGAAGGCGATGAGTGCTTCTTTCAATGTTCCTCCCCGATACTTGCCGAACAGATCGTTATTGCCTGCATCTGCCCACACTTCAACTTCCTGGCCATTCACAGACGTCTCATTGAGCTGCACGACTCGTTTGCCAGGGAGACCTAATGAAAAATCAAATTCGGAGTTAATCGTCGTCAATCCTTGGATAGGTGATCCTTCATGGTCAACCAGACACAGCTCTCCATTGACATCCAGCAAGAGGACCGTCGTTTGGTTACCTGTGACTGCCGGAAGATTACCTGCAAAACGGAACCAGGCACAGTCCCATAACTCCCCCCATTGTTCTCCTTGCTTGAGTCTCACTTTCGTGCCGGTCATCCGTTCCTCGTAAGGTACGGGCTCTGGTGTAACCCAAGCCGTCACTTCCAATTCGGCAATCGGCTCATATATGGCTTCCCGAAGTTTGTTTAACATCTGTTTTAACCGTTCTGGCCTTATCGGTTCGTAGGGCATGCTAGTATACTCCTCTCTGTTACATCAATCAGGTTGTATTGTGAATTCAGGAAGTCCAGCGGACATGAACCTCTGCATTGTTCTCGTTGCCATGTTCGTACTGAAGAAGCACTGTCTTTGAATCCGGGTCCCATTCCCATACCACTGGGGCCATCTGCTCTCGAACCACATACTCGGCAGATAATGGTTTACCCTTGCAGTACAACCTTGCCGTTGCCTTCATGTTGGCAGGTCCTCTTGCAATGAATCGAAAACCTGTGTTCGACTGGGATAGACCTTCTATTCGGGAAGAAGCAGCAATGACGGATACTTCTCCAGCAGTTGGACGACCCGCTTCAATATCATAGAGCAAGGCTTGCTCTCCCGGATTTAGGGTCAACTGACTCAGCACTGAGAGCTTTGAATCAAACAAATCCACAATTGGTCCTGGAATGACTACTGCCTCTTCGCTGACCGATTCATCGAGAACCGATACGATTAGATAGGGACCTCGTCTAATTTTGAAATAAGGCTTCGATTCCCACTGTAGTTCTGGTCCGTGGACAGCTTCCATTGTTTCTTTGACAGAATGGCGCAGCCGATCAGCCCCTGCCTTGGATAAAGTGAAGTCAGTCGGATGTTCTTTCAGCCAGCAAACTACCCCTTTTCCTACCTTATTGACACATTGCCTCTTATCTTTTAGACCTAGCTGTTCAAACAAATGTGATCGAGGGGAGTTATACGACTGATCTGACTGCCCTTGCTTGCGGTCATGATTCCACCACGCACGAATTTCGTGATACGGGTCGCTGTCATCGCCTACATAGATTAACGCTCCACCATCCTGTACCCACTGTGCAAGGGCATAATGAATGTCCGGATATTTCGGTTTGATAAATTCATAGCTCAGTATGAGTACACGATAAGTTGCCAAGTAACCCGGATACCGCCTTACATTATCCAGTTGAAGTGGACGGACAGGAATACCATGTTTCAATAACGGCAGTGTCAGACCGTAAAAAGGAGAGAAATCTAGCAGTTCTGTATCGCCATCCTCCTGGAATCCTTCAGGATCTGTTCCATCATATTTACCGGCATGAGGTGCATTAGGGTCTGGCTTCATTCGTTGAAACATCGCTGAGTCTGCAATAAAAACGCCAACTTGTAATGGCTCCTCTGCTGTTTCAATCACATCCTGATTCATGTTACCAAGGGTGTGCATGACCTGAAGCAAAGTTGTGGCATAGTCTGACGGAATTTGCTCCTTACCAGTGCCATCCTCGGATGGATAAGTGCCTTGAAAGATGCGTCGAGGCCAAGGCGCGACTTCATAATGAGCGACCCCGGGATGCAGCAGTGAGGCAACCACCGTTTTTAAATAGTTCTGGCGGTAATCAGCCCAGGTGTAATTCGGGTTATCTTCGATCGGATCATGCAGGAACCACATTCGTCTGTCGGTCCCACGAACCAGTTCCTGCATGACGCCGTATTCGAGGTAAGCGGTTTCAAACGTACGTTCCTTACGCAACCCTTCATACACATTGGGGGTTCGGGATGTCCCGGTCCAGATCTGTGCAATATACCCATCGATGGAGGGCAGCTCTAAGAGTTGAGATTGTGGACTGACAATACGCCACTGTGTGTAATTAATCAGACTATGGGTCGGAACATAAAAGCGAAGAACACGATCATAACGTTTTAACGCGTAGTCCTTCATCTCGGCACATAATCGGTCCAGGACACGTGTATATAAATATGCCTTTAATTTGGAAGCTCGAAATTGTGCATCAGGTGAAGCGTGTGGCGGAATCCAAGGCTCTTTGTAATACAACTGCCATTCCCGTTTAAAAGCTTCCGAATAGCCTCCATTTACCCAGAATTCAGGTTCCTCCAGATGGATGGCTTCCACACCGGCGTCAACGGCAATACGTATTCGATCCGCTATGTAATGACCAAAGGAAATGGTAGGCACCATGTATGGAATAACTGGTTCGCTCCCATGAAGAATCATGTTGCCTTCCCGGTCCATTTGAGCTTCATCCCAATGTGTTGCCCCATCGACCTCGCCATCCAGATAGCTGTTATAGGTCCCCCAAGCAACTCCAGTCATCAAATGAACCACATATCCTTTTTCTTTCCACTTCAGAATGCGTTCCTGCATCGACTCATCAATCCCGTAAACCATCACAAAGTCAGTCTGCAGATCATAATCCGGATGGTAAGCAGCAGATTCTTGAAATCCGGTACGCTCTTCCTTTCGATCTCGTGCCATTTTCTTAACCTCCCCAAGCTCGTATTTGATTTGGGTTGCAATGTATGACTATCCATCATTTTCTAGACTATAATATATGATATGAATATATTCAATATGTTTTTTATACAAACATAAAAAAAACCTTCTCCGCTTCTCTCCGGAAAAGGTTTTCTTTTCTTGTGAAAATTAAGCTTGAGGAACCGTTCCGGTGGTTTGACGTACGACCAGTTCGGGTTCAATCAGCATTTTGCTATAACTTTTCGCTTCCCCATGACCACGTAATACTTCAAGTAATTTAGCAGCCGCCCGATACCCCATATCCCGCTCAAATTGCTTAACATGGGTAAATATACTGAATTCCTCCACGATTGAGGTGGGATCATCGAAGCTTACAATCGATACATCTTCAGGCACTCGAAGCCCGGCTTGTTTGGCCATTTGATAGATTTGCACACCTAACCTGCCGTTAAGCGAAACATAGGCTGTGACCATCCGGTTTTGGATATATCGATACAAAGGGTGGGCCTCCGCTTCCTTAAGTTCAGTTAGCGGTTGGAAATCCGTGATCATATGAGCGGGATTGATTAACGCGCCTTTGCCTTTTAAAGCCTCAATATAACCTTCAATCCGCTCCTGAACCGTAACTGTCTGAAGGGGAGAATCCGAGCAAATAGCGATATCCCGGTGCCCCAGCTCCCATAGATGCTCCACAGCTAGCCTTGTGCCCCGTCTGCCATCTGCCGCAATATAATGTGTCTCGACCCCTGGCAAATAACGGTCCATCAGTACAAAAGGAAAACCCGAGAGCTTCATGCCGAGGATCTCCTCATTGTAGTTCTCTTCATCCACAGGAAAGATTAATAGACCTTCTGCCCCAAGCGCCTTCATTTCCTTGATGACATCCTTCTCTTTATCCACCTTGCCATGCGTAAACATGATCATGCTGCGATATCCTTCGTCACGCAAGGCTTGCTCAATTCCCTCAACGAGCCGGATGGCAAAATAATCATGGATGGAGGGCACAATGATGCCAATCATTCCTGTAGACAGTGTCCCCTCTCTACCTTTCATTGTGTTCGCTTGCGTTGAGGTCATAGAAGCACTATCCGCTTCTTCAGCTACAAAACTGCCTTTCCCCGGCACACGGGCAATTAACTTTTCATTTGCTAATCCGGTCAAGGCATTGGCAACTGTAATTTTACTGACCTGAAACTGATCCATCAGTTCCTTCTCTGTCGGTATGCGATCACCGGGTTTCATATTTTCTTGAGTTATGACATGTCTGATATAGTCCTGGATTTGTTGATACAGTGGAATTCGATCATTTGTACTCATTTTGATCACATCACCAATTCATTCATAATATTTGAGATATATAATATATCCTTTCACCTGCAAGTGCAATAAACAAGCTGAGCTTATCTGCAGTTGCAAAGAACATCTCCTTGATATCATCGCATTTAATATGCCTGATTTCCAGGAATAATGGGAAGTTTTGTCGAACCCCTTGTAAAATTATATATGAATATATTTAATATGTGTTGGATAGAGATGTGTGGATTGGCTTTTGACCAAAAAAGGAGGGTGGGTATTACGAAGGCACAGCTCTAATTCTTGACTATAACAAGGAGTGAATTCGCCATGGCTCGTAGATTCACGATGCTCTGTTTAGCTCTCATATGCGCTTTTTCATTAACCGCCGGCGCTGCTTCAGCTTCGAAAACGGATGTACAGACTGCCAAACCTGATGGGTCCAAACACCGTGAACTGCCAAGTTTCAAAAAGCCTAAACATTTGGATGCAGCCGACATCTATGATGCGCCAGGTGACATCAAATTGTTGCTGGGAACATTACAGGGAATCGTTAACAGAGAACAACCCCGAATCTATCTGATTGAGTCCCAGGAAGAAGGTAAATTGACCTGGCTTAAGGATATCAAGGTGCCTTACACGCTTCATCAGGATTATTGGGAAGTGTTCTCTGCTTATCGCAACGAAGTCAAAGGCATGGTTGTATATGATCCCCAAGTACCTGATACAATCAACGTAGCAACCACGCTCGCAGGATTGAAAAATGCTGTGGTTGCCAGTCCCGAGTTAGCAGTCAAATTGTCCAAAGCCCCTTACAAATTGAAGATTGTGGATGACCTGCGTGGTAAATTCAATAGTAGGATAGATGCCTATACCTGGCAATATGAGAATCTGTGGAAGAAAACGAACCACCAAATGTTAATTGGACTTGATCCGGATACAGCGATTCGCATCCCTTCCGGGATGCCTGAATCCTTTGTTACGATAACGGAGGAAAAACAACAGATTCGAGATGCAAGCAACCGTAATACGTATTCCCTGGATCTTTCTACACTCTTGGGAAAATCTTCAGTATATCTCCGATTTGATGACGCCTTTACTCAAGATGGCTGGGGACCGGCTGTACATGAGGTTACGGTCAAGGCGGATGGAAAAGAGATCGCTAACTTCATTGCAGGAACACCGGAAGAAGAACAATTCCTGTATGATAGACAAAATTCCAAGGTTGCTGAAGGAGAAGGCGGCCACCGTTTCGCCGATAATGGCAATTATTTTGTGTATGAATTCAGTCCTCCTGTAGGTACTCAGAACCTGACGGCTGAAGTGGACATGTGGAATCAGTATAAAGTATCCGCGGGTAATATCCGCCCTCTCTCCGCTGAGCAACGGGAGCCTTATGCATATTTAAGGGATTATGCAGTCGCTAATAAAGCGATGGTATTCTGGCTGGATTCCAATATACCTGAGCAAAAAGCACTCTTCGAGAAGATCATGTCTGATGTAAAACCCGGAACTCCCTACCTTGGCTGGTTTAGCAATGATGTCGAAGGTGAGTTCAGCTCCGTTGAGATCGCATCTCGATATGGCGTCTATGTTCTTGCAGCCGATTGGTTCAGCAACCTGACTGTTTTCTCGGGGACAAAACCGAATTTCACCCCGGTGAAAAAATCTCCGCGACCTGCGCTGGAGAACAAAATCTATGTAACGTATACCTTTACGGAGGGTGATAATTTTCAGTATAACCAGCATCGCATGCGTGTAATGTGGGATGATCCGGCCAGAGGTAAGGTTCCGATTAACTGGACTTCTAGCCCGCTTCTCTACGAAGGTGCACCAGCAATATTGAATTATTATGTGAACACTGCGACCCCGAATGACCTGCTGATCGCAGGACCGTCCGGTGCAGGATACTTCTATCCAGAGGCATGGCCCGACTCAAGCTTCCGGCAATTTTTGCAGCAAACCGAAAAATATATGAAAAAGACCGGCATGACCATTCCTTATGTGTTGAACCGTGTAGACAGCGAGAATGTACCTCTCACGCCATTTAAAGCCAAGGCTTATGCACAGGATTATCATGCACCCGGCTTATTCATCAGCTATGAAGACAACTATGGTGTGGACATCGTTAACGATAGCCTGCCCGTATCCACGATTCGTGGAATAAGTACGGTGCAAGACGGATTACAAGTGCTGAATGAAGCGAAAGCGAATTGGGATGGTAAGTCCCCATTGTTCGTTTCCCTTGGATTGCTTGCTTGGAGCACGACTCCATCCGATGCACTGGCGATCACCGAAGAACTCGGAACAGAATTCAAGGTTGTCCGTGCTGATGACTATTTCTCCTTAATCCGAGAAAGCTACCACTTACCCCCTAGCAAGTAATAACCATACTTACAATGAATCTGCAGACACATAAAAGCATCGTACCCTGAGTAATTGGGTACGATGCTTTTTTCGAATGAACCTCACCGCTGATCTACCGTTTAACAGTGACACCGGAACATAACAGCACCGCATGATCTTTCTTTTGGAAAGAATCATGCAGGCGCTGACCTCTAATCATTACTATCCTATTGACCTATCATCCACTCAAATGCCTACTTCTTCACTGGTTTATCCGGTTTACCTGGTTTATCCGCTTTGCCTGCTTCCAGTTTAGCCGCTCCTTCCAGCAGAAATACGCCGCTGAGCTGAGCGGTAAGGTCGAGTGGGTTCTGTGCTGCTTTCCCCCAAGCTTGACCGAATAATCCATTGTCCCGGCTACCTTTCAGTAAGGTATCGGCATTGCGATAAACCGCCTTTTTAAGGCTCTTGTTATGCCCGACTTCATACAACTCAACCATGTAGCGGATCAGTATGCCTTTGAACAACGCACCGTCCCCGTCGCCGTCCTCTTTAAATATGCCTGTCTTCTCATCCGTTAAGCTCTTCAGAGAACCTGCTGCCGTTTTCTCGGCATCTTTCAAATACGTTTTCTTCCCTGTTATCCGGTAGAGTTCAACACCCGCTCCGATAAACGTGCCTTGATTGTACGTGAATATCCATGCTTCATTCACATCCAGTGTGCCATCCTCCTTCAGCACCAAACCATCCGCTACCAGGCCCGTTTGCGGATTTACCAGATATTGTTTCTCCCAATCATATATTTTTTTGGCCCATTCCAGATCCCGCTCATCGCCAAAACGTTCATACAGCCTTGCAGCCAAGATGGCGGCAGGCCCACTGGAGCACGCATTTCGGTTATATCGCTGATCCTTTTTCCAAGCCATACCGCCAAGCTCATCTTCCCACCAGGCGGTCTTGATATCATCCCACAAATCCAATACGTATCCCTTCATCTCTTCGCTGCCTGTTGCATCATACAGACGAAGTCCAGCAAGAGCAAGCCATTCCATATCATCGTAAAATTCATTGTGAAGTGAACCGTTGCGAGCAATGATACTACGAACGAGTTCTTCCGCACGTTCAGTGTACGCTTTGTCTCCTGTACGTTCATATCCGTCCACCAATGCATCAACCGCATGAGCCTTCCACCAGTAATTCAAGGCCTGTTCACCTTCTGGTGTTGATGGATAAGCATTATTCATCATTTTTGATGCATCATTCCAGTAGTATTCATGCAGCTTCTCTTGCGCCCACTGCGCCTGATCGGCATAGCGAATCTTGCCACCACTCGTTGCCCCCATGGTGGTAACCAGTATAATGCTGAGTACCAGCGTGAGGCTCACCATTTTCCTTTTACTCATCAGATCCCTTCCCTTCTCCAGTCGACGTTTAACTAACAGTTCACTTGTAAAGCAGTGTCAATCCCTTGCTCCAGCTCAGTACATGCCTGTACCTGACGACGTTGCGTTCCTTCACCCCCTTCCACATTTCTCAGACAGAACGGCTAATGATACTGATAATCAGAACTATTCTTTTACGGCTCCGAGTACGATTCCGTGGATTAGATAACGTTGCAGAAAAGGATAAATCAGCAGAATGGGAATCATGGATACCAGAATTTTGGCAGAATTCAACGTTGTATTGGAGATTTTATTGAACTGCTGCAGCTGTTCGACTGAAAGATTCTGCATCTGATCCCGTGTGAGGCTGAGCTGCTGCAGATAGGTTTGGAGCGGGATTTTGGAGCTGTCGTTAATCAGAATGATCCCGTCAAAGAAATTGTTCCAGTGCCCGACAATGACAAACAGCATGATGGTTGCCAGACTCGGCATGGAAATGGGGATGAAGATTTTGAGCAAAATTTTAAGCGGACTGGCACCGTCAATGAATGCGGCCTCTTCCAGTTCCTTTGGAATTCCCTTGAAGAAGTTCATGAGGAGAATTACATTAAAGACAGGAACTGCCCCCGGCAAAACTAGCGCCCAAATGCTGTTGATCAACCCCAACTTGCTGATGACCATATACCAGGGTACGATTCCGCCGCTGAACAGCATTGTAAACACAATAATCCATATATATGTGTTTCTCGATCTGAATTGTGTGACGCTTCGTGACAACGGATAGGCCATGAGAATGGTCAAAAACATATTGATTGCTCCTCCAAGCACCACCCGCTCGACCGAGATGACAAAGGCCTTCCAAAACTTCGTATCATTCAGAATCTGGCCATACGATGAGAAATTCAGCTCCACTGGAAAAAAATAGACCCGACCTGCATTAACAGCCGTACTACTGCTGACAGACACCATAATGGTATTGACAATCGGCGCCAAGGACATGAACGTAATCAGAATTAACGCAAACATAATCAACAGGCGGGATAGCCTGGAGCCGAGCGATTTGGATTGAATCATGCTAACCCTCCTAGAAAATTCTGTACCCCGCATACCTCGAAGCCAGTCTGTAGGAAATCACGATCAGAACAAAGCTGATCACCGATTTCATCAGTCCAATCGCTGTTGCAAATGAATATTGCATGTTGATCAGACCCATACGGTACACAAAAGTATCTATAATATCGCCCGTTTCATATACCAGCGGATTATACAGGTTAAACACCTGATCAAAACCCGCATTCAGTACATTACCAAGACTCAGCGTACCCAGCAGGATAATCGTCGGGAACATACCCGGCAGCGTGATATTCAGCGTCTGTTTCCAGCGACTTGCGCCGTCCATTGCGGCAGATTCGTACAATGCAGGATTAATTGCCGTTAATGCAGCCAGATAGACTATCGTCCCGTAGCCAAATTCCTTCCACGTGTCCGTCACAATGAGCAGCGGCCTGAACCAGTCATTGCTCGCCAAGAACATAATTCGCTCCAAGCCTAGAAACTCAAGGAAGTTGTTCACCATGCCATCGAAGGAAAAGATCATGGTCAGCATCGTGCCCAGAACCACCCAGGACATAAAATGCGGCAAATAGACGATGGTTTGAATCGTACTCTTGAATACTTTCAGACGCACCTCATTTAACAGCAGAGCGAATACGATAGGTACAATCAACCCTAGAGCAATCTTTCCAACTGCGATGACCAATGTATTAATGAAAATCTGCTTCGCGTCCGGGAGTTGAAACATATACGTGAAATTGGATAGCCCTGCCCATTTGGACCCGAATATTCCTTTGGCAGGAATGAACTTTTGGAATGCCATCACAACCCCGAACATCGGTACAATTGAGAAAATGAACAGCATGATCATGCCAGGCAGCAGCATAAAATGATATGTCATTTCATCAAAAGTTTTACGTTTCTTTTTCCTCCCGTAACGCACTTCCCGCTCTTGACTAACGGTTGTTTCCATCTGAGCCATCGTCCTTTCCACCTCCATCATGTGCCTAATTGGACAGGATTTATCGGCGAAAGCCCGTGCCAAAGTCCACGATCAGGCTTCCGCACCTAAGCTCACGCAATCGTCATCTTTTGCTCATCTCGTTAACTTCTTCTGTAATCTCATCGCCACCCGTACGTTTCCAAGTGTCGACAAACTTATCGAATTCATTTACAGGCGCTTCCCCCATAATGATCTTAAGCATGGTCTCCTCTTCTAGCTTCTGCAGATTCGCCCACTTCAGCTTCATCGTCTCAGTTGTTCCATAAAAGCCTGCGGGGATCACTTCCAGGTTCGGATTGTTCGCCTCACGCTGCCCTTCGATCCGGGAGAGGTATTCACCGTAGGTATTTGCATCAATTGCATTTCCTTTCTCTTTGAATTCCTGATAGGCCTTGAAAGAAACGACTCGGTCTTCCTGAACAGCAGAAGCATCACCTGCCTCATCTGCTTTGATCAGATCATCGTAATAACGCTTGAGTACATCATCATAATCGACTTGCATCGGAATCTGGGTAGGATCATTGTTCCAGCGGCTTGCATCGGTCAGCAACTCGTCGGGATGCTCTTTCTTGTAATTGATTGCGTCTTCCGTTAAGGAGTACAGAAAATCCGTTGTTAAATTAACTGATTTCATGATCGCTTCAGGATGCGCAAAGTCCTTCTTCACAACGACGATGCCGCCCCCCACCGGATCTTGCCTGATCGTCTTGAACTTGCCATTCTCATCTACTGGTGCGGATACGGCAACCCAGACTGCTTCAGAATCTTGCTTAATGGAATCCTTGTAGTTGGTGTAGCCGATCCACCATGGATTAAATACCATCCCTGCCTGTCCGTTGATAACTAGGGCTTCCTTCTCTTCGTTCGACCGGACAGCAAACTGTTTATCAATCAAACCTTCTTTATACATGGCGCTCAGCTCTGTCAGCGCTTGCTTCACTTCGGGTTGAACAGATCCGTATTCAACCTGACCGTCTTTCTGAATCCAGTTCATCGGAAAGGCACCGTGTGCAGCAAAGATCGGCGTAAAGTTCATCGCATTGGAATCCATGACCATACCTACCGTTTTTCCTGTTCCCGAAACATCCTTCTCCACAAACGTTCTCGCGAGATTCCATACATCCTCGACGGATTCCGGGAGCTTCGCGCCTACTTTATCCACCCAGTCCTTCCGGACCCACAGCAATTGGTGCTGGTTTCCGATATTCGTCATAGGCAGACCCATGATTTTTCCGTCCACCTTCACCTGATTCAGTAGCAAATCTCCGTAGGAACCATAAATATTTTTAACACCCTCGGATGCTGTCTTCTCGTAAACCTCTGTCATATCGGCAATGAGATCGTTATCCACCAGTTGATTAAATATTTCACGGCTGACAAGCATTACATCCGGCAAGTCACCTGTCGTCATCGAGAGTGATAGCTTCTGATCCATATCATCTGTTTCCCAAGCTACCTTGGCCTTGACGTTCACCCGGTCTTCTACATAGCGTGTAGCCAGATTGTTTTCAATAGTATCGCCGGCAGGCAGATTGTTCACATGATTGGTATTTCGGCCAATCGTAAATTCCACGGGTGTCTCATATTTACCATAAGGTTCATAGTCCTGTTGTGAAATTTGCGGTTGTGCACTCTCGTTATTGCCCCCTGTACAGCCACTGATTACAGCCATCATCATGCTTCCAATCAGTAGCGTAGCCATCTTAGTGCGCTTCTTCATCCTGTCATCCCCTTTATCTGATTTGCTTTTGATAACCAAATTGTATGCGTTTTCAAAATTGGCGTATATGCCACATTTTTCGGATATGTAACACTTTTTTTATGACCTCCAATTTACTTTATTTCTCTGTGTTTAAATTTTATAAACAGTAACAAATAAGCGGTCGCAACAGCAACCGCTTCAGTACTAGCGCTATGTTTTTAATATAATTACACGCAATCATGTGGCAGGAAGTACGATTGACACTTCCGTTCCGCTGCCCGGTTCACTATGAATAACAAGCCCGTAATCCACACCATAATACAGCTTGATTCGGTCATTAACATTTCGGACACCACACCCGCCGTTCTCTCCTGTTAACAAACCTGCTGTCTGTATAGGCGTCATGCCAACACCGTTATCACGAACGGTTAATTTAATCCCCTCTTCCACCCGGCCAACCACTATGTGAATGTGACAATCGGACGCAGCTGCCTCCACAAAACCATGCTTGATGGCATTTTCTACAATCGGCTGCAAAATAAAATGAATCACCTCTGTATGTAGTACATCGTCATCGATATGATAATCCACATCAAATCGGCCATCGTTCATGATGAGCTGCAAATCCAAATATGCCTTAATATGCTGCACCTCAGCCGCAATGGTGGCCATATTCTTCCCCTGGTTAAGTGTTGTCCTATAGAAACGGGCTAATGCAGATACCATATAACTCGTTTCTATATCCGCCCTTTTCTCGGCCCTCCAGCGTATAAATGAAAGTGTATTATACAGGAAGTGAGGGTTGATCTGACTAATCAACTTGTTATATTCACTTTCCTTCTTGGCAATTTCGGCGTGATACACCTGGGAGATCAGGCTGTTGATCCTTGTCAGCATTTTACCAATACCGTTAGTCAGCTCACCAAATTCATCCCTGGATGAACTTCGGATAATCACATCCAGATTGTTCCGCTCAACCTTGTCCACTTTGTTCTTGATATGGATAATTCTTTGCGTAAAGTTATTAGAAATAACATAAATGAGCAAGAAGGTAATAATCAGGCTGAGGATGATGACAAACAGCGTAATTTGAAAAATACTAATTGCATTGGCGTACGCATTGGTATTCAGCAGATTATAGTGAATGGTCCAGCCGTTGTTGGCGAGTGAGCGGCTAAGACTCAAATCACCAGACTCCTCAACTTTCAAACCTGCGGCCGCAGCAACATGCTCATGGTTTTCCTGAAAGATCACATGCTGCTTCGCATCCTCAATATAAACGGCTACATGTTCCGACAGATTGTCCAGGTCTGCAAAGATGCTATCATGCTGAATGGAGATCACCATAAAATTGCTGTCTTTCGGATTGCTGATCAATTCCTGAACGAGATAAAGCTTCTCCCCATCCACAATCCAGCGCCTGCCTCGAAATCCGTCATACCAGGACTTGCTCTTGAGATCCCCAATTGGCAAAATATTATTGCGGATTCCCAATAAATCCCCGGACGTATAAAAGGTAATGTCTTCAATATCATCATCCATCAGCCGGATGTTCGAGATCAACGGCTCCAGGATATCCCGGAAATCCAGGTACATATTATAATAATTTTCTTCGTAGTCTTTCGTAAATATTTGCGATAAATCCCGATTCAGCACCATGAACTCACTTAACGTGTTGTACCGATTAATCTTATAATCCATAATGTTAGACACCTGTTCCAGACTCGCTTCTGCTTCACTCCGCAACTCCTTCATTTGAATTCGGTAAGATTGAATGAAGGAGAGCAACCCCAGCAGAAGAATCGGAATGAGTGCGATCACCAAATGCGACAGCAGCAGCTTGTTTCGGAACTTGATATCATTGAATTTGCTCTTGATCCATCCGATCATGAAGCACCCCGCACTCTCTGAACTGTAACGGACTGACACCGAATCTGTTTCTGAACAGCTTGGCAAAATAAGAATGATTGTCTATGCCAACGGCCCCTGCAATATCATTGATTTTCATATTCGAATGAGCCAGCAGATGGCTTGCACGCCGCAAACGGTAATCGGTCAAATATTTCGAGAAGTTTTCCCCGGTCTCTTTTTTAAACAAAATGCTCAAATACCCTGGAGATAGATAAACATCGTGGGCTGCCTCGGACAATGAAATATCTCTCTGATGGTTATCCTTTACATAATCCTTCACCTGTTGAATGACCTTCGATTCCACTGAATCCGGTTCGGGACCTCCGCCATATGCACGGATCTGCGTAATATCTTCCATCACCTGTAAGAACTCTTCCCTGACCAGTGGCTTGAGCAAATAATTAACTACACCCAGCCGAATCGCACTGCGGGCATATTCAAATTCATCATAACCGCTGCAGATGACAATCTTTATGTTCTGCTGCGTTTTCCTGGCTTGTTTGCTAAGCTCCAGTCCGTCCATAAGCGGCATTTTGACGTCGGTGATAAGGATATCAATCGCGTTCTGAACCAGGATTCGCTCTGCGCTCATCCCGTTCTCAGCTTCCAATACTTGAAAGGGAAAGCCGTAGTGAGAGATCAAATCCTTAATGCCTTCTCTTTGAACGCTCTCATCGTCAACAACAAGAACATTAAACATCATGACATCTCCTTTGCAAGTGAAAGTGAAGAAAACGATAAGTGGAATATCTTTTTTCCATGGTATGCCAGTCATATCGTAGTATATCATAGATTTTTGGAAAGGCTTTCAAAATGGTATTCCGCCACTTTTGCAATAGGCATAACTTGTAAACAACAAAAAAGCCGCCAAGAAGGCGACTAGTTCCGTACACATGTTATCCTTTAACCGCACCCAAGGCAACACTGCCTATAATTTGTCTGGAGAATATCGCAAAAACAATGATAATAGGCAAGATCGAGATCGCAACACCCAAATATAACAGTCCGTAATCCATTCCATAATATCCTTGTACCAGTGCAACGAGTACCGGAAGCGGATATTTATCCAGCGAGAAAAACAGGACCAGCGGTGTGAGAAAATTATTCCACGAACCGATAAAGGTGAATATGCCAAGCGCCGATATGGCTGGGCCCAGAATGGGCAAGACAATCTGATTGAACGTGCGGAACTCCCCTGCACCATCTACACGTGCAGATTCAATAATCTCGTCTGGAATGCTGCTCTCCATAAATTGTTTGATAAAAAATACATTAAATGCATTCGCCGCTGCCGGCAAAATGATCGCTGCATAGCTGTCCAGCAAACCTAACGTACTGAACAGACGATACATCCCGATCAGTGCAAGCTGCCCAGGCACCATCATGGTTGCAAGCAAGAACAGGAATAGCCAGTTACGTCCTTTGAATTTGAACTTGGCGAAGCCATATGCCGTTAGGGAACCAATATACAAGGATAACACCGTAGACGTTCCGGCAATGAAAAAGCTGTTGGCAAACCCGCGCCAGATATTGATTTTGGAAGCCATGTTCGTATAATTATCCAGCAAGAAGGGGCCGGGCAGAAACGTAAATGTCGATGCAATCGTTGCATTGTTATGTGTGGAATAGATGAGCATGAGATAAAATGGAATGATACAGAGCACGGCTAGGCTAATCAAACACAGATAAATAATGACTTTGCCCAGTGTCAGACGCCTCACAGTATCGTATTGCTGTAGAGTAACTTTTTGTTGTTCGACTGGTTTGACGGTTGGCATTTCATTTCCCCCTCCCTATGCACGGCTCTTGCGCTTCGTCATCATGAAGGATACGACCGATAGCAGGATAATAATGATGAACAGACAGAATGCAATGGCCGCTCCATAACCAAAACGTGTACTTTGGAATGCCACATTATACAGATACATAATACTCGTCATGGCTGCACGATCCGGACCACCCGTTCCATTCGTCAATGTAAACGGCTGATCGAAAATCTGAATGCCCCCAATAATGGATGTGATCATCTGAAACAGAATGATTGGACGCAGCATTGGAACGATGATATGAATGAAAATATGTTTCTTTTTCGCCCCATCCATTTGAGCAGCTTCCTGCAGTGACGGATCAATACCCTGAAGGCCTGCCAGATAGATGACCATGGAGTAACCAAAGTATTGAAAGAACAGAATGGATGAAACGATCAGTCGCATAAACCAAGGATCATTTTTCCAGTTAATCGGATCATCGATGAGTCCAACTTGAACCAGAAAATGATTCAAACCGCCGGATTGCCAATCAAAGATCAGACTCACAAGTAGACCCAATGATGCTGCCGTAACGATATTGGGAAAGAAATAAACCGCTCTGAAAATATCTCTTCCCTTAAGCAACTTGTCGTTGAGAATAAAGGCGAGTACAAGCGAAACGGTTAGTTGTGGGACTACAGAGACACCCCAGATAAAAAGGGTATTAAATAACGTCTTGTAGAACAAAGGATCTTGCAGAACCGCAATATAGTTACCCATTCCGACGAAGTCCGGCGTAGTAATTCCATCAAAGTTGGTGAAGCTGATATAGAGAGAATACAGAATAGGGTATAGCCCAAAAATGGCGAAAAGAATGAAAAACGGAGCAATGAAATAGTATCCGTAATGGTCTTTGCGGATTGACTTGGCAAACATGTTTTGTACCCCCAGTCATCGGATGATTAAAAGGCATTTGCTTACTTCTAAGCTAATCCACTTCCAGCTCCGGAAATCTCAATTTGACATCACGATTGATTCGTTTTACGGCTTCTTCTTTGGTCTGAATGTCGTTATTGAGATACAACTGGAGTACATTTTTGAAGATATCATTGTTAATGATTGAGTCATATTTGGTTCGCTCATATACAGGAACCTGCTTCGCTGCTTCCGAGAAAAACTCAAAATGCTTCTGCCCGCCCAAATACGCTGAAGATACGGAGCCTGCAAGCTGATCATTCACGACCATATTGCTTGTAAAATAGTCCTGTTCCGTCGCAAGCCCAGACAGAAAATCATGATCAAAGTTATAAAACTCAATAAACTTCCAGGCTATATCCTTTTTTTCACTTTTGCTATACATCGCAATATAAGTTCCTCCGGCACTAAAAGCGGATGGCCCCGGCGCGAGACCCCACAATCCTTCGGTATCCGGAGCGTTCGCCTTAAAGGTGTATTGCAAGGCCCAGGTTGCTCCTGGATAGAACATCACCTGACCTTTTTGCATTGAAGCCGCATATCCGGCACTACCATCATCCAACTCTGCAAGCACATGCCGCTGACGTGCTTCACGAACAAGGTCAAGCACCTTCATATAGGTGGGATCGATGACTAACTTCCCATCCTTAACCCATGGGATACCATCAAATGAATTAGATATTGCATTCCAGTTGGCAAGGGCATGAACTTTATTTCCACTTTTCTGCTCTACCCTTTCTCCAATCTCGAATATCTTCTCCCATGTATCAATTTGCGGCGCTACCTTCTCCGGATCGTCCGTTCCTAGATATTCTTTGGCCAGATCTCTCCGATAATAAATGCCTCCAGGCGTTCCCTGATAACCGATCGCTCTAACATTTCCTTCGCTATCCTTCTCATTAGCTTGCACAAAAGCATATTGCTCTGTAATTAGTTCATTGGCGTTATACGGTGCCTCAGATAAATTCTCCAAGTACGGCACATCAATCAGCTCTCTTATATTTGCATTCTCGATCATAAACACATCCGGAGCCTTGGACGTTGTCTGTAGTGCAGACTTAAGCTTGGTGATGTAGAAATTGCCCGGAATATTGACAAAGTTCACTTTAATGTCCGGATATTTCTCCTCGAATTTCTCAATCGCATAACCTGCTTCATCCGTAAAACTCCAGACGGTGATCTCCTCCTGCTTGGACTGGTTGGCTCCACTTGGTTGGCAGCCAGACACCATTATCACTGCGCTTACGAGTGCAATCATGGAGATATATTTAAGCTTAAACTTCTTCATGGGCCCCCTCCTTCAAAAAGGAAACGCTTACAATTTATTAGAGTATATGGATTTTGGAGAAGGCTTTCTCTTCAAATATTGTGAATTATCCTTCATATGTTGTGATATTTGTACGGTGCTTCTTACGAAATTCAGAAGGAGTGCAGTCATTATATTTTTTAAAAAGACGGTTATATGAGTTCACATTGTTGAACCCATGACCAATGGCAATATCCAGAATGGATTCTTCACGAAACAATAATGCCCATTCCGATTTGATGATTCGAAAATGGTTCAGGTATTCCATCAAAGTGATTCCTTTGATCTCTTTAAACAGTTTACATACGTGAAACTTGCTGAATTTAATGTGCTCCGCGACCTGATCGAGTTTAATGGGTTCTGCATAGTGCTCTTCCAGGTATTCACAGACCGATTCAAGAAATTCAAATTTTTTGGAAGAGGAACATGGCCATCCTGAAGTTAATTTATCTGTAATCGGTGCATTTGTGCGCAGCATATGAACAATAAGGTCATATAATCTGGCAACCATTAACCAGCGATACCCTGCCTGTTGATCCTTCTCTTCATTCGCTAAAGCATCTATATACTTCCCCAGATTTTTTTCGTTACTGATGTTTGACGGAATGACCACCGTTTTATTGAAAAGCTCTCGTAGATTCTGTGCTTCGTTATCCGTTATGAAACTTCCCGTCAGCAACTCCAATCGAAACTGGATAATGGTAAGATGATTGGTTCCCGGCAAGAAACAGTGAACATCCCCTGGTTTGATAAGCAACACATCTCCTTGTTTCAGCTCATACACATGGTTGTTCACGCCTATTCTTCCGTTCATTCCATCCACCACTACCATTTCCACCTCTTCATGCCAGTGGGCGGCAAAATTAAACTGATTCTCGGTATGAATCACCCGGATTGGAAGACCCTCTGTCATATGACCTGTTTCAAGAAAAGTAGGTACACCCATTGAATCACCCTTTCCACATTTTCCAGTTCAATCATGATCTAGTTATCATTATTATGCATCAAGTATAGCTGTCCCTTCTAATCGAGCTTAAAAAAAACGGTCGGACAAACAAAAAAGCTTCTCAACATTTGTTAAGAAGCCCCTATTATGAGTCTATCAACTTTACGAATTCTCCGAGATAAATAGAAATGTTGAACGAGCATGACATTCAATCGTTTGGCTGCCTTTGATCGGTTCTACTTTTACCACTTTTCTCGATCCATTCATAGATGCTTTGCACATTGGACTTGAAATACGTAGTAAAGAACCAGTCCTGATAGGCTGATGGTACAGTGATTTCGTCCAAGTTTTCGTTTCTTTGAGCAGCGTCGGTCACGATTTCCAATAGATCCGTTATGTAGGCTTTGACTTCATGCAATGCATTTAATGAGCACACTTCTCCATGCCCCGGTACGATGATTTCTATATCCAGCTGTTCGACTTTGTTCAAAATATCCAGCCATTGCTGAGGATTGGCATACATGAGAACCGGATGATGTTTAGATAACACCAGATCCCCCATTATGGCAATTCTGTCTTTCGGAATAAAGACCAGGGCATCGCTCTGGGTATGACCTCCGCCAAAAGTAATAAGTTCAACACTGCGCTTACTGCCGTGAATAGTCATGTGCTGATCAAAAGTTAAGTTCGGTAATGAATATACTAGATCGGGGAGCATCTTCATATATTCACGATCACTGGCATTATCCCATTGCATTTCCTGCCTTAACTTTTCGTTTGTCTCTCGTTGTATTTTTTCATCGAGTTCGTCTATAGCATCATATATCGCTTCTGGTTTTGCCAACTGCTGCGTTATTCTGTTCCTAACAAAAGTATCCATAATTTCGCGAGTAATCGATGTGGAAATAATCTGAGCTGCAGGGACAAATACTTGATTGCCACATGTGTGGTCACTATGCCAATGTGTGTTGATTACATAAGAAGCCTTTCTTCCCGTGAGGTACTCAGCCGCTGTCTGCAAATCCTCTGCTGCCTGCACCGTCGTGAATGTGTCCACAACTAGCGTTGCATCGCCTAAATCAATGATTGTGGCATTGCCCAATGAACCTGTACCGGGAACTGCAATCGCAGCAAATACACCCTCAGCAACCTCATTCAATCGGAAATGCCTTGAACCTGTGAATGCCTCTATTCCACGTATCATCGAATACCTCTCCCTTCCTGAATCAAACGTCATTATATACTAAAACGATCGATTAACCCAGTTTGAATCCAACAGCGGTCTTCTCGACCCTGCGGGTATAGCCATAGGCTATAGCTAGATATAACTTAATGGAATTACATTATAACTCCGGATATGTGATAACTTTTTGGTAACATATTGTAGAGGAGTTTTACGTCATGGCAAAAAGCAGTGTATTGGGATATCCACGAATTGGTGCGGATCGGGAATGGAAGAAAGCCTTGGAGGCATTCTGGTCAGGTAAGCTCGAAGAAACAGATTTTCAAGCAAAATTGCAGGAGATTCGTTTAGATCACCTGCGCAAGCAGCAAGAAAAAGGTATCGATTTTATTCCTGTTAATGACTTCAGTTATTATGATCACATTCTGGATACTGCCGTTATGTTCGGCATTGTTCCAAAACGGTTTGCATATGACGGTGGCGCTGTACCTTTGTCAGTCTATTACGGAATTGCTCGGGGAACAAAAGATGCAGCAGCAAGTGAAATGACAAAATGGTTTAACACGAACTATCACTATATCGTACCTGAACTGGACGGTGCTTCCCCTGCCCTTACGGAAAATAAACCACTTATTGCTTATCGCGAAGCTAAAGAGAAGCTCGGTATTGAAGGCAAACCGGTTCTTGTTGGACCGTTAACCTTCCTGAAACTATCCAAAGGATATGATAAGTCCGAAACAAACGCTTGGCTGGACCGCTTGCTTCCGCTCTATGTACAAGTGCTTCAAGAGCTTGCAAATGAAGGAGTTCAGTGGGTACAGATTGACGAGCCCATCCTCGTTACCAAAACAAGTGACGCTGACCTAGAGCTGCTGAACAAAATTTATGAGACATTTGCAGCTGCTGTACCAGGTCTGAACATTATGCTGCAAACCTACTTTGAATCCGTAGAGAACTATAGCAACATTGTTGCCCTACCGGTTCAAGGTATCGGACTTGATTTTGTTCACGGCGCTACCGGTAACATTCAATCCATTAAAGCATCAGGTTTCCCAGCGGATAAAGTTTTGGGTGCTGGGGTTATTGACGGCCGCGGGATCTGGAAAGCCTCTTTGCCAGGAAAACTGAAGCTGTTGGATGAACTGGCTGAACTCGTAACACCTGAACGTTTAATCGTGCAATCCTCATGCAGCTTGCTTCATGTTCCGGTAACGACAGAGCGTGAAACTAAACTCACATCCGAACTGAAAAATGCTCTGGCATTTGCAGATGAAAAGTTGGACGAAATCGTTCTGTTGACGAAAGCATTGTCTTCAAGAAACGCTGAAATCATCGCTGAAATTGAAAATTCCGATCGTACGATCCAGGCTCTCCAGCAATCCGAAGAGCGCAATCGTGTTGCTGTTCAAGAAGCCGTGGCAACACTCAGCGTTCAACAGCCGGAACGTTCCCGACCGTTTGCCGAGCGTCATATCGCGCAGCAAGACAAATGGAAATTGCCACTTTTCCCGACAACGACTATCGGCAGCTTCCCACAATCCGCAGAAGTGCGTAAAGCACGTCAATTGTGGCGTAAGGGTGAGTTGAACAATGAGCAGTATGCTGCGTTCATCCGGGATCAGATTGATATCTGGATCAAAATTCAGGAAGAGATCGAGATCGATGTTCTCGTACATGGTGAGTTTGAGCGTACCGACATGGTAGAGTTCTTTGGCGAAAAACTTGCTGGGTTTGCCTTCACACAATTTGGCTGGGTACAATCATACGGTTCCCGTTGCGTCAAACCACCAATTATTTTCGGAGACGTTGCATTTACTGGAGAAATGACCGTTGAAGAAACCAAATATGCACAGTCCCAGACACAACGTCCTGTAAAAGGTATGCTTACTGGACCGATCACTATCATGAACTGGTCATTTGTGCGTGAAGACATCCCGCGCGAGCATATCGCATATCAATTGGCGTATGCACTGAGACAAGAAGTCGAAGCGTTGGAGCAAGCAGGTATTGGCATGATCCAGGTCGACGAGCCTGCGGTTCGCGAAGGACTGCCGTTGAAGGAAAACGAGCAAGCCGATTATCTGGCTTGGGCTGTCAAAGCTTTCCGTATTTCCACTTGCACGGTTCAAGACACGACTCAAATTCACACACATATGTGCTATTGCGAATTCCATGACATGATCGATTCCATCGAAGCGATGGATGCCGATGTTATTTCGATCGAGACATCCCGCAGTCACGGTGAACTGATTCACAGCTTTGAGTTGAACACTTATAAACTGGGCATTGGACTTGGCGTATACGATATCCATAGCCCACGTGTTCCAAGTGTGGATGAAATGACGAGCATGATTGAACGCGCCTTGCGTGTATTGGACCCTAAATTGTTCTGGATTAATCCGGATTGCGGTCTCAAAACTCGTGGACTCGAAGAAACCGTTGCTTCCTTGCGCAACATGGTTGATGCAACCAAGATTGCTCGTGAAAAGCACGTTGCAGCAACAGTTTAAGTTGAATAGATAAATAATTCAAGAATTCTTTTATAAAAGGCGGACATTCCTATGCTATGGAATGTCCGCCTTTTAATATCATTATAAGCAGAGTTCCAAATGGGGGCATTATTGACCTTAGCGGATTCTGTCATCGATCATAGGATGCTGGCGGCATTTGAAATGCAATGTTCACTTCTCCCTTATCCCTGGCGTAAAGAGTAAGTGTGGCGGTAAGTCCTCCTCCAGCGCTTTCTCCGCCTACCATGAGTTGATCTTCTCTATTCCCAAGTTCTTTCACATGGCTTTTCATCCATAAAAGGGATCATAACAATCATTCCACTCTTCACTACACTGTAAACCGTCGATGTCTTTCCCCCGCTGTTGAATCCGATCTTTTTTTGATTTTCCTCATCGAGTTAAGCCACGCTCTCAGTTCTCATCAATGGCGAGCTCGATGAGCTGGTTAAGAATATTTGCATAAGTCATGTCACTAGCTTGGAGCATGTTGGGATAGCGGGAATTCGATGTGAAACCAGGTATCGTGTTGACTTCATTGAACACAATTCTTCCGTCAGCGGTCAGGAACATATCTACTCGGGCAAACCCTCTGCATCCAAGCGTTTTATAAATAGTCAGAGCGCTCTCCTTAACCTTCGTTGCAGTGTCTTCATCAATGCGGGCTGGCAAGTGAATCTTCGAACTGATCAAGGAGTACTTTTCCGAGAAGTCAAAAAAGTGGCCTTGTAGTTCAATCTCATCAATCATGCCGATGATGGGATCAGAATTGCCCAATACAGCACAACCCACTTCAAAACCGTTAATATTTTGCTCAATGACTACTTTGCTGTCGTGTATGAAGGCGTGTTCAATTCCGGTAATCAACTCTTGCCTATTGTTCACCTTCGATATGCCTAATGACGATCCTGATCTAGCCGGCTTAACAAAGAGTGGGAAGCCCAGTGCTTCTGTTTCTGATAACACATCTTCCATCCGTTCACTCCTATGTATTGTAAGGGAACACGGCGTATCTATGCCTGCTGCCTGCACCAGTTTATGAGCCAGTTCCTTGTCCATACATAACGCAGAGGATAACATGCCACATCCAACAAACGGTATACCCGACAGTTCCAATAATCCTTGCAGGGTTCCATCCTCACCGTATTTGCCGTGAAGCACTGGAAACACAACATCAATCGGTGTTACATGATATTCTGTATGCACAAGCTCAATGAGTCCTCTGACTTCTCTACTCGGCGAGAAAAAGGATGGGATACAACTCGGATGCAAATGCCACCGATCATTGCGAATATCTTCAACCGTTCCACTATATCGGAGCCAAGAGCCTTGCTGTGTAATTCCAATTAATACAAGATTGTATTTTTCGGTATCCAAATTTTCAATCACTGAAGCGGCTGAGCTCAAAGATACGTTATACTCACCTGAACATCCGCCAAACAATACCGCAATCGACTTCTTCTGCATCGTAAAATCCTCCTAAAATGTGATATGTCTAAATCATCCTTATTGCTATAAGTTAATTTTTAGAGAATGTCGTAACAATGAATCCTTCACGATTCGTTCCTGATATCCGATAAGAATCACAACTCAAGATCGGGATATGGCTAGATGTCCCTTTATCCGCGGGAACGTAATATATCTGGATTGTCATGTCCTTTTCTTTAATCGTAAGCTGCTCTCCAGGGTACCGATACTGCTGTACAAAATCGATATACTCCTCTAAACATAGATTGTTCTCTTCCATGATTTTGGAATGGGGATATCCTACATATCTAAAATGCCATGGCTCATAAGCAATACGCGTGATTGATTCTTTTTCTTGTTTATATCGAAGGATAAAACCGAATTGTATGGCTTGTTGTCTGAAGGACTTGTAAATGCCCGTATCCGGAAAGGAAGGAGCAATAAAATCGATATTCGATTTCAATTTACCCACATCGATAGCCAACCCCGTTTGGTGTTCACTATGGTCAGGCAAGGCTACGTATTTGGAAGTATATTCCGAACCCTGTTCAATCAAACAATCTTGATAGATCTGGACTTGATCTTCTTTTGTTCGATATGCGCTGACAGCGACAATATCATCCGTCCCCCCACAAGCTTTAAGCAGAGCATGAAATTGATTGAAACACTGCTTCTCCAGAAGCATCTTCTTATTTAACTTCTTTATTGAAGGCAATGAATCCAATGACTCTAGTTGATGGACTTGTACTTGTCTTCTGATTGGGTTTTGATCATTGATTAACACTAAGTGTCCTTGAAACCGTTCTTCGTTACTTACGCTGATTTCAATATGTTTTTGTACGACTTCCCGTGATTTCATGATGAACTTCCCCACCTTCTTTATAAATTCGTAACACTCTGTCCGTGATGGAACTCGTTATTTCTTGAGAGACACCACCGATATGATTGGCCAGCTCCTGAATCGGAATTTCCTGCTCACCTGAATAGCCAATGAAGGTCACCTTTGATCCTTCCGGAAAATACATCGGAAGCTTGACCATCAATTGATCCATGGAGATTTTTCCTATAATTTCTGCACGAACCCCTTCCACCAACACCTCCGAATTTTGCATTCTCTGCGACCATCCATCGGCATAGCCGATAGGTACTGTTCCGATCCATTGATCTGAGTCTGTTTGATAAGCATTGTTGTACCCCACATATTCGCCTTCTTTTAATTTTTTCGTTTGCAATAATCTACTGTGCATACTGAATGCCGGCTTTAGTTGGATGTTAGGTACTAGTTTTTCAGGATAAAAGCCATAGATTGCAGCTCCTATTCGAGCCATATCCATGCACAATTCCGGGAATCGAAGTGCTGCTACACTTCCCGCACAGTGATAATGATTGATCGGAATCCGTGATATACTGCTCCATTCTTTCATTTCCAGGAAGCGTTGAATCTGAAGCTGTAGATAACGGTTGTCTGCCTCACCTGCAGTCGCAAAGTGAGTATAGAACCCGTCTACTACTACATCTGGTGCTCTGAGCCAAGGAACCATTTCAAGCCACTCTTCTTGCGTGCGTATACCTATTCGCCCAAGTCCAGTATCCATTTTCACATGCAAAGATAACTTATGTGGGGTATGAATAGGCTTGTATTTTCTCATCTCATGAAACCATGACGCCTGTGTAACGGTAAGCATCAAATCATGTTCAAGAGCCAGAGGTACAAGTTCGGGACGAATCGGAGTCAAAATAAGAATCGGTTGGTGTAAGCCGGCATTTCTAATGCGAATGGCTTCTTCAATGAAGGCACACGCTAAATAATCCGCGCCTGCCTCTACTGCTTCTTTGGCTGTCTCGATATCTCCATGCCCGTATGCATTTGCTTTAACAACGGCCATTAATTTGGTCGAACGGGGTAGAAATTTGCGGATCTCTATGATATTCTCGCGAATTTGCGTTAAATCTATTTCAGCCCAAGTATCTCGGTACATTCGAGGGATCTCCTCAACTGAATAGATGACTTGTTTTTACTTCCTATTTTCAGTAGATCCGCATATGCACTTTTCATTGTTTGGCCTCCTAAAGGTGTGAATGTAGTGCGTTGAATTGATTTAAGTGTATATTAAGGCCACTTCAGCTCCTATCGATCAAACTTACACAAAACTGACAACGATGTAAGATTACAAATTTACACTTCTCATAGTTACAACAAAAAAAGTCGCCAAAAGGGCGACTCGTAAAAGATAACGGAAATGAACTTCGATAATAAAGTCTACAAGAAGAAGCCTGCGCTAAGGCAGGCCTCTTTCATTATTGCGGATTTTCATTACTCATCCAACTGTCGACATGCAGTGGTTCACTGTAGTCCTCCCGGTCAGTAAATTCTTTCAGGTGTTTCTCTGCATCTGCACGGTTATCGAAGGCACCCATAACGACGGTGAATTTTCCATTTTTGGTCTGCACAACGCTGCTGCCATCGGCTGAATATTGTTCAGCCAACATGGCCAGTGATTCACCCTGCTCCATGTCTTCGCTACGGACAAAGAAAAGCTCATGCGATTGCGTTTTCTTCCCGTCGGAAAAAAGCTTCAACTGAATATATCCAGGCTGCTGATACTCTGACACGGAATAATCCACATCATCCTTCAGTTCAACCACAAAGCCAATCGCAGAATCATCCAAAATGATATTTTGATAGACATCTTTTACATTCTTAAGTGCTTTAATATCCTTCTCCAACTTGTCATAATCCAGATGACGTACCCCATTGAAGGTGAAGATCAGACGATTCGGCCCTTCTTTGTAATCCACAGTATACGATGGAGCAGAGGTGATCTGTTCACCATCGATCTGAAAATGAATGTTTAGTGTATCCGATTCTTTGGTCGTTGTAACCGAAACCCCATCTGTGCGCTCCCCGCCACCACCAACTTGCAAAATTTTGACGACAGAACCTATAACAGGTACATCGGATAATGCCTTGGCTACACCTGGAACGTTAGCTGTTATCATCACCGCAGCACAGGCAGCAACCAGGGAGGAGCTACGCCAGATCATCATTTTTCTTCGCTTTTGGTTTCGTGCGCGCTGACGGGCTTGCTGAATAACTCCGGAAAGGCCGGATGGAATATTGATCTGTTCATATCGTTCTTTTCCTGTCATGTAAAATCAACCTCTTCCTTGGTCAGATGTTTTTTGAGTTTGTTTAAGATCTTATAGAACCTGGTCTTCACCGTGCTTTCCGGCAGGGACAATACCTCCGCCATATCCTTGAATCGCTGATCCTGGAAAAATTTCAAAACGATAAATGCCCTATCTTCGGGATGCAGATGATCAAGTGCTTCGTATAAATCCCATTGTTCTTCAAGCCCCATGGAACTCTCTTCGGCTGCAAACGGTATTGTACTGTCTTCCATATACGTGTATTTCTTCTTTCGTCTGATGTGATCCAGAGAGCAGTTGATGACGATTCGGGTCATCCAGGTTTCAAAATAATCAGGAGTTTTCACTTTTTCATAAGATAGAAAACCTTTATAAGAGGCCTCAGATATGATTTCCAATGCTTCCTGTTCATTTTTCACATAAGAGAACGCGAAGCGATAAAGCTTTTCTTTACATGCCTCCAGACGATCACTGAACTGCTGTTCAGTTAGTGCTGTACTTTCCTTGCTCAGTTTGTCCACCCCCATTGCGACTGTATATTTTGATTATTGCCGCATTTTTAATAAAGCTTACTTTGTATGTTGTTTCGCATGTTAGACAGCTGAGAGTCGAAAATAGTTTTAAAGAAGATGAATTTTTTGAATTTTTTTATCTGGGAACAAGAACTTATATCGTCCCAAACGAAAAAAGCCGCCAATAGGCGACTTCTTTTCTCTTTCTTCTTTAGGAAGACCATTAATTGAAAATCAGACTAAAACGGGTATGCTCATATTGTTATGGAGGTCTTATCTAACGTCTTCTCTTTTTGAAAATGACTTATACCCGGGCGATCCAGCCCAAGATGATCACGAAGCGTGCTGCCCGTATAATCCGTACGGAAGAGTCCCCGCGCTTGAAGAATCGGAACCACATAATCCACAAATTCATTCAAATCTCCCGGCAAAACGGGTGGCATGATGTTAAATCCGTCGCAACCATATTCTTCAAACCATTGTTGCATCAAATCAGCCAGTTGTTCATAGGTCCCAACAAACTGCATATGCCCTCTTGCCCCTATCAGCCTCCGACCCAGCTCAAGAATGGATAACTTATCTTTTCGAGCCATGTCCATAATCAGCTGTACCCGGCTTTTCATGCCATTGGAAGCTTCTACGGGATCTGGAATATCAGGCAACTGGCCTTCAACAGGATACTCCGAAAGGTCAAACTTAAGCATACCGGATAACATACCAACTGCAGCCGCCGGAGGGATTAACTCCTGTAGTTCTTGATATTTCCGCTGAGCTTCCTGCTCCGTCTTACCCAAAATCGGTGATAAACCAGGCATTATTTTCATGCTGCCTTGTTCGCGTCCATATAGAGCGAGTTTGGATTTGACGTTATTATAGAACTCTTTCGCAGCATTCAGAGACTGTTGGGCCGTGAAAATCACTTCACCATAGTTGGCTGCAAAATCCTGTCCCGGTTCGGATGATCCGGCTTGGATGAGTACAGGATATCCTTGCGGGGAACGAGGAACATTGATTGTACCTTGGGTAGAATACCACTGCCCTTTATATGAAACTTCCTTTAGTTTAGACGGGTCCGCAAATAGTCCAGCCTGCCGATCCACAATTAAGGATTGATCTTCCCAGCTATCCCAGAGCAGGGTGGCTACTTCGACAAATTCCCGGGCCATTTTATATCGAAGCCCATGCTCGGGATGTTCTGTTCTTCCATAGTTATTTGCTTCAACATCCAATTGGGATGTCACGATGTTCCATCCTGCGCGTCCTTCACTGATATGGTCCAATGTGGCAAATTTTCGAGCTACGTTATATGGCTCGTTATAGGTAGTCGACACGGTGGCGGTCAAACCCAGCTTTTCTGTATCCGTAGCCAAGGCCGACAGGAGCGTTAGCGGGTCCAGCATCCCTGCAGCCGATTGATCAGCGCCCATCACGTAGAGAAGATCAGCCAGAAACATCATATCAAACTTGCCTCGTTCAGCCGTCTGTGCGATGGACCTGTAAAACTTATAATCAAAAATCTGTTCCGCTCCTGAATCCGAGCGCCGCCAGCCATAGTGATGATGACCTGTATAATAAATGAATGCTCCTAGATGAAGTTGCTCTTGTCTCGTCCCCATATAAATCTCCCCTTCTTGTTTCAATTATCGGATTACCCCTTGAACGTATCTCGCCAGCGAAGCCATCTGTTTTCAAGGAGCCGGACAGTCGAATCCGAGAGCTTTCCTACAACCGCAAAGACTACAATACCGACAAATACAATATCCGTTTGCGAGTAAGCACGAGCATCCTGTATCATGTAGCCGACACCTGCGCTGGTTCCCATCATTTCAGCCACAACAAGGACTAGCCACGCCGCGCCCAGAGACAGTCTGACTCCAAGCAGAATATTGGGAAGTGCCGCAGGAATAATGAGTTTGCCGAGTAACTCCCATCTTGAATACTCGTAAATCCGGGAGACTTCAATCAGCTTCATATCAACGTTTCGTATACCGAGAAATGTATTCACATATACAGGAAAAAACGCACCTAGCGAGATCATTAGAATTTTTGAAAACTCTCCTACACCAAACCATAAAATGAATAATGGAATGAGGGAAAGAAGCGGGATCATCCGCAGCATCTGTAATGAAGGGTCAAGTGTGCGCTCCGCCAATTTCCCAAGCCCTGTGGATAGGCCGAGCATGAGCCCGGCAGCTGTTCCAAGCAGAAATCCCAGGCCCGCTCGATAGGAGCTGATCCCGAGATGTTCCAGCAACTCGCCGTTCAAGATTAGACGGATGAACTGCTCTGCAATCTTGGAAGGAGCGGGTAGCATGGTCGCTGAAACCAGCTGAAGGGCAGAGGCCAATTCCCAGATGAGGAGAATAGCCAACGGAATAATCCACCCGTGAAGACGACCCGGAATTCTGCTCAGCCAGTCTCCTGCTCGTTCGGTTTGTTTACCAATCTCCAGCTTGCTCATTTTGCTTCTTCTCCTTTAAAACCGTCTTGCCACCGTAGTGCTCTCGCTTCCAGAAGCTTAATGATGGAATCTGACAGTTTGCCCACGACAGCAAAAACAATAATTCCCACAAACACTACGGTGGTGAGTGAGAACGATCTAGCATCATTGATCAGGTATCCCAAGCCTGCACTAGAACCCATCAATTCGGCAACGACCAGACCCAACCAGGCGACACTAACGGATAAACGTATACCCAGAAAGATATTCGGCAGAGATGCTGGAAGAATTAACTTCGTGATCATCTGCCATTTGCTGAATTGCAGCACCTGTCCTACATCAAAAAGCTTGCTGTCAACGGATCGGATACCCAGAAAAGTATTAACATACAGCGGAAAGAAAGCGCCTTTAGCGATCAGCAGCAATTTTGAAGTTTCACCGAAACCGAACCACAAAATAAACAAGGGAGCAATGGCCAAGTGAGGCAGCGTCCGCAGCATTTGAAAGGAAGGGTCCAGCAGTCGCTCTGTCTTGTAAGAAAACCCGACCCACAAGCCCATTGTTAGACCAAGACCGCCTCCGATCAGAAAACCAAGCAGAGCTCTCCACGTCGATATGCCCAAATGCCTTACAAGTTCACCTGTCTCCGTCATGCTGACGAGCTCTTTCCATATACTGCTTGGCGTTGGAAGCAGAACGGGGTTCAAATATCCCATAGTCCCGGCTACCTCCCACGCGATTAACAGACACAGCGGAACGATAAGCCCTAGTACCATATTGCTAGCTCTTAAGTAAAGTTTTCGCCGCTTAACCGAGTTTTTCTTTTGAATTAAAGGCGGGATAACCGCCTTTTCCGCACGCATTTGCATGTAGTGAACACCTCTCTTCTATAGGGGTCATTATGTTTATTTCAGTGGATCCTTGAGAGCTGCGTCGATATATTGATTGTCCGTTATTGCTTTAACAACAACCTGATTCCGAATGTTCTTCACTTTATATTGGAAATCCGCTGTTTGCTGCATTTCTCCTACAATATTTTCATTAACTGGTGTGTTAATCATGCGGGAACGTTCGAATGTCTCACTGATAACACTGGCAGGTACACTACGTTCAGCTGCATATCTGTCGATCGCTTCGGTTTCATTCTCGCTTTCCCACTTCAATGCTTTATTAACTACCTTCAAGTACAGAGTCACAAGCTCTGGATGCTCCTCTGCAAAACCAGTTCCCGCGATCGTAAACGAAGGGGACAATACGCCAAGCTGCTCTCCGTCGGATAGCACTTTTCCTTTTCCAGTTAAGGTATTGAGTGTAATGTAAGGGTCCCATGTCGCCCAGGCATCGACACTGCCGGTTTCAAACGCAGACTGTGTCTCATCAGGCTGTAACTGAATGATTTCAAAATCTTTATCCGTCAGACCGGACTTCTCCAAACCACGGTATAAAAAGTTATATGCATTGCTTCCTTTTGTCACGGCAATCTTCTTGCCTTTCAGGTCACTAAGTGACTGGGCGGTACTACCGGCAGGTACAATAATCGCAACGTTATTTTTTCCGTCCAGAACTTGCGATACGATTTTAAAAGGAATATTCGCAGCTTGTGCTGCGATAATAGGCATGTTCCCCAGGCTGGCGATATCCAGCTTATTGGAAGCAATCGCCTCTGTCATAGGCGGTCCACTCTGAAACTCAATCCATTCCACTTTGGCACCTGTTTTTTCAAATTCTTGTTCAAACCATTTTTCTTCGCGTGCTTTACCGAACAAGCCACCGCTTCCCTGAATCCCAATTTTGACAGTTACATTTTGGCTCGTACCTGAACCACTTGCATTTTCATTTGAACTCTTGGATGCACAAGCCATTGTCAATAAAGACAACGCGAGTACCATAACAAGAACCAGATGAGATTTTTTCATATAATCCACTCTCCCTTTAATATGCTGTACTTCCTTCTTCGTCTATGGATAACGCTATATACCGCCGCCCACGTCATATAAAGGCTCATCCACTTTTTCGAACTCATTTAATACCAGTCTTCGCATCTCCTGAAATGCACTACCTGATCTTTTTCGGGGAAAAGGTAAATCAATCGAAAGAATACTCCGAATATGACCTGGACGCGGATTCATAATGACGACTCGTTCCCCTAGGAAGACGGCTTCATCGAGATCGTGGGTTACAAACAGCATTGTTGTTCCATTACGTTGCCAAATATCAAGCAGCACTTCCTGCAAATGAGACCGAGTAAAAGCGTCGAGCGCTCCGAACGGCTCATCCAGCAACAATACGTCCGGATTACGCAGCAAAGCTCTCGCAATGGCGACGCGCTGAGCCATACCACCTGATAATTCGCGAGGATATGATTTTTCAAACCCTTTTAAGCGGACCAGATCAATTAGTTCCTCTACCTTGCGGCGGACATTCATATCTCTAAGAGAGAGATTGGCTGCAATGTTTTTCTCCACCGTTAACCATGGGAATAGCCGGGGCTCCTGAAAAATGAATCCTTTCTCTATGCTGGGGCCGACAATTGGTTTACCGTTAAGCAAGACGGTTCCCGTATACTGCGTATCTAAGCCAGCCACAATTTTAAGCAACGTGCTTTTCCCGCATCCGCTTGGACCAATGATGGTTACTAATTCACCTTTTCGAACGTTGAGCTGAATGTTGTTTAACGCAATGATTTCGCCTACAGGGGCGACAAACGTTTTGTTCAGGTCACTGATCATAAGCATATCCCCAGACATTAAAGACACCCTTTCGCATTTAATCAATAATACTTACATGTTTACTTGGTTTTGAGGCCAAAAAAAGAGATTTACCCATTCCCACAGCATATAGAGCGGTGCAGTGTAAATCTCAGTGTTTGCAAATCAACAAAGTGAATTTCGGTTCGTTTTGTTATACGATATATTATCAATACCAATTCTTACCTGTCAAACATTTTTTTATTTATGTAACTTAAATCATTGTTTTTCTTGAACAGATCGCTTGTTAAACCCTCCTTCTCTGGTATCATAAAAAGACGAACAATTTTTTCCGGGTCAATATCTACTTGTATTTCATAACCTGGAGCGAGCTGCAAGGTCAGACCTTGAATCAGACTTACAAAATAAAATGCAAGTTGTCGAGTATCTCCATGTATGATGCCGCCTCTCTCCTGTCCTTGGCGAAAAATCTCTGCCAAAGGTTCCAGATTGTCGGTAAATCTCTGAGTTGCAGCTTGTTTTATTTCGGTGCTGACCGCCTGATTCGTTCGTATACTTTGGAGCATGATGGTGAAGGCCCAATTACTCTCGTTTGATAACCACCCTTTGCTAATCTCGAATAGTTTTTCACGAGGATCTATATCCATGTCTGCTATCTGTGCAATTGTCCTCCCATACATCGTTTGTCCTCGACGCAGAACCTCACTGAAAATTTCGTCCTTCGATGTAAAGTAGGTATAAATATTGCCTACGCTAAGTTTTGCTTCCTTGGCGATATCTTTAATATTGGTTGAATCTATCCCACGTTTAGCCATGGTTTGTAAGGCTGAATTTAAGATATGCTCAATGCGTTCCTTTCTCATTTGTTGGTCCTTCAAAATGTTTCTGGGTGACATTTGAATCCTCCTCCGTTTTATTACCAATTATTGATCTATGATTATTAATTCTAGGCCCAGTTACCGTTACGAAACACAGGTTCCAAGTTCCCATTTGCAAGTTCTCCATCAATATTCATAGTAGCCGATCCAATCATAAAATCGACATGAATGAGGCTTGAGTTCACACCGTTTGCCGCTTTTTCCGCTTCAGTCATCTCGTTCCCTCCCTCAAGACAGAAGGGATAAGCATTACCGATCGCGAGATGGTTGGATGCATTTTCGTCAAAAAGAGAGTTATAAAAAACGAGCCCTGATTCCGAAATAGGAGAATGATGGGGCACCAGCGCAATCTCGCCCAGATAGGCCGCCCCTTCGTCAATGCTTATTAATCTTTTTAGCACCTCATGCCCTTGCGCTGCTTGAATATTAATAATTTTCCCATTTTCAAACGTCAAGGAGAAATCATCGATTAGATATCCTTCATAACTTAGCGGCTTAGTACTGCGAACCGTGCCGTTCACCCCCTGCTTTAACGGGGTAGTCCATACTTCTTCTGACGGAATGTTTGCCAAAAATGAAACACCCTTTTCATTAATGTTATCTG
This sequence comes from Paenibacillus sp. FSL F4-0087, assembly GCF_038020215.1. Taxonomy (NCBI): domain Bacteria; kingdom Bacillati; phylum Bacillota; class Bacilli; order Caryophanales; family Paenibacillaceae; genus Paenibacillus; species Paenibacillus sp. FSL F4-0087. The sequence goes on from NZ_JBBODJ010000001.1 coordinate 6,474,892, forward strand.
CATCACTAACCCAGATATGTTTAGGCGACAATTCTATCCGCAGATCCGTACCAGGTCCACGGTATCGCAGTGCTCGATACTTTTTACGATTAAGCTGATCCGTCTTGTTTCTAAGCAGCTCAAGATGTGTCTTCCATGCCTCAACGGGATCAGCCGAATTAATCCGCGTAACGTTAAAGATAGCTTCCCACATCGTATCAATCAAATGCTCCTCCTCAACATCAGGAAACACCTTGGAAGCCCAAGCCATTGATGGAACCGTAACTATAGACCAACTGACCTTGTTGGACATGCCGTAGCTGCAAAATTTGGCTAATGCCTTACCTTTGGCTGCATTCAAATTCATGATCCGCTGTGGGTCTATTCCATGCAGAAGATCGGGATTGGGTGCCGTGATCGTCAGGAAAGCTGCATTTTTTTCGGCAAAATTCTCCCAACCGGCTGCCCGGAACGCCGGGTATTCGTGGAACACCGAATCAGGTGCAAGTTCATACTTTAAACGCGTAATCTCATCGTCGTTCCACTCGATATAGACATCATGAGCGCCGGCCTCATAAGCATGTTTTACAACTAGTCGAACAAACGGTGCAGCCGATATTGGCGCGGTTATGACAAGCGTTTGTCCCTTCTGAACATGAACACCAACGTTGACCACAAGTGCTGCATAACGCTCCAATTTTTCACGCAAGTCCAATCGCATTCTCCTCCTGCTTCACTAAAATTAATATCGCTTGTTTTAATTATTACTCTGCAAAAGTCCATCATATCTTGTAATTGGAACTCTATGAAAATTTTGCTATACTATTTTATACTAGATCATGATTCAGATAAGATGCAATTCTACTATATTTGATGAGTTGGAGGAATACAAAAAACATGTTTCATACGCGAATAGGAAAAACTGCTGCTGCCACTATTCTTGCCATATCCTTGCTCGGAACCACTCCAAACCTTAATGATGCCTACGCCGCACCAGCCATTTCGGTCTTGCTGGATGATGTTCCTCTGAAATTCGATGCTGCCCCTCTGATTGATAAAGGTGTCACCTATGTCCCTTTCCGGACAGTTGGCGAAGCCCTGGGAATTAGCATTACATGGAACAGTAAAACGCAAACCGTGAAAGCGATTGGAAATGTAAAAGGTCAGGCGACGGAAGTCCTGCTTCAAGTGGGAAGCACTACAGCAACCGTTAATGGAGAAAAAGTAAAGCTCGCAGCGCCACCTGTTCAGCGGGAAGGTCGTGTGCTTATTCCACTCAGTTCGTTCAGTAGTCAGTTCGGTGTTAATGTAGGCTGGAACCAGTCAACTCGTACCGTTTCTCTTGTTTCACCTCAACGTGAAATGCATTTGAGAGCCTTCTATGCGCTGCAATCCTATAAGGAAATCGATTTGGTGTCATCCATGAACTCGATCGCTTTTGGCTGGAGTCGCATCGATCGCGAAGGTCAATTTACGCTTCAGGGTGATGAGTATCAAATTCCTGCTGCTGCCGGTGACGTTACACCTCAATCCATCGTTTCTGATGCAGCGAATCAGAGTATTAAACCGTATCTTATGGTTTATTCTTTGGATGGAAACGGAGAACTGACCAAGGTGCTGAGTGACAGCAGTATGCGCAAGAAGTCCATTGAGGGCATAACTGCTGCCATAGCTGAGAATGGCTTCGGAGGGGTTGTTCTTGATTTTGAAGGACTAGGTTTTAAGTTGGATGCTGTAGAGCAGCAGAAGCTGCTGAACAATTACGTCAAGCAATTGAAAGATTCCTTGCCTAAAGACATCGCTCTATCTTTGGCCGTACCTCCATTAAATAGTGCATATAAAGGTTATGATTACAAAACGCTCGCTTCATTGGCAGACGACATCATCATTATGGCTTATCAATATAATCCGGTCGGCACCAAAGCGCAGGTTCCCGAGCCGAACAGTCTTGTGGATCAGGCCATCCAGCTTGCGTTAGATGCTGGTGTTTCCAAACAAAAGCTTTTGCTCGGTATCAGCTTAAATAGTGAAACCTCATCTTCCATAGATGACAAACTGGGTCTTGCCAAGCGGTATGATCTCAAAGGAGCTGCCTTCTGGCGCCTTGGTTTATTCCGTACCTACAATAATCAGATGGAAGGCGCTGTCAATGCCTCTGTTATAAAAGAGTAAAGGAATTCCGTTATTCTTGAATCCATTAGCTTTTCATACACCAAAAAAACGAACCGAAATCTCTGGATGCTGACAAGAGATTTCGGTTCGTTTTTTATAAATGATATCTATGCGTTCAATGAGGAAGAATGTTCATTTCTGTGAGTTTCACTGAGTACCAGATCTTTTTGATAAGCAAGCACTCGATCCCAGTCCCCGTGAAAAATCGGTATCCGATAGTACCCAACTCTTTCATAAAGGGCAGCCGCCTCAGGCTGTTTGGGGCCAGTTTGCAGCTTCAGATTGGTGTAGCCGAATTCTAGCGCAAGACGCTCGGCTTCGGCGAGAATGGCCTGGGCCACACCCTTGCGACGGAAATCCGAACGTGTATACATGCGCTTGACCTCCACGGATGTATCATCAAGGGGTCTGATGGCTCCGCAGCCTACCGGATATCCATCCAAACGCGCGACAATAAAGGCTGCTCGTGGTGTCTCCACATCGGACGGCTGAAATCCCGCTGTACCATCGCCGCCATATAACAATCCCAGTTCTTCGCTCAGCTCCTTGATTAAAAGTTCCGAATCCTCGCTTCGTATATCTTCGGCAGCTGCAAGCACGATTGACGACATTGCGTAAAACCCCTTTCCCTCATTGGATTTATTGGATTTTGTGATTTATATAAATTATCACGAACAGGTCCTTAGCGTCAATTCCCAATCGATTGAATATTTCAATAAGCAAACTGACGAATAGATTCAGAGCAAAAAAGTCGCCAGATTGGCGACTTTCCCGACACTTATATGGTTACAATTGGACGGATGCATTTCATTCCAAGCCTCTGCTTACCCTTCAACCACATCGGCTCGCAAATCCGTAGCAACCTCGATCATTTGCGGAACAACAGCTTCATTGACAATGGCAACATACAGATCTCCCATATACAGACGAAATGGAATCTGCAGGTTTTCATACGCCCACATGAAGAAATCCCCATCGATGGACATGACGCTCTCCGGTCCCTGGACGGTAAGAACAGGTGAGTACGTAAAGTCGGGTTTGGATGCAAAATACTGTTTGCATTCTTCCAAGGAGATGGATTGCTCCTCGTTATTTTCTTGCATGGATCGAGTGATCCGAAAACGTTGATTCATAAAAATATGCCTCCAATTAGAATTTGTGCAGAACCTGTCCCAGAATTTCGATGCCCTTCACAATTTGCTCATCGGAAGGTGTTGAGAAATTAAGTCTGATCGCATTGCAGGGTTCGTTCTCGTCGACGAGAAAAGCAGTGCCCGGAACAACCGCTACACCTTCCGCAGCAGCTGTTTTGGCATAATCCAGCATCGGGATATGAGCCGGCAGATCACACCAGAGGAACAGCCCTCCATCCGGTTGAGTAAAGGTAATGGACTCACCCATATGCTCCTGCAGCTTGTCAATCATCAAGGCAGACTTCCTGCGATAAATCGCACGGATACTGCTGATATGCTCTGCATAGTTATACTCAGTCATGAACTTGTGTGCCAGAATCTGTGGCAGCATGGCTGTATGTACATCCTCTCCCTGTTTGGCAACAACCATCTTCTGAACAACCTCGGAAGGAGCCAGAACATAACCAACACGCAAGCCAGCGGACAGAATCTTGGAGAAAGAGCCTACGTAAATAACCAGACCTTCATCATCCATCGACTTAATCGTCGCTACATCTTCTCCGCTAAACCGAAGTTCTCCGTATGGATTATCTTCCAGAATCATGACTCCATACTTCTTGGCAAGATCATAGATCGCCTTGCGTTTCTCCAAGCTGGTGGTAAAACCTGTAGGGTTTTGGAAGCTCGGAATGACATAGATCAGCTTTACATTCTGCTCGGTTTGCAGGGCATGTTCCAGCTTCCCGATATCCATACCGTCCGTCTCCATCGGAACGCCGACCAGGTTTGCTCCTGAAGCCCGGAAAGAGTTCAGTGAACCGATAAAGCTTGGGCTCTCACAGATAATCGTATCCCCTTCATTACAGAATACTTTACATGCGAGTTCAATTCCTTGTTGTGCTCCAGACACGATGAACAGTTCATCCGATGCTTTGCCTGTGTCAAAGCCTGTCTTCAGATGTGTAGTCAATGTATCCCGCAGTGGGGCATAACCTTCGGTAATTCCGTATTGCAGTGCTGTTACCGGGTCCTGTTCCAGAATTGATTGGGTGAATGTGCGAATGGCCTCAATAGGGAAAGTCTCCGGAGCGGGATTTCCCGCAGAGAACGGAATTACATTTTGACCCGAAGAAGCCTTCAGAATCTCGCGAATGATGGATGGCTGTAATGCAGCAATCCGGTTGGAAAATGAATAGTTCATCTTAAAATAATGCCTCCCGAATTCAAATCAGACTCTTGTCTCTATAACTACAATTAGATTCTATTATACGAGTATTTGGCAGATTTCTAAACGGTCTCGACAAAATTGGCAGAGAAACAACAAAAAGAGGCTGACATAAGCCGCCCCATACTCCTACGGATTTCACTTTATGGATGTCACTTTGCTGCCATCTATGATCGGTGGACAAGATTAATTTCCGATAACCGTGTTGCCTTCACCAGATAAGTCGCCAGACCAGGGACCATGCGGGCCAAACCAGGATAGAATTTATTCGTTTTGGCAAAAGCCAGCTTTTGAATCCGTCGTGCACGCCGGAGCAGTCGGGAGAAATCAAGATTGGCTTCCTTCGAATACTCGTGCTGCCACTGCGCAAAGCTGATCTTCCTTTGAAGATACCTGTCAGTCCATTCAGCACACAGCAATGAGGAACGAAGCGCAATAGACATCCCGTCACCACACAAAGGAGGGATCATCAGCATGGCATCCCCAATATGAGGATATTGGGACCACGGTTCAGGAACATTGGATAGATGGAGTGGTGCAATCGAGACCTGTGTTCCTTGAACTGGTCTTCCCTCGGCTAGCCTCGCTGCCAATCTTTCGTTAGTCAAGGAAGCAGACTGCAAAATATCCTCTACAGACTTGCCGCTTCCCCGCACCGTATCAAGTGTCAGCAATGCAGCTACATTTGCGATACCCTCCTCAATCGGTGAAATGCCGACATACCCTCCCTTGCAAAAATATAACTCTACCCGTTGCGGGATGGTGATCCCCCGATAGTGCGATTTGACACCAACATATGCTGTTTTATCCCGCAGCTCTGCTGGCGAGGTCATCCCCCTCAGCTTCTTCGAGCCATGGGCTCCGATAACGGTTTTTGCACTATAATGAATCCGCTCATTTCCTTGTTTGGCTTCGACTTCATAACTATAATCATCTAACTGCTGAATGTTGGTTATCGTTGCCCTCGTAACGATCTCAACGCCTGCAGCTGTGGCCTGCTCGTGTAAAATCCGATCCAGCTCATATCTGCTAATGCCATAGGCCAATCCCGGCAAAGGTGCCACGATCTCCCCGCCCTGAGGCATAATAATCTTGGCATGGTCCAGGGTACTCGGCTTTATCTTTTGTTCACTAAGGTTAATCCCCAAATAATCCAGCATCTCCGTTGTCTCAGGCGACATAAATTCACCGCATGTTTTGTGACGTGGAAATTCTTGCCGATCCAGCACTAGTGTCCGATGCCCTTGCCTGGCAAGCTGCAACGCACAGGTACTGCCGGCAATTCCCGCTCCGATGACTATGGCATCCATTGATGTAGACACGTAAGAACACCCGCCTTTCATTGTCCATTTAAGATAACTGCCTATTGATGTAATGATGTTATGATAACGTCCCATGATGGGGTATCACGACAGAATAGCGGAACAATGGCTTCCATTCATAGGTCAGCGTGTCATGGTTCAACTGCTGTTTCAATTCCCGCCAATCCCTTCCCGTGAAGCCTTTTGCAACAGACAGCGGTCCATCATGACGAATATACCGATTGCGTGAGATTATTCGAGTGGTTACCCAGACAGCCGCATAAGATATGGGATGCCGATGGATATCGTTAATGACAACGCCATGTTTGGAGGCACGCAGCATATGCGAGACCATCTCCACGAGTTGCTTTCCTTCAAAATGATGGACAAATTGCGAGCCGGTCACGATATCTGCTGAGGCATCCGGTAATTCCCTGACATCGGCACGTCGAACCTTGATTCTCGTTTCATTCCGGAAAAGGTTTCTCGCTTCCTCACATGCCTCCTCTGTCAGATCGACCAGAGTAATCTCAAGCTTAACGCCCTTCTGGTCCGCCCAGCGCAATAACTTCTGGTTTACATCGCCTGAACCTGCTCCCACATCCAGAAGGGTCAGCGTAGTTGGTCGGCCAATCGCTTTCCATAACTTCTCCACCCCTGCACGGGTTGGAGCGGGAGCAGCAAATATTTTGTTTAGCCGTCTCAAATGTTTGAGCGCTTCGCTCAATTCTTCTCCCCCCATGGAGAAATCATCCATCAATTCGTCTTCCTTTGCCCGTACGGATAGTGTTCTAAAGAAGGACATGATCCCGCTCCTTTACAGCTATATATTGTGAATGATTTTCTCCAATTAACAGTTATCCCCTTAACCCGCCCTTATAATCGTAAGAGCTGCGATATGTTATTTTACGAAGAGTTATCCAATCTCAGAATGCTTAATTTCATTGCACCGTAGCCTACATATTGTTTTTTACGGGAATGGAAGAGCAAGTGAATAAAATATTGGAACTGAATCTTTCATAAATAAAGCGTCATGATAAACCTTTCTGATATTATAAAAAAAGTCGCCACCAGGGCGACTCCATAACGGTAAAGCATTTCCTCTCTTATGGCAGGTGAACAGTGCTACGCTATTTTTTTAACATTTGTCCCTGACTCTCATTATCGTTGGCATTTTCTTTAAAATAAATTTCGTTCAGAACGTTTACACGAACGTTGATCTTTTGCTCCAACTTCGGAAACCACTTGGTTTTCCATTCCTTTAATTTCCCCTCCGACATCTTCGGACGGAATATCATGCCTATTCCGAGTACATCTGATTTTAAGGAATGAATTTTTCTCACGGTTTCATTGAATTGACTGCTCAATTGTTCCTTCATTTCTTTCTCAATCACCGCGTTGCCTTTTCCTTCAGGACTTTCTGTAATGACGACGTCAAGAGTAACATCCGTCTGGATTGAAGGGCCCTTTTCCGACCACTGGGTCCTATGTTTGATTTTGGCATCCTGAATAAGAACACTTGTGTTCTGAGCCACTTCAATGGTTCCCCCTGAATATTTCCCTTTAAATAAATTAAACAAAAGCGTCTCTTCCTGATTCAGTGTTCCTACCATGCGATCATCCCGCATAACAGCCGTGCCTTTAAAAGTGAACAAGGTTCGATCACCGTTTTTGAGCATTGGGATAGCCATGTCTTCCGTATATGAATTCTGGTTTTGATAGGCTTCCCATATTCGGACAATGGATTGATTCGGCGTCCATCCGGCATCCTGGCTAAAAAAGTCGTAAGAAGAAATTTCAGGTGTTGGCGAGATTTGATGATACATCGTCTTCTCAAAATCACCGTCAATCACCGCCACCAAGCCCTTAATCGAAATATCATTCGCTCTCACAGCAAAATCGATAATGTTATCAATCCCCTGCTCTGCAACTTTCCTGTCGATCAACAACAGCCTCAAATGTACCAATTCGATGCTTTTTTCGGAATCCGTACGTATCAAATCAATCGCTTTACTAATGGATTTCGCCTCTTTGTCAAGAATTTGAGTTTTGCCAGTTGCATCAGGTATTTGAAGAATAATCCTGTATTTCTCCGTCTTCCCCTTTCCCACGCCCATGACAACAGGCAGATATTGCTTGTTAATATCCTTTGTATCCCAGCATCCCGGAAGTAACATTAACATGGTTAGAGCAACAATCAGAGTCTTTATGGAGCGCATGTTCATGTTCATGTACTCACCTTCTTTCGCTGCCATTGCGCGGCGAGGAATACAATGATCGGAAAACCGATAACACTATAAACGCAAAAGAAAGAATTCAGGTACAGGTATGAATTCAATGCGTTAACATCCGGTATCAACAGACTAATCACGTACAAGGAGAAGCACATCACGAAAAGAACCCATAATCGGTTGATTTTCGGCATAAATAGCTGATGCAACAGTGCCACCAGAATCCAGAGTAGCACAGAAACCTTCAACACGCCGAGAGCACTGGAGGCCACCACGTAGAAGCTTGGAAGCCAGTCAAATACAACCCACTCCAGATCAATGGTATCCGACGCCATGAGCATGGGATATTGCAGATGGATTACCGTTTCCTGCCCGAATACAAGAAGCGGAACATATACAGATCCCAAAGCAAACACAAATATGATGGCCACCGCAGTAGCAGCTTTGCCAAAACTAAGTCGCTGTTTGGAAGGAATCATGCCAAGGAATAAAAAACCGGCTGAAATGACCGTACATACATAGAAATCCGAATTGGAGAAAAACGACATTCCACTATCCCAAATCGGAAAAATATAGCTGATTCTGAAATTCTGGATGCTGATCATCATGGAGAAAAAAATGAATGGCATCAAGAGAATGCATAATCCGATGCTGGCCCGGATCATTACCTCCAGTCCCTTCCAAACAGCATAGAAACACAGAACGATAAAGAGAGCGGATGTAGCCGCTGGCGGTGTTCTCTGTAGTAATACAGCTTTGATTTCAACAGACTGAAAATACATAAGTAATAGAAGCTCGATATATAGGAAGATCAACATCGGCAGAACGATCAGTCTAGTTACCCATTTGCCAAGTGATTCATTACAGATGTCCACCACTGTTTTCCCTGGAAACTGCGACAACGCTTTTAAGTACATCCATAGAACCAGTAGCTCTGCCAAAAAGAGAATCGTTATGGATTCCCAGTGTCCTTTGGAAGTCGCAGATATGATACGTTCAGGGAAGATGGCAAAGATCGAAGCGAAGTGAAGCAGCACAAACATGGTTAGAATCTGGGCTTTATTCATCCGAAGCCTTTCCTTTCACACTTAAACTTAAGTAGGGAACGGAGAAAGTATTCAACGTGGCAAAATACAGTATGATCCAAATCATCGCAGCCTCAAGACCCCATATCCCGAAAAAGGAACTGATGAGCATGACAACGTATTTATACATTCGTATGCCCGTTGTGTTCATATAGCCTGCCAATACAAAGTTGGCAATTGCCGAGGCAACCAGAATAATAATTAATAAATTACTAACGAGTTTGGCCTGAACAATGGCTTGTCCCAACAGAATACCGCCAATCATAGTAATAGTGGGTCCGATATTCTTTGGTAGTCGAATGGTAGCTTCGATAATCATCTCCAAAAGCAGCATAACTAAAAGCATTTCGATCAACGAAGGATAAGGAACCCCTTCTCTGCTCTTGGCAACCGTGATGGCTAACTGGATTCGCAACAGTTCCGGATTCACCGAATTTAGCACGATATACAGACCTGGGAGCGTAATGGCCAAAAGTGCCCCAATGGCCCGTACGGTTCGTAAAAACACTTGAAACAAATAAGGGTAGTTAACGTCCAGTGTTGTTGACCATAGATCCGTGATGATGGCTGGAAAAGCAAAAGCAAACGAAAATTGATCAATTAGAATAACCACTTTTCCGTTCATCAGATTCTGTACCATCTCCCCAGGTAGTTCCGAAGAAATATACGTTGGTGTTATTGAGAGTTTTGGATGCCCCAGTATACGTATCAGGTCCCTTACCGTAGTCAATTCCTCGTCCTTATTTTGTTCCAGTTTCTCGCGAATAGACTCGATGACTTTGGCTTGAGCAACTCCCTCCAAATACACCATAGCAATTTTCTTGGTAGATCGGGTCCCCGTTTCTCGTCGTTCAATAACCAAATCTTCGGAAATCATCTTTTTCCGCAGCAAACCGATGTTTTTATTAATATCTTCTGTAAAAGCATCGTACGCGGATTGAAGGGGATTCTCACTCTCCGGTGCACTGACAGATCGTGAAATATCAGTATGCTCCGGTTCCATAACAGCTGCCATCCCTTCTGTGCTGAACAGAACAAGCTTTCCATGCAAAATATGATTGCGTATCTCGTCCATTGACATGGAGGCCTCTTCTTCAAATGGCCTGAACATATTTTGAAATGATCCGTTCTCATCGCCACTCGCCGCCTGGTTAATTGTAGACAATGTTGTTGGAAGATCGACAAGGGTCTCCATGTAATACGCTCTGAATTCCTGATCCGCGATAACCACATTCTTGCTTAAGAAATCCGTGCTCTTTTCGAAACGATCATAGAGTTGCTTCTCTAACTCGTGAAGATCTTGTTCATGGATTCGCTGCAAAATTTACCACCTCTTCTGAAGTAGTATGTCGTTAAGAAAAAAGTTTATTCAGGTAATCACCTTGATTTTCCGCGCCTCTATTGACCTTAATAGCGGATTGAAATTGATCCATTATCAAATAAATTATGTTAATATTTTTGAACTGGAAACCAAAATTGAATATAATATGGTAATGCACCAACGGGTGGGAGGATAGGTCATGAACAAAGAAGAACAGGTCCTATTGGGTTTCAGGGACTTATATAATAAGCTGGTTTGGCTTAATAAAGATAAGATGGAAGAAAGTCTTAAGGGTTATAAGCCTTCTGAGGTACATTGCATCGAATATATTGAAAAGAATGCAGATTCCAATGTGACAAAGCTGGCGGAGTCTTTTTATATGACTCGCGGTGCGATAAGTAAATTAACGAAGAAGCTCATCGAAAAAGGCCTGATCGAAAGCTACCAGAAGTCGGATAACAAAAAAGAAATCTATTTTAGGCTTACGCAGCAAGGGAAAGTCATTTATCAAATTCATGAGGACCTGCACAACGAGTTTCACGAGCGAGATAAAGCGGTATTTGAACAGGTAACCGATGATCAATTCGACAGTATGCTTCAATTCGTGGACAAGTATAATCGGCATCTGGATGCAGAAATAAAGAAGCTGGGTACAGATCTGAAGTCGGAATAAATCTGAATAATTAAACTAAAAGCAGCCGGACTCTATTTGAGGACAGGTTGTTTTTTTGTTGTTATTATTTTGTTGACAAGGAAACAAAGTGATTGTACGATATTAATGTTTCCAAGGAAATAAAACCACAATATTTGAGGAGAGAATTGAATGTTTAAATCCCGATCACAACATACACAGAACACCGAACAAACCATAGACAGACACGCTTTATTATTTGGTCTGATCTCTGTGTTCCTTTGCGGAATAGGATTCAGTATCATTGCACCAGTCGTCCCATTCTTAGTACAGCCTTATATAAGCAGTCCAGGACAACAAGCTATCGTTGTTACGCTGCTGACCTCTGTTTATGCCTTTTGCGTATTTTTTGCTTCCCCCGTACTTGGAGCTCTGAGCGACAAATATGGTCGTCGTCCATTGCTCCTGGTATGCCTTTTGGGTTCCGCAATCGGATACTTTGTTTTCGGCATTGGTGGAGCTCTATGGATACTCTTTGCGGGGCGTATAATTGAAGGTATAACAGGCGGAAGTATAGGCACCATTTTTGCGTATTTTGCGGACATCATCCCACCCGAACAGAGAACCAAATACTTTGGGTGGGTGAGTGCGGTTGTAGGTGTAGGCACCGTCATTGGCCCCACTGTAGGCGGATTGCTCGCCAAGATTGATTATTCTGCCCCCATGTATTTTGGAGCAATCATAACTTTGGTGAATGTTATATATGGATTCTTTTTTATGCCTGAGAGTCTTGACAAGAAAAATAGACTGAAAGAAATTACTTTGGTGAGACTTAATCCTTTCATACAACTTGCGAACCTGCTTTCCATGAAAAACTTAAACAGATTACTGATCTCAGCCTTCTTACTTTGGATACCCAACGGATCTTTACAGGCCGTTTTCTCACAATTTTCAATGGATACTTTCAATTGGAAGCCTGCAATCATCGGACTTATGTTCTCGATTATGGGTGTCCAGGATATCATCTCACAAGGTCTCATCATGCCTAAGCTTTTGAAAAGACTGAGTGATAAACAGATAGCCATTCTTGGAATGGTTTCAGAGATTATAGGCTACAGTCTCATTGCACTGTCTACTTTGTTCTCATTCTATCCACTGTTTATCGTTGGTATGTTTATCTTTGGTTTTGGTGATTCGATCTTTGGGCCTTCCTTCAATGGTATGCTCTCCAAATCTGTCGATTCTAGTGAACAAGGCAGGATTCAAGGGGGTAGCCAATCTATTCAGGCTTTAGCAAGAATGATTGGTCCTATTATTGGAGGTCAAATCTATGTATCACTTGGTCATGCTGCACCCGCCATTATGGGTGTGATCCTTATAGCAGCGGCAATACCTGTATTGTATAAGCGAACGCAAGTAACGATTTAAAATGCCTGCTTGCTTTCATTAGCTAAGTAATAGATTGTTAAGTGTTCACGAGACACAGTCTAGAACAGAAATAGGGTTTCAGAACTTAGGTATAAGTTCTGAAACCCTATTTGTCTACACCCCAGGATTTCAATTCAATTAGTCTGCCTTTCCAAACTCCATCACATAGATGGATGAAGGACGTAATACGTAACCATGCTGCCAATTCTCGGTCAAAACACTCCGTTCTGTGCACTTGATATGATCAGGTTGAAAGACGGAGTTAATGTTATTGTGCGAATTGCTGGTAATCTCATATAAGGTCCCCTCTTCGCTCGCGTCGAAAGATCGTAAATCCAGCTCAACCCTTACCTCTTCCAAGCTTCGGTTCACAATAAACAAAGTGATCCTGCTCCGATCATCATTCGTTCCGGCTACAACATCCAGATCGGGGAGTGCGTCCAGCTCTACAGGCGTTTTTTGGTTTGAAGTCACCGAGAATGTCCCACATTCAGCTTCTACGTGTAGGATATGACGAATATCCCGATTCGCGTAAAGCTTTAATACTTCATAGGTTGGTGTTCCATAGATCGTGAGCGGGTGTCCACTCCATCCAGCCTGCTTGCCCCGATATTGATCGGCATAGAAATCACCGACACGGATGCATCCCCCGAGCCAACCGTTGACCAGATCAGAGAAACTGCCGATGTGTACGCTATCGCTGCAACGAATCATTTCATTCAGATTGGCGGCATTCGCCACGGCTGCTCCAAGGGTATGCTCATCTGGCAGTCCTTTTCGCACAGTGTTTGGATAATACATCGTGTTATATTCGGTGATGGCCAGCTTCACATGCTGATGTTTGATGTCGGAATGGATAGCCTCCATTGTCTGACGTATATAGTGCCGGGTCCACTCGGGGTAACTGGCCATTGCTTTATATCGATCCTCAGCCGACGTATCCCGATTCATGCCAAAGGGACCGTAACCATGATACAAATGTAACGTTAGATAATCGATATGCTCCCCTGCCAGAGCAAGCACGCTTTTATTCCAACCCTGTTCATAATGTCCACAAGCCAGCAACACAATGGAAGCATCTGCTTCCTTCATTCTTTTGGCAAACTGTACAGTCCTCTCCGCAAATTGCTCCGCTGAGCAGGCACCCACCTGCCATTGCCCCCACACCTCGTTGCCGATCTCCCAATACTTGACATGATATGGTTCCGGCGATCCATTCTTCGCCCGAAGGGCTCCCATTGGGGTATCTACGCTTCCATTACAATATTCAATCCATTGGGCGGCCTCTTCAGGTGTACCTGATCCATCGTTCACACAAATTAAAGGTTCTACTTGCAGTTCGTGGCAAAAGCGGATAAATTCATCCGTTCCAAAATACTTGCTGGTCCAGCCTCCCCATGCCTCGTTGTACATGACTGGTCTCTCCAGAACCGGCCCGATGCCATGCTCCCAGTGATAGGCACTAATGTAGTTCCCTGCAAGTCTCATCATGCCTGCGTTTAGAGCTCTGGTCATCTCTACTACTTCGCGTTTTACCAGGGCAATATGATCCACAGGTAATAAAGACACATGGTCCAGCCAGAGCATTCCCGTGGAGACATGGTCGATCCATCTAGGATGCTCCTCCGGAACATACACCCGAATTTCTGCATCAGGACAAGCACGTAGGATCGTCAGCCGTCCTTCATAATCCTGCCAGTTATGGCTGTGCAATTCGATTTTCAACTGACCGAGCACTTCTTCCGTACGTCTATCGACCGCCTCCACCATCAAATACTGGAGTTCAATGGAGGCACGCGCAACTATACGTACGGTGTAATCCATGGGGCCTTTCAAGGCGGATTTTTGTGCAATCCCCGAGTATGCTTCATCATCACTATAGATACGAATACGCTGAGCGCGGCCTGAATGTCTGGGGGCTGGAGCTTCCATCGCATATTGCGTATTTCTCCCGTTGGTATAAGCGTACCAGCTTCCTGATACAGAAGTCCTTAATTCAGCCTCGCTTTCAAAGTCCATATCCTTCAATGGAAAGGCAAGCATCGCTTCCATATGGTCCCGGATGTCTTCCACAAAATGCCCAAACAAATAAGGGTTGACCGTGTGCTCGCTTACGCGACTACAATCTATACTGATTTTGGCGTTTGATTTCAACATAAGTCCTCCATCATTGTGGTTGATCTGGATTAACCTTTAATCGATCCAATCATGACCCCTTTAACAAAATGGCGCTGCACAAAAGGATACATCAACAGTACAGGTAAACTGGAGACGATAATTACCGCATATTTGATGCTCTCCGCGAGCAGGATTTTGTCCTCCAATCCAAGGCTACCATCTACGGCATCGGATTGGCTGATTAGCAGAATTTCGCGCAGTACCAACTGAAGTGGATGCAGATTTTCGTTACGAATATAGATGAGCGCGTTAAAAAACGAATTCCAGTGGCCTACGGCATAGAACAGCACCATTACGGCCAGAATCGGCTTGGACAGGGGCAGGATAATGCTCACAAGCAACCGCCAATTGGAGCACCCATCCATATGGGCAGCTTCTTGCAGCTCCCAAGGAATACTCGACTGAAAATATGTTCTCATCACGATCAGATTGTACGTGGCGATTGCGCCGGGAATGATCAGAGCCCACATCGTATCCACCATGCCCAGATTTTTGACCAATAGATACGTTGGAATTAATCCGCCACTGAAGAACATTGTTAGCGTGATGAAAACCATGATTACATTACGTCCAGGAAGGTCAGGTCTGGAAAGAGGATATGCGGCCAATACGGTCATGATAATGTTAATCACAGTGCCCACAACCGTATAAAATATCGTATTACGGTACCCCAGCCAAATCTTCTCGTTGTGTAGAATATTCGTGTAAGCATCCAGCGTCAGTCCTTTGGGCAGTAACCAGACTTCTCCGTTTAATACTTTTGTGGGATCACTGAACGAAGCACTCACGATAAAAATCAGTGGGTACAGCACAGCGATGATAATGATTGAGGCTATGATGTAGATGATTACATCGAAAATCCGTTCATTGGAACTGGTTTGTATTGTCGCCTGCTTGGACATGGGATCTTGCCCTCCTTTACCATAAGCTCGTCTCAGACGTCTTGCGCGCAATCCGATTGACCAGTAAAAGTAACAGCAGATTAATGATTGAATTAAAAAGCCCGATAGCAGCTGTATAACTGTATTCTCCCTTGAGGATACCTGTCGTATAGACAAACGTGGAAATGACGTCGCTTGATTCCAGATTGAGATTGTTTTGCATCAACAATATTTTCTCAAACCCGATGTTCATGAAATGACCGATATCCAATATGAGCAAAATGATGACGACTGGAGCGATGCCAGGCAGCGAAATATGCCAAATGCGCCGCAGCCTTGATGCTCCGTCCATCTTGGCAGCTTCATACAGATGCGGATTCACTCCGCTCAAAGCTGCAATATAGATGATGGATTGCCAGCCCATGTTCTGCCATATATTCGAACTGATAAAAATGGTTTTAAACCAACCTGCTTCCTCAAGAAAACGGATCGGTGTACCTCCGAAAGCCTCGATCAACAGATTGACTGGACCCGTATGAGGCGAGAGAAACACATTCAGTATGCCAACGATAACGACCACTGAAATAAAGTGGGGAATATACGTAATATTTTGCAGCCACTTGCTGAAGGTTTTATTGCGAATTTCGTTAATAATTAGTGCTAGCAGAATCGGAATCGGAAAAGCAATTAATAAGGAGAACAAGTTAATCGATAATGTATTCCATAGAAGTCTCCAGAAATAATAGGAATCAAAGAATCGTTCGAAGTGGCCAAAGCCTTCCCAGCTGCTGCCCAGAATCCCTTTAGCCGGATTGAAGTTTTTGAACGCAATTTGCAGTCCATACAACGGGGCATAATGGAATACCACATACCAAGTGACTGGCAGAAGCAGCATAAGGTACAGGTCCAATCTTTTACCCATTTGCCTTAACACGCCTGAACTCTTTTTTGGATGGCTTCGTGGCATCGTCATCGTTGTATCGGTTTTGACGCTTTTCATAGGCAATTGCTCCTCATCCATGATGTTTCAGCATTATTTCTGCATCTTGTCAAAGGCATCCTGATACAACTTCTCCAGTTCCTCAACTCTCATCTTTTTGAGCGTGGTCTGGAATTGCTCCCACTTGTCAAAACCGATTGCACCCACAATAAATTTTGTACTCTGTTCTTCGTAATATTTATCAATATCATTTCGCAGAATATTGACTTCCTGGGCAGTTTGCTCATCAAACATCGGAGCTGCATAGCGGACTCTTGGCATAAACGGATCGAGCTTTTGCTGCGCCTCCTGCACCTGAGGTGGATTGATAAAGGAAGCCACCTGTTCACTGATCAGATGTGGCGCGCCTCCGCCGGCATAAGGCGTAATTTTGGCCTGGTTACTGATTTCTTTCAAAAAGTCCTCTTTATAGTAAGGAATACCGTCCTTCATCTCGTAATGCTCGCCTTCTCTTCCGAATCGGAGCAGGGTAGAGCCCTCATCACTGTAGAAATAATCAATCCAACGCATTGTGACTTCCGGATATTTATTGACGGATGTAATTGCAAAGGCTCCAAAATCTCTGGCGATTGGTAGAGCCTGACTTTGCAATCGGTCACCTTACGGACCTTCCAGTGGGGCGATACCGGTATATTGGTCTTTGATCGACAAGAAGTTATTGTTCGTCTGGTCAAAGAAGAAACCTGTATTTCCCGATCCCTGCTTGGCCAGGTATTGCGCTTCTGTGTGTGAGAATATTTCCTGGTCCAGCAGCTTTTCCTTATACAACTTGTTTAAGTACATCAGCATTTCTTTATTCTGGTCACTGCCCATCCAGATACTTACTTTGTCGTTTTCAATATTGATGTTATAGCCAAGCTGTGAATCCAATCCGAATGATCCGCTCATCGCGTTAACCACAGCCAATCCTACACGGGCTGTCATCGGAAGTTCATCCTGTTTGCCGTTTCCATTCGGATCACCATCACGGAAGGCAAGCAACACATTGTACAGTTCTTCGGTGGTCTCCGGCACTTTCAGATTCAGCTTGTCCAGCCACATCTGATTGATCCATTTCTTATCCGTACGCGCCGCACTTAGCGTAACAATACCCGGAATCGTATAAATGTGGCCCTCTGGTGTAGTAATACCCGAGCGAATTTCGGGATATTGTTCCATTAATTTCTTCAAATTCGGAGCATATTCATCGATAAGACCTTCTAGTGGGAGCAATTGGCCGGCAGAGCCATAGCGGATGGCTTCAAGCGGGGAAATACCTGAACGGAACAGGGCATCCGGCAATTCATTCGAAGCGAACAATAGGTTTTTTTTCTCCTGAAAACCATCTGTCTGCGCTTCAATGAATTCCACCTTCACATGGCTTAATTTCTCGTAATCCTGGAAAACCGGCATCTCCTTGAAAGGGCCATTTACGGGTGCAATTCGGGTAAACATCTTGAGATTCACCGGTTCGTCCACAATCGGAAACCCGGTCGTATGAACGTCGTCCTTCGAAACCTCTGGTGAAGCTTCGTTATTGGTTCCACCGGAATTGCATCCAGCCAGCATCAAACTGGAAGCGATCATCATCATGATCATATTTCTTCCCCAGCGTTTGCGCATAAAGTTGTGCCCCCCACAATTCTTTATCACCAACGTAATTTGTAAGCGTTCACGGTTGGTGTGTGCTCATTATAATTCACCGGGCATGGAAGGTAATTACAATAATATGACCCTTTACTCCACATATTTTACGAGTTTAGAGTTCTGCTCTTATCTGCCTAGTTTCCCATGTGCAAAGTCGGGAGTTTCGTTTCGTTCTTCCTTTTTCCTGGATTGCTCAAATACGCTTGTGGTGTTAAACCCGTTATTTCTTTGAATACTTTGAAAAAGTAGTTGTGTGTCGTAAATCCCACTTGCATGCTTATTTCTTTAATCGAGTATCGGCCGCTGTCCAACAGCTTGCACCCTGCATCAATTCGAACCTGATTCACATATTCTGAAAAAGTCCGCTGCGTCTCCTCCTTGAATATTCTGCTTAAATAGGAGGCATTCAGGCCAATTACGCTTGCCGCAAGCTCCAATGTGACATAACCGGAATACCTCTCCAGAATGAAATGGATCGTCTGCGTGACATGGCGAGAATAGGAACCGATCACACGATGTTGATTCAGCAAATGAAACAAGCTGGAGAAAAAGGATTGCAGGCCTTGCTCCAGCTCTCTTATCGTTTTCATGCGCCCAAGCTCGCTTCTTGAAGGCAGATTAGCTACCTCTGGATCTGTAGAAGGCAAGCAGGTCCTCCATGCTTTATCACCCGTTTGCATGAGCTCGCTGACAACCATCTGAACCGTATGTGAATGGATAGGTAGGTGGTCTATTGAAGCAAAAATGGAGGAAATCAATTGATGCACGCCTTGCTTATCAAACCTTTCTATGGATAACAGAAGCTGCTTCTGCTCCTCAATGGTCAGTGAAACTCGCTGACTCTGATCTTTTTCATGTGAATGCTTGTCCGAACATGGAGTTTCATTTTGGAGGGTATGACTTCTGAACGTTTTCACAGACGAAGATCCATCGAGTTCGTATTCGGCTGAACAGTAACTGGATGCCAGCTGTGACAGACTGGTGCATATAGGTCCTACTGCGGTTACACTTTGTAAATTCAGGAACAGTTCCAATGCATGCTGAATCTTCCGCAGTTGTCCGTCTACCTCACGCTGCATGATGTGCTCGCTTCGTTCCCTGAAAGAAAACACGATAACAAATCGCCCTTCCTCAACGTACACCGCTGTCCGCTCATGGATATCACCCAGGCTCTGCTGCATCATATCGACGACCTGCTGAACCAGGCCATTGGTCTGCACGTCACTGTACGACTCTGTCAGCAGCAGGAACGGAACAATCTGTAAAGCTGCTGTTGCATATCTGGACGCATGCGGATATAGATTGTCTTTCTGGGAAACGTCTTCAAACCCGTACGTTGTCTTCGTCTGTCTTTTGAGCAAATACAACAAATAATCGCGCATATCCTCGGGACTCACTTTCTCGGCTATGACGCTCTCGGCGAACTGTTTCTCCCGCAACCGATTCTCCTGCTGCAATTCCGATACGGCTTTATTCAGGATGTTGAGCAGTGTTGACTCGTCCAATCGATGTTTAAGCAAATAATCAATGGAGCCATTGTTCAGGCAATCCCGCACATAATCATAATCGTCATAGCTGCTAAGCATAATCGTCTTAACCCCTGGAAAACGTTCCTTGATTGTCCGATTGAGCTCTACACCGCTCATTTCAGGCATATCTACATCAATAATGACAATATGCGGTGGCGACTGCTCAATCATCGTTAAAGCAATTAACCCATTATGCGCCTGACCGCATAATTCAAATCCATAGTCAGCCCAGTCCAATAAGGTCCATAGATTATGGCGTACTAACGGTTCATCATCGACGAGTAGCACCTGAAACATGGCTTATATCACCTCTCGTTTGTTATTTTCCACACTTTTCTCCAGTTTGGGGAGCCGAATTTCAGCTTTAGTGTACACCCCGGGTTCACTGCACAAATGGACGCCATACGAGTCGCCGTACGTGCGAACGATTCGTTCGTGTACATTACGTACACCCATTCCACTAAAACGTGAGGTTTCTCCGTTTGTACCCGTACCTTTCAGTAAATACTCCCGCTGCTCCTCCGTGATCCCCTTTCCGTTGTCCACCACATCAATATGGAGATTGTTTCCTTCTTCATACACCCGTATCAATATGAATCCATCCTGTTCGAGTGGTCCGATTCCATGAATAATTGCATTTTCAACCATGGGCTGCAGCATCAGCTTCAACACCCGACAATCCAGCAATTCGTCATCTTCAATTTCGGTAATCATCCGAATTGGCTTCATATATCTGTACTTCATGATGGAGATGTAGTGCTCAACATATGCCAATTCTTCACGAACCGTAAGGAATTCGCTTGAATTACCGAGGACACTTCGCATGAGCTCAATCAACGATCCCGAGACCGCTTCAATGTTTGGCACTCCGTTCATCCTGGCCAGATACTTGATCGTATTGAGCGAATTGTATAAAAAATGAGGATGGATTTGTGCTTGGAGCGCAGTTAGCTCAGCTTCCCGCTTCTCTTTCTCGCTGACGCGGATTCCTTCGAGCAGATCTTTCAATTCTTCCACCATGCCGTTAAAGACATGGTACAGTTGTCCTGTCTCATCTTCACTGTTAATCTCGTTTTTGGGAAGTGTCAGGTTCCCATCCTTAACCAACATCATTAGTGATTTTAGTTTCCGGATATTCAGGGTAATTCGGGAAGAGACTTGAAGAGAAACGATCAGAACAACGACAAACACAATAATGGACACCTCTGCCAGCAGGTTGCGCAGCTTCACCGATTCGGTCAGCAGAGAATCCATCGGAACCAAAGAAATAGTACTCCACCCAGTATAGTCGGATTGACGGCAAACAACGATATATTCTTTTCCATCAATGTACCGCCTGACTGCTTCACCATCCGTTTTAAATTGCTGATTGATCTCCTTAATTTGCTGATAAGATGGAGTAAGAGGTGAGTCAGTTCGGGTTTCATAGATGAATTGATTTCCCTTGTCGAGTACATAGATCATGCTATCTGTAGTTGGTCTCACGTCATATGTTTTCTGGATAAATTCATAATTAAGATCCACCATGACAAACCCAATAGTCGCACGGTTATAACGGATTTCCCGACCGATGGTGACGGCATTTGACACCCCTGTCTGCTTGAAATATGCGTGCTTTGATCCATTTTGCAGCATGTAATTCATCATTGGTGTACCCAAGATGGTCCTGTCCAGCCAAGGTCCACCTGAGAAAAAAACTTTCCCGCTCAGGCCCACAACGGCTATCCGTGAAATGTAAGCTTTATAATCGATCAGCGACGATAGAAATTCATCCATCCGCTTCTGCTCCTGAAACCACTCATAGCTGATCTCTTCATTCGGACTGAGCAAAGTGTCAATGACCGTGTTTTTGTTAGTCACCACGACCGTATTCAGCCGGTCGATCTCTTCCAGCATTATATTCAATGATTCATCTGCCTGCCTGATGCTGTCCGAAACCGACGTAATGGCATTTTGCGTAATCGTCTCACGCATGCTCATATAAACAATGACCGTAATCAAAATAATGGATACTAGCGTAACGGCAATAAAAGCGATAAAAATTTTGCCTTGAATGCTGCGTTTCGGTGAAATCCATCTCTGCAATGTAGAGAGCTTCATTGTGGGAGTCTCCTTTTTCATGATCCATTAAAAAAAGTAAGCGTTCTCCATACTGGACATCGGTATATTCAGGATCAGCTTGAGGTTCTCCGCATCATAATTGGAGGTACTTTATAATAGATTTTGAATGCTCTGGTAAATGAATATAAATTCGGATAACCCAGCGACAAAGCAATCTCCGTAACAGTAGCATCCGTATCCTTTAGAAGCTGTTTGGCCTTATCCATTCGTATTCTCTGCATGAATTTTAACGGAGGCAGTCCAACCTGAGTGGTGAACATGTTGGAGAAATATGAACGATGAACCCCTGCAAAGTCGGCAACCTGCTGCACGGAAATGCCCTCTGTTGCATGCAATTCCATGTAATCCATGCATTCATGAATCCAGCCAGCCAATTCTGTAGGCTGTGCATAGTTGGTGTCTGGAACAATACTGGCTAACAATCCATATACCAACCCATGCAACTCCAGCGATACTGCTGGCTTCCACCGTTCCACACATGCTAATGCATGAATCAGACGTTCCGACGTTTCCTGGACCTGTGGAGAACACATCTGTTTGCCAAACGGACTTTCCGGAGTCAAGCCGGCCAGCTCCAATAAAGGTTTGACTTTAGGCCCATCCAATGCTAGCCAGTTCATTTGCAATGGAGATTCCGAGGCAAGCATGTGATAGTAATAGGTTCTGCCGGGAAACAGACAAAACAGATCATTCTTCTGCAGGTCCACTCGCTTGCCATCAAACTCAAGCCTAATCATACCTTCACGCACAAAATGAAGACTGTAACACTCGATACGTTTGGGGCCAACCCGGTAATTGGATTTGGCTATACTTCGCCCTGCTCGCACTGGCCAGATGTGTTCCTCTTTATCCAAATATCCTGGCTTATAGTAGATGAATTCTGCATACTCATACTCATATTCCTGCATCGTAGAGAGTTCCCTCCTTCTCCTATTTTGTTCGATCATAACAAAATGACAATAAAAATATAACACCGGGCTATTTTGATAACTCGTTTTTTTCAATATCATCTTACTAGGAGGCGATTACACTTGTCGAGAACACCTAACATTTTGCTAATCACTAGTGACCAGCAGCACTGGAACACAATCGGGGCTTTTCAGTCTGAGATTTCCACGCCCAATCTGGACCGGCTTGCCCGGCAAGGAACAACGTTTGATCGGGCTTATTGCCCAAACCCTACCTGCACCCCTAGCCGTGCTTCTATTATTACAGGCATGTACCCCAGTCAGCATGGAGCCTGGACGTTAGGCACAAAACTGCTTGAAGATCGTCATACCGTCGGGGAAAGTTTCCAGGAGGCAGGTTACCGCACTGCCCTAGTAGGTAAAGCACATTTTCAGCCTTTAAAATCTACAGAGGAATACCCGTCGTCTGAAGCGTATCCCATTCTGCAGGATTTGGAGTACTGGAGACATTTCCACGGTCCATTTTACGGCTTTGACCACGTAGAGTTAACACGTAATCATACGAATGAAGCGCATGTCGGTCAGCATTACGCGCTATGGCTGGAAGAACAGGGATGTACGAACTGGAGGGATTACTTCCTTCCCCCAACTGGGACGATGGACCCTTCCGTAACGTATGCGTGGCCCATCCCTGAGAAATATCACTACAACACCTGGATCGCCGAACGAACCAATTCACTTTTGGAGCAATACACCCATGATGATGATCCATTTTTTCTGTGGGCCAGCTTTTTCGACCCGCATCCGGAATATCTGGTACCGGAACCTTGGGATTCCATGTATGACCCCGATGATCTGACGATTCCCTCTATAACACCTGGAGAGCATGATCGTAACCCACCACATTTTCAACTGACCCAGGAGGATAATCCGAATTTTGAGCATCTGGTTGAAACCGGCTTAGGCATTCACGGTTACCGTTCGCATCATTATTATGAATATGGCGACAAATCCCGGCTAACGAAGTATGACAAGAAAAAACTGGTCAGCGTGTATTACGGAATGATCAGCATGATGGATAAATATATTGGCAAAATTCTTGATAAGCTGGATGAGTTGGGTATTGCAGACGATACGATCGTCGTTTTCACAACCGATCATGGTCATTTCTTTGGACAGCATGGTCTTCAGGCCAAGGGTGGATTCCATTACGAAGATCTTATCAAAATCCCATTTATCGTAAGATACCCTGGTGAGGTGCCTGCTGCGAAAAAATCAAATGCCATACAATCGCTGGTCGATCTGGCTCCTACCTTCTTGTCTCTTTGCAACATTGCAATTCCGCATGCCATGACGGGCATCGATCAGAAGAAAGTGTGGCTGGGCGCCAAAGAAGCCGCTCGTAATCATGCTCTCTGCGAATTTCGACACGAACCCACGACGATTCATCAAAAAACATATGTCGAACAGCGGTATAAAATCACCGTCTATTACAATCAAACCTATGGTGAACTTTTCGATCTTGAACAGGATCCTGATGAACGTTTTAACTTGTGGAATGAACCTGAGTACACCGAGCTCAAGTCTGAGCTTCTGCTCAAATATATCTGGGCTGAGCTTGGCAAGGAGTCCATGCCGATGCCTCGAATTCATCATGCGTGATGGAAAGGATAAGGGTAGCATTAAGAACCTGAACGAACAATTTATGTTACTGATCCAGCTTTTTTGGACTTTCTTTTGCATCGGTCCTTCCACCTTTGGAGGCGGATATGCGATGCTGCCAATTATTGAACGCGAAGTGGTGAACAAGAAAAAATGGATGCAAGAGGACGAGATCGGTGAGCTTATATCGCTTGCCGGCTCGGCTCCCGGAGGAGTTGGCGTCAATGCCGCTGCGATGATCGGACATCGCCAGGCAGGAATTGCGGGAGCTGTATCTGCCGTCATCGGCGTGACATGTCCCACGTTTTTGATTGTGATCCTGATCAGCGTGTTCGCCATCCTATTTCGTAACCAACCCAAAGTTGAAGCTGCTTTAAAAGGAATGAACGGTGGCATTATTGCATTAATTAGCATGGCAGCTTATCGGACGGCCAGATATTCTATCTTAGATACAACAACAGCAATAGCTGCCATTGTGACCGTAGCCGTGCTGTTGTTTGCAGGAATCCATCCCCTCTATCTTATTATTTCGGGATTGATATGCGGCATGGCCGTGATTCGGATCAAAAAACGACTGGGCCTTCAAGTGAAAATGGAGAAGAAGTCTGTAACAGGCAGCTATCCGGAACTGGAATATTACATTTAAGTAAGACGAATCGGAGCGATTGAGATGTACTGGGACCTGTTCATGATGTTTATACGTGTAGGCCTCGTTTCATTTGGTGGCGGTTACGCCGTTATTCCGATCATTCAACACGAGGTAACGGAAAAAGGATGGCTCACAAGCGCTGAATTCCAACAAACCGTAGCACTGGCCGGTATGGCGCCCGGCTCGATTGCAACCAATGCCGCAACGTTGATTGGCTATCGGACGGCAGGTTATATCGGAGCCGCTGTCTCTACTGCAGGTATGATTTTGCCTTCACTCGTCGTAATTGTGCTACTCTCCGCCTTATTTTATCGGATGCACGACAACTCATGGGTAAAGTCCTCTTTATATGGCTTGCGCCCTGTAACGACGGGACTCATTATCTATGCTGCCATTCATTTTGGATATCCAACTGAAGAGGCAGGTATAAGCTGGGTATGGATCGCGACACTACTTATTAGCGGAGTTTGTTTGTTTCTCCTGCTAAAGTACAAGCTTCATCCCCTTCTGATTCTCAGTGTGGCTGGAGCAGCAGGCATTATCTTATTTTAAATTCAGTGTGGCGACGACAGGCTGAATTCACTGCATTCATTGGTTTTTAAAAGGAGCAGCGATCACAGCATTAGCTGTCCTGGCTGCTCCCCTTCATCTTTATTTTTACGAATGACGCAGATACAATCTACTCGTTTCCTCCCAGATTTCTCCCGGATGCAGACTAAATAATCCAGCTTTCTCGGCCTGCATATCCAGATTTGGTGCATTCACAAGATTGATCTGCGGTTCGGGACAGAAAAAACCTTCTTCCGCATTATTGTTCCAGATCATCCATTGTTTATATGAAGTTCCCACATCGTAAACCAATGTCATTCCAACCTTCGTATCCTGAAGCTCCATCCGGTTTCTCCCGTTTTGCGGTACAGCAGTGTAGTGATTATCCATTTCTGCAAAGAACGGATATACCCCGGAGTCACGCATCTGCTCTTCCTCCTGAATCAAGGGCTGAAAACAGGTCGTTG
Source organism: Paenibacillus sp. FSL F4-0087 (assembly GCF_038020215.1). Lineage (NCBI taxonomy): Bacteria > Bacillati > Bacillota > Bacilli > Caryophanales > Paenibacillaceae > Paenibacillus > Paenibacillus sp. FSL F4-0087. The sequence goes on from NZ_JBBODJ010000001.1 coordinate 6,500,968, forward strand.
GCAGCATACGTTGATTCAATTCCCATCTGTCTCCAATTGTCAACTTGAGCTTGTAATCACGAGCCGATCCTCCCGGATTAAAGGGAGCGTTAATTGAGGTATGAAAAGCGATCAGGCACGGCATGCTGGAGCTTCCATGATTGCGAATGCGGACATGCTGCATGAGTCCATCACTACTCAGCGAGTAGCGTAATGTAATACTGAATTGAAAAGGAAAGTATACGTATATCGGATGAGTTTCATCAACAGTTATGGACACCGAGACATGGCTTTCATTCTCGGTATGTCCATACTCATCCACAACCCAGGGCGTATTATACAAAAATCCATGCAAATGATTGCCTGTGGTTTCCTCATTGACCGGAAACTGAAGCGTCTGCCCGTTCCAGGCAAACCGCCCGTCCTCATAGCGATTTGGCGGAAACAGAACGGGAATCCCGTGAATCATGGGTTTTGCCTTGAATGAATCCATCTCTTCTGGTGACGGTTCATGAAGGAAGCGAAGCCCCCGCTCAAGATCACGATAAGCGACAAGATTACCACCGATCTCCGGCAGCATAACAGCCTCACTGGAACCAAAGCGAAGGTAAATGGCCTTTTCCCCTTGAAATTCGCCTTCCCAGGATCTACTTGTCTCCTTTGTATTCAACACGTATTCCCCTCCTTATTCGCCAGCCGACGATGGATAATGTCCTTCAATAATTGCCCGAATCTGTTCCATCGGCATCTTGGGCTGTCGGTCATACGTCAGCAGACCGTTAATTTCCTGTTCCACGTCCGTCAGCTGGGTGTAACAAAATCCTTCTACTACTGGAGAATCCAATAGTGGCTGTACTACGGCATGCAATCGCTGTGCAAAATCTTCGTCATTTTCCGCTCCGGAGTAACCCCAGCCTTCCCAGTCACTTTTCTTATACCCGATTCCACCGAATTCGGTAATTAAAACGGGCTGTCCTTCATAACGATAGTTACCCACGCTAAGCTTTCGACTGCCCGGAAGGGCTTTTACCGCATTTTCACGAGTGCGGTAGCGTTCCTCCAGAACCTCTCTTCTCCATTCATAATCATGGATGTTATACAAGTCGGTCTGAACCATCTCCCAGCCATCATTGGAAATGACCAGACGGGTAGAATCCAGTGACTTGGTCAAATAATACATCGACAAGGCATGATACTGCTGTTCCTTGCTGGTCAGGATGTTCGGAACACCCCAGCTTTCATTAAGAGGTACCCAGACCACAACACATGGATGGTTGTAGTCCCTTTCCAGCGCCTCCTGCCATTCCCTTGTTATCTGGGCGACGTATTGATCCGAGAAATCGTACGCATTCGCCATCTCTCCCCACACCAGCAGTCCCAGCTTATCACACCAGTACAGATATCTCGGATCTTCAATCTTCTGGTGTTTTCTGGCGCCGTTAAACCCCAGTTCCTTCGTTAATTCCACATCACGCCGGATGGCCTCGTCACTCGGTGGAGTCAGATTTCCATCCGGGAAATACCCTTGATCCAGAACAAGCTTCATATAATAAGGTCGGTTATTCAGAAACAGCTTACCTTGTTCAATAGAGATTTTGCGCATGCCGAAATAACTATCTACCTCATCGACAGGCACACCATCCACCAATACAGTAAAATGAATGTCATACAGATTGGGCTGCTCTGGTGACCACAGCCTGCCAAGGCCATGCTCGTTAAAGGTGTGGAGCCCGATGGTACGGGTCTCTGTCCTGCCGCTAATCCGATATTCATCCTCAGACAGCTGCTCTCCTTGATAGGCAATTTGTACACGGAGCCTGACATCCTGTGCGTGCCAATCCCTTGGTTCTGTTTGCTCCCTCTGAAGATGAGCAGTAACTTCGATCTCGTTGCGATCAACATCGGGAGTCAGGCGCACCTTCTGCAGATGAACGGGTGCGACAGCTTCGAGCCACACCGATTGCCATATTCCAGTTGTTCGGGTATAGAAAATTTGGGCAGATTGCTCCTGCCAGAACTGCTTCCCGCGCGGTAATGTTACATCCCTGCTATAATCTATCGCTTGTACGGTCAGCGTATTGTTTCCTTCCAGCAAAGCATCCGTAATGTCGGCATGAAAAGGGGTGTGTCCCCCTTCATGCCGAACCACAAGCTGTCCATTGACCCAGACAGAGGCTTCATAGTCCACGGCTCCGAAGTGCAGCAGCAGACGTTTGCCAGTGAAGCTCTCCGGAATGTCAAAGGTTCGTTTGTACCATACATTATCGTGGAATTCCGGATCTGCAATGCCACTAAGTTGACTTTGAAAAGCAAATGGCACTTGGATTCGGCGGCTGAATGCTTTCTTGCCCTCACTCCATTTTTCCGAACGTCCCTTGTTATCATCATCGAATTCAAATTCCCATTCCCCATTCAAACTCAGCCAATCTTTACGTACAAATTGAGGCCTTGGATAATCCTGTCGCAGCATGATGTTCAGCTCTCCTGTCACCCCAGATTAATTTTACGAATCACTTCCAGTGGCACTTTCGGTTTACGGTCTTCCGTCAACAGACCATTAATCTCCTGCTGCACATCGGTGACCTGTGTATAACAATAGCCCGAGATATAGGGAATGGCTTTGATCGCTTCGGTGATGGAACGGAAACGTTCAATAAAGGCTTCAACCGAGTCCACCTGATTGCCATAACCCCAGCCTTTATCCGATTGGAAAGCAATACCGCCGAATTCACTGATGATAATGGGTTGTCCTTTATAGTGGTAACCTTCAGCAAATGCAAACTTCCATCGATTGGAAGCAATCTTGTTATTTACGATCAAGTCCTTATCCTGATACCGTTCCAGAAAGGCTTCTCCCGTCTCCACATAATCATGGATTGTCAAAATATCCGATACCGTATGCTCCCATCCGTCGTTGGTAATGACCGGACGATACGGATCAATGGCTTTGGTGAGATGGTAAATGGATTGCGTGAATTGCTGCTGCCTTACCTCGTGACCAATCGTCGGTATTCCCCACGATTCATTAAATGGCACCCAGGTAATGATGCTGGGATGATTGTATTGCTGAGGTACAATTTCAAGCCATTCTTTGGTGAATCGGCTCACTGCCTCATCATTAAACTCGAAGGTTGCTGCCATCTCAGACCAGACCAACATGCCTTTTACATCACACCAATACAAAAAGCGTGGATCTTCCAGTTTCATATGTTTACGGATTCCGTTATATCCCATCTCGGCAATTTTATCGATATCCTCAATCAGCGCTTCCACTGAAGGTGGGGTCAAATGGCTCTCTGTCCAATAGCCCTGATCCAGAATCATTCTTTGGTACAACGGAGCATTGTTCAGTAGAATCTGCCCATTTTCAATCGATATTTTTCGCATACCAAAATAGGAATGAACCCGATCAATTTCTTTCTCATCTTCATACATCACAAACTCGATATCGTACAGGTTCGGTGAGCCCGGTGACCATAACGACTGTTTCCACGGACCGCCTGCTTCATGTTTGACACTAGCTTCCACGGTCATCCAGGGTCTGTCTGGAGATAGGCTAATAGTTTGCACATGCTGACCCTTCAGCTCAATCCGTGTCTCCAAACGCAAGTTGTTCTTGCCTTCAATCCCATTCAATTGAAAGTCCACACGAATCATATGACGATCGATATCCGGTGTCATCTTAACTGCTTCAACCCTTGCTTCGCTCACATGCTCCAGCCAAACACTTTTCCATATCCCGGTGCTTTGCACATAAAAACATTCAAAATTGTCATCCACCCAGCGTTGTTTCCCCCGAGGCTGCATCGCGCTCTGACTGTCTTCTACTTCAAGCACAATGTTATTCTCCGAACCGTAAGTGACATAAGGGGTAATGTCGAATGAAAACGCTGCGTACCCTCCTTCATGTTCACCAACAACCGTTCCGTTCACCCAACATTTTGCGTGATAATCCACTCCCTGAAAATGTAGAATGCTCCGTTTTCCTTTTGCTTCCTGGGGAATCTGAACACTTCTGCGGTACCAGATCAGAGGATGAAATGTCTCGATTCCGATACCGCTCGCTTGGGTCTCATACGTGAAGGGAACCTTGATTTTCGTCCCTTCCGGAAACTGATTCTGGTCGTACCACTGCTCGCTTTCACCCACCTGATTGTCATCAAAACTAAAATCCCATTCTCCATTCAAATCCAACCACTCATTGCGTACAAATTGCGGCCTTGGATAATCCTTGTTGTAAAATTTAGTTGTCATCTTGTTCTCTCCGATCTCCTCTGTATTTGGCTCATAGGCCTGAAAAAGTGTTAACCCTTAATACCGGACATGCTGATTCCTTTAACAATCTGTTTCTCAAAAATGATAAACAATATAATGATGGGAACAGAAGCCACTGCATTGATAACCATTGGTTTAACGTAATCTTCTGAATACTGACCCATTAGCGTTGGGATACCCATTGGCAGCGTAAACAGATTATCATCGGTTATGGAAAGGAATGGCCATAGGAAATTGTTCCACGAACCGATAAATGTCAGAATCGCCATCGATGCCATGGCCGGACGTGTCAAAGGCAGCATGATGCTGGTAAAGATTCGCCAAAAGCCTCCACCGTCAATTTGCACACTCTCCAGCAGATCATTCGGAACCCCATCGAAGAAGCTTTTGAGCACGATGACAGCTACAGGTGAAGCCAAAGCAGGAATAATCAATCCACTGTATGAGTTCAGCAAATGCAAATCCTTGGCTACCTGATAAAGTGGAATAATGGTTGCTTCACCCGGAATCAGCAGCCCGCCAAGAATGAAGAAAAAAACAAATGTACGGAAACGAAACGGTACTTTGGACAGAGCAAATCCAGCCATCGCCGCGAAAATCACAGTTAGTACTGTTACAACTACAGCGACGAACAAACTGTTAACCACCCACTGTGATAGCTTTGTCGTTGTCAGAATTTCGTTATAGACGGCAAGTGAGTATGGCGGTTTAAACCAGTCCAGGACCGTAATGATCTTCATGCCTTCTTCTTTGATGGAGACCATCAGCATCCACACAAGTGGGGCCGCAAACATAACCGCCATCAACGCAGAACCTGTGCGATATAACCATTTCATCAGTATTCCGCCCCTTTCCGGTTAGTCATCCAGTATTGCAGCGCCGACAGCACCAGCAGGATCACGAATAAAATGTAGGACATCGTTGCGGCATAGCCCAGGTTATTGTTCTTGAATCCCGTCTGATAGATTAACTGGATAATCGGACGTGTCTGATCCAGCGGTCCCCCGCCTGTAATGACATAAATCTGCATAAAGACCTTGTAGGAAGCGATAATCTGCAACATGGTAATGGTTTTGGTCAGTGGCTTCAGATAAGGAAGTGTAATCCTCCAAAATATTTGTGTATCACTCGCACCATCCAGCCTTGCTGCTTCATAAATTTCATCCGGTATTTCCTGCATGGCGGAAAGATACAAAATAAAGTTAAATCCGACTGTCCACCACAAGGTAATTACGGTAATAACGACCCAGGCGAGCCCCGTTTCCGTCAGCCAGAATATTTCGGAATTTTGAGGCAATAACCTGACAAGATGCAGGACGGAATTGACGAATCCCGTATAAGGCTGAAATACGAATAAACCCAGATAAGCTGCGACGGCAACGGAGAGTACGCTTGGTATAAAGAAGATGATGCGGTAGAACTTTTGTAAAGACGATTTTCGATTGGCAATTAAAGCCAGCAGAATCGCGAGTATAATCATGGTCGGTGTACTCAAGAAAACAAAGAAGGTTGAATGCCAGATCGCTTCCCAAACCTCTCTGTCCTGAAAAACTTTTCGGAAGTTATCCAGGCCAACAAAATCCATTTTCTTGATCAGCGTCCATTTGTAGAAGGTCATCTCCACACCTTTAATCATGGGCCAGATCGTAAATAAACCATAAATAATTAAGAATGGAAGCAGAAATACCAACGCTTGCATATCCGCTCTCATTTTTTTGATCTTCATATGCGTCTCCCCTTTGATTGGCACGCAAGCCGGCGATTTCTTGTCTAGAGATGGTGATTACGCAGGCTTGCGTGACCCGTCTTCCTTCTATTCGCTCACTATTTTCTGAATGGCTGTCTCCATGTTGTTCATTGCATCTGCTGGCGTCATTTTGTTCATCCATACTTCATTCAGAAATTTAAAGGCAGCTTCATCGCGGATTTGTGCATTTTTGGTGGAATGTTTGCTGAATTTAACTACACTTGCCACTTCGGAATAATCACTGCGGTATGGCAGATCCTTGAATTCCTGTTTCTCCAGCACGGATGGCTTGGATGGAATATGTCCGGCTTTGGCCCAGACCTGACCATTGTCAGCAACCCAGTCGGCAAAAACCATCGCCGCTTTGCGCTTAGCTGGGTCCTCATCCTTAGTCAGTGGTAAAACAATAGTATGGGAATCTCCCCATGTTGCTTCCTGGTCGTAGAATTTCGGAATTGGCATAGCTCCAAACTCAAGTCCTTTGGTGGATTCCCACGTTCCTGTCGTCCAAACCCCTGTCATGATAATAGCGGCTGTTCCACTTTGAAAATTTTTATAGAAGTCCGGATCATTTTTCTTGATATAACCTTCGGTATAAAGCTTCTGGATGTAGTCAGCGGCTTTGATGCCTTTCTCTTTATCAATGGCTGCGGACTTCAGATCGTCCGACACCACGTCGTTACCACCCAACTGGGAGTACAGCGACCACCACAGGCGGTAAGGGTCATCATTATTATTGGACAATGCAAACGGGGTCGTTTTGGCAGGCAACTTCTCCTTTAAAGTTTGAAGGAAACTCACAAACCCGTCAGCCGATTGCTCCAGAATCGGTTTTCCGTCTTCACCAAGCAAACCTGCATCTTTTAGCAATTTTTTGTTGTAGAACATAATAAAGGGATGCGTGTCAATGGGGACTGCATAATGTTGACCTTCTACAGTAACCGCATCCAAGAGATTCTGGTTATAAGTGCTCCAGTCCACACCTGCATCCGTAGCCGGAGTATCAAGCTCTGTGACAACCCCCTGATTGATCAGATCGGGCAGTCTGGAGGAATGGGAAATCCCAATATCGGGTCCATTGCCGTTACCCACAGCAGTTACGAGCTTCGTATAATACTCGCCCCAGGCCAATTTGGTATTCTTCACTTCAATGTCCGGATGGGTTTTGTTAAATTCATCGACCAATGTCTGCATGTTTGCGCCATCACCACCATCGAACAATGTCCAGAAGGACAATGTCACTTTTCCATCACCAGAGCCACTCTCACCCGCCTCATTACTGCCTCCGCTACATGCACTTAAAACGGTTGAGAATGAGAGCAATAATATCAGTGCTAACCTGCCGATCTTCTTTTTCATGCGAGTATCCCCTTTACTCTAATTTGTAGATACAAACGATATAATTGTTTTATTACATTATTACTGTATCTATAGGGGATTATATAAGGGAGTTTCTATCTTGTCAACGCTTTCAAACATATTTAATGTAATTATTAAATAAAAAAAGACCTTAGTTACATAATATCTGCAACCAAGGCCTATCTTCCTCATCTCATTCTAATGAATGGCATAATGTACAGTCATCTTAATATTTTGGTCATAATCTCCAAATTGTCGCCCAAAGAGATTTACGCCTCCTTGATGAACTGCATCCGGTTTAATACCTATTCGCACCCTTAACTTATGGCTGTTTTGAAGGTTAAGCTGAGCCAGATCAACTGCTGAAATTTTCTCCATATCCAGCGTCGTCTTATTTTTGTCCACCCGCCATGTCTTTAATAAACCATACTGTGTTGACCATTCAAACCACCATGCCGGGTTGAGCTTGCCGCGCCGATCTCCAAAGTCACCAGGACATGTCCACATGCCAATTTCCACACCGTTAATCCATACGGAGATATCGGAAGGCCAATTATGATCATAGTTTGGTGCTTCAGAACATATCTCCATGGACAGTTCCAGCGATTCGATGACCGCTTCAGCCGGAATCTCCAGTGGCATTAAATATTCGACATATCCCTTACGAAACCACATAATCTGCGCTCCGACATGCTTCGGATGATAAAAGCTTGAAGGTTCATCCTCTCGAATGATCATGCCCTCGCCATTCGCCATACCGCAAGTGGGTGACACTTCACAATCACTATAATGACCGATAGGCATATCGACTTCGTAAACCTGGATGTCGCCTTTGGGAATTGCTTTCTCCAGATTAAGAGCAATATGAATATCATCGTAATTGCGGCTGCATACTTTCATCGCCCCGCGAGAAGCAGGCAGCAGTTCTGTATTAATCAACCTTGCTGCTTCCAAAACCTTGATGTTGCTGGCTACCGTGGATACGGGAAGCTTGAGAGCTTCCGCGATTTCAACGATATTCAGGTTTTGGGAGATCAGTAGTCGGAGAATATCCACTCTGGATCGAGTCGATAACGCATGCGTGACCGTGACCAGCTCATCTGGATTATCAAAACTCAGCTCAAGCATTCGTTCACCACCTCTTATGTATTTATGAAACAAGAAATTTAAACGTAAAGTTTAATTCAGTCGATAATATTGTAACAAATCATTTATTTTGTATCAAATTGCTTTTTACTTCATCATTCTTCTTAGTTTTTCATACAATTTCCGGTTAATGTGCGCAAACCATATCGGTAAACCAACTAAAATGCCAATAATCCCCGCAGAAATGGCCGTTATCCACACTAACGTTGTCATACTTAAGTTTCCTTGATAAATACAGATACTGATGAGCGCAGCATAGATCAGTAGTACGATGCCAATGCTTATCTTGGAAAATGTTTTCATCATTTACCTCCTTCGATGAAAAAACTTATAGCAACAAGATCGAGATGATGTGAGGAATTTAATTCGTGTTTTCCCCAATCAGATCCTGCAAACAGATACTGAAATTGTTGATTTTATCTAATCGTAATGAAACTAATAGCTTAACACAAGAAATCCGCCAAACATGGCGGATTTTTTGGAGTACATATTTTTTTCTTGCCAATACAGGCTTAGCTCTACTCTTGCTGCTAAAATGCGACAGGCAAGGCAGCCAAGCTCTGTGAACTTAACGCCAAATGCCACTCAATGTTTTCCCGAGGAATATTAAGTCGCAGATTAGGCATGCGTTTTAACAAGGTTGTAAAGGCGATATCTCCCTCCACACGAGCAAGTGGAGCTCCCAAGCAGGAATGAATGCCATGGCCAAAAGCCAGATGACGATTAATATGACGGGCAACATCCAGATCCTCTGACTGTTCAAATTGATGTTCATCCCGATTGGCTGATTTCAGCACGGGGATGACCATATCTCCCTTTTTGATCTGTTGACCTGCCAGCTCTAAATCCTGAGTTGCAAAACGAGGTCCGGCAATGGTTGCAGGCCCGTTAAAACGCAGTAATTCCTCTACAGCAGAAGGTGCCAGACTAAGATCAGCCTTGAGCTTCTCCAATTGTTCAGGATGATCCAACAACATCATTGCACCCGTAGCAATCAGATTGGATGTCGTCTCATGGCCAGCAAAGATCAATAACGTAATCATGGATAGCAGTTCTGGCTCACTGAGTCGATCGCCCTCTTCTTCTATAGCAATCAATTGGCTGATCAAATCATCTGCAGGATGTTTGCGTTTCTCAGCTACCAGTTGTGCTGTATAGTCACCAAAAGCTTTGAGATGCTCCTCCACTCCCGGTTCGCGCACTCCGAGACCCAGACCGTGTGCAATCGCGGAGGACCAAGTCTGGATCTGCAGGCGATCCGCTTTAGGTACTCCCAGCATATCGGATATCACATGAATCGGTAAGGGATAGGCGTAGTCCTTGACCAAATCCATCTCGCCCTGGGCTTGAACCTGATCCAGTAATTCATCAGCGATCTGCTGCACACGTGGGCGAAGACTTTCCATATATTTTGGGGTAAAGGCTTTGGAGACCAGTCGGCGTAATCTCCGATGATCAGGATCATCTACAGAGAGCATGGATTTTCCGGTAAAGAACGTTGGAGGAGCATCTGGATCTATGTTTTCCACATAGGCTTTCAGGATATTCTCATTTCCGTCGATGGAGAGTGGGTCTACCGTGAAGTGGGCATGATCTTTGAGTACTTGTGACGCTTCTTCCATTCGTGTGACCAACCACTGCCCGCGATCTGTACCCCCCATTGGCAAAGATACTGGAATAACAGGGCCTGTGTCACGCAACTGCTTGATCAGTGAAAACGGGTCTTTACCACTATCTCCACTAAACAGGCTCAGCGCTGCTTTTTGTGAAACATTAAGATCTGGCTCACTCATCATAACCATCCTTTCGCTTCGACCATTTTATTGGTTTACATTAATGCATTTATCCAATCATCTACAGCCAGCACATCAGCTTGTTGGGGGAATACGCTCTCTACGAGAACTCGATGAACTTCCGGGTCCCTATCCAGACATGCATCAGAAAGTACAGTCAACGCATAATCCTTATCCGCTGCCTCACATAAGGTAGACAGCACTACTCCGCTTGTTGCGATACCGCTAAGAATAAGTGTATTAATGCCATGGGATTGAAGAATGGTCTCCAGGTTGCTTTCCGAGAATCCACTGACGCGGAACTTGTCCACAATGAGCTCTCCTGGGAGTGGCTGTACCGATTCGTGAATGTCCATTGCCACTTTCATTGCCGGATTGGCCGCGTTCTCTCCACCACGGCTCGACTTTTTTCCAAACAATTTGTTACGCTCACTGATTGGAGGGGAATCCTGGCGATGACCAACCTTCACAAAAATCACAGGTACGTTATGTCTGCGAGCTGCTTCTATCGCTTTCTGAAATGGGAGCAGTGCATCCTCGTGCTTCGCATAATGCGAAACAATGATGTTCTGCATATCCATGACCAGAAGTGCAGCTTGGTTATGATGACTCTCCATGGGTTGCACATCCCTCTCATTTTGATTAAGATTAAAGGGAGAACTCTCCGCTTAATCTCTTCTTGATATTAAACGGAGGGTTCTCCCCTTGTCAAATTTTGGACGTCTAAGGATAGGAAGTGACAGATAGTGGATAAAACCAATACAACCTCTCGTTCGGAGCGCCGGGATGCTGCCGAGAATCGCCAACGTATCTTGGATGTAGCTAGCAAATTATTCGAGCTGCACGGCGTGGAGCGGGTCAGCATGAATCAGATCGCTTCCGAAGCGCAGATTGGAGCGGGTACCTTATACCGCCGATACCGCAATAAAAGTGAGTTATGTATGGACTTGATCAAAGATAACGCAACGCTGTTCTTCGAGGAAGTAGAAATATACTTGCAGGAGAATGCACAGCATCCACCATCTGAGCGATTGCGGGGTCTGCTGACGTTGTTTATCCAGTTTAGAGAAAAAAATGCGGAGCTGCTCTCAGGTATCGAGAATGAGGTATATCAAGGATCAGAGTCCAGAACCTCAAGTCCTCTTTATGAGCAATTGCATCAACAGCTATTCGGATTATTCGAAGAGATGGCAACAGGGAATGGCGAATCGCAGGCCATCAGCTTGTTCAAAACGGACATGCTCCTGACCGCCATGAGTAATGATTCATATCTGTTTCAAAAAAACGTGCGCGGCAACTCTCCCGACCGCATTGTGGAGCAGCTCTGTTTGACGTTTCTTTAACATATATGGATATATAAAATGCAAAAAAAGCCTATTCAACGTCGGCAATCTGCCGCTAGAACTAGGCTTTTGGTGCATCGTGAGGTGTGAATATTATAATGTTTTGATATACCATGCATCACAAGCGAAATGCTCTGTTGCATTTAACGGTTCATCTAATGGAATAAAACCGTTCTTGATATAGAACTTGTTGGCTGCGACCATGTTGTTAAGCGTCTCAAGATAACATTGTTCATAGTGTTCTTTAGCAAAATCAAGGGAAATCTGAAGCAATTCATATGAGATTCCGGTGCCTCGTGCTTCTTTTAAGGCATACATCTTCTGCAATTCACAAATATGTGAAAATCCCTCCACGGGTCCGATACCGCAGCCAGCTACAACGGTGGAGTTATGCTCAACCACCCAATACCTGGAGCCCTCGCGCTGATAAAGATGATAAAAATCGCCCAGATTCGGGTCAGCCCACGCTGTTCCTGACTTATTGGCCCCGAATTCGATCAAACAACTTCGAATTAAAGACTCTACTTCTTGATTATCTTTTTCCTCTATCTCTCTAATGAACATGCAGTAAGCCTCCGCATCATGAAATAATTGCTGCTCTTAACTGCACAAATTATACTACAAATCTGATTTAACACACTACCATTCAACTACAGTGAGACGGAATCACTCGTTTTGGCAGGCAACGTCTGCTTGATTTTCAACAACCGTCTTACGTAGATCATGAAAAGCAGAAAAGAAACCAGGACCGACAAAGCACTAACCATAAACAATATGTGATAGCTCATGTATTCGGATACCAGACCCAGGGCCATGGCACCCAGTCCGATACCGAGATCAGTCGCCGTTGAAAAGAAAGCATTGGCCGCCCCTTTCCGATCCTCGGGAGCGAGGCGAAGCGTTATGGCCTGAAGAGCTGGCTGAGCGGAACCAAAGCCGATCCCGTACAGAACTGCTGAAGCGAGCACGCCAAGTAAGGTGGTTGCAAAGCTAAGCACAATCAAAGCAATGATCGTAATGATAAGCGCCGGGAGAATGACTGCTGTCTCTCCTTTCTTATCGGACAGCTTTCCCGCAATGGGCCGGGATAGCGCAAGTGTCGCAGCATAAACCAGAAAGAATGTGCCAGAATTGACTTTGATCTGCTCCGCAAACAAGGGTACAAATGTAGTAATTCCCCCATATGCAATGAAAAGAAAAAAGATTGGCGCCATCACAGGCAAAACTGATTTTTCGAAGATTTGGATTTTCTTTCTGTCCGTATGTGGTTGAAATGGCATTTTAGCTCCCAGCGTCAAAAGCAGGGCCACGACGGACAAACCAACAGCAAAGAGAAACATCGTCTGATATGATGTGCCTTGCATAATCCCCAGACCAATCATGGGGCCAACCGCCATTGCCAGCGTCATGGAGGTGCTAAACCACCCCATACCTTCCCCGCGCCGAGCGGAGGGAATCATGTCAGTCACAGCTGTCATCATGGACGTTGTGGATACAGCCCAGCTCATTCCATGCACGATACGAAGTCCAATCAGCATGATAATTCCACCAACCCAGTTGTACATGTACATCGCCAATATAAATAAAAGCAAACCACCGATCATAAACGGACGTCTGCCAAACCGATCCAGTAGTCCACCGACAAAAGGACGAAGGACGACGGAAGATAACATTAAAGCTCCCATGGCCAAGCCCACCTGTTTTTCATTGCCACCCATCTCTTTAATGAAGAGCGGCAGTGTGGGATACAGCATATAAAATGCAGTAAATAAAAAAAGCAAACCCAGCGTCATTAGAATAAATGACTTTGTCCATAAACGTTGCATCATTCATCCCCCCAACTGTTGTTATGATATCTATGATGCGATCTGATCTTGTACAAAAACAAATATTGATATATTAATGAACATCTGTTAATAATTATAAACAGAATGATTAAGGTTACCATTGTTAATTGGACGCATTTCGTTAATTAGTGAACATTAAACATAAATTTGTTTATTATCTTTAGAAAGTTTGGTGAGAATCACATGACCAAAGTGGATCGAAGAATTCGAAAATCACAAGAAGCCATCAAAGCAGCAGTGATTGAATTGATGTCAGAAAAAAATTTCGATGATATTACTCTACAGGATATTTCCGATAGGGCAGACGTTAGCAGAGGTACCATTTATCTTCATTACGTAGATAAGTATGATCTGTTGGACAAGCTCATTGACGGGCATATCCAAGAATTAAGTGAAATTTGCCATTCGGTTGCCGACCTGGAATGGAAAGAATCCATCGTTCCCTGGTTTACCTATTTGGAAAAGAATTACTTGTTCTTCTCGACGATGATGGCCAGTAAGGGAGCGGTACAATTCCGCAACCGCTTGGTTGAGTTTCTTAATGAGGATTTTAAAGAGGAAGTACACTTATCTCAGGCAAGAAAGTCCGGATTAAGTGAGGATATCCTTCTCCAATATGTGGTCATGTCTTATGTAGGGGTCGTTGAGTGGTGGATCAAGAACGAAATGCCCCATCCACCCGAGGTCATGTCTGAACAATTAGGAGAACTAATCAAAATGAATTTGGGGTAACGTGCAATATGCACGTAACTAAAATAGCGGTATTCTCAGGATATGAAGTTAACATCCTGAGAATACCGCTATTACTTTTTGAAAAAAGCTGATTTTTCTGCAATTGGCGCCGAACATCTGCTGTCTGAATTGTTATTGCATGTGGCCTAATTACGATATGGATTCCAAAAGACTCTTGGACAGCGTTTTGACAACCAAATCGTATGAATGGTCAATCATGACAAAGATATCCTGTTCCGACAAGGAACCATCTAGAACAATGGTATTCCAATGCTTTTTGTTCATATGATACCCCGGTTGAACAGCTTCATGCTGCTCTCTGAGGTTTTCCGCAATGATCGGATCACATTTTAAGTTCAAGCGAACGTTATCCGCCTTGTCCTCAAAAATAAGCGCAAACATTTTGCCTGCAATTTTCATAGCAACAGGATCAGCTCCGAAGGGATAATCCTTCGTTGCACCTTTTTTCTTCAAACAGTACTCTATAATCTTATTCTTCAATTCCGTATCTCTCCTTTACGCAGAAGACAACAACTTTCCCTACCCAATCTAATGATACCGAATGTACGTTTGCATGTAAATATCAAGCATTTCATTTCAACTATTCTTTCAGTAGAACAGGAATTATCTTCTCAGACAGCTTCCTTAATTGCTACGATACGTAATCGGGTTGTGTCGAGAAACCATTGACCTTCCCGCTCCAAATGGGGCTTAACCTCAGTCAAGATGGCTTGATAAATTGATTCCAGGTCTGCGGAGGAAACGTCCTTAAAGAAATAATCAGCGAAACTGTTTAGCCAATTCCGAAGTCCTTCTTCTCCTTTGAGCGGAGCAGGCTTGTCAAAATGCTGAGCGAATGTGACGCGGAAACCGTTCTGCTCCAGCAGGTTGGCGTATTCACCAAGAGTGGGATGATACCAGGGATTCCGTCCTGCCCACGTATAACCATGCTCCTTCAGAGCCTGCTTCATCGCAGTGATCAAGATGGCGATATTTCCGCTTCCGGCAAATTCAGCTACGAATCGGCCACCTTCGCGCAGGGCCAACCAGATGGATCGGGTTGTTGCCGCAGGGTTATTGATCCAATGTAAAGCTGCATGTGAGAATACAGCGTCAAAGGGTTCATCTGTACGATATTGAGAAGCGTCTTTCACCTGAACATTCAGGTCAGGGTACTTCTGTTGGGCAAGTGTCACCATTCTCTCCGATAGATCGATACCTGTCGGTATCGCTCCAGCAGCTGCGATCTTGGCTGTCAAATCTCCGTTGCCACTACCGATATCCAGAATACGTTCCCCAGTTTGCGGCTGCAATAAGGACAGGATATCCACTCCCAGATTAGATAAGAAATCCATTGAATAAATGTAGGGTACCGAATTGTGCTTGTTTTTAAATGGTTCACCAGACATGGCTCAACCTCCTTTATAGATCTTAGATATCTATAATAACTTCAATGTTTAAAACCTGTCAACTTGCGTTCTTAACTCCGTATTATAGTATTTATAATGAACCTCTACATAGAAATGATGCGACAAAGCTTCTATGGACATACAAACAAAAAAAAAAAAACCGATCTCATGAAATAATTCATGAGATCGGTTTTCATCATTCGAATTATGCATTCGATACTCTAGCTGTCTTCACTTTCTGCACTTCGTACATATTTACCGTAGTGCTAATCAGATACTCGGGTTTCTCCTGTCCTCTTTTCTCCCGATGACCTTTAATATGCACATCACTCTTCTCCCAATTCTTCCATGCTTCTTCTGATTCCCAACGAATTAACACCATTACTTCTTCGTGCTCTTTACTCTTTTTATTAACCATTACACTGAAATCAATCAGTCCCGGCATTTCTTCTACAGGGCTAGGGGCACTGAAACGTTCCACCAGTTTATGACTATGGCCCTTTTCGACTACCATAACGCGAGTTTGAATGAACATGAAATACGCCTCCTGATGCCTCAAGTCACTGCATTTATACAATGGCCTTTGGGCATTTTTTTAACTTCCACTCTATTATTCTATTCTTATTGAAAATGATTATCAATATCGTATCCATTTTGTGATTATAAAAAAACCTCCTCCACGAAATGGAGAAGGCAATTTACTCGTTATTTTAAAGTGCTTTATTCACTTTGCTGCTCTTTGGTTTACTGTGACTTGTACTATTATGGTTTGGTTTACCGCTATTTGGCTTACTACCGTTTGGTTTACTACCGTTTGGCTTACTACCGTTTGGCTTACTGTGATTAGCTTTACCACTCTTTTTAAACCACTCGGATTTAGGTTTGCGAGCCGGATTCGCCTTTGACTTCGCTGGTTTATCAGCTGCAGATTTATGGGGAGCAGACTTTGATGTTTGATTCGATTTTACAAAAGTAGGCACACTTGTCATCGGATAAGGATGATTTTTCACTTCAGGAATGGTCTTCTTAATTACTTTCTCAATATCCTTCAGGAATGGAAGCTCTTCCTTTTCACAAAAGGAAATGGCCATTCCGCTATGCCCTGCTCTGCCTGTACGGCCAATTCGGTGGACATACGTTTCTGGAATATTAGGAAGGTTGAAGTTGATTACATGTGACAGCTCTTCAACATCAATGCCCCTTGCCGCTATATCCGTCGCCACCAGCACTCGTGTAACTCCGCTTTTGAAATTATTTAGAGCTCTTTGACGCTCATTTTGAGATTTGTTGCCATGAATGGCCTGCGCCGTAATATTCACTTTGGACAAATCGCGAGTTACACGGTCAGCTCCACGCTTGGTACGAGTGAATACCAGTGCCGAAACAATAGATTTATCCTGCAAGATATGATTCAACAGACTCTGTTTTTTGCCATTTTCCAATAAATACACAGACTGTTCAATTCGATCCACTGTGGAGGATACCGGCGTAATTTCTACTTTTACCGGATCAACAAGCAGCGTTTTTACCATTTTTGTAATTTCCGGAGGCATTGTAGCTGAGAAGAACAACGTCTGTTTCTTGCTCGGCATCTTAGCGATAATCCGTTTCACATCATGAATGAAGCCCATATCCAGCATACGGTCTGCTTCATCAAGAACCAGTATTTGCACATGTTTCAGGTCAATACGCTTTTGATTAACCAAGTCAATCAGTCTACCGGGCGTTGCAATAATAATATCTGCACCTTGATTGAGGGCACGCTCCTGGACTTTTTGTGAAACGCCTCCCACGATTGCTGCACAACGAATATCGGTAAAACGGCTATATGCCTTAATATTATCTGAAATCTGAATCGCAAGTTCTCTTGTTGGTGTTAAAATCAATGAGCGAATATGACGTGCGGCTTTGGGGCCATTCGACTTTTCGCTTAATAACTGAATGATAGGCACAGAAAATGCTGCCGTCTTGCCTGTACCTGTTTGCGCACAGCCAAGCAAATCTCTGCCTGCCAATACGGCTGGAATCGCCTGTTCCTGTATAGGTGTAGGGGCAGTATAGTTTGCTTTGTTCAAGCCTTCCAAAATTGCGGGTATAATATTCAAGTCTTTAAATGTCATTAGGTCTCCTTAATTTACGCAACAAATATTCATTTGACGTATATCTCATTTCAAAACGTAACACATAAGGATAACATTAAAAAGCACTTCTGTATATTATATTTTGAAAATCAATTCCCGAATATCCATTAACTCACCAGTTTCAACCCTACTGCTGATCCAAGCACCATGGCAATAAACAGAATTCTTAACACATTTCGTGGTTCCCCATAAAATATCATGCCGAGAATAGCTCCCCCGGAAGCGCCGATTCCCGTCCATACAGCGTATGCCGTCCCCATCGGAAGAGTCTTCATCGCCAGCGATAGGAACAGAAAGCTTAGTCCAAATCCCGCGACCAGCAGTATGATTGACATCAGGTTACGATCTTTGTGCAATTTATTAATCATCAGAACCCCAATCATTTCAAAGACACCAGCCAAAATAAGATATACCCAGTTCATGATTCATGTACCTCCTTTGTTTTTCGTTTGCTGAGCATTTTAAGACCGATTACGCCCAATAAAAGAACCCCAATGAGCAGCATTTTCCCAGATTGAATGGCCGCATCAAACAATATAATCTCTGCCAGTACAGTCCCTGCTGTACCCAGTCCAACGAATACCGCATATACAGTCCCTACATCAAGTGAGCGGGAAGCCGCGATCATCAAGGTGAAACTGACAATAATAGCGATCAGTGTAGCCCCCCACTCCAGAAAACCACTGGCATGTTTCAATCCAATGACCCAACCGACTTCAAATAAAGCTGCAATAACGACGGACAACCAGGTTTTGTTCATTTCTACACACTCCTTATCAATTTTTGCTACGTGTATTATTAGTTACATGAAGCCAAAATAAAAAAGCCCAGGAAACAAACTGCATTAAGCAGTTCATCTCCCAGGCTTTTGTCCCTCCGTGACACAACCAATAGGCTGTGAGTTTTCTCTCGGACCAGACCGACATAACTGTCGCGGAACCCTAGAAAACATTTGAATATTTTGATGTGACTCCAATTATACACAATTCTTTTTGATTGGCAACCCTTTTTCGCTACTAGGCTAGAAGGAACTTACATGCCGTATATTTTGTGTGGTACGTAGTATTCCTCCAAGCTTGCAACCTCCTGGGCATCTAGCTTGACGGACAAGGCTGCAACGGCATCCTCCAAGTGATGTTCTTTCGTTGCACCCACAATTGGTGCGGTAACACCTTCTTTTTGCAACACCCATGCCAGTGCAACGGTTGCTCTGGAAACACCACGTTTGTTCGCAATATCAGCGACAGTCTCCACTATTTTACGATCGGCATCAACCATTCCCGCAGCAAGTCGGTCTCCAGCTTCGTCGTTCGATGAACGGGCTGTCTTTTCATCCCAATCCCGAGTAAGACGCCCTTTGGCAAGAGGACTCCATGGAATTACACCCACTCCCTCTTCACGACAGAGAGGCAGCATTTCCCGCTCTTCTTCCCGGTACATCAGATTCAACAGATTCTGCATGGAGACAAATGGGGTCCAGCCGTTGCGTTCCGCCGTATGCTGAGCCTTCATAAACTGCCAGGCGTACATGGAAGAAGCTCCTATATAACGGACTTTCCCAGCCTTAACGACATCATGAAGGGCCTCCATCGTTTCTTCAATTGGAGTACTGCTGTCCCATCGATGGATCTGATACAGATCCACATAATCGGTGCCTAGGCGCTTCAAGCTGTTATCAATCTCATTCATAATGGCTTTTCTCGACAAACCTGCACCGTTTGGCCCCGGCTTCATGCGGAAGTAAACCTTTGTTGCAATAACAACCTCATCACGACGAGCAAAATCCTTCAATGCACGACCCACGATTTCTTCGCTTGTACCATCCGAATAGACGTTGGCTGTATCAAAGAAGTTAATACCCAAGTCCAGCGCTTTTTGGATAAAAGGACGACTCTCTTCCTCATTCAACGACCATGGAGCGATTCCGCGTTCAGGGACTCCATAACTCATGCAACCAAGACATAATCTCGAAACGTCCAGTCCGGTACGACCCAGTTTTACATATTCCATAATCAAACCCTCCTTTATGAAGTTAATTTTATCCAATAACTGAGATACAATTCTTTGAAAATCGGATTCTCTTCCCATTTGATCTGGGACTCCAATCTCTCGATTACAATTTGCTTCACTTGGTTCGATAAACGTTTACTCAACCTTTCCACCCATCTCTCTGGCATACTAAAATGGATCACAGACCTGTTCTTCTCTCCAATTCTTCCGTATATCTAGAACCCATCATGGTGATTTTTGCAGCTGCTTCATTAATGCTCTGTACATCTTCGGGTGTAAGTTTAATGTCCGCCGCATCCATATTTTCTTTGAGACGACTTGACTTGCGTGTTCCCGGGATAGGTACAATCCACGGTTTTTGGGCCAGCAGCCAAGCAAGAGCGATCTGTGCAGGGGTGGCTTGGATCTTCTCCGCCTTCTCTTTCAACAGATCAACCAACACTTGATTGGCCTCGAGGGCCTGTGGCGTAAAGCGTGGCAGAATATTACGCAAATCCCCCTGATCAAACGTTGTTTTCGCATTAAAACTTCCCGTGAGATATCCTTTACCCAAAGGACTAAAAGGGACAAAACCAATACCTAGCTCCTCAAGCGCTGGAATCAGTTCTTCTTCCGGACGTCTCCACCATAAGGAATATTCGCTCTGAACAGCAGCGACCGGCTGAACGGCATGCGCACGTCGAATCGTGTTCACGCCGGCTTCCGACAGCCCCCAATGCTTCACTTTACCTGCTCGAATCAGATCCTGCACGGCTCCGGCAACCTCTTCAATCGGTACATCCGGATCAACACGGTGCTGGTAAAACAAATCAATTGCATCGATCTTAAGTCGTTTAAGAGACTCTTCGGCAACTTTCCTGATCTGCTCAGGACGGCTATTCATCCCGCTCTGTTTGCCACCTTGAATGTCAAATCCGAACTTTGTCGCTATGACAACCTGATCGCGTACAGGGGAAAGTGCTTCTCCGACGAGTTCTTCATTGATATATGGACCATAGACTTCAGCGGTATCAAAGAAAGTTACACCGCGCTCAACAGCTTCCCGTATGACCGCGATCATCTCCGTTTTATCCGAAGCTGGACCATACCCGTAACTCATTCCCATACAGCCAAGCCCAATTGCCGAAACTTCCAAGCCGCTATTTCCCAGTGTCCGTTTTTGCATCATATAACTTCCTTTCTTCATTCAAATGATGTGAATGTGAACTAACGTACATGAATTTATTATCTCCATTTAGGAGTACACTGAATTAATGGGGTTTACTCACACCAAGACTGCGACGTATTTCCAGTTCTGGTGACTCTGCCAGCTTAACCACCAGAGCGGCCACGCTTTTGCAGGATACTTCTCTTCCTTTGAATGGCTCGCCTTTCTGGGTTATTTCATAATCAATCTCGTTTGATCTGGTAAACCACGCTGGCCGTAAGATTGTATAGTCTAGATCTGAAGCTTCAACGATGGAAGCTGCTTTAAGATAAGGGTCCAATATACTGCTGTACTTCTGTCCGGGTACTTCATCGTAGATCCCCATGGAACTGATAAAAATCAGACGTTTCACTCCTACAGATTTCATCGTTTCCACGATAGTTCTGGCATACTGTTCCAGGTCACCTGCAAGATTGACATAGACAACATCCACGCCGTTCATGGCATCTTTCAATTTGACTTGATCCATCACGTCACCGTCGATAACACGTGCACGATTCGAATCGATATTTCCAAGCCTGCTGGATTTTCGCAAATAGAGTGTTAGCCTGACATCGGTTTCCTTGAGAAACAAGTCTATCGCTTCACGGGCGATTTGACCGTTTGCACCCAAAACTAATACATGACTCATTCCCATACCTCCTTTTGTTCAGGATATAGTTGCTATTTTTGTAGAGGTACTTCAGCTATGCTGTCTGATTGCCTTATTGCGTCCCCTTGCTTAATTCTGCAAGCCTAATATTATTATGACGAACTGAAGGAGCGAAGCGGTATATCATTTGTCTTAATTGATTGCCTGATTCTCTCAGGCCCACTTTTGTCTAAAGTCGTTAAGCCTTATAATGAAGCAAGAACAACTCGCAAGGAGGATATGTATGTCCGATAACACAGTGCAGCAGAAACAGGAACTCACCGAACTAATCAAACGTCACTCCATTCATAACAGCTCTAAGGAAACGGCAATCCCTTCCCTGTATGTCTATCAGCATTCCAGCATAAGTGAGCCTTCTTACCGGGTTTACAAGCCTTCCTTTTGTGTGATCGTTCAAGGCTTGAAAGAAATCTTGCTGGCACAGGAAAGATTCGAATACGGACCATCCGATTATCTAATTGCTTCCATGAACCTTCCAGTGATTGGTCAGATTATAAAAGCATCCACTGATACGCCATACTTAAGTCTGAAGCTTGAGTTTACACAGAACCAGATTCTTGAAGTACTGAATGATTGTAATATTAAGGTCACCTCTAAAGAAAACGCCAGACGCGCGCTGTTTGTTGGACAGATGGAGCCCTCCATTCAAGATGCTGTACTTCGATTGATTCGGCTACTGGATACGCCGGGAGAAATCCCGTTCCTTGCCCCACTCTATACGCGAGAAATACTGTATCGGCTTTTGCAGGGACCTTATGGAACTGAACTCGCCCAGATTGCAGTGGAAGGCAGCAGCAGCTACCGGATTCGGGAAGCCATTGAGCATATTATTCGACATTGGGAGCAACCATTTCGAATCGAAGATCTTGCAGAGACAGCCAACATGAGTGTGTCCTCATTCCATCGACATTTCAAAGAAATTACCGCCATGAGCCCACTTCAGTTTCAGAAGCAGCTTAGGCTTCAGGAAGCACGTCGACTCCTCATGGCTGAGTCAGCTGATGCTGCGGATGTAGCCTTCCGGGTTGGTTACGAGAGTGCGTCCCAATTCAGCCGGGAGTACTCCCGTATGTTCGGCGCACCGCCGAGGGCAGATATCAAACGTTTGAAGGAAAAATATGATCATGTTATGAGTGAATAAGTGCATCGGCTGAGAAATTGAAATGTTAGAGAAATGGATAGCCAATAAGCTATCCATTTCTTAATTTAAAGAATGAATATCTAAATCTATTCCCATCCTTATATTGACAGCTTGTGATATATGGAACTATAATCCTTACTAAACCAAGTTACATACAATGTTTTATAAAGGAGAGGTATCGGATGGCTAATGTTCAGACTTTCAAAGCTACTGCCCATCTACAAGATGGGGTTAAAGTGATCACCAAAGCAAGACAATTCGAACTGATCATCGATGAGCCAACAAACCTCGGTGGTACGGACACGGGAATGAATCCTGTAGAAGCTTTACTTGCCTCCCTTGGCGCATGTCAATCCATTGTGGCCCGGGTCTATGCTTCCAAATTCGATGTAGTCCTTGATGATTTCAGAGTTGAAGTTGAAGGTGATCTGGATCTTGACGGATTTTTTAACCGATCTGATGTACGTCCCGGTTATTCCGATATTCGCTACACGTTTTATATCAAAACCAGCTCATCTGAAGAAAAAGTTGAATCATTTGTACAATTTCTAGAATGTAAATGTCCTGTGGGTGATACGATTTCCAATCCGGTAAATACCAAACTCAATCGTGTCATTATCGAAAATGGGATATCGTTGTAATAAAACGAATGAACCAGATACAAAAAGGTACAAAGAATACAGAAAGGCTGCTTCCCAACAAGTTAAACTTGCTGGAGAGCAGCCTTTCTGTAATTTTGAATTTATTTTGTGAATTATTTTGTGAATTGAATAGTTCTTTCGATGAGTGTAGCAGCTTCTGCGCGAGTTGTATTCCCTTTTGGTTTCAATGTTCCGTCTGGATAGCCGTTAACGAGCCCATTAGTAATGGCCGCAGCAAGTGCTGAACGTGCCCAACCAGATATTTCAGCGCCATCGGAGAAGTTGATATTACTATCTGAATCTGCGATCTGCGCTGCACGAACGACCATTGTCGCAATTTGCTCGCGGGTCACCAATTCGTCTGGACCAAAGGTGTTATCACTATATCCATTCACAATGCCCAGACCTGCCGCAGTGGAAATTGCGTCTTGCGCCCAATGCGTCGTAGTATCCGCAAATCCTTTGTCAGCAGAGCCTTGCAGATGTAAAGCCTTAATGATAAGAGTAACAAATTCGGCTCTGGTAATTTTTTTATCCGGTCTGAAGCTGTTGTCCGGGTAACCCTGGATCACACCAAGTTCAACCAAATCCATAATACTGCCGGAAGCCCAATGCCCTACGAGATCCGTGAACTTCTTGGTTCCTTCCGGAGTTGGCGTTACGGTCTTATCGGATACCAGAACAGCAAACTTGGTAAAATGATGAATGGTTCCCGATACCGTTCCATTCATTTGATCCACTTTCAAATTATCGAGTAAAACCCACTTTTGGGCTTGCTCGTTGAACCAATACAATCCCACTATTGATTTGTCAAAGTCCACCTTGTTCTTGTCGAATGGCAAGGTAACAGTTACCGGTTTGCTGAAATTCCCGCTCTTGTTTGCAGTAATCTCATAGACCTCCCCGAGCAGTTTCAATGTGGAATCGGTGAACAGATTCGCCGTTTGGCTTACTTTATTTACGGAAATGACGATGCTGCTATCCGTCGCTCCAGCTGGCACATTGATTTTGACCCCGCCCAGTCTCAACAATCCACCATTCACAGTAATCGTTCCACTGTTGGCAGTGGTACCCGTTTGATCCCCATTCGTTCCTCCAGTTGAAGTTGAAGGATTTGAAGGATTCGAAGGCGTTGGTGAAACGGAGGTGGATTCTCCGGCTCTGACGACAGTTATACTGTAAGTCTTGCTTGATCCATTACGTGCTTGCACCGTAATTGGAATTATATTTTTTCCAACAGACAAACCGAAAGATTGATTTATTCCGTTTACATAAGGTTCACCTTTGGCAAACAAGGTAGCCTGGCTATCCGTAGCCTTTGCCTTAATGCTGATGGAGTCTGTTGCTTGTTCAACATTCAGAGTATACGCCGTGATTGTAGGATTGAATGCTGGAGTTAAAGAGCCTTGATCAACAGATAAATCATCCAATGTGGAAACGTCAATCAGCTTCCCGGTTCGCATATCTTCCTTTACAAGCGCAAAATCCGCTGCGACCTGGTGGGAGTAATCCTCCGCTGCATTAAGAATAAAGTTCTGCAAATCATCCCAGATGGGTACGATATTCGATACAAAACGTTCCTCAAAACGATAGTTCAACTCATCGGATACCTTGTCCAAGCGCGAGCTTGCATAAGCGTAAGCCTTGGCCGCATCGACCAAATACTGCTCCAGCTCTTCCTTGTTCTTGAATGGCTTATCTGTGTAATCCCCTTTAAAAGGTGATACTTCCTTAATCAGATACGAGCGATTCATTGCTTCAAGTACACCCAGATAAGAATCGGGATCGACTGAAGTTTTAAGATAAGCATCTTTCGATACATTGGCGTCCCGGGTCTGCTCTTTCACGTCGAGCAGAATATCATCCGTATTGGCCTCACTTGCTCCTTCGATTAACACATTGTAGCGTTCAACCCCAATGCTGCCAATTCCCTGATGAATACGGCGTACAATATCCTTTATCTTAAAATAGGCATCGAATTCATCATCACTCAGGTTCGGGTAATTGCTTCTGACTTGTAATTTGTATGCTTCCCAAGCGGCTTGCAGGGAAGATTTCTCTGCATCTGTCGCGGATTCAAACTTATCGGAGTTGCCGGCAATGTTTAATTTTCCATCAAGTGCCCGCTTGCCGAGCAATTTTTGCAATGCCTCCTCATAAGACACTTTGGAGACTTTGTCCATGACCTCTTTCGTATAAGCCGTTACATTGCTTTTGGTCAACTTGGTGTTTTTAGGGTTTATCTCGCTATTAATCTCTATCAGAGTATCCTTATAGGTATTTAGAAAGGTACGAGATACATCCCGGAAATCGGCGTCCTGCAGAGTGGTAATCGCAGAGCTGTCTTTTTCGTATTTGACTACATAAATACTTGTAACAAAACGAATCAGGTCGTCATAAAAGCTGCCGATGCCGGAAGAATCCACATCGTTTAAGCTGAACACCATTTGATTGGTACTATCGTTAAAAGTCCCCACATTCTGAATATGGGCGTCGCCTTGCGTGTAAGTAAGGACGTCCTTCTCATTCCAGCCTGGAATGACCAAACTCGGAGAAGGAATAATATCCGCTGCCAGATCAGCCTTGAATAAGGAATGTGTGCCGCGCAGGAAGGTATATTCGTTCGCTCCCATGGCATCACTTCCATATTTATATTCTTTGGTGGCAGGGTCATTAAAACCTGTATTGTCCGCTATGATGCTGTCTTCAACGACACGTTTGCGATTCTCATCAGCAAGAAGCGGTTGACTGTACCGAATCAGCGGGATGCTGATCACTTCCGAAGCCAGCCAGTCCGGATCCTGCACAGCCTCAGCCATTAACGTCACATTCAGCATGACGGAGTTCATGACAGCAGAAGTGGATGTACCCGAAATGGAGAGCGTGATTGTACGATCACTGCTTCGGCCCTCAGCCTTGATGCTCCAGTCTCCCTCAGGAAGGCCTGTCACACTGTAAGCATTCGAGTCCAATACCCCATCCACGGGAACGCCGGCGCTAAGATTGAGTTGGATCGTGGTATTCAAGTCCTTCGCACTGTTCATACGAATGTTGGACGATGAGGAGTCCAATGTTGCTACAATCTTATTGGATGGCGTGAATTGAGCCAAAGTTACGGTATTGCTTCCTTGATACACCGTTGAGGATGAGACTGGTCTGTGTGCTTGATCCCACGCACCAGGATGAATCTCAAATGTCAGAATGCTGTCTGAAGCTACATTCCCAGTACCGTCTCCAGATATGGTCACTTCGATCTGATCACCGTTCGCATTGGCTTCAGCAGTGAATCCTGCCGGGAGGCCTAGTACACTGAAGTCATCGGATGACCATGGTCCCTGCTTAACCAAGCCTCCAAATGCATTTAACGTAATCTTGTTATGTACAGGATCTACGCTCGAAGCCGATTGCATCTCTAACCTTTGATTACTTTCCAGAATGACATAGGCGGAAGTTGTGCTTGAATTGCGAGCCTTCGCCCCTTTTACCTTCTCAAAGTCATTTCCGTTATTCCGAGTGTCCCAGTTGTTTCCACGATTCGGAAACGCAGCTGCAGTCGTGCTATTCTCTGGATTCAGCGGATCATATACCAAACGCTGGATGGTGCTCTGCTTGCCCGCTTCCGGCGCCGGACTTCCCCAATAAGCGTCAGCACTATATCCAACAAAATCAATTACATGTTCCTGTAAAACATCTGCCGTTGGATCATTAGCAGTCAACAGTTGTGTCGTATTTAACAAAACCAGCTTTCCGCTGTTGTTGCCTAATTTGAATGAAGCTTCAGTCGCATCTGGCTGTGGAAGCTGCTCCCCGACATTACCATTGCTGCCAAGCGCAATCAGATAATAACCAAATGCCGGAATCTGGGCAGTCGTTATACCTAGCTGAGCTGCTTTCCAATTATTTTTTTGGGTATCCGCAAATTGTATGGACCAGTCGTTCAGCGAAACAGGTTCTGCTGTCGGATTATATAGTTCTACAAAGTCGTTGCCGTACACGTCGAGTACGTCGTCTTTCTTGCCTCCATAAAAATGGCTGATCACCACGTTTTTTGCTAAATTGCTGGTATTAAGGTTTTCTGATGCTGCAGCCTGTCCGATTCCTGCAAATGTCCAGAATGATTGGATAACCATTACTGCCACAAGAATCGTCGCTACCCAGCGTTGATTGATGTCTTTCAAGTTGTCTAACCCCTCTCCCATATAAAAGCTCAGGCTAGTATATCAACCCAATGTAAGAGGACAGTTAAACTAAAAAATCATAATATTAAAATTGTAAAATCCTTGAATACGTAAAAATCACAACAAATGTATACCATGGATGATCTTTAAATAAAAGCAAATAAAAGAGCCGTGACTGATCGCGGCCCTTAGCTTGCTGAATGCGGGAATCTGAATTCCCGCTACCCCTTAAGAAACATTTCCATTCCATTTATACGTCATAGCGGACTTGCCTGGAATAGTGACAACGAAGCTTTGGCTGCCCCATTGGATCTTCACATTTTTCGACGAACTGGAAGAGTTGTAGGCAACTACCACTTTGGAACCGTCCGGATTGCGGAAAGCCACATTTTTGACTTCAGATCCGGTGTTGCTGTCAATGCGGTATGCATTGGGTACTACAAATTTACTAAAGTGACCCAGCAAATAATATTGTTTGTGATATGTGACATTATTCTCAGGAGCATCATTACGGTTGTCCGAGTTACGGATTGTAATCATGCCTTTGTTCGTGTTGTTCGGTGAAAGCAATGCTGGACCGTCTTTTTGATCCAGGGCAGCGTTCCAGAGAATGATCGATTTGGACCAGTTTCTCGTAATATTAATGAACTCGTTCATCATATTATCGAAACCTGAAGAGGTACCATTTTGCGGATCATTCCAGTTGCCGAAACCACCCTCTGTGAACCAAACTTCCTTGTCCGGGTGACTGTTATTCATGGAGGTCATGGTCGATCCGTCCCCACTGTCATAATGGTGGAATGCGCTGCCGGAAACGTAGCTGCCCTTGCCTGCGTTCTTCAGATTCGTAATGACTTGGTTCGGGAAGTTCCAGTCCAAAAAGTTATGGTCGAATGCAATAATCTTGGTGTTAATTCCGGCATTGCGGAGTGTTGGTCCAAGATAATCGCCGATAAAGCCCGTCTGATCCTGTACATTCATACCCATGGAAGGATAATGGGATGGCTCGTACATTGGCTCATTTTGCAACGTAACAGCATAGATGGGTACACCTTCAGCCTGGTAGGCTTCAATGTATTTTTTGAAATAGTTCGCATATGTTCCGTAATGTTCTGCTTTCAGTTTGCCGCCATTCAGATTGTTGGAATATTTCATCCAGGCAGGCGCACTCCATGGGGAACCCATTACTTTGATATTAGGATTCTTAGCGATTGCCGCTTTGACCATGGGCAGTATGTAAGCCTTGTCCCGGTCGATCGTAAATTGGTTGAGTGAAGTATCATTTGGCGTATCGGCATAAGTGTAGGCGGCCCAGGCAAAATCAGAACTTCCGATCGGCTGTCTCAATAAACTAAGCCCAATACCTGTGGTGCCAAACAACCTCTCCATCACTTCCGCGCGCTTACTGTTATCCAGCTTGTAGTTCATGAGCCATGCGGAAGCATCCGTTAACGACACTCCAAAACCATCCATTTGCTGATACGTTTTGTTCTCATTTACCGTAATGGTAACATCGGCATTGCCTGAGTTGCTGCTGAAGTTTTTGGATGCAATCTTGGTGAGTCTCGCATCTGTTCTAAGTCCCACTGCAGGTTCGGAATTGGGGTCTGAAGTTGAAATCCATACCTCCACCTGTTCACCCGCGGCATGCGCAGTCTTGGGCATATATGAACCATATGAACCTACCGTTACCAGGAAAGTGGACAGCAACACTAACGCACTCTTTTTCCATATCTTCATCAACATATCTCCTTTGATTTATTATAATTTGGACTGCCAAATATTGAATACTACAAAATGAAATCGATTTCATTTTCAAAAGCATAAAGTCTGTTTTTCAGTTAATGCATGTCGTAGTACTTACACCTCCTTTTTGAAGGGTATCGGAGAAAGATATAGATCAAAATCTTGTAAGCGTTAACAAAGATATTTATACACTTTATTGGAAAAAATTTCAACACTAAATTTTATTTTTTTATTTAAAATTGTAGAAAACCCTGAAATGGACTGGATTCTACGCTCATTCTGCTCCTCATTTCCCCCAGTCTGCCATCATATAATACATAAATGACGTACTCTGGAGGTATCCGCGAAATGAGCCATGTACTGAACACAATTGATGATGAAATAAGTCGGATGACGACTTCCTTGCTTCAACAGCAGCGACAAGACGGTTCCTGGCATTTCTGTTTTGAGAACGGGACGGTAATTGATGCTTATGTCATCATTCTCTTTCGGATATTGGAAGTCCCAAATGAAGTGCTGATCCGGGAGTTACATGACCGTATCCTTAACGAACAGCAACACGATGGATGCTGGAGATTGTACGCCGATGAAGAGGGTGGAAATTTATCCGCATCAGTTGAAGCCTACTACGCCCTGCTATACTCCGGGTACAGCCAGAGTACGGACGAGCCAATCCAGCGGGCCAAACAGTATATTCAGTCCAAAGGAGGTATCGGGAAAGTTACCAGCATTTTGACCAAAGCGATACTTGCCGCTACTGGACAAATGAAATGGCCTTTATCCATCTCTATGATCCCCCTGGAGATACTGATGTTCCCTACCTATTTTCCCATCAACTATTTTGAATTTTCCGGATATTCCAGAGTTCACCTCACTCCCATGCTCATTATGGCAGACTTACGTTTCGCTCTTACAGCCCCCCATGCCCCCGATCTGTCTGATCTGACCGACTTACGAAATGTGGAAAATGAGCCAACTGCTCAGGGATATCAGGAAATGCAGGACGACATTCTAAGCGGGAGAAGCCGACTGCTCGGTAACCCACGCCACATCCACGACACTGCACGAATGAAGGCGGAACAGTTCATGATAGAGCGGGTTGAATCTGATGGCACATTATACAGCTACGCCAGTAGTACAATTCTCATGATCTTTGCCCTATTGGCCCTAAAATACGATAAGCAGCACCCTCTGATTACAAAAGCCATAACCGGACTCACGGCAATGCAGTGCCGTTCTTCAGGAGGTAAAACAACGATTCAAAACTCCCCATCTACCGTATGGGATACGGCATTAATCACCTACGTATTGCAGGAGGCTTCTGTCACCGATGACCATAAGTCTATTCAGCTCGCGGCCTCCTATTTGCTCTCCCGTCAGCAAGATAAAACAGCCGACTGGAGCATCCATAATCCGAATACAGCCCCTGGAGGATGGGGATTTTCGGAGTCGAATACAATCAATCCAGACGTGGATGATACAACAGCAGCTTTACGGGCTATCCGAAGCTTGTCCACTACTCTTCCAACGTTTCAGGAATCCTGGAATCGCGGACTGAATTGGGTTCTGTCCATGCAAAATAAAGATGGCGGCTGGCCGGCATTCGAAAAAAATACAAACAAGGAGATGCTCACCTGGCTTGCCATCGACGGTGCCAAATCTGCGGCTACAGACCCTTCCGAAGCTGACCTGACGGGACGTACCTTGGAGTACCTCGGTAACTTTGCCGGGCTTGACACCAAGCATGAATGGATCAATCGTGGAACGAAATGGCTCATTCGAAACCAGGAGAAAGATGGCTCATGGTACGGAAGATGGGGCGTATGTTATATCTATGGTACCTGGGCAGCTTTAACCGGTCTTACGGCAGTTGGGCTACCTGCAAGCCATGATACCGTGCAAAAAGGAGCCAAATGGCTCTTAAGCATCCAGAACTCTGACGGTGGCTGGGGAGAATCCTGCCAGAGTGACCGACTCCTGCACTATGTGCCATTAGGGGAAAGCACCCCTTCTCAGACCGCTTGGGCACTTGACGCACTAATTGCAGTCCAACCCAAACCCACACCCGAATTAAATAAAGGCATTCTAAGGCTTATTGCATCAATACATGAGAACGATTGGAGAACCACTTATCCAACAGGAGCTGGTCTGCCCGGGAATTTTTATTCCCATTATCACAGCTATACATATATTTGGCCTCTTGTCACATTAAGTCACTACAGAAGCAAATATGGGGCATGTTAAAAACTTACTTGCGCGGCTATTTTTCGATATTTCAGATCCGGATCAATGTTCACCCATACCTACTCCTACTTCACACAAAAAAGCAGGAAGCTCGTTGAGCTCCCTGCTTTTGTTTGATATAAATTTTATTGAATGATCAAATTAAAGCCATTTTGAATCTGATTCACATTAGGGTTGGCAATGTTGCTTGTTGTCAGATTATTGAAGGTGGCAGAACCGTTACCCGTATAGGTGTAAATTGCTGCACCTTTATGCGGGGTTGTGAACCTAGATGTCTCAATGCCGTCCAGACCAGTACCATTAATGTTGATGTTATTAAACACAATGTTCTGGAAACCGCCGCCGTACCCGAATTGAACTGCACTGCGCTGCGTATTGAGGATGTCAATATTGGTAAACGTTACGTTCTTGATGGAATCATTGGAAGCTTCCAGATCAATAGCTCCGCGTTCACCATTGTACAGATCTTTACTTGTGCCACTGTTAATAATCGTTGTATCGGAGAACAGAATACCTGTGTTATTTTGGAAATGGTATCCAGGGAAAACCGTGTTCATCCGGATCGCCGAACCACCAACCGTATCAACAATCAGGTTGTTGGTTGCCTTATGTCCGCTACCACCAAAGAATGCAATGCCTGCTGCGCGCCAGTTATTCTCAATCGTGTTGAACGAGAATGTATTGTTCACACCTGCAGGAGCACCATTCACGTTGCTGGTCCATACGGCCAGACCATCATCACCATTGTTGCGGACACTGCTGTTGCGTACAGTCGAATTGCTCGTGCCTTGGGCAAAGTTGACACCGTCAGCAAGGTTATTCCGAATACGACTGTTCTCGATCACTAGGCCATCGGCAATGATTGCAGGTGTGTGGGCGTAATCCCCTACCCAGAAACCACATTCAAAGTGCTCAACCCATACGTTGCTAACCTTTGAATTTTTACCGAAATTGTCCATAAATCCTTTGTACACTGCATTCTCGTTATAGCGCGAACGCAGCATGGAATTCATATAAATATTGCTGAAATCCAGCTTGCCCTGCACACGGAAAGAAATCCCGCCTGAAGCTGCATTAGGGTTCGTAAACTGAATGTTCGTATGCCAGATACCTGCACCTACAATGGTAAGGTTGTTAATCATATTTGTCGGCGTACCAATTTTCCACATATTGCCCAGATGGAACGTGCCCTCAGGGATATATAGAGTCTTGCCTGTAGATATCGCGGATTGGACCGCCGCTTCGAATGCGGCAAGGTCATCTTTTCCATCATTTGCAATCGCACCGAAATCGGTTACAGAGACGGAGTTAGCCGGGCGCGGGATTACCGCTTGAACGGGTTCGATTTCGAGGAAATCCACACCGTATTCCAGGTTATCTCCATTGTTTTTCTGAATACGAATGGTGTCTCCAGCTTTTAGAGGTGTATCCAGTTTCCAGTGCACTTCATCAAAACGGAACAACGGACGTCCTGCACTTGGTGTATCCCCCGGATGATCACTGGAGAAGTACTGCCAATTGTAGTAGGAGGTCAAAGGAACCGTTTTGGCCTTGGTCCCGTTAACATAGACGTCAAGTGCGCCGTTTAGACCCATGCCATCAGTGGAATCCGGCATCGTGAATCGCATGGTTACACCTGCGCCTCCCTCCCCTTGTCTAACCGTCCATTGTGCATAGGAACCGTTGGAAGGAAGAGCAATATAGCGCTGGCCAGAGGCTTCCGAAGCCGTCAGAGCCTGATCAAAGGTCGGTGCGGATTTCAGTGTGGCACTGCCACCCCGCGTAGCATCATCCGTATCATACCGGGTATAAGGCATGCTTGCACCACGGGCTGAATATACGTTCAAACCTGTTGTAACGACGTTATTCGTTTGTTTGACCGGAGCTTCATTATTGTCCACTGCTACGGTAGTTGTCACATTGTAGTTACCAGTTGCAGCAGTCCAGGTACCTTCATTGACATTGACCGAAGCTCCAGGTGCTAATGTACCGGTATAGGAACCACTATACGTCTGAAGCGTTGCTCCGGCAGCGTTCTTGAGAACCACTGTAACTCCGTGTGCACCACCTGCGGAGGCCATGTTGCCTTGATTTTTCAGATTAACTGTAAATGTTACTGTACTGTTTGCTGTAGGGGTTCCAGGACTCCAAGAGACCGTGCCTACCAGATCAGAACTTGTAATCGGTGCAACCACCAAAGAA
Source organism: Paenibacillus sp. FSL F4-0087 (assembly GCF_038020215.1). Taxonomy (NCBI): domain Bacteria; kingdom Bacillati; phylum Bacillota; class Bacilli; order Caryophanales; family Paenibacillaceae; genus Paenibacillus; species Paenibacillus sp. FSL F4-0087. The sequence goes on from NZ_JBBODJ010000001.1 coordinate 6,534,760, forward strand.
GAGGTGTGTGTGTAACTGTTGTTTCCTTCATTCTCTTCGATAATCTGGTTATTCTCATCTACCTTGGCACTGAGCGTATATGATGCAGCTGCTTTATTGCCAGCATTAAGCGAGACCGTAGTCGAAGCCCCTGCTTGCAAAGCAGCTACAGGTGAGGAACCCGCCAGTTCATTGTTAAGATAGAAGTTGACGCTAGAAGCTGGAGAAGCGGCAGAACCAATGTTTTTGACGATGGCATTAAGGGTGATGGCATTGTTCTCCACTGGAGACGATGGAGACCAGGACATACCTGTAATCGTCAGATCAGGATTGGGTGCAGGTGTGCCGAATACCTGAAATTCAGCAATTTGCCCGGCAGGAGCGCCCGAGTTCGTGGTAATGTTCAGTTGCAGACGTTTAACCGTTGCTGTAACGGGAATGGTCACCGTGTTACCGGAAGCCGGGTTGAATGTATATGATTGGGCGGAAACCAGATTGCTGAAGGTGGTTGTATCCTGGTTATGTCCAAGCACTTGAATGGTCTGTGTTCGGGTGCTCCAGACCGGATCCGGGTTCAGTTTAAGTACAATGGATGTAATCTTATGATTGGAGCCGAGATCCAACGTCAGTGAGCTTGGATTGCTGCTTCCTTCCCAGTACGAGTTGATATTGTTATCGTTAGCATTTGCAGCTACAAAGGATAAAGTGCTGGACGATGCAGTAATCGACTTGCCGATGGCGATGTTGTTTCCCTCTGTAGGGATGATTGGGGGATCCACAGGATCGGGGCCAGGTAGCGTTGGTCCCTCACTTCCTGGGCCGTAAATTTCAAATGTCGACAGTTGAGCTGCCGGCCACTCGGAATTGCCCGTTACGCTTAAGCGAACGAACCTTGTCTCGACAGCAGGAAAATCGATGGTCACCGAGTTCTCCCCAACTGATGGATTAAATACATAATCCGCAGAACCTACGATATCTGTGAACGATGAACCGTTCGTGCTGCCTTGCACTGTTATCGTTTGGGTTCTCTTTTCCCACACTGTCGGAATCTTCAATACAATTTGGTCAATGTTGGTGTTGGCGTCAAGATCCACTTGAATCCATTGGGGGAACTCACTATTGGTACTTTCCCAATAAGTTGCTTGGTTATTGTCAATCACATTGGTCGGGCTGTATGTTTGGTTGTACCCGCTCGCGGTAACCTGTTTGCCCTGTGCCAGATCCGGTCTTTCGGCTGCTGATACAGGAGATGGAAATCCGACAGTCAGGAATACGTTCGAGATCAGCATCGTTAATACGAGTGACCACACAATGTACTTGTTGCGCAAATTCAATTCCTCCTCAGGTTATTAGCAAAATGGATTTTCAAAGAAAATGGACGGTTGATCTGCCTAATTCTTTCGCTGCGCCGATCATCACCCCCTTATCAAAGTACAAAACAAAAAAATAGAAAACTCATACAACAACATGGTTACACGACAGTATTGCGTGGTCGCTACTTAACTTGAGGAGTTTCTTGGATAAACTGATTTGATTTTCTGCTTGGATTTGTCATCTCTGGAATAGATTAAGTATAAACCGCTTCCAATTCTCCTTATCGGACCCCTAGAGACGGTATTCGGACTTCTGATGTTCCTTTTTGGATGTTTACGAGCAGCCTTAAGGCTTGCGAGCAGAAAATACATCGTTATCCAGACTTTCATATGTGCATTTCGGACTTTTGAACCAAAAGAGGGAAATATTTATATTTTTTCAAGAGATGGATTTATACTAATCCTTTCGTGTTTGTTCTGGATCTGATGACCAGCTTCTTTCAAACAACAAAAAGCACGGATTGATCCACTTAGGGTCAATGCGTGCTTTTTATTAAATTCATGCAGTGGAATACTTAATTTTGGACACACGACCTAGTTCAGGCCAAAGCCACAAACGAGCATAAAACCTAGAATGGACAACACAATAGAGCCCAGCAATCCTGCCAAAAAAGGTTTCTTGCCCAGACGACGGAAGGTTGCAATGTCCACACCCAACCCCAATCCAGCCATCGCCATCGCGAGCAACATATAGGACAGAACCAGAAGTCCCGAGATCATCTCTTGCGGAAAAATACCCAACGTGTTTAACCCACTCATAGCCAGAAAACCGAAAATGAACCAGGGTACTGGCAATTCACGCCACCGGATTCCTTTAGATGATTTTTGCTCTCCCCCACGCGCTTGTCGTCCACTCCACAAGCCAATGATCAGGGCAATGGGCACCAACATAGCGACCCTAGTTAGCTTCACGATGACTGCCATATCCAGTGCTGTTTGCCCTCCAGGTGCAGCCCCAGCGATGACGTGTGCCACTTCATGCAGTGTAGCGCCTGTGAATAGGCCATATCCATTCACACTTAAACCCAACACCGGGTATAGCAATGTATAGGCTAAAGTGAAAATTGTGCCGAGTATCGCCACTGTGGCCGCACCTACTGCCGTTTCTTCATCTTTGGCCTTGATCTGTGGCGCAATCGCGACCACTGCCGCTGCACCGCAGATGGCTGTTCCACAAGCAGTCAGAAGCCCTATTCGTTTGTCGATCTTTAACCACTTGCTCAGTCCGTAGACAACAAAAATCGTGACAACAACATTGATTGCCGCTAGCGCAACGACTTTGTATCCTGCATGGACAATATCCATAAGGTTCAGCTTCAAACCCAGCAGGATGATGCCAAACCGCAGCAATCGTTTTCCCGAAAAGGATATCCCTGATTGCGCGGTCAGCGGAACGCCACGCACCGCCCGGTACAAGATGCCAAGCAGAATTGCAATAACGAGTTGACCCATGATATTTAAAAGCGGCAGATAACCCAGCAGCTTGGCGATAAACGAGAGCAGTAAAGTCAGTCCGATCCCCTGCAGAAATCCCCTGTTCCTAACACCTTTTATGTTTTTAACGAATTTCAATTGTGTCTGTAAAATCATAGCTCCACACTTCCTTATTGGATAAAGTATATCCTCACTATAGAAGCAGACAGGAAGGAAGTGAAATATGAATCTGCGATCCTAACCATTATAAAAACTTATGATTGGTTAGGTATCTTATGCTAAAATGAGCTCAATAGGCTTATAACTATAAAAACACACTATTTAAATGAGGAATTCTAATGATAACTGATGCCTTAAAAGTCTTCGTTACCGTTGTAGAACAAAGCCATTTCTCCAAGGCTGCAGAACTGCTGAACCTGTCCCAACCGGGGGTGAGCCTGCATATCAAAAATTTGGAGAATGAGCTGGGAGCCAAGCTACTGCATCGTTCTCCAAAGCAAGTGTCCCTGACTGAAGCGGGGGCAATCCTCTACAGACATGCCAAAGTCATTCAGTCCCGCTACGATGAAGCCCGGCAGGAGATTCAGATGCTGCGGGATGAAGTGACTGGAAGCATTCAGATCGGGGCCAGTTTCACCATCGGTGAATATATTTTGCCTAAGAAGCTGGCAGAATTCGCATCACAGTATCCTCAGGTCAACATTCAGGTTACGATTGGCAATACCCAGGAGATTCTGTCTGCGGTTAGGGGAAATCAGCTGGATATCGGATTTGTGGAGGGTGAAGCGCGAGCCTCGGCAGACCTTGACGTTATCCCTTACATGAAGGATGAGATGATCGTAGTAGCTCCTTCCGGTCACCCCCTCTCCGGTTCCGTTGTGGTAGAGCAGAATATGCTTCAGGATCAGGTCTGGGTTCTTCGTGAGTTGGGTTCGGGAACACGCGCGTTTAGTGATCATTTTATGGAACAGACTACGATTCGCCCTAAGCGGTCTTATGTCTTCACTAGCAGTCAGGGTGTGAAGGAAGCAGTTGCTGCGGGACTCGGAATTGCAATGGTATCCAGATGGATTGTTCATAAGGAGCTGGCAATCGGGGAAGTTGAAGAACTGCGAATCAGACAACTGCATCTGGAACGCAGCTTCTCCATCATTCGTCTCATCGAGCATTCACATTCCATGGCGCTTGACGTTTTCTTGCAAAAGCTTCTTTTCGTCAAAAAAGAGGGTTGAAGGCTATTTGCCTTCAACCCTCTTTCCAACTACACAAGCAGATACATTCTTGCTTCATAAGGCCTCAGTTCATTCTCTGAGTGGACGTCCGCATAGTTACTAATTAATAATGTTTTATCCTCTCCAAACTCCTCAGGAATATCAAACGTAACTGTATTGCCATAGAAGTTGCACAGGACTAGCAATTTTGTATCACCAAGTGTTCGTGTGTAAGCGAAGAGGTTGGTGTCTTCCGGATACAACAGTTCATAATCCCCATAGATGATCACTTCATGCTCTTTTCGCAGCTGAATCAGAGTTTTATAGTAATGGTAAATGGAATGCGGATCATTGATAGATTCTTCCGCATTAATCTCCGTGTAGTTCGGATTCACCAAAATCCATGGTTTTCCATCTGTAAAACCCGCATTTTCGGAAGCATCCCATTGCATCGGCGTACGTGCGTTATCACGGCCTTTTGCATAAATGGATTCCATCACTTCTTTCTCAGCATACCCATTCTCGACCCGTTCCTTATACAGATTCAGCAACTCAATATCACGGTATTCTTCAATAGGGTAACGTACATTCGTCATGCCTAACTCTTCACCCTGGTACACATATGGCGTACCTTGCATGCCATGAAGAAGAGTAGCCAGCATTTTGGCAGACTGCACACGATATTCCCCGTCATTTCCCCAACGGGACACGATCCGCGGAAGATCATGATTATTCCAGAACAAGCTGTTCCAGGCTTCGCCCTTCAACTCGGTCTGCCATTTGGACAACACTTTCTTTAATTGAAGCAGATCCAGCGGCTGGAGATCCCACTTGCCTTTTCCCTCCTGCTCATCCAGGCTAATATGTTCAAATTGGAAGACCATGGATAGTTCACTGCCGTCCGGGTTGCTATAAAGCTTGGCACTTTCGGGCGTTGCTCCCCAGGTTTCTCCGACGGTTAGCAGATCACCCTTTTGGAATGTCTCTTTACTGAGTTCACGCATATATTGGTGCAAATTTGGCCCATTGCCTGTAATTTTGAGGTCAGGCTGCTTGCCAATCAGATCGATAACATCAAGACGGAACCCGCCCACGCCTTTATCCATCCACCATTGAATCATATCGTATATCTCCTGCCGTACCTTGGGGTTCTCCCAATTAAGATCCGGTTGTTTAACAGAGAAAAGATGCAGGTAATACTGTCCCAGCTCGGGAACCCATTCCCAGGCTGATCCACCAAACGTTGAACCTAAATCGTTGGGAGGTGTTCCTTCCAAACCATCTCTCCACACATAATAATCGTGGTATGGATTATCCTTACTTTTCCGCGCTTCCTTAAACCAGGGGTGTTCGTCGGATGAGTGGTTAAGCACCAGATCCATGATTATTCGGATGTCCCGCTTGCCTGCCTCCTGAATCAGCAATTCCATATCCCCAAGCGAACCAAACATCGGATCGATATCCTGATAATCTGAAATGTCATACCCGTTGTCATCTTGCGGCGATTTACACACTGGTGACAGCCAGATCGCACCGATGCCAAGATCCTTCAAATAATCGAGTCGGGATAAAATACCTTTCAGATCCCCGATTCCATCACCATTGCTATCTTGAAAGCTACGGGGATAAATTTGATATACAGCAATCTCTTTCCACCAATTTTTATTTCCCATCACGCACCACCTTTCTCTTGATCCAGATTCTGCTCATCTAAATTCCGTTTCATTCACTATTATTCTTTTACCGACCCCACAACAATTCCGGTTACAAAGTATTTTTGCAGCAGCGGGTAGATCAGAAGCAGCGGAATGACAGCCACTACGATTTTGGCTGCATTTAGATTTTTGTTCGAAATCTCAGTCAGATTGCTGAGCTGAGCAGAGTTCGTGCCGGATTGAAGAAGCTCCGCGATATTCACGTTAAGCGACTGAATATAGGTCATTAGCGGATAATTGCTAACTTTGGTCATATAGATCAATCCACTGAAGAAATCATTCCATGTGCCCACGATACTGAACAGGGATACGGTCGCCAGCGCAGGAATAGACACGGGCACATACACTTTGAACAGGACCTGCAATGCATTTGCCCCGTCGATGAATGCCGCTTCTTCAAGCGCTTTTGGTACTGCGGCGAAGAAGTTCATCACAAGGATGACACTGAATATTGGGACAGCACCCGGCAGTACAAGCGCCCAAATGGTATTGAGCATATCCAGGTTTTTGATCAACAGATAACTAGGGATCATGCCCCCACTGAATAGCATGGCAAAAATCATGATATTCATATATATATTTCTGCCCTTAAACTCCCTTTTCGATTTCGACAGCGGGTAAGCCATCAAAACAATAAGAATCATGTTGAGCACTAGAGATAGAGCCACACGTAGAACGGAAATGCCAAAGGATCGCCAGAACTGCGCATCCTCAATAATTTTCGAATATGCGGCTGTTGTAAACTTAACGGGTAACAGACCTACGGCATTGGCCGATACGGCCTCACTGCTGCTGAATGAAATCGCAACGATATTCCATAATGGAAGGAGGCAGATCAAAGCCAGCAATATAACGATGGCGTAGATGACAAACCGGCCCATTCGGTCTTTCAGGCTTGCGGAATAAGACACAAGTTTCGCCTCCTTAGAATATTTTTCTGTCGGTGTATTTTTTGGCCAATTCATTGGCGGACAATAATAGAACAATACCAATCACTGACTTGAACAACCCAACAGCCGTACCGAAACTATACTGTCTGCCAACGAGACCGATCCGGTATACATAGGTATCCAGAATATCGCCCGACTCATAGACAACCGGGTTGTACAGATTGTAGATTTGATCGAAGCCTGCGCTCAAAATATTGGTGAGACTCATAACCCCCATGAGCAGGATAATAGGGAGCATACCCGGTAATGTAATATGCCATACTTTTCTCCACCAGCTCGCTCCATCTATCCCTGAAGCTTCATATAGGCCGGGATCAATCGAGGTAATTGCAGCCAAATAAACGATGGAGCTATAACCGAATTCCTTCCATACGTCCGTCCCGATAATCAACGGCTGGAACCAGGTGTTGCTTCCGAGAAAATTAATATTTTCCAAGCCGAAAAAGGCTAAAATCTGATTTACACTTCCATCCAGGCTGAACATGTTAACAACCACGGAGGCCAGAACAACCCAAGACAAAAAGTGAGGCAGATATACAATGGTCTGCACAGATTTTTTAACAAATTTAAAGCGGATTTCGTTTAATAAAATGGAAAAAATGATGGCCATCAGTGTTCCAAGTAGAATCTTGGCGATGGCAATCACCAACGTATTACTGATCACTTGGCCGATGTCCGGCAGCTTGAACATATAAATAAAATGCTTAAACCCAACAAACTCGGAGCCAAACATACCTTTGGCTGGTACGTAATCCTGAAACGCCGTAATGACACCAACCATTGGAATGTAGCTGAATACCAGCAAAAATAAAATGCCTGGCAGCATCATCATATGATACATGGCACCCGTGCCCAAGCGGTTTCTTGCTTTATATTTTTCCTGCTTCATGGATGAACCCCTTTCCTGAAGAAAGGCTGCTCAGCGCAGCCTATCAGCAGTGTTAGCTTAATTATTTTTGGGATGTGGTCTCGGCTTCGATCTCCTGGATCACTTGGTCTCCGCCTTGTTTCTTCCAATTGCTGACGAATGTTTCGAAGTAATCCAGCGGTTCCGCACCCGTTATGATTTTGATGAAGGATTCCTGTTCCATTTTGGTCAGGTTAGCCCACGTCTGTTTCATGCTTGGTGTAGTTCCGGAGAACGCTGGCGTCATCCAGTTGAATTTGCCTTCTTGTGTCAACTTATCGATCAGCCCCACTCCGTTCATACGTGAGTGATATTTCGACCAAGCTGTTACATCATCCGTATCCTGGTCTTTCAAGTACGTTTGGATACTGCCAATATTGTTCTTCGATTCCGTTGTACGGACCTGATCCAAACCGATCTCGCCTTTAATTCCACGAACAACGTCGGAGTAATCATCCAACAGAGATGTTGCCGAGTTGACTTCAATATTAAAAGGTCTGGTTGAACCGTCTACGCCGCTTTCCAGATACTTAGCTGCCTCTGGCATGGTAGTTGCGACATCTTTGTCATTTGCCAATTTATCGTAGAACAGATTAATAATTTTAATCGCGAGTTCCGGGTGTTCATAACCTTTTCTCACAACGATAAACTGACCGGATGGATTGGCGTGTGCCACATTTACCTTACCGTCTGCATCCTCCAGCGTGTAAGCCGTGAATTTTGCATGTTTATCCATCTGTTTCACACTGCTAAGTCCCCAGTCTGGAATGTGCCACGGTCCAAAAGCAATTCCGCTCTGACCATTGGTGTACAGTGCAGTGATATCGTCAAATGTACGGGTTCCAAATTGCGGGTCAATGATACCTCTCTTGAACCAATCGGCCATAACGCCCAGCATCTGCTTGGTTTCCTCTGTAGTCGAACCGTAAATGATGCTGCCGTCTTCACCCTTCATCCAATATTGAGGATACGCGCCTTCGGTTGAAGCAACACCCAGCATGGTATAAGCAGAACCGTTATAGTCCGTCGTATTCAGGGTGTTCACAAAAGGAATGCCCACTGGTTTCCCAGTTTGCCCAGGATCTTTTTTCAGGAACTCTTCTGCTGTTTTCTCTACATCTTCCAGCTTGATGGCACCGTCTCCGTCAGCATCGAGTTTGATTCCCAGCACATCCAGCCAATCCTGACGAACCCAAACCATAGTTGGTGCGGAGTCCAGAGAGGTCGCTGGAAGGCCCATCAGTCGGCCATCAATCGTGGCATTGTCCAGTGCACGACCATCGTAGGAGTCGTAAATTTGCTTGATATTATCGGTGGCATATTGTTTGTATACTTCCGTCAGATCTTCAATCAGATCATTATCAACCAGTTCTTTAAGTTCATCCTTGGAATCGACACGCATCATATCGGGCAATTCCCCGGAAGCGATTGCAAGAGAGACCTGACGACTGTAATCTTCACCATTAGCCTCAAATTGGTCCTTAATTTGTGCGTTAAACGATTCTTTAACCAGACGGGTATACGCATTGTTCTCATATGTATCACCAGCCGGTAATTTCGGGTTCGCCGTCGTAACACGCCCCATCGTTACCGTCACTTCGTCTTTATAAGCACTGAACGGATCTCCAGGTGTTACCTCATATTGGCCTGCATCCTCAGCAGTCGGCGGATTCGAAGATCCCCCACAGGCTGCAAGGACGGAAACCATCAATGCGGACATGGACAGCACTGCCAGTCGTTTCGTCAACAGTTTGCTTTTTATTGACCAATTATTTCTCATCAAATTTAACTCCCCTTCGTTCTGATTATTTCTCTATCATGTTGTTTGCGCTTTCATTATAAAACTTGGAGAAGCTTAATCGAGATAGGGATTAAACGCTAGTTTGGATAGAGAAATGTATACAGTTTTCACTCGGATCAACGAACAACATGGAGGATGTGAACATTTATCTCACCTACTGACTTACATTTGTCTATCCTCGTTAATAAGTGAGGGTAGCACAGCTAGTGTGGCACAAAGAAAAACCGACAAACTCCCTAAACAGGAGTCTACCGGCTATGAATGATTGAATTGAGTTAAACGTGGGGATTCTTTGAGATATGTTAGCAATTCAGCGTTGATTCTGTGGAGGAGTCACTTCAGCAGTCACTTGGTCGCCTCCCTGTTCTTTCCACTCTTGTACGAATTGATCGAATGAATCAATCGGTGCAGCGCCTAAAATAATTTTCAAAAACGTATCATGTTCCAGCTTGGACAATTTGCTCCATAATTTCTCCACCGCTGGCGTGCGTTTGTAGGTAAGGCTTCGAACTTTATGGATATTCGGATCAAAGAAGTTTCTTCCACCCACGAGCAGTGAATAACCACGCATAAAGTTCTCGTTGTGCTGATCCCAATAGGAAATGCCAAGTTGATCATAAGGCTTTAGCTTGGTTTGTTTTATCGTCGAAACTGTATTTTCCAGCAGCTTATATTCGGACTTGTCCTTGAAATCTGCTGGGGTTTTGGTTCCGGCCAGAATCTCCTGCACCGCTTTGGATTCAAATCGTGCTTCATCTGCTGGAGCAAAGAAATTGCGGCTGAGCATAAAACTCGTACCATATTTGAACTCATCACGGAGGTACAGATTGTTTATCTTGATAATCGATTCGGGATGAGCATACCCTTTGCGAACCACCAGGAAAGAACTTGAGGGATTATCCACCTTCACACGAAATGCTTCGTTTGCATCCAGTGGGAGCGCGTATGCCTGCCAGTTCGCCTTGGGATCATTCAGCCAAGCGCTTGGGAGCGGCCAGTAGCCTGCAAAGAAACCTTGAAAGAACATCCCCGCCTGTCCGCTAATGACGGTTTCCTCGGGTTCTTTGCGAATACCTAGATCTGGATCAAGGAGACCTTTGGCATACATATCGCGAAGCCTAATCAAAGCGTTCCTTGTCTCTGGTAGAATCGAACCGTATACAGGTTTTCCATCTTTTTCGAGCCAATATCCGGGGAAAGCTCCATAAGCTGCGAAGATTGGCGTTAGATCAAAAGCAAAAGCGCTGTTGTTGAAATCGTTAAACAGACTTGTGCTTGAGGCAAGCCCGATCGTATCCCGTTTTCCGTTCCCATCCGGGTCCTGCTCCACAAAGGCCTTCGCGATAGCTTCCAATTCGTCCACTGTTTTCGGTGGTTTTAATCCAAGACGATCCAGCCAGTCCTGCCTGATCCAGAGCATACTGAAGTCCTCCGCCGTCACAGACGGAACAGCCATCATTTTCCCTTCAAAGGTCACTTGTTCCAGAGCCAATCCATTGGTGCTATCGATAATTTTCTTCATTTCAGGTGAAGCGCTGCTTGCATATGCCTTGGTCAGATCTTCAATTTCTCCCGCTTTGACCATCTCATTCAACTGAACTTGATTAACGATCATCGCATCTGGCAAATCATTGCTGGCAATAGCCAAATCAATTTTCTGTCCAAAATTCTCCTTGGATACCTGCCACATGACCTCAACATCAATGTTGAGGTTTTGCTTAATCATCGTTTTCCACATATTCTTTTCTAATGTCTCTCCTTCGGAGAGATCCGTACCTGTGGGGTCAACCACATATCCCAACCGGATGGAAACGGGATGTTCATATTTACCGAATGGCTCGGTGGCAGCTGTGTCAGGAGCGGTTGTCGTTGGACCAATTGGCGATTCCCGAAAGTATGAAATACTGAAAAATACGATCCCTGCAATCAAGCTGACGACAACAACACACACAGCCATCTTCTTGATCATTGCTTTCCCTTCTTTCACCGGATTGTCAGTCGGTTGTGTGGAGCGTACACTATTTGTCCGCTCTGCCTAATTGTCGATATTCACTAGGCAGCACGCCTGTCAGTTCGCGAAAGATTCGGCTGAAATATTTCTCATCCGTATAACCCACCCGCTCTGCAATCCAGAAAATCGTGTTGTTTGTGTTCAATAAATACTCTTTAGACTTCTCCATTCGTATATATCGGGAATAATCATTAAAGGTTTTTCCCATGATGTCCTTGAAGCATTGGCTGAAATAGCTTCTGCTAATATTGAGTTGCTGGGACAGCCCTGAAGCTGTAAATGCCTGATCCAGATCATTCTGCATAATCATCACGGCTTTTTTCACTCCATCTATCATTTCCTGAGAATAAGAAACCTGTTCATCCGCCTTTCGAATACTCTCAGAGGTCAGCTTGATCCACTGTTCCACCTCGTACCAGGATTGAAAGGAATGGATCATTGAGATTCTGCCCAGTGTAGTCTGTGCGAAAAGATGGTTCCACTCCATGACCAGGGAGTACAGTAATCCCATCAGCTGCCCTTTTTGCAGCCTTAGAGATCTAAACTCTTCAACAAGCTGGTTATAATAATTATCATTATGCGTCCACGGAGATAGAAACCAACTTCGTTTAATACGATCCATGTCCTCATCCCGAGGTTCTATTGGAGCTTTATCCTCTTCATTCATGGAAACGGCAATAACCGGATCTTGGGGTTCATACGCATAAAATAAGGACGATTCTGTATAGTTTATAATCCAGTTTTGAATTTGCGACCATGTCCGTTCCTGTACATCAGACAACACCAGTAACGCCCCTTGAGGAACTTGATCCAAATATCCCTTCAATCTATCAAATAGCTGATCCTCTTCACCCTGAGGTACCGCCCACATCCAGCTGTTCCGTTCCACTTCAAATTGGAGCTCATCTGTACCGGATTCGAGTCCAATGGGCCAGATCTGACCAGATTTTCGGTCCAGTGAAACAAGTGCATACACTTTACGATAATGGACGTTAGTTTCACCTAGCTGCGGCAGCTTTCGTCTTGTATTCGTGAGCTCACCAATCCGGGTATGTATTCGATTCAGTACATGTTCGAATTGCTCCTTCTCAAGCTGAACTTTGGCTATATAGTCGATCGCTCCCAGCCGAAGCGCTTCCTGGATATAATCAAAATCCTGATGAAGAGTAAGCACGACAATATGAAGTTCCGGGTATAGCTGCCTTGCAGCGCGCATCAGTTCAATGCCTGACATCACGGGCATCGCAAGATCCGTTAGCATCAGATCAACCGAGTTGGATTCCAGAAAATCCAGCGCCTTAGCCCCGTTACTTGCTTCTCCAACAACCTCCATGCCGAACTCGTTCCATGGCATTGCGGAGCTTATTCCTTTTCGCACCAATTTATCATCATCCACAATCAATACCTTAATCATGCCGAGATATCTTCTCCTTTGATCGGAAGTATAAGTAATATGCTTGTGCCAGTTCCCAGTTCACTCTCAATCACCAGTTGAGCTTGATCCCCGTATTGTGCTTGTAACATGCGGTGAACATAATTGAGCCCGATGCCCATCCCTACTTTTTGATGTTCTGCTACACGATTGTTCAGAAGTCTTTCAATCGCTTCCTCCGTCATGCCAGCTCCATTATCCTGAATCATAATGTTCAGCGTTTCTTTGCGTGTCACTTCAATTTGAATAAAACCTTCGTCGCTCAGTCCATGGTAAAGTGAATTTTCTACCAGTGGCTGTAAAATAAAACGAGGTACAGGTATTTGAAGCACTTGTTCATCAGCCGAAATACGCACATCAAATTCAAAATCATAGCGAATTTGCTGCAGGATCAAGTACTGTCTAAGCGCGTCAATTTCCTCTTCCATCGTAGAAACCTGTCCTAATTTACCCAAATTGTAATACAACAGCTTATTCAGGGACTGCACCAGCTTGTCGATCTCCCCTTGTCCATTCATTACTGCCAGCCAGTGGACCGTATCCAGCGTATTCATCAAAAAATGAGGATTGATCTGGTACAGCAGCTTCTCTACTTCAAGGTCTGCACGAATTTTCTCTTTCTGCTGCACCTCTTTAAAGAGGTCACCGATTTGATGCTGCATATTCGAGAATTCGCCTAACAGAAAATCAAATTCCGGAATCTGCGTGCGGGTCTGGTTACCAGTTGTTTGAGGATTTTGAGACATGCCGTTGATCTCCGAGTGGAACAGACCGAGAGGTTTATAAACCATCTTCCACAGCAGCCAAGCCAGAAATACCGTAAAGCCCAGGAAAAATAAAGCGACCAGCAATATTTGAAGCAACCACTGGTTTTTTTCCTGTTGATACTTAGCCTGCGAGATCACCGACACAACGCTCCAGTTCTGAGTGGACCCCTGTCTGAACCAATGATAATCGCGAGCTATTCCGTCGGATGCTGCACCATTCGATAAGCTGGAGAAATTCTCTCCGACTTTCATCGCTTCCGGAATCTCACTATACACAATATTCCCCTCTCCATCGAGGATCAAGTGGGATAAATCTCCTTTGTACTGATTGTAACCCAATATATCCTGTGCAAGGTGAAAACCGGATTCAACGTAAATATACACATCGTCCCTCTGGGGTAATTTTACCTTCCGCATGGCGGATAAGACGAGCTGATCATCAAACCGGTTCATACTGACATGAGGTCCATAGTAGGTGATACCATATGCTTTGGAAAGTACAGGCAAAGATTCAGGTGCAAAACGATCCTTTATGGGAAAATTTCCAAACTGTGTGGAGCCATCCTTCTGAAAATAATACAATGTCAAACCTATATTGGGGTTGGTAAAGGTTACGACATTTAATTCGCTCTTTAGTTCATCCCGAGTTTCAATCAATTCAAATATATTGGAGGATGGCTTCAACACCTCATCCAACTTTTTGCCTAATGTACCACTGTAGGATAATTGCTGAGTAACATGATTCAGGTTGGTGATCGAATTCTCCAGTGAGGAAGTCACCTGCTGTAAATTGCTCCGAATGCCATCATCGATCTTGTTCGCAAAAATGGAATCAATGGTGTAGTAGGAAATCGCAACTATACTAATGAAGGGAATAAACGCACTGAGAAAAAACAGTAAAAAGATTCTTTTTTTAAGTGTCATTCCAACCTATTCTCCTTAACTTCATCCATTCTATGTTGAATGCATAACTCCATAAGTATAGATTGATAATTCAATATGTCAAACGCTTTCAAATTGTGATCATAACAAAAAGACCCTGCCAGCGTAATGCCAGCAGAGTTGTTATTATGCTAAAGGAATTAAACCAGGAAAGCTTTAGAGATGATGACCAACAAGATGAACAGAACAAGGATTGCGCCGATGGATGTGAAACCACCGTATCCACCAAGACCTCCAACATTTCCATATCCTACTTCACTCATGTAATCTCCTCCTCTTTTGTGTTATGTCATAAGGTATTCAACTCTTTGTGTATTGACAAGGCTTTTGAGGCAATCATCAAAAAAAGGGCTCTATCCGCTTATGCAGCAGACAGAAACCCCATCATCATACTGATCATTGTCTTATGCACTTACTTCAGTTTCATTAAAGAATTCAAGTGCAGAATAGTACCATTTAGGTTTAGGCTGTAACTCCCCATCCACATAGACATCAACTTGCTCGTTATAAAACGACATCAATCCAGCAATCTTTGGGATTTCGGGGATTGGATTTAGATAGCTCCACACGATATTCTCATAGGTCTGTCCATTGAGGACAGCCGTCCAGTAGGATGCATCCCCTTTATAAGGGCAGGATGTCTGCTTGTCATTTGCGGTAAGCACATTCTGATCCACGTCTTCCATCGGAAGATAATAGCGAACGGGGACGCCCGTTTCAAATACGATCACCGGGCGGCGGCTATCTGCAAGCTTGATTCCATCTAGAACGATCTGAACATGCCGGGAACTATGGATCGCATCAACTCGCTTGTATGGGTCACGTGGATGAACAAAGATCTGCTCTTCTTCTTCATACCAAGCGTCCACCTTGTCCCAATAAAAAGCCACAAAACCTTTGATCGATTCGATATCCTTAAGTGGATTCTCATAACCCCAAACTGCATTTTCAGAAATACGTTCACCAACTTGAATGGTCCAGTAAGAGGCGTCCCCTTTAATAGGGCAGTGGGTCTGTAACTCGGTCTTCACCAGAAATTGCTGCATCACATCTTCTAGTGGGAAATAATAAACCGGTAGCTTGCCGCGCTCATGAAGTGTAATAACCCGTGTGCTGTCCGCAATAATCTCACCCGCAAACGTGACGTGAACCCGACGCGGGTTTAGATCTGCCTTCAACATCAGTTTATCTTCCTGACGCTGAGAACAGGCAATAGATGAATTCAGATGATTTACCATTTCACATTATCCCCTTTCTATATTGCGGTAAGGAAGGCGATGATCAGCAGATAGGGACCACCTTACCCCATCTACATAGAGCGCATCCACAGACTCATGATAAAAGCACAACAGTCCTTCAACTTCATGAACTTCCGGTAATGGGCTCTTATAGCTCCAAACAAGATCATTGTATTCTCTTCCATTCACTGAAGCTGTCCAATAGCTGGCTACTCCTTTATAAGGGCAACGTGTGGTTAAATCTACGGGCTTCAACAAATCCAGACGCACATCCTCCTGATGAAGATAATAACGCGGGGTCAATCCTGTCTCATAGAGAATCACAGGTCGCTTGCTATTAGCAACAATTACTCCATCTAATTCGATTTGAACATGACGTGAGGCCGGAATTGCATCCACCCTGGAATACGGGTCCCGTGCATGAACAAATATTTCTTCCTCTTCTTCATACCAGGCATCTACTTTGTTCCATGAAAAAGAATAATGATCTTGCAAATATACCGCTTCTTGATGCGCACCCGAATAGCTCCATACCGCATTCTCTACCGTACGCCCACCGCTGCTGATATGCCAAAACAATTGATTTCCTTTATTCGGATCATTCACTTGCTTTTCCGAAGGTTTGAATACGTCAAGGTTCACATCTTTTTTCGGGAAATAATAAACGGGCAGTCTACCTGTTTCGGTAACGATGAGAACTTGCTTGCTATCTGCGATAAACCGTCCATCAAATTTTACGCGAATCCACTTCGGACAGACTTCCGCACGAATTTGCCACCCTTCTTGGGAATGGTCCCTTAAAGACCACTGGGGATCAACATGTGCCATTGTACGTCCTCCTCTTTTGATCATTATTTAGAGAATTCATTCATCTTCCCACGAACTGCCCTTAGCCATTTCCCTTCCTTAAGCAGAAGGTATGCACGCTCTATATCTATAGATTGATTACGATCTTCGGACAAAAAAGGAACCTCGGAACGCAACAGTTCATAACCTGCTCTTGTCCCTTCACCCAGAGTCATATCCCTACGCAGATCGATAGCTTGAGCAGCATGGAGCGCTTCAATCGCCAAAATATAAGTAACACGATCAACAATCTCTCTTGCCTTGCTTACCACGTAAGGAGAATTGGCAGCATGATCCTCCATGTCTCCCGCCAGTGAGAAATAGTCAGATGAAACGGGATTACTCAGATGACGAATTTCTGCATCCAGTGAGGTTGCTGTTTTCTGAACCGTGCAGAAGCCGACAGAGCGGCTCGGATCAGAAGTCAAGAAGCGGCTTAACCCTGTAAAGTCCGGGTCACCCAGCTTGATTATGCGATAGCATGAACTTTTGGATACATGATGCAGCGCACTTCCAAGCATCTCAAAACCTAGTGTCCATGTTATGGGATCATAATTAGCGCAGGATAAAATTCTCCGCTCTTCCGTCAGTACACAGGGATTATCGTCTGAACTGTTGAGATGAACTTCGAGCTGCTGGCGTGCATAGACATAAGCATCTCTTGCGGCGCCATGAATCTGGCATGCATCACGGAAACTCAGCGGATCTTGCAGCGAATCTGGATTAAAATTATTCCAGAGTCCGCTGCCACGTAGACTACGCCGGACCATAGCCAGACTCTTTAACTGCCCGGGAAAAGGACGCTTGAGATGAACCGCTTCATCCAATGGACTAATATTACCCCGGATGGCTTCCAAAGACAGCGCGTATACAGAGTCTGCGGTATCCAGTAACTCTTCGATGTCGAAGAGCGTCAGTGCTCCGTTTCCGGCAGAAAGAGCATTGGAACTGACGATAGCCAGACCATCCTTGGGACCAAGGCACAGGGGTTCTAAACCCACTGCCATTAATGCATCGCTCGCTGGTATACGATTGCCCGCCATGTTCACTTCACCTTCACCAATCATGGCCAGACCGATATGCGATATCGAGGTAATATCCGCCGCACCCACAGATCCGCGAAGCGGGAGAACCGGGTGAATACCCATATTGAGAAAATCTGCGTAACGTTTGGCAATATCGGGCTGAGCGCCAGTTGCCCCAGCAAGTAAGCTATTGAGACGGGCAAGCATCACCGCACGAACGACATCTTCTGTGGCCTCCGGCTTCACCCCAGCACTGTGAGATAACAACAAATTCCGGTTATAGTCTTCAAAATAATCATCTCCGATAACCTTGTCCTTATTCCAGCCTACACCACGATTCAGTCCATAGACAGGAACGCCTTCTGCAGCTAATTCATAAATTACTCTTCGTGCCGTAACTAGTCGTTCCCAGGCTTCATCGGCAATCACCACCGATCTCCGCGAACGAGCTATACTCTCCACATCCTCAATGGTCAAGCGGCTTCCGTCCAATACAATTTGGTTAGAGCTGAGCGAGAGAATGCTCTCCTCAAGCATAGATTGTTTTCTCTTTGTCAAAAGCATAACTCTGTAAATCGATGCCCAGCATTTCTTCTACCTCTGGATATACGCTGGGGTCCTTTACACTGGAGCTCAGTGGCACCTTGGATTTATCAATGGCGAAGACCGCTATTTCCATCCCCTCTTCAACATCTCCCACACTCACAGGCAGACCATTCTTCAGGTCAAACGTAGTAATTACGTCCGGAAAGGTGGTCAGACGTGTACCTTCATTGTCCTCGACAGCCATATATTCATTCATCACATGAAGTGTAAGCCTACGGTTGGGAATGGATACTTCGATCGCACCCACATCGAAAGCACCTGAATAACGAACATTTTTTGTGGTCACCGTCCCTCTGCCGAGGATTCTTCCATTGGTCTTTTGTACCACGGCCTCTAGCACCGCTTCCGGTCCATCTGGCTCTGCCTTCTGAATGACACGACCCAACTCAATCGCTATCGAGATGCCACCGATCGCAGCATGCTTCTTAATATGTTTGATCGGGAGCGGGTGCCGTGCGGCAGCAATAAACCCACCCGCCATGTCCGAAGCAGTACGCAGTATATTGGAGGTCCGTGCCGGAGTTCCCTTAACCACAAGTTCCATGTAGCTGCCAATCTCTGGTTTGCCGCCAGCCACTGCTTGTATCGTCTCGTAATCAATAGAAGACGCGAGGCCAAGTGAGCCCATCTTGCCAGTTGGATGTGCGCGGATATCTCCAGTTGCATCAATAACAGCAAGACCTAGGGCTGCTGCCGGCAGCCAACCGTTAATGGTGCTGGACATGCCATTCTGCGGAGTCATGACCCCGGCTATTTTGCCATCATAGTTTTCAATGATTAGCTGAACAGCCTTAATGTAGTCCTTTCCAAGCATTTGCCAGTCTCGTCCGGCAGGTGCCCCGATTGCGGTACATGTCAATATAATGGCGTCATCCGGCAGTTCATCTACCGACAGGAGCTTTGGTCGTCCGATGCTCAGGGCCGCGTGTCCAATCTCCAGTCCATGATCCACCCAGCCTCCGCCGCCGCTGGCAAATACAGAGCCACCTTTGACAGCAGCATTTACATCATCTCTTGTTAATTCCCGCATAAAATCTCCTCCTGATTGAAATTTTGTTGTAGCATTTCCCGATGGTTATTTCACAGTGGATGAAATGGTTTCATATTGATGGGTATCAATTCGGGCAATGCCCTTGGTTTGAACTTCCGCCAACGATTGCTCGTAACCGGCATCCGCATAACGGAGTACGCCAAGACCAGTATCATTGTCAAGCGCTGTACGAAGACGTGCATCACTTGCCTCTGACCCGTCGGCTACAATGGTGACTCCCGCACTTGTCATATAACCGGAATAGCCCCCTCCGCCAGAATGAATCGCCACCAGATCAGCCATGGAAGAACAATTGAGCATGGCATTCAACAACGGCCAGTCGGAAATCGCATCGCTTCCGTCTTTCATCCGTTCGGTCATAATGTTGGGATGAGCCATAGCAGCTGCATCCAGATGATCCCGGGAGAAGGCGACTGGTCCTGCAAGTTTTCCTTCTCGTACCAATTGGTTAACCGCGAGTGCCAGCTTGCTGCGGTCTTTATGCCCAAACCAGCCTATACGGGCCGGCAATCCCTCAAACGGCACATACGTATTTGCGAGTTTGATCCAATTAGACACGATGTCATTATCACTAAATTCTTTCAGAATATAATCGTCAATGATTCCTATATCTTCTGCCTCTCCACTTAGAGCGATCCAGCGGAAAGGACCGATAGCCCGCGCAAAAAGAGGACGAAGAAAAGCTTCCGTAAATATATCAATCTCAAAAGCATTCGTAACTCCATATTGCACTGCCTGTGAACGGATATTGTTACCATTGTCAAAAACAACCGCGCCCCGTTGTTTGAATTCCATCATCGCCTTTACTTCATTCGCAATTGAAGCTCCGGCAGCGGCTTGAAGCTCCGTCGGATGTTCTCGTCGTGCCACACCAGCGGTTTCAGGTGAGTATCCGCTTGGAATATAACCGTATAACAAATCATGTGCAGATGTTTGGTCAGTCACAATATCCGGCTGGACACCTCTCCGAAGCAGCTCAGGATAAACATCCGCAGCATTTCCGAGCAGTCCAACGGACAGGCTTGTGCCGGTGTTTACAGCTTCATTAATCCATAGCAATGCTTCATCCAGGCTATCAGTCTTTCGCTGTAAATAACCGGAAGTGATTCGTTTGTCTATTCTCTCCTCCGCAACTTCTACACAAAGGATTGCCGCATTAGCCATATAACCTGCTAAAGGCTGCGCGCCCCCCATACCTCCCAAGCCAGCTGTTAGAATGAAACGTCCTCGCAAATCGCCGCCGAAGTGCAGCCTTGCGATACTTTGGAAGATTTCATAGGTTCCCTGTATGACACCCTGTGATCCGATGTATTGCCAAGCAGCCGCAGTAAGGCCGCCCCAAATGATTAGACCTTTATCTTGCAACTCATAGAAATTCTCGCTGGTTGCCCATCGGCCGACCAGATTGCAGTTAGCCATTACGACAAGTGGTGCTTGCCGATGGGTTCTGAATACACCAATCGGTTTGCCTGACTGAATGACCAGTGTTTCGTCTTCCTCCAATTGCTTTAGGGTATCGACAATTGCCAGATAGGAAGGCCAGTTACGGGCTGCCTTTCCAAGGGAGGCATAGACGATCAGCTCCTTCTGGTTCTCACCGTTCTCGAGCACGTTCTCCAGCATGCGCAGCAACGCTTCCTGACGCCAGCCTTTGCACCGCAGCACGCCGCCTCGTTCAGCAACAATCCTTTTCACAGTCACTCCTCGCTTTCTTATCTTTCTGCCGTTCCTGAAGCAATCTTTTCTTGTGAATAGCGGTTCTCTGGCTTGCTGAGTCCAAAATGGTCCCTCAGTGTAGTGCCTTCATATTCTAGGCGCAATAAACCTCTGCGCTGAAGAATGGGCACTACCTCTGCTACAAAATCATCCAGAGCACCAGGCAGGTGAGTAAAGGCAATATTGAATCCATCTGCCGCACCATTGCTGAACCACTCCTCAATATGATCAGCAATCTGCTCGGGAGTTCCGGCAAAGGCCCGTTTGCTTACAATCCGTTTGGCAAGCTGAATCAGCGTCAAATCTTCTTCCTTGAGGATACGCCGGATACGTTGTAAACCACTTTTACTCTGGTTAAAGCCTTCTTCTTCAGGTAGAAAAGGCAGCGGTTCATCCAGCGGATAGCCGGAAACGTCTACCCCGATGTAATGTGATAGCAAGTCCAAAGCCAGTCGGTCTGGAGTAAGATTCTCGACAATTGCAAGCTGCTCTGCTGCCTCTTCCGTAGTAGCCCCAATAATGGGCATTAAGGCAGGCAATATCTTGATCTCATCGGGAGAACGGCCATATTTGGCAAGCCTTCCCTTGATGTCTTCATACAGTGCTTTCCCTTCTGCGAATGTGCCACCAGGGGCAAATACAATTTCGGCCGTTGCCGCGGCTACCTCTTTACCGGCTTCCGAAGCTCCGGCTTGGATCAAAACAGGATACCCTTGTGGTGGACGGGATATATTAAGGGGTCCTTTTACTTTAAAATGAGTACCTTCGTAATCCAGATTGTGCAGCTTGTTCTTGTCTGCAAAGTACCCACTTTCCTTGTCGAATAGCAGTGCATCCTCTTCCCAACTATCCCAAAGTCCTTGCGTTGCC
Source organism: Paenibacillus sp. FSL F4-0087 (assembly GCF_038020215.1). Taxonomy (NCBI): domain Bacteria; kingdom Bacillati; phylum Bacillota; class Bacilli; order Caryophanales; family Paenibacillaceae; genus Paenibacillus; species Paenibacillus sp. FSL F4-0087. The sequence goes on from NZ_JBBODJ010000001.1 coordinate 6,556,634, forward strand.
TCTACAAATTCTTTGGCACGTTCATATCGCAGCTCATGCTGCAGATGGCGTTCCTTACCGAAGTTCCGAGCCTCTTCGTCCGTTTGAGACGTCACAATATTCCACGCGGCTCGCCCGCCACTGAAATGATCCAGCGTCGCCAGCTTCCGCGCAATATGATACGGATCGTTATAAGTCGTCGAGATGGTCGCCGCCAAACCTATATGCGACGTTACCGCCGCCAGTGCGGAAAGTAGTGTGAACGGCTCCGGCCGAATGCTATTTGCATGGCTAATACCCGATTCGAATCGGTCCCAGACATACAGTTCATCGGCGTAGAAGAACATGTCAAATCTTCCACGCTCCGCCGTCTGCGCAATTCTTTTGTAATAATTGAAATCAAGAAGTCCCTCTGCTTCAGACCCAGGATGTCTCCAACTTGAAATATGCTCACCCGCCGGAAAAAACATCATTGCTCCCAGCGCAAGCTGACGATTATTATTACTCACAGTGCATCATCCTCTCTTGTTAACTCGTTGTTAGACAACGTAATTACTATTAATCATTGATCTATCATGTAGAAATTCACTTGATTAGCCCTTGGGCTTTCAACCAGTCCCTCGCAACATCAAGTGCCGGTTTCTGATCCTGTTCCACCTCTGCATTCAACTTTTGCATTGCCTTCTCATCCAGTTTTCCTGCCAACTTGTTGAGGACTTCTTTCAACTCCGGATGTTCTTCCAGCGTCTGCTCACGAACCACTGGAAATGCATCATACGGAATAAACACATGCTTGTCATCCTCCAACGCTACGAGGTCATTCGCCAGGATTTGGCTGTCCGTTGAATACGAGAGCTTCACATCAATCAGCTTTTGCTTTATCGCCTGATACTGCAAGGAAGGGTCCTGAATGGATTTCGTTTCCTTGAACTTTGGTTTGTATATGCTCTCTACATAAGGCCAGGCATCTGGGCGATTCAGAAACTCCTCACTCGCTCCAAAAACCAGTTCACCTGATTTCTCAGCAAGTTGAGAAGCTGTCTTTAGCCCATACTTCTCAGCGGTTTCTCTGGGTACCGTAAAGACATAGGTATTGTTGAACCCTAGTGGGTCGAGCGCAATCAATTTGCTCTTTTCCTTGAGCTGGGTTAAGACTGTTTTGAATGCTTTATCTGCATCAAATTCTGGTTCCTGCTTCAAAATATTGATCAAGGCCGTCCCGCTGTACTCTACATAAGCATCCACATCTCCCGAGTCAATGGCATTCCAGAGCAGTGTGTTATCCAGCTTCTTAACCTCTGTTTTCAGCTTCGTGTCATTCTCAACTAAAATTTTGAAGGCGTTGGCCAAAATATCCGACTCTGCGAATCCTTTTGTGGCCAGTACGATGGTATCGTTGCGCCCGGACGCATTGGAATTTGAGCACCCCGCTGCTGTCAGCACGGTCGTCAACACCAGCCCAAGGGTGATAAGCAGCCTGCCTCCTTTGATTACACTCCATCTTTTTTTGTTTGTGGTTGTCATGATTGCTTCCCCTCTCCCTAAGTAAAAGCTTAAAATTTATTCAAATGCCGCAAACCTTTCGGGGTAAGTGCCCTGTTAAGTAGCAGCAAAATGAAGTTAACGGAGATTACCAGCATCGAGACAGGGATAGCCCCTTCCATAATGGTAACCGTGTTAATCATGGCAATGCCTCTTGTGATGATGTCTCCTAGGCCTCCTGCGGCAATATAGGTCGCAATTGTCGTAAGGCTGATCGTTTGCACCGCGACGAGTCTTACGCCGGCCATGATGACACTGCGCGCAATTGGAAGCTGAATCATCTTCATCATCTGCCATTTGGTCATGCCCATTCCGGTTCCTGCCTCAATCAGAGAAGGATGAACACCATTAATGCCGACATAGGTGTTCTGGAGCATTGGAAGCACGGCGTATAAGGTTAATGCAATAATGGCGGGTGTTGTACCGATACCTACCAGCGGAATCATGAATCCGAACAAGGCCAAACTTGGGATGGTCTGGATGGCAGAAACTACAGTAATGATCGTATCTGCCATCCGCTTACGGCTGGTCAGATAAATACCAAGGGGGATTGCAATAATTCCCGCCATCAGGACGGAAATGAGGGACAAGTACATGTGCTCTCCCATTTTCTCAACGATCATCGGCCAGTCAGCAACTAACGTATCCCATACATGGTTCATGCACTGGTCTCCTCTCGGTGAAAGTGTCTCCCAATGGCTTCAATAACACCTGAGCGGGTTACCGTACCGATTAAGCGGTTCTGATCATCCACGACAGGTAATATTCGTTGACTTTGCATCAGTTCGAATACATCAGAAATTGGTGTGTTCTCAAAGAGGGCGGGAGTCCCATTTTTCACAATATCCCCGACCTTCATTTTGCTGTCATGCTGCAGATATTCACTGATTTCTTCAATTCCTACAATACCCAGCAGCTCTCCCCAATTCCCGGTCACAGCAAGGGCATCTGCCTGATTCAAACGCAAGAGATCAAGTGCCTCTACGATTGTTGAGATATTACTTATCGAGAGACCGTCAATCATAATATGCTGTGCCATCCCACTTGGAAAAGAAGGACGAAACCTCTCCTGACCAATGAATTCAATCACAAAGTCGTTTGCCGGATGGGCCAGCAGCTCCGCAGGTGTACTGTTCTGAATTACCTCACCCTCCTTCAGTAGAATAATCCGATCAGCGATCTTCAGCGCTTCTTCAATGTCGTGGGTGACAAAAATTATCGTTTTATGCAGCCGCTGATTCAGCTGGATCAGTTCTTTTTGTAGCTGGACTCGGCTGATGGGATCAAGTGCGCTAAAGGGTTCGTCCATTAAAATAATGGAAGGGTCTGACGCTAGTGCACGGGCTACACCGATCCGTTGTTGCTGCCCGCCACTAAGCTCATGGGGATAACGTTTGCTGTATTGTTCAGCTGGGAGACCGATCAGGTTCAGTAATAGATCAACTCTCTCTTTTCGTTCTTCCTTTTTCGCTCCCTTAAGCCTCGGAACAATGCCAATATTCTCTTCTATGGTCATATGTGGAAACAAGCCAATTTGTTGAATCACATATCCGATATCGCGTCGGAGTTGGACTGCATCTGCAGCTCCTACATCTCTCCCTTCGACAAGAACTCTTCCCTGACTCGGCTCCTCAAGGCGGTTGATCATTTTGAGCAGTGTAGTTTTGCCGCAACCCGAGGGCCCAATAATTGTTACAATCTGACCTTTCGGTACCGTAAGATTAAAATCATGCAGCACACTACCGGAGCCATAATTTTTATTTACATGTTGGAACTCAACTGCCACTGCTTCAGTCATCGTTCTTCCTCCCCTTCAAAAATACAGTAAACAAATTTGTTAACTCGGATAAATAAATAAATTTTTTTACTTCCTTACTTCACATTTAACTAATATTGCGAACTCTTGCTAAAAAAGAAGAAGGCCTTATTTCTCGCCAATAGGCGAAAAACAAGACCTCCACTGTTATGGTCAGCCATTTATTATTAACATGTGATAATTAAATTTCTTATTTCAATAATATTACCAAGAACATTCTTTTGTCAATCATTAATTCAACTATTTCTATCGGGATTAATCGTGATCGGTGATTTTCTTCTATTCCCCTCCAAGTAGATTGGAGAGATGCTTGGACGATTCCATAACGCTATTAATCATTTCGGGTATCCTCTCTTTGGTCCCGCGAAATAAAGGACCCGCAATAGATAGACTTGCCACGACAAGACCATGACTATCCAATATAGGTGCACCAATAGCGAACACATCAGGATCGTATTCTCCTTCAGTACAAGCGAAGCCCTGTTCCTTGATAGCTTTCAAACTATCAATCAATTCCGATCGATTCCGATCGGTTGTAATATTCGCTACAACCTGCTCAATCGTCTTTTCATTTTCAAAAGCCAGTATACTTTTTCCAGAAGCGCCTTGATGTAAAGGCAAACGTCTACCGTTCTCGATTACAAATTGAATAAGACCTCGGCCCTTCACATGTTGAATGCATACAGCATCATTTCCAGTTCTAACGAACAATAACGAAGTTTCTTTTGTAGACTCCATCAGATCGATCATAATAGGCAATGCAAGTGACAACAACTCACGATGAATTTGTTGATTCAAGCTACGAGCTAAATCCAGAATACGCAAACCAAGTCCAATCTGATTTTTGCCCCTACGTTCCACAATCCCGTTCTTTTCAAGCGTTTGCAAAAAACGATAGGTTGAGCTTTCTGGAATGCTGACCTTTTCTGCGATCTCACTAACCGATAATGTTCCATTCGCCTCAGATAACGCAAATAAAATATCCAAAGCCCTTCCAAGAGTGTTTGTTCCACTTTTCCGATCCAAAGCGACGCTCCCTTTCATTGTCATCCGTTTCTTTTATCATATAGTGAAAGATTACGGAAATCACTATCGTTTTACTCGTCTGTATAAACGACATACAAATAGAAGGCATATTAAATAGTTACTGTCATAGCACGTTAGTTCACTCCAGCACTGCAATGACTGGGTAGACATACCTCCAGAAAAAATCATTAAAAAAAGAGATATGCACCTCCAAAAAATGAGGCACACATCTCTAATGATAAGCATTTTATGACTCTCTGTCTCATGGCACAGGCATGTTAGAGATCTTGAATTTTAACCTTCCTGTGCAATGGAAACACGGTGTATCTCATCTTCAGCCACTTTTACAGAAATAAAGCTGATCTGTTCTCCACCTTCGGTTGTTTCCTGCTCGGCAGCAACAGCTATGCCGTTGTGGTATAACATCTCGGTATTTACAGGGAAAGCAGCCTTCCAGACAAAAGGTTTTCCAGATTGCAGCGTCACTTCACTCTCTGTATTCCCAGTATGTTTAACCCTAATGTTCCGATTAAGGATAGGGATATTCCCCATTTCCGCCCATTCCAGTGAATGCGTAAGTCTTGGCAAGGTGCTAATTACGGATGCACCGTTTCCCGTAATTCCCATCAATCCCGCGGCGATGGAACCTATTACGCAATAAGATACCTCCGGGTAATCCCGTCGCTCCAATGATGGATCTACCAGCTCTTTCAATTCACTAAAGGCTTCTTCATTTTGACCGTACTGGTAAAAGATATCCGGCAAGTAAGTCTTTCCTTCAACGTTAGCAACACGATGGATCTTGACATCCTCAAGCGCTTTAAGAAGTTTCTCCGGGTCACTGACTGCCCCGTAATAAAGAGGGAGAAATGTCCCTTCTGCATTATAGCCTGTTAGGAATGAATGATCTTGCAGCTTGGCGCCGAAGAAGCGCCTCTCCTCCTCGTTCCACCATTCCTGCTCATAACGCTGTTTCAGGTCTTGCGCCTTGGTGGCGTACACTTCCGCTATCTCCGTTTGACCCCTGAGACGGGCAAGATGGACAAATGCACGGTAACCGGCAATTTGAGCAGCAATCATATCACCACCTATCAAAGGCTGATGTCCAGCTTCGTTGAAGGTAGCCAGGCCCCTACGTCCGTATTCGGGATAATATTCCAATACTCCGTCTCCGTCTTTATCCCAAGTGTTCGTATATTCATTTAAAGTCAAACTAAAGAAATCCAGTAACTTACTATTATTTAAATAATAAGTATCGCCGGTCCATAAGTATTGACGTAAGCTGGCATCAATAATGTCGAAATTCGCGGGGAGATTATACCAAAAATCCTCATCACTTTCATAATCGACTGGGGCAGGAACATTGTCTTTATTGATCTCCCAGTACGTGCACCAGTCACGTGACTCGGCAATATTTTCGGCAAATTGCATGATCATGTTCTTGGTATGGAGACGAAGCCCAAGAACAGCAGCTCCGGTGCTATGGTGCATGACATCACGGATGCAAAATGCTTCTCTGGCTGGAAGAGCGGCTTCGTACCATAGCCCGACGGGATCTTCACCAAAGTGGGCATATTCCAGCGCCTGCCGTTTGGCCCAAACAAAACCTTCATTCAACTCCTTATCGGAAGATTGAAAAGTTACTGCACCAGCTTGGGATTCTACCTCTCTCTCATAAGGCATGTCAAAGTCACTCCTATCCTTTTTCGGTTTAACTTTCCTTGGAACCTGAGAAGGTCAGACCTTCCATAAACGCTTTTTGCGCGGTGAAGAATAATAGGATACACGGTAAAGTGATTACGACAGCAGCTGCCATTAACAAGTTGGTATCTGTGGCATAAGTACCCTGAAAACCCGCCAAACCGAGCGTGAGTGTCTTCCATTTGTCGCTGTTGATATAAATTAGCGGTCCCATGAAGTTGTTCCAGGAGCCCATAAAGACCATGACGCCAACCGCCATTAGAGCCGGTTTGGACAGCGGCAGGAAAATCTTCCACCAAATTTTAAAGTAACCGCAACCGTCGATGATCGCTGCTTCCTCCAATGCGACGGGTAGCCGGGAATAGAACTGACGTAGCAAAAAGATATAGAACGCCGATCCAAAGAAGGTCGGAACGATCAGCGGGTATAGCGTATCCAGCATGCCCAGATTCTTGAACAGAATGAATTGCGGAATCATCGTAACCTCGCCCGGTAGCAGCATGGTTGACAGCACTAGTACGAACAAGATCCCGCTTCCCCTCACCTTCAAGCGGGCAAAGGCATAGCCCACAATAGATGAAGAAAGAACCGTACCCACGATCGGGAACACCGTTGTAATTACAGTATTGACCAGATAACGACCAAACGGGAACGCGGTAAGCGCCTTCGCATAATTATCCCAGCGCCAGTTATCAGGCCATATACTCATTCCTGAAACTGCAACCTCTTCCAGACTCCTTAGCGAGGCAGAAACCATCCACAGAAAGGGATACAGGAACATAACGGCTCCGATTAGCAGCAATATATAGGCCAGCCAATGCACCTTTTTGTGAGCAGATTTACGCTCTTTTTTTACGGACACGACGCTTCCTCCTTCCGGTTTGCTCTGTTTCGTAATAAACCCATAATGCACTGCTGCGGAATACGAGCGCAGTGAACACGAGAATAATCACAAAGAGTACCCAAGCCAGGGCCGAACCGTAACCCATTTTGAACCACATAAAGGCATTTTGATATAAATAGTAGGCATAAAATAACAACGAATTATCAGGTCCGCCGTTAACCATGAAACCTTGGGTAAAGGTCTGGAATGCCCCAATCATACTTGTAACGGTGTTGAAAAATAATATCGGTGAAATCTGTGGTAGCGTCACATGCCAGGCTTTTCTTGCTGCCGTTGCTCCATCAATCTCAGCCGCCTCATACAAGCTTTGTGGAATATCCGAAAGACCGGCCAGATAGATAATCATATTGCCTCCGACCGTCCAAAGACTCATGATAATGACTGCCGGCATTGACCAATCTGGACTGGAGAACCAGCCAGGGCCTTCGATACCAATCAAACGCAATAATGAATTGACCAGACCGACATTCGGGTTAAAAATCCAGATAAACAGTACCATTTGTGCAACACCCTGCACGAGCGTTGGCAAATAATAGATGGTACGGAAAAAATAGATCCCGCGCAGCTTCAAATTCATCAGCAAGGCAATCGCTAAAGAGAGAATGACCTGCAAGGGTACACTTACGAGTGTGTAATAGAAGGTCACGGACAGCGATTTATAAAACATAGTATCCTTGAACAACATGCGGTAGTTGTCCAAACCGATCCATTTCGGGTCGCTAACGACCTCCCATTTGTTGAAGCTGATATAGAATGAGAAAATCATCGGACCTACCGTAAATAACAGAAAGCCAATAATCCAGACTGAGACGAACAAATAAAAACTTGCTGTTTTGGTATGAATAATCCTCTTTTTCACAAGAACTCTGGTAATAGTATAAATAATAACGAATACTAGCACGATAACGGTCAGAAAAGGGAGAAGAGGCAACAATGCTGCTGGTGCCCCTATTCCTTCATAGAAACTGTAGATCCCTTCTATTATTCCATTCATAGTTTGCTCCCGTTAGTTTTGTTGTAAAATCTTGTTTATCTTCTCTGCCACCTGCGGGAATACTTCCTTAACATCCTTGTTTCCAATTCCGATTGGTGTTGTATCATCGATAGCCTTCATCTCATTGTTGATTTCATTTGTACCCTTCTGGGCTTCTTGTGTATGCTGCTTCTCGGCGGCAAGTACAAAGGCTTTTAGGTTCTTGTCGGGGGAAACCGTTTCAAACGCGCTTGTTGCACTGGAGATAACCGGAACCCCATAAGCATTCTTGTTTCCTCCGATGATCTTTTGCACCTCTTCGTTTTGTGTAAGGTGATTAATGAACGTTTCGGCAGCTTCAGCATTCTTGCTGTCCTTGCTTAGAGCCAGTCCATTAACTTCTTTGGAACCGCCGTTCCCTGGGAAAGGAACAATATCCCATTTGAACTTCTGCACATCAGCCATTTGCGGCAAATACCAAGGACCAAAGTCGGTGAACATGCCGATTCTTCCACCCAGGTACCAGTTCATCATGCTTTGTCCCTGCTTCTCACTATCGTTCGGCACGATGCCAGCTTGTTTGCTAGAGACAATATACTCAGCAGCAGCTATGACTTCTGGTGAATCTAGTGCCGACTTACTCAGATCATCGCTGTAAAATTGACCACCGAACGCATAAATCCAGTTACCGAGCCACAGCGGTTCTGAACCAAAAATCTTTGTTGCCCCTTCTCCAGATGTGAGTTTCTTTGCGATGTCATTGAATTGTTCAACCGTCATCGGTTCAGTCTTGCTTGGAAGCGGAATGTTATTTTTCTCAAAAAGATCGACGTTAATCGCCATAACTTTAGGCTTGATAATAAATGGTGCTGCATAGGTTTTGCCATCCACACTCATGGAATCGACGAGGGAAGGTGAACTGAAGAGCGATTCATCCAATTTCAATTCTTGGAAAGCGTTTGCAAAACCAGGCAAATCCCCTCCTGAGATCAGCATGACATCAGGAGTCGTACCTCCAGCAATCATCGTCTGTAGTTTGGTGAGGTAATCCTTCTGAATCCACTGGCTCTCAACCTGAATGTCGGGGTAATTTGACTCGAAGTTATCAATGGCTTGCTTGATCGCATCAGCTTCTGACTGAGCTCCCCAGAAGGCAAATGTTATTTTACCCTTGTCCTCCGTCCCGCCCTGACTTTTCGACGAGTTCCCTCCATTTCCGGAACACGCCGACAATACAATTACAACAAGCAGAGATAAAATAATCAAAGACCATTTTTTCATCATTTTTCCCCCTATTGAATTGAATATTTAAATAAAGGTCAATCTTCCACTTCCCCTACGGACCTGATTTCCGCACCACAGCTGCTTCTAATAACCAGCTTCGACGGAATCACGATCTTTAACGGTACTTCTCTGCCACCGATCCGTTCTAGCAGCATTTTCACCGCGCTCTGGCCCATTTGTTCAGTGTAGATTTTCACCGTGGTTAACGGTGGATTAGCGTAAGAAGCCATTTCAATATCATCGATGCCGACTATTGCGATATCTTTCGGTACCTTTAACCCGGCTTCTTTTAAGGCCCTACCAGCAGCTATCGCCATGGGGTCGGAACCAATCAGGAAAGCTTCCGGTAAATCCTGCTTATCAATCACTTCCTTCATGAGCTGATACCCGGTAGACATGGAGAAATTATTACCGATATGGACATGCTCAGGCAGGTACAGATTTTTCTGCTTCATATAAGATTCAAAACTGCTTTGCCGTTGATCCACTGAATCAATACCAGAGTTGGAACCAAAACGATTGATGAAATCACGTGAGCTGATCAGGCCAATTTTTGTATAGCCAAGTCCGGTAAGATGATCCAAAGCCATCCGAGTTACCTTGTCAAAATCGACAACGACGGAATCAAAGCGGTCCTCATCCGGCGAATAGTCGACAAAAACAATGTTATGTATTCGGCTGAAGTACAAATTGTATGGATCAAATTCGAACTTGCCAATCACGATCAGGCCATCAAGCCCTGACAGGCTTTCATACGAATCATGGTTCACCCAGCGAATCGTACGAGTAATGTGAAGGCCCAGCTGATTGAATTCCTTTTCGATTTGCAACCTTATAGTCAGGTAGTACGGGTCCTCCGACTCGAATTGCTCCGAACAGAAGGTCACCAACCCAATTTTATAATCTTTCAACTGCGCCGCTTGATTGGTATGACGACGCTGGGTTACTTTATATTGCAGCTGTTCTGCAGCAGAAAGAATTTTTCTTCTTGTTTCCTCCAATACCGATAAAGAAGGATCCCCGTTCAGTACACGGGAAACTGTAGATGGAGAAACACCGGCCAGACTTGCAATATCACGAATTGTTGGCACTACTGATCACCTTTTCACTTCATATTTGGGAAACACCCCTCACAATCATTTTATAGTTTTGCTAACCACTTGCCAATCACATTGTGTTTTGTTTACTAAACATTAGCGAACTAATGCGTGTTTTCAATATATCAGAGATCAATTTGTTTGACAATACCTTATTGTCATCGCTTACATCTATTTTTATCAGTGTAAAACGCCAATCACATCCCTCATTACGTATATTTATTTTATTTGTTTACTAAAATTTTTGTAAACATTATACTCTAAACAAGGTATCGTTAGTCCAATATCTATTTATACAAGCAGGAGGTATTATGAAAACTTTAATCAACTACGATTGTCCCACTGTAATTATTAACGGCAGCAACACCTTGTTTGAAAGCTTTACCCACGTCGAAACCATTACGGAGAACCTTTTTCTGGTCCATATCCGGCTAACTGCTGCGAAAAAAGAACAGCCGCCAGTTTGCCGGATCGAGTGGTCTACTCCCGCCATAGACATCCACTCTTTATGGCATCCGGGAACCGACCGGAATAAAGCCCTTCAAGTGGATTGGGGTGATGGTTTTCAGTCCAAAAGCACTTCTCTCGCGCCTGTGGCCTCTCTATATAATCTAGAGGGGCGAAATCGAATGACCTTCGCTTTTACTGATGCATTAAACAACGTGTCGATAAAAGCCGGTATTCATGAAGAGGATTCCACCTTCCTGTGCTCTATTACCCTGTTTGAAGAAGCGATGCCGAAACTCGATCATTACGAAGCAACGCTTCGAATCGATCGTAGGGATATCCCCTTCTATAAGGCGCTTGAAGATGTAACCACGTGGTGGGAAGGCCTTCCAGGCTATGAACCCGCCGCAGTTCCTGATGTGGCCCTCCGACCCATGTACTCCACGTGGTATTCCTATCATCAGAAACTAACCGCTGCCGAATTGGAGGAACAATGCAGACTTGCTAAAGAGCTTGCCTGTGACACTATTATCGTTGATGATGGCTGGCAGACGGACGACAACAACCGGGGTTATGCGTATACCGGAGACTGGGAAGTCTATGCGGGCAAGATTCCGGACATGAAAGCTCATGTGGATACCGTACATCGGCTAGGTATGAAATATATGTTATGGTACTCCGTGCCATTTGTAGGGAAACGCAGCAAGGTATGGAGCAAGTTCGAGAATAAACTATTGCGGGTAGATGAGAAGCTGAATGCGGGAGTGCTGGACCCCCGGTATCCGGATGTACGGGAATACCTGATCAATACCTATGAACAGGCCGTATTCGGATGGGATATCGACGGTCTGAAGCTGGATTTCGTGGATAGCTTCAGGCTGAGCCCAGATCAGAAGGAGGGAACAGCGGAAGGACGGGATCATGAATCAGTGCCTGAAGCGGTGGACCGACTGCTCTCCGATGTTATGGAGCGACTGAGAGCCATTAAGCCGGATATTCTCATCGAATTCCGCCAAACGTACATCGGCCCGTTAATGCGAAAATACGGCAACATGTTCCGGGCCAACGATTGCCCGAACGACTCTATCCAAAATCGCATCCGTACGCTCGACCTGCGACTATTGTCGGGGAATACAGCCGTCCATTCCGACATGATTATGTTTAACCCTAAAGAATCGGTCGAAAGCGCAGCCATGCAGCTGATCAACGTTCTCTTCTCCGTGCCTCAAATCTCTGTTCGTCTCGATGAGATTGGAGAAACGTACGCTGGAATGATCCGCTTTTGGCTCTCCTTCTGTAAGGAGAACAGTGACATTCTGCTGAAAGGTAAGTTAGTTCCGGAACAACCCGAGCTACTTTACCCACTTGTCAGTGCTCAAAGAGCAGGTACGAAAATTGTCGCTGTTTACGCTAATATTGTTGTCCCAATGGACGCTACCTATGACCGATTCATTGTAGCCAACGGCACTTATAACGAACAAGTAGTTGTGCGTTGCCACCATCAGGGTCGTTACGATCTAACTGTAAAAAATTGCTGCGGTCAAGTTGTTCTACTTCGTCAAATTGAGCTTCAGGACGGTTTGCACGAGCTGCCCATCGCAAGAGCTGGTCTAATAATTTTACAGCGTATAGATGATTCAGGAGAGATATGAGCGGATCATTCAATAGCAGACAGATGCCTTCCGAGGTCATAGCCATGTCACATAGACAATAAAAAAAGATTTTTGAAGCGGCGACTTTTTCCCGGAATTCAATTGGGGAGAGGTCGCCCTATTTGTTTTGGGAAGATGACAAAAGTCACCTTAAACGAATTACTTTGTACACTGATATAAATTTTAAATATCCTCGATACTTAGGTTACACAAAAAACAGACGAGGTGCTTACCATGAATCCAATATCTTTAACAATCTCATTATTAATTGTCGTACTTATTTTGAGGGGCGTTATCCAGGGCAGCAAGAAACCATTGCACGAATCTGGGCGGAAATTATTAATTCCGATCCTTTATATCTCTACTTCTTTGTTTGAATTGTTCGACCCTACGTTGGTGCTTACATCTGGCAGAATGATCAGTTCAATTATTATAGGTGCAGTTCTGTCAATCCCATTAATTCTGGTGACGCAATTCGAGCGAAAATCGGATGGCAATATGTATTATAAAAGAAACGTACTTCTTTATGTTTTAATTATTGTTATCTTCTCGATGCGATTTTTTGACTTCTTGTTCATCTCAGGGATTGATCCCAAAACTCTTGGATTCCTGAATAATGTAGTCGCCTTATCCTATATCGCCATTTGGCGAATAGCTAGCTTCATTAAATTTCATAATTCCAAATCAAGTACGTTCAGAGCTTGGGACAAAACCGCTTAATCGTACGATTAGCCAGAGCTAGTTGACTTGCCATATCAAGCATGTTAACCTAGGCCGAGTATTAGCAATGATTGTCAAACCCTCCTACTCTTATAATGATGAAAGGTAATTCAACAAATGATGATTTATAGTCGTCTCGCCATCATGATGCCCCCCTTTCCCTAGCTAGGCTCATATTCTTGTTGTCATAACAGAGTATAAGCTTGTAGGAGGGCTAATATATAATGAAGAAATATGCAGTACCATCTTTGCTGTTAATGATTGTTCTTATCGCTTTTCCACAAATCAGTGAGACCATCTACACTCCATCGCTGCCAGATATCGCAGCAGCACTTGGTGTATCTAATAGTTCCGTACAATTCACATTAAGCATCTATTTTATAGGATTTGCCTTGGGCGTCTTCTGCTGGGGCTGGCTGTCCGACTTGATTGGTCGTAGACCTGCAATGCTGGGCGGTCTCATCGTATATGGGATCGGAAGCTTGATGTGCTTTTATTCGGAATCGATTCAATTGCTTCTCATTGGCCGTTTCGTACAGGCTTTCGGTGCCGCAACTGGCTCGATTATCACCCAAACCATGCTTCGAGAAAGTGTATCGGGAGATCGAAGACATGCGATGTTTGCCCAAATCTCTGCTGTCATTGCATTTACGCCGGCAGTTGGGCCACTTATTGGTGGTTGGATTGATCAGGCCCTTGGCTTCAGATGGGTATTCTTGGCGTTAGTACTAATGAGCGTTTTGTTGTTCATATATGCTTTTCTTAAACTGCCGGAGACAACGAACGTTTCTTTACGATCCAAAGTCGCTATACTTCCGGTTGTTAAAAAGATGCTCGCTATGCCGCGCGTAATGGTGTTTGGCGTATTGATCGGAGGTATTAACGGAGTTTTATTTAGTTATTATGCCGAAGCTCCCTTCATCTTCATAGAACACTTTGATCTGTCGCCTGGCGTTTATGGTTTTCTGGGCATTATTGTGGCCTTGGCCTCAGTGGTCGGAGCAATGATCTCAAAACGACTATTGACCGTTTACACACCGGAAAAGATCATTCTTCTGGGTTGTCTGGTCATGACCAGCGGTGCTCTGCTCCTGACCCTTGGAAGCAGCTTGTCTATGCTGCCCAATCTTTTGCAGATCATCTGCATGTTAACTGCCATGTTTGTTCTGTTGATTGGCGCAGGTATTACTCTGCCCAATTGTCTAAGTCTTGCGCTTGTTCATTTTCAAGATGTAATTGGCACAGCAGGTGCTATATTCAGCTTAGGCTACTACTTACTGGTAAGTCTTACGACATGGGGAATGGGTGCTCTGCATAACGGCTCATTGCTGATGATGCCTTTATATTTTCTAATCATTAGCGGCGTAATGTGGTTGCTTGGCAAAAGATTTATCTCAGAAGAATAATCTATTAGGATCATTCATTAGGATCATAAATAATACGAAGAAATGTCACGGGGCACATTTCAAAAAAATAGAAGCAGTCCAGTACTTTATCGTATCTGGGCTGCTTTTATTCGTATTGTTGAACACGATGTTTTGAAAAACTACCCACAATCAAACACTTTTTAATGTTTTATATCCATATCTACAACCTTAACTTTGAAGATTCCTCGCATATACGGAAGCAGTGAAATTACACCCACCAAAGCCAACACAACCCCGACCCAGATCGGTGCAACCAGACCATAACCGGCACTAATAGCCAAGCCTCCAACAGAAGACCCTACCACTACACCAAAGGTGACGATTGCGGTGTGAACGGTGTTCACCATCAGACCACTTCCTCCCGTACGTATCACTCGCGCGACCATAGGCGGGTTCATTGGAACCCCGGCCAACCCGATGATGATTACGGCAGGAATAACCACGGCAGCTGTATGTACGCCAATGGCGAATGTCAAAAGACCAAACGTCAAGAGAACAAGCCCTATCGTTAGAATCAGCATAGTGTATCGGTCCGCCAGTCGACCAGTGATCAGATTACCAGCAACCGTAGCAGCTCCATACACAACAAACAATAGTGGCACCGCGGACGTTGAAAAGCCCGTCAACTCTGTAAAAATTGGAGCAAAGTAGCTGAATGCTGCAAATGTAGCTCCTATAATAAGAAAACTTGTCAGGTAAGCCGCCCAGAGCTTGCGATTGCGAAAAGATTTCATTTCATGACGCAAACTCGTGGGCTCCGGTCTGGATAATACGGGGATCAACCGCAATGCAGTTACTCCTGACAGTAGAACAAGAATGGCGACCGCCCAAAAACTGAAACGCCAGCCATAAGCATCGGCCACCCACGTTGCAGCAGGTGTACCCAGAACCGTAGCAATCATAAGACCCCCGAAGATTATCGACACCGCCCGTCCCCGCTGGTTTTCCTCCACGAGCGAAGCAGAGATCGAGATTGATACGCCAAAAGCAGCTGAGGAAGCAACACCTGCTATGATGCGTGAGGCCATCATAACCTCATAGCTACCTGCGATCGCGCCAAGCAACTGTCCAGCGAGAAACAGTCCGGTTAGCATAATGAACGCTTTTTTCCTAGGCATATTCAGCAGAGCAGCGGTTAGTAAGGGACCTCCTACGACCATCCCCGCTGAAAAGGCTGTAATCAAATATCCTACTTGCGAGACAGATACTCCAAACTCTCCCGCAAGTGTATTCATCATTCCAGCTACCATAAATTCTGAGGTAGTCATGCAAAAAATAGCTAAGCTAAGCACATAGATTGCCAATGGCATCTTCAATTCCCCTTTTCATATGAGTTATAAAATCACACTATTGTAATGATCGGTACAAAACTAATGCAAAAAAAAGTGCCGGATTACCCGGCTAGTAAATAGCTGCCAATGTACCTTCTACAATACTTTTTGCCAGATCACGGTTCTGTGAAGAGCTGTTAAGCACGCGAAGTCCGTAATAGCTGCTTAGAAACAGGCTTGCCAGTTCTTTGGCTGGTCTCCCTGAAGTAATCTCTCCTGTCTGTGCACCCTGCTCCATCAGATCACAAAGTGCATCCTCCAAAAATCCGATATGACGTGTTACCACTTGCTCAACCATAGGATCAACCCGTGCCCGTTCCATTGCTGCATTAATTAGGAGACAGCCTCTTCGCCCTGATTCCGAAAAATCCTCCTGTATCCCCCACTCCAGCAGGCCGCGTAATCTTTCTTTCAACGGTAAGGAGCTCTGTAAAATCTCGCTTTGCTCCCGTATCCCTTCCTCATGATAACGCTGGAGTACCTTTTCGTATAAATCATGTTTGCTGCCAAACGCATTATATAAACTGCCCTTCCCGAGACCGGTCTGTTTACATAGATCCTCAGTAGAGCATCCTTCGTATCCGTTCAACCAAAAGGCATCCATGGCTGCGTCAATTACAGCCGTATCCTTAAATTCTCTTGGTCTTCCACCTTTGGTCACTGCATTCCCTCCCTTCTCAACGAAATAATAAATCTTAGTATAGGTAATTTGTAACGTTCAGTCAAGAAGTTGTTTACAGCTTCATTGTTCTCTGTTAAAGTAAAAATGTCATACCATATTAAATCGGGAAAGGAAGTCGGAATAAATGAAAATCGCAATTATTGGAACCGGAAATATCGGTGGTAATCTCACTCGTCGTCTCACCAAACTTGGTCATGATGTCTCGATTGCTAACTCACGTGGTCCTCATACCTTGACGGATCTGGCTGAAGAGACAGGCGCGAAACCACTTGAAGTAACCGAAGTCGCCCATGGAGCCGAGCTGGTCATTGTAACGATTCCACAAAAGAATATTCCGGATCTCCCTGATGGTATCTTAGACCACATTGCACCTGGTGCTGCCATTATTGACACCGGGAACTATTACCCCCGTCAGCGTGACGGCTTGATTGCCGAGATCGAAGGTGGCTTACCTGAAAGCCGATGGGTTGAGCAATACTTGAAACATCCTGTTAACAAAGCCTTTAATGGGATTTCCGCTATAAATCTGCTTGAACGTGGACTGCCTGCCGGTTCACCCGATCGACTTGCTCTCCCTGTAGCTGGTGATGATCCTGATACAAAGAAAATTGTACTTCAACTTGTCGAGGAGCTGGGATTTGACGCCATAGACGCCGGCGGATTGGACGAATCCTGGCGCCAACAACCGGGGACTCCCAGTTACCAGGAGCATGGAGCGGACAGTCTTCGGCAGGCCTTATCGAATGCTAGTCCTGTACGAAGCGAGGACTTTAAAGCTTAAGCATTTGAAATTCTGGGACATTGAATACGTCATCATCCACCGCCCTTTCGGGCGGTTTTTTTGTTTGATCATGTCTATTCCATGAAATACAACTGATGCTTCTTGCGGTACTCTCCAGGCGTGAGGGAAGTTTGACGCTTGAATAACCGTGTAAAATAGTTATGGTCCTGCAGTCCACACAACTCGCCGATACGCTTCAGCGGAAGCTCCGAATGTGCCAATAACCGCTTGGCCTTCTCCATTTGCAGGTGATGCCTGTATTGCAGCGGGCTCATCCCCGTATACTGCTTCAGGCAGCGAGCCAGGTAATCAAAATGATAAAGCAGATCACGCTCCATCTGTCCGGAATCAAACGGCTGCTCAAGGCGTTGACCAAGATAAGTTGCCACCTTCTCGCTTAGAAAATAGGAGCGAGCCTGCGGGCTGTTCTGTCTCATTCCCTTCTGTAATTGCAGCAGGAATTGGCCCAACAGAACATGAAGCTCGAAGGAACGCTGACGGGTGAGTACATGGTGCAGCTCAAGCATTTCTTTCAGTATCGGCTCCAGGTTACGTAGATCCACCGCGGCGAATTTGGGAATTTCAATGACTCCTGGGGGAGCCTCAATATCCTGGTCTGTTTGTTGAAGCAAAGGCTGCTCCCAAGTCGTCTTTTCTTTCAAAATCATCTTTTGCACAGAGGGAAGCTGGAAATGAATCCAGTATACTTCCGTCTGCACATCCGTTGGTCTATAGCCACGGTGGTCTTTGCCAGGTTCAAGAACCAGCATCATACCTTCCGCAATCTCGTAACGGAGGCCATCTTCCTCCATGTACAGCGCTCCTTTGGCGCAAATAATAAGATCGAACACATCAAAGCTACGCTGGGCATGCTGCATCCCCGGCTGCCATTCGGTGTGCCCAATGGCTGCTAATAGCGGAAACGGCGGAACTTGAAGTTCAAGTACAAACATAAGATCCCTCCTTTGTTCAAAATGTAGATAATGTGCTATATATAGTCGTGATTGTCAGCTGTATCGAAGCTGATGATCGATTAGAGTGGTAGATATAATATGATTCTATCATTTAATGACCAGGGGGAAGCAAGCATGAAATTTCGTCAGGTTCATCTCGATTTTCATACGTCAGAAGCCATTGAAGGCATTGGCCGTGATTTTTCGAAGCAGCAATTTCAGGAGATGCTCAAAACCGGGCATGTCGATTCCATCACCATATTCTCCAAGTGCCATCATGGCTGGGCCTATCATCCGACTACCGCCAATCAAATGCATCCACATCTGAATTTCGATCTTCTGGGTGCCCAGATTGAGGCTGCTCATGAGATAGGTGTGAAGACTCCGGTCTATCTCTCCGCTGGCCTGGATGAGCGACTCGCCCGCAAACATCCACAATGGCTCATCCGCAATCAGCAGGAGCAGATCAGTTGGACAGCCGACTTCATGACGCCAGGCTATCATCAATTTTGCATGAACACCCCTTATCTTGACGTTCTCACCCTACAGGTAGAGGAAGTCGTAAAGAAATATGATGTGGACGGCATCTTCCTCGATATCGTTGGTGTTCGGGAATGTTATTGTCAATATTGTGTTGCCGAGATTCGCTCACAGGGCTCCGATCCACGAAACATTCAAGATATGAAAAAACTGTGGGAACAGACATATGCTCGTTATGCTAATCGAATGAATGAGACTGTGCATGCAGTGAAACCCGGACTACCAGTGTTCCACAACAGCAGTCACGTCGACCGTGGGCGGCGGGATCTCGCTCATGTGAATACCCATTTGGAATTGGAATCGCTACCAACGGGCGGCTGGGGGTACGACCACTTCCCGCTCTCTGCACGTTATGCGCAGACATTGGGCATGGATTTCCTCGGCATGACCGGAAAATTCCATACCTCCTGGGGCGAATTCGGCGGATACAAGCACCCCAACGCGCTGCGCTATGAAACTGCACTGAGCATTGCGAACGGGGCACGCTGCTCCATTGGAGATCAGCTGCATCCGGGCGGTCAGATGGATTATGCCACGTATTCGTTGATCGGGGAAGCTTACCGTGAGGTAGAAGCGAAGGAAGAATGGTGTCGAGATACTACCGCTATGGCTGATATCGCATTGCTGTCAGTGGAGGCAGCCTTATGGGAATCCGGAGGCGATCCTCATAACCAGCACATGCACCACCACGATACCGGCGCTGTAAGAGTTTTGCTGGAAGGCCACTATCTCTTCGATGTAGTAGATCTGCAGGCTGATCTGTCCAAATATAAAGTTGTTATTTTGCCGGATGCCATTAGCATTACAGAGTCAATCAAAACCAAACTGACAGCCTTTCTTGCCGGGGGCGGCAAAATTCTCGCCACTGGCCGTTCCGGACTCTCACCGGATGGTACGGGCTTTGAATTCGATTTGGGTGTAGAATATCAGGATGTTTCCCCATTCCGTCCCTCCTATTTCCGTCCGAATTTCGAGCTTCCTTCGCTGCGTACAGCCTCTTTCGTCATGTACACCGAAGGACAGAACACAGTGCCCACGACAGACGGCATCGTACTTGGCAGTAAGGAAAATTCATATTTTAACCGTGACTTGTTCACGTTCTGCTCTCACCAGCATACCCCTTCTGATCTGCAGGAATCGGGAACTGGCATGGCTGAAGGTCAGGATGGAATCTATATCGCGTGGAATGTTTTTGAAGATTATGCGACGAAGGGGAGCTTAGCTGTCAAGGAAATCATCTGTTACGCGTTGGACCGTTTACTGAGTAACAATAAGTCGCTGATAACCAACCTACCTGCCCAAGGGGTTACCACGCTACAGATTCAGAAGAACTCGAACCGTTGGGTGAATCATCTACTGTATGCCTCTCCAGTACGTAGAGGACAAGGTGTGGAAGTTATCGAGGATATCCCTCCACTTATCAATACAGAGGTAACGGTTGCGGCTGCCGAACAAGTACAAGATGTCTATCTGGCGCCGCAGAACCTTAGTCTCCCATTCAGTCAGGTGAACGGCCTTGTGACCTACACGATACCGGAGTGGTCCTGTCATCAAATGGTCGTGATTCAATTTTAGAATTAAATTCATGGAACCATTAGCAGCAAACAAAAAAACAAGTCGCCGTTAACATGGCGACTTATTTTTTGGCGTTTTACTCCGTCAATGTACTATCCTTTAGTGATTAATGATTATACACAAGCTTTCAATTTGTTCAGAGCCTGGGAAATATCCCGAATCAGTGAGTCCACATTTTCCCGCTGGGTTGCCCAACTGGTACAAAAACGAACGACGCTGTGTGTATCGGACACCTTTTCCCAGAATGTGAACGAGTAACGGCTGCGTAAATCCTGAAGCAGATCATCTGGCAGAATCGGAAATTGCTGATTGGTTGGAGAATCATATAGGAAAGTAATACCTTGCTCCGCAAGCGAATCATGAATCAACATGGCCATGTCCACCGCATGCTGGGAAATCTCAAGATACAGACCATCCTCAAACAGCGTTTCAAACTGAATTCCCAGCAATCTTCCTTTGGCAAGCAGGCCGCCTTTTTGTTTGATCATATAACGAAAATCTGGCTTGAGTTTTTCATTCAAAATGACTACCGCTTCCCCCATCAATGCTCCGATCTTGGTTCCGCCAATATAGAATACATCACATAGGCGAGCGAGATCAGCGAGAGTCGTATCACAATTCCGGGAAGCAAGAGCATAACCAAGACGTGCCCCATCAATAAATAACGGGAGACCACACTGCCGGCTCACATCAAACAATGCTTGCAGCTCTGCCTTGCTGTACATCGTACCGTTCTCAGTAGGCTGGGATATGTAAACCATTCCGGGCTGGACACAATGTTCAGGTGCTGCATCATTCCAATGGGCATCATAGACCGCTTTGACCTGATCTGATGTGATCTTCCCATCTTCGCTTGGTACCGTGATTACTTTGTGACCTGTGGCTTCGATTGCTCCCGTCTCATGGACTGCGATGTGGCCCGAAGTCGCTGCAATC
Organism: Paenibacillus sp. FSL F4-0087; assembly: GCF_038020215.1. Classification (NCBI taxonomy): domain Bacteria; kingdom Bacillati; phylum Bacillota; class Bacilli; order Caryophanales; family Paenibacillaceae; genus Paenibacillus; species Paenibacillus sp. FSL F4-0087. Next base: position 6,578,000 of record NZ_JBBODJ010000001.1, read on the forward strand.
ACGCCTTGGTACGGACGCAAAATGGAGGCGATAACCGTTGTATTGGTCTGTGTACCCCCAACCAAAAAATGCACATCTGCCTTTTCATTTTCACAAGCTTGTCGAATAAGGCTTCTCGCCCGATCACAATGGGCATCTTTACCGTAACCGCTCGTTTGTTCCATGTTCGTTGAAATCAGTCTTTGCAAAATGCGCTCATGCGCGCCTTCGTTGTAATCACATTCGAATCGTATCATCGTCTTGTCTCTCCTGCTCTTTTGTTCAACTTATCCTGAATATTCATCATTGAAGCGTAAACTTCTCTGATCTCTTCCTCATCCAAACCTTGCATTAACTTCACAATCTGCTGATCTGAACGTTCATTCAACTCACCGTAAAGCTCCTGCCCTTTTTCAGTCAGGCGAATCAAACTAACCCGGCTGTCAGCAGCTGAATCCACTTTCATCAGCAGCCCTTCTCTGGTCAGTTTACTTACAATTCGGCTCATGTAGCTGCGATCAATGGTCAGTGTATCCACCAGATTGTTCGCAATGCTCTCCCCTTGAATGCCAATTTCAATAATGACCCTTGCTTCAGCGAAGGAGTATCCCGTTCCCAGGATATGCTTATCGAGTACACCGAGTATATTGGTATAAAAACGGTTAAAACGCCGCATTTCAGTCAACATATCTGCATTTATTTGCTGAGAGTCGATGTGAAACCCTCCCTTTTAGTGGACATTGTCAACATTATATTAATCAGTTTAGTGGACGTTGTCAACAATATAATATCGATGAGCTTTATAGTTCAAATGAATGCCACTTTATTGAAAAACAAAAAAACAAACCGCGCAAATGCACGGTTTGTTTTTTGGCTATTAGGAATGGCTGTATTGCACCTGATGAAGTCTGCTGTATATGCCTCCGGCAGCGACCAGTTCCTCATGGTTCCCCTGCTCAGCGATGCCATCCGCGTTGACTACAAGGATGCGATCTGCATTCTTGATGGTTGTCAGTCGGTGTGCAATAACAAGTGTTGTTCTACCCACTGACAGTTCCGCCAAGGACTTCTGGATTAATGCTTCAGTTTCGGTATCCAGAGCGGACGTTGCTTCGTCCAGGATGAGAATCGGTGGATTTTTCAGGAACATACGAGCAATGGACAAGCGCTGTTTTTGACCTCCGGAAAGTTTGACACCACGTTCACCAATGATCGTATCGATCCCTTCTGGCAAAGTAAGAAGCAACTCTTCCAAAGAGGCACGACGGGCTGCATCCCAGATTTGTTCGTCTGTAGCCGTTAAATCGCCATAAGCGATATTCTCCTTAATTGTGCCTGAGAAGAGAAATACATCTTGTTGAACAATACCGATATGTCTACGCAATGATTCCAGCTGAACCTCACGAATATCAACTCCATCAACGGTGATCCGACCTTCCTCTACTTCATAGAATCGTGGAAGCAGACTGCAAATGGTCGTTTTACCTGCACCCGAAGGACCCACAAATGCAACGGTTTCCCCTGGATTGATGGACAAACTGATATTATTCAGAATACGTCGATTTTCCTCATAACCGAATGAGACATTTTCGAAGCGAATATCTCCACGGACGCTTTTTAGCTCAACGGCATTTTTCGCATCGGCGATTTCCGGCTCAGTATCAATGATTTCCAGATAACGCTTGAATCCTGCAATGCCCTTAGGATAACTTTCGATTACGGCGTTAATTTTCTCAATCGGACGGAAGAAGATGTTGGATAACAACAGGAATGCCATGAAATCACCCATATCAATTCTGCCATCGATAAAGAACCAGGCACCGCTAATCATAACGAACACAGTAACCAGACGCATCATCATGTAGCTGACCGATATACTCTTCGCCATCGTTTTGTAAGCAAGCAGCTTTGTTTTACGGAAGTTCTCGTTGTCTACGGAAAATAGTTTTTTCTCATGCTCTTCGTTAGCGAATGATTGAACGACACGAATTCCGCCTACGTTGTCTTCAATACGGGAATTGAAATTCCCCACATCGCCGAAGAGGCGCCGATAGGTCTTCGTCATACGCCCACCGAACACGATAATGACCCAGGCCATGATAGGAATAATGACAAAGGTGATCAGTGCAAGCTCTAAATTAATGTTCGCCATGAGCCAGAAAGATCCGATTAATGTCATCACTGCGATGAAAACATCCTCTGGTCCATGGTGAGCCACCTCGCCAATATCGTTAAGGTCATTCGTAAGATGACCGATCAGATGACCCGTTTTACGATTATCGAAAAACCGGAAGGATAACTTTTGCAAATGAGCAAACATCTTCGAACGCATGTTGGTCTCAATGTTAATGCCAAGCATATGTCCCCAGTAGGTCACGACATAATTCAAGACGGTATTCAGCGCATAGATCGACAGCAATACAATACATGCGAGGATAATGAGTGGCCAATCTTGACCAGGCAGCAACTCATTAATGAACTTGCTTACAGCAAGTGGAAATGCCAGCTCTAGTAAACCAGCTATTACGGCACAACCAAAATCAATTAAAAACAGTTTTTTGTAAGGACGATAATACGAGAAAAAACGACGAACCATTCTTATTCACTCTCCAGATCCTGATTAGGGCTTTCTTCTTCATTTTGTAATTCAAAAAGTTGGATGTATTCATCAATGACCTGATCAATCGCTTTCAACTCACCACTGATCATCTGATGTATATTACGGAACTCCTCCTGACCAAGCTGTCTAGCCAACGTAGCTCTTCGATTCTGCATTTGTTCCAAAAAGACTAGAATTCTTCCACGACGAAACGTTTGTGCCCCATTACCCCGTTTTCCGTGATGCTCTCCATGCCCTCTCCCACGTCTTGAACGTTCACCTTGTTGCTCATCTTCCCCACGACCGCGTCTGGACCGCTCTCCATGGCGATCAGGTTGTTCGTTCACATTTATATGTCTTTCTCTCATTTGTGAAGCACCTCCATTTTCGTATACATTTGTATACGAATTGTTTATGTATACGATTGTATACGCAAGGGATTTTTCTGTCAACCCGTATTTTTCCATTTTATTCTGGGCCAATTCATATTCAGTTCACCGTCCTAGAGTACACTAGCTTACGTACCACCACAGAGATTCCCAATCCACAGATAAGACAGGAGAAGATGAGATTGACACTGAAAAAACGAACTTCATTCGCCGCCGTAACCCTGGTGTTAACCATGTTAGCCCCAATGACTGCTCTCGCCACACCGGCAACCAGTAACAGTAGTAACCTTACGTATGATATGACCCAAAAAGCGGTGATGGAGAAGGCCAAGCTCCTTACCGAAACATATGGTACAACAAGTGTGCAGTACGCACTCATGGATGAGGGAGAGATCGTGATCTCCGGACAGGTAGGCAAAAACGACCCAGAGGGCCGTATCCCCCTTTCTTCTAATACAATGTACGGCATCGGTTCAACCAGTAAAATGGTGCTCACAGCCGCTGTGATGAAGCTAGTTGACGAAGACAAGATCGATCTGGATGTGCCGGTTGTGAACTATATCCCTGACTTTAAAATGAAAGATAACCGTTACAAACAGATCACACCTCGTATGTTGCTGAATCATTCATCTGGGATTCTTGGAACCTCAAGCGGTAGTGCCATACTGTATGGGGACAATGATACCTATGCACATGATACATTTTTGGATCAATTGGTCGAGCAAAATTTGAAGGCAGATCCGGGAGCCTACTCGGTGTATAGTAACGATAGCTTTACGTTAGCGGAGATTCTGGTTGAAAAGGTTAGTGGCATGAGCTTTAGCCATTTCATCCAACAGAATTTCACCGAACCCCTGGGTATGAGCCATACCAAAACGCCGCAGGATCTGGTTGATCCTGACCAAATGGCGGTAACTTATTCGCAGCTGAATAAGGAACAACTTCCACTAGAGAACACGAATATGATTGGCTCTGGAGGCATTTACTCTACTGCAGAAGACCTGGTCAAATTTTCGCAAATCTTTATGGGAGAGGTCACAGGTATTCTTTCCAGTGAGTCAGCAGAAGCCATGACGCAGGAAGAATACAAAAGTGGCCTGTGGCCAGAGGACAGCGATTCATCTATTTCGTACGGGTTAGGTTGGGATAGTGTGAACTTGTTCCCATTTAGCGAATACGGCATCAAGGCAGTTACCAAAGGCGGGAATACGATTGCCTATCATTCGTCATTAATTGTGCTTCCGGAATACAATATGGCTGCAGCCGTTACTTCCTCAGGTGGGTCAAGCACAACCGACCAATTGATTGCCAGCGAACTGTTGCTTAGCGCACTTGAGGAAAAGGATATTATTGAAGGACGGAAGCCGGAAAAATCATTTGGCGCCCCTGTAAAAACAACCATGCCGAAAGAGCTAACGCAGTATGCTGGCATTTATGGGGCGGTTGGCAGCTCGTTATTGAAGTTGGAAGTGAATGATGAAGGACAGTTGACGATGTCCCAGCTATTGTCGCCGAACAGTACCGAACAAAAGTATACGTATACTGAAGATGGCTCTTTCGTGAACGAGCAAGGTACAGAAAAGTTGAAATTCGCCCAAGGAGATAACGGGAATACATACTTGTGGTCCCGTTCGTATCAGTCTGTGCCAGGGCTTGGACAGATCGCCTCCTCGGAATACAAGGCAGAAAAGCTCGAAACCAATACATTACCCGAAGATGTAACAGCCGCTTGGCAGAAGCGTGAAGGCAACATTTATTACCTGGTGAATGAAAAATACACCTCAACGGTATATGACAGTGCAACGCCGATTATCCCTATTCATATGTTCGATGAAGCACCAGGGTATGTGTATACCAATAAAATTATTGATGCAAATTCGGCTGTGAACCAACTGCAAATTCCAGGCTTGGCTGGGCGTGATACGATGGAGTATAAGTTCTTTGAGAAAGACGGCGTGGAATACGTCTCAGCAGGAGGAAAGGTCTACGTCAGTCAAGAACTTGTGAGACCACTCTATTCAGGGAAACAATCGAAGACAACGATTCAAACAAACGGTTATGCGACATGGTACTCGATACCGGCAGCAGCCGCAGGTAAAGTGATGACAGTGAAGATGCCTTCGAAAGGCGCTTTCACTGTATATGACCAGACAGGTATCAGTACGAACCATACCGTGGTTAGTGGCGAGAATGAAGTTACCTTACCTGAAAACGGTACGATTGTATTTGCTGGTGAAGCTGGTTCAAGGTTCGAAATTTCGTTAACAAATCAATAATAATGAGCATGGAAAATACGCCCGTTCCCCGGTGTTCTATTGGGGAACGGGCGTTTCATTCTTTCTGAAATCAATCCTGAAACTACGTTTGCTCTAAGTTTATTTTACTTCGTTCATAAACTTCCTGAAGTTTTCGGCTATTTCCTTGGACCGGGTATGGTGTAAATAATGTCCACCTTCGAATGTCATCACTTTACCATGTACTGAATTTTTGACTTGCTCTTCATGCAAAGGTATCCAACCTTCCGTTTCGGTATCATTCGCTTGTAAAAAGAAAATGACAGGCAGATCTCTAGGGAAGCTCAAGTTTTCAGCAGCTTTGAAATTGGGACCAAAATTTTCGCCTTCATTTAAGTTATTCGGATTAAACGTATTTTTGAGTGAGAGCATTCTAATCTGTTCTCTGGTTTCATCATCAACATCGGGTGCAATCAGTTGATCAGGGGCCAGTTTCATTAACAATCGGTAGAATCCTGATTTTTTAAGCAGTTTGTACGTTTCGGTTGGAAATGGATCATCGTTACCTCCCTGCGTTGGAACGCTGCTATCAATCCCGACGAAGGCAGTTACTTCGTTTGGATATTTGTTCACATAGTCCAGTCCATAAATTCCTGAAATAGAGTGACCCATGAGCGTGTAACGATGAATATTAAGCTGCTGTAACGCTTCATGAATTTCACTAACCATATTTTCCGTGGTACGCTCTTTTTCAGTTACGTCACTTAATCCATAACCGAAAGGCTCAATGACAACGACTTTGTAAAATGGTGATAGCTCATCGATGAGCGGTTTAAAATCGAGAGCTGGGGCAGGCGTTCCGTACCCCGGAAGCAATACCACGGTTTCTTCACCTTTTCCTTGGATCAACACATTCATGTTTTTCCCGTCAACCGCTACGGACTGACCATAGGCTTTTATTTTCCCTTCCTCCGATTTGTTGCTAATTACATTTACAATAAAAACAGTGGCAATAAATAATGCAAAAGCGATAACTATGGCACCGAATATTTTGAGCAAAATGATAAATATTTTTTTCATCATGATGGTTCTCTCCTGTTAAGTTCGTTTATTGTACAGCCATTTGAAACTCTATTCATTTTACTTCTTTAATGAAATTTCAAATCGGGAGCCAACCTCACCTGCAAATACAATACGACCGTTTTCTGGTAAGACAACTTCATTCTTACCGCTGACCCCGGTGTAATTAATACATATTCCCGTCTGGTCGTATACGGCAAAGGCGCTATTTGCGGGTATTTTCACCGTCATGACTTTTCCTTTCGCAGTCGCTGGTACAGAGAACCATTTAGCATATCCATCTGCTTGAATGGTTGTTGCGGATTGTTTACCCGGATAGATGGGTTTTACAAGTTCCTCACTGGCGTATACATAACCCGAAGCTGTAAGATACTCTCCTCCGTTCTTTTGAGAGAAATGAATGTCCATCGTATCACGTCCGGCAGTACCTGGAATTTGCAAAGGATTGGCTGCTTCGTTAGCTCCAATAATCTTATTATTGGACATATACCCTGGATTCTCTTTATTCATATGAATAGGCAGGATCGATGAAGCATTGAGATAGACCATTGATGTGTATTTCTCATTCACCAGATAATATTTTTTACCATCGCGCTTTGCCCATGCGGCGTTAATCTCCTTTGATAATTTATTGGCTTCCAGCTTCTCCGCATTATATTCTGAGAAAGCCAGCTGTCCGAGTCCTGGAACGGATATATAAGACCGTGACCACAAGTAGGTATTCCCATTTTTCTCGACAACGAATTTCAACTTATCTGTACCTTCGTTGTTAACAAAAGTACCATCTGCTGTATATGTGTATTCTTGAGCCGGATTACTCGGAGCTGTAAGTGAAGATACCGTCATTTGTCCAGCCGTATTGATGTTGATCTTCGTAACTGAATTATTGCCACCATACATACCTGCAAACTTGGATATTTCCTTAGGCATATTGGCCTTCACGGGTACGCCAAATGATTTTTCCGGCTTCCGTTCTTTAATAACGCCCTTTTCCTCAAGTGCGCTGAGTAATAATTCATTGGCAATGAAATGATTGGTTAAGCTTGACCCGCCTGAGGAGATAACGGCTGCAGCCATGTTGTATTCCGGGAGTACCACTAATGAGGAGTGATAAGATAACGTATCTCCACCTTTCATAACGGCCTTAATGCCGTATTCGTTGAATGGAAACAAGTTCACACTATCCCAACCTAACCCGTAAGACATAAGCGTATCGCTATCCTCTGGCCACATGCCTCTTTTATACTCTTCTTGCGCCATAGCTTCTACAGACTTACTGGAAAGAATGCCTTCGACCTGTCTCGTGAAGATTTGTGAAAATTTGACCAGATCTTCAGCGGTGGAATACAGACCTCCAGTAGCAATGATATTATAATTCTCTTTTGGAAGTTGTCCCTCATAAAATGGGGAATAGATTGCCGCCATTTCTGCCGGGTTAACCACATCCTGTGGTGTTTTCGTATGTTTCATATCCAAAGGCTCCGTGAAAAACTTGTGTATGAATGCGGTATAATCGAAGCCGCTAACTCTTTCGACCAGAATCTCGGCTAACGTAAAGCCATCGTTGCTGTAGACTGAGTATGCGCCGGGTTCTGCTTTCAGGTTTTGACCTGCCAATTGCTCCAGAAACGTATCATGTGAATACGTGTCATTATCTCCGTACAAGGTGGCATTGCTGAATGAGCTGCCCAGTAGACCGGAAGAATGATTCAGCAACATACGGGGTGTGATCTGTTTGTATCGGTTATCTTTCATTTTAAAATCGGGCATATAGTTCACAACCGGCACATCCAAATCGATCTTGCCTTCGTCAACCAGCTTCATTACAGCGGCTGCAAGCATCATTTTGCTGGTTGAACCAATACCATAGATCGTGTTCGAAGTAAGACGTACCTTGTCGTTTATATCGTTCTTGCCCGTTTGACCGGACACCACAATCTCTCCACCATCGATGAGCGCATATTGCAGACTCGTCGTACCGTAAGTCCCAGTCAGCAATTTGGCTTTTTCAATCACGGTTTTCTTCGTTGTCTCATACTTTAGGGTGCTGTTGTTATTCGTGGTAGCCGGTGCGGCCATTGTTGATAGTGGGGCTAACATGGTTAACACTAGAGTTAAAGCTGCAATTGAGGTTCGTTTTTTGACTGTTCTCTTGACCATGTTCATTTTCTCTTGTTGTATCATCCGCATCTTCTCCTGTCAGTCTCTTCATTAGAGTATCTTGCTTTGGTGCTAAAATAAGCTTAACCAATATAAATGTACTGCTCGTGACATCTATATGAACCGAGTATGAACAGGCAAAAAAATTTGAGTACATAATGATATACGACCCCTGATCCTTCCTTTTTTCGTCATAAAAATATCCCCTTTAAGTGTCTACTTAAAGGGGATAAAGACTTCGTCTATTTCAATGAAATTTCAAATTTGGAATCAACGTCGCCTGCAAATACAATGCGGCCGTTTTCTGGTAAAACAACCTCATTCTTACCGCTGACCACGGTGTGATTAATGCAAATACCCTTCTGGTCATATACTGCAAAGGCTCCATTTGCAGGCATCTTAACCGTCATAACTTTTCCTTTCACAGTTGCTGGTACCGAAAACCATTTGGCATATCCATCTGCTTGAATGGTTGTAGCGGATTGTTTACCCGAATAGAGTGGTTGTACAATTTCCTCACTGGCGAATACGCTACCTACGGCTGTAATGTACTCCACTCCGTTCTTTTTAGAGAAATAGATTTCCTTTGTATCACGACCAGCCATGCCAGGGATTTGCAGCGCAGTGACTGCTTCGTTTGCTCCAATAATCTTAATATTAGACATATACCCTGGGGTCTCTTTATCCGCATGAATCGGGAGAATTGGTGACGAATGGAGATAAACCGTTGATGTATATTTCTGATTTACCACGTAATATCTTTTACCTTCACGCTTCTCCCATGAAGCCGTAATATCCTGGGATAATTCATTGGCTTCCAGCTTCTCTGCTGTATATTCTGAGAAAGCCAACTGCCCAAGTCCTGGCAAGGATATATATGATCGAGACCACAGATACGTACTTCCGTTCTTCTCCGTAACAAATTTCAACTTTTCTGTGCCTTCATCGTTAACAAAAGTACCATCTGATGTATAAGTGTACTTTTGAGCTGAATCACTCGGAGCTGCCAGTGTGGATACAGTCATTTGTCCAGCATGATTCATTTCGATCTTCTTAACCGAATTATTGCCGCCATACATACCTGCATACGTGGATATCTCTTTAGGTATATCTGCCTTTACTGGCACCCCAAATGATTTTTCTGGCTTCCGTTTTGTAATGATACCCTTTTCCTCAAGGGCGCTGAGTAATAATTCACTCGCAATGAACTGATCTTTGGCACTTGTCCCACCTGATGAGGTAACGGCTGCAGCCAGATTGTATTCCGGCAGTACGATTAATGAGGAGTGATACGATATCGTATCTCCACCTTTCGTAACGGCCTTGATGCCGTATTCACTGAATGGGAACAAATTCACACTATCCCACCCTAACCCGTACGAAATAGAACTATCGCTATCCTCCGGCCACATGCCTCTTTTGTATTCTTCTTGCGCCATGGCCTCTACCGACTTACTGGAAAGAATGCCTTCGACCTCGCCCGTGAAGATCTGTGAAAATTTCACAAGATCTTCAGCGGTAGAGTAAATGCCACCAGTAGCGATGATATTATAATTCTCTTGTGGAAGCTGGCCTTCATATAAAGGAGAATAGATTCCCGCCATTTCTGCTGGCTCAACCACATCCTGTGGTGTTTTGGTATGATTCATGTCCAGAGGCTCTGTAATATACTTGTGTATAAAAGCAGTAAAGCCCATGCCACTAACTCTTTCGACTAGAATCTCCGCTAATGTAAAACCATCGTTACAATATACGGAGTATTCTCCTGGATCGGCTTTTAGAGTCTGTGTCGCCAATTGATCCAGAAAAGTGTCATGTGAATAGGTATCATTATCTCCGTACAAGGTGGCATTGCTGCCGGAGCTGCCCAACAGACCGGAAGAATGATTTAACAGCATGCGTGGTGTGATTTGTTTGTAGCGATTATCTTTCATTTTAAAGTCAGGGATATAGTTCACAACAGGCTTATCCAAATCAATCTTGCCTTCGTCAACCAGCTTCATTACAGCCGCTGTAAGCACCATTTTACTGGTTGAACCAATGCCATAGATCGTGTTCGAAGTAAGAGGCACCTTGTTATTGATATCGTTCTTGCCCGTTTGACCGGACACCACAATCTCTCCAGCATCGATTAATGCATATTGCACACTGGTCGTACCGTACGTCTCAGTAAGGATCTTCGCTTTCTCCGCTACTATTCTCCTGGTTGGTTCATACGTCAGATCGCTGTTGTTACTCGTAGCTGGTGCGGCCATGACTGACATTGGAGCTAACATCATTAACACCAGAGTTAAGGCAGTGATTGAAGTTCGTTTTCCCGTTTGTCGTCCCATTCACATCATCTCCTGAGTTTAAATTAGAGTTCTTTCGGATCTACAAATTTCACCTCTGGGTACAAGTCGCTCGGCCCCTGAATCAGAGTTCCGCCCGTTCCTTTCAATTGCTTATTAAAGAAATCAAGTACATATTGATTTACGATGTTTGATCCTCTTTTACCATTGATGTCTCCTGTAATTCCGGACAGTTTAATCAGCTCCGAATAGAATTGAAGATCCGTGAAATTGAAGTGCTGGGTTCCTTCTATATAAATCACATTCCCCCCCTGATTGATAACCGTTTTCATAATGTGCAGCTCATCTGAAAGAAACTTAGTTACTTCGTCATCCGAATTTCTATCACTTTCAAAATTGGTTAACCAGTCTTCAAAATTTCCCGATCTGATAAACATAAACGGCTTGTTTATATCATCTCTATCTTCTACTTCATTCAGTGACCCATCCATATTAACCCCGGCCTTGATTCGTTGATCTAAATACGTTGCATTAAACGCCGTTGCACCCCCAAAAGAATGTCCCATCGCGCCTATGTTATTTAAATCGATCTTCCCTTTAAATTGGCTTTCAATTACACCTGAATTTAGCTTTTCGATTTGATCGATAACAAACTCAACGTCTTTTGTCCATATATCCCCAACTTCACTGCGGTCATCTATGGTTGTCATTTTTGTTGTATAGCCCGTTACACGGCCATCCGGAAAAAGGGTAGCAAAGGTGCTGTACGTATGATCGATTGTGACCACGATAAAACCATGACTGGCCAGATTCTCGGCCTGTGATGCTTGTAGAACTCTACTGGTTCCCATACCATGAGATAGCAGTACCACGGGATAAGGACTTGTGGAAGGTAATATTTCTACATTTTCATAAGAGTTGGTTTGACTATACTTCAAGTAGTCGAGCAAAAATTCGGGCAGTTTTAAAGAAGCAGAGAAGCTCTTAATATACGTTTTGAACATTTCTTTATCATTTGGAAACAGCGTGTCACGCTTGTTGTTATTCATGTTCTCAGTAGGATACCAGAATTGGACCATTAACTCCCTCTTGTCGCTTTGATCTTCAGTTAAGACTTCAGCTCTATTCTGGTCTGTAAAATGAAATGTTTGAGTACCCACTTTCTCTGGACCATCCGGCTTCGGCAAATTAAAAACAGGTAGGTATACAGACAAGGCAGTAGAAACAACCAGCAGAATGACGATTAGGGAAGATAAACTATATTTCAAGAACTTCCCTATTTTTAGATTCACCATCTTTTCGGAATGTCTGAATAAAACGATGAGTATGAATAGCGCCGTCATGATATATACCAAAAGCAACTGCCATCTGTATCCCTCAACAAATAATTGAACTAATAATATAACGCTACTTCCTATACCCAAACCCAAGCCTATTTTCTTGGCACTTCTTTTAATAAACAATAGATCTACCAGTAAAGCGAAACAGGATAAAACTAAAAGTATTTCAAATAATCTCATTTGAATCCTCTCTTTCATCACGGACATCATCCGAATTGGATTTACTAACTATGGAAAAACCGCCCCGCAGGACGGTTTTCATATTCGTTCATACACACCTGTTAAGTCAAAGCGTGTACGTTTACACCATATTTATTTTGCTACGTTCATAAAAGCTCTAACGTCTTCAGCAATTTTTTTGAATTGAGTATGGTGTAAATAATGTGAACCATCCATTGTGATTACTTTCCCATGTACCGAATCTTTGATCTGCCCTTCATGCAGCGGTATCCATCCTTCTACACCTTCATTATTTGCTTGTACAAAGAGAAGAAGTGGAAGGTCTGTAGGGAAGGTTAAACCTTGAGCACCTTTAAAATTGGAATAAATATGATCCATCTCGTTTAATGACGTGGGATTATACATGTTTTTATTCGAGATCATTTTCATCTGCTCAACCGTCTGACCATTAAATGCAAGTCCCTCATAGGGGTCTGCACTCACTTTCATCATTAATCTTAAGAGACCTGTATTTCTGAGAAGAGCAAACGTTTTTAATGGGAACTTCGCATCTGTAATACTTGGTTGGGTGGAAACACTACTGTCAATACCGACGAAGGCAGTTACCTCATCCGGATATTTGTTCACATAATCAATGCCGTAAATGCCTGCAATAGAGTGACCCATGAGCATGTACTGATGAATATCAAGTTGCTGCAGAGCTTCATGAACTTCACTTACGATATTTTCTGTAGTTCTTTCTTTTTCTGTTCCATCACTTAATCCGTAACCGAAAGGCTCAACTGCAACAACTTTGTAATATGGAGATAATTCATCAATAAGCAGCTTGAAATCAAGCGCTGGTGTTGCTGTTCCAAAACCAGGCAGAAGCACAATCGTTTCCTTGCCTTCACCTTGAATGAGCACATTCATATTTTTCCCGTCTACAGATACGTGCTGACCATAAGGCTCAATCTTTTTCGCTTCGGAATTGCTACTGATCACATTCGTGATATAAACAATACCTAGAAACAAAATAATGGCGATTACGATTGCTCCTAGTATTTTAAGTATAATATTCCGTACTTTCTTGGCCCTCGATCCATTCTTCGCTTTCTTTTCCTCTGGCTGTGTCACTCTCATCTTCTCCTGTCTTGAACTGTTAGTTCGGCTTTCTTCTTTGCTGCTAATGAAATCTTAACCAATGAAAATGTACTCCCCGTGACATCAATATGAACTGAATATGAACAAGCAAATAAATTAATAAATTTACGGAGACGTCATTGTCGGATAAATTTCCGTGAACACATTATTGGATTTCCTTCATAAATCCCATAAAGTTTTCCGCAATTTCTTTGGCATGGGAACGATACAGATAATGATTTGCTTCCAGCAGCACCACTTCACCATGTACAGAATCCTTTATTAACTTCTCGTGTTCAGGAATCCAATTCTCCGCTGCCGGATGATTCTTTTGAACAAAGAAAAGAACCGGCAGATTAACAGGGAACGTTAGCTGTTCAGCTGCTTTAAAGTTGGAATACATACTCTCTGCCTCATTTAATTGAGTGGTATTATACATATTTTTTCGGATCAAAATGTTCAATTGTTCTTTAGTCTGCTCATCATAAGGCAGTCCATCATAAAGGTCAGCACTCAGTTTTAATTGTAATCGCGCGAAACCTAAGTTACGGAACCATTTAATCGGTTGTGTATCTGACGAATCAATCTTTTGTTCACTAAGCGTTGGAACACTGCTATCCAGTCCGACAAATGCACTTACTTCGTTTGGATATTTGTTCACATAATCCAGGCTATAGATCCCGGAAATGGAATGACCCATGAGAATATACCGATCAATATGAAGACTTTGCAGCGCTTCGTGGATTTCACTTACGATATTTGCTGTACTGCGCTCCCTTTCGGTCTGATCACTCAATCCATAACCAAAAGGTTCAACCACGACGACTTTATAATAGGGGGATAGTTCTGAAATAAGTGGCTTAAAATCAAGTGCGGGTGATGCTGTTCCAAACCCTGGTAAAAGGACGATCGTTTCTTCTCCTTTTCCTTGAATGCTGATATTCATCTGTTTTCCATCTACAGATACACGCTGTCCATACGTTTCCATTCTTTTTTGCTCCGAATGACTGCTGATTTTGTTAACGCTATACACGGTGGCCACGAAAAGTAGGATGACTATAACGATTGCACCAAATACTTTAAGCAAAATGTTTAATACTTTCTTTGTTTTGGATCGACCCGACTGTTTCTTCTCGGTTTCTTGTGTCACACTCATCTGCTCCTGTCTTCATCTGTTTAATGGCTGTAACAAACCTTTAATTCAAGACTAACCAACAAAGATGTCCTCATCATGACGACAATATGAACGGAATATGAACTAACAAAATAAGACCACGTTTCACATGCGAGGGAGCTTGCATGTGAAACGTGGCCTGAAAATATGGTTTAGACAATCGGATGAATATTCTACACATTCACCTTATCCTATAAGCCTAACTATTCCGTTGGTGGAGTGATGGGCAACGTGACAATAAAGGTCGTTCCTTGACCAGGTTCACTTTCTACTCGTATGTCCCCTTGATGAAGCGATACAATCTGTTTAACGATAGCAAGTCCCATACCACTGCCATCATACTTGCGACTGTGAGAACGATCCGACTTGAAAAATCGTTCGAATATGCGCTTCTGGTCTTCAAGGGGGATACCGATACCTGTGTCGGAGATTCGAATAGTCACGTTCTTGATATCCTGCTTGGTGCTGACGTGAATTACGCCGCCATCTTTGGAAAATTTAATACCGTTGCTGAGAATATTTGTCCATACCTGGTTCAGCTGGTCGTGATCAGCCAATACTTTAACAGCTTGGAGATCGAGCTCAAAGTGAATGTTGCGAGCAGACCATTGCGGCTGGAGAGTTACAATGACCCGCCTGATCTGTTCATCCAGGCTAAGTGTGCTAAGTCGTGGTTGCTGCGACTGCGATTCAAGCATACTTAGCTTGAGCAGATTATCACTCATTTTGGACATCCGCTTCGCCTCAGCGATGATAATCTCAAGATATCGGCTTCTTTCTTGCTCTGAGAGATTTACTTGTTTCAGTGCTTGAGCATAACCGGATATCGAAGTCAGCGGAGATTGAACCTCGTGTGACACATTCGTTACAAATTCCCTGCGCATCTGCTCCAACTGCTGCAAATCATGAATCATTTCTTCAAAACTGCGCGCCAGTGTGCCCAGTTCTCCGGTTTGCTTAATATTCAACTTGACGTTGAAATCTCCAGCAGCGATCCGCTTCGTTGCTTTTGTCAGTTTTTTGATCGGTCTAACCAAAAATATGGAAGCAATCAGAATGATAATACTTCCCGCAATCAATGAACAGGTTGCAAAGATCGAAGCCCATTGGACGACAAACAAGGAAGATGGGGGAGTGAGTGTCTCAAAAAACATGGCTTTCGCTCCCATTTCCGTTTTCACCGGCAAACCTAAAAGAACTGTTGCAATACCATTCGGATTGTCCTGAACTACGCCTCCATCTAGCACTTTCTTTAGTTGCTCTTTCGTCACCGTGGCCGATTTATGTCCGTTAAGCTTTCCATACGACTGGAACTGACCCGTTGCATCGTAAATTCGAATATGATATGAATTCAGTAGCTTCATTCCACTAACGTACGATTCTGCTTCACTTAATGGAAGGGTCTTGTAAATCTGCACGATATCCTGGCCGAAGTTACGTATGTTAATTTGAGCATTTTCATTCAATTGATCTTCGAATATCATCGTGGACACAAAAAAAGAAATGACCGTGCCGGCGATGACGGAGACCAGAAATGTCAGGACCACACGGATATATAACGATCTAATCATTCGTAAACCTCAAGCCGGTACCCCAGACCTCGCACCGTTTCAATCCGAAAATCGGGTGTTGTTGCGAACCGTTCACGCAGGCGTTTAATATGTACGTCTACTGTTCGATCATCACCGGCGTAATCAATGCCCCAGATCTGATCGATCAATTGCTCACGTGTATAGACTTGTCCGGGTGTTCCAGCGAGTTTATAGAGCAATTCGAACTCCTTCAGCGGCAACGTAAGCGACTCTGTTCCGCTCGTCACCTTGTAGGTTTGTCGATCCAGGATGACGTTGCCGAAATGGATCGTCTGCGTGGAGCCGATTTTGTATCGTTTCAGTAATGCTCGAACACGAGCCGTGAGCTCCAACGGATCAAACGGTTTCGTCAGATAATCATCGGTTCCCAGTTCGAATCCCTTCACTTTCTCCCAAGTCTCTCCTCTCGCCGTCAGCATGAGCAACGGAAGATCAGGATTGGCTCTTCGCAGCTCCTTACATAACGTCCAACCATCCATGATAGGCATCATGATATCAAGCACAACAAGATCAACATGTGTTGAGCCGTAAACGGTCAGTGCCTCCTTCCCATCCGCAGCTTCAGCCGTTTCAAATCCGTCGTTTCTCAAAAATAAACAGACGAGTTCACGAATGTTCGGATCATCGTCAGCAACTAGTATTGTAGGCATTTGTTTCCTCTTTTCCTGTTTCCATGTCATGTAGTCGTAATCATTATACTATTATTGAATTTGTAAAAAGCAAGAAGCACGTAAGAAATTTAATTACGCCAGCACCTCAGAATGTTATGCATGTCCGCTTTGTTATGAAGAAACTGTTTCACACGAGAGCCGTTGGCACCAGATGGATGAGGGAATCCCCATAAAATTTTCCCTTCAACTAACCGATGTTCATCTAGCAATTGATGGAGTACAGCCTCCACCGACTTTCCTAATGGAATAATAAGAGGATGCTTTAACTGTTCAACTTCAGGCAGAAATGATTCAAGTACAGCTTGATACAAAAATTTATTTTGAGTAATAGAAGGCTGATGTCCATTGTAATTTTGCTTATTCACCAAGACCGGATATCGAATCAGAGAAGTTGTATGTAACAATATACAATCTGCTTCAAACAGCCTTTGCACATGGGGCACTTTTAAATATTCATGCAAGCTTATTTCCTGGAGCATCTGAATCAAATTGCTACGCATGGAGCCGGCCATTCTTGCCGCTATTTTGGCTTCTTTACAGGCTTGCTCATATGATTTGTGTGCTTTCAAAGCCTGGATAGCCGTTCTATATGCAATCTCCATTTGCTGCCAACCTGGTGTGATGCCCACAAGCATGACTTTTGCAGAAGGATTGATATATTCATTATGTGGAGAGTAGAACATCTCCACCTCTCCCGCTGAGCTTAATTTCAGATCATTAATCAGCAGCTCTGCTTTGGAGTACTTTGGTTGTACCGGTAATGAATTCATCACATCAATCAGACGTTGTTGGTGAGTGGAAGATATCAGCAGACTGCACACTCCTTACG
Organism: Paenibacillus sp. FSL F4-0087; assembly: GCF_038020215.1. NCBI lineage: Bacteria > Bacillati > Bacillota > Bacilli > Caryophanales > Paenibacillaceae > Paenibacillus > Paenibacillus sp. FSL F4-0087. Next base: position 6,595,640 of record NZ_JBBODJ010000001.1, read on the forward strand.
GCCTTATGTATTGGCTACCCTGTAGTTTATCGATTATATACCTTATTTTGTACAATAACCGCCGAATTAATTGAAATAAAAAGGGTAATTGAGGACAACGTCCATCAATTACCCTTTTTATTATTCTGAATGGACAGGTAACTGTACAGTAAATGTCGCACCTTCTCCTGGTTCACTGAACACGGAGACAGTACCCCCATGCATCTCCACAATTTTATGCACGATGGACAGACCCAACCCACTGCCGCCCAAGGCACGTGTACGAGATTGATCTGCTTTGTAGAAGCGTTCAAATATACGGAGTTGATCCTGCTTGGTGATGCCAGGTCCACTGTCAGTAATACGCACACTGACCTTGCCTTCACCTTGCGTAAGGAAAACATCAATTTTACCGCCTTCTGGCGTGAACTTGATTGCATTATGAATCAGGTTGATCCATAACTGAATCATCAAGTCCTCATCAGCCAAGATTTCAACTTCTTCCAGCTCTACGTTCATATCTATTTTTTTGTCATCCCATTGGGGTTCGCAGGCCAGAACCAGAGTTACCAACTGCCGATCCAATCGGTAAGATGTTTTTTGTGATGCATGCTCGGATGAATCCAGAACGGCGAGCTTCATCAAATTATCACTCAGTCTGGACAAACGAACACATTCCGTCTCAATGATCGTCAGATACTTTTCCCGTTTCTCCTGGTCCATATCTTTATTTTTCAGCGCTCTGGCGAACCCGCTGATTGACGTGAGCGGCGATCCGATCTCATGTGATACATTGGAGATGAATTCCTGACGCAAATCTTCCATCACTTTGAGATTTGCCGCCATGTCATTGATGCTTTCAACTAACTGCACAAACGGATGGGGATTTCTCTGTCTCCCGTTTCTATTGGCAAATTCCGCATCCAGATTCACACGAAAATCCCCCCGGGAAATGCTTTTCAGTGCCTGAATCATCTCATTAAAAAATTCATACTGCCTGCCTTTAACCAGCGGACCGATGATTGAAATGCATATCCCGAAGAAAATGAACCCAAGCATTGCATTAATCAGAAAAGCAAGCAATTCATGCGGTTCCCAGGGGACAAAGGAATACACATATCTCGTAAGGTAGAAAGCTGCTGTCCAGCAGGCAAACAGGGCCAGAGATACCAGAATGACGTTTCTGGCAATATGAAGAAATCCAGCCTCCTGCTTCATTGCCGTACCTCCAGGCGATAGCCTAAACCTCGCATAGTACGAATGACAAAAGCATGCTCTTCCTCCGGAAACCGTTCACGAAGCCTCTTGATATGCACATCAATTGTCCTCTCGTCCCCTTCGTAATCATAACCCCAGATCTTTTCGATTAACTGATCACGTGTAAAGGTCTTGCCAGGGTAACTCGCAAGGGTGAAAAGCAGTTCAAATTCCTTACGTGGCAACACAATATCCTGATCGCCTTTCTTGCACTCAAACGTATCCCCCCGCAGGACCAGTTCACCAAGCAGGATCACTTGTGAAGTCATAATCCGATATCGTTTCAATAAAGCCTTCACTCGTGCAACCAGCACCAGCGGATCAAAAGGCTTCACCAGATAATCATCCGTCCCAAGGGTAAAACCTTTGATGATCTGCGAGGTTTCTCCTTTGGCTGTTAACATCAGGAGCGGCAGATCCGTCTGCTGCCGCAACTGGCGGCACAATTCCCATCCGTCCATGCCTGGCATCATAATATCGAGAACGACGAGGTCGACCTTATGGTCAGCGAGTAATCGCAGTGCATCCAAACCGTCAACAGCCTCAATTACATGCAAACCCTCCTGCTGTAAAAAATGTCCTACCAGCTCTCGGATATGCGGGTCGTCATCAACGACCAATATGCTTGTCAACGTGACCACCTCCATTTTTTTCAACCTTGCCTTATACTCCACATTCTGTCAAGAAGAAGACCTTATACCATGAAGGCATAACGTCTCTTTCCTGATAACTCCACATTTTTAGAAAATTTTATGATTTCCAATTACGTTCTGCGCATATATGCCCGTACTGTTAATGGTGCAAAAATGGCTACAATAACTGCCGCTCCAGCAAGGCTAGTCACCAAATCTGTGCCCATTGTCCCTTGATTCGCCAAATCCCGTACAGCTGAGACCAAATGGGATATCGGATTGACATTAACAATCCACTGAAGCCAATTTGGCATCGTATCTACCGGAACAAAAGCGTTCGAAGCAAAGGTGAGCGGAAACAATACGAGCATGGAAATCCCTTGTACACTGGACGCTGTACGTGCAATAACACCGAGAAAAGCAAAAATCCAACTGATCGCCCAAGCGCACACAATAACCAGCAATCCTGCCAAGGCGACATGACCCAATCCACCTGCAGGGCTATATCCCAATAGATATCCAATCGCAAAGGTAAGGATTGTTGCAATGGTATATCGGATCGTGTCCGCCAGCAATGCTCCGGCCAATGGCGCAATACGTGCTATAGGCAATGATTTGAATCGGTCGAATACCCCTTTATCCATATCCTCACGCAATTGCACGCCAGTAACGACTGAGCTTGTAATTACCGTCTGCACAAGTATACCCGGAATAATGACCAACAAATAAGCTTGAATGTTTCCCGAGACTGCACCGCCAAAAATGTACGTAAACATCAATGTGAAAATGATCGGCTGTAGGGTAACATCGAATAATTGCTCTGGTGTTCGTCTAACCTTCAAGATCCCGCGATAAGCCATCGTTAAGGAATTCCGGACGGTTTGCCCAAAGCTTGTGTATTTTCTCAGCTTACGGCTTGGGTTTTGTTTCGCTATTGTACTGTTCATACTTGCAACTCCTCCACTGCTTTTGATTCTTGAGACGTATGAGACGTATTGCCACTCGCATCTTGGCCCGTAATGGTAAGAAATACTTCATCAAGTGTAGGTTTCTGGACACTCATCTCTGCCAGATCAATGCCTGCGGAACGAAAGGCAATCAGCAGATCTGCTGCAATATTCGCATTAGCCATCGGCGCAGTAATCTTCCCTGCTTCCGCTGATACGCTGGAATCTGTCCGAAGGATCTGCTCCACAATCTGACGGGCGTGTTCAATCCGTGTCGGTTCCTGGATGCGCAGTTGAAGGGAGGCAGTGCCAACGGAAGCTTTCAAATCATCTACCGTACCTTCGGCCACAACATGACCCTGATCAATTACGGCAACGCGGTCTGCCAGTTGATCCGCTTCATCAAGATATTGTGTGGTCAGAAGCACTGTTGAACCAGTCTTGACCAATTGGCGAATCGTATTCCACATCTGTGCACGTGTCCGTGGGTCAAGTCCAGTTGTCGGTTCATCCAAAAAGATCAGCGGCGGCTGAGCAATAAGGCTTGCTGCCAGATCCAGACGGCGGCGCATGCCTCCCGAGAACCCTTTGATCGGACGTTTCGCCGCCTCCGTCAAGCCGAATTCTTCGAGCAGCTCAGCGGTCTTGCGTTTCGATTCTGCGCGGCCTAGACCCAGGAGCCGTGAAAATATCATCAAATTTTCGTTGGCACTAAGTGACTCGTCAACCGATGCGTATTGTCCTGTAAGTCCAATCAGCTGGCGTACAATATGTGACTCCTTCACCACATCATGCCCAAATATTTTGGCTGATCCTCCATCGGACCGTAGCAGTGTACCCAGCATCCGAATTGTTGTTGTTTTCCCTGCTCCATTCGGGCCCAGTACACCGTAGATTGTACCTGCCTTCACGTTTAGATTCACACCATCCACTGCACGCTTATCTCCAAAGATTTTTACAAGCCCCTCTGCTTCAATGGCCCAATCTCCAAGTTCATTACCTGTTGTTCTTTGCTGTATGTTTGTCAATTGTGGTTCCTCCCATATCGTTTATAGGGGAAGAATATCGTACTTTTATGAACTGAATATGAATGGAATCGGAAAGTTTTCAATTTCAAATCACAAAACCCCGCCAAGGTCCAAATGGACACCAGCAGGGTTCGTATCGGATTTATCATTCTCTAATTTGCAGGTTTGATATCAAAGAAGTCCAGTTCTCCATATCCTTCCCCTTTGGAGAAACGAATTTTGTTCACACCAGCCTTTAGCTGAACTCTTGCTGTAGACAGTCCCCAGTTCTCCCATCCCTTGTTCGTAATGTAGAATGGGCTGGCTGTACCTCCATTCACACTCAGCAGCAGGCTGGACCAATTCCCACCTGCTGTACCATTCGCCGTCCTTGCCAGGAGAATATATTGCCCTGCAGCTGTTGCATTGACGTTAAATTCTACATAGCTGTCCGCCGTATCGATATGACCAGCTTTCATGCCGCCTGAACCAGAAGGACTCTGGGATGCATAAGCGATCCCACCAAAGGTTCCCTCTTCTCCTTCATATCGAACGATTGACTTTTCTCCCGAAGGTAGAGCAATAGGTGCGTTGGGATTCACCGGCGCACCCAAGTTCGGGGTATTGTCGGCATTCCAGGTGAACTTCTGTAAGCGAATCTCACGATTCCATCCGGAATTATTGGATTTCGCTGTGTGGTACATGATCCAGTCCTCAGTCCCGTCAGGCGATTTCGTAAAGGAATGATGACCAGGACCATACAAACCGTTCCCCGATTGGAAGATAGGCTGACTGCGCTTGTTCCAGGATGCCGGATTCAGCAAATTGCTTGAGGCGTTAGCGGTAATAAGCCCCAGACAATAGTCGTTGGTCCAGCTGCCACTTGCAGAGTAGACTAGACTGATAACTCCGTTTCGAATGATCACCTGTGGTCCCTCATTTACATTCGGGGAATGATTGGTTTCCCAGGCGTAGGTTGGTCGTGCAATCTCCACACGATTTGAATCGATGGTCCAGGGATTACTCATATGGGCAATGTACAGATTCTGCCTTACATTCGTATCTCCTTCCCAGCCCGACCAGATGAAGTAGAGCTGTCCGTTCACCTGCAAAACCGTCCCGTCGATAGCCCACTTGTTGGTGGGATCCGTAATCTGCCCTTTGTATTGCCAGGTTCCCTGAGTAGGATCAGCTGACGTATTTTCCATAACATACATGCGGTGATTGACGTTGTCTCCATCATCCTTCGCATAATAGATGTACCAAGCACCATTGATGTAATGAAGCTCTGGAGCCCAGATGCCGCAGCAGCCAGTATTCACCACTGTGGTTGGAGCCGCATCAACGGTTGTTAATTGAGCTGACTTCCAGATGGTAACGTTACCACCTGTTGTTTTGGTGAAATAATAGAATCCATCTGTGTGCTTGTAGACCCATGGATCAGCTCCATCCTGCATCACGACATTGTAGAAGTTATTCTGAACGGTCGCAGCATGCGTCGTCTGTCCCATTGGAAAAATAAGAAATGCACATAAGGCCAGCAACAATTTGTTCCTGTAATTCATTATTTTCATCTACAGTCACGCTCCCTATAGGATTATGAATCATGCGTGTACCTGACCTTCAACGTTCAATCTTCAATGGCAGCTTTGCGGGAATTAATGCGACGAATCGTTTCCGGGTCGAATTTGGGACGGCGGTCATAGGTGTACAGTCCATTCACTTCCTGTTCCACATCATATAGCTGGGTATAACAAAACCCGAACATTTTAGGGTGGTCCAACAGGACATTGGTTAATCCCTCATAACGTGCAATGAAAGCTTCTTCGGAATTCGGTCTGTCCCCGTAGCCCCAAGCTTTCTCATCTTGCTGATCCGGATTCCACCAGATACCGCCATACTCGCTAATAAAATAGGGCTGCCCCTCATACGTCTGCCGCTCCGGAAACGTATTGAATACTTCTCCACCGCTTTTCATCGGTTCATATCTGGCACGGAACGTTTCCGGGTTTTGATCATAGTCATGCAAATCGAAGATATCCGTCACCACATGAAAGTTACCACTGGTATCAATGACAGGACGTGTCGGGTCCATACGTTTGGTCATCTCATAGACAATGCGTAGCACATCATTATCCTGCCGGGTTCCATCACGATCCCACGTTTCGTTGAACGGACACCAACCGATAAGTGATGGATGATTAAAGTCGCGTTCCATACCTTCCATCCATTCTGGCAAAAACCGGGCAAGGCTTTCGGTCGTTGTAATATCCTGTCCCCAGTTGGCATGTTCTCCCCATACCAGATAACCCAGCTGATCAGCCCAATACAGGAAACGCGGCTCAAACATCTTTTCGTGCAATCTCGCTCCATTAAAGCCAAGCCCCATGGAAATCTCGATGTCTTTGCGCAGATCTTCGTCGCTAGGTGCCGTGTAGATGCCATCCGGGTAAAAGCCCTGATCCAGCACAAGCCGCTGAAAAACAGACTTCTCATTAATACGAAATGCCATACCATCCAACCTTACCGTCCGCAGTCCGAAATACGAGCCTACCGTATCGATGGTCTGATCCTGCCCATGCAGCTTCAACTCCAAATCATACAATTGGGCATGCCCTGGCTCCCATAAGTGGATTTCGGATAATGGGACGGTAAGCTTCACAGCAGGTCCATGAATAACCGCCGTTGCCGATCCAACATCCTTGCCGTCAAAGTGGGCTGTTGCAGCCAGCTCTCCTCCAGCAGTGTTACCGCATATTTTCACTTCAAGGTGCACGCATGCATTATCCGGATCAGCCGCGACTTTCATGTCGGAGAGATACACCTCTGGCACTTGCTCCAGCCACACCGTTTGCCAAATGCCGGTCGTCCGCGTGTAATCGCAGCCATGTGAATGGAAGCGTTCGCTCTGTTTGCCTCGCGGCTGAAGTCCTGAACGCACATCGTCTTCCGCATAAACCGTGACTACATTCGTTCCCGACGAAACATGGGATGTGATATCAAAATGGAATGGCGAATAGCCTCCCCGATGTTTACCAATGGCTTTTCCATTGACCCAGATCTCGGCTTCGTAATCAACAGCGCCAAAATGAAGCAAAATGCGCCCATTCATCCAGGCATCCGGGATGGAGAACTCGCGTTTATACCATACTGCTGCCATAAAATCGGTATAGCCCACACCGGACAGTTTACTCTCTGGACAGAACGGAACAGTGATTGTCCCAGAGAGGTGATGTTCGGACTGTTCATAACCCCGTTCTTTTCCACTTTTGCCATGATCCATTTCGAACTGCCAAGTTCCGTTCAGATTGATCCAATCGTTACGTACCCACTGAGGACGAGGATATTCCGGTCGTGGTGTCAATGTCATCTTGTCTTTATTCATACGTAAATCACTCCTATTAGCCTTTGATTGAACCGATATATACTCCTTTTACAAAGTACTTTTGCAGGAAAGGGTATACCATCAGTATTGGAATGGTGGACACAACAATGGTGCAATATTTGTTCTGTATTTGAATCAAAGTATAATTACACAATAATTAGATGTCAACGTTTTCAATTTATTTTCTTGTAACAAAATATATCTGGTATTCTTGCTTACATCTCATTCAAACAGCATTGGAAAGTTGATTAATCACTAGGTCACACCATTAAAACATTGTTACAATGCGGAAAATTCTAGTTTAAACCCAAAATAATTAATACTTTCTTTGTCTAATGAAAGCATTCGTTTTCACCAAATCATTTATCTACTTCGCTATTAATTACAAAATAGTTGTAACTTTAGGCATACCTATCCCCTATTCTCGAGTCTTATGTCTTACTCTCCCGATGGAACTTGGACCGGCATGATCATCGCTGAAAGGCACACCAAAATCAGGTGTTCCCTCCCTGTTCCATTCAAATTTTTGAATGCGCGTAGCCGGCAAACCAGTATCAGCACCTGGTGCCGGAAGAGCATGAAATACGATCCAGTCCTCCAGACCATCCGGTGATGTAGTAAAGCTGTTGTGCCCTGTGGAATATACACCATTCTCCGTACTCTTCCGAAAAACAGGCTGCGGGGATTTGGTCCATGATGAAGCTAGCATTGGATCATCTTCTTCATTCATGGTTAACATGCCAAGTGCATTATCTTCCGACCAGGTTGTGCTGGCCGAGAAAATCAGAAAAACTCATCCATTTCGATGCAGCATAACCGTGCCTTCATTAATCGCCATCCCGCCTTGCTTTTCCCACGAAAAGGTTGGAGCTGTTAACAGCACATGGTCACCTGTTAATGTGTAAGGATTAGACATCCGCATAATATAGATCGCTGACCCATAGTCCGGAAAATGACCGTAGCCTGCGTACAGAAAATAGAATCGAGCTCCCAATTTCAGCACGGTACCATCCAGACCAGGGACAGGAGTGCCCAGAGCCCCCTTCCATACCCAATCTCCATCCATGGGATTTGGGCTTTCATTCTCCAGCACGCAAATCCGCCGTGAATCGTCCCCTCCCCCATCATTGGCCGTATAGTATATGTACCATTTTCCGTTCAAAAAATGGATTTCTGGTGCCCACAAATGATGGCTATAACGCCCGCCAGGCTCCGGTGACCAGATGATTTTCCGTTTGCCTTCGTCAATCTGAGATAATTTCGGGTGGACTGAATAAGCTCCAGGTAATTGGAACGTGTTGCTCCAGATGAAACAAGTTCGGTTTAAAACGCTCGATACTCACGATAAATGAAGTACCGTTATTTGGCATATCTCGCATCCTTATCACCTGCATTCATCGTATACCTTACCTGCATAATAATGTTCTGTTCATGATCTCCGAACTCATTGCCAAACAGGTTCATGCCTCCCTGATGCCTAGCATCCGGATGAATTCCAATGCGTAATCTTAACTTGTGTTTATCCTCAAGATGAAGATCTGACAGGGACACATCCGAAATTTTCTCCTTGTCCAGCATGGTCATGTTGTCGTCCACACGCCATTTTTTGAGAATGCCGTATTGTGTGGAACCATCTGACCACCATGCCGGATTCAGTTTACCTCGGCGGTCGCCCAAATCTCCGGGACTAGTCCACATCCCGATCTCAGTGCCATTCACCCAAACAGAAATATCCGAGGGCCAATCATTGTTATACGTTGCTACTTCAGAACAGATTTCCATGGACAATTCCAAAGATTCAATCGTTGCACCTTGCGGAATATCCATTGGAAGCAAATATTCAAGATAACCTTTTGCCAGCCAAATGATCTGAGCATCAATATGTTTAGGATGATAGAAGCTTGCCGGGTCGTCTTCCTTCAGAATCATCTCCTCCGTGCTCGCCATACCGCATGTTGGCGCAACTTCACAGTCGCTGTAATGCCCTATCGGCATCTGAACTTCATAGACATTCGTATCCCGTGCGGGAAAGGAACTCACTCGATCCAGGGCAATATGAATATCATCATAATTACGGCTGCAAACTTTCATGGCCCCACGAGAGGCTGGGAGCATTTCCGTATGTATTAAATTGGCCGCCTCCAGCACTTTAATATGGTTGGCTACCGTTGACACGGGCAGGTTAAGTGCTTCGGCAATTTCGATTATGTTTAATTTGTTGGCATTAAGAAGCTGGAGAATGTCAATCCGGGAACGAGTCGACAAGGCGTGGGTTACAGTTACCAGTTTTTCCGGGTCGTTAAAGCTAAGTTCCAGCACGTATTTGCTCTCCTTTGGAAAATATTAATTAAAATAATTCTACTTAATAACAGGAATAAACACAATGTTGCTATGCTCCATCCTGCTTTCGAAGGAATACATCTGAGAACATTTTCCACGTAATCTTTCCTATAACGAAGGCAATGAATAGAAGTAATCTGCATTTCTTGTGAAAGGAAGTGTTATACGTGATAAGTGAACTCAATAGCTGGATCAGGCATATTGCTTCTAACTATATATTGATTATTACGGCAGCTGTTATTTTCTTCGCGATTAAGGCTGTGATCGGATTCTACACGTACAAACACTACAACAAACAATTGGACCATCTGCACCATAAAGTTGATCTTCTCATCAAGGAACAGCAGCTTCTAGCTCAGCAGTTCTCCCTTCATAACGAAAACAGAGACATGATGCACAAAGAAGACCACTTCGAGTCTTCATCGCAACCTCCTCTAATGTGATCTTCTCTTCTCATATAATATTGTATAGTTACTGTTGTATGACCCTCTCTACTCTGTTACGTAAACATCTCAGAAAAAACTTGAACGATATACAAGCCGTAGATCAGATGTTGGTACACATCCAATCTACGGCTTTTGTTATTTGGACTGTATGATAGTTATCTTCTTCTTAATGAACAATCTTCACAGGCAAGTATGTCAGGGACTGGCCTGGAGCCGAGACGGTAAGGTTGTTTTCCAACTCAAATGACTCAACTGATTCGATGAAGTGTACTTTTTCTACAAATGCAGTCAAAGCAACGCTTAATTCCATTCTTGCCAGTGGAGCACCTAGACAGAAATGCGGACCATTCCCAAAGGTAAGGTGTTTTTTGTTATTGGGACGGTGAATGTTCAAATCGAATGGATTTTCAAATATTGTTTCATCCATATTCGCCGCACTCATCCAGCTAATAACGACATCCCCTTTTTTCAATTCTACACCCAAGAGATTATTATCTTTCTTAACGGTCCGATGTCGCTTGGCATTATGGAAGCGATAACGAAGCATCTCTTCCACCGCAAGTGGGATCAACTCAGGGTTCTCTCGTAATTGAACATACAAGTTGGGGTCATCATAGAGAAAAGAATAAAATGTACTGGAAACCATGTGACTAGTGGTTTCGATACCAGCCCCCAGCAAAAGCATCGTGGTTCGAACAACCTCATCGTCGGAAAATTTCTCGCCGTCCACATCCACTTTCAACAGGTCTGTAATGATATCGTCGCCAGGCTGAGACCGTTTCTGAACGACAATGGGATAAAGGAACTGATAATACTCCTGTGCCGCGACTTGCTTTTTCAGTTCCATTTCCTCTGCATTTTCTCTATTGGCGGGTTGAAACAGAATATCTACCCAGCTTTTGAAGCGGTGGCTGTCCTTCAGCGGTATGCCCAGCAAATCAGCCATAACCATGGAAGGCAATGGTGCTGCCAGAGCTTGCACGATGTCAACCGTTGTATTGAGTTCGATATCCTCCACCAGTTGCTTGGCAATGTTCCGAATCCGCGGCTCCCAGTTTTTTAAACTGCGGGGGGTAAAAGCAGCAGAAAGCAACGAACGGCTTTTTTGATGACGCGGTGGATCTATGCTTGAAATATTCATTTTGTCCGGCGGTGTGCCTTCCTTGTTTTTCGCCCCAACAGAAATGGTTGTTCTTGATCCTTCGGATGAAAAATATTCATGATTGCTTAGTACCTGCTTGACATCGTCATATCTGAATACATTCCAGGTATCCGTACCCTCATGATAGTAAACAGGTTTTTCCGACAACATTTTCCGAAACCAGTGAAGTGGAAAAAACTCTTCCGATCTGGACTGAAAATTGGTTATATCGTGAACTCGAATCACTTCTTTGTACATCCAAACACCGCCTTAAAACTATTTTTATCCAGTGCAAAGAGGGATTTCTTCCATGTCTCTGATAATCATGCCACGGCGTCACTCCAGGTCTTCGTTTCCTTTTCATTCCTCCTTTGGTTGGCACATGAATTGACAGTTCAGCGCACAACCATTTTATACTAACCGTATATTATTTGGAATGAATCTTTTGAACTATATTCATATTCTGGATATTTTAAGGTGTATTTTTATACTAATAGTTCATTTATGACGAAAATTAAGTTCTTAACGGTTATAATACAGGATTACAGATAGGTAAGCATGAACATGTCTAAACCTAATACGTGGACCATATGGTTTACTATGGTATGCTTGAACACTAGACTCATTGTTTGCACATCGGGGTTTCTTTCGGGAGGGATAAAGTGAATTGGATACGTCCATTGAATAGCGGAGAATCTGTCTTTAAAGTTAAAAATAATCGCATTATCTACTTTGCAAAATTATCTATTCCACTAAATGCCCTTATCGCAGTTGGGAAAATACTTTTAGGGATTTTTACCCTCTCCTTCTTTTTATGCATTAACGCTTTTTATAATATCGGCATCGCTATTGCCAAGTATCACGCAGCAAAAGCACATGAGGACTCGAATCTTGATGATTCCAGCCCGGAGGAAATCCTAAAAAAACAATACGCTGCATACCGATTTATAGGCAATATTGTGCTCGCTTCTAGTGCGGTGTACATCATTTATTGCAGTAAGTTATTATTTGTTACAGGCAGTAGAACACATTATCCTCACTATGTCGCCTTCATCATAGCTGCCGTCACTTTCACCGAAATCGCGGTTTCTCTAGGGGGCGCCATTATGGCGAGACGGAATAATGAACCGGTCATTGAAGCCATCAAACTGACGAACTTCTCTTCATCATTGATCTCACTTTCATTAACACAAACTGCGATCATGTCATTTTCATACAAAGGAGATCCCACCTTTTACAATGGACTGTCTGGCATTATTTTTGGTGCTCTGGCAGCACTCATCGGGCTGTATATGATATTACGAACTCCGACAGGAGCGTAGGCCGTTAAATTCTTAAAAAACATCTGCGTAAGTTGATTCTGACTTTAGCTGGATGTTTTTTTGTTATATCAAGTCATTGTAAGAATAAGCACGAATTAAAGAGAACTGTTTGGCTAGAAAATGCGGTGCATAAGGCATATCATTGCGAAGCCAGGATACAATGGTCCCAATCAGGGCTGAGGAACTGTACCAGATGGCGATCTCCTTATGAATACCTGCTTGTTCAAGTGTGCTTCCCAACTCTAATCTTTCGATCTTGGCTGAAACAAGTTTCGTTAGCAATTTCAATAGTCTCTCCGTAAAAATGGGGGTTCTTCTTGACGCGAGAACGACGCGATAGAATTTGGAGTGGTCAGCAAAGTGTTCAAGCAATTTCACTAGAACTGGCCAACCATCATCTTTGGCAGCATCTTCAAATTGAGGAGCATGTTCGTCCACAATCCGTTCAATATGCTCAATCATCTCATCCGCCATTTTCTCCATCATGTCTGTGATATCCCGATAATGCAGATAGAAGGTCACGCGGTTGATCGTCGCTCGTTCTGCAATCCGATTGACGGATAGTTTCTCGATGTCCATTTCCTGCAATAGATCTACAAAAGCATCACGAATCAACTGTCTTGTACGAAGTATACGAGGATCTGTAGCAGACTTTTTTTCGTTCTTCATGCAAAATCACTCCTCAAATTTTAAAAATTACAATTTTAAATGATCAGTCGTTTATTTCCGAATTAGACGACATATTTTTTTTTTTCGTAAAATAAGCAACGAAAATACCCAAAATCGTAAATTGTAATCTTCGGGAATATGTATATAATTCAATAAATACAATGTAAACTATACAACACGTTGTAAATTTAGTCACGTGTGGATTGAAAGGATGGAATGGATTGAGTCAGGCTAGATTAAAAGAAAGAGATGACGTAAAAAAGGGCCCCATACTGTTTGTTATGATTTTGGGTGCATTTCTTGCCACATTGAATCAAACCGTTATGAGCGTAGCAACTCCGGAGCTGATGGGGGATTTTAATATCTCAGCAGCAACAGCCCAATGGTTTACGACAGGCTACATGCTGGTGAATGGTGTACTCATTCCTGTCACGGCCTATTTCATGCAACGCTTTTCGACACGGCAATTATTTCAAGCTTCGATGTTTATTTTCCTCATCGGTACGATTATATCTGCCCTTGCGAGTAATTTCGGTACATTGTTGACAGGACGTATGGTTCAAGCAGCTGGTGCTGGTATTATCATGCCATTGTTGATGCATGTCATTCTAACCCTGTTCTCTCCTGAGAAAAGGGGAGCAGCGATGGGTATGGTCGGTTTTGCCATCATTTTCGCTCCAGCGATTGGGCCAACCCTTGCTGGATATATTCTTGAAAACTACACATGGCAAACGATGTTTTACGGAATGATCCCACTAACCGTTATTGTTATTGGTTTTGCGTTTGTATATCTCAAAAATGTATCGGAACGAATCAAACTCAAGTTCGACACACTCAGCGTGTTGCTGTCCACAATTGGATTTGGTGCATTGCTGTATGGTTTCAGTCGGGCGGGAAGTCTGGGATGGTCAAGCGCAGAAGTCATCATATGCCTTGCAGCAGGAGTAATTGCTCTTGGACTGTTCACATGGAGACAGCTCGCGTCTACAAATCCGCTGCTCGATCTGCGTGCTTTCAAGTATAATATGTTCTCACTGACCACGGTCATTAATATCGCGATCACGATGATCATGTATGCTGATATGATGTTGCTTCCTTTATACCTCCAAAATGCACGGGGTTACACGGCATTGGAGTCCGGATTATTGTTGCTTCCAGGGGCGCTTGTCATGGGCTTCCTGATGCCAATAACAGGTAGATTGTTTGACCGGTTTGGCGCAAAATGGCTGGCAATTATCGGGATGGTTATCACGATCGTAACCACTATTGGTTTCATCGATCTAACCGATTCTACAAGTTATACTTACCTTGTCTTAATGTCAACAGGTCGCCGAATTGGTATGGCCTTGCTCATGATGCCTATCCAAACGGCAGGTTTGAATCAACTGCCTCCAAGACTTGGGCCGCATGGTACAGCGATATCCAACACCGTCAGACAAGTAGCTGGCGCTGTGGGTACTTCATTGCTCGTAAGTGTAATGACTAGTCGCACAACGGCACATGTACAGGACATGGTGGCAACGGGTGCAGCCAAAGGTTTAACCCAGCAACAGTTGGGAATGGAATCCATGATCCAGGGAATTAATGATGCTTATGTTGTCATTATCGGCATTGCCGTTCTCGGATTGCTACTTTCCTTCTTCGTCAAACGTACCAAACAAGCGACGGAGGAAGACTCCAAGCAGCCTGTAAGACAAAAAGTCTCGATGAATACAAATTAAGAACAACATATACATGAATTACATTATGTAGAGCCTATGTATCTTATATAAAAAGCGGCAGATCAGGACCCTAAGCTTTACGTCCAATCTGCCGCTTTTTTGTGTATTACTAATGAACAAAAGCCTCTGCACTTCAGTGAGAACCGCTGCGCTAACGTGTTCTATTTCGTTTTCTCCATCGGAACCTGCCTGATTTGTTCAAGATATAAGCCGCAGTCTTTGACAATTCTGCTAGCTTCGCAATTCATAGAAGACGATTCAAATTCCGTTTGAAACGCCTGCAGCGTTACTTCCAACATGGAAATATTGATCTCTTTCTGCTCGACTAAAGCAAGCAGTCCTTTGGTCAGTTCTTTCGCTTTAATAGACACTTCCGAGTGGAGAATAGAATGATTGAATTTTTGAAGACCTTCAATCAGATTGTTTTTATCCACCGCAATTTCTTTGGAATCAGGAGCAATCACCAACAGACTTGGAAAATCAACAATATGCTCTTGCCTTTCCAGCATGGAACGAAGCAAAATTTCAATGTAGTTCAGGATTTTGGGCACAAGATGGTTCCAATTCGGTTGGGCAAGATGGAAGTTTCTCCACATATTCGAGATTTGATGGATCATGCCAAAACCAAAAATAGCCCCTTCATAAGCAAAGGGTTTTAATTCTTCACCAAATACCTGTACCAGTCGTTCAGATAACCAATTTAACTGCGTACGAGTCAAGTTCTCTAGATTGCATTCTCCAGAGTAGAAGCCTGTCCAGAATAGCTCCACAACAAGCTTTTTTTCCGGCAAAATCATCGGCACCATAATTTGATCTACCAGTAAGTCAAAATCGGATGCATAGCTTTGGCTCTCCAAATCTTTGCGAATTATCATATCTTCCTGTACACGCTGCTCCAGAATGGCAAGAATACAATCATCCTTGGAACCAAAGAATTTATAAAATGTTCCTTTGGACACACCCGACTCGTCTAGGATCATCTGTATGGAGGTGTTGGTTACTCCATGTTTCTCAAAGAGCACAAGTGCTGAGTCCAATAACATTTGTTTCCGTTTATTCATAAGTTCCCCCTGGATGATTTAGGTGGTTCACGTTACGGTATTCAACAATCTACTGCAAATCCACTGCAAACATCACATGTTCCTTCCAACTTCCCTTGATTTTAATATTCTGGCGGTCCGTTTCCTGGAAGCCCGCTTTACGCAACACTCGAATTGATCCGGCATTGTCGGGAAGTGCACCTGCCTCCACTCGTTTTATTCCCGCTTCATTCATAGCAAAATCCAGTGCTAGCCGAAGGGCATCACTCATGTATCCCTTGCCATTCTGCACTTGATCTAGCACATAACCAACAATCCATTTGGCTATGGAATCCAGTTCAAGTTCGAACAGAGAAATCTCTCCAATGAGCTCATGTGTATTGTTCAGGAAGATTCCGAAAGAGTAACGTTTCCCTTCTTCCCTGGCCTTGTTCCAACCTTCGAGAAGTGCAACTTGACCCTCCAGTGTATAGAACGTCTCCGATCGTTCACTTGCCGATATCTCTTCGAAAACAGCCCGGTTACGGAACTGCAAATCCAGCAATGTCGGCGCGTCCTCCACGTTCAAAAATCGCAAATAGATACGTTCCTCACGATTGTCCATCTGTATGTTCATCCTTATCTCTGGTTGTAGTAGATTGCATTCATCAGAAGTACGAGAGTTGCCGTTTATACGACATATCCCAGAACAGATATTCAAATTCAACACTTCTTCTGAATATGTCTTCTAAGGCCTCCAGCTCCAGCTCGGTTTTATGTTCACATAATGCATCCAGTGTATCATAGAACCATTCGAATGAGTCGCGGAAGTCATCACTTGCATAATTTTCGATCCAGGTCTGATAGAAATTGCCCTCTAATGAATCTCGATATTGTTCTTTTAATCTTGTAGCATAGTCGTAATACGTCCACGCACAAGGGAAAATGACGGCGATGATTTCGGCAACCCCACCTGTTTGTGCAACACTCATCATATTCGACGTATACGCCTTGTTGTATAGAGAGGGTTTGACAGCATGATTTTCATCCAGCGCAATCCCAAATTCATTCATATACTTTCGATGCAAATCCATTTCTTCGTACAGAATAGCGTGTTGAATCACCGTAAAGTTCGTCATCAGTTTTTCATCTGTCGCCTTCACCGCACCCATGGCAAAAATCTTCGCATATTCAATCAGATATGTATAGTCCTGAAGAAGATAAAACTTAAACGCTTCCCGATCCAGTGTGCCTTTCCCCATTTCGTGTAAAAAAGGATGGTTGTATCCATCTTCCCATACGGTTCTGGACTTATCTTTTAACGTTCTTGAAAATGACATGATCATTTCTCCTTTTATTAAAATTATAATGTCCCCGCTTCACATCCAGCTATCGCGTTCTGTCCTCCAAAATGCAGACCAAAAAGCCCTTGTCCTATTTTCGGCAAGGGCAAAATAACATGAGTACATGTTATTTGCTCCCTACGTCAGTATTAACTAACAGGTTCAAAGGGTCAGGTTTTAACCTTCTCAACTGCGAACAGTCCCCCTGCAAATAGCTCAGGCTTATTACAACATGTGTTTTTCCAAATGTCAATCCATTCCTATTAATCTTCAAGTTCCCCTAAATCTTCTTGCAAGTCTTTAAGTCGGGTCCGGATATCTTTAATCATACTTTGCAATTTGTTTAACTCATCGCCCCATTTTTCCTCATTAGAGACGTTCGTTGCTGAAGTTGAATGATACCCGGGAGACGTTCTTAACTGATCTAAATCCGATTCGTATGCCCGCCGATTTTCCTCAGCTTTTGCCAATTCCTCCTCTGCGATGGCAATCTGATGCTCCAGATAGATGATGTCTGAGGAGTAGCCGTGAGTTAAGCGCTGTGAATACGTCATAGTTCACCTCAATTCTGATCATCCATTGCTTTTCCAAGGTCATATGGCTGAATATCGATATCCAAATCCATACCCAAAGCCAATTTGGCCAGTTGACTGCCAATAAAAGGCCCCATCGTTAGCCCAGACGCTCCAAGCCCGTTAGCTGCGATCAAGCCATTCCAACCTGGAACAGCACCCATTACCGGAAGAAAACCTGGTGTAAATGGACGAAATCCTACTCTTACTTCCTGAAACGTGCTATCAGCTAAACCGGGAGCCAGTTCCAATCCTTTATTCAAAATTTCCTGCATTCCGCCTGCGGTTACTCTTGTATCGTATCCTTCAATATCATTTTCGTGAGTCGCTCCGATCACAATCTTCTGTTGATCAAAGGCTAACAGATATTGATCCGAAGGAGGCATGACTACAGGCCAGTTCTCAGTGTCCTTTCGATCGTGAACCTGTAAGTGCATAATTTGCGCCTTCTGATAATGAACCTTAAAATCAATGCCCAAGGGCTTCAACAGTTCATTAGCCCAAGCGCCGGCACACACGATAACCTCGTCAGCCGATATGACTTTACCGTCCACAACCACTCCAGTCACTCGGTCCGATTCATATTGAAGTGTCGCGTCCCCATGAATCAGGACCGCTCCATTTCGTTGAGCCGATCGGATTAAGGCATCACGAAGTGCACGTCCATCGATACGCGCAGCACCACTGATGTAGACGGACTGAAAGCTCCCCTCCAGAAGAGGAAAACGCTCATGAGTTTCTTTTGCATCTAGACGGGTAATATCGGCAATCTCCGGTGCATCTTCTTTACGAAGGTGTGCCCTCTCCTGCATCTTGTTGATTTTGTCCACATCCGTATGAATACTAAGAGCACCCACTTGAGCGTAACCCGTTTCTGTTTCCCCTTCACTCTTGAGTTCTTCAATCAAGCTGGGATAAAAACGTGCACCCGCTTTGGCAAGCTGATACCAATCCTGATTACGGCGCTGAGATAACCAGGGACAGATGATCCCGGCAGCAGCATCCGTAGCCTGCCCTCGATCTTTCCGGTCTATAAGAAGAACTTCCACACCCCGTTTAGCCAATTGATACGCTGTGGAAGCCCCAAGAATTCCTGAGCCTACGACGATGACTTTCTTCATGACTGCATCCCTTTCCTAAATCACTGTAACCATTATAACGCATACTGCTTGGTCTGATAATGGCAAGGCATCGACATTATGATACGTGTTCCTAAAAGGTTTTCGATAAAATGTTATTTATGTAATATAATTCAAATCAGGTTTCTTTTAACGCTGTATCCACGCCATTTACGCACACGACCTTTAACGAAATGAGGAATAACACAACGATGCCGAAACCTAGTATGGGGAATTCACTGGATCCCGATATGCCGCTTATGATTACAGGTCAAAATCAGCTGACCGTAGACGAATTAATGAATTGGAACGGCCATTCACGGGATTACAGTATTGTGCAGTGTATCGGGGGAACAGGGAAAATCGCAGCCCAAAATCATGAGTTTTCAATTCGGGAAGGAATAGCTCTTATTATGTTTCCGGAGGTAACATATCGTTACGACAATCTGAGTAATTCATTGTTGTTCGATTGTCTGTCCTTTAATGGCTATTTATTGCCCCGGTTTCTGCATACCTTGCAGATCGGGGAGCTGCGCGCCTTCAAGCCGGATGGAATGCTTCATATCCTGTTGCATGAAATAACGTTGGCGCTACAGTCCCGGCACAAGGATCAGATCTGGCACGTATCCGCATTGCTGTACATGCTTCTGGTCAGGTTAACGATTGATGGTGATCGTTATGGCGCTTATGAACGCTCGGATGCCCGATTAAAGCTGGGCGGACTGGTTACTTTTATCAAGCAAAATTATGATCAGGACATCTCGCTCTCCATGTTGGCTCAGCAAATGGACGTCACCGAACAGCATTTAAATCGGATATTCAAAAAGGAATTCCAAATGACTCCGCTTGATTATCTGACACGATATCGGTTATTGAAAGCCAAGGAAATGCTCGTCCATGACGCTGGGATAACGGCCCACGAAATTGCTCGGGCTGTCGGTTTCAACAGCGCCAGTTATTTTGGATCCGTTTTCAAAAAATATGAAGGAATCTCTCCTATTGAGTTACGCAAGCAATACCAGGGTTAAAGAATTTCCATCGTGATCTCTGCCAGCGAGGTTAACCGCAGATCATACTTCGAGAATTCCAGATTACGCGTTACCTCGTTAGGCACAATGACACAGCGAATCCCCGCGGCTTTGGCTGCCTTCAGTCCATTCGGCGAGTCTTCAAACACAACCGCTTCGGATGCTCCAATCCCGAGACTCTCCAGGGCAAGCAGATACAATTCCGGGTCCGGTTTGACCCGCTTGACGTCCTCAGCTGTATGAATAACATCGAATAGTTCGAAAATGCCGAGTGTACGTAAATAACCATGAACCCAATCCCGGGTAGAGCTGGAAGCAACGGCAAGTTGAATTCCCTTTTTACGGGCAGACAGGAGCAACTCATGCACGCCTGGAAGAATTGCTGCCTGTCCAAGGTATGCTTCGTATTTCTGTTCAGAAAGCAGCTTGATATGATCGTGATCGATCGGTTTTTGCAGCGCTTGCTCCAGATATAGAAAAGGATGAAATTCTTCAAACGATGTCCCTACATTTTTCGACCAAAGCTCCAGCCCAAGTTCAAGTCCATGCTCTTTATAAATATCGCGAAAAGCATAGAACCAAGGTGTCTCCGTGTCCACAATCAGTCCATCAAAATCCAAAATAAAAGCTTTTACCATTCCGCTTTTCTCCCTCCAATGATCAACCGATTGGCAGGGAGATGGGCTTAGAAGCGTGCAGTCACATCCGGACGGGTAAGATTCATCGATAAAAAGTGACAGGTGCATCCCGTTCCAGCTGGTGACTGTCCAACAACTCCAGCCCGAATCTCCCCCTCTATCGGCATGCCGAAATATCTAATTAATTTCCACTCCACCCCATCGGGTGAATAAAAGAATGAAATGCAGTCTTCCACTTTGCGTATGCGCAGATAAGGATTGGTTACGGGAACTTCAACCGAATTGCAATCATCGGATGAACCTTCCTTCGTTACTACCGACACAATGGTAGCTGCTTTTCCATCATACTCAAAACAAAGCTTGCACCAGTTTCGCTCATCTACCATCACCATCAAACATCCGGAATCATACTGATGTTTCATGTCCACGGTTAGCTGAGTCGTCATTTCAAAATCGTTAGGCACCGGCATCGAAAGAAATGGCGCGGTTGCACGGATGTGTTTACCCGCTGGATCCTGGAAAAAGTCCGTATCAGCCTGAGCTTCTACAATTAGAACTCCTTGATCGGTATAAGACCAGGTCTTCGGCTCATTAATCCAGTTCATTTGGTTTCTTGTTTCTGTTGCAAATACGTTTGTCATTTCTATGCCTCCCAGGTTCATTTTCTGTATTATATATTCGTTTCATATACAGAAAACCCCTTCTCCTACATATTTTTGTAAGTGCTGATTGCCTGGGAGTGTTTCTGGGGATCAGGGAGGAATAACATGATGACCATGAGTACGATATAAAGTACAAGAATGACACTGAATAACAGCATGGGGTTATAGTGATACAGCAGCCCTGTCAGGTAACCTGATGGAATCGCTGTTAACGTCATGACGGTCTGCACTGCCGAGAACATATCCGCTTTTTCATGTGTACCCAATCGGTTCATAAGCAGTGAGTCCCGATACGTTTGCAAGATGAAATTGCCTGCCGCCAGTACAATTAGAGTCAGAAATAACATGGCTATATTCCCCACAGGTATCAACAGAAAAAGTATAGCCCCCACTGTACTTAAAATGATCGAGAAACTGACATACTTTTCTTCTGAACGCCGTGTCAGACGCGGGATAATGACTAAATACAAGAGCATGACGGTTACAGCAGTGACAACCGGGATAAATGAAATAATCTGATCATTGAATTTTAACTGTTCCTTGAAAAAAATCACCTGAAAAAAGTTCAACTGCAGGATCAAATTGGAAAGCACCGTGATGAGAATAATCGGTAAAAGCCTCCGTTTGTAGAACGATTTGCCGAAAAGTCGCAGACTGGAAGCTAGACTCTGAATCACCCGGGTTTGGCTATGCATTCCCATAAGTTCCTTCCCTACTGTGGTCTCATCCGTATACCGGTTGCGAATGAAGAACATTACGGTCATGAGAATACCACCGACAAAATAAATACTGGCTAGTGTTGGCACAATGCCAAAATCGGCAATCACTACCCCGGCGATCGGTGTCAGTACTCCAGCACCAGTAATGATCATGTTGAGAATGGCGAATACCTTGGATCGCTTGTGTTCCTCAACATCCTCAATAATTAGACAGTTGAAGGAAACCGTCACAAATTTGGAGGTTGCATTCAGCAAGTAAGCGATCAGAAACAACCAAAAGTTCTGGGAGAAAGCCCAGATGAACATGGGAACACTCCAGGCAATCAAATCAAAAATCAGTGTTGTTCGCTTGCGACCCAGCTTATTCGTGATTGAACCCGCAAATAACTGAAATATAAAGGCAAAATAAAGATTCACCGAATTGATCAAACCAATTTCAATATCCGAAAGTCCGGCTTCCTTCATATATAAGGGAGCATAAAAAAGAACAATCGTGCCCGGAATGGCCCATACCGGTTCAAGTAAGATGGAGTACCGCGGATTTCTCGGCAAATCCTGTAGCAGCTTCAATCGATATCTCCCCCTTTTCTGCGGTGTTTCACCGCTGCGAATTCCTGCTTTTCGCAGCGGCAAAACCGCTGATTCTACATGCTTACAAGATCAGAGCTGTTTTAACCGAATTCATGGGCAATTTCTCTCCGGTACGCAGATGATACCCGATTGTCCCATTGAATGCCTGTTCATAATCACTCAGCAGTTCCGTAGAGGTAACCATTTGCTCCAGTTCCGGAATACTTTGTGCAAATTTCAATGCTGTACTGATCATCGAGTGATTAGCTACCGCACCAATGACACTAATACCATCATTAATTACGGCAGTTGATTTGAACGTCACCTCATAGCTGTCGTCATAACCCATAGGAATGATCTTGCCGCCTTTGGCAATCATCTCAAATCCCACATGAAGCTGGTTACCAACCGCGTCCACTACAATATCAAACTTCTTGTTATTATTGATCTCGTATACTTTATCGAGCGTCAGTTCCTGAGGATAGAACACATGATCCGCGATCTCTGAAGCGAACTCTTTGCGGAATGGATCAACTTCCGTGCCTACAGTAAGCCTTGCCAATCGTTTGCTCACAAGCTGACACAGAGAACCGATTGCACCAGAACCGAGGACCAGTACAGAGTCACTTGGCTTAGTCCCTGCTTTCATGAACGTCTGAAGTACACATCCCAGTGGTTCGATCATCATGGCCGTTTCCCAGCTCATGGAATCCGGGATGGCATAGATATACTTTTCGTCCCCAACAAAATATTCAGCAAAGGTTCCGTGTGTCGTCATCCCTACTTGATAGTCATCAAAATTCTCGCAGTAGATGAACAGTCCTTCGCGGCAATAGGAGCAGGTACCGCAAGATTGCGTGGGATCAACCAATACCCGATCACCTACCTTGAAACCGCGAACTTCGTCGCCAACCTCAATCACTGTACCTACACCTTCATGACCAATAATGGTTCCTTTATTCGCCGGCACTTTGCCTTTGACAATATTCAGGTCTGTACCGCAGATGCCTGAACCATAGATTTTAATTTTTACCTGGTTTGGCTTTTGTATGGTTGGCTCCTCAATATCCTGGTAAGTCACCTGTTTAAGATCCTGATATACGAGTGCTTTCATTGAATATTCCTCCTAGTCGATGTTTTATATAAGTTGAAATAAAGATTTTACACAATCCACTCCGATGACAGAACAACCTTCCAATCGCTGTTATCCCCAGATTTTTTAATTCCTTTTTTTAAAGGAGGAAATCCGGGATAAAGGCGACCGCTCCGCTTTTTCAGGTTTATTCTGTCCTCTCCGTTCACGTGTAAATGAATAGTTCAACTAGTATAATTTGAATAAAATTTTAAACGTTTTCGTAAATCTCAATTCGAAAAGTGTTCCTGTTTCAGAACTTCTTTCCAGTCGGATAGTGTCTGCAAAAGAGCTTCTTCCACCCACAATAATTCTTCCCGGGTATGAGCATCAGAGAAAATAAAGTACCCTTTGGTGAATATTCCGAAGTGGGCCATTCGTTTGACCATAAACTCACGGAAAGGATCGGTATGAAAGTTTTCCTCCGAAATAGAGCTAATGGAGAAACTCGCATAGGTACCCTTCAGCACCAATTGATCGGTTAATCCAAGAAGTACGAGTTCAGCTTCAATCAGATCCATAATCCGAATAGTAGCCTCGCGCCAGCTAGGCCATACTTTAGCGCTTTTCATCAATCTCTCACATGCAATCGCTGCCGCGAGTGCAGTAGTCTCGCTGGAATGGGCGTTGCTGAATCTGACCTGTCCTGATAA
Source organism: Paenibacillus sp. FSL F4-0087 (assembly GCF_038020215.1). Lineage (NCBI taxonomy): Bacteria > Bacillati > Bacillota > Bacilli > Caryophanales > Paenibacillaceae > Paenibacillus > Paenibacillus sp. FSL F4-0087. Next base: position 6,619,940 of record NZ_JBBODJ010000001.1, read on the forward strand.
TGACATCAGATGTTCTGGTCCCATTACGGCTGCGAGTGGCAGTCCATTCGCCATGCCTTTGGAAATGCAGAGCAGATCCGGCCAGATATCATACTCCCCAGCTGTAGCTTGCTTGCCCATTCGAATACCGGAGGTGACTTCATCAAATATGACAATGATATCCAATGACCGACATAGGGATACAACTTGCGCCAACGGCTCACGTTTCCATTCATTTGGACAAAGAACAATGCAGGCGATATCCTCGGGAGAGGATTGGATTTGGGCCTCGATACGCTCTGGTGAGGGCTTATCTATCCAGATTGTTGTGCGTTCGATATCCACGGGGATGCCTCGTTCTTTCGTTTCGCGGCCATAGTACCCATAGGCAGACCAGTCATGCCACCCATGATAGGCCGTCGCGATGACCCTGCTTTTGCCACTTCCCGCACGAGCCAGACGTACGGCTCCACTGACTGCATCGGCGCCACTTTTGGTGAATCGCAATGAGGGGTAGCGGCCCTCAAACCGTTCCAAAATCAATTCAGCGCATTCAAGTTCAATGTCAGCAGGAATCGAATAACTTGTCCCTTTTTTCAGCTGATGGATGATGGTCAGTTGAACTTCATGCCGCGCATGTCCCCATGGCGCCGTACCCATGGCCATCTCACAATCCAACCATTCATTTCCATCGATATCTATAAAACGGGAATTGCGTGCCTCTGCGCAGCATACGGGTGTATATCCCGGAAATAATCGTTCTGGTGCTTTCGCTAACGTACTGCATCCGCTCGGAATAACCTTTTCGACATGTTCCAACCACTCCAGATTCCGTGTAAACCTTACGGCACGATCAAGCGTGCTCTCTTTTGATTTCACCTTTGGTTCCTCCCTGTTTACTTGGTTTGTGAGTTAGCGAACTTTGGAGCCTGGCCAGCAGCCATCATATATGCGATCTATGGTGATAACATTGCCATACAGATCAATAATCAGATCTTTAGCCCGATGAGCATGTCTCATCTCGATCCAGTAACGGTTTTCCAACAACCGGGCGAAATTGTCCACCAGAAACAATAATCGGTTCTCGCTATGAATCAGCTCCTTGCCCAGAACCTGCGGCAGCCAGATAGCTCCATTAGAGTTAAAGCGGTTGGAATAGTCACGTACCTCAGCAACAGGTGCAATGTCAGCTTCCTCCAGCTTGGTCCAGAACGTATCCGCGTCACTGCGAACTTCTGCAAGATCGATACCAACGATCGGCAGATGCTGATATTCACTCTGGCTATCCAGCTGTTCTTTCAGATGACCGAATACGAATGGCCAAACATCGGCCTCAATTTCCCCACCCCACTTTTTCCAGAAACGTGCCAGATTGTTTTTACGGTTGAAGTTGCGATGAATGCCACTGCTCCGTTCCCAGTGATAGGCGAGAATATTCGGATTAATGACCGCATCATATCCGGCTGCCCGTGCTCGCATCTGATAATCAAAATCCTCATATCCGTTAAAGAACTTTTCATCCAGCTCGCCTACCGTTTCATACACTTCCCTCTTCATGCCGAACATGGCGAATACGACAAGCTGAACTGAAAATGTTTCCTTCGGAATGTCTTCAGGCGAAGCGTTCAGAAATAAGTGGCGACCAATTGTATCGGCAAATGCAATACCACAATGCTGCACACCTCCCGTTTGCGGATAGAGTAGAACACCGCCAATCATACCGATCGTAATGTCGCTGTCCATCGTCTCTTTCATCATTGATTGCCAGTTCGGTTGAAGGATCGTATCGGAATCCAGGAAGAAAATATAATCTCCCTCTGCTCGCCGAAGCGCGCTATTGATTGATACGGCACAACCAAGTGGAAAATCATGCTGAAGAATTTCAATCGTTACACCTTCTCTAACCTCTTGTTTCAGTTTCTCCAAATGCTGTAAGACAGCAGAACCGGAACCATCGTTGATAAAAATGATTTGAGTGGACGGGCTTACGGTCCGTAACAATGAGTCCGTGAACAGGTTCAAAATGTTATAGTCCTGGTTAACTGGCACAATAATGGTGTAAAGCATGGAATCCCTCCTGTGGATATGATGGAATGCGTGCAAAAGCGAGTTGAAACGGTATCGCGTTCAGTGCAGATTATCGACCTCCTTGTCGCAAATTCACTGTCTTAATTTGGTAATGATTTGAATCTACTAGAAATTTATATCATTTTTTGTAAGTTTGAAATCTTAAATTCTGAACTCTGTTAAAATTTGAATATGTACTCAAAAGAAAATATGCGCCTTTCGAGAATCGCTGATAGCTCTCCACGCAAAAAAAACACCTCCAAAGTGAGTCCGTATCCAATGACACGACCGACTCCACAATGGGGTGTTATATTGCATTTATTATATGCTGTTATAAGGTAGCGGCTAATTATCTGGCCCTAAAGCCGTGATAGAACGTATCCACAACTAGCGAAGCTGCTGATTTACGAGCAATGTCACCACTTACAACCTGCTGCCACGTCAGAAACAAGATAGAATAAAGCACATCTACAATCCAGTTTTTATTGACATCCTGACGAAAGTAATTCTTTTGCTGCAACATGCTGACCGCATGCAGTATAGGTTCTCTCAGCTTCAAATCTGCTCCCTCAATCTCAGGATTATAGTGAATAGCTGCATCATGGGTAAGGAAAAATATTTTATCACCTAACGGAATGAGCACTTCAATCAGTTCCGGAATATACGTTTCACAGTTTTCCTCATCCAAATGAATGTTTTGCATGGCCTCACTGACCACCTCGATCGCACGCAAGCCCAGATAAACCATCAATTGTTCGCGACTCTCCACGTATCGATGAAGAGTCGCAATGCCGATTTTTGCAGAGTCTGCGATATCATTCATGGATGCATTGGGTTTTTCAATCAGCAGTTTAGTCGCTTCGTCCAGGATAGAATTAAGTCTCGCTTGCTTCATCGATGTCATTTCTTTTTTCAACGGGTTTACACCTCTTGGGGAATATATTCAATAAATTGATTCAATGAACCATCATTTTTGATTGTCTGTGACTATAAAATTATAGCATAGTTGCTCAAAATCCGATGTCTGAACACGTAACAAGCATCACCTATGATTGGTTATGTATTGCAAAGATTGATGTAATGATTAAAAGCCGCCAAGCGGCGGCTCTTAGAATGTATATCTTTTATCTTTCCCTTTTGCTTATAGCTCGATAATTCTTGTTGCAATATTGGCGCAAAATTCACTGTCATGCTCTACAAACAGAAGGGTTGGGGAGTACTCCAGCAGCAAGTCTTCAATTTGCATACGAGAGATGACATCCACAAAGTTGAGGGGTTCATCCCAAATGTGCAAATGAGCTTGCTCACTGAGACTTTTAGCAACCAGCACCTTCTTTTTTTGGCCAGCGCTATACGTTGAGATATCCTTCTCCAATTGCAGCCTGGAAAAATCCAGCTTTCTTAGTATCGATTTAAACAGGCTTTCATCGATTCCCTGCGTGACAGCATAATCCGATAATTGGCCGCCGAGATCAGACGTGTCTTGCGACACATACGAGATCTTAAGCTGGGGATCCTTTCGAAAATGACCTGTATAAGGGATATCCTCATCACAGATCAGTTTAAGGATGCTTGATTTCCCAGATCCGTTTTTACCATAAAGTGCAATACGATCCCCTTTTTCAACTGTGAAACTCACGTCCTTACATACCGTATTGGATCCGTATGCAATCGACACATGTTCCAATTCAACAAGTTCTTTTTTGTGAAAATCCAGTTGATGAATCTGTAGACGTTCTGCACTCTCAATATTTTTCAGAAGTTTGGACTTTTCTTGGATGGCGGATTGCTGCCTCTGCTCAATATTTTTGGAACGTTTCATCATTTTGGCAGCCTTGTGTCCAATATAGCCTTTATCCACCTTTGAACCGGAATTTCTCGTACCATTTTTGGTTCTTTCCACTTCATGCGACCATCCACCCGTCCGTTTGGCAGAATCGGACAAACGTTTGATGTCCTTTATTAACTTCTCATTACTTGCAAGTTCAAACTGATCTTGCCTTTGTTTATTTTCCCACCAAGCGGAGAAGTTCCCTCTCTGAATCTCAATGTTATTTTTATTGATGGACAGGATGTGGTCTACGCTGTTATCCAAAAAAGATCGATCATGTGACACCAGAATAAATCCACTTTTGCTGCGAAGATAATTACTGACGAGTTTTCTGGCATGAATGTCGAGATGATTGGTAGGTTCATCGATGAGCAAAAACCGATTATCCTTCAGGAACAAGGCAGCCAGCATCACCTTCGTTTGTTCTCCGTTAGACAAGGAATCAAAAGGCCGATACAGAATATCTTCCGAAACTTTTAACAGGTTAAGCTCTCGAACAAGCTGCCAGTGTAAATATTCAGGATAGACCTCTTCAATGACATCGAGGGTCATAGCTCCTTTATTCTGAACCTGAAAAGGAAAGTACTCAAAGCTAACATTCGCAGAAATAGTTCCGCTGTATTCATATTTACCAAGCAGCAGATTGAGGAATGTCGTTTTGCCTCTGCCGTTCCTTCCGGTAAAGCCCAATTTCCAATCGGAGTCCAGCTGAAAACTCACATTTTCAAATATATTATCGTAACTGCCATCATAGGCAAAGGTTAGGTTGCTAACGTTAATTAAAGACATAAAGATCATCCTTTTTATGTGAAATATAAAAGTTAACCAACGTGAAATTTACCACGACATGGTCCCTCACTTTATATTTGAACATAATCAGAATTTCAATCCGTTCTTGCGTAATGACATATCCCTCGTGTCAGAGTGATTAGAATATCCTCAAATGAAAAAACGCAAAAAAGCCCCATTCACCGGTGCTTTTTTGCGTTACATCAACCTGACTATGATAAAGAGACTTGGCGTTCAAAAAATTAACACCAAGATAATCTATGCATAGGAGGATAAAGTGCCGGATTCTGATTAGTTATGTTGTGAACCATGTCAGTGTTCATGTTCGTTGACAGGTTCACATAAACATCTACAACCTCTAATTCAGTCATCGCTCTATCCCCCTTTAAAAGCTCAACAATTTAATATCAGAAACTTAACATGGAATACAGCCACGGGTCAAGGCGAGAAATCAAGTTGTGCACCTTTTTGAATCCAAATCCACCTTATCGACCCACAAGAATTTATAGTTACCACGCGCTGTATTCAATTATTAAACTGCCGCATACAGCGGTTTGTACACCGGATGCCACATGGCAGCTTTTACAGCCTCTTCAACGTCTTTCAATTCTACACGCGCAACGCCATCTTCCACTGCCGCCTTGGCGACCGCCACTGCAACTTTGTACGAAACAGCATGCAGCTCTTTCACTCTGGGCAGAAGTGGAGCACCTGGTGCAGAGGAGTCTACCGAATTAGCTACGGCCACTGCAGCTGCGGTGAACATGTTTTTGGTGAATTTCGATGCTTTCGCTACAATCGCTCCTAGACCCAAACCAGGGAACACAAAAGCATTATTGGATTGACCAATTTCATACAATGTGTCATTAAACATGACAGCTTCAAATGGGCTGCCTGTTGCAATCAGTGCTTTGCCATCCGTCCATTCAATCAAACTTCTTGGTGCTGCTTCGGCAAGCGAGGTCGGATTGGACATTGGCATAATGATTGGACGTTCCACATGCTTCGCCATCTCTTTGATAACTTGTTCATTAAAGGCACCTGTCACACCGGAAGTGCCGATCAGGATCGTTGGTTTGATCTGTTTCACAGCTTCCAGCAAGCTGACCTGCCCTTGCTCATTCAACGCCCAATCTTTCACTTCCGCAGCTTTACGTACATATGGTTTCTGGAATTCAAATAGACCTTCCGTCTCATCCGTAAGGATTCCACGGTAATCGAACGCCCAGAAACGGCTCTCCGCTTCCTCCTGCTCAAGCCCTTCTTCCATCATAGCGTCACGAATCTGATCCGCGTTACCAATACCAGCGGCCCCTGGTCCAAATACAAGGACACGATGTTCACGAAGAGGTACACCCGTCACTTGAACTCCGGACATAATCGCCGCAAGTGTAACCGCACCCGTCCCCTGAATATCATCATTAAATGTAAGGAGTTCTTCCCCATATTTCTGTATAATATTTCTGGCATTCACGCTGCCCAGGTCTTCCCAATGAAGCAGGATATCCGGAAACCACTTTGTTGTTTCTTTCACAAAGGCTTCGATAAATTGCTCATATTTTTCCCCGCGAATCCGTTCATGACGGTTGCCCACATACAATGGATCATTCAGCAGTTTGGGATTATTGGTTCCCACATCCAGCACAACAGGCAATACACGGCTTGGATCAACGCCTACGGCTGCTGTATATACCGCGAGTTTACCAATGGCAATTTTAATTCCGCCAACGCCCCAGTCTCCGATGCCCAGAATACTTTCCGAGTCGGTCACCACAATCAAATCCACATCTCCAGCATGTAAACCACTGTTGCGGAAAGCTTCCTCCAGCCCATCCATATCATTAATGGATAAATATAGACCACCTGGTCTGTGGTACTGATGGCTATATTCCTGAATAGCTTGTCCGACCGTAGGTGTATACACAATCGGCAACATTTCGCTAAGATGATCCTTCATTAAACGGTAAAAGAGTACAATATTACGGTTGAACAAATCACTAAGCATGATGCTTTTTCGCAAATTATCCGATTCATTCTGCAATTGCTGATATACTCGACTCACTTGTTCTTCAATATTTAAAACCATCGGTGGCAAGATGCCATTCAGGTTAAGCTCTCTTCTTTCTTCTTCGTTAAAGGCAGTACCCTTGTTCAACATGGGATTGGACAGAACATCCTTGCCTTTCAAAGAGGTTTTCAAGTTTCCATTGGAATCTACAAAAAATGAGTTCATTTACTGATTGCCTTCTTTCATGATGTCTCTTGACGTTTTAACGTCTATTTAATTTAATTTTAACACTTAATAACTTTTAGTTAGTTATAGTTCTTCCGATGACAATTATAAAATATTTTCTATGGCATGTAAACGAACTCATGAAACGTTCATGAATGAAATTCAATTTCATTTCGATAAATAAAATTTATCACTTTGTTATTTTTCAACAAATTCATTTTATAAACAAATTCTCTTGGAATACAAAAAAGCCACGAAACTGCGTGGCTCTATCACCTTTTTTATGGGCTCAATTTTTGGGTGAGTGCTTATAGTGCTCAATACAAATAGCCTAAAAAATCGAGTTCTCCTTCACCCCATGGCATAGTTCCGACTTCTCTAACCATCAAGCCTTCGACCTTCTGAATTCCAACTCCAATTGTAGTTAAAGTTTCATGGTCAATTTTCAACCACTTACATATGTTGTTAACCGTTTTGAACCCATTTTTGCTATACAAGTCCTCATGATCAGCAAATAATAGCACAAAATCAATATGCCCTTTGGACAGCTTCTCCACTTCCGCTAGCAAAAAGGAACCAATTCCTTGAGAGCGATGTGAAGTGGAAACACATAGATCAATGATCCCTAGAACTCTTATTGCTTTTCCATTCAAATTCATCATTCTGTAATCTAATCCTACATGCCCAATCAGTTGATTATCTGAGGTGAATGCTAATATTCTGCCATGTGGAATTTGCTTGAAAAACAAACGGTCCTCCGGGTAGACCTCTGGAAAACTGGCAATAAGCAATTCCTGAAGATGCGTTGACCATTCTTCGTTCAAATCCATATCATAAGCTTTAACTAATTTCAAAACATACCCTCCTGAATTAAATCGATTTCTATTCTTTATTTTGTCTCAGCAACCTTACACACTTCTACATATATCTTGATGATATACTCATCCGGATTATTTTCCGCAAAATAACTGAGCAGATCCATGGCATACACGTTTCCACAGATTTCAAATCCCTCTCGTTCTATATGCTCTTTGATGATTAAATACGTTTTTGGCATGCTTTCATATGATCCTCGATGGTTCATGACAGCATACAGTCCTTTGGGCTTGACTAACATCGATTCGCCAGGAATCGGTGCTTTTATTTGGTTGCAAAAGTAGTCCGGATAGAAGTGTCCTGTCTCAAAACTCTCCTGACAAACTACAGTCCATACCGGAAACTCATATTCGATCATTCGCTCTTCACAATGGTTTCGATATTCGACAAACTTGCGGGTAAACTCCTTGTCTCCATCTCCTCGTTCCAGTCGAACGGCAATAAAATATTCTTTCTCGCATTCTTCAAAAGCCAGACCTTCCTGTGAAGCACTCATAGCTTGTTGTGTCATGACAATGGCACCATTCAAGAGCTTTTGCATACGTTTGATTCGGAGTTGTTCTAGCTCCAGTTCCTTCATTTTCTGTTCAAAAAGCTCGATTAATAAAGGCGTATTTTGATTTTGAATAAAAGACTTAATTTCCTCTAGAGAGCTTCCCGCCTTTTTCAGCACATGGATTACATCAAGTACATAGGTTTGCTGAATACCGTAATAACGGTAACCGTTGGAATTCGTAAACTCCGGCTTTAACAGTCCAATCTCATCATAATGAAATAAAGTATGTTTAGTGACTCCGCAGATTTTTGCAAATTCACTGGTAGTAAATTGTTGTGTATGGTTTCCCGACATTGTACAGGCCTCCGCTAGAATCTATAGTTCAAAATTAATTTGACTATAGGGTTACCCTATAGTTTATGGTTTAAAAATGCAAGTTATCTATTTATATTGTTGGAGGGAAATATGTCAAAGTTAAAACGTTGGATGATTCTTGTTATCGTATCAAGTGCACTATTACTAATCGTGATGGACATGACCATCCTATACACCGCTTTACCTAGCTTAACCCATGATTTAGGTGCATCAGCCTCAGAAAAATTATGGATTCTGAACGGTTACTCCCTCGTCATGGCGGGGCTTCTGCCTGCAATGGGAACGCTTGGGGACCGTCTTGGTCATAAAAAAATATTCACCCTGGGATTGCTCGTATTTTCTGTCGCTTCTCTTACTGCTGCCTTTTCTCCAGTACCGGCTGTACTTGTCATGAGTAGAATTCTTCTTGCAGTTGGCGCATCCATGATGATGCCAGCGACATTGTCGATCATCAGGGTTACCTTTACAAATGAACGAGAACTTGCACTCGCGATTGGTATTTGGGGCTCTATTGCATCAGGTGGTGCGGGACTGGGTCCGATTGTCGGCGGGCTACTGCTTCAACACTTCTGGTGGGGTTCTGTGTTTTTGATTAATCTTCCCATTGCCATTCTTGCGTTTGTTTTCGCCTTAAAAATGATTCCTAAACATCAAGGTGATTCGTCGAAAAAGTGGGATTTCACCAGTTCCTTTCAGATCATGATCGCCATGGTTGGAATCATCTATTCCATCAAGGAATTCACAAGGCGAGAAGGATCTCTGACATTAGCCATTAGCGCAGCATTAATAGGTCTGCTGTCCCTTATGATCTTTATTCGCCGTCAAAATAACAGCACCAACCCGCTTTTGGATCTGTCCTTATTCAATATCCCAAGATTCAGCACTGGCTTTATCACCGCACTGGTCGGGTTGTTTGCGCAAATGGGTGTGCAATATCTGGTCACACAACGCCTTCAACTTGTGGAGGGCATGTCACCGCTTCAAGCGGGACTTTTCACCTTATCTATACCCGTTGCAGCACTCATTGCTGGCCCTATTGTCGGATCCATCATGCATCGTGTAGATGTCGTATACATCAAAAGTTTCTCTCTCTTGATCGCCGGTCTGGGCATAGGGATATATCTGATACAGTTCAATGCAGGGTTTACTGGACAGATCCTTGGTTTAGCACTACTTGGCGCAGGCCTTGGCGCAGGGATGACCGCAGCATCCCATTCCATCATGAGTTACGCACCTCCACACAAAGCTGGTATGGCAGCATCGATTGAGGAAGTGGGTTATGAGCTGGGTGGAGCATCAGGTATTGCCATCATTGGGAGTATGTCTACTCTCGTATACACGCTTGCTATGAGGATTCCTGAAGGCATTAGAGTGCCAGTTAATGTGAAGGACAGTCTGGATGAAGCTCTTATCGCTGCCGAAAGTTTACCTACTGAGTCTGCGGAGTTACTCAAATCTGCCGCCTTTGCTGCTTTTGACCACTCCTTCTTTGTAGTCATTGCAGGATTAACTTTATTTTTACTCGTTGCAGCTCTGCTTATGAGCTGGGTAGCCTTGCGTTTAAAACGCTCAAAAAGAAACGGTGTTGAAACATAATGCATTGCATTTCATGAAGTGCATTGAGGTATATACGATCATGTGGTTTCCAATAATAAATGGAATAATTATTTTAATCGGTATACTCACCTAAGGAAGATAAGCATCCTCCACTTCAACCTTTCGTTCATTTCCGTTTGCTATGTATCTTACGTGAATGACATTTCCTTTCTGGAATTGGGGAATATGTGTAACCGGGATGTATGTTTCTAGAATCGTGGGAAAGGTACGACCGTCAACTTGGGTAACGGTCAAATCCAGTCGTACTCCCGGCCTTCCATCCATACTGGATGAAGTTTGTGTAATGTCATGAATAATCGCTTCTGCGGGAATCCCATCCATTAAAATGCTTTTTCGAAGGTGCTGTTTCTGTTTATTGTTACGGAGCAGTTTAAATACCATAATCATAGTGATTGTGCCTGTTATAAGCCCAAAGCCAATAACAGCAACAATAATAATTAATGTAGTAGTCATAATGCCCTCCTTTTATTTGAAACTTATGTTTATTATTTCTTGTTTATATCTGTTAGTCCTGCAAATTTGCTTGAACTGGAACAACTCCATATCAAAAAAACCGCCTTTATAGGCGGTTTCTTGTTTGTCGTTCAGCTTAATCTACTTTCGCACCATAAGAGCGTACAAACAGAACCGCTTGTTCGCGATCCAAACGTACACCTTTAATATCCAATGATTTCAGATCGATTCCTTCCAGGTTAGCACCTCTAAGATCGGCCCCTTGCAGCTTGGCTCTGCTTAAAACTACTCTTGTGAGATCACAGTCTCTCAGATCTGCTTTGGTAAAATCCGTATCCGTAAAGTCAGCTTCAAAGAAACGAATTCCTCGCAAATCCTGTTTGCCCAATCGGGTATGTCTGAGATTCGTATAAGACCAATCACCCTGACTTAGTGTAATACCATCCATTTGTGCACCTGAGAAGTCCGATCCCGTCATCTTGCAGGAGGTAAATTTGGAAGCGAAAAGATTAGCACCACCAAATAAGCAGTTTTCAAACGCCGATTCTCTATGGATGGAGCCATTCATGGAAGCACCTTTAAAGTCACACTCGATAAAACGGCAGTTGCTTGTCTCGATTTCTTCCATCGAAGCGTTCATAAAGGTACACTGTTTGAAAACACAACTAATGAGTTCTCCATAACGCAAGTCACGTCCTTCAAAATGTACACCTTCATACTCTTGATCCTTATATTGATACATCACGTACACCCCATCTTGTAGATTATCATGTGTTCACCATTAAAGAGCTTTTTATAATATACCATACGGCTGTCAAGTACCTGCTTAAACGTCTGCAAAAGTCAAGTCACTTTTTTCTAAAAAACGTTGCTACTTCTAATAAAAAAACCGCGAAAATCGCGGCTTTTTGGCTCCATACATGTGTTTAGCTAGTACTTCAATCAGGTTCCCTCTATAATTCCTTATCTGCATATGATCTAAAATTTTCCGTGACTGCTAACCGTTTGCTTCCTTCCAGATAAAAGCTATCATCTGCTCTCCAGGTATGACTTTTTTTATTTTGTCTCCGGTGATACACATAGTTATATGGTGACGTAGCATAGGTTTTGAATCCTCTTTTTCTGCATTGTCTTAGAAAGGTTACATCTTCTCCAATGGAACGATCCGTGAATCGTACCTTCTTTAATATCTCCCTTTTGAACAGAAGTGTGCCGCCTTGTATAAATTCCACATATTTATTCTTTTCTTTGGGTGATCTAACCAGCAGTGTTTTTGAAGCACCCAAGTAAACGAGGCACGAATGTTTGCCCACAATATCGCTTTTCGTTCTTCTTAGTCCATTTACTTGTTCTTTCAAATAAAATGGCGAGTAGTAGTCATCATCATCAAATTTGGCGATCAACGGGAATTGGGCTCGGGTAATCCCGGCATTCAGGCTTTGTCCAAGCGATATGCTTTCTGGTACTTGATAGACGCTAACATTCGCATGTTTTCGAACACGATTTTGATATAATTGCAGATTCATGCTGTCATGATTCAAAATGATGATAAGCTCTTTTGCTTTATAGCGCTGTCGATTGTAATTTTGCAGGATGTTGTCAAAGAATTGTGGTCGATTGGTACATACAATAATGGAGACACCGTTTCCCGTTTTATTTGCTGTCATGACATACCCTCTTTTCTGCACATATATGTTTTTTCATCATACGTTCAGAAGTAGAGAATGGTATAGACGAATCGATAGCGTATAAAACACCAAAAAACCCTCTGTCCTCAAGAATCAAGACAAAGGGCTCTTAAATTCAAACTAAGCTTAATTGGATTCGTTCATATATACGGCTTTACCTGTACGAGCTGACTCATAGAGTGCCTCCAGGATCTGAGAAACTACCAAAGCTTGTTTAGGAGTTACAACTGGCTCCAGATCTTTATCGATCGCTTCAATCCATTTTCTCATCTCTACATCCGGTGCACTTTCACTCTTTCCATCGTAGAAAGCAACCCCACCTGCACTCAATTCAATTTCGTTGGTGTACAAACGGCTGAATTTCTCGCCATTGATGCGCAAACCATTCTTCATATCCGCGCCCGCTTCGCTTCCGCTCAAGCTGCATTTCGCTTCATCCACATCCAGTGAATTGAGCGCCCAGCTGGATTCCAGCATGATCGTCGCGCCATTCTCCATTACGATCATACCGAAAGCGGAATCTTCAACGGAGAATTTTTTCGGGTCCCATGGGCCCCATGCATTCGCTGCATTTTCTCTTTGTGAAAGCTCGTGATGAGTTGTGCCCAGAACAACTTTTGGTTGATAGTTATCCATCATCCACAGTGTCAGGTCAAGTGCGTGTGTACCGATGTCAATCAACGGTCCGCCGCCTTGTTTCTCCTCATCAAGGAAAACACCCCAAGTAGGTACCGCTCTTCTTCTGATTGCATGTGCTTTGGCAAAGTAAATCGAACCCAGTTCGCCAGCTTCACACATTTGCTTCAGGTACAAGCTGTCTTCTCTGAAACGGTTATTGTATCCGATGGTCAGTTTTTTACCCGTACGCTCGGCTGCTTCAAGCATTTTTTGCGCCTCAGCAGATGTCTTGGCCATTGGTTTTTCACACATAACGTGTTTTCCGGATTCCAGTGCAGCAATAGAAATCTCTGCGTGAGAGATATTTGGCGTAAGAACATGAACAATATCAATCGTTTCATCCTGAAGTAATTCTTGATAATCCGTGTACACCTGTGCTTCGGCACTACCATACTTTTCTTTGGCTTCTTCTGCACGTTCCTGAACGATATCGCAAAAAGCAACCAGTTCTACATTATCAAGCTTGCTCAAACTTGGCAGATGTTTGCCGTTTGCAATCCCGCCACAGCCAATAATTCCTACACGATACGTTTTACTCATATCTAATCACCCTCACTTTTGGTTTGGTTGTTTCATTTTACGGAAAGCCGATGGGGTCATCCCCAGACGCTTGCGAAAAACAGCATGCAAATAATTCGCATTGGTAAACCCTGAAGCCAGGGCAATTTGTTCGATAGAAACATTACTTTCTTCCAGATTGCGGCACACCGCGCGCAGGCGAATATCCTCCAACACACGGCTGAAAGGCATTTCCGGCTGAACCTGATAAAAGATTCTTTGCAGTTGTCTGCTGCTAATATGCAGCTTCTCCGCTACATTCTCCAGCGTTACTGCTGAGGGATGATTCGCCTCCATATACTGAATGGCATAATCGTATCTATACACAGACATGTCTCGCACAGGAGCTTCCGCCCGATTTCCCCCGATATCGTAGGCTCGGACGGTCTTCAGTAGAATGCTGATCACCTGCTGTTTAATAGACGTGTAATATCCGATCAGTTTACGGTCACAAGCCTCATAGGCTTCCAGGAAACAGTTCATCGCGCGATGATAATCATGTACCGGAACAAGAGGAAGTGTTCTAAGCTTTTCGATCGTTTCCTCTGATTCTGCTGCCTCCCACGGATCTACACCCTCTCTGGGATGTTCAATGATATCCACGTGCAGGCATAATTCATCCATGGCCTCTTGGGAATCCGCCTCCTGATAATGAACAAGACCCGGACCTGTTAAATACAGCATGCCTTCAGAGAGCGGATGCATCTCATCCCCCAAAATGACTTTCCCTTTCCCTCTAGGGATGAAATGTAACTCGAATTCCGCATGGTTATGAAAATCAACGATTCTGCCTGCTGGAAAAGAAGTCAGATGAAATCTCAGAACGCGTATTTCGTAGTGTCCCCACAGGATCGAGACATCCAGCCTTTCCAGGATATCCTGTCGTTCAAGCATCTTCTCAAAAGGATATCGGCTCAATGCGGCACCTCCCAATACCCTATCCCTGTAACTCCTTCAAGGAGATTTTGCGTCCTTCCTTCGCAGAAAGGTTGGCCGCCTCCATCAGGCGAGTTAACTGAGTAGCCGTCTGCAAATTCTCGGTAGCAATCGTATCATTTTGAATATGGGATACCCACTGGCTGAATGCGCTTTCTCTTCTGTCCAGCAAAGGAATTTCCGTCCATTCTTTCTGTTGATCTGAACCAACATTCGTACGGATTAGCAACTTATCCTCTGGTGTTCCATATAACAGTGTGCCTTCCGTACCATGAACCTCTATCGCAAACGGCGAATGACTGTTCACAAACCCAGCCTCGACTACACCGATTGCTCCGGAATCTGTAAATAACGTGGCAACCGCGTTATCTTCCACTTCTTTTCCAGTAACATATCCAAAATTAGCATTTACTCCTGTCACTTCTTGACCCAGGAATAGATTCGTCAGATACATCGGATGACAACCGAGGTCAATTAATGCTCCGCCTTGGCAATCTTTCAGATCGTAAAAATGCTCAGGCAGCCAATTGCCAATTGCACCGTTATGGGATAGACGCACACGAACATAAGTCACCTTACCAAGTAGTCCTTGGTTCAGAACATCTTGTATCGTTAATGTATATCCATCGTTCAAACGCGGTAAAGAAACCGTCATTTTCACTCCGTTATCCTGTACATCCGAAATGATCGTATTTACTTCTTTAATAGTTGAAGCAATAACTTTCTCTGTAAAAATGTGTTTGCCCGCTTTCGCGGCAGCAGTAATCACCTCTTCGTGAAGACGTGTCGGTGCATCTACAATGACGGCATCGATGTTGTCCTGTGCCAACATATCTTCAAGCGAAGCATAGAATGGTACATTCAGACGTTCAGCAGCTTCCTGTCCACGCGCGGCATCTTCATCCCATACAGCAGCCATCACCGTATCTTCGTGCTCCTGAGCCTGTTTAATATAATCCCAGGCATGTACGTGCCATAAGCTTATTTTACCTATTCGAATGGTCACTATGATTAACCTCCATACTATATGATATTCTGACATCTAACTATAAATTAACACAGACCTGATCTAATTTTAATAGGAACTTACGACAATAACTATATAAAATTACGACATGAATTAGAATGACCTTCTTAAGAAAACAAGCAAAAAAGCTTCCTGTTCACAAAGTCGTGAGGATAGGAAGCTTTCTCTACATGTAACCGTTCGGAATCTAGGCTGTCCAACGTTAGGTTGAAGATTTTATGGCTTATGATCTGTATGGCGGAAGTACCGGATTACCTTGCGATACATCGTCTTATCTTTTAATTGATTAAATATATAAGGGTCCGGCTTGGCATTCACTTCAATGATCCAGGGTTTAAGACTTTGGTCCAGCCCAATATCCACGCCAATTCTCTTCAATCGTGTGTATTTCTTATTCATATGACGTGCGATCACAAGTCCAAGCTCATTCATCTCCTGAATCAATTCATTTTTGCGTATTATAGATACATGAGATTCCAGAAGTTTATGAATATCCATTGGCTGACCGCCGTTATGATAATTGGTTACTATTTTTTTGGGATGTGACAGTCGACCGATGATTCCCGTCGCTTCCCACTGCTGTTTTGGGCTTAACTGTACCATGACACGGATATCAAAACGCCTTTTATTGTATTTTAGCAGATGTATTCCTCTTTGAATGAGGTAGCTTCGCTGATTCACAACGTGTGCAAGACTTTTATGGAATGAATCGAAGCTATTAAACGTCAGACGCTTTTGATTCATCTGATACGCAAAATCCTGTTGATTATTCATCTCAGCCTTTATTACGCCCATTCCATGAGTTCCTATTTCAGGCTTGATATATAACATCCCATATCTGGCTATCATAGATTTTAGATTCACCTTGTTAAACTTTTGTGTATCAGGTATGAACGGTTTTATTGAATCATTATTGATAAGCTGCTTTGTTTTTAACCATTTGCTTCTTAATGGTTGTGATTTCTCAATACCCACAGTTCGTTCCTCCCGTCTTCATATCCAACACATATCGCTGTTTCATTAAGTTCATGCATCATATGCAATTTAATTGAACGAATCTTAGGCAATACTTCATGAATTTACACGCAAAAAGCCGACAAACCCTATTCTTTGGGCTTGTCGGCTTTTCAACTTAACATTTTCAAATCATCGTTCCCGTTTCAATTTGAAACTGGATTATAAGCATCTCTGTGATGCTTCAATTATGGCAACAGATTTTCGTCAACTGGCACATTCGCGTCCGGAACTTCTGCTGCAGATACGAACAACCGTCCGGGCGCTTCCACTTCGACTTTGTTCCCTGCTGCATCCTGAGCACGGATCACGATCACTCCACCCTCAAGTACCAGCGAAGAAGCAGTAGTGTAGGTGCCTGTATAATGACCAGGTTCTGTCTCCACCAATGGAATCTCTGCGCCAGCCTGTGTGCTCAAATTGGATGGCAGTTCAATCCGGAAAGAAGCCTGTAATTTGGGGGTACTATTGAACGAAACCGTTACGGTTTCTCCTGCCACAATGCGTACATCCTCAGCCGGAGAGATATTGGTTAGTTCAGGCAAAGACGTTTCAACATACACAGTCCGGGTCACGGTTGTTTTATTGCCTGCAATATCTGTCGCTATAATTGTAATCGTGTTCTTGCCCTCATTTACAAGTACTCGGTGATTAAAGCTTCTATCTTGCTCCAATTTCACCTTTTGTCCGTTAATGGTCACTTTGTCGAGGAATTGGTCCTGTACATTGCCCGTTACATGAACCACTTCGGTGTTGGTTTGACTTCCTTCTTCAGGTGTAAGGACCGTTAACACAGGTGCTGTCTGATCCAAGATGATCACAACTGGAAGGGAGCGATCTGTCGTTTTGCCGTTAACTACCGCCTCAGCAGTAATGGCATTAACCCCTGCACGAAGTTTAACATTCAGCTTGAATTTTCCATTCTCCACTGTCGTTGTTCCGGCTAGTTCTTTCCCGTTATATATCTTAATTTGAGCCCCAGAAGCTGGGGAAGTTCCCGATACATCAAATGTCGGCTGGTTGGTATAGGTGTTTGTCGGTTGCGTCAGTACAGGTGCATTCACCGGATATTTTACCACTGCACGAATCATATAATTACCCTCTTCTGCTGGTGCAGTACTCCATACGCCGCCTACACGCTGCCAGCTCCGGCCTGCATTCACACCATTTTCATCGGTTGCGAGTCCCGGTGCGCTCGTTCCGACAGCAGTCTGTACATAGACGATATAGAAATCACCTTGTACCACCACAGGTTCAGGAAATTCAACGGTTGTCCACTGATCATTGCGTAATGCCGTACCATCGAACGGTCCTGCCAGCAATCGGCCTGGCGCTCCCTCTGAGCCAGTGGCATCATAGACGGCATATTTGAATGCTGTTCCACCTGGTACTGGCCATTGTGTATTCCAGAATCGAAGTGATGCACCTGTAAGCTGTGCTGTCTCCAATTCTGGCGTCATACGTACAGCCCATGCGTTATCTGCGGCCACAAAGGCTCTTGCATTTTCAGCCGATCCATCGTCATAAGCGATTTCACCAGGAAATCCGATAAATGGTTTTAAGGCAACTTTCGCTTCGACTGTACCGTTTCCAGGTACCGTTACATTTACAGTTTTGCTATAGTAGTCCGTCGCGATGATCGACAGTGTATAGCTTCCTTCCAAAACATCCAGAGTAAATTTACCATCTGCTCCTGTGCGTACAGCACCTACTTGAGCATCTTCCAACACGAGAATTGATGCTCCAACGATAGGTTTCCCTGTCCGCTCATCGCTCACAATACCTTCAATCTTTCCTTGAGGAATGGTTTCCAGATTGAAGTTGGCTGTTGCTCCACTTCCATCCGTGATGGTTACCGTCTTCGTTTGAGGATAATAGCCATAGGCCTCAGCCTTCAACGTGTAATCACCAGCCACGTGAGTGAAACTGTATTTGCCTGTCGTCGGGTCCGTCTTCACTGAACGTCCTGTTTCCAGAACGGTAACCGTAGCACTTGCAGGCAAGCTTTGAGGCGTTACAGAGCCTGTTCCAGGTTTCTGTACTTCGGGCTGTTCCTGTTTGGTTTTATTGAATTCAGCTTTGTCCGTACTTGAAATTTTGTACCAAGAAGTATCATATTCCGGCTTAGGTTTGTCGCTGTTCAGAACAACTGCCGTATCTTTCGTAACCGTCTCAGCGGCGATACCCAGTATGCGGAAGTCATCGATGTACCAGCCTTGCTTGACGACACTACTGTCCGAAGTCAATCTGAACCGGAATTGAACTTCATTCCCCTTCAATGCAGCCAGATCGTAGAATACTGGAGTCCATTGTTTTCCATCTGAAGAATGAGAGAATTTACCAAGCTCCGACCATGTGTTACCACCGTCTTTCGTGGCTTCAACATAACCGTAATCGTATCCACTTTCGATTTCATACCAATGATTGAACGTCAGCGTAGCTTGATCCACCTGAGTTAGATCCACGACTGGCGATACCAGAGAATAGTTAGAACCATTCTCATAGTTGCTGTCCAGATCGGTTGCCCATACATTCGGCGGAGAAACTGCACTGGCAGGTCCAACGACGGGAACTCCGCGTTCCCACTCATCCTTGGTGCCCGAATGAGTCCACCCATTGTCACTGTTACCATCAAAGTGATCGATGAAGATATCTTCAGGGACCTCCACGGTCACGGATACCTCATTCGACTTGTCACTCTCATTGCCACTATAATCAAGAGCGGCTACCGTATAGAAATAATTCGAATCTGTTACTGTAGCCGTATCCGTAAATGTCGTTGCAGATGTATTTCCGAGCAATTCATAACCTGAGCCGGAATTCGTTGAACGATACACGTTATAGGATTTCAGATCCTCATCGCCCGATCCCGTCCAGGACAAGTTTACGTTCCCCAGAATGTCGGCAGAAGCGGACAATCCGCTTGGCGCTCCCGGAGCAATATCATCTGGAGCTTGTACTGAAAAGTCATCGATATACCAACCCGTCTTTTGAACGGAATTGTCACTGGTCAGATTAAACTTGATAAACACCTGTTGACCTGCGTAGTCACGTAAGTCAATATATTGCGTTTTCCAGCCTCCACCGGCACCTGTAAAGCTCAATGCCTCTTCAAATACGAAGTCACTATCCTCTGTTGCAATGTACACTTTGCCAAAATCGATATTGCTCTCCAAATCATACCAGTGCTTGAAGGATAACAACGCTCCCTCAGAGCTCTCGGTAAGATCAATTGGTGGTGCGAGCAAGTAGGCATTGCTGTTGGCTGCATATGTCCCTGTCAGATTGGTTGCAATCACCTTGTCACCAGAGTAAGCACTTCCCGGTCCACTCGTTGGTACTCCCGATGCCCAGGTATTTCCAACTCCGCCCGAGGTAAAGCCCAGATTGTCTTCCTCAAAGTCTTGCAGATACCCAGGCTGAACTCCATTGGAGACAGAGACCTTATAAACTTTACTCTCGAATCCGTTATTGCCATAATCATTGACCCGGATATAGTACTCCAAGCCTTGTGACTCGATCAGAAATGCCGGAATTGTCGCTGTGTAAGTTCCATCTTTGGCATTCCCAGCTACTCGATTCATCGGCAGATATACGTATTGGCTCGTGCCCGTTGTTTTGGCAAAAGCCTCCACTGTGGTTACACCGACATTATCGGTAACACGTGCAGTAAGTGGAATATCAAGCCCTGTAAAAGCAGAATTTACAGGTGTATGTTCCAGGACCGGTGCTTCCAGATCGTCACCTGCTGTGACAACCCTGCCGGATACCGTGCCTATACCTTCGAGGACGGAGCCCACAGCATCCAGTGCATTGATAATACCGTGACCGTAGCCGTTATTGGGCGAAGTTGGATACCGGCTGTCTGTTCTCGGTGTCGCTGTATCCATAATAATTTGCTCCAACTGATCAACCGTAAGGGAATGATTGGCTTGAAGCAGGAGTGCGGCCAGTGCAGTGGTATGTGGGCCTGCCATGGACGTGCCGTTCCAGCCACCCTCATATACTCCGCCCGGAACAGATGAACGGATGTTAACACCTGGAGCCGAAACTTCCGGCTTAATTTCCTCATAAGGGGAAGGACCCAGTAGGGAGAACGAAGCCAGATTCCCGTTGATATCCGTTGCTCCCGTAGCGAAGCTTTCTGGATAGTTCGCAGGGTTCGCGACTGAACCTGGACCTCCCGGATTCGTCAGTGTCACATTCCCGGCTGAGAATTCCGGAAAGATCTGTGCATCACGCCAAGCTTGTACCATTGGACGGAACCACTCGTCCAATCCTGCACCACCACCCCAGGAATTGTTAACCACATCCGGGGCAAGCTCGGGGTGCAAGTTTCCTTCAGCATCTACTGGAGCAATCAGCCATTGCCCGCCATCCAGTATAATGGCATCGGTCGTACTCGGATTGAAAATCCGAACAGCAATCCATTTTGCTCCGGGTGCAACCCCAATCTTGTTGGTGCCGTTCGCTTCGGAGCCTACCATTGTACCCATGGTATGTGTACCATGACCGTCTCCATCCGCAGGAAGGGAGGCATTACTATGGGGATCATACCAGCTCAGCTCGGGATCAACGATATTTCCCGAAGCATCAAGCCCTCTCCATTTGCTGCGGAGGGCCGGATGGGTATAATCAACCCCGCTGTCCAGGTTGGCAACAACAATTCCTGTACCGTCGATTCCTCTATCCCAGACTGCTGGCGCATTGATAGAATCGATGTTCCACTCAACGTTCTCTGTCTGCAGGCTCTTATCGTTAGCAGCTGCACTTTCCTTCTTATCTGCCTCTTTAGCCGGTGCCTTGGCAGACTCCGTTGCTGGAGCAGCTGTTGCATTTTCACTGCTAATCTCGGTTTTCTGCATATAACGCTGCTCGTTAGGCAGTATTTTATCCACCTCGGGAAGAAGTGCAATCTGTTCCATGACTTCCTTCGTGCTCGTTACTGCGAGTGCATTAACGATGAAATAGCTTTTATATTCTTTGACCTTGCCAAGGTCAAGTTCCTTTTCAAGAAAACTTTCCAGGGTGAACTGAGATCGTGAGGCCGTTTCCCGCAGCGTACTGACAACCGTGCTTCGCACGGACAATTTCGTTGCCGAAGCCGTTTGCTTGTCAATTGTCGCCTTTTCCAAGGCTAGCTTGGATACTGAGGCTGTATCTACCTGTTCTTTCATTTTCACCAGATAAGTAACATAATCATTGCTCTCAAATTCCTTGCTCAGCTTTGCGTTGACTTTGGAGGTGGTGATTTTGCCCGAACTGGATTTCATGTCGATCTTCTGCGATGCGGCGTTTTCAGCTGAAACCGGATGAATGATAGATAATGCAAGGAGAAGCGACAGGCCCATGGAAAGCGGCTTGCGCAAACGATTCATCTTTATCAAACTTTTCCACTCCCTTTACCCGGTTTTTGTAATACAGTGATTCACTGTATCCAATTCTTTGAATAAATCGATGAAACAACCTCAACTTGACAGACTGATTGTGTTTATTTACATCAAGCCTCACCTCCTTTACAGGACAGGTTATTAAATTACATCGTATGTGAAAGATGATAGAGAGCCAATTTCAGCGTATATGGAAGAAATGGATTTGAGATCAATCCATCTTGTGAGCGGAAGTTTATTCGCATGCATTAAGGAGGGTACCACCGGCGTTAGCAAGAACGCATACTTTATATGGGAGTATTATGGACCTGGGTAGAACAGGAGATTTCTTGACCTATGTACAAACAAACTCTTAAACTTACATATAATATAAAATTTAGAATCAAATTGTATATTTATGGTATATTATAGAGTCATAAAATGAGATATACAAGCACTTTTATAGAAAAATATAGAAAATAAGCCTTTATAATGCTTTCATAAGTCTAATGACTCTCTGTAATTCAACTTCATTTCGCAAATACGAAAACTTTGACGTTTCGATTGATCCAAACAGTCCTTTTTAACTATATCTGATTCATTCAGACATCAAAAAGAACGATGCGAGAAACTTCGCGCCGTTCTTTTGGGTTCTTCCAAACCAATCCTGTCATAAGCGTTGCTCCAGACGATCCAACACCAGATACACAACGATGGCATCATCCAGATAACCAATCGGAAAGAGATAGTCCGGAATCAAATCCGCAGACGAAATAAAGTATAATAACGCACTACCGATCAGAGTACGATCGTTCTCGGATGTAATCTCATCACAGTATTGAATATGCATTTCCTTCAAATGATCTATAAACGGTCCCGCTCCGTTAATCTGATTGATTTTTTAATATTCACGCCACCACTTGTATAACCGACAACGGTATTCACGAGTGTGAGTCCGGTAGCCGTCGCCGAGAACACCAACAATAGACGAGTCTGTGCAGTCACAGGGATAGCTGCCTACCGTTTGTTAAACGACCATCTTTGTGCATCTGTACCATTATCATTCCATTGCTGGATTGCTGCCCCATCTGCCGTTGAAGAGCTCGACACATCTATTGCCAATCCATTCACCTTTGAAATGATTTTATAGTAACCATTACCAGCATCTTGGATGCTCCACCTTTGGGCGTTAGAGCCGTTATCATCCCATTGCTGGAGCTGCACGCCTGGTGATGCTGTTGAGTTAGGCACATCCAGAACTTTTCCGCTGTGAACAGCCGTGAGTTTATAGAAACCGTCCCCTGTGCTGTCGACTCTGAACGTTTGGTTGCTCGCACTGTAGTTGGTCCATTGTTGTACTTTGGCTCCACTTGCCGTGGATACATCCACGATATCCAACACTTTACCGCTTGCTTTGGAACCAATCGTATAGAGGCCTCCGCTGACAATGTTCGGTGTACTCGCTGCTTGATATACCCGCACATAATCCACCAGCATTTGTGATGGGAAAGGTGTCGCATTATTAGGACTGCCAGGCCAATTCCCACCTACAGCCATATTCAACAGAAGGAAAAACGGACGTTGGAACTCCTCGGTGTTGCCTGTTCCATTTTCGATGTAAAACTCATTGAATTGTTTGCCATCCACAAACCATCTTATATATTTGGAATCCCATTCGATGCTGTATACATGAAATTGGGAAAAATCAAGATTCTCCGATATCTTTCCATAATCGGCATTCCCGTTAGCATCCCAATGAACGGTACCGTTTACAAATGCATTATTGTTGACCCGCTCCATAATGTCGATCTCTCCGCTCTTAGGCCAGCCGACGGAATTAATGTTGCTTCCCAGCATCCAAAAAGCAGGCCACAGCCCTTGACCGGACGGCAGCTTGATACGTGCTTCAACTTTCCCGTAAGTAAAGTCCTTCAAGCCTTGGGTTTTGATTCGAGCGGAGGTATAGCTGCTACCATTATAGTTTTCTTTGCGTGCAGTGATGACCAGATTGCCACCTGTAACTTGCAGGTTCTCGGTGCGATTCGTATAATACTGCAATTCATTATTTCCCCATCCACCGCTGCCAGTACCAATCTCTGCAGACCAGTTCGACGTATTCAGAGAGCTTCCATTGAATTCGTCACTCCACACCAGATTCCAATTGGTCGCTGCGTTTGTCGTCGTGCCAGGCAGTAAAGCGATTAGGAAACTGAACAGCACCAGCGTACTTACGATTTTTCTTTTTCTCAACAATCTTTTCCCTCCCCATATTAACGGACTGATTCTGCACGGGGATACCCCATTTTTCTCAATCCGTAACAACGTTTACATTAAATGTATTCTGTGTGTAGCTCGATTATTTCTAACAGCGAACGGGATATACAATGGACAAGACAGCCCTTCTTCAACGGTAAACGAGTGTAATCCATTACAGAATCGCACAAAGAACAGGACTATAACCAGTACGTATTACTGTTGGTTATAGCCCTTCGATCTCATCTCTTAATCCAGTTCTAATTTAAATACGACGGGTGAGAAGCTATGCACGTTCCTTGTCGTTATTGTCAAGGACTCTTCCGTCCTGCTCCATTCCGGTTGTTCGTCGAAGCCCAATACTTGAATATCCCTGATCAATCCATGGAAATGATGAGAGTTTTCCTTCAGCGAACGAATATGAACGATCCCATTCTCCGGGTAGGCCATAACCGTGGCATAAAGGCAGCTTTCTTTTACAGTGAAACGAATGTCCTCACTTGTAAAGATCTTGGTCTCGCCATCTGTAAATTGCCCTTCCTTCACCTCGGTCGGCCCTTCCCCATACGTCCGCCAGAACGTCGTGTCATAGATCGCCTCCCCATTCACTTCCAGCCATTGACCTATAGCGAGCAAAATATCTCTGTCTTCATCCGGGATGCTGCCATCTGCTTTCGGTCCAATATTCAACAGCAGGCTACCATTTTTGCTCACAATGTCAACGAGGTCCCTGATGATCTCATCCGCTGTTTTATAGTTATTGTTTTCTGTATAACACCAGGAATTTTTGGCGACAGCCGTATCGGTTTGCCAGAAATACGGCTTCAGATCGGCGAATTGTCCACGCTCCACATCCGGAACGGCACAACCAAGCATAAAAGCATCATGTTTATAGTTAATCGCTACCGGAATGCCCCACTCTTCACCTTTGTTATAGTAGTAGGCGCTGAATTTTTTCAAGTATGGTTTAAACGCCGCCGTCTGGATCCACCAGTCAAAATAAAAAACGCTCGGCTGGTATTGATCCACCAGTTCACAGCAACGAATCAACCAATCTTCCAAATATTCATCCGTTGGAGGGGAGCCATATAAGTCATGATGATCCGGTTCTGGCATTGCAGGCCAGTAGAAGTCCCCGCATCTGAGCGGCTCCTTGATATCTGAATCGAAGTTTTTTCCATGAGACATGAAAAACCAATGTTCAGCGCGGTGTGACGAAACACACAAGATAAGACCCTGCTTCTCATACGCGACCTTCATCTCACCCAACAGATCACGTCTGGGTCCCATTTCAACTGTGTTATAGTGAGAGAAGGAGCTTTTGTACATTTGAAAGCCATCATGGTGTTCGGCTACAGGCATCACATAACGGGCTCCTGCCTTTTTAAAAAGCACAGCCCACTCATCTGCATCGAACTTCTCTGCTCGGAACATCGGAATAAAATCCTTATAGCCAAAATCCTTCGGATGGCCATAAACACTAAGGTGATGTTCATAAGCTTTGGAGCCCTCAATATACATATTTCGTGAATACCACTCACTATCATAAGCCGGGACCGAGTAAAGGCCCCAATGAATGAAAATACCGAACTTAGCGTTCTGATACCACTCGGGAACCTCGAATGCGCTAAGGGAATTCCAATTGTCCTTATACTTCCCTTTGGCAATGGTCTCTTCGATCTGTTGCAAATATTCATTTTTATCCATGATCATTCTCATTCCTTCCGTTATCATATCCACTTGTATTGTAGTGGCATAATCCGCGGATAGACATGCAGAACGTTAACTTTAGGATGGACAATAATAACCTTTGTAGGGAGTTGAGGATAATGAATCATAAGAACTTGCTCACGAACCACTTATCCAATCTGCAGGTTGATTTGTTCATGGTCAACTTCAATCGCTGCGATACGGATTGGAGGGACCTTGATTACACTCCCGATTACAGCAAATTTTATCTGATCTGTGAAGGCGAGGGCTGGCTCAAGATTGGTGATCAGGAGTATTACCCTGCACCGGGACAGCTTTTTTTAATGCCTGAAGGGGTTACGCAATCTTACTCAGCCATCAGTGATCGTCCTTTTCTCAAATACTGGTGTCATTTCAGTGCGAGAGTGGGAGGCATCAACCTATTTCAAATTCTTAATTTCCCCCACTTCTGTACATTCGATCGGCCCGAGCTGATACAGGAAATATTCAACAGCATTCTTGACTACGCCCGATCAGGTGAAGTCTATGCGCATATGATGGCAAAAAGCAAGTTAATAGAGCTATTGTCACACTACATTATGCATCTGGATCAGGAACAGATTAGTTATATAAATGTGTCTGTTATGGAAAAAATCTCTGCCATACTGGCCTATATCGATTCCAACATTGAAGAAAACATTTCTGTACGGGATCTGGCTCAGATTGCCTACATGCATCCCAATTATTTTATTCGTTTTTTTAAACAGCAGATCGGCGTACCCCCCATCCACTATATTGCCAGCAAAAAAATGGATAAGGCAAAAGAACTTCTGACCTGTACGTCAAAAACAGTCACTGCCATTGCCGAACACCTTGGGTTTAGTGACTTATATTATTTCTCAAGGCAATTTAAAAAGCATACAGGTCTTAATCCAACGGAGTACCGCAAACAAATCATAGGAAGAACAGTGAAAGAGATGATCGATTGCCCACAGCCAAATGAAACGGAGCTCCACAAGGGAACTCCATTGTCATAACTTGCTGCGCTTTCCCGCTCCTTGCTCAACTACTCTTTTGACCTCTCTCAAGTAGGCGTACCCATAATCGTCATCCGGTTCAAGGTACGCTCCTTCCGCCCACTCATTCCATGCGTTGACGAACAGGAAGCCACTCCTGTTCAATTCCTTGGCTCTCGCTATCTGTCGCGATAAATACAATCCGAATTTTTCAGGTGTTGACCCTACTGTACTCTGTCCATCAATCGATCGGCGCGGCGTATTATCCCAATTTACAAATGCACCAGGATATACGACCTCCCCGTTTCGGTGCGGTGTTCTTTCGAGAATGGATGACCATACTTTATCGTAATTCACCACAATGTGCTTCTGCCCCTTGATGTCCAGTTCAATCCATATTCCATTCATGTGACCATGCGCAAACGTATAGTGGGGCTCAAATTCCATGCTAGCGTCAAAGACAGGAGAATTAAATGTAGGAAAACCGCCTATCGTCTGCACAAAATGGATACCCTCCAGCCCGTGTTCTATCGCAAGCCTACGCCAATAATGAATCATTTCCTGACATCGAGGGATGCTGGCAGGCCGATAGATCAAAAATAGCGGTTTTCCCTCTACACAGATGTATCGTTTATCCTTAAACGCTCTGACCAGATAATCGAAATGTTCTTCCCAATCGCTCTCATCCCCGTAGTCTTGCGAAATAAGAATATCCTCTTCGCGTCCGTCCCATTTGCGTGTCCATGTTTCATTGGCCCATGACAAACAAAAAGGGAAATTCGGTTCTCCGCTGTCCAAAATCTCATCAAACGGTTTCTCAAGCAATCGTTTGCCTTTAAACCAGTAGTGATAATAACAAAATCCGTATATTCCATAGTTTTTGGCTGTCTCAGCCTGCCATTTGCGCACCTTGGGATCTGTTAAATCATAGTAGTTCTGATGCAACGGCTTCCTGGGTTGCAAATGGCCCGGATACAGGGGGATTGTTTTTTTTACATTCGTCCATTCTGTAAATCCGTTTCCCCACCACTTGTCATTCTCCGCAATTTGATGAAATTGGGGCAAATGTAACGCAATAAGCTTCAAGTAGGACTCCTCCAATTAAAAGACATAATTCATTGGAAAATAATATCCATAAGTTGCAAACATTTATGAAGGTAGGATTGATTGTACTTCATATAAGAAAGTGCCTGGGAGGCAGCCAATCTTCGTTGTTCCACATGGTCCCAATAATGTCCAAGCTTCTGTACGAGTTCTTTAATGGTTGCATAGCGTTGGAATGCATACGTGTTCTCAGGACCACTTGAGGCAGCCGAAACAAGTTGAAATGTGCCGCATGCCGCTACTTCCATGATTCGTCTCACGGATGAGTTGTCCTGAACAACAAGTTTGCTGCCGTTGTACAACTTTTCCCGAAGCTCATGAGGTTGCACAGGCACAAATGCACCGAAATCCTTCCAACCCTCTCCCTCAACTCGCACTTTTTTATCCCATAACCACGCATGATTGGCAAGAGCGTACAGACAGCTACCAGGATGTGCATCCCCAATGATATAGACATCGGACTCGTATTCTCTTCCCACCACCTGTGGACAGAACACTGTGGGATTCGGTGGAAAAGGAAGTTCATGACATGAGACATTCCCCATATGCTGATCGGAGGGAATGTCAGCGGAATTCTGTGTAAAAACATAATCAAAAAAAGGGATGATCGATTCCATCTGTTTTAGATCCGACTGATCCGACAGCCAAATTGCCTTTTTGGCTGAGGATGCGCTCATTGCTTCCAAATTCTGATTCGATAGAACATCTTCTCCATGCAGGACTAGAATCAAATCTAATTGCTGTCCTGAAGTGTGATCTGCCACTGGCTGGATCGTTTTGATCTCATTGACATGTTGGACCAGATGCCTCAAGCTCTGTTCAATCAAAATAGAGTTCGCAGAGCTCTCTCTTTCCATAGCAGGAGTTATCAGGAGAACATTCAACTGTTTATATTGAACACGGGGAGAATCTGAAACTGCTCTGCTGTCTTTACTTTCCACGGTCTGTTCCTTGCCGTCTTGAATTATTTTCATAAGATGCTGCTGTAAGTCCGATTGCTGTACAACCAGATGATGCTGGATTGATTTGAGTTTACGGTTCAATGTTGCGTTTATTTGTCTAAGGTACACCTTATTGGGATGCTGGACAGTGCGCCGATTCTTTCGGGACTTTGTTGGCGTACTCCTCCTTTTTTTGATGACCATACCCTCCCATCACGAAACGGATTGATTCTCTTTGCCTACAATATGCATCTGTCTTTGGCTAGGTTTCTATCGACTGATTTTTAGGTGTTTAACTACTCAAAGATGGGCTTCATCCGTGTCTTTAAATGTGCCACAACCCCGTGTCCATCCGGTTCTTGTCCTCATAAAATATATTAAATCAGATAGGAGTTGATATGATTGCCAACATTCGATAGCATTCTTGTCACAGGAAACCAGACCATTAATCAGGATTTGCAGGTGAACGGTAATGAAACGATTGGAATGGACCTGCAGGTGAACGGAGACCAGACGGTTGCTGGCAGTTTGCAGATTAACGACAGCTCCTCCATTACAAATCACCTAGGTGTAGGTGGGGTTATCGAGGCGGGCGACAGTGTAAAAGCAACGACGCAGTTAATGGCCATGAATCAGCCGACTCTTCCAGCTGCCTTGCCGCTTGTAAAGCAACTGTTATATTATAATCCCGGTGTACTTAACCAGCCGGGTCTAGTGTTAACAGGCACTAGTGGAAATAAGTATGTTCTGTTTATTGATGAGAGTGGAGGAACACCAAATCTAGCAATCCAAAGAGTATAGGCTCACTGGATGCAATATAAAAAGGCGATACTCTGAGTTAATTCTCAGAGTATCGCCTTTTCTTTCATTACAACATGATTACTCTTGGTTAATCAAAATGGACAAAGCACTTTTGGATTCGAGTTGGAAACTTAACAGTTCTTCTTCTCTTAGCTGAACCTGCACATTTCCTGTTTCTTCTCCGTCATTGAAAAGCACGAGAGCAATTGAACCGTCTGTATTTTTGAAGGCAACGGAACGAATGGATGCCTCATTGGAGGATGAGTCAATACGTACAGCTTTGGGACGAATTAATGCACTGAAATGAGCCAGAGCATAATAGTCCAGTGTATAGGTAAGCTCTTTCGTTTGCTGGTTAACCTTCACAATGCCGCGGCATGTACTTTTCCCGAAGCCAGGAACGGTAGGACCGTTGTTCTCATCCAGTGCCATATTCCAGAGCACAAAAGATTTGCTGTAATTGCGAAGAATCTCAATACCTGTTCTGATCACATTGGAGAAAGCTTGTTCGAATGGAGGGATCCATTCTCCTCCTGATCCTTCGGTGAAATGTACCTCTTTACCGGCAAAAGCTTCATACACCTTTGTTTGTGCCGAGGCTTCGCCCCCATACCAGTGCCAAGCGACTCCATCTACCTCTTCTGCCGCCTCATCAAGCACGGTCAGCGGGTAATCCGGACGATCCCAGTTGTGATCATAACAAAGGATTTTGGACTGAATGTCATTTCTGACCAAAGCCGGCTTGAGATGATTTTTGATAAAGTCTGCTTGTGCTTCAGCTGGCATTAACATGCCTGGATAATGACCTGGTTCATAAAGTGCTTCATTCTGTGGTGTTACTGCATGGATAGGCAATCCATGGGATGCGTAGGCTTCGATATATTTCACAAAATATTCCGCATATGCCGGATACCACTCATTTTTCAATTGACCTGTAATCATCGAGCCGCTTGTTTTCATCCAGCCCGGGGCGCTCCAAGGTGAAGCGAACAGCTTCAGCTCAGGATTTAACTCCAAAGCCTTCTGAGTCAAAGGAATAACATCCGCTTCATCGTGTGCGATGCTGAACCCGGATAATTCCGGGTCCGTTTGATTTTCTGGCAGATCATTATAGCTGTATACCGTTCTGGCATAGTCTGAAGCTCCCATCGGATTGCGGATGACCGACAATCCAATGCCTTCCTCGGGATGGAACAACCGATTCATGACTTCCGCTCTCTGCTCATCGCTTAATACCTGGTTAATCAGATAGGCAGATGAGTCAGTAAAAGATGCCCCGAAACCATCCATTTCCTGATATGTTTGCTGATCATCCAAAAGGATAGTCGTTGTCTCCAAGCCGGAGTCCTGCGATTTCAATTGATCCTGGGACACGGATACAAACAATGCATCTTCTCCCGTGGATTTGTACATTTTGAATTTCGTCATATGCTTTCCCTCCACATTCCTCTTATTGGATACCCAATTTCTCTTTATTCTGTTTCATTTTCTCGCTACGAACCTTCAGGATTTCATCCCAACGGTTTTCACCTAAAAATGACTTGTAAGCGGCGAGCGCATTGTCAAAAGAGGCATCATCTTTGGCACGAACCATGCTTACCAGGGTTGAATTCCACTTGGCGTTGATCGCCGACAACGCACGTGCTTCAGGTGTTCCCTGATTTGGACTAATATTCTCCAGAATGAAGTGTGGTTTCAGTTTTCCTTTGCCCCACTCTTGCATTTGTTTAATCGCTTCTGGGAAAGCATCCGCACTCAGTGCTTTGTGACGGTCATGGCCAAAGAACATGAATTCACCCAACCGGTATTCCTTCTTGAATTTGTCAGCATTGTGCAGTTGCAGGTCTTTCACAGCCGGGAGCAACTCAACCGTACCATCTGCATTCTTTTCATACGTCTCACCTTCGATACCATAGTTCATTAGAAGCTGACCTTCTTCACTCAGCAGGTACGTGAAGATTTGAATCGCTTTGGCTGGATCTTTGGCGTCTTTGGAGATGAAGTTGATCATCCACCCAGTAATACCGGATTGATTGAGCGTCGGTGCATTACCCTTGGTGCTTTGTGGTCCATCAATGGCAACATACTCTTTGCCTTCATTGGCACTCAGATAAATTTGCAGATTCCCACCCTGTTGAGGTGTACCATCCATCAGCAATGTTGCATATTTTCCGGATTTCACTTTTTCCTCAAAGGCCGTACCATCATCAGCAAAGCTGTCATCACTGATATTTCCGTCTCTGTATACCTTATTTAAAGTCTTCAGCCATGTAAGATAATCTTCATCCTGATTGCGATCATAGAATTCTCCATTTTCAGTTTCAAGCGGCACACCAATGAAGTCTTGCAACACATCTCCGAGTGAACCTGTTCCTTCACCGATAGAGTTAAAACCAAATGGAATCAGCGTTGGGAATTTTTCCTTGATCTGTTTCATCACATTTTCGAATTCCTCTGGCGTTCCCATGACAGGACTTCCCAAAGCTTCATACACATCTTTACGGATGATAAATGCTGTTTTGGCTGGGATGTTGCCGCTATCATAATCGGCTTGCGTATTAGAGTAGTTTGGATAGCCATACGTCTTGCCGTCAGCCTGCTGGAACCAGTTCAGGGTATCGGCAGCCGCAACTTTATTGAAGTATGGATCATATTTCTCCGCAAGATCGTTCAGCGGCATAGCCCAGGTTGCGGCTTTCTGTACCACAGGAGAGTTAGAGTCAAATACTGTCAGCAGGTCAGGCATATCTCCACCGGCAAAGAACGTATTCAACTTCGTGTCATCACCTGTAATGAATTTGATATTGATGTTCAGATCTTCCTTGATCTTCTTGGTTACAATGTCTTTACCGAAATCCGTGTTCCACCAGTCGGCATTAACGTACCAAGTTAGGTCTGTAGCTTCTTCCTTTTTATCCAGCTGCCAAGCTGGTTTTTCCGGATCGACTGTATAGCGATCTTCAATGGAAACCCAGTTCCCATCGCTCGAACCCCCTGATCCACTACTGCAACCTGTAATCATGATCACCGCTGTCAGCAAAGCCGCGCACAGTTTGACTCCTTTTTTGCCTGCTGCCTTATTCATCTTGAACATATTGTTTCCTCCTTAAAGTTAGGTGAGAAATATTGAATAGAGCGAACTTTCGAGCAATAGATTTCCGTTACTCCTTAACTGCACCCAGCATCATACCCGAGATAAAGTATCTTTGAAGGACGGGATAGATTAGTACGATCGGCAGTGTTGTAATAACAATCGTAGCCAGTTGAACCCCTTTAGTCGTTGTTTCAATGACTGCCGAACCGCCGATATTTTGCATCGACTGCGTTTGGGACTGAACAATAATCTCGTACAGCATCATCTGTAATGGATACAGCGACTGATCGGTAATGTACAACTTGGTAGTCATAAAGTCATTCCATTGCCCAACCCCATTGAACAATGCAATGGTTGCCATCGCTGGCATGGACAGCGGGATGAAGATTTTGAGGAAAATATGCCAATCTCCTGCACCATCGATTTTGGCTGACTCCTCCAGGGAATCCGGTACATTCCGGAAGAAATTCATCAGAATGACGACATCATAGAAGCTGAACAATGCCGGAATAATGTACACCCAGAAGCTGTTGAGCAGGCCAAGTGATTTGATCAATAGGTACGTTGGGATCATTCCGCCAGAGAAGAACATCGTGATAACCCCCATGGCAACGTACAGTTTACGTCCACGTATATGCTTTTTGCTCAGACCATAACCGACCATGGCACAGAAGAACACGTGTGTAACGACTCCGATTGTTGTTTTGGATACGGAGATGAAGAACGCTTGCCAGATGCTCGAATCGTTGAATACAGCTCTATAATTCTCCAGCGAGAACTCCGGTGACCAGAAGATGAACCCGCCTTCAGCCAAAGCCTTGCCTGAGCTAAAAGAAGAGATAATGACATTCCAGAGCGGAACCACAATAATGACAGTACAAATAGCGAGTAAAATAATATTTAAGGTATCAAAGATCCGACTATCGAGATCTTCTTTAGCCACCTTTCCATTCACACGGGATGCCTCCTTCTACAGCACAGATTGATTATCGTTTAATTTGCTTGTAATTTTGTTCGCGGTGACTAACAGAATAACGGACACGATCGAGACGCCCAGACCAACCGCGGTAGCATACGAAAAGTCACCCTGTGACATCCCCATACGATATACATACGAATTGATGACTTCTGCCTTGTCACGGTTTTGCGAGTTCATCAGAACGAGCGTCTGGTCCAGATTGGAACCAAGTAAACCGCTTACAGTAAGAATCAGATTAAGGCTAATGATCGACTTCATGTTGGGTATTGTGATATTCCAAATTTGTCTGAGACGGCTTGCACCATCAATTTTGGCTGCCTCGTAATACGTAGGATCAATCTTGGACATAATCGCCAAATACAGAATCGTTCCCCAGCCGGCCTCTTTCCAAATATCGGATAAGACTGCAATCCACCAATACTTGCCTGCATCCAGCAAAATGTTTTGCGGTTGCGAGATCACTCCCAAGCTGAGTAACAGCTGATTAAACAATCCTGTTGTTGAAAACCAGGTGATCAGCATGCCGCCCAGTACGATCCAGGACAGAAAGTGAGGTAGATATGAAACCGTTTGCACGAACTTTTTGAAACGTCCGCTGTTTAATTCATAGATCATGATTGCCAGGATAATGGGAATGACGAACCCGATACCCAATTTCAAAAAGCTGATCCCTAGCGTATTCACTACGGCATCCCAGAAGTATTTGTCTGACATAATGATTCTGAAATTTTCCAAACCGACCCATGGTGCGCTAGACAGCGTATCAATAACGGTGTAATTTTTGAATGCAATCGTCAATCCGTATATCGGAATGTAACAAAAAATAATCATAAAAATGATACCTGGTATAATCATCGATTGAATTTCCCATTGTCTTCGATAATCGATGACGAACTCTTTTACTCTTTGTCCGATTGGCTTCCTTCCCCCCGGTTTTATAGGCTTTTTACCGGTTGACGATGTCTCTACGGCTAATTTACTCACGCTCTTTTTCTCCCCTCCAACTTAAGCATACTTTCATAAAAACGTTTTTATTTTCCGACAAAAAAACCCCCTAATCTCAAATCAATAATTAAAAAAGACCGGAAATGATTACATCCGCTATGTTAAAAAATCACTCCGGTCCATCTTCACATGACTTGAACCCCGTATGATAAGTTCACCCGCCAATTTCTGTGAAACCCCATGTTCCTTCTTCTTAATCATGCGAACCAGGTGATTGATCGCCAGGATACCCTGCCTTGCAATCTGGTTTCTTACGGTACTTAATGGTGGGGAAAAATATTGGGCAATATCAATATCATCGAAGCCTACTACACTTACATCTTGAGGAACTTCGAAGCCATGAGACTTCAATGCATGGATGCAGCCGATTGCACTCACATCATTTCCTGCAAGAAAAGCATCAGGCAGCTTGGCAGGATGCAGATGAAGAAAAGATTTCACAGCACTGTAGGTGCCCTCTTCCTCAAAATACCCCTGTAAGATGTAATCATCATCCAGCGGAAGCTGGTACTCACGCAAAGCAGCCAGATATCCATCTCTACGCTGATTACTGTCAAACATGGTGTCCACGCCGGATATGTATGCAATTTTCTTGTGCCCAAGTCCAATTAAATACTTGGTCGCTTCATAACCCGCTACATAGGAGTCAAAAATGACGCTTCCCATCGTATCACTCTGATAGACCCGATCCAAAAATACAGCCTTGATCTTGTCTTTCTCCATAGCGACAATATCCTGTTCATCAATTCGCAGCTCTTCGTAGATAATGACGCCATCCACACGCCGGCCCAGAATATTACTCATAATGACCTGCTTATCCTTGGTCACAAATACATTTAGTCCGTAACCTAGACGATCGCATTCACGAGACATGGATTCAACTAGCTTATAGAAATACGGACCCGACACACTTGTGGTAAAAAAGCCCAGCATCTTGGTTTGCCCGGATTTCAGCAGCTTGCCGTTCAGGTTGGGAACGTAATTTAAACGCTCTGCCACCTTCAGGACATGTGATTTGGTCTCCGGATTCAAGACATCTACGCCATTCAAGGCGTTGGAAACCGTTGAAATGGATACGCCGGCTTCCCTTGCAACATCTTTAATCGTAATCTTTCCCATAATTTTTTGGTCCTTTACTATAAAAACGTTTTTATATATTTTAAATTAGCATAAAACCGTTTTCAATACAACACTTTTTCTTTTAATTATTTTTCACATTCTTTTGCTTTGAAGATGGCATGGTTGCTTAGCACCGAAATTAGAGACAGAGATGCAAAAAAGCAGCTCAAATAGGAGCTGCCTTGAATCATGCTTCTTATTCCCCATTCTGGGTGTACATATAATAAATCTGCTGCACCTGCTCTTCCAATCGATCGAAGCGAACAAAGCGATCAGCTCGAATATATTCCTTCTGCTCCACCAACATAATCATCGTGGGTACTGTGAAAATAAGAAACCTGGACGCCACCTCTTCCACTTGGTTGGCATTGATGTGTGCCAGGTGCACCATCGGATAAGGTTCAAGTAACTCCCTAATCTTGGGGAGTAAGGCGTGACATACGCTACATTCTGGCCGAGATACATATAAAAAAACCAATTCATGTTGTTGAATCATCTCTTCGATCATTTCTATGGATGTTATGTCATTAATCTCTTTCATAAAGGGTCATCCCTTTCAGTCATTTCGCGAGTGTGTTGTACAATCTAGTTTATCACGAATGTCTAACTGTACAAATTTTGCGTTCCCCTAAACATTTTCTTTTCAAACACAGCCTATCTGCATTAAAATATAGTTGGAAGATCATCCCATATGAAAAGAGGTTATTGTATGAAAAAATCATTTGTTTTTCTGCTTACCGCCCTGATTGCCGTTATCTCCTTCTCCGCGTATGCACCTGTATCTGATGCCTCTGGTGATATTGGAGTTAGCCTGCTATCGGATCGTCAGCAAGGTACTGTAAAATAACGCGTTCGCACTCTTTCCAAAAAAAGAATTTGCACAGAAACGAGCAGGCGACCAGTTCGGATAACATCCGGAGTTGGTCGCCTGCTGTCATTGTTGTTCTTTTTTTGCAAGCCTTACTTCCAGTCTCTCTTGCGAAGATAGGACTCGAATACAAATGTTCCGAAAGGCAATAAGCCTGCTACCAATCCCATGAACCAACGTGAAGCTTTCCACTTCTTCACAACAGCCAAATGCACAAGTGTAATCAGATATAGCGGAAAAAGAATACCGTGAATCATACCCATAATGGTTACTGGGGAAGACATATCGGCAAAATATTTTAGCGGCATAGCTATAAAAATCAACAGCAGTAATGATACACCTTCCCATATGCCTGCAATTCTGAATCGACCTGTGACTGTCTTCATCCTGTTCAATCTCACCTTTCCAGCGGCTAGTTTGTGAAATATGTAACTTGTTACAAGATGTTTCAACTTGAAGCCACATAATTTGTAATAATGCAGCTTCTCTTGAAACGTCTTGTTCAGTATACCGCATGGTTCTGGTCCGGAAATGCTTCAATTTTGAATAATTAATGACTGAACTATCCGTGAATGAAATGTTGAGTCTTAAATTCGAAAATCGCATCAACAGCACAATGATATCCGCCTGATTTTCGAAAGGATTCCCTCAAATTCGCAGCAGTTTTCTCAAAAGAAGGAACGCTCAACACATGATCCACAGCTTCACGCAGCTGATTGGCAGTCAAGGTTTGCATTTGTAAACGGAGGCCCGCTCCCCTACTAACAACCTGCTCTGCAATGATCGGCTGATCCGCGCTCTGAGGGAGTATAATGAGGGGAACCCCGTAATATAAACCTTCGTTGGTACTATTCACCCCGCCATGTGTGATAAATAATTTAGCAGATTGCAATACATCCATTTGTGGAACATAACGTTTAACGATGAAATTTTCCGGAATTGCTCCCAGATCAGCAAGCTGTGTTCTATCCCCTACAGACATGACAATTGTATAATCGGTATTCCCCAATGCTTCCAAGCAAAGCTTATAGAAATCAAGAGCTTGGTTAAAAATTGTACCCAGTGAAATGTAAATCAGTCTTTTCCCTTTAATTCCTTCCATATCGAAGTCTTCATGGGATAGTCGCGAAACTATGGACGGTCCTACAAATTGATACGTGTGGTCGAATTCTTCTCCATAAGGCTGAAATTCCTTTGTTGTATATACGATGGTAAGTGGCGCGGGATTGCAAAACACCTCGTAGGGAGAAGCAATCTCCACCTCATATTTTTTCTGTAACCTCATCGTCAAGCTATGGAATGTATCGTTTATAGGTTGGGCGATTTCGGCAGGAACATTTAAGAAAAAGTGTTGCAGCAAATGATCGAAAGATTCTTCAGCCTGCGCAAAAGAAGTACACGAATTAATTGCAGGTAGCTTCAGAATTTGCGCAAGTAAACGTCCACAGCCAAACATGGAATCATGGATGATGTAATCAAAATGTTCACCCTTGATCTGTTCAAGCACGCTTGGAATGACGATATCTGCCGTAAGCAAAAGACCGTTGACTCGTTCGAGCAAATAATCTCTGCCACCTGTGACAAAGGCTTTAATGAATTTCTGACCGTCAAAGGTTCGGACTACAGCACTCGTCTTCTCCATACGCTCCCGATACGCTTCTATAGTGAAGTACACAACCTCTTCCCCGCGTGAAATAAGCTCTTGTACCACGCCAATCGTTGGATTGACATGTCCCTCTGATCCACCGTTAATAAATAAAACACGTGCTATAACAATCTCTCCTTTGCAATGCTACGTTCTCTAATGGTGTAAGAATTCGTAAGCAATGATGTACTTTACTTCCCAAAAAAATCAATTCAGGTGGTCGCACGTTCAATCAGTTGAAATTCCAGTTGCTGAGGCTGTAACTCCTGCTTGCCAAGGACGGCCCATAATCGATGAAATGCCTGGGTGGCTTGTTCTGCAATTGGATTATGTATGGTTGTTATTCCAAGCACACGGGACAGCTCTATATCATCGAAGCCAACAATGGCAAGTTGTTCGGGAACTTGTATATTCTGTTTGCGTGCTTCGGACCAGATTCCGATTGCTGCATAATCATTTGAACATAACACCGCTTGAGGAAGTTCTGGCCCATTTGCCATTCTTCGCATCGCCTCTTCCCCGTCAGATGAACTAAACACGGAATATTGATAGGCCTCACGCAATACAGGCAGACCCTTATCTGTCATAAATGATTCATAGGCTTCACGCCGACTCTGGGTATTCAGACTTTCTGCTCTGCCAAAGGCATTGGCAATGCGGGAATAGCCTTTGGACACCAGATGTTCCAGAGCCAGCTTGTAGCCTTGCGCCTGATCCATAGCCACTGACGGAATTTCGTCATCTCCCATCCGCTGCCAAGATACAATCGGACCATACTCGCAGTAGGCTTTCAGTTTGTCTGGAGGGTTGACACAGGTCATAATCACCAGTCCATCCACCCGTTTACTCCGCAGATCCTCGAACGCCTGCAATTCAATCTCTTTATCTCCACGCGAAGTATAGATCAGGGTCTGGAATCCATAATCCATCGCTGTATCAATGAATTGATTCATAAACGTAAGGATAATCTCGTTGGTGGCAGATGTGACAATTCCAATTTGCTTGGTCTGTCCGGTAGATAACGAAACGGCATTTCGGTTCGGGATATAGTTTAGCTGTTTCATGATTTGTGTTATTTTCTGCCGGGCCTCGTCACTCACATGCGGTGAATGATTAATTACTCTGGACACCGTGGCCTTCGAGTAGCCGGACAGCTTCATAATTTCATCAAATTTGGACACATGAAGTCTCCTTTCTGGCTGACTTTCTATGATGAATTACAGTTTGCCTCAAAATAAATAAAAAGTAAAACTTGACGTGTAACCCGTTCCAACGATTAAGCTTTTTTTATGCAGTGCTGCTGTATGTAATATTCACAACGAATTCATAACGATTGGAGCGATACACATGACTCATTCTCAACATCCATCATTTGATTTCCCCGAAAACTTTCTGTGGGGTGGTGCGATTGCCGCCAACCAGGCTGAAGGTGCATATAATTTAGGCGGCAAAGGTTTGTCTACTCAGGATGTGGCTCCCAAAGGTATCATGGGTCCCATTACTGAAGAACCGACTGAAAATAACATGAAACTGATCGGGATTGACCTCTATCACCGTTATAAAGAAGACGTCAAGCTGTTCGCTGAGATGGGATTCAAGGTATTCCGTACTTCCATCGCCTGGTCCCGTATCTTCCCTAAGGGCGATGAGCTGGAACCCAATGAAGAAGGCCTTCAATTCTATGATGATCTCTTTGACGAGTGTCATAAATACGGAATCGAACCACTGGTCACCCTTTCCCACTACGAGACACCTCTCCATCTCTCCAAGGAATATGATGGCTGGGTTAATCGGAAGATGGTCGGCTTCTACGAGCGTTATGTGACTGCTGTATTCAAACGTTATCAAAATAAAGTGAAATACTGGCTCACGTTCAACGAAATCAATTCGATTCTGGAAGCACCTTTTATGAGTGGTGGGATCTACACACCAAAAGAGAAATTGAGCAAGCAGGATCTTTATCAGGCAATACACCATGAGTTTGTAGCCAGCGCTTCTGCTGTGAAACTCTGTCATGAGATCATTCCAACTGCACAGATTGGTTGTATGATGCTCAGTATGCCGACTTATCCGCTAACACCGAATCCCGATGATATGATTAAAGTGATGGAATTCGAACACAGCAATTATTTCTTCGGAGATGTACATGTGAGAGGCCGTTATCCTGGATACATGAAACGTTACTTCCGGGAGCATGGAATCCAGATCCAAATGGAAGATGGCGACGAAGACTTGCTGCTCCATACCGTCGACTTCATTTCTTTCAGCTATTACATGAGTATCTGCCAAACGGCTGATCCGGATAAACAGGTTGCAGGTGAAGGTAACCTGCTTGGCGGTATACCTAACCCTTACTTGCCTGCAAGTGAATGGGGATGGCAGATCGATCCGCAAGGACTGCGTTATGTTTTGAACATGTTCTATGACCGTTATCAGAAACCACTCTTTATTGTGGAAAATGGGCTGGGCGCTGTGGACGAGCTTATTACTGGACCTGATGGTGAAAAGACAGTTGAAGATGACTATCGCATTCAGTACTTGAATGATCATCTTGTTCAGGTCGGGGAAGCCATTGAAGACGGCGTTGAAGTTATGGGATATACGTCCTGGGGATGTATTGATGTGGTCAGTGCTTCGTCAGCACAATTGAAAAAGCGTTATGGTTATATCTATGTTGACCGCCATGACGATGGTTCAGGAACACTCGAGCGGTATCGCAAAAAGTCGTTCCACTGGTACAAAGATATCATCGGTAGTAACGGCAAGAGCCTAAAACGTTAAGTAAGTGATACCGCTGTAGCAGGTACATTCCTGCTTTCCCCCAACAGAAAACAAGGACATACATTGCAATATGATGTGATGATGTATGGTTTGCTGCTGGGGGGTTTTTTACTAATATAGTGAGTCCCGATTTCAGTTAAATTGAACCAAATCGGGTTCCAACGCTTTCAATGTTAGCCATCGCATCCCTGCTTCAAAGTCTTCCCGGAAGGAATCGATCAGAATGACATTAGGATAAGATGGCATCGACAGATCCGCTTGATACATTTGCCACGCTTCAACCAATGCATTTTCTTCAACCATCTTCTGGTAAATTACAACCTGATCTGGAGCAAGAATCGCATTTACCGTTTGAATCATTTTGCATACCGTTGCAATAAACGCTTCCTTTTCCACTGAATTATACCAATCAATCCCCATTGGAAGGTATTTAACCTCCCCGGCCATGCCAAGTTTTCCTTTGATCACTTTACCGTTCAGATAAATGCCCATGCCTGGAGGATATTTGGTTGGAAAATAAATTCCGATGACACATTGATCCTCGTCCAACTCTTTTTTTGCACAATATCCGCTAATTGCAGCGTTCACATCATTTTCCACCAGAACTGGTAATCCGAACTGTGCTTCAAGATCTTCAATCATGCGGATACCTTCTAACTGCCGGTGACTGCTCACCGTAATTTCTCCATTCACGGTCTGTCCCGGAATACCGATACCGATGACTTTAATGGAAGCATGCTGAGACAGTACGTTCCCAATGATTTCATAGAAGTGTCTCTGATCAAAGGCGGGCATTGTATATTCTTCTCTGAATACCATGTTATCCTCTAGATTAATGACGGTGGCTGTAATCAGATCCTGCCCCTGCTTTTCGTTGATATACATGACCAAAGCCAAGCTAAAATCGTAATTATATCGGTAGGTTAATGCAGGTCTTCCCCCGTTGGAAGGTACTGTCTCGTCCTCAAACAGTTCACCCAGTTCACACAACTCTTTGACCAGTGAATTGACGGTTACTACACTGAGCTTGGTCAAGGAGGCCAGTTGTGGCTTGGTTGCTGTTTCCACCCGTTTCATGACCTGGCGTACATGGTTTATATTAATTTCTTTCATCAAATACGCGTTCGCTATTTTCATAAGCACCCCTACTCCATAGTTTCTTCCCCAATGTAGTAACTATACAATATCTCCAGAGGTATTAAAAACACCCGATGAAAAACATCGGGCATTCTGAAGGTTCGTATACACTTGTGTTAGCTTCTTCTATACTTCGTTTTGTCTGCTTCCGTTATTTTGCGAATAACTCTGCATGGATTACCCGCAGCAATTACATCCGAAGGAATGTCTCTGGTAACTACACTTCCTGCCCCGATGATTGTGTTATCTCCAATGGTCACACCCGCAAGCACAGTCAC
Organism: Paenibacillus sp. FSL F4-0087; assembly: GCF_038020215.1. Taxonomy (NCBI): domain Bacteria; kingdom Bacillati; phylum Bacillota; class Bacilli; order Caryophanales; family Paenibacillaceae; genus Paenibacillus; species Paenibacillus sp. FSL F4-0087. The sequence continues at coordinate 6,662,636 of NZ_JBBODJ010000001.1, forward strand.
GCCGCCACCGATCCATACATTATTGCCCACTGTGATCGGACCTACAATTTCAAGACCCTCGTTACGTTGCTCCACATCATAAGGATGACCGGCAGTGTAGAATCCACAATTTGGTGCAACAAAAACGTTGTCACCAAAACTAATTTTTGCCCCGTCCAGCATAACGATATTATGATTGCTATAGAAGTTCTCACCAATTTCAATGTTATAGCCGTAGTCACATACAAATGGCTGCTCGATCAGGAAACGATCCGTCGTTTTCCCAAGCAACTTTTTGAGCAGCGCCTCTCTCTCAGAGATCTTGCCAGGATGAAGCTGATTATACTCGTAACAAAGTCCCTTTGCGTACAACCGCTCATCAATTAATTCTTTGTCGTAATTTGCATTATACAGTAGTCCCAGTTGTGATTTCTCTTTTTCTGTCATGAATTCTTATGCCTCCAACTCTTCTGTCCAAAATGAATAGATTAAAGCTCTATCTCTCTAATGATTCTAGCAGGATTTCCACCAACAATCATATTGTCCGGAACATCTTTTGTAACTACGGCACCGGAAGCAATTACGACATTGTTCCCAATGGTGACTCCTGGATTGATAACTGCCCTACCTCCGATCCATACATTATTGCCTATGGTTACTGGCTTTCCATACTCTGCACCTGTTATCCGTTCGAATGGATTCAAGGGATGGGTAGCGGTATATATGTGAACGTCAGGTCCCATTAAACAGTTATCCCCAATGCGCACTTCACATACGTCAAGTATCGTACAGTTAAAGTTGGTATAGAAATGCTCTCCAACATGAATGTTGTATCCATAGTCAAAATGAATATTCGGTTCCATGCTCAGGTGTTCACCCGTTGAACCTAACAGCTCTTTTAATACCTTTGTACGGAGCTCACCATCTGTTTCTGTGGTCTGATTGTACATGCGTGTCATTTTCCTTGCATATTCCCTGTCTTGAGACAAATGGGGATCGGAAGCCAAGTACAGTTCACCATCGATCATTTTCTGCTTTTCCGATTTTGTTGTGATATTGCTCATGATTGTTTCCCCTTTACGTCTATATTAATTTTCGAACTAATAAATTAAGACACTTTATAAAGCTATAATAATTATATGGGATAACCTAAATAAATCAAGTTCCTTTGCAAATTGAATATAGAGATATTATGCCTAATGTCATTCAAAAAACCTCTGCAATCCAATAATTATTGGACCGCAGAGGTTATTTGAAGCTATATAGACCAATTTGGAAAAGATAACTTTTATACTAACGATTTTTCGGCGGCATGAACCGTTTGCTCTTTGCGACTAATTGCATAAAAGGCTGACACCAGACCCATCAGGATTAGAACCGATCCCACCCATCCTGTATACATAATGGATGAATGATCGATAACCACCCCGCCGATATAAGTTCCGAGAGCAATACCCGCATGTGCAATTCCTGAATTGGTGCTAATTAACGTTTCAGCCGTTGCCGGTGAGGTTTTGATAATCAGACTATTCTGTACCGGGGTAACGGTCCAGCTTAGCGCACTCCAGATACTTAGCAGAATCAAGAAGGCAATTAAAGGCAACCCGGTACTAAATGGAATAACCGCCATGCTTATGATAAAGGGTATTAGCACGATGATAATGGCTTTGGCTGGGTGCAAACGATCTGATAATATGCCGCCAATTCCTCCCCCTGCCACAGCAGCGATACCAAACATCATATAGATAAAGGTGACCATTGTTGAGCTGGCTCCAAGCGCTTCCTGGAGAAATGGTGTGAAATAAGCATATAACGTCAAGTGTCCTGCGAGCACAAGCAATGTTGTAACATGGATTGCCAGCATTTTTGGGTTCCATAGAGCAGTAAGCTGCTTCTTCAGGGATACTGCCGGAATCGGCTGCACACGATCCATGGCAATGCCAATGGCAACCATGACTACTGCAGTCAAAATTGCGATCAACATAAACACTTCACGCCATCCAGCAAGATTACCCACAAAGATTCCGATAGGTACACCCAGGATCAGTGAAGCACTTCCTCCCATCGTGATAATCCCCACAGCACGCCCTTTATACTGCGGCTCCACAATACGGGCTGCGAGCGTCAGAGACAGGACAAAAATCAGAGATCCCGTTGCGGCCCCCAATGCTCTGCCTGCCAAGAGCATATAGAAATTGGCACTGAACGCAGAGATGAGATTGCTGATTAGAAAAACGAATAGAGTGCACATATATACTTTTTTACGTTCGAATCTGGCCGTCATATTTAACAAAATAGGCGCAGATAACGCATAGACAAGTGAGAAAATGGAAATTAAATACCCGGCTTTGGCCAAGGTCAGATGAAGATCTGTTGCAATCAAGTCCAGAATCCCACCTAAAATGAGTTCAACGGTACCAACCACAAATGCCGCGATTGCCAGGACATATACTTTTTTATTCATTTTTGAACCCTCCTCGAAAGTTACAACTACGATAGTAACTTAATCGAGAGGAGATTTCAATACAAAAAAGCTATTCTCAGAAAGAATAGCTTTGGAACCATCGTTTTAATAAATTAATCGCGCCAGCAGACGTGCAATCTCTTCATCCTGAAGCAGCTGGTCACCGTATTTTTTGGTAATTTGAGTAAGAGCGACGTCATGATAGAAATAATCCGTCATTGCTTTAACAATCGGTTTGGACGTTGTCTTGATCGCCTTCCATGAATCATGTTCGATTCCTGCAAACAAAAGATAACCATGGTCAACAATGATTAGCTGCGAGGGCTCAAGATTACTGTCCTCAAGCATTGGAATTAACGAATATTTATGGGCTAGAGACGTTTGCAGTCCTCCTACAGCCAGGACCTCCACATGTACACCTTCAGCTTCTTTTTGCTCCAGAAGCTCCCGGTACTTCTCCATTTGCTCATTCCAGGCCAGAAAAAGGATAGATGAATCCGCTTCCTCAATAAGCTGTTCAATATTCGATGCAATGGATGTTGCATCCTTCAATGTCCAGATATGTTCATCAGTGAATGTACGTTTGATTTTATACGTCTTTAATTCCTCAATATCCTTCTCAAAGTCAGCCCTTATTTTGAGGATAATGGACTGAAGATCAACCGCCATGTACAATTTTTTCTTCCCATGCATGGTTGTTAGTACGGTTCCCTTATCAATAAGCCGATTAAGCACTTCGTATATCTTAGCCTTGGGTACATTGGAGTAATTAACAATGGATGTGGCATCAAGCGGTGCATCCTGCGCAAATATGGCCTCATATACCTGACTTTCATATTGTGTAAAACCGAATTTCTGCAACATGGTTCGATTCGGGCTCCTTCTTGTTTGTATCGTTCTATACAGTTTAGACGCCTGAACTTCCCATGTCCAGTTTATCCCACCGACGTTTCATACTAGTCGTAATGATATTACAGTAAGAGTGGAGCATCCAAATATAATGACCTTCCAATGGTTATATTAAGATTCAGGCTACACATTTTGATTCCTTGAAGGAGGTTTGCTTAACATGGAGAGCACCCATGATTTTGTAAAAAAAGTGAATGAGAACGCCGAAAAAGCACGTCATAACAAAAACAATGGTAAAGGTACACCAACGGATAAACTGCCGGCGAAACAGCATAGCACCAATAAGTAAGGAAATAATCAATTGCAGCAAATTAGGGAAATATCGCTCTTATTTTTTCAAGCACACGAAAAAAAGAAAAGGATCTCTAGTGAGGTCCTTTTCTTGTTATTTGAGATCCGCTCGTTTGAAGGCATCCAGCCTGCTACGTTCGATTCCAGAAGCGTTGTTGGGTCATGGCTTGAATGAATTGCTCTGCAAAAGCTGAAGGTTTCTGTTCCACGATGACACCAGGTTTCCCGATAATGCCGACTGGCTGAATCAGCACTGCCCCCGTCGGTGTAGCTCCTATCGGTTTAAAATGATTGTACGTTTCAATGGCATAGGATCGGGTGTATTTCTGAAAATAATCATCTTCCTTCTGTCCTCCAACAATGAATAACCCATCATATACCAAAGGTGATCCGGTCAAAAAGCTGTCGTCCACTTTCAACTCCACACCGCTCGTTCCATGGACCACACCTTGTCTTTCATGAACAATGACTGGGCAAAGTCCAGCGCTCTTAAGCTCATCCAAAATGTATTGTGTGCTCGGACCATCAAATTCTTCACCGACAATCACCCCGACGCGCAGCGTTTTGGGAGAAAACACGGTATTGGCCATGCTTAACGCAGGGGAGGATTTGGTCACTGAAGATTCATGAACGTTCGGTACAGCGACTCCAAGTTCGCGGGCCAGAATGGTCGCCAGCTCTGTGCTGATATTTCCTAACATATCAACGACCTGTTGACGAATCGAAACGTCCTTTACCTTCCCGAGCTCAAACGTGAGTGCCTGAATGATATGACCCTTCTCCACGCCTGTCATGCTGTTCCAGAATAAACGTGCTTGCGAGAAATGATCCAGAAAACTATCTGCCGTTTTTCGTTCCTTGAGACCTTGCACCGTGGAAGGATACGTTACAAACCCACCTTTTGTACCGGGCACAGTATAGGGAGAATTATTGGCAAGAGAGTTTTCGTGGTAGGCGACTCTTCCTCGATCAATGGTGTAACGGGAAGCTCCGTCTCTCTGGTTATTATGTACAGGGCACACGGGACGATTAATCGGCAATTCTTGATAATTCGTGCCCACCCTTGCCAATTGTGTATCCGTATACGAGAATAGTCGGCCTTGAAGCAGTGGATCATTGCTGAAATCAATGCCACGTACAATGTTGCCAGGATGGAAAGCCGACTGTTCCGTTTCCGCAAATACATTCTCGACATTTTGGTTAATCGTCATTTTGCCAATGATTCGAACCGGAATGTCTTCTTCTGGCCATAATTTCGTTGCATCCAAAATATCAAAATCAAACTTGAATTCATCTGCTTCCTCCAGCACCTGTATTCCAAGTTCGAACTCAGCAAAGTTGCCTGCATTGATATTCTCCCACAAGTCTCTGCGATGAAAGTCCGGGTCCGCCCCGCCCAGCTTCTGCGCCTCATCCCACACAAAAGAATGCATACCAAGTACCGGCCGCCAATGAAATTTCACGAATCTGGATTTACCTTCTTTGTTCACCAGCCGGAAGGTATGTACTCCAAATCCCTGCATCATTCGAAAGCTTCGCGGTATCGTGCGATCCGACATAATCCACATGACCATCGCTGCCGACTCCTGATTATTCGCGATGAAATCCCAGAAGGTGTCGTGCGCAGTGGAGCCTTGTGGAATTTCATTGTTGGGTTCCGGCTTCAGCGCATGTATCAGATCCGGAAACTTAATCCCATCCTGAATGAAGAAGATCGGAATATTGTTCCCGACCAGATCAAAGTTGCCCTCTTCGGTATAAAACTTTACTGAAAACCCACGCACATCCCGATTCGTTTCGTTCACTCCTTTGGAGCCTGCGACCTCGGAAAAACGAACAAATAGCGGTGTTTTCACACCGGGATCCTGAAGAAAATGCGCCATCGTTAACTCTTCAAGTGACTCATATAACTCAAATTCACCGTAGGCTCCATATCCCCGTGCATGCACAACTCTCTCCGGAATGCGTTCACGGTCAAAGTGAGACAGTTTCTCACGCATCAGAAAATCTTCTAGCAGCGTGGGTCCGCGATCCCCAGCTTTTAGTGAGTTGCTATCATCCGATATTTTAATCCCTTCATTGGAAGACATTTCTTTTCCGTTATTATCCCGAAGAAAGGCATTTCGCTGCTCTATCTTTTTGTTCTCATCCATGGGTTCCTTGCTCATTCCAATCACCTCCAGCATTATATGTATGGGACTGGAAGAACACTTATGATTGCCTGATATACCATACTTTGATCCGAATCCCATGTGTGACTACAAATACGAATAACATGAGCTTAGCCATGAGGTTTACCTCGTGATTGTCCATTTATTAAATATCGCGTCTTTTGTCTAGCACCTTCTGAATCTGCTTTTCATTTACTATAAAGAATCTAATAGAAAAGAGATGATGAGGATGGCATGTGTAAAGGCTGTTCCACAACCGGATTTAGTATTGATCTATTGGTCCAGAAATCCGCTCGTTCCCGGTTCTGCACGCCGAATCAGAAGTGTACGTGTGATTGGGAACACATCCCCTTGTACCTTCACACTGGTGCGTGGTGCATTGCTGATTAATGCCTTAAACTGTTTGCTGGACAATGATATTGGTTTTAAAGTGGTCTATAGCAAAAAAACATCGAACATCAGTGGCGTTTTATTGTTGAAACGCAGATCATAAACGAACAAAAAGGGGCACTCCTTCAATAAGGAAGCGCACCTTTTTGTTATTTAATCAATGAATGATGTGACTGAACTCCACTCTATTTGACGTTCATATAACGTTCGAAGGCATTATTACGGATGGTCAGTAACTGTTCAAGTCCCATATCATTCAACTTTTTGATATAAGCATCCCAGCCCTCTTCGATGCCGCCTTTGGTTACCCACTGAGCTCGCATTGTTGCTACATAACCGTCAATATCCGTTGTCAGCGTTGGCAGCTCCTGGAACTCTTCAGCATTGTACATAACCTTCGGATAAGGTGTTGTTACATCTGCACTGCCCAACTGATCGATTTCCAGCTTGAGACCGTCACCAGCCTTCGGATTAAGCTTAATTTTTTCTTCAAAGGAAGGGCTTACATATTTGGGTCCGAAATCACGCAAGGATTGATCCCAGTACCAAGCATCGGCGCTGGTGCCTGCCGGCGGGTCCATCAACGTGTATGTGCCATCATCATTTTTCTCAATTACAGTTCCGATCGCACCCCAGAAATTCTGAATGCTGGCTTCGTTAGAATAGAACTGATCTGCCCAGCGTGCGGCTACTTCAGGAACAGTACATGAACTTGTAATGAGCAGTTCATTACGAGCCAGATTCATGCCCCCAGGATCCCCAGGCTGATAGCGTTTGCCATCAGGTCCGGCAATAGGTGCAATCGCTTCATATTGGTCGCTCCACTTTCCAAACACAGCATCAGGCGTCCATTGGTTGCTAAAGCCGACGATTGGAATGTCTGCATTTTGCCATTTGGCTGATGTCATTGTATTGTCTTGTGTGAACAGCTCCTGATCAATCAACCCTTCTGAATACAGCTTATGTGTATAAATAAGAGCTTCTTTATACTCGTCAGTCGTTGGGAAGAAGACCGGTTTACCGTCTTGCACAATCATACTGCTGGCATTAATGTCAGTGATTCCGAATGGATTCAGGAAATCCACATTCAGTCCCGTTTCCGTGTACGGAATTTCGTCCTGTTTTCCATTTCCGTTCGGATCTTTTTCCTTAAACGCTTTCAATACCTGATACAATTCTTCTGTTGTCGTTGGTGCTTTCAGCCCCAGCTTATCAAGCCAAGCCTTATTGATTACAGGCTGATTCCGGCTTTTCGGACGGGCAGGCAGTCTTGTTGGCATAGAATAGATTTTGCCATCAGGAAACGTGCTGATTTTCTTCATATCTGGCGTCTCTTGCATAGCCGCCTTCAAGTTGGGCATATACGAGTCAATGTACTCATCCAGTGGACGGAAATAGCTCAGGTTGTTTACAATGTCCGAATCGCTGAACACCTGGTCACCCAAGATAATGTCCGGGAGTGTACCACTGGCAAGCATAATAGATTTCTGCTCACCCCAGTCATTAGAGGACATGACCTGCCACTCAATTTTCACATTAGAATCCTTCTCCAAATCCTTGAGCCATTGGTTCTGTGTAAAGGTGTCGCCCATATTCCCCCAACGAACCGTCAGCACCTTGAGTGTGACCGGTTTATTGACAATTGGCATACCTTCCTGATTAAAATCGCTTGATACCGTAGTCTCCGCAGGTTCACTACCATTTCCGCTACTACAGCCAACCACGCTGACTAACATAGCCGACGCGAGAATCAGGCTGCTCATTTTGGTGAATAACTTCTTCCCTATCTTTTTCCCCATTTGGGAACCCCCTTGATTCGTAATGAATTTCAACCTGCCTATTCCTTCACTGCGCCGATCATCACCCCCTGATTGAAGTATTTTTGGATGAATGGATACACACACATGATTGGCATTGTAGCGATAATAATAACGGAATACCTCATCAAATTGGCAAGACGCAGGGCAACTTGTGCTGCTTCTCCTGTACCCATGCCAGACTGCATCTGATTTGTGATGAGAATATTACGTAAAATGAGTTGCAGCGGATATAGATTCGGATCTTTCAGATAAATCAGGGCATTAAAATATGAATTCCAATACCCTACAGCAATCCATAGTCCAAGTACTGCGATGATTGCTTTGGACAGCGGCAATACGATTAGTACAAAATACCGCAGGTTACCACAGCCATCGATCTGGGCAGCTTCCCATAAATCTCCCGGAATACTGGTCTGGAAAAATGTCCGGGCGACAATCATGTCGAAAACAACTACAGAGAACGGAAGCACCATCACGAGGAACGTGTTATAGAGATGGAAGTCGCGGATCGTCAGGAAGGTTGGAATCAATCCCCCGCTGAAGAACATTGTAAAGATAAAGAACAGCGAGAAAAATTTGCGCCCAACCAGATCTTTTCTCGATAATGCATAAGCCGCCGAAATATTAACGACAAGCCCGAAGAGTGTTCCAACCACTGTATACAGAATGGTATTGCGATATCCGATCCAGATATTTTCGTGTCGGAGAAGTTCCCTATACCCTTCCAGAGTGAATCCTTTGGGGAACACCCACACCTGTCCGTTAGCCACAGATGAAGGATCACTGAACGAGGCGATGACAATAAAATAGATCGGATAAATGATAGCAATTAGAAAAAGAACAGCAAAGGCATACAATATGACTTCTGCAACCGTAACACGTGGTCGACGTTTGATACGGGGAGTTCTGGTCATTGCTGCCGGTTCCATAACGCTCATCTTGTTTGTCTCCCCCCTACCATAGACTGTTTTCACTGTATTTCTTGGACAACTGATTGACCAGAATAAGCAAAATGAAATTAATGACCGTGTTAAACAGGTTTATTGCTGAGGAGAAGCTGTATTGACTGCTCAGCAACCCGATTTTGTATACATAAGTGGACAGAATTTCACTTGAGAGAATGTTCAGGTCGTTCTGCATCAGATACACCTTCTCAAAACCTACGCCGAGTAATCCACCTACCCGCAGAATAAGCAGCGTTATGGCAGTCGGCAGCAGCATCGGAATATCAATATAACGAACCTTGTGCCATCGACTTGCCCCATCAACCGTGGCCGCTTCATAAAGGCTTGGGTCTACGGCAGACAGCGCGGCAATGTAGATAATGCTATCCCAACCGACATGCTGCCACACGTCAGACCATACATACACACTGCTGAACAGAGCTGATGAACCCATTAAGTCCGGTGCTTGTGCTCCAAACAGCTGATACATATTGCCAACAAGTCCTGTACTTGGCGAGAACAGGATTAGCATCAACCCGACCATAACTACCGTTGAGATAAAGTGAGGCATATAGGAGACTGTCTGAAAAAACCTCTTGAATCTCCCTGCTCTCATCTGGTTCACCAGTAATGCAAGCATAATTGGAATCGGAAAAGTAGCCAAGCTGTACAGACTGATCACAAGTGTGTTACGTATCGTATTGGTGAATTGATAGGATTTAAAGAATTTCTCAAAGTATTTGAATCCAGCCCAAGGGCTGTCTCCGATCCCAAGCGCCGGACTGTAGTCCTTAAAGGCGATTAATACGCCGTACATCGGCTTGTAGGCAAATAAAAGTGTCAACAGAACCGCTGGAAAAAGCAAAACGTAAAGACCCCAATTTCGCCTAATTCTCTCCAACGTTCTTCCAATATAAAGTGGATTGGTCCTCATGGTTCTTCCTTCCCTCCTGTAAATATACTGATGCTGCTCTCCCGTAGGACCTGTCATCTCTGGAATAGCTTCAGTATAAACTGCTTCACATTGGGTTTATCGGACCGCTAAGGACGTTATTCGGACTTCTATAGTTCCATCCATCAGCTTTACAAGTAACCAAGATGCTTACATGCAAAAATCATATCGTTATCCAGACTTTCGTGTGTGTAATTCGGACTTCTGAATCAAAAGATGCAATTCTTTATGTTTTTTTCAAATAAAGGTTTTATACTATTCCTGAGATATTAAAGCGTATTCATAACCAAGCAATCAAGAAAGTGGTGCATTGTTCCATGGCAAACCTGAACACCATCAAACCCTACCCCATCCGGCATTATATCCGCATGATGTTCGTCATTTCTTTTGTCGTGCTCATCTTGGATCTCGTAATCAGCATTGCGTCCATCTCCATGGTCAAACAGCAGTCCACCCAATACTTGCAGGATGCAGCTGATCTGTACATCAATCGCATTAATCACGATTTTGCGTACATTAATCATTTCATGGGGTGGACACTGGCCAATGACGAGAATCTCGACAACATGAATACATATGGCGTGAACAGTATTCCGTTCCTGAAGGCCAACGAGAAACTACATTTGCTCTTCGCCGAACTACAGCGAAACTACGGGCAGTCGTACAATTTCTTTTATTATTTGGAGAATAGTGAATATTTCCTTAACTGCGCACCAATAAGTATCTCCTATTCGGATTATTCAGAAGTGAAAAAACAAATCATTACGCTGACCCGTGATAAAGGTGTATATGAGAAGTTCTATTCCCATTGGACACCAATTCACGTGAACGGCACTTCTTATCTTATCAATATTGTGCCGTACTACAACCGTTATCTTGTTGCCTTGATATCCGCAGATGAACTGATCGCCCCTCTCCAGCAGATTAATCTGGGTGCCAATGGGTACGCCTCTCTAGTAGACGAAAATGGAGTGCAACTTTCCGGACCTGCCGGCGGGGATCACATACCAGAAGAGAGACATTCATTTCTCGATCTGTTCCAGTCTCATAATATTGTCAGCAGCGACTTCTCCAATGCGGCATTCAGCGTGCATATGGCCATCAAGTTTGGCGCATTCGAGAAAATCATGGTAGCTCAGCTGCTCATTATGCTGCTTTTTCTGATCATCACCTCCACGTTAAGTGCGATCATCATGTTTTTCAGGAGAAATCTGCTCGTTCCCATTCAGAGATTCTCCAAAAATCTGGCGCGTATTAACGAAGGAGATGAAGCGACAGACTTCAAGAGTAGCCGGATAATGGAACTGGAGCAGGTCAATGCACAGTTTAAAGAACTGGTAAGCCAGATTAAACGGTTCAAGATCGATCGCTACGAGCAAGAATTGGAGAAACAAAAAATACGATTGGATTATATGAAATTGCAGATTAAACCTCACTTTTTCCTGAATTGTCTGACGAGCATGTACAGTATGGCACAGATGCAGATGTACGAGGAAATTGAGAGTATGGCACTAGCTACCTCCCGTTATTTCCGATATATCTTTCAAAGTGGGGAGAATTTCGTTCTTCTGGAGAATGAGATTGAACATGTGAGAACGTTTCTGGACATCCAGAAGTCGCGTTACCGCGACGCTTTTTCCTATCGAATCGAACAGCCTGAGGTCATCACGGGCATCGCTGTGCCTCCACTTGTCATTCAGACATTCATCGAAAATGCGGTCAAATATGGGGTCTCTCGAGACCGGGAACTATGTATTACTTTATCCGTGACGGAACAACGACAGGAAAGTGGCGATCATGTACTCATCCAGATTTCGGATACAGGACCAGGCTTCAGCCCGGATGTTCTTGACGCTTTGGTGCGTGGAGAAGCGCTGGAACAAACTGGCGGCAACCGGATCGGCATTATGAATACCATCCAACGTTTGGAATTGTTATATCGAGATGAAGCAAATATTACGTTTGCAAACGACGCAAGTGGCGCTCGGATCACGCTTTCCTTGCCTAAAATGATACTGAATTCAGATACTCCGGGAGAGGTGACAAACCATGAATGCATTGCTGGTTGATGATGATTATTTTGTTGTCATGGCTTTGGAAAAGAAAATTGATTGGGAGGCATTGGGGATTCATAGAATATTCACAGCATACAATATTGCGCAGGCCAAGGAAGTGTTGCAAACTCATCCCGTACAGATTCTCATATGTGATATTGAGATGCCCCAGGGTAGCGGGCTGGAATTACTCGCATGGGTCCGGGAGGAATCGCATAATGTACAGACGATATTTCTGACCAACTATGCCGATTTCAACTATGCCCAGAAAGCAATCGAGCTGCAAAGCTTTGATTATTTTCTAAAACCAATCGAGTTTGACAAGTTAACTCTTATTATTCAAAAGGCAGTTGCTAAAGCCCGCGACCAGCAATTCATTGAGAAAGCCATTCATGAGGGTGAGCTGTGGCAGAAAAACCGAAGCAAACTGATTGAGGACAGCTGGCGCAGGCTAATCTCCGGTAAAGCTTTTCCTTCCAGCCCTGCCAACGTCTCTGCCTTTTTGACAGAACAAAATCTGCCTTATGAAACAACCGATCTGTTTCTCCCTATTCTGGTTAACCTGTTTCCGTACGATCATACGCTGGGCAAGACGGACAAGAACCTGTTCGATTACGCGTGTTTGAATGTAATGGTTGAGCGGTTCCAGAACACGTTGTTCTCCATTGAAGCCATTATCGAAATCAAGGATCATAACTGGATGATTATTCTAAAATGGAACGGGGCGCCGGATGCACAGCTGATCGAATCCATGTGCGGTTTGTTTATCCCCGAGGTTAATAATTACCTAAAGTCTGATGTTTGCTGTAGTATCGGATTCTCTATACCACTGGGTCAGATTCGTCATACCATCAATGAGTTGTTGCTTATGAATGAAGAGCGAATCAAACATCGCAACCAAACTTTTTTACTGGAAAACTATAATAGACCCGAGTTGAATTACACACCGCCTGATCTGGGATTGCTGGAGAAATTGTTAAATGAAAATCGCTTCCAGGCTTTTCTGGATGAAACGGGTCGTTATATGCATCAACTGGTCCGTGAAGGTGTGGTAGGTACCGCCGTTCTAAGTTTGTTGCGTCTTGATCTGGTGCAACTTGTGTATGCCCAATTGAAGAGTAAGGAGATCGAAGTGCACAAGCTATATATGGGCAAAACGAATGATCAATTGTTCATGCAATCTCTGCATTCTATTGAAGATATGCAATCCTATATTGCCTACCTGGTTAATACGGCTGCGGAATATCTGAATGTTGCCGAGCAGCCCAAGTCGGTTGTACATGAGATTACCCACTATATACGCACGCACTATGGAGAAGATTTAACGAGGAATAATCTGGGGGAGATGGTCTATCTGAATCCGGATTATCTGGCACGGCTGTTCAAGAAAGAGATGGGCATTTCACTGGGCCATTATGTCATCCATACCCGTCTTGTGGCGGCCCGGCATCTCCTGGAGACCACCGCACATTCGGTGCATACCATTGCTGGAAATGTGGGTTATACCAACTACTCTCACTTCACCAAACTATTTAAACAAGAGATGGGCTGCAGCCCCAATGAATATCGCAAGAAGCAGAAAGAAGGCTCTCATGAAACCGGATGACCTTTATAGCTTGTAATACAAAATGCCACCCTGCGAATCGTACGCAGAGTGGCATTTGCTGTTTTACTATGGCTTATTTATTCGCATTAATGACTTCATTCACTTCCTGAGTGATCTGGTCACCACCAAGTTTTTTCCAATTTGCAACAAAGTTATCGAACTCGTCAATAGACAGGTTGCCGTAGATGATTTTCAGGAACGTCTCAGCACGCAGTTTATCCAGGGTTGCCTGTTTCGTGTTCATGGTTCTCGTCGGGGCGTAGATAAATTCATTCATGACAATGAGGTCGTTATCCCGGTAATATTTAATGACACCCTGCGAGCTTTCCGGTCCAAAAATACGTTCCATATGCCACTTATCCAAATTCCCATTGCGGTAATCCATAATATCATCGTAGAACAGCTTCGCTTCAAGCTCTAATCCGGAGGTATCTCCCGTTTTGAGCGCCTGCTCGACTTCGTCCTGTGCCTTCACGTTTTTGTTGGCGGGCAGATTGGATACGGTCGCATTATGAAAACCAAGTCCGGTCAAGCCGTTCAAATACGCAGCACGCTCTTCCTTGGCTGACTCACCGAACATTTTCTCTGCCTGAAAATTCAGCAGTTTGATCAATGCTTCCGGGTGTTCGTATCCTTTACGTACGGCAAATATTCCACCCAAGCTTAAGTGATTCTGCGTTTTGGCAGGCTGATCATCGATAGATTGAACCGGATAAGGCAGCCAGTCTACGTTCTTATCCTTCTTAATCATACTGCTAACCTGAAATGGTGCCCATTGTGGCAGAAAGAACATGCCTGATTTGCCTGCATTCACATCTTCCATCATCTTCGTAAAATCCTTAACACCAAACTCAGGGTCGAGTACACCATTCGAATACAGATTTTGCAGTTCGCGTAATCCTTCCTTTACCTCAGGCTGAATGGTTCCATTCACAACCTGACCCGAAGCATCCTTGATCCAAGTTTCGAGATAACCATGATAACCAAGCAGGAACGCATTAATTGGCAAATCCTTGTTGAGTGCAATACCATACGTGTCATCTTTGCCGTTACCGTCCGGATCTTCGAAGGTGAAGGCTTCCGCAATCTTGATAACGTCCTGCATTGATTTTGGCGCTTCAAGCCCGACCTTTTTCAACCAATCCTGGCGAATCCAGATCATATCCGAGGAATCCAGCGAGCCTGGGAAACTGACCATTGCGTATATTTTCCCTTCCTTGGTTACTGGCTTCAAACCTGCTCCATCCTCAGCAGACATAAATTCCTTAACCAGATCGGATGCGTACTTATCATAGACCTCAGTCAAATCTTCCAGCATCCCCGCTTCATGCAGCTGCTCAAACTGCACAGCACTTACTTTCAATACATCTGGCAAATCGCCACTCGCCAGGGTGACGTTCATTTTGTCGTTATAATTGGCATCCGGGACAATCCAGTCATAGGTGACATCGATTCCCAGCTCGTCCTTGTATCCTCTGGTCCAAATGTTATTAGCGTGTGTATCGCCTTCAGCAAGCGATTCTTTCCCGGTTTCATTCATGGTTGATGTTAATTTAATGGGTGGATCATATTTCGTAAGCGGACCTCCAGCTTCCTGCTGTGTGCTCGGTTGGGCTTCATTCTCAGCATTACTCGTACCCGATGAACAGGCTGCAAGCGTGGTTGCCAGAACCATGGTTAACGTTAACAATGAGAATTTCTTTAATGACATGTTCATGCGAATCCCCCTTTTTATTCCTCCCGTGAGGTATAATTTTATTTTAGTAAGAAAGCGCTATCACTACGAGTGTACCCCGTTGACATCTGGTATCTTTGATTTACCATTTCAGACTTGATCTAACTTTTTTGATCCCGATATTCCTGTGGCGTGCAGCCGGTGGCCTTTTTGAAGAAACGATAAAAATAGTGCTGATCACTAAATCCGACCTTGGCGGATATTTCATGCATTTTGCAGGCAGAGCCGAGAAGTAATTCCTTGCTGCGCTCGATGCGCCGGTCATGGATATAGTCGGATATACCTTTGCCAGTAATACGTTTGTACCAACGGGACAGATATGAAGGATTGAGGGAAACCTCCTGTGCAATACGGGTTAGCGATAGGTCATCCTCCAGATGATGCTTGATATAATGATGAATGGTAATGAGAATCTGCGACTGATCATGGATACGTGTAACACTTCTTTTGGAGATGATCCATTCATATGCCGATTGATAAAAAACGACCAGATCGGACCACGGCGTATGGATGTCAAAATAAAGCATACGAGATAACGCAATTTCCTCCATTGCTGATTCGTACAAGCCCAGTTCATGAAGAAGCTCAATCAGTGCATTACCTGCGCCTGAATAGATCTTCATTCGAAAGAATGGGTCCTGAAGTCCTTCTTTTGAAGCCTCTGTCCATTTGTGAAACGACTCTATCCACTCCCGATCTCCTGCTGTAACGTGCTGCCTGATCTGATCCAGATGAAGAGTCGCAACACTCTGCTGATTCAATATATTGGGGGTGTATGGCGAATCATGCTGCACCTTGACCCGAAGAAGCTTCTCCATCCCAAGTCCAGGGCCCTCATGGATCGACAGACGCAGCTGTGCAATCGCCTGACTTAGCTCCACCCACTCCACCGCAAGTTCGCTCACCATAATGGAGACGGACAGATTCAGACAATCCACACAGGATTGCTGCACAGACTCCAGCGTTCCATAGACGAAACGAAGTGTTTGTTCCCACTTCTCCTGCTGTCCTGTATGGAAGCTCGATGGCTCCGCCTTGGGCTGAACAAAGCAGGCGATCACCTGATAATCCAGATCAATAGCTTTGACCTTGGCCTTATCCTGGAGCAGCTCCTCCGCAACGTTTGCAACAGCATAGCGAATTAAACTCCGGTCCGCCTGGGATTGATAGTTGTTCCACTCCTCAACCCGTATGATGACCGGGATTACCGGCTCATTGGACATAAAAGGTAACTGGACTGCATCCAATTCTTCCTGAAGCGCGGCGATATCATTTCTTTCTGTTCGTTTTAGGAGATCCAGCAGCAACTGTCTTTGCAGCTGCGGCAGCGCTCTGGGAAGCTTGCTGCGAAACCAGGCATGCTGGTAACGAAAATCATTTTCCTCCGAAATTTGTGTTAACGCCCGCTCTACCGCTGCACGAATATGACTCATGCCCTCTGTCTTTAACAGGTAATCCACAACACAAGGGTTACGTATCGCTTGATGTGCATAATCGAATTCGTTATGACCTGTCAGCAATAGCACTTTACATCGTGGCCAACGATCCATAATCTTCTCGATCAGCTCCATGCCATCCATGCCAGGCATGCAGATGTCGCTGAGTACGATATCAATTTTGACAGAATTCAACCACTCGATTGCTTCAAAGGCAGAGTATGCCTTAATGATCTCCATATCCTGAAAATCCGCTTTTTGAAAGAAAGCATAAAGACCATCCAAAATAACCGGTTCATCATCTACAATTAACATCCGCTGCATACGATTACTCCCGTCTCCATGGAATATTTAAAATCATGCATAAACCACCCAACTCACTGCGCTGAGCACAAAGGCCATTGCCCGCCCCGAATTTGATCCGTAAACGTTGATTCACATTCATTAGTCCCGTAATCTCTTCATTCCCATGTCTCTGATTCGCAGATTCTTGAAAGGATTCTTGCAGGCTGCTCAAGACTTCATCCGTTAATTGATCACCATCATCCTCTATCCGAATGGACAATTTGTCGTGTGCGACTTGATAGGATAATTTCAGAATCCCGCCTTGACTGCGTTTGGCAAGGGCGTGTTCGAAGACATTCTCGACAATTGGCTGAATAATGACTCTGGGAATGGCGATGTCTCGATACTCTCTACTTAGGTCCTCCAGCTGCAGTTGAACTCTTGAGCCAAATCGAATTTTTTGAATAGAAGCATAGACCAAGGCATGGTCCACCTCTTCACCGAGCGATACCTCGGAATGAGAATCCCTGGACATATACCTGAAATATTGACCCAAATAGTCAGTGAATTCCTGAATTAATTCAACATTCTCGACCTCGGCCATTTGTTTGATGCTGAACAGACTGTTGTATAGAAAATGAGGCTGAATCTGGGACTGCAAATGTTTGAGTTCTGCCTCACTGGTTCGAATCCGGGCAACATAATTTTCATCAATCAAAATATGTAAGCGCTCTATCATGTGGTTGAAGCGAGAGTATAAATAACCGAATTCATCGCGTCTGGATTGCGGAATATGAATGCTTGTCTGACCTTGCTCCGCCATTCTGAACCCGCGAATGAGCACAGATAACGGCTTGTGAATTGACCTGTAGATCGAAAAGGAGAAGATCATAATGATAACAATTGAAATAAGCGTCAACGTCCACAGCCATAGGTTGTATTGTTCCAGGGGAGCTTGGAGCACATCATTAGGGATACTGGCTGTCAGCGTGAAAGAGTGATCGGGATCATATAGCGAATAATACAGATATGGATCGGATTGAAATCTCGTCACTTGCATGGATTCTGGTGAATCCGGTGATACCTGTTGCAATTGTACGGCCGATACAGGTTCGTCCGAAGAAGAAATGAGCACATGGTGCTGCTCACCGAGGCTCAGTGTAATATCACTGCCTCCTGTTTCCGCTAGCTGCTGCAATCTGTGCTTCAGTTCTTCCGCAGACAAGCGGATGCCTAATATAAAATTGGGCGGTTCCTCATGATTCATGTTATACGGATTGCTTTTGAGAAAATAAAGATTGTTGTCTGAATAAGACAACTCACCATTCAGATTTCCCATAGTTGCCAGCAGATCCTTCCATTCTGTATCCTCCACATTGCGAATTCCGTCCACCGCGCTGACCCGTTTATGCAGAGCCGGAACGTAATATACAACATCACTGATATAGGGACTTGTCACCATGATCTGCCCCAGCTTGTTGTGGATATCATTGAGACTGGAAGTCACCTCATATCTGCTCATAATCGCAGCTCGTGTACTAAGGGTGGACATCGTATCATCGAACGAAAATTCGGTAACAAGTCCACTCATTCGCTCCAGTTCAAATTGCAGATGATTGTGGTAAAAATAAAGCTTTGATTCATGCGCCTTCTCCACTTCCGTCTGCATTTGCTTGGAGCTGGTATGCGTGATCATAATACTGATCCCATATAAGGGCAGAATGACGAGCACAAAGGCAATCATCAGTTTGACGACGATAGATGCATTTTTCCAGCTCCCCACTGCGAATCTCATTTCCCCTTCACTCCTCTCCTCAACGGCAAAAAGGAGCCGGAAATCGGCTCCTCCCATTGGTTTTCCTCCATCGATCTTATCCCTTTACACTACCGACAACAAGTCCATGAACGAAATACCTTTGCAGGAACGGATACACGAGCAAAATGGGGATAACAGACAAAAAGATTTGGGATGCCTGGGTCGTTCTATCCGACACCTGACTTAACAGAGTTGCATCCTCCAGGGTCATCATTTCACTCTGAATCATCGTCACTTGCTGAAGCATCGATTGCAGATACGTGGCTAGTGGATAACCTTCCGGACTCTTCATATAGATCATGCCGTCAAACCAGGCGTTCCAGTGTCCCACCATGGCAAACAGTGTGATGGTTGCGATACTGGGCAATGAAATAGGAAGGTAAATGCTCCATAGTGTGCGGAAATGACCTGCGCCATCCATCCAAGCCGCCTCTTCCAACTCCTTCGGCAAACCCCTGAAGAAATTCAGCATAAGCAATACATTAAAGATCGGAACCGCTCCCGGTAATATCAGGGCCCAGATCGAATCCAAAAGACCTGCTTCCTTGACGATCAGATAACCCGGGATTAATCCTCCACTGAACAGCATGGTAAAGACAAAAATCCACGCATAAAACGTTCTTGAACGAAACTTCGCTGCCTCTTTGGAGAGCGGATAGGCTACAAGAATCGTGAAAATCAAATTTGTCGCAACTCCGAGAACAACACGGAGAAGACTTGTACCGAATGAATTTAGAAACTGCTGATTTTCGAGAATGTATTTATACGAAGACAAGGTGAAGTCCACCGGCCAGAATGTGACACTCCCTGCCTTGACTGCATCACTCGAACTAAACGAAATTGCCAGAATATTCACAATGGGAAACAGACACAGCAAGGCAAGAAGGGTCAGGATGACATAATTCATTCCCAGAAACCAACGATAGGCTCTCGAAGCGTGATGCATGTTCTTGCCTCCTTTCTAGAAAATCCGATAATTGGCTAATCGATAGGCGAGAAAATAACCAAGCCCGATAAAGATAAACGAAACGACTGACTTAATGAGACCCAATGCGGTTGATACCGAATATTGCGCATCCTGCAGACCGATCCGATAGATCATCGTATCCAGAATGTCTCCGGATTCATAGACCAGCGGATTGTAAAGGTTGAACACTTGGTCAAATCCACCGTTAAGCACGTTACCCAGACTCAGTGTAACCATCAGAATCACGATGGGACGAATGCCAGGAAGCGTAATATGCCAGGTCTGCTTCCATCTTCCTGCTCCATCCATTACAGATGCTTCGTACAGGGATTTATCAATGTTTGTCAGTGCGGCCAAATATATAATCGTGCCAAATCCGAATTCTTTCCATTGGTCCGTAATGACGAGTATGTAAGGAAACCATTCGTTACTGGCCAGGAATTGAACAGGTTCAACCCCTATCGCCTTAAGCAGCATATTTACAATTCCTGTGCTAGGGGACAATACGTCTACAATGATACCGGCCAATATAACCCAGGAAAAGAAATGCGGCATATAGATGACCGTCTGAATTGTTCGTTTAAAACCTGTTTTGCGCACCTCATTCAGCAGCAAGGCCACAAGTACGGGAATGACCAAACCGGACACAATTTTCATCGCGGAAATAAATACCGTATTCCATACGACCTGACCGAACCCCGGCAGATCGAATAGATACCTGAAATTGTCCAGGCCGACCCAGTTCATATTTTTGAATCCGGCAATGGGAGAGAAATTCTGAAAGGCAATGGAGAGTCCCGCCATCGGAATGTAACCGAATACAATAATAATGATCAATCCAGGCAATATCATGAGATGAAGCGGAACGTTTCGTATAAATTGTCTGTAGTTGGAACGCATGAGCTGTCTCCTCCTTCAAATTCATTATAGAATCCGTCAGGAATCGGCAATAGTGTAGGCTATTTACTTTAGGTATCTTTTGTTGACTCTCTTCCCGGAACACCAAAAAACCGCGAGTATCGCGGTTCTAAGGCTGCATCAGGTTATTATAGAGATATTAACTATATAATTTGTACTAGACATTTACACGATAACGGAGAGGTCAGAAGGAATCTGGAGAAGTGAAGCGTTCGCCTTTATCACCGGATTTCCCCTTTTAAATAAGGGATTCAAAAAAATCTGGGGATAACAGCGATCGGAAGATGGTTCTGACCATGTAGTGACTTTGTGTGAAAATTATTGGTTCAACTTATATTATTATTTTTGGATATCCATAACCAGCACATTGACCGAATGAGCAGGAAGCTGCAAAACAACCGAATCCTCCTGCAGATGTATCACTTGTTCTTGTGGAACAATTTTCTCATCATTCTTCTGGTTCACATTAGGCACATGTAGCAAGGCTTCATCTCCACCAAGTGTTATCCATTTCGCAACAGAGGTAACGTTCAGATCTTGAAGGTGAATTTGGGTTGCTTTATCCACCCCATCTGCGTTCACCAGTTTCACATACACATGCTGCTCGTCTCTCGTAACGGAATGGAATACATCCCGGTTGTATGCTTCCAGCTTGTAATCCAGAATTCTGCTGGTCGTGTGACCATCGGTATACGAGCAGATCAGATTCTTCCCTGTTTCACCACCATAATTGACCGTAATCGTATAATTCGTATCGTTCTCCAGCGGTTCATAGTTGGCTGCCCGGAGATTTCCCGCCGCGGAACTGGAAGAATAATCGCCCAGAGTGTAGCCTTCTACCCCTTGTTTGTATACTTTGACTCCCGTTGCATTGCCGCCATATCCGATTGCGTATTCGATGACATCCTTTTTCTCAGGTGAACTATCCGTCAATCCCACACCGATGGTGAAGCCATCCTCACCCGCTATGCGCTGAGCCTCGACTTCCACTTTATAATTCGACCATTCATCGTTCAGAAGATACAACCCATTCAGGCCGCTTGCCTGGGCTTTCAAAATCAGTCCTTTACCCGTCTCCAACGTGTACCCTACCGATCCCGGAATCCAATTCCACGACTCATTCAGAGCTGACCGCTCCCTGAAATCTTCTGTAAACAGCACGCTGCCATCCTGGTTCGATGTGACCGTAATCCGTTTCACCACAATGTCGGCATTGTCTGTCGCAATCTCGATACCGCCTCGTGGAATGAGTTCCATCGGTTGACCCTTGCTGTACGTTGAAAATGAAGTCCCCAGCACCTGCTCTCCCACATACTTGGCAAAAAGCTGCTGCACATAATAATTCGGTGTATACCACACCGTTTCATCATCAAACCAGATGCAGTCCGGCGTCCAGCGATAGGTGCCGTCCGTCAGTACTTTATTGAACAATGGCGCATAGGCAGCCAGGCGAACAACGTCCGCATTATTTTCAAAACCGGTCATGACTGCAGCTTCTGCGATCGCACCTGCCAGTGTATTTTTGTCCGTGGATGCATATTCTCCCACAAATACCTTGGATGTCTCTGTCCAATTCATACTGCCATCTTCATGATAAGCCCGCTCATAATAGTTGTACCGATCCACGTTGTTCAGCAAATAGTCATTGGAGCGATAGTAGTGCTCATCCGCAATGGTATCCATATAGTTGTCCTGATTCTCATACCAAGTGACCGTCTCCTCGATGACCTCTTTGCCATCTGCAAAAGCCACCTGAGCTGATCCGGTCAGATTGCCGCTCAGGAATTTCCAGCCCTGCTGGTACGCATCATCGTCTGCCTGGGCCCCAACTGTCGAAATGATATGAAGCTCATGATCAGGATAATTACGTTTCATATACTCATCAATTGACGTCTTGAATACTTCAAAGTTGGCAAAAAATTCGGTTCCCCAGTTCTCATTACCTACGCCAAGATAACGCAGATCGAATGGTTCAGGATGTCCCATGCTGCTTCGAACGGCAGCCCATTCGTTATGTTCAATATCCGTGCTGAGCGCGAAATCGATCAGGTCTGTAAAGTTTTGGATATAGTAATCCCTCAAAGCGCCACCCGCCGGATGTGCATAATCCGATCGAGCCTGGCACAGAACACCACAGGCCATAACCGGAACCGGAGCAGCATTCAAATCTTCTGCCAGTTGGAAATACTCCATATAACCTAGACCCATCGTCATCATGTAACCCCAGACGTTATAGTTCTCTTTGCGAAGCTCCACCGCTCCCACCGAATCCTTCCAGTCATACACATTGTCCCAAATGAACGAACCTTCGGAAATGCATCCCCCCGGAAAACGCAGAAACTTCGGATGCAGATCGACGAGGGCCTGAACCAGATCTTTCCTAAGCCGATAGTTCGGATTACCCGTGTAGTTGGTATGTGCTGAAACGGATACTCCCTGCTCTTTCGAATCGGCTCCCCATACATCCTGCGGAATCAACGACACCATGTCTATGGAAATGTCTCCTTCAAAGGTAAGTGCCAATTGTCCTAGCGCGGTCTCCGTTCCGGTCAAGGCCACGTTGGAATTGGTGATGTTGGGAGAATTGGGTTGAGTCAACACATGGTTGCCACTTGCATGACCGCTGAATTCGGCATTAGCCACAAGGACACGGGTATCGGAATAGGCGATCCCGTACTTCTTCCATGTGTTACCACCTTCAACTTGCAGGGTAACAGAATCGCTGATGGCATCACCGTTCCCGTCCTGCAATTGAACCGTAATCGTTCCTGCGGATACAGCCTTGGCCCAGACGGTAAAATCATATGCCTCTCCTTTCTTGATGGACATGGCACAATGCTGATTGGAATCCGAGAATCCGCGATTTCGAATGGTCGCACCCGTCTGAACCGTTACATAATAAGCGTTCACTTCCGGGTCTGCCACGTTAAGATGAGTATTTATTCCATCGGTATGCTGTACGATCATTTTCTCGGTATCCCCGGACCAGGCAAACAAAGGATCACGGTTCCTACCTGTTGAACAACCACATTCACCAGAGTCATGCGAGTACGTATCGAATGCAAAGGATTCGAACGAACGGTTCTGAACTAACTCCGCATAGATTCCCCCATCTGCTGCATTGTTGATATCTTCGTAGAATAGGCCATACATCACTTCACTAATATCCGCCACCTGCTGATCCCCGTGTATTGTCACGGTATAAGGCGGGAGATGCTCTGGCACAACGGACACATCAAAACTTTTGTTCAGCGTAATTCCACCCTTGGTCAAAAGTGCGTTCAAACGAATCTCCTGTGCCGAGCTAAGAGGTTGAACTTCTCCATTCGCTGACAGAACTTCAGGCTGACTTGAATTCCATTGCACGTTTACCTTGCCCCCCAGTAAATCTACAGGCAATGACACATCTTTGGTAATAATCCGGGCTGGAGCAGATAAATATTTATCTCCTGCCAGCTGCACAATCTCTTCATCCGTCAGGGACTCGCACATAACTTCGATCACTTCATCCATGGACAGAGCGGCCTGATAAATCCGAAAATCGGACAGTGAGCCTGCAAAATCTACATCTGACGCGTACTGTGAACGTCCAATATAATTGCGGCTATAATTCGCAGGGTCCACGAAGGAATCAAACCATTTGCGCAGCTTGGCATAATTGCCACTGGATGTCTGACTGATGGAACCGTCTGCCACCTTCTCACCATTCACATATACAACCGGACCCGCACTGCTGCGTGTGCCGCCCTGACTGCCTGCCACCGATAAAGCAATATGCATCCATTCCCCGCTGGCAAATCCGCGTCCCGGGTCTACAACCAGATCATCGCCTGCGTATAACGTGCCTCGCATCTGACGAGTCAGAAATAAATAGGGACCCTTCTCGCCTTTACCGAAGTCGAAAATCCGCTCCCACACGTTCGATCCTTTGCCCAAATGGACCCATGCTGCAACAGTCACTCCGGTGTTGTCGCTTACATTTTGCAGTAAATTTGACGGCAGCTCCAAATACGATGTTCCGTTCGATCCACCGGTAATAGTCACCGCCCATTTGCCATTCACTTCAGAAATGTTGGGTAATTTCTCTCCTGCGGCAGCTCCAACGTGCCCGTTTCCTGAACTATCCTTGCCAATGTCGGCTGCATCTTCAAACTTATAGTGTGCGATTAGTTGATTATGAAATGTAGTCATGTTCATTCCTCCTATGCAGGTTAAATTATCGTAGATGAACTTTCTTTAATTCGTATAAATATAAATTGATTGATAAATATATAAACACATAATCTAATCGTATAGTATCTTATTTCGAGTAAATATTTCAATCCCAAAATTACAAACAATCTGTTACATCATAGGAATTCTTACGAATACATAGATCTTTTGCCTATCTCTCTCTCCATCATCAAGTCACACTAACCCTGATATTTATAGTTTACAAATATATAAATTGATTGATAATATAACAAATGAAAGCGCTTGATCATTCGTGGTAATCAAAAGGAGGGCTGTCCAACCAGTTAACGTTTGCGGCAATAAATAGGGCTATTTTTCATTTCAGGTATTGGGAAAGGGGAAACGTATGAAACGTTATTGGGTAAGCGTACTTCATATTTCTTTACTGAGCTCTGCATTACTTACGACAACAGCTTTGGCTCCCGTCTCCGTATTGGCGGACAGTCCGGGGACGGTGAGTTCCAAATCGCAAGTTTCCACATCCATTGAAAATACGGTTCCAGCATTCAGGAATGTTTCCGTTCATGACCCTTCCGTTATCAAGGTGGGGGATACCTTTTATATTTTTGGTTCACATCTTCAAGTAGCAAAGTCCAAAGATTTGATGAATTGGGATTCGGTCGCCTCCGGGGTTACAGATGACAACCCTGTTGTGCCTAATGTAACCAAGGAATTCGCTGAAGCCCTGCAATGGGCGCAGACCGATACGTTATGGGCAGCAGATGTCATTCAGTTGGCGGATGGAAAATTTTATATGTACTACAATGCGTGCAAAGGGGACTCTCCCCGCTCTGCGTTAGGCGTTGCTGTTGCAGACAACATTGAGGGGCCTTATAAGGATCAGGGTATTCTGCTCAAATCCGGCATGTGGGATGAGATCAGTGAGGATGGCACCATATACGATGCAACCATACATCCAAATGTGGTCGACCCTGATGTATTTTTCGATAAAAACGGCAAGCTCTGGATGGTGTACGGTTCCTATTCCGGGGGGATTTTCATTCTGGAGATGGATGAAACGACGGGAAAACCTCTCCCTAATCAGGGGTATGGCAAAAAACTGACCGGAGGCAATCATAGCCGAATTGAAGCACCTTATATGCTCTATAGTCCCGAAACCGACTATTATTATCTGTATCTGTCCTATGGCGGATTGGGTGCTGACGGGGGATATAACATTCGGGTAGCTCGCTCCAAAACACCTGACGGTCCTTTCCTCGATGCTGAAGGAAACGATATGATTAACGTCAAGGCGGACAAGGACAAACCCTTGTTTGATGACCGCTCGATCGAGCCTTTTGGCGTCAAATTACTGGGAAACTTCCTGTTTCAAAGACAGATCGGTGACCCAGGCACAGGTCAAGGTATCGGCTATGTATCACCAGGACATAACTCCGCTTATGTTGACGCTGAAACGGGAAAACAATTTCTGATCTTCCATTCCCGCTTTCCAGGACGCGGCGAAGAGCATGAAGTCCGCGTACATGAGATGCATATGAACTCGGAAGGATGGCCTGTCGTTTCTCCTTACCGCTATGCGGCATTGGAAGAAAACACTGCCCAACTGACAACCCAGGAGATTGCTGGTCAATACAAATGGGTGAATCACGGGAAGGAAATTACGGCCGAGATCAAATCTTCACAGACCGTTCAGTTCACACCAGATGGGCAGATTAGTGGTGCGGTGACGGGAACATGGAGTCTTGAAGCAGACAATCAGGTGCAAATCACATCGAATAATGTTGTGTATAAAGGTGTCTTCACGCATGAATGGGAGCCAGATTCCCAAAAGACGGTTCTGACCTTTAGCGCTCTCTCCTCCTCTGGCGTGGCAATCTGGGGAAGTCAGATGACTGCAATGAAGGATCAGGATATTGTCAATGCGGTGAAAAAGGATCTGAGTATCGGCGACACAGGGAACGTATTCTTCAACCTGTCCCTCCCGACCAAGGGAACACGTGATGCAGAGATTACGTGGAAATCTTCCAACACCTCTGCGCTGTCCGCTACCGGTGTAGTGAATCGTCCTCGCACGGGTAAGGGAGATGTCAAGGTGGCATTAACGGCAACGATTCGAAAAGGTAGTGCGGTAAGCTCCAAAACGTTTAACGTTATCATTCCACAGCAAGCGGTAAGTCCACTGCTTGGAGAATATACTTTTGAACAAAAGAAACTTGCAAAAATCGCACAGGATTTCAGCAAAAATGAATACCATGGCCAAGCCTTTAATGTGGCGACTTCTGTGGTTAGCAGCAAGAATCAGGCTGCAGCTTTTAACGGAACCGACAGCTATATCCAGCTGCCCGGAATCATTACCGATACGACGGATTTCACCTTTAGTGCATGGGTCAACTGGAGTGGCGGCGGAGCCTGGCAGCGAATTTTCGACTTTGGAAATGGCCTGACTAGACATATGTTCCTTACTCCCGCCCAGCATACCGGAGCTCTGCAATTCACCATTCATGATCAGGGACGAGATCAGAGCCTGATTGCTGCTGAACCGCTGCCCTCCAATCAATGGGTGCATGTCGCTGTTACCCTTCAAGGAGATACCGGCACTATGTATGTGAATGGAAAAGTCGTAGCAAGCAGCACGGAAATCACGTTTAACCCGAAAGATCTGCAAGTAACTGAAGCTTATTTGGGCAAAAGCCGCTATACAGCCGATCCCTTCTATAAAGGCTCAATGGATAACGTAAAAGTATATGAGAAAGCGTTAACCTCCAACGAAATTCTGCGTCAGGCAAAAGAAAAGCCTTAATTTATTCAAAGCCTTACGCATGGAATTGATTTGAAATAACAAAAACGCCAATCTATCGGTCGAATTCACAGACTGTTGTATTGGCGTTTTATTTCATTTCACTTTGAATAATGAATGACCATGCTTAATTTATTCGCAGAGGCTCCCGAATTTTTATAGCCATGAGCCTTATCCGCGCGAAAACGAATCGACTCCCCTTGTTTTACCGTATAATCCTCCTCCCCAACCCGAATCGTTACTTCTCCTTCAAAAACCGTAATAAATTCCTCTGCCCCTTCGATATGCGGTTCAGCATTCAAAGAAGACTCTTCATCCATTTCCATCATGTACATTTCAAAACGCCGCCCCTCTTCGAAGGTAAAATGCGGATAAATGCGAATCTTCCCCTCATCCTCCATCAATGCTTGAATATCACTGCCCGTTACAACTGTAGTATCCGACTTCGGCTCGTGAATCAAGGCGGTAAAAGAAATTTTCAGGCCGTTTGCAATTTTCCAGACTGTCGCAATTGTAGGGTTGGATTCACCCCGTTCAATCTGACCCAGCATCGTCTTGCTGATTCCAGACATCTCGGCAACCTTGTCCAGACTAAGTTTTCTTTGTTCCCTGAGCTGCTTCAAATTCTGTGCCAGAACAACATTAATGTTTTTCAATATTCAGTCACCTCTGTATAAAAGATTATATTGTGCTATATAGCGTACATATTGTACAATCATAAAGAACGTACGTTATAGCGTACATTTCATTTAAATATAACATACAAGAAGAATCAAATGTGGAGGACTTATGAATATCTTACCGTTACTGACTTACGCAATTGTGGCTTCATTCACACCGGGCCCCAATAACATCATCGCCATGACGCATGCAAGAAACGAAGGATTCAAAAAAATTCTTCCGTTTATTGCCGGCGTAGCAGCTGGCTGCCTGCTTATTATGTTTCTGTCCAGTTATTTCAACCTTATTCTGCATCAATACATCCCTAGGATCAAACCGGTCCTGAACATATTGGGGTGTGTATACATGATTTATTTGGCGATCAAAATTATGCGAAGTAAACCTGCAAATGCCAAAGATCCCAAGGTCAATCGATTTACGTTTCTCTTTGGCTTCACCCTGCAATTCATCAACCCCAAAGTCATTCTGTATGGTCTTACGGCTATCTCGGTATTTGTTATGCCTCTCGGAGACTCTCATGTTCATATGATCGTATTTTCGTTACTTCTAACCATCATTGGCATTAGTGCCAATATGACTTGGGGGTTATGCGGTATGTTATTTCAGAGCTTTTTATTGAAATATGAGCGTCCTTTTAATATTCTAATGGGTGTTTTGCTCATCTATAGCGCCCTATCGATTTTAAAATAAATGCAAGAGAAAAAGCGTCCTCCCATCTAATGAGTTGGACGCTTTTATATTTATTTCAAATTTTCTCAGTTTGATCTCCACCACGGTTGGCTTGGGTAAGCTCCCGTATTCAGCACAACCTTCTCACCGATTTTGGGCGTTGCAATAATGACATTCAAGTCATGTGCAGCCTTGGTGATCCGTTCAACCGGCTCGTTCCAGGCATGATAGGCCAACGTAAATGCTGCCCAATGAATCGGAATGAGCAGCCCTCCCTTTACATCCAAGTGTGCCTGTACCGTTTCTTCTGGCATCATATGAATGTTGGACCAACGCTCATCATATTGCCCGCATTCCATCAGGGTCAGGTCAAAGGGTCCGTACTTACTGCCGATTTCCTTAAAATGAGGACCGTATCCGCTGTCGCCACTAAAGAAAACCTTCGTTTCTTGTCCAGCAATGACCCACGAACACCATAGTGTCGAATTGCGGTCCAATAACCCCCTGCCGGAGAAATGCCGCGCTGGCGTGCAGGCTAATGTCAAACCTTTGAAGGATAGCTCATCCCACCAGTTATGTTCGGTAATCTGTTCCGAGGGCACACCAAGTTGAATTAGTCTTCGACGCACGCCCAGTGGGACGATAAACCGCTGTGTTTTATTCTTCAATCTGCGAATAGAGGAATAGTCCAGATGATCATAATGGTCATGCGATATAATGATCGCATCCAAGGCTGGAAAGTCTTCGGGTTGAATCGGTAGGTTAGTGCTGTATCGTTTCGTACCCGCCCAGGATACAGGAGATGGACGGTTGCCCAGCATTGGATCAAATAACAATCTGTGTCCTTCGATCTCAAGCAAAAAAGCCGAATGACCAAACCATGTCACCTGCGGATGATCGGATACATTTAACGATTCCGCTGGTTCATATTTCTCCACCGGAATGTTACCCGCCGGCCTTCGCTCTATACTTCTCCGCATGGAATCTTTCAACATGCTCACGAGGGAGCTGAAGCTCATACCAGCGGATGTCGGAACCTGATTTTCGTATTTTGTCATTATTCATACCTTCTGTTCTCTATAATCAATAATTCACGCGATCATTCAATCTTGAGTAAAACAGGAGCAATATTAGCCTTTATATTAAATCATTGTTCGTTTATAATCAATTCGCCTTCGGTAATCTGAATTTGATATCCAATCAACCCTAATGAATGGAGGACATGTTATCATGATTAAACTTATTCAGGACGTAGTTGAGGACATGAACAAGCAGCTAGAACGTATTGAAACCAGCTTGAACAGGTTGAACGAGGATCAGATTTGGACCAGACTTCAGCCTGGTATGAACAGTGTGGGGAATTATTGTCTGCATTTGGCGGGCAATGAATATCAGAATCTGGTGACAGGTATCGGGAACCAGCCTCTAATCCGGGAACGCTCTGCTGAGTTCAATACCAATGGTGGTTTGAGCCGGGAGGAATTATTAGCCAAGCTTCACCAGGTGCGAACAGAATCAACTGCGATATTATATAGTCTAGTAGAGGAGGATTTATCCAGAGAAGTGACCATTCCCTATGAGTTGACCGATTGGAATCGTATGAACCGTCGTGAGGATGAAGCCAAAGATGCGCATGAGCATAAATTTGTACGTTCTCTGTTAATAAAGGTCTCTTCCCATTACGGATACCATACCGGCCAGATCGTATTGCTGTCGAAGCTTTTACAGCCCAGCGACGAACATCTCACCGGACTGTATCACTAATTTATTCGAGTAACCCAAAACAAAAGAGTTTTTCTATAAAGAACTGCATGACGGTAGGTGAAATATCCACTCCTCAAAACCGTTAAATAAAAAAAGATAGTGTCCCTTCTTTGCAAGGACACTATCTTTTCTATCTTTATCATATTAATCAGTACGAAGTTTACTTCCTTATATAAAGTTCCATCTGTACATCCTGAATCTAGCTTCTGTTCATTCTACTAAATGGTATCAATTGAGTTATTGCAACTGCCTGGTCTCCTTCATTCAAATGGAAACCAGACCACCCAGCGCCATCTTCAAACTATTCGCAGCGGAATCAACATCGTCCTGGTTTGCTTCCAGATCCGTATCAACCACGGCTGCACTCGTGACAGCAGCCTGTAACTGCGCATAGCTCTCTCCGGAGTAATCCTCCTCATTCATTGCATTTGCCCGTTCCATCAGCAGTGTAAGGAGCGTTCTGTCCACAATCTTCTCATAGAACTCCAGCTCACCGATATTGGCAAAGCCGTTTGGCGTATAATAGCGCAAATAACGATAAGCATTGCTGCTGCTCAAAGACTGCTTATACCACTTGATCTCGCTTACACCACTTATGGTATAAAGCGTATCAAAGTTCACCCCATCAGTGGATCCCTGGATCAGGGCTCCACTCATACGGGCGGCATTGCCGGTGCGTGGGATAAACCTGATACTGCCAACTACTTTGGCGTGATCTGCTCCCAGATCAACTCGGGTCCAGCCTGCTGCTGTTTTGGTATCTGGCGATGTGGCAGGATCACCGTCAAATGCGCGCCATCCGTTATTAATTGCATCAACCTTTCCATCCCATGAAATGGAGGATGCAAGCACCATCGCAGTGTCTACATGAATTGGAGGAAATGAGTCAGCGAAAGAGATTAGCAGGGTCTTGGCTGCAATTAACTCTTTAAGCAATGCCATCTTGTTTGCATCTGGTTCGGTCAATGAAGCTTTGATGTGGTTAATCTCCTGCTGATAGAGATAGTAACTTCCTTGGGTGTAACCTTCAGGCGCAACCACTTTTGAATCCACAACTTCCGCATCGTAGTCTACATCACCATAAAACTCAACTTCAGCAACGTTACCACTCCATGCTGAGTTGTTGTACAGTTTTAAATATCGATAATATCCATTATTCAGAAGCTGATCTTGTCTAATATCCGACCACGTTCCTTCTTGTGAACCTTTTAGAGGCTGTGTCAGATCCGACCAATTTGAATTATCGTTGGAACCCTGAATGACAAGCCCGTTCATTCTTGAGCTGTTGGAAGCTCTTGGCATCAGCACAATTTCGTCCAGCTTCACAGACAGTCCTTCACCGAAGTCCACCGTGTAGAAGGAACCCGAAGATGTATTCAGATCCCCATAGGTGGACGTGTCACCATCGAATAGCAGATAACCCACCTCATCCTGGAATAACCCGTTACCTGGCCATTGTTTATCCGAAGCCTTTACTTTCGCCATCATAGACACATCAATATACCTGCCGCCATCTACAAGGAACAGCTTTGAATTGTCAGTGGTTAGCACTGTCCGCTCCCCTGCTGTTCCGTCACTCTGTTCGTAATCCACCGTAAACTTGACCGCACCTGTAGGTACATCATTTCCCATAGCAGCCACCGCCGTCCAATGGATCTGATCCTGCGTCGTAACGGTTGCTGCAACTCCCTGAATGATCGCCGTTACATTCTGGATTGCTTCCTTAGCCTGAATCGTCAATTGTACGGTGTCCCCAGTTGCAATCTTGCCACTTACACTTTGATCCGAAAAGATGGAGACGGACTCCAGCTTATTACCTGTCTCATGACGTTCACCATAGATCCGGAACTCGGTCATTTCGAACAAATTCCTGACGATGCCATACAATACATCCGGCTGTGGATGAAGCAGCTGAACCTTGATGAACCGGAACGAATCGTCCTGGTATTCGGGAGCAACATCCAGGGTTTGAAAGCTCTGGGTAAATGCTGTTAACCCCGGGGTCAATCGTACCCAGTCCTCCCCATCATTGGAGCCAAAAACAGCTGACTTCGCGAGACGATCGGAAAAAATATTACTTTGGAATCCAAAGGACCTAGCTGATACTTTGAAATCCGGTCCGAAATCAATCATATGGTATAGGTTTGGCGCACGTGTATACGAAACCCCCGTCTGATTGTCCCCGTCCACCATATTGGCAATGTCTGTCCCAAAGGTCGATGACGCAACGATGTTGTGGTAATCAATACCCCCGCTCTGTTCCAGCAACGGAGTGACCAGCTTCAGCGCTTCAGCTGCTTGGGCTAGCTCATGCAGTTGCACATAGAATACTTCATCTGTAGCTGTATCAAGCTGGTCAAGGGTATCCTCATACACTGCATGAAATGAGTTGAGTGTTGCTGCTACATAAATTCGATCCTGATCATAAGCAGCTATGGCCTGCTCCACAGCGGAAGCCCGATTCGGAGAGACTACAATCTTTACATCTCTTGTCGTGATTGTTGTGCCGTCTGAAGCGGCGACATGGAAGGAATGAGTTCCAGTCTGTGACACTCCCGGCTGCCAAAGCATCTCGCCCGTGGCTTCATTCAATGCTGCTCCTTGAGGCAGATTCGGGCTGGAGTAGTTCACCACATCCGTTCCCCCAGCATCGGTTGCTTCAAACTCAACACGAATTGGCGAGCCAGGATAGGCGAATATGGAGAGATCAGAGTTTCCTGTTTTGAATTCTGGCGGAGTCAGCTGTTCACTTGCTTTGATATGAATGTGGTCGATATCTACTGTCGTATCCGAACCTGTGACCTTCATATACAGAATATCGTTCAGACTCTGGAAGCTGTCCAGCGTATAAGTCACATACCGCCACTGTCCATGCGTATCCGGCAAAGTTAATGTATCATTGATTCTCGGAGTAAGCTCCAAGTAGGCTGGCCCATTGGTACGGATGCGGAAACCAATGATCTTCTCACTGCTGGAACCGTTAAGAAATGCTATACGACTTCCCACTTGCGTCGCCTGAAACCGCACAAACGACGTATCTGCTTCCTTTATGGTCGCCGTATCTCCGCCAAGCTTCGTATAACGATCTTCGATGTCGATCAGTGAGCCGCTTGTCTGCTCACGCGGCAGAAATTCTGCACCTTCAGACACTGCCTCCTCTGGCATATACAGCCAGAAGTCTCCGCCTCCGTCCACATTGTCCCAGTTTTTGTTCAGAGTACCACCATAATAAAAATTGGAAGGCAACCGCTTTGTAAAAGCTTCATAATAATGAGGAGCCTTCTCTGCAACATTAATGCCCCTGACATATGTGTAGTAGTAATACATATCCCAGAAATTTGCCGTATTCATTCTACCTTTGTAGGCGTTGGATATATGATTATATGTATCCCGAATCGTTCCATCTGGCGAAATGGCATAGGCCACTGGCGTCCAAGGTGTATCATAACCAAGCATGAATTGCCAGAAGAAGTCTGCGGCCGCCAATATGCGATCATCCATGAACTCATACGGTCCGACCGCATTTGCCGCTGTTGATACGGTACCCTCCACTGGATCGACCTTTGTCCCCTGAGCAAGCAGCATACGTGATAGGATAGCAGCGTTAGTGAGGTCTCCACCCCCATGCGCCTGGTCCCTACCCATCTCCACATGCTGAATCACCGGCTCATCCAGTGGCTCCCCAGTCAGATCATCAATATTCATTAGGCGGAACAGCTGCTTGACCGACCCATTAAAGCCTTGGTCTTGCGCAGTGCTATTGACTGTGAACCACTCAACCGCCTCGTCATATCTGCTCTGATTGTTGGTAAAAATATAACCTGCCATCGCACCCAACAAAGGATAGTTATGCTGATTCATGAAGCGATTGTTGTCATGTTGGAAGGTCTCAATGACCGGATTAATCAGGTTGGTTGTAAAATTCGTTGTATCCTGCGCTGTCCATCCCAGCTCATCCGTCTGATAACTTGTATATCTCAGAATCTCAGCTGCCGTCACCATGCGATTCAGCGGAATCCCGGTATGAATGTGCGCATCATTAAAGTAGACATATTTGGCAGGGTCCATCTGCGACCAGATCCGAATGATACGCATCGCATTGGACCGATACGTCTCATCTCCTGAAATATAATACATCAACGCTTGTGTATACGCTTTCAATCCATCGCTTATAAAACGGGAGTTGAAGCCTTGGCTGTTGAAGGCATCGCTTGCCGGTTTTGTTGGGTCCGTTTGGCTGGCATTGCTGGACGTCACTGTCTTGGAAGCCGCTGCCGAGCTAGTCATCGCCACATAGTAGGAATACCATGGTTCCTGCTGCGATAGTACCTGCTCTCTCATGTTCTCTAAGACTTCCTTGGTTAGTCCAACTCCGGGATGCGTGAAACCACCTGTGATTGTTTCATTGATCTGAACTTCATATCCTGACACAGTAACATCGTTTGAATTCGCAGCAGCTGCGATGGAATGGGTACCGACCGGTATAAGTGTTGCCAACAGACTGATTGCAGCAAGTATAGCAATCACCCGTCTCCATCTTTTCCCCTCATGAAATCCGCTATTCATTTCCATATCAAACCTCCTCATTTTCATGGAATTCGATGTTCTTCCCTTGAAGCCCACTTGTGCCAGACATTGAAATTAGACATCCCCCCTTTCCTGTTTACTCGTCGTATTTTCCTATTGAACACCCCCTAGCGGAATGTGATGCCACGTACATACTCGTTCATTTCAATCGCTGGATGATTTGGACTATCCACACGTTGACCTGCAATAGTGAGATTATTAAACGTTACTCCTTCGATACTGTGCTCTTCGTCATAACCATAGATCCGGGAAGGATGTAACGTCCCTCCTGCATACTCGATATCCTCAAATAAAATGTGTTCGATCCTCCGACCAGGAGCAGGATTATAATCCTTGTTCCTAACCACACGCAGATCGAACAGCTGACCTTGTTCAAAGGTTTCCACTCTGATTCGCGCATAGACAACGTTCCGCACAGTATTATGATCGCCCGCGTTAATGGCCATGGCTCCCCAGTAGTTGGGTTGTGGCTCGTGATGTTCCAGAATGTCGATATCTTCGTACCGGATATCCTCAATCACATCACCGTTCGCCTCGTGATCCCCATGCGTGCCAATCATAAGTGGATGTGCCACGTCAGCCCACAGCACAGCATGACTAACCCGGATACGACGCGAGTTACCACGGTAACCCCATCGGCTGCCATAGATCGCAATACAATCATCCGAGTTGCGCAAGAAAACATGTTCGATCTCAATATCCGAGCTGGACATGATATCAATACCATCCGACCAGCCCCTTGTGCTGAATGACTTAATACCCTTGATGGACACGTACTGTGAGCTACCGATGTACACACTGTAGTGCGGTACGTCGATGATCATAATGCCTTCAATGGCAATCTGGCTCGCATGGATCAACCGAATTCCGCGGAATGCTGAGAATCGATGAAAGTCGGCCAGATAAACCAAGCCTCGCCCCCGGATTGTAACGTTCTGAACCCGATCACAGACGAATGAACCGGCAACAGCAGCACCGCCATCAATATAAACCGTCTTGCCCGATGGAACGCGTAGGATGGTCTCTTCAATGTAATGCATGCCTGGTGTAAAATAGAGTACTTCAGCTTCTGTCTCGAGCCATTCCGTACGATGGATGCCAGGCTGTATGACGTGAACACGTGGATCGTGCATGCTTGGAGCATCCGTCTCCAGCCCGTTTCCGAATAGATGCAGATTGCGAAACCGTTCGCCATTTACCTCGATGGACAACTTAGCAGGTTCTTTCAGTTCAAATGAGATTACATTGGCCTGAATCTGTGGTTGGATTTTATAAGATAAGGGCCGAATATCAATGGTCTGAACCTCCGTGTACCTGCATTCAATTTCCAATTCAACAGGAACACCCATATCAAAATAAGCCATACTGGCCTGCCGCACCTGGTGCATATCAACCTTTACTCCGTATACATTTACATCAGACCACGGTCCGTCGCTGCCCGCCTCACGAATACGAATAATGTAATCTTGAGATTGGGGAATTTCTTGAATCAGGGGATAACAGATGATTGGCTTCACATGCGTTCCTCCAGCTATGATATAGGTGTAGACCCCGGAGTATCGTGGGGTCTACAGGCACATTGGTACTTATATTATTGATTCGTTCAAATGTCTCCACAATTCTACTAATCCGAGTCTAGTACTTCTTGCTTGCTGCAAAAGCATCCAGTTGAACCTGTAATTCAGCCATAAACTTGTCGAATCCGGCACCCTCCAGCTGTTTCTTCACATTGGCAAGATCGGCATCAATATCTTTGGTAATACCCACTGACAGCGGAACGATATACTGCGATTTAACCGTCTCCATGCTTGCAAGCTCTGCAGCCACATTAGATGTGGCAAGCCCGAATCCGGCCAGTGGACTTTGACCATTCTCTTCCGCTTTCTTGGCACCTTCATTCTGCAATTTATCGTTAATGGCCTGCCATTCGTCCGGATATTTCTCCTGCAGGTTCATATATCCATCATATAGCCCCGTCCAGCCTGGCTTTTTGTTCTCCGATTTGATGCCTTCATAGCTAACGAATTCGCCATCCAGCTTGTAATTCTCTCCTTCAACTCCGTACTGCAACAGATTGTAATACGTTCGATCAGTATGAGCTTTTTCGATAAGCTTCAGAGCCGTTTCGATGTGTTTGGAATGAGCACCAATCGAGATCATGGTGATATTATCCGGTGCCATAAACGGCATGTAGGCCGGAATATTGTTGAAATAATAATCAAACCAGCCATACTCAAAATCAGGATGCAGCTCTTTCAGTGCACCAACATAACTGCTGCTGACAGCGCCAAAGTGGTTGTTAAATTCAAGCGGCTTTTTGTCGGCTTTCATCAATTCCAGCGTCTCACTTGTCGCATTGCCCTGAGCAGCCAAAATATCGTGGCTCACAATGCCATCTTCATACCACTTTTTGGACCGCTCCAGTACCTGCTTATACTCAGGTGTGTCGTACATGCTGATCGCCTTGTATGGCTCATCCACGGTAGCAACAACGTATCCTTTTACCAGATCCAGATAATTGGAGCCCGCAACCAGAGTCCAGACGTTATCCGCGAACCGCTTATCATTAATCATCGGCGTGTCTGGATAAGCTTCTTTGGCCTTGTAAAGATATTGTTCTACGGTATCCAGATCTGTAATTTCCGGTAATCCCCACGCTTTGCGCAGATCTTCACGGAACAACAGGCCTTCTCCGCCGCCTCCGGGCTTATTGTATTGTGGAATGCCGTAGAGACTGCCGTTAATTTTTACGGTATCCAGTGTGCCTTTATAATGCTCCACCAGATCAGGCACATCTCCCAGCAGTGGGGTCAGATTCGCAAATGCATTCTTGGTGGCGAACGATGCAAAGTCGGACCATGCGCCGCCAACATAAACGTCGTATTCCTTCGCGGCGATAGCTCTGCTGATCTGATTCTTTTCGTCTCCCCAAGGCACAAAGTCAAACCGAATCGTTGCCCCCAGATCCTTGATCGTTAGCTCATCCAGTTGCTTATAAAAGTTGTCCATGCCACTGGCGGGAGCATTTCCCATCGTGATACCCTTCAATTGCACAATCGTCTTGCCATCGGATGTCGTTGTGCCCGAGCCTTCGGTAGCACCTTTGTCCGAACCCCCATTCGAACATGCGGAAAGGATAACCGTGAATACCATGAGACAAGACAGAAGTGATTTTTTAATATGTAGCGCTTTCAAAACAATCCCCTCCATTATGATGATATTTTGTATGTAAGCGACCAGTGGCAGCCTTTCACCCTATCCTGATCGTGTAAACCCATTATCATTTATCCCTTCACGCCTCCAACAATCAGACCGCTGACAAAATGACGCTGCATGTACGGATACAGTAGGATAATGGGACCTGTCACCAGCATGGTCGTTGCCAGCTTCATCGTTTCACTTGGCAGCTGATCCACGACAATCTGAGCGTCTCTGACTGCATCCGTTACACGGGATAACATACGATAAAGCAGATATTGCAATCCCCATTTCTCCTGATCGGAAATCAGGTACAGACTATAACCAAACCAGTTATTCCAGTAACCCAGTCCAAGGAACAGTCCGATGGTTGCGCTAACAGGCTTCGAGAGTGGAAGAACAATCTGCCAATAGATTCTGAAATCGCCTGCCCCATCGATTCGTGCCGACTCCATTAAGGAATTTGGAATGCTTTTGACATAATTGCGGAACAGGAACACATTAAATGGAGAGAGCATACCTGGAAGGATAATCGCCCACAACGTATGATTGAGATGCAGCACATTGGCGACCACCAAGTAGGTAGGAATCAGTCCGCCGCTGAACAGCGTAGTAAAGTAGATAAAGAAGGCCACCTTGTCCCGGTGCTTAAAATCCGGACGGGATAGAATGAATCCGCTCATGGACGTTGTCAATAATCCAAGCACTGTGCCCAGCACCGTAACATAGATGGTAACGAGATACGCCCTGCCAATTTCCCCTCCCAGGGTGGTGAAAACAATCTTGTATGCATCCAATGTGAAATCCTGCGGTAGCAGTGAGTAGCCATTAACTACAATTTTGGATTCATCACTCAGTGATCCTGACAGCATCAGGATAAATGGAGCGACGCAGATTAGTGCTACCAATCCAACAATGACCACAGCCATAACATCGAATATTTTCGAGCTTGCATCCACTTTTAACTTGTTCTTGTCAGATGTTGCAGCAAGTTGTGCCATCAGGCTTCCTCCCATTCGGATAACGATTAAAATAATGAATTTTCACGATCCACTTTACGCACAATTGCGTTTACCGTCACAACAAGTACCAATCCGAACATCGATTGATATAGCCCTGCCGCCGTTCCCAGTCCGAGACTGAAATTCACGGTTAATGAACGGTACACATACGTATCGATAATGTCGGTTGCATTCAGCAACAGTCCGTTGTTGCCGATTATGTTCCAGAACAGATCGAACTGTCCCCTCATAATTCCTCCGATAGCAAACAAAACCAGGATGATAACCGTCGGCTTCAAAAGCGGCAGTGTAATGAACCGAATCCGTTGCCACTTGCTGGCGCCATCGACATAAGCTGCTTCGTATACGCTTTCATCAATACCCATAATAGATGCTAAGTAAATGACCGTACCGTACCCTAGCCCCTTCCAGATTTCGATAATGACGATGATGAATGGCCAGACCTCAGGTGACTGGTAGAAGTCAAAGCGCTCGAAACCCAA
Organism: Paenibacillus sp. FSL F4-0087; assembly: GCF_038020215.1. Classification (NCBI taxonomy): domain Bacteria; kingdom Bacillati; phylum Bacillota; class Bacilli; order Caryophanales; family Paenibacillaceae; genus Paenibacillus; species Paenibacillus sp. FSL F4-0087. The sequence continues at coordinate 6,702,767 of NZ_JBBODJ010000001.1, forward strand.
TGACGTAAAAACGTTGTTAAACACACCATACTTGTAGTTGAACAGATTGTATACAATGGAACCAACTACGACCATCGAGACGAAGTAAGGCATGAACATCAGCGTCTGCGACGTTTTCATGAATTTCTTGAATGTCAGTTCCCTAAGCAGAACGGCCATGGCGATCTGACAGATGTTGCCGAGTACTATGAAGGCCACATTATAGAGCATCGTATTGCGAGTCAATTTCCAGACAATCGAATCCCAGCCTCCTTTGAACAGGAACTCAAAATTTTTCAACCCCACAAATGGACTGAACAAACCCTTGCTAAAGTCATAATCGGTAAACGCGTTGTAGAGTCCCGCCATGGGAAGGTAGTTGAATAAAGTGAAAAACACGACCAGGGGAATCAGCATAATATAATAGGTTTTGTGTTCCCTGAGGTCTGCAAAGCGACTTTTCTTCTGTTTGAGCGCTTTCGTCATTGCTATATTTGGTTCTGCCATCGTATCACCCTTTCCTTGTTTCTTATTGTAGTCCGGCACGATACCTCTCTACTATTCGAATTTCACAAGATTTCTGGTACTTTTCGATGAAAATGCAAAACAAAAGCGACAGGTAAAAAATACCTGTCGCCATTTCCCTGATAATCAATTACTGGCTTGTTTCAATTCATGTGCATCCCGAAAAACCATCGGCACATTGATGATTACACTTGTGCCTCTACCCTGAACTGATTCATAATGTATTCCATCCGTTTCATTATAATAAAACTCCAGCCGTTTGCGGATGTTATGTACGCCGTATCCGCTGCCTTGATGGCGGTGAAGCCTAGAGGGCGGTAGCTCTAAGCCAGGGCCATCGTCAGTAACCACGATCCGTACTCGCCCTTCCTCTATGCCTCCCGTAATTGTAATAATGCCACTGCTCTCGGGCTTTTCCAGAATACCGTGTACAATCGCGTTCTCAACCAGCGGCTGGAGCGTAATCTTGGGCAACATACATTGCAATACCGCTTCATCTACGTGTACATCGAATTGGATCTTGCCTTTGAACCTCTTCTGCTGAATGCTTACATAGATCTCCGATAAGCGCAGTTCATCTCTCAAGGTTACGAAGTCTTCCCCTTTATTCAGAATCAACTTGTAATAATCAGAGAGAGCGTACACGACCTGCTGAACGTTCTGCTTCTCTTCTTTCTGAGCCATCCAGACGATCATATCAAGCGTATTGTACAGAAAATGCGGATTAATCTGGGACTGCAATGCCCGCAGTTCTGCTCCTTTCTTATCTTGCCCAAGCCTGTACTGATTGTCCATCAGTTCCCTGACACTGTTAATCATATAATTGTAGCTGGATACCAGATGACCTACTTCATCCTCCCTATTGGGAATATCCAGTGTATTTAATCTGCCTTGCCGAACCTGACTCATTCTGTTCATAAGCAAGAAGATGCGACTCGTAATAGATTTCGTCACCGGGATGATGCATACCAATAGAGCTAGGCAGACAAGCAAGTATACGAGGAGCACCTTGTTTCGCACCTTATTCACAGCTGTAGCTGCCGTATCTGGAGATATGACGGAATGCAGGAACAGATTGCTCGATCCAACTCTTGAATCTCGGACGATATAAGAGGAGTCACCCACTTTGACCTCTTCAAACTGATTTCGGTTCACCTGAGAACTGTATCCATTTCGTTGTTCCAACTCCGTATGTCCATTGCTGATGATTACTTCTCCCTCATCCGTATCCAAGTAGACCAGCTGCTCCATGGCTGAGTTCATGATATAGGGCTGAAGCTGAGGCAACTCCACACGCAGCGTTACGATGCCTACCGGTTCGGAATAGTCGTTAATATTCCAAAGCACTCTTCCCAGCGCTAAATAACTTACGGACGATGTGCTGCTCTCATCCTTCATCATCACCCACACCGCTTCGCCGCCCCCTGCAACGATCTTCCTGACCCAGGGCAATGACGACACCTGGGCGTATGGACGATACATCGTTGCATGTGGACCCGTTATGACGAAGTCATCATTAATATAATAAACGATACCGTTAATCTCAGAATTTGTCTGAAGAATACGTGTATAATCCGTGATCCGTTCAAAGGCGGATAGCTGCTCCCACACCTGCATATGCTCCGGGTCTTTAGAGAAAACCGCATTGATCTGTTCGTCAATCGTAATCATCGACGACACTTCCTCAATGTGGGAGAATTTGCTGGACAGCAGTGATAAAGTTTGGTCAAAACTTTGGTTGGCTGCATAGTTCTGTCCGGTGATTACAGAATTACGAAGTTCGCCGTATGTCGCCGAGAACGTAATCATCAGCGGAATAATGCCTGCAAGTGCCAGCAGAATGACCAGCTTTTTTTGCAGAGATAGGTTGCCCAGCCACTTCAGAAGCCTCATTGGGAAAACTTCTTTCGATATTCCACAGGCGTTACGCCCGTAGCAGCCTTAAACACTTTGGCAAAATATCCTGCACTGGCATAACCGGACATCTTCGAAATATCGATCATTTTGAAGTGCTCCTCAAGAATGAGCCTCTTGGCAAGCTCCAACCGATAGTCATTCAGATACTGCTTAATCGTAGTTCCTGTCTCCTGCTTGAAGAGAACACCAAGATGGGCAGTGGATAAGTGCACATGGTCAGCAATCTCCCTCACATCCAGGTCAACATCGCTGCAATGGTCAGATATATAGTTCATTACATTACGAATCAAGCCCGAATATGGGGATACCCGGGTGAACTCCTCCTGATACGCATGACACAGCTCAAGCATGTGATCCTTCACCTCAAGCATTGTACGGCATTCGTTCAACTGCTTCTCCACATCTTGAATCTGAACCATCTTCCCCCTGCGGATTAGTACACCATTTCTCTCCTTGAACAGCGCATTGGCAAACGTGACACACATGGATAGCACTCTTTCTCTTGCCTGAACCCCTTCTACCAGCACTCTGTTACAGAACGTCTCCATCCAGTCGATCAATCCATCCGGTTCCTGCTTCAGCAACTGGTAGAATTCAGGATATATGTCGCTTCTGAGCCCTTGTGGTGCGTGATTCACCGGATCATATGTGAGATAACACAGATCTGGCTTGAAAAAAACATGTTCCATGGCCAGTGCCGCTACGCGGAAACTTCTGGATACTTCCTCCAGTCCAGCCACTACCTGACCAGCTGCAATACGAAGCCCGCTATACTCCCTGCATAGCGTTTCTGCTAGTAGCCTCACTATCTCCTCATCCGGTCGGGGCAGTGCCACGACAAGCAGCAAACGGTCATAATCCAATTGCTCGGCGATGGTAGCAAGATTATGTTGTTCCCAGTAATTCTGGATGTTGACGGCATCAAACAGTATTTCCTTGTTGAACTGGGTTACGATCAGACAGACATAGCTCGCATGTACCGGATAACCGATTTCCTGGGCTTTGCACCTAAGTTCATCAGCGGGTTGGGACTGCGTTCTCAAGGCATTAGCCAGCTTCACACGCTCCAGGTCCATCTTCTGATCCAACAATACATGCTGCGCCTTCCGCTCGGCGATATAATGCACCGTTTTCTGAATGGCGTTCTCCATCTCCGGCAACTTGATCGGCTTTTCCACATAATCGACGGCCGAGAGCTGAATCGCACTCTTCAGGTATGCCACATCCATATACCCACTCATGAATAACAGCTTGCTATCTGGGCAGACTGCCACGAACCGCTCGGCAAATTCGATCCCATTAAGCTTCGGCATGCGTATATCCGTAATGACAATTTCGGGCCTTTGAGCGGTTGCAATACGTAAAGCCATGGCTCCATCCTCGACCTGAAGCACCTCATGTACACCGAAGCTCTCCCAGTCGATAGCCTCCACTAGTCCTTCTCTTGTATAATCGTCGTCATCGGCAATCAATACTTTCATCGCGATGTCCCCCTTTTTACAATGTACAGCTATGGCGTTCATTAAGATAGCGCTTACATTAATAAGCACGTTCTACTTCCTCGCCCTTTCTATCCTTCATACCGGTATAATATATCAACAGTGCCGCCTTTGGCTATCAATCAATTCTGAGAAATATACATTTTATCCAATTTAATCGGGCAAAAATAATTAAGGTGGAATTAAGACTCTGTTTTCTCTCCAATAAGATTGGGCATATATGATAGAGAAAATACAGAGAGAGTATGTGAGAGATGATGAAAAAATTTCGCAGAAGATTATTTAAGACGTTTATATTCGGAGCAGTGGCTTTACTTCTCCTTCTGGTTACGGGCTTTATCTATCAACAAGTGAGTACCCGTCAGGATCAGAAAACATTTATTCCGCCTGGCAAGCTCTACAGCATACATGATGAAAATATGCATTTATATACGGGTGGTCAAGGAAATGCAACAGTTGTCCTTGCATCCGGGTGGGGCACCGCTAATCCTTATGTAGACTATTATCCGCTTTATGAAAAGCTTGCACCGTACACGAAATTCGCGGTTTATGATCGCTTTGGCTATGGTTATAGCGATATGACCGATAAGAAACGCGATGTGGATACTGTGGCAGATGAATTGCACGAGTTATTAGAGGTATCTGGGCAAAAGCCGCCATACGTTCTGGTGGGGCACTCCCTCGGTTCGCTGGAAACGCTCCGATTTGCGCAAAAATATCCGGATGAAGTACAAGGTATTGTCATGTTGGATGGGGGAAGTCCGGAATATTACGCCAACGACACTGACGATATGGCAAGTGTGATTGGTGGCTTCATGAACCAATTTCGGATCAAAACCGGTTTGTTTCGGTTGACTCTACAGTCTGACGCTATTCTGGAAGCCTCCAATGCCAATCGCAACGGCCTGAAGTTTGTACCAGATGATCTGAAAAAAATAGATACCACGGCTCTATTGCTTAACTATGGGAATGCGAACACTGTGGATGAGCTGCGTGAAATGACAGCCAATGCCAAGGTAGTCGTCGATAACAAAAAGCCCTTCCCGTTTCCACTAACCATACTGACAGCAGATTACTTCGGAGCCAGTGAGCCGATATGGGATAAAACCCAAGCTGAATTTACGTCCTGGTCGGAACATTCCAAACATGTAACTGTAAAGGATACCGAGCATTATATTCATCAATATCACCCGGATCTTGTTGCCAATGAAATATTGGAACTGGTTAAGAAGTAGATTTCCTAAACAAACGCAAAATAGCGTAAAATTTCTTTCAAAAAACCCCAACGATTCTGGTAATCGTCAGGGTTTTTATTTCGTTAAACTCGTTACTGTGCTAGTGCCATCCTCGGTGTTAGCGATCTGAAATGTGCCAATGCCTCTTGAACCTCCGTGCTCGTAAGACCGTGTCGATCAAAATAATGCACGATCTCCTCCATGTCAGTTCCATCACCGCTGTATATCCGCTCAATCTTTCGAATAATCTCTTGTTGTAATCGCTCCCGCAACCGCATACAACTGACAGGTTCACATAGCCAAAAATCAGTTCGCTTGACCTCACCTGTTGCAGTCCATAACAAATTCTCATATCGTATGACATCCCAATCACGATAACCCGCCTGAATCTGCTGAAGTTCTGTTGAGAACATATCATATATCAGATTGTGCGGTATGTGCCCGTATGTTATCCGAAACTGTCTCAGATTGAGGCCATCGATCCATTCTGTCAGCACAAAATTCCCCGAAGCGTATGCATACAATTCGGGAACATGGTGGTTGTTTTGCAATGACATGAGCGCGTCACATTCAAATTCTCCATCCACTTTTCCACGAGACGTATATACCTTAAGGCAATACTCTTGTAAACGATAGACAACCGACTGCTTTCCCATTAGTGAAGCTTGCATGGTCAGATGACCATTTTTCTCGTATCGATCTAGCAATTGTTCAATATTCGCAGGAATTGATTTAACGATTCTCATAAAGACGTCTCCTTGACTATAAGATACATTCTAAAACGTTTTCCTCTATCCGTTATTATTAATCTACTCTCTATATTATCTTTAAAATTTCATATGAACATATACAATTTCGCCAGAACATGAACTATTTGCTTCCAAAATCGAGATTTATTTTATTCGACTGGCAGTTTTATTTTCACTCTAATGGATGGAACCCGTTTCATGTCAAGGTACAAAAAAACGATGCACTCTATTAATGAGAGAGCATCGTTTCATTACTAATATGACTTTCAATTAATGCATAGGTCCTTGTTGCCCCTGCTGAGCACCGACCTTAACTCGTTTCACGAAGAGTGAAATGATCAGACCAATGACAGCAAGAACCAGTGCGAAAATAAATGCATTTTGTACACCGGATGTGAAGCCAGCCAACTGATTCTCTGGACTCTCAGGATCTGTCACACCGCTCAAGAAGCGTGTCTGACCTGCGCTCAATATACTTACCGCAACAGCTGTACCAATAGCTCCTGATACCTGCTGCAATGTATTCATAATCGCCGTTCCGTGAGGATAGAAATCAGGTGGCAATTGATTCAAGCCGTTGGTTTGTGCAGGCATCATGATCATTGAAATCCCGATCATCATGAAGATATGCAGCGTAATAATCTTGCCCAGGGTCGTTGTCGGAGTAATTCCTGTGTACAAGAAGAGTACAACAGTTACGATCGCAAGACCGATAATCACAAGCCACTTCGGACCAAATTTGTCAAACAGACGCCCCATAACCGGAGACAAGAATCCATTCAGCAAGCTGCCCGGCAGCAGTACCAGACCGGCAGTCAGAGCCGTAACCGCCATACCTTGTTGCAGGTACATCGGCAGGATCAGCATGGATGACAACATCATCATCATACAAAGGAAAATCAGAATCAAGCCGACTGTAAACATTGGATATTTGAATGCCCGCAGATCCATCATCGGCTGTTTCATTCTCAGTTGACGGATGCTGAACAGCAGCAAAGATAATACTCCAATAACCAGTGTGGCTACAACGATAGGACTGGTCCAGCCACCACCACTTTCCCCATGTCCTCCTGCACTACTGAATCCGTACACGATACCACCGAAACCAAGTGTGGAAAGCACAATGGAAAGAACATCAATTTTGGGCTTGGTCAAATTCGAGATATTCGGTAAGAACAGCAAGCCGCATACCAATGAAATAATGAAGAACGGCAAGGAGATCCAGAAAATCCAGTGCCAGCTCAGATTGGCCAGAATCAGACCCGAGATACTCGGACCACTTGCTGGTGCAAACATGATAACCAGACCGATCAATCCCATGGCAGCGCCACGTTTTTCAATCGGGAAAATAACCAATATGGTGTTGAACATTAGTGGCAGTAACAGAGCTGTACCTACAGCTTGCAATACCCGTGCCACCAAGAGAATTTCAAAGCTCGGTGCAATAGCAGCAACTAGCGTTCCTGCAATCGAAAAAATCAGAGAAGTTGTGAACAACTGTCTCGTTGAAAACCATTGTAACAGCATACCGGAAACCGGCACCAAAATACCCAAAACGAGCAAATAACCTGTCGTTAACCATTGAATGGTCGTTGGTCCAACTTCGAGCAAGCCCATAAGTGGTGTCAATGCCACATTTAGTGCAGTTTCACCGAACAGACCAATAAAACCGCTAAGTAGCATAGCGAATAAAATCGGAAATACTTTATATTGTTTTGTTTCTTGTTGATCCTTTACAGAACCAGCCTTCATGGCAGCTTCCACAATCCCATCCTCCTCAAACAATCTGACGATTTCTATTTCTCTTTACGAAGCTTACTGCTTCTCTTTTGCATTTTTCGCCACAACGGACAAATAATCAGCAGCCGTCAGCAAGGGCTGTTTGTCCTGGTTGGTCAGGCTGATAATCAACGCGCCCTCCATTAAGGAAATGACGAGTAGTCCCATCTCTTGTGCTTTCTTTTCACCTATGCCATCCAAAATCAGATGTTTCGTAATGATTTGCTGCCATCCTGCAAACACGTCCTGACATGCAATTCGCAATTGATGACTGATGCACGAGGTCTCCACGGCTGCCCAGAAACTAAACGGAAGAAAACCCGTAAACCCTGCCGCCTCCGTTTCAATGGCTAAGTCATGAATAAATTGCTGAATGGCATCCCCCGTATTTTCATGAGCAGCAAATACTTCTTCAAACTTCTGCAGAATGTTTTCATTGGCTTTTTGAATACACTCGTGAGCGAGCTCTTCTTTGCCATGTGGGAAATAATGATATAACGAGCCTTTTGGCGTACTGCTCTCCTTAATAATCTGATTTAGACCGGTCGCATGATATCCTTGTGAAAAAAACAGTCTGGCTGCTGTGCTGACGATTAGTTCTCTAGCATTAGACTTTTCACTCAATAAAGCCACATCCTTAAATGAATTATAACAATCGGTCTATATAATTAAAACCGTTTCGAAAAACACTGTCAACCCTTATATTTCGGCCATTTTTTGTGATAGCGCTATCAATTCAATGCACGGAAAGAACAGGAGCAAATTATCCTTGATAACATTTTAAAAACATAATATCCTATTGGGATAGTAAGCATTAATCATGATATACTGATCATTACAATAATGAATAGAAAGGTGTTTGCCATGGAAATGCGAATGATCAAGACCTTTCAAACAATTGTAAAGCTCGGGAGCTTTCAACAGGCAGCAGAAGCTTTGCAGTATTCACAACCCGCTATTACACTGCATATGCAGAAGCTTGAAGCCGATCTGGGTATGAAATTACTGGATAGAGGCAAAAAGATTAAATTGACGGAAGCGGGGAAAATTTTTTACGCCAGAGCCGATCAGCTCTTGAAGGAATACGAGTATTTGACAAATACGATCACAGACATTCAACAGGGACAAGCGGGGTTTGTACGAATTGGAGTATCCGAGCCAACAGCCAGCCATCGGCTTCCTGCTATTCTGTCTTCTTTTGTTAAACAGAATCCCAAGATTAAGCTCAGCGTGCGCATCGGGGACAGTAAGCTGCTTAATGAATTGCTAATTGATGAGCAGCTTGACTTTGCCGTCTGCCCTTCTCCTGAGACGAGTATGGAGACCGAGTTTCAACCGCTGCTTTTTGAACCGATGGCATTGCTGTTGTATGATTCACATCCATTTGTTCAGGGTGATGAAATCCATTTGGCTGATCTGAAAGGACAACAATTCCTATTCACACCCCCTAATTGCCCGATTCGCATCCGCATTGAGCAGTTATTGGCCGAGAAAATCGACAGCGATTATCAGGGAATCGAAATAAGCAATATCCGGTCTCACAAGTATTATGTACAAGCCAAATTAGGCATAACCATTGCTCCGGTTGCAACAATCTGCCCAGCCATTCCCGGTACTGTTATCCAAAAAATTGCCGATCTCAAGGTTGGGCCCATTGCAGGCATTTTGCGTAAGCGAAATATACCGCTTGGTTCCGCGAGCGAAAAGCTCATGCTCGACATTCGAGCTGCGCTGCTTCAGAGCAATTTATATGTTCCTGAATTTGAACTCCCTTCCCAGCTGGCTATGCCATAAAATTGACTCACCAGCTGCCATTCTATTTTCAGGATGCGAACTGTTACTTGAGTCTGCCTGCCGTGCGTCCACCATCAACCGTTAATATGCTGCCTGTAATAAATGAAGCCTGGTCTGAGGTCAGATACAATATCGCTTGGGGAGCGTCATCTGGACCTGATGTCCGGCCTAGCGGTGTAATTTTGATCATATGTTCTGTATGCTCTTTCGTCATCACACTAACCTCGCTGCCGGGTGCATAACCCGGCACAACCGCATTTACCCGAATGCGATAGGGCGACAACTCCAGGGCAAAGGTTTTGGTCAGCATCTCGATCCCTACTTTTGAAACCGAATAATTCCCCATGCCGACACCTGCGGTGGAAGCTGCCCCAGAGCTTATATTAATGAAGGAACCTTCTACTTCGCTCGCAATCATCTGTTTGGCAAAATGCTGAGTGAGCAGGAATGGCGCTGCCAGATTCAGATCCATTGTCTCATTCCAATGTTGAAGTGTCATATTCATGAGTGTGCGGTATGGATATATTCCCGCATTATTGATGACAATATCCGGGGCTTTCCATTGCTGCTCGACCACTTGAACCAATTCATTAATGGACTGTTCATCCACAAGATTCGTTACATGCCAGTGAACATCCACTCCCTCCTGCCTCAGCTTGTCTACTGTATTTCTTAGGGCATCCTCCCGGATATCGGACAAATAAAGGCTCGCGCCTTCGGCGGCATATGCTTGTGCAATCCATTGGCCAAAAACACCTGCCGCTCCGGTAATGACTACCCTTTTCCCTGCAAATGTTCGTTCCGGCATGACAGTCGCTCCTCTATATCATGATGTTCTTGCTGTAAACAGGCTGCTTGAACTTGGGTTAATTCAAAACGAGATTCTTTTCGGCCTCCACGACCAGTCGCACTGCCTGCTTTATTTCATAACCAATCCGATTCACCTGACGTATAAGTGATGTTTGGAGTCTGAAAAAGGCTTCACTTCCTACTTCGGCTGTCGCCAGAAGCTCGATGTCTGACAGCGCAGGCACAAGTGAATGACTGCCTGCGGCGTCATGATCATAGCGGCTGCCTCGCACATAATTGATGGGCACCAGCCATCTGCTAAGTGACAATATCGTTCGGTTCGCTTCTGTAACAGAAGCATCCGGCAGGGACGTGGAGCCTATCCGGTCATAGAAATGGTCCGTGGCATTCTGTAGCTGCTGGATCCTGCTTGTTAAGCGTGAAAGATTAAGCTTGTCTCCGATAAGTTCTGTGTAGTAACCAACTCGTTCGGAAAGGGTTCGGATCGCCTGTCTCTGGTCAAGTGGAATAATGGGAGAAGAGGCAGCATTATGGACAGCTGCTGCGTACACTTTGCAATCACGTGCCAGATAATCTCCGTCAATTTTGTCCAGCGTATCCTCAGTCGTATGCCACCACCAGCCAAACCAGCCCTCAGGCTGATAGGACAGCCCCATAAAAGCGGACGGAAGTCCAGCACCCCAGAAGGACTGATCTCCCGACCTTCCAAATGGAGAACCGCGAAAAGGTTCATCCGTGACGGTACGTATGGCATTTGCACAAAGTGTCCGTGTCTCTGCCATTGTATTGGCTGCACCGAGCTGACTCGCTCCCTTGGCGCCCACGGAATCAATATTGATATGCAACACCCCGTTTTCGTGCAAATCTTCCCAATGAAGATCGCTGTATAATGCAGAGCCGGCATATCTGCCGTGGGAATGGCCTGACCAAAATGCGAACCGAACGGAGCGCCGCAGCGTGTTACGATGCAATGATAATACCCGTGCCGTCTCCACTATGACTGCATTGGCGGAGCCGTTATCCATCGCCCCATAATGCCATGAATCCACATGTCCGCTAAACAACACAAAGGATTCAGGCTCTTCCGTCCCCTTTATCTCAGCAATCAAGGTCGGAATGTTCACCCAGTCTGTGCGCACTTCCGCGGTCAACGTAATCTCTACATTCTCTCTTTCTTCGGCGGCGATTAAAGACTTGATCTGCTCTCCATCTGAATGGTTGACCGACAGAACCGGAATAGACGGATAGCCATCATCCTCTGGTGTCGGATTTCCCCACACGGAGGAAACGATCATTTCATGCGTGTACGCACCACTATTGATAAATATGACCGCTACTGCACCCAACTGCTGCAAACGATAAATCGTGGGACCATTCGCAAGTCCGTGAACGACCACCGCTTGACCTGTCACTTGATTGGCCCAGTCGGTCTGGTCTGAATCCTTTAGCTCTATGAATCTCAAAAGCGTGCTCAACTGTTCCGCCTGGGCTGACATGGAGTGCGTGATAGCTGCAAAAGAAATGCCGCCGACCTTAAGTTCTGCACTGACAGGGATACTGATGTAGGCTTTGTCAAACGTAAGCTCGGTGGTCAACCCAAAATCTTCAAGCTGTTCCTTAATATAATGGAATGCCCGTAGTTCCTCTTCGGAACCCGATAAACGAATCTCCTTCGCAATCTGTCTGTTGTATTCAAGCAAGAAATCACGGTCGATCTCATGCAGTATGGAGTGCACCTCCGACTGCTGCTTCAACTCAGTCATGTCGATTCCCTCTCTCCTCATTGCCTGCTGAAACACTCAGGGCAACCCTTGTTTCATCATCACTGCTCTGGTTCAAGTAACGGATGGCTGCTTCTCCAAGAACCGATATACCTGTAACAATCGCTTGCTCTTCAAAAATAATGGAATCACTGTGAAGGGGCAGCTCTGATCGGGCATCTTCTTCTGTAACCGTGCCGAGCCGGAATATGGCACCTGGCACATATTCGAGATACGCTCCAAAATCTTCGGCGCCCATGGATGGCTCCTTCAGATACACCACGGCTTCCCGGCCAATGGTATCTGCCGCTGCCTGTTCAATCACATCGACAATATAATCATCGTTTATTACAGGAGAACCGCCGCGGTAGTAATCAAATTCCGCTTTTCCACCGAACCCTTCCGCAATGGTCTCAATGAGTCGCTTCATATATACTGGCACTGCTTCACGCGTCTCAGGATTGTGCGTACGAATGGTACCTCTGAGTTGAACCTCCCCAGCGATAACGTTATACGCATTGCTATTGCTTTGCAGTTTCGTAATCGAGATGACAGAAGAATCAAGCGGAGACAAGTTTCGGGATACTACCGTTTGCAACGCAGTTATAATCTGGGCAGCAATGATGACCGGATCGATGGTTCGATGTGGATAGGCAGCATGTCCCCCTTTTCCCGTCACTCGTATATCAAAAGCATCTGCCGCTGCCAGCATGGCCCCTTTTCTCAAACCAATCTTGCCAGCAGGCAAATCCGGCCACACGTGGAGCGCAATGATCGCATTCACTTCCGGATTATGCAATACACCTGCATCAATCAGATCCGTTGCCCCTCCTTGAACTTCCTCAGCAGGCTGGAATATGAACTTCACCGTTCCCTGGAGCTCATCCCTGTGCTCACTTAATGCGGCTGCTGTTCCAAGAAGAATGGCGGTATGAACATCATGCCCACAAGCATGCATCACCCCTTCGCGAACGCTGGCAAACGGCAATCCTGTCTTCTCTACGATAGGCAGTGCATCCATATCAGCGCGAATTCCAATGGTTCTTCCCTCACGTCCGCCTTTCAAAAGCCCGACAACCCCTGTGCCGCCTACACCCGTCTCTACTTCGAGACCAACGTCCTCCAAAAATTGAGCAACCAGCTTGGCCGTTTCAAACTCCTGGTGACCAAGCTCAGGATTCTGGTGAATATGGCGGCGAAGCCGTATAGCTTCGTCCTTCCACTTTTCGGCTGAACTACGAAAACTCATTGTTTCATTCCTCCTCTATTCATCGTATAAATGACACTGCACTTCACGGTCTGGAGTGACGAATCGTTTCTGTGGAACGACCTGTCGGCATGTCTCCATAACGTATGGGCATCGGGTATGAAAAACGCAACCGGCAGGTGGATGAAGTGGCGATGGGATCTCACCGCTTAATACAACTCTTTCCCTTTTGGCACGAGGATTAGGGATCGGTACCGCAGACAATAATGATTTGGTATAAGGATGCAAAGGATCGGCGAATAAAGCTTCCGCTGGCCCCTGCTCCACCATCTCGCCCAAATACATCACACCGATGCGGTCGGCAATATGGCGTACAACGCTAAGGTCATGTGCAATGAATAAATAGGAGATGCCCAGCTCCTCCTGAACCTCTTCCAGCAAATTAATAACCTGGGACTGAATCGATACGTCCAGCGCCGATACGGGTTCATCACATATAATGAGCTTCGGTCCAAGGGCCAACGCTTTAGCTATGCCCAGCCTTTGACGCTGACCACCTGAAAATTCATGAGGAAACCGCTCGTAATGTTCTTCACTGAATCCTACTTTGCGCAGCAACGACATGGCTGTTTCCGTTCTGTGCCGTTTGTTGCCCTTCTTGTGGATTAACAGCGGTTCTTCTATGGAGTAACCGATGCGTTTACGAGGGTCCAACGAGGTGTACGGGTCCTGAAATACCATCTGCATATGCTGCCTGTAGCTTCGCAATTCTTTTTTGCTTAACCCCAGAATATCTGTGCCCTCATAAAATGCTTCCCCTGATGTTGGCTCAACAAGTCGGAGAATCGACCGCCCGAGTGTGCTTTTACCGCAGCCGGATTCGCCCACCAGGCCAAAGGTTTGTCCTTGGTGGATGTCAAAGGATACCCCGTTGACGGCCTTGACTTGCCCCTTGGTTCTACCAAAAGAAGATCGAACAGGGAAATGTTTGTTCAGATTGCTAACCTGCAGCAGCGGCTTCGACTCATCCAATGATTTCGAGTTCATGTGTCTCCTCCTGAATCGTTACTATTCCGGGATACCAGCAGCGTACCAAATGTTTCTCGTCCACCTGTTTCAAGGAAGGTGCTGCCCGCAAGCATTGTTCATCCGCATAAGCGCATCTTGGAGCGAATCGGCAGCCTGTTGGAACCTGATGCAGCGCGGGTACCGTTCCCTCAATGACATGAAGCTTGCTGTGCTGCTCGCCATCAATACGGGGAATGGATTTCATTAAACCTGACGTATACGGATGCTGGGGATTGAAAAATAAATCGTCCACGCTTGCCTCCTCCACGACCTGTCCAAGATACATGACGGCCACTCTTGTACACGTCTCTGCGACTACACCCAGGTCATGTGTAATCAGGATGACACCAAGTCCCGTCTTCGCTTGCAGACTTTCAATCAGCTCTAGGATTTGCGCCTGAATCGTCACATCCAGTGCCGTTGTCGGTTCATCTGCGATAAGCAGTTTCGGATTACAGGCAAGTGCCATGGCAATCATGACCCGCTGTCGCATGCCTCCCGAGATTTCATGCGGATGCTCATCTACCCTCTTTTCCGGTGAGGGGATACCAGTCATACGTAGCAGATCCACGGCAGCCAGACGCGCCTGTCTGCCATTCATGCCTTGATGCAGCTTCAAGCTCTCGGCAATTTGTTTGCCAATCGTCTGAACCGGATTCAGGGAAGACATGGGGTCTTGAAAGATCATGGAGAGTTCATTGCCACGAATGCGTTCCATTTGTCTTTTGGATAAGCTTAAGAGATTGGTTCCTTCGTAGAGGACTTCACCCGAGTAATCCACGTAATCTTCGTCAAACAGTCTGAGAATGGATTCGGCGGTTACGCTTTTCCCGCAACCGGACTCACCTACGATGCCCAGCGTCTCCCCGGCAAGGACATGGAAGGATACGCCTTCCACCGGGTGAATGGTTCCTTTTTCGGTTGAAATGGACACTTTCAGGTCCTTCACCTCAAGCAGCGGTTGTTTTCCCACGACGTCTCCCCCTTTTCACCTTATTCGTATGTGGGTCGAGCAGATCTCTAAGGCCATCGCCGAACAGGTTCAGACCCAGTACAACGAGCACCAAGAAAATGCCCGGGAAGACAGTCATCCACCAAGCGTTGTAGATCACTGTTTTTCCGTCAAAAAGCATATTCCCGAGACTTGGGGACGGGGAAGGAATACCCGCTCCAAGAAAACTTAGAGAAGCTTCCGTCAGGATCGATACGGCAAAAATAAAGCTGGATTGGATAATGAGCGGAGACAGCGTATTGGGCGCCATATGAATCCAAATAATGCGCCAGCTGCTTGCTCCCTGCGCATGCAACGCTTCAATATAAGTTAACTCCCGAATGACCAGCGCCTTGGAACGAATAATCCTGGCCATCGATGGAATGAAGATAATACTTAGGGCGATAATGACATTACCCGGATTTGGGCCAAGAGCCGCCATAATGGAGATGGCAAGCAAAATGGACGGAAAAGCGAACAAACCGTCACAGATGCGCATAAAGATGTGATCCAGCACCGAATAACTTGCGGATAACAGCCCAACAATCATGCCGATTAAAGAAGATACGACCGTAACAGCAAAACCAACCGCAACCGAAATACGCAAACCATATACGGCGCGAGTGAATACATCACGTCCAAAGTTATCTGTGCCAAATATGTGCTGCAAGTTGGGCCCTTTAAGTCGATTCACCGGATCAATCTGTAACGGCCCGTATGGTGTAAGCAGCGGCCCGATGATTACCAGCAGCACAACAACAAGCAGAATTCCCGCCCCTGTGGTTAACAACTGATTATGCATAAAACGTCTGAATGCGATGCGACTGCTCTTCCCTTTGTGAAGTCTTGACGCAGCGATGGTGGTATCCGGATTGGTTATCAAGTTGTCTCCACCTCCTTCATCTCTTGCTTAATCGAACTCGTGGATCGACCAAACCATACAACAAATCAACGATTAGATTTACAAACACATAAGCAACCGTAACCAGCAGCACGGAACCCTGAATAACAGAGTAATCTCTTCGGCTTATCGAATTGACGATGAGCTGTCCCACTCCCGGAATATTGAATAGCGTTTCTATTACCGCAGCACCAGTAACCAGCCCACCGAATGATTCCCCAATAACTGTGAGAATAGGGATGAATGCAACGCGTAACGCGTGTGTATACACGATCGTTTTTTCTTTGACTCCCTTGGCTTTGGCGGTTTTGATAAAATTGCCGGACATCACATCCAGGATGGAGGATCTTGTCATTCGGGTAATGAGCGCTGCCTGAATGATGCCGAGCACGATGCCAGGGAGCAACAGATACTTGATATGCTGCCACAAACCCTCTGTGAGTGGTTGGTACCCTGCAACGGGAAGCCAGCGCAGCTTCACGCTAAAGAACATCACCAGCAGTGATCCCAACAGAAAGCTCGGAATGGAGATTCCCAGCATGGAGAAACCCATCACCGATTGGTCCACGATGGTCCCTCTTCGCTTGACTGCTGTAATGCCAAGGAACAAGGCGAGAAACACACCAATCACCTGTGCAATGATCGCAAGGGACAATGTAGGCGCCAGTCGTTCAAAAAAAGCCTCTGTCACAGGTTTGTCCAGAAAGATGGACTCCCCCAAATTCCCGGATAACAGCCCCAGCAACCAAATGCCGAATTGCTCATAGATCGGCCTGTCCAAGCCCAGCTTGCTTCTTAGCTCATCGATATCGGCTTTGCTTGCCTCTTCACCCAGCAGAATCGCAGCGGGGTCACCTGGTGTGACATGGATAATGGAGAACACCACAATTGCTACTACAAAAAGAACAGGTATCAAGGACAATAACCGACGAACAATATATCCACCCATATGAGGGCCACCTCACTTTCCAATGGCAAACGGAAAGGCGTATTCCTGTAGTAGCGATGCTACGCCTTTTCATCCGCTGCCTTTCCTTTTAACTATTTGTTATTGGTTGTATTCCAGAAGATCGGGCCCAAAATATTCTGGAAACCACTGATATTTTTCGATAGCGCTGTAACCTGTTTGGTGTGCCCGATCTGAGAGAATGGAACTTCGGTCCATACAAATTGCTGCAATTCGTCAATGAGCGGCCTTGCGGCCTCTACTGAATCGGACGTCCGAATTCCTTGAAGTAGCTCGCTCAGTTTCTCGCTCTTCAGCAGCCCTGCTCCGCCTCCCCAGAACGCATACTGGTAGAACGTAGGCCGGAACGCATAACTCATCGGGTAGATATCCCACCCTGTACCTGTGCCGAGTTTTTCCTGCAAAGTAGGCCAATCATAGACATCCAGCTTGACCTTGACGCCAATCGACTCCAGCTCCTGCTGCAAAACAACCGCCACGTTATATTGATCCACATAATCTCTCGTCGTGAAAATTTTGATTTCTTCGCCGTTATAGCCTGCTTCCTGAAGCAGTTGCTTTGCTTTATCCGCGTTAGCTTGGCTGTACGATTCTTTGCCTGCTTCCGAATACCAGTTCGGATATTCCGGTAGAACCAGAGAGGATGTCTTCACATAAAATTGTGGATCACGGAATGCCGATGTCAGTATGTCATCCACATTCTGAACGGCATTGACAGCCTGCCGAAGTTTGACGTTCTTGAACAAGCCGTCATTACTGTTGTAGAAATATCCAATCATGCCTCCCGGACTGAGGAAGGTTTGCAAGTCGGGATTGTCCGCAATCTGCTGTTCATTATCCACAGAGATATTCAGCGCAATGTCGTATTCCCCGGAAGTAATCCCGGCAAGACGGGTTGACTCGTCTGTTACGAAGCGGAAGTACAGGTCATCGACCAGTGCTTCCTTTTTGCCACCTGCTCCATCACTCGGCTCGGCACGGGCGGAGTAATCGTCATATTTTTTCAAATGAATATACTGATCCTGCTTCCACTCCTCCAATTGAAACGGACCTGTACCGATGAATGATTTGATACCTTTATCATCTGCTTCATCAACTACTTCTTTCGGGTAGATCGCCGCTGCTGGAATCGGATCAGCAAGAAGTTGCAGTGTTAGCAGAAATGGTGTTTTCAATTGAAGTACGACGGTATATGGGTCCGTTTCTTTGGCCTCGGCACCCACAAAGTTCGCTTTACCATGACTTGACAGTTTGATCCAGCGATTCAATGAAGCAACTACGTCCTCCGCGTGCAGTTCCTTGCCATTATGAAACTTCACACCTTGGCGCAGATGGAATGTATAGGATAACTTGTCGTCGCTAATCTCATAGGATTCTGCCAGCAGCGGAATGACCTGTGCATTTTTATCCAACGTTACCAGCTGCTCATAGATCTCGCGTGAAATATCCTTGACCGCTGTATTGGAAGACACATGTGCATCCAGTGTAACTGGTTGTGTTGGATAGCCAATGTTCAGTGCCCCGCCTGTCTTGCCTTCTGCCGATGTCTGCTGTGCTGGAGTTTCACCGGTTGTTGAAGAGGCCTGTGTACTCTGCTGGCCCTCTCCACCTGAAGCGCAACCTGCCAGAAGCAGGAATGCCAGAATCATCATTAAAGCAGGCTTGGTATGTTTTCTCATCATGTAACCCCTCTCGCTCTCATGCATAATGTTAAATCCAATTTCACTGCCCTGAATGATATACAAGTGTTCATGTCGGATTAGTGAAAATTGGTATTTTCAGGCTAAGGGAACAGAGGTATTTTGTAAAATAAGCAATCCTAATGTGTTAATTCATTTTTTGTAATCTACGAAAAAGCGTGATTCTCTGTACTTCCAACTATTCCGATGGTAATATACAACTTAAATTTCATCCTTTATCTGGAAGGAGTCATGAACATGACAACAATACAACGCTTGGATGCTGCACTTGCGGCACATATCGAGAAGATCGAACATTATAAACAGGTACAAACCCTGCTTGCCTGGGATGCTCGCACAGGGGCACCTCGAAAGGGCGCATCCTACGCCGCACGAGCCAAAGCAACATTGGCTGGAGAACTATTCAAGTTACAGACCGATTCTGATTTCGGTTTGCGATTAGAAGAAACAGCACAACAAGAGGACCTTGATGAGCTATCCAAGCGAATTATTGCAGAGCATTGGAAAACGTATACACGCTGGAGCGCCATTCCAATAGGGGAATATCAGGCATTTGTACAGCAGCAAGGTCTTGCAAACGCCGCTTGGCTGGAAGCCAGAGCTGCCAATGATTTTTCCATTTTCGCTCCGCATTTGAAACAGATCTTCGATGCAAGCTTGAAGTTTGCCGGATACTGGGGATACGAGCAGCATGCATACGATCCACTCGTACAGCAGTTTGATCCTGACCTGGACAAGGTAACGTTGGATCGCATTTTCAGTGAGCTGAAATCTGCTCTTATACCACTGATCCGTCGCGTCACCTCTTCCGCTAAACAACCGGACACATCCATATTCAACCATCCCTTCCCACTTGAACAGCAGCGGCAGCTTGGGATCGAGCTGTTACAAGCCATTCGCTACGACTTTGATGCCGGGCAATTCGGATCAACCGTGCACCCATTCAGTTCTGCCATCAATCCTTACGATGCACGTCTTGCAGCCAAATTTGTTGAAAATGACGTTCGCGTTTCCTTGTGGAGTGCTTTACATGAAGGAGGGCACTCACTCTATACACAGAATATTGACCCCAACCTGATACATACTGGACTTGGGATCTTCACTTCGTACGGCATTCATGAATCCCAATCGATCTTTTTCGAGAAATTCATTGGCAGACATAAAGGCTTCTGGGAAAACAACTATTTTATTTTGCAAAAAATCAAACCTGAAACGTTTGGCCATGTGAGTTTGGATGACTTTTATTTTGCTTTAAATGCAGTAAAACCGTCGTTTAACCGTTTTGAGGCCGACGAACTTACCTACAACCTGCATCTCATTATTCGGTATGAGTTGGAGCAAGCCATTATTGCTGGAGAAGTGGATTACGAAGGATTGCCTGAAGCATGGAATGATAAATATGAGGAATATCTGGGTATTCGCCCCCCGACTCATCTGGAAGGCATTTTACAGGATGGACACTGGAGCGCCGGCTTTGGATTATTCCCTTCCTATACACTTGGGTTTGTCTATGCAGCACAAATACACAAAGTCATCCGCCGCGAACTTCCCGATTATGATCATTTGATTGAATCAGATCATATTGAGACAATTACCGGATGGCTAACAACTCATATTCATCAATTTGGTAAATCAAGATCGGCGGACGAGCTAATCAAGTCCATCACCGGAAAAAGTATTGATACCGCTCCATTAATTCATTACTTAACGGAAAAATACGAGCAGCTCTACGAGTTGTAATGACTCTGTGATTCTGCAAAATAAAAAAAGCGAGGATTGATCCTCGCTTTTTTGGTGTATCATTTTTTAAATGGAATGTTGTATGACTTGTTGCTTGTTACACCCGTAACAGCTCTACCCATTTAGAATCCTCTTTTTCAAAATACGATTCACTTGCTCTGAGCTGGCTAGCATTAGGATAAGGAAAACAAGTACAACCAGCGGGAAAAATCCGATATTGGTTTTCGCAGCAAGAACGCCAAAAAGCGGAGGAAGCAATGTAGTTCCTGTGTATGCCAGTGCCATCTGGTATCCCATCAATCGGGCAGAATTCGCTTTGCCGAATCGAGCTGGAGTTTCATGAAGAAGTCCGGGATAGATGGGTGCAAGCCCCAATCCAATTAGCATAAATCCAGCCAGCGCAAACGAAATGGATAATGGAAGCAGCAAGATGATTCCGCCCACAATGGCAGTCACTTGACCCGCCAGAATTAACACCCGATTTTTTATTTTTAACGTGATAAAGCCTGTTATCAACCTGCCCATCGTAATACCACCGTAGTATAAGGAGATCCATCCCGCAGCCGTTTCTGCCGAAATGTTTCTTGCTCCTACCAGATAGCTGGCTCCCCATAAACCAACCGTCGTCTCCACGCCACAATAAAACAGAAATGCAATCAGTGAGTTTTTGACTCCCTTAATCTTCAATACATTCCGTTCGGGTCTCTCCTCATGCTGTACTAACGTGTTGTCTGCTTGCACATGATCTGATTCGTTGTTCAGACTCGCACGCTCCCGACTTGCAGCCACACGCTTCCACAACGGCAACGTGGCAAACAAAATCAGGACGAGGCAGCACTGGACGACAGCTACAGCTGTATAGCCGCTTCTCCAGGAATGATGTTCCGCAATGTAATATGACATAATAATCGGCCCTGACGTCGCGCCAACACCCCAGAAACAGTGCAGCCAGTTCATATGGTGTGCCTTGTAGTGCTCTGCGACATAATGATTCAGTGCAGCATCAACGGCGCCGGCCCCTAGACCGAGCGGAATGGCAAGAATGACGAGCCACACCAATGAAGGGGCGAAGGAAAATCCAAGGAGTGCTCCGGCAGTCAGACAACAGCTAATTAACGTAACCTTGCCTGTTCCCCATTTTTGAATCACCGTGCCACTTGCCAAGCTTGAAACGATGGTTCCCGCTGCAACGACCATTGACAGGATTCCTGCTGACCCAAACGAAGCGCCAAGTTCAGGCCACATAACGGGCCAGGCTGAACCTAGTAGGGAGTCCGGAATCCCCAGACTGATAAACGCAAGGTAGATAATGATAAGAAACCAAGTTGCCATAAATAGATCCCTTCCCTGTATATAAATTAAAAGTAAATGAAACACAATAATGCTAGTCAATTACTTTATTTATATACTTTATAAAGTTATTTTATTATATTGCTTCAAAAATTTTTCTTTGTCAATAGATCATATCAGCCAAATTAAAACAGCCGTAGATCTGGATTAGAAATTCCAGATCTGCGGCTGTTTTTGGACATAAGAAAAAGGCGGTTTATCGCCGCCTCCATCTTAACATTTCTCAACTTACAGGAGCCTTAGCCGAATCAACGGCTCGTTTACCTGCCCACACATCCTGGACGTAACGCCCTTCCGACTGAAGCTGATTGAGCCAATTTTTCGCCTCCTGGCGGGTTGCTCCCTTCGCCTTTTGATATGCTTGCCGCAAAGTCTCTTCCACGGCGGGAGCCATAAGGCTTCCATCCCCGCATACGTAGATTCTCCCTTTGGTATCAAGTAAATGAAGTAAATCTTCGGCTTCCTGTAACATCAGATGCTGAACATACGTTTTGGGCGTACCCTCAACACGCGAAAAAGCGGTGTGCAGCCTGACGATGCCTGCCTGTTCGTATTGTTCAAGTTCTTGACGATATATGAAATCCGAATCATTCCTGCAACCAAAGAACAAATGTGCTTCACTCAGTGGCAATCCTCTCTCTTTTAGCACAGATCTGGCCTGCAGGAAACCTCTGAACGGTGCAACCCCCGTCCCTGGACCAACCATAATAATTGGAACATCCGGCTCTTCTGACAGCTCAAATCCGGATCCTGGCGTACGTACAAACATCGAAATACTCTCTCCCGTCTGGCATTCGGCCAAATAGGATGAAGCCACACCACGGAATTCACCATTGCCGCTCCATGCAGGCTCTTTCACAACGGACACCGTGATACTGGCCTGCTTGGCATTGAAGTGTGGAGAGCTGGATATGGAATAATACCTGGGCTTGAGTGGAGGCAGCATTCCAAGGAATCTTTCAAACGGCAGCTCACAGGCTTCATACTTTTCCAGCAGTTCCAGCATGGTAGTTCTGTTTTGAAGTATATGTTCCCTGTAGTTGTTTTCTTCAAGCATCGCTTCCAGCTCACGTTTATGAGGTGGGCACACCGTATGGTTGGCCAGCTCCTGAAGCTGCGCCCTTGTAACAGGTGCTTGCAGCTCAACACAGAAATGGAGCAATTCATTCACTTTGACAGGACGGTTTAGAGGAAGATGTGTAAACTGTATTTCGTTCGAAGTTAATTGGATTTGAACCTCTCCTTTTAATCCGAAACGATGCAGGATGCGATTCACGATTTCATCTGCATTCAGGGGCAATACGCCAAGATGATCGCCTTCTTTATAGGTCATGCCTTCAGGCAGCAGCATCTCAATGTGACGTGTACTCCGCCCACTATCCATTGCCTGAAGCTCTTCATTCACCACTATAGTGGCATAGCTGGCATTGTAGGTTCGTGTAAGTGGCAGATCGGCTTTCTCGCGAACAAATTCCATTTGAAGTGTACCTCGTGAGGAGTGCTCCATCGATTCCTCGCTGATCCCCAACGCGTTTAACATCTGAGGCCACAACACCCGCTTCCACTCTTCCACTTGTTTCTCCATATCCCCGCCTGCATCGACTTCTCCCCGAGGTATCAGCCTGTTGCCTCCCAAGCTCGCAAGCTTCTCATCGACCAATCGAGGAATGCTCTGGTAGGTACCAGACCAGCTCCGATCCCCGCAGCCCAGAACTGCATAGGTCACACCTTGCACCTTCTCTGACTCGGCTTCCTTTAACCACTCGATAAATGCCGCTGCATTTTGCGGAGGTTTACCATTATACGAAGCTGTCACGATGAGAACGATCCCCTTATTGGGCAGACGGCCAATCCATTCATTCAATGCTGCGGCTTCGCTTGGAATTCCATAGGCACGGGCTTTCTCTGCAAAAACTCTGGCAATGCCTTCTGCCGTCCCCAGATTGGAGCCATATAGTACCAGTAATGTTGGATTGGCATTTACCGGAGTTGAAGTCGTCATAGATTCCACAATAGGGCTATGACCAGTTACATTTGTATGAATACCCTGATTCGGCTTTTCATTCGAGGGTGCAACATAAGCAATCAGTTTCGATGATACAGTACGTGCTCTCACCTGAATTCGAAAATCGCCTGGTTTTAACGTTAACGTTTGTTTCACATCCAACTTATAATCACTATAGTCAATCAGTTCAAAATGTTTAAGTACCATACCGAGTACAAGGGTTGCTTCATATAGAGCAAACTGCATACCGATACATGCTCTCTCCCCATTGCCAAACGGTTTATACGCATGATGAGGCACTTGAGTCGTATCTTCAAAACGTTCCGGCCGGAATAGCTCTGCATCCTCTCCCCAGGCTCCTTTGTCACGGTGAAGCTGAGGCAGAAGAATACTGCAGCTCTCCCCTTTTTTCAGCGGATATTTGCCACCGATGACAGTGTCTTCTTTGGCATAGACGTCAAATCCGGGAGCGGTTGGCCATAGACGCAGCGATTCACTGAGAATCATGCGGATATATGGGAGCTGAAGGATTTCCTCGTACTGTGGAGAGTCACTTACCAACACCCGATCCACCTCATCATGGGCCTTTTGAAGTGCTTCTGGATTGTTCAGCAAAAAATAAAGGGCAAAAGATAACAAACCACTCGTCGTTTCATGTCCGGCTATGAGGAACGTAATAATCTGATACCTAATATTCTCATCGTCCAGCGTTTCTCCGGTTTCCGGATCTTTGCCATTCAGCATACGAGCGAGCAAGTCAACCTCTTCAGGAGCAGCACTTGCTTTACGTTCCTCAATAATCTGATCGACCAATGAGAACATCGTTTGGATGTCTTCCTCGAACTGTCGCTTGGTTTTCACCATCAGCAGATTTTGGATTTTCAAGCGTGAGCTTTTTTGCATAGCCTCATTTAATGCACGAACCATACTTTCGATAAAAGGACTGTGATCCTGTCTGTAAAAGCTGTTAAATCGATAATTGAAACCACACAGTCCAATGGTATCCAGCGTAAGACGTGTCATGTCATCTGCTACATCAATGGTGTCGTTGGAATTCAAACGTGCCCATTTGTTTATCAATTGTTCGGCTATGTCGACCATCATCGGATGATAACCCTTCATCGCCTGTTTACTAAAGGTTGGAAGCAAAATATTATGTGCCTTTTTCCAGTTTGGCTCGGATGTTCTGCTTGTAAATAAACCATCACCTCCAAAGGCACGTACATTTTCGAGTTCATTGTATACAAATTTATCAAATCGAGATACGTCACATAATTCAGCTACCAGATCTGGGCCAGATACGATCAAACCGGAATAACCGGGAACGGTCAGTCGATATATCGGTCCATACTCCTCAGCTAATTTCCCAAGGGACAATGTTGGTTTCTCTTTATCAATCAAGGGCAGATTCCCGAGTGGTCCATACATTTTGGGCTGTGGAACGTTAGTTGCAATACTCATTTTAAACACCCTCTCCCAGAGTTTAAAATGATAGTATTATCTATCATTTGATACAATAATAAACCGTAAACAAATGAAAATCAAATATTGGTTTTATGACAAAAACGGTCGAAACTAGTCCACTTATCGATGGAGAATATCTACTAAAGATCTACTAAAAGATCGATTAAACACAAAAAGGGGATTGCTTTTGCATTCCCCTTTTTGATCAGATCTATTTTGTTGACTTATCGTTTGTGCAAAGTACTGGACAAGAAATTGTACATCGTAATTCTACGGGTTTAAATGTTTACCGCGCTCATCCCAGGCTTCCATATTAAGTTCACTGTTAATTGTTACAGCGGTTAATGCACCAAGGGACGCCGCAGTAATGGCCTGGTACAACTCCGATGCTGCATCTCCAGCGCTGAACAGACCCGGTACGGTTGTTTTGCCGAAATCATCTACAACGACTGTACCCGCATCCGTAACCTCACAGCCTATCGTCTGCGGAAGTTCTGATCCAGCCGTTAGTTTCGGTCCAAAGAAAATCCCGGTGCACGAGATTTCGGTACCATCTTCTAACACCACTTGCTGCACCATACCATCGCTTGATTCAATAGATTGAATTGGAGAGTCCCATATCGGGACACCATGCTGCTTCAATTCCTCCCTCTGCTCATCCGTCAATTCATCAGGTCCATTCGTGCAAATGGTAAACTGGCTTGTCCAGCCCGAGATCGTCTTGGCCATATGAAATGCCTTGGCTCCATTCACAATGATGACAAGCCGTTGATCTCTTAATTCCCATCCATCGCAATAAGGGCAGACAAAAGCACTCTTGCCATATACCTCTTTCAACCCGTTAATATCCAGTGGGAGGTCTTTTTTTCCGACTGCAAACAAAATTTTCTTTGTGCGATAGACTTCCCCTTGGGCCGTTGTAACTTGAAAATCACCATCTGTTCCTGTCACTGAAGTCGCTGTATCCCCTACAAAATGAACGGACAGATAAGCGCTAATCTGTTCTTTCGCAACCTTCCGAAATTCACGTGGACTTGCACCATCTCTTGTCAGGAAACCGTGTGTTTCACGCGTAACCCAATTACGTGGGCGTTCATCATCTATGACCACAACATGTTTGCGAGCTCGTCCTAGTACAAGTGCAGCATTAAGACCCGCTGGTCCTCCGCCTATAATTAATACATCCATCTTTTGATCCATATTTAACACCCTTTCCAGATATTCAATATCCTTTATTGTTACAAAAAAAGCCTATACTGATTACATCTTGCCTCCTACAGCTGTTCTTTAATAGAAACAATGCAAGATGAGATCACTTAATACTATTAAAGATCTCTTATATCTACAATAAACAAATAAAGCTTAATATGCAAGAAAAATATGCTTCTCTTGTTATCCCTACTATTCGGTTTCAATGACCTGTATCACAGAAAATCATTTTTAACAATTAAAAAAAACCTTGTTTTTAAATTGTTCACAATCAAATGACATTATTTTAAATACTAAATCGTTAATTAATTCACATACTGTATTGAGTGCTATAATAAAACCACGAGATATATAAGTATAGATATAGGAAGTGAGTTCTTGAAAA
The DNA here is from genome assembly GCF_038020215.1 of Paenibacillus sp. FSL F4-0087. NCBI lineage: Bacteria > Bacillati > Bacillota > Bacilli > Caryophanales > Paenibacillaceae > Paenibacillus > Paenibacillus sp. FSL F4-0087. The sequence goes on from NZ_JBBODJ010000001.1 coordinate 6,729,801, forward strand.
CATTGAATAAAGGGGCACGGCCCGAAATCAGCCTGGAGTATACTAGCTCGATTCCGAAAGTATTTTTTGATACGATCAAGATCGGAATCATCAAATCCAATCTGATCGCCATGTTTGCCGGTTTAAGTTTGGCTTTGTATGTATTTGATGCATCTATTTTAGCAAATATTGTACCCATTATCCTCTCTGTTATCGGGTCTTCCCTGATTATTGGAGCGGCCGGGGTGTTTAACAATTTGTATGATCGGGATATCGATGCGATCATGGAACGCACCAAAACACGCCCAACGGTAACTGGTCGTGTAGATACCAAAACAGGTTTGATCCTCGGTATTGCCATTACGATTATCGGGGGCATCATGTTGTATATCGCTTCCCCTTCGGCTGCCGTATTTGGCATATTGGGACTGTTGTTGTACGTGTTCCCTTATACGATGTGGACCAAACGAACAACTGTATACAATACGGAAGTAGGAAGTCTTTCAGGCGCTGTTCCTCCACTCATTGGTTGGGCAGCCATTTCGCCAGAACTGGGTCATTATGAAATTTGGGCTTTGGTTGTTACCATGCTGTTGTGGCAGATGCCTCACTTCTATGGCATTGCCATCCGGAGATTTGATGAATACAAAGCGGCTGGCGTTCCGATGCTTCCTGTTGTAAAAGGTATCAGACGGACATACATCCAGACAAATGTTTATCTGGTATTGTTGTTGTTCTCCAGCTTCTTGTTCTGGCCGATGAGTCCGTTCATTGCCATTGTTGCGTTTCTGGTAAGTTTGGCTTGGCTTATTCTTAGTGTGGCAACTTTCGATAAGAAAGAAACCAAGAAATGGTCGCATAAAATGTTTATTTTCTCCATTAATCACATCACGATTATCTTCCTGGTCATCATTGCGTATTCATTGATTGCACCGCTGATCAAATAAAGATTGACCAAATGAGCAATAATAAAAGCCGTACAGATCTTAACTCTTTCAAAAAGAGTTGTCTGTACGGCTTTTTTCATTTGTTATAAATCGTATATCTTATCCTATCCTACTTTAACCGGTGTTTGCTCACCTTGCCAAAGTAGCTGCATCTCTTCATTAGTAGCAAGCAAATCTGATAAGCTGCCCTCGGCCTCAATTCGTCCATCCTTCATGACGATGATATGATCTGCCTTCGCAAGTGCTGCTCTGCGGTGAGATACCGCAATACATGTGACATCTGGCTCCTCGAACAAACCTTCCCAGACCTGTTGCTCGGTTTCCACATCCAGCGCACTGGACAGATCATCGAAGATGAAGAGGTCTGCTTCCGTCATAAGCATACGTCCGGTAGCCGCGCGCTGAATTTGACCGCCTGACAGCATGACACCTCTTGGACCTACGGACGTTTCGAGTCCTTGATCCAGGTTTTGAATATCCTTATCCATAACAGCCAATCGAATGGCTTTTGCAAGTGCGACTTCCGTACGACCCTGTTTGCCCTGAACAATATTCTCTTTCAGCGTATCACTGAACAATCGAGGTACTTGCGGCGTATATGCTGCTCTAGGCGGCATCAGGAAGGTAGCGGGATCGACATCTTTGCCATTCCAGCGAATCGTACCCTCCTGTTTGGGCAGCAGTCCCAGAAGTGTGCGGACCAGAGTCGACTTGCCAGAACCGATCCGTCCAGTGATGACCAGAAATTGTCCCCGCTTCACACGGAAGCTGATATCCTCTATTCCATTTGCAGAATGAGGATATTGGTACGCCAGATTGCTGATTTCCAGCTCTCTTAGCTTCTCTTTGGGATCTCTCTGTTCATTAGGTAGCTCAGGCGGATCTTCATTCAGATACGTCTCTCTGAAATCCATGATCCGGTCTTCCTCCCCAGGACGAAACAGGGTTCGCATGCGGTCAAAAGATACTTTGAGCCGTTTATGCTGGAATACCATATAGCCAAACAATGAAATGCTAAAGCCAATATTGGCAAGATAACTGGTGAACAAGGCAAAATTACCTACGGTGAAATTGCCGGATTTCATCTCGGCCGCACACATCAGGAGAATGAGACCTGTACAGATACTGAGCACATGCTGATTAAGTGATCTCATCCACTGTTTGAACAGATTATCCCGGAGTGCAGCTTGACGACGTTCTTCATTGAGTTTGTTAAAGCGAGTAGAGACATGCTCTTCTGCCTGCCCAAGTTTCAATGCCTGCACAGCCCCAAAGGTTTCAGCAATGAAACTGGTGATTCGTCCTGTCGACTCACGATTGACCTGAGCATATCGACGAGCCCGATTACCTGACAAGTTATTCAGCAACGTTACGATTACCAGTGGCAACACAGCTACCAAAGTGATTTTCCAATTAATGTTCGCCATGATGACTATGGATACAATAGCGAACACGAGCCTTCCCCAAAAATCCACCCAGGATTCTACGTACTCAACCACTTCATCCACATCATCCCGAAAGCGACTCATCGCCTCCCCCGGTGAAGCCGGCAGATTACGTCCTGGCCAGCGCATAATCCCAGCGAGCATATTGGTACGCAGAATGGCTTGAATATGGTAAATGTACGTGATCCATGCATAGAATGCGGCAAAAAACGTCCCTACTCTTACCGCTCTGATCAAAGCAATGAAGATCAGCGGAGCTGCCAGCCACATATAATCACTGGAACCCGCCGTTGCCCGGTCAAAGAACCACTGCATCCCGATCCCTATTGCCAGCGGCAAAGAATGGAATATGCACCATGACAATCCGTTGATCAAAAATAGAAAAGGCCTGAATCGAAATAAACGGCCTATGAATCCTGTTACATTCACGCTAATTCCTCCTCTCGCCCTGTAATCAGCAATCTGGCATAATGTGACGCCGGATCGCTGGCGAGCACTTCTCTGGCTCCGAATTCCAGTACCTTGCCATCACCCAGTACCATAATCTGATCGACCTTCTCCAGAGTAGCCAGGCGATGTGCAATAATAATTCCCGTACATTGCTTCATTAACTGATCAATGGCAGACTGAAGCATGCTCTCTGTGGCAGCATCCAGCCGTGAGGAAGGCTCATCGAGAATAACCAGACTTGGTTCAGTCAGAAATACTCGCGTCAAGGCAAACAATTGAGCTTCCCCAGCGGACAATGAAGAACCACCTGCCTTCAGATGGGTGTCCAACCCTGCCGGTTGTGATTCAATCCAATGACTTAATCCAAGTCGATCCGTTGTCTCCTTAATGATCTGATCCGAGACATCCAGATTGAACAGCGTTAAATTGTCTCGCAACGTACCGTCGAACAGCTGTACATCCTGAGTAACCATACCAACCCTGCGGTAAAGTGCAGGCAAGGTAAGCTCTGTAATATCTTTGCCACCCACACGAATTGTTCCGCTATCCAGATTGTACAGGCGCAGAAGTACCCGACTGAGACTTGATTTTCCGCTACCGGTACGACCGATAATGCCAAGTCGTTCGCCAGGTTTAATGGCAAAGTTAATATTCTGCAATACAGGTTTATCTTCGTTATAACTGAAGTTCACCTGTTTGAATTCCAGACCAAGCGGCCCTTCTGGTAGCTGATCTTCTCTTCCGTTCTCGATCTCGCTGCGTAAAGACAACAGTTCTCTTGATCGAAGCATACCTGATTTCGCCTTCTGAAACTCTTGAACCTGATCGCCCAGCATCTCAATCGGATCATTAAGCATCTGTGTGTATTGATATATCAGAAACAGGGTTCCGATGCTGATGATGCCTTGCATGTAATAATGAACACCGAGCAGAAGTACTGCCGTGACTGCAAGTGCGAACAGAATGACCGTCGTATTCCATGGAATCACCCGAAGCAGCCAGGCTTTCCTTCCTTTTTGAAATACAACACGCATCGTACGATAAAAGCGATTCATCACATACGGGACATGCCCGTTCGCTTGAACATCTTCAATTCCCGCAATACGCTCTTCAATTAATCCGAACAAGGATGCACTCGCTTCCCGCTCATTTTTGGAAGAGTTTACTCCCAGGTTCCGAATGAACACCATAAATAGAATCGATAATAATGTAAACACCGTCATGACGATCGCAATCGGTACGTTTACAGTGAACATAAATCCGAGAATTCCGGCAAGCAAGACAAAGCTCCCCACCACCTGCACAATGAACATCGCGAAGAAGTTGGAGATACTCGTCACATCACCATCCACCCGTTCTATCATCTCTCCCGGCGTCTTCACATTATGAAACCGCATATCCAGACGCAGACAATGCTTCAGGAGATCTCCCCGTAACCGGTTCGTTGCTCGCCAGGCCACATCATTCCCCAGATAACTCACGGCTACTGTAATCAATTGATTTACGACGGCAACAATTAGAAACAATCCGGCAAGCTGGATCAGGTTAGAAAGGATTCCCCCACTTGCCGCTGTATCAATGAATCGTTTGATAATCTGTGGATTCAGGAGCTGCAGCCCTGTTGACGTTAGCAACATCACCATAAGTATGGCCAATCGGCCTTTGACTGGTTTTAGATATTGCAGCAGCCAGGACATGGAGCGTTTCTCTGTTTTGGGCATAACCCCTCACCCCTTCGTATAACATTTCTTTTCATTGTGGTGATTCAAAGCATTTTGCTCCCTCACTAAGATGAATCATACATAACAACAATAAATGCAACATTTCCAACTCGTGGATGAATCTTACCAATTGTGTTTACCATTTGACATTCTCCCAATCCCTCTGGCATTCTTCCCGAAATCTTTGCACCCATTGTTCAGAAATCTCGTCTGCGATCGGGTCAAAGAAAGGGGGCGAAACGGTCACACCGTCAGTTTGAACATCCAAAAACGCTAGCACTTTCATGACGGTTCCTTCGTAATCCTGTATAAAATCCTCATAAACAATTGTCAACGGCACAATACCTGACTCGGACAGGAATTCTTCAATTGCTGCTTCGCACATATTACTCTCCACAAGCAGATGTTTAATCGCATCAAAGTTATATTGATCTGCAATATCTTGTAACTGAGGGCTGTCTCCGTGCTTGCGGTGCCATTCACCCGAGACAATGGCTCTCCACCATGACACAGCCAATCTGACTTTGTTGCGACGCGTCATGTAAATATGCTTGGTGCAATTAGGGAAGCCCGTACTCCATACCTCAGCCCGCGATAACGTTGTTGGCAGACTATAGAGACTTCGGAATGCGTCAATCCATCGTTGTTCAAAATTAATTTTGATTCCGAATACTCCGTTCGATGTTGTTCCATGATCCCAGATCTGCTCCAGATCTTCACGCTTTAATGTGTCTGGGCTCTTATGCTGATAATGCAGCCACTCGCTCAGATATCCTGCCACACCCGTAGAACTTAAAGCTTCACCAATCAGAGTACTGCCGGTTCGTTGGGAAAACCAAATGGTATAACTTTGATTAGGTCGTTTCATATCGTTGCCTCTCTTTCTCCCCTTGGGGTGATTTCCCACCAAAAAGTACTACAAAATCTCCCTTCTATGTGCAACAAATTGGGTGGAATGCATGCAAAAAAGCCATAGATGAACTAATGTCATCTACAGCTTGTAACAATAAGAGAATCATATGAAATAAGAAGCGTTTCCGGATTTCTCCTCTGCACGCAATAATGATGAGCGTCCACGACAGGGGTGCACAAACATGACTGTCTAAACGCCAACACAAAAAAACATTGGTTAAGTCACTTGCTCATGCGTATTCAGTTATCGATTCAGAATGCGCCCTGTCTGGAACATGTTCATCTTAACCACCCGTCACACATATTTGTTGTTTATTGTATTCGCTCTACTGTAATCCGTCAAGATAATATTAACTCAATTGTTATTTCCTTCATGCCACTGAACATCTTATGCGGCGATTTCAACGATCATAACCCAGATAGGGAATTTCTCTGAGATTAAACATTAACTGATTCACTTTCCATACACCATTACGGTAAACAAGTTCAATATTTCGATCATTTACATAATGAGAATCACCCGTTAATGTATTTCCGATTACGAACGATTGGGATAATGTCGCTGTTGTACTGCTTGTATAATAAACGGAAGTCTCTGGAGCATCATATACCATCCAATCACTTACTAGATCCTGTCTCTTGAGAATAAATTGGATTAAATCTTCAGTGAAATAAGGCTTGAAATACATACTGACCTGCTTGATCTGAGACAAGCCTGAAATTTCATTCAATTTCTCTGACAAAACATTTATTCGTCCCTTTGTTATTTTCACAGAATCAGGTATTTGGATGGTCTCCTCTTGCATACTTACAATCATGTTTTGTTTATTCAAGTCGATGGTTGCCTGTTTAGTTTGTGGATTCCACTCTAGCTTGGCTCCTAACGTTTGGCTGACAAATCGCAGCGGAACATATGCTGTATTTCCAATTATTTCAACAGGAGAATCCATTTTGATTATCTGTTCATTCACTCTCGCATTTTTAAAGTTAACCACAAGCCAAATTTCTTTTTCATCCGTTTTAATTCGAATGCTCTTCCCATCCTTATACCACGTTACATCTGCCCCCAAGTTGCTGGACACAACCCTCAAAGGAATTAGCACCCGGTTATTGGACAATACGCCAGTCCCAATCTCGAGTGTGGCATTCTCAGCTAAACTTGGCGTTGAAAACGCGGCAAACATAGCACACGCCAGCAATGTTAGAGTGAACTTTTTAAATATCATTTGGAACCTCCATGAGGAAATGTTTAACTAATTAAACGTTGGTTTCTCATTGAAAGTTACCTTTCTCAAAAAAAGTTAAAAAGCTGTTGCCTAAGTGCCATGCAACTGGCATCACTTAAGCTAGGCACTCACTTGTATGGGTGTGGTCTCCTTCTCCCTGATGACAAGGCGCTTATGCGCTACGATAAGAAAAGGCAGTCCAAGTGCAGTGGTCAGTGCCAGCGGTACAAAAACGAACAGACCATTCCCCGTCCCAAATTGGGTTAATAGGAGCCCTCCAAGAATCGGTGCCATGACGCTCCCCAAGTTATTGAATCCAATCGTGCCAAAGTAGGTCCCTTTCCATTCGGGTTTGGCAATACGATCAATCAGCATATCCATCATGGTGAACATGAGCACTTCCCCAATGGTGAACAGAATGACACTGATCATCAGCAGCATAACACCTTCAGCTATGCCAAACAGGAACAGACTTGTTGCGACCAGCACGTTTCCAAGTATGAGGGGTACAACCGGCGGGAATTTGCTGGCCACTCGCACAATCGGGAATTGGATTACAAGCACAGTCAACGCATTGAGTGAAAGCATATAGGAAAACACTTGACTTCCATGTTCAAAGAGAGGATTCTGGGCCACATACTGAGCCAAGGTCGAGCTAAAGTGCCCATACCCGAGTACGCAAAACGTAGTTCCGATAAGTACTGGCAAAAATACACGGTCGCGTCCCGTAGTAGCCAGTGCATCTCGTAAACGAGGTGCTGCTACCTGAACATGTTCCGGCAGATTTGCACGCTGCAATCGAAATTGCAGGAACAAAACCAAGCCGTAAACGATATATACCAACCCGGAGATCATGAACGGAAATGTAGACTCCGCTGATCCAAGCTGAAGACCGATAATCGGTCCAAACACGACACCCAGATTAATGGCCGCATATCTGAGGTTGAAGACAAGCAGTTTATTTTGTGGTGGAGTAATATCCGATAGAAGTGCACGTGACGTGGGCTCAAACACGGCGCGGCATAAACCGTTTAACGTATTGGCCACAAAAAATACCCACAGATGCTCAGCTGCTGAAAAGATGAAGAAAACACAGGCCCAGCCAAATACGGAGACCATCATGACCACTTTGCGGCCGATTCGATCGGAAATATAACCTCCATAAAAGCTGACCATAACCCCCGCCAGAGAACTGACCGCGACGGTAATTCCAGTCTGTGTGGGTGTAGCTCCCAGTACCTGAGTCAGATAAATGGATAAAAACGGGATGCTCATGGACGTAACAAGACGTCCAAACATCGTTCCAACAATGATGGTCCAGGCTAAAGGGTGAATTTGACGTAAATGCTGCTTCATGCGTATGGTTCTCCTGTTCTAGATGTTTTTGTCTCAGATGGGCTACCTTTGCCCTATCCCTTTATGTATAATTGTATGGATCAAAGGGGGAAATAAAAGTGTAAGAAAACATGCGCACATTTCACCTTTTATGAAGGAGCACATTCATATGGATACAGCAACAACCCACTATCTGCGTCTCGCCACAGCAAAAGAACTTTCTCTTCAATTTCATGAAGCGGTTCCGGTAACGATCGAAAGCCTTTCGGCTGCCCTATGCTGCACTCCACGAAACGTGAAGTTTATTCTGCGCAAGCTGGAAGAACAAAGCTTTATTCACTGGCAGCCCGGGCGTGGCCGGGGTCATCATTCTGAGATGACATTGCTGCGCAGTGTGAATGAGGCGCTCGAGGAGAGCTTTTTGGAGCTCATGGGCAGAGGCAAAATGAAGGAAGCGATCGAGTTGATTGGCAGCACAGAGAAGAATGATGCTCTCCGGGAGCGGCTGCTGAATTCGTTAAATAAACAGATGGGATTCCACAGTCATGCCGAGAGCTCTTCCGGTCAGGACGTGCTTCGCATGGTAAGGTCACGAAGATTGGCAGAGCTGGACCCTGCTTTTGTGTATACCGCTTTTGAAACCTATCTGCTTGGGCAGGTATGCAGCACGCTAATCACCTATGACGCCAAAACAGGAACTTTCCTGCCGGATCTGGCGCATATGTGGGAGTACAACGAGGATCACAGAGTTTGGGTTTTCTATCTGCGCAAAGGTGTGCGATTCCACCATGGTCGGGTAATGACATCCCAAGATATCCAAGCTACATTAGAGCGCTTGCGCACTGTAGACAGTCCATTCATTTGGCTATACCGGGATATTGAGCGTACCGAAGTTGTCGGGGATTACTGCATTCGTTTTTATCTAAGTCGGCCTAATCGTTTTTTCCTGAACCTGCTTAGTTGTGTCTCAATGACGATTCTCCCCTATGATGTCGATGTAACCCAACAATTAATCGGTACCGGACCTTTTCGGATCAATGAAATAAATGAAACGGTGTTGATCATTAGCTCATTCGATGCCTATTATGGAATCCGTCCTCATCTGGATCGAGTAGATATCTGGTTTGTGCCCAATCTGGGTCCTTATGAACGTCATTATGAGTTACCAGGAACAGACCGACTTAAATTGGCTACAGACGATACGGGGAGCAACAGTGTTGATTATCCAGCAACAGGATGCCGATATATGCTGATTAATTTTCGTAAAGCCGGTATTCACCATCAACTGGAATTTCGGCAAGCCATGCGCATTGTTTTCGATCCAGTCGCTTTGGTGAGGGAACTTGGCAGCAATCGAATTACACCGGCAAACAGCTTTCTTCCCTGGAAAAGCGCAGAGCATGCCTGGCGCGAGTCTTCACTTGAGGATGCCCGTGAGCTCCTGTACAGCAGCGGATACCGGGGAGAAAAAATCATACTTGCGTATACTGTAGCTAAAGACCAAAAAGAAGCAGAATGGCTTAAACAGCGCGGAGCCAGCATCGGTTTATGTATTGAGTTGCAACCCTTCGTTGAATTTCCCAATGTGAGAGAAACAAGCGAAGCCGACCTAATTATCGCAGAAGAAGTTTTGGAAGATGACTGGCAATTTGGCATGATTAATTTCTTCATCAACAAACGTAACTATTTTCATATTTGTTTATCACCCGATTTACAGTCCGTATTTTATCAAAAAATGGAGAATTTCCTTCAGCAAAATGAAGAGCAAAGGTCGTCGCTGCTCAATGAAGCAGAGGATTTGCTTCGCGATAACTGCTGGATATTGTACGGCTGCCATATGAATAAAAAAGCATTACTTAATCAAAGTCTCTTTGGCCTTCATACCGCTGAGTTTGGGTTCATGGATATCTCCAAACTATGGATCAAAAATCAGTAGTTTAGCATTCTGAGATATGAACATGCAAAAAAAGCCGCTCCCTTATCATCGATAAGGGAGCGGCTCCATTGCCATTCAAAAATCCGTTTCTACGGAATATGGAAATCAATTGTATGCAGTGGGATATTTCTTTATTTTGTAAAACTCCTCCATCACTTGCATAATAGATTCACTTTTAATGGGTTTGCTAACATACGCATCCATTCCAGCCTTCAGACATTTGTCCATATCCCCTCTAACTGCGTTCGCAGTAACTGCAACAATATAAGGGCATGCCTCTGGCCGCATTAATTCCTTAATCGCTTTGGTCGCTTCGAATCCGTTCAGCCTAGGCATGTGCACATCCATGAACACAATATCGTACGCACTTCGTTTGACAGCTTCCACTGCCTCTATTCCATCCACTACATAATCGACAAGATGTCCTTTCTTCTCAATCATCCGGCGCAGAACAAGTTGGTTCACCTCATTGTCCTCGGCAATTAGAATTCGAAGTTGATCAGTTTTATTTTTTTTCTGTTGTAGATCATATCTGTTGAATTCCTCCATGTTGCTGGCTTTAAACGATGCTGTAAACATAAATGTGGTCCCCGGATCGTCCGAATCCTCAATCCAGATATCACCCTGCATAAGTTCTACAAGCTTCTTACTGATAGCCAGTCCAAGTCCAGTACCTTGAGGCTTACGCGTCATGAAATTCTCCAATTGGTAGAAGGCTTCGAATAAATGCTTTCTTTTCTCCACTGGAATTCCTATCCCTGTATCCTTCACCTTAAACTGAAATTGAACGTCATTGTATTCTTGTCCGATAACCTTCACCTCGATCTCAATACTGCCTTCCGGGGTGAACTTTACTGCATTACCAATGATGTTGGTTAGGACCTGTTTTAGACGGTAAGCATCCCCAAACAAGGGAACAGGAATGGCGTCATCCAGGCTTAAACGAAGATCCAACTGTTTCTCCCGAATCATTGGTGTTACGATCTTAACCGTCTCTGTCACAATCTCCTTAAGATCAAACGGCTCATCCACCAGATCGGTTTTACCCGACTCTATTTTGGAAAAGTCCAGAATATCATTGATAATCGCAAGCAGTGAATCCCCGCTCTTTTGAATAATCTCAATATATTCCTTTTGTTCCCCGCTAAGTCCAGGCGTATCCAGAAGCAAATCCGTCATCCCAATTACGCCGTTCATGGGTGTACGGATCTCATGACTCATCATTGCCAAAAACTCACTTTTGGCTTTATTCATTCGTTCGGCAGTCTCTTTGGCTACAAGAAGCTTTTTCTGTTCCGTAATATCCTTGGCAATCAGGTAGAACCCTACGTTTTTCTCATTAATAATGATAGGCGCAAGCGTTGCCAAAACTTCTGTCTCAGAACCATTTACGTGCTGAATGGCATTGATTTCTTTTTCAGCCATCTCATACTGGCTATTAAGAATAAGTCCAAGATGATACGGTCCGATAAACCTGCATATACTGGTTCCGATCATTTCCACAACCGGGCATCCGGTCATTTTCATAGCTACCGGGTTGGCATTTATGATATTACCGTCCATATCAAAAGAAATGATGGCATCATGATTATATTTTTTGAGTGAAGTATATCGTTCCACCGATTCCTGAAGTTTGAATTCGACGAGTTTACGCTCTGTAATATCCTGCAAAGTTCCGTTTAACTGTATCGGTTGTTGATCTTCATCAAAGGTAATTAATCCTCGCAGATGAAGGTACTTTTCTTTACCATCAGAGCCCAGATGTCGATATTCAAAATCAAGCGGTTGACCCGTTTTCACCCATTCAATACATGCCTTCAATCGCTGCCCCTCTGTCGGCTCCATGAATGAATAGATATCGCTGGCCTTATACAGCTTGTTTTGATCTAAGCCAAAAATCTCGAATATCTGATCAGACAAGGAAACATGGCCACTCAGCATGTTCCACTCCCAACTGCCGATCATGGCTATTCGTTCAGCTTCTGCACTAATTTCCTCATGTTTCTTTCTCTCCGATATATCTCGACCAATGGCAAGGATTTGTTGTTCTTGCCCAGGCTCCCCGATAACCTTATAGGTGGTTTCAAACCAAAGACGATGTCCATCTTTATGATGAACCTGCATATTCAACATATGACCTGTGCTCAAATCGATCTGGGAGACACGTTCCAGGTCCTGCGGGTGAAAAATAGCGGTATTGTTATTTCCCACCACTTCTTCTGGCGTATAACCAAGCAGATTATAAATGGAAGGAGAACAATAGCGGCAAATACCGTCAAAAGTTGCAATATAGATGATTTCCTGTGCATTATCGGAAATAAGTTTGAACATTTCTTCCGTTTGAAGCAGCTTTAGTTCGGTTGTTTTATGTTCCGTAATATCTACAACGTGGCAGATAAAATATAACGGTTCACCGCTGACCTCGTTCCGAGCCAATGATACATGCATTGATATCCATAAAATATCTCCATTTTTCTGAATATAACGCTTTTCGTACCTGTACTCTTGCGATTTACCTTCACACAGTGCGCTTTCGTACTTCAGATCCTGTGCAAAATCATCGTGATGGGTGATCTCCTGGTAATGAAGATGGATTAATTCTTGAGCTGTATAACCCAGCATACTGCAAAAAGCAGGATTCACTTTCATCCACTGTCCTGTTGGAGCAACAAGTGCAATCCCAATAGGTGCTTGATTATAAATCTGCTCAAACAATTCGTGATGATCGACCTTTTGAACCTGCATCTTAAGCTCTCCTTTTGGTGTATAAACACAATATTTGCTTAATACCCGATTTTTCAATTGTTGAAACATATCATTTCCTAAAAGTTTGTGTCAATAAGCAAAACAAGGCCTGGATTCTATTTATATTCGAATCCAGGCAACTTTGTATTATTTCATATTTAACCATGCTGAACATGGGAATGGGATTAGTCAGGGAAGATTTTAACGCTCCCGTCCAATGATGTAATCCAACAAATGTCTCAGAAAAGAAATCGGCTTTGGCATTTCGTTGAGCGCCTCGGTAGCCAGACAATAGTGCTCCCACATCTCTTTCTTCGCGCCATCCTCGCCCAGAATGGATACAAAGGTTGAGCTGTTGTTCCGCGCATCCTGTCCTGCCGGCTTACCGAGTACCTGATAATCCCCTTCCAGATCCAGCAGGTCATCCTTAATTTGAAAGGCGATACCTGCATGATACGCAAACTTCTTTAAGGAGGCAATCTCCACTTCCTTCACTTGTGCCAGAATAGCTGGCATCACAAGTGCAGCCTCGAAAGCAATACCCGTTTTGTAGAAACAGATCATGTTCAATTGTTCCAAAGTGAGCGTTTTTCCTTTGGCATTCAGATCCATCGCCTGCCCCATACACATATCCTCTGCTTTTTCAGCGGAATATTGAATCAGGGTAAGCACGGTTGCGGCATCAAACTGATTAAGGGAAGATTGCTCGCCAATGGCCTTTTGGATGAGAAATAATCCTGTCAACTCCGCTGTTGCGCTGTTATGCACCTGATGTAAGGTCGAACGGCCTCGGCGGGTCGAAGCATTATCCTGGGTCGGCAGATCATCAAAGATCAGTGAAGCGGTATGCATGTATTCCAGTGATCTCAGAAGAGGAATGATAGACGATTCATGCAGTCCATATTCACGTACACCCATCACCCAGGTTAGGATCGGCCTTAGCCGTTTTCCATCTCCTTGCAAACTGTAATTCGCTGCATCAATAAGCGTGCCTTTCATCTCCGGAAGTCCACCCGGTTTGGATATCTGTAATTCAATATTGATCTGTTCACGAACCGTACGAATCGTATCCAGAAAATCCTGTTTTTCACGCTTGTCATTCTGCAATTGGAGGATAACTTGATCCCGCAGCAATTTATCCAAGAAATCCACATCACCGGCTTTTCGCACCATTTGCTGAATGAGGCGATTGAATTCCGGTTGTCCGGAGGCAAAGATGTTCATCACTTCATTGTATTGTTCTTGACCCAAACGTTCTCTACAACGCTTTAAACCATTAATAGCCCGATCCAATATGACCTCCCGTGTCTTCGCATCCGAATGGTACACCTCATGAATCAGATAAGAGATAACCGCCCAGTATAGCTCATACGGATTGATCAGATCAGGCCGCAGGTCACGATACTTCAGATAGTAGGTATACGGAGTCACTGCCCCTTCCTCCATATCGTCAAACATATCAGCGAAATCGTCCGCGAGCTGATTATATATGCCATAGTAGAATGTCCGCAGATCAAAACCTTCATCCGCAGATGCACTGAGCACGGAGCGAACAATGAGTCTGGAGGATGAGGATTTAATAATAATCGGAATATAAAGTTCTTCATTGGAATAATTCGCGTTCGACAGTTTCTTGGCACGGTCTATTTCCTGAGATTGAAAGAATACATAGGATTGCTCGAAGAATGTGCGCTGCGTCTCAGGGCGCTGGTAGTTCTTGATATACTCGAATGCATCACGCAGCTCTCCATGAACATATTGAATGACTTTGAGATTGGCTCCCTTCCATTCGCCGATATCCGGCACAATTCCGGTGAGAAGCGCATTTCGAATCAAGAGAGAATACTGTTCCTTCTCTTGCGCAGTCAATGCCTGCGAATCCAGCAGGTCATCAATAAATGGATAGGTCAGCCCATAAGAATAACCAAGCCGAATTGCAGCATCCAGCCTCGCGGAACGTTCTGCCTGGGGAGTCTCATCATTCATATCATCGTTCACATGCAGAACAACGCCCAGAATGATCTTGAGCAGCTTGCGCTGCGCCTGTTCTGCGTCCAGTTCTTTGGGGATATTGGAAGCGACATTTTTTAATTTGCTGATGACCCAGATAACAGCTTTTTCCACGTTCTCCTTCTGAGCCCATCGATACAAGGCGGCCAGACTGATATAATCCGGACTTTCCTTGTGACGGGTTGTATTTGAACGTATAAAATACGCTTTGGTATCCTGAGCAACACGCTGAATGCGTGCCTGGGTGTCCAAGGAATCCAGTGCTTTGCCCAGATCCCGCATATAAATATAAGAAATACTGCGATCCAGGTAATCATCCAGTTTGCCTGTAACATTCAGCCAATGGATATATCTATGAGCATCCCGGGAATCCGGTTTTCTTTGACTTGGTGATAAAAAAGATAACCAGGAAAACGGTTGAACATGTCTCTTTTGCCACAAGTGAATATCTTGCGTAAGCGCAGTGATATACGTGTTATTCAGAAGTTGTTCATGAAGAGAAGTAAAATACTGAGCTGCTTTCTGCTCAGCCAGCTGATATCCTGCATCAGCCTGATCTGCGAGTACGTTATTCATAGGATGGATACCTCAACTTCTCATAATGTTAAACATGTATCCATGAAAGGAGTTTGAGGGTGCTCCATGGACGAAAACTGATGTGAATTCATGCGACAACAAATTCGCCAGCTCATGTTCATACCCTTTATACGGCATTCCATCCGTTTGGTTACGAAATCGTCATGGACGCTGCAATCCTATGTGGTTTTACAAAATCGAAGACCATACCTTCACTGCTGTAATGGCGATAAGAACCATCAGTCCATACCGAAGCAGTCTCACATTAATCATTGAACTCACTTTGGAACCGAGTGAAGCACCAAGCAGACTCCCGATAACCGTATATATGATGGGCTCCAGCGGAATGTCTCCACCCATAATCTTACCCACCACCCCACCAATGGCGGAGATGAACACGATCGCAAGCGAAGAAGCAATGGTCGTCCGGGTAGGGATCTTAAGCACGGTGAGCATGATCGGAATCAATATAAAAGCACCACCCGCACCAACAATTCCCGAGACGATTCCCACGGCAAGAGCCGATCCTGCCGCAACATATGTGTTAAATGTCAGCTGTCGAGCCGAGCCTTCTGTTCCCTTACCGGGAATCAGCATAAGTACAATCGCGATAATGGCCAGAATACCATAGATCAGATTGATGACTTCTCCATTCAAATGACCAGATATGAAGCCGCCAATCAGACTGCCGACAAGAATACTGGAGCCCATATAAGCCACCAGACCTTTATGAATAAGAGCTTCACTCTTATCCCCTTTCCTTGTTCTCCTAATGTAGGCAATCACACCAGCGAGTGAAGCAAAAAACACCTGAAACATGCTGATCGACGACACCTCATGTGCCGAGAATGGTTCCAGCCCCATGAGAGAAGGTACATACAACAACAGCGGGTAATTAATTATGGCTCCACCTATACCCAACAAACCCGAGAAGAAGGAACCGATCAGACCCAGTATAAACATGATGACAAAAAGCAGAGTATCCATCGGTTTTTCTTCCTTTCTTGCGGTGTAAAAAAGATGCAAAAAACAGTATACGCAGTTAAAATAATCAGCTATAATAAAACCAAGTAAATTAATCCGAAATGAGTGATTAAGCATGTTTAACGTGTTGAAGACTCTTTTTGAAAATAAATGCCCACTATGCAACGAAAAATTACAAGTTCATAGTGATGCGTTATGCGCTACAAAAACATGCTCCCAATGTCACTATAAAGAAGAGAGCTATGGCTCTCTTGGTGTGCGTATTGTCTATGACACCACAAAATGATAAAAGACGCATGCCTGCTTATTGTATCATGATCTCTGAACTACCGGGATGACTATATAGAATTATTTTCATAATAAATACTCTTCTTATATGGATTGCAAAAAAAGGTGCAGAACGATTTATTCGTTCTGCACCTTTTTTTTATTTTTCAGAAACGGACTGCACTACCTTACTGTCCAAATCTTATTTTGTTTTGAAGCTGAGGAATCCATCATCGACTGCAATCGTTGAACCATTCACTGCACTTGCAGCATCACTGAACAAGAAGGTAACCACACTCGCAACTTTCTCCGGTTGAATGAGCTCTCCCCGCATATGTTGCGTGGCAAGTGCATCCTTCATCGCTTTGTCATCACCCAGAATCGGTGTCTCAATGAAGCCTGGCGCTACACCAACCACACGAATGCCATTTTCAGCAAGTTCCAAGGCACCGGATTTGGACATCATTACGACAGCTGCCTTGGCTGCATTGTAGTTAAAGCTTCCCACCGCAGCAATACTGCCATAGATCGAAGCTGTATTAACAATGGTACCCTGTACATTCAGTTCAACCATTTTTTTGGCGCCATAATACATGCCGTAATACACACTGTGTTGGTCAACATCGATTACTCTGTGATAGGATTCCGGGTCCATCTCCAGAAATGGCTTCACGAGTCCAATGCCCGCGTTGTTGAAAATACCGCTCAATGTTCCGTATTTCTCTACGGTCCAATCGATCAGAGCTTTGATCTCGTCTCCTTTGGAAACGTCCACTTTGTATGCCCCGGCTGTGCCGCCACCTGCTTCAATCTCCGATGCAAGCTTTCTCGCACCCTCTTCGTTATAGTCTGCTATGACAATCGTTGCACCCAGATCCGAAAGCTGAAGCGCTGTTTCTTTACCAATACCACTCGCTCCGCCGGTGATAATGATTACTTTTCCATTTTGTTCAGACATAACGCAGGTCTCCTTTGATAAGAACATATTGTCATATCGTGCACACAAATCCATTACATAGTCTTGCTAGTGTGAAGCTAAATATTCATCTGACTCGGATGCAGGGTCAAATTTTTCCTTACTCATAAACCAAGCAGCCAATAGAGCAATAACGGCCGGAATGATGGCCCAGGCAAACGTATGAACGATGGATGAGGACAATGCTTCTGTAATCTTATCCAACATTGGCGCAGGAATATCAGCACGAGTGTCCGGTTTTAAGACTAAGCTAGGATCACTCAGATTCACGCCACCACCCTGCTCACTACCATTACTATTTCCAAAGAAGGAGACCAATTTACTCGTAAATACGTGACTTTGTACGATACCAAATACCGTGATTCCCAACGTCATACCGAGTTCCCTATTGAAGTTAAGTGTTGAACTGGCCGAACCACGCTGTCTTGCTGAGAAACCGTGAATGGCTGCATTGCTCAATACAGAGAACGAAGACCCAATGCCCAGACCAACCAGAATCATGAAGATAGTCACCATAAATCGGGAGGAATCTGTCGTTAACGTTGTCAGCAAGGCAATACCAATAACCAGCAGCGCGAGTGTAGGTAACATGATGGAGCGGTATCTGAGCTTGGTAAGCATGGCTCCTCCACCCGCAGCTGTCACAACCGATCCAAGCATCATCGGCAGAAGAACAAGACCGGAATTGGTGGCCGATCCACCAAGTACACCCTGAATATAAATGGGGATATAGATGGAAGCTGTAATAAAGGCTGCACCACTAAATATGGCCATCAGATTGCTGGTGGAATAAAGCCGGTTTTTGAACATGCTAAATGTAATAATTGGTTCTGCCACTCGGCGCTCTATGAACACAAATGCAGTCATCAGCACGGCGAACGCAGCAAACAAACCCACGATCATGCTGGAATTCCATGCGTATTCCTTGCCTCCAAGTTCAAGTGCAAACATGAGGCATACGATGGAAGCTACCAGTGTGAATGCGCCAAAATAGTCAATTTTCTGTTTGGAATGCTCCACGGATTCTTTATAGAAGAATGCAATCATGACAAAGGCGATCAGACCAAGTGGCAGGTTGATATAGAAAATCCAGGACCAATGAATGTAATCGGTCAGATAGGCTCCGAGAAGAGGTCCGAAAATACTGGATAAACCAAAGACTGCACCGAATAGTCCCCCCACTTTACCCCGTTTGTCTGCGGGAACGACATCAAACATAATGGTAAATGCGATCGGCATCAACGCCCCGCCGCCGATTCCCTGAATCGCACGATAAATACTGAGCTGAATGATGGAATCCGCCGTCCCGCACAATGCAGAACCAATCATAAATACAATGATTCCAAAAATGAAAAATCGCTTGCGGCCATACATATCCGATAGTTTACCGAAGATCGGCATACCCGCCATCTCTGCAACCATATAGGCAGAGGTGACCCACATTAATTTATCAAATCCACCAAGATCACCTACGATGGTACCAATTGCAGTGGCAACGATGGTGTTATCCATCGAAGCCATGAGAATGGCAAGCAGCAAGCCTGCAAGAATAACGCCTAATTTATTGCTTTTTACCATGATTATTTTTCCCCTTATCCATTCTGATTAAAGCCCTTCGGCTAATATACGCTTCAAAAATTGTCCTGTATGGGAGGCTCTGACTCCCGCCACCTGCTCCGGCGTACCTTCGGCTACCAGTTCGCCACCCGCTGCGCCACCTTCTGGGCCAATGTCAATAACCCAATCGGATTCCCGAATCAATTCCAGACTGTGCTCTACAACGACAACGGTATTCCCCGACTCAACCAGCTTATCCAGCAAAATATGGAGTTGCTTGATGTCTGACGGATGAAGGCCGGTTGTTGGCTCATCCAACAGATAGAGCGTGTGTTTTTTGGTCTTTTTACTCAGCTCTTTTGCCAGCCTGATCCGTTGGCCCTCACCACCTGACAATGTTTTGACGGATTGACCCCATTGGAGGTAACCCAGTCCAACTTCACACAACATCTCTACGAGATCGGCGATTTTGGTCTGACTTTTCAGGACAGGCAGACTTTCGGCCACTGACATATTCAGCACATCAGATATCGAGAAGCCTTCGTATTGAACCTGTAACACCTCATCCACGAACCGTCTGCCCTTGCAATCATGACAAGTTACCTCCAGATCAGGCAGGAAGTTCATGTCTACAGACAATACCCCAAGACCTTGACAGGTTTCACAGCGCCCTCCGGGTGTATTAAACGAGAAGTGCTTCGCAGTGAGCTTTCGTGCCTTGGCATCTGGCAAACCAGCGAACAGCTGACGCAAGTGCGTAAATACATCGGTGTAGGTGGCCACATTCGACCGTTGCATTCTGCTCATCGGCGTTTGGTCAAAAATAACGATATCACCGACGTGCTCCAAGCCTGTTATCTCTTCACAACCTGTTGGTTTCAGACTTGACTCCATACCCTGTGCGAGGATATCAAATACAAGCGTAGATTTGCCGGACCCCGAAACACCCGTTACGGAGATCAGTGTTCCTAATGGAAAAGATACAACCGGAATATCGATGTTGCGCAAATGCGCTCCCCGAATGGCAAGATGCTGCCCCGTACCTGTTCTTCGGTTATAAGAAGGACTAGCCAAAGATTCATTTCTCAGATAAGCTCCCGTAACCGAAAGCTCACTTGCCATTAAATCCTCCAGGCTCCCTTCACCAACAACTATCCCTCCATTGACTCCAGCACCAGGTCCAATGTCGATCACATGATCGGCAGCACGCATCATCTCAATATCGTGTTCAATAACGAGGATCGTATTGCCCAGATCACGAAGCTCCTGAAGTACACGAATCAGGCCAATGGTGTCTTTCGGATGAAGCCCTGTTGTCGGTTCGTCCAGAATATACAATACGCCCGTTAAACCAGAGCCTAGAAGCGATGCAAGTCGTAATCGCTGAGCTTCACCACCCGATAAAGTTACGGTCTGACGATCCATGGAGAGATAGCCAAGTCCAACATCCATAATGCGCTTCAATTTGGTGGGCAGATCATGAAGAATTGGATCAAGCAAGTGATGTGCCTCGGGTGAAATCACTTCTTGTAGTCCTACTGTCCATTCCAACACTTTACTGAATGACCAGTTGGTGACGTCGGAGATGGATGCGCCAGCTACGCTTACCGAAAGAATTTCTTTTTTCAAACGAGCTCCCTGACATTCAGGACACTGCTGTTGATGAAAAAAACGTCCGTCTTTTTCCGTTCCACCACCTTCTCCTTCCTTTTCCTTATAGCGTCGCCACAATCCGGGGATTACACCTTCGAACTTGGTTCCCTGGATGGGTTTGATATTAGGGTAATGCTGCTTGAATTCTTCGCTATCGACGCCGTAGTACAGCAAATCACGCTCGATTTCACCAAGGTCCTTCAATGGCCGATCCGGATCGAATCCGAATCCAAAATGCTTTCCAGCTGCAACTAGAATTCGGATCTGAATATCCCGATGCACACCATTTAACGAAGCTACACCTCCATCCCGCACACTAAGCTCAGGATTGAATACAGCCGCTTCGTTGATTAATGCCACATGACCCAGTCCACTACATATATCACAAGCACCCTCCGGTTTATTGAACGAAAAGTGTGACATACCCAGCTTCTCCAGCTTGGTATTGCAATGGGGACAAAGTATAGTCTGATGACCCATGTATTCGTCTTCCTCAGTTAGATGACCAGCCGCTTCCCACGATGGCGAAATGGTGCCATTACAGGATGGACATATACGCTCTCCTAGTCTGGAAAAAATGAAACGAACGTAAGTGTAAATGTCTGTCACTGTTCCTACTGTTGAGCGTGGATTCCGGTTAGTAATGTGCTGTCCTACGCTGATGGATGGAGAAAGACCTGTGATCGACTCCACCTTTGGTTTGCTGATCGAATCCGATGTTAATCCCATCGATTCCATGTATTGTCTCTGGCATTCTCGCTGAAGGGTATCCATTGCCAGCGTGGATTTGCCGGAGCCGGACGGACCCGTTAGAACAACCAATTTATACTTCGGAATCGAAAGTGAAATATTCTTCAGGTTGTTCTCCCGTGCACCTTTAATCATCATTGTGTCTCTCAAAATCGATCGTCCCCTTTGCAAATAAGTACAGAGTTCGTTAAAATAAGTTGAAATTAATCATACGTCAATCTAGTATCTCCAAAATTTATTATCTTGTAAATCTAATATCTCGATAATCAAGATATATGTCATCTTAAGAGGAGGGTTATCTTTTGTCAAGAGAACATGAACAACAACCTACCGAATTACAGGAGAATTTTACGTTGCGCATGCGGAGCCTGGGTACACGAACCGTTTTATATCAGCAGCATGTGGCTGCCTCTTTAGGCTTGTACAATAACGATTTCATATCCGTGGATATCCTGCGCGAGAAAGGTCCAATCACTGCAGGTGAGCTGTCAAAACTTACCGGTCTGGCCACAGGGAGTGTCACGACATTAATTGACAGGCTTGAGAAGAACGGCTTTGTTCGCCGGGAAAATGACCCCACTGACCGCCGTAAAGTCATCATTGTGCCTTTGTACGAAAACAAGGAAGAGGTCAGCAGTACGTACCTCACCCTTCACGCAGCTATGGTTAAACTGGCTTCCACTTACACTGAGGAAGAACTGGAGCTTATTACAGGGTTTCTAAGTAAAGCAGGAAATGTACTGGATGAACAGATTGAAGATCTAAGTTCCAAAATTCGTGGCAAATCATCATCTTAATATTAGAAAAAGCAAAAAGGACGATATCTGGAAGTGATTAACATCACTCCGGTATATCGTCCTTTTCCATGAGATGAACCTGCTAATGCTCAAGGCCTAGACTGTTTAAATCTTAATTGACTTCGATTCCAAGACCGCTTAATGGATCTTTTAAACCATTAATATTGGTGATCAATTCAGGAATCCCTGTCTTCTCCCAGTTTTCTGCCGTAAAGCCCTGCTCTGCAAGCGTATTCTCAAATTGACCCACCACTTCGGTTAATTGATTGTTGTAACTGACCAGATTTTCATGAATGCTTTCCCCTATCGCTGGTGCGGTAAGCTGAGAGAATTCGCTGGCTTCCGCCTGAATCTGATCTATTTTCTCCTGTACCTGAGTTGTTACTTCCGGGTTACTCACCGCTCCTGATGCGAGTTCTTGCAGTTCGGCTCCGGCGTTCGATACTTGCTCTATATAATCAGTAGCCCCACTAACGTAATTCAAACTTTGATTCGCTTGTTCTACAACAGAACAGGCGGATATCACAAGAATACTTGACGCAATGAGGCCTGCCATCATCAATGTGTGCTTTCTTTTCCCTTTAATCATGACTATCTCCCCTTCTTCAACTTGAAGTGTTTCTTCCAGATTTATGATAACTGCTCCGTATGCTACATTGCAAATGGGTCTGCACTCAGCGTTATTAACATGTATAATAAAGGAATCATACGGTAAAGGGATGTCATGAATATGCTTCAGGCCTTAAATGTACGCTTGAACCGCATCATGCCACTGATTACCCCAATCAGCATTATTATTGGCGTTCTTTGCGGGAGTCTTCTTTCTTCTTATACCTTTTTGTCGCCATGGCTTTTTGCGTTCATGACGTTTGCCGGAAGCATCAGTCTCGGGATACGGGATTTTGTGAACGTGCTGAAGAAGCCTTTTCCACTGTTTGTTTGTCTGTTTATTCTGCATCTGGCGATGCCTCTCATTGCTCTAGGCATGGGTCACCTGGTCTTCCCAACGGATGCCTACACGATAACGGGCCTTGTTCTGGCTGCCGTTATTCCGACAGGTGTGAGCAGTTTTATCTGGGTCAGCATCTATCGGGGCAATATCGCTCTGACGCTGTCGATTATCCTGATTGACACCATGCTTGCTCCTTTCGTGGTACCCGGTGTGTTATCCTTGCTGATTGGCACTAGCGTATCGTTGGATATTGCAGCCATGATGAGCAGTCTGTTCTGGATGATCGTTGTCCCCTCCTTGCTCGGAATGCTTTTGAATGAATGGACCAAAGGGGCCATTGTTCCGGTCTGGGGGCCCAGACTGAATCCGTTCTCCAAATTGTTCATGGCAGCGGTTGTCGCGATTAATGGTTCTGTTGTTGCTCCCTATTTGGCTGACTTTAACTGGCAGCTCGCTGGTCTAGCAGCCATCATTATTTTTCTGGCCTCATTTGGCTATGCTCTAAGCTACTTCGTTGCCCGATTACTCGGTTGGAATGAAGCCGATCAGGTTGCACTTGTGTTCAACGGAGGCATGCGCAATATTAGTGCGGGAGCGGTACTTGCCGTATCTTATTTCCCTCCACCAGTTGCCGTCCCGGTTGTACTCGGCATGGTATTCCAGCAGATGTTGGCCTCGCTTGCAGGCTATCTGCTTGGGCGTCGTTCGCAGACTCTTCACAATGCTGATAAGACGTCTGCAGCCTAAATGCGAATCCCCCATTGTACCGTTTTATCTTAAACATGCTCTAAACACAAACAGCAGATCAGAATATACTGATCTGCTGTTCCCGTGTCTAGAACATTGTGAACGTCTAGTCTCTACCATACACTTCCACTTCATAGAGTGAGTACCCATATTGGGTGGCTCGTTTCTCTCCCGTGAGTCGCACATATTTTCCTTTTCCGTTCACCGCAAGTTCTTCCAGACCACCTTTGCCCTCTTGCGTATGATACACTTCCTTCCAAACGGTACCATCTTCCGATACGTCAATACGATAAGCTGTAGCATAGGCTGCTTCCCAATTCAGCTTGATGCGTTTTACTTGCTTGGCCTCTCCCAGATCAATCGTAATCCACTCCGGGGTATCTCCAAATCCGGAACTCCAACGTGTCTCGGGATTGCCATCGACTGCATTATTGCCAACAAAAGGCTCTTCCGTTGAAGAAACGGTCACATTTTTGTTAAGTGCAAAATTAACGTTCGTATCCCCTCCATCTTCTCCACCTTCATTTCCTCCGTTTTCTCCGTTCCAGGGAATCCAGGAATCAGAAACTTGCGTATTTTGGGTTGGATCGACTCTTACCAGAGACTTAGGCCCAACAACAGCTTTTCCAGTGGTCCCAGATGCATTTTTGAAAGTGACCGTTACACTCTCATCTGTCGGATTCCAGATTTGTGCAGTATATGTTCCATTTTTCTTGTAGACGGTTGCACTGCTCCATCCGGTGGCCCAAATGTCTTTCGTCCGTTCACCAAGTGTTGCCATACTGTTTACGAACCAGTACGTATTAAAAACTTCATTTTTTTGCATCGATGATGCATTCCACTTGGCAAGCACTTCAGCCGGATCACTTAGCGCCTGAATAGGCCATACAATATGCTGCCATTCTCGTTCAGGTCCACCGTTATCGGCAACAAATCCGTTATACAAGCCAGCAGCCTTCGTTTTGTCCAGACCATAACTGGTCAGATATTCACTGGTTGGCAGCCAGTGAATACCATAAATATGAACCGGTTCACCGCTAAAGAAGGTACCAAAGAAATACGAACTTCCATAGACTTGCCCTACAGAAGCGTGTTTCCATTCATCGAGCCAATTATCTCCATCATAGTTGAACCAGTATTGCTCAATTGCCTTCAGTTCAGTTGTGAATCCGTAAATCGCAGCATCTCGGAAATCCTGATCTTTGGTTAACAAGCTCCACATATACTGCCCTACCCAGCCAAAGAGGGATTCACCAGCAGCTTCCTGATTGTTGCCACTATCATTATCTGCATATCCTCCTGCCCAGGAATGGCCCTGATAAGGATCAAAACTGCGGAAAGATGGATACAACGGATCGTTCTTGGACGGATTGCCATAATCCCGAATAAGATGATCCACCATATCACCATAATCTGCCCGGAACTGTTTATCAAAAGTAGCCAGCACCGCTGATGCAAATACATAATACCCATAAGTGAAATGATGATCTGTAATTCCATAGTTAGCACCAAACTCACTTGTCTTGTAGTACATCGTTCCCCAATCATCATTGTAATAGAGGAAATAATCAGGTTCACCTGCTGTGTACGTATACCAATCGACCAGAATCTCTTTCATGCGGGAAAGGAACAGGTCACGGTAGACGGTCTCTCCCATTTCGTTCGCTGCAAGTACACCCATGGCAAGAGGATGAAGTTTTTTGCCTTGCCAGTAAGCGTCAGCAGCCATCAGATTGTTGTCTGTCTCCGTTTTGAGCATTTCGAGATAGGCTACCATCTCTTCTCGGTTGTATTCTGCATTGGTAGGTTCCGTGAACTGGGGAACCATGCCGTAGAAATGATCCTCCACCGTAAACTGGTTTCCTTCCCGCACTTTCAACGTTCCACGAATGGAAGGATATGTGAGCGAAGTAAGTGGAGAATTCGTAATTTTCCATTGATGTGGATATAGGGCCTGCAATGTGTTCGGTGAGAACCCTGGACGCTTCACTTCGGTCTCGGCTTTGAAGTTGGTCGTAACGGTAGACGTTTGCTCGTTATAGTTATACGTAACCTCTGTGTTCGTTACAAAGGCATAAGCGTGCTCATGGAATTGATTTAGATCCGTTAAAGACGGCATTGTCGCTGCGGATAGATAACCTTTCCCGCCTCCAAGCTGGAGTTTGATCTTGGCTCCCGCTTTTTTGAATACAGTTCCTTCTGGGGCAAATATTCCGTAGTACCGTTCCTCTTTTCCCCCAGCCGGATCGCCACTTTGATTCTCCAACTGAATGCCAATATGATCCCCCGTAAAGGTATCACCATCCGATTGCAATACCGTTTCTCCATTACCATTCACGACTTTGGTAATGAGTGAAGAAAAGATTTCGGCTGTGTTAGGATTGTTGAATTCCATAAATACATATGGTGAACCCTTTACAAAGGTCGTTTTCATTTTTGCTGAAGCATCGTCACTCAAAATCGTATCTACCGCATAATCGCTGTACCCGCTTACTCGGGTTTCCATATTATTGGCATTAATATTGGTGGACATAAAATACAGATCCGGGTTGCCGTCTGCATTCACTGCACTTCCATCTCCATTAATCCATCCTTCCCCTGGGTTCAAAAGCCCGAGCCCTTGGGGGTAGAACTTGGATTTGAGTGGCAGTGTAATAATGGAATCGCTGAGCGGCTTAATAAGCAGGGATTGCCACCAGTCATTAGACGCGATAGGTGCTTGAACGTTATCCGTTTTATAGGAAGGATATTTGGGCTGAGGCATACGGATGTCATTCGTCAGATAACTACCCTTCCCTACCTGAACCGTGCTGGGACTTGGCAATTCAGGGATAGGGTAGGATGGCTTCGGCGTTCCGTCTACATAGTCGTATACTTCAAAATCAAACAGAGAGTAGCCAAAATTGGTCGCTCTTCCGATGCCTTGCATTTTGACATAACGTCCGGATGCATACATCGAAATATCCTGTTTCCCTCCATTGCCATGCAGCTCCCGGTACACGGTAGTCCAGGCAGTGGCATCATCGGAGATTTGCAGATCAAAGGCACGTCCTGCAGCCCCTTCCCAGTTCAGAACCACTCGTCCAATGTTCCGCTTGCTGCCCAAATCCACATAGATCCATTCGTCATCCGTATGATTCGAACCCCATCGGGTAGAGGAATTCCCATCGACTGCATTCTCCGGAAGTGTTGCCCCAGGGGGCAGATAATCGGATTGTTCATAGGAAGAGACGGTAACTTGCTTACCCTGAGCCACATCCGGTCCATATGTAACAGGTGGTACACCGGTTCCACCCGTTCCGTACACTTCCAATTCAATGATCGAGTAACCATAGTTGGCGAGGGCCCTTTCTGTCCCTAATATGCGTACGTAGCGGCCGCTTCCATTAACGGTGAGCTCATCAGTCCCGCCATTGCCTGTAGCTGTATTGTAGATGTCATTCCAGTTCACTTCATCGGTTGAAACCTGAACTTGATAAGCCTTGGCATATGCTCCCTCCCATTGGATGCGTACTTTGTCAATCGTAGCAGTGTCACCCAGATCTACATACAGCCACTGCGGATCTTTGCCCCAGGCACTCGACCATCTGGTGCCACTGGAACCGTCAACGGCGAGATTCGCCGTATTATTTCCTTCAGTTGATGAAGCATAAGCTGGTCGATTGCTAGACAATAGATAGGATGCAGGTTCAGCCTGAGCTTTGGATGGGACAAAGCCCGGAAACAAGGTGGTAAATAATGCAGCGATCAATGCAATCGCCAATCCTTTGCCAGCAAATGCTCTTCTTTTACTTCTTGATGCCAT
The DNA here is from genome assembly GCF_038020215.1 of Paenibacillus sp. FSL F4-0087. Taxonomy (NCBI): domain Bacteria; kingdom Bacillati; phylum Bacillota; class Bacilli; order Caryophanales; family Paenibacillaceae; genus Paenibacillus; species Paenibacillus sp. FSL F4-0087. Next base: position 6,757,571 of record NZ_JBBODJ010000001.1, read on the forward strand.
GTCTTAAAATACCCCCTTCAATGGGTGATAGGTACCGAAGTCATGATGTGGAATATGAAGATGTATCGGCTCCTTTTCATTTTAAATTGGGTACGCTTACAAAAAATACTATACCGAGCAACGATAAGTGTAACTTTGCACGGAACTACTCCTGTCTGGAAGGCGGAGACTTAATCGGAAAAACAATCGTAACTACCGTACCTGTTCCCACTTCACTACGAATACTCACGCCATAGTCCTTGCCATAATGAAGTTTGATCCTCTGGTCCACGTTGCGTATTCCGTATCCTATACCACCTGCTCCTTCGGTGAAAATTGCGTCTATAATCTCCTGTTTCATCCCAAGTCCATTATCGTGCACTTCAATGTGTACATGTTCTGCCTGCTTTTTTACCTTAATATGAATCTTGATCTCATCGTCATACCAGGCATGTTCCAGCACATTTTCGACAAACGGTTGCAGTATGAATTTAACTGTTTCCAGCCCTAAAGTTTCCGGTTCAGCTTCTAACTGATAATGAATTCGTTCTGCATATTTAATATTTTGAATATCAAGATACGTTCTAACAATGTGAAGCTCTTTCTCGACTTGAATCAGCATTTCTCCCTTGTTTAGGGTAAGACGATAAAACTTCGCCAGCGCACGAATCATCTCATGCAGCTTATCAATTTCCCCAAGCTTTGCCATGCGGCTAATCGAAGAAAACGTGTTGTATAAAAAGTGAGGATTTATTTTTGAATGCAAAATTTGCAGTTCTGCTTCCTTCTTCTCCAGCTTGCTCGTATAGACTTCATCAATCAATTGCTCTGTAGTGGAAGCCATTTCGTTAAAAGACTCCGCAATAATGGCAAACTCATCATTACCTGTGTATTGAATTCGCCGTTGTAGTTCCCCTTCTTTGAAAGCTTCAAGTGATACTACGAGTTTGGAGAGGCGGCTGGAGAACATACGTGCCATAATGAAACTGACAAGGGTCATGACAAGAATGCTGATGACACATATGATGATGGTCACGTTCCGAACTTTCTGAGAATTGTCCTTAAAGGATGCATTGGGGACCAGTGCAACGATCTGAACAGGAATATTGTGAATCGGTTTGGAGATTTTCAGATAATCACGGGATTCATTCAACTCCTCGGCAGTATAAGGCAAGGAACCGCCAGGCGAACTCGAATAGAGGAGCTGTTCATCCTGATCGAGTACAAACAGCTTCGTCCCTTCCCCTAATTGATTGAAGTCAACATCTTCAAAAATATCTTTCAACTTAACGGAAGCTCGAATAAGGCCAATGGACTGAAACGTTTCGTAATTAATGGCATGTCTTAACAAAGAGATATATCCGTATTCGGCATCGTTCTCAATTTGCTGCCATTTCATTTCGTCGTAACCGATGCGCAGATTCTGGTACCATGCCTTATCCACAATCCGGCTGGTATGCAAAATCTCATACTGTCTTTCTCCAGCGATCAGTGACTGCTCCGTTTCATTGTAGTAAAATTCACTGATGGTAGGTGCATGCAAATACAGGGAGAGCTTGATTTTGGATTTGGGCAGATTGGTAGCCGATTCAAGTCTTGGCATCACATATTGCGTTGTCACCTGATACTTCTCCCAGTCCAGATAATAGCCCGAAAGCAACGTTGATAACCCCTGATCCTGATAGATTTCATCTGAACTGCGAATAATCTCCCCTACCCTGTATTCCACATTGCTTTGAATCTGACTCACTGCTACCTCAAGGTTATTTCGTGTATGTTCCTCCACTGAACGTGCTGAGGATATATAGGCATAACAACCAATGACTATAATCGGGATAATTACAAGTGCCAGATTGGATATAAGTAATTTATATAAAATGGGCAGGAAGCGTCGTCGATTGCTGTGTTGTATCATGCATCAACTCTGCTTTCTAAAATCGCCGGGCTTCATGCCAAAAGTTTCTCTGAACAATCGGCTGAAATAGGTGAGACTTCGATAACCAACCTGATCGGCGATCTCATAGATTTTGAGATTAGTAGTCTGCAGCAGATGCCTGGCATGTTCAAGCCGCCGGGCAGCAACATAATCACTAAAATTGACCCCGACCTTATCCTTGAACAGAAATCCAAGGTGATTTGGAGAATACGAGAAATGGGCAGCCAGATCCTTTAGAGTTACGTCTTGTGACAGACGCTGCCCAACATAATGTTCAATATCGGAGAATAACTTCCAATTGGACTTTTGCTTGCGCAAGTAGATATGTTCCGACCATTCGAACACGGTTCGTCTTAGCCAGGATTTAATATCATCCACCGTGTCGAACTGCTGAACGGTCTCAAATCCTTCTGCTTTCCACTTTGCAAAGTGAGGAAAATCACCTTGTGCCTCTGCATTCAAATATCCTTCGAGCCGTGACAGGACATGAGTAGAGAAATGGTGTACTTTGGACGAATCGGAAAAGGCCCGCACATGCTCAAACAGCTCCTCCACGGCATCACATATCGTGACGAGATCATATGTGGACATCGCTGTAAATAGCCGATCCAGCTGACTATTTACGTCCAGTACATCTCTTACAAGCGGAACATGCACCTCTCCTGGAGAGATAAGCCGATTTTTACCAAGAAACATTTTGCATCCGATTAAATTTCGCGCTTCATCAAAGGATACCGGCAGTTTGGTAACCCGATTCGTTTTTTGTCCAAAGCTGACCGTAATGGTAAAGCGGGAACGATCACGTATGTAATGGATAAGTTCGTTCAGATTCAATTCTATATCCCCAGCATCATAGGAATACATGAGTCCAATTCGGTCCGTAGACAATCGGCACCATGCCCCCCAATTTTTAGTTTCAATCCATGACGTAATTTGGCGGAAAGTCAGCTCATGCCATCGTTCATATTCTTCATCTGTGAACAAGTGCTGCATATGATCCATTTCTATAATAACGGCATGGGCCGTCTCCGTTCGTAGAGGAAGCGGATAAAGCCGGGTGAAGGACTGCAAGGTTGGCGCATCAATACTACCTTCCATGAGATGCTTCAAGAAATCCTGTTTCACAAAATCAAAATGCTCAAGTGCATCGCTCCCATTGTTTGTCTCCAATCTGGCATTCTCTTCTCTCAGAACATGAACGATTTTTTGCAGAGTTGTCTTAATTTCATCGTCATCCACCGGTTTCAGGATATAGCCATCTGCTTTCAAATGAATAGCCTGTTTCGCATAATCAAAGTCCTCATAACCGCTGATAAATATGATTTTAAGCTCTGGCTGTTTCTGGAGTGCCATTCGGGCAAGCTCCAAGCCAGACATTACGGGCATTTTAATATCGGTAACGAGAATGTCCACATCATGATTCTGAAGGTAATGCAATGCGGCAAGTGGTTTGTTCCCCATGAAAGCGATCTCAATATTAAGTTCGTCCCAGGGAATAAGTTCACGCATACCGAACAGATCGTAATTTTCGTCATCGACCAACGCTGCTTTATACATGATCGTTCGACTCCTTAATAGAGAATAAAAGGGCGTGCCTCAGCACACCCACCGTTTTGACATCGTATAGCTTGGTTCTACTATCATTTCCCCATAATTTTAAGATTCTCCTGCCATTTGGCGGTTTTCCATTTCAGCACTTTGTCATATCCAAGCTTCACAGATTCCGCCTGAGCCTCCGCCAGAATACTCTTCACTTCTTCATCATTTCCGGCGAATACAAGACGAGGAATGACCTGCTTATAATAATCTTTCAACCTTTGAAGAATAATCCCTTCTTCCGAAGTTGCAAGAGGATCCAGATTGGAGAATTCAGTCATGTTTTTGGACGTTTTAAAGGAAACGGTGGACTGGGCAACCGTTGTCCAGTCTTGTGCTTCTTCGGGCAGAAGTTCTTCCCGTTTGGCTTTGACCACATCGACGTAACTTGTGTTACCGTACCAGTTAAACTCTCCAATCTTCATTTCGTCATATTTCTTCGGATCACGGTTAACATAGGCTTCATTCGGGATCGGAACGCCGTCTTTAACCTCATCATAGAACAATCCTTTCGGCCCAAAAAAGAGGACTTGCTGGCCTTCTTCACTGATCGCCCAGTTCATATAAGCAAAAATGGCTTCCGGATCCTTGGCATTCTTCGTAATGACATTCACGTTCCAGCCGAGCGTATTGTATCCACTCGGATACACCTTGTTTTTGTCAACGCCATCAGCATGCACCGGCCAGATGACATCATATCCAGCTTCCGGGTCGGCAGCTTGCAGATGGTTGTTAGCTTCACGCCCTATCCCTTCGACCACCGAATCAAAGGCACTGAATACAGCGACTTTACCATTTTTCAGTTTTTCCAAAATTTGATCACGTGTCTGGGTAAACGCATCTTTAGAAGTTAATCCCTCACGGAATAAACGACTTGCATACATGACGGTTTGTTCAAAAGCAGGATCTATGTAAATAGAATTTAGCTGATCCCCCTGCGGTACACCAAATACACCTCCAGAACCCGGTGAAATAAATCCACCTGTGCGATCTTCCGCTGCTCCACTATAGAGCATGCTGATCATCTGAGATTCACTGTCACGCATTTCCCCAAAATCAATCGGAACGATACTGCCGTTATACCGCTCCTGTACCTGCTTCAGATAAGCCTCAAGCTCGCTCCAGGTTTCCACCTTCGGTGATCCCAATTCCTTGTAAATTTTACGATTCACAAGATAGGCTGCATTGCCATTTCCGTTATCACCACTAATAAACCAGTTCGGAATTTGGTATAACTTACCGTCCGCACTGCGGAGCATATTTATCGTCTCTTCCCCGATTGTCTTTACAAACTCAGGATACTTCTCCAGATAAGGGTCAAGTGCTACAAGCTGACCTGCACTGACTAGTCGTTCCACGTCTTTGCCTCGGTCAAGTACTATGGCATCAGGAAGTTTTTTGGCAACAATCATGGAATTGAGTTTGGTCGCAGCCGCTCCGTTGGATTGTACAGGTTCCATCACAACACCAAGCTCGTCTGTTATCCATTTGCCATGTGGGCGTTCTTCCCATGTTGGAGCTGTGTACCAGTCATAATTGACAAATTGGGTGAAGCTGACTGGTCTTACTTTTGATTTTGCATCCGCATTTGGAGAGACGGTTTCACCTGTCTTTATCTGCTCTTTGGTGTTTGCGCTTTCATTTACAGTTGGACTTGCCCCCTTCTCGCCTCCTGTACATCCACTGATCATTAGTACTGCACTTAATGCCGAAAGGTGAAGCCAGTGCAGTGATTTACGTCGTTTTTGTTGTTTTTGTTCCATATTTGCCTTGCCCCTCTCTTATACAGTTGTATGTTACACGTCTTCCTGTCCGTCAGACAAGAAGGCTTCATAACCATTTTGCGAGCAAACTACTCTTTAAGTGAGCCTACCAGAACACCTTTCACAAAATACTTTTGTAAAAATGGATAGATCATGAGAATAGGTAGCGTGGCCACCATCATCGTAGCCATCTGCAAGGATTTTACGGTAACCGTATTTTGCACCATACTTTGCGCATAACTGTTCAGATTGGTCATCAGCGAAGCCGTTGTTCCTGCGTTGATAATCTGGACCAGCAACGTTTGCAGAGGGATCAAATTTTGATTGCTGATGAATACCGCCGGGATAAACCAGTCATTCCACAAAAATACAGCAGTAAAAAGTCCTAGGGTCGCCATAACGGGGCCGGATACAGGCAGCACAATTCGAAAAAATACACCAAAATTGCTGCATCCGTCCATTTTGGCCGATTCCTCCAGCCCGTCCGGAAGTTCCATAAAAAAGGTACGGAAGATGATCATGTTATACACGTTAACCATGCCATGAAGCACGAGGAATAAGAACGTATCATATAATTGAAGGTGATAGACAAGGATAAAGTACGGAATAATTCCTCCGCTGAAGAACATGGTTATTACGGCAAGAATCATGTAGGTTTTCTTGAACATGATCCCTTTTTTGGACATCGCATAAGCGAATAAAGATGTAAAAAGCAGTGCACATACCGTGCCAATTACTGTCCGAAGAATCGTGATGAGATACGCATTGTAGATATTTTTTTCTTGGAACACAACTGCATAATTCTCCAACGTAAATTGTCTTGGCCAAAAGGTGATCCCACCTGAGGAGGTATCGGAACCTACGTTCAACGACAAGACAAGGGAATTCCAGAACGGATAAAAAGTAATAAATGCCAGAATGCTCAACAGCGCATAGATCACGATTTTGAGAATACGATCTCCTGCAGACAGTTTCATAGACGATCTCCCACTCTTTCACTCGCGGTTTTACCACAAGCTAGTTTTTCCGAACTTTCTTGCCAATGTGTTCGCTACAACCAACAATGTTACACTTAATAACGATTTGAATAATCCAGCCGCGGTTGCATAGGAGAATCGTTGATTAACAATTCCCATCTGATAGACATAGGTGTCTATTACATCCGCAACGGGAAGAACGATGCCATTACTCAGGTTTTTTGTCAGTACCAGAATATCTTCATACCCTGCATTTAGAATGTTACCAATCCCCAAAATCAGAAAGATCATCATAATCGGCATAATATTCGGGATTGTAATTCGAAAGATCTGTTGGAAACGGCTCGCTCCATCGATGGAAGCAGATTCATATTGGGCGGGATCAATGCCGATAATGGCCGCTAGATAGACAATCGAACCGAAGCCAATCTCTTTCCAGACATTTAAGGATACAAGGATTCCCCAGAAATACTCGGGTGTGGACATCCAGTTAACCGGCTCATGAATGAGATTTAGTGCGATCAGAAGCTCATTAACCGCCCCATTATCCACCGCAAGCATAGAGAATACGAGCCCAGAGATTACGATCCATGACATAAAATGAGGAACATAAGTGACTGTCTGAACGACTCGTTTGAACTTGCCTGCCACTTCATTTAACATCAGGGCCAAGATGATCGGCGCGGGAAAACCGATACACAGCTTAAGCAAACTGATGGCAAATGTATTTCGCATCACGCTCCAGAATTCCGGAGATTCAAAGAACATGCGAAAATGCATGAATCCAACCCACGGACTATTCTCCACTCCTGCAAACAAATTGTAATCCTGGAACGCAATAAAAATCCCCCACATGGGTCCATAGCTGAAGATCAGCAAGAATAACAGAGCAGGCCAGATCATAACCTGAAACTCCCACTGTCCTATAAACCTTTTCCACCCTGAAACCGATTTGGTCTGCGTAACTCCCTTTCCCAACAATTGTGGGTGGTCTGGCACATTTACTTTCTTCATTTTCCTCATCACCCACTTCGTCGCTTGATATTTCTATCGTAATCCCAATCCTCTTCATGGAATAGAACTACAACTAACGAAATGTGTACCTAATCAACGAACATGAGAAAAAACAAAATTAAAAAACGCCGACATTATTGTCGGCGTTCGAGTTGAAACTTTATCAAGCTACGTATTCATAAACCTAGTAATCTGAGAGTGAAATTCCAGCTCCAATAATAAGTACGAACACAAGAATATACACAACAATTCCGATCGCTGCCCACAGCAATGATGCTTTGGCATAATTGGCTTTCGAAGGGTTGGAATCTCCAAATGCCCAAACAAACAACATAATAATGTTTACAAGCGGAATCATCATAAGGAACAATGTGAGCATCCAACTACCGAAACTTACTGGCTGTGGTCCTGGCTTATGTACTCTTTGACTAGCAACTTCTGACATAATATTTCTTCCTCCTTTCTTCTTCATTTCAATTGCTACCTGCTAAGACAATCCACTTTTACTTTATAAAAGAAAAGTTTGCCATTAATAAAAATACCTGAATTCTCATGAATTTACAATGTAATATTTACCATATTGGTTTTGCCCTTCATAGAATGATGATTGTAACGACATGAGCAGATCCCTTCTTCCCTAGTAACGGATATGTTTAGTAACGATGTCATCCAAATACCGAAGCAAAACGGTTTGAATTTAAAATACCCCTCTGTTCAACAAAAATAAATTCATCTTCTCAGATGCTCATACTCTTGTCTACTAAAAGGGGTTACCTGTCAGTGATATTCTATTACTTCTATTCCTATTTACACTAGCTATTTATTTCGGCTGAATATATCCTTCAGCTTTGAGCAATTCAGCGATCAATACAGCACCGCCTGCTGCTCCGCGCAGTGTGTTGTGAGACAGTCCTACAAACTTGTAATCATACAGGGAGTCCTCACGCAGTCTGCCCGTTGAAACGCCCATACCGCGCTCGATATCACGATCCAGCTTCGTTTGTGGTCTGTTCTCTTCTTCGAAATACGTAATGAACTGTTTTGGTGCGCTTGGCAGAGACAGTTCCTGTGGGCGACCTTTGAACTGCAACCAACGCTCCAGAATTTCGTCTTTGCTTGGTTTTTTCTCGAAGTTCACAAACACGGTTGCCAGATGCCCATCCGTTACCGGTACACGAATACATTGTGTTGTAATTAATGGAGCAGATGCTTTGACGATTTGATTATTTTCGATGCTACCCCAGATCCGCAGTGGTTCCTGCTCACTCTTCTCTTCTTCTCCACCGATGTATGGAATGACATTATCGAGCATATCTGGCCAGTCCGTAAAGTTTTTACCTGCTCCGGAGATTGCTTGATACGTGGAAGCTACAACCTGAGTCGGGTTGAACTCACGCAAGGCGTGCAGTGCTGGCACATAGCTCTGAATCGAGCAGTTGGGTTTAACTGCGATGAATCCGGTTTTCGTACCCAGACGTTTGCGTTGAGCTTCAATCACGTCCAGATGTCCCGGGTTAATTTCCGGAATGACCATGGGTACATCCGCTGTCCAGCGGTGAGCCGAGTTGTTGGAAACAACCGGAGTTCCCGTTTTGGCATAAGCCTCTTCGAGCGCTTGAATTTCATTCTTTTTCATATCTACAGCACAGAATATAAAATCAACCTGGCTTGCAAAAGCTTCAACTTGGGAAGCATCCTGCACAACGATGTTTTTCACTGCTTCCGGAATCGGAGCAGCGAGCTTCCATCTGCCTTGTACGGATTCTTCGTATGTTTTGCCTGCCGAGTTAGCACTTGCTGAAATAGCCGTTACTTCAAACCATGGGTGTTCATTGAGCAGATCCACAAAACGCTGACCTACCATCCCCGTTCCTCCGACGATACCTACTTTCAATTTTGCTGACATAAAATCATCATTTCCTTTCGGTGTGAGTTTCCTCTTATTAAACACTATTCAGGCGTTTCCAAAGCGTGTAGCCAACATCCCGGAAAAACCAAAAAATCCCATCCCCAAGACAAAAGTCTCAGGGACGAGATTGTTACACTCGTGGTACCACCCAGATTCGCCAATATGTCGCCATACCAGCCTCTTCGAGTTATTAAGGATAACTGCATTCAATTATGCCGCAATCCGCCTATACTCTTGCTCTGTAACAGGAGCTCCTGTCACACCATCCCTCAATCCTTAAAGTTCCGATGTGCTGCTCTGAGTCTTTATTCAACAAAAAATTCTTTACTCCTTTTCAGCTGCCGGAGCTCTCTGTGAAAGAAACCTTTTATTTACTCATCTCTTCATCGCATTTGATATTGCGATTATAATATCAAAATTACCATCGTGAAGTAAACACATTTTTTTAGATCATGGAATTTATACGTTTTCAGCGGAGCTGAACAATTCAATTATCGCAAGAAAAACTTCAGCTAAACGTGGTCTGTCTTCTGTGAAAGTACGTCGATATACGTTTTTCTTATAAATTGCTGCAAATGGTTATTTCTCTACTGCTTTTTGGCAACAATCGCATACGTTCCCAGTGGACTCCCAGGCCCCGTCGCATGATGTGTCCGAAGTAATTTCAGTTCGGAAAGAAGAAGTGTTTTTACTTTGTCCGGGATCGGAAGCATTTGCAGTTCCACAGGGGCTTCTGCCAGTGTCATTTCGGTTTCCCAACGACCGTCCTGCAGTTCGGGAGAATGGATTGAAATCTCTTCCTTAATCGTCCACCCCGCCGCAGAGACAAGCTCTTGGATATCCTCCGGTGTAAAGAGCGTGCGCACATTGGAAAAGCTGTTCTCCTTGTAACATTCGACCTGGGACTGAATCAGAACGGATAACCAATGTGAGAGCTGGCTCACATCTGTAACTCGTGTATCCCATTCGGCGAAACATAGCTGATGTCCCCACGTCCTAACCTTGCTAAGAATCTGGGCGAGTTCTTCAAACGATTTCAGGTACCATGAACAATGGGAAAGTACAATCACATCAAACTCATTCTCGGCGAATTGAGCCTGATCACTTAGGATGTCAAACTCATAATCCATTCGAATTCGGTCTCCCAGCGGAGATTTCAGCAGCTTGGCTGCCGCTTCCCCTACGGTCAGTGGTGCACCATAATCCTCTGGTGCAATATCTACACCATGAACGTACCCATTCTCCCCAACCAGATGTGCAAGCACGGCCGTTGTATCTCCCTGACCACAACCGATTTCCAGAACGCGGCTGCCTTCCTTGATTCCCCAAAAGAGTCCCAGTTTCAACCGATGCTCGGTCTGAATGTATTGAATGGCGGCGTTGTCCTCCACGTCCATATACTGAATAAGATCCCTGATGATAGTCTGACTCATGATTCCTCACTCCTCAAAGAGCAACTTGAACTTCTTGCTCATTGTAGCGTGACAGGCACCATTGTACAATGCTGGAGTCTATGACAGGGCCATAGCACGGAGGAGCCCCTCCTAAAAGCAGATCTAAACCTCTGCTACATATCTCCCTAGGCCCACTGCGTTGCAAGCTTCTGAAGATATGGTGTCAGCATGGGCTGTAGTTCCTTACGCATCAGTCCAATCTCTAGGATCGCCTGAATATATCCGAACTGATCACCTATATCGTAGCGGCGTCCTTCCAGTTCAAGAGCCAGCAGCTCTTCCACCTGGCTTACTTCTTTCAGCGCATCCGTTAGCTGATATTCTCCTCCAGCACCTCTCTCGATTCGATCCAGAATGGGAAAGATGGAAGGTTTCAGAATGTAACGTCCCATCACAGCTGTTCGGGAGGGCGCTTCTTCAATTGAAGGTTTTTCTACCAGATTGGTAATTCGGTGAACCCGATCATCTGCCCCTTGTGAATCGATAATCCCGTATTTACTCACGTCAGCAGGTTGCACCTGCCGCACGCCAACAATCTGGCTGCCTGTTTTTTCATATAAATGAATCATCTGTGCAAGTGCTGGTGGATCTGACACCATAATATCATCTCCAAGCAGTACGGCGAATGGATCATCTCCTACAAACTGACGAGCACATCCAATCGCATGGCCCAATCCAAGCGGTTCTTTTTGCCGGATAAAATGAATACTTGCCATTTCGCTGATCGCTTGTACCTCTTCCAGTAGTGCTTGCTTGCCCTTGGCGTACAGGGAATGCTCCAATTCAACCGATTTGTCAAAATGATCTTCGATCGATTTTTTATTGCGTCCGGTTACGATGATGATATTTTCAATACCCGATTGTACTGCTTCTTCCACAATGTATTGAATCGCCGGTTTGTCCACTATTGGCAGCATTTCTTTGGGTTGTGCTTTGGTTGCCGGTAAAAATCGGGTGCCTAGCCCCGCTGCCGGAATGACTGCTTTTTTAATTCTCATATCATGAAGCACTCCTTTCATTAGCATCAGATGAAGGGTCAGATCCTTGAACGGGCTCTGCCCGGAACACCCAATACCGACTGGCGATATAATTTATAACCATGCCCGAGAGAGTTGCCAGTATTTTACTCATTACAACGCTCCAACCTAATATGCTATTGCAGATGTACAGAATCAGAGAAGATAACGCAAGAACCACCAGATTGGTGATTACAAAACGCATGATTTCATTTTTTTTGCCCTGTCTTCCCGCATCCTGGAAGGTCCATCTGCCGTTCCACCAGTAACTATTCACGACCCCACAGCTATACGAGATCACCTGGGCAATTAGAGCAGGTGCGCCAGCGGCAGCGAGCAACGTGAATACCAATGCATCCACTGCAGTATTCAGGACACCCACAATTCCGAACTTAAATATAGTGACCAACCGATTAGTCATGATGAGCAACTCTGCCCGATAACCGTGACTGACTTGACTGACTCTCCACCTGATACACATCTCTTACGATATAGAGCGGACGCGCCTTCGTTTCATCATAGATTCGGCCGACATACTCGCCAAGAATGCCCAGCATGATCAATATGAAGCCGTTAAAAATCAGCATGATGCTGACCATCGAAGGCCATCCTTTGATTGTAGAATCTGTAAATATCGCTGAAGCAATGACACTAAGCATATAGATGAAGCCGCCGATGGATAGAATAGCTCCTACGTAACCTGCAAGCTTGAGCGGTTTGTGTGAGAATGAGGTAATGCCGTCCAAACTCAGCTTCAACATACGTTTCAGCGGGTACTTTGTCTCCCCTGCCAAACGCTCATCCCGTTCATACTCAATGGCCGTCTGACGGAACCCCACCCAACTGACCAGTCCGCGAACAAATCGATTTTTTTCTGGAAGACGCTTCATCTCATCACATACCTTGCGATCAATCAGTCGGAAATCCCCCGTATCCACTGGAATATCCGTATCCGTCGACGCACGCAGTACGCGGTAGAACATGCTTGCCGACCATTTCTTGAAGCGTGTCTCCCCGCTTCGTCTGGTTCGACGGGCATAGACAACCTCATAGCCCTCTTTCCACTTGGCGATCATGTCCAATATCAGCTCGGGAGGGTCCTGAAGATCCGCATCAATAATGACGACGGCATCGCCTGCTGCATAATCCATCCCTGCCGTAATTGCGATCTGGTGACCGAAGTTGCGTGCGAAATCTATCAGCTTCACACTTTCGTCCCAACGGGCGTAGTCACGGATCATCTGTGCACTTTGGTCCACGCTACCGTCGTTGACAAAGAGAAGCTCGTAACTCTCTCCTGTACTGCCCATGACTTTTTTGAGACGCCGATAGGTCTCCTCAATCACAGCTTCTTCGTTATACAACGGAATGATAATGCTGTAACGGCACTTTTGAGCCATGTTCGTTCCCTCCCTTATACCATTCGATCACGCTTATAATTTCACTTCATATAGAGTGGTTTGACCGCCGAAACCTGAACCGCTGTCCGTACCCGTCTTCCACTCTGACGTTGGAATTTCGATACCATGATCCTTGATCCAGTCGCCAATATCAGAACTGCCACCTCGGCCGCCCATGCCACCTACCATGAAGTATTTCACTTGCCCACTCTTCACGAGTTGTTCCAATTTTTCCGTGCTATACACCGGATCTGAACCCGAGAACCCGCCAAGCGTAATGACTGCTTCATTTTCATCGATGATATATGGAGCTGCCTGGTTATAGTCCGTCGTTGCAAAGAGATAGGTTTCACCTGTGTTATGCTCTCTCAAATAATTCAGTGTTGTGGTGTCCACTTCTTCGTTGCGGTTTCCCGCTCCACCTCGACCACCTGTCGTCGGCATGCCTCCGCTTGAATTCGGAGGTGTTCCCATGCCCGCATTGTTCGGGTCAGCCTCATCGGACGATGGGAAATCCTGATCGGTGTCGGTGTCATTTGATGTATTTGGCTGAGCCATACCCATACCGCCACCATTGCGATCACCTTGTCTATCTCCCATTGACATGCCCATTCCACCGAACATTCCATTGGAACCTGTAGGCCCGGCGGCAGGGATCATGCTGTTGCCTCCATACGTGATAGGTGTGAATGCCCAATAGGTCGGACCGATCAGCATGACCATGAAACCTGCAATTATCAAACCCTGTTTCCATGGATGTGAACGATTAAGCATCACAATCAGGATAACCGTGATCAGAATGCCTGCAATTAATTCACTTATAGACCAAACTGCCCCGATAGTTTCGTTATACACCTGCATGATATACCAGCCGAAGATGGTCGTAAGCAGCACAGATAACGGAAGCAGCCAGGCTTTCCAGCCATTGCGTTCACGATATGCCGTCCATATGGCTGCAAATCCTGCTCCGGTTAATGCAGCTACTGGAGGGGCGAGCATAATCAGATAATATTGATGGAAGAAGCCTGCCACACTAAAGAAAGCAGCTACCGGAAGCAGCCAGGCCAGCCAGAACAAGGCTTCCTTATGCTTATCGGTTATATTTCTCCGTCTTAACCCTGCAAAAATCGCGATGCAGCCCAGTAATACAATCGGCAAAAGCCAACTGGCCTGGCCGGACAGTTCGGTCTGGAATAACCGCAGAGGACCTTTCTCCCCGGTACCAAACATGCCACCCATGCCTCCGCCGCCATTACCACCTCCGAAATTTCTTCCATTAGGCATCTCGCCACCGTTTGGCATCTGACCGCCTGGAAAAGTCATTCCGTTCATGCCACCCATTTCACCATTTCCCGGTGCATTGCCTGTTGGAGCCGAGCCGCTGCCCGACTGATCAGATGCTGAGGTCTGGGAAGCTGCGGTGCCACGGGCCTTGCCTTCATCGGAGGCGTTTGGCATGCCAGCATTCGCTGATCTGTTCTGTTGCCCTGTGAGACGGGATAAGCCGTTATATCCAAAAGCCAACTCCAGCACTGAATTGGTTTCACTGCTGCCGATATAAGGCCGTTCATCTGTAGGTATTGAATCCACGGTGACTGCCCAGGATAATGAAACGACTGCCAGCACCGCCGTACTTCCGATCAGCAGGATGATTTTTCTTCTCCACTTTGCATTGAATGCAAGCAGATAGAACAAGTAGAAAGCCGGAAGAATCATATAGGCTTGCAGCATTTTCATATTAAAAGCAAGCCCAATGAGTGCAAAGGCAACCAGGATACGCCACGTACTACCTTGCTTGCTTCCCATGAACAAAAACCATGAACCCAGCAGCAATGTGAATACCAGCATGCTGTCAATATTGTTGGTACGGCTGACCGCTGCCACAACAGGAACAGTCGCCATCGCAAGTGCCGAGATTCGCGCTGCGGCAAGACCAAATGTAGGCTTGACCATGAAATATATCAGCAGCACCGAACCGATCCCCGCTAACGCTTGCGGTAAAATAACACTCCATCCATGCAATCCAAAAACGTAAGCAAAAGCGGTTTGAATCCAGAAGACAACCGGTGGTTTGTCTACGGTTACGGAACCAGCCGAGTCAAGCGATGCATAGAAAAAGTTATGGAAATTCCTCAGCATGCTCCCGACGGCGGTCGTATAATAGGAATTGGCATATTGGTCGTTCCAGATGCCATACCCGTTCAGAAATGCCGCCAGTAAAACAATCGGCAGAAGGACAAGGTCAATCCTTCGTTTGGCGTTATTCAATCTCAATCACTCCTTCAAGTTCTTCATGTCTACTATTGTGACAGACCAAAGTAAAACTGGGATGAGTGCCCGCTGAATGTTGCCTGAGGATAACTTGCAAATTTTTCAGCTAATTTTCAGTTTGGCGAGCGATAATACAGCATATAGACCTCTAGAATTGAGGATACGTAATTGATGGATTTAACGGGAGGGAACGCCTGCTTATGAAGCTAAGTACTGGCATTAAAATACTATTGGCCGATGATGAACCACATATTTTGCAATTTCTGGAGCTAGGACTAAGCAACGAAGGCTTTGATGTTCGTACGGCCCCGGATGGAGCTGCTGCGCTTGAATTGGCACTCGACTTTCGTCCACATATGGCCATTCTGGATGTCATGATGCCCGAGATGGATGGGTTTGAGGTTGTTGAGCGTCTGCGCAAGAGCGGGGCCCAGGTCGGGGTGATCATGCTGACAGCCAAAGATGAAGTCGAGAATCGGGTAAAAGGCCTATGGCTTGGTGCTGACGATTATATGATTAA
The DNA here is from genome assembly GCF_038020215.1 of Paenibacillus sp. FSL F4-0087. Taxonomy (NCBI): domain Bacteria; kingdom Bacillati; phylum Bacillota; class Bacilli; order Caryophanales; family Paenibacillaceae; genus Paenibacillus; species Paenibacillus sp. FSL F4-0087. Next base: position 6,773,406 of record NZ_JBBODJ010000001.1, read on the forward strand.
GCCTTTTGCGTTCGATGAACTGCTTGCACGGATTCAGGCAAGGCTGCGTAACCAGTTTCCTTTATTAATAGGGGCAGTGACTCATGGCCCATTCCGAATTGATGATCAACGCAAAGAGATTACCTATCACGATCAGATTCTGGAGTTATCTCCAACCGAATATGAACTATTAAAATTCATCGTGCTCAATCATGGTATTGTCCTGAGTAAAGCGACCATTCTGAACCGCGTGTGGGGATACGATTTTGGTGGAGAAGAGAATATTGTGGAGGTGTACGTCCGCTCCTTGCGTGACAAACTGGGGGATAAAGAACATAAGCTCATTCGTACACTTCGAGGTGTCGGATACAGGGTGGATCTCTGATGGTCTCTCTATTTAAGAAAGATAAACATCTTTGGACTTGGCTACATCAATGGATATCGCCACGTTCGCTCCGCTCTCAATTACTTGCACGCTCCCTGTTCATTCTGGCTGCTCTGCTATTGTTAATTGGCATTCTTCAATTCTGGATTATGGAAAGCTTCTTGTATCGCAACCAGGCGAAAACCATGGAAGAGCAGCTCATGTCCATGCCTCCTGTGTGGCTCGGATCGTCTTCACGAAGTGGTGCGACAAATAATCCTTTTGGCGGGCAATCCGGATCAGATCCAAGAGGATCAGGCAATCGTTTCTTATACATTCCTGATCGTTCACTGGCTTTATTTGATAATCAAAGTGGCTTTGAGGATATTTTTGGTGAAGACGGTCTGACCGCTCCTCGCTTGACGTCAGTTGAATATCAGAACATTACAGATCGGATCAACGATAAACAACATGTTCCGTACCGGATTGTAACGGATAATAAAGGCAATGAGCAGCTAATTGTCTTCTCTTCACCTGGACCGCGTAATCGCGGCTTACCCATGGTACAGATGGGTACGGCTACGAAACCGCTAAAAGATCTGATTGTGAAACAGCTTCTGATCTTCTTGATGTTATCCCTGCTGGCTATGATGGCTGGACTCGTTCTATACGCCAAAGCACTTCGCCGGACGTTAATTCCATTGTCCAGTATGGTAGATACTGTGCAACGAATCGATGCAGGCAGCTTGGCTGAACGTCTTCCTTCTGTCCAGGGACAACAGGAAGTGGATCAGCTGGCGCTTTCATTTAACGGCATGCTTGAGAGGCTTGAAGACTCGTTTGAAGCAGAACGGGAGTCAAAAGAACAGATGCAGCGTTTTCTGTCTGATGCTTCCCATGAACTGCGTACCCCTCTTACCTCCATTCACGGATTCATTGAGGTGCTCAAGCGCGGCGCAGCTTCCAACAGCGAACAATTATATAGTGCTTTGAACAGCATGTATGGTGAATCGATGCGGATTAACAAACTTGTAGAGGACCTGCTTATGCTGACGAAGCTGGATCAGGCCCCTCAGCAAGAGCAGGAAGTCATTCAACTTGACAGTCTGCTGCTTGAAATGCAGCCACAGCTGATCATGATGGCTCAGGAAAGACAGGTTCATCTCGACCTGACCGCTGAAGTACATGTAATGGCCGATGCTCACAAATTGAAACAGGTTGTACTTAATCTGTTCCACAATGCAGTTCAGCACACCGATTCAGATCGAGGAGCCATCAGCATTACTTTATATGCCGCTCAGCATAAAGCTGAGTTAACCGTCAAAGATAACGGCTCTGGGATTGAACCGGAACATCTCCCTCATATCTTTGAACGCTTCTATCGCACAAGCTCTTCCCGTTCAAGAAAACAAGGGGGCGCGGGCCTAGGCCTTGCCATTACCCGTTCGATTGTGGAATCGTATGGCGGGAAAATCACAGTGCGCAGCCAATTAGGTGCAGGAACAGAATTTACGATTTTGGTGCCATTGGTCAAGAGTGAATCCTAAGCTGAACGAGGCTTGTAAGATGCAGCCTTTCGTTTTATTGCGGCTCTTATCATATGACAAATCCCCCTATCATTTCTGCAGAGAAATGATAGGGGGATTTGTTTAGTATCGCATTGGTGGATAGGTGGATTTGTATGTAGTGGCATCTGTGTCGATAATTATCATTGGTCTGCGAGCCATTCGTCAATTTCAGCAATCCATTGATGCTGCTCATCCGCAAGTAATGTTTCCCATCCCAGCTCAGCAGCAGGCTTCAAATTTTTAGCCTGATCATCCACATATATAATACGTACATCCCTGACTAGATGAGATTGTACAAGTTCATATATTTCTATATTGGGCTTGCAATATCCGACCTGATTGGAAATGGTAATGCTCTTGCAATACGGTTGGATCAACGGCAAAATGGGTTGAATCCATTCTTGACAATGATTACTTAAGAGATGAAGTTCTGCCTGCTTGCTCCATCGTTCAAGACGATGCATGGCAGGTAGCAACTCTGTTGTTTTTTCAAGCAATTCATAAGCATACATCTTATCCATATTGGGATATTGGGTTTGCATCCAGATCCAGAACTGTTCCTCTGTCATGCTTCCTGTCCACAAGTCCTTGCGTATACCACTCAATTGATCGATTAATACAGGAAAAGGAGTACCTGCATAGCTAGCAAGCTCCTGCCAGAATGAAGAGGAAAGATTGGTGATCAGCACACCGGCCAGATCTAAAACAAGCTGGGGTTTGGAATCCATGGTATCACTCCTGTGCAGTCATCTTGAGCCAATTACAGTAGGGTTATTGTTGGTGCTTCAACAATTGGTAATGGTTGTAAGGTTCATTTTCGATTTCAATCATATTCAGATATTCAAAATTGCATTTCTGTATTACCTTGTTGGATGCCTGATTCGTTAATAAAGCAATGGCATTCAATACTTCAACGTTTGTATTTTCAAATAAATACTGTGTTATTCCTTTTACTGCCTGCGTTGTATAGCCACGGTTCCGGAAGTGTTTCGAAATGCCATACATAATCTCCCGATTGGGCGCTGGCAGTTCATCCTTGATCCCTGAGCAGCACCATCCAATAAACTCATCATTTTCTTTGAGCACGATAGCCAACCGTAAACAGAGGTCTCCGATGTCTCCTCCCTCCAAAACAGCTTGTTTAAAATTCTGATTCTCAGGGATTTCGTATTGAGTCAGCCAAAGTACTCTCTCTTCAACCGCAGCATTCCATCCTGGCAAAAATTCGTATACCTCAGGTTGCCAGGTGATTTCCTGCAATTTCTCCAAATCCTCAAGTCGATACTCGCGCAAATATATATCTTTGCAATCAATGATTAATTCATCACTTTGGTTGGTTTGTTTCATAATTTGTTTCATAATGCCTCCTGGTGTACATCTTATCTAGCCTTCTGCGTTTTACTTTAAAGCTCGATAACCAAAAATCAATTCAGATTAAAAGCTTGTTTTACGTTGTTCTCTTCATCAAGAGCATACACATTCGTGAACGTTGTCATTAACATCATTTTGTCTTCACTCTGGTAAGCTTCCGTCATTCTCATGATAAACGTATTATTGCTTGACTCAACCTCCTGAGTCTCACCGTTTGTGTATTCAATCTTAAACTTGTGTACAGGCATATCGGAATATAAAGCGCCCCATATAAAATTACCTTTGTTGTTCTTCGGTTCCGCTTGTACCAAAAAGGCGGGCCCCACATCTGAACTCGCTGTCCAACCTGATTCACTATCCGTATCATAGTGATATCTCCCATTCTTATGTTCATAAGCAGCGAAAACATATTGTGTTTGGTCCAGTGACAAAACCAGTTCATTTTGCTGATCTACATTAACCACTTGAAGGGGGTATTTCCAAGTAGACTGAACAGCCTTCTCTAACGTTTTATATCCAAAAATATCATTCCAGAAGAATGCAGTAACATTAACCAATACACATACAATAAAGCACGAACCTATCCATAACAGCTTCCTCATATTTCACCCCTTGCACATTGTCAGTTACCGAACTAACATTGGCAGATCATAAACATCGGGCCGCTCTGATTTAAAATGAGACTCACTCAAGTCCTTCCTTATCCATAAACTCGTCTTTGGTTAACCCAAACAGGATCAGATCCTGATATTTCCCATCGGTATAAATCACCTGACGACGCACGCCCTCCTGCACACATCCAAGCTTTCTCATCATGGCTGCAGAAGGCTCATTTCCTTCCAGAACATAATCATTGAATTTATTAAGCCTGCGCTCGAAAAAGGCATATTTGAGCAAAATTCGAATGGCTCTCGTCCCGTATCCTTTTCCGCGATGGTCCCTGTCGATTTGAATTCCAATGCTAAAGGTACCATTCCGCTCATCGATGCTGTTCAGGTTCACGCCCCCGACATTCTCACCATCCATATTTTCAATCGTGAACATGATTCGTCCTCTTTCTAGAGAGAAATCGGAGAAGGCTTCCGTAAATTTTTTCGCTTCAGCATTCGTAGGTGGTAGCTCTACTGCACATTCCAGTAAGCGACGAGCGGGTGAATCAAACCGGTTATAATAATGATCCTCCCAATCTTCCTCACGCAATGCACGTAATCTGACCTCATCATCCTGCCAAAAATAATCGCTATAGTTAATCTCTCTCATTCTGACATCCCCCGCTTGACCATGGATTGTTTATCATTTTAATACGAACTATGCCTATAATAACCCATATTGTGGAATTTGAGGAGATTTGTTTTCATAAACGATACAACTAAAAATAGCCCTCGGACAGGAAGATCCTGCCGAAGGCTATCATCTATTTTATATAATACGTCATTATGCTTCTTCTTCTTCCGGGTATTGAGGCTTGGTTACATTATCGGGGACCGTTTCATCGTAGACGTCCTGACCGGGATAATCCCGAACCTCCCCTTCGTGCAGCTCATGATTTTCATAATCGAAACGGTGTGCGGTCCTTTGATCCACTCGCCACGGCGAGCTTTTGCCAAGTGATTCAGACATTAGAGATGAGCCGTAAGGACCTTCTGGGAACTCTTCGAGTGTGATATCATTTCGCTGCGACTCCACCGTGGATACATCGGTATATTCTTGTCTTTCTTCTTGCAAAAATTTATCCTTCATCGTTCGTCCCTCCATATCTGCTTCGTGGTGATCAAAGCATGTTTATTTTGAACGGAAATGTAAGGATTTATGCATGATTCATGGCAAACAATGCGTTTCAGTCTCTGATCCAGATATAAAATACAAAAACAATAAGTCCAATCATGCAAATCCATGTATCTCGTTTGGACCATACCAATAAGGAGGAACGTGCTCCAAGCAAGGAATTCTCTCTAACTTTCCGCATTTCCATCGCAATCGTCATATCTTCTGCACGCTGAAACAGCGCCATAAGCAAGGGAATAACCATTGGACCAAGATCACGTATCCGTACCGTATTCGGTCGTAATGCAGCTTTGCCGCGTGCCCGGACAATCAGCGAGAATCGCTGCCATTCACTCCAGATCATCGGGATAAAACGAAAGATTAAGGACACGGCGAGTGCAAACGACGACACGGGCAGTTTAATTTTTTTGCCGACACCAAGCACCCAATTCAGTCCCTCAACCATACGCCCATATGGCGTAGTCAGTGAAAACCAAAGACTTGCCAACGTAACGATAAACAAACGGTATACATTCAGTAACGTCCCCTCCGCCTGTATCAAGGAAAATCCGAACTGTAGGCCGCCATCTTCTGTAGAAAGAGTTGTGCCCGACAACGCGGTTGATACGAGAAAGAACGATACGAGCGGCTTCATTAATTTCAAGCATCCCATCAGAGCCTGACGTGGCAGCACAACAAGTGCCAAGATGACTGGCACCAACGTAAGAGAGAGACCTAACCAGTGGTGTTGAAGCATCGTCGCGGTCACGAGCAAAATGTATAAAACCCATTTCAAACGCGGGTCCATGGCCCCATATAATCCTCTGTTGGTGCCTGTTTCTGCGTGGGCGTATCTGCCCTCCTGCATGCCTTCTCCTCCCGGAGTGTTAGAGCTTGAAAAGGTAAGCTTCGCTTCATCCATTCCGAGTTGATCCTCATTACCAATAACATCAACCTTCTGCTCTAAAGGCTCATTGACGGACTGAACAATACCTTCAGCCATTTCCTCCGGGGTCAACGCAGTAGTAGGAAAATGAATGCCCGCCGCCGCAAATTGTTGTGCCAGTTGCATGGAGGGTGGCAGACCAATTCCGGCAAGCTCCAGTAGGTCTGGCCTTGTGTGAAGTTCCCGTGGCATGAGATCAGCAACCAGACGCCCAGCCTTCAACAACAGAACCCGATCCGCATGTGGTAAAAATGTGTCCAGGTCGTGTGTAGCCACAATGGCTCCCTCACCTGTAGTTCGATGCTGATTCAATACATCCAGCAGCATGAGCACACCTTGGGCTTCCAATCCAGCGCTGGGTTCATCGAGCAATAGCCATGAAGGCTGCGTAGCAGTTCCCAGGGCAAGCCCCAATCTTCTCCGTTCTCCCCCGCTTAGTGCAAAGGGGGATCTGTCCGAATGGAATCGTTCTTCCTCTCCCTGACCCGCTGGAGAGTCCCAGTGCTCAAGTGCTTCGGAAATCTGCTTTTTCTTTTGTTCATCCGGTAGCCGATATGGACGCAGAGAATAAGCAAATTCACGCCCAATACTTCGGGAAAACAGCTGCTGCTCTGGGAATTGAAAGACCAACCCCATTTGCAACAGAATGGACTGTGGCACTTTCCCGTTCTGCCAGAAAAGCTCTCCGTCCAGCTTGAGGCTACCCTCATCTGGAGGTTTCAGGCCAGCGATCGTTTGCAGCAGTGTAGTTTTGCCTGATCCTGTGCAGCCTAATAATAAAGTGATTTCGCCACGGTTCAGTCGGACAGTGATATCTTGAAGCAGCGCTCTTTTGTCAGGTTGTGATGAAGCTATACCTACATGTTCTAATTCGATTGCCAAAGGGCTACCTCCTTAACCAACTGCTCTGGTCGCAGAGGAGTTGCATGATGCAGCAAACCTTTCCGTTTCAGGAGTAGAGCCGTCTGCACTGTAAAAGGTGGCGCAAGCCCAAGCTTCTCGCAGGGTGATGGTTGTTGTGCTCCTTTTCCAGCGTCAGCCGCCGTCTCTTCCTTATCTTTTCCATAGAAGAAAGCCGCAGGCGCTCCATCATATACACAGCGTCCCTGTTCCATGGCAATAATTCGATTGCAAAGAGTCGCTTCCTCCAAATGATGCGTAATCCAGATTACCGCCGTCCCCTGCTGGACAATAGTTTGAACTACAGCTTCCATTCGATCTCTGGCTCCCGGATCAAGCATGGCCGTAGGTTCGTCCAGAATGAGTACATCCGGCTTGGCCGCCAGCGCTACCGCGATATTAAGCAACTGCTTCTGCCCTCCAGACAGCATCGATATTGCCGCCTGTGGCGGGTGTTCAAGTCCTACCGTATGTAATGCGTGCTCTCTCCGACGTAATTGTTCATCAGGAGATTCCAGCAGTGAGGATAAGGCAAAATGAAATTCCTCCTCAATGGTATCTCCAAGTACCTGGGCATCAGGCTGCTGGAGGACTCCACGCACAACCAGTTCTGAAGCAGCCATTCTTTCTCCGCCAGATAGCGGAGTGAATCCAATCAGCAGTCCAGCTAGCGTACTTTTGCCGCTACCATTGGCTCCCACAATACTTATCCATTCACCGGGTGCTAAATCCAACGAAACCCCATCCACTGCCTTACGAACACGTCCTGACTCGGAAGCATAATGAACACGGACATTTTCTAGTTTTATCAAAGGTGTAACGTCTTGCATCGCAAATTGGTCCTTTCCCTTTTGAATCTTTTGTGGTACGATCCAAATCGTTAACCACATTCGTTTTATCGGTTAACAATAAGATTACCAAAATTGAAAGGAATGTTCAAACATGAAATTATCTTTGCGAGGTATTGTATTCAGCGCACTGATGGCAGCCATACTTGTTCTTTTTGGTTACATAAGTATTCCCATTGGTTTCTCTCCTGTGCCGATTACACTGCAAACTCTTGCGGTTATGCTGGCAGGAGGACTGCTTGGCCCATTATATGGTTTTCTAAGTGTCGCTTTGGTCGTAGTCCTGACTGCGATTGGCTTCCCGCTTCTGCATGGCGCAGGCGGACTTGCAGTACTCCTTGGGCCTACCGGGGGATATGTCATGATGTGGCCCTTCTCCGCATTGCTCATTGGGTTATTACTCAGCAGAATCAAACTGAACGGATTCGTTGGTTATTTCCTGGCCTTTATCGTATTTGAGGTATTTGGTTCAATGTTGATCTATGTTTCGGGCGTGCCCTGGTTGGCCTATGCCTACAAAATGTCATTACCCGAAGCCATGATACAAGGGTTCTATCCCTACATCATCGGTGATCTAATCAAAGCCTTGTTCGCTGCGATCATCATCGCACCTGTGCGCATGGTCTTCCCTCCGCAACGACTGACAGGCAATATGAACTCAACGGTTGTGCGAGCAGATTCTTAGGACATCATTGGATCGTGAATAAAACGAAACAAATGCCTCCAAAATTAATTTTTGGAGGTATTTTCTTTTGTGCCAGAACGTCATGTCCATATTTTCCATGCTTCAAGTCCATATTCAACATGTTCTTCAAAAGAAGTCTTGACTATAATAATTGATAATGATTATCATTATAAAAGAAAAAGGGGATTTCATTATTATGTTGCGTCATCCAAATAAACTCCAGCTTTCGTGCATTATCCTTGTGCTAACCTTGCTTCTCTCCGCTTGCGGTCAAGGGAAACAAACATCATCACCTTCTACTGAAGGTAATTCTGCACAGCAGACAGAAACGTCAACCGATACTGCCTTAGAATCGGCAACTCGCGTATATAAGGATGCTCTGGGCCGTGAGGTAACGATTCCAGCCCATCCCCAACGTGTTCTCACTACACAATATTTACCGGAAATGCTGGCAGCAGGACTTAAGCCCGCTGGGGCAGCATCACATCTGCTTAACAACTATGTCTCGATTCAAGATCAATTGGAAGGGATCGAAGATATCGGGGTCTCCAATAAGCTGAATTTGGAAAAGGCACTCGAACTGCAGCCGGACCTCATCATTGCTGCAGAGTGGAATGAGGATCAATTGGAGCAGCTGTCCAAGATTGCCCCTACGGTTGTTGTTCAATGGGAAGGTGCCGATGCATTCCAACATTTCAAGTCAGTGGCTGACGTTATTGGCAGAAGCGAACAGGCACAGGAATGGATTCAAGCATTTAATCAGAAATCCGAAGAGGCACGGACCAAGCTTTCTTCCTTCGTTTCACCAGATGAGACATTCGGCGTTGTGGTTATTGGCGGATTTGAAAAAGGTCAACTCAGAGTGTACGGGAACGCTAATGTCGGTTATACCTTATATGATGCTCTGAAGTTCAACATGACGGATACCGTCAAAGAGGAATGGGCAAAAGGGAATCATGAACTCGGCATCAACATCTCTCTTGAGAAACTGCCGGAATATGCTTCAGCAGATCGACTGTTTGTGGTAAGATTCGATAATGATCCTGATTTCCTGAAAGAGGTGGATGATAGCCAGTTGTGGCACTCACTGCCTGCCGTCAAAAATAATAAAGTTTACGTGGTTGATGAGAGCCTATGGTTCTCTTACGACGTGATGTCTCTCAGTGCTCAATTGGATGATGCCGTTCAATTGCTCACCAAATAAAAGATATTAATCACATCATATACAATAGAGGAGAAGTTCTTCAGCGATCCTGCCTGAAGAGCTTCTTTTCAGCTTTTGAGGAGGGATACCATGATTTCGCTGGTCTATATACTTACAGGGACATACTGCGATGCGATATCCGGTCCGTGTACAAAATCAATACACCGTCATACATTGATGATTATCACCGAAGGGCGTGGTCAAGTCCATTCCATGGATAAACAGACTGAGGTTATGCCAGGAAACTGCTTTCTATTTCATCCCGGTATGGAAGTGCAGTTTGAGAGTCTATCAGATCTTCCTCTACAAGTATATAGCGTTGAATTCGAACCTCTGCCCGTGACTGTTCAGGGTACGCCCCGAATGGCTGCATTAGCGCAAGGACAAGTATACCCTGAACATGTTTCTCGCATGATTCAATTGGTACACTTGCTGCATCCCGTGGAGGATCTTTGCGATGAAAAGGAAAACTACAGCAAACATGTGCTGTTTCAGGAATTGATTTTACTAGCCATGAAAGCCGACACGATGGATAAAGAGCATCGCAGCATACAGGCCGTGGATACACTCCTTCAACGGTTGGAACAATCCGTTACACTTGACTATACTTTGGATCAACTTGCCGCAGAGACTGGGCTATCCACACGCCATTTTTCACGTCTTTTTCGTGAGCACACCGGACAGAGTCCCATCAAATATTTGAATGCCTTGCGAATGAATCGTGCCAAAAAACGTCTGCTGGAATCAAATGATTCGATTCAGGAAATTGCAGGACACATCGGATTCCGCGATCCTTTTCATTTCAGTCGTAGCTTCAAGCAATATACCGGTGTATCGCCGCGTTTATATATTCATCTAAGAAAGCATACAATGCGTGTCGCCTCCTTTCAGTTCCTGGGTGAGCTGCTGGCGCTCGGCATAACACCGATTGGTGCACCTTACCAATTGCTAGACTGCCGTTATTACCAGGGTCATGTGCGAGGTGTTCCTTCGATTGGAAATTCCGTGGTAACGCCATATATGGATAAGATATCGGAGCTGAAACCCGATCTCATCGTGACTTTTAACGGGCATCATTATGCCGAATACTCCAAAATTGCTCCTACACTGGATGTTCCCTGGTCCCTGCCCTTCTTTGAACGCTTTCGTCTTATTGCGGATTTGACTGGAAGGACATCTGTGGCAGAAGCCTGGATGGAAAGCTATATGAACAAGATCAAGGAAACCCAAAGAGTCTTGTCTCCTCTTCAAGATGGTGACCAAACAGTTTCATTCTTCTGGATGAGAGGACTTCCCGCTACCTTCCAGGTCTACTACGACGTAGGTGTGTTATATCGTGATTTGCAATTAAAACCACCTGCTCCGGTGCTGGCAGCCCAGCAAAATAAATCTCATCCGTTCAAAGAAGATATTCCTTTGGATCAATTGCATAAGTATGCGGGTGATCATCTCTTTATCGTTGTGTCGGGCGACCCGGAATCCATCCGACAGTTTGAACAGCTTGAACGCAGCAAGTATTGGCAGCAGCTTCCGGCAGTGCAGAACGGTCAGGTTTACCGTATGACGGAGGACTGGCTTCGGGAAGATCCAATCTCCATGATGGGACAGGTTCAGGATCTGATGAATTTGATTGGGTAACAGCAAAAAAAGCCGTGTCCAAGTAAACAGAAACGTTCTGTTCCACGTTGGACGCGGCTTTTGTTATTTCTACTATTGTTCCTGTCCCTTTCCACCATATAGGGTAAGTAAAGGCTCTTGAACCCGAACTTCTCCTGTAGTCAAAGGAACCACTTCCTCATAGTTTGCAGAATTCGTTACAATAATAGGGGTTACCGTATGATAACCAGCGGCCTTGATTGCAGCGATATCGAATTCCAGCAGCAAATCTCCTGCTTTAACCCGATCACCTTCCTGAATATGTGATGTAAAGTGCTGACCATCGAGCTTGACGGTATCCACCCCGACATGGACCAATATCTCCGCACCTGTATCCGATACAACAGCCAGCGCATGTTTCTTTTTGAAGGCCACGGTAATGGTACCGTCAAAAGGAGCAACGACTCGGCCAACTGCCGGCTCGATCGCAATGCCTTTGCCCATCGCGCCGGATGAAAATGCCGGATCTGGCACCTCAGTCAGTTCAACAATGGTCCCCTCAATCGGACTAAGAACTTCTTGATCCAAGGAATCCGCTGTTCTTACTGATGCATTGGTGGATTCCGTGCTTTTTTCTTGTTCTTCCTCTTCCACCGGATCTTTGAATCCCATAATGTACGTCAATGCAGCCGAAACAACAAAGGATACACAGATCCCAAGAATCAGTCCAGGGAAGCCCTCTCCACCTGGTCCATAGAAGATAGGCAAAGTCAGTAATCCTGGAGCGCCCGAAGCAAATGCCTGAGTACCTGCCTGACCAATGATGGCCCCACCAACAGCACCCCCGATCACTCCTGCGATGAATGGACGTTTGAGTGGCAGAGTGACACCATAGATGGCCGGCTCGGTAATCCCGAACAAGGCTGTCAATGTCGATGAACCCGCCAGCGTTTTCAGCTTTTTATTTTTGGTTTTCAGCATAACGCCGAATGCAGCTCCGGTCTGTGCAAAGATGGAAGCCGTCGCAGCCGGTTTGACGCCATCACGTCCATACACTGCAACGTTGTTGATAAAAACGGGAATAAGACCCCAGTGAATTCCGAAAATAACGAGCAGCTGCCAGCTTGCACCCATAACGGCTCCTGCCAATAGCGGACTGAATCCGAAGGCGGCCACAAGTCCTGATGCAATGGCATTACCTACATATACTCCAAATGGACCGAATACAAGCAAAGTAAGAGGTACCATAATGACAAGCAAAAATAATGGAGTGACAAAATTTTTCACACTTTCGTGAAGAACTTTATTGAAGAATTTCTCCAATTTACTCATGACGATAACTGCCAGAATAATAGGGATAACGGTAGATGAATAATTCATCAAAATCACAGGAATACCGAAGAAATCGGTTGGCGTTCCCTCCGCCTTGAGCGTGACGATGGAAGGATAGATTAATGCGCCTGCAATGGTCATTGCTACAAACATGTTACCCTGGAATTTGCGAGCAGTTGTAACCGCTAACAGCAAAGGTAAGAAATAAAACAGGCTGTCTGCTGCTGCAAATAGGATCTTATACGTACTTTCCGTTGTTTCCAGCCAGCCGACATTGCTTGCAATGAGCAGCAGCCCTTTCAAGATACCTGCTCCCGCCATAACCCCTAATAGCGGTGCGAAAATACTAGAAATCACATCGATGATGCCGCCTAAGCCTTTTGCGGACTTCTTCGGCTTTTCCTTTTCGGAAGAATCATCCAAAATGTTGCTGATCTGACCAATGGCGTTGTAAACCTCAGGCACCTTATTGCCAACGACCACCTGGAACTGACCCCCGTTTTCCTTGACTGCAATGATTCCTTCTGTCTTTTCCAGCTTGGCTTTGTCTGCCTTGGCATCATCCTTCAATACAAACCGCAAACGTGTTGCGCAATGTACCAGTGATACCACATTCTTTTCGCCACCGACCAGCTCGACGATCTCTTTTGCGAGTTTTTCCTGACTCATGATGTGCACCCCCATATTTACTAAAACAGGCACCTTACCGATTTTTTTGCACGCAAAAAACCTAAGCCTTGAGTAAGGTTTGGACACATTGGTCCTTCCTTCTCATGACTTAGGTTTTGCCTGCATAACCAGTAACAATCCCAGTTAAATCGTATTTAATTCCTGTTAATCTCATATTATTATGATTTAACCAAATTTGTCAACATTTTAATTATTATCGATTAACGACCCGTTCAATGTGGACGGTCAGATACAATTTCTCTTCGTTGGTAAGCTGATGGTTATATTCCTTGTTGACGAACATTTCGATTTTCTCCGTACATGCCGCCGCTTCCGGGTGCTTCTCTTTGATCATGTCGTAAAAGTGGTCATAATTATTGTCATAATGCGTGCCGCTTAATACCCTCTGGGAGAAGAACTTCAGATGCGTAATGAAACGAAAATAGCTGAGAGACTCTTCATCGAATTCCATCTTGAAGTGATATTTCGCTATATTAATAATCTGCTGAATAAACTTCGTGATGTTCATTGTTGTAATAACTTCTTCATTCATCTCCGCATTGACAATATGCAGGGCAATATACGCTGCTTCATCCGGTGGAAGCTCGATATGAAGTCTGGACTTGATCTGCTCCAGCGTTTTCAGACCCAGTCCGAACTCAGCCTTGTACAGCTGTTTGATTTCCCACATCAGTGCATTCTTGATTTCAACCCCTTCACGATATCGTTCAATCGCAAAGTTAATATGATCTGTCAGAGAAACATAAATATTTTCATTCAGGTTACGGCCCAGATTCTCTCTGGCGTAGGTAATAATTTCTTCCACAATTTCGATTAGTTCCATGGGTACTTCACGCAGAAGCATTTTAAAATTGTCGGATGTCTGCTTGTTTTTAAGCGCAAATACTTTCTGGATACGGGTCTCGTCTACTTTATCCCCCGGCTTTTTCTTAAAGGCAATCCCACGCCCCATCACTACAAGCTCTGCTCCATCCGCCTGATAGATGCTAATGACGTTATTGTTGATAACCTTTGCTATTTTCACTTCAATCCCCCCGTCACGATCCACTCTCTTGGCAGTCATATATCGCCTTTTGGGCATACAAAAAAAACCTGAAGCATCACAAAATAAACAAGACATGTACGTCTGTTTTTTTGGTGCTTAGGTTTTGCCTACTTCAAGTAGTAACAATCCCAAAACGATATAATTGCGTCAAGTATAGCGCGAAGAGACACATATGTCAACGCTTTCAACGAGGGAACAATCGGAAGTTCCATGAAGAGTGGTCCTTCCGATATGATCATGGAGAATGTCCATCTTTCTCCCCTGCTTATTCCAATTCTAAATTGCTGCCATCTGATTCAATCACATTTTTGTACCAATGGAAGCTCTTTTTCTTGATCCGCTTCAAGTCACCCTTACCTTCATTGTCACGGTCCACATAGATGTAACCATAGCGTTTTCTCATCTCTCCTGAAGAAGCGCTGACAATATCAATTGGCCCCCAGCTTGTATAACCAATGATCTCTACACCATCCTGAATAGCTTCACCCATCTCGGCAACATGGAGTTTCAGATAATCAATCCGATACGCATCATCAACCTCACCTTCAGGGGTAACCACGTCATTGGCTCCAAATCCATTCTCTACAACAAACAGCGGTTTTTGATATCGGTCGTGCAGTTGATTGGCTGTAATACGGATGCCTTTGGGATCAATCGTCCAGCCCCATTCCGATTTTGCCAAATATGGATTCGCTACAGAACCAAATACATTGCCGCTCGTCATGTTTTTGACGACTTCCGGGTCTGTGGAGGTTGTACGACTTGAATAATAACTAAATCCGATATAATCAACCGTATGGTTTTTCAGAATTTCCGCATCGCCTGGCTGCATGGCAATATTCAATCCATGATCCTTGAAGAAACGTTTGGCATAACCTGGGTACTCTCCACGCGACTGAACATCAATGAAGAAATAGGACTCCCTGTCTTTCTCCATGCCCTGGAACACATCATCCGGATTACAGGTATAAGGATAAAAGCTTCCTGCCGCAAGCATACAGCCGATCATTGCGCCCGGGATGATCTCGTGACAGGCTTTAACCGCCAGTGCACTTGCCACCAATTGATGGTGCGCTGCCTGATACTGAATCTCTTTCACATGATCACCATCATTGAAGACCAGACCCGCACCAAGGAATGGCAGATGCAGCAGCATGTTAATTTCGTTGAACGTCATCCAATATTTCACCTTGTCCTTGTAACGGCTGAATACGGTTTTCGCGTAGGTTTCGAACAGAGTCACCAACTCACGGCTTCTCCAACTGCCATATTTCTCAATTAGATTAACGGGTACATCGAAGTGAGCAAGTGTTACTACAGGCTCGATACCCTGCTTCAACAGTTCATCGAATAATCGATCATAAAACTGCAAACCCGCTTCATTCGGCTGTGCATCTTCTCCAGTTGGGAAAATCCGCGCCCAGGAAATGGATACACGCAGCGCTTTGAAGCCCATCTCGGCAAATAGCGCGATATCCTCGGGATAACGATGGTAGAAATCAATTGCTTCATGTGAAGGATAAAACT
Organism: Paenibacillus sp. FSL F4-0087; assembly: GCF_038020215.1. Taxonomy (NCBI): domain Bacteria; kingdom Bacillati; phylum Bacillota; class Bacilli; order Caryophanales; family Paenibacillaceae; genus Paenibacillus; species Paenibacillus sp. FSL F4-0087. Next base: position 6,789,225 of record NZ_JBBODJ010000001.1, read on the forward strand.
CGGTTTCCAGCGGGGTTAATGCAGGAACATTACCCTTCATTATGCTTCTGCGATTCTCTCCTGTCGGCAGCAAGTCAACAATGCTCAGCCCTTTGCCATCTTCCAGATAAGCACCCTCTGCCTGATTGGCAGCAATGGCACCACCCCACAAAAAGTCTTTGGGAAACTTAAAATTAGTCATCTGTATTCTCCTTCCAAATATGTAATTCTGTTATCCGCTCAAATCGCATGAAACATTACAATACAAAATTTTTAAGTTGAACTACACATTTACATCATAAACGGAGAGGACAGAAAAAATCTGGGGATAATAGCGATCGGAAGATTGTTCTGGCAGCGCAGTGTCCAATGTAAAATCGTTTGTTCGTTCAACTTAAATACAAAAAACCCGAACCAGCCCGGATACACGTTGCAGTGTATACAAGCCAGCTCAGGTTATGCCCATATCGGTAACATTCCCAGATCACAATTATGCGGATTGGATAAAACTTTAGCAAGGAATAGCTGAATTGTCAATTTTATTGTGACTGGGTAGTCGGATTAGATCTTTCAAATTCTTCGTTTTAATAATTAACGAGATGTGTATCCTGCATCCGCGTGAATCGTAGTGCCTGTGATATAAGAAGCAGCGTCAGATGCGAGCCAGAGACTTGCTTGTGCAATTTCATTAGGTTGTCCAAAACGATTAAGCAAGCTCAACTGCGGAGCATACTCCTCTGCCGTGAAACCGAATTGATCCAAGGCACCACGCAGCATAGGTGTATCGATTGCTCCTGGAGCAACCGAGTTAACCCGAATGTTGTGTGGTCCGTTTTCCATTGCAGCTACTTTCGTCATACCAACCACGCCATGCTTGGCAGCTACATAAGCAATGTTATTGGGTTGAGGACGGAATCCACTCACCGATGAAATGTTAATAATGGAACCGCCTTTGCCTTGTTTCAGCATTTGCTGAAGTTCATATTTCATACACAATGCAGTACCTGTCAGGTCAACTGAAATCAGGCGATGCCAGTAGGCTTCGTCAAATTCAGCTGCTGGTTTGTCATCTGGCGTGAGTGCGGCATTATTAACGGCCACGTCCAGTTGTCCATAAGTCTCAACTGCAAACTTCACCATCGCTTGTACTTCTTCCGATTTGGAAATATCGACTTTCACGAAAGCGGATTCACCACCAGCCGCACGAATGGATTCAACGACAGCCTGTCCTTTCTCTTCGTTAAAATCTGCAACGATTACCTTTGCTTTGGCTGCGGCAAAAAGTTGAGCAGTTGCTTCACCCATGCCCATCGCTGCCCCTGTTACAATGGCCACTTTACCTTCCAATACGGGAAATGTCATATGAATACCTCCATTAATATTAATTTTAAACAATCCTCAATATATCTATATCAGTGACCTTATTCAATCCGTAATATGCCTAGAATTGTACGTTACTGTACACTTGATCGTATTTTGTACACCAAGTTGCAGAATTAAATGACATGAACGATACTGTAAACGAGGTGAACTATTCATGACAGATCGAATTGACAAACGCATTTTGCGTTCCAAGTCAGATATCAAAGAAACTTTTCTACGCTTGCTTTCACAAAAGCCTTTTCAACAGATCTCCATATCTGAAATTGTCCGGGAGGCCAATTATAATCGGGGCACATTTTATGCCAATTTCGCAACCAAAGAGGATTTGTTACGTGAGATTATTCAGGAGGTTCTAGTCGAATTTGTTCAACAGATCAAGAATCCATACAGATACATCACCAAAGTCAATTTAAAAGAAATGCATGCCGAAGATATCACGCTGTTTACATACTTGAAAGAACAAGCTGCACTATACAAATTGTTATTGAGTGATCATATCCAGGTGGATTTTCGCTACCAAATGGCGAGAGTCATTGAGGATCTTTTTGTAGCAGAATACGATTATGAGCTTGAGGAAGGGTCCGTAATTGATCCAAAATGGTTATACATCTATCGGGCTCATGGAGTCGCAGGTCTTTTGATTCGCTGGATTGAAGAAGATTTCCCAACGTCTCCGCAATATATGAACACACAAATTGTAGAATTAATGCTGATATCCACAGAAGTTTTTCATGTAAAAGAGTAATCCACACCACCCCCTACGATATTCCATAATTGTCATAATCACTAATTTTTACATGAATTATTATCCAATTATCATGGTATTTTCTTTGAATAAATCATGATATATTTGCATTTCAGAAAACGTTTTCAATACTTATTTTGGTGGTGATTCCATTTAAATCAATCCGGTGTATTGTTCTATGCTAAGCTTAAATTTTCTTTTTTTGTAAGCGCTATATTTTTAGTTCAACAATTATATTTACAAAGGAGAATATGTTAATGAACAAAAACCGCAAATCGGCCCTCTCGCTCACTATCGTAACGGCAATGATCCTATCCCTGTTCTCATCAGCCATCGCTTCTGCTGCTTCAGATGACTCGATTCAGGCAAATGCAACCGCCGCTGCTCCAACCAATATTCAGTCCTATGTTACTGCGATGGAGCCGGGCTGGAATCTGGGTAACTCGCTGGACGCTGTTGGTGCAGATGAAACGGCCTGGGGAAACCCGCTGATCACTCAACAACTGATTCAAAATATCGCCAATCAAGGCTACAAAAGCATTCGTATTCCAGTGACCTGGCAAGCTCATATAGGAGGAGCACCCAACTACACTATTGATACCGCTTACATGAATCGCGTTCAACAGGTTGTAAACTGGGCCCTGGATGCCAATCTATATGTCATGATCAATATCCATCACGATTCATGGCAGTGGATCAGCTATATGGAGAATGACCATGCCAATGTTCTTGCTCGTTACAACTCTGCCTGGACTCAAATTGCAAACAAATTCAAAAACTCATCCACTAAGCTGATGTTCGAAAGTGTAAATGAACCACGCTTCACCGAAGGTGGTACAACGAATACCGCTACAGCATACGCTTTGCTGGAAGAGTTGAATGTATCTTTTCATAACATCGTGAGAGCATCCGGCGGTAACAATGCAACACGTCCATTGGTTCTCCCAACGATGCATACCTCTTCCGCTCAACCAGATCTCGATGCATTATCCCAGACAATCGCAAAATTGAATGACCCTAACATTATCGCTACCGTTCACTACTATGGTTTCTGGCCATTCAGCGTGAATATCGCAGGGTACACCAAATATAATGCTGAAGTGCAACAGGATATTACCGATACATTTGACCGAGTCTACAATGCATTTACAGCCAAAGGTATTCCGGTTATCGTCGGTGAGTATGGCTTGCTCGGTTTTGATCAGCACACAGGTGTCATCGAGCAAGGTGAGAAGCTGAAATTCTTCGAATTTATCGGCCAATACCTGCGTCAGAAACAGATGACCACCATGTTATGGGATAATGGACAGCATTTCGGCCGTACCAGCTTCACATGGTCTGATCAGGATCTGTATAACACAATGAAAGCAAGTTGGACAGGTCGTTCCTCCACAGCTGAATCCGATCTGGTTTATCTGAAAAAAGGTGCTGCAATCCAGGATAAAACCGTAAAACTGAATCTCAATGGCAATACATTTAGTTCTCTTGCTAATGGCAGCACTACCCTTGTTCAAGGTACAGATTACACGATCAACGGTGATGTGCTTACGTTAAAATCAAGCCTGTTAACCAGACTGACCACTTCCGGCAATCTTGGGGTTAATGCCAAGTTGACCGTCAAATTCAACAAAGGCGCAAACTGGAACCTGAATATCATCAAATATGATACACCTAAACTGAGCAATGTAACGGGCACAACGAGCTCGTTTGCGATTCCGACTACTTTTAATGGCAATCAGCTGGCCACCATGGAAGCCACTTATACAAGTGGCGGAAACGCGGGTCCGCAAAACTGGACTTCATTCAAAGAATTTTCCTACGCTTTCAGTCCGAATTATAGTAGCAACGTCATTGAACTGAAACAAAACTTCTTCAACGAAACAAATAATGGCGAAGTCATTCTCAAGTTCCACTTCTGGAGCGGAGACGTCATTACGTACAAAATTACGAAGAATGGTTCCAGTGTAGTAGGAATCTCTTCATAATTTAAATATCGCTTTTATATTATTAATGCTAAACGTTCTGTTCAGAGCACAAGTTCTGACAGAACGTTCTTTATGTTTCTATAATCAATCAGATTATTAAATTCGAATCCCCGAATAACGTACAAGTAACCTCTCATACCTTTACAGTAATTTGGCTTGAGGAGGAAATGTAATGTTTAAACGGGTAGACCGTCTAGCTATCGAACTGCCACTATCCAATAATCCGGACCCCAATGGAGCTAGCGCGGTACAGGAACTGTTAGGTGGCAAGTTTGGGGAAATGTCAACGTTGAACAATTATTTGTTTCAGTCTTTTAATTTCAGAGGAAAGTCGAAGCTGCGCCCCTTCTATGACATCGTGGCTAGCATTACGGCTGAAGAATTCGGCCACGTTGAACTTGTCGCCAATACCATTAACCTGATGCTTGTTGGCTCAACTTCACCGGGTGATCCCGACTCCACACCATTGCGCATTGGCAAGGATGCTCGTATGACTTCACACTTTATCGAATCCGCTCAAACGGCGCTTCCATACGATTCCATGGGCAGACCTTGGAATGGTTCTTATGTCGTTAGCAGTGGTAATCTGATCTTTGATCTGCTTCATAACTTCTTCCTCGAATGCGGGGCGCGAACTCACAAGATGAGAGTTTACGAGATGACTGATCATCCAACAGCCAGGGAGATGACAGGATATTTGCTCGTGCGTGGAGGCGTACATATTTTGGCCTATGCCAAGGCACTGGAAATAGCGACTGGAGTCGATGTAACCAAGTTATTTCCTATTCCGCGGCTGGACAATAAGGTGTTTGATACAACACGCAAATGGGAAGCCATGGGTGAGCACCGTAGACTCTATACCTTTAGTGACAAGGACTATCAGCGCATTGCTCAGATCTGGAAAGGAGAACATCCAATCGATGGCGGTAAACTTGAAGCCTTTGCCGGCTTGCCGGGTCACAGTGGAGCCATCCCTGAACTTCCCGATCTGCCGGAAGAGTTCGCACCTGGTGTATCCCCAGAGGATCTGATTCAGATTGCAGAACGATTGAAACGACACGCTGGCCTATAGTCATGAATGAAGACGGCGATCCGTTATCAGGTTAACTTCGCCGTCCTGTTTTTTTGCTTTTGCCATACTACACTAAAAATGAAACATCTCCACTCCGGCTGTGAATGACATATGTTGCTCCCAGACCTTTATAAACAAGCCCAACAGGAGCCCTGTTGTTGGAAACGACATAGAGTTGTTGCGGACACAAACTGCGACACAACTCAATGTCCTGACAGCACTGCGGCAAGCTATTTTCGAATACAAAGGCGCTTTTTACTACAAATTCAAGCGGAAGCTGGTTACGGTCTGCCATTTCCTGAATGTAACGCACAGTAACTGCACCAAGCGATTGAAGTTGTTCCCCCTCTTCTTCACTGTGTACAAGCACGACAACTGCAAATCCTCTCTTCAGTAATACATCCACAAAATTCATTCCCGCCGCACCGTGTCCTGTCGAAACCACCATCATTGCTTCATCCATTGCCGCCAACCTCGCCTTCACATCAGATCCTGCAAATGCCATCTGGAGTACGTTATGTGCGAATCATAGTCCTCTGTCTACATCTCTGCAATTGAACGGTATTCGATTTCTGCACCGTTCTGATCGATTCCAGACAATCCAGGTGAGGATTTCTTGACTAATCTCCTCTTTACGCTGTCATGCGGCATGTTACTCGGTCTGTCATGAGCGGAAGAAAAAATCGAGTTATTCGAGTCCAAAACGAAGATATATCTCTTGTTAATCGCTTACATGTATGAATTCCAAACCAAAAATCGGAAAATCAGGCGTATATCCATTCCGGTAGATTTTACTTGAGCTGTGTTCAGTCGTAATATAATCGGCAGGATAACAAAAACAATAGAAACGATAAGGTGATTTTGCCTATGGAGGTTGGAGCGTGTGATTGCAGATTGTGATGTGGAAATTCGAACGGAGATTCGTGTTGATACCCGAATTAGTTCCATGGAAATTATTCGGTACGATATGCGAAAATTACCCTTCATAGCGCGGGAACATTCATCCTGTTACTGCGGATTGTTCAAAATCTCATGCGGGAATGTTCATGGTTTTGCCGAATTTGAATTGCCTGTAGGCTCCCATCCCTCTGATCTGGTAAAATGGGCTTCGGTGTTCAGAGTTTTAAAAGGTATGGAGCTGTCGCAGGTCACGCAATTTATCCAGCAGCATCAAGAGCTGTGGGGAAATGAACGCAAGCTGTTCCTGCATGAAGCCGTCAGTAATTTGCTTCTCAACCTGGAGCAAGGCAGCACATCTGATGTGATGTTAAACCGGGAAGAAATTCGTGCCTTTCTGATGCAATACGCGCTGACGTATTATTCTTTTTGACACCTTCCGTTAAGTAGAAAAGATACATAAAAGTGCAAAGAAACCCTGGTGATATACACCGGGTCTCTTTGCATTTTCCGACCTGTCTTGTTCAAAAGTTTACGCTTATTGTGGTTCTGTAAATTTCACAACGATTAGTGCTTCTCCATTAGCTTGAACTGGGCCTGTCATAGTTGGCATCACCTGTTCAATGCTTTCGTTCCCATTCGGGATGAGCACAGGTGTAATCAATGGCAGTCCGGCAGCCTGGATCGCTTCCATATCAAATTCAATTAACAGTTGTCCTGCGGTTACGGTGTCTCCGCTATTCACATATGCGGTAAAACCCTCCCCCTTCAGTCCAACGGTATTAATCCCAATATGCACAAGCATTTGAACACCGGTTTCATGTTCCAGGATTACCGCATGTTTGCTCTTATTCATCACATGAGCGATGACACCATCAAAAGGTGCAAATACTTTACCCTCAGAAGGCTCGATAGCGATCCCTTCTCCCATATGCTTTTCCGAGAATGCAGGATCAGGAACCTGCTCCAAAGCAACAGCTGTACCAGTGATCGGTGATGCAATTTCCAACATATCTACCTTGGTGCGATGGTTAACGGCCTGACTGGCAGAGGAGTTTGACTTTTGCGACAGAACTTCCGTCTTGCTCTCATCTCCAGCATTGCTCGGAACTTCCTCCGCAACCGGCTGATCCTTATATCCGAAGAACCAGGTAAGTGCAAATGCAATTCCCATGGCCACCACGTTGGACAAAATGTACAAAGGCAATTGACTGTTCAAATACAGCAGGGTGCCCGGAATAACCGTCACCGCCATACCTGTACCTTGCAAATGGAACAATGACGCGATAAATCCACCGACAGCGCCTCCGACAAGGCCCATGATAAACGGTTTCATATACCGCAAGTTAACCCCGAAGATAGCAGGTTCGGTAATCCCTAGAAATGCAGAGAATGACGAAGGCAGTGCGAGTGCTTTCAGCTTTGTATTTTTGGTCTTCAACCCCACCGCCAGACAAGCTGCTCCTTGCGCAGCCATAGCGCATGTAATAATCGCGTTGAACGGATTAAAGCCCGTTTTCTCCAGCAATTGAATCTCCAGAAAGTTAAAGATGTGATGTACACCGGTAACAACAATAATTTGATGGAAGAAACCAATAATAATGCCCGCAATACCAAATGGAAGTCCCAATACGGCTGTCGTTCCATGCAGCACCCACTCCTCTAGAGAATGGAATACCGGACCAATTGCGAAAAGGCCCAGCGTAATCATAACCGTCAGTGTAATAAAAGGGGTAAGAATTAAGTCAAGCGCCTCTGGTACGCGTCTTCTCAGAAGCTTCTCAAACTTCGCTCCGATCAATCCGACGAAGAACGCAGGCAGCACGGAACCCTGATATCCGACTACCGGGATGAATCCGAACATGTGCAGCGGTTGTGCTGATCCATCGGCCACAGCGTATGCATTCGGCAGCGCCGGATTCACAAGCATCAGACCCAAAACGATGCCGAGAACCGGACTCCCGCCAAACACACGGAATGCAGACCAGGCTACGAGTGCAGGCAGAAATGCAAATGCTGTGTCCGTCAGGATCTGAGTAAATAAGAGGAAATTGGGTGAAATGTCCTCCGGTGTTGCACCAAAAAGTGATAAAATTTCATTTTGAGTGAGCAGCCCTCGCAAACCCATGAACAGCCCCGTTGCTACCAGCACAGGGATAATTGGTACAAAAACATCACCGAACGTGCGAATGGCCCGTTGAAAAGCATTGCCTTCCTTCTTGCCCTGACTCTTCACATCTTCCTTGGAAGACCCTTCGATGCCCAGCTTCTCGACCTCTTCAAATATCCGGTTCACCGTTCCTGTTCCAAAAATGATCTGATACTGGCCAGAGTTGAAAAAGGCTCCTTTAACTTTGTCTATGTTCTCGACCTGCTTCTGATCGATCTTGTCCTTGTCATTCACCATGATCCGAAGACGTGTTGCACAGTGTGCAAATGATGCGATATTTTCTTTGCCCCCGATGGCACGAATAACGTCCTGGGCAATCTGCTGATTATCCGACATGGTCCTTCATTCCTCTCACGTTATATCTAATAATCCCATTTTGATGCCTTAAATCCTGCCTTACCTCCAAGTGCAAAGAAGCGAATCTCCGTACTATCCTTGCTTGGAAAGATGCGACTTGTGAATACCTCTTCTCCATCGTTGACAAAGATCTCAACAGAAGAAGAATCCACAAAGATATGGAACTTCAGCACTTCTGCATCCAATGCGCAGCGCCGTACATTCCCGTTCTGATCCGCGAGTGTGGCGCCTGACTGCGAGCGATCCAGGGTTACTTTCTGTGCCAACCGATCATACTGCAACACGGTTTTCTCCTCTACACTCGCCCGCAATTCAATGCCTACAACCTCTGCGTCAAAATCACGGATCTCACATTCCAATTCATAAGCCAATCCAGCAAAGTCTGCGAAAGATCGAGTCTCATGATTCATTGTGAATTCCATATGATTCCCCTCAGAATCCCCACGCAGCTTCACCATTTCAGAGACTGGCTGCTGAATTAACTTACCCTCCCGGAGTGACAACTGCCGCGGAATCGTCAGGCAATGTGCCCATCCACTCTTATCTGTCGGATACTCCAAATCGGGAAGTCCCATCCAGCCCACCAAAATTCGTCTTCCATCCGACGCCTGCATCGTCTGTGGGGCATAAAAGTCGAATCCCCGATCCATCTCATGAAATGAACCATGTTCGAATTGCCTTGTCTGAAGATCCAGTGGTTCGCCAATCAGATAGCCCGACTGAAAAATATTCTGATACTCATCTTCATGACTCTCTATTCCTTGTGGCGAAAAGATAAGTACACCTTGACCCTGCATCTCCAGATAATCGGGGCACTCCCACATGTAGCCAAAGTTAGGTAGCCCAGTATGAATCTCACCAAGAAACGTCCAGTTTTTGAGATCTGACGAGCGATATAATACCGTGCATCCCGTTTCATCTACACGCTGGGCTCCAATCACACAATAATACGTGTCACCCTGCTGCCAAACCTTGGGGTCTCTGAAATGTTCCGTGTAGCCAGAAGGTACTTCTGTGATCACAGGTTGATGCACTTTGGTTATTGAACCGCTTTCATCCATAATCGCCAGACACTGATACGGATGTCTGATCCAGTCCTCATCTCTTGTATTGCCCGTGTATAGCAGATGGAGTTGGCCATCTTTTTCAATAGCACTGCCCGAATATGCCCCGTGTGAATCATATGTGTCGCCCGGCTGGATTCCGATTCCGACTTCTTCCCAATGCACCAGATCCGTTGAACGGGTATGGTACCAATATTTCATTCCATGCTCGGTGCCGAGCGGGAACCACTGATAGAACAGATGATAATATCCCTGGTAATAGGAGAATCCGTTAGGATCATTAAGCAGTCCGGTTATCGGCTGGATATGGTAATGCTGTCTCCATGGACAAGCAGAGATCAAAGCTTCCAGCTTGCCTATTTCTCCAGGCTCTGCCTGCTCGATTCGTCTGTAGCGTTGCTCTCTAGTCATTTTCATAAAAAGTGTTCTCCATCCTAGCTAAAAGTAAAACCCAAATCAGAGGAACCGGTTCCAACAAACTCAAAAAAATAATTCCATATGGCTTTTCGCCTGCCACCGTGTTCCCATATCCGTAGTGGACATCTGATGTGGAACCGGTTCGATGGAATTATCATAAAGGATTCATTTATATCTTGTCAACGCTTTCTCGTGGAATAATCTCCACATCAAGGATCGTGCACTGCTCCACTTGCTCGCCTTTTACCAGACGAATAATGTGCTGGGCCGCCACTTGACCTGCCTCAAAATAATGATATTTTACTGTCGTTAGTGTAGGATGAATCATCTCGGTAATTTCATAACCGCCAAATCCGGTAACCGATAATTCCTGAGGGATTTGTATCTTATTGGAAAAAGCAATCTTCATCACACCCAGTGCGATGTTATCTGTTGCGCCCACAATAATGGTCGGTTTACTTTCTTCCAAAATCGCTTCTGCGGTAATGATCGCCTCGGACATTTTGAAGCTTGTCTCATAATACGTCACATCACAGCCAACACATTCGTTGATCGCACGCTTGAACCCCTGTTTGCGATGGATACCCACCGCCTGATCTCTCTCGGTAACACCAATATAGACGATCTTCCGATGGCCGTTTTCCACAACATGCTTCCCCATCTCATACCCTGCCTGATCATCATTATGAACCAGACTGTGCAGTTGTTCATGCTGCTGTCCTACCAATAGCACCGGAATTCCGATGTCTTCAACAGCTTTCAGATGTGCATCCGTCACTTCTGCGGCAAGCAGAATAATACCGGATACCTTCTGTCTGGCAAAGTCATATATGGCGTCGATCTCGCGCTGCATATCCTGGCTCGTATTCGCGATCAGCATCTGGTACTGATTATTTCTTAATTCTTCATCGATACCGATCAATGTCTGAGAGGTTGCAAAGGAATCCAGACGAGGAACAACCGTTCCAATAATACTGGTTTTTTTGGCCTTGAGACTCTGTGCAAACGTATTGGGTACGTAATTGTATTGTTTAATAATGCGCTCAATTTTTTCCCGTGTATCGTCGCTAACAGAACCACCATTCAGGAAACGAGAGACTGTGCTCTTCGCCACGCCTGCCATTTGGGCGATATCCGAAATCGTTTTATTCATAACTTCTCCTCTTATTCTCATTCGCTTGAATTCACTTATATTACCTTATATTATACTTCGAATGGCAAACCCTTGCGAATACTATTCCCATGGAGTCATTAGTAAATCTCACAGAACACTGGAAGCACATGGATAATGCATCACGGTAAAGCGTTATTGATGCATGGCATTAATTCAGCTTCTTGCAGACAAGGAACATGAGATGCTAGTATAACTTCAATTCATAACGTGCATCATGAAATACAGAACAGAACATCATTATTCATACAGGCTATGACGGAAAGAGTACGCGGAGTTATCGTTCATTACAGGGACGCGGTGCCAAAGACTGAGAGCACCCGAAAGGAACACGCCGCCGAAGTTCACTCCCGAGCCGATTGCTGAAGAGCTGCTCCTCTTGGATATAGCTTCTAGGACAATCCGTTCCTTGCGTTAAAAGGTCAAAGTGAGAAACAGATCAGCTGTATTCAATCAGCAGACCGTTTCTAATTAGGGTGGTACCACGGCTTCTTCGTCCCTTACGGATGAAGGGCCTTTTTGTGTTTTTTCATAAATCTAAATCGAAGGAGTAGATCAGCATGGATCAAAGCAAGAACTTGGAACAATTAAGAGGCCGATTGAGTGAAATTAATCATAACCTCCTGCACTTGTTGTCAGAACGTGCCCAAATTACACAGGAAATTGGTCAAATCAAGGAAAAACAAGGTGTACCCAAGTTTGATCCGGTTCGCGAAAAAGAAATGCTGGAGGAACTGACTGCCGCTAATCCGGGGCCTTTCCAAGACGATGCCATCAAACTTCTGTTCAAACAGATTTTCCAGGCTTCCCTGAACCTTCAGGTTGACGAACACAAGAAACAGCTGCTCGTTAGCCGCAAAAATCAGCAAGAAGATACTGTCGTTTCCATCGGAAACGTCAAGGTTGGCGCAGGCAAACCCATTATGATTGCTGGCCCATGCTCGGTTGAAAGTTATGAGCAGGTACGCGAGGTCGCAGCAGCACTGAAAGAAGCCGGCATTACCGTGATGCGCGGAGGAGCATTTAAACCTCGTACTTCTCCATATGACTTCCAGGGACTTGGAATCGAAGGATTGAAAATTCTGAAGGAAGTTGCCGACGAGTTCGGATTGAAGACCATTAGTGAGATTGTGCATCCAAGTCATATTGAACTGGCTGGCCAGTATATTGATGTCATCCAGATTGGTGCCCGTAACATGCAAAACTTTGAACTGCTCAAGGCTGCCGGGGATGTTAAGATTCCTATTCTGCTGAAACGTGGTTTGGCGGCAACCATTGATGAATTCGTTCATGCTGCGGAGTACGTTGTCTCCCGGGGAAACAAACAGGTTATGCTGATTGAACGCGGCATTCGCACCTATGAAAAAGCAACACGAAACACACTAGACATCTCTGCTGTACCGATTCTGAAACAAGAAACCCATTTGCCTGTGCTTGTGGATGTCACCCACTCTACCGGGCGTAAAGATATCCTTGCCCCATGTGCCAAGGCAGCTCTTGCAGCAGGTGCAGATGGTGTTATGGTTGAGGTTCATCCAAATCCGGCGGTAGCCCTCTCGGATAGCGCACAGCAATTAAACATTGAGCAGTTCCATCAGTTCCTCTCCTCTGTGAGACAATCTGGATTGCTTAAGGATCAATAGGTTAATTAACAATAAAAGCCTGACTGAAATGTGTGGTTCATACGAAAAACGGTATGACCCTACATTTCTCAGGCTTTTGAACATCATAATCTTAATTTTAATTCTCATCTTAATCGCTATACATCGACTCTGCTCCACTTACTCAAACCTCAATAATAATGGGCAGGATCATCGGTCTTCGCTTCGTCTGAGCGTAGATGTAATGACCGATCTCGTCTTTCAGCTTTCTTTTGATCACATTCCACTGATTCGCTCCGCTTCCGGTTAACTCATCCATCTTGTTCTGAACCAGCTCATGAATCTCTTTCATGAATTCTTCGGCATCCTTCACAAACACAAAACCTCTGGAAATAATCTCAGGTGCTGTCACCATATGTTTCTCTGTTTTGCTCAACGTAGTGACAATCACCAGCATTCCATCAGATGACAGCTGCCGTCGATCACGCAGCACGATATTCCCGACATCGCCCATGATCAGACCGTCGACCAGACTGTTGCCTGAAGCAATTTTGGGACCAGAAGAAGCCACCCCGTCTTTGTACTGAATCATATCCCCATTGTTCACGATGAATACGTGATCCCGTTCGATCCCTACGGACTCCGCCAATTGTCTATGCTGATACAGCATGCGGAACTCACCGTGAACTGGAATCAGGTAATCAGGCTTCATCAGGGTCAGCATCAGTTTGAGTTCTTCCTGGCTGCCGTGTCCTGATACATGCATACCTGCTGCGCCACTTGAACCGTAAATGACACGTGCTCCGAGCACATACAGATTATCTATGACATGCGCAAGATTGCGTTCGTTCCCCGGGATCGCCCCAGCTGCAATAATAACGGTATCTCCAGGTGCGATTTTCACATGAGGATGTTTGGAGGCGGCCAAACGGGATAAAGCAGCCATCGTTTCACCCTGACTTCCCGTACAGAGCACAACGACCTCATCAGGTGAAAACTGGTCCGAATCAATGGCCTCAATGAGCAGCCCCTCAGGTACATCCAGATATCCCAGTTCACTGGCTACGGACACTACATTAATCATGCTTCTGCCCAGCAGAGCCAGCTTGCGCCCCGTCTCGAATGCTGCATTTACAATTTGTTGAACCCTGCTTACGTTGGACGCAAAGGTTGAAATAAACACTTTTTGTTTGGCACGAATAAACGCGTCCAATATATGGTCACCTACAACACGCTCTGAAGGGGTGAACCCGGGTCTCTCTGCATTGGTGCTCTCGGACAACAGCACATGTACACCTTGTTTGCCAATCTCGGCCATACGATGCAGATCGGGATACGGCCCATTTACAGGTGACATATCAAACTTGAAATCCCCGGTATGGACGACATTTCCCCCAGGTGTCTGAAAAAAAATACCCAAGCAATCCGGTATGCTGTGACTCGTCGCAAAAAATGAAACCTGAATTCCACCCAGCGTAATGCTGGATTTGGAATCAACCGTATGCAGATCTGCTTTGCGCAGCAGCCCATGTTCTTTCAGTTTTAGTTCAATTAATCCTCGTGTCAGTCTGGATGCATACACCGGGATATTGATTTGTTTTAACAGATAAGGAATGCCGCCAATGTGGTCTTCATGTCCATGAGTAACCACAAGCGCCCTTACCTTGTCCTGATTTTCCAGCAGATACGTCACATCCGGAATGATGAGATCAATGCCCGGCAGGGTTTCATCCGGGAATTTGGAGCCACAGTCGATGACAATGATGTCCTGATTATATTGGATAAGATACATGTTCTTGCCTATTTCATTCAAACCGCCAAGTGCCGCAATGTACAATTTGTTGTGGGCGAGATTCAAATCGGATGCATCCTCCTCTGCGTTGCAGTAATAGCATTGATACTTTGCATTTTTCTATGTATTTTTAGTATGGAAATTCTGACCGCAGTTATGCATTTCTGAGCTGTTTCCATGCAAAAAAGCCACAGCGGAGAACTTCTCCACTGTGGCCAGCATCATCCTATACGAAAGATTTATCTCGTTGAAGCAAAACTTCCTGCTCATAGGTTTTGATCTCAGCGATCCACTGTTCACGTACAGGTACCTTCTGCTGGGCGCAATAATAATCCCAGATCGCGCCGAAAGGATAGGACTTAAACTCTTCTGTCAAAGCCAGGCGAAGGGTGTAATCCCCTTGCAGCTCGGCTGATTTCAGAGCATCCACAGGTTCCAACATCGCACGCAGCAGTGCTTTAATCGTGTTGCGTGTGCCAACTACCCACGCAGCAACCCGGTTGATGCTTCCATCAAAGAAATCGAGTCCGATATGTGTCGTTGGAAGCAGATCATGACGTACCAATTCGCGGGCAATTTCCAGCAACTCATCATCCATAATGACAACATGGTCACTGTCCCAACGCATTGGACGGCTGACATGCAGAAGAATGCCATTGGTAAACAGGGCCAGTGAAGATAGTTTGTTGGATATGACTTCCGTTGGATGAAAATGTCCGGCATCGAGGCAGATTAACGTATCATTTTGCAGTCCATATCCCATATAGAATTCATGAGAACCAACGACATACGCTTCGGAACCGAGGCCAAACAGCTTACTCTCGACCGCATCCAGATGATACTTCGGATCAAGCTTCTCGGCAAACACTTCATCAAGTGAATCTTTCAACCGCTTCCGCGGTGTCATCCGATCAACCGGATTATCCTTGAACCCGTCTGGTACCCACACATTGGTTACACAGGTCTGACCCAGCTGCTCACCAAAGTATGCGCCAATGCGGCGGGATGCTTTGCAATGATCAATCCAGAACTTGCGAATCTCCGGATCGGAATGACTTAGCGTGAAGCCTTCACTTGATTTTTCATGTGAAAAGCAGGTTGGATTAAAATCCAGACCGAGCCCCTGTTCTTTGGCCCATTTCACCCAGTTCTCATAATGCTTCGGCTCAATTCGATCCAGCTCCACTTGTTCGTCCGTATCCGCATAGATGGCATGCAAATTGACCTTATGTTTGCCGGGTATCATCGAGAAGGCTTGCTCCAGATCTGCCCGAAGCTCTGCAGGTGTCGTTGCAGCCCCCGGATATTGACCTGTAACGGATATTCCGCCCGTAAGTTCACCGTCTTTATTCAGAAAACCTTTCACATCGTCCCCTTGCCAACAGTGTACAGACACTTTGATCTCCGCGAGTTTCTTCAGCACTTCATCCGTATCAATTCCATGCTGGGCATATAATGATTTGGCTGCTTCATATGCTTGCTTGACCTGATTTTCCATGTGCGAGAACCCTCCTTATTATCGTGTAAATGCTGCTGGAACACCGCCATCAATCGTCATCATGCAACCCGTTGTTTTTTCCGATTTGGAAGAGGCAAAAAAGGCGATGCCTTCCGCAATATCTCTCGGATAAATATTGACGAGCAAAGTTGTACGTTTACGATAGTACTCTTCCAGTTGGTCCGGTTCGATACCATAGGCTGCTGCACGTTCATTTCTCCATGAGCCGTTCCAGATCGCTGAACCTTGCAGGATGGCATCGGGGAGAATCGTATTTACACGAATGCCGTATTCCCCACCTTCAGCCGCAATGCAGCGGGCCAAATGAGCCTCGAGTGCTTTGGCTGAGCTGTAAGCTGAGGCGCTTTTTCCTGCATAGACTGAGTTTTTGGATCCGATAAATACCATACTACCGCCAATCCCCTGCTGTTTCATCAACTTGAAGGCTTCACGCGCCACGAGGAAGTACCCCGTACCCAGCACGTTCATGTTCAAGTTCCACTCCTTCAACGATGTTTCGTCAAATGGACTGGAGGTAGCCAGGCCTGCATTGTTCACGATAATATCCACGCCGCCATATTGTACGGCAACTTCCGCATACGCAGATTGCACAGCTTCCTCATCCGTTACATCCATCTTCAATGCATATGCGCGATTAGCACCATATTGATCGTTAATTTCCTGAGCTACCTTCTTAGCCCCTTCAAGGTTAAGGTCCGCGAGAACGACATGTGCCCCTTCGGATACTAATCTGCGTGCAGTTTCACTTCCAATTCCACCGGCACCCCCAGTAATAAACGCCACTTTGCGGGAAAACTCAGTCTCCGCCGGAGCCAGAGATAATTTGTAAAGCTCAAGTGGCCAGTACTCCACGTTGTAGGATTCATTGGCGCTGAGGGATACGAATTGGCCCAGACTCGTCGCACCGCGCATCACGGCAATGGCTCTATGATACAATGCACCGCTTACCTGGGATAGTGCCCAGCTTTTGCCTGTGTTGATCATGCCCACACCTGGGATAAGAATGACGCGAGGTGCGGCTTCGAACATCACGTCACCATCATTTTTGTTGCTCTCAAAATATTGTTGATATTGTTCTTTGTAAGTGGCCACGCCTTCCACCAGCTTGGATTTCAGCCCTTCAATATCCTCCGCGTCCGGTGTCCAATCGATGAATAGAGGTACTACTTTGGTATGCACCAAATGATCCGGGCACGCCGCACCTACCTGTGACAGCTTCGGCGCATCTACTCCACCAACAAAGGCAAGCACATCCTCCTGATCGTCAAAGGACAAAATCATTTTTTTGCTATCGGATACCGCTCCCCGGATGGTTGGCATTACTTTGGATACGATCTGCCGACGAACTTCTACCTCAAGCGCAGGATGCTTCTCTCCGCCAAACAGGCTTCCTTCGTCAACACGTGCTTCAATGAAAGCTTCCGCTTCATTAATAATTTTGATCGTCTGCGCGTAACATTCTTCCGATGTTTCTCCCCAAGTCACCAGTCCGTGCTTCTCCATCAGAACCAGTTCGGCATTTGGATTCGAGAATACGCTTTCAGCAATCATCTTGGATAGTGTGAATCCTGGACGCACATAAGGAACCCATACAAATCGATCCCCGTAAATCTCTTTCGCCAGTTCTTTTCCGTTATCTGCACAACACAGACTAATAATCGCATCCGGATGGGTATGGTCCACATGTTTATATGGAAGGAATGCATGCAGCAACGTCTCAATGGATGCACGCGGGTGTTTGGAATCGATCATGCAATGACCCAGGTATTCGACCATCTCTTCATCCGACATGGATTCACGTTCGATTAATGGACGAATATCTTCGAGTCCAAGGCCTGTAAAATGTTTCCCCTGCATGGAAGCCAGGTCAGATCCGCTGCCTTTTACATACATCACTTCTATATCACGGCCGCGAAAATCTTTCACCGTCGTTTTGGTAGACGTGTTGCCTCCGAAAATGTTACATACACGACGATCTGACCCAATCAAATTGGATCGGTAGACCAGTTGCTCCAGTCCGGTTGTTTTCTCCGAAGCCTGTGATGAATTCCATAAACTCTGTACCATTTGTTCCCCTCCGATAATGTTTGTTTTATTCCTAATCAGAGTTTATCATCTTTGTTTTGTTTTGAAAACAAAAGATTTTAAATGTAAACGGAAAAATTCAAAAGATTTCTGTTTTAATGATTTTTCTTTCAATAAAAAACACCCTGACGTGTTGGTCAGAGTGTTTGGAAGAGATTTTTGGGTCAGAACAAGCTTAATATCGCTAGTTGATTGGATGAATCTTTTTTAAAAATGCTGACCCTATAGATCCTAGTAGATCCCTGCTTTTTTTGAAGTGTTTTTAATTCCATAAGTATCGTTAACCACTGTGTTTCCAAAGGATGTCAAACTTCCGTTAGGACCCGTAGCCAAGTCCAAATAGTTCAAATCAGAGCTGTTGCCATACCAGGACCATGCGAGCCAGCCTACCCCTTTTTCCTGACCATATTTCATGATCGCATATTCATCGACGTCCCCATTCGTGTGGTATCCACCGAACTCACCGATGATCAGAGCCAGACCTTTGTTCAATACGCTTTCCATGTTGGATTTAACGGTTGCCGCATCTTTACCGGCATATTCATACATGTGAATCGAGAATACGGTGTTTTTCTGCGAATCGGCTGCAAATACACTTTGTCCATAATCCACGATGGATTGCGGGTACTGCCCCCAGCCCGCTGCATCCACGATTAATGTATTGTTAATACCGGCATTTCTCAGCTTCGGAATTGCTTTTTTGTATCCGTCAGCCCAGGCACTACCATTCCATGTTCCATACCATTCGTTCGCGATATTTACGATAACTCTGTCTTCTTTACCAATGAGTGCTTCCTTGATGCTAATCCAGTAATTCACTGCTGCATCCAACGAATTATAGTCATCCTTACCTGTTGCATCATGTACTTCAAGCACCGCAATCATTTTGTTTGCGCTTACAACATTAATGATGTTCTTAACAGAGTTCAGATCGTCTTTGGTGTACTGCACGCCATTGGAGAGCACAATCCGTACGGTGTTGGCACCTGTTTTGGCAATCGCAGGAATCGCCGTGTTCAGGTCGTTCTTAAACCATGAATGTCCATGATTGACACCTCTCATAACAAATGCCTTACCAGTGGAATCGTACAATTTGCCTCCGTTTACATAAAATCCTGTAGCAGCAGACGCTTTGGGTGCAGCACTCCCCAGAATCACCAACATAAGTGCAGCAATTACGGTAAAGACTGTACACTTTTGCAACTTGACCATTCGTTAGAACCTCCTACATTTTTTTGTTTATTTCAATTAACCCTGCTCAAGGCAATAAGTTAATTAAAATCAAAAGTAAATCATAATTTTGTAAAGTTATTATTATAAATAAATAACTTTATTTAATATACATAATTTAATTATATTTACTTAATCGTTAAGGTTATGGACATATAATAAAATGAAAACGCTTACTAGTCAAGTTATTTTTACCATGATAAGGAATTTATTTTGTTCAAAACAAAGAGAGCACCTTGTTCACCACTGGGAAAGAAGTGAATAGGTACTCTCTGTTTCATATGCATGGTCAATGGATATCATCTACGCCGGGCAAAGTCCACAAATCTGAACTTGTCCGGGCGATGCCTTGCCTCTGTGAACTGGAATTGACTGGCATCCTCCAGGTAAACCTGGCTCCTAACCACAACTACATTGTGGAACCCTTCGAGATCAAGCAATTCCCTATCCTCAGCGGTAGGCTCCTCCACCAAAATTTCCTTTTTGGCAAAAGAGATGGTCAGCCCGAGCTCCTCCTCAATGTACTCAAAGATGGAGTCATTACATATTTCCTTGCTCAAACCAGGGATAAGCTTCTGGCTTATATGGTCCTTATCCAGAATGACATGTTCGCCATCCACTTTCCGTACACGTCTGATCTCCCAGACCTTTTCATTCAGACCAAAATTGATTTTCTTGAACAAGGCTTGATCAACCTTTTTTTCTTCAAAAACTTTAACGTACGTTTTGGCCCGATGTCCCATTTTTTTAGCCAGTTCCTTGAAGCTAACGAGGCCTGAAATAGGAAAATCAATTTTACGTATATCCAGCACAATGGAGCCCTTACCTTGAATTTTCTGAATATAACCTTCTTCAGACAGCATTTTCAGCGCTTTGCGAATCGTTTCTCTAGACGTTTGATAACTTTCCGATAAATCAAGTTCCGAGGGAAGCAACGTACCTGCTTCAATTTCTCCAGTCCGAATACGAGCTGCAATATCTTCATAGATTCGGATAAATTTATTATTCATCATTCATCACCACAGTCCATTACCCTTTTTTTATCATATTAGCAACCTATTATAACATTAAAAGTCGAATAACGGATAATGTCGCAACTGTCGATGATGAAATGATGAATTCATGTGATTCAATCCAAGTCTTTTACGTCAAATTTTGACACGTTATTCTTACCATCTATGTCACTACTCGTTTCTTTATCATCCATAGTTGGATTCTCTTCCTCCATAGATTGGTTTTCTTCAATAATACGGATCAGTTTGTTCAGTCGGAAGATCAGGGCTGCCGCCTCGGATCTGCTCAGATGCTGCATGGGACGGAAACTGCCGTCTTCGTACCCGGTAAGCATGTACATTCCAGCAAGCTCTTCAACCTCTTCTTTGGCCCAATCGGACACATCCATCTGATCCGTAAAGGCACGACGTGAAGTTGCGGGTTCCGGCTTAATTTTGCGAATAACATTCGCAATGATCTTTGATGCCTGTTCCCGGGTTACCAGCGCATAAGGAGCAAATTTGCCATTCCCCATGCCATGTACCATACCACGACTTACGGCTGCTTCGATCTCAGGAGCAAACCAATCCTGATCGTTCACATCCCGAAAAGCATTCTGATATTCGGCAGATGTGTCTACACCCATTAATCGCACAATAAGTGCTGTGAATTCAGCTCTTGTAATGGGACGACGGGGTTCGAAGCGGGTTTCACTCACACCTTGAATGATGTTTTGCTCTGCCAGCCATATAATCTGATCTTTATTGAATGTTTGACCAATATCAATGAACTTGATCTCTTTCTTGGCTTTTTCTTCTACTTTGTCACTTTGCTCAGGCTGAGATACTCCGGACTGAACATCCTCCGGTTTGGAGGATGTTACAGGTGAACCAGCTCCACTTCCGCTTGGAGGTGGATATGGCATAGTCACAGCCGTGGCCTGCTGGCTTTCACTTTTTTCCCCGGCTGAATTTTCAGTCCACAATATGACATCATAACGCTGCCCGCCCGTTAGTCCTGTCCAGATGTAGCTTCGTTCCTTTCCGCGATAAATCTCCCGTCCACTACTGGAAAGTACGATCGTTTCATTTAAAGATTCCAACTTCCAACTCAACGCAATGCTGCTTGTGCTCTGAGAGATCGCTGAAATAGTGAATTCTTCTGATGGCAATGTCTCGAACTCAGGTACATTAACTGTCTCTCCGTCTCCCGCCTCATTAAAAGGCACAATAGAAAAGTCGGAATAGTGCTGGGCACTTTTCAATTCAGTTACATGTATCGACGTTTCCATTGTTGTTGCAATCAACTCGTCTTTCTGATAGATGCGATAGCCTGCTGCCCCAGGAATCATATCCCATACAATATCTGCACCATGCTGAGTACGTTCTTCGACTTGAGGTGAAGAAGGAATTTTGCCTGGTAGTGTTACTGCTGTTAGATTGAAGCCAACCTCGCTCTTACCCGAAGCATTTACGGTTTTGATGGTAAACACATAACTCACACCTGGCTCAAGCCCATGGTCTTCGTAATAAGGCTCGTCAACAGACACTCGGCCGATCTCCGCACCGTCACGTTCAATGATGAATTGTTCGGCCCCCTTGACATGGCTCTTTTCGAATTGAAGTTGTATGCTATCCTGTGTCGAACGATATTCCACTTCCTTGGGAGCTTCCGGTTTGGTCAACAACGTATACTCAAACTTATGTGATGTATCCCCTTGCTCGTTCTCGGTATACAGTTCGATGGAGTAGTTCGTTCCACCCTGCAGTTCCTTTACGATATATTCTTTTTGTTTGCCTTTATACAGCTCGATACCATCCATTAGAACCACAAACGTTTCGTTTAAATAAGAGAAATCCCACTCCAGTCTGGCATGATCCGTCTCCGGATATAGCTTCATCTCAATAGAATCGACATGAGGCAACGTGAAAAATGGAGCAACGAACATTGGAATTCCATTACCCGCTGTATTATAAGGAATGATCTGTACTTGATCATATCGAGCTGCGCTGGTAAGACCATTAAGGGTAACCTCAGTCAAATCATTCTCTGTAATGGTTGTGAATTCATCTTCCGCTATCATTACAATGTAACCCTCTGCCCCTTGAACCTTTTCCCACTTAATCACTGCCTTCGTCTCTTCAATCACATCTGGATGCAAAGTTTCCGTAATTGTTGCAGGAAGCGTGCGTAATTGAACATCAAATCCCGCATCGCTATCGCCGGAAGCATTCGAAGTCTTAACCGTATAGGTGTATCTCTCCCCCGGCGTCAGGTCATTGTCTTCATAAGAAGTACTGTCAGCCGGAATACGATCAATTTCAATACCATCTCGCAAAATGATCAGCTGTTCTGCGCCTCGTGTGGCGCTGCCACTCAGATCCAGCTTTGCGGATTGATCGGTTACTGCAGCAATACTTGCTGTTTGTGGGGATATGGGTTTGGTCATTAAAATAACCTGAACAGGAGAAGAACGGTGACCATCCTCATTCATAACAATAAGTTCAAACGCATACGTTGTGCCATCCAATAAACTGACAAGATGTACCGATGGTTCAGACACAGTCTGAACTTGCCCCGTTGTCTGATTGCTAATTTCATATGCGGTTGCTCCCTGTACTGCTTCCCACGCCAGATCAAACGTGTGCGTTCCCTTGATCACTGTAATCCCATCTGGTGATAGTGGCAGAGTTTGAGTTGTTATTCCATAGACAAGGGAAGCACCCGAACCACTTGCATTAACCGCCCGGATCGTATACGTATATTTCGTGCCTGGCGACAAATTCTCATCTACGAATCGGGTTTCACTCGCATCCACGCGAGCAATCTCTCGCCCATTGCGTTCAATGATGTATTCGGCTGCACCCTTTACCCCTGTTTTGGTAAAATCCAGACTAAGACTGTTTTCCGACACTTCCGATGCCTTAATCTCAACTGGTTTTTCAGGCAATGTCAGTATGGATATACCCGTCGCTTCGGATGGGGTCCCTTGTCTGTTCACTGCAACAAGTGTGTAATGATGCATCGTTCCATCCTCAAGTCCTGAAATAAGGTTCGTTAGTTCTGTTCCACGATAAATTTCTTTGTTCCCCTGTTGAATTACATACTCTGATGCACCGGCTACAGCCGCCCATGACAAGTTGGCATTATGTACCCCTGGTTCAACTACAATTTCTGAAGGCGATGCTGGTTTGGATAATCGAATCAAGCTGGCAGACTTACCGATTCCAGACGTGTTCACGGCCTGTACTTCCACTAAATACTCCATGCCTGGCAACAATTCTTCAGCCCTATAGGCAAGTCCCGAAGTCCGACCCACTTCCGTCCCATTGATACTAACAATATAGGATTCGGCTGTATTTACAGATTCCCATTCTACTCCGATACTTGTTTCATCCGTACGTGTTACTTTGAGCCCTTCAGGTCTGGTTGGCAAAGTAAGCAGTTTACCACTTGTGGGTGCACCGTAACCGGCAGCATTTCCGGCCTCCACCTGATACGTATAGTGGCGGCTGCCTGATAACTGATGGACTTCAATCTGTGTATCTGAAATCTCATAACTCTGCCCCTCAAGAACGATCCGGTACTTCGTCGCTCCGGGGACTGCATCCCATCTAAGTGTTGCTCCTGTTTCAGTCGGCTGAACAAAGTGAAGACCTGAAGGACTCTCGGGAAGCGTCGTTCCAGATACTCGATTGGATTGACCTTGTCCACTTCCATTGCCTGCCTGAACGTCCACCTGAACCAACGTTCCCGCAGTCAATCCCGTTAGCAGATATTCATGGGTTCCAGCAAGCAGCGTCTCCCGCTTCTCCCCATTCACAAAGACTTCGTATCGCTCCGCGCCTCTTACAGGATCCCAACTGAGATGCATGCTCGTTGTTGTAGCATTATCTATACTCAAGCTTTCAATGGCCCCCGGCAATGTCAGCAGCTTCTGCAAACTTGTTACTGGACCTTCTCCTGTCTCGTTTGCGGCCAGCAATTCATAGCTATACTCTGTTCCACTATCCAGACCTGCGTCCACATACTCCGTTTCCAATCCTTCGTAGACTCCAGCTCCACTGCGTGAAAGGCTGTAATACGTAGCTGAAGTTACCGTCTGCCATCCCAGAGAGATCTCATGCTCCCGAATCTGCACTGCCGCAAATTCACCAGGTGCTGCAGGCAATGTCAGGAATCCCACCCTGCTGCTTTCTCCCGCACCACTCTCATTCAGTGCTGTGACCGAAATCGTATGAATGCTCCCCGGGACCAGATTGGTCATATACGGAATATTGGAAGAATCGGAGATCATCTGGTCAAAAACAATACTTCCATCCGAAGTTGCTGCCGTGATACGGTACGCAGTAGCACCTTGAACCGAATCGAAATGCACTTCTGCCAGTTCAGGCTGGGAATCGACTTTTCGAACTTGTAATGATCCCGGTGCCGCGGGGATTGTCAGTGCACGGACAGATACTGCATCACTTATACCAGTATGGTTTCGAACTCTCACTTCGTAATCATAGACTTGCCCACCACTCAGGGAATGATCAGTGAGCCTATGTTTAGGATAATCTAGTGTCCACGACTGGCCCGTCGTTTGGTTTATAATTTCATACTGATACCCGTCGGTATACCATTCTCCTGTCGGCAAATCCCATGTAAGTTCTGCTGAGGTCTCACTGATTTGTGTAACGCTCGCATTTCCCGGCTGCTGTGGCTTGTGCTGGATCTGATAAGGTGCTGATACGGTCTCATATGTATTCCCTGCCACATCCATTGTTTTGGCATGGATATACCAAATGCCTTCGGATTCAATTGAAATTACAGACTCATTCGAGCGGGCTTCATTCCAGTTGTCTGGCGATACGGTACTGCTCGTCACACTATACAATCGTGAAATCTCATTGATACCTGAATCATGATCTTCATATTGAACGGTAGCAGATATAATAGTGTCACTCCAGTCCTGTCCATTCGGTGTAAATGTAATCGTTGGAGCAACCTGATCGACATAAGCCGTACGACTGATTTCCATGCTAACATTTCCGACAGCGTCTCTCGCTCTGGCTCGAATTACGTTGGGACCGTTTGAACTCACTGCTCCTGAGTTTCCTGCAATATATGGGGCGCCGTTCAAACTATATTCATACGAAATGGCATGTTCGTCTATGCTGCCAGCAATCGTAAATTGCACAGCTTCCTTGCTCCAGCCGGACTGACTTAATGTAATAACCGGTTCTGTTGGAGCGGTCTTATCCAATCGAATGATTGCTTTCGCAACAGTACTTACATTCCCTACCTGGTCAAGCGAGCGCGCATATACTGTGGTTTGTCCTTCTTTGGTAACCTTCACTTCTCCAGTGTAATCGATCCAGGGGCCTTGTTCGTTTAGACGATATTGGCTTTTGGCAAGTCCACTGCCTGTATCTTCACCGCTGGTTATTTCAAAGGATACATCCTGATTCGTCCATTCATCATCACTGAGTGTAACCTTTGGCTCATCAGGCCCTGTCTTGTCGATCCAGGCATTGGCTGAAGTTGATGCACTGACATTAGAGGCCCGATCCACACTTCGCGCCTGAATCTCGGTTATTCCTTCCGTATTGATGGTAAATGGCTCTCGATAATCGACCCAAGTTCCTTCACCTCCAAGTCTATATTGCGTAAGATCCACTCCACTTGCTTCATCCGTACCTGCCGTTAATGTTACCGTTACTGCCGAATGGGTCCACTCCGTCGGATTTAACGAGATGACGGGAGGTGTCGGAGCTGTACGGTCCACTTGCGCTGTAACCGAAGCCTCCTGTCCTGTATTGCCAAATGCATCTATGCTGCGTGCAATAATGAGTGTATTTCCTTCAGAATTAACCGTAATGGGAGCAGTGTATTCCTTCCATTCTCCCCCAATCCCCAGCTTGTACTCCGTCTTCTGTACACCACTTAAGGCATCCGAGCCTGCTGTAATCGTAACCAGGACATCTTCCTTGGTCCAAGAAGAAGGATCCGCTGCTATAGAGGGAGCGGTGGGACCGGTCGTGTCTTTTGTGATCTGACCTGCAGAGTTAAATGCAGTCTGTATGCCTTCTCCATTCACTGCTGCTACATATACGTTATATAATCCGTCAGCAAGTCCAGTTAACGCAAGTTCAGTACGAGTTGATGAAGTTGTACCCGATGCAAGCACTTGTCCGACGGAGTTACGTATTTCCGTTTTGTAATTCGTTCCCGCAGGATTGCCATTATTGTTCCAACTAGCCGTAACGGAGTTACCTGACTGGCTCACAGCAGCATCGCTTGGTGCATTTGCTAGTGTAAATTTACTAGTTGAACTTGAATATCCCGTATACGAACCGACTGTATTTTTGGCGCGTACAGCAAAAGAATATTGAGTATTCGGTGTAAGGCCGGTCACTTGCCGACTATTTGTTGTACCCGTATCAAACGTTTGATTCGTCGTTACATTTTTCAGTTCATACGTCACGGAAGCATCATTCGCCTTTTTGTCCCAGTTGACCGTCAGATTATTATTGTTGACTGATGTAAATGACGGTGTTCCCGGAACAACGAAACTTTTCACCGTAAAGTTGACAGTGCCCGCTGAGGAGACTCCTCCCTTGTCATCCATAACCCACACTTGCAACGTATGTGCACCATCTGAGAGTGTATCCGGCAATGTGTAATTCGTATTAAATGACTGATTGGAACCTGTAGCCGTCATCTGTGTCAGAATGTTTTCAGAGCCTCCGTCGATCGACCATTTGACAGTCAGAAGATCTCCCACATCCGTATCCCGGGTTGTACCGGAAATTTGGAGCTGTTCCCCTTTGTAATAGGTTTGACCCGAAGACGGAGCCGATAGTGAAAATGAAGGCGGTGCATTTTTGGGACCAATCCCCACAATCGTCGAAAATTTGCGTGAAGCCTGGTTCGCGGTTGCTTTGCCGTTCCACCAGAACTGCGCAGCGGTATCCGTTGCGGTAACGGTCTGCCCTGGCGTAAAGGAAGACGGAGAGGAACCACCTGTCAGCTGTGCATTGTCTGGGCTATTGTACTGCCCCATGAAAATGCGATCTGCGTCCACAACGTTATACGTGTTGGCATAAAAAGCGGTTACCTGAACACCTCCACTGTAATTGCGCCAGCCGTTCTCAATCACTTCAAACGGAGAAGCATCGTTGCCGTTCACCATCGTATCCCAATAGAACGTACCTCCCAGATTCAGCGTAGAGCCGCTGCGATTAACAGCCTCCAGCTCCACCTTCATATAACCGCCCTGAGATGTGGCATTAACGATAGACACGCGCAAAATATACTCAACGTTGTCTTTCTGCCTGGACATTTCGATTACATTATTATTGATTCGATAATAATTAAGGGGTAGTGACTTAAAATTAACGGGCGTTCCATTATGATCAATAATGGTGGATACATTCCCGGTATCGCCACCGTAGAATACGTTTGTATTTGGAAGCAGCACAATTCTATATTTGCCATCACTATTCATCTCCACTTTCACCTTGGAGGATTGAACAGCCTTCATGCTGGAAGTATCGGATACAATACTGATGGTTTCCACAGCTTCAGCCATAACGGCCGTTGAACCCCATTCGACCAACAAGGCTTGGGGTGACAACAGGGCAAATGCCAGCACCACTTTGGTAAGCTGCTCGGCCTGTTTTTTAATACGTTTCTCAGATTTCTTCAACGTCTGCTCTCCTTTTCTACACACCAAAAAAAGGAGGCACCCCAACAAAGGAACAAAGTCCTCTGTTGGGGTGCCTCCCCTAACAAGTGTCATTTTTTCTTGATTATAACGATTCAAATAACGAAAGTAAATACTTAAGAATGCTGAATATTGTCAATTTACGATTGATTGATTATAACGAATGGCTGAGAAACCATTTGTACAATTCCGGGTTGTCATACGTTTCGGTCCAAGCATCATGATCGCCTTCAGGGTATATCGTCAGCTTCACATCCGCGTTCAACGCTTCAAGCGCATGAACAATCTTCTCGGATTCCGTCACATAAACGACATCATCCTTGGCCCCATGAAACGCCCAGATCGGTATATTACGCAATTCTTCCGCTTTGGAAGGGTCAGCTCCCCCACACACAGGTGCCAATGCAGCAAATGTATTGGGGTAAAACAGTGGCAGATCCCAAGCACCATACCCGCCCATACTCAGACCTGTAAGATACACCCGGTTCGGGTCAGCAGCTTCGTTTTCCAAAACATGTTCCAGAAGGGCCATAACAGCTTCGCGATGCATACCCCAAAATTCGTCCACCGGACATTGCGGTGAAATCACGATAAATGGGAAACTCTTGTCCTGACCAGCAATAAGCGGAACTCCGTTTGCTTTAAGCATTTCCAGATCATTACCGCGCTCCCCAGCACCATGAAGAAACAAAATGACAGGCCATTTCTTGTCCTCAGCAAGCGGTTCCACCGCCTCGGGAATGTGCAGCAAATAGTCCAAAGTGACGGTTTTGGTGATTTCCTTTACCATTCGATGCCCGGTTTGGGACATATGCTCGCCTCACTTCTCATCTCTAATTTTCAACAACGCCTCGTCCAATACTCCGACCACCTTGTCACACCATGCATCAAATTCGGGATCTTCGGTCTGCAATTCAGGATGTGCAAGAATATATTCTATGGTATTGCGGATTCCTTGATCGGCCCTGATCGTTGCCACAAATTCCGGAACAAGCCTTTTTAATTTACTGTTATCAAATACAACTGTATTCGCCTTGTCTCCCAGCAGACCGCCTCGAAGATCCTGATCACTGCACGCCGCCAAAAACTCGGAAGATACATGAACCGCATGAAGTTTGACACCAAGCACTCCTGCGATTATCTCATAGATCTGATTCCAGGTTACTGACTCGTCCGAGGTAATATGTACCGATTCACCAATGGCATGAATGTTGCCCATAAGGCCAATAAATCCTTTGGCAAAATCACGGTTATTCGTTATGGTCCAGAGAGATGTGCCATCTCCATGAATAAGTACGGGTTTATTTTCACGTATGCGCTTGAGGACCTGCCAGCTTCCCTCTGCCCCGTGCACACCAAGAGGTACAGAACGTTCATTATACGTATGGCTTGGACGCACAATGGTCACCGGAAATCCTTCTTCACGATACTGTTTCATCAAATAGTCTTCACATGCAATTTTGTTGCGCGAATATTCCCAATACGGATTGGATAATGGCGTACCTTCCGTGATCCGATAATCAGCAAGTGGTGTCTGGTAGGCAGATGCCGAACTGATAAATATAAACTGCTTCGTTTTGTCCTTAAACAAACGGTAATCTCTCTCCAGCTGAGACGGTACAAATGCGATAAAGTCTGCGACAACATCGAACTCCAGGTCGGCAATCAGCTCCGCAACTCTAGCTTCATCGTTAATGTCGGCTTGCAGCACTTTGATTTGCGCAGGCAAATTATCATTTTGATTTCCCCGGTTGATCAAATACAGTTCACAGCCTTGCTTAGCAAGCTGATCGGTAATTGCTGTGCTGATGGTACCTGTTCCTCCAATAAATAGCGCTTTCATATTTGGCCACCTCCAGATGAAATTGATCACTAGTCCATGATATCATGCACACAAAAGAGGAGCAAAGATTCAATTGAAGAATCTTTGCTCCTGTCCATTATATGACCTTAATTGTTCCGTAAATCATGTACATACCGCAGTGCAGTTCATATTCACCAGGTTGGACATCCTTGTCTACAGTGTAATAGTTGTTTCCTTTTTGCATGTAAAGATCCATGCCCAGCTTGTCAGCCGCTACCGATTTAACATGCGTAACCTTACGAGTAAGGATAAAGTTAATTTTGGTTGGAACCCCGGCTTTAACTTCAATAACATTAGGCTCAAAGCCGTCGTTACTTACATTAACATCAATAACTTCATATCCCTTCAAGTCCTCCGGCGTCTCGGCTTTGGCCGTTACAGCACTTCCTGAACCTGGGGACATGTCCTTGCCCATAAAATACACCATAAAAGATCCAAGCAGCACAACTACAGTAATTCCCAGCGTAAGCCAAGGCCAGGTTTTGCTAATCCAGCTTTTCATCTCAACGCTCCTCTGTCTATGTTCCCATTCAATTGCAACTCTTCTTCAGCATACCCCATCCGGTTAAAATTGAAAATGACTCGAATGGGCCATATCGACGAGACGCCACTTAGTCCAATAAATATATTCATCAAAAAAGAGCCTGAATCACTCAGGCTCTTTCAGCTATAGTTATTGTCTTTATAGTTCTATCTATTCGCCAATCAGGAATATATAGGTGTATTTCGACTTCGCCTCATCCGTAACTTATAAATCTCTGGCAACGCTACACCAATGAGCACTACAATAACCCCGATCCATTGCAATGGGCTCACATGCTCGTGAAGAACAATGGATGAGAGCAGCACCGCGATTGGAAGCTCAACTGCACCAAGAATTCCGGCCATGTCTCCACCAATATGAGGCACACCTACTGCGAACAGTACTGGTGGGATAAAAGCTCCGAAGAAGCCAAGCAACAATCCGAAGACAAGCAGTTGACTCCAAATCAATCCGTTAAATAGGAATGTCGGTGGGAACAGGATGCACAGCAAGATCAGACCCCCAGTAACCATCCAGGCACTGCGAAACGCTGGATGTGCTGATGGAACCGCTTTACCACTGAACATTACAAACAGGGAGTAACTTACAGCCGCCATCAAGCCAAGCGCTATGCCCAAGCCGTTAAACTCTCCGAGTCCCTGTTCCAGAAAACCAGCTGCCAGCAATGTGCCGCCAAACAGGATAATCAAAGTCAGGAATGTTAC
This sequence comes from Paenibacillus sp. FSL F4-0087, assembly GCF_038020215.1. NCBI lineage: Bacteria > Bacillati > Bacillota > Bacilli > Caryophanales > Paenibacillaceae > Paenibacillus > Paenibacillus sp. FSL F4-0087. Next base: position 6,820,508 of record NZ_JBBODJ010000001.1, read on the forward strand.
CTTGTCAGGACGCTGACGTTTGCTCACAGCCTGGATCAATACACTAATCCAAGTGAATTGGAACAAAAGAATAATAGCCAGTGACGCGGGGATATACCGCAAAGACTGATAATAGACAAGACCGGTAATGACCGTTGGCGTCCCTGCAGCCATCAATAGCAGACGCTGCTTCCACGTTAATTTCTGAAGAGCTTTTGCCACGGCTGCTGATGGTTTTCCATCTGCCTGTGACTTCCGTTTCATTCTAAACTTCGAGTATAATGCCAGCATCCAGGACAGGATGAAGCCCGTGATCAGCTGTGTGCCCACGACCTCTCCAAGTTTGTACCCTTCGCCGTAAGCCAGAACCACAATTGTGGATAATATGCCATAGCTCATCGCTCCTGCGAGAACGGACAGATAATATTTCATTGTAGATAAACCTCCTGATGATCGAAAAATGCGTCTGCATGTTTGATCCATGCCAAGGTCACAGACACCATCCAAATGCAAAAATCCTAACTACGAGCAAGGAATACAATGATTCCCTGGCATCGTAGTTAGGAAGTATAGGCTTCCCGTAGAGACCCTCGCCCTGTGTACACTTTCGGCCTGCGAGGTTATACGAAATGAAATATGCACTTGTTGTTTGCGATTCGTGTGTGACGACTTTTCATATATTACATGGGAGGTGAGGTGGTGTCAACCCTGATTCACAATTTAAATTTTTTTAATTCAAATTCAAAGTAAACAACATGCGTTATTGCGTCATTTTACAGATGAAGAATCCCATGTTAACGTTTGCTGCAATCCTTCTTTGAGACCATTTAAATCCAATCCGTCCACTGCAAAGGCTTCTCGGATCAAAGGAGGAGCCACAAATTCGTCATATTTACCAAGATAAGTCGCTTCATCTTCTGAAAGCAACGCAGATGCGTCTTCTGCTGCTCGACACTCACTCATGATCTCGGCCAAAAGTGTGCGGCCATCCACTTTGCCTGACACGACAAAATAATAAGGCTCCATAGGTACAACAGATCGCAAGGCGAGCTTGTAAGACAAATTGTGCTTCATCAAACGTTCCAGTGTGCGGAAAGATTTGCTCCCCACCCAAGGTAATACATACAAGGAATCTCCTCCAGCTGGAATGACAACCTGCTTCAGTAAACCACTTTCACGTGCAAGTCGACGGGCGCGTTCCAATCGATTTACCGCTTGCGGGGACAGATAGGGATATATCACCGTGTCTGATAGTACTTCACGCATTTTCTGGACAACCGACGTATGAATGTCCCCACCCGCACCCAGCCACAACGTATCCACTTTGCCTTTGGCCGCCTTCACATACACAGATTTATGCTTATGATCGACCTCTTCCACTTTCCACAGTTTCCCGGCAAGAGAGAAACAGTATCCAGGTGGCGGCACGGTTGTAATCGACCCGATCTCCTCGGAACCGTTCAGCACTTTGTGCTCTTCATCATCTTTGAACACCGCGTAAAAGCGATAGTTATTCACGATTTTCTCACCTGTAAGCCCAATGATTAACGTCCGATCTTCTGTCCACTGCAGATGATCGGTCTCAATCAGATAATTCAGAAAAAGCTGATATTGATCTACACGAATCTGCGCGAATGGTGCGAGCGAAAGTATAGCCTCCGCCAGTTCTTTGGGTTCAGCCTCCCCCATGCTTTTCAGCATGCTCATCGTCTGATGATAGAGCACACCCATCGGCATCTTACGGGCCTCAAGCGGTTCAACCCACTTGGTCTTTACATACAATTCAATAACAGCAATAGCCCGCATGAGTGTCCATGGCATTCGAGCAGGCAATTGAGCTTCCTCATCCTCTTCTTCCGGACATACAAAAAGCATCTCGGAAGCCATATCCTCACGCCTGCCTGACCGTCCAAGGCGCTGAACAAAACTCGATGCACTATAAGGTGCTCCAAGCTGTACAACCCGCTCCAGTTCACCCAGGTCAATGCCCAGTTCCAACGTTACGGTAGCCGCAGCTACTGCTGGCCCTGATCCGGTTCGTAAGGCGGCTTCGGTCTCTTCTCTCAACATCGCGGATATGCTCCCATGATGAACATGGAATACGTCCCGCTCCTGTCTCCGCGCGGCGACACGCCGCATCTCAAGTATAGTGACTTCGGCATCCGTCCGGCTATTGGTGAATATTAAAGCCTTTTTGCGATGTGTACTCTCATAGATGAAGTCGTAATAGACCTTACGTGCGTTATGCAAATGTTCCGCCTGTTCTTCATCCCGTGCATCCGGAAACGAAAAATGCTCCACCCGCAGACGCAGCTTGCGGCCACCGGGGGAAGAAACCACATCCACCCCCTGGTTAGTTCCGGCAGCGAGCCAGGCTGTAGCAGCATCATAATCACTTAGTGTCGCAGATAATCCCACTCTTCTCGGTTTACATCCAGCCATACGTTCAATTCGCGCCAGCTCACTCAGTACCTGAATGCCGCGATCCGCTCCCATGAATGCATGAACCTCGTCAATAATGATATACCGCAGATCATGAAATAACGCCGGAATGGCATTGGGACGATTCATCAATAGACCTTCGAGCGATTCAGGCGTAATTTGAAGCACACCGGATGGACTTCGCATGAGACGTGTTTTCTCTGCCTGAGGCACATCTCCATGCCAGTGCCATACCGGAATATTGCCCTCGGACAGTAAGTCCTTTAGTCGCTCGAATTGGTCGTTAATGAGTGCCTTAAGCGGCCCGATGTACAAGATGCCCACCGATTTGGAGGGCCGTTCATGCAGCTCGGTCAGTGCAGGAAAAAAAGCCGCCTCCGTCTTACCGGATGCTGTGCCTGCCGCAATCAGCATATGATGCGGGGTATGAAAGCAAATGTTGCAAGCTTCAATCTGGGCAGGCCGAAGTGATTCCCATCTTTTTTTATAAATAAATTCCTGTACAAAAGGTGCCAGTCGATAGAAAGGGTTCTCACTCATAATTCAAACTCCGCTAGAAAATCATCCAGATCATCAGTAGATGATGAGTTCGTTCCTTTTCCTGTTTCCTGCGGTTTGACTGCTCGCTCACCAAGCAATTGAGCATAGGTCACTTCAGGATTCTGATGGAGTGTATGCAGCACATCCATGAAGTCCCGTACCACTTCACGTGTGGTCAGTAACTCATCCGCGCCGAGCCGATTGACCGCTGTTTGCATAAAATCAACTAAATCCTCATCCGTTAGACTTGCACTATATCCAAAATGCAGGGCATGAATCTGACGCAGCTTCTGCAACAGAATCAAAATCTCTTCATGGGATAACATCGAAAGTTTCAGGATCGGTCCGGTATAATTCGCGTATTCTCTTGCTGCATACCGCCCATCGATGAGTCTGGAGCGAAGTGCTTCATAACTGAATAGTCCGCGTCTTTCATCCTCCACGAATTGTGGTGTACCGCCCACAAAAATGCCGAGGTGTTCTGCTTTACCCTGCATCGTATCATTGAACATGGTAAGCAGTTTCTCGTAGTTGCTTTGCCGGGATATGCTGTTTGTAATTTTGTACAGATTCACCGCTTCATCTATGAATAACAGCAGTCCTTTGTAACCGATCCGCGCCGTAAATTCGGCCCATAATTTGAAGTAGTCATACCAGTTATCATCGTCAATGATGACGCCGACAGCCAGCTCTTTCTTGGCTTCGGTCTTGGTTGCGAATTCCCCTCTCAACCAGCGCAGCGCCGCTTGTTTGCAGTCATCATCCGCCAATTTATAGCCGTTCCAGTACGAAGCTAGCACCTTGGCAAAATCGAATCCATGCACCAAATTCTGCATTTCGTTTGTCACTGCATAGATCTGCTTTTCGACTTCAGCAGGAAGAGCCGGATCATCCGGGCGCAAGCCCTGACTTTGCATCGCTTGCTGCTGAAGACCAGCGATCCATTTCTGCAAAATCGGTTCCAGTGCCCCGCCATCCGGTCGTGTACGAGTAGACAGACGAGTCATCAGCTCACGATATGTTGCGAGCCCTTGACCTTTGGTTCCCACCAGTCTGCGCTCAGGTGACAAGTCGGCGTCCGCCACAACGAATTCCCGATCCATCGCATAGTTCCGAATCATCTGCAACAGAAAACTTTTCCCACTCCCATACCTTCCTGTAATCAGCTTAAACGCTGCCCCGCCTTCTGCAATATTGTCCATATCTCGCAAAATCGCGTCCACTTCAGACTTCCGACCAACAGCAATCTGCTCCAGTCCGATTCGTGGCACAACGCCTGCGGTCAACGAATTCACTAGTGCGGTAGTCAGCCGCTTCGGTATTTTAAGTTCTGCCACTTCCCAATCACCTCTTCACATGTTCAAACACATTCATATAATCCGAAACTATAAGATCACCATCAATCAGAAGGTCACCAATCGTTTCCATGGCCACATCATTAATTTCATCCAACAGGAGTGCAGGCATCGTGCCATATTGCTCAGCCACCCGCATCAGCTCCGTATCCGGGTTGACACCAAGCAAGGCATAAATTGCCTGTACATGCTGCGGAGACAGCATTTCAGAGAACTGTATCCACTCTTCATCCAGATCAGCAGAAAAATCCGCCTCCCATTGTAATGATAATGGCTCGGTATTCCCATTTTCTTGAACTCCGTCAGTTTTAAGCGCTCCCTCAAAGCCAACCTCCGGTTGGTTAGACTCCTCAGCTCTTTCAGCTTCATCCGTTGAACTTTGAATCGCCATAGAAGCTTGGCTGCTCGCATTGTTCGCACCCTCATCTTCGGTTGTATGATTTTCCTCGATCATGAGTGCTCTGCGCACATATTCGCTTTCCTGTTGCAGCGATGCAAGTTTCTCCGCATCAATTCGAACTATTGGTTGCTCTACTACTGGCATTTGCTCGACGGCAAAGGCCTTGTCCAGATAACGTTCAATCACGTTTGCAAGCTCAGGTTCAAGGGTCTTTCCACGAAGTCGCCCTCTGAAGCCGAGCAGTTCACGGCATTTATTTTCCGTGCATCGAAAAACTCGAGTTACAAACTGGATAAAATCTGCATGCTCTCCAATCGGAACATATGTCATTCGAACCGACTTTCCATAAATGGATTCGTCATATACGGCTTTTCGAAACAGCGCACGTTCGATAGTCCTTTCATGATTTAGCTCAAACTGATCCAATATGCCTGCCATGCGTGTACGCAGCAGATAAGAATCCACCAAAACCATAACTCGGGGAATGTACTGTTCCAGAACTTTCATGCCGCCATCTCTGTAAAATTTGCTGAGTGTAATGTCATAGTCATAATATCTTTGTAACAGCTTTAGCGAGATATCCGATATATTGCTGCTCAAGAGCCGTTGCAATTCCTTATCAAGAATCTCCGGTGGCAGAAATCCACTCGAAAGCTCCACTATCTCGGATAATGACATGTTCAACTCATGTACGAGATCATAATCAATAATCCATTCCTGCATGTACACATCCAACTGCGGAAGCCGTTCACGATAGTTCATCCATAGTTGTTTTAATTGGTTGAAGCCTTCCTGTGGTTCCTGCCAACCAATTCCGTTAATCAGCTCATAAATATGCACAAACAGATAGGACAGATCCGTGTCAGGGAAACGTCCTTGCCGAACTTCAGTCCTCCAATACATATACCACTGGCGCTGGGGTTCGTTCATCACTCCATAAGTCGGCCAATAACTCATAAAAGGAACAAAGGGAGCCTGCTCCCCTTCCACTTCAATGAGTTGCCTTGCTTCCTCTACAAACCTTTTCTCAGAAGACAATATGCCGCCAGGTAATCTTATATCAAAATCAGCACGGACAATCGTTGAACGATCAGGAACCGGGACTGCCGCTGTGATAGGCTCTTCGCTTAGATCTATCTCCATAAATTCCAGTTGTCTTGAATCCTCTTTCATTGAATTCCGTTTCACCGTCCTCTGCGTGTGAATACGAACAAGTGTATCCATATTCATCATTATAACACTTGTCCTGCGCCTGCGGTGATGAAAATAATACTTTCCTTTGTGATAGAAAAAAGAGAGGCATTCAAACTGATATCCAGTTTAAATGCCTTCCCTTATACACCTATCTGCATCCTTTATAGCAAGGTTAGTCCAACTTCATATCAAACCACGATCGTCCGATTTTTCCCGTCACTCTTGGCTTGAGCAAGCGCTAGGCTGGCTTTTTCAATCAGATTCGACATCATCAGCGTCTCCTCAGGTACCATTACCGCACCGCCAACGCTAACGGTGACCACATCACTTGGACTGGACAGATCTCTCTGAATTTGAAGTGCAAGCACATGTTGTCTGATTTCTTCGGCAAGCTCTGCTGAACGTTCCGATGTTGCATTCTTCAGTTTCAACATGAAGGTTCCTCCCCGAAGGCGGGAGATGATGGCATCATTCTGCTCACTGACAACGGCCAGCACTTCTCCAATCCACTGGAGGCATAGATCGCCACCTTGAAGTCCATAAGATGCATTATATGAACGGAAATCATCGATATCTATAATAAACAGTCCCAAACTGCATTTCTCTTGTAAACATTCATTCCAATCATCCTGAAGTTGGGATTTGAATATCGTCTGAAGCGGCATGTCTGTTAACGGATCTGTGTTGAGATAGTTCTCGAGCTGACTGGTTGTCTCCGTATAATGTTCCTGATCATTATGGGATGCCCCGCTGTTCAGGAGCACCATCACTGACGGTTTGCCTGCATGTGTAACAGAAGCCAGTGTGATCTCTAGCAGTAAGGACATGCCAGCTGCTGTGGTAAAGTATGTCTGGTTGGTAAACAAACGCGTATTGTTGAGCTTCAGTTCCTCCAGGTTTTGCTGCAAAATCGTTTTCGTCTTGTCAGGCACAAATCCCCTGAAATCCTTGCCGATGAGAGATTTGGAATTTTCATAACCAAGCAGTTCGGCTGCCTTGTTATTGCAATAAATGATGAACCCGTCCGTCAACGTAAAAAAGGCTACCGGTGAAAATTCCATCAACTGCAAATAGCGCTGCTCATTTTGTCGTAAAATACGTGCATTTTGCAACGCTTGCTCTTCCGCCTGAACGAGCTGGTTTTCCGTCTGACGACGCACGATGGTTTTGAGCAATGGCAGCACATTCAGTTCCTTCGTTGTCCACGGATAAGAGGTAGACTGGACGACCTCTCTCCATTTTTCGAAGGATTTCCGGGGAGACAGACGCATGCCATCATCGGTTTTGATCACCGCTTTGGCTGGATCACCTGCCCAATCCACAAGCTGAACCACTTCAGGCCGGAACCAGATGATATAATGATGCTGCCCAGGGGATATGGCAACATAAACAATACCCGATGCTTTTTCCTTGTAGGCTTTAGCAGGATCATACTCCAAACTCAGCTTGGAGGTGTGATAACTGTAATCTTCCGACTTGCCCGCCAGCCATGCAGCCAATTCCCGTACTTGCTCTTTTGCTGGCGTATCGCCATATAGCAGCAGTTTATCCTGATAACAAATCGCAGCTCCCGAAGCATCCATAAGACTCAGTAAGGTCTGCTCTTCGCCCTGCAATTCTTCAATAATCCTCGCTGGACTTGTATTCCCAATAAAAATATTAGCAATTTGGGTAGCCGCTTCACGTGACCTGATCTCAGCCTGATATTCATCCAGCTGCTGCCGTTGAAACAGTTCATTTGAGAAGAAGGAGCCCAGGAAGTTACACAAGTTACGAATACGATGGGGTATATATCTGGCTGAATAGTGATGACATGTAATCAGGCCCCACAGTTGGTTGTCATGGATCAGAGAGATGGTTACGGTCGCACCAACACCCATGTTCTGTAAATACTCAATGTGCAAAGGGGATACACTCCGCAGAACCGACAAGCTCAGATTAAGCGGTTTGCCCGTTAAAGGTTGAAGCAGGGGAACAATCTCGACAGGTGTATATTTCACATTCACGATGGTGCGCAACCAATTTCGCAGGTACAATTCCCTTGCCTGTTTGGGAATATCTGACGCAGGATAATGGTGGCCGAGAAACGGCTCGAGCTCTTCCTCACGCGCTTCTGCAATGACCTTCCCATTCCATTGTTCGTCAAATTCATAGATCATGACCCGATCATAACCTAGCATTTCTTTCACTTGCTCGGCTGCAATTTGACTCGCTTCCACCCGATTATCAGTACTTTTAAGCCGGCTGAAGAAGCTGGAAATCCACTCAAAATCATTAACTTCAATATTTCCTTTTTCATAGGAAGGCTCCATTTCCAAAATTAACAGGCCTTCACTTTCATGAATGACAGAAGTGAAGACCTGAGCATGTCCGGAAACGGTAACCGTGAGATCCATATATTGCAGGTCTGATGTTACAGATGCACTGAAGGTGCGTGCCAGTACCTGCCTTGTATTATCCTTGCCAATCAGATGTTCGAGTGGAAGGCCCAGCACCTCTTGCGTAGTAAGACCGAGATGTTCCTCCGTATTTTGGCTGCATTGTACAATAGTCGGTATATTGTTGGTGCTCACAGCCAAGAGCACACCATGAGGTTGAATGAATCCGGGGATATGAATAGGTTCTTTGTCGCAATTGTTTAGATCAATTGGATCATTGGTGTACGTACCCTGATTGAGCAATGTACGGTTAAGCAAATTATTTTCTTTCTTGGACTTCGATTCGGGCATAGCCTGAAAAATCCCCTCTCATGATGTGATAACTCTTATTCTCAACTTACAACTGATCTGTATTTGTATCTGTATTTGTATTGATCCATTCGTCAAGTAATCGGAACGTTTCCGAGGCCGTGTGCACCATGATGTCGTGATCTTCTTCCGCTGTGATGGATTGACGCAGTAGTTCCGTGAACTCCGCCCATCTCGTTCTGGTTTCCGTACCATAAGCATTAAAATATTCCAGCCCCCGATCTGCATCAATCGGCAAGAACTGTGACAAACGTTTGGTCATGATCTGACCTCCGTTCGTAGATCCTTCAATGACGTATAAATAACCGAACAACCTTGCTGGTGTCGAGATATCCGGAAGATCCTTACATAAAGGGACCTGGCTGATTTCCTCTTCACTGGCGCCAAGATTCCGCAGGTCATTTTCAAGCAAGTTCGCTTTTCCTCTAATCCCGATATCCAGTCCCGTGCTTTCCCAGAAAGGCTGCTGTACAGCTTGATCTTCCAATGGTTTCAGGAACCCGTAAAATTTCTCCAGATATTTCTTATACTCTCCCAAGCTAACGGTTTGATTCATAATAGCCTTGGCATACTCGTTTTGTTCCACTTGTCTGTGATAATGAGCTGTCTCACTCTTCAGACGTTCCATAATGGTACTGGCTGTCATGTAATCATCGCCCTTCTATGTCGGATCTCTTCATCAGAATTAAGACTTATACTTAACTAAATGTTCAGTGTAGGTTTGAATGGGTAACCCATTTCATCTAGATAAAGACTCTATGTAAGTATACTTTTTCTTGTAGGAGAAAACTATATGAATCCAGCATCGTTACATTTTGAATACGATTGTTCGTTGTTATATTAACCAGCTACCTATCATCGATTCCACAGCTGTCCGCCCATCTTTCTTTCAACAGGAAAAAGTCCATATCTATGATGCTGTTCATCCATCAACATGATAAACTGTGCATATCCTGTTCTTGGAGGTATGAAGTATATGAATATAACCATTCAACACATAATAGATCACCTTACCGCCAAAGTTGAACTTCCAGAAACCACCGTGGATCAACTGATTACGGGTTCTCCCAACCAAACGATCACAGGCGTTTTTGTAACTTTTATGCCTACACAACATGTGATTGAGCATGCCATACAGCGTGGAGCTAATCTGATTATCGCTCATGAACCTCCCTTCTATAATCATCATAGCCATACCGATTGGCTGGCTGATGATCCAGTTTATGAAACCAAGAGAAAGCTAATCGATAACGGTGGAATTGCGATCTATCGCTGCCATGATGCAATTCACCGCTTTCACCCGGATGGCATTACGGAGGGATTGGTTCAGGCATTAGGATGGTCCCCTTATGTGGTACAGCGTAAACCGGAAGCTGACATTCTATCCTTTCCGGAAGGAATGACAGTTCAGCTTATTGCGGAACATATTAAACGTTCGCTTGAGATCGAATATGTACGCCTAGCTGGTGACCCAAAGATGGTATGCAGACGAGCAGCAGTGCTTGTTGGTTTTCGAGGCAACGGCAATCTGACCATTCCTTTACTTCAACAGGGTGAGTTGGATCTGATTATCGCAGGTGAAGGATTCGAATGGGAGACACCGGAGTACATACGAGATGCTGTGCAGCAAGGAAAACAAAAGGCACTTCTTATGATCGGTCATGCCGAGAGTGAAGCTGTCGGGATGAAGCTTTTGTCAGAAAGATTGGCTACAGCTTTCCCGGAATTGCCTGTTCATTTTATTGGTGAGCAACCGGTGTTTCAAGTATTGTGATCTTGAGCCATCCTGGGTTCTGTCTGGATTTTGCGGAGGGTTTATTGTACTCTAAATGCTATGACTTCTGAGCTGAGGACATTTGTCCTTGGCTTTTTGAGTGGATATATCATTTAATAGAAATCGAAGAAGTAATGACGCGACAAGGAGAGTACAACCATGAGAGGAATTATTTTTGCACTATTAGGCGGTGCATGCATTACCCTGCAAGGGGTTGCCAATACCCGAATCAGTACGGACATGGGAACCTGGCAAGCGGCAACCATTACCCAACTCACCGGGTTCATTCTGGCGGCTCTGATCCTTGTATTCGTGCGGGACATCAACCTGCAAGGATTGAAGCAAGTCAAGCCCATGTACTTGGCAGGAGGCGCGTTTGGTGCAGTGATTATTTTCAGTGAAGTCACTGCAATCCAGCAAATTGGGGTAACTTTTACGATCTCCGCCCTGTTGATTGCACAGCTTTTCCTGACCTTTCTGGTCGACAGTAACGGATGGTTTGGTGTTGTGAAGCAGAAAATGAAACTACCGCAATTTCTGGGTATAGCATTAATGGTTACGGGCGTCATTATTATGAAGCTGTAGCTGGTCGAGTATAAAGTCGGGGGTGAAATACATTATGGAAGAGTTTCAGAATGAGCATCAATTATTGCACTATTTAAAACAATATCAACTCGAATCGGTATTTCACGAGCCCCTGCGTCCGCATATGACGTTATGCCACTTCGAGAAGTGCGAATTAATCTGCCGTGAAGGCGAAACATCCGAATATTTATATGTACTGGTCGAGGGGAAAGTCAAAATCTTCACGACCTCACCACAGGATAAAACACTCGTTCTTTGCTTCAAAACACCGCTTGAAGTGGTTGGTGATATCGAGTACGTTCGGGAGAGTAACATCGTGAACACGGTACAGGCGGTCTCACCTGTCGTGATGCTGCGCATTCATTATCAATGGTTAGCTGAACTTGCCAGCGATTACGCACCCCTGTTGAAATTTCTGCTCCAAATTATATCCCACAAGTTTTACATTGATTCGAACTTCTCCAACTTCAACCTGATGTATCCGGTCGAGGTTCGATTAGCCAGCTATTTGCTCTCCATCTCTACCGAAGAAGCGGGGACTGTTGTCCACGAAGAACTGGACGCCTTTAATTTGACAGATATCGCGAATCTGATCGGTACGAGTTATCGGCATTTGAATCGGGTGATTCAGAAGCTGTGTGCAGATGGATTAATCATGCGGGATCAGGGCTTTATTATGGTCAAAGATCGGGCAGGTCTGGCAGAAGTGGCGGGTCACAACATCTATGAATAAGGAGATCTCTATCCTATGATCATTACAGGTATTTTGCTAGCGTTACTGGCAGGTTCTCTTGTCAGTCTGCAGACCATCTTTAATAGTAAGGTAAATGAACGTACCGGCTCGTGGTCCACAACAACGATGGTGCTGTTCACCGGGTTTATTGCATCGTTTCTGATTTCTCTAATGGTGGAGGGCAAAAATACGTTTAGCTTCCAACATATGCAGCCCTGGTACTGGCTTAGTGGAGCCATCGGTGTTGGGGTGGTCTTCTGTCTCGTTCAGGGGATGAAGCTGCTTGGTCCCACCTTTGCGATCTCTATCGTACTTACATCCCAGTTAAGTTTCGCCTTGCTGTTTGATTCCATGGGATGGCTTGGACTGGAGCAGATCCCATTCTCGTGGAACCAGCTTCTGGGCGTTCTTGTCATCGTTGGCGGTATTGTGTTATTCAAGTTTGGCGGTAGCAAATCTGCAAAATCGAAAAAATCTCCTGGTGCATTGCAATCCGACTCATAGGAGAACAATAAAAAGAGTGTCTGTCCAATCCGTTGATTGGCTAGACACTCTTTTTGGCAATCGAACCACGTTTCGCTTAATTCGCTTAAACGAACTCTACGTTATGGTACACTTGCTGAACATCTTCAAGATCTTCGAGGGCATCAATCAATTTTTCGAATTGAGCCTGTGCATCCTCGGGAAGTTCAATGTGGTTTTGCGCAAGCATCGTCAGCTCGGCTACTGTGAACTCAGTAACACCGGCAGCTTTAAATGCTTCCTGTACAGCGTGGAATTGATCCGGTTCTGCATATACGATCACAGCATCGTCTTCGTCCACGATATCACGTACATCCACATCTGCTTCAAGCAGAAGTTCCAGTACTTCCTCGGAGTTTTTGCCTTCTACCCCGATTACCGCTGTAGGATCAAACATATAAGCAACCGATCCGCTCACACCCATATTACCCGCGTTTTTGTTAAATGCAGAGCGCACTTCCGGTGCAGTACGGTTCACATTATTGGTGAGGGCATCCACGATAACCATGGCACCATTGGGCCCGAATCCTTCATAACGCAGTTCTTCATAATTTTCGTCCCCGCTGCCTTTTGCCTTTTCCATGGCACGGTCAATAATGGCTTTGGGTACGTTATACGTTTTGGCACGTTCCAGCACGACTTTCAGTGCGCGGTTCGCTTCCGGGTCCGGTTCGCCCTTCTTGGCAGCTACATAAATCTCAACGCCGAATTTAGCATAGACCCGGCTAGTATTTGCATCTTTTGAAGCTTTTTTTTCTTTAATATTATTCCACTTACGACCCATATCGTTTCCGCTCACTTTCAACATATAATCTGCTTTCTACTTTGTCATTATATCTTGTTGGGCGTACTTCAACAAGTTTAGACTCACGAAAAAATGGTAAAAGCCAAGATGATATCACCTTGCCACGTTACGAAATCCCAAAGAAAAACGATCCAAAAACGCCAAAGAAGCAATTCCCTAAGGAATGCTTCTCTTCTCGAATCCATCTAATTAGGCATGAAACTGCTGGCCGTCCAGCACTTCAGGCACATAACCGGCACGAATGACGAAATCTCCAAAATGCTCACCATCATTGCGCTCTTTGGCATATTGATTCACCATTGGAGTCAATGTATCCAAAATTTCGGTTTCGCCAATATTTTCTTTGTACAATTTGTTCAAGCGATGTCCGGTAAAACTTCCGCCGAGATACATATTGTATTTTCCCGGAGCTTTGCCGATAAACGAGATCTCAGCCAGCATCGGTCTCGCGCAGCCGTTCGGGCAACCCGTCATACGAATGACAATCTCTTCGTCTCTCAGTCCCGCTTCGTCCAGCACAGGCTCTAGTTTGTCGATCAGTGATGGCAGGTACCGTTCGGATTCAGCCATTGCAAGACCACAAGTCGGAAGCGCCACACAAGCCATAGAACTTCTGCGAAGCGCCGAGTAGTGAGCACCATCGGTCAGATTGTATTGCTCGATCAGTGCCTCAATCTTTTTCTTCTTCTGGCTGCTGATGTTCCCGATAATAAGATTCTGATTGGCTGTGAGACGAAAATCTCCGGTATGAATTTTGGCAATTTCACGAAGACCTGTCATGAGCGGATAACCGTCCACATCCTTCACACGTCCATTTTGAATGAACAAGGTGTAATGCCATCTGCCGTTACTGCCTTTCACCCAACCGTAACGATCTCCATTATGTTCAAAATGGAACTGGCGCGCCGCATCCAGTTTCCAGCCGAGACGATTCGTCAGTTCTTCCACGAACCATGCAAGGCCACGGTCATCGATTGTATATTTGAAGCGGGCATGTTTACGCACTGCACGATCACCATAGTCACGCTGAATCATAACCGTCTTCTCCGCAACATCAATCATTTGCTCTGGTGTACAGAAACCAATGACTTTGGACACCTGCGGATAAGTCTTCGGATCACCATGAGACATCCCCATACCACCACCGACAGAAACGTTAAAACCTTGCAGCTTGCCGTTCTCTACAATAGCGATAAATCCGAGATCCTGTGAAAACACATCTACATCATTGGATGGTGGAACGGCAATCCCGATTTTGAACTTACGCGGCAAATACACTTTGCCATAAATCGGTTCAACTTCTTCATCCGTGTCCTGTGAATCAATAATTTTCTCTCCATCCAGCCACAACTCATGATAAGCACGAGTGCGTGGATCCAGGTGATTACTCACCTGCCATGCCCATTCATATACTTCAGCATGAATATCCGATTGGTCCGGGTTGGGATTACACATAACGTTCCGGTTGACGTCACCACATGCAGCAAGGGTGCTGAGCAACGAATCGTTTACTTCACGAATGGTATTTTTAAGATCCCATTTGAGCACACCATGCAATTGAAATGATTGGCGCGTCGTCAGACGAATGGTCTCATTCGCATATTTATGCGCTACACGATCCATCATCAACCACTGTTCGGGTGTAACAACTCCTCCGGAAGCACGCACACGCAACATGAATTGATAGGCAGGCTCCAGTTTGGATTTATTCCGCTCATTACGCAGGTCACGGTCGTCTTGCATATAACTGCCGTGATGTTTCATCAGACGGTTATCGTCCTCAGGAATCGCACCACTGATCCGATCCGCCAGCGTTTCAGTCAGACTTCCACGCAAGTAGTCACTTTTGATCTTTATATCTTCCACATCACTGTTCGTGCGCTGTGGGTTAAGTAAGTTATTATAAGTCATGCTGCTTTCTCCTCTCGTATCTCCGGGATGCCTTATCCGGCATATGATCTGTAATTAATACACATCCCGCTGATACCGTTTTTCCTGCTGCAAACGTGTCAAATATTCCGCTGCCTGTTCAGGTGTTAGGCCACCCTCTTGTTCAAGAATGGTCGCGAGTGCAGCATGAACATCATGTGCCATTCGTTTCTCGTCACCACAGATATATATAACTGCACCTTCCTGTAACCATTGATACAGCTCTTTGCTATGCTCCAGCATCCGATGCTGCACATATACTTTCTCTTCTGCATCACGGGAAAAAGCGACATCCATCTTCGTAAGAACGCCGTCCTTGAGCCAGCGCTGCCATTCGGTCTGATAGAGGAAATCGGTGGAGAAATGCTGATCGCCGTAGAACAGCCACGTTTTGCCTTCTGCACCCGTCTCTTCACGCTCTCCAAGGAAGGATCTGAACGGAGCTACACCTGTACCTGGTCCAACCATGATGATTGGAACATCCGGGTTCTCCGGCAGTTTGAAGTTTGGATTTTGCTGAATAAATACAGGTAATGTATCCCCTAGTTCAACTCGTTCAGCCAGATGAACAGAGCACACACCATAGCGCTCTCTGCCACGTGATTCATAACGTACTGTTCTAACGGTAAGATGAACTTCCTCCGGGAAAGATTTCGAACTGCTTGCAATCGAATACAGACGTGCCGGGATTTTGCGAAGCACAGCTACGAACGATGCAGCCGGAATACCTTTAAGCCCATAATCCTGTACCAGATCCAGCAAATCACAACTGTTCATGACCTTGCGGAATTCCGAATCATCTGCAAGCAGAGCGGGCAACCCGCTACCCGGTCTCAGCTTTGCCAGCTGCTCCACAACGGGTCTTGTGACAGCAGTAATTTCGAAGTAACGCAATAATGCTTCACGTACAGAAACCTGGTCTCCACTTTTATTAACCGTAACGCGCTCATCTGCATTCCATTCCATGGCTGCAATCAGCTCATCGACCAGGCGTGGATGATTCTCAGGGAATACACCGAGGCTGTCGCCCGGTTCGTAGTCCAGATTGGAACCTTCCAGAGACAATTCGATATGACGTGTCTCTCGGTCCGATCCTCTGCCGTTCAGATTGAGATTTTCCAGCACCTCTGCCTTGAATGGATTCGTCCGGTTGAACTCGGAATCACCGCTGCTTACTGCGGCTCCAACCGCTTCACTCGTTACTACTCCCGCGGCAGCAGGTGTACTGCTGAGTGAAGCAAGCACATCATTCATCCACTCTGCAGCCGCTTCATCAAAATCAACATCACAGTCCACACGTGGTACAAGCGCTGTTCCGCCAAGTTCCTGCAAACGAATGTCAAAATCCTTTCCTGTCTTACAAAAGAACTCATACGAAGTATCTCCCAAAGCCAATACGGAGTAACGCAATCCCTCGAGCTTCGGAGCCCGTTTGCTATGCAGGAATTCATGCAATGGAATCGCATTATCCGGCGGCTCGCCTTCTCCATGTGTGCTGACAATAATGAGAAGATTCTCTACTTTTTTCAGTCCGTTCGGTTTGAAATCTCCCATTGACGACAGGGTTACCTGAAGACCCTGCTCTTCCAGCTTTTTCGCCAGTTTCTTGGATAGTCCACTGGAGTTCCCGGTTTGTGATCCAAAGAGTACCGTAACTTCCCTGGACACCGCAGCAGGTGCACTTGCAGGAGTAATACTTGCTGAAGATGCAGGCTGTTGTTCCACACCAGCAGGTGCAGCTACACCCGCAAATCCCTGAATGGCTGTCAGATATCCGCTAAGCCACGTTTTCTGTCCATCGTTCAATGTAGGAATAAGGCGATTGAGCAGCTCAACCTGTTCCTGATTAAAAGGGCTGTTTGTCACTTGAAGTTCCACCATTTGCCACCTCGCGCATTACGTCAATTTTAATTCCTACTAAAATGATCATATTAATTTCTACTCTCTTGAAGCTACCATACCCGATGGTAGGGGTCAATTTCGATGATTTTATGGTATTTATCAGTTTCACTGATAAAGGACAAAAAAACAACAAATACCCTCCTCCTCAATTCAGGAAGGTTTTTGTTGTTTTTTAAATCTGGAAGCAGTTTAGTTCGAAGTCGAAAGCGGAATATATTCGCTAAAATGATTCTCCAGCACTTTGTTTTTATCACCATATACTCTGTCCAGATGATTCTCTCCCCACAGACAGATGCGGTCGATGATTGCCTGCAGTGTCAAGCCATACTCGGTCAGCTCATACTCGACCTTGGGCGGAATCTCGGGATGAATAATTCGGTGGATAATTTCATTCTTTTCAAGATCACGCAGCTGCTGGGTAAGGACCTTCTGAGTAATGCCAGGGATAGCTCTGCGAAGTTCGCTTGTTCGTTTTTTACCTGATATCAGTTGATGTAGAATAAGAATCCTCCATTTTCCACCGACCAGTTCTAACATTGCCTGCACACCACTCTCATATCTTTTCAGTTCCTTTTCCACTGGGAATCCCCCTTAAATCACATATATGTATACCCATTATTAAAAGTAACCGAAGAACCTCAAAGTATCTACAGCACTCGAAGGTGCGTACTTCTCAATAAGATGTCATGAAACTTATAATAACATTGGTCAGAACGTTAAACCAAAAAATGAAGGAAAAAGGATGGTCACTCATACATGAAAATTAAACTGGTCGTTACTCACCCAAGACAGGATTCTCTAACATTTGCCGTGATGGATCGTTTTATAGAAGGTCTGAAGGAGAATCACCATGAAATTGATATCCTTGATCTGTACCATGATGGATTCGATCCGTTATATAGCGTAGAAGATGAGCGAGATTGGCAAAATCCCGATAAGCAGCATGCCCCTGTAATTCGCAAAGAGCTGGATCGCGTGCTCGCGGCTGATGCCATTGTCTTTATTTTCCCGGTATGGTGGTACAACGTTCCTTCCATGCTCAAAGCTTATCTGGACAAGGTATGGAACATGGGGCTGCTGAACAAGGCAAATTCCAAAAAGGCACTCTGGATTGCACTAGCTGGAGGAACGGAGGCTTCATTCCATAAGTACGATTATTACAACATGATTTCGAATTATCTGAATAATGGGATCGCTGGTTATGCAGGATTGCAGGAATCCCGAGTCGAGTTTCTCTATGAAACCATATCCGAATCCAAAACGCATATTGAAGGCCTGCTGGAGCAAGCGTATCAAATCGGCAGACATTACAAGTAACCTCTGCAATCGGAAAGAAAGCTACTGGCTCATTAAGAGTGGACTTCACCGTCCAGTTATCCCCCATGCCGGGCGCATAAGCAAAAAGAAAAAGGCTTATTTCATCCTTTAATCCAGGTTGAAGTAAGCCTTCTCTTCTTACGCTAAAATGGTTGTTATCATCAGTTAGGCCAAACCAATTTACCCATCATTGCATACAGCAGCGTTGCCGATTCGGCACGAGTCGCTTGGGCAAGAGGCTTCACCTCTCCGTTGTATCCACCGACGATGCCCTGCTTTACAAGCAAGGCTACGCTATCGCGGGCATATGAGCGGATCGTGGAAGCATCGCGGAACTCTACAAGGCTATCCGCCGAAGCTGATTCCGGCTCGACCAGTCCGGCCGCTCCGAGTGCCCTCACGGTCAGCGTCATCATTTCCTGACGGGTGATGGTTGCCTCAGGCATAAAGCGCCCGTCCCCGGTGCCACCAGTGATGCCAAGCGCACGCGCCGTGGTTACCGCTTCATAATACGATGCCTCCGCGCTGACATCGGAGAACGCATTCCCGCGCAACGTTTTCAAGCTGAGTGCGGTCATCAGCCACTGCACGTATTGACCACGCGTCATCACCTGTTTCGGATACAACTGACGGGAGTCCTCGCTTGCACCTTCATCAAAGACTCCTCGGGCTGCCAAGGCCTCCAAGGCATTCTTAGCCCATGGTACATTCGCGAGATCAGTGAACGTCTGCTGCACAGACACGGCAGCATAATTTCCTGCTGCGGACGTAACAGTGAATACGACCTCTCTGCTATTCTGATCATAACGGCTTTGGGGCAACGGAGTTGCCACATGATTCGCATCTATGGCAAACCCTACGATTATATCCCGTTGTACATTTTGCAATGTTTCGTAGGGCATACGAAGCGTCAGTTCACTTGCTGCTGGCCAAGCATCACCGTCCAGATCAATTTCCAATCGAACCCCGTGCTGTGTTCCGAGTTGATCTGCAACTGTCTGCGACAGCTGAGTTCGAATCAATCGGACCGATACAGTCTCATATCCTGCTAAGTCTTTCATTGAAAATGTGGCAGGAAGCTCTAACGTCCCCAATTCCGTAACGATGTTGAATACATGTGCGTCGCCTTGGCCCACCAACGCAGAGACAGGCAGCAATAGTTCATATGCACTTGCTCCTGAGACCGGTTTCTGCCGAAGTTCGACCAGACGGTAACTCTTACTAGCAGGAGCGACTCTCAATGCCTCTTCAATCGCTGAAGCATCCACCTTCGTCTGTACTACACCCTTCTGGTCAACAATACCTTGTAACTCAAGAACGGCACGGTCTTTTTGCGATACTGGTCGTGGCGATGAATTCTCTGTACTTGGGGTACCACTTCCTGATTGCCCTCCGGAGCTGCTCGAATTACCGCCGGCCGAACCATCGGAACCCGAACCGCCTGGTGATGGTGTATACCCTGGTACCTTTACCATTAGCGGTATAGTCATCGCTTTGCTTTCATCAGAAATTCGAGTAATCTCCAATTCCAGCATGACCGCTGTTTCCTTCGATGGCGGGATGATCGTTCCATCGGTTTGAATGACGGTCGGCACCGAACTAGAAGCGATCTCCACGGCAAAACCTTGCGGCACAGTCGGCAACTTCAACCTCTTCGCACCTGCAGAAGGTTGCTCCAGTACCGTAATGCTTGCAGCCACATCGGCAGCGGTCTGTTGGGCCGTAAGCACATGATACGCGGAAGACAACCCGCGCATCGAATGCCCCGACGCGTCAAAAGCTTCCACTTTGTAATAATAACTGGTGCCGGGGCTCAGTTCGTTGTCCGTATACTCCCGCAAACTGCCGTTGTAGACGACACTGTACTCTCCTTTCTCACGATCGGAGCGATAGAGCTTGTAGCTTGCTGCGCCAAGAATTGCATCCCAGTGGAGTGATGCACTTGTTGCAGCCGACATATCAGCATTTAGACCGGCGCTATCGTCCGCAGGTGGCACCGCATCAGACTTGGCGATTATAATCCAGCTGATCAGCGGGTCCTGTGATGCCGTATTACGTACCGTTAATTCCAACTTGTTGCCAGATGCCACAATGCCTGTGTGAGCTCTTACACTGGCGGGTGTATAAGTAACTGCACCGGTATTCGTGCCATTGATGAGGAAGTTCGCTTTCCGCGATGTGTTCGTCCATGGATCGTTGAACCCGGCGTATATATCATATGTCCCGTTCGGCACATCGAAGGTATAGGTCAGATCACTGCCTTTGGGCGAGTTGCTGACATTGCCGCCGTTCAAATAACGGACGGTCGAGAAAATATCCCCGCCGCTCGAACCGGAAGCGAGCGCATCTGCGCTGACATAACCCCAATTCCGTCCCTCCTCCGGAGCGTACAACTGATCTGCCGTATCCGAATTGACGAGCGTGCCTTTCATGTAGGCACCCATCAGTTTATAATCAGCCGTTTCGTATCCACCGCTGTTCACGAAATACTGTGCGTTCTCCGGAATAACATATACTCGGACTGCCTGCTTTTTGTTACCGAACTCCGGTGTCGTTACCTGAAGGGTGATTGGTCCGGGTTTCGCAAAATCTTCTGCCGTCATGACCCGGTTATCCACTGTCCATACCGCTGGGGTTGACACAAGCGTACCTCCGTCACGCACCTTGACCGTCGTAGGCAGGGAAGGTACTTTCCCGAGCGGCACAGCTTCCGGCAGCGGATCGGCGATGTCTACCTTGCCCATCGAATTCAGCAGATTAGGCGACCAACTGTTATACCACTTTATAGCGATGTCTGATCCTATCCCAAACTCTATGGGCAAGAAAACGTATTTTGCCCCGTCGTTTGAGAAATTGCCGCCGTTCCACGTGTCTCCCACGTAAATGAATTTTCCTTTTTCCGGATCGACTGGAATGACCGACGTAGTCTGCGTACCGAACGCCTTACCCGGATCGGGATCGCTCGGCAATGTGCGTACGAACGGATTGGTCATGGTTGACCAAGGACCAAAAATGTTATCCGCCACCGTCACTTTGTTTTCGTTAGGGGCCCAGCCGGACGCGCCGGAGGTCAGAATATAATATTTGCCCTGATACTTGAACATCGCGGGCGCTTCACGCTGTCCGCCTGGGAACACGCGCACATAATCGACGCCATATTCCGCCTGATAGGTCGAATCACGTACCGGATTGCCTTTGTCATCCGTTCGTCCTTCCTTATGCCACCCTGTTACGTCACTGTAGTCTTCATTCAGTTTGGAGATATACAGCGTCAGGTTTTCCTCGCTGGAGTAGATCAGATATCCGGTACCATCGTCGTCCTTGAACAACGTCATGTCACGTGCCATGCCCCGATCGCTTGGGAAATAATCTTTCTCCCCTTCGGGAGTTCTGTCCATCCGGTAACTCTTCTGATACACGAAAGGCCCTGTCGGGGAGTCACTGATTGCGTAGCCGGCCCGCGCTTTACCGTAGTTCGCATTATCGTTGTAGGGGTCCTTGTCTCCGTCCATGTGGGCCCACATCACATATTTTTTCGTTTTGTCATTATAGATGACCTTCGGTCGTTCAATAATTCGACCTTTGCGGATATCGGCCCAAATGTCCACCTTGTCGTCACGACCTTCATACAACTTGGCGATCAACGGGTTCTTGTCGAAATCATCCATCGATTGAATCATCGTCAGTGCCATGCCTTCATCTGTCCAGTTCAGCAGATCCTTGGATGAATATACGCGCACACCAGCGGCTGGCCATCCGCCCGTATGGTATTCGCCATACCAATAATACTTTTCAGTCTGTTCATCGTAAAAAAATCCTGCGCCGTGTGCGTCGATCGGCTTGCCGTCCTGATCCGGCCATAACTGCCCCGGCGTAAAGCTTGTACGAATGGTGGCAACGCCCAGCGGTGCAGATGCAGGAGAAACGATGTCGTCGACGGTTGCCTGGATCATGTAAAAATACCCCGTGCCCATCGTCAGACCATTATCAATAAACGTACTTTCATTGCCACTGTACACCTGCTGATACGTACCTGCAGCACTGGTTGCACGGGACACCGTATATGTTACATCAGATCCAGAAAGTTCGTTCCACCCTAGAGAAATCGACGTATCCGTTACGACTGTAGCAGCAAATCCTGCTGGGGAATCAATCGAGTATGTGGTAGCCTCGGCAACGGTGAACGCAGATTCTCCGGCAGCATTAAAGGCCGTTACGCGATAGCTATAGCTGTTGCCGGGATCAAGCCCCTGATCCGTGTAACTGAGCGCCGTACCTTCATACACCTGATTATACTGGTCGCTGCCAGCCTCAGCCCGAGCCACACGGTAGCCAGCCGCCTTGTCCACGGCTGGCCAAGACAGCTTCACGCTCGTGGCATCGAGTGCCAAGGCCTTCAATTCGCCTGGTCCCTGTGGAGCAACGGCTGTCGTCCGAACCTCCAGCGGCGCAGACCATAACGATTCGGTCATCCCCCCATATTCATAGGCGAGCTTGTAATAATACACCATATCCGCACTTAACCCCTCATCCACGTAACCCAAAGACCCGGTGTTGGTAATCAGGGAATATCCACTATCAGGCGTAGAGGAACGGTACAGGTGATAGCTTGTTGCACCTGCTGCCTCGGTCCATTGCAGTGAAACCGAAGACGCCGTCTGTTCATCGTTGGAGAGTTGGAGATCGTTCCCTGGTGGCTGCTCGGCAATGATAACGTCATCTATATGTACCGACTGCCACTTATTACGAATTCCAACTGTACCCGACCCGTATGTAGTATCGATCAAATCGAATACTAACCGATCCGAACCGTTTTCGACGATGTACCCGCGAATGGAAGAACCCGACAGCACCATTTTGAGCGTATACCACGTATTTTTGGCCAACGCATAGTCCACCGATTTCAATGTCATATCTGTTCCGTTTACCCGCTTGGAAAAGACAAGTTTATTGTTAGGGGCCTGCATTTGAAAATAATAAAAGTTGCCCTTATCCTGAAACCGCGATAGAATTCCCGGAAATCCCTGACCGCCCCCCGTGTAAAAACGCATGGAAACCGTCATGTCAGTCATGACCTCTCCGGTTGAAATGATGCCTTCCCCAGTATCGCTCTGAAAAAGTGTGGAGTTGGACGTATCCGTTGGGTCCGCCATTACCTCCCAACTACCTGAGCTTACGTCCCACACTGGCGATGCCGTGTAATCTCCGTCAGAAAAATCGTCCTGCAACAACGTAGCAGGCATTCTATCCGCATCGGCATATGCATGGCTTGGTAACATCAACGGTCCTGAAGACAATGCCAACGTAGCAGATAACATGAATATCAAGGGTTTCCTGAGTTTATCCAATGTTCATTCTCTCCTTTGACTTGGAAGATGAAAGCATGGTTCTTGAAGGCGGTGTTGTTATCCGACCTGTCCTCAGCAGTGAGCATGCGGTAGAAAAGTGCGCTCCACCTCCCTTTTTTGATGAAACCGGTTTCATTACAGAGCAAAAAAAGACCCGTCTTCTCTCCTAAGTGCAATGATACCAAAACGGAATACCTCGTCTTCTTTGCCCCTATGTCGTGAAACAGGTTTATATTATATAAATGTAATCGCTTTCTCGAATTATATGATTACGTATTTGAAGCTGTCAACCATTAACTCAGCTCGGACATTTTTCGCTGTAACAAGCAAAAAAACGCGTATTCCGCCTGCTATGCAAGCAAAATACGCGTCTTCTATCACCGTTCGAGTTTGTTCGCAAACTCGCCCATATTACTTTAAAATACCTTCGTTGTCCACGACTCACAATTCCATGTCTCCGTAACCACATCACGATAGAATTCAGGTTCGTGAGAGATCAGCAGAATGCTGCCTTTGTATGCTTTGAGTGCGCGTTTCAACTCTTCCTTCGCATCAACGTCCAAATGGTTCGTCGGCTCATCGAGTACGAGCAGATTTGTTTCGTTATTGATCAGTTTGCAGAGACGAACTTTGGCTTTCTCGCCACCACTCAATACGGCAACCTTGCTCTCAATATGCTTGGTCGTCAGTCCGCATTTTGCGAGTGCAGCACGTACTTCAAATTGGGTATAGGAAGGGAACTCCTGCCAGATCTCTTCGATACAGGTATTGTAGTTCGCATCCTTCATCTCTTGTTGGAAATATCCAATCTCCAGATGTTCACCGCGCTGAACGGTTCCTTCCAAAGCTGGAATCTCCCCCAGAATGCTGCGCATCAGCGTTGTTTTACCGATACCGTTTGCACCAACGAGGGCGATCTTCTGTCCACGCTCCATGCGCAGGTCCAGTGGTCTCGACAACGGCTCATTGTATCCAATGACAAGGCCTTTTGTTTCGAAAATAAGCTTGCCAGACGTTCTTGCATCACGGAAGTTAAACTGTGGTTTCGGTTTTTCCTTGGCGATTTCGATGACATCCATCTTGTCCAATTTCTTCTGTCTGGACATCGCCATGTTGCGTGTAGCCACACTTGCCTTGTTCCGGGCCACAAAGTCCTTAAGATCGGCAATTTCCTGTTGTTGACGCTTATACGCCGACTCCAGCTGCTGTTTTTTCATCTCATGAACTTCCTGGAAATGACTATAATCGCCCACATAACGGGTGAGATCCTGATTTTCCATGTGATAGATCAAGTTAATTACACTGTTCAGGAACGGGATATCATGCGAGATCAGAATAAAGGCATTCTCATATTCCTGCAAATAGCGTTTCAGCCATTCGATATGCAATTCATCCAGATAGTTCGTAGGCTCATCCAGGAGCAGAATATCCGGTTTTTCAAGCAGTAGCTTGGCGAGCAATACCTTCGTACGTTGTCCACCACTAAGGTCGTTAACGTCCTTGTCCAGACCGATATCGGTTAGACCCAGACCACGTGCTGTCTCGTCGACTTTGGCATCAATCATGTAGAAATCCTGGTTAGTCAGTGTATCCTGAATCGTACCTACATCCTCCAGCAGTTGTTCCAATTCCTCCGGAGTTACATCGCCCATCTTGCCATACATATCATTCATTTCTTGTTCCATGTCGAACAAATACTGGAACGCACCACGAAGGACATCACGAATGGATTGTCCTTTGCTGAGCACAGCGTGCTGATCCAAATATCCGACACGCATGCGTTTGGACCACTCCACTTTGCCTTCATCCGGCTGGAGTTTGCCTGTAATAATGTTCATGAAGGTAGATTTACCCTCACCATTGGCCCCGATCAGACCAATATGTTCGCCTTTCAGGAGGCGGAAAGAAACGTTGTTAAAGATAGCACGGTCACCAAAACCATGACTTAATTTTTCGACATTTAATATGCTCATTCATGACACCTTTTCTATATAGACTTAATTCTTTGTATATTATAAGCGTTATATCATGCACAACTCAACGCCCTATTGTAAATTTAGCACCATTTTTCGATGAAATGTCCTTCGTTTTAATTCCGAATCCACTCAATCTGAAATCAATGACATTTGCCTTATAGGTATGGATGAGTTAAAATTTTTCCTTAAACGACTTACTACTATAAGAATGGAGCTCTCTTGGAGAGCATCAGGTGAAAATCATGATTGAAGTGAAACAATCCAAATTGGGTGATGGCGAATTTAACCGCGGCGTATTTGCGACCGTAGACATTCCAAAAGGCCAGCTGATCCATCAGGCTCCGGTTGTCCCTTATCCCAATGAAGACCACGAACATGTTGAGAAAACAATTCTCGAAGATTACGTATTTGAATATGGAGCCAATCATACGGCTATCCTGCTGGGCTATGGCAGTTTGATCAACCATTCCTACGAGCCTAATGCCACCTATGATATCAACTTCGAAAACCACACTTTTGACTTCTATGCTTATACAGATATCAAAGCTGGCGAAGAAGTATTGATCAATTATAATGGCGAGGAAGATAACATGGACCCCTTATGGTTTCTGGATGATTACGAAGAACGTATGCGTGAGTTGAACGAAGCAAATGATGGTGAAGAGGATGCTGATGGCATCGAATCTGACTCCAAGGATACGGACTCAAGCAAATAAGACCTTGAAGATAAACGACAACAGTAGTGCAACTTCTTATGGACAAAACAAAACTCAAAAAATTTCACCATAATCCGTTGTAGGGCTAAATGCCGCTGCCTAATGCAAATGAAAACAAGCAAGTCCTCCACCAAGGAAGACTTGCTTGTTTTCGTTTGTTTCGATAGCGTCACATTTCCCAACCAAACCCATATTAATCGGCAATGGGAGGGTCAGTGTGCAGATCCTGATCCGGTTCAGTCAATTTCCATTTGGTAAACGCAACCTCGAACCCGGCACGCTTAGGAGAACAGAGAAACGGGCCTGCTTGCTTGTTCGTCGGATAGGCAAACCTCGCGACCCGAATGGTACGCCAAGGATGCTCATCCGTGCGGGCACGAATAACTACGGCTTCATCATGGTATGAAGCCCGAATGGTAACGATGCGTCCACCCCACTCCGGTACAGGAGAAAGCGACCAATCGGAAAAGCGATCCGTTACGACCGCTCCTACATGAGCCACGCCGTCATTTACTTCTACCCCCGCCTTGATCCATTGATCATGTCCATGCCAGAGCATTAACCCTGCCTGATCATACAATTCCGTGAATGAACTCAGATCAAATGATACTTCAATTGCCTTGGTTCCATCCCATGGAGCAAGCATGGCATGTCCATTCTGATGGCAGAAACCATAGAAGGTCTTCTCCCAGAAGTCGCTGCCCTCCTGTGCCTCCACAATCAGACGGTCACCTTCCGTTCGCGCTTGGACCGGTTCAGTTGTCCATTCGGCATCATGAATCCGATGGAAATTAATTGACATGATTCTTCCCTTCCTTCCACAATCACGTCTTGTAACCTCGTTACTATATAAAATGAACTGAAGACTATAACACTCTGATACTTCAATTGCAGAACCATCTTCCGATCGCTTTTATCCCCAGATTTTTTTGATCCATTTTCAAATGGAAAAATCCGGGGATAAAAGCGGGGCAAATGCTTCCGAAGTAGCTTTCTTACATAAAGCTTTTAGCTCCGCTTCTTCAGATGGGTTCAGCACTTTCCGTTTCGTGTAATCTTCTTTTTACTTTATATAGACACAAATTACAACACATGAGTTCATCTAAAATAAGGAGCCCATATCCGATGCGGCTGTAGGATATGCAAAATTCATGGTGTTTAGCTGATCGGTCGTCAAATCGAACTGAATTGCCATGGCGAACAGGTTAATCAGTTCTTCTGTTTTGCCACCCAATACATGGGCACCCAGGATACGTCCTGTTTCCTTGTCGATTACAACTTTGGCCATGGCAAATTTTTCATTCGTACGTTTATAAGTATACCATTTCGACATGTCATTTACTTTCACCTCGTAGCCCTCTTTTTTGGCCTGCTCCACAGTAAGACCTACAGAACCCAGGGATGGCACGGTAAATACAATGGAGGGCATTACTTTATAATTAGGTTTGTTATGATTGCCTTCAAGCAGATTCAAGGATACGGCGCGTGATTCCTGGCCTGCAAGCGGAGTCAACGGAAGTCCTTCCGTTGCGGTAACATCGCCGGCCGCGTAGACTCTTGGATTGCTTTCGCTCTGCAAGTACTCATTAACGGAGATGCCTTTTTTCGTATAGCTGACATTTCCCTTCTCCAGTTCAAGCCCAGCTACATTCGGAATACGCCCTGCTCCGTGAACGACAAGTCCACACTGCCATTGATGATCAGCCCCATTGCGGGTTCCACTGACCACATATGTGTTTCCCTGCTGACGAATCGCCCTCACTTCCGCATTCAAGTGTACGTGAATACCTACTTCTTCGGATTTTTGCAGCAGCAGGTCCACTAGTTCCGAATCAAACTGTTCCAGTGGCTCTTCGCCTCGATGTATAATATGGACTTCCGTGCCAGCTCTCGCCGCAATATGTGCAAATTCAAAAGCAATGTAACCGCCACCGACCAGAACCAATTTATCCGGCAGCTGTTCCAGATCAAGAAAATCATCGCTGTATTTCAGATGCTCGGCACCATCAATAGGAAGTGGTGCTGGACGCGCACCTGTTGCAATTAGAATATGTTTCCCCTGCAGTATTTCGTCCCCTACACGAACGTGATCTTCGTCAACGAATGAAGCCTTACCATGGAACGTATGCATCCCGGCCTGCTTGAACTTATCCTCACTTGCTCTCGGAATACTCTCCGTAAATGTTCGCTTGAACGCCATAAGTTCCGACCACTGAATAGAAGCGTTACCTTCCACTCCCTTGCCCTTCATTCGTTCATTCCAGTCGATCAGTTCAGCCGCTCCTGCAAGCACTTTTTTGGGATCACAGCCTCGTAATGCACAGGTTCCGCCAAACTCTCGTTCATCAATTACGGCAATTTTCCATCCGGCTTCAGCGCAGCGGGATATAACCGAGCTTGCAGCGCTCCCAGTTCCAATCGCGATCAGATCATAAGGTTGTGTCATGTTAGTTCCTCCTCTTCATGTATAACCGTAAATATCAAACTATAATAACCCTGCTTTTTGCAGATAGTCCGTTGCCACTTGTTCTGGAATCGCTCCATTAACGTTCACTTCGTAATTCATTTGACGCATCTCATCGTCCGTGATTCGGCCTGCAAGTTGATTCAGTACCTCTACCAGCTGCGGATATTGATCTGCCGTTTCTTTGCGGAGCATCGGCGCTCCCTGATATGGCGGGAACAATTCCTGATCATCCTCCAGCACAACGAGTTTATACTGTCTCAGTTCACTGTCTGTGGAGTAAGCATCCAGCAAATTGATATCTCCACGCTGTACGGCTGAATAACGCAGTTTCGGTTCCATTGTGGCCACGTTCGGGAATTTGATGCCATACTTCTTCTGAATACCAACATATCCGTCTTCCCGATCAGAGAATTCCAGTGTGAATCCTGCCTTGATCTGTTGCTGTACCGACTTAAGATCCGATATGGTCTTCAGATTATACTGATCCGCAACCTTCTGAGGCACAGCCAACGTATACGTATTGTTGTAATCCATCGGGTTCAGAAGAACCATATTGAATTGGCTCAACATCCCGTCTCTTGCCTGTTCATACACTTCTGTGCGATCAGTGCTAACTGCGGTTTCCTTCATAAATTCAGATATGGCGGTACCTGTAAATTCCGGATAAATATCAATATCACCTGATTTCAGTGCATTGAACAGAAATGTGGTTTTTCCCAATCCTGGTTTCAATTCAACCTTCAGATCGGTATCTTTTTCAATGAGCAATTTGTACATATTAATCAAAATCTCCGGTTCGGCACCCAGCTTGCCAGCAATAACCAGATCTTTTTGCCCTCCACGGGAGAGCCAAGGAATCGTGATTACCAGGAAGGCCACCAGAGCGAGCGTTCCGAGAGTGACCAGCGTTTTCTTGAATGATAAACGTTGGAACTGGCGGAGCAGCACATCAAACAAAATGGCAAGTAATGCGGCTGGGATAGCTCCCAGAATAATCAATGAAGTATCATTTCGATCAATACCAAGCAAAATGAGTTCACCCAGCCCCCCTGCACCAATCAGGGCAGCAAGCGTGGCTGTACCTACAATCAGAACCATTGCGGTACGAATGCCTGCCATAATGACAGGCATCGCGAGTGGCAGCTCCACTTTGGTCAGACGTTGACGACTGTTCATGCCCATTGCATTTGCTGCCTCGACCATGGAAGGATCAACTTCCGATATGCCCGTATACGTGTTGCGGAGTACCGGAAGCAAGGCATACACTACAAGCGCAATAATCGCAGGAAATGTACCGATGCCGAATAACGGAATGAGCAATCCGAGAAGGGCCAGGGACGGGATTGTTTGCAGTACGGCTGTTACCCCAATAATCGGCTCAGCCACTCTTGGTTTACGTGTCAGATAAATGCCCAGCGGGATCGCGATCAGAACGGCAAAGAACAATGCGATAAATGAGATCTGAATATGCTCAAGGAGAGCGGATAATAACTGTCCTTTGCGCTCACTGAACACCTCTGTAAATCTACTCATGCGCTTCACCCCGTTCCTGCAACTGCCCGGACCAGTACTGGATTAAATCGGCTCGACTGACCTGACCTATAATCTGGTGGTCTTTCTCGACCAGTAAATGATCATGAGATGCCATGATTTCCACAAAATCAGGCAGCGTAATCGATACGGGAACAGCCGTTTTGGCCGACTTCGGCACATGCCCAGGTGAGAGCGGTGACATGATCGATTCAAGATCAAATATAGAAATCAGTCGTTCTTGTTCGCCGGAGGCCGTTTGTAATTCATCCATCGGGTCGCCTCCACCAGATACAGGCTGTAAACTCCTATCCGGACCAGAACTGCCGACAAAGTCACGTACGAATTCATTGGCTGGCTGCTGGATTAGTTCTTCCGGGGTGCCTACCTGTAACACTTGCCCGTCCTTCATGATGCAGATACGATCACCCAGCTTCATCGCTTCCTGAATATCATGGGTAACAAACACAATCGTCTTCTTCATCTGACGCTGAATATCCAGAATATCGTCCTGTAATTTCTCGCGACTCATCGGGTCAAGTGCACTGAACGGTTCATCCATCAGTACAATTTCGGGATCGGCAGCGAGTGCGCGCAATACACCGATTCTCTGTTGTTGTCCACCAGATAGCTCAGCAGGCTTGCGATCACTGTATGTGGTACCTTTCAGTCCAACCATGTCCAGCAAATTATGTACGCGCTCCTTGATTTGCTCTGACTTCCACTTTCGGAGTTCAGGAACAACAGCAATATTTTCGGCAATTGTCATGTGTGGGAACAGTGCAATCTGTTGCAGCACATATCCGATATTCCAGCGCAATTCATGAATGTTATATTCATCGATAGGCCGTTCGTTAATTCGTACGGTTCCATCTGTCCGCTCGATCAGGCGATTAATCATTTTGAGCATTGTGGTTTTGCCGCAACCGCTCGGACCAATCATGACGAACAGCTCTCCCTTATTAATGTTGAGATTAACCTGACGCAGAGCATGGGTTCCATCAGGGTATTGCTTGGATACATTTTCGAACTGAATCATCCGTTCTCTTCTCTCCTTTTATCAAACATTCATTCTCATCTATTTCCCCAAAAGCGTACGCATATAATCACCGTGCTGGATTGGGTATTATTGTTTCTGTAGAAATTGGAATACGAACGGATACCTGTAAAGGTTGAACAATCAGCAAAAAAGACGGGCCTTCCGGCATCGTCTTCTTGTTATTCAGCAGAATTTGCCTCCAATATTTTTATAATAATTCTTATATCATTTCCCTTAATGCATATGCTGCCTAATAAATTGCTCCAGCGAAACCGGGCTTTGCCCTGTGACTTTCAATACCGTCTCCGTCGTTTGATCTTCTCTTCCTTCCTCACGGATGAATACATCCAGCCCTGCCAGAGCCGTGGCGTAATCTTCTGACATTCCCGTCTGAATCAGGCTATTTCTCAGTTCTGCATCCGACAATGATTCATGCTGAATACGCTGATCCAATAAGCAACTAATGATGTCCGCAACTTGCCCATAAGACAATGTCTCTGGCCCCGTAATGATATGAGCTGTATTATGGGGGACAACATCTGTCAGAGCAAAGAAGGCAACTGCTGCGATATCATCTGCGCTGACAAAACCAATTTTACCATCACCAGCAGCACTGTAGATTTTACCCAACTGCTTCATCGTCTCCCGATGCGGTCCCTCTGTAAAGTTCTCCATAAAATAGGAAGGCTGTAGTACAGTCCACTCAGGAGCAAGCTCCTTCAAGCTTTGATGTACTTTGCCAAATATAGGTCCGTCTTCATCAACGGAAGCACTGCCAAGCAAGACGAATCGTTTAACGCCGCTCCATAACGCTTCCTTGATGAACGGAATCATTACGGCTTCCGGGTGCATGTCCATGACGGGCACGACAAGGTACACATGATCCACATTTTTCAGCGCTGGACCATAAGTGGTTGAATCGTACCAATCAAAAAAGACATAGTTGTCGGCAGAATCAGAAGAAGCTGGTTTCTTTCTCCCTGCCAGACGCACCGGATAGTGGTGCTTCTGAAGCATGGCAGCAACGCGGCTTCCTGTCTTTCCATTCGCTCCTGTAATCAGTGTTAAAGGTTTATCGTTGATCATTTTCATTGCCTCCTTCGGTTTGCTTTATGTTCATTTTCCAGACTGATCAGTCTAGAATGGTGAAAAAATAAACGCCCTAAGCGTTCATTTTCAGAAATCCAACCATAATCCTTGCTTATATACTGCCATTAATTCAATACTCTTAATGTTGTACGCACTAGCTCCCGCAACACCTCTGTATTGGCACCGCTCTTGGCCGTGAAGGTCAATGACAGACGGGAATAATTCAGAAAACGGGAAATACCGGGCAATTCATGCTCGGCATAGTTAAATTCACCGTTTCTATGCCCACGGATAAGCGCCGCAAGAAAAGTATCTTCCATTTGCTTGTTGCTCGCTTGAATAAAGTCGGCAATCTCATGATTTTGGGGTGCTTGTTCCACGGCGCTATTGATAATAAAACATTCATTGCGACGCTCCTCATCCGTCAATACATTAACGGCTTCGTTGAAAAGCTGTTCCATCCCCTGCCTTACACTCGTGCATTCATTCAACAGCTGAATACCCGCCTCTGTTTTCTGCTGAATATAAAATTTAAGGGCAGAGACAAATAAATCATGCTTGGTTCCATAAGTGTCATACAAACTTTGACGTGCAATACCAAGCTCATTCAGCAGTACAGTCAACGAAGTACCTTCATAACCATAGGCTCCAAATACAGCCGTGGCTTTTCTTAGAACACTTTCGGTGTCAAATTCCTTGGCTCTTCCCAATTTCAGACCTCACCTCCCGCTTGATTAAGTCAAGAATACACTTTTCCAGACTGATCAGTCAAGAAAATAAATGCTTTGTTTTTTGCCAAAATGGTATAATGACAGTAGAAGTTGAATTAATCCATTTACCATTACAATCATGCCAACATATAAAGGAGTGTAGCGATATGTATATTCAAATTACTGATTTGGCTGCTGCGCGATTAACTGAAAGCCTGAATGATCAGCCCGGCTATTTCAAAGTGATCTATGACATGGAAGGTTGTGGCTGTAACGGAATTATTGCCATACTTATTGTGGACGAACCCGAAGCTCTGGATGTACAAATTGAAACCAATCTGGTGCCATTCTATGTCGATCCGAAACAACAGTTAAACCTGGAGCAGCACATGAAGCTGGACACGGAACTCAACTATCCTTCCTTCAAACTAAGCAGTGATTCCGGTGTACTCAGCAGCAATGTCCGTGTTCGGGATGCCCGCGCAGTGACGGCTGGAAAATCCGGCAATTCTGTTTCATGCGAGCTGTAATTCAAAAGTTCGTGGCTGAAATAAAGAGTATTTAATTCGCCTATCTATGTATACAGAAAGACTTTGCACAAAGGTGCAGAGTCTTTTTTTGTGCTCTTTTTCTCGTCAGACAACTAAAAGCTATGAATCTCGCAAACTTTGTTTACAACTCGGAAACAATTGGAGAACCTATGGATATAATCCTCTAGTATACTCGGTATATAGCAAAGCACGAGATTGATATAACCCGAGGAGGAACACACATCATGAAATCTTTTACACGTAAATCCATCGTATCCACGATACTTATAGGTTCTGTCGTAGCAGGCTCAGCATTCACAACGCTGCCCTTCACTAAGGAACTGAATCCGGTCGCATCTGCTGCCAGCTCCAGCTTCACTCAATTCCTGCACGATAATGCACCTGGACGCACAATTAAAACGAGTAGCAGTGGCTTGGCAACGGTAACGAATCTATCAAGTACAGTTGTGCTAGTGAATAAAAAGAGAAACTTGCCTTCAACCTATGCCCCTCAGGATCTGGTTGTTCCTAACATCCCATTTAGCTTCTCCGGCTCCAGTCCGAAAAAGCAAATGCGTAAAGTAGCCGCTACCGCAATTGAGAACTTATTCGCAGCAGCAAAAAAAGACGGCATTGATATCAAAGCCGTGTCCGGTTATCGCTCTTATGCTACCCAAAAATCCATTTTTGACCGTAATGCAAGTATCAAAGGCGAAGCCGTTGCGAATAAAACCAGTGCTCGTCCTGGACAAAGTGAACATCAGACGGGTCTTGCGATGGATATCTCCAGTGCATCAGCGGGATATGATTTGCAACAAAGCTTTGGAAACACCAAGGAAGGCAAATGGCTGAAAGCCAATGCACATAAATACGGATTTATCATTCGTTATGGCAAAGATCAGGAGAAACTGACAGGTTACTCTTATGAGCCATGGCATGTGCGTTATGTTGGCGTGTATATTGCGGGGGAAATTACGAGTCAGAACCTTACACTTGAACAGTACCTGGAGCGCGCCAAATAAACCAGTAGAAATCTGATGACAAAAGGTATTCATTCCACTCTCATATAACTATCGTATGTAAATGACAGATAACTAACAGGACGGGGCCCGATTTCGGGCCCCGTCCTGTTGTTGTATATCTACCACATTTTAATCATTCTCCAAATCGAATAGATATGGATCAGTTCAACCACATTGATGTAAAGGTAAAGTTAGATTCATAGCAGACTAAGGTTTACTATTCAGTTCTGTGCTCCATTCCTCTACAGCATCAACAACCTGTTTTAATTGCTGCTCTTCCTCAATCGCTGGATCATTGTCCCCTTTTTGCTTCCCATAAGAGCCAAATTGCCCATGATTTCCTCCTTCTACACTGACATACAAAGTGTCAGCAGGTAGATTGGTTTTGGCACTTTCCCAAGCTTCTTTATTGAGAACTCCATCTGCTGTACCTGTAATTTGCAAAACAGATAAATCAGTGTCTTTTATTGATCCGCCCTCATCCGCATAAGATGCCAAGAAAAATACACCCTCAAGCTTCTCACTGTGTTCTGAAGCATATCTCGCTGCGAATGAACCTCCTAAAGAGTGTCCCCCAATAACAAATGATTCGTCTGGGTGTTCTTCAAGAAAGGAGTCCGCTTTATTTTGACCGAAAATGGCTAGATTCAGTGGCATTTCCGCAATATATACGCGATGCCCCCGTTGAGCCAGTTCTCTAGCAAATGGTGAGTAGCTTTCCGGTTCTACTAAACCTCCAGGATAAAAAATAATATTCGGTTCGATTACTTTCCCGGTTTGTGGCTCAAATTTATAACCGTCTTTGACCTCTGTTACTTTGACCTGATTATCGTTCTGAAAAGCGAGTTCCGCTTGATTGGAAGGACTGTAGGTTATCGAATTGAGGTATACCAATAAGCCAATGATTACAATTATGATGAGGGAAACTCCCCATATCAATATTTTAGTCCATTTGTTTTTTTTCTCTGTTTTTGCCAAAGTTAAAACCTCTTTCAATCATTATTTTGGATTAGGTTATCATTGATTTGCTGCTTCAGTTCTAGTAAATTATATTTACCGGTAAGTAAAATTACAAGTCTAATCTTATTCAATGGATAAGTTGTCATAAAATATTCACGGAGGTAATGATGAAAATGAATACAGATTCACAACGCTCACCAGGAAGACCGAAACAAGCAGAAGATGATTTACCCGTACAAGAAATAATTCTTCAAACGGCCGCCAAACTCTTTATGGAGCATGGGTACGAACCTGTTTCACTCCAACAAATCGCTAAAGCTTGCAATGTGTCTAAACCATCCATTTATTATCACTTCACCAGTAAACCGGAACTTTTTAAGATCGCGGTTACGACCATGTTTAAACATGTGCACCAAGCTACGTCACGATTATTAAGAGAAGCAGACAATCTGGAAACAGGACTGCTACATGTGGCAGAAGCAAGGTTAGCTAATCCTCATGCGGAGATTGAGACTCTGCTCAAAGATGCGGAGAGATATTTGAGTGAGAAACAGATCGAGGAAATCAGAGCAGCGGAAAATAAAATTTACGTAGAGCTGGCTGATTATTTTAAAGATGCGATGGATAATAACCTGCTTCGAAGCAACAATTCCATGCTTCTCGCGCAAACTTTCTCAACAATGATGGTCATCGGCAATAAGGTAGATACATTAAGAGAATATGATTCCAATTTAAATATAGGTAAGGAGATTGTCGAAATTTTTTTGCGAGGTACAATGGTGAGATGATTAGCCGCCAGACTTATATAAAAATGGCGTTCCTCTCTCCTCGTTCGGGTTGGAGCAGAAGACATGGAGTGTAAAAAAGATGAGACGTGTAGGAGAGGTTGAAGAAGCGCCTGCAAAATGCTAAGAAACCCCAGACACGTTATAACGGGGTTTAGGCCATATGTAACGTTTTGGAGCATTTTAGGAAATAACGTGTCCGGTGTCCCTTGCAATTGAAAAAGAGAGCCAAGGAACCATAAGCCGTCTATTCCTTAAGTAAAGAACATGCTCATGCTCCCTGAACCTTCCTGCCGACCTGTTATTTTTCTGAAAACGACTGGCAGCCTCTTCACACTCTCCGTCCCAGCCCAGGAACCAACGCCAGCAAGAAGTGCATTATGAAACCAAAAAAGTGCAACATTATACGCGATGGTTCCCAGGACCATCTCCACCACCAAAAAACGTTTCAGCGTGGAGGATTCGATGACGTATACCTGAAATTCATTTCGCGACTTTCCAGCTCTGTACCTAGTGAAGAATGTTTTCATGAATCACCTCTTCTGTTTTATTTTATCGTATGGCAGGCAGATCTTGTCTTATTCAAAAATAATACTTACATAAAGTAACTTAGTGTGTTATAGTCAGTTTATAAACCATACATAAGCGAGGGAAACAACCATGAGTGAATTGGAGAATCTGGTCAAAAACCGTAGATCGGCCGTTATTTTTGAAGAAGGAATTGAGATTCCAGAGTCAGAATTGCAAGAGATGTTTGCTTTGAACAAATTCGCACCTTCCGCCTTTAACCTCCAGCATACGCACTATCTTGTGCTGACGGACCCAGCTCAGAAAGAAAAAGTCTATGAAGCTTCCCAGCAATATAAAGTAAAAACGGCCTCTGCGGTCATTGTTGTCCTCGGCGATGTCAACGCACACCATCACATTCGCACAATCAATGAGGGCCTGCTGAACCTTGGTGCGATGACTCCGTTTCAATACGAGCAAGAATCACAGAGTGTCATCGAATTTTACGAAACGCGGGGAAGGTTCTTCCAGAGAGAAGATGCAATTCGTAATGCTAGCCTGTCAGCGATGCAATTGATGCTTATCGCTCAGGATCGTGGTTGGGACACCTGCCCCATGATTGGCTTCGACGCGGAAGAGTTGCAACGCAGTCTGGATATTCCCGACCATTATGTACCTGCCATGCTAATTACAATCGGCAAAAAGTCGGAAGCCAAACAACGTCCGCGCGGATACCGCAAACCGATTAACGAATATGTCAGCTTCAACAAAATGCATGCCGAATAACTAAAAGTTATAAAAAAAAAAGCCACGTTCTCGTGGCTTTAATACGTTTCATAGAAAAGCGCATCAGAAATATCCATTTTTTCGTTAAACGAAGCATACAGATAGAGCCTTCCAGCAGGTGTATCACCCGCATCATAACCTATTCTGAAGCAGCCACCTTCCTCAAATACTACGTCAGCCAGTATCAATCCATTTACATCCTCGCCCGGATGGGCCTTCCCTATAACCTGAAGCGTTTGTTCACATAATTCGTCGAACTGTTTCCAGGCCTCCTCGATCACTGGAGACAACTGGTCCATAGCTGCTTTCGTTGAAGCATCGGTAGTAACGACCAAATTTTGTCCCTTGTACGTCAAGGTAGCTGTATAGCATGACATCGAAACATCATATTGAAAGATTCCTACCCCCGAAATGCTAATGTCCGGTTCAATGATCAGATTGTTCCCAAACTGGATTCTAAGCAATTTGGAGTGGAGTTCAGAATCAAGTTCGGTTAGTTTATTTTCTGAACAATAAAGCTCTTGAAGCCGCTCGTTCTGACTAAAGTCCAACTTCGAGATGTGGTTATTAAAACATCGTACACTTTCCAATTTCGGATTGTTACACGTATCCAGTTCGGTTAGATGATTATGATTGCACCGGATTTCCAGCAAGTTCATGCAGCTTGAGACATCCAGATGTAATATGTAATTGTTGGAGCACTCGAGCCGTTCCAGCAGCTTATTGTGATGCAGTTCGAGCGTAAAAAATGCGTTATAGCTACAGCTAAGTTCCTTCAAAGAAGGATTATGATCCAGGTTCAATCTCGACAGCATATTCCAATGGCACTCCAGCTTCACAAGCTTGGGGTTGTTACTTACATCCAAAGCTCGAAGTCGGTTAAAGCTGCAATCCCATTACCACTGAAAATAGACTTAAAGACCCACGATCTCTCTTTCCCCAAAAATACATATGAATATTTTTTTATACCATGATAGCATTCGAGATGTAACCCATAATCGTAACGAAAGGAATGAACACCAATGGAATTCCACATCGAAAACCTGACAACATCCCGAATTGCTTATGTACGACAAGTCGGTCCGTATGGTCCTGCTAACAGTCACGCGATGGAAACATTAAAGAACTGGGCAAGATCCCAAGGCCTGCTTACAAGCTCGACCATCTTGTTCGGCATTCCGCAGGATAACCCAGAAACCACCCTCCCCTCTCAATGCAGGTATGATGCATGTATTGTCATATCAGAGGATTACTGCCTGGATGAGTCGACTCCCCAACTTGAAGAAGCTGAACTTCCTGGTGGGCAATATCTGGTTTGCAAAGTCAAACACACAGCAGAAGATGTGCAGCAAGCCTGGACCGAGATTTTCCCGTATTTGCAGAGCAATGGTTGTACCATGGACAACAAACCCATCTTGGAAAGGTATGCCGGTGATCTGCTTCTTCTGGATTTTTGCGAAATATGTGTACCCGTTAAGCCGCTATAAATTATTCATAGTTGTTGAGGATGCCAAAAAGAACGAAGGCGACTTCAATGTTGAAGTCGCCTTTGTTTCTAACTTATTGCCTTGTTTTCACCAATTAAAATGCCCAGTTCCCTTTGCGGAATACAGGTTCCACCGTACCATCCTGCAACTCACCATCAATGTCGAGCTCTGCGGAGCCGATCATAAAGTCCACATGGGTCAGACTCACGTTACATTCATGTTTCAGCAATTCCTCATTAGACATCGTTGTACCATCTTTCATGTTGAACGGGTATGCACTGCCGACAGCCAGATGGCAGGATGCATTCTCATCAATACCGGTATTATAGAAAATACGATTCAAGTTGGAAATTGGGGAATCATGCGGCACCAAAGCCACTTCGCCAAGATAACGTGCACCTTCATCGGTGGCAAACAGGTTTTTCAGATGCTCTTCACCCGAAGCTGCTGTAAACGCAACAACCTGTCCATCCTTAAACGTAATTCTCATCTGATCTACAAGTTGTCCATTCAGATTCAGCGGCATCGTGCTGCTGACAAATCCGTTGACTCCACTGCGCTTCGGCATTGTAAATACTTCTTCTGTCGGCATGTTCGCAACGGTATACACACCTTGCTTGTTTTCGCTACCGCCGCCACCCCAAATATGGTTGTTCACCAGTTCGATTTTCAAATCCGTTCCGGGTGCACGGTAGTGCAGGCTTTTATAATTTTTCTTGTTCAGCAAATCACTCATGGCATTCAGGGTGTCCAGATGTTTTTTCCAGTTCTGGATAGCGTCTCCGCCATCGACACGGTTCATTTTGAAGATGGTTTCCCACATGACGTTAATGCGATCTTCCTCTGGAATGTCGGCAAACACTTTGTTCGCCCACGCCTTGGTTGGCGCTTTGATCAGACACCAGCTAATTTCGTGGTTACGCGTATATTTCGAATATCCGCGACGTGCATGAGCCGCCGCTTTGGTTGCACGCGACACGTTGTCGGAATTGATGCCTTTGTACAATTCAGGGTCAGGTACTTTGATCGTGAGCGTAGCGCCGCCTGCTTCTGCAAACTTCTCCATCATTTCCGCCTTCCAGGCCGGGTAATAATCGAAGCTGTCATCAGAGCCATGTTCAAAACGACTGCGTGTAATATCGTCATCATCAAAATCAACCTGTACATACTTGGCGCCAGCCGCATACGCTTTTTGCACGATCAGACGGGTGAATTCCAATGTTTCGATGGGTGCCGTTACGAGCAGATTCTGGCCTTTCTGAATATTTACGCCGACTTTGACAACCAGCTCTGCGTATTGTTCCAACGATTTTTCGAAGGTTTGTTCAAAATTACTCATGGTTGTGTTCACTCCTATTTCATATTTAAACGAGTATTGTTGCACAATGATTTGAGATCTGCCCAGTGGCCGTTACAGTGAAGGATCGTTCTTTCGAGCACTGTTTTTCATTTAAGCCTTGCGTTTTTCTTGCTCACGCAGCTCGATCCGGCGGATTTTACCGGAGTTTGTTTTTGGCAGATCGGCTACAAACTCGATTTTGCGTGGATATTTGTAGGGTGCTGTCCATTCCTTCACATGGTTTTGCAGTTCACGCGCCAGTTCTGGTGATGCGAGAGACTCGTCTCTCAGCACTACAAATGCTTTCACTACGTTACCACGGATCTCATCAGGACTTGCTACGACCGCACATTCCTTCACGCTGGCGTGTTTCATCAGCGCTTCTTCCACCTCAAACGGTCCAATCGTGTAACCTGAGCTGATGATGATATCGTCACTGCGACCTTCAAACCAGAAGTATCCTTCTTCGTCTTTACGTGCGCGGTCACCTGTTACAAAATAATCCCCACGCTGATTCGCTTCCTTCCGTCCCTCATCCTGATAATAGGCACGGAACAAGGCTGGCATGTCCTTATGCACGGCAATATCGCCTACTTCACCGGCAGGTACAGGTTGTCCCTCTTCATTGACGATCTCAATAAGACCTGGTGTAATGGACTGCCCCATAGAACCGATTCGTACGGGAGCCTCTTTTAAACTGCCGATCAGCAGCGTGCTCTCGGTTTGTCCATATCCGTCCCGAATCGTCAGGTCAAAGTGACGCTGGAAAATTTCAATTACTTCCTGATTCAACGGCTCACCAGCAGACACGGCGCTACGCAGTGCGGACAGATCATGGTGACCCAGATCGTCTGCTTTGGCCATTAACCGATATTCCGTCGGCGTACAGCACAAGACGTTGATCTGATGCTCCTGCAACAATTCCAGATAACGTTTCGGTTGGAATGATCCATTATAAACTAGTCCGGTCGCCCCTCTTCCGAGTACAGACAGGAACGGACTCCAGATCCATTTTTGCCATCCCGGTGCTGCCGTTGCCCATACCGTATCCGAAGGCTGAATATCCAGCCATAACGATGAAGCGATCCGCAAATGAGCGTAACCCCAACCATGACTATGTACTACGCCTTTTGGATTGCCAGTCGTACCGGAGGTATAAGCGAGAATAGCCATATCGTCACGATGTGTTTCCACCGCAGCCATCGTATCCGATTGCCCTTGCATTAACTGGTGTACATTGACCCAGCCTTCTCCAGGTACGCTATTATCACCATTTGGTGATGCAACGATGCGGTGTGCCAATGCTGGCAGATCTGCATTTATCTTTTCAACTTCAGCAGTCGTCTCGGACCAGACAATGACAGCCCGGGCATCGGAATGCCGAAGACGATACTCCAGATCTTTCGCACGCAGCATTTCGGAAGAAGGAATAACAGCAATGCCCAGTTTCAGACAGGCAATGTATATAACATAGGCAATAATTCGGCGTGGTACCATGACCAGCACCCGGTCGCCCTTCTCCAAACCAAGATCACGCAAGCCTCCAGCAAGACGATTTGCCTGCTTCAATAACTCACCATAAGTGATCTCTTCCAATTCTTTATGATCGCTTAGCCATCTAAGTGCAACCCGATCCGACGGGTGATTCTCCATCTCGGATGTCAGGTTATAGGTTTCAGGCGAAATCCACTGTTGAAAATTCAAATGGAGCCTCTCCTTCATATTTCAAATGTATAGCATCCATATATTATACCCTAAATCCTAGGACCTGGTGCTATGATATAAAATAGTTTAAGAAAAAAATAAACGCAGGTCAATTAAGACGAAGTTCCAAAAGGTTTATCTCTACATATAAAGAAGATAAGTAAGACAAAAAAAGGTGTCCTCCCGACCACAGGAAGACACCTTAGTTATCCCAACATATCTATAAAATATAGATTGATTTAATCATTGTAGACATGACTTTGAATTTCCAGAGTCGTTTCTCTGCGTTCAATCTTACCAAGCGTAGTTCCCGATGCCATCCAAGATGCTTTCGACTTCACTCAGCTCTTCCGTCGTCAGGTCTGGTGCCTGAAGTGCGGCTACGTTTTCTTCGATCTGGGACACACGGCTTGCGCCGATCAGAGCAGAAGTAACTCGGTTGCTACGCAAAATCCAGTTCAGCGCCAACTGGGAGATCGTTTGACCTCTACGTTCGGCAACCGCCTGAAGTGCTTCGAACTTGGCGATCCGTTCGTCCGTATAAGCTTCTTTTCTCAGATTGCCTGTTGGATTAACGCGCTCTTCCTTGATCTTGTCCACATACTTATTCGTCAACTGACCGCGGCCAAGCGGACAGAATGCAATCGATCCTACGCCGTGCTCATCCAGCACATCCTGCAATCCATCCTCAATCCAGCGATTCAACATTGAATAATTTGGCTGGTGAACCAGACAAGGTGTTCCGAGACGACGCAAAATAGTAACTGCTTCTTTGGTCTGTTCAGCATCATAGTTGGACAAGCCTACATACAGAGCTTTACCCTGTCTAACGATATGATCCAGCGCAGTCATCGTTTCTTCGAGCGGTGTTTCCGGATCTGGACGGTGATGATAGAAAATATCTACGTAATCCAGTCCCATCCGGCTCAGACTTTGGTCCAGACTGGCAATGAGGTTTTTGCGGGAACCCCATTCGCCGTATGGACCGTTCCACATATGATAACCTGCCTTGGTGGAGATGAGCAGTTCGTCGCGGTAAGGACGCAGATGTTTTTTGAGAATGACACCAAAATTCTCTTCGGCTGATCCTGGAGGTGGTCCATAGTTGTTGGCCAAGTCGAAATGGTTAATCCCCAGATCGAATGCGCGCAGAATCATCTCTTCCTGAATATCCAGGGTGCGGTTTCCACCGAAGTTTTGCCATAAGCCTAGTGCTATTTGCGGCAGTTTGATTCCGGTTTTGCCAGAGCGGGCATATTTCATTTCACTGTATCGTTGTTCACTCGCAGTATAGGGCATGGTTAATCTCTCTTTTCCTGTAAAAGTTATTGAATACCCTTTCATCTTAGACACTTTCCATGTAAAACGATATGGCATTTCACTACAACGATATGGAAAAATGATTGGTATCTTCATCAAATGATATTTATAAAACGATTCCTTTTCACCTTTTATATGTTAAAATGCAAGGTATAACGACCTCATAACAGGAGTGAATACCCTTGATTACGTATATGTGCAAAAACAATCACTTTCAGGAGCTGCAGCTCCTTCATTACGGCACAGAAGCTTGCGCACCCGGTCACTACTTCGGCCCGGCTATGCGTGATTATTACAAAATCCATTATATTTTGGACGGCAAAGGCACCTTCGAAGTCGGAGGCAAAAAGGTTACGCTGCACAAAGGACAGGGGTTCCTCATCGTGCCCCATTCTGTCGTTCATTATGAAGCAGATCAGGATGATCCGTGGGAGTATAGCTGGGTTGCTTTCCAAGGAAGCACCTGCCCTTCGTTATTACAGCAGGCTTGCCTGTCTGAGCACCATCCGATCTTTGAGATGGGCAATGAAGATGACGAGATGCGCTCCTGCCTGCACCGCATGATTAGCTCTCGCAACACCCATAAGGGGTGGGAAATCAGCATGACGGGATTACTCTTTCAGTTTTTCTCCATTTTGATTGATCGAGCCGGTGAGGACAGACCTATTCCACTCCAGGACTATACGAAAGAAACCTATGTCACTCAGGTGATGGATTTCATTGAGATTAATTATGCCAATACCATAACCGTACAGTCCATTGCGTCTCATGTTGGCTTGCAGCGCAGTTACTTATGCTCTCTCTTCAAAGACAAGATGGGCACCAGCATTCAGTCTTATTTGGTCAATTACCGCATGCGCAGGGCGGCTGAGCTGACGCTGGACCCGGCTTTGACCATTGGGGATATTTCCCGTTCCGTTGGATATGCCGACCAGCTGCTTTTCTCGAAAATGTTCAAAAAAGTTATGGGCGAAGCCCCTACGTATTATCGCAAACACAAAACAGCACCTTCCCATTTATGCAGCTAATGGGAAAGTGCTGTTTTTGTATTTTTACACAGGATATCACTACCTGCTTATGACTGAATTCCATTCGTTCGTTTCTGCTTTAAACCTGCTCCTGCATGGTCACGCCTACCACTTGAACTTTAATTTCATTGACCATAATGCCTGTTAATTGCTCGACAGCTTGCTGCACATTATGTTGAAGTTCCTGACAGACTTCATGCATCTTTCTGCCAAATTGAACATTGATTCGCAGTTGGATAGATGCCTGATCATCTTTGATTGCAACGTCAATTCCTTTTTGCAAGCTCTTTCCGCTGATACTCTTGGCGATTCCTTCGGTAAGACCAACAGACATGGAGGATATTCCCTCTGTAGTTTGAGCGGCCATGCCGACAATTTTGGATACTACATCATTGGAA
Source organism: Paenibacillus sp. FSL F4-0087 (assembly GCF_038020215.1). Lineage (NCBI taxonomy): Bacteria > Bacillati > Bacillota > Bacilli > Caryophanales > Paenibacillaceae > Paenibacillus > Paenibacillus sp. FSL F4-0087. The sequence continues at coordinate 6,865,473 of NZ_JBBODJ010000001.1, forward strand.
ATATGAATGGCGCCCATTTGAACAGATTGTGGCTCAATATACTCAGGTTCAGTGTATGGTTGTGGGATGATTTCAGACATGATTTCCACTCCTTCTATATCATTTATAAATGTTTAAGCATTCTGCCATTTGTCCTTGAAGAATAGCTGATAGATTCGAACCAAAATAATTTTAACGATCATGTAGACAGGGATGATAATCAGAATGGCAATAATGCCGCCCAGGTCCCCTGCACCCAGCACCAATATAATGGTGGTAAGCGGGTGAATATCGAGTTTTTTGCCGAATACATACGGTGCAACCAGATTATCCTGAATTTGCTGTGCTACCAGAATAATAATGAGTGACCAGATTGCAACCGAAGGGGATACAACCAGTCCCATAATGACAATAGGAACGGAGGACAGAATCGCCCCGATAAACGGAACAAAGTTCATAATGACCGCAATTACGGTTAACAGCAGTGCATACGGGAGACCAATGATCAGGAAACCAATATACATCAGCACGCCCAAAGCCAGATTCACGAGAACTCGTCCCACGATAAAGCCGCTTAACGCCTGATCGATCTCAAGTACCACGTCACGACTGTCTTTTTGGAAGCGTTTTGGTGCAATGTGCACCAGCTTACGACCAAATTTCTCGCCCTGCTTCAACATGTAGAACAATATGATCGGGAAAGTGAACAGAACAATCGCAAAGCTTGAGATGAGTGAGAAGAATCCACTCACATAGTTTGTTACAAAGGTAAAGCCTTTGTTAATGTAATCCGTGATCTGCGAAAACGGGGTCGATCCTTCCGGGAACATAGCCGTAATGACACCGTTCTGCTCCAGCTCTTTAAGCTGCAAACTCAGTGAATTGATTAAATTTGGTGCGTTTTCTACCAGGTTGATCAACTGCTCGCGTAGGGAAGGCCATAGTCCTATAATAAACAGGGCGAACAGTATACCAAACACCAGATAGATCAGCAAAATGCTAAGTGTGCGATTCAGCTTCTTTTTTTCCATGTAATTGACGAGCGGCCGCAGCAGATAATAAAAGAATACGGACAGCATCATCGGCACGGTAATTACCGTAAGCATGGTAACAAGCGGTTGGAAAATAAAGCTGACACGTGATAACAGATAGATATTAATCAGTATCAGTGCCAGTGCAATACTGAAACGTACAAACGAATTTACTTTGAACAAAAAGTTTCCCCTCCACTTAACCTTTTCTATATGAGCATTTTGCAAATGGTGATCAGAATGACAAAATGTTTATATCAACCTTACCCTTTATGTCGGTCCTTTATTTCGGAATCTGTATAGTGAACACCGTCGTCTCCCGTCCACGACGGGAAAGTGTTAATCGTCCACCCATTTTCTCGGTGTTCCGCCGCGCAATTGCCAGTCCAAGCCCCGTACCCCCGGTTCCCGTACGAGCCTCATCCCCGCGCACAAATGGATCAAAGATGGTTGCCCATAACTCTTGAGGGATACCCACACCGGTATCAGCAACCTCGATAACTACATGGTTGTCCAGTGGGATTAACTCCACACGCAGCTCCGTCCCCCGCGGGTTGTAGGACAAGGCATTTGTAATCAGGTTCTGAATCACTCTGGACAACAGCTCCGGATCATACCTTGCATAGATCTCTTCATCAGGAACGAGCACATGCAGGCCAAAATGATTCTGCTCAATCTCACCATACGTATCAGCCATAATCTCACGTACAAATTCGCCGATTTCCCGCTGTTGAATATGCATACGGAAGTCAGGTGAATCCACTTTGAGCAATTCCAGCATGTTCTGAATCATACGCGCGACCTGAACGGACTTGTTGTAGATATATCCCAGATATCGCTGCTGCCTGTCCTTATCTTCCCCTCGCCCTTCCACCAAAGCCTGGGCGTATCCTTGAATACTCGTGATCGGGGTCTTGAGATCATGCGACAAATCCACAATTAATCGCTGTTTGCTTTCTTCGGCATAACGTTTCTCCGCAGATGTATTCTCAATGACGTCCGCCATATAATTGAAGGTTTCTCCAATCTGGACAAATTCCCTCTCTGCCGAGATGGACATGCGTGTACTATAATTTCCCTGGATCATCTGGGTAAGACCTAGAGAGAGAATACTCAGCGGCTTTTTGATTCGACGGGCGACCCAGTAGCTGTATACAAATATCAGCAGCAAGACCAATCCGATCCCGATCATAATGTAGAACGATAACGGATGCTTCAAATTGGTAATCAGCTGATTATCATTAATTCGTACACTGACCAAGTCACGAGGAATCTTCAGCAAAACGTACTTTGCAGCTCCCTCTGTTGAAAGCGGACTAATGGAGTAATAGTAAGGCTGCTCATTTCGGTTTTCGAGTCCTGCATATAGCTCAGCTTCACTGTATTGAGTGAACGTATCCTGCTTGTCCCCGATATAACGAATGACCTTCCGCTCCGCATCCAGCACTTCAATCCATCCCCCACTGTCCTTGAGACGCTGAATCTCGGTATTATTGGCCTCATCGGAACTTCCGGACAGCCACTCGTTCTCCAGTTCTGTCACATACACATGTGCCTCCACATTCAGATCAGGATCCACCACCTGATCCGAAATGCGGAAATCGACCACATCCAGATTAATGATAATGTACACGATGGCTACCAGTAACAACAAAAAGAAGTTAAACAGCAAAAAGTCCAGTGTCAGGGACGTTTGCAATAGTCTCTTTTCTCTAGCTTTCCATGGGCGCTTCAATTTTGTATCCCAGTCCCCTTATCGTTTTTAAATATTCCGGTTGCCTGGAGTCGCGCTCGATCTTTTCCCGAATGTTACTGATATGTACCATTATCGTGCTGTCCTCGTGAGCATAATAATCTCCCCAGACGGCTTCGTATATTTTTTTACGGGTGAAGACACGGCCTGGCTGCTCAAGCAGAAGCTCCACAATTTTGTACTCTGTTGAGGTCAATGTCACAGGTTTATCCGAGCGAAAAAGGATACATTGGGATCGATCAAGCCTGAGCTCACCCAGCTCAAGATTTAACTCCTTAGCAGCAGCCACGTCAGGTGCATCAAATTGATTGACTCTTCTGAGCAAAGCTTCCACTCTGGCGACAATTTCCAAAGGATTGAAAGGTTTGGAGATGTAGTCGTCTGCACCCAGTCCGAGTCCAAGGATTTTGTCATGGTCCTGGCTTTTGGCCGACAGGAACAGAACAGGCATATGATGTGTGGACCTGATTTGTTTGATCAACTGGAGTCCATCCATCACAGGCATCATAATATCCAGTATGACCAGATCAATCTGAGTTGAACGGATACACTCTAGCGCCTCTACTCCATTAACGGCTGTCACAATGTTGTAGTCCTTCTCGAGGTACAGCTGAAGCAGTTCCACAATTTCGGGTTCGTCATCTGCAATTAATAGTGTGTATCTCATGCGAATCCTCTCATTCCTATTTCAATAAATTCAGTTTTCATTCAAATTCGTATCCGTACATTTCATTTGTTATTGCTCATATGTCTATACGTTACTACTATATACTACGTCTCTTAAATCAATCTAAACCATTTCTAAAGATAACCTAAATAAAAAGCCCGGGCATCAGGGCCAGAGCTTCAAATATAAAGCTAAAATAAGTAAAGTTTCAGTACCATTCATCACTTGCTACGTAACCAGGGTTCAACCCGGGCATATAATCGGTCCTTATCATATTGCACATACTGACTCGCCCGATTACGTACCGGGTCACCGGCATAGAAACGTTCATACAGATCATGTCTGGCTCCCAGCGGACTTCCTGTCAGCTCCCAGGCGAGCTGGAATAACCGAATCTTCTCTGGTGCCTGCATCGTTACGCCTCCAAGGTACTTGTTCATCATGGGGCTGATACTTCCTTCGAGCTCCAGCTTCCCGGAAGGGATCTGAATAAGGCCACCTGCAGCAATAGTCTTCAAAATCTCAACAGCGCGCGGGTAATAACGGTTCCCCAGATTACGAGCTGTTTCAATATATTTGAATGATGGTAGCCAGTTCCCATGAACATCCGGCGCAGCTTGTGCCTCGGATGCGATGATGAGTCCTTCAATCGTATGCATCTGGCTGATCATCTCCCCAAGCTGTTCCTGTACATTCAGGAAGGCATCCACTCCAATCTCCTTGGCAATGGAAGACGTGATGGCTGTAATGAATTCCAGCTTCGAATGCAGCCGAATAATGCTCTGATGGTAAGCCAGACTGGAGGATGCCACGTTGCAGCGAATCTGCCATACCGCTTCCGGATTGTTGTGAAGCAGTACACGCTCCCAAGGTACAAATACATCGTCAAAAAATAATACAGCATCCATCTCATCATACTGACTACTGAGCGGATGAGCAGTATCTGAATCTAATGTTGCAAAAGATTCTCTACATACCATATGTAATCCTGGACTTCCTGCTGCCACAATAACCATATGCGCGAGTTCCGGGCGATGTCCAGGAATGCGCTGAATCGGATATGCAATGATATCGTCCGCATATGGAGCAGCGGTCGCTACCATCTTCGCCCCACGGAGGACAACACCCTCTGTATTGGTACGAATGATTTGAAGCATCGCATCTTCATCTTCCCCTACGGGCAGAGCACGATTAATTTGCGGGTCACGCTGGACAATGGTCAGGAAGGCATCCTTCCGTTTTGCCTCATCATAATAGGCAGCGATTTTACCTTCATATGCCGGGTCATATGCAGCCATCGCATCCCGTGTGGCATACCATCCGGTCAGGCGGGATCGGGCATAATCCGAGAGACGGCTCATTACCCCGTAGGTGCGATCAGACCACAATCGAAAGGCTGCCGCCCTGCTGCTGATCTCCTGAGCATTGCGGGGTACTCGAAAAGCCTGATGTACATATCCCTTCGTCTGCTCATCCCAATAAGCCACTGTTTCTCTCGTGTCCGCACCATCCACCAGATTGAACAGACTTTCAATCGTTTGTAAAGTTCCCCGGAAGGCAGAATGCTCTGTTACGCGAATACGTTCTCCATCCAGCCATACATTCCGTTCATCGTTCAACCGTTGCAGATAAGCTTGTCCACGGGACATCGTTATGCTCAATGTAATCCTCCTTCTCGGTTAGAAAGGCTAGGAAACTCAATGTTGATAATATTTTTAATCATTTCGAGACTTAAGTTATACCGAAATGATACATATTGTATCTATTGAAATAGTACTTTGCTTTGGAGGAAAAAGTCAACAGACACCGAACCTAAGGTCTGGTGTCTGTTCTATTCTATTAATATTAGATCAATTTGGCATACATATGACGCAGATAACGCCAGCGTACCAGCAGGAAAAATAGAATCTGCATAGATGCAAATACGAGGAAAATGCGCAAAGTATAACCCATAACCGAGAAATCAACCAACTGCTGTAATGCAACAAATGCAACGGAACTGTGGATAATGGCCAACACTATTGGTAGGAAAAACATTAACACCAGCTGTCTGGTTACGATGTTGCGAAGCTCCGGGCGACTCAGTCCCATCTTACCAATCATGCGGTACTGCTCTTCATCCCGTTCCAGATCTGCATATAACCGGAAGTAGGTAAAGCTTGCAGCAAAGGTGAAAAAGACAATGCCAATCAATCCGCTCAGAATAAGGATAATACCATTAGTTTGTTTGGAATTAAGCCAATCCAGCACGAGAGCGCTGATCTCGAAGTACCCCTGACCATCTGAGTCATTTTGAATGGATTCGACCAGATCAGGAGCAAACTTCCGCGTTCCCATCCAATCTGTCACAACAAATTGAGTTTTTTTATCGGGATAATAATTTTCATCAGCCTCGATTTGAATATTAAATTCCTTATTCATCTTGTCGTACAGCTCATTGGATACCACATAAACTTCCCTTTTGAATTCAACAGGGATGACGATATCGGTTGCAGGTGTTGTTAATCTGACCTTTTCCTGAACTTCCCACATACTGATATTTTTCTGAGTTGAACCCTTTCCGGCTTCTGCTCGTAATGTCTTGCGACTCGTAAGATTGCCCGGAGTCATAAAGGAATCGTTAACATTCTCGAGAGTTCGCTCTTGGTAACCGAGCGCCTTGGCAAGATGATTATATTCACTTAATTTGATGATATAGTCCCCTTCGTCATCAAACAGCGGAATATAACTTCCTTTCTGGTACGGAACCTCATTATCAATCAGTGTCTCTTCAATCTTCCTGATGTGCCGTTCTGCGCTAGGTGTATCCCATGAATTTTGGTAGGTAAACGCATATGGATTTGACATCGATGACAATCCCGGATCAGCGATCGCCAGCATCGTACCGATGCCTGTAAAGGCGGAAGCCGAAATCACACTCACCATAAAAAACATGACCGCATTATCTTTCATTCGATAGGTAAGTTCGGACAGAAACAGCAAATTCGTTTTACGGAAAAACAAACGCTTATTGCCTTTGAGCGCCCGAATGGCATACACACTAAGTTGGGTGAATAACAGATACGTGCCTGCAATAACCAAAACAACACTACCAAGCAGCAAAGGGAAAGAGTATGTGATCCATACAAAGGCAAATACACCCGCATATCCACCCCCAATGAGTATGACGGAGAGAAGTGCTAAAAGACGAGAAGCCTTTGGCTCGGGTTTTGGTTTTTCCTCTGATTTTACAAGGTCAATCAATGACCCTTTTCGCATCAGCAGAGACGAGCTCAGCGCAATCACAACAAACAGCAGCAGAAACGCTCCGACAGTAAGTGCGATTGCTTTTAATGGAAAATAGAATCGGAGACTTTCTTCCACCGCCAGCATGGAACCGCAGATCAACAGGATCAGCTTGGCAAAGATCATTCCTAATCCAACGCCTGCCACAATGGCGGCGAGTCCAATGCACAAGTTTTCCATAAATAACAGTCGGTTCATCTGTTTACGTGTCATACCAATGATTTGAAATATGCCGAATTCTTTTTTACGCGTCTTTAGAAATGAACCTACGGAATAGAGCAGAAACAGAAACGAAAAGATGAAAATAATAATCTCGGCAATCAAAAATCCCTGATTCGCAAGCATGGTTACTGTTCCACTTGAACCCTTCAGTCCATCCTTCAGATCCGGGTGAAACAAAAGAAGTGCATACGTAAAAAAGATCATGACGGAAAACGTACTGCTCAGGAAATGAGCCAGATAAATTCGTTTGTTCCGAACAACATTATTAATGGCGAACTGGCGAAAATTCATGTCCGGAGCCTCCCATCAGGGATAATACGTTGATGATTCGCTGATAAAACGTCGATCGGTTATCTCCATAATGAATTTCGTTGTACAGTCGTCCATCCTTAATAAATACAACCCGGCTGCAATAACTTGCCGCAACAGCGTCATGCGTGACCAGCAGCATAGTGGCCCGATCTTCCTGGTTACGACGCTCCAGCATCTCCATTACATCACGCGCTGCCTTCGAATCGAGATTTCCTGTAGGCTCATCGGCCAGCACGAGCTTGGGAGAATGGATCAGGGCTCGTGCGATTGCTGTCCGCTGGGCCTGACCTCCGGAAATTTCATACGTGCGCTTGTTCAGCAGAGAGGCAATGCCAAGTTTCTCTGCGAGTCGATCAACACGTTCATTCATCTCCTCAACCGATACTCCATCCAGCGTAAGCGGCAGGACAATATTTTCTTTTACCGTGAGTGTGTTGAGCAGGTTAAACGACTGAAATACGAACCCCAGCTCTCGGCGTCTGAACAGAGCCAGTTCATCATGATTCAGTTCAAACGGGTTCTTACCTGCAATCTTCAGTTCTCCTGAAGTAGGGTGGTCAATGGTTGAAATCATGTTCAGCAACGTTGTTTTGCCGCTGCCGGATGGACCCATGATGCCAACGAATTCACCCTCCTGAATACTGAGATCAATACCTGACAAAGCTTCGTATGACACGATCCCTTTATAAATTTTACTAATCTGTTTCACTGAACATATCTCCATAGGTTAATGGCTCCTTTTAGATTTCAAATTTGAATTAAACCAAGTTGAACTGAACTTCATCGCAATTCGAGGTTGTTCTCTACTTTCTGACTTCAGTCTATCGAAGTTTCGACCATTCTCCTATGGATTAACCTTTCATCTTCATGACATTATTGTAAGGTTACATGTCTCTCGTCGCCTTTTGGCGTGTTTCTTCTATGTAGAAAACGAGAAAGACGCCGATCCCTGTCAGGGCACCAGACGTCTTCTCATTTCCGCATTATGCGCGCTTTATATTTAGGTTTCAAATGTAATGGTTACCGTTGTCCCTTCTCCCTGAACGGATGTAAGGTCAATCCGATGGTTCATTCGTGTCAGGACATCCTTAACAATATATAGTCCCATACCCGTGGATTCTTTAAAGTGACGCCCATTCTCTCCGGTAAAGAAAGGCTGGTACACTCGGTTAAGATCCGACTTGGGAATACCCACTCCCTGATCCTTCACTTCAAGAATAATGGATCTTGTGGATTCATGGGCCTGGATGGTTACCTTTTGCCCGTTCCCCCCGGAAGAGTACTTGATGGCATTGGATAACAGCTGCACGAGGACAAACCGAATCCACTTCGCATCCGACTGAACCATTAACGCAGAATCAATTTTCATCTCGGGATACACGTGATTGCGAATGAAGAACCGTTTCAGCTCATGGATGGCTTCTTCTCCGGCCGCCTTGAGGGATACCGGTTCCACACTGAAATCTTGTTCAAATGTCTCCAGCCGTGCCATGTACAACACCGTTTCCAGTCCTCGTCTCATCTGGTCTGCTTCCTCTCGAATGCTGATGAAACGGGGGTCCTCATCCTCCTGATCCTCAACCGTCAGTTCAATGACGGACAAAGGTGTCTTCATCTGATGAACCCATTGATTCATAAAAGTCAGGTATTCCTGTTGACGCTGTTCCAGACGATGCAGGTGCGCATAATAATGACCGTACTGTGAGTCCAACAGTTCTGACAATGCCTGCGGCAAGGGCGCGGGCTCATTCAATGGAACAAATTCTTTCAGATCATTCATTCGATGGGACATCCGGGAATAAAACATGCGATGGGACAGATACCGATAAATGAGATAGGCTGCGTATAGGACTAACCCCAGAGATACCGCATACGTGGCCGTTAACCAGTGGTCATAGCCGTCGTACCAAAAGACCGCAACCACGGTGAGCAGCACAACGATTACCCAACAAGTCAGTACAATATGTTCTTTGATAAACAACTTCATGAGGGCGACGATGCCTTCCAATTGCTGTTGAGTCGATAACCTGAACCTCTTACCGTCTCCAGCGCATCTGTAATGCCCAGCTCAGCCAATCGTTTACGCACGCGGGTCACATTCACGCTAAGTGTATTATCATCCACAAAGGAATCATCCCACAGCTTTTCTAAAATGGTTTCACGGCTAACCAGTTTGGGACTCCGACGCAGCAACGTCTCCAGCAAAATGGTTTCTTTCTTGGTCAGCTGTATCTTGCGATCACCGAGCTCCATCTCCAATCTTTCCAGATAAACAGTTAGTCCATCCAGTTCCACCTTGCGCTCTTCATGACGCGCAGCGTAATCGCCATACACCCGGCGTAGCTGACTTCGAATTTTGGCCATGACAATCTCATGCTCAAACGGCTTCGTAATATAATCGTCCGCACCGTTCTCAAGCGCCATAACCTGATCCATTTTGCCACTCCGGGCCGAGATGAAAATAATCGGACATGTGGAAATGGAACGAATTTGGCGACACCAATAGAACCCATCGTAACTCGGCAGGTTGATATCCAGCAGGACGACATGCGGCTTAATTTGTTCAAACTGCTGGACGACCTGCTCAAAATCCTCAACCGCAACGGCCCTGTCACCATATCGCTCAATATGGGATTGGAGTAAACCCGCAATTTTCGGATCATCTTCAATAATCATTATCGTATACATAAAAAAAGGTCTCGCCTCCAACCTGTCATAATGGAATATGCAATTCTCTTTCCAAAATCATAACACAGGTGGGTACTATCGGGCATCGACCTGCTTACGCCAATCCACAATGTCAGCATTCAACTGCTTCAAATCTCCTGACGGCTGCTCCTCATCGGACAAGTTATACTTCTGCTTCAACGCCAGAATTCGATATACACTTTCATTAATTCGGGATTCTGAAATCTTCCCTGACTTCACTGCGTTCTTCAATGTATCAAAAATAGTCTTGGCACTCTCATAACTGTGAGCTACCAGCAGAATATCACTTCCTGCCTGAACTGTCGCTACGGCGGCATCGTTCAACTTATAATTTTTCGCGATCGCACCCATGCTCAGATCATCTGTGATGACCACACCGTCATACTTGAATTTGCCACGCAACTGCTGACCAATAATGACGTCCGACAAAGATGCCGGATGGTCGGGATCAAGCTTGGGAAACAAAATATGGGCTACCATAACCGCTTCCACCTGTTCCTTCACCGCTGCCTCAAACGGAATCCACTCCAGCTGGGCAAGTTGCTTCTCCGTTTTGTTCACGACAGGCAGATCCAAGTGGGAGTCCACTGACGTGTCTCCATGACCGGGAAAATGCTTCACCACTGGAATAATCCCTTCGCTGCGCAGCCCTTTCATCTCAGCTATGCCCATCTGTGAAACCAGACTGGCCGAACTTCCAAATGAACGATCCCCAATTACCGGGTTATTCGGATTACTATTTACATCCAGCACTGGAGCAAAATCGACGTTAAAACCTACCAGCTGAATTTGTCTTGCTAACAATTTGCCCATCGTTTCAGCCAAATCAGCATCCTTCGTCTTCCCCACTTTCCGATTGGAAGGTATAGACTCTACCGTTTCTGGCATTCGACTAACTTTGCCACCCTCCTGATCCACACTCATGAAAATTGGAACTGGGTTGGAACGATTGGCATCCTTAATGGATTGCACGAACTTTGCCGTTCCTGGCACGGTCGAGACATTATTCGCATAGAAAATAATCCCTCCCACCTTCTGATCCGTGATCATCTGTTTCGCTTGAGCATCCAAAGTGGTCCCCTGAACACCCGCGAGAATCATTTGTCCAATCTTCTCATCCAAAGACAATTGGCCGAGCTGCTCTTTTACCGAATCTTTCTCTTCCTGAGGAGGCACTGTATTCTGTTGATCATCCTGACCATTCTGATTGTTTGCACCTGTGTTTGAATTCGCATTGGTCTCCGTTCCGGCATTATTGTTATTTTGCTCTGACGAGGAGGGCTTCTGTGACTCTCCACATGCGGATAAGAGCAACACTATTCCGAATAGCAGGAACAACATTTGAAGCGTGTTTATGTGTTTGTTTTTTAACTTGTGATTATCGATATACAAGGATGGTCATCCTCCTTAAGCATTGTTGTCATTCAGTCTGAATGTGGTTCAGGCATAACCTTATCATAAGGTGGTTCATTTTCAAAATGGAGACGGCTCCAGTACAAATTCTAAAAATACAGCCTAAAACGCAAAAAATTTCCCCTTTCCGGGTAATTGTGTGGTACTTCATGGTGTTATTCCTTAAGGCGTGTGTGATTGAAGGGGATGAGAAAAGGTATCAGCGGTGCGAAAAATGGTTTCTGTTGTGAATTTTTCATATGTTGAAATTATTATTATAGGAAGGCAAAAAGCAGCTAATATTTACTAAGCATTTCAATTTGGAAATCTAATAATTTTAAGAATATTGGATAAATAACTTTAAAAAATATGAAAAATAAAACAAAAACTTTATATTGTTAACCTAAAATACATCTGTTATACTCTGATTCATATCATGTTAAGTAAAATGACACTATATCGAATGGGAGTGATTTTCGAATGAGAAATCGGTTTAAATGGAAGGTTTCCTCTGCGTTATCTGCTGTTTTATTAATGATTCCAGCCTCTTATGTTGCAAATGCTGACACAGTTCAAGTTAGAAACGTTCCGAAAACACATTATCTTGAAGCAAAATCGGAAAACGTACGCTGGGGCAATATCGGCAAAGGCGATCCCGTGCTTACGGTTAATTCGGGGGATATCGTCACGGTGGAAGCTGTTACGCATCACTCCGGCGATGATTATGAGCGCATGATCAAAGGTGATGCCGGCGCAGAAGATATTTTCCATTGGAGCGAAACGGAAAAACATGAGGCTGACCGTGGACCTGGCGTACATATCATGACGGGACCAATTGCAGTCGAGGGCGCTGAACCTGGCGATGTACTCGAAGTGAAGATTTTGGACATGAAGCTGCGCCCTAGCGGAAACGGGGAATATGCCGGTAAAACCTATGGTTCGAATGTAGCTGCAAACTGGGGCCTTTTATATGGTGAGATGGAAGAAACGCCGAATACACGTGAGGTTGTTACAATATATGAAATGGAGACGAAAGGTGGCAATGATTACGCCAAGGCACTGTACAGTTATCGCTGGACACCACAGACCGATCCAAGCGGCACAGTACATCCAACCATAGATTATCCAGGTGTTATCGTTGATCACTCGACGGTGGAAGAGAACCATGATGTGCTAAAAGGCATTCACGTCCCTGTCCGGCTGCATTTTGGCACAATGAGCGTGGCCCCCAAAGAAGCTGATGTTGTCGATTCCGTTCCACCATCGTATTATGGCGGGAATATCGATGATTGGCGCGTAACCGAAGGGGCAACGATGTATTATCCGGTATCTGTACCTGGAGCACTGCTTTCTGCGGGTGATCCGCACGCAGGTCAAGGTGATTCCGAATTGAACGGAACAGCGATCGAAACATCAGTGACCGGGGATATCCAGCTCATTCTTCACAAAAAAGCGGAGCTGGTCAACAAGTTGAAGGCGCTCAACTTCCCACTTCTTGAGAATGAAAACGAATGGGTTGTTCACGGCTTCAGCTATGCGAACCATTTGGCCGAACTGGGCAAGGATGCACAAACAGAAATTTTCAAGCAGTCTTCCCTGGATAAAGCGATGAAGGACGCGGCGAACAAAACGAAGTCTTTTCTGATGAGAGGCATGGATTTGACTGAAGATGAAGCATATTCACTGATGTCCGTTTCAACGGATTTCGGAATTACGCAGGTTGTTGACGGTAACTGGGGCATTCATGGCATCATCAACAAAAAAATCTTCGGGGAAAAAGAACAGAAGCGTGCACTGCTGCGCAACAGCTTTGAACAATTCGGGGCAGACATCGGATGGGACCCAGCAACCAAAATGATCACCATTCAATATAACGGCAATACACTCTTGGCCAAAATCGGTGCTACAACAGCTACGTTTAATGAGGAAACGATCAAATTGACGGCGCCTATTCAATTGAACGATCAGAAATTGTCAGAAGTCAGCGAATATTTCGTAACCTTCTACCGGGCAAAATTGTCCAAGACGGAATAATCACACTCTTTTGTTTCTGTAAAGGAAATAAACAAGAACCGTTAGTCTTCAGAACCTGACGGTTCTTGTTCGTTAAATATTCAATCCATCCTGGTTTTTGTGTCGCTTCAACAAAATCTGGTTTTCCACCCGAACCAACCCTTCCAGAGAGTAAATCGATTCGTTCATGAAGTGTTCCATTTCCTCGATGCTCTCCACAAGAATGTGGGTGTGCAGGATGCAAGCCCCCGTCATTTCATAAAGCACGGCCACCCGCTCGTTTTCTTTCAGCGCCGCCACAATCTTGTCCAAATGCTTGGGTTCAACCTCCAGCTCAAGATAAGCAGAAATTTTTTTCCCAAGCTTCTCGGCACTGATTACAATTGAAAATTGCTCAATAATCCCTTGATTTACAAGACGTTCAATACGTTCCTTAACTGCTACCCCTGAAAGGCCGACCTCTTTGGCCAGATCAGTGTACGAGATTCTGCTGTTCTGGGCCAAACGCCGCAAAATATGGCTATCAATCGTATCCAGCACCGTCATTCCCCCCTCTATGTACTATATATTGTAACAGAAAAACAGTGTCACAGAAAAACAGACAACTCCTAATTACTTGCTTACCTGATCATACGAAAAGCCGCCTTTCGGCGGCATCAGGTTTGTTTTCAGTTTAGAGTGTTTTCAATGCTTCTGCTGTAAACGGAACAATTTCGGACTGACGTCCTTCGCGAACTTTGTTTGGCCATTCCGGATCACTCAGCAATACACGTCCCAACGCGATTAAGTCAAATTCATGATTCTCCATTTTCTCGTTCAACTGATCCAGATGAGCGTCACCTGTTCCCTGGTTTTCGTTCGCTCTGTCCACGAATTCAGCTTCGAGCCCTACTGATCCAACAGAGATCGCCGGCTTGCCACTTATTTTCTGTGTCCAGCCTGCAAGATTCAGCTCTGAGCCATCAAATTCCGGCAGCCAGAATCGACGGGTCGAGCAGTGAAAAATATCTACACCTGCAGCCGTGAGGGGTGCAAGGAATTGCTCCAGTTGTTCTGGTGTTTCCACCAGCCGTGCGTCGTAGTTCCCCATTTTCCATTGGGAGAAACGAAGTACGATCGGGAAGTCAGGACCTACTGCAGCGCGACATGCTTCAATAACTTCAACAGCAAAACGCGTGCGCTGTGTCAGGTCGCCTCCGTATTTATCCGTACGACGATTGGTATGCTCCCAGAAGAATTGATCAATCAGATAGCCATGTGCCCCGTGAAGCTCAATACCATCAAAACCGATGCGCTGCGCATCTGCTGCTGCTTGGGCAAACGCCTCGATAAGACCCCTGATCTCGTCTTCTGACAATGGTTGTCTTTCAGATTCACCTGCCATGCTTATTCCCGATGGGCCTACCGGCTCAGCTTCTGCATTAGGCAGGTCGCCTGAACGGCGGGCTGTACCCACATGCCACAATTGTGGCATGATTTTGCCACCTGCCTCATGGACTGCTTTGACTACATTCGCCCAACCCTGCAGTGATTCTTCGCCATGGAACAGCGGAATGCTCGCGCCACTAATGGATGAAGGGTGGTTAATACCCGTTCCTTCCGTAATAATCAGCCCTACACCTCCGGCTGCTCTGTGACGATAGTATTCCACGACCTCTGGTCCGGGTACTCCTTCGGGCGAAAATCCACGAGTCATGGGTGCCATGACGATCCGGTTGGACAGGGTAAGCTTGTCCGAGGTAAATGGTTTAAACAAAGCTGACGGTACATTCATTGTGTAATGCTCCTTTACGATTAGATTGGAAGAAAACATGTATACTTTCTTGCACATGCTCTTGTATTACTACCACAGAAGTTATTCAGTGAATTGATTAACATATATCACCTTTCTATTTTAAAGTTTCTAATTTTTATTTTCAAATTTTCGATAAAGAGGCACTACCCATCTCTTGAACACAAAATAGGGCAAGCCCGATGTAGCTTCAGCTAAGAAGTTCTACGATCTCGGCCTGCCCTGTACAATTAACCTAAACGGCTCTCTCTGTAACCAAAAATGTGGATGAAGCATAGTATATAATCCATAATCTTCCTTTCGTTTAATTGGAATTAACAGGGATATCATTGCGATTAACTCTCAGTAGTTTGCCTGATGAAATCGATAGAACATCGGGGTCTGTGCCCAGTCCAAAGTAGAAATCACCTTCGTGTTCTTCAAAAGACTTAGCGTACGTGTCCTGGTTAAAACGGAGAATTTCATTCCATGTGGTCAGATCTGTGGATTGATATACCCGGTTTATATAGAGATTCGCACTTTTGCGAGTGTAGGTAAGCACATAGACCTTCCCTTCCCGAAGCAGAAGATCCGTAGGAAGAGCTTGAGTATCTGGCAAAATGACGCGTGTTGCCTGATTAATGTCGGTCATTACATTCAAGGATTTGGGTAACAGTTGCCCGTCATTGAATACCCCTCCGACAATATAAAGCAGCTTATTGTTGAAATTAATGTTTTTCCCTATTTTATTATACGGGACGGTGCCCGTTTGATAGGATAATCCCGGAAGCATCTTGCTACCATAGATGACGACGTCTTTCTTTTCAAGCTTCTCATTAAACTCTAATATATTGGTTTTATCGCCCCAAATATTATTGGCAGGATACATCATGCCTGAAGCATATAATTTGCCCTTGATCTCAAATAGCGTATATGCCCTGAAGCCAAACGTATTGATGGTTGCGAATTTTTGCCAACTTTCCCCTTGATCATGAGAGATTAACACAGTAGGTTTCTGCTCGGTACCCAGCGCTGCAAACAGTTTACCCTGATAGGACGCCAAATCATATACGTGTACACCTAGCGGCAGATTACGATACTTTGTCCATACATCTCCGTCTAACCGGTAGAAGTTCCCCATATCCCACTGCTCACCGTCCGAATCATTTCCGGGAATATACAATTTGTCGTTCAGCACTTTATAAATGTCTATCTGTTCCTCATCTACGAATAATTTGGTCGAAGGAACGATGCTCGGATTGTTATTGGTGACGGCCTGGGTTATAAATTTGGGATTGGCTGTATCGTAATAGATGACTGGAATCGGACCCGCATTAGGTGAAACACCTAAATTACTGCTGTTCCCATGACCCATATATATTTTTCCTCTGTACAATTGCAAATCCCAGACATTGTTGGCATACGGTGCTTTCTTAAAAGGTTTTCCAAGCAACTCGATCTTGGACGTCACATCGGCTGATGTGATGGGTGCATTGGACACCTTAGCAAGTGCCCGTTCGGCAGTCGGCTGCTGATCGGTGGAAACATTGTTTTTGGGTTTCGAACTACCCATAAGCAGCCAGCCCATGCCTGCAATAACCGTCAAAATCACGGCCGCCCACTTCGTATTCCTCTGCATGTCCGCTTCCTCCTTCATTTTTATGAGATACACCTTTACAGCAAAAAGATACAATTTGTATCTTTTCATATTATGTAAAACAAAACGTACTTGCAACAAATTCCGCCCGCTCCGTGCAAAAAAAATAGACAATCGCATCCGAAGATACGTTGTCTATTTGTCATAATTTTTTGGTGGTTGCCTACCGATTGCGGATCAGTTCCAATTGAGCTCTATCTAGGTGCCTGTTTCCATCCGCTGACTTCCACTCTATTACTTGGCTAGTGATTCGCTTGGTAAAGTTACTCTGCTTTCACCAGAATTTTAACCTGGTTTTTCTCTTTCAGCAGTGCTTCAAATCCATGCTCTACCACTTCGTCCAGGCTGATTCGTTTGGTTACCAACTTATCAGCTGGGAAGAAACCTTTAGCCATCAGACTAATTACAGCCGGGAATACGTCACGGTAACCGATAATGCCATTGACCGTACGCTCCTTCATAACAATGGAGTTTGGCAGAATTGGTGCTTCCTGTTCGAAAATGCTGACGATCATCAATTCACCGCCAATACGCGTTGAATCAATCGCTTGTTGCAGCACCCGTGGTACACCCGTTACTTCATAAGCTACATTCACGCCACCTTGAGTACGTGCATGGATTTCTTCCACCACATTGAATTGTGTAGGATCAATAACAATGGCGCCAAGTTCTTCTGCTTTGGCTTTACGTTCCTCGGATAATTCCACTACATAAATATCCGATGCGCCAGAAGCTTTCAATGCTTCAATAACCAACAACCCGATTGGACCCGCACCAAAAACAGCTGCAGTGTCGCCAACTTTCAGTTTGCTTTGACGAACAGCATGAAGAGCTACTGCGGAAGGTTCCACCAACGCTCCTTGCTCGTATGAGATGGAATCTGGAATGGCATGTACCATATATTCCTCAGCTGTTACATACTCCGAGAAACCTCCGCCTCCACCAGCTAGGCCCAAGAAACCCATCTGATCGCACAAATTATATTTCCCTTGTTTACAGGCTTCACAATGACCACATGCATAGATCGGTTCTACCACAACGCGGTCCCCTGCCTTATAACGTGTCACGCCTTCTCCTACTTCAACGACTTGTCCTGAAAATTCATGCCCCATCACAACAGGCGCTTTTTCCCCTGTTAGCGGATGCGGTGCTTGAGCCGGAATGAAGATCGGGCCAGCAGTGTACTCGTGCAAGTCACTGCCACAGATTCCACACCACTCCACTTTTATTTTAACCTTCCCCTTTTCAGGGCGGGGTTCATCAATATTTTCGAGACGCAAATCTTTTACTCCATGCCAACGCAATGCTTTCATTTGTTTCATCTCCCAGATCATAAGTTTTGATATAATCGGAAACGTTTCCGTAAGTTAAATATGTCACATTTTAAATAGGCTGTCAAACATAATTTGTCACACATATGTCTATCTTATGAATTTTACGTCGATAATTCTGGTGTAATGCTAGCGTTTTCAATGTATTGATCATTTTTTTGCTCTGTGCCTTTCTGTACGTTTTCTCTCGTGTGTATTTAATTCAATTGATATAGAATGCGCGATTTATCTCTATTTATCCATTCGGTTCTTTTGGAAAGCAACAGACATCTCTGCTCTTTAATCGTATTCACAGGATACTTATTGGCTCAAATGTTATAATCAAGGTATAGGATTGTCATTTCATTCGTACATATTTTCAAAATTCGGAATCGTTTCCGATGAAGTGAGGTTAACTAAACGTGAGTAAAGATCAGAAGGTTACGATCAAGGACGTTGCAGAACTTGCAGGTGTAGGTATCGCTACTGTCTCCCGAGCCATCAACAATTCCGATGGCATCAGCAACAAAACACGGGATAAAGTCATGCAGGCCATTGAGCAGTTAGGATTTGTCCCCAATACCTCTGCCCAGAGTTTGAAAATACGCCAGACGCATCAGATCGCACTGGTTGTACCCGACATCCGCAATGCCATCATTCCCGAGATCTCTTGGTCTGTTGAACAAACGGCGAAGCAGCATGGGTATCATGTGGTTCAAATCAATACGGCTGGTAATGCACGAACGGAACTGGAAACCATTCGTACGATCAAAAAACTGCATGTGGACGGGCTTATTTTCATGCCTTTGGCATATCCCAAAACGTTGCCTGGCTTAATTGATAAAGCCCCCCTTCCCATTTCCATGATCAATTACGGTAAAAAGCTGGACCCTGGCATGAAAGCAGATGTCGTTTCTCTTTCACAGCCAGAAGGGAAACTGGTGATGGAACATCTGATTAAGATTGGACGGACCCGCATCGCATACGCCGGTGCCCCCAAAGATATTATTGAAGAACGTTATCGAGCTTATGAGCAGGCACTGGGACATGTAGATATCTCGCTTGTTTACTTCGGAGAAGATTTCTCATTGAATACGGGAGCTAATGCAGCGGATTATTTCTATGGGCTGACTCACATGCCAGATGCCGTATACGCGATTAACGATATGGTCGCGATCGGACTGGTAAATCGGTTTAAAGAACTCGGCGTTCGTGTCCCTGACGATATCGCTGTTGTGGGTGTCGATAATAACCAATGGACTACCGTTACGTCTCCGCAGATCAGTTCTGTCTCGATTATGGGCGAAGAAGTGGCCCGACTTGCTACGGAATTGCTGTTAAAACGGATTCGAGAGATGAGCACCACGGATTACGAACATATTCAATTTGAGCCACGGTTAATTGTGCGCGGCTCCAGCGTTGCCATGATCCGCTCATCTTCACAAGAACCACCCACAGAAGAATGATTGTGAAGTCACCGGATTTAATGGACAATCCAAACCCCCGATAATCACAAAAAAGGTGTTCACCAGGAATGAACTTCTTCCTGAGAAACACCTTTTTTTATCTTCATTTACACCCTTTTATATCAAACCCACCTCCGAGCAACTACTTCTTCGAAAGCAATTGTCTAATTGGTGTTCCTTTCATAAACATCTCAATATCCTCTACGGTATGGTTAAAATAAATCGCATAGTTGCCTTGAGTCACATAACCCAGGTGCGGCGTTGCCAGCAGATTGGGCAGTGTACGCAACATATGATTCACAGGAAGAGGTTCCTGTTCATATACGTCCAGACCTGCCCCGGCAATCCACTCATTCTGTAAAGCTTCGACCATCGCCTCTTGATCCACAATGCCTGCACGGGACGTATTGATCAATAAAGCGGTGTTTTTCATCCGTTGCAACTCGGCTCGTCCGATCAGATTACGAGTGCGATCACTGAGCACCAGATGAATGGAAACAATATCGCTTTGTTCAAGCAGCTGTTCCTTGGTCTCTGCCCATTGGACTCCCTGTTCCTCTGCTCTTGCCTGTGTCAAATTCTCACTCCAGGCGATCACGTTCATGCCAAAGGCTTGTGCAATCTCTGCCATTCGGCTGCCAATCTTGCCTAAACCGAGCAATCCCAATGTCTTTCCGTACAAATCCATGCCAACTGTACTCTGCCAATTCCGATTGGAGCGCAGTGCGTTATTTTCAGTTACCAGCTGTCTGGACAGACCCAGTATTAGCGCCCATGTGAGTTCAGTCGGAGGGTTCGAGCTGCCTTCCGTGCCGCACACGATTACACCGTTTTCTTCCGCAGCCTGGAGGTCAATGGAGGCATTGCGCATGCCGCTTGTAATCAGAAGCTTAAGATTGGGTAATTGAGTAATCACGGATTCAGGAAAAGGTGTACGCTCACGCATCAAGACAATAATTTCAAAATCCTGCAGTTCCTGAACGACCTTCTCTTCTGATCCCAAGTAATTATTGAACGTCTGAACCTCAACTCGATCCAGGATAGGAGTCCAATCCGCTGAAGAAAGGGCTACATTCTGATAATCATCCAATATGGCACAACGCAACTTCGTCTGCATGGTTGAATCTCCTCCTCATATATGTGCATCATCAAACATTCTTTGAACATGTTACCCGAATATGTAAATTATAGTATACACCCTAATTTAATCTATACCCTATCTGTATTGTATCAACTCAAGCCCTCATCTGCCCAATGTCCTCAGACACAAAAAGAGCAGGAACAGATTCCCGCTTGTCGCTCTCACTTCAGAATAGCTTGAAAAGCAGCGCCGTGATCAGTATGGCCATCGCCACTTGAAGCAAGGACCGTATTTTCCAAAAAATCGTATCTAATTTTGATTGATCATTCTCTGTCAGGGAACCCACAATAGCAATAAAAGCAAGTATGCCAATCACAATCAAACTGAACTGGATAACCCCCATCCCGCCGTATGTTGTCAGCAGCACACCTATAATATATAAAATGATAAGGTAGATCCTATGAAAATAACGTTTCATATGAACACCCTTTCTAAAAATGAAATCCTTCCCTCATTCCTCAAGTAACGATAACGTAACCTTAATACTCTGCTGTACAAATGAGCGATCTGGCTCCGATTTCATCATCACGGTCAATCCAATCATCGATACAACCAGAGACTTGGACAACGCACTTGAGTCGAGATCATTAGACAATTCCCCTGTTTCCTGCCCCCGTTCAATCGTCTCCTTGAAAATCGCTACCAGATACATCTGGTGCTCGCGTGTCAGAACAGCGAATTTGGGGTCATGCGGAGCCAATTCAACCATCGTATTGATGCAAAAACAGCCGTGACGAGCATCTGTCACATCCCCTTCTGCTCCGATATGTTCAAATAAGGCACGGAAGGCTTCTTTTACAGAGGATGTATGTTGAAGCCTGGATCTGACTTGAGCGGCATGCAAAGTTGTATATCTGCGAAGTGCCGTTTCAAACAATTCCTTTTTGTCACCAAAAGCCGCATATAGACTGGGACGCTGAATCCCCATAGCTGTTGTCAAATCACTTAAGGATGTCGCTTCAAAGCCCTTATCCCAAAAAATCTGCATTGCCGCTTCCAATGCCTGATCCGTATCAAATTCCCGTTGTCTAACCATGTATTCACCTTCTTTATGTATCGATCAGTATATAACTATTTTATCTATATCCAATTCTCATGTCAAATCCATCTCGATATATAAAGAAGACAATCAAACATTTCAATTCAACTCTTGACATCTCGTCAAAGCGTGAAGTATGTTTATTCCGAATCATAATGTACTGATCGGTATATTTAAATTCAACAGTGTTCTTTCTGCTCCCCTAACTTAGCACATTCGAATACAGAAAGGTGAATCATCCATGCAAAATGCATCTCATCAAGCACATCCCTTCAGCGAAGGACGTTCAGGCATGTCCCGCCTTGTCGCGCTTTTATTCGCCCTATGCAGCGGACTGGCGGTAGCCAACATTTATTATGCCCAGCCTTTGCTCGACTCCATTGCTGAAGAGTTTAGTATCTCTCATTCCTCTATTGGAATCGTTATTACCGTAACCCAGATTTGTTACGCCCTCGGATTGTTATTACTGGTCCCTCTTGGTGATCTATTGAATCGACGCAAGCTGATCATTATCCAGATGCTTTTATCCGTAATCGCCCTGATAACTGTAGGTACCTCATCATCCAGTCAAATCTTATTTATTGGAATGGCAGCGATTGGGTTGCTTGCCGTGATTACACAAACACTCGTTGCCTTTGCCGCCTCCCTGGCTGCACCTTCTGAACGAGGGCGTATCGTCGGTCTGGTCACTAGCGGAATCGTCATTGGCATATTACTGGCGCGAACTATAGCAGGCACCTTGAACGATTGGATCGGCTGGAGATCAGTCTATCTCTTCTCTGCCAGTCTGACATTACTCGGGATTATCGCCCTGTTTCTGGTACTCCCAAAACACGAACCCAAACGAGAGAAACTCAGCTACACCCAATTGATCGTTTCTGTCCTGCAACTATACCGAGAGCTGCCTATTCTGCGGACACGCGGCGTTCTCGCCATGTTGATCTTCACAGCCTTCAGCATTCTGTGGACTTCCATGGTGTTGCCACTTAGCGCTCCGCCACTTTCCCTGTCACATACTGCTATTGGAGCCTTTGGTCTTGCGGGAGCTGCTGGTGCCCTGGCTGCTGCACGTGCCGGAAGACTGGCTGATCGGGGATTGGGACAAAAGACGACGGGCGTCGCTCTTGTCATATTGCTTCTATCCTGGCTGCCCATTGGCTATGTTCACCACTCATTATGGCTGCTTATAGCTGGGGTAATTATGCTTGACCTTGCCGTGCAGGCCGTACATGTCACCAACCAGAGTCTGATCTATGAAGTCCGACCTGAGGCGCAGAGCCGTTTGACGGGCGCCTACATGATCTTTTATTCCATAGGAAGTGCTACCGGCTCCATTGCTTCTACTCAAGTGTACGCATGGGCAGGTTGGACTGGCGTTTGCTGGCTGGGTGCAGGCATTAGTGCCGCTGCGCTTCTGTTCTGGGCCTTTGATCGGTATATCCATCGGAATTCGGATCAATAAATGAACTTAATCCAGCTTATTCCATACCACGATAAACAGAGTGGCTAACGGACCAAATAACAGGGAAATCAGAAACCAGTTACGACCACTTCTGTTTTTTCCCTGAGCAAGTCCGGCATTAATAAGAGCAAGTGTACCCCAACCCACAAAATATTCATTCTCCATCAAACATCATCTCCTCCTGACAGATCGGCTCTATTTATTCTCTAGTAACGCCTTTAGCTTCAAATTTCGGCTCTCCAGGAAAGCCTGCATATACCTCTTGAGTACAATGCGCTCTGCGACCCAACCCAGAACACCAAGGGGAGCTTCAAAACTCAGTGTGTCCCTCATACAAGTGGTCTGCTCGCCAAGCTTGCTGAAGCTGTGTTCATGTCTCATGCTCTTGAAAGCACCTTTCTCCATCTGATCCACAAAGAGATACGGCCGATTGTACTCGGCGATCCGGGAAGTCAGCTTCTGCCTTATCCCAAAATGGCTCGCTTCGAAAGTTACCGTATCACCTTCACCAATTCTGCCCGTTGTCACACCGGCTACAGCCTGCTCATGGGTATGTTTCCAGACCGTCCGGGTATGAATGTCAATGTCCCGCGCATAGTCAAAGCATCGCTCGATGGGCGCATGTATTGTAATCTCGGTTACCACTTCAATCAAGGACGATCCCTCCTTTTCTTTTTCCTTTTCCTAAAAGGAAGATTAAGGTCTTTGCAAAGTATACTCTTGGTCTCCATGAAGAACAACGCAGTGCATGATCAAAATGAAAAACGGGTCCCCTGTTATCTTATAGGAGGCCCGTTTTCTGTGTGAATTCATTTGATATGCAAACTTAGATAATTAATTCATTAATGGCAAGAGTGCGTTCTTTGGACAGATCACGATATTGTTCCGATTCCACCTTGATCAGTGGTTTGAAAATATCGGATGTATTGTTCATGACAATAACACCCCGCTCGCCGTTGCTCAGCAGTACTTGTTTACCAATAAAATTAGGAAGCAGATGCTGCATCAAGGCTTGAACCGGCTTTTCATTCAATTTGCCGAATCCCATCGCATAGATATCTCGCAAGTTGTTAATCAGGTTCGGATTGCTGCTTCCGTGACTGCCAGATCTCATTCCGATGTATATGTCAGCGACAGATACGATTTGTGTGTATGGATGAATCTCATCTTTCTTCAGTTGCATCGGATATCCGGTACCATCCTCAAGTTCATGATGCTGAAGAGCTACCAACGCAGTAGCTTCATCCGTCATGGAACTTTTGATAATATCATGTCCATAGATCGTGTGACGCTGCAATTCGAGCTGTTCATCTGCGGTTAACGGTTCCATCTTGTTGCGTATCCGATGAGATACCTTGCATTTGCCAATATCGTGAAGATAGCCCCCACGACTGATCTGGTAACTCTCTTTTTGGGAATAACCAAGCCAGTTAGCCAGGTAAAATGACAACAGTCCAACCTGAATGGAATGTGTGTAGTTATTGACATCATCCCGTTCCAGCATCATCAGGAGATGTACGACATCCTTTTGCTCGTCCAGTCCCTCCACCATCGGTTGAAGCGCATCGTCCACCATCGTAGCGTTGAACTTACCCACCGTCAGTGCTTCTAGAAACGCGGATTGATAGTTATGTACAGTTTGTATAAATTGAGATTTCATTTCTTCTTCAGGCGGTTCTTCCTTGGTGCTTGTGCTTGCTCCAGATGAAAATTTTGCTGCAGCAGCAAAGAATTCCGCTTCCGTGATCTCTTCCTCGCGTGGTTCAATATCCACATAGTCTACGCGGTGCTGCATCAGCAAGGTGATATCTTCACTTTTGATCACAGTACCCTGACCCAGAACGTGTAATCCCGCTTCGCTGAATGTATCCGCAGTTAGACGGTCTCCATCTTGCAGGTTCATAATATGGATTCTCAAATCGGTATTCCCCCTGAACAATCATTTATAGTCAACAGTACCCGTTAGATCGGGTCCCAAAAATCCCTATACTACTTTATATCGATAAATACATTCTTTTTCTCCATAGTCCAAACGACCTTAATCGTAAAAGGAAATACGAACGTATAAGACTTTATTCTCAGTCCCATTTTCAAAAAAGTCCCGGTTTGATTTTGTATTTAGATAACGGAGATCTTGTTTTACACATATATAACCAAAAAGCCCAAAAAAATCTTTGGGCTTTTATTGAATTCATCTATATTTTGATCGAGCTTAGACTCGCACCCTGTACGAAAAAGCGTTCAATGCCTTTCTCAACAGATGGGTCCGGAATTAACGGTGGCGCCTGATGCGGCTTCACTCTGGCATCAATAATGATCTGGTCACAGCCCCAATGTTTATAGTTGTAACTGCTGTTCACACCGTACATATCATGGGACGGATTACTGCGGGTAAATGTCGCCCACAAGAAGTTGCTGAGGTTCGCACTCAGGAAAGAACTATCGTCACATAACACAATCAATGGACAAGAAGACAGGTCTCCTTTTTCCTTTAGCATATCCGTAAATGCCTTCATTTCTTGTTCTGTATCCGCATAACTGGTGAACGGCGCACCCTGAACGGCTACAACTCCTGGCATTACGAGCTGCGGATTGCTATACCCCCGGATATCCTTCAATGTCTCTGGTACTTCACGGCACAATTCCCGTTTCTTGTCCCCATAGGCTGCAAATACAACCTTACTGCCGCTGTTCAATCCGGTTCCCGAGTAATCCAGCGTATCGATCGTTGTATTGGTATGGAAATGAATGTCCCGTTGCAGATCCATTCGTTCCAGGATGTACGTCAGGAATTCCACTTCCCGGTGCGTATCCAGCGGTTGCTGATCTTCTGCTGTGATAAACAAATACTTCGCCAGACTGAGCTGGCCTGTACCCAGAATGCGACTCGCAATCGTAAGCAGCTCTGTTGGCTGTTTTACCGACTGATAGGGCGTATAACGCTCACTTCCGATCGCGAACAGAAGCGGATGCACTCCTGCTGCGTCGACAGCGTGGACTTCTTTTACACCCGGAATCTCCTGTTTAATGGCATCACCCGTAATTTCGTGAATCAAATCCCCAAATGCAGTATCCTCTTGCGGAGGACGACCCACCACGGTAAATGGCCAGATCGCATTCGGCTTGGCGTACACTTTATGCACTCTCATTAGCGGGAACGGATGGGTCAGACTGTAATATCCGAGATGATCACCAAACGGTCCTTCAGGCTTCGTCTCGTCCGGGTAAATATCACCCGTGATGACAAAATCGGCGTCATTGCTGATGCAATACCCATCCTTATAGCTGTAACGGAAACGACGGCCGGCAAGTAGTCCTGCGAAAGTCATCTCACTGAGGCCTTCCGGCAAAGGCATCACAGCAGAAAGTGTATGTGCCGGCGGCCCCCCAATGAAGATGCTCACTTTCAGAGGTTCTCCCTTTTTGACTGCTTTGGCCTGATGAATACCAATTCCGCGATGGATCTGATAATGAAGTCCAATTTCCTTATTCAGTTCATAATCATTACCACTTAGCTGTACCCGGTACATGCCCAGATTGGAGTTCATGATACCTGGCTTGTCCGGGTCTTCCGAATAGACTTGAGGCAGTGTAACAAATGCTCCACCATCCATGGGCCAATGCTTGATCAACGGCAGATCCGAAATCTGAATCTCTTGCGCAGTTACAGGCAAACTGATGGACTTCTGCTTAGGTAGAGCCTGCCAGGCGGCAAGACCTGTGCTGATATGCTGAAATGGCGTCTTGAGTGCCTTCATTGGATCATCCCGAACAGCCATGACACGTTGTACACCTTCAAGCGTTCCACGGAACATGAATTTGCTTCGTTCCAGTGTACCGAACAGGTTGGAAACAGCCTGGAACTTCGAGCCTTTCACATTTTCGAAAAGCAGAGCTGGGCCTTTCGCCTCATGCACTTTCATATGTATCGCTGCCATCTCCAAATGAGGGTCCACTTCTTCCTTCACTCGAATCAAATGTCCATGTTGCTCTAGATCATTAATGCAATCTTCCATATTGCGATATTTCATTGGATGGCTCCATTCTTTATATAATAAATTGTTATGTTCATATATTCACATAGATGTGCAAGGGTAGCGGATAGAATAAAACGTTGAATCTACTTCATTCTCGTCACACTACAAATGGATTGATGCTCGCATCTCTTCTATCTTATCAAATCATCTGCCACTAAACAAAACAATATATTAAATCTCTTACGCAGCACACCAAAAAGCAATATTCAGGCAACAGGAGTCCTGCATTCATAAGGACCACAATTGCTTAAATATTGCTAATTGAGTTTACTTAAGATGCAATCGAAGGTCTTGGGATCGTAACCGTAAACTGCGTTCCTTCTCCAACCCTGCTCTCCACATCAATTGTACACTCATGTAATTTCAAAATTTTAATCACGATGGAAAGTCCTAATCCATTGCCTCTAAGTGCGCTGCTCCGTGCTTTGTCCACCATATAAAATCGATCGAAAATATACGGAAGGTCTCCCTCCGGTATACCTTGTCCTGAATCTCTAATGGATACCTTCACAGATGACGGGGACATCTCGATTGCGACGTGAATGACCCCATCCGGCCCCGTATATTTTATCGCATTGTTGATTAAATTCTGCCAGACCTGCTCAAACAGATCTTTATCTACGGTAATTTCGCAAGGGAATAAATCCAATTCAATTTTGATATTTTTGTGCGCCCACTGAGGCTCTGCTAATACGATCGCTCTTCTTAATTGTTCATCTAATTGAAAGGTAGTGAGATTAAACGGATGGTGCTCCGAATCCAGTGAGGCTAACCGGAGTAAATTATCACTTAGCCTGGAAAGGCGCAATGTTTCCTCGTATATGATATCCAGATGCTCTTTCTGCTCTTCCAATGGGATGACACCATCTTGCAGCGCTCTTGTAAACCCTCTAATCGATGTTAGTGGAGACTGCATTTCATGAGAGACATTACTGACAAAATCATCACGCACCGAGTCTATTTTTTGCAACTCACGAGCCATATGATTAAAACTCTCCATCAGCTCACCAAACTCATCTGGATTATTATGCTTCAAACGGACAGACAGATCGCCTGATGCCATTTTCTTAGCTGCAGCAGTTAGCCTTTTGATCGGTTTCACAATGTACCCAGACATGAACATGATTAATAAGCTTCCTATGATTAAGACAGTTAATAGCGATATAACTAATGTACGTTTCACATTATGAAAAATCGATGAAAAATTAATTTTGATCAGTAGCGCATCTTTCTCTTCATTCATCCTAGGAACACCGACAATCGCTGTTTCATCTTTATTGGATAGAATGAACGCTTCCCTGGTATTTTCATCGAATAATTCATGAACTTTATCATCTGGTAAGGAAGCAAGCACTTCACTTTGTTCGTTCACGGAAGTTATATTCAAGCCGTATCGCGCAAAGATATTCAAACTTGTCTTCACTTTTTCCGGATCATCAATCAGATTTATCATCGTAGCGATATCTTCAGCAATCGTGACCATGGAGTGATTCGGTGTGTTTTCTTGAGACCGTATATTTAAAATAAAGGAGAGAATTAAACTAACGATCACTATACCAAAAAAAGTAACTACGATTCGTAGACGCAGGCTTTTCCTCACGATTTTCATACACTCTCCAAACGATATCCAAGTCCTCTAATCGTCGAAATGATAAGATCAGGGATCGGTTCCAGCCGTTCTCTTAACCTTTTGATATGCACGTCAACGGTACGCTCATCACCTTCATAATCGATACCCCATATATCTTCTATAAGCTGTGTACGTGTGAATATTTGCCCTGGCAAACTCGCCAAAGCAAACAATAATTCACATTCCTTCTTTTTCAATTCAACCGATTGAGCTCCTGCCTCCACTGTCAAATTGCTCAGATTAATCATTGCACCGCCTATATGAATAACATTCGATGAAATCTTGTTGTATCTCTTCATTAAAGATTTTACACGCAAGATTAACTCTACAGGATCAAAAGGTTTTACTAAATAATCGTCTGACCCTGCATTGAATCCTCTGACTTTATCCTTGGATTCTCCTTTGGCAGTCACCATCAGAATCGGAATATCCATATAAGATCGAATATCTTCGGTCAGTTCAATACCATCTACACGCGGCATCATCACATCTACAATCGCTAAATCAATTTTGGTATGAGACAAGATATTCAGTGCTTCTTGGCCATCCGGCGCTTCCACAACGGAAAACTGATTAGTTTCAAGGTATATTCGAATCAATTTGCGGATATGGGAATCATCATCAACCACAAGAATTGTGTTCATTTATGCATTATCCTTTCCGCAATTTTCATTATTCACAACTGTATTTATTCATATCGTAAGGATTCCATCGGGTCCAGCTTGGCAGCTTTGGAAGATGGCATCAAACCAGCGATGATACTAATCACTGTACTTACAATGATTCCGAACAATATATAATATCCGGATAAATTAATTAGTTTTGCTCCAAAAGCGTTGACCAAAAGGATGTTCAACACGTAACTAATAATGACGGCAAAGACTACCGCAATGATACCACTAAACACTCCCAACAAAGCAGATTCGGAAAAGAAGATTCGCTTGATATCCTTCTTTCTGGCTCCAATCGCCCGAAGGATGCCGATTTCCTTCGTCCGTTCCACGACACTAATGTAAAGCACAACCAATATCATAATACCGGATACGAGCAACGAAATGCCTGCAATACCAGACAGAACGATCGTGGCCATATTCACATAAGTCGTGATATTTTCCATAATTTTTGCCGTCTGGGAGCCAGAGAAGCCAGCATCAACAGCAGCAGCATTAATATCATTGACATATTTCATATCGGTTGCATAAGCGTTAACCTGAATTGGCCCAATAGTTATTCCTTTGTCCGTATACATTTGTTCCAACGTCTGTGGTGAAATGTAACCCGGTGATTGCTGCATTGGTGATCTTTGATCTGACGCTTCATAAATACCAGATATGGTTATTTCTTTCTCCAAAGTTACCGGTTTATTATTGCCATCCATCTCATTGATATATAGAACCACAGACTTGCCGATCATGGATTCAGCTTGGTCATTTCCGCTTAATTTATTCGCCGTATCGAGGGGTAACAACATCTCATTTTCTCCCGGAAGCGTACCCTTTGTTATCATTGCTGGATCAAAAGCATCCGTTAACGTCGTTAACTGCGTAAGTGCCACACTTTGCTTTGCATGAACCATAGTCGATTTTCCTGTAATGGTAGTGATCGTCTCTACATGATCCACATTAGGGAATTTGCGAATGGTCTCAATATCGGTCGCTGTAAAAGGTTCGCCTGCTGCCATCAAGGCTTGCGGGCCTTGCATATCTTTGGCATCTGCACTGGGCTTCGTTATATCCACAAGCAAAGGGTCCATACTTGAATTGATTTCGTCGTTCATATAACTCGTTATCCCATTACCCAAGGAGAGCATCAGGAGTACGCTTAAAATCCCGATCGACCCACCCAATGCAACCAGTACATTACGCTTGCCGTTGAGTTTCATATTTTTGAGAGCCATTTTGAAAGAAGCCAGTAAGCCCAAGTTTCTGGAAGCACCACGACTGCCTTCATAAGTGGTCAAGGAACGATCTTTTAGATGAATATCATCCTTAATCCGCCCCTCTTCTACCTTTACAATACGCGTACCGGAATCAGCTACTTTCTGCGAATGAGTTACCGCAATGACCAGCATTCCTTTTTGCGCAATACTGTCCAGCAAAGCCAGGATTTGATCTCCGTTTTCCTTATCCAAAGCACCTGTTGGTTCATCCGCCAAAATAATGTCTGGATTGTTTGATAGTGCACGAGCAATGGAAACCCGTTGCTTCTGTCCACCCGACAGCTGGTTGGGCCGTTTATTCAGATGATTCTTCAGCCCGACCTCGGTCAAAATATCTATAGCGCGCTTATTGCGTTCCTTTTCACTTGTGTCCGTCATTTGCATGGCAATCGTAACATTCTCCAGCACAGACAGATGCGGGATCAGATTGAAATTTTGAAACACAAAACCGATATTATTTTTCCGATAATCATCCATTTCCTTCTCAGTCATGGCACTTAAATTCTTTCCACGAACAAGGATCTCCCCTTCAAAATCGGAGTCCATTCCACCAATAATATTCATAAGGGTTGACTTTCCGCAACCCGATTCACCAAGGATCGAGACGAATTCTCCTGTTTCAAAGCTCAAATTCACATCGTGGAGCACAGGGACCTTTTCCTTACCATACAGCGTGTATGATTTCTTCACATGTTTAACTTCTAATATAGTCATCTTGATCTCTTCCTCTCCAAGTCATACACCCTATCTATATTGGCCATTTCACATTCTAACAAATTTGTGTGAACTGATAATGAACTGGACAATCTGAGTCTGCCTGGTAAAAGAAATACACTATGTAAGAAAAAGCAAACGGAGCCCTACATTCATTAGGACTCCGTTTGCTTAGTTCCGCTCGGGACATTAAATCCCTTCAACAATACGCTTCGCCCGAACCTCTACCTGACGGAAAAGTTCTTCCTCATCTATCGTTAGCAGCTGCCTGCCTCTCATCAGTACACGACCATTCACAATGGTGGTATCTACATCAGCTCCATTCACGCTGTATGCAAGCAATGATTCCAGCTCGTGAACCGGCTGCAAATGCGGTTTCTGCAGATCAATCAGAATCAGGTCGGCCTTGCGCCCAGCTTCCAGCACACCCACTTCATCCTGAAGGTTCAACAGACCTGCACTTCCCCGTGTAGACATGTATAGTACCTCTCTTGCGGACAAGCGGGTAGGGTCACCATAATCCAGCTTTTGCAGCCAGGTTGTAGCCTTGATCTCTTCAAACATATCGATGGTTGTCGCACTTCCTGCCCCATCGGTTCCAAGACCCACGTTAATTCCCTGTGCAATCATCTCGGTAATTGGAGCAATTCCGCAGCCCAGCTTCAGATTGCTGACCGGATTGTGCGCTACTCCACCACGCATGCCTTTCAATCTGCCAATATCTCTGCGATTCAGGTGTACGCCATGGGCAAGCAGTACATGTGCCTTTTCGAACATACCTGCCTCTTCCAAGTACTCCGTTGGCGTCATGCCATAGCGTTCACGAATCTTCACAACTTCCTCTTTCGTCTCAGCCAGATGAATGTGGATAGGCACGTTCTCCTGTTCCGCCATCGTGATGACTTCCCGCAAAGGTTCTACTGGGCAAGTATAGGGAGAATGCGGGCCATACATCGTCGTAATTCGACCCTCTGCCTTACCCGACCAACGCTGCACCAAATCGACAGCTTCCTGTAATCTGCGCCCCCCGTCATCCTCCACGAATACCATGCCGCGTGTGAGCGATGCCCGAATACCGGTTTTCGTTACCGCTTCTGCAATTTCATTCATGTGAATGTACATATCAGCGTAAGCTGTAGTTCCTGAACGGATCATCTCGGCGATGGATAATTGTGCTCCCCAGTATATATCTTCGGGTGTCATCCGGGCTTCTGCAGGCAGCATCTTACGGTCAAGCCAGTCCATCAGCTTCAGATCATCCGAGAATGCTCGTAACAGACTCATCGGTGTATGCTGGTGAGCATTGATCAGGCCCGGCATTGCCACTTTATGTTGACCATCCATAATGTCATCACCCGGTTGAGCCTGAATGTGGGGAGCAATCTCTACGATCCGGTCACCTACAATGCGAATATCCCCCTTGAAGGGGGAATCGGTGTCTTTCATCGTTAAGATTGTGGCTTGCTGGATTAAAATACTCATTCGTTTCCCAACTCCTCTAGGTTTGGATTGTCTTACTTCCAAATCCGAGGATAAGCCTTCACGTAACGGCAAGGTCAAGGTCAAGATTAAGTTAATTTTTGAGTCGTCATTGTTCTGAAACTTTGGATAAAAGGTTTGGGATCTATGTTGACCATATAAGGATAGACTCCGGTGCTGGTATGTAGATAGAAGAAACCACCTTCATTCCCCATTCTCCGAAAGGACATGTCGAACACTTCCGTAATGTTAAACTCGCGGTATTTCGTTACAATCTTGTCCGAGTAAAGGATCATGGACCGATCGCTCTGCAGTACTTCCTGTGCGAGACCCGTCACTTCTCTCTGTACTTTGTAATAAGGCAATACAGCAATGCAGTTCATGATCTCCCTCCGTTCTAGCATGATTATTTGTTCCATCATAGCAGATCGGAGAGCCTGAGCAAAAAAAATGATCCAAACACATATATGATTTACGTGATCTTCGTTGTTACTTTCAATGGAAAACGTAGTGCTTCCTGAATATGCTGCAAAGAAAGACATTGTTCAATGTGATAAACACCATGCGGATGTTCCGTCCGATACATTCGCTCCGCTACTGCTGCCGCAACCGCTGCTGTTGCATCTGCTTCACGTTCACCAACCAGCAGCTGCTCGACATGGACTTGTTTGCCCTTTTTCCATCCCACTGCATCTATCTTAACTGCAAACATCGGCGCCCCTCCGGGAATAACCCCAAAAGCCTTGACCGTACCATTACGAAGGGAGGGAATATGCAGTAGTTTGAACAGCCCAATACGTTTCGAGATTGCCATGGATCTGGTCATCCAACGGGAATCGAGACATAACCGAGTGGAAACCGTTGGAATACGAAGTGTACGAGCAACGACGTGTTGATCCGAAAAGTTAAACCGATACGCTTTCCTGCGGCCCAGATCTGCCCCAAAATCAATCCATTTACCATCGTGAAAACTTTGCACTTCGACTGGCTTGCCCTTTTTCATGACCTGATAGGTAGCATTCATCTGATCCACAGTCCACTCCACCGCGGCTTTTCCGTGTTTCTCACCCAGTCCCAGCATAACGGTAATGTCCGCTTTGTCTACTTGTTCCATATGGGCACCTGCTTCACGCACAAGCAGATTGGTCATACCAGGCGACAGTCCCACACTAAGCATGGCTGTTGCTTTGGAACGCTGCATTTTGGAATGCAGCTGTTCGACCTGACCCAGAAAGTCATAATTGGCTGAAATATCGATATAATCTGTCCCTGCTTTCGCACAAGCCTCGACAAATCGGGTATCCGTCTGGTCCACACACATGACCACCAACTTGACCGATTGAAGCACAACAGGATCAATCGCTTTTCGTACATCCAATTGAAGCGGCTGGACTATACCACCCGTAGATCGGCTGAATTCCTCAGCCCGATTCATCCGCGTACCTGCCGCCCATACTTTGCCGGGAAACAATCGTCCCAGTTGCGTACATATCATTTGCCCCACCTGACCGTATCCGCCAACAACCCAAATCTGGTCTTTCACAGAATCTGTTTTAGTCTCGTTTCGCATAATATCCCTCCACCCAAAATGCTCCGAAATAACGTGTAATGTGCGAGAATCCGCATTCTTTCATCAGCCCAATCATTTGTTCAGATGAGATAGGATC
This sequence comes from Paenibacillus sp. FSL F4-0087, assembly GCF_038020215.1. Taxonomy (NCBI): domain Bacteria; kingdom Bacillati; phylum Bacillota; class Bacilli; order Caryophanales; family Paenibacillaceae; genus Paenibacillus; species Paenibacillus sp. FSL F4-0087. The sequence continues at coordinate 6,900,148 of NZ_JBBODJ010000001.1, forward strand.
CGATTCTCGGCCAAGGGAAGCTGCAAACCGCTCCCATTCTTCAAGCTGAATACCATTACTTAACATGTGATCCTGCCAGGCTTGCATCATGGTTGGATATACAGGCGAATGAAGATCGGCATTCACTGCAGCAATAATGAGTGGCGCCCCAGGCTTGAGTCTGGCCGCTAGATTGGACAGGAACCGTCTTTTGGACTCGATCCCCTGAATAAAATGCAGCATTAGCATACTTGTTGCCCCGTCGTAGACCTCATCTTCCGGTAACGCTTCAAGCATCATGTATTTAAGTTGAACTCTGGCTTCGATTCCCGCTTCCTGGACTCTTCTCTCTGCTAACTGAAGCATCGGCTGGGAAGAATCTACTCCAGTAAACGTCCATCCCGCATGGCGAGAACCAAGCAGAGCTATTTCCTTACCTCCACCGGCTCCGACAATTAGTATTTTAGCCTCGTTGTTATCCGTGATAGAAGCGACAAGCAGCCGCTCCATCAGATCATGCATATGAGAATAACCCGGAATTTTCAGGGCTATCGATTGTTCGTAACGGTTTTCATCCGCCGTATCCCAGCTCATAGATGGTTGATTGTGGTCCATCGATACTACACTCCTCATGGATTTAAGTTAGACTTGACTCTTCGTTCGTCTAATTTCATTATAAAAGGATACGCAGAGCCTACAATCCCAGAACAATGGGATATCTGCATGAGGAGAGGAGATAGCTTTAATGACATCAAGTATGGAACCGAACCAGCGACTCATTACTTCTCTCGAAAAAGGAACCTGGACCTCGCGTACCTACCGGGAAGCTGTCCTAAAACAAATTCAGAATATCGTTCCCTATGACGCGTATTGCTTCACAACGGTTGATCCACAAACTCTTCTTTCAACGGGTGCCGTGACAGAAGACGGCATTGAAGCCATTCATGATCGGCTGTTCGTTAATGAATACATGGAAGAAGACATACATAAGTATGCTGACCTGATTCGCAGCGGTGAGTATACAGCGATCCTTCATGCATCGATAAGCGGAAACCCAGTATCCAGCGCTCGATATCATAACATCCTTCAACCCGCAGGTTTCGGTGATGAACTTCGGGCTGTACTGGTCAGTGGCGGAGCCTGTTGGGGGTATCTGACCCTATATCGCAAGACGGAACAACCCTTATTCACGGAAGATGAGCGACTGAGCATTCAGGCCTGGACTCCTTCTATTGCATCGATGTTACGATCCACAAGTCTGACTCTGGTGGACGAGATTAAGAGCGGAAGTCCCACGGACCCAGGTATTATGATCACATCGGACGCTTTCGAGCTGTTATCCGTGAACGCTCCTGCTCAGTATTGGCTATCGCAATTACGTTTACTGGAGCATGTGGGACCAGATGTATTGCCACGCCCAGTCCGGGCAGTCAGTTCGCATTTACAGCGTCAGATTCGTACAGATTCCGACCTGATGGTTGCGCAAGAACCTATCCTTCATTCGCCTTCCAAAGTTTGCATTCAACTCCTGGATGGCCGTTACCTTGTGCTTCATGCCAGCCGCATGCAACAGTTTTCAGGTCCGGATCAGATTGCGATCAGGCTTGAACAGGCTATGCCCCAGGACTTACTGCCTTTACTCGCCGAGAGTCATGGGTTGTCCATTCGGGAACGGGAACTATTGGGTTACGTGCTGCGCAGTTATTCTTCCAAAGAAATTGCGGAAGCGATGCATATATCAGCCTACACGGTACAGGATCATTTGAAATCCATTTTTGCCAAAACAGACGTATCCTCCCGCCGTGAGTTAATCTGGTATTTTGTATCCCGTTTCCAGTTGTCTGATGAACCAGCTATTTGAAGGTTATAACCTGGACATACAAAAAGATGCCTTGTCCCATGGGACAAGGCATCTTTGCGCTACATGATGGTGCAGAACATCCGTTATATCAACACATACGTTAAATTTATATAATTCTAGTGCACCATTCTCATGAGTGAAAACTTAGGACTTAGCGGGCTTCGCAGGTTTGATGTTTTTGTTCTTTACCTGCACAGCCACGGGCTCTTGCGGGTGTTCAACCGGATACAATTTGCGGAACAATAACGTCTGCAAGACCAGGAATGAACCGCCGATCGTCCAATACAGCGGCATCGCTGCAGGTGCCGAAAGCGAGAAAAAGGCCATCATCAACGGAGAGATATATCCCATGATTGCGAATTGTTTTCGCTGTTCCGGCGCCATATTGGCTTGCGATACCTTGGCTTGGATCAGATAAATTATTGCTACCACGACTGCAAGCACATAGTCAGGCGCTCCTAATTTGAACCACAGAAAGGAGTGAGATGACAACTCCGGCGTAAGCCGAATAGCCGTGTAGATACCTGACAGAATGGGCAACTGAATCAGCAGTGGCAAGCATCCAATATTCAGCGGATTGAACTTGTGCTTCTTGTACAGCTCCATCGTTTCCTGCGAAAGCTTCTGCTTATCGGCTGGGTCGTTTTTGCCCTCATACTTTTTCTTGAGCGCATCCATCTCCGGCTTCATAGCATTCATGATCACTCGGGTACCTTGCTGAGATTTTGCTTGTCGCATCATCAATGGCAACAACGCAAGACGGATAACGAGGGTAATCACAATAATGGCTACCCCATAACTTCCATTAAATATCGTTGCGATGTGCTGAATGAGATACGACAGCGGAAATACAACATAATGGTTAAAGAACCCTGGTGTTGATGAATTAATCTCTGAGACGTTGTTACTGCATCCAGCCAGTAGCATCACTGCAAAAAGAATTGCAATTAGGCCATAGATCCGTCCCTTGCCAGATGTAAAAGTGAACCCCTTGCTTGTCTTATGTCCCATATATATCCTCCTCGTTGTTTTGTAGAAAGTACATACAACGAGGAATGGCAATCTGGTTCATCTTCATCCGGGGATTCTCTTCGTCTGACGATTCGACTTAAAGCTTCAGGTCTGTGTTGTCCGTCCAAGGACAAGGTTGGCAATCCAGGCTCCAGACCACCTCCGGCCCCACCTTCCATCCAGTACTCTGTAATGCCACAATGCAGATGGGCAATATAAGCGTAACTGACTGTGAAAATGAGTCCGAGTGAAAATATATACGGTATCAATTCCTGAAGTTCAAACAAGGGATTCACCCCCTTTATAGGTTAGTTTTTATAGTATAACACTTACATATTGATTTTGCATAAATTCATTGTTGGAAAACAGGTTGATGAATTCATTCCATTCTCAAATTGGACAATTCTAGCTTAGCTCTATGTCTTGCCATATTAAAAGAAGTCCATGAACTCTCTTCACCCAAGTCGAAGTTGGCTTGACGATCCAACATTTCCCCTTTCAAATTCGGGTACTCTCTCTGGGCAAATTCCCGCAATAGCGGAACGGCATCTGCAGATAAACTCGCCAAGTAGGATGTATCAATAATGCCTGTCTGATGATATCGTGCAATATTGAGCTCCGCAATCCGTTTATCCATACCCACATAGTTGACTGTCACATAGGCTGTAAGGGACAGTAGAATATACCAGCGGATCAAAGGTATGGATGTATAACGGATTCGAAGAGCGGCAATAAGCAGCAGCAGGGCCAGAAAAATCATAAATGCATGTACGAGAAATCGAATGTAGGTATATCCGTAAGCCTGTTCATACAGGTTGAGGCGTATAAACGCCGAGTACAGCATGATTGCGGAACAACCCACCAGGACAAAAAGCAGCACCTGATGCACAACTGAACCTATTTTGCCGCTTGAACGCGTGAACTGAAGGGCGATGATCAGGATGAGAAAATTAATGCCTGTTACCAGTATCAGCTCCACAAATCCACTTCTTGCATATTCCGCATAGGACAAGTCTGACGGAAGATGCCCCTCACCCGCTCCAAAAAGATAAGAAAATTGTACAAGCACAAACAGAACGTATACACAGTTGATAACCATCAGCATCGTGCCCATAATGACGGGGTCCAATCTAAAAGGTTCACGATGAGCTTGAGTAGAAATTGCCTCTGATGAGATCTTATTTGCTGTCTGACCCTCAATGATTGAGTTCAAGGAAGGTTTCTCTTGTATGGAATTCATGGAAACGTCTTCTCGCTTTTCGATTTCTGAAGCAACCGTATTTGCTTTTACATTTTTCCAATGTGCATTCTCTCTTTTCTCCGCTTCATATTGCATCGGCTGCACAAATCCCCATACGTAACTGAACAATAAAACGCCCGCAATGAGAATCCAGATCACTCTCGGCAGCCCTGGTGTCAGTGTCAGTTGATTTAACCATTCCGGAAAACCAGATAAATACTGATTAAAAATCCCATCTGCAGAGGAGAGCAGTGCTACGACTACGATGAGGATGGGAACGGATGCGATAAGGCCAATGAATACTTTGAAAGCAACCGTTTTCTGCGTTTTGCCCAAGCCACGTCCTCCTGTTTTCACAATAATGCTTGCAACCGTTCCCCAATGACGGATGGATTGTGGCAGCAAATGGTCCAATGCGGTACCGATCAATCCAATATTCCACCATTGTCTCTGTTTTCTACCGACTAGATAAGTCATATGTAAGATAATAAGCCCTGGTACGACCAGGAAATTAAGTATACGCAGCGGTTTATTGTCGTATAACAGAAACGTCAGCGCCAGCATCAGTACCACCCCAGCCACAAAAGCATTAATCATGGTCAATGACCGCATGCGGTCTCTGGCAAACAAGAACATAAAGCCATAAAAGAGGATAACAAAGATGGGATAAGAAACACCAGGTTCCTTGCCATAAAACAAATACTGATGAATGATAGCTAACATTAATGCCGATAGTAGCGTAATTAAAGCGCGATTGGGTGAAGCCATTATCTTATCAATCATGGGAAATACCTCCATTAACTTTCTAGGTTTAATTCTAGATGATAAAATAAGAATATAAATAGAAATTAAAAACGATAAAACTTCTTATTTTATTATATTGCATCAGCTACAACCTCCAGGAGGAATCCAAACCTTGAAATTACATCAGCAATATTTGCTGCTCCATAGCCAGTTTGGTCAACTTGTAGAGCATGAAGTAACGCTTTCTGACCTTGCGGAACTGCTCGAGTGTACACACCGTAACACATTAACGATCGTCAAAAAAATGATTGCCCAAGACTGGATACGGTGGGTGTCCCAGCGCGGACGTGGACGGCGTTCTACGCTGACCCTGCTTATTCCGGCTGATCAAATTGCTGCAGAATACATGATGCAGGCCATGAATCGCCGCGAGTTGCAGCAAGCCGCCGAACAGGTTGGTGCTTATTCTAGTTCTACGACAATGCAAGATCATCTAAACCAGTGGCTGCTTGGTTATTCTGGACACCATACGGAAACTGGTAGCCATTATGAGCGAATTGATACGCTCAGGTTACCAATCCGCCAACAACTGCATGCGCTTGATCCTCTTTTTATCAATTTGCTGGCAGAATCTTTTGTCACCAGTCATGTGTTCGACGGGCTGGTTCAACGTAATGAACATGGGGAGATTGTTCCTTGTCTGTCTCATACCTGGGATATCAGTTCAGATCGGAAAACATGGTTCTTTTATTTGCGTAAAGGGATTACTTTTCACAATGGACACCTGCTGACAGCCGCGGATGTAGTGTATACATTTGAACGACTGCAATCCACAGAACGGCGGACATTATACCGCGATGTGAGCAAACAAATTCTATCGCTTGAAGCAACAGATCCCTTGACCGTTTGTTTCAAACTCAAAGCCCCTCACGAATTGTTTTTGCCCTTTCTTTCTACGAGCCGTGCAGCGATTGTTTCACAAGCCACGTACGGGCAACATAAAGATGGAGACAAGGAACCAGATGTACCGAATACCATGCAAAGGCCTATAGGAACCGGGCCTTTCAAGGTTACAACCTGGGATGATCACTTGTGCAGACTTGAAGCTTTTCCGATGTATTTTCAAGGCAGAGCCCACCTGGACCGTGTAGATATTCTACAAATCCCGTGGAGTGCTCCTGCACATTTGGATGAAAAACAAGATATCGAATCTCCTTTCTTCCACCTTGTTCATAATCCATCCTCGTCTGAGGGTAGAGACTGGACACAGATTAGTGCAGGCGTGATGGTACGCAAATTACTCACTTGTAATACACAAAAAACCGGACCGCTAAGCGATCCGGATGTAAGAGCACATGTTCAGGCGTGTATTACTAAATTGTATGGGAATGGCATGAATGAAAGTAATGAAGGTGATCCAGGAGATGCTGATAAAGTGTTGATGAATGCAGAAGAAGTGACTTATTTGTCTCAGCACTCTACTTTTGATCTACCTATCCCCTTACACATCACAACCATTCCTCAGTATCGGATGGATGCTAGACGTTTGGCATCGTCATTGGAAATGTACGGCTTCACATGTACTGTCCGCATAGGCACGATGGAGCAATTCAAAGGGAACCTGAGACTGGAATCCGATCTGATTCTCTTCTCCCTGATTCGGGACAGGGACGAAGAATTACGCAGGTACGATCTCTATCTCACTTTATCCGAACATCTGGAGGAATCTTCCAAAAAGAGTGTTCAAGAGATGCTGCAAACTGTTGTTGCTTCGCAAATAGCAGCAGACCGAACTGCCGAACTGGATCGGATCGAACAATTTCTGGTGCAGCAGAGTTTATTATTCCATTTAACTGAAAAACCTGTGGAGACTGCCTACCTGCCTTCCGTTCGTGGCCTCTCCTTTAACAGCCAGGGATGGGTAAACCTCAGACATATCTGGTTCCCATGAATGCTCGTTAAATGAGCATAACAATCCATTCGTTTCAAGATGCGGTAATGATTTTGCATGTTTATGAACTGGTCATTGGGTCGGCATCCACCTTCTGCCGTATTTTTTCATTTCTCTTTGAATGCGTATCCTTCCGACGGTACACACCGAGGAGTAAACCGAGCATGGCATAATCAAACATCAGATGATTACCGTATCCAATAAAAGGAAAAGAAATACTAAGAATCGGAGCCTTCCCAGTGGTCATCGCCAACGAATAGATGATTTGCAATGCAAAAACGGCGGTGATACTGACAATAATCATACGACCAAAATCATCCCGGATGCGAGGAAGCATCTTCATCATACTGATAACAAACCAGATGATCCCCACCAATAACAGGATCCCGGCTGACCAACCAAACACATCAATGAGCAGCACACCTGGGTAATCATAATAACTCGTTTTAAACTTATCGAACGTTGTATCAATCCCATTCCCCCACCAGCCGGCTGATCGAATAATTTCAATAATGGAATAATTGCTATATCCACTCCCGTGAGGGTCATCCTGAAGATTCAAAACGACAGAGAGCCTCTCCAGGCGGCCGTACTGATCTGCAAAAAACAATAACAATACAAAAATACTTCCTGTTACAACAGCACCTATGGCTGTATAAAGCCATTTTTTCGTGAGCCAGCCAAATAAAATAATGCACATTGTGCCAAACAGAAACATGCGAACCCAGTCCGACATTTGAAATAGTAGCACTAACGGTAACGCTACCATTGCAATGTAGGTCAATATGGATTGCATATTACAATTGGAACGAAGCTTGTCCAGCATAATTGTGCCAATGGCAAGTGGTACTACCCACATTGAAACCGTCGTCACATCTAGAACAAAGCCGAATGGTAACGTCCAAAATCTATTTATACCATTGTAAGTTGAAGATAATGCTGGATTGATCCACAGCATGGCATTAAGTAGAATATAGATCCACCAGGCCGCTCTTTTAAACTTTCGATAATCAAAGTAAATAAAGAACAACATAAATATGAAACCCATAACGGTGTATATTACATGATTGCTATATAACTCCTTATATATTTCTACTGTAACATTGGTTGTAAAAATCCACATTAACAACAGGCTAACTGTAGCCAATCCAATTATTCCAACTAACAGCCCCCAATGCATACGATGACGATGCAATCTGTGCATACTTTTGCCCACCACTGCAGGATCACCCATCTGCTCAATGGCGTATGCAGCTGCCTCTTCCTGGCTCAGTCCCTCTTGCTCCTTGTCCAACATCATTTCTTCCATGTGGTTGCCAAGCTCATCACGCAGATCAGTATGTACTTCACGTGCCTTAACCTGACTACACAGTTGATCAAGATAATGTTTAATCTTCTCATGTCGATCCGTCATGTTAAGCCTCCCTCTCCAAGCACCCGATCCACGGCACCGCGGAATAAAAGCCACTCGGCTTTTTTATGCTGTAACGCCTCCACACCCTTGTCACAAATGGAATAATATTTACGTTTCCTACCTTCAACCTCCATCCAGTAAGACTCCACCCATCCCTCAAGCTCCATCGCGTGCAGAATGGGATATAACGTACCTTCTTTTAAATTAAACACACCCTCGGATTGACGATGGAGTTCCTTGATCAATTCATAACCGTAAAGCGGCTGTTCCTTCAATAACGTAAGAATCAATGTCTCCGTGCTGCCTTTAATCATTTGTTTGTTTACCTGCAATGCTGTCACTCCCTTTGTTCATGCTTCAACGTACAATAACAACTACCACTTTTACTACAGTTCATAGAACTTCAAATGAACCTAATAAAACCACTTAGCTATATACATCGGAAATCTATGCATAGTAAAACTAGGTATAATATTACCTGATTCTTCCTTTTCTGTCTAGCTATCAATTGAAGGCGTTTATGATAAAATAAACAAGTCATTTCACACCTGAGGTGCCATTATGACTCTCTTATTCGTACTCACACATTACATATTCTTTCTATTCATTATGAGGAGGCAATTCAAACCATGAGCAAACTGATTTTCTTTCTTGGCGGGGCCGGGAGCGGCAAAACAACCCTTGCTAAAGCCCTCTCGCGTAAACATAAAGCTGCTTTTTTGGATATGGATATCCTGCTGCGTCCTGCTGCTGAAGCAATAATGACCCTGCAGGGACTCGATCCATCCGATCGGGATTCACCGGAATACAAACGGCTGTGCCGTGATTTGGGATACCGTATTACGATGGATGCAGCACTAGACAATGTGCAATTGGGTATCGATACGGTTGTTGTAGGACCCTTTACCAAAGAAATCGGAACTCCGGACTGGATCGAGCAGGAACTCGCACAGATTGGACGTTCCCTGGATGATACAGATGTACGTGTGGCCTATATTTATCTTGCAAATGAAGCTTTGTATCGAAAGCGGATTACAGCCAGACAATCACAGCTGGATGAGTGGAAGCTGGAGAACTGGGATGCCTTCACAGCTTCACTTGCACGTAAACAAGTAGCTTGGCCCTTGCCCGCCTCAGCCGTAGCTTATATCGATAATTCCGATGAGAACCCTGATATCGCTTTTGCTGAAGTCGAACAACGAATGTACGAATAAAATGTGTAATCGAATGGAATGGAACGACCTTAACTTCTCTATTCTCTTTTCGTGCTGCTTATACGCTCAATAAAACTAATTCACACCCAAAAGGGGTACTTGTCATGGTGACCCGATCAGGTCGAACGTGACAAATACCCCTTTTACAATGATCTATGACCAAACATTCGAACCTGCATCGTTACAAAAACTGCTTCATAATATACTCCTGCTCCAGAGGTGTAATCACGGTGCGCTCCACGGGTGGACCTTCTGTCAGATACTCTGCCACTTCAGCCACACGATTGGACTCCAGCTCCGCTGTAAATACGAGATTGGCCATCCCTAATGTCTCAACCAATGTTCCCCGCGCTTTAGCGTGAAGCATGAATAAGGTATATAAATCCGGTCTTTTCAACTCCGTCATTGCCCGGGCGATCAAAGCCAAATCGGCTATGTTGTCCCCCATCGGAGGATGCGCTTTAGGCTGTCTCTTTAAGCCAAAATCGCACCACAAAATGCGCCGCTCCTGTACATCAATAATGGCTGGTATACAACTACGGGAATCTGCCGTCAGATCGATTCGCTCCTGTACCGTTGAAGGTTCGAACATTTCATCCGACTGTGGCGCCTGACGCATCATCCAGCCAGCATAACACTCCGGCAAATCCTTGAAAGCATTATCCCTGAATGCGTTAACCATGATTACAATATAACGTGCACCTAACTTAGAAACGGACGGCAAATGCAGATCCAAATACTTCGCCTTTCCATCCGGTGCAGTCACCTTAAGCCCGCTATTTGCAGCTACATATTCATTCGATTGCAGAGGGGTCCGGGTTGTTTGACCCATATCATGCCAGTTCGAATCATACAGAACACCTGACAGATCGGAATTCACACATTCGATTCGCTCCTCACCGCCCAAGCCTTCTCTCCACGACAGAAAAAAACGAACGGTATCTCCTGTGGGTAACGATATCCATGACGCACGCGATAGAGCTCGAAGAGATTCGCTTGCCCTGCGTTTTCCCGATGGAACTGAAAACTCTTGAAGTCTTTCATCAATGTATACATTACCGAGTGGTGGAAGTACCGCAAATCGTTTCAACAGTGTATGCTCTACCGCCGATATCACCGCATGAACATCCTCAACGTTGAGGGGCGGCAGCGGCTGAGTGGAGACATACAGATTTGCCGTGTTGCCTTGGGGGAAAAAGCTCCTCCTGACCTGAAACTGCGTCCGTGTGCCGAAATGGGCCAACACTCGAAGAAGCGCCCTTGTCGATACCTTGTCTGCCACAGTTTCCATTTTGCCAATAACTTGTTGTACCGGAACTCCGGAACGTATCATTCGGTCCAGCTGACCGACCATCTCTCCCGGACGTTCCGCGAGCGTCTCCACAATAAGCTCGTTATCCATCTGTTCAAATGCCCGCTCCACTCTGCCATGAAAGGTAAGCGGGTGTCCCCCAAGTCGCAACTGGTCCAGCGCTGCTACTGCCACTGGATAACGGTATCGATATTCACCCGGATGCAGTCGCTCGGCCAATCTCTGCCAGCTTCCTTTATATCGAAACAAATCTTCCAACGGGTCCGAAGCATTCTCCAATAAAGCAAATATTACCCGTCGTTCAGATCGGGTAAATGAACGGAAACGGGTATTCTCCTTCAAACTGACATCTCCATCGGAACACGCCACCGCCAGTCGCAATATATCTGTTGCCGTGCGCAAATGCCGCTGGAATTGCTCCACCGAAGCACGTCCCGCCTTTAATAAAGCAGCACAATAAACGGCGGCATTTTCCCTCACAGGTATTTGCCCTGCCTCTGGCTCAAATGCGGACCAGCCTTCGTACTTTGTTGCAAACCAGACCAACTGCTCTTTTGCAACTGGCGATAACGCTGATTTCGCTGTAAGCAGGTTCATTCCCACTTGGTAAAAATCTGCTTCACTGCCGAGATGAATCACACGCAGTTGCAACTTGTTCAGCAGTAATATGCGCTGCTCCTGTTCAAAAGACTGCTGTCTCCAGGAATGCATCAAAGCATTTAAATAAAATTTACTTTCCTGAATATTCATTTTTCGCTTAGGAAATTTCGGATACACGAGGATTTCCTTTAAATTGATTCCTTTCATCTTTCGAATCTCTTCCATCAATTGCTCAAACCAGAAAACGAATCTCTCACGTTCCCAGGTATTCAGCACATCTATCAGTTTCGTCGAAAACGTATATCCCAGCGATTCCAAATTTCTCAGTGCAGTCGCCAATATACGCACAGGCAGCTTGCCCTTGCGCTCTGCAATGATCACTTTCAAATTCCTGCTGAAATAGATTGAGAATAAGTCCATCACTTGTACTCTCCCACATGACGATAATATATTCAGCATTGGTATACTTGGCCTAGCTTGTGGCGGTTCTTCATATGTATGACACAATCCAAAAACTAAAAAAATCAGGGAAGCGGCACCCCTAATACCATTGTAAGAGTTCAGAAGGAAGGGATACCATAGCCTGATTAATGCATATTATATCTTATAATTGCAGATTAGAGAATATCACATCGAAAAGAGAGCGGCAGAATACCACTTCACCCGAAAGATAAAGTTATTCTGACCGCTCTCTTTACGTTTATTTTTCACCGCTATTCACTTGCCAGATTATCCGTGCTGACGTGCCGCTTGACGTCCGGCGATCCGAGCTGTAATTAATCGGTGACTCTCATCAATCTCTTCCGGTGTGCAGGCTGCTTTCAACTCATATACTTTGACCGGAGAACGATCAATGATATCCAGGAATGAATCAAAAAACGCCATGTCCTTACTATGGATATATGGACACCAATGATCCGACAAGCCTACCGTCTCATGGATATGAACCCCAACGACACGGTCGATCAATTCATTTGCTTCGCGTGCATTATCATAGAGCCCCATTCGGTCCATCATCATACCGTGACCAATATCGTACCATAAGCCGAGTGGAGCCCCTTTCATACCGCGGATAAGTGCGCCCGCCTCCTGCAGCGTCGGCATTTGGTAACAGCGTGATCGAGTCTCAATGCCGAAATTCACTCCGTATCCCCGCTGTTCAGACAATTCACACACTTCTTCCAGACTCTCCTGAATGCGCTTCAGGTAATGTGCGCTACTCGCCTCACGCTTCTCCAGCATCTCTTGCCACAATGATTGATAGTCCGAGGAGTCCGGCCCTTGATCGTGATATATCTTTTTCAATGCTTCATCAATGTTATATTCAAACGGCACCTCACCTGGATGCACGACGACTGCCTTCGCACCATACCGGTGTGCATACTCGGCTGAACGGAGCAGCAGTTCAATGGCCCGCTTACGACGAGGCTCATCGTCGAAACCGAGCAGAACTGAATCGGTCCCATAATCGGGATCAGCTACATGTGGGAACGTGTTGTGCACACTGGATATGCCGATTTCCCCCCGCTCAATCATCGGTTCAATTGTTTGCAACAATTCGTCCGTAACGTTATAGTTCAGCTCCACCTGTCTGAACCCTAGGGATTTGATCTCCTCCATCATGCCCTGACCCGTAGTGTGTCGTTTGATGTTCCAGCAAGTTGAAAATGAATATTCCTTTTTGTCGGTAAACATAGCTTTGTCCTCCTATATGCGATGTTCAACCCGTTCAATGTCTGATTAATCTTCTCTATTTTTAAATCAGCCTAGCTGATGTTTAATTCAAATCTCATTTTGTCCGCGTTAACGGTTAAGCCAATTTCGATCTCGTTCCATCCATCCAACTTACCTTTATAATTATTGAAGTAACGCCCTTATTCCAATGACTCTTGCTGAAGATTCAACATCGTTTGTTGTAACGCCACCTGCACTGCTCCAGTGACTACAGCCCGCTCGCCAAGCTCTGAACAGATCAGTGCAGGCTTCGCCGGGAATTGATCAGATACGATCTGTCTGAGATGCGGCAATAACACATCCCCATTTCCCCCAATGCCTCCGCCAAGTACAATGAGATGGGGAGCAAGAACGACGCAAATATGCCGCAGAGCCGAAGCAATCATTTGGCTGTATTGTTTCAGAATCTGCACAGCCTGCGTTTCTCCACTTCGCGCAGCTTCGAACAGTTTCTCAGGAGTCAGGTATTCACGAAGAGCTTCTATACCAGAATCAGGATCCTCAAGTAGACTGGCATCCAACTGACGCTTGGCCAGTTCCATCAGACCATCAGCAGATAGGACATCCTCCAATCGATGGCCCTCTTCCAACAACATCTCCGCGAGCTCGCCTGTCAACCCGCCCATACCTCGAAGCAATTGCCCGTTCACCATGATGCCTGCGCCCGTTCCAGTACCGATGGAGAAAAAAACAAACAGATTGGAATCTTCTGCTGCAGCTCCCCTCCTGTACTCCCCCAGTGCAGCCAGGTTTACATCGTTCTCCAGAATCACTTCACACGGGAAGGCCCCCGACAATGATTCAAGCGAGAGCAACTTTTCCAATCCCTCTAAAGGGGCAACGATTCGATCAATATCTCCAGAGTCCGGCAGTACAACGCCAGGAATGCCAAAACCAACACATCGAATCTGATCCCAATTCAATTGATTCTCCGACAGCAAGTCATCCATGTGGCTTCGAAGAACATCAAGGGTTGCAGTCTCTGCTCGATCACCACTTTGGACCGATAACGTTGGATACGTTCTGTACTCCATAATTTCACCATTCAGATCAGAGAGTGCGAATCGAATTCGGGTTGCCCCAATATCGATGCCACAGACATAATAAGCTGATTCGTTGAATTGAATGAGTGTTGCTTTGCGACCCTGAGCATTATCGGCTCTACCAGTTTCCAGCACCAAGTTTCGTTCAATGAGATGTTCAATTGCTGACGACACCGTAGGTTTGCTGAGTCCGGTCTGACGACTGATATCTGCCCTGGACATCGCACCAGTTGCAATCAGAGCATCCATAATCAAATTCTCGTTCAGATTGCGGATATATTGCGGTGAGCCAGACATTTTATCGCCTCCTTTTATAGTTAGTTAAGTTTCTTAACGAATTAAATTCAATATATCATCGGGCTTGATACGTGTACAGCTTTTTGTCAGTATCGGATGATCTGATTTCAAAATCAAGGCCTGATCTCATCGTGATCATTTAATTCGAAATTACACCACATAAATCAAAAAAAGCCGCAGTGATAAACACCGCAGCTCCTTACTTCCTTATATATACGCTTCATTACGATTTGGACAATTCGATGAACCCTTCACCAAATACGTCACGCACATCATGGATCGTTATGAAAGCAATTTCGTCCTCCGCTCGCACAATCTTCTTCAGCATTGGAACTTCTTGTTTGCTAATGACAATATATAAGATCTCTTTCGGGTTCTTTGTATAGTATCCATGACCAGACAGGACAGTCACTCCCCGATCCATCTTCTCAATAACCTGCTGAGCAATAGCATCCTGTTTGGTAGATATAATCGTAACTGCTTTTTTCGGATTGAGCCCTTCAATAATGAACTCCATCGTTTTGGTGCCGACGAACAACATGACAATCGTACACATCAAACCTTGCGGCCCTATAATGAAGAAAGACGAGAACGCCACGATCAAATCGAAGAATAACAGTCCATAACTGATGTTCCAATCCAAATATTTGTTGGCAAGTCGGGCCAGAATAACCGTGCCCGCCGTTGTGCCGCCTACTCTAACAATCAAGCCGATACCCAGACCGGCAAATAATCCACCA
Organism: Paenibacillus sp. FSL F4-0087; assembly: GCF_038020215.1. Taxonomy (NCBI): domain Bacteria; kingdom Bacillati; phylum Bacillota; class Bacilli; order Caryophanales; family Paenibacillaceae; genus Paenibacillus; species Paenibacillus sp. FSL F4-0087. The sequence goes on from NZ_JBBODJ010000001.1 coordinate 6,915,288, forward strand.
AAAATGGTATTGATCCAAAGCTCGTCCGATGCAATCGTCCAGCTCTCGGTCAGGTGCAGGAACAGCGAGTTGAATACCACCGCAATAATGGTATACACCGTTGTTGTTCTGTCCAGAAACTTATACCCCACAAGTAGCAAAATACCATTCAGGAGCAAGTTCATCAGTCCCGGAGACCACTCAAAAAGGTAATACAAAATAATAGTAATCCCCGTAACGCCGCCTTCAGCCAGATCATTCGGGATGACGAACAGGTTTACTGCAAGTGCAAACAGAAATGCACCCGCCATAATAAATAGAATATCCGTTATTCTTTTCTTCATCATGCACTCCATCCAATCCATCAGAAAATCAACCTATCAACCAATTTCATAAGTTGTCATAACCACTCAATGATAGATTCTACCATGCCATGAACAAAATTTGTATACATAATACAAATTGTTGCGCGAATTGTACAAAGGAATTCGAAATCAGTGCTTACTTAGGCTCTGCAATGCAGTTTAACTTCATCCACCCATGACAAATGTCATGGGTCATCATTGATATTCATCATTACAGTGTACTGACGTTTATGACTTACTGCACTGGACGCATTCTTATACAATGATAAAAACGCCTCACTTGGAGACATCTTCCCAGGAAGCGTTAGGTTATAACTGATTACAGTTATTGACCATTGAAGGAGGACGTACGTCAATGAGCAGATCCAAGGAAATGGCGCTAAAAAAAGAAGTCACCCCTTATGAGAAAAACAATCTTCGCCTGAGTATCCAACAATTAGTGAATTCCATACTGCCATTATTATTATTATGGGCCGCAGCGTACTATAGCTTGTCCGTGTCCTACTGGTTAACATTTCCGATTGCCCTCGTAGCCTCGGGATTTGTACTTAGAACATTTATCATTTTCCATGACTGCTGTCATGGTTCATTCTTCAAAAGCAAACGTGCCAACGACATTCTCGGCACCATTACAGGTGTACTAACCCTTACGCCTTACCTGCAATGGAAAAACGAACATTCCATTCACCACGCCACCAGCGGCAATCTGGACAAACGTGGAGTTGGCGATATCTGGGTGATGACAGTTGAGGAATATAAAGCCGCTTCTCCTTGGGGTCGTCTATTCTACCGGATTTATCGTAATCCGTTTGTCATGTTCGGTATTGGTCCCATCTATGTGTTCCTTTTTGCCTACCGCTTTAACCGTAAAGGCGCAAGACGTAAAGAGCGCATCAATACGCATCTATCAACAGTTCTGATCGTTGTCCTGTACGCTTTTATGTGCTGGCTAGTCGGTTGGCAGGCTTTTGTCCTGGTGCAGGCACCCGTCTTTTTCTTCTCCGGCTTCTTCGGCATCTGGCTGTTCTACGTACAACATCAATTTGAAGATACGTACTTTGAGAATGAAGATGAATGGAGTTATGTGAAGGCTGCTGTAGAAGGTAGTTCATATTACAAATTGCCTAAACTGCTTCAATGGATCAGCGGCAATATCGGGTTCCACCATGTGCATCACTTGAGCCCACGTGTTCCCAACTATTATTTGGAAGAAGCACATAACGCAACACCGCCACTGCAAAAGGCTACAACGATTACGCTACGTTCCAGTCTGGCTGCCCTGCGCTTCCGTCTGTGGGACGAAGAATCCAAGCAATTTGTCAGTTTCAGAGAGATCAAACGCTTATCTCGCAAGCCTTACGTTCAACCACCAATTCGAGTAAACAACCAAGCGGGTCTGACAGAGAAGCCTTAACTCTGTCGGATTCGTTTTCTTGTATTCAGGCTAAAGTCATGCTACAGTCAGGCTAAGTTTGAGTACAATGCAAGTCCGAGGAGGAGAATTTTCATTCAAAAGTGGATGCAGCTCTTTTATAAAAATACAGGTTTAAATCCGTATGTATGGCTCGTCTTTTTCATCCTGCCCTTCTATTATATTTCGCAATATTCCAAATTGTGGCCTATGGTTGCGGGCATTTTCATCATTCTGTTCTTCTTTGTTTGTTATCTGCTTGCCTTTATCACAAAGGGCTGGCAAGTCTATATGTGGATTGGACTCTTGATCGCCATATCGATTACGATGACCATCGCTTATGATTATGCCTATTTCTCATTGTTTCTTGCTTTTTTTATTGGGAATATTAAAAATAAAGCTGGTTTCTTCACCCTCTATTCGGTGAACCTGGCAGCCAGTTTTCTAACCATTAATTATAGTTTCATCAAACAGAGTACCCTGTTGCTCAGTCAGTTCCCGTTTGTATTCATTACTCTTATGGCATCCATTCTGCTTCCGATCAGTACGTATAACAAAAATAAGCGTGAACAGCTGGAAGGCCAACTGGAGAATGCCCACAAACGGCTGGATGATCTTGTAAAAATGGAAGAGCGGCAACGTATCGCACGCGATCTGCACGATACACTTGGACAGAAGCTCTCTCTTATCGGTCTGAAAACCGATCTGGCGAAGCGTCTGCTTCGCATGAATCCTGATCAGGCCGAGATTGAACTGAACGATCTGAGACAGACGGCAAGTACGGCCCTGAAAGAAGTCCGGGAAATGGTAACGACTATGCGTGGAACACAACTGGTGGATGAACTGTTCCGTGCCGAACAAATTTTGAAGGCCGCTTCCATTGAATTTGTACTTGAAGGCAATCCGAAGTTACAGGATACGTCACAGCTCAATGAAAATGTACTCGGCATGTGTCTGAAAGAAGCTGTTACAAATGTGGTCAAACACAGTCAAGCAGCGGTATGCACCATCCGTATTGAGGAAACACTGGCCGATAATGTATTAACGGTTCAGGATAACGGGGTCGGAATCGAACGTACTCGCAAGCAAGAACGGCGCGGAACCGGAATCTTGGGGATGAAAGAACGACTTGAATTTGTGAACGGTTGTCTGGATATTCGTTCCGGAGCAGACATGGAAGGTACAGGCATTGTCATCCATGTTCCCAAGCTGGTCCGCAAACCGATAAAGGAGGTTGAACAATGATCAGGATCGTAATCGCCGAAGACCAACGTATGATGCTGGGGGCATTGTCTTCCCTACTCAATCTGGAAGAGGATATGGAAGTGGTAGGACGCGCAAGCAATGGACAGGAAGCCCTTGCTCTCGTCAGGGAGCATTCACCAGATATCTGTCTGATGGACATTGAAATGCCCGTCAAAAGTGGCCTGGAGGCCGCTGAGGAGCTTAAAGGAATGAACTGTAAAGTCATTATTTTAACAACCTTTGCCCGGACCGGATATTTCGAACGTGCTTTAAAAGGTGGTGTACGCGGTTATCTGTTAAAGGATAGCCCGATCGAGGAACTGGCCGAAGCAATCCGCCAGGTCATGAATGGAAGACGTATTTTTGCACCCGACCTGGTGGACGAGGCTTATGTTCAGGAGAACCCGCTGACCGAACGTGAAAATGCCGTTCTCGGCCTGATGGCAGACGGTAAAAATACAAAGGAAATAGCCGGACATTTATTTATTACAACCGGTACGGTGCGAAATTACATCTCTATTATACTCAACAAGTTAAATGCAAGTAACCGCATTGAAGCCATCACCCGTTCCAAAGAAAAAGGGTGGTTTAAATGAAAGTACCGCTTTAACCCAATGAAACATAAATAAGCAAGGTACACCTTCCCATCGGTGCACCTTGCTTATACAAGGGTAGGTTGGTCTGGAGCATTCACCCCGGGCCAGCCTATTTCCTTTTGGTGTTTTTTTGATGCCATTCTATTTTACAGAAACAACCATGCCCAAAGCTTCCAGTGGCACCTGCTCGGTCTGGAGCTGATGAATCTGCTTGCCATCTTGCCAGGAAATCGTTACATTAACGCTTTTACCACCGCTTGGGTACTGCACGTTTACGAATCCTTTATCCTTTGGTGCAGGCAGTGTATGGGACTCCAAATACTCCACTATTCTCTTCGCAATGCCCGGATTATTCATGTTATCTTCGGAAATGGAACGAATCTGTAACGTCCATCTACCTTCTGTCCAAGTCAGATACTGACTGCCCGCCGCGCCTTCAGTCATACCCTTGATACCATGTCCCAGATCCACTGTCATATCCTTCGGAAAGTCTTTCAAATCTGTCTCAGGGAAAATATCGGTGCTGTTCGGATCTTTATATGTCTTCACTTCATAGGATGCCAGAACAGGCACTTTACTGCCAGAGGCCGTCAATGAAGCATCATTCACCGCAACAGGCTGGTCAGTGGAATAAAAGTTAATGTGAAACGCATCTGAAGTATTCGATGTGATCGATGCAGTCAGATGTTTTCCCTTTTCCAGGGAAAATGAAGTAGGAAACGAAGCGTTCTTCATCTTCAGCTGACTGCGAATGTCCTTAATGACATCGTTCGCACTTTGCTGGGTTTGACCTTTACTGCTCGTTTCCGAATTCGGTGTCCCGCTTCCTGCAGAACCTTCTGTCCCCGGTGTTCCTGTGGTATCTGTTCCGCTTTCTTTCGTTCCATTGGAGAAATCGGCTCCTCCACTGCCTGACTGAGCCTGTTCGCCAGCCGCGTGGGACGTGTTGTCCGCTGATGATGGTTTGGTATCCTGACCACCACACCCCGCAAGAGCAAGCAGCACTGCTGTTGTCACAGGAATCGTCATCCATAATTTAGGTTTACTCATGTTGTTGTCCTCCTTGAAGCCATTATTGGAATCAGTTTACATTGTTGTCTAGCCTGAATTTTTAACGTTTGTCATTCCAGAAATTCACGGGCTGTACTTTCTTGGTCAACACTTCAAACTGGTAGCCTTCTGCTTTCAGTGTTTTTAACACTTGCGGAAGTACTTTCAATGTCGCTTCCTGGTCGTGCATCAGTACCACAGGGGTGGTTCCGCTCTTTTGCACGTTATGAATCTGCTTCATCACGCTGTTGTAGACTTTCTGGTGATCCTTCTTGTATTTCCAATCCTCGGAATCAACATTCCAATCCCACAGATGGAATCCCCCTTGACCCAGTAGAACATTGCGATATGCCGGTTTGAGATATGGTTTGCTGCCGTACGGAGTACGAACGAGGCTGGTTTTGACGCCTGCCACTTTGTTCAAGCTTTCATTGGCCTGCTGCATTTCTTTCAAGCCGCTGTATGCGGATTTATAAAATTTACCGGGAACATGCGTTACGCCGTGCAAGCCCAGTCCATGTCCGTCTGCAACAATACGCTTAGTAGCCTTCTGAAACTTCTCCATTTGAGGTCCAAGCATGAAGAATGTCGCCTTGGCATTGTACTGATCCAGGATATCCAGTAATTGTCCCGTGTGGGCGGTCGGCCCATCATCGAAAGTTAGATATATGATCTTGGAGCTCGCTTTATTTCCAGCATGCTTGGATGCGGATGAGGCAGCTGAAGCCGACTGCGGCAATAACAATGGAATGATCAATAGAATAGCAAGTGCGGTGATGAACGTTTTACGAATATGTAGCATAATAAAAGTCTCCCTTATGTCTTGTATTTCCCCGGGTGTCTATGTTTCTCTCATTGCAGCCCTTGGCGATAATCCTAATACTATCAAAAAGAGTGCGTCCCATTCTCGCTTCAAATGCTACGTTCGAGTTACACTTTTGTCAGATTACCCAAAAAAATAAAACGAATTTGATAGATTTGCTCGAAAAAGAACATCCGTCGGGATAGATCAATGTTGACATATATTCTATTAACCCAAATTGTGGTTTCTGATAGAGTCATTTCTGGAATTTATATGAAGCAAGCGAAGAAGCTTAAAATGGTATAACAAAAAAGCCTGCTCGAGAGCAGACTTTTCATATGTAGATCGATTTTCTTGTCGTTCGGATCAATCCTGATTGCTTTGCTTAGTTCCCTCTTACTCCGCAGGAGCTGTGAACGAACGTTTACCAAATTCGGCGTCCAGCATGTAGAAAGCATTGCTGTCTTTTTCGATTCGGCGCAATTTCTGGATGATATTATCAAACAGTGCTTCCTCTTCGACTTGCTCATCGATGAACCATTTCAGGAAATACATCGTGGCATGTTCACGCTCATTCAAGGCAATGTCAGCCAGATTGTAGAATTTCTTCGTATTTTGCTGCTCGTGTGCATATCCATGTTCGAACACATCCAGCATCGAGGAATATTCATTCTTCGGTTCTGGCAATGCAGCAAGCGTAGCGCGTTGTCCGCGGTCATTCAGGAATTTGTATATTTTCATCGCGTGGAACCGCTCTTCCTCTGCTTGTACGATGAAGAAGTTGGCAAATCCGTCCAAGCTTTCGCCGGAACAGTATGCAGCCATCGCCTGATATACGTGAGCCGAATAAAATTCGAAGTTCATCTGTTCGTTCAAAGCTTCTGTCAACTCTTTACTCATTAGGGGGTACACCTCATTCTTTCTCTAGGGATGGTTTTATTTTATCATAACGTCCGCATGACCGATATCGAAACTTCTACAAAATTCGCCAATGACTGATTGCATCTCTTCCTATATAATTACATAGTTCTCGCTCTAAAATCATTTCAATCTGGAAGGCAGGCCTTTTTATTTCATGAACACATCTTCTTCGCAGCTCAAAAAAACAATAGGTATGCCGCAAGCTGTTGCGCTTTATATAAGTGCAGTTCTCGGTTCAGGTGTCCTGATTGTACCCGGACTTGCTGCCGAACTGGCAGGGCCGGCTTCACTTCTCGCCTGGGGAGGCATGGTGCTGCTGATTCTTCCGCTTGCCCTGTCCATGGGATTACTCTCAGCCCGATACCCGGACGCAGGCGGTGTATCCCATTTCGTTACCCTCGCTTTTGGACAACGGGCAGGAGCTGTAGTTGGCTGGTTCTTTCTAATGTCCGTTCCCATCGGTGCTCCAGTAGCTGCACTTACAGGTGCAGGCTACATGACAGCTGCACTGGGACTCGGGGAAGGATATAGAACAGCGATTGCCGCCCTCATGCTGGCGGCTGGACTGATCATTAACATCGTAGGTATGCAGGTCGCCGGAAAGGTACAGATTGGCGTTGTGCTAGCGATTATTATCGTGCTCGTCATGGCATTTGTATTTGCTATTCCGAATATGGAATCCATACATTTCACACCATTTATGCCAAGTGGTTGGGTCAGTGTGGGACAGGCTGGAGCCATTCTATTCTGGTGTTTTATCGGTTGGGAAGCTGTATCTCACCTGTCTGAAGAATTTACTGATCCACGCAAGGCAGCTATTAAAGGTGTAACGATTGCAGCCATCATTGTAGGTGTGCTCTATTTCCTGACTGCACTGGCGACAGTCGGAACTCAAAGCTATCTTCATGGCGGAGCAGATGTCTCTCTTGTATGGATTATTAGTCAGGCTCTCGGTTCCTGGGGTGGATTACTTGCTGGGCTGACTGGCATATTTATTTGCACTGCTACCGTCATTGCATATGCTGGTGCTGCATCCCGAGTCGCCTATGCACTGGCAAGACAAGGATCTGCCCCGCAATGGATGTCCCGCTTATCCCGTCGGTACCATACACCCATTGCTGCAATTGGCTTCCTGGCCATCTGCTTTACTCTAGTGTTGTGCATATACGGATCAGGCCTCGTGTCACTCACGACACTTATTCAGTTGCCCAATGCAACCTTTATTCTCACCTATCTTGGCGGATGCGCAGCCGGAATACGTTTACTCAAGGGCAGTCGTACTGGTGTAACCATCAGTTGGATTTCCTTTGTGGCGACGGCCATTGTGTTCCCTTTTGCCGGGTGGGCCGTTCTCTACCCTGTGGTGATCGTTGTCATCTACGGCTTAGTCAGCCGCAAACGACAAGACAAAATATAAACAAAAAAAGCTCTGCCGCGATGGCAGAGCTTCCTTTATTCATCTGGAAAAAATCATTATACCAGGAACGCTTTGGAGATGATAACCAACAGGATGAACAGAACCAGAATGGCGCCTACAGAAGTAAAACCTCCGTATCCGTAGCCTCCTCTTGTTTCTCCACCTAATACTTCGCTCATTGACCGTACCTCCTCTGCAACAGGTATGGGTTATCTTATGCAGGGAGAACAGATTTGACAGGGCGGATGCCCTGTTTCAGATCCTGTTTATCATTTTTTCAATACCGTGGAGAATCAATGCGCATAATATCCAAGAATGGCACTTTGGCCGTAAATTCTTCCTCTGTATACTCAACATGTACTAGCCGAGTACGTGAGTCCAACTTCACAATGACCCCATGAACCTGATCTTCCTTGCCCCATACGGTCAGCAACACTTCCGAACGTTCATGAAACGCCTCAACCAGTTGGTTCCCCAGCTCTTCCAGTTCAAACTCGTCCCGGGTAGGTCTTTTTGCAACTTTTGCTTTTGCCAATGTAGCGGCCTCCTCTATAGCTAATCCGACGTCCCGAATCCACGGGTTATTTGCCGAGGTCATATTTAATTAGTATACCATTCATTCACGTTCGTGTAATGTCATGACTCCATAACGAAGCAAAAAACCCCTTACATTTACAGGAAAAAGCTAGTATCCCCCTTCATTCATCGCCATCTTCAACAATAATGGTGTATACATTCGAAATGGACTGTCCTGAATGCCTCTGACCGTTCCACTCGTAGGTATACATAGCAGTTACGGTACCCTGCTGGATTCCCAGTTGTTCAGCGGAGGATATTTGTGCAATGTAAGTGACCCATTTCTCCGCTCCAGGTTCCATCTCACCCAAATGTAAAAATCTTGGTGATGAATACTCTGAAATGATCGCTCGATCCCGTACTTCTGCTTCCCCAATCCATTTGGCACCTGGAGGGAGCACATCAGCCAACTGCACCCGCGCGGGCCAGGACCCTGTGTTGGTTACATGTACATGAAAGGTTACATTTCCTCCCCTTTCGATCAAGTCTGGCTTCACTTCCACATGAACCGAGATGATAGGAAACTTCAACTGAATGACAGCCGTATTGGAGGAAATTATTCGTTGCACAGAACGCGAATCTGGCAAGCGAAATGTATAGATCAGGCGAGCCTGATTCATCAGTTCGAAGACTGCAGGTACACCCCGCTCCTGCTCTGTGAGATGCACTTCAAATTGGATATTAACCACGGAACGTGCAGTCAACGTTCCCAGATTGATGCCTTTGACTGGATTTGTTCCAAGCCGTTTCACACCGTTCCACCCCAGGCTCCCCTCAACATAGCGCATACCTGACGGAAGAAAATCCGTCACGATAGCATCTACTGCAAAAGAACCTTCATTGTGTACCGTTATTTGGTATTGAACGGTATCCCCAGGAGTAGCGATGGGTGGATTCACACTTTTCGCAATCGAAATCCGAGGTTGAATGATTTGTAAAGTTGCTACGTTCGAGTATACATTCTCCAATGTGTCACCTGAAACGTACTCTAGCACTGCCTGAATTGTTAATTTCTCAGCTATGCTTCCTCCCGTGACCTGTACTCGAAATTGAATTGGAACAGATTCTCCGGGCAGTACTTCGCCTATCATAATCCCGGAGTCAGGCGTCGTCTCGGGAACAAAAATCTCATTCACAATGACACTTCCCGGAAGAAATTCAATACCTTTGGGTAATGGGATCGTTACCCTGGCATCGTTTCCTATTATAAAACCCGGGTTACTCACCAAAAGGTTGTAAGTGACGATATCTCCGACAAAGGTTTGCGCACGATCTGCATTCAAAACCAACGACAGACTTGACGAGACCAGGTTTACTTCTACCACGTTGGATTGCTCTTCTCCCTCAACCATTCGTCCTTCCGGCGTCACAAACGTATAACGTATCTTCGCTTGATTCACCAGTTTCAAGGACGGTGGAAGACCGACGATGATCACCTGAAAATGAATTCGCAACGTCGCTCCAGGTACGATTTCCTGCGCAGGAATCCCTCTCTCCGGTGATACTCCTGGCAGCGGAGTTCCATCCAGGAGTACACTGTTGGGGAGAAGTGATGTTTCCGACGAGAGCGAATCCAATACATGGACCATGGCAGCACAATTACCCGAATTCACAATTTCAATCAGATAGGTCAGTGTCTGCCCCAGAGCAGCCTCAGCAACGTTGCAAAACTTGTGTACTTCCAGCCTGGGGCCGATCCATGGTGTAACTACCGTATTAGAATAGGCCACCTGTTCCAGTTCAGTCGTACCCGAGCTGAATCGAACCAGTGACTGATTCTGTAGCGTGTGGGACAACGGACCGGAAGATTGGCTCATATCACCACAACCTCCACTCTGAATGTAACGGTAACTGAAGCACCGGCGGCAATTGAACCAAGTGTTATCCCTGTATTCGGATTCCCCGTAGGCCTTGCCACGCCATCCACCGTAACACTTCCCGCTACAAATACGGTGCCTGTTGGTACAGGGTCTACCATAACCACGCTATTGACTACCTCGATACCACTATTCGTTACCACAACTGTATAGGTGATCACATCGCCGACAACAGCATCAACTGCACTTGTGCTTTTGATCACAACGACATTTGGTGCAGATACAGGAATCACCAGAACGTTGGAGGATATTGTACCCGTCAACTGACGTCCATCCGGCGGACTAAATGTATAATTGGCTACCGCCTGATTGACCAGCTGCTGATTCTGCGGCAATGAATCCACAGTCACTTCCAGAGTGACCGTTACATTAACGGACCCTCCTGGAGGTATCGTCCCAACAACAATCCCTGATTCCGGATTTGCACCTGGCTGTGGAACACCATCAATCAGGACGCTGTTGGGAAGTAGTACTGCTCCATTCGGAATGTTATCCGTAAGTGTCAAATTGGCTGCTAAATTCCCACTATTGGAAATGGTAAAAGAATAGGTAATGATGTCTCCGATGGTGGCATTGGACGTACTCGCTGTTTTGGTTACGGCAATAATCGGCTGATAAATTGGTGTTACCACGGTATTTGAATAGGCCGCTCCCGAGAATACACCCGATGTGAAACTTACCGATGACTGACTGCTCACTTGCGGTGGTGCAGGCAGCGTGTTGACCCGAACCGCATACGAAACGGATACAGATGCTCCAGGTGCCAAAGAACCAAGCGCTATCCCCAGTGTCGGGTTAGCCGAGAGACGCGGAACGCCGTCAACCAGGACACTGCCCGTGACAAAAGTAACAGCCGAACTGATTGGATCGGTTAACACGACATTGTTGACAGGATCAATTCCGTTATTGGTTACGACCATCTCATATACAATCGTATCACCCACTACAGCATCAATTACTGGTGTCGTCTTGACGACACTGACATTCGGAGCAGACACCTGAATATTGAGAGAATTGGACGAAAGGCTGCCTCCCAGTGTTCTTCCATCCGGCAGCGTGTAGGAATAGGTTGCTGAGGCCTGATTGGTTATGGCCTGGCTTAAAGGTAGGGTGATGATCACGACCGAGAACATGACTACAGTTGTTGTGGAGACTACACCCAGTGGAATCCCTGAAGCCGGATCGGCTCCTGGTGCTGAAGCTCCATTAATAATGACGCTATTTGGCACAAGTTCTGTTCCTGCCGGAATGGTATCCGTTAACGTGACAGATGCCCCAAAGTTCCCTGCATTGGTAATCGCGATGCTGTAAACGACCGTATCCCCTACCGTTGCTATAGCCTGGTCTCCCGTTTTGACTGCCGACAGAATCGGTTGGTATACCGGGGTAGTGACCGTATTAGAAAATGTGGTAGCTGAAAAAACACCTGATGTAAAGCTCACTGTAGACTGATTGTTTAATACTGCACTGGATGGGAGTGCTGTAACCTGCACACTAAACACAACGGTCACGGTAACTCCAGGCGCGATGGAACCAAGCGTTATTCCGGTTGAAGGATTGACACCCGGTCGAGGAACTCCATCAATAAACACGCTGTTTGCTGTAAGAACAGTACTTGCCGGCAATGCATCCGTAAAGACCACATTGCTGACAGTCGCTATTCCGTTATTAGTTACTGCAATGCTGTACGTCACAACATCACCAACAGATACAGACGTAGATGTCGTAGATTTCACCACATCGACATCGGGAGCCGACACTGAAATGGTAAGTATGTTAGACAAAACAGAACCCGTGATGTTGCGTCCATCAGGCAGCGTAAAGGAAAGAGCAACCGAAGCCTGATTCACCAGCTGTTGCGGGGTCGGCAAAGTATCAATAACTACGGAAAAGGTAACCGTTGTTGTTGCCCCAGCAGCAACAGTGCCTGCCGGAATGCCTGTTGCAGGATTGGCTGCAGGTAATGGCTGACCATTTACAATCACACTGTTCGGAACAAGTATGGTTCCTGTAGGAATATTGTCCGTTAAGTTAATCTGGGCACCATAGTTACCCTGATTGTTGACGGTAATCGTGTAACTGACGGTATCCCCAACGGTAGCATTTTGTGTACTCGCCGTTTTTTGTGCTGATAGAATGGGCTGAAATACCGGTGTAACCACAGTATTGGAGAACGTTGTGCTTGAGAATGTCCCCGAGGTAAAACTCACTGTGGATCGATTGCTTAATTGTCCACTTGGTGGGATCGCATTGACATTGATACTGAAAGTCACAGTTGCAGACGTTCCGGGAGCGAGCGTACCTAGTGATATCCCCCCTGCCGGATTGGAAGCGGGCTGCACTACCCCATTTATAGTGACACTTCCTGCAACAAAAGAGGCCCCCGTAGGAATTGGATCCGAAAACTGAATATTATTTACCGGTGCTATTCCGCTGTTCGTTACCAAAATGGAGTAAGTAACAGTATCCCCTACGGCAGCCGCAGTAGAAACTGTACTTTTAACTACGGCAACGTTTGGCGACGAGACTGGAAACGTCAGTGTATTTGAGGTGGCTGTCCCTGTTAACGTTCGCCCGTCAGGAGGTGTGAAAGTAAAAGATGACGTCGCAAAATTGCTAAGTTGCTGCGGAGATGGAAGTGAATCCACAACAACGGCAAATGTAACAACAGCTGTCGCTCCCGCTGCCACAATGCCTACAGGAATACCCGTTCCTGGTGTTGCTCCAGGCTGTGGTACACCAGATACCACGAGGCTATTGGGTACAAAAGTTGTGACAGTAGGAATCGTATCTGTCACTGTAACGTTTGCCTCCAGATTGCCTGTGTTGCTGACAGTTACTGTATATACAACCGTGTCGCCTACGGTCGCATTAACTGTATTTGCTGTTTTGATGAGTGAAATTTGCGGTTGTATGACCGGAGTCTGTGTTGTATTGGATGATGATGACCCCGAAAATGAACCGGATGTGAAGCTGACCGTCGACTGATTGTTAATCTGTGAAGGGATCGGCATAGTAATCGTCACCTCAAAAGTTACGGTAACCTCGGCTCCTGGAGCCAACGTACCGATTGGAATGCCGGCGGTCGGATTGGAGAGCGGGAATGAAGTCCCGTTCACAATGACGCTTCCGGGTACAAATGGGGTATTCGGAGGAAGAGGGTTGACATATACCACATTGTTAACGGCTACTGTTCCGTTGTTACGAATAACAGATGTGTATCGAATGACATCCCCGACCACGCCGTACTCTACATTGTCACTGTTTACTATCGTTACATTGGGCAAGGATACGGGAATGTTAACGGTGTTCGATAACGAAGAACCGGCAACTGTTCTCCCACTTGGAAGAGTGTAGGCAAATGATGCAACTGCTTGGTTAGTCAACTGCCTTGAATCAGGCAAACTTGTGACCGTGGCAACAAAAGTGACCGTTACGTTCGAGCCTGCAGCGATCGACCCCAAATTAATTCCTGTTACCGGGCTAACACCTGGTGTTGGTACGCCATTAATAATGACACTATTCGTACTGAATACAGCTCCCGCAGGAATCGGATCCGTCAAGGTAACCGTTGCAGCAATATTGCCTGAATTGTTGACCTGAATGGAGTAATTAAAGGAATCCCCTACTGTCAAATTCGAGGTGCTAGCTGTTTTAGCTACTTGGATGAGTGGTTGATATATGGGTGTATTCACCGTGACAGACGAAGAAACACCATTAAAACTGCCTGACGTAAATGCTGCACTTGCCCGGTTACTAACTGAACCTGTGGACGGAACGGATGTCACTCTTGTTTGATAGGTCACCGTAACGCTGCTTGAACTGTTCAATGCACCGACAGCAATGCCCGAAAGCGGACTTGCATTCCTTGCAGCAGTTCCATTAATAGTGACACTGCCGGAGACGAATTCCGAACCGGTTGGCGTATCCGAGATCACCAGATTTTGTACCGCACTACTCCCAGCATTTGTTGCAACAACCGTATAGGTAAGAACATCTCCTACAGTTGCATCCGGAGTGTTTACTGTTTTGCTAATAGAGATATTGGGCGCAGATGCAGGTATGCGAACGAGATTGGATTGGCTGCTGCCTGAGAGATTCCGTCCACTCGGAAGCTGGTACGTATAACTAGCAGTCCCCTGATTCTCCAGCGTTGGCGGAGATGGGAGTGTAGTGAGTGTAGCTCGGAACACTACCGTTGCAGTTGCTCCTGGCAGGAGACTTCCCAGCGTTATTCCGGTTAACGGGCTAGTTCCGGGACGTGCACCACCATTCACGGTTACTGAATTGGGGACAAACGTCAGACCTACTGGAATCGTATCGGTCACTGTTACTTGTGCCCCTAAGTTTCCAGTGTTCGTCACCACTAGTGTATATGCAAGCTGATCTCCCAGTGTGGCATTCGTTTGACTCGCCGACTTGTTGATACCGATGATCGGCTGGTATACAGGGGTTGTGATTGAATTAGAATTGGAAATGCCCGTGAACGCACCTGAGCTATAGGATACGGAAGCCCGGTTGACCAGCGAACCTGATGTGGGCAGGGACTGCACATTAATCTGAAACGTCACCGTCGCAGAACTTCCGGCTGTCAGCGTTCCTAACGAAATTCCACTGCTCGGATTGGCCGCTGGTATGACAGTCCCTCTGACGGTCACACTGCCGGGTACGAACGTAGTTCCAGCGGGGAGAGTATCCGTGAGTACCACATTATTAATTACCTGGATGCCGCTATTGGTAGTAACTATGGTGTACGTAAACGTCTCCCCAACTGCAACATCAATGACTGATGCCGATTTTACCGTTGTTACATTGGGCAATGTAACGGGAATCGTCAAGGTGTTCGAAGCTACTGTGCCGTTAATAGTCCGACCATCAGGAGAGTTAAAGGAATAGGTGGCCGTGGCCTGATCCACAAGGGTTGGAGGCGTAGGCAAGCTTGTTACGAGTACCTGGAAGGTTACTGTATTTGTACTTCCTGCCGCGAGGCTCCCCAAATTAACGCCAGTCGCAGGATTAGCACCAGCAATCACATTTCCATTTAGTCGGAAGCTGCCAGCCACGTACGAGCTGCCACTCGGAATGTTATCCGTTAATGTAACGTTGGCAGCAACATTCCCCCCGTTGTTCACCTGAAGCGTATACGTGACCTGATCACCCACCGTAGCGTTGGTTGTGCTCGCTGACTTCACAATAGACAGGTTTGGTGAATAAACAGGAAGTGTAGAGTTATTGGACGGAATGACTCCCGTAATCACTGAGCCCCCTGCCACACTTTGAAACGTAAAGGCGGCATTCGCTGAGTTCACCAGTTGCAGTATGCTTGCATCCTGACCAATGAGTGCACGATAGGTTACAACAATACTGTTGGATAGGTTTAATGAACCAAGCGGAATGCCGGCGGTTACATCGAGTGTTGGGCGAGACACACCAGCGACCGTCACACTCCCTGGAATGAAGGTGAGCCCTACAGGCAATGAATCAGATAGCACAACGCTGGCCGCACTGGCTGTACCTGCATTGCTGACGGTAACGGTATAAAGAATGCTATCCCCCGCTACCGCACCAGAGGCTACGGATGCTTTGGCCACTGAAATTTTGGGTGCATTGATATCAACCTGAATCGCATTGGCATTGACAATATATGCATCCCCGGAGGTCGTTAACGTCAACACCGCAGAAGACTGGTTATTGATTAGTCTCGCTGACACATCCACATTGGTAATATCCCAGCCTTGACGTCCGCCAATAATATTGGTGCCTGGAGCCCCGTTCGTCTGGTTCCGCGTTCCGAAAGTCCCTGTTGTATTAAGGGTTCCTGTATCGCCGTTGATTTGAGAAGCAAAAAAGTTTGCAGCCAGATTGTTTGGTCCGGACAAGGCAACCGAAGTTGCCGAGGTTGGCCCGAATAATGCCTGATCCCCGGTCCGGTTCGCGTCCCCTTCCTGTGCACTGAACAGGGCTCTGCCTCCCAATGCACCCGAAAGCGGAGTAGCAAATCCAGTCAGTGTGGTAACAACTGGCGCCGATGTAGACTGGACGAGTACTCCACCTGCACGTAAGGACATGTTGCGAAAGGGCAGGCTGGGGTTCTGATAAATGACTCCAAGTGTCCAGCCTGCATGATTGGCTGTAGCATCATTAGTGATGACAATCGTTCCTACAACTGCTCCGGTGGTATATGTACCCGCTCCCCCATTTTGTACAAGCGAAGTAACATTGGCTGAACGCACATAGCCGGCAGCGCCGTTCCCCAGATCAAATTGATTATAAGTAGCTGGATCAGGAGTAACACTGGATGTACCAGCTGGTGTAGTAAACGTAACCGGATTATTGATTGCAGCACTCAGATTGACTGTCCCATTGATGTAACTTCCACCCCAGATCAATTCTGCATACAAGACAGTGCTGCCAGCAGGAAGAACGAGTATTGCCGCTGAACTGTTGCTCTGATACAGGCTCGTGGTGCCTAGCGGATAGGTTCCGTACTGGACGGAAGCGTTGGTTGTCGTAAAAGCTCCAATACTGTCCTGTGTTCCGGGTACTCCGGCTGTGTCCGAACGACTCAGTCCAAGCGTGTTACCTGTAAATGTAATTGCTCCCGTAGCATTAACGGTTGAACGAACGACAAGAGGAATTGATCTCACCTCCCCTTCATCTTAATTGGAATCATATGAATTGGAGCCTTCACACACAGTCTATGAGCCTGATTTGGATTTTTGTTTGTCCTATAAAAGAACTTTATGCGATTTGCACTTATGTAAGCTTTGTTTTCATAATACAAATTAAATGATTTGCGTTTCGTGCAATGTGTTTTATAATTAAAGCATACGAGAGCAGTGTCTGTCGTATCATTATGATGCAGTCAGCGGTGATATATTGAAGAGTCCCAACTTACATAGCAACCATATCCCAACCGAGTACGAATTCAAGCATTCCAAATGGATCAAAAAAATGCTTCGTGCTTACTGGGTCGTCGTATTAACGCATGTTGTCATTCAAATAGGCTGCTTTCTGTTTCTCGATTATGATCGCACTCCAGAAGATTTCATGATCTACGTTTTATTTTGGCCTACGATATCCAGCGCTTTAGCTATTCTGATTGCCAGTTGGGTAGAACGCCGTTTCAGTTCATTTTCCTTCTATTCCATGTCCATGGCCAGCACAGTCATTGCCTGGACTATCATTCATGTCAATTACGATATTCGGATCATCCTGGCCATCTGTCTGTTGCCGATCTTTGCTTCGGTTCTGTTCTTCAGCAAGAAAAGAGTATGGACGGTATGCCTCATGCAGATGATTGGTTATGTCATCGTACTCTGCGACCCAGCCTATCGGCTGTACTTATCTTCGTTTGACATGGTTTCCATTCCCGCTTTTCTTATTGTAGGTACATATGTTGCACAGTTAATTGTTACGAGCGGTGTGGAGGTACTGGATGATCTTCAGGCCAGTATGCTTGCCAAGCAGGATCTGATTGTGCGAAACGCAATTATGACCAAGCAGTCCAAGACAGACGGATTAACCAATCTGTATAATCAAAGCTCCTTTAAGGACTACTATGAAAAAGCGTTTGAATATGCGAATAATGGCATGAGTCTGCATTTAGCTCTGATTGATATTGACAACTTCAAGTCAATTAATGATACATATGGGCACCGGGTTGGAGACGCCATTCTGGAGAGAGTCTCTCAGGTCATCCAGGAGAACATCACCTCAAGCGATATTGCAGCACGTTATGGTGGAGAAGAATTTGCACTGTTAATGTTTGAGCAACCTTTCGAGCAGGCATATGCCTTGGTGGAGCAGATCCGCAAGAAGATCGCCCGTCATGTTCATTTGGAGCTTGAAGGCGCTTATATTACGGTAAGTGTCGGACTCAAAAGCTACAGCGCCCATCTGTCGAAGGACAAGCTGTTTGAGGAAGTGGATGCGTGTCTCTATGCAGCTAAACGAACGGGGAAAAATAAAACGATGACGTCCCTTGATCTGGTATAGTACTCCATAAAAAAATGCAAAAAAAAGTAGTGCTGTTCACCGGGAAGCCGGCTGTGCAGCACTACTTTTTTTACTGCCTAATCGTCAATTCGAATGTACCGGTTCATTCTGCCCATTCCCAGCGATGTGCATTTTGCTCCAGTTTCGGGTGGAGCTTAACGGCAGCTCCATCAATTATCAGACGTACTTCCTTAATCCAATCTTTGAACGAATCAAATGATGCGAACTGATTCGCCATCTCCACCGTGAGATACAGAAAATGGGGAGCGGGATATTCTTCTGCCATATGACGCAGGGCTGCTTCGATCGGCGTATACTTCTTCCTCTTGCCTTCCCAGCCTTCCACCCGTATGCTGGAGGATGCATGCTCCCTTCTCCAGTCATGAAGGCGATCTTCCCTTTTGTAAAAAGGTTGCACACCATCCTTGCTCATTCGCTTCACTGTATTCTCATGCAGCGGATAGAGCACAAGTTGCACAAAGGAACGTGTGTCCGCAATATCAGCGGCGTGTTCAAGCTGTTCATCTGTTATGTGCTCAAATGAATCATAGAAAATCAGCGTGCCTTTCCGGGTAGCCGGTGGAGGTTCATAACCATAGGGTACATTGGTATATTTTCCAGACATCTCATCGCTCCTTGCCTGTATGCGGATCAGTTACTGCAATTTATATTATATTATTCTCTAACTGTGTTCTTCAATTCTGGATAGAATGTCATTCTATTTTTGCCCGCACGTTTCGATTCATACAGCGCCTCATCTGCCATACGGATAATTTCACTCGGATTGCCACTGTTGGTAGGATATTCAGCACCCCCAATGCTGCAGCCAATATGAATTCGTTCATATTCAATAATAAACGGCTTATTCAGGCTCTGGATGATTTCTTCCGCATAGGTACGAGCTTCTTCTCTTGGATTGCTTCCCACAGAGCGGAGCACAATGAGGAACTCATCTCCGCCAAGCCTTACCGTGATGCCCTTATCATGACGGATACTGGTCAAGCGCTGAGCCACTTTCTGCAGCAGAACATCTCCGGTCTGATGTCCAAGCGTATCATTCACACTTTTGAATCCATCCAGATCAAGGTAAAGGAATGTTAATGTGTGATTTTCACTTTCCATCTCCAAGGATTCTTCCAGATAGAGCTCGAGCGCTGTTCGGTTTGGCAGTCCGGTCAATTGGTCGTAGTGGGCCAGATTCTGCATAATAACGAGTTCCGAGTCCTTATTTGTTAGCGAAGTCAGCATATCTCCGAGGGAACGTGACAGTACTTCGATTTCCCTAAAACCTCGATTTTCCGGAATCTGTACTTGCTCTCCAGCACCAAGCCGATTCGCCACTTGAGTCAGCCGTGCAATCGGGGCCGAGATCTGGCGGGAGATCAGCCAGCCAATCAGTGCAAACAGCACCGTAACCGAGAGCCCTGCCCACACATTGAACCAAAGCATGTCGGTCACGGAAGCAAACGCCGCTGACTTGAGCTGACGAATAACCACCGTCCAACCCAGACCCGGATAGTCCAAATGCCCTTGGCTAGTAGCAAATCCTGTTACATATTCTTTTCCATCCGGCCATTCTTCTATGGACCAGCTGCTTTTGTTCAGTCTTGCCCCTTCAATACCCGATAGCTTTAAAGGACGACCAATCCATTCTTTTGGACCAAGCAGCACCGTATTTTCCTTTTGACTGACAATAAACATCTCGATGTCCTTTTCTTCATGTTTCAGCGGCTCCAGGACACTTTCCTCCATTTCCTTCGCCCAGGCCCAGCTCAAATGTGCGGCAAGCACGCCAGCAATCTCTCCGTTCTTGTAGTTTACCGGAAAGCTGATATCGACAAATTGAAGTGGTTCGCCGGTTGGGTTCGGAAGAAGCTTCGCCAGAAGGACAGCATCATGGACATCTCCGATAAATTTACCCTTGATTCCCTCCTGATACACAGGTCGTTCCGATAAATTTTCACCGCGCAATATGCCGTCTGTGGAAGCCAGCACTTTTCCTTTGGGATTCATGAATCCAACCCATGAGAATGTGGGAAAGCTATCTTGAAGCTGATTCAGCAGCATCTGCATTTCGGCAGGCTCGAAACGGTCCTCTAGGGCAATCATTCGGCCCAGAAGATCCAATTCTCCTGAACGCGACCACATGAAACGATCCAGCTTGTCTGAAGTCTGAGAAGCTGTGCTGATGAGGGAATGACCAATCTCCGTTTCAACAGCTATGGATGATTTTTGACTTAGAATATAACCAATCGTGAGTGTAACCAACAGGGATAACACAGCGAAGGTCATGGTGAGAACAGTTTTAAGCTTGAATGACATAACTTCCTCCAATAAACGGTGAACCAGCTTGCTTTTTTCAACATCATTCATGCTGTTAAGAACTACGGGATGTCACCTATTCGTTTTCATCTTTATCGGAAATAATGTCTTTTTTCATTATATATATCCATACAATATGGGGACGCTATTCACACCGTGTTTCTTCCATTCAAAGAATAGTCACGATTCTGTATATACATACTTGGGTTATGAATATAGAGAGCAAGCATGCTCACAGAGCCATATGAGCACTGTTTGTCACAACAAAGAGCATTAGAAATTCAGTCATTGGGGGTGTAATGTTGAGCCTGCTTCATGTTGCTGTGATTCTGCCTTTTGCCGCTGGTATTGTACTTGCCATGCTGCATCGTTTCTTCCGTAAAATACATATGGGATGGCTGGTTTTACTTGTCCCGGCCCTATTATTTGTTTATTTTGCGAGCCTCGTACCCGCCGTGTCTCAGCGAAATACAGTATCCGGGTATATCCCTTGGATTCCGTCACTGGACATTGGATTTAATCTATATCTGGATGGTCTAAGTTTGCTGCTGACATTGTTAATCACCGGTGTAGGAACACTGGTGGTGCTCTACTCCATTTTCTACATGGATACCAAAGAAGCCTTAAACCGCTTTTATTTGTATCTGCTGATGTTTATGGGAGCCATGCTTGGCGTGGTACTGTCAGACAATATGATTGTACTGTATGGATTCTGGGAGTTGACCAGTATAACGTCCTTTCTCCTGATCGCTTTTCATTACAAACGCAAGGCGTCCACTTCGGGCGCACAAAAGTCGTTCCTCATTACCGTTTTTGGTGGTTTTGCCATGCTTGCCGGATTCATGCTGATGTACCTCATGACGGGTACGTTCAGTATTCGCGCAACGATTACGGAATGGGGCCAGATTCAGGACAGTTCACTATTCTTGCCTGCTCTTGTACTGATTCTGATTGGAGCTTTTACCAAATCGGCGCAGTTCCCGTTCCACATCTGGCTGCCTGACGCCATGGAAGCTCCAACACCTGTCAGCGCCTATCTGCATTCGGCGACCATGGTCAAGGCGGGGCTGTATGTCGTAGCCCGGTTTACACCCATCTTTGGTGGACAGGGATTATGGTTCTGGCTTGTCACCGGGGTTGGACTGCTCACCCTATGTTATGGATCATTCCTTGCCGTGAAAAAAAATGACCTTAAAGCGATCCTGGCCTATTCTACCATCTCACAGCTTGGTCTGATCATGTCTCTGCTCGGCGTTGGCTCGGCAGCCATCTATTTCGGATATGGCGAATCCTCCGCGATGTACACAGTTGCCATTACGGCAGCACTGCTTCATCTGTTCAATCACGCTACCTTCAAGGCGGCACTGTTCATGGTCGTTGGCATTGTGGATCATGAGACAGGCACGCGGGATATAAGGAAACTTGGCGGACTTGCTTCATTTATGCCAGTGACCTTTACGGTAGCGCTCGTCGGAGCACTCGCCATGGCCGGAATTCCGCCGTTTAACGGATTTCTGAGCAAGGAGCTGTTCTTCCAGGCTATGGTGGAAGTAACACACCTCCGCATCTTTGGACTCGGATCATGGAGTGTACTCTTGCCTGTGTTCGCCTGGCTCGCAAGTGTGTTCACCCTGATCTATGCGCTTATTATTGTGTTCAAAACATTCCTCGGTCGCACCCGCAGCGAGATTCCTGCTGAGAAGCTGCATGAAGCTCCCGTTGGCATGTTGATTCCTCCGGTTATTCTCGGGATACTGGTGATCATATTCGGTCTATTCCCGAATCTGCTGGCTGGATCATTAATTGAACCAGCGATGGCTGCTGTACTTCCATCACTGCTGAACGGAAATGAACACTTTGATGTTCACTTCTCCCTATGGCATGGCATCACACCAGAATTAATCATGACCATTGGTGTAATCGCCCTCGGTATTACTTTGTACAAACTGCTGCCGCGCTGGAGAACGATTTATGAGCATTACCCACAAGGGTTAACGATAAACAATATGTACCATGTCGTACTAGATAATCTTCAGCATTATGCACGTAAATGGACAGAAGCCTATATGAATGGCTCGGTTCGTAACTATCTGGTATATATTTTCTCGTTCACCGTTGCATTGCTGGTTTATGCCTTTTTCCGCTCAGGGGAAAATATTACGTGGAACTTCAAGGGTAATGCCCCTTTTTCTTTCTATGAAGCAGTACTGCTCATCGCACTGATCGCAGCAGCGGTTTCGATCCCTTTTGCGAAGAACAGACTATCCGCAGTCATAATGACTGGCGCAGTGGGTTACCTCGTCACATTACTATTCGTGCTGTTCCGAGCGCCGGATCTGGCATTGACCCAGATGATTGTCGAAACGGTCTCGGTTGCACTGTTCCTGCTTTGCTTCTACCATCTGCCGGAGCTACAACGGGGCAAATCTAGCCGCCGCTACCTCAGTGTGAATATGGTTGTTGCGATTGCAGTAGGTGTGGTCATGACCTTTGTTGCATTAGCAGCGAGCGGAACCGCATCACTGGATAGCATCTCCGACTTTTTCATTCAGGAAAGTTACAATCTGGCTGGCGGCAAAAATGTTGTCAACGTGCTGCTGGTGGATTTCCGTGGATTCGATACCCTACTGGAGATTATGGTACTGGGGGTAGCTTCGTTGTCCATCTACTCCATGATTAATCTGAATCTCGAAGCGAGGGACCTTGGCGCTAGACTGAAATTCCGCAAGAAAGAACAGACTGAAGAAACCGAAGAAGATGCGGATGACAAAGCGGACAATACGAAAAAGTATGGCAACCGTGAACGCAGCTCATCAACCTGGGATACCGTACCACTTCAAAGCAACGATGTGTTGTTGCAAACGACGACTAAAGTTGTTGTCTTTATCATTCTGACCTTCGCGCTGCATCTGTTCTTCGCAGGACATCATAACCCGGGTGGCGGGTTCATTGGCGGCCTGGTAACGGCAGCTGGCCTGGTTTTAATCGCGCTGGCATTCAGTACGGATACTGTACGCAAAGCGTTACCTATCGATTTCCGCACCTTGACGGCCATCGGG
Source organism: Paenibacillus sp. FSL F4-0087 (assembly GCF_038020215.1). NCBI lineage: Bacteria > Bacillati > Bacillota > Bacilli > Caryophanales > Paenibacillaceae > Paenibacillus > Paenibacillus sp. FSL F4-0087. The sequence continues at coordinate 6,938,906 of NZ_JBBODJ010000001.1, forward strand.
CTGGGTATTGCCTTATTGACTGGAGCTGGCTCTTTTTTGTTCGGCGTACCCTTCCTGAGCCAGACCTTTGGTCATTTCGATCTCCCCATACTTGGAGAAACAGAACTTGCAACCGCGATGCTATTTGACCTCGGCGTATATCTCGCCGTCCTGGGAGTCACCATGAATATCATTCTACAGATCGGGGAGGATCGCTGATATGGAAATATTGATGTGTGTGGCCGTTGGCATTTTGTTTGCAGTCGCCGTCTTTTTAATCTTATCGCGGAGCCTGCTCCGAATCGTGCTCGGTATGTCCATACTCACTCACGGAGTTCATCTACTGCTGATCACGATGTCCCGTCTCAAAACTGGAGCACCACCGCTGCTTGGGGAGCAAGCTGAACGCTATGTCGATCCACTTCCCCAGGCGCTGATATTGACATCCATTGTCATTAATTTCGGACTAACCGCCTTTTTCTTTGTACTCTCCTATCGTTCCTATCTGAAGCTGAAAACAGACGATATGGAAGAAGTAAGGGGGCGTCCTTATGAATAATCTCGTTGTTCTGCCCATTCTGCTGCCACTGATTACCGGGGTTATAGCCCTTCTATTCTTCCGGCGGGTAAACATCCAGCGGGTTGTGAGTGTTATTGGCCTTTTGCTGACGGCAGCCGCTTCAACCGTACTGATTACCCAAGTGACACAATCCGGGATACAGACGCTCAATATGGGAGGATGGGAACCGCCTTATGGCATTGTACTAGTTGCAGATATGGTATCGGCATTGCTCGTCGTGGCTGCTTCAATCATTGCACTGGCATGCCTGCTCTACGCTTTCCGAAGTGTAAATAAGGAACGGGAAGAACATCATTTTTACCCGTTCTTTCATTTCCTGATTGCAGGCGTGAACGGTTCCTTTCTGACTGGAGACCTGTTTAACCTGTTTGTATGCTTTGAACTGATGCTTATCTCTTCTTATGCACTAATTGTATTGGGAGGTACGGAAAGACAACTACGAGAAACGATCAAGTATGTCTTGATTAACATTGTCTCTTCTGCGCTATTTGTTGCCTCTATTGGTTTTCTCTACTCTGTTACCGGCACTTTAAACATGGCCGACTTGTCCAATCGGATCGCTGAAGTCGGACAGAGCGGAGTGATCACCCTGATCGCTGTCCTCTTCCTGATCGTTTTCAGCATCAAGGCCGGACTGTTCCTGTTCTTCTGGTTGTCCGGCTCTTACGCAGCCCCCCCGGCAGTGGTCACTGCTCTATTTGCCGGTTTGTTGACCAAAGTAGGTCTGTACGCCATTGTGCGAACATTCACACTGATATTCTATCATGATCCTGATTTCTTCCATGCCCTTATCGGCTGGATGGCTGGAGCGACCATGGTACTCGGGGTAATCGGGGCGATTTCCTATCGTGACGTCAATAAAATACTGATCTACAACGTGATCGCAGGGGTGGGATTTGTAGCTTTCGGGATGGCTGCTGCCAGCCGTCCTGCACTGGAAGGTCTACTCTTCTACATGCTGCATGATATGCTCATCAAAACACTGCTATTCCTGCTCGGAGGCGCTCTGATCGCGGTCGCAGGCACCTCCAAACTCGACAATATGGGCGGGCTGATCCACCGCTACCCACTGCTTGGTTGGATGTTCTTCATCAGTGCACTTGCGCTGGCAGGTATTCCTCCGTTCAGTGGATTTCCTGGGAAATTGTTGTTATTTGAAGGCGGGTTGCAGGCAGGTCTCTACGGACTGACAGGCATTGCCGTCCTTTCCAGCCTGCTGATGTTGTATTCGGTTCTTCGCATCTTCATCCAGGCGTTCTGGGGTGAACCGCCGGCAGGCGCAGTGAGAAGACCTTACGCCGTGAACGGCCTGCTCATCCCTGCCGGAATTCTGTTTGTGTTCATCATCGCAATGGGTGTGGGGGCTGAGGGCATGTTCCAACTGACCTCCCGCGCAGGCGACATTCTGCTGCATCCCAATGTTTATATTGATGCAGTCTTGAAGGAGTAGATGCGTATGGCCTTTCAGATTGTACTTAATTTGATCATTGGCTTTGTATGGATGTTTCTGAATAATGCGTGGAATGGGGTTGGCTTTCTCACGGGTTACCTGCTGGGTCTACTGCTGATTGGGAGTATGCGACGTTTCTTTCCGCAACGCTTCTATATTGTTCGTGTCTGGGCGATCATCAAGCTGATTGCCTTGCTGTTCAAGGAACTGGTACGGGCCAGTATTGAAGTTATTCGCCAGATCGTGAAGCCGAAGCTTGATATTCGGCCCGGCATATTTACCTATCAGACACAGCTGTCCTCTGACTGGGAAGTTACACTCCTGTGTCTGCTCATCTCACTGACGCCAGGCTCCCTCCCACTTGAAATTTCAGGGAATCAACGCAAATTATTTATACACGCGCTGGATATCAAAGACGAACAGAAAATGAGTGATGATATCAAAAATACGTTCGAAAAAGCCATTATGGAGGTGACACGATAATGTTATCCTCAATGTTGTTCATATCCTTGCTTATTCTCTCCCTCGCAATACTGGGTTGTCTGTACCGGGTGCTACGGGGACCATCCATGGCCGACCGGATTACGGCACTGGATACGATCGGTATTAACGTCATTGCCATCGTTGCTGTTCTGTCCATGATGCTTCATACCCAAGCTTATCTGGATATCATTCTATTGATCGGCATTCTCGCTTTTCTAAGCACAGTTGCATTTGCACGATATATTGAACGGGGGGCGGTATTCAAAAATGAAGGAGATCGTTGATGGAACCGCCGGAATTGTCATTGGGCTCATTGTCTTGCTGGGAGCACTACTGAGCGCATTTAGCGCGTTCGGACTGATCCGACTGCCAGATGTATATTTACGAGCACATGCCGCCACCAAAAGTACTACACTCGGCGTACTTTGTGTACTGAGCGGAACGTTTCTCTTCTTCTGGTATTTCGATAACTATATCAGTGCTCGGGTATTGCTTGGCATTGTGTTTGTATTTATCACAGCACCAGTAGCCGGACATCTCAACGGACGGGCTGCCTATCGTACAGACGTGCCCCTATGGGAACAGAGTGTACAGGATGAACTTGAACCACTCTTGAAAGGTAAAAAGGTCAACCATGAAGCCAAGGATATGATGGAATAGTCACTTGGTTTACAATCAAATACCCCCGGGACATGCCGTAGATTAATTGGCTGTCCCGGGGGTGTTTTTGGCTATACGATTCAGTTAAGTCCAATCTATGTTCGAGGAGCAGCGGAACGAAGCTTCATTTTAACCAGATCAAAATCCATTTAGTCCCTGCCTTCTCAGATCAGCAGCAACGATTCGTGCAAGCTGGGCTGCCCCTTCACGATTCGGATGAAGCGTATCGCCTGTCATATACAAGGCCAGTGTTGCAGCCGGTCCAATGGAAGTAAAATAGGCCGAACTGAGTTTGTTCAGTTCTACAAGCGTCACGCCCTCTTCCTGGGCGAGTGCACGTGTAGATGCATTGTACCAGCGATTTTCTGCAGTATGCACATTGGCTGAATTGAAATCAGTTGCCCGACCCTGAGGCGTCGATAGAACGACGGTGGCTCCTTTGTTTTTGGCCTGACGGACCATGTCACGCATGATCTCCTTGAACTCTGCTTCGGTTGTATTGTTCTTGGCATTGGTATCATTAATCCCTAATTGCAAAATGAAGTAGTCTCCCGGCTTAATATACTTCAGAATCGCTTCCATCTGCCCATCATCGCGGAAACCTCTTGCAAATTGACCACTAGAGGCCATATTGCGAACCTGAAACGTACTCGTATTTACGTAGGCAGGAAACAGCTGCCCCCAGCCACCCTGTACACTGCTGCTGAGCGGATAGTAATTGCAGACCGTTGAATCGCCGCCAATATAGATCGTACGGTTCGTCACCGTTTGATTCGAAATTTTCCGGATTTCAAGTGCGCTAAGTGTAAATGCGGTGCCTTCTTTCCCTTCCGTAACCAACAGATTTAACTGTCCATCCGTCACCGGAATTTGAAATTGATCGCTCGCCCCATTACCCGTCATATTAATGATCTGGTATACACCTTCTGCTGCCACACTCGATCTGGCTGTATTGCCCAGGACCACCTTAACCTCGTAAAGACCGTTGGACAGATCCACATTAAACGTATTCGTACTTTTCGTTCCAAAGGTGACAAACTGTACGGCATCGCTTGCAACACCTGTTCCAGATGCCGATACATTACGCATGTTGGCAGGTGTATTGAATCCATAACCTTTCGCTGATGTGTAGGCCTCTGTTGCCGATACACCTGTGTAACCGTTCTCAACTGCACCCGCGCCAAAGTCAAATTTGTACTCATTCGCCGCAGCTTGGGCGACCTGTCCTCCATTAGCTGTCAGAGCACCTCCAATCAGACTAGTAAACAGGGTTAGGCAGAGCAGATACCGCACAGATTTTGACCATTTCATAACTAAACTCTCCTCTCAAAGGTTCATTTATATATGATTGCTTTACAGAACGTTATCCAGCCAGTCATAGGCTTTCGCTCCACTGATCTCATGGCCTCCTGTAAAAAAGTCTGCATCGAGCCATTTCTGTGCTCCCGCTTGTTCATAGATCTCTGTCAATCGAGCATAAGCTTCTTTGGCTGTTGGCAGTGGAAATACCTGATCTTCACTTCCGGCTTCAATAAATAGCGGCCTGGGTGCGATCAGACCTATGATATCCGGCAGCTCTGCTTCCCTCAGAATTCCTGGGATATAATTGTCGAGACAATGATTTCTGTCCAATATGCTACCCTGGAATGTACTTGCGTAACCGCTCACGACAGCCGCACGGCAACGTTCATCCAGCGCAGCTGTGAATGCCGTCACGAGTCCACCACCCGAGATGCCCATGCTTCCGATACGTGCTGGATCAGCTTCAGGACGTGTGGTTACGTAATCCAGCACACGCATCGTTTCATAGATTCGGTGCCCAGCAAGCGTCTGCCCTGTCATGAGCAGATGGGCGGCAATCTTGGTACAGGAGCTTGCGCCGGGGGGGGCATCTCGATCCTCTTCCAACCTTCGGTCACCAAATCCAAGCAATTCAGGAGCGGCAACCACATATCCACGCTGTACAAGGGCGACGGCAAAGTCTTTATGCAAACCAGGCTCTCCTCTACGCGGTGAACCATCGGGTTCCATGCCTGAGATCTCCCGGCTGCCATACCCGTGTCCATGACAGGCTATAATGGCCGGGCGTGATTCTTTGGTAGCGTTTACCATATCCGGTATCAGCAAATAGATGGGCATGCGCAACCCCGCATAGGTCGTAATCTCAACCCGTTCTCGGATATATCCGTCACATACAGTGCGTTCGAGCATTACAGGATTCAGCTCCGACACCACGGATGGGAAGCCGCCCAGCCGATCTATAATCCGTACTCGCAACTGCCTCCGCCATTGCTCAAGAGATTGACCCGTCTGGTACGCAGAGCGTCCACGCGGGCTTGTTTGTTTTTGCAGATAAGATTCAATATCAGACATTACCGTTCATCCCTCCTGTGGATTCAAATGATAGACGTATGTAAAAAGATATATGTCGGACTTGTCCAGTCTATTATAAATCACGGTACAACCCATGAATTGAACATTATTGCCTGTTTTGGGCTGAATTCACACCTTTTTGATGAAAAAAGGATGTTCTCGAATACCTGATCTTCAGGCTCCGAGAACATCCTTCTTAATCTGGCCTTTTATTCCCTGTGCCCTGGTAGCCACCAGTTCCATCTACCCATCAGTTTCATTAGTGCAGGCACCAGCACTAGGCGGATAATGGTTACATCAATGAACACCGCCGCTGTAATTCCGATTCCCAGCTGTTTGACACCCGCCACGTCAGCAAAGGCAAATGGTATAGTCACTGCCAGCAGAATCGCTGCCGCCGAAGTAATGAGACGTCCGGTTGAGGCCAGTCCTTGCTGTACGGCCAGATCACTATCCCCTGTTTGTCTGTAAACCTCCTGGATACGGGTCAGCATAAAAACGCCATAGTCCATCGAAATACCGAAGACAAGCCCGGCAATGAACACAGGTATCATAATGGCAATGGCAGATGGCTCCATGCCAAAATGGCCCTGATTGAAGACCAGTACGAGCACGCCGAATGAAGCAGCCAAGCTGAGCAGATTCATCAGAATGGCTTTGATTGGGATGAGCAGTGACCGGAATGCTGCGAGCAATACGAGATAATTCGATACCACAACAAACACCAGCACTTTGGGCAGTTGACCTGAAACTTCTTGCATGATTTCATGCTGCATAACTGCTTCTCCCCCGTAACGCAGGGGTATGAAAGACATGGAGTTAGCGATGTCCTTTGCCCTCATCTGTTCGAGCCAGGATGCAGCCTCATCGGAGCCCGGTGCTCCGTGAATGGTAGCCACCATACGAATGGAATGGTCGGACACATATGAACGCAGCCATGCAGGCTGTTGAGATTGGGTTTCTTTCAGTGCTTCACTCAAAGAAGGTGATGGAATGTTCATTTGAGTTTTAATATTAGTTTGAGCTTGGCCCGACAGCTTGTCCGGCACCATGATCCCCCATGCGGACTCAATAGCCACCACATTCGAATCCTGCTGGAGCTCTTGCATTTTACTCAACGCCATTCGCCAATGGTATGTGGTCAACGGCTCTCCCGTTCCACCAATTACAATCTCTACAGCAGAGACGTTCGTTTGTCCAAAAATGCGCTGAATCTGCTCAGTCGCTTGGCGAGACTCCATTCTGTCAGGCAAGGAAGTAGCATCCGGGATAGCGATCTCTAACCGGGCAACCGGTAGAACAAAGAGAAGCAGCGCACCTGTTCCAATCAGCGCCATCCTAATCGGCCGTTTCATAATCATGCCTGACCAGAATGACCAGATCGAACGTGACGGCAACGATTGTTGATGCTGGCCCTGTTTTGAAGAGATGGAATTCCTGGAATGCTGTCTAAAGATTCGCACAGAATAGAGGGATAGAATGGCTGGCAGCAGTGTTATATTCAGCAGGACCGATATGACGAGCACAACAATGGCTCCAAGGGATACACTCAGAAACATCGGCAATCTAATCCATAGTAGACCAAGCAGTCCTAACAGCACACAAGCCACAGAAAAGAATACGGCTCTTCCCGCTGTACGCAGCATTCTTTGGAGAACCTCTTCCTCGCCCGAACCTGCTGCTTCACTATTCTGACCTCGCCGGAGTTCTTCCCTGTATCTGCTGAGAATAATCAGAGCAAAGTCTATGCTGAGCGCCATTCCCACCATCGGAATAACGTTGATCACAAAGTTGGAGAGCGCCAGATGGTAACCCATCAGGGATGTAACTCCCATTGCCGTTATGACGCCGGACACTCCCATAATGACTGCAATTAGCGCTGCATAAAGACCTCTGAATGCAAAATACAAAATGACGAAGGCAAGTGGCAATCCCACAACCTCTGCCCGTTCCAAATCGCGAAAACTGAGACGGTTCACATCCTGCTGTACAACGGATTTCCCTGTGATTTGGATCGTTCCCGGACCGTCTGTTGTAAGCACAGAACGCAGCTGTTCAAGCGGCGGGCCCATCTTGTGAGACGGTACATCAAACGCCAGCAAAGCATAGGCCACGTCCCCCCGCAGCATCCTGCTTCCACGTGCTTCAAGCGGAGAGATTATGGACGTTACACCTGACAGTTTACTCACCTGTTGCAGACGATCTTTAATCCAGCCCCGGAATTCGGCGGGGGTAGTGCCGGTCTTTTTTTCAAATAGAAGAATAACCGGATCAGCAGGAACATGGAACTCTTTTTCCAGAATAAGCTCTACAGCATGAGCATCTCCCTGATCCAAGTTCAACCCATGATCCTGAACAATGCCAGGCAATTTCCATGCCCAGACGGCTGACATCCCGATGACAAACACCCAGCAGAGAATGATGAACCGCGGATATCGGCTAATGAGGACAGCAAGGCTGCGATAACCCATACCCAAGCTCCTCTGCTATCAGATTGGTAATTCCGTTCTCTTTTTAAATCATGCCTTGATTCACTGGTTCTCTTTCTTCAACGGATGCAGGAACATAAGTAAAAGGAAGCAATTCTGCCGTCAGTCCCGGGCCAAATGCAAGTGCAATTCCGCTGGAAGCTTCCTCCCTTTTGCGATAATCATCGCGGATGGCTTGTAAAACAAACAAAATCGTCACAGAGGATAGATTTCCATAATCCCGTAAAATGTTTCGGCTGTATGCAACCTGCTCATCTGACAGCTGATACAGCTTCTGCACCGCATCCACAATACCTCTGCCCCCAGGATGGATCGCCCAGATCTCCGGTAGATCGCTGCCGTCCAGCAATCGTTCAACCTCTGGACCAAGATGTAAGCCGAGCAGTTTTGGGATCTGTGGAGAGAGATATAGATCGAAGCCGGTATTGCCCACCTCCCAGATCATCTCTTCTGAACAGTCTGGCAGCAATACGGAATCCCCGCTACCCAATCTGAACAGCTCTTTACGTCCTAATCCGGACAGGCCCACAACACAAGCAGATGCGCCATCCCCGAAGAAGGACGCCGCGAACAGATCATCCCGCTTGGCGGAAGGCTGAAAATGAAGGGTGCACAGCTCCACACATACGATAAGAACGGTAGCGTCTTTGTCACTCGTCACAATCGAATTCGCCAACTGTACAGCTTTCAGACCGGCTGCGCACCCCTGAAATACAAGCGGAATTCGGTTAATACGCGGCGATAGTTCAAGCTGCTGAATCAGCCGAACATCGAGACCGGGCAGGAATTGCCCTGTACAACTAACGGTAATGAGATGTGTAATCTCCGAGGTCGAAACGACGGCATCCTCGAGTGCCAGACATGCTGCCTGAATTCCAAGCGGAACGGCTGCTTCCTTATATTTTCCCATACGTTCGGCTGTGGTCGGAACGTTCTCCCTCTGGGTAAAAGGCAGATAACGGCAAGACTCAACTGGCTCCAGCAGATTCGGTTCACATGTATAACGTGTCTCAACACCACACTGGTTGAATATTCGCTTGGCCCATCGTCTGGAATCCGGCTCATGCTCCAGCGCTTGTGCGAGCCGAGCAGACACATCCTTTTGCTCAATGCGGTGAACAGGCAATGCCGTTCCAATTCCCATGATACTTGCTGCGGGTACAGTTCCATCAAGTTGGTTCATCGGCTCCAACCTCCTTATATATAAAATAGGTTCATGTCACATGTGCAGGATATAGTACAAGTCTATTCGAGGCTTGCCCCCTTTATGTTCACGAAACACGCAAAGACGGACAACACATGCGAATTCCGCACATGTTGTCCGTCTTATTAAAGGATGATTACTATTATGTTATCCCGACCCTTCCTTCAACAGGTCGTTCAACCCGCTCCACTGTTACTCCGGCCTGACCACGGTAAATCTCTCGCCAAGTTTGGCATAGTCATTCCCGGCCAGCCTGCTGATCGGTTTGAGCTGATCCATTAATATATAATTGGTGGCAGGATCATACACGTTTTCACTGAAATGATATTGTACAATTCGAACCAGAATCAGATCACTCACAGGTTTTCCCTCATCGTTCGATATCGGAATATGCTGATACAACTTACACTCCATCCGAATAAGTGCTTCCTGTATTGATGGTACGGAAACCACAGTACTTGGTACAGTCGTCAGGTTTGTTCGTTCCAGCTCACTCTCGTGGGGCTCCAGCAAGGCAGCCGTCTCGTTCATGTCAAGAGCGATCGATTCATCACAGATATGTACAACGAGCTCTTTCCCGGAAAGCACATTGCGAGCCGTATCTTTCATAACGCCATCCTTGCGAGCGATGGATATTGATAATATCGGTGGGTCAGAGCTAACGATATTAAAAAAACTAAAGGGTGCTGCATTAATGACGCTGCCGTCATGAGAAAGTGTTGTCACAAATGCGATTGGGCGTGGCACAACCGAACCACTCATCAGTTTATAGTTATCTCTGCCCGTCAGTTCTCGTGGGTCCAAAGTATGCATCATAAGCTATCCCCTTCCATGATCGTAAAACGATACTTACTTTCTCACGATCTTCGCTTCATTTATTATATATCGTAAAATGTTGAAATCACAAAAACTCCCTGGTGCCCATCGCACCAAGGAGTGTATACATTCAGTTTCGTATTTGATCTCTATTATTTTACAATACTGTTCTGAATGTCTTCCATAATTTGAAGGTTCGCTTGAACTCCGCTATACAACCAGCTGCTCGAACGGGTAAATTCAAACAAGTTACCGTTTTTCACTGCCGGGATGCTTTGCCATACCGGATCTTTCAGTGCTTCTGAACCTGTACCTTCATCACTATTCACAAAGAACAAGTAGTCTACATCCATTTCCGCCAATTTTTCCAGCGAGATGGAAGACCAGTTACCTGACGCATTAGCAGAGATTTCTTTCACTACTTCAGGCTCAGCAAGTCCCAGTTCCTTGTACATCACTTCACCACTGGATACATTGTCACTTACGATGAAGAATTTTCCACTAACCAACCAGATGGCCGCTGCCGATTTCGTTCCACCTGTGACTGTGTTGATTTTTTCCTTGATTTCTGTGGCTTTCACTTCGTATTCATCCAGCGCTTTTTGTGCTTCATCGCCTTTATTCAGAATTTCGCCGATTTTCAACAGGGTTTTGCGCCAATCGCTATTGATCTCATCGCCAAGTACATAAGTAGGTGCGATCTTGCTGTATTGAGCGTATTTCTCACCCTCAACCACACTTTCGGAACCGATAATAATTAGATCCGGGTTGAAGCTTGTTACCGCTTCGAAAGGAAGATCGAAAGCAATCGTAGGAATGCCGTCCAAATCTTTTTGCAAATACTCTTGGATTCCGTTGGCTACAGACCATTGAGCAACTGGCTTAACGCCGAGTGTAACCAGGTTATCTTCCAGATACGAAGCGATGATACGCTCCGGATTAGCAGGAATTTTCACTTCATGCCCCATTGCATCTGTCAATGTACGTTCTGTCGGAGCTTCTGTCTGTGTCTCTGTCTCCGTTGCTGTATTGTTCTCTCCTGCTGCTGTACCGTTATCTGCTGGTTTCGATCCGCAAGCTGCCAGCCAGATGGACATGACCATTACGGTGATCAGAAGCATGATCATTTTTTTATTTTTCTTAAACACGTGACTATCCCCTTTCAATATGAACACCTCAATGGATTGAGTTGTTATGACAGACTTAGACGTTTATACATTATTCATGCATATAATACAGGTATGTACTTTTGTCCAATTCCATTGACAATGATAATTGTTATCAACGAAGTTGTCAATGCAGCTTTTGCCTTTTAAGGTCGAAGTCACCTTCATTCCAACGATTCACATTTAGGCGGATGCCGCCATATGCTGATTCCAGAATACGATGACAGGAAGGATGTTCGTACATGGATTACGTTTATAACAGTTATTCAGGATATGATGAGGATCGTTCGTTTCAATTGCCGCCGCTGTTCCCGGGAGGCGCTCCAGGAGGTCAGCCAGTGCCAGGTTTCCCAGGAGCACCAGGTTCCTATCCCCCATTCATTCCGGGCGGAGCTAGTGGTGGTCAACCTCCTTACTTTCCTGGAGGCGTCCCCGGTACGGCACCGGGTGTACCCGCTCAGCTAACACAAGGCAATCTGCCTACCTTGCTTGGTGCCTATCCTCGCCCAGTAGGTCAGCCCCCGGCAGAAATGGTTTTTCTGTATAACTTGATCAAAAGCAGCCCTGGTCTTCTACCACTATTTATCCAGCAACAGCCCCAGAATCTGACCCAGGCTGTGCAATTTGCCCAAACAGGAGTAGCAACACCCCGTGATCCCGAGCAACGTGTACTGCAAAATTTCTGTTATAACCGCTGGTCTCTTGTATTCACGTACAATGACGTTTACTTAATGTGGCCTTCCACCAATCTGTTCGGTTTTGTCATCGGTTACTTCTATCCGTTCCTTACTCCAGGTATCCTGCTTAATACACAGATTTTGTTTGCTCTCTGCTAAAGCACGTTCAGACATAGAACAAGCGCCCCAGTTGAAGGAATGAGCCTTCCAATTGGAGCGCTTTTTTATAGTCAAATTTCTTTATTGCGAGCAATACATTTTTAAATCAGAACAACAACACAATATATTTCACGCCAACCGTTGTTTATCCCGACGTATACCCCTCTTGCCTTTGCTTACCATCAAAAAGTATATCAGCAATGCGCCAAGATCTGCACAAGCGATTACAATGCCCATTGGCACGGCTGTGCCTTCTCCTCCAAGACCCACAAGTGGAGCGACAATACCACCGAACAGGAACGTCATCACTCCGATAAGTGCTGATGCACTGCCTGCTGATTTCTCCTGATTGGCCATCGCCAGTGCGAAGGAAGCCGTATTAACCAGACCCACACTGGATACCACGAGAAATAACGGGATCAGGACCGAAAACAGATTACCTCCCGCCAGAATGGCGATGAGTAAAGATGTTCCTCCCAGAGCTGCTGTTAACAGCCCCGCGATCAACAGACGGGTTTCAGATACTTTACCCGCAAGTCTTCCGGCAATCTGACTTGCCAGTATGATACCGAGACCGTTAATGGCAAAGCAGACACTGAACATTTGCGGGGAGATGCCATATATTTTTTGAAGCACGAACGGCGAACCCGATATGTAGGCAAACATGCCAGCAGATACAAACCCTTGGGTTAAAGCGTATCCCATGAACAGGCGATCCCCTGCGATTTTGCGGAATGTAAGCAGCGTCTGCTTCAGTCCTCCGCTGGATCGTCGTTCTGTAGGCAGTGTCTCACCAAGACCAACCACGACAGCAACTAAAGTCAAAATACCGATGATACTCAGCAAAATAAATACGCCGCGCCACGACGTATACGCAAGCAATTGCCCGCCTATAATTGGTGCAGCAATCGGTGCGACCCCATTAATCAGCATTAAGAGGGAGAAGAAACGGGTAAGTTCCGGACCGGAATACACATCCCTCACTACTGCGCGCGAGATGACTATTCCCGCAGCTCCTGCTGCACCCTGAATGAAACGCAGCACAACAAAGGAGCCCATCGTTGGGCTGACCAGGCAGAGTATGGAAGCAATCGTATAAAGTATAAGGCCCGCAATAAGCGGTGTACGACGACCACGCACATCACTTAAAGGTCCAGCCAGCAGCTGCCCTACCGCCAGTCCGACCATACATGCAGTTAGACTAAGCTGTGCATAGGAAGTGGATGACTGGAACTCATCGGCCAGTGTGGGCAGCGCCGGCAAATACATATCCAGGGACAGCGGGCCAAAGGCCGACAGTGTCCCCAGAATCAATGCCATACGTACACGGGATGTAGAATTGGTGCTTAATGAAGCTGGTGTACTTTTCATATGAATAACATATTCCTTTCCCTGCGGTAGTTCTCGTTTCCTTAGTGTTCCCCGTCTCCCAGCAGCTTGAGCAAGTTGGAAGGTAGTGTGAACTGTTGATTGTTAATGATGATCCGGCGCAGTTCTTCTTCATCACGTTCGTTCTCGGCGTCCTTGATCTCCTGAATCTCCCGGTGAAGTCTCTCCATTTGCTGATCCAATGCGTTGGCAGAGTCTGCTGCACTTTTCAGTTCTTTCGTTAAACGCTCAGGAACATCCTTATTGTATTTATAAAAGATCTTATGCTCCAGGCTCGCCCAGAAATCCATCGCGATGGTACGAATCTGGATTTCCACACACGCCCGCTCTTGTCCATTAGACATGTAAACAGGCACCTCAACCAGAAGATGAAGGCTCTGGTAACCGTTTGGCTTCGGATTCTGGATATAATCTTTCACTTCCAGCACACGCAGGTCACTTTGATTGCACAGCATATCCTTAATGCGGTAGATATCGGAGATAAAGGAGCAGGTAATACGTACACCGGCGATATCCTTAATATTTTCCTTGATACTTTCAAAAGTTAACTCATGATTTTTACGAAACATCTTGTTCATAATACTCTCAGGTGACTTTAATCTGGATTTCGTATGTTCGATCGGGCTGTAATCATGCAGCGACTGAAATTCTTCCTTCAGCACTTCAATTTTGGTCTCCATTTGATCCAAAGCAAATTTATAGATCATCATAAATCTCGTAATTTCATATTTAAATTTCTTGAATTGATCAATCGGATGTGGAGCGTTCATCATGGTTTTCTTCCTTTCTTCGTGCACACTAAAGTTAGTTTTATAAATAAGAGGACAGAGGTCAATCCACATGTCTCCTGAACCATTATAAATCATATGGAGCCAATAAACGAATTTCTCGCACCGAACGGCTGTTGCTGACGGAAAGGTATGGGAACCTCGTTTAGGCGCATCCTAAAGAAGAATCATTGTCAATTGGCACGCCATTTCCGATGAAAGAGGTCGATTCCCCTGCTCTATCATGTGACGTATTCGTCCGATGCGCTTCGGGTAAAAGGCTATTTATGCCTGCCTGACGGGTGCTCCTTACCCGCCTTCTCGCAATTAGAAGACCCCCATACCAGCTCTGCCTTCCAAAGCTTCACCGTGACCCAAGAATCCATGCAAATGCAACAGCTCGCTAGCCGCTACCCTCCTGTAGAACAACACACCATGGACAGTATTGATACACGTTGGCCGGTTCTGATCTATTGCCGGGGTGGGCTGGGCAACTATGGTGGGGTAAATACCACTTGGCTGGAGCAATTTGTCCGTAAAGGTTATATCGTGTTCGCTCCATCATATCGTGGTAACGAGGGTGGTGAAGGACATGACGAATATGGCGGACGAGATGCCGAGGATGTACATGCCGCTTATCGACTTGTACAAGAGTGGCCCTTTGCCGATACGAAGCGAATTTCAATGATGGGATTTTCGCGTGGAGCCATTAATGCCGTACATACAGCAACAACCTACAATGAAGGGCCTCAGCAGGTACATAAACTGGTGCTTTGGAGCGGTGTCGCCGATGTGGAACGCACCTATCATGAACGAACCGACTTGAGACGTACTTTGAAAAGAGTGCTGGGCGGTACACCACGTTCAGTTCCGGAGGCTTATCTCGCCCGTTCCCCCTTGTCGAAGGCACACAAACTCCATTGTCCTGTGCTGATCATGCATGGCACGTCTGATACGCAGGTGAACTACAGTCATGGAACCCGAATGTATCATTGGCTGAAACGCAGAGGTGCCAACGTTACGTTTCACGCTTATGGGGGACAGGATCATCGCTTTCAGGAAAGCGCGCATGAGGCGGCAGTAAACAATATGTTTGATTGGCTCGCAGCTCCTTAGCTTCAAGATGGGGACGATTTAAACATGTTTGCTGCTATGGAAAATTTGGCTGGCATCATAAACTTCATTTTGAAGGGTCATGCGTTGTGGATGTATACTGGAGGGGTTACGTTTTTGGAAAGGACGGATGATTATGAATCAAAATACCCTCCAAAAGTACGCAATGCTGCTGTTATGCATGTCTGCTGGAATGGTCGATGTGATCGGATACCTGGGACTGGGGCATGTGCTCACAGCCAATATGACGGGCAATATTGTACTGCTGGGGATCGCAATTGCCCGTGCTCAGGAATTTGTTGTGCTGCGTGCACTCCTTGCCCTCATTGGTTTTATTGCCGGAAATGCCATCGCTGCACACATGATTGGACATGTGCAGACGAAAAATGGCTGGTCTTCGCGAGTCACCACCGTGTTCACTGTAGAAAGTATATTGCTTCTGCTCTTTGCCATCGCCATGATCAGTCCATATTCGGAACAACTATCCTATCTGCTGATTGCCATGCTGGCCACAGCCATGGGGATGCAAACGACTGCAGCACGCCGCATTGGAATTGCCGGTATTTCGACGACCGTGCTCACCAATAATCTGGCCGCCGTGGTTGAGGATGCGGTAAGCATCCTTCAGCGACTGCGACACGCCAATATCCGCTCGCTGGTCAAAGCGCTATCAGTAGATTCCTACCTTCGTGCAGGTGCCGTTGTGATCTATTTGGGCGGCGTTATTCTAGCTGCGATGTTGTTCCACCACGTACCTATGATGGCAGTATGGATACCTGTTCTGATCGTTGGTGGAGTCACCCTGTACGCCCGATTATACTCCAGAGGAACGAACAAAACAGCGACGGATGACGTTCAACGTTAGCTCTCATGCAATTTTTCAACTAGTTTATTTCATTTCATTAATGATGCTTCCTGTCTGATGAGTTCAACCAGATGCTGTGCGGCAGGAGATAACACTTCACCTGCTCGTGTACATACGGCTACCGTGTTTTTCAACTGTACACCTCGAACGAATACACGTGCCAACCTGCCCTGTTGTACATCTTCCTTTACGACCAGAGAAGAAATAAAGTTGGCCCCGTAACCTGCCTTCACCGCACTAATTGTTTCGTTCAACCCATTGAACTGAAGCGCAATGCGGGGAGCGGCCAGGTTATTTGTTGTGCAAAGAGAGACGAGACGCTCCCGTGTAGCGCTGCCTTCTTCACGCATAATGAAGGGCTCTGCCACCATCTCCCGAAGCTCAATTTCCTTTCCCGCATAAGGATGATCGGGATGTACCACAAACCACATTTCATCTTCAAACAATTCGTCCCAATGAACACCTGAATGTGTAATGCCACTTCCACCATAAACTGCAATCTCGGCCTCATAACGCAGCAGTTGGTCAAAAGCCATCCGAGTATTGGTTGTGCTCACAACCAGCTCCACATCCTCATGCATTTGCTTGAAGCGGGCAATCCAGCCCGGCAGAAGAAAATTCGAGGGCAAATAGGTTGCGGTAAGACGAATCAACCCCTTCTTGCCTGCCCGAAAATCCTGCACAAAGTTCTCGACATCCTGCTCCAGCATGAACAGACGTTCCGCGTAGCCTGTTAATTGCATTCCAGCATCGGTAAGAACCAGTCTTCTCCCTTCCGAAGCAAATAATGGAATGCCCAATTCCCGCTCAAATTTCTTTACCTGAGAGGATACCGCTGGCTGACTAATGTTGAGTTCTTCCGCCGCACGCGTAACTCCCCCATATCTCACAATAGCATGAAACAATCGTAATCCGTGCAAATTCAACCGCTACACCTCCTTCACTTGAAATATATAATCTAAAGTTATATTAACATACATAATATATATTTTATTTATGTATTTGTTCGCTTTATAGTTTAAGTATGAAATCCAATACATGGCAATCGGAAAGGAACAGATAACGATGAACAATGTGAATGGTTCTGCTCAACAGCAAACCTGGAGTCAAGTCGACAACTATTTGAACACCTTATTAATCCCCTCGGATTCCCTGCTGGAGCAGGCACTACGTACCAATGCGGAAGCCGGCTTGCCCGCTCATGATGTAGCACCTAATCAAGGGAAATTGCTTCAGCTCCTGCTTCAAATACAAGGGGCAACTCGTGTGCTGGAAATCGGGACGCTTGGCGGATACAGTACGATCTGGATGGCCAGAGCCCTTCCCGACCACGGACGTATCGTCACACTGGAAGCAGAGCCACGCCATGCAGAGATGGCACGAACCAACCTCACGCGTGCAGGACTTATGCACAAGGTTGATCTTCGAGTAGGTCCTGCCCTGACTACGCTTCCCGACGTTCAGGAAGAGTACAGAGAACCCTTTGATTTCATCTTCATTGATGCTGACAAACCGAGTAATCCCGACTATTTGCGATGGGCGCTGCGTCTGGCTCGTCCGGGAAGTCTGATTATTGGTGACAATATCGTCAGGGACGGCGAAGTTATCAATGCAGACAGTACGGACAATAGAGTTCAGGGCGTTCAGTCTTTCCTGAAATTAATTGCAGATAACCCGCGTCTTGAAGCTACAGCACTGCAGACTGTAGGCACTAAAGGCTACGATGGATTCGTGATTGCCCGAGTGCTGGAATCCCCTACTGCAAAATAAACGGTGGTCAATTCTTCCTCAAATCCCCCATTCCTGTTAAACTAAAATCACTGCACAGGCAGACTGGGGGAAACCACTTGAGACTTCTACAACAGATTCATGCTGAAATTCGGGGCTGGTCCCGCAATATTCAATTGTTTTTTCTGGCAAGCATCTTGTATCAGATCGGAAATGGCATGTTCTCTGTCTTGTACAATTTGTACATTCAGGGTCTAGGCTACAATGATACAATGAACGGCCAGATTGTAAGTATTCAATCACTTGCGACAGCGATTATGTTTGTTCCCATCGGACTATGCGGCGATTTCTTTAGCCGTAAGCGGCTGCTGATTACCGGCGCATTGTTCAGCGGAATCTTTCTGATTGGCCGTTCCTTCGATTATTCTGCTAGCGGACTGATCTGGTTTGCTGTATTTTCAGGACTTTTCGCTGGCGTATTTCAAGTACTGGCCATTCCTTTCCTCGCTGAGAATGTGAAGAAAAGTCAACGACTGAAGATGTTCAGCTACTACTCCTCCCTCGTACTCGCTTCTCAGGTACTCGGCAGCTTAGGTGGTGGCGTTTTTGCAGACCTGCTTCATACAGCCGGCCTTGCCAAAGTCACGGGTTTGCAGACAGTATTGTTCGTAGGTGGTGCAGCTACACTGGTTGCGTTTATTCCGATGTTATTTGTATCCGAAGATAAGAAGGCTCCGCAAGCGGATACTCCGGCGCAACCTGTCATTGAATCTGCAACATCTGCAACCGATGGCAAACAGGATGTCGTTCATTCCGTAGAACAAGGCAGTAATAACGATACTCTTCACCAAAAGAAAGATTCCCGTTTGATCGGTCAATTTGTCATAACCCAATTATTAATTGGGTTTGGTTCTGGACTGGTTGTGCCTTATTTGAATCTGTATTTCACCAACCGTTTTTCGGTCTCCTTAAGTGCCATGAGTCTGCTCATTTCATTGGGTCAGATCATGACCATTGTATCGATGCTGATTGGACCTACACTTGCGGCCAAGGTGGGCAGTGTTCGAGCTGTCGTCATCTTTCAGATCATGTCACTGCCCTTCCTGCTATTGACCGGCTTCACGAATCTGCTGCTCATCGCTTCGGTGAGTTTCTTATTCAGACAAGCGCTGATGAATGCAGCTAATCCGATTCAATCCGCCATTCTGGTGGACAGAGTATCAGACAAACGCCGTGGAATCGCCAATTCACTGATGCAGACCGCCTTTATGATTGGATGGGCTACGATGGGACCCGTTCAATCCTACCTCGTAACCACTTATGGCACGTATTGGGGTTACGCGATCACGTTCAGCATTACAGGCAGTTTATACGTGATTTCATCGCTGATGTACTATATGATGTTCAAAGAACCGAAGCCATCTGCCCGTGTTCTCGCGGCGAACAGATAAATGATAACCATTCAGCAGGACAGTGGATAAATCAGCTGCCTGTCCTGCTTCGTAATGAACCAATCACCGTCCAAGGATCAATCATTGTATCATATCATCAGGAGTGATCTTACATGTACTTCAATCTACCTCATGCAGCCGAAAAACGACGCGGATGGAACTGATACACAAGCTCGGTTCCCACGTTGTCTTTCGGTTTTTTCTAAGTTTGGGTGTCTCCGTTATTGGCGGGTTACTATTTACAGTGATCCACACTCCTATTCCTTGGCTTCTTGGCCCGATGATTTTTATGCTGGTTGGTTCACAGATTGCCAAGCTGCCGCTCATGTGGCCCGCTTCCATTCGGGACTATGGTATTCTAATCGTGGGTTACTCGATCGGATTAACACTGACGAGAGAAGCACTGCAAGGCATTCTGCACCAGTTACCTATGATGTTGCTCATGACCCTGCTCTTAATCGGATTATGTACATTGACCGCCTATGTTGCTTCAAAGCTGACAGACTTTGACTTTCCCTCCCTGCTGGTTGGCAGCATTCCTGGTGGGCTGTCGCAGATGGTCTCCCTTGCGGATGAGATGAAATCCATCAATCTGACGCTCGTTACTTTTTTGCAGGTCACGCGCCTGATCATGATTGTATTCTGTGTTCCGTTCCTGCTGTTTAGTCCATGGATCGGCGGAACGACAGGTGGAGGCTTGCACCAACCAATGATCGAGACAGCAACTTGGGCAACACTCTTTCCCGAAATCTTGCTCTATGCCCCGCTCTGTGTCGCTGGTGCGTGGATTGCACGCAAGCTTCGGTTTCCGACAGCGTTTATGCTTGGGCCCATGATCGTCATGTGTGTTATTCAATTAAGCACAACAATGCACACACCCAATCTGCCGTCGTCCCTGCTTAACATTTCGCAATTGATGATTGGCAGTCATGTGGGTCTGATGCTTCGTCCTCAGCAGCTGCAACGCAAAATGCAAACCATAACACTCGCAATCACGAGCAGTGTTCTCCTCATTGCAGGTTCGCTTGGCTTGAGCTATATATTAATGAAGATGTTCTCCCTCTCGGCGGCTACATCATTGCTGAGCATGGCACCTGGCGGAATGGACCAAATGAGTATCATGGCTCATGAAGTCAATGCCAACCTATCGGTGGTGTCCGGATATCAGTTGTTTCGCATCTTATTTATTTTCTTTATCGTCTCTTCGCTCCTTAAGATAATTCTCATGCATATGTTGAGGAAAAAAGAGGTGAGCACCCACTCTTCGGTCACGTAAAATAGGAAGTGGACATACCAAAAAGAGTATCCGACTGATTTCAGGCTGTGGATACTCTCTTTTACTTGTTTACTCGTACTATGAATAGACCCGACAGTCACGCTGAACTTGGGGCAGTTTCCTGCTCCAGCCAGCTCAAACGTTCAAACGCCTCCTGGTCCGTGCTGCCACACATCTCTTCCGAGGCCTGTAATCCGCTGCATACAGCGGGGCGTTCTTTCTGACCAAAGATTCCGCAGCGATTGTCCTCCGTCAGCTGTACACAACGCACACCTGCGGGCTTGCCGTTAGCCATCCCGGGAATCGGCGATGAGATCGAAATTGCGATACAGCATGCGGCACAGCCTGTCCTGCATTCCATAATTATTGTCCTCCTTCCATAACTGACATTTAACCTGATCCACGATTCACCCACGTCCATGTTCGCGCCAAACCTTGTGCGATTCTCCGATTCATGGTTCCATTCGAGAAATATCCACCATGACTCAACGGATTCCAGCTCCCAATTACACCGCCAGAATTAATTTCCACGTCTTCGTTGACCGCTGCCTCATAGGCAGGATCAATAGGGCGCAGCGGGTAACCCAGAATATCATCCCGATCATAAAAGTTAATCCATTCCCCTTCCAGACCAGGAAAGTACTGACCTGCCAGTGGTGAAGGCACCTGAATCGGCCGGCTAAAATCATGATACCGTAAGCTCCATAATGGCAACGTCGTTCCAAAGGAATAAAAGTTCGTTAAGGTATCTCCCCGTTCCAATGCGGAAGTAACATCCACGATGGAAGGTGTACGAGTAGACGGATATTGCAGATCATAGAAAAAATTACTTGCAATCACCGCGCCCAAACTATGTGCAATGATACAGAGTGGAGCTTCTGGCCCATTCCGCTGTGCAAGTGCGTGCATCGCCCGATTCAGCGAATAATGTACCGCATCATAGTTATGCCCTTGATTTTCCACAGGTTGATACGCGACGGCATCCGCCAGATAATGTATTACAAATCGACGTAACACTTGATAGTTCAATCCTTGAGAGCTGACAAGCTGCTGAAACAGCGCCTCTTCCCGATCCTCAAATACGTCAGCCCAAAATACAGGCTCAATATCCAGCATCTGTTTGGCTGCTCCCGGCAACACCATAACTTGATCCAATTCCTTATGCAAACGCGAAATCAGTGTATCCGCATAATTTTCCTTTTGCATACCCAGACCATGAATGACCATTACCGCAACACGAGTCATGGCTCTCCCCCTCCGTCCATTGACTAGCCACTCTCTTTGAACCATATGAACTTCTCAACCTGAACATGCATAGTCCTGATAAACAAGCTTTCCGATCGCTGTGAACATGAGATTTTGCCACATGTATCCTAGATACAGTTTACCACGATATAAATAAAAAAAACGAAATCTATAAAGAGTAAAACGGTATGTGTTCAGCTTTATCTCGGTATCGAGATGAAAAAAGAAGCTGCGAATATCGCAGCTCCCCATTTGTTCGTATACTTAACCTTTCAAATGAACCTTAAGCACACCGTTCTGATTGGATGTAACATCACCTGTAGTGACCTCCACCCGATCAACCATGTCCTGACCATCCGGGATAATGATTGGCGTAATGAGCGGATATCCCGCAGCTTCAATCACTTTACGGTCGAATTCAAGCAACGTTTGCCCAGCTCTTACCTTCTCTCCAGTTTCAACATGCATGTTAAAACCTTCGCCTTTGAGCGATACCGTATTAATCCCGACATGAATCAGAATCTGCAAGCCACTCGCGTGCTCAAGAATGACAGCATGTTTGCTCTTGATGACATGGGCAACCTGAGCATCAAACGGGGCAACGACCTGATTGCCAGAAGGTTCAATGGCAACCCCTTCACCCATTTGTTTCTCTGCAAACGCTGGATCAGGTACTTGTTCAAGCGGAACAGCTTTACCTGTTAATGGTGCCATGATTTCCAGTGTATTCACAGGCTCATCCGCCACCTGAGCAGCACTGCGTGTGTGTGGCTCTGCAACTGCATTTGTTGTAGTTGTGCTAGAAGCAGATTTCGCTGAAGGTGTTTGACCACCAGCTACAGTAGCTTGATCTGCGTTGCGGTCTTCTTTTCTCAACTTCGCTCTTCCAAAAAGAACAGTCAGCACGAACGGAACAACCAATACAATCGCCATACCGATGAAGAATACTCCCCATTTATTCGGGAAAATGGACAGGAATCCAGGTACGCCACCTACACCGATAGAGGTGGCCTGAACATTATTCATCGTAAGCAGTACACCGCCGATCGCAGAACCGACCATACCGAAGATAAACGGGTAACGATAACGGATATTCACCCCGAAGATCGCCGGCTCGGTTACGCCGAGGAAGGCGGAGACGGATGAAGTTGCAGCCAGTCCTCTCATTTTCTTCTCACGAAGCACAAGCATCATGGCAAGTGCGGCTGAACCTTGCGCGATATTGGACAGCGCTAGCATCGGCCACAGGAACGTTCCGCCCTGGCTACCAATCAGCTGTACGTCGACCGCCAGGAACGTATGGTGCATCCCTGTAATAACGAGCAATGCGTACAGTCCACCATAGATCAGACCGCCCAGAGCCGCGTATGAATCGTAAATATAGATCAAGCCGGATGTAATTCCATTCGCAATGGCAAATGTAACCGGACCAATGATTGTAAATGCCAGGAACCCTGTAATCAATAAAGTGACAGGTGCAACGACCAGCAGTTTGATCGAATCATGCACCCTTTTGTTCAGGAAAATCTCCAGCTTGGCAAGCAGATAGGCTGATACCAATACCGGCAGAACCTGCCCCTGATAACCGATCTTCTCAATATGCCAACCGAACAGATTCCACGTAGGCACGGTGCCTTCGTTGACTGCATTGGCATAGCCATAAGCACTCAGTAGGTCGGGATGAACCAGGATCAGACCAAGTACAATCCCGAGCAACGGACTGCCGCCGAACCTTGTTACAGCGGACCAACCAATTAACGCAGGCAGGAAGGTAAAGGCTGTGCTCGCGATGGTATTAATAATAGATGCGAGATCCTTCCATGCTGGATATACATCCACCAGTGATTTTCCATCAAAGAATATGCCTGGCCCTGTCAGAATGTTATTAATACCGAGCAAGAGACCGGCTGTGATGATGGCTGGCAGGATCGGGATGAAGATGTCAGATAGCGTTTTGATCGCACGCTGAATCGGGTTTTGCTTTTTACCCGCAACAGCCTTCACGTCATCCTTGGAAGCACGTTCGCCTCCGGTAATCTGAATCATTTCATCATACACTTTATCCACAAGCCCAGGTCCAATGACTACCTGAAATTGTCCTTGAGAGGAGAACTGGCCTTTGACCAGATCGTTCTGTTCCAGACTTTCCGTATCTACTTTACTTTCGTCGTACAGGGCAAAACGGAGGCGTGTGACACAATGCGTTGCAGCTTCGATATTTTCTTTGCCGCCGACCGCGCGTACGATCTCCTCAACCTGTTTTTTATCAATTGCCATATTGTCACTTCCCATTTATATAATGTGAATTAGTCCTGTTGCGGTACAAGCCACATATAGGATGAATACGGGCTCAGGGAGATTTCTTGCTCGAGTACAGGCGATACCTCCGTATTGCCAATCAGCAGCTCTGCTGATTTACCCGCAATGTGGTCATTCCAGACGGCTTCAGAGAAAGCAAATTTTACGTCCCGCTTGCTGAAGTTCGATACCACTAGCAGCGTTTCGCTTCCATTGGTCCGCGCATATGCGAATACGTCCGGATGTGTATCGTCCAAACGTTCATACAGACCGTCGGTCAGCACACCAACCTGTTTGCGAAGAGCAATCAGTTTGCGATAGTGATAATAGATCGAATTCGGGTCAGCCATCTGCTGAGCCACATGAATCGATGGATATCGTTCATCCACTTTGATCCACGGTGTACCCGTTGTAAATCCGGCATTGTCGCTTCCATCCCATTGCATCGGTGTCCGGGAATTGTCTCGGGAACGCTCTTTCACAATTTGGAATGCTTCCTCCGCGGATTTGCCCCGTTCTTCCTGAAGCAGTCGATACATATTGGTCGATTCAATATCACGGAACTCGCTAACGTCGTTCCAGACTGGATTCGGCATCCCGATCTCTTCGCCTTGGTATACGTAAGGTGTTCCCTGCATGCCATGAATGGTCGTAGCGAGCATTTTGGCACTCTCAGCACGATAATCGCCATCATCTGCGAAACGAGACAACGCCCTCGGTTGATCATGGTTATTCAGGAACAACGCATTCCATCCGCCACCTGCCTGCATACCTGTCTGCCACTCACTAAATAACTGTTTCATCGCTTCAAAATCGTAAGGCATCAGTTCCCACTTCTGTCCATTCGGATAATCCACTTTCAGATGGTGGAAGTTAAACGTCATCGAGAATTCCCGGGAAGCAGGGTTTGAATATTTGATGCAGTGCTCCAGCGTAGTCGAGGACATCTCCCCAACCGTTACCATATTATGTGGTCCAAATACCTCTTCATACATCTCTGTAATGTATTCATGCACACGTGGTCCATCGGTATAGAACTTACGTCCGTCGCCTGGGGAAACGCTACCATCATCGTCGGGGAAACGCTGGTCCTTGGAGATCAGATTGATGACGTCCATACGGAAACCATCCACACCCTTCTCCGCCCAGAACTTGATCATGTCCCGTACTGCCTTGCGTACTTGCTCGTTCTCCCAATTCAAATCAGCCTGTGTTTTGTCAAACAACGTCAGGAAATATTGTCCTGTCTGCTCATCATACTGCCAAGCAGGTCCGCCGAACTTGGATTGCCAGTTATTCGGCACACCGCCGTCTGGAGCAGGATCCTTCCAAATATAATAATCGCGGTATGGGTTATCCTTGGAAGAACGCGATTGCTGGAACCACTCATGATCCGTAGAAGAGTGATTCACCACAATATCAATCATCAGCTTCATGTCACGTGCCTTCAGACCTTTAAGCAGTTCGTCAAAATCCTCCATCGTACCAAAATCAGGATTAATCCGATAATAGTCCGCTACGTCATAACCGTTATCATGCTGTGGAGAGACATATACGGGCTGCAGCCACACGATATCAATACCGAGATGTTGCAAGTAATCCAGCTTTTCGGTCAATCCCCGAATGTCTCCGGTGCCCGATCCAGTTGTATCGTTGAAACTCTTGGGATATACCTGATACACCGTGGAAGTTTTCCACCACGATGATGAAGTTGTGTTGGTTGAACTCATGTTAACGCCTCCAATAAATTGTATTGCTTATGTGGTTCTCTTGGCCTAACTCCATTTATATATTACATAACTAAACATGTATATACAAGTTGAAACTTCAATATGCTATCTTTTTCCTCTTCTACACATTCCCCATTAATGATTCCTCTGTAACAATTATTTTGCTGCATGCGTTCGAGAACTCCATGATATCTGTATCTGAAACGAAAAAACCGTCTGTTACCCCATGATTTCATGCGGGTAAACAGACGGTTCAAATTTAAAGATAGGATCAGTTAAAAGTTCATACGAAGCCCTTTCACTTCCTGTTTATTACAGCATGTCCGTCGAAACCATTCCTTTTCCCTGTTCCATTTTGTTCAACTTCACCGGGGATATCGACGCTTGTTCTTCTCTCTCCAGCTCTTCGGCACTGATCTCGCCAGACAGTACAGCCCGCATGCGTTTTTGGTCCAGCAGTCCTTCCCACTTCGCCACGACAAATGCCGCAACACAGTTACCCATCAGATTCGTGAATACTCGCATGGTGTCCATGAAACGATCCGCACCGAGCAGTAAGGCAACAGCAGCTACCGGGAATGCATTCAGAGCCGCTGCTGTAGCAGACAAAGCAAGGAATGCGGAGCCAGGTACACCCGCCATACCTTTGGAGCTAAGCATTAACACCAGTAAAATCGTAATCTCTTGTCCCAGTGTCAGATCAACGCCAACCGCCTGAGCCAGAAAAACGGTCGCCAGCGATAGGTAGATCGAGGCTCCGTCCAGATTGAAGGAGTACCCCGTCGGAACCACAAGGCCGTCGACAGCACGATCACAGCCTGCTTTGGTCAGCTTGTCCATCATGCGAGGCATAACGACTTCCGAGGAGCCTGTACCAATCGCCAGCATCACTTCGGAACGTGTATATTTTACAAATTGCAAAAAGTTCAGTCCTGTAATCCACCAGGCAGCTAGTGCAAGCATCACCAGAAACAGTAACGCTGCTCCGTAACAGGCTATAATCAGCAAGCCGAAGGAGGACAGCGTGGATGCTCCATATGCTCCAACAGTGTATGCCATGGCTCCGAATGCTCCAATCGGTGCCAGTTTCATAATGTACCCAATAATGCGGAATAAGATACCCAGTACATTTTCAATTAGCGTCAGCACATTCTCCTTCGCCTTACTTTCCGTTGCTGCCAAGGCTACCCCGAACAAACAGGCAACGAGCAGCACTTGCAGCAATGCATTTTGTGCAAATGCATCTACAACACTTGTTGGAATAATATTCATGATAAAGTCGACGACATGCGGCAGTTCAGAGCCATTGGTTTTGGCTTCGATGCCACTTGCATCAAGGGTCGAGGGGTCCACGTTCATGCTTGCACCCGGACGAAGCAGGTTCGCTGTGCCGAGTCCAAGGACCAGCGCAACCGTCGTAGCGATTTCGAACCACAGAATGGCTTTAAACCCAATGCGTCCGACTGATTTCAGATCACCGATTTTGGCAATGCCTGTCACGATCACCATAAAGATTAATGGAGCAATGATCATTTTGATCAACTTGATGAAACCTGTTCCGAGCGGCTGCAGCAGACTGCCCAGATCAGGCCACAGAATGCCTACACCAATCCCGATGATAACCGCTACAATAATTTGAAAAAACAATGATTTCACAAATGACATGAACGCTCCCCCTGTTTTTCGGTCAATTCGGATTTCCGTTTGGTTTCCGTGTAATTTTTTATAACATTGCAGCTCGAACCTCAACAATGGGATTTCAAGATTTTTGTCATTCGGACCAACTGAGGCGTGCTAAATTGAACTTGGAACCGAAAAAAGACGAATATCACGTCAGTTATCTTGATGTGATATTCGTCTTTAGCTTTGTATTGCTTTTATGATTGAACAGTGATTAATAGAGCATTACAAGGTAAGAGATTGTCCCGGTGCCAGCACACGGCCTTCCAGACCTTTGGAAGCAAGCTGCTCCACAAACTTCTCGGCATCCTGACGAATCACCGGGAACGTATCATAATGTACTGGAATCGTCAGCTTGGCATTGAACCATTCAGCAGCCTGCAGAGCATCCTCCGGTCCCATGGTGAAATGTCCACCAATAGGCAATAGTGCTACGTCGATATCATGGCGGTCGCCAATCATTTTCATATCACCGAACAGACTAGTATCACCGGCATGCAAAATGGTTTTGCCACCAATGTTAATAATATATCCTGCAGGCAATCCTGCGTACATGATCCGTTGTTCCTCTTCCAGCACGATCCCGGATGTATGGAAAGCCTGAATCATTTTGGCTTGCGCAAAACCAAGATCCACCGTTCCACCCATGTTCATGCCAAGAGTGTCCAGACCTTTCCAGGACATATATGTAGCCAGTTCCACAATCGCAACCACCTTGGCATTGTTGGCTTTGGCGATCGGTTCAGCATCCAAAATGTGATCCATATGTGCATGTGTCAGTAAAACGGCATCGGTCTTGATGTCTTCCGGTTTGGTGACAGCAAGTTCATTGCCACGCAGGAAAGGATCAATGATTAACGACTTCTCTTCTGTGCCCAGTTGTACACTGGAGTGTCCGTGGTAAGTAATATTCAGCAACTTGGTATCCTCCTGACATATGCGTTCGTTAGTTTGATTTTCAACCTATATTATAATTCAAAACTCTTCGCCAAAGCAAAATAACGCCTCATCGCTGCATTCGATAAACCCGTGCTTCATAAGGCTGAAGAAGAATCTCGCCCTTATCGGTGGAATATCGTTTACTGACATTGCTGATGACCATCTTGGCATTCTCCTCGTTCCACCCTTCAGGCCATTGCATCTCAGGCTCATGTTGCCGGAAATTCAGAATAACCAGCATCTGCTCATCATCCAGCGTCCGGGTATAGGCATAAATATCGGGATCATCCGGCAAAAGCAGCTCATATGCTCCATAGATAAGTACTTTATGTTGTTTGCGAAGAGCGATTAGTTTACGGTAATAATGCAAAATGGACTGGGGATCACGTTCGGCATCCTCCACATTAATCTCAGGATAGTTCGCATTCACCTGAATCCATGGCTCACCATCGGTAAATCCGGCATGTTTCGTATCATCCCACTGCATCGGTGTACGTGCATTATCACGACTCTTGCGCCAGATCGCTTGCATGACTTCATGTTTCGCTCGCCCCTGACCAATATGCTGCCGATAATAATTCATCGTTTCAATATCACGATAATCCTCAATATCAGGAAAAGCAACATTGGTCATGCCAATCTCTTCCCCTTGATAAATGTAGGGAGTACCTTCCAGGGTGAGCATCCACGTAGCCAGCATTTGGGCAGAGCGCACTCTGTACTTTCCATCATCACCGAAACGGGATACTGGGCGCGGCTGGTCATGATTGCCCATGTAATTGGCATTCCAGCCTCTGTTATGCAGTACGGTTTGCCAGCGGCTCATTATTTCTTTCAACTCGGGCAGCCTCCATTCCCGATAGTTCCATTTGCCGATTCCGGATGATTGAGCATCCACAAACATATGCTCAAACTGGAACACCATATTGAGCTCATTCCGATCTGTCCCAACATAGGCCAGCGCTTGTTCCGGTCCAAGCCCGGAAGTCTCCCCAACAGTCATTGGACCATAAGGCTTCAGGATCATGTCGTTAAGTTTGTTCAGAATCGAATGTACTTGCTCGAGGTTGGAAAAAAGCTGGTACGCAGGAACGACCGGCAGATTATCCGGATTATGTGCGCTGGGTAACCCCTCTGCCTTGGCGATATGGGCCACCGCATCGAAACGGAAACCATCCACACCTTTTTGCAACCACCAATGCACCATCTCATACATCTCTTCTGCCATCTGTGGATTGTTCCAATTCAGGTCAGGCTGGTGTTCAGTATAGAGATGCAAATAATATTCATTCGTCTCCGGATCATGCTTCCACACAGAACCCCCAAAGTAGGACTCCCAGTTGTTTGGAACCTGACCATTTTTACCTGAACGCCAAATATAATAATCCCGTTTCGGGTTCACTTTCGATGAACGTGACTCGGCAAACCACGCATGTTCATCCGACGTATGATTCAGTACCAGATCCATCATGATCTTGAGACCACGCTTGTGCGCTTCCGCCAGCAAACGGTCGAAATCCTCCATCGTGCCGTACTTACGTAAAATGGAGTAATAATCACGGATATCGTATCCGTTATCATGACCAGGTGAATCGTAAATAGGACAGATCCAGATTACATCCACGCCCAGATCAGTCAAATAATCGAGCTTATCATATATCCCCTGCAAGTCACCCTGACCGTCCCCATCGGAATCTTTGAAGCTGTTGGGGTAGATCTGGTACACCACACTCTCTTTCCACCAAACGATATAGACCACCTCGCTTTCTTTACTCTTTACTATATAACCCGTTAGTATGTTTTATCCGAAATGCTCTTCTTATAAACAGAAAAGATCCATGAACACAAAAAGACCCGATCTTTGACCGCTATTCGCAGTTTATTTTCGAGTCTTTCTCTGTGAATATATGAATAAGGTAAACCCTATGTATCCAATCCAGGCACCCAACGTATTCAAAATAATGTCATCGACATCAAACGAACCAACACGGGTAATCAATTGCGTAATCTCAACAGCTAACAAAAGCATTACAACAATACCTGTAAATAGTAAAAACTTTCGGCACATGCGGAATAACCATGGTATCCATATTCCAAGCGGTATGAATAAAACAATGTTTCCGAACAGATTCTTCACCCAGGCTTCCGTATGGTATCTGTTCTTTTCAAAAAGTAAGGGCTTAATTGTCTCTAATGGTACCAAGTTATATTGATAATTCACGCCAGGCGTCCTCCCGCTGACAAATAGCAAGTTGCCCATAATCAACGTGTACAGTACTGCCATGCAGGCAACGATAGCAAGCATCCACCTGGAGTGGAGCCACGAACGTTCGTTCATTGTCTGAATTCCTCCGACTTTTTTTCCCGCAGAGCGGTAGGTCTATTTTAAAGGGATACAGATCTTCATGTCCAGCTGCTCAGGCGTGGACTTCCGTATATCTGTCACCTCAAAATCCTGTCCTTCCCTTCGTTCATAGTTAGACTTCGGCCCAGTCTGCCTCATCCTTTATACCACATCGTTACCTAAACAGAACCTAAACTACAGCAGTGAAAATTTAGCTGGTTTTTATCCATTTGGTTAGCTTCTATTTAACTTGGGCAACTAGAATTTTAAATAAGCCAGTAATCAAAATATGCTCCTCGTCACCGAAGCTTCTTGTTGGATTTCTGGATCATTCGAAGAATTAACACAAGAGATAATAGAATTTACGGGAAGGAGGACTCATGGTCCTAACCATTTAAAAGCGCGCGTCGAAGGTGGGGTGAAATGAAAGGACTGGACGTTCGCATCCTCGGTATGAAACTCCGCAAAATTGTCGGCACTGTTACCAAAGACTTTGCGGGACTATATCTTGACTTAATCGAAGTTAAAATCATAAGAAAAATGAGCAAATAAAAAAATATTATTGTATAGTGGGAGTGTTTATCATGTCAATTAATAGGGACAAGCTTCAAGAAACTTTGGACCCTGCCCTTCGGGTTCGTCCCCGCGTAGGATGGGGTGTTCTCACATATTTCCTATACAGCGCAGTCTTCTACGCGATCTTCTTGCTCAACGGCATTGATTACACGCGAGTGGGTGAGAGTGAGCGGACCCTTCTTCTCTGGTACATAGCACCGCTGTCCGGCGGTGCCGTGCTGACCATCACAATGGTCACGATCTACGGATGGTGGCGTCCTAGCCTGGTTGAAAGGCGGCGTCTTTCTCGATCGACAATGACTCTCCCGATCATCATGATGGTCATCGCGATCGTGAACATGCTAATCGGTGATTTCACCCGTGTCACCCCCCTCATGTGGCTGTATCTCATTTTCGGCAGTATCATGGTCGGCTTCAATGAGGAGATGATCAATCGAGGTCAGTTAATGGTTGCTCTGCGCAGCCGATTCGGGGAAACCGGGGTCTGGCTGCTCTCAACAGCGATGTTCGCAGTCTTCCACCTGCCGAACATGTTTTTGGGCATTGGAGCGGGTGCCCTGTTCCAGGTAATGATCGCTTTTGGCCTCGGTTCGATCTTCTACCTCGCTCGGCGGTCTACCGGATCACTCGTGGCCTCCATATTCCTGCACGGGTTCTGGGACTTGAGCGTCTTCTCAGCGAATGGCGCATCGGCGTTACCCATCGCTGGTTTATTAGCTCCGTTGTTGGTGATCGCTGCAGTAATCACAGTTCCGATCATCCTTCGTCGTGAAAAGCTGCGTGATAGCGCTCCAAGTGTGTCCCGACCAATCGGCTGATTCATACAAAAATCCCCTTGTGCAACAAGGAGTGATCTCTGATAAAGGTTTATGAACCCAACAGAGATCCACCTAGTGTACAAGGGGATTTCATTGTTAAACAATAATTATTTAACCTTTCCAGTGTCCGGAAACCGGATGAATGCCCCAGATATCAGTCGCATATTCACTAATAGTGCGATCACTGGAGAAAATGCCAGATTGAGCGGTATTTAGCACCGACTTACGTGTCCAGCCCGCTACATCGCGGTATGCCAAATCAATGGCAGCATGCGCATCGGCGTAGGCAGCAAAGTCACGCAATACAAAGTACTCGTCACCATGGGCCAGCAAGGAATCATAGATATCCCAGAATTCACCATCACGCTCACAGAACGTTCCCGGATGTACCAGCTGCTCCACTACCTCCCTAATTCGTTCATCCTGCTGTACAATCTCATTTGGCCGATAACTGCCGGAGCGGTAATATTCAAGCACCTCGTCTGCACTCAGACCAAAGATAAACATATTGTCTTGACCAACCTGCTCTGCCATCTCCACATTCGCGCCGTCCATAGTACCAATGGTCAACGCACCGTTCATCATAAACTTCATGTTCCCCGTACCGGAGGCTTCCTTGCCTGCGGTTGAAATCTGTTCGCTAACGTCCGCGGCAGGAATAATTTTCTCGGCAAGAGAGACCGAGTAGTTTTCCAGGAAAAATACCTGTAGACGATCTTTCACGGCTACATCGCGATTGACCGTATCTGCAACCGTGTTAATCAACTTGATAATTTTCTTGGCAAAATAATAACTCGGCGCTGCCTTTGCTCCAAAAATGAACGTACGTGGCACAATATCAAACGAAGCATCGCTCTTGAGACGGTTATACAAATGCATAACATGCAGAATGTTCAGCAGCTGCCGTTTGTACCCATGCAGCCTTTTCACCTGTACATCAAAGATGGAATCCGGATTGACAGCCTTCCCGGTATGATCCAGGATGTACGCGGCCAGTCGCTCCTTATTATTACGTTTAATGGAATGGTACTGCTGCTGGAATGAAGCATCGTCTGCAACGCCTACCAGCTCATTCAGTCTGCCCGGCTCCCTAATCCACTCACTTCCAATCGTATCTGTGATCAGATTCGACAGCTTCGGATTGGCATGCATCAGCCAGCGGCGATGGGTAATGCCATTCGTTTTGTTATTGAAGCGCTCCGGATAGAGTGCATAGAACGGAGCCATTTCCCGTTCCTTCAATATTTCGGTATGCAATGCCGCAACACCGTTAACGCTATGACTGCCCACAATGGCCAGATGAGCCATCCGCACCTGATCGTTCGCAACAATAGCCAGATGCTGGATACGATCCTGGTCTCCGGGATAACGTTCAAGCAGCATGCCGCAGAAACGTTTGTTGATCTCTTCAATAATCATGTAAATGCGTGGCAGCAGCTTGCTGATCATGGCCACAGGCCATTTTTCAAGCGCCTCACTTAACGTTGTATGGTTGGTATACGATACGGTGCGGGTTGTAATATCCCACGCTTCATCCCATCCATATCCTTTGACATCGATCAGAATGCGCATCAGTTCGGGAATCACGAGTGTTGGATGAGTATCGTTAATATGGAACGCCACTTTATCCGGCAATCGATCATACGAAAGCTCAAGCTTGTTAAATGTACGCAAAGCACTCTGTACGCCTGCCGAACACATAAAATATTGCTGTTTCAGACGAAGCAGCTTGCCCTCGTATTGGGAATCATCCGGGTACAAGAACTCCGAGATCGATTCTACCGAACGGCTGTAATCCAGATATCCGTAATAGTTCGAAGGGGTATCGAGTGAAGTCTCCCGCTTGGGCTCCGCACTCCATAATCGCAAGGTGTTTACATGGGGCTGGCCATAACCAATCACAGGCACATCATAAGGAACAGCTACAACTGATTCGGCATCCTTCGTGACAAATTGGTAATGTCCATCCTGTTCATAGGCTTCCACACGGCCCCAGAACTGCACTTCCACCTTTTTGTCCGGACGGCGCACTTCCCATTCATTGCCCTTCTCGAGCCAATTATCGGGTAATTCGACCTGATTGCCGTTAATAATTTTTTGCTCAAACAAGCCATATTTATAACGGATTCCGCATCCATGTCCTGCATAGCCGAGGGAAGCCAGTGAATCCAGAAAACAGGCTGCGAGTCTTCCCAGACCTCCGTTGCCGAGCCCTGCATCCGCCTCCTGTTCTTCCACTTCTTCCAAAGAGAAGCCCAGTTCAGCCAGACTGTCTCGGACGAGTTCCAATTCATTCACATTTAACAGGTTGTTGCCGAGCAGACGTCCAATCAGGAATTCCAGCGAGAAGTAATAGACCTGTTTATCCTGGCGCTGCTTAAACCCCTGATTCGACGCCGCCCAATCTTGACCCGCATATTCGCGGATCATGCTTCCAAGTACGTGATAGACATCCTCCTGCGTTGCTTCTGCTAATGGTTTTCCCAATTTGCTGACCAGATTGCGTCTAAAAATACTCTTGAACGTTTCCTTGTTGTCAAACAAAAGAAGGTTCCTCCCGGTGAAATCCTGTAGGGTGGTAGCGGTTCATACACTCAAGTGCTCAATGTTCTGCAAAGTGGCCGTTACGGGTACGAATCGTTCTTTCGATCGCTGTTATCCCTGTATTTTCTTTATTCTATTATTCAGATGTGAAAATACAGTGATAAAGGCGAACGCTACGCTTCTTCAGAATCGATTTCGTTCCCTCCACTACGTTTGCACGTTGGCAAGCACAATCGAAGTTGCATTTCAACTTTCGCTCATGAACCTTAAATCCATCCTACAGGATTTTTATTTTATATATATTTATAGATGATATCGGTTAAGTGTTGGTATTAGATAATAGTACTCTTCGCCAGAATATACGGGTTCGACGGGTCGCCGATCAGCGTCTGGCCGCCGCTTAACTTTACATCTTTGTCGAGAATGACGTTCTCCAGAACGGCGCCTTCTCCGATGTAGCATTTTTGCATAATAATAGAACCTTTAATTTTGGCCCCCTTCGCCACATGCACCCCACGGAACAGGATGCTGTCTTCGACTTCTCCGCCCACAATGCAGCCGTTCGCAAGCAAGGAATGTTTCACCTCAGCAGTATCCAGGTATTTGGCAGGTGCCTCGTATTTAATCTTGGTTTGAACAGGTTGTTCCTTGAACAGCTGCTCATACAGTCCGCTATTCAACAATTCCAGACTGTTGCGGTAATAGCTATCGATCGAATTGATCACGGCGTGATAGCCATCATAGGCATACGCCGCAATGTTCAAGCCATCCGGGTTTTTCTGAATTACATCACGGAAGAAATGGCTTTCGCCATGAGCGATGCAGCGCTGCACTTGGCGCAGGAACAGTTCTTTTTCCATAATGAAAATTTCTGTATATATATTCGGGTGATCGGCGCTTTGGTGAATGTCCACCACATTACCGTTCCCGTCATCTTCAACTTTGACACAGGCATCATGCTCAGGCAGCAGTTGATCCACTTTTTTGCAGACCAGCGTTACATCCGCGCCTTTGCTTATATGGTATCTGTACACGTCCTGCAGATCTGCTTTGGTTACATGCCGACTACCTGCGTGGACTACATATTGCCCTGAACCCCGGCGGAAGAAATCGAGATTATTGTGAAAATGCTGCAAATCCCCTTGTGACGTATCGGTTGGATCGTTCCAGTCTGGTGGTAAAATAAACATACCGCCATGCTTGCGATCCAGATCCCACGGCTTACCGTCTCCCAGATGATCCATGAGTGAACGGTACTTACGACGCACAAATACACCGATACTCTCAATGCCAGCATTCATCATATTGGATAATACAAAATCAATCAGACGGTAACGCCCGGCATAAGGCACCGCGGCTCCACAGCGAAAGTACGTCAATTCCTTCAATTCCTCAAGCTCATGGTCAAGGTTAATAACTCCGATCAATGGTTTCATCGCATGCACCGTCCTTTGGGGTTTAGATTAGGCTTTGCTTGTCATTCCCTCGAGAAGCTGACGTTCCAGTTCTTCCTGATCGACTAGCAATATATCACTTTCATCCTCAGGGGCGGGCGACAGATGTACTCCATCCGGGATCACCAATCCTTCGGCAATAATAGCTTTGTGAATGCGTACATTTTGACCGATCTTCACTTTTGGCATGATCACTGAATCGGTTACGGAACTGTTCTCTCCCACCTCAATACCGTAGAACAACACCGAGTGTTTAACCTCACCATGTACCACACTGCCTTCACTGATGATGCAATTCCGCACCTTCGCCGATGGAGAAATATATTGCGCAGGCTGATTTGGATTCCGGGTATAGATACGCCAATCCGGATCGTTCAGATTAAACGGCGTTTCTTCATCCAACAGGTCCATATTGGATTCCCACAGACTGTGGATTGTACCGACGTCTTTCCAATACCCTTCAAACGGATAAGCGTATAGTGATTTTTCATTTTCAAGCAGCAAGGGAATGATATCTTTGCCAAAATCATAGGAGGTGGATGCCTGCTGTTCGTCCTGGATCAGGAAGCGTTTCAGCACATCCCACTTGAAGAGATAGATACCCATGGAAGCAAGCGTGCTCTTGGGTTCAGGAGGTTTTTCTTCGAATTCATAGATGCGATAATCATCGTGGGTGTTGAGCAACCCGAACCGGCTGGCTTCTTCCAACGGAACGTCAATGACCGATATGGTGCAATCTGCATCCTTTTCTTTATGATATTGAAGCATCTTCTCGTAATCCATTTTATAGATATGATCCCCTGACAAGATGAGCACATGCTCAGGATCGAATTGTTCGATAAAATTCAGGTTACGGTAGATCGCATCCGCCGTACCGCGGTACCAGTTACTACCATCTTCACGTTCATGAGGAGGAAGTACATATACCCCGCCATTTTTGCGGTCCAGATCCCAATCACTGCCAATGCCGATATAGGAGTGCAGCACCAGAGGTTCGTATTGGGTTAATACACCGACCGTGTCGATGCCAGAATTGGAGCAATTACTTAGAGGAAAATCAATGATGCGGTAGGTTCCGCCAAAATAAACAGCAGGCTTGGCCAGTGATTTGGTCAGTCCCTTTAATCTTTTGCCTTGCCCTCCAGCGAGCAGCATCGCTACAACTTCTTTTTTTGCCATCATTACAGCCTCCTCCATGTGCATTCGTTCTAAATCATTTCAGAGCCCATAATCCGATATGCTGTTGTGTGGACACTTTTGTCATGATTAGGAGCATGCTGTACAGACTGTGTTACTTAGAATTGCAGCCGAACGTTGTTCTTTGTAATGTCTGAAAGTAGATGATACGTGCAGAATTGCCTGTACTTGTTGTGTAGAGGTGATAGGTGGATGTAAAAATTAAGGTGTACCCCGTGAGAAATGCAATACACTACTCCTATATAACATTAAACACGAAACGGGCTGAGGAATCTTGCTGGAAAACTTCGACAAAAGTTTAAATGGATATCACTCCTTCCTTTATGCCGCTGTTATTAAATATTGTATTCGATAAAAAGGGATCAAACTCCTTTTGGAAAATTCATGGTAAAACTGTGACACTACTAGACCAATAAACCTATAAAATCAAAAAAGCAGGTCTTATGAATCAGTAAATGGCAATTTATTTGTAAATTTTTAGAGGAATATATTGAAATGTGTCGAATAGATTGATGTAGTATAGAAGTTATGATCAGAATTGCAAAAGCAATCTATCAGAAAATTATATACTAATAACTATAAATTATTTGGAGGTT